>NZ_JBFLUR010000002.1:0-2817500 GCF_050473865.1 Bacillus sp. S10(2024) | reverse complement strand
TGAGCACGTCCAAGCAGTTAGGCTGGTAAGTAGGCAAATCCGCTTACCGCGAAGGCTGAGCTGTGATGGGGAAGCTCCTTATGGAGCGAAGTCTTTGATTCCCCGCTGCCAAGAAAAGCTTCTAGCGAGATAAAAGGTGCCTGTACCGCAAACCGACACAGGTAGGCGAGGAGAGAATCCTAAGGTGTGCGAGAGAACTCTGGTTAAGGAACTCGGCAAAATGACCCCGTAACTTCGGGAGAAGGGGTGCTTTCTTAACGGAAAGCCGCAGTGAATAGGCCCAAGCGACTGTTTAGCAAAAACACAGGTCTCTGCGAAGCCGTAAGGCGAAGTATAGGGGCTGACACCTGCCCGGTGCTGGAAGGTTAAGGAGAGGGGTTAGCGCAAGCGAAGCTCTGAACTGAAGCCCCAGTAAACGGCGGCCGTAACTATAACGGTCCTAAGGTAGCGAAATTCCTTGTCGGGTAAGTTCCGACCCGCACGAAAGGTGTAACGATTTGGGCACTGTCTCAACCAGAGACTCGGTGAAATTATAGTACCTGTGAAGATGCAGGTTACCCGCGACAGGACGGAAAGACCCCGTGGAGCTTTACTGTAGCCTGATATTGAATTTTGGTACAGCTTGTACAGGATAGGCGGGAGCCTTTGAAGCCGGAGCGCTAGCTTCGGTGGAGGCGCTGGTGGGATACCGCCCTGGCTGTATTGAAATTCTAACCTACGGGTCTTATCGACCCGGGAGACAGTGTCAGGTGGGCAGTTTGACTGGGGCGGTCGCCTCCTAAAAAGTAACGGAGGCGCCCAAAGGTTCCCTCAGAATGGTTGGAAATCATTCGTAGAGTGCAAAGGCATAAGGGAGCTTGACTGCGAGACCTACAAGTCGAGCAGGGACGAAAGTCGGGCTTAGTGATCCGGTGGTTCCGCATGGAAGGGCCATCGCTCAACGGATAAAAGCTACCCCGGGGATAACAGGCTTATCTCCCCCAAGAGTCCACATCGACGGGGAGGTTTGGCACCTCGATGTCGGCTCATCGCATCCTGGGGCTGTAGTCGGTCCCAAGGGTTGGGCTGTTCGCCCATTAAAGCGGTACGCGAGCTGGGTTCAGAACGTCGTGAGACAGTTCGGTCCCTATCCGTCGTGGGCGTAGGAAATTTGAGAGGAGCTGTCCTTAGTACGAGAGGACCGGGATGGACGCACCGCTGGTGTACCAGTTGTTCTGCCAAGGGCATAGCTGGGTAGCTATGTGCGGAAGGGATAAGTGCTGAAAGCATCTAAGCATGAAGCCCCCCTCAAGATGAGATTTCCCATAGCGTTAAGCTAGTAAGATCCCTGAAAGATGATCAGGTTGATAGGTTCGAGGTGGAAGCGTGGTGACACGTGGAGCTGACGAATACTAATAGATCGAGGACTTAACCATATAATATGAAGCAAGTGTTATCTAGTTTTGAGAGAACATAAAAAAACTTATTGACTTTTTAACTCAATCAAGTATAATAATGATTGTCTCAAATGAATATAGTCTGGTAATGATGGCAGAGAGGTCACACCCGTTCCCATACCGAACACGGAAGTTAAGCTCTCTAGCGCCGATGGTAGTTGGGGCTTTGCCCCTGTGAGAGTAGGACGTTGCCAGGCAAATGGAGGATTAGCTCAGCTGGGAGAGCACCTGCCTTACAAGCAGGGGGTCGGCGGTTCGATCCCGTCATCCTCCACCATATAAGTTTTCATGTCGGAGGGGTAGCGAAGTGGCTAAACGCGGCGGACTGTAAATCCGCTCCTTCGGGTTCGGCAGTTCGAATCTGCCCCCCTCCACCATTTGATGGGCTATAGCCAAGCGGTAAGGCAACGGACTTTGACTCCGTCATGCGCTGGTTCGAATCCAGCTAGCCCAGCCATTTAAGTAAGAGCCATTAGCTCAGTTGGTAGAGCATCTGACTTTTAATCAGAGGGTCGAAGGTTCGAGTCCTTCATGGCTCACCATTTTTAAAATGTAATATGCGGGTGTGGCGGAATTGGCAGACGCACCAGACTTAGGATCTGGCGCCTTTGGCGTGGGGGTTCGACTCCCTTCACCCGCACTTTCAATTAAATAAGCAATAAGTCATATATGTTTTGCGGAAGTAGTTCAGTGGTAGAATACAACCTTGCCAAGGTTGGGGTCGCGGGTTCGAATCCCGTCTTCCGCTCCAATTTTCAATATGACGCCGGGGTGGCGGAACAGGCAGACGCACAGGACTTAAAATCCTGCGGTGGGTGACCACCGTGCGGGTTCGACCCCCGCCCTCGGCACCATATGCGCCCGTAGCTCAATTGGATAGAGCGTTTGACTACGGATCAAAAGGTTAGGGGTTCGAGTCCTCTCGGGCGCGCTTTATTAACGGGAAGTGGCTCAGCTTGGTAGAGCACCTGGTTTGGGACCAGGGGGTCGCAGGTTCAAATCCTGTCTTCCCGATAGTTTTAAAACAATGGGGCCTTAGCTCAGCTGGGAGAGCGCCTGCCTTGCACGCAGGAGGTCAGCGGTTCGATCCCGCTAGGCTCCACCATTAAAGCTTTATATATATGGAGGTATACCCAAGTTCGGCTGAAGGGATCGGTCTTGAAAACCGACAGGCGGCGAGAGTCGCGCGGGGGTTCGAATCCCTCTACCTCCTCCATTTTTTATTTAAAAGAATATTATATCATCGCGGGGTGGAGCAGTCTGGTAGCTCGTCGGGCTCATAACCCGAAGGTCGCAGGTTCAAATCCTGTCCCCGCAACCAATGGTCCCGTGGTGTAGTGGTTAACATGCCTGCCTGTCACGCAGGAGATCGCCGGTTCGACCCCGGTCGGGACCGCCATTTACATAAAGGCTCGGTAGCTCAGTCGGTAGAGCAGAGGACTGAAAATCCTCGTGTCGGCGGTTCGATTCCGTCCCGAGCCATCATTTTTTTTTTTTTGTAAACTAGCCGGCTTAGCTCAATTGGTAGAGCAACTGACTTGTAATCAGTAGGTTGGGGGTTCAAGTCCTCTAGCCGGCACCACTTAGGGGCATAGTTTAAAGGTAGAACAGAGGTCTCCAAAACCTCCGGTGTGGGTTCGATTCCTACTGCCCCTGTAAGAAATATGGGCCTATAGCTCAGCTGGTTAGAGCGCACGCCTGATAAGCGTGAGGTCGATGGTTCGAGTCCATTTAGGCCCACCATATTCCGCAGTAGCTCAGTGGTAGAGCTATCGGCTGTTAACCGATCGGTCGTAGGTTCGAGTCCTACCTGCGGAGCCATGGCCCGTTGGTCAAGTGGTTAAGACACCGCCCTTTCACGGCGGTAACACGGGTTCGAATCCCGTACGGGTCATTATAAAAAGAGTCAGCATGGTGCTGACTCTTTTTATTTAAAGAAAAATAATATTATAAATTATACCTTCCATATATTATATTTGTTATAACAAATATAATTACTTCTTTGATTAATGATCTCCTTATACATATGTTTATTCGACTACTTTTGGGCAGTAAGAATGAGAAGAGCGAATAAAGAAACCCTACTGATGGTCGTTTCACGTTATTATAACAATAAGTATATTTTTACCATATTATAAAATATTTTATTTTTTATTATAAATAATGAAGGATTTTGTATGATTTTGTGTAATTAGGAAAGAATATAGTGCATTATATTTTAACTAATGGATTATTTTAGTTATACTCAAAATGGAACTATATTAATTCACTTTTAAGTTTGTACAGCGGAATGTTGCATAAATATTTTACGGTATAAAGTATTTCTTTTACTAACCCCGTCCTACTTATACTCTGTATCTTAACGAGTCGTTTTCTTTATGAAGAACGATAAAGTTTATACTTTCCCCCCACAATTCTAATGTTTTTAGAATTGGTCATTGTAGTAGTCAATATCCAATTTATTTTGCATTTTATGGCAAGTAGGTCAACTACCCACCACTTAAACATCTAATTGGGATTTTAGGTTAGATCGCTCTCTACATTTGATAAAGCGTAATTATAAATGAGAGATGGTATCTCATTTATCTTTTAAGAAACTGGCGAATCGAAATGAAGGGGGTTGGAAATGCTAAAGTGTGTAAAGGAGGGTAATATATTTATGACAACTGTTCGAGAATTGATGAGCACGAATATTGTACAATGTACGCCACTAGATAACGTTTATGAAGCAGCGGTGAAAATGAAAGAAGAAGATATAGGAATGATTCCTGTTGTAGAGAATAATCAGGTTATTGGTCTTGTCACAGACCGTGATTTGGTTGTGCGGGGAATTGCAGAAAAACATCCAGGTTCCAATCAAATCACAAATATTATGACAACACAAATTATTTCCGTGTCCCCTGATGACGCTATTGAAAAAGCAACAGAATTAATGGCACGTTACCAAATAAGAAGATTGCCAGTAGTTGAACATGGGCAATTTGTTGGAATGCTATCACTTGGTGATTTAGCAACAACTAAATATGCAGATGATCAGGCAGGCGTTGCCTTAAGTGAAATATCAGAGCATACAGACTAAAGGGAAGGGATACTTTTATTCTGTTTGCTAAGGGCAGGAATGCTTCATCTGAAAGCAAAGATGTAGTGAAGGATAAGCTGTCAACATACGCTCCATTAGTTTAATTCATAATCTGTGGGGGGATCTCCCGCAGATTAAATTTATATTTTATGTGAATTACTTTTGAAATTTTTATTAACAACTATTAACATATGAAAATCATGATATACTAATAAATATAAGTATTATATGTTTTTTTGAATATATTAATAATCAGTTTAATAGCATTCAAATATTTTATCATACATATAGAAAATGGGGGGGGAATTATATGACGATTATGCGACCTGGACCTAATTGGAACTTGGTTACGGATGCGTATGCAGAGCCGGAAAATTTTGCGGATTTATTTTCTTTGCTTATACCAAAGTATCCAAAGGGAGAAGGAAAAGAACGAACTATTCTGGCTTGGAAAGAAAAAGAATTTTATAAAAAAGAAAATTTAATTCCTTTTATTTTATATGGAATGAAAAAATTACATGATCTGCCGAAGTTTCATAAAGATGAAATGCCAACTTTGGTTCGAATTATTCGTTTATGTCAAGAAGTAGGATGGTATCAACAAGCTTATGCTTTTATGGTTGCTGAGGGATTAGAGGAATTCGTACAAACATCGTTAGAGTATGAATCATGGGATGTATTTACACAAGTAGTCGCTTGGAATTATTTAATTATAAAACAAAAGGTTACGGAATTAGAGAGTAATGATGAGTTTATTTGGGAAAGAATTAAGTTTAATGTGGAGTGTATTGAAAAGTATAAGCCACTTTTGTCTCATAAAGAAATGATGGAGTTTATGTTTCTGTTTCTTTGTAAACAAGCAAAGGGATTATCAAAAGAGCAGTTAGATGAAAATTTAATGGAGTTGGCAAAATATTGTAATACATATATTTGTGATGTATACACGCAAGATTTATTAAGAAAATATAGAAAATGTACAGATTTCTTAACATATTATGAACCAAGCCGTGCTGTTATAGCATGTCAGCGTGCAGTGATTGCACAAATATCTGATCGTCTGAATCCGTTAAAAACAACTCATATTGATGATTATTTGTTTGTTATAAAAGAGATGATGGAACATATGTCATTTGAGTTTATAACAAAATATGAGAACTTTATAGGGAAATTATTATCATACATTCCATTTTTTGAAATGATTCAAGTTCCACAGCAAATGTATTATTGTGAAGAACTTCTGTATATATGCAAAGGAATCGGTTATAAAGAGGAATTACTACGCAATTATATATTTATACAATTACCAAATTGTTTTCCTTCCTTTATTAAGCAATTTTTAAAGAATAAGCGTTATGCATCAATACATGATATTTTATTTTATTGGTGCAGTGATGAACAACGTATGAATTTAGAACATAAATATAATTTAAGTTTTATTTATGAGCAATATGCATGCGGATAAAGTGAAATTTCTATCAGTGGGGGGCTTCATCCTCCATTGATGGTTAGTTGAACGAATCGGTTTTTTACTGTCTGTTAATGCGGGATAAAATAGACAAGTAGTTTTATAGCAGACTTTTAATTTATGTAAATGCAAATTGAAAAACCGACATAAACATCCCTTTCTTTTTAAGAGAGGACGAGAGCATCTGGTCATACATAGAAGTAGTCATGTTTTATTCTGTATTGCAGCCACTTATATGTTGAAAAATTAAAAGTAGTTTATATATAACGTAAAAAAGGATTCCACATGATGTGGAATCCTTTTTTAATAGTAAAGGCAAAGAGAAATAATTGTAAGAGAAATCATGCTGTACAAAAGAAATTGGCTATTTCTATTATCTTTAATGCCGAAAAAATGATTCATTCTTTCATACGAGTCTAGAAAAGATTTTGTTAGACTCGTATGAAAGAATCGTCGCACTATTTTCAAACTTTCCATGCTTTTTCCTGCTGTTGTTGTTTACGATGTTCTGGGACGTATATATATTGAGATACGATAAGAAGAATAGCCACAAAAAATACTGGAAACATTGCAGAAATATGCAAGCCATTAAAAATTATGTTTGTTATTAAAGAACTTATAATAAATAGGGTAGTATATATGTGCGAAATATGTCGCTTCAGTCGAATTTTGAATATTTCCATAAGCACTTCACAAGTAACAAATGTAATAATAATGCTTAAAGATACAGTGTTTGTGTTGTAAATTAATAAGCAACAAATTAAACCGAAAAACGCTAAATACTCAATAAGTAATGGAATATTACGTGTCATTATGCGTTACCTAACTAAGAAAGGAAGTGGATTTACAGCATTTGTTTTTTCGAAATTCCATTCCCCGTTATGTAATTCAAAATGCAAGTGTTGTCCATATGAATGTCCTGTATTTCCCATATAACCGAGCAATTGACCTGTTGTCACTGTATCTCCTGCTTTGACAGCACGACTTTTCATGTGAGCATATATAGTTGTGTATAAATTCCCGTTTATACGATGGGCAACAAATACAACGTTTCCATAGCTTGTAGAATAATATGATTTTACAACAGTCCCAGATGCGGCAGCTTGGATTGGAACATTTCCTGTTGCTGCAATATCTACGCCGTAGTGCATTTTTCCCCAGCGTACATCAAATTCTGAGCTGATTTTCCCTTGGGCAGGATATTTAAATGCAGCTGGAATAGATGGGGTAGCTTGCTGTTTTGGTTGCTGCTGTTGTTTTTGTCCTTGTACTACATAATGCTGTGCAACATAGCCATATCCTGATCCGTAGCGAATTTTATACCATGTTCCCACACTTTCAACGACTTGTACTTGTGTTCCATTTGGTAAAGAACCGATAATGGCTGCATTTGTTCCTGCTCCGCTACGTACTTTTAATGTTGGAGTGGCAACGTAATAAGAACTTCCGCCTTGTACAGTAATTCCCTTTACTAATGGCTGATCGGCGTTAGATAAAAATTCTTTCTTTACATAGCCGCTTGTTCCATTATGTACAACTTTATACCATCCCTCTTGTTCTTCTTGAACAGTAACAAATTTCCCACTTGGTAATACAGTAATAATTTCAGATTGTGTGTTTGGTTCAGAGCGAACGTTTAATGCATCTGCATTTACGATATATTGATTCTCACCATTTTGTGGCTTTGTTAAAGAAATGGCGTCTTTTTTGACATAACCAGTTTTATTGTGAATGTGAACTTTGTACCATTCATTTGTTGTTTCTAAAATAGTAACGGGAGTGTTACGTGTAATATTGTCAATAACAGGGTCTGTTCCATTCGGGCTATTGTACATTTGTAACGTTTCCGTTTTAACATAACCAATTTTTGCTTTTGCAGTTTGCTCTGCTTCTACAGTATGTACATTAGAGTCTGCCATAGAGGGGAGCATAGAGGCAACTGCTACAGTAGTTGCTGTTAGTGCTGCGACTTTTAAATTCATATATTCATTGACCTCCTTAAGTAATGCATTGTTATAATTTAAATTATAATATGTGGATATTAAGTTTGAAACATATTTATAGATTAAAAACAAACGAAAGCTTTTTCTCTATGTGTAAGTTAAAAACTCTTTTTTTTTAGAGTGGAGAATTTGGCTGCACATAGAAATGATCAAGGACTTTTTCTACCACATGCAAGGCTTAAAACAAAAGGAGAAAACAAGTAGTGGTTATGATGTATTTTGTATAGCAGCGACTTAAATGTCGAAAAGTGAAAATGGATATATAATAAAAGGATAGCAGATTTATAGCTATTATGGAAATAGCGAAAAGGAATTCGTTTTTTTCTGAACTTACAGATAGGTAGAAGGAGAAATGAAAAGAGTTGCCGATGAGATAGGGTGATGGTATACTGACTATGTTAAATGAATATACTGCTAGGGGAGCTAGTTTTGCTAGCTGAGAGTAAGACCTATAGTCTTTGACCCTTGAACCTGATCTAGATGATGCTAGCGTAGGGAAGCAATTTGGACGATATAAATAACGTCCCCGTTTCTTTATGCATAGAAACGGGGATTTTTTATTGAAAATTTTATAGAACACCACTAGGGGTGCTTAAAAGCTGAGAGAGGTAAAATCCTTAACCCTTATGACCTGATCTAGGTGATGCTAGCGTAGGGAAGTGGAAACAACAAATGAGTTTTTCTTTTGTTTGCTGTGGCCACTTCTTATATAGAAGTGGTTTTTTATTTGGAAACATATATACAGGAAGGGGAAGCGGAGATGACATTTTGTGAAAGATTATTTGAAAAGGTGCAACCTGTTTGGGAGAAGAGTCATAATCATCCATTTGTAACAGGGATGGGAGATGGAACGTTAGAGAAAGATAGATTTCAATATTATATTGTTCAAGATTATTTGTATTTGTTAGATTACGCAAAGTTATATGCAATTGGTGTTGTAAAAGCAACAAATCCAAAAGTAATGGCGAAGTTTGCTGAACAAATCGATGGGATTTTAAATGGAGAAATGATGATTCATAAACAATACGCAAAGCGTTTAGGAATTTCTGTTGAAGAAATGGAATTAGCAAAGCCGTCTGCTATGAATCTAGCATATACAAACTATATGATGTCAGTTTCACAAAACGGTACACTTGCTGAGTTAATTGTAGCATTGCTTCCATGTATGTGGAGTTATTGGGAGATTGGGAAGCGCTTAAATGCTATTCCATCCGCGCGTGATCATGAATTTTTTGGTGAGTGGATTCAAGGATACAGCTCAGAAGAATATGGGAATCTTTGTATATGGTTAATTGATTTATGTAATGAAATTGCAATTGGGAAAACAGAAGAAGAATTAAATCGTTTAGAAGAAATTTTCTTATATTCCAGCCGTTTTGAATACTTATTTTGGGATATGGCATATCGTAAGGAGATGTGGGGTTTTGAGGAACAAAAACATACTACAATTTCATAACGTTTCTTTTCATTATGATGAGAAACCGATTATCAAGAGCCTTAATGCTGTAGTACAAGAAGGAGAATTTATTAGCATTATCGGGCCGAGTGGCTGCGGGAAAAGTACATTGTTTCGGCTTATTACGGGACTTGAGAAAGCGAATGCTGGCACGATTGATGTAATGGGAACAACTCCTGTTGGCTATATGCCGCAAAAAGATATGTTACTCCCGTGGCGAACCATTATTGAAAATGCAGCTTTGCCACTTGAATGTCAAGGCATGAAGAAAAAAGAAGCACACATGAAAGCACAAGAGCTGCTGGAGCAATTTGGACTGCAAGGGTATGAAAAGAAACAGCCAAAAGATTTATCAGGCGGAATGCGGCAACGCGTATCGTTTATTCGGACGTTGTTAACGGGCGGTGACCTCTTACTATTAGATGAACCGTTTAGTGCACTTGATGCATTAACGAAGGCATCTTTGCAAGAATGGTTGTTTGAACAGTGGGAATATTGGCAAAAAACAATTTTGTTTATTACGCATGATGTTGATGAAGCGCTGTATCTTTCTAACCGTATTTTTATCGTAACAGAGCAGCCCATTACATTATTAACTGAGCGGACTGTGCCACTTGGGCAAGAACGGTCTCGAAAAGATTTGCATCACCCAGAAATGCTGGCATTAAAAGATGAACTCATTGGCATATTGCAAAGACAGGTGCTTGTATGAAGCGAATTGTAGATTATGTTCCGGCCATTATTGTAACGACTATTTTGCTGATTGGCTGGGAAGTAGGAGCACGGATTCTTGATGAAATGTACATTTTACCGTCTCCAAGTGCCATTGTTCAAAAAATATGGGATTTGCGGAATATATTGCTTACGGTGCATTTACCAGCAACGCTCTCTGTTACAGTGATCGGCATTGTTATTTCTATCGTATTAGGTGTTGGGTTAGCAATGTTGATGAGTATGAGTACATTTGCTGAGAAGGCATTTTATCCGCTATTAGTTGCTTCACAGACGATTCCCATTACAGCTTTAGCACCATTATTTGTTTTATGGTTTGGCTATTCGATTTGGAGTAAGGTTGTTGTCACAGTACTGATTACATTCTTTCCCATTACAGTAAATACGTATGATGGCCTTTGTAGTACGAAAAAGGAGTGGGAAGAGCTTTTAATTACATATGGTGCAACAAAAAAAGATGTTTTCTTCAAATTGAAATTACCGTCTGCACTTCCCTATTTTTTCTCAGCTTTAAAGGTGGCTGTGCCGTTTAGCGTGATTGGGGCAGCGATTGGAGAGTGGCTTGGAGCACAAGCAGGACTAGGCTATTTTAGTAAACGAATGATGACACAAATGGATGGTGCGGGTGTGTTTGCACCAATTGTTTTATTGTCATTGCTCGCTATTTTCTTTGTATTACTCGTTTCGATATTTGAGAGAAAATGTATTAGTTGGAGGAAGCATTCATGAAATTAGTAAAGCGCATCTTTGTATTTACATTGTTAATCGCGATGATTGTTGGGTGTTCTAGCAATTCGGCATCAGAAAAGAAAAAAGGCGAAAAAGAAGTCACTGTCATGCTCGATTGGTATCCAAATGCAGTGCATAGCTTTATTTATGCAGCAATGGAAAAAGGTTATTTTAAAGAAGAAGGTGTGAAGGTAAATATTAAATTTCCTTCTAATCCAACTGATCCATTAACGTTAGCAGCAGCAGGAAAAGTAACTGTTGGATTGTATTATCAGCCTGACGTTGTGATTGCGAGAGCGAATGAACACATTCCAGTGAAATCTATCGGTGCAGTTGTTCGTTCCCCTTTAAACCATGTTGTATCGCTAAAATCAGCAGGCATTTCTTCTCCTAAAGATTTGGAAGGAAAAACAGTTGGATATTCAGGGACACCGTTAAGTGAAGAATATTTAAAAACGATGATTAAAGAAGACGGGGGAAATCCAAACAACGTAAAAGTAGTTGATGTTGGTTTTGATTTAGTACCGGCTCTTACTACGAAAAAAGTAGATGCTGTTACAGGGGCATATATTAACCATGAAGTTCCAGTCATGCGTCATAAAGGTTACGAGCCAGCATATTTTAACCCAGCGGATTACGGTGTACCGAACTATCATGAACTGGTATTTGTAACAGGCGATAAAACATTGAAACAGGATAAAGAAACATTACAAGCCTTTTTACGCGGGGCGAAAAAAGGTTATGAATTTATGAAGAAAAATCCAGATGAAGCATTAAACATTTTATTAAATCACCAAGAAAAAGAGAATTTCCCATTGGTTCCAGAAGTTGAAAAAGAGAGTATGAAAATTTTATTAGATAAAATGGAAACGAAAGATGAACCATTTTTATCAGATACAGCAAGTTCTTGGGAAAAACAAAACAAGTGGTTAAAAGAAAAAGGAATGGCAAAAGAAATTGTTCCAGCAAACGAGTTGTTTGAAAACATTTTAAAGTAGGCGAATAGATATGAAAGCTGAGCTTCACGTTATATCAAATGGTCGTATGTCATTTGAAGAGTTAGGGCATATAGCAATTGATATTGAAAGTGAAATAGATTATTTGCACATTCGTGAGCGAGAGAAAAGTACGAAAGAGTTATATGAAGGTGTGGAGAAGCTCTTATATAAAGGATTTCCTTCTTCTAAACTTGTCATCAATGATCGGATTGATATTGCAATTTTATTAAATATTAGACGTGTACAACTTGGGTATAGCAGCGTGGATGTAAAATCTGTTAAAGAAAAATTTTCTTATTTGCATGTTGGTTACTCCGTTCATTCATTTGAAGAAGCTGTATCGGCTTTTAAAAATGGTGCAGATTCCCTTCTGTATGGGCATTTGTTTCAAACAAACTCTAAAAAGGGAGTGCCGCCAAGAGGGTTAGAAGGGATTACCGAAATAGCAGAACGTTTAACAATCCCAATTACCGCTATTGGAGGGATTACTCCTCATAATACAGCAGAAGCGCTCGGCACCGGGGCTGCTGGTATTGCAATAATGTCTGGAATTTTAAGTGCCGTAAAACCGAATGAGCAGGCAAAGTTATATAAGGAAACGATACGAAAGTGGGCGAGAACTCATGAGAATAATATATGATGTTGCCATCGTTGGCGGCGGTGTAATCGGAAGTTCGGTTGCACATTTTCTTGCTGAAAGAGGTTATAAAGTTGCCATCATTGAAAAACAAAAGATTGCTTCTGAAGCCTCTAAAGCAGCCGCCGGATTATTAGGTGTACAGGCGGAATGGGATGAATACGATCCGCTGTTTGAATTAGGTAGGAAAAGTCGCGCGATGTTTCCTAAACTTGCAAGTCTATTACGTGATAAAACCGGAATTGATATCGGATATGAAGAAAAAGGGATTTACCGTATTGCTCAAAATGAAGAAGAGAGTGTCCGGCTTCTTCATATTATGAAATGGCAGCAGCAAACAGGAGAAGAGTCCTATTTTATCTCAGGAGAAGAATTGCGGGGAAAAGAGCCCTATTTATCTACTTCTATTATTGGAGCAGTCTATCACCCAAAAGATGGTCATGTGATTGCCCCAGAGCTGACGAAAGCATTCGCTCATTCTGCTGCATTATCTGGAGCCGATATATATGAAGAAACTGAAGTGTTTGATATTCAAATGAACGATAATCGCGTAACAGGATTACTGACAACAGAAGGAGCGATTTTATGTGAAAACGTAGTAATTGCTGGAGGTTCGTGGAGTACAAAACTATTAAAATATTTTCACCATGAATGGGGCACATATCCTGTTAAAGGTGAAGTCGTTGCAGTGCGCAGTCGTAAGCCGTTATTACAAGCACCTATTTTTCAAGAGCGATTTTATATCGCACCGAAGCGCGGTGGGCGTTATGTCATTGGGGCAACAATGAAGCCTCATACATATAACAAGGCGGTGCGTCCTGAAAGCATTACTTCTATATTAGAACGTGCATATAGTATCCTTCCGGCGCTAAAGGAAGCAGAATGGGAAGGGGCATGGGCAGGATTACGTCCGCAATCGAATCATAGTATGCCGTATATCGGTAAGCATGAAGAAATTACTGGTTTATATGCTTGTACAGGTCACTATCGAAATGGAATCTTATTAAGTCCAGTATCAGGACAGTATATGGCAGATCTAATAGAAGGAAAGCAAAGTAATGGTTTACTAGATTCGCTGCTTTCACAATCTAGGTAAAATAAGACCTACACTTGTTTTCTCTTTTTGTTTTATTAACGGACGTGGCAGAAAAAAGCCATGACTGCTTCTATGTATGGCCAGTTCCTCTCGCCCACTTTAAAAAGAACGAGTTTTATGTTTGTTATATATTTTGTAAGGAGATGAAAGCTTGAACTTAAAAATTAACGGTAGACAAGTTGACGTGCCAGGTGAGATTAAGACGGTAGCGGACTTACTTATTCATTTAGGACTAGAGACGAAAATTGTTGTAGTAGAACGCAATCAAGATATTTTGCAAAAAGAGAATCATCAAGATACATCTGTTTTTGAGGGTGATCAAATTGAAATTGTCACATTCGTAGGAGGCGGTTGATTATGTTGAAAATTGGACCATTTACTTTCCAGTCTAGATTGTTATTAGGAACAGGGAAGTTTTCGGATTTTGATGTGCAAAAGAAAGCGATTGAAGTATCAGAAGCAGAAATTTTAACGTTTGCAGTGCGTCGGATGGATATTTTTGATGCAGAGCAGCCAAATTTACTAGAAAAAATTGATGTAACAAAGTATACCCTTCTTCCCAATACAGCAGGGGCAAAAACAGCAGAAGAGGCAGTGCGTATTGCAAAGCTAGCAAAAGCATCGGGCTTATGCGACATGATTAAAGTAGAAGTAATTGGTGATGATAAAACGTTATTACCAGACCCAGTTGAAACGTTAAAAGCGTCAGAAATGTTATTAAAAGAAGGGTTTATCGTTTTGCCGTATACGTCTGATGATGTTGTATTAGCACGTAAATTACAAGAGTTAGGCGTCCATGCGATCATGCCTGGTGCATCGCCAATTGGCTCTGGTCTTGGGATTGTAAACCCATTACATTTAAGCTTTATTATAGAGCAAGCGACTGTTCCCGTTATTGTTGATGCGGGCATTGGTAGTCCAGCTGACGCAGCGTTTGCGCTGGAATTAGGTGCAGAAGGAGTGTTATTAAATACAGCTGTTTCCGGGGCAAAAGATCCTGTGAAAATGGCAGAAGCAATGAAACTTAGTATTCAGGCAGGAAGATTAGGTTTTGAAGCAGGACGTATTGCACGTAAGCGTTGTGCGACTGCAAGCAGCCCGTTAGAAGGAATGAGCGTTCTTGAATAGCCGATATTCCCGTCAAATGTTGTTCTCTCCAATTGGGGAAGAAGGACAGAACAAAATAAGAGAAAAACATGTACTTATAATTGGTGCAGGAGCGCTTGGTAGTGCAAATGCAGAGATGCTTGTTCGCGCTGGAATTGGCAAAGTAACGATTGTTGACCGTGATTACATTGACTGGAGTAATCTGCAGCGCCAACAGTTATATTGTGAGGCTGATGTAGAAAATCATTTACCAAAAGCAGTGGCAGCTAGGCGGCGTTTACAAGCCATTAATAGTGATGTAGTTGTAGAAACTTATGTGCAAGATGTAACAGCAGAAGAACTAGAAGAACTTGTCACAGGTGTAGATCTCATCATCGATGCAACAGATAACTTTGAGACGCGTTTTATTGTAAATGATGTATCGCAAAAGTATTCAATTCCGTGGATTTACGGAGCTTGTGTTGGTAGTTACGGTCTTTCTTATACAATTTTACCAGGAAAGACGCCGTGCCTATCTTGTTTATTGCGATCGATTCCCCTTGGCGGAGCGACATGTGATACAGCAGGAATTATTTCGCCTGCTGTATCCATTGTTGTATCACATCAAGTTACGGAAGCATTAAAGATTTTAGTAGAAGATTATGAGGCACTACGTAATGGGCTTGTGTCATTTGATGTATGGAAAAATGAATATTCATGCATGAACGTACAAAAATTGCGAAACGAGCACTGCCTATCATGCGGGGAGGAAGCTATTTATCCGTATTTAAGTAAGGAGAATACTTCCAGGGCAGCTGTTTTATGCGGCAGAAATACAGTACAAATTCGTCCGCCGCATAAAGAGCAGCTTCATTTGTCTATGTATAAAAATTTGCTACAAAATCGGGTAACGGATTTAACAGTGAATCCGTATTTATTATCGTTTTCTGTTGAGAATAAACGGTTAGTAGCATTTCAAGACGGCCGTGTGCTTGTGCATGGGACAAAGGATATAGCGGAAGCAAAAACGATTTATCATCGTTACTTTGGTTAAAAAGGGTGAGGGAAATGAAAGTGAATAAAGCATTAACGATTGCTGGCTCTGATAGCGGCGGCGGTGCGGGAATTCAAGCAGATTTAAAAACATTTCAAGAGCTAGATGTGTACGGAATGACAGCCATTACAGCGATTACGGCTCAAAATACGCTTGGTGTACAAGGGGTGTATCCAGTTCCTGTAGAAGGAATTGAAAAGCAGTTACATTCTATCGGTGTTGATTTAACGCCAGATGCAGTAAAACTTGGAATGTTATTTAGTAGTGAAATTATTAGAGTCGTAGCCGAAAACATTAAATCATTTTCATGGAATAATATTGTGCTAGATCCTGTTATGATTGCCAAAGGCGGTGCATCGTTATTACAACAAGAAGCCGTTTTGGCATTAATAGAACATTTGCTGCCGCTTGCGACGGTAATTACACCAAATGTTCCTGAAGCAGAAGTATTAACAGGAATGCAGATTCATACAATTGAAGACAGTAAAGAAGCTGCGAAAATACTGCATGGTTTAGGGGCGAAGTTTGTTGTGATGAAAGGTGGACATGCAGCGTATCAAGGGAATGAAGTA
The DNA here is from genome assembly GCF_050473865.1 of Bacillus sp. S10(2024). NCBI lineage: Bacteria > Bacillati > Bacillota > Bacilli > Caryophanales > Bacillaceae > Bacillus > Bacillus sp. S10(2024). The sequence goes on along the minus strand of NZ_JBFLUR010000002.1, from coordinate 2,801,157 downwards.
ATTGACTTATTGTTTGATGGAAATGTGTTTATGGAGTATAGAAGTAAACGGATTGCGTCTATTCAAACACATGGAAGTGGTTGTACATTTGCCGCAGCTGTAACAGCAGGACTAGCGAAAGGTTATGAAATTGCTGCCGCAGTTCGTGAAGCAAAGAGCTTTATTAGTATAGCAATTGAAGATGAGCTGAACATTGGCAGCGGTCATGGACCAACGAATCATTTTGCGTATGGACGTAGAAATGTACGTGTATAAATATGTATTTTAAAAAAAGCCAGTTAAAAAAATTGGCTTTTTTTATGTTTACTTTTTCCAAATTTAGGAGTAGTATATCAGCCAGAATCTATTTTTTTGATCGCTGAATCCAAAATTTGGAGCGGAGGAACCAATTTTGTGCATTGTCACTTGGGGTGAATCCTTTTTGAAGGTAGGGCTACTCTCAAAGCCCAAATCCGACAGCTAACTCCGTAAGCGTGTTGAGAGAGGATGGTGCAAGTGAATACATCAATTCATCGGTCCGACTAACATGAGAGAATTTTGATTTATATTTAAAAATTCTTTTATGTGAAGGAGGATGCAGTGCATGGATGAAGAAAAAGAGTACACGCTTATTTGTGTAGGAGAAGCTGCCAAAGTAAAGAGTTTGAAAGATTTAGTGCCTTTTCAAAGTGAAATGGTCATTTTTACAGCGAGTGAATATGTAACAAGTGAAGTGAAAGCATGTGGGTTTCAGCAAACATATTGCTGTCCGGATAATCCGAGCATGATTGTGAAAATATGCAAAGGAGTTAAAAAAGCAATTTTGCTAGGAGATGAATTATCCACAATTAGCTTTTTCGCCGAACGTATTCGCTCTTCTTTTACGGCGCCTATTACAGTTGTCACGCGAAATAAACAATATCCAAAGCACCTCTATGAAACGCTTGGAATCCAATTAGTGGTGTTTACAACTTGTGATAATATTTCGTTTTTGACTTTAGAGTAGGGGCGGAGGAATCGGATATGAAAGAAGCGATGAAAGTATTACTTTGCCGTGATTTAGCAAAACGGTGGGCACTTTCGTTAGAACGAGTATATGAATTAGCAGAACTTGATCCATTCTTTCCGAAACCACATGTGACTCTTCCGCCAGAAGATATCTGTCTATATTTAGAACAAGACATTATCGAATATGAGAAGCAACATGCAGAATTGGTGCAAGTATGTATTCGAGGTCGTAACTTACGGTCTTTTTTATGATTTAGATGAATTAGAAGGTTAGTTAAAAGCGCCTTTCTTTTTAGGGTGGGCCTTTTTGTGCCACGAGCGAGGTGTAAAACAGAGGGAGAAAGCAAAGTAGCGGATCCTATTGTATTCAGCGTGGCAGAGACTTGTATGTTGAAAAAACTTCATTCTTTTTAGAAAGAGTCCCTGGCCGTGCATAGGTCAGGGGCTTTTTTGTCATAAAACAAAGAGAGAAAAGCAGATTATGTTGTAGAGACGATCTTCTTTTTCATTTGCAAAGGAACGTATACATAATGAAAAGGGAAGAAAATAAAAGAAAATAGATGATAAAGATGTATATGCCCTTAATGTAAGCGTTTAAAAGGTCTTATATTTTTATATTTTCGTTATTTTCCCTCTTTACAAGTGAAATGTAGAGGAGTATATTTACATTCATAAATTGTTCATAAAATTTCCAAAAAACAACCTGATATCGCTGAGTCCAGAAATGGAGCGGGGGAACCAATTTTGTGCATTGTCACTTGGGGTGAATCTTTCATGATGAAAGTAGGGCTACTCTTTAGGCCCGAATCCGACAGCTAACCTCGTAAGCGTTTGGAGAGGAGGTTTACTTTTGTGTTGTTCATTTTCGAACACTGAGTAGATCCTCAGTGTTCTTTTTTTATGATTTAAATGGTAAAATTTTACATTTAGTGAGGGATGAAGAATGTTAGATATCGCTATGATCGGAATTTTAATTGTGTTAGTTGGATCAATGGTCGGTCTTGCAAGATGGTCGGATAACGTTGTGAAAGAAGGGAAGAAACAATGAGTATTGCAGTATCCATTATTGTTGGCTTACTTACTGTGTACTTAGTTTATGCGCTATTAAATCCAGAAAAGTTTTAATTAGGGGGAAAGGTTTATTATGATTTGGATTGCCGTTTTGGTCACAATGTTATTATTTGTTCTTGTTGCAAAGCCAACCGGAATTTATTTAGAGAAGGCGTTTCAAGGGAATAGCAAATTGGATAAAGTGTTCGGTCCCTTTGAAAATATTATTTTTAAAATTTCGGGTATCAAACCTTATAACCAGAGTTGGAAACAATATGCATTATCATTAGTTGCGCTCAACGGATTTATGATTGTTGTTGTCTATTTTATACTTCGCCTGCAATCGGTATTGCCATTAAATCCAGCTCATGTTGAGGGAATGGAGCCTACACTAGCTTTTAATACAGCGATTAGTTTTATGGCAGATACAAATTTACAGCATTACAGCGGTGAGAATGGTGTTTCGTACTTATCACAATTAATCGGAATTACGTTTTTAATGTTTACAGCACCAGCAACAACATTAGCGATTGTAATGGCTTTTATAAGAGGTTTAGCTGGGAAAGAACTTGGAAATTTCTTCGTAGATTTTACACGTGCTTTAACGAGAGTTTTTCTTCCAATTGCATTTATAGCAGCATTGATCTTTGTTGCGCTTGGTGTACCGCAAACGTTAGAAGGTGCAGTTACAGCTCATACAATTGAAGGCGTGAAACAAAGTATATTACGTGGTCCAGTTGCTTCTTTCGTTTCGATTAAGGAATTAGGTAACAACGGCGGAGGATTTTTCGGGGCAAACTCAACGCATCCATTTGAAAACCCAAGTCAAATCAGTAACATTTTACAAATGATGCTTATGATGCTGTTACCAACAGCCTTGCCATTCACATACGGAAGAATGGTCGGGAATAAAAAACAAGGACGCGTTCTTTTCGTTTCTTTATTCATTGTATTTTTAATGGGATTTACAACAATTGTAACGTCAGAGTTACATGGAAACCCAGCGTTAAATGAAATGGGAATGCAACATACTCAAGGCAGCGTAGAAGGAAAAGAAGTTCGTTTTGGAACCGTATTTTCTTCACTATACGCAACAGTAACAACGGCAGCGGAAACAGGTGCTGTTGATACAATGCATGATACGTTGACACCAATTGGAGGGCTCGTACCACTTGTAAATATGATGTTAAATACAGTATACGGCGGGGTTGGTGCAGGATTTATCAATATTATTATGTACGCAATCATCGCGGTCTTTATATCGGGATTAATGGTGGGACGTACACCAGAATTTTTAGGGAAGAAGATTGAAGGAAAGGAAATGAAATTAATTGCGGTAACAATACTATTTCATCCTTTACTGATTTTAGGGTTTTCAGCATTGGCTCTTTCCACTCATCTCGGAACAGATGCTATTTCAAACTCCGGTTTTCACGGTTTGACACAAGTTGTATATGAATATACTTCTTCGGCAGCGAATAACGGTTCCGGTTTTGAAGGTTTAGGAGACAATACAGCGTTTTGGAATATTACAACTGGTATCGTGATGTTCTTAGGGCGTTACTTTAGCTTAATTACAATGCTTGCTGTAGCGGCTTCATTAAAAGAGAAAACAGTAGTACCAGAAACAATTGGAACATTCCGAACAGATAATGGTTTATTTGGAGGCATTTTCATTGGAACAATTGTAATTGTTGGGGCGTTAACATTCTTCCCGATGTTAGTGTTAGGACCAATTGCAGAATTTCTTACATTGAAGTAATGGAGGGTACATGATGAAACCTGTAGTGGTAAAAGATAAACAACCGAATCAATCGATTGTATCACCAAAAACGGAAGTCGAAAATGAAGTAAGACAAGCAAAAACGATGGATCGTGACATTATTACAAATGCGATAAAAGAAGCTTTTGCGAAATTGAATCCACGAGTGATGGTAAAAAATCCGATTATGTTCGTGGTGGAAATTGGATTTTTTCTAACATTAATTTTATCATTTTTACCTAATGGATCTAGTAGTATCCCAGGGTGGTTCAATATAACGGTTTCTCTTATTCTCTTGTTCACCGTTTTGTTTGCTAATTTTGCAGAAGCATTGGCAGAAGGGCGCGGGAAAGCGCAAGCTGATTCTTTAAAGCAATCGAAAAAAGATGTATTCGCAAATGTAATAAAAGAGAATGGAAGTGTTGCTAGAGTTTCAGCAACTGAACTGAAAAAGGGCGATGTTGTTCTTGTAAAACAAGGTGAAATGATTCCTAGTGACGGAGAGGTCATTCGCGGTTTAGCATCTGTTGATGAATCAGCAATTACAGGGGAATCCGCACCAGTTATGAAAGAAGCTGGCGGTGATTTTTGCTCCGTTACAGGCGGTACAATGGTGGTAAGTGATGAAATTACAATTCGAATTACAAGTAATCCTGGTGAATCTTTCTTAGACAAAATGATTTCTTTAGTAGAAGGGGCATCTCGTCAAAAAACACCAAATGAAATTGCGCTTAATACGGTCTTAATGAGTTTAACACTTATTTTCTTAATTGTTGTTGTGACATTACCAATCTTTACGAATTATCTCGGTTTTCAAATTGATACAGCTATACTCGTTGCGCTTCTTGTTTGTTTAATTCCAACAACAATTGGTGGTTTGTTATCGGCAATTGGGATTGCTGGTATGGACCGTGTAACGAAGTTTAACGTGTTAGCAATGAGTGGTAAAGCAGTAGAAGCAGCTGGTGATATTAACACAATTATTTTAGATAAAACAGGTACAATTACATTCGGTAATCGTATGGCACATACGCTTTTACCAGTAGGAAATGAAACAATTGAACAAGTGGCAAAATGGGCAGCGCTTAGCTCTGTGTTAGATGAGACGCCAGAAGGACGTTCAGTTATTGAATATGTACAATCAAAAGCATTCTCTTATAACGGTACACTTGCTGAGCAAGGTGAGTTTGTTCCATTTAAAGCTGAGACACGTATGAGCGGTGTTGACTTAACAGATGGTATAAAAGTACGAAAAGGTGCGGTTGGCGCTGTTATTGAATGGGTAAAATCGCAAGGCGGTACAATTCCGAAAGATTTAAATCAAAAAGCAGATTTAATTGCGAAAGAAGGCGGTACACCGCTTGCAGTTGCAGCAAATGATCGTATTTACGGATTAATCTATTTAAAAGATACTGTAAAACCGGGTATGCGTGAACGATTTGAACAGCTTCGGCAAATGGGGATTAAAACAGTAATGTGTACAGGTGATAACCCGCTTACTGCTGCAACGATTGCGAAAGAAGCTGGTGTGGATGAATTTGTGGCAGAATGTAAACCAGAAGATAAAATTGCGGTAATTAAGGCAGAGCAAGACAAAGGAAAGCTTGTTGCGATGACAGGTGATGGTACAAATGATGCGCCGGCTTTAGCTCAGGCCGATGTTGGTCTAGCGATGAATAGTGGTACAGCAGCAGCGAAAGAAGCCGCAAATATGATCGACTTAGATTCAAACCCAACGAAAATCATTGAGGTTGTAGGGATTGGTAAGCAGCTATTAATGACACGCGGTGCGCTAACAACATTTAGTATCGCTAATGATATTGCGAAATACTTTGCGATTATCCCAGCGATGTTTACATTGGCAATTCCACAAATGGAAGCTCTGAATATTATGGGATTGCATTCACCGTTGTCAGCGATACTATCAGCGCTTATCTTTAACGCAATTATTATCCCGATGCTTATTCCGCTAGCGATGAGAGGGATTGCTTATAAACCGATGAGTTCTAATGCATTGTTAGGACGTAACTTATTCATCTATGGACTTGGTGGAGTCATTGTTCCGTTCGTTGGTATTAAGCTGATTGACTTGATTGTAGGATTGTTCATTTAAAGAAAAGGGGAAATGAAAATGTTTGAAAAACAAAAGATACTTTCACCTGTCATTCGTATAACCTTTACATTTCTTGTTATATGCGGGCTCATCTATCCACTGCTAGTTACAGGAGTTGCACAAGCGTTTATGAAAGATAATGCAGATGGAAGTCTTATCTATAACGACAAAAATGAAGTTATTGGTTCGAAATTAATTGGTCAAAATTTTACAGATCCACGTTATTTCCATGGACGTGTCTCTAGTATAGAATATAAAGCAGAAGCATCTGGCTCTAATAACTATGCACCGTCTAATCGAGACTTAGTAAAACGTGTAGAAGAGAGTGTAGAAAATTGGAAGAAGGAAAATGTGGCAGTTCCTGTTACAGAAGTTCCGATGGATTTAGTAACGAATTCAGGTTCAGGGTTAGACCCAGACATTAGTCCACAAGCGGCTTATGTACAAGTAGATCGCATCTCTAAAATAACGAATATTCCGAAAGAAAAAATTAATAAACTGATTGAATCACAAACAGAAGGGCAAGCACTTGGATTGTTCGGTGAAGATCGCGTCAACGTGTTGAAGTTAAATGTAGAATTACAAAAAATGATGAAATCATAACAATACTACCTCAATCGCTTAGATTGAGGTAGTATTGTTTGGCTAGAAAGGGTGCATTTTGATGTATGCAGATGACTATAAGCCAACGTTTCAAAGGCGAACGCCAGAAGAATATTTAGAATATATTCGTCAACAAAATCGGGGGAAATTAAAGCTTTATGTCGGGGCAGCTCCTGGAGTCGGAAAAAGTTATAAAATGCTTTTTGATGCAAGAGAGATGCGAAAAGAGGGCATTGATGTTGTAATTGGTCTTATTGAAACACACGGCCGAAAGGAAACAGAAGAGGCGATTGCTGAGTTAGAAGCTGTTCCGTTAAAAGAGATTCATTACAAAGGGAAAGTGTTTCCAGAACTGAATGTCGAAGCAATTATAAAACGGGCACCGCAAGTTGTAATTGTAGATGAGTTAGCTCACACGAATATCCCTAGTTCGAAACATAAAAAACGTTATCAAGATGTCGAAGAATTATTGGATGCAGGCATTGATGTTCTGTCTGCATTTAATATTCAGCATTTGGAAAGTGTTCACGATATCGTTGAGCAAATTACAGGGGTCAAAGTAAGAGAGCGCGTTCCTGATTTCATTTTACAAAAGGCAAATGAAATTCAACTTGTAGATGTAACGCCAGAAGTACTTCGAAAACGATTGATGGACGGAAAGATATATAAAGAAGAAAAAATTCAGCGGAGCTTAAATCATTTTTTCACGCTAAATAATTTAGGAGCGCTCCGTGAATTATCACTTCGAGAAGTTGCGGATGATATGGACGAGAAAATTAGTCAATTTACTGAGGAACCAATTGGAGTGAAGGAAAAAATTCTAGTTTGCGTACAGTACAGTTCTACGGCAGAAAAGCTCATTCGCCGGGGGTGGCGCATGGCAAACCGTTTAAACGCAGAATTATATGTACTAAATGTAGAAAGAGAAAATATTGCATCTATGTCCGAAGGAAAGAAACAGGTTATTGAAGAATGGCAAACATTAACGAATCAATTTGATGCAACTTTCTTATTAGAAGAAGCACTAGGCAATAAACCAGCAGATGTCATTATTAAGGTGGCAAAAGACCGACAAGTCACACAAATTTTGCTTGGACAATCGGCAAGAACAAGATGGGAAGAAATTCGAAAAGGTTCCATTGTAAATGAAATTATGAGACAGACGAAGAACATTGATATTCATATTGTGGCGGATCAAAGAGGATAGGGAAGAGAATCTCTAAAAGCAGTTTTTTAGAGATTCTTTTTCATATCTACTAAATTCTAGATTTCTTCTTTTCTTGTGTGAAAATGAATGAAATTCTTCATTGCGTATAAGAGAAACAATAGAAAAACTACGGATCCTGAAAAGAAAATCCAAAAGTAATTTTGATCAAATAATAGAAAACTACCAAGGAGCGGACCTACTCCCATTCCGAAGTAGCGAATAAAGTTATATATGCCAATAGCAGTTGCACGTTCGTCCACAAATTCTGCTGTTAATAAAGTTGTATGTGTTGGCATTGATAATCCCATGCTGAATCCGTATAAAGAAGTAACGATGATAAGGATAGGGATATTTATGTTATAGGTGATAGAAAATAATAAGATACATGCAATATGAAAGAAACTTGTAAAGAGTAAAGCATGTTTTGTCTGGATTTTCTTTTGCAACATTTTATAACAATAACTACCTAACATCATACATAATGACATGGGAACAAAGATGAGTCCAATTGTATCCGGATGAAGATGAAATAAAGTTTTTAACATGGATGGTAAAAAGACAAGGAAGCAAAAATAAAGATAAAATTGCATAAAACCAATTATGACAATGGTAAAACCAATCTTATTTTGTAAAACGCGAAAATAGTGTTTCGTTGCTTGTTGTTTGGAAGAAGCTGGTTTTGTTTCGGGAAGTAATATCATGTTTATAAGGAATAAAATAATACTAATTGCCGCTAAAAAGAGAAAGATAGAAACGTGTCCATTTCGATTCCCTAAATAACCTCCCATTAAAGGACCGATAGCAGGTGCAAGTGCTAAAAGTGTTTGGTACATACTCATTGCTTTGCCGCGCTCATTTCCTTCATATAAATCACCAATTATCGTAGCTGAAACAACGGGGATAGCTGCTGTTCCAAAAGCTTGAATAGCTCTAAAGACAAGAAATACATAAATATTTGGTGAAAATACACAACCTATCGAGCCGATGAAACCCATCAATAGACCTGGGATAAGAATGTATTTTCTTCCTTTTGTATCAATAAGGGGCCCATATACAATTTGCATAATCGCAAGTACAAAAGTAAAAACTGAAACAGTAAGATTGACTAAGTATAATGATGTGTGAAATGACTCTTGAATAATTGGCAAGATGGGGCTATACATATTTTGTGCTAGAGAGCCTAATAAAGCACTAATACAAATGACATAAAAAATAGGTGTTCGGTTTGTTGTAGTTTTCATAAATACGCCTCCCATTTAGTTTCCTTGGAAACTAAATATAATTTTAACATGATTTTCTTTTTTGTAAATAGATAGTGTGAATTATAATTTTAATATAGAACGCTATAAGGTATAATTGTTTCTAAGGAAACCTAAATGTGTTTGGAGGGGAAAAATTGAACCGCACAGCTGAGCAAAAACAAATATTAGTCGATATGCAAGCACTTATTCATAAGAAAGAAGAGTACATGAAAGAAGGATATGAACAGTTTTTAAATGAAATTGAGATAAGTGATATCTCATTATCGGAATTACATGTGATTGCCTGTATAGGGCAACAAGGTTTGATGAATGTAACAACAATTACTGAAAGTATGGGAATGACAAAAGGAGCCATTTCTAAAATTTGTACAAAATTATTTAATAAGAACTTTGTTGAAAAGATGAAAATGTTGAATAACCAAAAAGAAATATTTTTTCGTTTAACAGACAAAGGAAGAGAAATATATCATGCTCATGAAACGTTACATAATCAAGCTGAAGAAGCGTGGTTATCACTTTTGGACAAATATACAAAAGAAGAGTTGGTGGTTATTCAACAATTCATAGCGGATGTAACGATGCATTTAGGAACGAAGCGGAAATAACAGAAAGCTTTCGTTAGTAAGAGGAATTTCCTCTTACTAAAATGGTATAATGTGGTTAAGGGAGAAGGTGCTTTTTATGTTCACAATGATAAAAAATAATGTATCGTTAATCGCAGGACTTAGCCTATTGATATTGGTTGTGACGAATTCTTTACTAAAAAATGATGTGGCGGTAATTTGTATAGATGTAATTTTAGTTTCAATTAATTTGATTTTATATTTTATATCTAAGAACTTTAAAAAAGTTAATTAGATATATTACCACATTGCCAGCATAGAAATATTTTCTTTCAGCTAGGTCGTCTGAATAGGGTTTCTCAACAGTTTTATATATAATAGAAAGAGATAGTTAACAACGTGAATCATTACAAAGTATATATAGAATGAGGAGAGAGAGCCATGCTTGAAAATACGGGTTTAGTATTAGAAGGCGGCGGTATGCGCGGCGTATATACAGCTGGTGTATTAGAGTATTTTATGGAGAATGATTTACACTTTCCATATGTAATTGGTGTATCAGCAGGTGCGTGTAATGCAGCGTCATATCTTTCAAGACAAAAAGAGAGAAATAAAACAGTAAACATTGAATATGTGACACATCCAAGATATTTATCGTATAAAAACTTTTGGAAAAAGCGTCAGCTCTTTGATATGGATTTTATTTTTCGTGAAATTCCGATGCAACATGTACCATTTGATTTTGAAACGTATTTTAATACGGAGCAGCAATTTCTTGTCGGAACAACGGATTGTGAAACGGGACAACCTGTTTATTTTGAAAAAGGCCGTTCACAGGAAGAAGCATTAACGGTATTACAGGCATCAAGTTCATTGCCTTTTGTTGCGCCTGTCGTAGAATTTGATGGGAAAAAATTATTGGATGGTGGCATCTCAGATCCGATTCCTGTTCGAAAAGCGCAGGAAGATGGTTACAGAAAATCAGTTGTTATTTTGACGAGGAATAAAGGGTACGCAAAGAAGAAATCAAAATTTGGATGGATTGCAGGGAAAGCATATAAAAAATATCCTAAATTAGTAGACGCAATGTTAACTCGTTACGAAGTTTATAATGAGACCCTTCATCATATTGAAAACGAAGAAACAGCTGGAAATATATTTGTGATTCGACCGACAGAACAATTACAAGTCGATCGTATGGAGAAGAATCCGGAAAAATTACAGCGCTTGTATGATCAAGGATATAAGGATGCTAAGAAAATGCATGGAGATTTGGTGCGATTCCTTAGTAAGTAAAAAGGTGACTCAAAATAATGAGTCACCTTTTTTTAATGCGGTATAAATACTAACTGATAAGCAAATAAAATACCAAATACGTATATAAGCGGATGAACCGCACGGAATTGTCCTTTTGCTATTTTCATCAACGGGTATGAAATGAAGCCAAGTGCAATACCTGTTGCAATGCTTGATGTAAGCGGCATGCTTAAAATCACTAAAAATGCAGGGAAAGCTTCATCAAATGCATCCCAATCAATATGACGAACTGCGCCCATCATTAAACTACCAACAATAATTAATGACGGAGCTGTAATAGCGGAAACGCCAGATACTGCACCAACAAGTGGTCCGAAGAATGCAGTTACTGCAAATAATATGGCAACAGTTAATGTTGTTAAACCTGTACGACCACCAGCCGCAACACCAGCAGAAGATTCAATATAAGCAGTTGTTGGTGTTGTACCAAACATGGAACCAATTGTCGCAGAAATAGAATCTGAAAGAAGAGCGCGTCCGGAATTTGGAAGTTTTCCATCTTTCATAAGGCCGCCTTGCTGTGCAACTCCAAGAAGTGTACCTGTTGTATCGAATAATGTTACAAGGAAGAGCGAGAAAACAACGCCGTATAATCCGTAGTGAATGACATCAGATACTGCTGTAATTGGATTGGAAACAATTACGCCTTCTGGTAAACCAGGCAGAGAGGTAACTCCGTTTGAAAACGTTAATTGTCCAGTAAAGTAAGCGATAATTCCTGTTAATAACATACCGATAAATAATGCACCGTTTACGTTTAAAGACATAAGTACTAACGTAATCGCAAGTCCAGCTAATGCAAGTAAAACAGACGGAGAGTGAAGATCTCCAAGTCCAACTAAATTTGAAGGATGTTTCGTCACGATGCCTGTTAGGCGCAAGCCGATAAATGCGATAAATAAACCGATACCAGCTGTAATGGCATGTTTTAAGTTTTCAGGAATAGCTTCCATTAATTTTGTACGGAAAGAAGTTAATGATAGCAAAATTAAAATCATACCTGCTACAAATACAGCAGAGAAAGCAATTGCAAATGTCATGCCTTCATGAGTTTTTACAACTGAGTAAGCAAAGTAAGCATTTAATCCCATACCTGGTGCGATTGCAATTGGTAAATTTGCAAAGAATGCCATACATAATGTTCCGATAACAGCAGCGATGATTGTCGCTGTAAATGCTTGTTCAAATGGAACACCTGCATCACCAAGGATGACTGGGTTTACGACAATAATATATGCCATTGTTAAGAAGGTAATAATACCAGCTGTAATTTCAGTTTTAATAGAAGTTTGATGTTTTGAAAGGTTAAACATAAAAACATCCTTTCTTTTTACGAATAATTGTCACAACAGTTATATATAATATTCGTTATTTTGTTTTTTGGCAAGAGATTTATCGAAAGAAATTCATTTTTTCGGTTTTTTATGGCGGAATTTCGAATGTTAAATGCGTTTTCTATGTATATATTTCGTTTTTTGAAAGGATTAAGTATATTTTTTTGTTTCGCGCATGATAAGAAAGACATATGATAAGGAGGTTTTAAAGTATGACACAACAAGAACAACCGAAGAAAACACTGCCCCCGCAACATCAAGAGAAACAGCCAGGAATTGAGAAAATCATGAATCCACGCCCAAAATGTATAGATGAGAAGTATATAGGAAGCGGGAAACTCCAAGGAAAATGCGCACTGATTACGGGAGGAGACAGCGGAATTGGGAGAGCGGTAGCGATTGCTTTTGCAAAAGAGGGTGCCAATATAGCGATTGCGTATTTAGATGAGCATGAAGATGCAGAGGAAACGAAGCGTTGGGTCGAATCGCAAGGTGTGAAGTGTTTTTTATTTCCGGGAGATATTAGTAATGAGCAGCATTGCCAGCAAGTTGTAACAGAGGCAGAAGCGCAATTGGGAGGTTTAAATATTGTTGTGAATAATGCTGCGCAGCAATATCCGCAGCAAGGTTTAGAGTTTATTACATCAGAACAGCTGGAAAAGACGTTTCGAATTAATATCTTCTCGTATTTTTATATAACAAAAGTGGCACTTGCTCATTTAAAGCAAGGTGATGTCATTGTGAACACCGCTTCCATTACGGCGTATGAAGGAAATGAGCAGCTCATTGATTATTCAGCAACAAAAGGAGCGATTGTTTCTTTTACACGTTCATTAGCAAAATCTTTAGTTCCAAAAGGCATTCGAGTTAACGGCGTTGCCCCAGGTCCAATTTGGACACCGCTTATCCCGTCAAGTTTCAATGAGAAAAAAGTATCTGAATTTGGCAGCAATGTCCCGATGAAGCGGCCGGGACAACCGTATGAATTAGCACCGGCATATGTCTATTTAGCTTCAAATGATTCTACTTATGTTTCGGGACAAATCCTTCACGTTAACGGAGGGGTAATTGTTAATGGTTAGGTAGTATTGTTATCGTGATGAAAGGTGCCGAATCGCCGATATTTTTGAGAGCTGACTTTTAAAGTCAGCTCTCATTCATAAGAATTGGATTTATAGTAAAAACTAAATGAACCATAGTATATTAATGGTGAGATTTTGAGGGGAATGTGGAGGTGACATTGATGAAAAAAGCATGTTCACTTGCATTAGTATTTCTATTCTTTTTTTTATGTGTACCAATCATTTTTGCTGAGAAGGCAGATCATTTATTGCTTATAAATTTAGCAACAAATCAATTATCTTTTTTTGAAAATGGAAACTATGTGCGAACTTTTCCGATTACAACTGGCAAGAAAATTACACCTACACCAGAAGGAACGTTTTGCATTATTAATAAATATAAAAACAAAGAATATCATCGAAAAAAAATCCCGGGTGGTGCACCGAATAATCCACTCGGTACTAGGTGGATGGGTTTAAATAAAAATGAATATGCCATTCATGGGACAAATCGTGAATGGTCGATTGGTAGACGTGAGTCGAACGGATGTATTCGTATGTATGATCGAGATATTCAATGGTTGTATGATCGAATTCCATTACAAACGAAGGTAATTATTACTCATTTTCATACGTCTCCTGAATATGCGGCACATCAATTTGGATACCGGATTGTCAGCTGGAATGGACGTGTGTTAGAGGAAGACCAAATCGGGAAGATTACAACGATCGATCAAACGAAAATATATTGGCAAGAACCGAACGGTCAATTTACAGAAATTCAAACCGTATTACCGAATGAAGTATATCCTGTGTATTCGCAAGGAAAGAACGGACTTTATTATATAGGAAATAATTTGTATATTATGAATAAAAAAGAACCGACGGTAAAGTATGAGCAAGTTCCTTACTCTGTACTAAGTAACATATATAAACGTAAATATGAGGTGAAGTAAAGGGTACCGTTTGAGCATGGTATCCTTTTTCATGTCGCTATTCGTGGGCAATAAATGCCCGATTGGTTAACCATAAGTGAGAAAAGTGTCACTGATGGAAGTTTCACTTTATATCGCACTTGAATCCCTCTTTGAATAGAATGTTGTAAGGCGAGGGGGAGTATAGGGTGGAAAAGGAAGATAGTAAATTTGCATTTAAAATCTTTTTAATTACATTGTGCTTATTTGTTATATACTTGTATATTTCATTCATCTTTTCGATGTACATTCCGTATGTAGACTTGTTGTTATTAGTAGGATTCGTATGGGCATTTGTTGAAGCTAGGGAATGTGAAGATAGTATATATCGCTGGATTACAGTAGGCGGATCGGCATTTATTCTTATTGTATATATTGCAATGATGCATGATGCTTGGAAGTAAGGGAGCGTACAAAAAGAAAGCCCATCTCATGCGGTGCGAGATGGGCAGCGGTTTAGTATTTCGGTTGAAATGTATGGCAACATGTTTCTACGCTTGTTATTGCCGAACTTTCTATCGTTTGTCCGGATAAAATTGTATCTGTATATGACTCGTCTTCTGAGTGTGTAGACTCTTGAGAGTCAGGTTGTACGAAGATGGCAGTTGCTTGACAAAAGTTACCTTGTCCCCAAAATGAGCAGTTAGAGACAGAGCATCGTACTTCTGGCATAGAATCCCCCTCCTTATACAAGTAGTGTGAGATTTTTAGGCACACTTCATGTATACAGGAAGCTTCCTTTTCTTGTTACTTTTTATTTTCTGTAAACCACTTTTTAAAGTTGTCTTTCGGCTGTTCTCCTTCAATACGGCTTACTTCTTTACCTTCTTTAAAGTGAACGATAGCTGGTGTGCCTGTAATTTTAAATTCATCCCACACAGCATTTGGTTCATTTTCTAAGTCGATAACTTTCATATCAATGTTCATATCTTTTGCCATTGGCACGATAACCGGTGATACTTTGTGGCAGTGTGGACAGCTTGTTTGGTAGAAGTATATCGTTTGCTCTTTCTTTTCTTGGATATTTTTTCGAAGATCATCTAAAGAGATTTTATTTGTATAGTAATCTGTTGTGGTCGTGGTTTCTTCTTTTTTCTCCATGTTTGATACAGCAAAAATAGCGATTAATAAAGCGATGACAATACCGCCAAAAAGAAACATTTTCTTCATTACTTCATCTCCTTATTTGTTTTTAATAAAAGAAAACTACAAATTGAAATGATGATAAAAGCAATTAGTGCTAAAAATGGGATTGTGACGAAGCCGAACCAGTTAATGTACTGTCCTGTGCATGGAATTCGTCCGCATACTGCACCAGCTTCTGAAAAAGCAGGAACCTTTTGAATGGCATAATGGTATAGCGATATACAAGCGCCGATGCTTGCGATTGGCAAAGAATATGTGGCAATGCGGTAATCTTTACGCGCCACGGCAATTCCAAGTAGTAACACAAATGGATACATAAAAATACGTTGGTACCAACATAATGTACACGGTTCAAATTTCATAATTTCGGAAAAATATAAGCTTCCGAGTGTAGCAACAAATGAAGTTCCCCAAGCGGTAAATAGCAGAGCTTCTTGTTTTTTTTCACGGTCCATTTTTTATACCTCTCTTATAATAGTTACATACAAAATTATAGTACGAGGAGGAGGGGAAAAGAAAGCAAAACATTCGATATAATAAAAGTTTTTTGCGCTGAAAACTCGGAAATAAAAAAACAAGGTGAAATACACCTTGTTTTTCAGGGAATGTTACTGATTCACAGCTTTCGTAGAATGTATAAAAAAGTCTTGAATTGCTTCTTTATTTTTTTGCGAATGAAGTTCTAATACTGCTCCGGCATGTTTATACGTTTTCGGTTCGTATCCATTTGCGACTGGAATTCGCATCGTTTCCACTTTTTCAATAGGGTGAGCGAGAACGTTACTGCCGAGTGAGAATAACGTTTGCGTATCCATGCTGGTTTGAATATAAGGGAGAAGGTCATAAACAATCATAGGTAATTGGAAGACCCCGTCTACGGATTGCACCTTTTCGGTAAAGGCTTTTTGCAGAGCTTGCAGTACTTCTTGCTGGCGCCCTACACGTCCAAAGTCGCTTTCAGCATCATGACGGAAGCGTGCATATTTTAATAATTCTTTTCCGTGTAATTGCTGCGAGCCAGGTTGTACATGTAATCCCATATCATCGATAATTGTCTGCGTTACATTTACAGTAATTCCTTCTGGTGCAATAGTATCTACAATTTTTTCAAATGCAGCAAAATCAACTGTCACGTAATGAGATACATCGATTCCAAAGTTATGTTGGAGCGTTTTCCGTAATAATTCAGGACCGCCATAATAGTAGGCGGCATTAATTTTATTATACTTTTTATCGTATGTAGGAATTTCTACGTAGCTATCGCGCATAATAGAAGCAAGTTTGACTGTTTTTTCTTGTTTATTATATTGTGCGATCATAATTGTATCAGCCCTAGCTTGCGTTTCTCCGCGTGAGTCGCTGCCAATCAGGAGTACGTTCAGTAATCCTTTTTCGTTTTTTGTCCCTTGAAACTTCGGAGTTGTTTCTTTTGGTGATTTTTGACAACCGCTGATCAATAGGGCGATAAGTAAAAGTAAGTAAATGTGTTTTTTCACATCATCACGTCCGTTTGCTTTATATTCATAATATGTATTATGAACAGTCGGTTGGAAAAATATACTAAAACGCTACCCCGGTGCATCGGGATAGCGTCTTATCGTAGTAGGAACTTGGTTTGTTACATATAGACTTGCTCTGCATATGTTTTCTGCGTAGCATGATCGATATATTGAAACAACAGTTGAAGTTGTTTGTCAATTTCTGATAAATCGTTACTGTATTGATACGAGTGTAGGAAGTGTTCAATTCGCTTTGAAAACAACTGATCTTCTGTTTGTACCATAAGTACAAGCAGCTTCTCCCAATTGCAACAATATGTGTAATAAAGAGCTTTATCGTAGTCGGTGTATGTGTGCATTGTGTGCCTCCTTTAATGAGGAGTTATATATAGTGTGTGACAGAAAAAAAGAAATACACTTGAAAGAATTTGTTAACAGAGCGAGGACTTGTCACAAGAAAACGAGGGAGATAATCCCTCGTTTTTATTTCTCTGAAATGGGGAATATGTTAATACATCATGAAAAAATTAGCTTTTTGGCATCGGAGTAGGCGTCGGTTTTGCATAGCCTTCTTTATATTTATTATCAATGTATTTTCGAATTTCAAGTGGTGATTTTCCTTTTTCTTGTAACCTTGCCGATTCTAATGCGATTTCAAGGCAATTTACACAAGTTGTTGCATGAGAATCCCAAACAACTTGGCCATCTTTTTTGATTTCACGAATGAAACAGTTTTTATTGCTTTTATGTCCTACGCTCTCACCGCATCCACAGTAGCATGGAATCCATTGAAGTAATTCGGCATGTTGTCCTGCCACAGCGTAAATCTTTTTAATTTGTGCATCTTGTTCCGATAAGAAAGAAGGAAGTGTGTCGATTCCTTTTGTTGTTTCGGCAATATCTCTTTGCTCTTCTGTATGATGTTGATGTGATGAGCTCGTTTCTTTTACTGGTTGTTTTTGTTCAGCATTGTTACAGCCGATCATTGTAAATGCAAGAATTCCCGTTATACAACATAATAAAAGCGGCTTTTTCATTGGGATTCCTCCTTTAGTTTCCTCCGAAAATGGACAGGTATATAAACATATATTAAGCGCAGCCTAATTTTAGAAGTAAAAAAGAAGGAGTGAATGCACACTCCTTCCTTATCTTGCTTTTTTCATTTTTAATTCTGTTTTTAACTTCTTCATTTCTGCCTGTATATCCTCTTTTTTCACATTTAATTTTTCAGCAATTTGTTTTACATTCATACCGTCTTTCTTCATTTTTAAAACGTCATTTAAAGGTGTGTTACTCTTTTGTGAAATCATGTTGAGCGCTACAAGTTGGAACAAAGATACTTCATAGTCACGCATCGTTTGTTTCACTTGATCTGGCGTTGATTTTTGCATGTCTGCTACTTTTTGAAACAACTTTGCTTTTGCCTCTTTACTCATATGATGTTTATGCAGTTTCTTCTTATCAACGCCAAAGTGCTTAGCAGTCTCTTTCCAATTCTGGTTTTGCTTATAGTAGTCTAATACAGTGTTAATATCTTTTCCGCTTAACTTAGCAATGCGCGCTGCTTTCCGAATTTCACGCTTTTGATATCCTTTTTCGGTTAATGATTTGTATTGTTCTTCAGAAATGAATTTATGGTGCTTTGTTTCTGCTTGTGAGTTATTTGTAGAAGCGTATGCAGTTAGCGATGTTGCTCCGCATAATAATGATACCGCTAACATTCCTGTTACTAGCTTTTTCTTCATGTTTGATCACTCCTATATGTATTTTGTTATAGCTTATCCAAAAAGTATGACGAAACTATGAACAAATTATGTTTTAAATAGGTACAAATTGAAAAAGCGAAGTCAAAAATCCTTTCTATCTAGGGAGTACGAGAGCATTAGCGGTCATGTTTTATTCGGCAGGGCAGCGACTAATATGTTGAAAAATTAAAATGGGTTTATATATAAAGAGAAGTAGAGAGTTGTTTCTATATGATAAGAGTTTTAAAATGAAGAAAAAGATTTCGAGGAATGGAGAAGATGCTGCGATGCATGTATTAATTGTAGAGGATAATGAGAGTGTGTGTTCCATGCTTGAAATGTTTTTTATGAAAGAAAACTTTCAAGCAACATTTGTCGCAGACGGTTTAGAAGCGTATGCATTGTTTCAAAAGAAAGAATGGGATTTGCTTATTATAGATTGGATGATTCCAGGGATGGACGGTATAAAGCTATGTCAAAAAATAAGAGAAAGCAGTGACGTTCCTATCATTATGTTAACCGCAAAAGATAGTGAAGCAGATCAAGTGCTAGGATTAGAAATTGGGGCAGATGACTATGTTACGAAGCCGTTTAGTCCGCTTACATTAATCGCAAGGATGAAGGCAGTTGTCCGTCGTCTAACAAAAAAACAGGTAAAAAGTGAAACGAATCATTTTCATATTAATGAAGAAACGAGAGAAGTATTTTTAGATGGTGAGAAAGTGAATAATTTAACGCCAAAAGAATTTGAATTACTCGTCTTTTTTACGAAGCACCCACGCCAAGTATTTCGAAGAGAGCAGCTTTTAGAACGCATTTGGGGCTATCAATTTTACGGAGATGAACGAACGGTGGATGTACATATTAAGCGGCTCCGTAAAAAAATTAGGACTGACTCGCATATATGGATTCAAACTGTGTGGGGCGTTGGTTATAAATTTGATGAAGCGGTAACTGGCTGTGAAAAGGATTAAATATTTTTATCAGCTGTTGTTTAGTTACATTTTTGTTTTTCTTGTTGCCTTTATTTTATTAAGTGTGATGTTTTTAAGCTTAGCTGAAAATCTTGCTTATGAAACAAAAGTAGAAGAGCTTACTTCTTATGGGACAAAAATTATTGATGAGCTTGAGAAAAAGGAAATGGATGTTCATGTTGTGAAACTAAAACATTTCTCTAGTCTATTACGTGCACGTGACACGAAGTTTTTCATCTTTAATGAAAAGGGAGAAATTACGCAATCACCAGTTCATGTAAAGAAAAATTCATTGTTAAGCGAGAAAGAATGGAAGAAAATTCAACATGGTGAAACATTGAAAATAAAACGAGATGTAAATAGATTTGAACAACCTGTATCCATTGTTGCGCTTCCATATATGAGAAATGGTGAACTGCAAGGCGGTGTGATGTTAACAGCTCCCATCCGCAACACACTTGAAATCATTACGGAATTAAATCGTTATTTGTTTATTGCGGCAGGCGTTACATTCCTAATTGTACTTGTGGTTAGTATTTTTTTCTCACGCTCTTTAGTCAAACGGGTGCAGCGTCTTCGCAGGGCAACTGAAATGATCGCAAAAGGTCAGTATGATGTACATATTCCTATTGGACAATATGATGAAATTGGTTTGCTTGGAAACGATTTTAACAATATGGCGCAGCAGCTTCATAAAGCACAGACAGAAATTGAGCGTTTAGAAAAGCGAAAACGTCAATTTATTGCAGATGTTTCCCATGAATTAAAAACACCGCTTACGACAATAAATGGTTTGGTAGAAGGGATGAAGAATGACTTCATTCCAGAGGAGAAAAAGCAGCGCTGTTATGAAATGATGGAACAAGAAACGAAGCGATTGATTCGTCTCGTTAAGGAAACGTTGGACTATGAAAACATTCTTTCAAATGAAGTAACACTTCAAAAAGAAGAAATTGACGTAAAGGAAATATTTGAAGTCGTTAGTGAACAATTAGAACTGCAAGCAGAAGAAAAAGGAAATAAAATTGAAATCGCTGTCCCGGCTCATTTATTTGTTTACGCTGACTATGACCGATTGCTGCAAGTTTTACTAAATATCACAAAAAATAGTCTGCAATTTACAGAGAACGGAACGATTTTATTACGAGGAAAAGAAGAAGGACAAACAATAATGATTGAAATTGCAGATACGGGCATAGGAATGAAACAAGAAGAAGTCGCTGCCATATGGTCGCGTTTTTATAAAGCAGATGCTTCTAGAACGAATAGCTATGGTGAATTTGGATTAGGATTATCGATTGTAAAGGAACTCGTGAAACTGCACGATGGAACGATTGCAGTAACGAGTGAACAAGATAAAGGAACAACGTTTATCATACGTTTTCCGAGACCATGAAAATCGTCTTACATAAAGTAAGGCGATTTTTTTGTTGCGTTAGGAAAAAGATCTAATCTGCCCATCAAGCTAAGATTTTGAAGCATCTCCAAAACGAAAATTTTCTCTGTCTATGGGAATCCGGTTTATATTGATGCAGCTTTGGAATAAAGTTTGATCAAAATAGGTTTCTTTATGTCAATTTTTCAACTACTTCACTTTTAAATTATTCTTGTTTTTCTTGAAATTTTTCACCTCGACACCATCTATAGATGACATCGCATTCATTTCTGTTTCTTTTTAAAATTGACAGGACATTATATTACCTTTATACTGTCAGTAACATATAACTGTTAATGACAGTATACTGTTATTAACAGTGATAATTTTAATGTTATGATGACAAAAAAATATTTTTTACATTTAATTCAGGAGGTTAGATATTTTATGAAACATACAGGGAGACATACAGGTGCATTTCTTTTGCTGTTTTTAACAGAGGGAGATAGCTATGGAGGGAAACTTCTGCAGAAATGTGAAGAAGAGCTTCCCATTAATCCAATTGATAGTGCCATCATCTATCGCACACTAAAAAAATTAGAGAAAGAAGGTGCTGTTGAGTCTTATTTGGATACATCTGATCAAGATAAGCCGATAAAAATGTACAAAATTACTACAGTTGGAAAAAGAACATTAGAAGATTTTCAAATAGATATTGAAGAAAAAATTAAGAATTTATCATTTTTCTTAAATAAATACAAAAAATGGAAGGGGGTATGACCATGATTAATGGTACGATCCTTTACACTATAGCTATTATTCTTATCAGTATTTCTTTTGTAAAGGATAGAAATAAAACAAAAGATGCTCTATTAAAGTCATGGAAAATGTTTCGTAATCTTATACCTTCTATGCTATCAATTATGCTTTTCGTGGGACTATCACTATCTATATTAACGCCTTCTTTCATTTCTTCCATCATTGGGGAAAAATCTAGATTCATCGGTATTGTTTATTCAGCAATAATTGGCTCCGTTGCACTCATTCCAAGCTTTATTGTGTTTCCTCTAGGAAATACATTAGTCCAAAATGGTGCGGGTCTCCCTCAAGTTGCGGTATTAATGTCTACATTAATGTCAGTAGGAATCACAACTTTACCGATGGAACAAAAGATATTTGGGCGAAGTTTTGCTTATTCTCGTAATGCATCTGCACTGTTAATGTCTCTCATATTCTCGTATATTATTTGGGTGGTGATGGTATGAATGAATTAAAAAGATATCGTTTCTTTTTCATTTTACTATTGGGACTCATTATATTGATTTTTATAAACCGATCGCTCGGCTGGAACGCATTTCAATTAACAGGAAAAAGTATTTTAGATATGCTGTTTTTACTTCCTCCTGTCTTAATATTCGTAGGGTTACTTGACCAGTGGGTGAAGAAAGAAACATTAATTAAATATATGGGAGAAAAATCTGGCATCTATGGCATCTTGTTCTCCCTATTACTAGGAGGAATTGCAGCTGGTCCTCTCTATGTTGCTTTTCCAATCGCGGCACTTTTATTAAAAAAAGGAGCGAGCATACGCTACATTGTATTTTTTCTAGGAGTTTGGACAACTGCAAAATTACCGGTTATGGTGTATGAATTTGCTTCATTTGGAGCTAAATTTACACTCATTCACATTTGTTTTGGTCTATTATATTTCTATTTAATGGGTATTATTTATGAGAAGTTTTATGACCAACGACAACTGTTAAAGTATGATATAACTAAAGAAGTTTAGATTTAGACTAATAAGTCTTTAAGTCCTTCCATCCCAGATTCTTTTGTCTATGTTTCATGATACAAAATTATTCTTACAGGAAGCTTCTGATACATTCCGATATAAACCTCAGGAAGTTCATATGTTTCACCTGACTGTAATTGCTCCATATCTAATGGGATGTACTTAGAGTGCTTTTTTTGCTTTAGGTACATTCAAAATCTTAGACGTATAATAGCTATCAACTAAATCCTCATTAATAATACAAGAAGCTCTTTTTATTCCCTCAATCTCATAATCCAGTATTTTTTATTACTTAGAAAAATCTGTTCTTCTAAAACCAAATCATTAACA
Source organism: Bacillus sp. S10(2024) (assembly GCF_050473865.1). Lineage (NCBI taxonomy): Bacteria > Bacillati > Bacillota > Bacilli > Caryophanales > Bacillaceae > Bacillus > Bacillus sp. S10(2024). The sequence goes on along the minus strand of NZ_JBFLUR010000002.1, from coordinate 2,778,063 downwards.
TTTTTAAATTAAAAACACGTGAAATTCTCGTTTTGGGGTATTGAATTTTTCCTAAGTTGATGGCGATAAGGTGATACCCCAATTCTTTCTATACATGTTCATAAAAAGAAAAGAGTTTTTGGGTATTAAATATTGATTTATATAATGAAACTGACTTATAATTGAAATTGATAATCTTTATCAACTAAGGAACATATACATATAGATAGAAAATAATGAAGGAGAGAAAAGATGACAACTTATACTTCCATCGCAACTGTTGTGAAAGAAAGAAGATCTATTCGTACATTTACAAATCAAGCAGTAGAAAAAGAATTACTAATTGAACTATTAAATGATGCAACGTGGGCACCAAATCATAAACACCGCGAGCCGTGGCAATGTAAATTATTTATAGGTAACGGCAGAAAAACATTAGTGGACGCTGTTTTAAGCTCGTTTTCAGCAGAGGAAAGAGAAAAGCGCAGAAACATGTTAACAGAACGGTTTATGAATACACCAGCTCAAATTGTTGTTTATATGGATGAAGACCCGCGTCAAGTACAGCGTGATGAAGACTATGCTGCTGTATGTGCATTTATACAAAACTTCCAGCTGCTAGCTTGGGAACATCGATTAGGAACTGTTTGGAAAACAGGCGGACTGATTTACAATCCTGAGTTTATGAAAGCAATCGGTTTAACGAAAGGACAGCGAGTTGTTGGCATTTTACATGTTGGCTATTTTGATAAAGTACCAGAAGGGAAAGAGCGCACGCCGATTATAGAGAAGTTAGAGATTGTTGAGGGATAAAGTGAAATTCCCATCAGTGGGGGGGCTTCATCCTTCATTGATGGAAAGCCTGCCCAATTGGGCGTTGGTTTGAAATAAAGTTTGATTAATAGAAGAAAACCACGCATTTTGAACAAAGATTGTTCAAAATGCGTGGAATTTATTTGGGGATAGATTTAGTTTTTATAAAAAAGACGGATTATTTTCTAACGGTGCTATTTCACAGTAACGTCTGATTCTTAAAGAAAGGTCTATCATTATTATCAAAAGAAAATGCTATTAAGGCTCATCTAGTTATTGAATTCATTAACTGGAAGAAGTATTTAGGTTTATGAGTCTTATGTAGGTTATACCATGAATGCAATGTATCTGGTGCAAATACATCTAAGATTTTCAGTACTTCCGTCGCAAATTCCAAAGGAGCTATTCCTGATGCAGTAACCAAATTCTCATCAGATACTGCAGGTCCCATCTCATAAAATTTTTCTCCTTTATAATTAGGACAGACCATTTTAATATACTCTAAGTTATTGCTTGTATGCTTTCTAGAGTCTAGGTATCCGATATTCGCCAGTCCCTCAGTTGCACCACAAATTGCAGCAACAATAGTGCCAAGTTTTAAAGCTTCGCCAATTTTTTTCAAGATAGGTTGATGAATATCTTCTCCCCAAGTATTCCCTCCGGGTAAAACGATAAGATCTTTACTCTCAAGTGTACATTCATCAAGGGAAATGTCTGGTTTTATATTCAGTCCTCCCATTGTAGTAATCATTTCTTTAGTAATTCCTACTGTAACTACTTTTAAAGGTGCTAAATCTTTTTTGAAATATCTTCCTGAGTTTAGTTCAGCAATTAAATATCCATATTCCCAGTCTGACATTGTATGAAATACATAAAGATAAGCTTGTTTTGTTTGCATCCAATCACACTCCAATTACAATTGATATCGCCTATTATAAAATAACTTCCCTGACAGCTAACGTCAGGGAAGTTATCATACTTGATGAAATTGTATTAATTCCGACAGAATTTCAATAAGTCTTTTCTTAAGACTTACTGGCTCAATAATTTGAATGGATTTACCGTACGGTAAAAGTAAATAAGGTACGTATGTATGTAGTATATCTTTTTCAAGCAGGAATACAGCTTGATTTGAAGTTCGTTCATGTAAATAATTTCCCAAAAACCAATGTTGGCAAACATCATTTAGCGTACTGTTATTTCCACTAATAACTAAAGAAATAATCCTTTTCTTATCTTCCATAGTAGGAAGGAGGTTTTTCAAGAAAAGGTCACGTGCTGAAAAATTTTCTGGCCGGTTAAACTTATTTCCAGTTAGCATTAGATTTTCAATTCTCTCTACTCTAAAACTGCGGATATCGTTTCTAAGATGACAAAATCCAATCATATACCACTTATTATTCCAATAAATAATTCTGTATGGATCAACCAATCTATACTTTGATTGCTCTTCTCCACTTTTATGGTATTGAATTTTTACAGAGTATCCGTCAGCCACGGCCTGCTCCAGCTCCTTCAAGAAAGGTTCCATCGAGAGGGAATTTATTCGGCTTATTACTTCAAGACTGGTTACATGTTGGTTTATCTTTGTTTCCTGCTCTTCGTTTGAATATTTGCCTAGCTTTGAAATAGCCCTATTTAGTGCTTCTCCTCCATAATACCCGGCCTCTTCTGCAAAAACAGCAGCGTGAAATAGTGATGTTTGCTCCTCAGAATCAAAAAAAAGAGGAGCTTCAATAAAATTATTCAATAAAGTATATCCGCCGTTATGTCCTGTGTCTGCAATTATAGGTACACCACTTGTCGAAAGTGTATCAATATAACGATATACAGTCCTGATATTCATCTCTAACTTTTCTGAAATTTGTTTTGCAGTAATTTTTTCACCTGAGCTAAGCATCCATAGAATTGCTAGTACATTGTCCATTTTAGGCATATAAAGCCACCTCAATATGGAATTGATTATCTATCATATAAGTTTTTCCCCTTAATTAGTGTTAAGTAAATTTTACTGCCTACGAATAGCAGAATAACAAAGAAGGATGCATGAGCATCCTTTTTTTTGTTATGCGAGTTCTGCGGGAAGAGTGAACGTACCATCTTCATGTTGATGTAATGGATAGATGTTTGTAACGGCAATTGTATGAATGACACCGTAAATGTGCGGATATTGTTCACCGTTTGCAGCTAATTCGTATTTAATTTCTGCTTGTACACGCTCGGCATCAATTGCTAACAATACAAGAGAAGGTTCTGATGCGAAATGTTTATGAGCAACCTGTAATGATTGGCTAAGGAATGAACAGTGAATGAAGCCTTCTTCGTGTAAAGAAGGTTCGACAATTACTCCTTTTTCCTTTGCGTTCTCCCATGCTTGTATTGTCATAACTTTCATGATTGTTTTCATAGTATTGTCCCCTTTGTAATGACGATTTTCCTAAAGCAAATTTTACATGTTTTTTAGACGAATCGCATCTAAAAGATAGGAGAGAGTTTCTTTTATCCTCATGAAAGCTTGTTTCTATTCATACACTTTCATAAGGGAATGTGTAAGGAGGGAAAAGAGATGAGAAGCAGTGAGGATAAAGTGTTGCAATATGCAATTGCGGAAATTACAGAAATCGCCACAGGGTTTGGATTAGATTTTTATCCGATGCGTTATGAAATTTGTCCAGCAGACATTATTTATACATTCGGTGCGTACGGGATGCCAACGCGTTTTTCGCATTGGAGTTTTGGAAAACAATTTTATAAGATGAAACTTCACTATGATTTAGGGCTGAGTAAAATATACGAGCTCGTTATTAACTCGAATCCGTGCTATGCCTTTTTATTAGATACAAACTCACTCATTCAAAATAAACTGATTGTCGCTCACGTATTAGCGCATTGTGACTTCTTTAAAAATAATATTCGATTCTCTAACACAAAACGAGATATGGTCGAAAGTATGTCGGCAACGGCAGAGAGAGTGAAAAATTATGAGCATAAATACGGAAAAGCAGAAGTCGAAACGTTTTTAGATGCAGTGTTGGCTATTCAAGAGCATATTGACCCTTCACTTATGAGACCAAAGCTGTCGTGGAGTGCAGATGATCAAGACGAGGAAGAAACGATAAAAAAGACACCTACGCCATACGATGATTTATGGAACTTAGAAAATCGAAATAAGAAACGCGAATTGCCTAATGCACGGAAGAAAAGAAAAATTCCACCGCAACCAGAAAAAGACTTACTTCTCTTTATTGAACAATACAGCCGCGAACTAGAAGAATGGCAGCGCGATATTTTAACGATGATGCGTGAGGAAATGCTGTACTTCTGGCCGCAGCTTGAAACGAAAATCATGAACGAAGGCTGGGCTTCGTATTGGCATCAACGCATCCTCCGCGAAATGGACTTAAGCTCAGACGAAGCAATCGAATTCGCAAAATTAAATGCAGGAGTTGTGCAGCCATCAAAAACAAGCATTAATCCGTATTACCTAGGTATTAAAGTTTTCGAAGACATCGAAGAACGCTACAACAACCCGACAGAAGAAATGGTACGCCAAGGCGTAAAACCAAACTCAGGAAGAGAAAAAATCTTTGAAGTGCGCGAAATTGAATGGGACGTATCATTCCTTAGAAATTACTTAAACAAAGAACTTGTCATGCGCGAAGATATGTACTTATTCCAGCGCCAAGGAAAAGATTATAAAGTCATCGATAAAGAATGGGAAAATGTTCGCGATCAGCTCGTGAATATGAGAACAAATGGTGGATTTCCATATTTAGTTGTTGAAGATGGAGACCATTTAAAGAACGGCGAATTGTATATTAAGCATTGTTATGAAGGAATTGAGCTCGATTTGAAATATTTAGAGAAAGTGTTGCCGTACATTTATCAATTATGGGGAAGAACGGTGCATATGGAGTCGATTGTGGAGAATAAGAATGTTGTGTTTTCTTATGATGGGAAGATGGTGCATCGGAAGTATGTGTGAGGGCCGCTGGAATCAGCGGCTTTTTTCATTGGCAGTGTATAAGAAAAGCATTTACATATCATATTTCCTCTTAAATTCGAAAATCTCATCAACAGCCTGGCGATATCCGCCTGATTTTTGAAAGGATTCGCTAATGTTGCCAACTTCTTTTAGGAAAGAAGGATTGTGTAATACTTGGTTCGCAGTTTCACGGAGCTGGTCAGCTGTTAGACTGTTCATACTTAAATTGATACCTGCTCCGATATTGGCAACGCGCCCAGCAACAATAGGTTGATCCGCACTTTGTGGGATTACAATTAGCGGAACACCGTAATAGAGACCTTCATGGGTACTGTTCATTCCACCGTGCGTGATAAATAATGTAGCGTATTTTAACACTTCGGTTTGTGGAACATAATTTTTAACAATAAAGTTTTTTGGAATATCTCCTAAATTAGATATTTGAACTTTTTGTCCAATCGACATGACAACGGTATGATCAGTGTTCTCAAATGCCTTAAAACAAAGCTTATAAAAATCAATTGCTTGGTTAAAGACAGTACCAAGTGAAATGTAAATTGGGCTTTTTTCCTTGATTGTAGTAAGGTCGAAGTTTTCTTGCGTTAATCGTGAAGAAAGGGATGGACCTACAAATTTGTATGTTTGGTCAAATGTTTCTCCAGAAGGTTGAAACTCCTTAGTTGTATAAACGATTGTAAGTGGTGCAGGGTTACAGAAAACTTCATAAGGAGAACTGATTTCAACACCATATTTCTCTTTAATTTTTGTTGTCAGGTTTTGAAATTCACTATGTATCCTTTTCGCAATTTCTATTGGGATTTTTTGTGAAAGATGTTCTAACGTTCTTTCAAATGATAGTTCAGTATGAGCAAAAGATGTACACGAATTAATTGCAGGGAGCTTTAGAATTTGGGAAAGTAAATGCCCACAACCAAACATAGAATCGTGAATGATGTAATCAAAATGTTCTCCCTGAATCTGTTCAAGAACGCTAGGTATCACAATATCCGCCGTATGTAAAAGACCGTTAATTCTTTCAGATAAATAATCTCTTCCGCCTGAGATAAATGCTTTTAAAAATTTTTGATCGTCAAATGTTCGTACAGTAGCTCCCGTCTTTTCAATACGTTCTCGAAAAGCTTCTATTGTGAAGTACACTACTTCCTCCCCGCGTGAAATAAGCTCTTGTACAACTCCGATTGTTGGATTGATATGTCCTTCAGATCCCCCATTTATAAATAAAACACGCGCCATTATAATCACTCCTTAGGTAAAATGGTCTCTAAGTTATCATTGCTTCCTTCCGTTACACGTATCAGAATATAATATTTTTGTGTCCTCTATGTGATCGTATGATAAAAATAAATTTTACATAAAAAGCAGCCGGTAGTCGACTGCTTTTTATAATCAATTACTTTCATATCATTTCTGTAATTAAATATGGATTTAATTATAATTTCAATCATGATATCACCTTAAGGCAATTAGGAGATAAGGTAGTGAACAGTTGGGTCTATAATATTTCTAAAGAAGAATATTATAGTAAAATTGAAAAGGTAATGAACATTTGATTCAATACAAACAACTTCAAGAAGCAGAAGCAAATTCAGGGCAGTTTAATTGAACGAAATAACCAATTACATAAATAACTGGAGAGATTCAAATGAGTAAAGTAGGAATATATAAGATAGATATTACGCCTCCTCTAGGTATCGACTTCATCGGATACCATAGAGAAACAGGAATTCGTAATATTGATGAACACATTTATGCAACAGCATATGTGTTTGAAAGCCATCAAACAAATACTGTATTTATAAGTATTGATAACATCGGGATGCTAATTGAAGATACAGTAACAATTCGGGAACAAATCGCAAATGAGTTGAATATTCCATTAGAAAACATAATGGTTGTGTATACTCATACGCATTCTGGCCCCGAAACAGTTGGCGATGATGAGTTAATAATGTCTTATAAAACAACTCTCATCACTAATGTAGTAAGAGCCGCGGTTATCGCAAATGACAATATGCAAGCATCTGAAGTTGGGTGGAACGTAACATTAGGGGAAATAGGGATAAATCGAAGAGAGAAAACACCTGATGGCAAAGCAAAAATGGGTGCTGATGTAAATGGAGTTGTGGATAAACGGATCGGTGTTCTAGCAATTAGAAACGATCAAACAAAGGATTTAACTGGAATCATTGTATTTTGCACGGCTCATCCAAATGTTTTAAAGGGAGATAGTGATAAATTATCAGCCGATTACCCAGGTTTGACAAGGGAGATCCTTGAAAGAACACTTAACTGTCCTGTAGCAATTGTTCAAGGGGCCGCGGGAAATGTGAATGCAAAATATCGTGGTTCAATGGAAGCATTACAACAAATGGCTTACGTAGTAAGTGGAAATGTCTTAACGATGTTGCCAACAATTACGTACAATTCAATTTCAAAGTTGAAAACTATTTCAAGCACATTACCAATGAAATTAAAAGATATTCCTGAACTTGATGGAATAAAGCAGATGGCACAATTGGCTGAAAAACATTGGGGTGTAAATACTGACCAATGGCTTACGATCATGTTAGATAAATATAAACGAAATATAAGACGGCTAACAATTGACTTAGAAATTCAGTTACTTCAAATTAATGAAGGTTCATTTTCTGGAATACCAATGGAGCCATTTTCAGAAACAGCTCTAGAGATTAAAGAAAAATTGAATAACGAACTTGCCTTTTTTGGCGGTTATACGAACGGTTATGTTGGTTATTTACCTACAAAAGAAGAATATGCATATGGAGGATATGAAGTAGAACTCAATCCGGTAGTGTATGGACCAGTTACAAATTTATGGATGCCTCCAGAAGAGAATACTGCTGAGCTTGTAGTGGAGAAAGTTATGGAACTATATAATTCTTAAAGGCTTTATAATTAAGCATAACAGTTTTATAGATAGTAGAAGAATGTGGATAAAGCCACACTATCAATTAATGAAAAAGAAGAGAAGGTACAATTAGTGGTACCTTCCTTTTTTGTGAAATCTTATATTTTATTTAATATTCAGTAAAAATTTGATAAAATTTTACATAGGAAATATTGGAAAGGGAAGAGGCGCATGGGTATTGGGAAAATTATTTATTACCACCGAAAAAAACAGAGTAAAACACAAGAACAATTGTGCAAGGGAATATGTTCAGTTACACATTTAAGCAAAATAGAGAATAACTCAAAAGAAGCAAATCTAGATACTTTAAAATTATTATGTGAGCGATTAGGAATATCCATTGAAGAGGAAGAGAAAAAGATTCAAGATTTTCAAAAGAAAATAGATGGTTTTTATGATGCGATAGAACGGTTAAACAAAGGAAAGGCAAACTCTTTATACAACTTTTTGAACAGTCACAAAGAGTATATAAGTTGCACAAAGTATATTTTTTTATATGAATTATGTGAATTACGATACTATTTGTTTTTAGATCAATTGGGTGAGGTTGAAAAAAGGCTTGAAAGCATTAACAAGTATAAAAGGAAATTTTCCCAATATGAAAGGTATTTATCAGATTTTTTATATGCTATATATTATTTTAAAAGGAAGGAGTTTACGACCTCATTAAAAGTATTAAATGGTATTAGTGAATCGGTTGAAATTTATGGCGATAAAATAAAAGAATATTATTATTATAAAGCGTTAGTGCATAGTAGGTTGAATCATTCTGCTTTAGCTATTCATTTCGGATATAAAGCTTTAAAAGTATTTCAAGAAGCGAGTAATATTTATCGTACATTTCATGTTAAAACGATTATTGCAATTCATCTTTCTAGAACAGGTGAATATATGGCAGCTGAAGCAATCTTATTTGAGATGCTAGACGATGCTGAATTGATACAAGATGTGTCAGAAACCGCAAGGACTTTGCATAATCTAGGCTTTTTGTATTATTCTCAGAAGAAGAAAGAAAAAGCATTGGATTATTATTATAAATCATTGCAGTTAAAACAAAAATATACAGAGGGCTATTACTTAACATTAGGAAATATTGCACAAATTCTTGTGGAAATGAAAGAGTTTGAAAAAGTAGTTGAAATGTTAAAAGAAGAACTTTATATTTTTGAAAACAAAGAAAGTCCTGAATATGTGTGGTTAAATGTACTGTATCTACAGGCATTAGGAGAAGAAGAGTCTTTAATTGACTATTTAATTAAGTGTGGTGTACCCGTTATGAGGAAGCGTAGTCGATTAAAAACGGCTTCAGAATATGCAGAGAAGATTGCTTCTTATTATGAAAAAAGTGATCCTTCATTAGCTAATGAGTATCTTCGTATAAGTAATACTATATTGAAAAGCTTATTAAGTAACAAAGGGGAATTATAATTATAAATAATTGAATATTTCGTATTTTAGGAGTGATAGAAAGAGAAAAAGAAAAATGGAAGGGAAGGGCGTTATGAAAACAATCACAATTCAAAAAGTAACCACAGCAATCACACAACTCATTCTAGCTGTCGCAGGTATTCTTTGTTTAAGTTCACTACCAAGTTTGTTTAAAGGAATGGAAATTGATATAAGTAATTATTTCAAAGCTCTTGGGGGCTTATGTAAAAAGCTATTAGATTTTTCTCATTTGACATATGGGAAAAGTTTACGGCCGATATTTCCGCAAGTTTTTGAGTTTTATTGGCAGTCTTTGTGGTTATTTATGCTGTCACTTTTCATTTCGATTGTATGTGCTTTTTGTTTTACCTATCTGATTATTCGTTTTTTCTATGAGAAATTGAAGAGAATGAAGTTTGTGTTGGTTATATTAGAATCAGTACCTGATTTGTTTATCATTATGTGTTTTCAAATTTTGGTACTTTGGTTATTTCAAAAAACGAATATTATGGTGTTTAATATTGCCACGACATGGCAGGAGAAGTCCATTTTGATGCCTGTTGTTTGTTTGAGTATTCCCCCTACGATTATGTTAACTCGTATTTTCTTGCTGCAAGTAGAAGCAGAGTTGCAAAAAGATTATATTGCTTATGCTCGTGCAAAAGGCTTAAATTTCTATCACATATTTCGTCATCATGTGCTCCGCAATGTGTTGTTTACGATGTTTCATTATTCCAAGATGATTGTATGGTTTATGTTTTCCAATTTGTTGATGGTTGAATATTTGTTTAATGTTCCTGGCATTGTGTATTTTGTTTTGAAATATCCGTTTCCAGAAGTGTTTGTTGTGACGCTTTTATTGTTATACATTCCGTTTTTCATTATTTACAAAGCGTATGATCTATTTATACCTGCTGTTATGAGAGGGGAGGAAGTGTAGGTGATCAAACATCTTGTACGGGAAAAGCAGTTTCTGTTTAGTTTCTTGTTTTTAGTCATACTTGTACTTGCTAGTATTGCGAATACAATCTTCAATGATGGTCAAATTAGGCAAGTGACAGCTCTTTATGAGAACGGGAACTTGATTGGAGCGCCGCCATTTCCCCCATCTACTCAGTTTTTACTAGGTACTGATATGCATGGGTATGATTTACTCCATGTCATTATACAAGGTGCAAAGTTCACCATTGGTTTATCGGCTTGTATTGCCATGTTGCAGGTCGGATTTGCAATTGTGTTTGGCGTCGGAATTGGTACGTTTCTAAAAAGCTGGAGCAGTAAGATTGAATCGTTTTTTGATAGTTTTACGATTATGCCGCTGACGATTATTGCGTACTTCTTATTAGTAAATGTGATGTCGATGCCGATAGATGGATTTCAGCAGCCTTTTTATCAACGTGCTCTTTTTGAAATGTTTATTCTTACTATTCTTGCGCTTCCTACAACGTCTTTTTATGTAGCGAATGAAGTGAAAAAACTATTCACAACAGAGTTTGTGGAAGCTGCCGCTGTATTAGGCGGATCAAAGTTTCACATTTTACGTAAACATATATTCCCGCAGCTTCGTGCTACGTTAGTCATCTTATTAGTGCAGCAATTCAATAAAGTCCTTCTCGTTTTGGCGCATTTAGGAGTATTGAAGATGTTCTTTGGTGGAACAGTTATTGACCACAGTCCTGCAAAAGAACCTCCGCAGACGTTATCATTTGAATGGTCTGGGTTAATTGGGGATAAGTTTCATATGCTTTCCATTCATCCTTGGATTGCTCTCGTTCCAATTGTCTTTTTCTCTTTGACAGTCGTTGCGGCTAATTTGATGTTAGTAGGATTGCAAAATGCATTTGAAAAATCAAGTGCTTCAAAAGTGCAGAAAGTAGATTATGATGTAGTGGAAGAAAAACAGACTTCTAATTTTTAAGATGGAGTGGAGAGATATAAAAAAAGCCCGATAAAAAATATCAGACTTTTTAATAGGATTAAACACTCTTAGTTGCAAAATTCATTTCTTTTTGTAATCTTATAAACGAACGGTACATGCCAATTCTCCAAGAGACGATCATTGCAAAAGCAAGTAAGAAGAACATACCACTTAATTGTCCTAAATCAATTGATTGACTTAAATATTCTTTCATACCGAGGCGGACAACGAGTAAACCGACTAAAATAAAGATAAATGCTTTAGAAGGTATTAAATAGATGTCTTTTCCGCGTATTTCAAATTTTGATGTTTTAATAAGAAAAATAGAGAAAAATAAACCAACAATAACTGCTTCTAGAATTTCAGTTGATGTTAAGCGAAATTCTGGTAAGAAGTACATGCATGCGCCCGTACTCATAAAAAATGGCGGGAGTATAATTTTTTTCAGTGTTACAGGTTTCTTTGCTGATTTTAAGCGAAGAAACATCATTCCAACAGCCATACAAAGAGCAATAATACTTGATAAAACAGCTAAGCTCATGTTTGACCTCCTTTTATCCTTTGAACGATTTTTTTAATAGAATCATAAACCAAACGAGAGCGGCACCCATGATTGTATGAGACGTTCCGGCAATGTGACTTAATCCTTTAAAATCAGCTCCATTGAGTTGAAGAAGTCCGCGGGTCGCCATTGAACCAATTGTTAAAACTAATCCTACATTATAGACGATGAACCACATGTTAAAACTTTTTGCCTCATGGAATGCAAATGATTTTGATAGAGCAAAGGCAAGCAAGAAGAATATAAATCCAAGAACTAGCACATGTGTGTGCAACTTGTATAGCGATGTAGTACCTTGAATTCCTTGCGCTTTTGAATATTCTCTCGCGAATACGCCTGATAATAGACCGATAATTAAATAAGTGAATGCTGCATTATATAACTTTTTCATCATATACCTCCTAGGTAGCATTAGCAATGTTTATTTTTGGATAGTAGACTGCGATTATTAGTGGTTTGTCATTCCGTATATAAGGCCAGAAATATATGGGATTAGCCAAATGAACCAGACGATAATACTTAGCTTGTGGAATGTTGTCATCATTTTTGTATCTTTTTTGCTTAACACAATTGTTGCCCAAACAGCATGGAATAACATTAGTAAAATGGCTGCTAAGCCTGTGATTCCATGGAAACTGAATAGGGAACCTGCGTCTGCCATTTTTTCCATTAATGTCGTTCCGAGCGTATCACATACGAGGCCAAGCCAAAAAATGATGACATGCCAAGGTTTTAATGTCTTTTGGAATTTTTCACTCCATACGCCAATTGTATAAAAAATGAGTGCAGCTGTAATACATGCAATAGCAGATGCTAACACGTTCATCATTCCTTTCTAACTGTCATGTTCCTTATATCAATCATGTTACATGAGAATTATGAATAGAATATGAACGCAATATTACATATAAAATTGGCGTAATTATTATATTTAAATTGTATTATGTTGTAAACAAAAAATGAAGAGGTACTTGTGAATAAAGAAAAAACTTTCTTATTCCCTATGGAAATAGGGATAAGAAAGCTTTTATATTTATTGTGATTTACACTTCGTTTTCTCGTAATAATTTTCCATCGCGAAGTGTTAAAATTCGATCGCATACATCAAGCATTTTTTCATCGTGTGTAATCATAATTGCTGCTTTTTTATTTTTCTTCACTTCTTGCTTCATTAATTCAACGACTTCTCTTGCACGTTTTGAATCAAGACTAGCAGTAGGTTCGTCCGCTAAAATTAAATCTGGATCATTCATAAACGCACGAGCGATAGCTACACGTTGTTTTTCACCGCCTGAAAGTTGATTTGGATGATGATTCATACGATGTCCTAATCCAAATGTTTTCAGTAATTGTTCCGCAAGCTTACTTGCTTCTTTTTTATCTTCTCCTTTTAACTTAGCGATATACAGAAGTTGTTCTTTCACCGTTAAGAAAGGTACGAGGTTTGCAAATTGGAATATAAATCCGATTTTTCGTAAGCGAATATCGGTCATTTCTTTTTCTGATAAGCTTGTTATATTTTGACCTGAAACATAAATGTTTCCTTTTGAAGGAGAGAGCAGTGCACCCGCAATGGAAAGTAATGTACTTTTCCCTGAACCAGACGGACCAACAATACCGATAAACTCGCCTTCTTTTACATCTAACGTAATTGGATGCAGGGCAGTTACTTCTGTTTCACCTTGGCCGTATGTTTTGCTTACTTGATCAAGCTTTAATAATGACGTTGGGTTATCCCATTTTACTTCCGTTACCATTACATGCCACCTCCGATTGCTTCTAATGCATCTACTTTTAATACTTGATATAGAGAAATTAATGTACCCAGTATACTAATTACAATAAAGGCACCTGTATATTGCAAGATTGTTGTTGTTGTTAATAAGAACGGCATACTCGCTGGTAAAATAGCTTCTACCGCAAAGATTAAGCCAATGCCGATGATAAGAGCAACGCCAGTTAAGACGATAGATTGTACAACTAACGTATTTGCTAAATATGAGTTTTTCGTTCCGATTGCTTTTAATACACCTAATTGATGTGTTTTTTGTAATGTAATGACATAGAAGAATACACCAATTAACAATGCTGAAATGACAAGTAAGAACGTGATAATCATTGTTAATGTTCCTTGTTCTTCTTTATAACCTGGAATACTTTGTAGTACTTCTTTTTTATCAACAACTTTTGCATTATCGATTTTTTTATCAGTATTTAGAGCGATTACACTGTAATCTTTTTGATTTGGCAGTGCGATAGCGTCCCATACATTTTCATTCATGTGAACAACAGGTGAATGACTAAACATTTGATTTTGCGAGAATCCGACAACTTTGAAAGTTTTTTTAGAAATAGGATCTACTAGTTGATCCCCAAGTTTGATTCCTTTTTCTTTAATTGATTCATCAGCGACAACTTCATTGTCTGCTAGTGTACCATTTTTTCCTTCAATTACTTTTGGAGCGATGAATGAATCTTGTTTGCTTGAGAAAATAGCAACATCAACTTTATTTGAAGTTCCTTCTTTTTCGAATGTTGATACTTTAATATGCATTGGAACTGCATCTTTTGCATCAACTTGTGCCAATACTTTATCGACATCTTCTTTCTTAATTTGCGAGCGTAACAATTTACCATCCGCATCATCTGATAGGATAAATTTATTTGCTTTCATTTCAATAATAGAAGAGGCATTATCATGAGATAAACCATTTGCTAGACCTGATATGATAAGTACAAGAAATGATAATAACATCATGATTGTACCGATTAATCCGTAACGTAATTTCGATTGTTTTAATTCTTTAAGTGCTAAAAACATTGGGTTCGTTCCTCCTTGTTTCGTTCTATGCTCTTATCATAAAGAAGAAATATGAACGGAATATGAACAGAAAGTTACAAAAGACGAGTCTGCAGTTTATAGGTAAATAAAAATAGTTCGTCACCAAAAGCCGATGGGAAACATATAAGATGTAAACTTCACTCCGAGTGGACGCCTTCCGCGGGCGAGAGCGAGCCTCCTCGGCAAGCCTGCGGGGTCTCACTTTCCTTGCTATTCCCGCAGGAGTCGCCACTCTCCGTTCCGTGATTCCTTTTAGAAAAATCAACCGCATGTTACGGTGATGAACCATAAAAATGAAAAAACGGCTTAAAAAGCTTCTTTCTTTTTGGTGGAAAAGAGCATCTGGCCGTCCTTGGAGCGGTCAGGGCCTTTTTTTGCCACAAGCAATGTTAAAATAAAGCGAGCAAACAAGTAGCACATCACTGTTTACGCTTCATAGCAATGACTTATCTGTTGGAAAATTAACATGGACTTATATAGAAGCTCAGGGATTTTTTTCGCCACTTGCCAGGGCATTGAAAAAGGCCATTAAAAGAGAAAAAGAAGATAACTCTCTATTATATAGAGGATTATCTTCTTTTTGATTTCTGTATATTGTGCAGGTTATTTTGCCACTTCTTGTTTACGGAAGGTAAATAGAAAATGTCGTTTCTTTTCCAAGTTCACTATCTACTGTGATTGCTCCGCCATGAAGATCAATAATTTTTTTATAATCGAAAGACCTAATCTACTTCCGTTTACATTTCTATTTCGGGCAGTATCGACTTTATGAAAATGAAAGGTGTGCCAGGTCGCACACTTTTCGTTTTGAACAATTATTTTAAATCTGTTGGAAGTGAAGAAATCTGTTTCGAACGGCTTGGTTTGAAAAAAATCAAAATTGAAGGGAGCAGCATACCACGAACAAGAAACGTATCAATTAAAATTCCCATTGTCATTGTCAAACCGAACAGAAAGAGCTCTTGAAGTGGTTGGGTAATGAGTACGCCGAATGTAGCTGCGAGTATAATACCAGCTGATGAAATGACGCCTCCTGTTAAAGCAACTCCGCGTGCTACAGCTTCTTTCCATTCATATTTTTGTGCCTCTTCTTTGATTCGGGATACGAGCATAATATTGTAGTCGACCCCTAATGCAATGAGAAATACAAAGGTGTAGACAGGTAGACGATAGCTAATTGAGTCGTAGCCTAAAATATAATGAAAGATCATCCAACCTAGTCCTAGCGTTGCTGAATACGAAAGTAACATGGTTATCATCATTGTGAACGCGATAATGATAGATCGTGATTGGTATGCGAGCATAATGAGAATAAAAAGGGAAATGAGCGAGAACGTCACAATCGTATCTTTTTCGTTTAAAGATTGCACATCTAATTGCTGCGGTGTTTGCCCGCTATAATGCAAGGAATATTGCTGGGAATCAAAGCCGCTCTGCGTTAACAAACTGTTACTGTTTTCTCGTAGTAGACTGATTGTATTTAAAGCTGCTTGGTCGTAAGGGTTGTCTTGTAAAGTCAATTGCAGTTTGATGGCATGTTTTTCTTCCGATAAGAAATTTTTTGGCGAGTTCGCATTGGGTGCCGCGAATGCGGAAGTGATTTCTGGTGTGACGGTGTTTACCCCATCTAGTTTTTTCATTTCGCTTGATAATGAAGCTAATTTATCAAGAAAGGCTTGATCCAGTACAATTTCTTTGTCTGATTTTAAAATGACAGTCACAGGTGCTAATTGTCCTGGTGGAAAGTTTTTCTCTAAAATTTCAAAACCTTGCCGCGATGAAATATCATTCGGAAATGATTTCATTAAATTAAATGAATATTTCATAGATCCAACGTTCAACGAAGCAAGAATGAGCATGATTAACAGTATACTTGCTGTAATGGAAGGCTTTTTCTTTACAAAAGTGCCTACATTTGTCCAGAAGCCGCCCAGCTTTTCTTCTTTTTCGGCTACTTTTGGAATGAAAGGCCAAAATGCTTTTCGGCCTATGAGGGCAAATAAGGCGGGAATAAGTGTGATGCCTCCAAGCAGAATGAACACCATAGCAACTGAAAATACTGGGGCAAAGTTATGATATGCATTAAAAACAGCAAAGAACAATGTAAGCATCGCGACCAGCACTGTTCCGCCGCTGAAGAGAATCGGTTCCATGACTTGCGTTAATGCAGCTTGCATCGCATCGTACTTCGAACTCGTCTTTTTTAACTCTTCTTTATAGCGAGCTAAGATGAATAAACAATAATCCGTCAAAACAGCAAAAAGCAGAATCATCATAATGGAAAGAGCTTGTTTTTCAACAACGAACCATCCGTTTTGACCTGCCAATCCTAAAATGCGATCGACTACTTCATATACGATACCGGCAATGAGTAAGGGAATGATAGCAAGCAAAGGAGAGCGATAAATAATGATTAATATAATGAGAATTAATCCGATTGTCGCAAACATTAATACGAAGTCAGCATTTTTGAACAGCGTAATCGTATCTGCTGCAATTCCAGCTGGACCTGTAATCTCAAGCTTTAAGTCACCGATATCCATTTGTTTTACATGGTTTCGAATTTGATCCAATGTCTCATAAATTTGATCTGATTCTAAACCTTTTGTCAGGGCAACATTTAAAAGAATGGTTGTGTTATCTTTGGAGAACATTTTATCTTGTGTGGCTTTTGGAAGCTTATGAAATGGTAAGGCACTTGCGACATTTTTGGGCTTATCATCTGAGGAAAGCCATTTGCTAATTTCTGAGATTTTTGCACGCTCGGCCTCAGTGATTGCGCTTTTTCCATGAAAAACAAGGAGGGCGACTGCGCCATCTTTGGATGGAAATTGTTCGTCTACTATCTTTTGCGCTACAGCAGACGGCGTATCTTCATGAATGCTTCCTTCACCACTGCTTGTTACGTACTTTTTGGCTCCTGGTGCAAGAAAACTTAAAACGCCAATAGCAAGAATCCAAGCGATTAACACGATTTTGGCACCCTTCGGACTACTGATGAAGCGAGCAAGTTTATGGATCACATATATAACCTCCTCTTTTTATTTTCAAGAAGATTTTAAAATAAGAATATGAACGGGATGTGAACAGAATGTTACAAAAATTAAGATTATTTAGTTGTTTCGATTTTGTGAACAAAGAGAGATAGTAAGTTTAAAATGTTGCGCTATTGTTTTTTTATGCTTATTATATACCTATACGGGTATAAGTAAGGAGGAAAAGAATGAGTAGAAAAATTGTTGTAGTTGGCGGAGTTGCTGGTGGAGCATCAGTTGCAGCACGTCTGCGTCGTTTAAGTGAAGAGGATGAGATTATTATGTTTGAGCGCGGAGAGTATATTTCATTTGCAAACTGCGGACTGCCATATTATATTGGCGGAGTGATTCAAGAAAGACAAAAGTTGTTAGTGCAAACAGTAGAGAAAATGTCCAAACGCTTTAACTTAGATATTCGTATTTTAAGTGAAGTAATCAAAATTAATAAAGAAGAGAAAACAATCGTGGTGAAAAATGTAGTTACCAATGAAACGTACGAAGAATCTTATGATGTTTTAATTCTTTCACCAGGTTCTAAGCCGATAGTTCCACCAATTCCAGGAATTGAAGCGGCGAAAGCGTTATTTACATTACGAAATGTACCGGATACAGATCGTATAAAAGGGTATATTGATGAAAATAAGCCGCACCGTGCGACTGTAATTGGTGGAGGCTTTATCGGTGTTGAAATGGCGGAAAATTTGAGAGAAAGAGGCCTTGATGTAACACTTGTGGAAATGAACAATCAAGTCATGCCGCCGATTGATTATGAAATGGCTGCATACGTACATGAGCATATGACAAAACATGGCGTTCAGCTCATTTTAGAAGATGGGGTAGAAGCTTTTGAAGAAGCCGGCACGGTTATTCGTCTGAAAAGCGGTACAAAAATTCATACAGATATGATCATTCTTTCTATCGGTGTAGAGCCGGAAAGTAGCTTGGCAAAAGAGGCAGGATTGGAACTAGGAGTTCGAAATACGATTAAAGTAAATGAAACGCTGCAAACTTCTGATCCATCTATTTATGCGATTGGAGATGCGATTGAAGTAAAAGATTTTGTTACGGAAACAGAAACAATGATTCCACTTGCATCGCCGGCAAATCGTCAAGGTCGTCTATTAGCAGATATTATTCATGGCCATGCAGATTCTATATATAAAGGAACGATGGGGACATCCATTGCAAAAGTGTTTGAATTAACAGTAGCTTCAACAGGGGTGAATGAAAAAGTATTACAACGTTTAGATTTGCCTTATGAGGTAGTTCACGTACAAGCGAATTCTCATGCTGGCTATTATCCAAATGCGTATCCAGTTTTATTAAAGCTCATCTTTAATAAAGAAACGGGAGAAATTTACGGAGCGCAAGCTGTAGGCCGGGGTGGTGTAGACAAACGAATCGATGTCATTGCAACCGCAATGAAAGGAAAATTGAAGGTAATGGATTTACCTGATTTAGAATTGTCATACGCTCCGCCGTATTCTTCTGCTAAAGATCCTGTAAATATGGTGGGGTATGCAGCAAGCAATATTATTGAAGGACTTGTTGATATCGTGCAATGGCATGAAATTGATGACATCATGGAAAAAGGTGGATATTTAATTGATGTTCGTGAGCCGAACGAATTAAAGCAAGGCATTATTAAAGGATCTGTAAATATTCCATTAGATGAATTGCGTGATCGTTTGCATGAAATTCCAACCGATCAAGAAATTTATATTACGTGTCAACTAGGCATGAGAGGATATGTAGCGGCGCGTATTTTAATGGAAAATGGGTATAAAGTAAAGAATGTTGATGGTGGTTTTAAGCTGTATGGGACAGCTCTACCAAACCACGTTGCACATGAATAGGAATCAAGTCCTGTCAATGTTGACAGGACTTGATTCTAAAAAAGTGTTTACAACATACCTAATAGGGTATAATCTTTAACAGAGAACAAGTGAAAGTATGGAGGTGCTCCATTGGAATACGGTCAAGATATGAAAAATCGTTTGAAGCGAATTGAAGGACAAATTCGCGGTGTCCTTCGCATGATGGAAGAGGGAAAAGATTGTAAAGAAGTCATTACACAACTGACGGCATCACGCTCTGCAATGGATCGTACGATTGGATTAATTGTCGGAACAAATTTAGAAAAATGCCTTCGCGAGCAATTTGAAAAAGGCGATACATCTAATGAAGATGTTATTAAAGAGGCTGTACAATTACTAGTTAAAAGCAGATAATCTGTCAATTTTTTTGGCAGATTTTAAAAACGATTTTATTATACCCGTACAGGTATATGTATAGGGGGATACTATTCATACATGAATAAAATTATGAAACATACTACTGGAGGTATATAAAATGGATATCAAACAATTATTAGATGTAAAAGGATTAGCATGCCCGGTGCCAATCGTCAGAATAAAAAAAACGATGGATGCTTTGCAAACTGGAGAAGTGCTAGAAGTGCATGTAACAGATAAAGGTG
Source organism: Bacillus sp. S10(2024) (assembly GCF_050473865.1). Taxonomy (NCBI): domain Bacteria; kingdom Bacillati; phylum Bacillota; class Bacilli; order Caryophanales; family Bacillaceae; genus Bacillus; species Bacillus sp. S10(2024). The sequence continues at coordinate 2,758,072 of NZ_JBFLUR010000002.1, read as the reverse complement.
CGATTAAAGATATTCCAGCATGGTCAGAAAAAGGTGGACATGAAGTGTTACAACATGTTGAAGAAGATGGAGTTTTGAAGTTTTGGATTCAAAAAGGGTGAGAACAAGGAGGGGATAATATGAATGTAGTGTTGAACGGCGTTTTGATTGTATTGATTTCCTTGTTTATTATTTCTCGTTTGTTACCTGTTAAGGGAGTGAAAAATATAAGTGGGAAAGAACTAAAAGATGAAATGAAGAAAAAGAATAAGCAATTGATTGATGTTCGTACACGAGGTGAATTTAGAGGAAACCATATTCCAGGTTTTCGAAATATGCCATTAAATGAACTCATACAACAAGCAAATAGCTTAGATAAAAATAAAGAAGTAATTGTCATTTGTCAGAGTGGAATGAGAAGTAAACAAGCAGCAAAAATCTTGAAGAAAATGGGATTTAAACATATTGTAAATGTTTCAGGTGGTATGAACGCTTGGAGTTAAGGAGGAGGTAGGAGAATGAAAGAAATGACTGCGAAAGAATTAGAACGTAAATTAATGAATCATGAAGTTGTAAACATTATTGACGTACGTGAGGTAGAAGAGGTTGCGGAAGGGAAAATTCCAGAAGCACTTCATATCCCACTTGGGTTATTAGAATTCCGTATGCATGAGTTAGATAAACAGAAAGAATACGTAATTGTATGTCTTTCTGGCGGGAGAAGCTCCCGAGCAGCTCAATTTTTAGAAAGCTATGGTTTCCAAGTGATCAATATGAACGGCGGTATGTTAGCTTGGGAGGGGAAAATAGAGTAACTGTTAAATAGATGAACAAAAGATACAAAGTCCTTTCAGTTGTGAAAGGACTTTGTACGGATTTTGAAATTACCTATACGGGTATTTGTAGTGATGTGTATCGAGAATCGTCGAGGAATCTTTATCTCACATTAGCGGACAGTAAAAGCCCGATTGGTTCAACTAACCATCAGTGAAAAAGGCGTCACTGATGGAAGTCTCACTTTATTTCGTGTCAAATCGCCGATATATTGGTGGACACATAGCATCTTTATGTAGAAATTTCCAGAAGTAGGAGGAGGCCGCATGGAACAACAGAAAAGAACAACAATTGTGTTATTTAGTGGAGATTATGATAAAGCGATGGCAGCGTATATTATTGCAAATGGTGCAGCAGCGTACGATCAAGAAGTAACGATTTTTCATACATTTTGGGGATTGAATGCGCTTCGAAAAGATGAACATGTAAAAACAAAGAAGCCATTTTTAGAGAAAATGTTCGGAAAGATGATGCCCTGCGGTGCAGATAAGATGGGGTTATCGAAAATGAATTTTGCAGGTATGGGACCGAAAATGATTAAGCATGTCATGAAAAAACATAATGCAATGCCACTGCCAGATTTAATTGATATGGCGAAAGAACAAGGTGTAAAAATTGTCGCGTGCCAAATGACAGTGGACTTATTAGGACTAAAAGAAGAAGAAATTATGGGGAATGTCGAATTTGCCGGAGTTGCTGCGTATTTAGCGGATGCCTCTGAAGGAAATGTGAATTTGTTTATTTAAAGTGGATAGAGGTATACAAAAAACCGCTGATTGTTCAGCGGTTTTTTGTATGTTTATATTAATTGTCATTTGTTTCACTAGTCGCTGTATTCTTTTGCGCAGTTGGTTGTTTATGTTCTTGGTCTTGTTTATTATCTGTATTTTTATCTTGCGTTACATTGTTTGTATTGGCAGGAAGACCAAGGTGTTCGCGGAGCTGCTTTGAGATGTCTGCGATATTTTTTTGATCAGGCATGTAGTAATATATATGTTTTGGAGCAGGGGTGGGTTTACAAACTTTATCCTCCGCCATATAGCAATCTTCTCCAGCTAGTTGAAGTTTTCCGATTGAAGCATTGATACCATATTTGTAGAATGATAACATATCGTCAAATGAGAAGTTTGTTTTAAATTCTCCATTAATATCATCAATAATTTTTCCTACTTTTGTGATGGATCCAGCGCTTGCTAGTTTTTTAACAATCGCTTCAATGACAAGCTGTTGACGTTGACCGCGCATGGCATCGCTATCAATTTTACGCGTTCTTGCTAGCGCAAGGGCCTGTTCTCCATTTAGATGTTGGAACCCTTTTTCAAGATGGATCGCACCAGCTGTATCGTTACTATCTTGTTCTGTAAATGTAACAGGCACATCTAAGTCAATTCCATCTAAATCGTTGACAACTTTTATGAAAGATTTAAAATTAAACCTTACAAAATAATCGACCGGAACGTTGAATAGTTTTTCTACCGTTTCAATCGTAGATTGAGGTCCACTGTCTTTTCCGTTTTTTGCAACGCCGAGTGAATATGAGTTTGTAATTTTATCCTTTTTCTTCTCTACTGGAACGTATGTATATGTATCACGTGGAATACTTACTAGTTTTACTGTTTTACTATCTTTATTAAACGTTGCAAGTAACAGGGCATCTGGATGAAATGCACCAGAATACTCTTTTTCACGCCCTTGATTTTCATCAATTCCCATAATTAACACAGATACGTTATTGGAAACGGGTTTAACCGCTTGTTCGCGTAATTCAGACTTTTCACCACGCTCTAAATTTTGAGAGGCATCTTGAACAGCGGAAGAAGCTTTATTTACTAAAAACCATGTGTAACTTCCAGCACCAATTAAAAGCAAGACAATAATGAGCCCTGCAATTTTTAGTTTCTTATAGCTTTTTTTATGTAAATCCGTTTTTTGATCCATTCTATAAACTCCTTTATCAATAATCGGAGGTAATTCAGTCCTCGCATCAATTAATTATAATTCTTTGTTGTAAAAAAGAATATTACAAGTTATTTACATTTTAAAAATTTTCTCTCTATTTCGACAGTAATGTAGTGCAATAGATTGACGATAATATATACACACAAATTGAAAGCGCTTTTGTTTTTAGGCGGGCGAGAGTTACTCTAAGTTATATAACAAAACAACAAGGTTACCTGCGGCAACCTTGTTTATCCTGTTATTAGTGGGAGTATTACTGCCCGTAAAAGCCCCACTGATTAAAGTTTCACTTTATTTTATTCATATCGTAAGCACTCAATTGGATCTAGCTTCGCAGCTTTGTTGGCTGGAAGTAAGCCGAATAGAATACCGATTAACATGGATAGTCCGACCGAGATTAAGCCTAATTTTACTGAGACAACGAGCGGCCATGCTGCAAATATGGATACAATCCAGGCAAAGAAGATACCGAGTACAAATCCGATCAAGCCGCCTAATGCTGTTAAGATACAGGATTCAATAAGAAATTGTGTTAATACTTTTCCGCGCGTTGCACCGAGTGCTTTACGGACTCCGATTTCACGTGTACGCTCTGTGACAGATACAAGCATGATGTTCATAACACCGATACCACCAACTAATAGTGAAATAGCTGCAATACCACCGAATACACTTTTTAAGATACCCGTGAACTTATCAATTTCTTTTAAGTCGTCTTGTAGATTTTGTACTTTGAATTTCCCTATGTGCTCTGGTTTTTTAGCATCATTTAATAATTTTACAACTGCATCTTGTGCAGCTTGTTTATCTTGACCAGGAGCAATTTTTACTGTGATACTATCATAATTATTTTTGCCGAATAAAACAGGCCAGTTTTCTGCGGAGATAATACCTTCTTTAAAGTCCGCACCACCCATCATTGCTTTGATGGAATATACACCGACTACTTTGTAAGGTGTACCTTTCATATCTACATATAAGTTGGGCTCCCATGAAGAGAACAATTTATCGAATGCATCTTTATTTAATACAATTGTATGTTCTGGTTTATCTAGATCGGCAGCTGTTAAAAATCGGCCGTGTTCAAGTTGAAATTTAGAGGCATCATCAAAGTAATCTCCTTTAGCGCCAATTACATCAATATCTAAATCTTTTTTTCCCGCATATACTTTCGCTTTGCTTCTAACATCGGGATAAACATCTTGAACACCAGGAATTTTTGAGATATCGTCATACATACTTGAAGAAATTTTCCCGTCCATATCTGAAAAATCATCTGTTCTATAGTTTACTTGAAACTGATCTTTCTTTTCTTTCCCGATTTGTTCACGGAATTTAGCATTTGTTCCATCACCGATAGAGATAATGGTAATAATCGCGCTAACCCCAATAATAATTCCAAGCATTGTTAAAATGGAACGCATTTTATGAGCGAAGATGGAGGAAAGGGCCATACGTATATTTTCATTTAAGTTCAAACTCAACCTCTCCAATCTTGGACGATCTTTCCGTCACGAATTACAATTTGGCGTGCTGCCGCTTCCCCAATTTCTCGATCATGGGTAATCATAATAATGGTAGAGCCTTGTTTATTTAATTCGTAAAAGAGATCCATAATTTGTGTACTCGTTTTCGTATCAAGTGCACCAGTCGGTTCATCGGCTAAAATGAATTTTGGATTATTCACAATCGCACGAGCGACAGCGACACGTTGTTTTTGTCCACCTGACAATTCATTCGGCAAGTGAGTTGCACGGTCGGCTAGCCCTACTTTTGCTAATGCTGCTAGTGCACGCTCGCGTCGCTCTTTTTTATCTACACCAGCATAGATTAGTGGTAGTTCGACATTTTGCATTGCATTGAGACGAGGGAGCAGCATAAAGTTTTGGAATACAAATCCAATTTCTTTATTGCGAATGTGCGCCAGTTCTGTTTCGGACATGTTTGAAATATTTTGTCCGGCTAACATGTATGTGCCCGCTGTCGGTCTGTCTAAGCAACCGATGATATTCATTAATGTTGATTTCCCGGAACCAGATGGTCCCATAATGGAAGTAAATTCACCTTGGTTTAGTGTTATATCAATGCCATGTAGCACTTGAACAACTTCTTCTCCGTTTTGAAAAGACTTCGTGATGCCTTTTAGTTCAATCATTTCATGTTAACCTCCATACCATCTTGTAAATCTTTTTCTGGTTTTGAGATTACTTGCTGACCTGTTTTTAATCCGGAAATTTTTGCTTCGCTATCTGTTTCAAATTCAATGGTAATGGCTTGTTCTTTTGCTTTTCCATCTTTTACAACGAATACGACGTTTTTATCACCTTTTTTCACGATACTGCTTTTTGGAACAACGATACCGTTTGCTTCACCAGATTTTGCTGTTACATAAACATGGAATCCTGGTTGTAGGTCATCATTATTATCTAATGTAATAACGAAAGGATAGTTAGAAACGGTTTTGTTTTCATCCATATTTTTTACTGGTGTTGTTCCAATTTCTGTTACTTTTCCTGTCCATGTTTTTCCTGGTACTGTTTTAGATGTAACAGAAACCTCTTGGCCAACTTTCATTTGAGAGAGTTCATATTCAGATAACTGCCCTTTTACTTTTAATGGCCCAGCAGTGCGAATTGTCATACCATTCATAGTTGCTTTTTCTTCTGCACCTTTGCTAATGTCTTCGATTGTGCCATCTACAGGACTTGTTACTGATAGTGCATTTTCTTTTTCTTGATTGTTTTGTATCATTTGCTTCGCTTTTTCGACTTCAAACTTTTTCGTTTCAAGCTGTGCTTCTTGTGCTTGCACTTCTTGTTCAGCAGCTTTTAACATGTCACCTGCAGCACCAGATTGTTTTGCTGTTTGTAGTCTTTGTTTTGCTGCGTCCAGTTGTTTCTGAAGGAGTGAAACTTCTTTCTCGGCTAATTTCTTTTGCATTTCTGCTTCACTTTTTTCTAGTTTAATAGATGAGTTGCTATATTTAAAAAGCAACTGTCCTTTTTTTACTTGATCGCCTTTTTTAACGGCAAGCTCATAGTTACCTTTCGTTGGATCAAATGCAATTGTTTCGATACCGTTTGGAATAACTTCACCGCCAAATTTTTGTGCATTTTCAATCTTTTTTTCTGTTACTTTATAACCGCTGTATGCCATAGCCGGTGTAGATCCGCCAGCTAACGCAAAGTAAGAACCAGCACCAATTCCGATTGTTGCTAAACCGACAATTAATAATTTCGTTTTCTTTTTCATTCTATTTTCACCTTTTCGTCTCGTTTTTGTCTCTGTAATCTCAGTATAATGTGGCAGGGGAGTCTGACAAATCGTTTTATCTTACAATAATATTACATTTTTGTAATATTGCAAGTTCATTATATATTAGATTTATAAAAAACCTTATAACTACTCAGTCACTCTATGAAAAACCGACAGAAAAACATTGTTTGAAATGGCCTGAAGAAGCTGGCAATACACAAGGAGTGGTCAGGACCTTTTCTGTTACAGGCAATGTTAAAATAGAGGGCGGTGTATTTTCATAGCAACGACATGTATGTTGGAAAATGAATGAAAATTAACAGAAAATATATACAATTTAGAAAATATTTTATAAAATGGGATAAAAAGGATTGGAGTCAGGAGAATATGGCGAAGAGGGTGTTTATACATAGTTCAGAAGTCATTGTGCAACTTTTCTTATCGATTGTCGGAATTATTTGTGTAGGAGCATTACCTGGTTTGTTTCAAGGTTTAAAAATAGATTTTCATAAATATGTAGAAACGATTAAGATGGTATGCAATAATTTGTTGCATTTATCATCGATGACGTATATACCAATTAGTAATAGCGAACGTCCCATCCCCAAGCCGCTATTTCCACAACTATTTATCCACTATAAAGAGACAATGGTTATTTTTTTAGTAGCCTTTTTTATTTCACTTTTGATTGCTTTTTTCATTGTGTATATCGTTTTACGGAGTAACGCTAATGTTCAAAAGAAAATTAAATCATTTTTACTTTTTCTCGAATCTATTCCAGATATTCTTCTTATTATTGGTTCGCAGCTTTTCGTCATTTGGATTTTTAAACAAACAGGTATTTTAACTGTAAGTATTGCCGGGATAGGAGAGCAATCCGTTCGAGGATTACCCATTATTTGTTTAAGTGTACCGACAACGATTATGTTTATAAAACTAGTATTATTGCGTTTTGAAACCGAGCTTGAAAAAGATTATGTCCTATTCGCAAAGGCAAAGGGGCTGGACAAGCTTTATATTTTAAATCATCACGTTTTACGTAATGTATTATTAAGTACGCTCTTTTTTGCGAAAACAAACATTTGGTTTATGCTATCCAATTTGTATATTATTGAATGGTTGTTTAATACATACGGCATGTTTGTATTTGTAAGAGTAGCAGCTGAAAGGGATTTTGTGACAGGTATTCCGCTGTTTACAGTTAGTTTGCTGCTGCTGTATGTACCTGTTTTTATTATTTTTAAGCTGTTTCATTATTTCGTTCCAAATGCAATGAAAGAGAGGGGTTAGGATGTGGCAACATTTGAAACGTGATAAGCGCTTTTGGATTAGTAGTGGATTCATTACTATATTTCTTTTGTTGAGTGTTGGAAATACAATTTTTAACGATGGACATATTCGGAAGGTATCCATTCAGTTTAATAAAGATGGAATACCAGAAGTACCTCCATTTTCACCTTCGTTTCAGTTTTTACTTGGAACAGATAGAACGGGATTTGATTTACTGAACTTAGTAATTGAAGGAGCAAAATGGACAATTGGAATTTCCATACTCATCGCATTATTACGCATTATATTTGGAGTTTGCTTCGGTGTTTTACTCGGTATGTACGTAAAGAGAGGGTTTACAAAACTAGAGGCTTTTTTTGATAGCTTTACAATTATTCCGATGGTTATGATTGCAGCTTTTTTATTACGACATGCAATTACATTTGGGAACGGCGAAGCAACGTCAACTTTTTTTGAACGAGCTTCGTTTGAAGTTATTTTATTAACGGCGCTCGCAGTTCCGACCCTTTCTTTGTACGCTGCCAACGAAATTCGTAAAGTATTAACAGAAGAATTTATAGATGCTGCAAAAATTTTAGGAGGAAGTAAATGGCATCTTCTTATAAAACATGTGTTTCCGCATTTGTACTCAACCTTTGTCATTGTATTTATGCAGCAGTTTGTCCAAACGCTTATTATTTTATTGCACCTCGGTTTATTAGGTTTATTCTTTGGGGGAACGGTACTCTTTTTTGGGGGAGAGGTCGATTCTTTTACTCATGAATGGTCAGGATTAATTGGAGTATACTTCCGTTCTTTATCAGTGCACCCATGGATTCCGCTTGTACCGATTACTTGTTTTGGATTAACAATTTTTTCAGGGAATATGATTGTGAAATGTATTCAGGATGCGGTGGAGAAAACAAGGTCAAGGAAGAGAGCGGGGCAGGAAGAGGTAGAATCGACACAGTCTATAACAGAAGTGAAGGAAGAGTTGTTTGTATTTAAGCATACGATGTGAGGACTTAAAATCTTTAAAACCCTCTTTTTAGGTTGGCGGGAGGTACTGGCCATGTGTGGTAGTGGTGGTCAGTTTCTCTCTCTTTCGAGGGGGCATGTTGTCTTTTTATAGCAGTGACGTATATGTTGAAAAATGAAATTTTGATGGAGAGTTCCACATAGAGAAACGAAATAAGGTTAATTAACAGAAAATATATGTAATTGAAAAATAATTTGTAAAATGGAATAAAAAGAATCGGGGGTTAGGCAAATATGGCAAAGAGGGTATTTATACATAGTTCGGAAGTCATTGTGCAACTTTTCTTATCAATCGTTGGAATTATTTGTGTAGGAGCGTTACCAGGTTTGTTTCAGGGGTTAAAGTTAGACCTTTATAAATATGTAGAAACGATTAAGATGGTATGCAATAGTCTACTACATCTATCATCGATGACGTATATGCCAGTTAGTAATAGTACAAGACCAACACCAAAACAACTATTTCCACAACTATTTATCCACTATAAAGAAACGATGATTATTTTTTTAGCAGCTTTTTTTATTTCACTTTTGATTGCCTTTTTAATTGTCTATATCGTTTTACGGAGTAATGATAGAGTTCAGAAGAAAATTAAATCATTTTTACTTTTTCTTGAATCCATTCCAGATATTCTTCTTATTATTGGTTCGCAGCTTTTCGTCATTTGGATTTTTAAACAGACAGGTATTTTAGCTGTAAGTATTTCAGGAGTAGGGGAGCAATCCGTTCGAGGATTACCAATTATTTGTTTAAGTGTACCGACAACGATTATGTTTGTGAAACTAGTATTATTGCGTTTTGAAACAGAACTTGAAAAAGATTATGTTCTATTTGCAAAGGCAAAGGGGCTGGATAAACTTTATATTTTAAATCACCATGTTTTACGTAATGTGCTATTAAGTACGCTTTTTTTTACAAAAACGAACATTTGGTTTATGTTATCTAATTTGTACATTATTGAATGGATGTTTAATACATATGGCATGTTTGTATTTGTAAGAGTAGCTGCCGAGGAGCATTTCGCAACAGGTATTCCTCTTTTTACAGTTAGTTTGCTGCTGCTTTATATACCTATTTTTATTATTTTTAAGCTGTTTCATTATTTCGTTCCAAATGCGATGAAAGAGAGGTTATAAAATGTGGAAACAGTTGAAACGTGATAAGCGCTTTTGGATTAGTAGTGCATTCATTACTATCATTCTTTTGTTAAGCATTGGAAATACAATTTTTAACGATGGACATATTCGGAGGGTGTCCATTCAGTATAATGGGGATGGAATACTACAAGTACCTCCATTTCCACCTTCGCTTCAGTTTTTACTTGGAACAGATCAAAAGGGATTTGATTTATTAAACTTAGTAATTGAAGGAGCGAAATGGACAATTGGAATTTCCATACTCATCGCATTGTTACGTATTGTATTTGGAATTTGTTTCGGTGTTTTACTCGGTATGTACGTAAAGAGAGGGTTTACAAAATTAGAAGCTTTTTTTGATAGTTTTACAATTATTCCAATGGTTATGATTGCAGCTTTTTCATTACGACATGCGATTATATTTGGGAACGGCGAAGAAACGTCAACTTTTTTTGAACGAGCTTCGTTTGAAGTTATTTTATTAACGGCGCTCGCAGTTCCGACCCTTTCTTTGTACGTTGCCAATGAAATTCGTAAGGTATTAACAGAAGAATTTATTGATGCTGCTAAAATTTTAGGAGGAAGTAAACGACATCTTCTTATAAAACATGTGTTTCCGCATTTGTACCCAACCTTCGTCATTGTATTTATGCAGCAGTTTGTCCAGACGCTTATTATTTTATTGCATCTCGGTTTATTAGGTTTATTCTTTGGGGGAACGGTAGAGTTTTTTGGGAAAGAGATCGATTCTTTTACTCATGAATGGTCAGGATTAATTGGGGTATACTTTCGTTCTTTATCAGTGCATCCATGGATTCCGCTTGTACCGATTACCTTTTTTGGATTAACAATTTTTTCAGGGAATATGATTGTGAAATGTATCCAGGATGCGGTGGAGAAAGCAAGGTTAGGGGAGAGATCAGAGCAGGAAGAGATAGAAACGACACAATCTATAACACAAGCGAAGGAAGAGTTGTTTGTATTTAAGCATACGATGTAAGAACTTAAAACCCTTTTTTAGTTGGGCGTGAGGGACTGGCCATGCGTAGAAGCGGTCAGGGCCTATTTCTGCCACGTGCGATGTTTTAAAACAAAGGTAGAGCGAGTGTATAGCATGTTTTGTTTTTCGTAGCATTTCAAAGATCTCCCTCTTTTTGGTAACAACCGCTAATAAGTGCTTTTTCTAATAACATGGTAATAGAGGGGGGGGGGAGAATATACTAGAAAGTTTTCTTGAATTTGAATTCAATCGTATACGTGGTTAAAATAAAAAAAGAATTAATTACCATAAATTTCATTTTTTATAATGGTTGGGGATAAGATGTTAGTATTCTTGAGTGCCATTTTAGTAGGTGTTATGGTTAGTTTAAGAGTGTATGCTTTAAGCATAATAGAACGCCAAGCAGAAGAAGAAGAATATGTTTTTTGTTCAAAATGCAATAAGAAAATTAGAAGGGGAAACTCAGCTCCATATTGTTCAAAATGTAATATATTTTGCTAATTCAGTAAAAATATATTATCCACTACTTTCAAATGGAAACTTTATTAATTTAAAGTATGAAAATGTTTGCGATAACAATTCTTATTTGCAGAGTTAATTATATGCTTCATGCCTTTTCCTAGAAGGCGTAAATAGAACATATAAAGATATAAAAACAGAGAAAAAGGGGAGCGCAAAACGCTCCCCTTTTTTCAATAGCCATGAATTCCTAGTCTTTTCACTTTGCAGAAACTTCACCTTCTGTTTGTGTTTGCGGAATGAAGTAACCGACAATACCGCCGATAATTGCTGGAACAATCCAGCCAACTCCTAAGCTGTAAAATGGAATTGCACTTGCAAGAGATGAAATGGCAGATGGCATCATGCTGATGTTATCAAGTGCATGAATACAGCTTATAATAAAGGCCGCAATCATTGCACCGACATATACACTTGGTTTTCTTTTCGTATATTTATCAATAAACGATACGAAAATTAAGATAATTGTAATTGGATAAAGGATGATTAATACTGGTAATGTCAGTTTAATTAATAAGCTTAATCCTAAGTTAGAAACAACAAAGCTAAAAATACAAACCCACAATACAAGTTTTTTGTATGATACATTTGTTAGTACGTTCGAAAAGTAGTTTGCAAATGCACTCACAACGCCAATTGCTGTCGTTAAGCAAGCGAAAATAATGGCTAGACTTAATAAGATGTTACCGCTTGTCCCAAATAAATTGTACATAACCGTTGCTAATAGCTGGCCGCCGTTTTCAAATTGTCCAAGGTGTCCATTTGATGCACCGATATAGCCTAATGCGAAATAAATGATTGTTAAAAATAACGCCGCAATGCTTCCACACATAATTGTATATTTCGTAATTGTTTTTTTATCCGTTACTCCATTTTGACGAATCGCATTCACAACGATGTTAGATAATACAAGTGCTCCAATTGCATCTAATGTTAAAAATCCTTCTAAAAACCCTTTGAAAAATGGAATGTCTTTGTAGTCACCAACAGGAGTAGCGAACGAACTTGTTGGGGAAAGAATCGCTTTTGTTGCCATTACGGCAATAATAACAAGTAAGATAGGTGTTAAAATTTTTCCGATGTGATCCACTAATTTGGAAGGGTTTAACGATAGAAAGTAGGTAATCGTAAAGAAAATTCCTGTAAAGAGCAACATAGAATACCAGTGATCTTGGAAAAGCGGTACGATTCCGATTTCGTATGAAACAGATCCTGTACGCGGAATAACGAAAAGCGGTCCAATGGAAAGGTAAATAATGATGGCTAAAATTGCTGCGAATTTTGGATGAACACGGCTTGCAAGTGTTTTGAAGTTGCCACCTGCTAATGCAACTGCAACAATTGCTAACAATGATAAACCGACATCTGTAATTACAAATCCTGCGATAGACACCCACATATGCTCTCCAGATGAAAGACCAAGTAGGGGCGGGAAAATCATATTACCAGCACCAAAGAAAATCGCAAATAGCAATAAGCTAATTGAGAGAACTTGGGATGGTTTTAAGGTTGTACGCATTCTATAAAAATCCTCCTAGATTATTTTTGTCGAAAATTCAAATAATTTGTCGAATTGATGTTTTTATTTTAAAGGTCTGACGACTAGAAAGCAACAGTTAATTTTTAAAAAATTACTAATTGATTTACTAAGTTGAATAATCATTCTAAGAAAGGGGATTGTAGAAACGGATGGAAAAGAAAGAGTGAAGGCCAAAAATGTGGAAGTTCTTCTAATTTTCGTGAATGAGTTATCAGAGGATATTCGGTTATTATACTGATAAATAATTTCATATCGTGATAAGGTAAATACTGTTAAACTATAAAAGAGAGGTGTTTAAATTGAATAATAAGTTTTTAGGATTTACTTTTGTTTCGGTAGGTATGGTTTTCTTAATGTTATCATTAACACTATCAGCACCAAGTGTATTATGGGCAGTTTCACTTGGAACAAGTATTGTAATGAATATCACAGGCACTACCATTTTAATGAAATGTATTAAAACAGCAAAAGAGGGTTTATAAAAAACGAAGTGACCTCACAATTGAGGTCACTTCGTTTTTTCATATATTTTAAAAATATATTTGCCGATCTCGTTCTTCTTTTAATATTTCAACTGCTTCTCGAAAGCGCTGGGAGTGAACAATTTCGCGTTCTCGAAGAAAACGTAATCCATCGTTTAAATCGGGATCATCAGACATATTAATGAGCCATTGATATGTGGCTCTCGCTTTTTCTTCTGCGGCGATGTCTTCATATAAATCTGCAATTGGGTCTCCTTTTGCTTGTATGTAAGTTGCTGTAAAAGGAACGCCTGCAGCATTGTGATAGAAAATGGCGCTATCGTGATCAGCGTAGTGAGCATCAAGACCAGCCGCTATCATTTGGTCAGGTGTGGCGTCTTTTGTTAATTTATATACCATTGTCGCAATCATCTCAAGGTGTGCAAACTCTTCCGTTCCGATGTCTGTTAATAAACCGATCACTTTGTCAGGAATGGTGTAGCGCTGATTTAAGTAGCGCAGCGCAGCGGCTAATTCGCCGTCAGCACCGCCGTATTGTTCAATTAAATATTTTGCAAGTGTTGGATTACAAGTACTTACCTTTACAGGATATTGTAATTTCTTTTCATAGATCCACATATTTTCCCCACCTTTACAATTGCCAAGGCCAAGGCCCTTTATTCCATTCCCAAGGAGCTTTTGAATAACTATTTCCGAACTGTTGAAGCGGTCCGTATTTTTCTTCGATTTGCTGTTTTAATAGTCTACGCTTATAGGAAAAATCATTAAATTGTTTAATGGATGTAACATCATCAGGATGGGTATCTAAATAGAGGGTGAGTTCTACGAGTACAAAATCGAGTTCTTGCATTTCTTCCATCCATTTATAAAATTCATCGGGAAGTGGTTGCGCCACGATGGTCTCACCGTCCTTTTTTATAAGGATTTTCATAATAATCATATAAAGCAGGCCACAAAGTCCCTTTCTTTAGTGCTTCACTCGGAGAAAATTGTGGTAAGTTTGCTGGCTGAAATCCCATAAATAAATGCGGGGGAGTAAAATAATATTTCTTTCCGATTGGTGGACAAGGGTCTTGAGGACTGTGATACGGTGTGTATGACCTTACAGATTTATTCAACCTATACACCTCCTTTGGAAAACATCGCTATTATGTATTGTATTCAAACATAATTATCGTTTATGACTCATATACAAAAACTAATAAGTGGAAAAGGAGGATAAGATGGCACATTCTGTTGTGTTAGAGGTTAGAGATTTGAAGAAAACATTATACTTTTATGAAGGTATATTAGGTTTTCGGCCAAGCATAGAAAGGCCGCAATTAGATGTACCTGGGGTGTGGTATGATGTAGGGGAAATGCGGATTTGTTGTATTTTAAATAAAGAAAAAGAAGTTACGCAATGTGAACAATTTCTTCCGAAAATCGAAGTGAATATACAATCCAATGAGGCGGAGAAGTTACTGAAAAAGTTAGCTTACTATCAAGTGATGTACACAGAAATAGAAGATTATATAGAGAAGAAAAAAGTGATATCTGTATATGATCCTGACCGATATATGATCCAATTGCAATCACAATATGAGAGTGAAGAGTCAATATCATACGCAAAAGGTATGTGAAAATAAGCTAGTTATTGCGAGGAGGAGAATATGATGGATCGAGCTTATGAAGAAAATGCATTATTCGAGCATCGGTTTTGGTTAAGGATTTTGGAAGATCATGCTCATTTTATAACGGATGCTTTAGCCCCTAAAGAAAAAGAAGAAATCGAGCGAGCAATGTATTTTATACAAAAATTTGATGAATTGAAAAAGAAAATTGGAACTACTGACTTAATTGCACTTGCAAAAGCGGCAAATGAAGCGGCAAATGAAATAAGAAAGTTTAAATTGCACATTTTACGTAAACAATTAGAAGGGAAAATTTCTATTCATTTAACACCGACATTTCTTAATCACATGGTTAATGAAGTCGAAGAATACATAACAATATTGAAGTATTTGACGGAAGGAAAAACACCTCCTCTTTTTCACGAATTGCACCATCATCTTCTTTGGCTAATAGATGCAGCCGGTCATGCAGAAGCTATGTCTGTCGGACTAGATTCGGTTGAAAAACGTTTAAAAGAAAAAAGTGAAGAATATGAAAAGCATTTTGAACAACTGTATTTAAAAGCTGTTGAAATGGCTGGTTATTTACGGACAGAATTAGTATCTTTCTCTGCTTTAAAGAAGTTCACAAAAGATGTTTCGCTGGAAATTACTTTATTTTCGCATTTTCTTCATGAACTAGAAGAGTTAGAGTTATCAGGACAAATGCTAAGCATGCTTTCGGGGAGAATGCCAGATCATATGGCAAGGGAAGAGTGCTATTATTTATTAAAACTGGCGCAGTCTTCAGGAATTGAGATTCCAAATTGTAAACCTTTTTAGGGAGAGTAACTGGCTATGTATAGAAGCGGTAAAATGCTTTTTCTGCTTAAAACAAAAAAAGAAAACGAGTGCAGTTTATATGAAAATGAATGTATCATATTTTTATATGCTAGTCCTAATACATGATAAAAATCATTGACTTTTCAGATGAAATCTTTTACCATAGCGGTATCAAACATGTATATAAAGGGGAGTAGCTCTAGCAGCAAAGTCGTCATTACAGGGAGAAACCCTCGGCTTTGTTGGCAACAATCTTGTTGTTAGTGAGACCTTTACCAATCATGGTAAGGGCCCCTTATTGTCTTTTTAGGACCTTTACCATTTCGGTAAAGGTCCTTTTTGTATGCTGGAATAAGAGATCGAGAGAGGAGAAGGAATATGAGAAAGTTGTGGAAAAGAGTACGTCTCATTTTTCAAGTACGTAAATTCATTCCGTTTTTAGGTGAATTTTTTATATCAAAGGATGTTGAATTGAAGAAGAAAATGCTTTCTATCTTATTCTTATGTGGATATGTCATGTTTCCGTTTGACATCATTCCAGATTTTTTATTGTTTTTTGGTGTGCTAGATGATGTGGCGATAATTCTATTTGTTTTGCAGCGAATTGTGAAGATGGCACCTGTTCATTTACAGGATAAATATGGATTAATAGAATAGGAGAAAGATAGATGGAGCAACTGATTTTAGATTTTATTCATTACTTAAAACAATTCTCTTATTTTGGTGTTATGTTAGCCTTAACGTTTGAATTTGTTCCAGCCGAAGTTGTCTTACCGCTTGTTGGTTATTGGGTATATGAAGGTGATATGAATTTTTGGATTGCTGTTTTGGCAGGAACAATTGGAGGAACGACAGGACCGTTAACGTTGTATGCTTTAGGATATTATGGAGGTCGTCCTCTATTAATGAAGTATGGAAAGTATTTCTTTATAAAAGAAGAACAAATTCAAAAAGCAGATCAATTTTTTACAAAGTATGGTCCGGTAGTAGCATTTACAGGGCGATTTGTTCCAGGTGTACGGACACTGATTTCAATTCCGTGCGGTATGGCGAAAATGAATATTTGGCAGTTTATCATCTATACATTTGTTGCGATGTTCCCATTAACAGCGCTGTATGTTTATGTTGGGATGAAACTTGGTCCGCATTGGCATAAGGCCGGTGCGATAATTGAGCAATATATGCTGCCGATAGCAGGGATTATCGCTGTTTTTTTAATTGGTTTTGTGATGTACAAGCTTATTAAGAAAAAAAGTAAAAAACCACCGAGATAAGGCGGTTTTTTACTTTTTTTTACAAACTTTTAATATTTTTTACCTTTGATTTATACTGCTTTAATAACGTTTCGCTAAAATATTCTTGTATTTTACAATATATACGAGGAGGATTTTTGTGATCAAAAGGACGTTGTGTAAAGTGAAGGGTCTTATTGGTTTTTTAGCAGTTTTCTTTTTAGTATTTACATCTTTTTCTTGGATTAGCTTCGCGGAAACAAGAGAAGAAAAAACAGAGAAAGAATCATCAGAAAAGAAGCTTGTTTTTCCGGTGTTAAGTGATGTGCACATTAAAAATAGTGGAACGGATGATACGTTTCGTTTTCAAAGAGCGCTGCAGCAATTGAATGCAGTAGCTCCAAGACAAGATGCCTTTGTAGTTGTTGGTGATTTTACAGACAGTGGTTCAACACAGCAATATGATCGTTTCTTCCAAACTTATAAGCAATATGGAAACCAAAATGCAACTGCTATGTATGCTTTAGGTAACCATGATTATTGGAATGGATTAATTGCGCATGATGCACAGAAACGTTTTCTTAAAAAAACAGGAATGGAATCTATCTATTATCACAAAGTTGTAAAAGGCTATCATTTTCTTGTAATGAGTCCGGAAAACGGAGTGACACATGGATATTATTCAGATACACAAATTAATTGGTTGAAACAGGAATTAGTAAAAGCGAAGCAAGCTGATCCAAGTAAGCCAATCTTTGTCTTTTTACATCAGCAAATTAAAGGAACAGTGTACGGGAGTCATGAATGGGGGACAAATGATAGTGCTAAGATTAATGAAGTCTTAAAAGAATATCCACAAGCTGTAACATTTTCTGGTCATTCTCATTATCCACTTGATGATCCAAGATCAATTCACCAAAAAGACTTTACGTCTGTTGGGACATCATCAGTTAGTTATATGGAAATAGAAAAGGGAAAAGTACAGGGAAATATGCCGCCGGGAGCTGACACATTAAGCCAAGGCTTATTGGTAGAAGTAGATGATCAAAAAGTGACGATTCATCGCCGTGATTTTCATAATAACTCTTGGACAGGTGAGCCGTGGGTAGTTGATCTTCCAGCAAAGAAAGAATCTTTCAAGTATACAGAAGATCGTGATAAGGAAAAGCCGACATTTTTACAAGATGTAAAGCTGAAACTTTCCAATATAACAGAGACATCTGTGACAGCGACATTTCCGCAAGCTGTAGATAATTTACTCGTTCATTCATACCGTCTGCAAGCAAAAGAGAAAGCAACAGGAAAGGTGAAAAAACAGCTTTTAGCCTTCTCCGAGTTCTACCGGGATCCGGTACCTAAAGAGCTGACATTTACATTAGATGGGCTAGATATTAATACGGAATATAACATAGAAGTAACAGCATTAGATTCATTTGGAAATGAAAGTGGTGCTCCTTTGCGCGCAGAATTTGAAACGAATACAGAAGTAATTGATCCGAATGCGAAAGTACCGAAAGCAGATGTATTCGATGTGAACTTTTTAGATGGTACTTTTAAAGATTATTCATCGTTTGGTGCAAATGGAAGTGTAAAAGGAAATGTAGCAATTGAGTATGAGGAACCTTTAAAGAAACATGTAATGAAATTAAGTGGACAGGATAATACATATGGATATATTCCATTTTCAAATGAGCAAAAAGCAAAGGTAAAGGATTCCTTTACACTGGAAGCAGCTTTTTCTATGAATCAAATTCGCAATCAAGCAATTATGGAAAATACCGAAAGCGGTGGAATTGGATTTGAGTCAACAGGTTCTGGTTATGTAGAATTATGGGCACATATTGGCGGCAGTTATAAACATATTGGTGTACAGCTAGAAGCTAATAAAACATACCATCTAACAGGAACATATAATGGAAGTGAACTTGCAGTATATGTAGATGGAAAAAAAGTAAATAGTCAGCGAGTAACGGGGAAAGTGTATCATCCAAATGTACCGTTTGCAATTGGAGCAGATCCAACAAACGCTGGTAATGGTAATGTTCCGTTAAATGGGAAAGTTGCACTTGCAAGACTATATAGTAAGGCATTAACGCCTTCTGAAGTGAAAGCGGCTTATAATGAGTTTAATAACCGGATAAAAATAGAAGAGATTCATAACTTATATGAAGAAATGAATAAGGTGAAAGAAACATTGGCAGGTACTTACCAATTTGGAGAGAAACCCGGTCAATATTCACAAAAAGCGTTTGCTGCATTACAAAATGCATATAACGGTGGAAAAGAAACGTTTGAAAAAATGATGGTCACAAAAGAAGAAATCGTTACAATGTATCAATCGTTACAAACGGCATATCAAACCTTTTTACATTCTAAAGTAGCAGAAGAAAAGCCACAAACGGCGAAAGAAAAGCTTCAAGTAACGATTAATGAGGCAAAAGACTTCTTAACAAAGATACAAGTAGGAACAGAGGTAGGGCAATACAAGCATGAACCAGTGAAAGCATTAGAGCAAAAAATACAAGTAGCCGAAGCAACTGTACGTGATCAAAATATGACGGACCAACGTGCAGATAGTATAGAGCGCACATTAGAGGCTGCCGCTAGGCTTGTTGAGAATAGTATAAACAAATAGGGCGGGGAAGAGGCTTGTCATGGACAAGTCTCTTTTGCGTAAGGGTCATTCGGGACTTGAGGAAGTAGAATATATGTTACAATAGAATAGAGATTGTTTAGAAGGAGCGGATAATGTGTCAAACCGAAAGATAAAACAAATTCTTGAGTATGTATGGGTTGGTATCGTGCTCCTAGTCGGATATAAATTTTTGGGAGATAAAAGCCTGTGGATGCTTTTTTTAATAACCTTTGTATTAGGGGGACTAGGAGCATTATTTATTAACTTTTTCTTTGATAGTATGGAATCTTGGAAAAAGAAGAAAGAACAGAAGTGATAAAAAAAGCAAGCTCGCTAAGGATAGCGGGCTTGCTTTTTTACGCTTCTTTTTTTTCATCGTTTGGCTTGGAAGTGATTAAATGACTGTTTCGTTTTGAGTAGAAAAAGTATACACATAAACCGATTGTTAGCCATATTCCAAAGCCAATCCATGTTTCTTTTGAAAGGTTGAACATCAAGTATAGACAACAGCAAATTGCAATGATTGGTAAAATAGGGACAAATGGAACGCGGAATGCTCGCGGTAAGTCTGGGTGTGTTTTTCGTAGGATGAGTACGGCAAAGCAAACGAACGTGAATGCTGTTAATGTACCGATACTTACAAGGTTTGCAAGTATGTGTAAATCTAATAAACCAGCAAGCGCCGCAGCGCCAATCCCCATAATCCATGTGTTTACTAAAGGTATTTTGAACTTTTGATTGATGCGAGATAATGCTTTTGGCAGTAATCCATCGCGGCTCATCGCATAGGAGACGCGGACTTGTCCATACATAACGACAAGAATAACAGTTGTCATCCCTGTCATTGCTCCTACAGCTAGGAAACTAGCAATTGTATCTTCACCAACAAACCTTAGTGCATAAGCAACTGGATCTGATACGTCTAATTTTGTGTAAGGAACCATCCCTGTTAGTACAAAGGAGACAGTGATGTACAATACAGTACAAATCAGAAGAGAACCGATAATTCCAATTGGCAAGTCGCGCTGCGGTTTCTTTGTTTCTTCGGCAGCAGTTGCAATCGCATCAAAGCCTAAAAAAGCAAAGAATACAGTTGCAGCTCCGGCAATAATGCCGTCGTAACCAAATGGTAGAAACGGTGTCCAGTTTTCTGGTTTTACATATTTTGCGCCGGCAACGATAAAGGCAATAATGACGGCTAATTTAATGAGTACCATAATATTATTTATGCGAGCGCTTTCGCGAATGCCTCTACTTAAGAGCAATGTAATAAAAAGGATAATGAGGACAGCTGGTAAATCAATGAAGCCTCCTTTTCCTATACCAGGGGCAGAGGCGATGATGGCTGGGAGTTTGATTCCAAATCCAAGTAGTAGTGATTGTAAATAACCAGACCAACCAACGGCAACCGCAGCAACCGCGAGTAAATATTCAAGCATTAAACACCAGCCGACGATAAAAGCAACAATTTCTCCAACTGTCATATAAGCATATGTATAAACGCTTCCCGAAATCGGAATAGAAGAGGAAAACTCAGCGTAGCAAAAAGCAACGCATGCACAAGTAAAGGCGGCAATGAGAAATGATAGCATAATTGCAGGACCAGCGTGCTTTGCCGCAACAATACCGGTTAAAACGAAAATGCCTGTCCCTATTACAGCTCCGATGCCTAAAAAAGTTAAATCAAGGGCGCTTAATGTTCGGTTGAGTTGACGTGGTGCTTCGGTCGTAAGGGGTTTCTTTCGTAAAAGTGTTTTCAAATTCAAATCTCCTCTCTGTAAAATGTTGGTCTTACTCCCACTAAAACGGGATCAATACAACTGCGAGGTTTCGTAGCACCTGAAAAAACGAAATAGAGAGTTGAGATTGTATAGTATATACATACAATGGAGGGTGGTGCAGTTGCGCTTTTGGAATAAATATGTAATTTCACTTGTGAATTTATCATAATTCAGAATATTTTGTCAATAAAAATTGTAACAAATAAAACGACACAATTAAGCGAACACTACGGTAAAAAACGCATGCATGTTTACCTAGGAGAAGATATTATGTTATTTTATTTTGAACTTGTCGTCATTTTGCTTTGTACGAAACTGGCCGGTGATATTAGCGTACGGATCGGACAACCATCTGTATTAGGAAAGTTAATTATCGGTATTGTGATTGGCCCGGCGATGCTTGGCATTATCAATAGCTCTGAGCTGATTGATGAATTAAGTGAAATTGGGGTATTGCTTCTTATGTTTATGGCTGGACTTGAAACAGATTTAGAGGAATTAAACCGTAATCTTACATCATCCTTTGCTGTAGCAATAGGGGGGATTATCTTCCCGTTTGTTGGCGGATATATTGGAGGTCTTTTATTTGGGATGGTGCAGGCGCATGCCATTTTTTTAGGGCTACTTCTTTGCGCTACGTCTGTTAGTATTTCCGTGCAAACATTACGAGATCTTGGAAAAATGAATACGAGGGAAAGCACAACGATTTTAGGAGCAGCTGTATTTGATGACGTAATCGTTGTCATCTTACTAGCGTTTGTAATGAGTTTTCTTGGCACACAAGATGTGAATATAACGATCGTTATTGCGAAGAAAGTCATATTTTTTGTCACGATCTTTCTTATTAGCTGGAAAGGTGTTCCGTTTATTATGAAGGTGTTATCGCCGCTTCGTGTTTCAGAATCATTAATTAGCGCGGCGCTCATTATTTGTTTTTCCTTTGCTTATTACAGTGAAATGATGGGGATTGCCGGGATTATCGGAGCATTTGCTGCCGGAATTGCGATTTCGCAAACTACATATAAGCATGAAGTAGAACATAAAGTTGAACCGATTGCCTATGCCATTTTTGTTCCAATCTTTTTCGTAAGTATTGGGATGGAAATTACGTTTCACGGATTAGGGAACCAAATATGGTTTATTGTCATTATGACTGTTATTGCTATCTTCACAAAATTAATCGGCTCAGGACTTGGTGCTCGGTTAACAGGATTTGATTTGCGTTCCTCCATTAGCATTGGAGCAGGAATGGTATCAAGAGGAGAAGTAGCACTCATTATTGCTTCAAACGGATTGACTGCTAATTTATTGGCGAAAGAAAGTTTTACATCGATTGTCATCGTTGTTATTTTGACGACGATTATTACGCCGCCTTTGTTAAAGAAGTATTTTGTGTGAGAGCAGTAAAAAGTCCCCTGTATTTGCGTTGCGGGGGACAATTTCTAATTGTTTATCTTATTCCTTACATTCTCTGCTTGAACGGCATATATGAAAGCTTACGCCATAACCATTCGAGTGGACCTGTGCCTATTGTTTTTATGAACCAATGAGCGATAATCATCATTGCGATGCTGATACCGATCCAAGCTGTTAAAATGGCGTACACACTATGAACAGGAGCAAGGTTCAATCCCCAACTATAAAATAAAAGTGAGGCTAAGATGTTTTGAAACACGTAGCAGCTGAGTGCCGCTTTTCCGATTGTTTCAAAACGAGCAAGCAGCCATTTCCACCAGCCTTTTTCAAGTAGCCAACCAAGCAAGCCGATATAGCCAAGTGATAGTATTGGAGCGAACAAGTAGCGAACAGGTAAATTGAATAATTCACCTGGCACAAGGAGTAGCGTGTTTAACGGCAAACCGAGCCCGAGCCCCCATTTTAACAGCTTCTTTCGGATGCGTCTGCCTTCTTCGTTTGGTGACATGGCACCGCTACGGAAAAGACGAATGCCCCCAATATAGAGTGTAATGTTCATAAACAGGATGAAAATGGCTTCTGTGCGCAAAGTGGCAAAGTTATGTAAACGGTAAGCGATTTGTTCCTGGTAGCTTCCTTCTGTGTAGATATCTTTCACTTCACGAAATCCTTTAGCTATCTCGGTAACCAAATTTTCATCATGGAGGAGAGCAATCGAAAGAAGAGAAACAATGACTATCCCAATTACATGAATATAGGCAGAGACTTTCATCCAGCGGTTCATCACACTGTCTCGGCAGCGAATGATAAAAGCGACGATGATGCCAGTGAATGCATAGCTCATTAAAATGTCATATTCAAACACAAAAAGATAATGCAGTAATCCGTCTAAAAATAGAAGAGTCATTGTCCAAATATAAAATGGTAGCCAAGGTAATCCGTCTCGCTGTGCTTTTCGGTATTTGAGTTCTAGCCCCATACCGAACATAATGGTTAGTAGTCCGAGCAACTTTCCATTAATAAACACGGCTTGTAAGGCGGCAAAAAACGTCTCCAAACTGCCAACTCGTCCCCTAGCTGACATAAAGGAAAGAAAATCCCCTGGATTGGCAAACAGCCAAATATTCGTTCCAAGTGTGCCAATAATGGCAAATCCACGTAATACATCGAGCAAACGAATCCGCTTAGGTTGTTCCATAAACCCTCCTCATTTACGTCCGTGTGTGTGAATGTTTTGATAAGACGTATTTTATTGATATGTATGTGTACTGAAGTGAAAATAGTCATAGTGTGGAAGAGATAAAAAGCACGGACGATTTTATATGTGATAACTTATTTATTTTTTGGAAAATTATAATACCTAATAGGTATGTCCTGTATATTTTTGAAGTAAATATAAGGTGAGTTTTAAATAAGGGGTCTCAAAATGTGGTTATTTAGTAATGATTTTATAAAAGTAATTGTTTGTACAAATTTTTTGAGAGTTCATCCCAAAAAGAATGCTTCTATTTTTGGGATGAACCATTAGTCAGAAATACAAATCTGGATGCTTTTCACCCTGCGATTTCATGATTCTTTGCAAGATGCTTTGTATATTGTTGTTTAGGAGTTGCAGCGGATTTAAAATGCGAAAATAAGTAACAACCACTAATTACAATCACACTTCCGACGATTTGCATCCACGTCATTTGTTCTCCTAATAAGAGAAACGCTAAAATAGCAGTGAAAATCGGATTGAAATTCAAGAAGATACCAGCTGTAGTTGCCCCTAATTTTTGGACGCCGATATTCCAGAAAACCATACATAACACAGTTGAGATTACACCTGTGTATAGAATAGATCCTAAGAACGAAGCGTTTACATTTGAAATTGTGAAATCAGAGATATTAAAAGGGATCAGTATGATGAGACCAAAGATACCAGAATATAAAGTAGACATCATTGGTGTCGTCTTTTTTGTTGCCCATCTACTGCAAACGGAATAGATGCCCCATACGCATACGGCTGCCATCATCCACCAATCACCGATATTAAAATGTAAGGAAAACAGTGCATCTATTTTACCTTTTGAAAGAACGAGCGTAACGCCAAAAAAGGAAATAATCATCGATGTGATTTGCCATATATTCATTTTTTCCTTTAAAAATAGTGCCGAACAAGCAGCGATAGAAATCGTATTTAACGTAGAAATAAGTCCAACATTTGTAGCGGATGTATGCTCTAACGCCCAAAATTGAAAAATGTTAAAGAAAACAACGCCAGTAACCCCCATTAGAAATAAAGGGAGAATAGCCTCTTTCGGCGGGAATAGTTTCTTTTCCTTCAGCCAAACAACTGGGAAAAGACAAATGACGGCAATACCCCAGCGAAGAGTCGTAAGTGTCATCGGCGAAGCGTGCCCGACAAGAGATTTTCCCACGACAAAATTCCCGCCCCACAATAGGCTTGTGATGAGTAATAAAATAACATAAGGCATAATACGAGTTAGCTCCTTTTACAAGAAAGTTGGGTTTGCGCATTGCCCATTAATGTGGGATAAAAAAAGCCACTGTGCACGGTGGTGTAATACATATACTTTAAACTATGTAAATTGTAGCATTTTTCTTGTTTGTCATATATATTATTTTGTATAATTAGTAAAATTCGAAATAATATAAAGTGATTAATTTGTTTTACAGAATTTTATTCATTTTACGCGTGATTGTCATGTGTTTTCGTGAATAATCTTTTGTGATGAAAAGGGAGATTGGAAATGGAACAGTTAGATCATTTAGATGTCCAAATTTTAAATGTGTTGCAACAAGAAGGGCAGCTAAGTAACGCGGAGGTTGCACGCCGCGTTAATCTTTCGCCGCCAGCTACACATGCACGGGTGAAACGGTTAGAAAATGAAGGATTTATTAATCGGCAAGTAGCCATTTTAAATCAAGAGAAACTTGGCTTTGACTTACTATGCTTTATTTTTGTCAGCACAAATATTCATCAAGCGGAGAAGCTTGAAGTGTTGGAAAAGGCGATGCGCGAAATGCCAGAAGTATTGGAATGTCATTGTTTAACGGGGGAGTATGATTATATTTTAAAAGTAGTGCACCGCGATCGAAATGAACTGGAACGTTTTATTCGTAAACTAAATATGCTCGGCATTACGAGAATTCAAACGAGTTTGGCGCTGCGGGAGATTAAGTATTCTACTGTGTTACCTTTGTAGGGTGAAAAAGATGGCGGAGCTGTTTAGCTCCGCCAATTATATATGCGGACGAATCCACAGTTTTGCAAAGTCTGTCCATCCGAAAGAGTCGATGGTTACATTTTGCAAGGCAGACGGGAAACTTCTTCTTTTTAAGACATGGTAGTAAAAGACAAGAAGGTACTGGTCGCTAAGAAGTTTTTCGATTGTAGATATGAAGTCATATCGTTTTTCTTTACTTGGCTCTGCTATAAAACGGTCAAGCATGCCCTCGATTTGCTCATGATAATGCGGATGCCTGAAGCGATGAACGAAGCAGCTTTTATTTTTAAAGATATGTACAAAAGCCATTTCAAGATTAGCGTCGAGTACCTCTCCAGTTAAAATGATATCGGCTTGCTTAGCAATCTCTTCGTTAAAGTAATCAGTGACTAGAAAAGGATGAAGCTGTAGATGTATACCGAGTGGTTCACATCGTTTTTGTAACCAGATTGCATCGCGCTCGCTCCCTTTAAACGCAAAGAAATAGATGTGTATCGTCTCTCCGTTATACGTACTTTGTTGCAGGTATTCTTTCGCTTTCGATAAAGATGTTTCTTTATGCATTGTGCGGCTTTTATCGGGAAAGAAGCTATAAGCCGGCATGGTACGATTATCACCAAGGTCTTGAATTAACGATAGGGGATCCATTATTTCTGCCCATGCTTTTCGGAAAAAGATATCATGCTGCGGGCCATGTTTTTGAAAGTTAAATGCTGCGTATATACAGCCGATTTCTTCTGTTTCTACTTCCTTTTCTTCGTTACACCCCATATTTGGTAATTCGTAATTTGTTTGTATTTTTGACTGCTCTGGAACGAACCAAAATTCAATCTGATCAAGAAGTGCCCGCTCTTTAAAATAATCTGGAAATGCTTCTAAAATAACATTATCTTCCGTAAAGCTTTTTATTTTAAATGGGCCTGTGCCGCTATATTGATGAGTTTGAATCGTTACATCGTGCGGTAAAATGGACAGTTGCACAGAGCTTACGTAATGTAGAAAAAAGCGATTTGGTTTTCGTAAATGAAAGATAACTTGCAGAGGAGATGGGTTTTCTATTTTCGCAATTCCCTCTGTTAACCAGTCAAAAGGAGAGTGAACGGTCTGCAATCTTTCGAAGGAGAAGATCACATCTTTTCCTGATAATGTTGTTCCGTGATGAAAGCGAACACCTTTACGTAAGTAGAATGTCCACGTAAGTTGATCATCGCTTACTTCCCAAGTATGTGCCAAATGCGGCTCGATTTCGTCAGCTTTCTCGTTATATCTCACTAATGTATCAACGACTTGGCTAATCAAGTGACTTTCTGTTGTGACAGCAGCAAAAGCCGGATCAATGGGGAGTAATTTTCGGTTATATGGAATTTTGAGCACATCATACAGATCGCCTGAAGTTTTATATCCAAAATAAGTATTTAATCGTTCTTCTATTTTTTCACGGAGTAAGAAAGGAAGCGGTTCTTTCAATAATAAAAATACCTCTTTTAATTTCTCATTTTTTAAAAGCTCTTCAACATGCGGTAAAATCGCTTCTCCGAACGTTTGCAGAAAGTAAATTTCCGTTTTATTCCCGCGACCTCTCCCTGGTATCCAGTCAATTAGTTTTTCTTCACTCATTTTCTTCAGTAAAATCTTCACATTTTTTGTACTGCAAAATAAAATAGCGGCCAGTTCTTGGAGACTATTTTGAATGTGTTGTTTAGTTGGAAAGGAAAGTCTTAGCCGAATATAGTGGTCCATAATTTTCATGTTATACAGCTCCTTTTTCTAAAAGGGGAAACTCTTCTGAATATTTTAACCTTTTTCTTCCTCTTTTTCAAAGTAAAATGAAGAAACAAGAAGGAGGGGGAAACAGATGGGATTTTGGTCAATGCATCGCAACATTAAAATTAGAATTATTACATCCTTTTTAACTCGGACAGTAGGAACGATGATTTTTCCATTTATGGCGATTTACTTCGCCATAAAATTAGGAGCAGCACTAGCAGGGTTCCTATTGTTATTGAATGTAATTGCGTCACTCATTGTCGGTTTATATGGCGGCTATATTGCCGATACATTAGGACGGAAAAAAGTTATGATTATTGGACAGGTAATTCAAGTAATCTCTATTGCATGTATGGGAGTCGCGAACTCAGATTATATAGATTCACCTTGGCTTACATTTGTATTTTTACTAATCAATAGCATCGGTTCTGGCTTGATGAATCCAGCAACAGAAGCAATGTTAATTGATGTAAGTACACCGGAAAATCGAAAAATGATGTACAGCATTAATTACTGGGCAATCAATTTATCGATTGCGATCGGTGCGATTTTCGGAGGACTTCTCTTTGAACACTATCGTTTTCAATTATTTATATTGCTGACAGGCATTGCCTTATTAACGCTGTATTTAATTACAGTTTATATGGAAGAAGTATATGTCGTTCAAAAGAAAGTAGAAAAGCAAAACGTATTAACAGATATGGTAAACAATTACCGAGTTGTCATGAAAGATAAGGCGTTTATCATATTGTGCTTAGGAAGTATATGTGCATTATCATTAGAATTTCAAATTAATAATTACATCGGCGTTCGTCTGCAAAAGGAATTTGAAACGATAACATTTTCATTCTGGAACGGAAATAATTTTGATTTAACAGGGATTCGGATGCTCAGCTGGATATCCACTGAAAATACCGTATTAGTTGTGTTATTTTCAGCACTTATGGTGAAAATCATGAATCATTTTGATGACCGGAAAGTACTGTATGCAGGTTTATTTATCTATACAATTGGGTTTACGATATTTGGAGCTAGTAACAGTCTATGGATTTTATTACTGGCAGGTTTGTTCCAAACAATTGGAGAAATGATGTATGTGCCAGTAAGCCAATCGATTCGGGCAGATATGGCAAGGGACGATGCGAGAAGTTCTTATATGGCCATTACCAGCATGGTCTTTCAAATCGCAAAGATGGTTGGAACGCTCGGCATTATGATTGGTTCTGTTATTGCTTCTTGGGGAATGAGTATTTTATACTGCTTCATCGGAATAAGTAGTATTCTTTTATTTAAGAAAGCGGTAGATATGTATCACCTTCAAAGGGATAAAGTAGAGAAGATAGGGTAATGTGAAGGCTGCTTGTTTTGAGGACAAGTAGCTTTCTTAAAGAATAGGAGGTAATTGTAATGAAAATTAGTCCAAAAGAATTTTATAGTCGTAATACAAATTATATGATTAGGTCTGCAGTGGAAGAAGACGCAAAAAATTTGTCTGAAGTGCGATTACAAATAGATGGTGAAACAGAAAACTTAGATAGAGAGAAAGGCGAAGCGTACATAGACGAAGCGGGTTTTAAAAGGATCATTAAAGAAGATACAGACAGTGTTAGTAATCTATTTTTAGTAGCTGAAGTAAGTGGAAGAATTGTAGGTTTTTCAAGGTGTGAAGGGAACAACTTGAAAAGAACATCCCATAAAGTAGAATTTGGCGTGTGCGTATTACAGGAATATTGGGGATACGGTATTGGAAAGAACTTCTTAGAAGAATCCATTACTTGGGCAGACTCCCATGACATTAAGAAAATCACTTTGAATGTTCTTGAAACGAATGAGAAAGCGAAAAGTCTTTATGAAAGATATGGTTTTGAAGTGGAAGGGATATTGAAAAATGACAAAGTTTTATCGGATGGGAATTACTATAATACGATTTTGATGGGGAGGTGTAATGGATAAAAAACGATATAAAATTTAGGGAGAATAAGAGCGTCTGGCCGTGCATGGAAGCGGTCAGGGCCTTTTTCTACCACGTGCGAGGTTTAAAACAAAGGGAGTGGGAGAATGTTTCCTGTTTTAGAAACAGAAAGACTAATCTTAAGAGAAATAATAGAAGATGATGCACAAGGGATATTGAATTGCTTTTCAAATGAAGATGTATTACGTTACTACGGACAAAATCCACTAACAGATTTAGAACAGGTGAAACATATCATTAAGAATTTTTCAAATAACTACAAAGAAAAACGCGGGATAAAATGGGGAATTGAAAGAAAAGGGATAGAAGGAATGATTGGAACGATTGGATTTCATGACTGGTCTACCGAACATAAGAGAGCTGAAATCGCTTATGCATTTTTACCTGAATACTGGGGAAATGGGTATGCCACTGAAGCTGTTAAAAAGGTTACAACATATGGATTTCATGAGCTACATTTAACGCGGATTGGAGCAGTTGTTTTTACAGAGAATAAAGCATCTAATGTGTTATTAACAAAGTTAGGCTTTCAAGAAGAAGGCGTTCTTCGAAATTATATGTATCAAAATAATGTTGCGTATGATACGAATGTTTATTCCTTACTTCCAACTATCGAATTTACTCAAAACTAATTTTATCGGTGATTCGACATGAAGATAGTCGGATCATATTAAAAAGGAGCTGATTTCAGCTCCTTTTTAATTGAGGTATATCTTGCATTACAAGTTAATTTATGGTATTTTATGGTTGTAACACTTGCATTGCAAGTTATTAGTTTAATTATTTACCTTGTATTACAAGGTATTAAGGAATATGTACAAAAAGGAGAGAGACAATGGCTGATTCAACGCAAATGCTAAAGGGCATTTTGGAAGGCTGTATTCTAGCCATTATTCAAGAAGGAGAAATATACGGTTATGAATTAACAGAGAAATTACATAGCTATGGGTTCCATTCCTTTAGTGAAGGAACTATTTATCCTTTATTGTTACGTATGCAGAAAGAAGGTTTGCTAACAAGTGTGTTAAGGGAGTCAACTGCTGGCCCAAAACGAAAGTACTATCTTTTAACAGAATTAGGGGAGAAGGAATTGGATAGTTTTAAAGAGCGGTGGAACGATTTAAAATTATCTGTTGAAAACGTGATAAAGTGAAACTTCCATCGCTGGGGGGCATCCCCCACCGATGGTTAGTTGAACCAATCGGGCTTTTATGGACATTTATCTCCCACCTATCTTCTTCGCTTCTCTTTCAGTCTTGAGGTGGGAGTCTTACTGCCCGCAAATAGCGGGATAAATAAAGGGGGACAATAACATGTTATCTACGAAGTCGGAACAGTTCTTAATTGAACTGAGAATGTATTTATTGCAGCGGGGCAAGAAAGATGAGGATATCAATGAAATTGTCGACGAATTAGAAATTCACTTAACAGAAGCTGAAAAAAGAGGGCAGAGTGTAGATCATATTATTGGGGAAAGTCGTAAGCAGCACATGAAGAATATCGGGAAAGAATTGCCTGTAGATAAAGAAGGATTAATGAAACTCATTCCAGCAGCGATTTTGGTTATTATCGCTTATATGGCCTTTCCTCCAGCCATTAAGGGACAATTTAAAATTTCACAAAATATATTGTTATTTGGATCATTACCGTTATTTTTAACCCTTGCTGTATTCGCAATTACTTTATTGAAAGGTATTCCTAAAGTATATCCATCTACAAAAAAGTCGCTATTTCTAATGTTACTAGCTAATTGTATTACTATTGGTGGCTGGTTAGTATTCTATTTTTGGATGGATGGAAAAATGGATGCGAATTATTTTGTGGCAACGAGGGCACAAAACTATATAATTGCTGCCGTATGTATGCTACTTTTTGTTCTTTTTGCACTGTATACAAAATCTTGGATCACAATTTTTGCAGTATTTACACTATGTATTGGTCCAATCGCAGAGCGAATTATTCCAAGTGAAATAAATAAAGACCCGCGGTATATTACAGCAACTATTATTGTCTGTGTTGTCATAGGTGTGTTTTTAGCAATCTATTTCTATAGGAAAGCGAAAAATCATCAAGTTATTGAATAGGATCAATAGAAAGAATCCATTTTAACCAAAATGGATTCTTTCTATTTCAGTAAAATAACCCCAAAAAAGAAGACAAATTGTATAAAAGTCACTAAATATATAAACGTCATAAAAACCCGTTTTCGCTCCGTAACTGAAACTGGATACAATGCTACAATACTATTTCCCGAAAAATAATTCCAAAGGGCGCGGAGTTGTAAAAATGATATGTATAGGAAACATAACGCGGTGATTCCTTTTCCGATCAAGCTAGGAATGTAGTAAGAAATAAATCCTCCTACTAAAGTTAATCGTATATACATACCGAAGTAATCATTAGTACGTACAAAGGATAAACTATATAAATATAAAAAAGGAGATCGTTTTTTATATAGGATCCGTTCCATCCAAGTGGTGAGCCATTTTCTTTGTTTGACTTGCTGTTTGATTTGCGGTACATCTGTAAAGAAATGAACAAATTGATAAAAGCGCATGTCCATTTTTTCTTCTTTCTCTATGAAATATTCCCAATGGATGTGCCGCTTTTGTTTGTTCATCGTATATAAAAATAAGAGCGCTATGACAAGGAGTATACTTCCCACAATCATAATGGAAGTGAATTGAAACATTGTATATGTAATGGCTGCATTGCAGAATATCCGAATAAGCAACCAGTATGAAGCAATTTCTGTATTTAGATATGTCCAATGTATGTACATGTTCCACCACTTTATGAAAGCAAGGATGATAAAAGCTCCGCCTAAAAAAGCAGGTGTTGTATGTAATGATTGTCCGGCAAGCGGTGTAATGATGAGTACCGCACATAATAAGGGAAAGAGTTGAATGAGATAACTATATAAAAGAGAACGCTTAAAGTAATAAGTTAGTTTTTCTTCTATCGGCAATAGATATAGCATATCCGGCTTTTGTAAAAATGTTCGAATGGGGCAGCGAGTGAGTATCACCGTAAGTAAAATCGTCACAATGGTTAAGGCAACAGACTCAGATGGAAAGGAACGAAGAAATTTTGCATAATAATAGCTGCCCACACAAAGAACTAGTAGTGAGCTATAGATAAGTCCGCTTGCAATGCGGGCAAAGTACATCACAATTTTTTGCAGATGTTTCTGGAAGCGGCTTGTCCAAAGTGTTTCGATTGTCAATGAAATCACCTCCTTCCTTCATTATAAACTTAAGAGTGCTCCTCGTACTACACCTGTTAATGCAGAATATAGTTCTATTTGAAACAAAAAATGACCTGCACTTTGAAATCCCGTATTTTCACACCGCGCGTGGCAAAAAGGCCCCTGACCGCTACCACACATGGCCAGATCCTTTCGCCTACAATAAGTTTTACGTAAATAAAAAAAGCAAGCTACCTTTTAGGCAACTTGCTCGTTTTGTTTCGCTTTCTTCTCATCGCGTTTCATTAATGGATAGAATGCAAATCCGACGACAAATAATCCAATACCAAGCAGGAATGTTTTCGTATCAGAAGATCCAGTTTTAATAACCCATAGTGCATAAATGAGTGCAATCGCCGCAATGATTCCATCGATGATACGAGAACCTTTTTGATTTTCGTATGTTTCACCTGTCATCACGAGTTTCAGCTGGAAGATTGGTGAAACGAGATATGGAATTAAGTAGGCTAGTGTTGAAACGGTAATCACAAATGTATACGCCTCGGCAATTGTCCCGGATAGTGTTGAGAATAGGAACACTTGCGACATAATATTTGTTATACGAAGCGAATGAATCGGACTTCCTTTTTTATTTGTTTTTGCAAAGAAAGAGGGGAAGAACCCTTCTTTTGCTGCTTGATACGGTACTTCTGAGCTTAATAAAACCCAGCCAAGAATAGAACCAAATAAAGAAGTAAGTGCAAGCAGCGCCATTAATTTTCCGCCGCCATGTCCCATTGCTGCAGATAAGGCATCTGCTAATGGTCGTTCAGATGCTTGAAGCTTATCGATATGAAGAACGCCCATTGTTAAGATTGTAATTCCTAAGTAAATTCCAACAGTTAACAATAAACCAGCAACAGTTGCGTGTTTTACTGTTTTTGGTGAAACAGCACGGTTTGATAATAAGACAGCTGACTCGATGCCGATAAAGGCCCAAAGTGTTGTTAAGGCAGCTAAGTTTACTTGTGATAATAGTCCGTGTGAAATGCCTTCTTTATCAATAATCGGTGTATACCATTGTCCAAGTTTAGATGCTTGGAAGGCGAATAAAGTAACAACGATGAAAAGCAGGAATCCTGTTACTTTCGTTGTTGTTGCTAGGAAGTTTAGTTTCCCTGCACCGCTTATACCGTTCGTTAAAATCATGTGTGTTCCCCATAGTAACAGGGTACAAATAGAGAACGTAATTAGTTTTCCGACTGCAATGTCGAACGTTCCGACTGAAAATAATACACGTGTATCTTTCATAATTGGGAAAAAGAGTGATAAATAACCAGCAAATGATGTAATGATAGCTACGTTACTTGCCCAGTTTGCAACCCAGTAGC
This sequence comes from Bacillus sp. S10(2024), assembly GCF_050473865.1. Taxonomy (NCBI): domain Bacteria; kingdom Bacillati; phylum Bacillota; class Bacilli; order Caryophanales; family Bacillaceae; genus Bacillus; species Bacillus sp. S10(2024). Next base: position 2,724,014 of record NZ_JBFLUR010000002.1, on the reverse strand, counting down.
CCCATACGATGCTAAAACCTGCCATTTTCTTCGTTTTTTGTTTAGAAAACAGTGCATAAGCATGACTTTGCGGCCCTGTTGTTAAATCAGGACGACGAATTGCTAAATTACCGAAAACAAGTGCTAGCATTAACACGCCAAACCCTGTTGTTAACCAAGCTAAAGTAACACCAAGAGGGCTAGCTGTTTGTGCTAATGTACTCGGAACCATGAAAATACCAGCTCCGACCATATTTCCAACTACAAATGCAGTGAGTACCCAAAAGCCCCATTTTTTTTGTTGCATAGAAATTACCTCCAAAATTAGTATAACCAAGTCAAGCGAGGAGATATGTATGTGTTTGAAGTTCCAAACAAAACAAAAAAGCGCGTATATGTTCACGCGCTTCTCAATCTTATTAAGAAACCCACGGACATATCTCTCGATAGCTCTCCACAAGCAAACAGCTTGTGACAGTCCTGCACTTATTCAATGCAGACCCAGCAAAAAAGCATTGTGGACACTTCTTGCTTCGGCAATTATTCCTTTTTGATTTGTTCAGCGATGCCACACATCTCCCAAATCATACTATTAATAATTGCAACCTCTACCTCACCGAGATACGAATGAGGATTTATATATAAAGTTAACATAACCAAGGGTAACAAATGGATTTTTATTCGTCAATGCAAATCGATATAATCGGATGATTATGAGAATAGAGTATGTTTGAAATAATGAAACAACTTTCGGATTTGTATCATATAATATGTATATAAAAAGAGGCGAAAGTGCATCTTTTATTATGAAGAGCACTTTATTTGAGAGGGATAATCGGATGGAGAGCTGGTTTAAGAGAAACTGCTTTATATGCGGAAAGGGAATGGATACGCGTGAAAAACCGGATCCAATAGAGGAGTTGAAAAAACAAAATGAAGAGCTCGCAGCTTCTTTAGAACAATGCATGAAGTTACTTTATAACATACAACGGAATATAAGTAAAAAAGCAGAAAAGGGTGCATTGCCTTCTCATTTTTCGTTAGGAGATAAGATAGAAGTATTTGAAGGAGAAACAAGTATAGAAGGCATCTTTATTGAGTGTACAAATGAATGGTTATATTGGATTAACGTAGATTATGACTTAACCATTAGTCATATAAACAGTGTAAAACGTATTATAAAAAAAGAGTCTATTCAAAAAGGATTTCTCTAACTCCTTTTGATATAGACCCAGTGTTTTACTGTGAGAGGGTTAAACACTTTAGAAATTATTAGGAAACTTTGCGAATGCTAATTGTATCTAAGCTTGTAACGTTGATATTTGCGTGACTATCAACCCAAACTAAGAAGTTATTGTTCTCTATGCGGATGAAAACACCTCTGCCGTCAATTTCACGACCTGCTGAAAATACGCGAATTTTGTCGCCTTCTACTAAACCATTTAATGTGATTGCCAATAAGACCGCCTCCTCTCTATCAGAAGTTAATATATATATATGAAAAAGGTAGAGAATGTGTGCGAGGATAATGCAGTACTAGCAACTATTTTTATAGAGTTACATTAAATTCCATAATGTATTTTCTTACGAATATTGTTTACTTCCGTTAACCTTAACAGAGTTATCAGTTATATAAACAGTGTAAAATGTATAATAAAAAGAGCCTATTCAAAAAGGATTTCTCTAACTCCTTTTGATATAGACTCAGTGTCTTTTATGAAAGAATAAAACAATTTTATAGGTAATTAGGAAACTTTACGAATACTAATTGTATTTAAGCTTGTAATATTGATATTTGCATGATTATCAACCCAAATTAAGAAGTTGTTGTTGTCTATGCGAAGGAAAACACCTTCACCGTCGATTTCACGACCTGCTGAAAACACACGGATTTTGTCGCCTTCTCTTAAGCCATTTAATGTGATTGCCATAAGACCGCCTCCTCTCTATCAGAAGTTAATATATATATATGAAAGTGATAGAGAGTGTGTGCGGGGGAAATATAGTTCCGTTAACTATTTTTAAAAAAATATAAAGGGAAGTAGAAACTATTTCCTACTTCCCTTTATAAGTAAATTTCTTTTGATTTTTCAACCTATAAGTCAAACGAATATCTTTTTGTTTTAAACCTCGCCCGTGGCAGAAAAAGGCCCTGACAGGGGTTCACGCCCATCTAAAAAGAGGTTTTTGATGTCGTTACATCAAATTCAATACTGTTACTTTCTCGCGCGTCATCGATTCAAGGCTTCTACGAATACCTTGTGCGCCCATACCAGAACCTTTTACACCGATGAATGGGAAGTGATCTGGGCCGCGTTCCGTGCGGCCGTTAATTTGCACAGAGCCTGCTTCGATTTTGTTTGCAATGTGAAATGCTTTGTTAATATCTTTTGTAAATACACTTGCTTGTAAACCAAAATCAGACTTGTTGGCAATTTCAATTGCTTGTTCGTCAGAAGTAACGCGAATGACTGGGAGAATCGGACCAAATGGCTCTTCCCAAGCGACTTTCATATCTTCTGTGACGTGATCAAGAAGTGTTGGGTAGATTAAGTTACGCTCACGTTTGTTGCCGATGATAACAGTTGCACCTTTTTGAATTGCATCGTCTACTAAGCTTTGAACGAAATCCGCAGATTTGTCATCGATTAGTGGGACGATCGTGCTGTCTTGTTCCGGAGAACCAACAGATAGCTTTGTAATTTCTTCTTGTAATAAGCGAACGAGTTCATCTGCTACATGTTCATGTACAAGGACGCGTTTAATCGCTGTGCATCGTTGGCCAGAGTAAGAGAATGCCCCACTAATGATATGTTTGGCAGCTTCTTGTAGGTCTGCGTCTTCGCGTACAATACCAGGGTCTTTTCCGCCAAGTTCAAGGACAAGTGGAATCATAGCTGCTTTTTTCGCTAAATGTGTACCTGTATGTGTACCACCTGTGAACGATACCATATCGATGCCAGAATGCTCTACTAAATAATCACCAATGACAGAACCGCGGCCTGTTACTACGTTAACAAGTCCTTTTGGAAGGCCTGCTTTATGCAAGGCTTCAATCATTTTAATACCGCTAATTGCACCTTGTGTAGCTGGCTTAAAGATAACAGCGTTTCCTGTAATAAGAGCCGGTGCAAGCTTAGCAGCTGCTAAGTTGACAGGGTAGTTAAATGGTGAGATTGCAAGAACGATGCCAAGTGGAGCGCGCTGAATAATCGCAAGTTTAGATTTAGCGCCACCAGGGAAGCTATCGCCCATCATACTTTCACCATGCATATGCATAGCCTCATCTACTGTGTAACGAATGAAATCAGCTGTACGAACAACTTCTTTTTGGGCATCTTTATACCCTTTGCCGACTTCTTTCATGATGATGTCAGCAATTTCATCTTGCATATTCACGAGCTCATCAGCCCATTTATATAAGTACTGTGCACGATCTTGAAGAGATGCTTCGGCCCAGTCTTTTTGCGCTTCTTTCGCCAATTGAATCGCTTCATCTACCTCTGTGCGAGTAATGGCTTGTACTTGTCCGATTACTTCATGAAGATATGGAGATGAAATATCGATTGTTTGCCCTGACGAGCTTTCTTTCCATTCTCCGTTTATATAAAACTTATACGTCTTGCTAGTTTGCATAGTAAGTCCTCCTAAAAATTAGTGACTTGTAAGAGTGAGTATATGGTGATTGTAGGGGGTTTGAAAAAAAATTTCAAATGAAATGTTTGTGAATCTATTTTTGGCACGGTTTTTGCACTCGCTTTCTTTGTTGTAAAATAAGGCTATATTAAAGAATTATGTTGATAGTAACAAATACAGGGAAAAGACCAAGATTTGGTCCTTTTCCTGTATTTGTTACTAATCGACCACTCGTTTTGCTAACGAAATATCAGTATTAAAAAATTATGAGTAGTCCTGTAAATGATAATCAGCTAAATCACTTTGACTTTGAAAAATGCACGTTAAAATTCCCAATTCTTTTGCGAGTAATAAATCTAATTCTCTATCCCAAATAACGAAATCGATTCTGTGTTTTGTGTGTAAATGAAGATATGCTGATGGATTGGGTTTACGAGGAAAACCATTGTCAATAGTTATCATATCAACAAAGTATTTATCCCACCCGTATTATGTTAAGGTGGCTAACCCCCCGTCCCTATGCTTATGGGTCATAATTACATTTTTATTTAACAAAGCCTAAAATAAAAAAACAATTGACAGAAAAGTCTTTAAAGTTATAAAATTAAAAATGGAAAATAAAAGAAGAAGGAGGTGCGCGTGATGATTGTAATCGTATATATGACTGGCTTACATGTTTTACACAATAAATATCATCACGCAACCTCTACGGACAAATAACGCTTCTTGTTAGCCTGAAAAGAAAGCGTACGTTGCGTGTGCCGTAACGTACGCTTTTATGCGTTTTTCGCATATCGTCAAAGCGACGGTATGCCTTTTTTTGTCTCTTTTTTTAGATTGTTCCTATACATTTGTATAGTTTCAATAAGTAATTTTAGGAAGGTAGGAATGACGATGGAAAAGTATGAGGTGCGTATGGTAAAAACGGAGACGCTAGATAGCGGATAACGAGTCTATGTTTATACAACAACGAGAAGGGAGAGGTTATATTGTTTTCTGTATTACAAAAATTAACATGGTTTTTTAAAATGCATTGGAAAAGGTATAGCATTGCGATTGTTTGTTTACTTTTTGTCAATGTCATTGAGGTGATCCCGCCAAAATTAATTGGATTAGCAATTGATGATATAAAAGCTGGGGATTTAACAAACGCGGGAATTATGGAGTATGTAGGGATGTTGCTCATGGCAGCAGCTGCAGGTTATGTACTTTCTTATGTGTGGCAATATCAGTTATTTGGCGGTGCATTTGTGCTTGAAAAAACGATGCGTACGAAATTTATGGGACATTTGCTGAAGATGACGCCAACTTTCTATCAGAAAAACCGTACAGGTGATTTAATGGCGAGGGCAACGAATGATTTAAAAGCAATTGCCATGACAGCTGGATTTGGTATTTTAACACTCGTTGATTCGAGTTTATATATGCTGACAATTGTGCTGATGATGGGCATTTCAATTAGTTGGAAGTTAACACTTGCAGCACTATTACCGTTGCCGATTATGGCGTATGCAGTGAGTACTTATGGAAAGAAGCTACATGATCGCTTTACAGTTGCTCAAGATACATTTGGCGATATGAATGATAAAGTGCTGGAGTCAATTGCCGGTGTACGTGTGATTCGTGCTTATGTACAGGAAAGAGAAGATGAGAAGCGCTTCAATACGTTAGCGACAGATGTGTATGAAAAGAATATGAAGGTCGCAAAAATTGATTCGCTTTTTCAACCGACAGTGAAAATGCTTGTGGGGATGAGTTATTTAATCGGCCTTGTGTACGGGGCGTTTTTAGTATTTCAAAATGAGGTAACGCTTGGGGAACTTGTATCGTTTAATGTGTACCTTGGCATGATGATTTGGCCGATGTTTGCGATTGGGGAGCTGATTAATGTCATGCAGCGCGGGAATGCATCGCTTGATCGTGTAAATGAAACGTTAGCATATAAGCAAGATGTACAAAACGTAAAGAAACCTGTACGTGTACATCAGCCAGACTGTATTGATTTTGAAGATGTATCTTTTTCTTACCCGACATCTTCTACGTTCAATTTAAAAAACGTTTCGTTTTCGCTTAGCAGAGGAGAAACGCTTGGGATTGTTGGAAGAACAGGAAGCGGAAAAACAACGCTTGTTCGGCAGCTTCTGCGTCAGTATCCACTTGGGACAGGGGAAATTGCAGTGTCAGGTATACCGATGCAAAATATTCATATCGATCAAGTATTAAGCTGGGTTGGATATGTTCCGCAAGAACACATTCTATTTTCCAAAACAGCGCGGGAAAATATTTTATTTGGGAACGAAGAAGCAAGTGAAGAGGAGCTGCAAAAGGCCATTGAAATTGCTGCTTTTACGAAAGACTTGGAATTTTTGCCAGATGGACTTGAAACGCTTGTTGGAGAAAAAGGTGTATCGCTATCTGGCGGGCAAAAACAGCGTATTTCCATTGCACGTGCAGTCATTCAAAATCCAGAAATTTTAATTTTAGACGATTCGTTATCAGCAGTTGATGCAAGAACGGAAGCCGCAATTATTGAAAATATTAGGAAAGAACGAAGCGGAAAAACGACGATTATTACAACGCATCGTTTATCCGCAACGCAGCATGCGGATTGGATTCTCGTGATGGATAATGGGAAAATTGTTGAAGAAGGAACGCATAATATGCTGATTCAAAAGGGCGGTTGGTATACAGAACAGTTTGAAAGACAACAAGGGGAAATCGTAGAAGGCGAGGTGAAAATATGAGTGTTGGAAAACGATTATTTCAATATGCGATGAAAGTAAAAGCAACGATTGGCATTGCTTTAGCGATGTTATTTATTTTCGTTATTGCGGAATTAGCTGGGCCGTTTGTGGCGAAAACGATGATTGATGAACATATTGTTGGCATTGAAAGGCCTTGGTATGAAACAGTAGAAGGAGATGATGCTGTTTTTTATCACAACACTTGGTATAAGCGAAGTGATCGGTTTGAAGCAGGTGAGCAGAAAGGGAAAGAAGTGCGCATTGTTCAAATTGGCCGCGACTATTATTTTATTCCGAATAAATTTTCACTTGAAGGAACGCGCTCTGTAAAAGGAGACATGGTGACGATTCAACAAGGGAAAGCGGCGCAAGTATATAAAGGAACTAAGCTTACAGGGAAGGAAGTTTTCTCGTTTTATCAACCAGAAATAAAACGATTATTGTTACTCGGAGGTGGATATTTAGCTCTTTTACTTGTTGTATCCCTCTTTGCATATGGAAAACAATTTTATTTACAAAAAGCAGCGAATAAAATTATTCAAATTATGCGAGAAGACGTGTTTTCTCACATTCAAACATTACCGATTCGCTACTTTGATCATTTGCCCGCCGGGAAAATTGTTTCTCGTGTGACGAATGATACGGAGGCGATTCGCGAGCTATATGTAACGGTATTATCGACATTCTTTTCTAGCTTTATTTATATTATTGGTATTTTTGTTGCCTTGTTCTTATTGGATGCAAAGCTTGCGCTTATGTGTTTAATCTTAATTCCGATTTTATGTGTGTGGGCAATTTTTTATCGAAAATATGCATCTGTATACAATCATAAAATGCGCTCACGCTTGTCGGACATTAATGGAAAAGTGAATGAATCCATTCAAGGGATGCCGATCATTCAAGCGTTTCGTCAAGAACGTGCGACAAAGCAAGAGTTTGAACAATTAAACGAAGAGTATTATATGTACCAAAATAAAATTTTAAGTTTAAATGCAGCAACGTCTCATAACTTAGTTGGCGTACTCCGCAACATTGCATTTACTGGTGTGATTTGGTACTTTGGCGGCGCATCATTAAGTGCAGCAGGAGTGATTTCGTTAGGTGTGTTATACGCGTTCGTTGATTATTTAACGCGATTATTCTCACCAATTACAAATATGGTGAATCAGTTAGCGAACTTAGAGCAAGCGCGCGTTGCTGCTGAGCGTGTGTTTGAATTGTTAGATGAAAAGGGAGAAGCAGTGCAGGAAGAGCACATTCCGCAAATGCAAGGAAATGTTCGTTTTGATAATGTTTCGTTTTCTTATAACGGGAAAGATGAAGTGCTGCAGAATATTTCCTTTGATGCGAAGAAAGGGGAAACAATTGCGTTAGTCGGCCATACTGGATCAGGAAAAAGCTCGATTATGAATATACTCTTTCAGTTTTATGAATTTCAAAAAGGCAGCATCAAAATTGATGGATACGATATAAAAGACATTCCAAAACAAGCGCTTCGCGAACATATGGGAATTGTTCTGCAAGATCCATTTCTATTTACAGGAACAGTTGCTTCTAATGTAAGTTTAGAGCAAGAACGTATTTCGAAAGAAACGATTGTGAAAGCGCTGCGTGACGTTGGAGCAGAACGTTTTGCGGGTAACATTGAGGAGGAAATAACGGAAAAAGGAAGTACGCTTTCAACAGGTGAAAGGCAGCTTATTTCTTTCGCTCGGGCACTTGCCTTTGATCCATCCATTTTAATTTTAGATGAAGCAACATCTAGCATCGATACGGAAACAGAGGCAGTAATTCAACAGGCGCTCGAAGTCTTGAAAAAAGGGCGAACGACATTTATTATTGCCCACCGTTTATCAACGATAAAAAGTGCTGACCAAATTATCGTACTAGATCGTGGAACGATTCTTGAAAAAGGTTCGCATGAAGAGTTGATGGAAAAGCAAGGACGCTACTATGAAATGTATAATACGCAAATGGCAAATAGTCAAAGTGCGTAATGTTCACGGAATGTTCAGATACTTTTAAAGTAATGTTTACAAGTAGGACGTATTTCCCCTTTGTCTATATGGTACGTTGAACGAAAGGGGGAATATAAATGGAGGAATTATCAGTTACCTTTAACATTGCGTTTTTTTTGTTATTATGCGGAATGATTGGATATTGTGTGTTAGATTCTTGAAGAACTTGCCAAAGTGGCAAGTTCTTTTTTTGTGCTTCGATGTTCACATGATTGATTTTAATTGAAAAGGATACACTAAGTGAGAACATTTTGATTGAAAAATGTTGCAAGATTGAATAGAATACGTTAATGTTATTCTTAAATTCCTATCAGAATACTTGGAGGATTACTATCATGAAAAAATTACTTTCATTTTTCGTACTTGCACTATTAGTTGTAGGAGTTGTAGCAGGTTGCGGAAAACAAGCAAAAGATAATACAGCGCCAAGCACTAGCAAAGATGCGCTTGAGCAAATTAAGAAGAACGGAGAGCTTGTTGTTGGAACAGAAGGTACATACCCGCCGTTCACATTCCATGATGGAAATGGAAAGTTAACTGGATTTGATGTTGAAATTGCAGAAGAAGTAGCAAAACGTCTTGGGGTGAAAGCAGTATTTAAAGAAACACAATGGGACAGCTTATTTGCTGGACTTGATGCAAAGCGTGTTGATATGATTGCGAACGAAGTCGGAATTCGTGAAGATCGCCAAAAGAAATATGATTTTTCTAATCCATACGTATCATCTTCAGCAGTACTTGTGATTCCAAAAGATAAAGATAAACCAGCAAAATTCACAGATGTGAAAGGTTTAAAAGCAGCACAGTCTTTAACAAGTAACTTCAGCGACATCGCGAAGAAAAACGGTGCAGAAATCGTTGGGGTAGAAGGATTTAACCAAGCGGTTGAATTATTAAACTCTGGACGCGTTGATTTCACAATTAATGATCGTTTATCTGTGTTGAATTATTTAAAAACAAAACCAGATGCAAAAGTAAAAATTGTTGATACAGAAAAAGAAGCATCAAAAAGTGGTTTAATGTTCCGTAAAGGCAGCGACAAATTGGTTGCTGAAGTAAACAAAGCATTAGATGATATGAAAAAAGACGGCACATACGAAAAAATATCGAAGAAATGGTTTGGTGAAGATGTATCTAAGTAATGCTATATTGGATTTAGATCGATTATCTGTTTGGATTGATATAACAAAAGCATCCTTCATGCCTATGCTGAAGGGTGCTCTTTTCAATACGATACCGCTCACATTGATTACATTTATAATTGGTTTAGCGTTAGCAACGGTAACAGCGCTATGCCGCATTTCGGGAAATCGTGTGCTAGAGTGGATTGCACGCATCTATGTATCTATTATTCGCGGGACACCGCTTCTTGTTCAGTTATTTATTATTTTTTATGGACTGCCGACAATAGGGATTACAATTAATTCCTTTCCAGCAGCAATCATTGGATTTTCGTTAAATGTCGGAGCGTACGCTTCAGAAATTATTCGCGCTTCGATTTTATCAATTCCGAAAGGGCAATGGGAGGCGGCGTATACAGTTGGTATGTCGTACCCGCAAGCGCTGCGCCGCGTTATTCTGCCACAGGCAACGCGCGTTTCGATTCCGCCTCTATCCAATACATTTATTAGTTTGATTAAAGACACATCGCTGGCGTCGTTAATTCTAGTAACGGAAATGTTTCGGAAAGCGCAGGAAATTGCAGCGACAAACTATGAATTTTTAATCGTTTATACAGAAGCAGGACTGATTTACTGGGTCATTTGTTTCTTACTATCGATTGTACAGCAAATGCTTGAAAAACGAGCGGAGCGTTATGTTTTAAAATAATCCTTGTTAAAAGGAGTTTTTGTTTTTATGATTTCAATTCAACATTTACAAAAAAGTTTCGGTGATAACACCGTTTTGAAGCAAATTGATATGGAAGTAGATAAAGGTGAAGTTGTTGTTATTATAGGGCCTTCTGGTTCGGGGAAGACAACATTGCTTCGTTGTCTAAACGTACTAGAAAAACCGAATAGTGGTGTCATTCGTATCGGTAAGGAAACACTCGATTTTTCGAAAAAAGTGACGAAGCGTGATATTGTACAGTTGCGCACGCAAACAGGTATGGTGTTTCAACATCATAATTTATTCCCGCATTTTACAGCGCGTGAAAATGTAATGGAAGGCCTTGTCACAGTGAAGAACGTATCAAAAGAGAAAGCAAAAGAAAAAGCGGAGTACTTTCTGAGAAAAGTAGGACTCGGTGATAAGATGGATTTATATCCATTTCAGCTTTCAGGTGGACAGCAGCAGCGGGTAGGGATTGCGCGTGCGCTAGCGATGGAGCCGCAAGTCATTTTGTTTGATGAACCGACATCAGCACTTGACCCTGAACTTGTGCAAGAAGTGCTAAAAGTAATGCGAGAACTTGCACAGGAAGGTATGACAATGGTCATTGTTACGCATGAGATGCGCTTTGCACATCAAATTGCGAACCGTGTTATTTTTATGGATGGCGGTGTCATTGTGGAACAAGGTACACCGGAAGAAGTTTTGGTACATCCGAAAGAAGAACGTACGAAGAAGTTTTTACAAATGCTGCAGTAATATAGAAAGGTCTCAAGCGATGCTTGAGACCTTTTTGCCATATATATTTATTTGTGAAACCCGCCAAGGCTTTGTTCAGCCATTGCTACTAAACGCTTTGTAATTTCTCCACCTACTGAACCATTAGCACGAGCTGTTGTATCTGCACCTAATGTTACTCCAAATTCAGTTGCAATCTCGTATTTCATTTGGTCTAAAGCACTCTCTGCACCAGGTACTACTAATTGGTTGGAATTACGGTTTGTCATAGTATATATCCTCCTTAGTGTGAGTTTTGGTTGGATTAGCTGGAGTTGAACCAGAATTGCCCCGTTTGGCACTAATCCATCGTGTGGAGTGATTGTACTCATAGTATGGATGATACGTAGAAAGATATGCGAGATATTATTTTGTAAAATTTGTAAATTTAAACAAATGCCAAAAATTACACATGTTCTATTTGCATAGAAAAAATGTGCTTTTACATACTATGAATACACCAATACAAGGAGGTGATATAACATGGCTAGAAACAATAGTCTTGCAGTTCCTGGTGCACAAAGCGCTTTAGATCAAATGAAGTATGAAATCGCAACTGAGTTCGGCGTACAACTTGGCCCAGATGCAACATCACGCGCAAACGGATCTGTTGGCGGTGAAATTACAAAACGTCTTGTATCTTATGCAGAGCAACATTTAGGTGGTTTCCAAAAATAAATGAAAATGGTTATAGGGGACGGGAATACCGTCCCTTTTTTGGAGGAATCAAAATGGCGATATGTCCGCTTTGTAATGCATTAGAACATAAAGAATATACTTGTCCTAATTGTACGAGCCAGCTGCAAGATTGCGGGAAAACAGTCGATTATCTAGGACCATATAGTGCATATCAGGATCAAGAACTGCTAGAGAAAGTTGATGGACTATCTGCACATGACTCACAGCAATATTGCCTTCATCTGTTATATTGCCCGGTTTGTGAAAGGCAAACCGAAGTCACTGTACAGCTCATATAAAAACCCGTCTCAGCAAAAAGTTGAGACGGGTTTTTCGTGTATTTACATTTCCTGTTTACTGTTTTTGTTCTGATTTAGATGACGGTAATAATGAAGCGGTGCGGTACATATTTTTTCAGTTAAATCAACATTTTGTTTGGTAAAGGCGGAGTAACTAGGGTTGGAATTGATATGATAGAGCCAAACGGCACCGTTATTGTCCATTACAATCGAAAGTTCTAATTCAAATAAGTGAGAAAAGGCATTTTCTAAAGTTTGAGGGACTTCTTTCGTAATGTTGTGTAAACTATCCTGCAGCAGTGTAAAGTCAATCTTAGATAGCTGATGTTGCCACTTTGTAAACGGAATACAACGTATTTGCTGTGTAAGAGGAAATAAGAAAGAATAAGGTGTGTCGTCTATTTGGATTAGCCTTGCTTGTTCTTCCCATATACCGTTTTTGTTTTTTTGTAAAAAAGAACGAATATGCACAGGGGATGTTCGCACCATAGATTGTACGTTATACTCAGATGTTTGCAGCGCCGATTGTAACCAAGATAAAAATGGTTCTTTTGTTTGGAATGTTTTTGTCAAACATTGATTTTGTTCTAATGTAGTAACATGAAACATTCGGTTTTGATAAGAAATGTGATGAATGCTTTGTTTTGAAAATGGATGACAGGGCTTTAAAATCACATCTTTTTTTGTCTGTAATAATTGCAGAGTTGTCTTTTCATTTGCATGTTTGATTACTGGAACATATGGTGCTAGCTTTTTATTTGTGGCAAGAGTTTCATACATATCGGCTTCATTTGGAAGTTCAGCGTTTAAAAATACGGATTGCGGGCGGCTTTGCAACCATTTGATAATTGGGAGCGCCTTCTTCATATTTTTTTCAGTTTTGTATGTGCATCGATTATAGATGTGAGATGGAATGGAGAATTGCTTTTCTACCCAATCTTGCTGATTGGCATCAAAAACAAGTCCGTTCACAAGCTCTGTTTGGGGATTGATGCTAAAGGGAGTAAACTGGGCAACGGTAATGTGATGGAAGCATGAGCGTTTTGCAATTTCTGTGTAGTATTCTCGCTCATGATGGAAACGTGATGTTAATAGTCCGAGAACCATAAGACAACCTCCTTTTATAGGGAACTAAACATGTATCTACTTGAGTAATATTCACAGAAATGTGTCTTATACCAACTATGAGTACTATTTTTAATGAATTGACTAGTATCTCGTTTACTGGCGCATTGTATAGCAGTTATAATGGAGGGTATGTGTATAAATCGATTAAAAACCCATTTCTTTTTAGGTTGGATTTTTTGCTACATGCAAGAATGAAAACAAAGGGAGAAAGTAAGTGGCGATTTATATGTTAAAAAATGAAAATGGATTTATATATAAGAAACGGAAGGTTGATATATTGTGAATATGTGGCTAAATCTGCTAACAACGTCAGGAATAGGTGCGGTTATTGGCGGATATACAAATCATCTTGCCATTAAAATGTTATTTCGACCGCATCATCCAAAATATATTGGGAAGTTTCGGGTACCCTTTACGCCTGGATTAATTCCGAAGCGCCGGGATGAGTTAGCTGTACAATTAGGGAAGATGGTTGTTGATCATTTATTAACACCAGAAGGAATTGAGAAGAAGTTAACAAATGAGTTGTTTCATCAAGAGCTTATCGGTTGGGCTCAAACAGCAGTGGACAAAGTTCTAATGAATGAGCAAACATTGCATGAAGTGTTAGAGCAACTGGATATGATTCATATGGAAGAACGAGTTACAAAGCAAATTGAAGGTATCATAATACATAAAGTAGATTCATTATTTGAAACCTATCGTGCTTATACATGGGAACAAGCTCTGCCGCTGTCTATTCATGAAAAGATTGACGAGAAAATGCCAGATGCAGCTGCTTTTATTATCCGAAAAGCTATGGATTTCTTTGAAAGTGCAGAAGGGAAACAGCGTCTCTCTAAAATGATTGATGACTTTTTTGCATCGCGTGGTACATTATTAAATTTAGTGGGCATGTTTTTAGGGAATGTAAGTTTAGTCGACAAGTTGCAGCCAGAAGTGATTAAGTTTTTGCAGCAAGAGGGAACGAAACAATTGCTGTCTGATGTGATGAGAAAAGAGTGGGAAAAGCTGAAACAGCGTGAAGTGAGTGAAGTAGAAGCATTCATTTCAAAAGAAGCTGTCCTAAAAGGCATTCTGTCTTTTGTGAAAGTAGAACAAACGGTAAGTACTATATTCAATCAATCTGTTCGCGATGTATGTGCTCCGATTCGTGATAATGTAAGAAATAATGTGATTCCAAGTGTTGTGCGCAATGGACTGCAGTGGGCGACGAATCATATCGGGGATATTATGCAGCGCTTGCATTTAGCTGATATTGTCCAGCAAGAAGTAGAATCATTTCCAATTGAGCGTATAGAAGAACTGGTTTTATCTATTACAAAAAGTGAATTGAAAATGATTACGTATTTAGGTGCATTACTTGGTGGTGTAATTGGAGCTCTGCAAGGCTTATTATTAATTGTTATGTCATAAGGTGAATTTACTTCACATATGATACATAGTCTGATATCGTAGGAAGAGTATGTAAGGAACGAAAACATATAAACAATGTGATAATGTATCGCATTGCAAGGAGGATATATATAATGGCAAAAAACATGCATGATGTGGCGTATGAATTACAAAAAGCAATTGCAGAACATCCTGATTTTCAATTATTAAAAGTGAGCTATGCAGAAGTACAAGCAGATGCAGATGCGAAGCAACTATTTGATCGTTTCCGTATGATGCAAATGGAGCTTCAACAAAAAATGATGCAAGGCGAGCAATTAACAGAAGAAGATAACCAAAAAGCGCAAGAAGTTGTAGCAATGGTACAACAAAACGCAAAAATTACAAACTTAATGCAAGCAGAGCAACGTTTAAATGTTTTAATCGGCGATGTAAACAAAATTACGATGAAGCCGCTTGAAGACTTATATAACGAACATATGTAATCATAAGGAAGAGACACTTTCTCGTTAGCGAGGAAGTGTTTTTTTATTTTTACAAAAGGGTGATGTAATCCATTGTTTTGGACGAAATATTTAAATAAGAGGAATTAGAATCGTTAATTGAGGAAGTCATCATTCTTGTTCATGAACACCTTCCTGAATTAGATATTCGTGAACAAAAGAAGCATATGAGATATGCGAAGTGATAAAAAGAAAGGTGTTTTCATGTTTTGAAAACACCTTTTTACTTTATTTAGAAACAAACGGATGCCCTTGAAAGTAAAAGCGCCATGGATAGTGCACCGCCTCTTCAGCGTAATCAATATTAATGCGCGGGCCTGCGGTAATGTTATATGTATGAGAAAGATGATGTTCTGGAGAAACCTGTTCCATATATAGTTCATCACTCGTAAGGAGAAGCCCTTTTTGCTCTAATGTAATTCCCATTGCTTTGCAGAGCTTTCCAGGTCCATTTGTTAAGTTTTTGAACTGTGATTTTGTAATTGCTGTTTTTCCGTATCTTGCTTGTTTCATCTCTTCAATGCCGTCTACTGGCTCTAAAGCCCGAATTAACACACCTTGCGGGGTTCCTGCTGGTGCTGTAATGACATTAAAACAATGGTACATACCATAAATAAGATATACGTAAGCATGGCCGGGAGATTCGTACATAATTTCTGTTCGTTCTGTGCGGCGGCCGCCATAGCTATGTGCCGCTTTATCATCAGGTCCTTTATATGCTTCTACTTCGACAATGATTCCGCTTCGTTTTACTCCATCTACGACATGAACGAGTTTATGTCCAAGTAATCGCTTCGCAACGTCTAGTGTATCACCTTCATACAAAGAAAGTGGCCATTTCATTTAGAAAACTCCTTTCGTAGCTTTGTATCTTATTAAAGCAAATTCATTGCACAAATGCCAATTCGTTCTAATTAACATTGTTGTTTCATAAATTAATGATAGAACAGTGCAGCTAAGAAAAGGGGGTACTGCATCATGATTTATCGTTTGCTAGCTCTTAATATAGATGGGACATTACTACTTTCAAATGGAAAGTTACAAAAAGGGACACGTGAAGCGATTGAGTTTGTAAAGAGAAAAGGTGTATACGTTACGTTCTTTACGAACCGAAACTTTCAATCTGCTCACAAAGTAGCGAAATCATTAAAATTGAATTCCTTATTGGTGACGCATGGCGGAGCATTTATTTCATCTTCATTAGATAAACCGTTAATCCAAAAACGATTATCAGAAGAAACAACATTTAATATTGTGCAGGTACTCGAACATTTTGAATGTAACGTTCGTATTTCTCACGAAAAGTTTTCCATTGGCAATCGCCATCAGCATACGCCAAATTTAATTGCCCGAACAGTTTTGTCCACTTCGGATCCACTCTTTTATCCGGTCCAATTTGTAGATTCGCTTGGCGATGCACTGCGTGATCAGCCAGTAGCTGCCCCGAAAATTGATGTGACATTTGCAAATCAAAGTGAAAAGCAACGTGCGCTTACGACTTTACAAAAATCATTTGAAAATGTGCAGTGTATTGAGTGCGGGAAAACACAAATTGAAATCGTACCGCCTCATGTATCAAAATTACGCGGACTACAATTATTAGGTGAGCATCTCGGTATTGAGTTAAAAGAAATGGTAGCGATTGGAGATAGCTTCGAAGATTTAGATGTTATTGAAAGCGTTGGATTAGGAGTAGCCATGGGCAATGCCCCAACTGAATTGAAAAAAGCTGCCGATTGGATAACACGCTCCAATGATGAAAACGGCGTACAATATATGATCAAAGAACATTTTCGAAAACAGTTTCCAATTAAATTTTTAAACAATCATCTCCAAATGAAGAGATGGTAATCGGAAATCTCAGGCGGGTGCCTGAGATTTCTTTGTGATATATCAGCGATTGATAGAAAGATAAAGACCGTTTGACATAAATGGATTCGAGAAGAATGTATAATTTACTGTTATGTAAACAAAAAGAGATATGCACTCGTTTTGCCCTTTTGTTTTATAGCGCCGCACATGGCAGAAAAAGGCCCTGACCGCCTAAATCTTCTCGCTTATTTAAAAAAAAGAGGGGTTTTCCCATCCCAGGAGTTCCTTGTTGACCTCCTATCACCCTTCAAGTAAACTAAAGGAAGTTTGAAAATAGAAAAGGTGATGATTGTTGTTAATTTCAATTAAAACGTTACAAGATGATCGTTTTTTACGTCCGCTGCAAAATATTAGCGGCTTATTTTTTGAAGAAAGTACAGTAGCATTTGAACAAGAAGATGCAAATATCATTGTTGATATAAACATAGAAGGAAATGTGACGGCTTCTGCTCGTTTAACAGAAACCCTGACTGGAAATGTGTATGAAGAGACGTTTTCTAAAGATTTATCGTCCTTTACGGAAGAAAAGGAACGTATGAAGCAAGTAAAACATGTTGTTTCTTATGTATATTTATCTGTTCTTCAGCAGTTAACAGGCGTGGAGCAAAAGTGGGGAATTTTAACAGGTGTGCGTCCAACGAAGCTTCTTCATAAAATGCTGCAAAGTGGTATGTCAAAAGAAGCAGCACATCATGAACTGCGTGAGAGCTATTTAATTCATGAGGAAAAAATTGAGCTGATGCAACGCATTGTCGATTGTCAATTATCTGTTGTGCCAGATTTATATCGTTTAAAAGAAGAAGTAAGTATTTATATTGGGATTCCGTTCTGCCCAACGAAATGTGCATATTGTACATTCCCAGCTTATGCGATTAATGGACGTCAAGGATCTGTTGATTCATTCTTAGGTGGTTTGCATTATGAAGTTCGTGAAATTGGTAAGTTTTTAAAAGAAAAAGGCGTGAAAGTAACGACGATTTACTACGGTGGCGGTACGCCGACAAGTATTACAGCTGAAGAAATGGACATGCTGTATGAAGAAATGTATGAGTCGTTTCCAGATGTAAAGCAAGTTCGTGAAGTAACGGTAGAAGCAGGGCGTCCAGATACAATTACACCAGAGAAGCTAGATGTGTTAAACAAATGGAATATTGACCGCATTAGTATTAATCCGCAGTCGTACCATCAAGAAACATTAAAAGCAATTGGACGTCATCATACAGTAGAAGAAACGATTGAAAAGTATCATCTTGCTCGCGAAATGGGTATGAACAATATTAATATGGACTTAATTATCGGTCTTCCAGGTGAAGGATTAGATATCTTTAAACATACGCTAGAAGAAACAGAAAAGCTTATGCCAGAATCGTTAACGGTGCATACATTATCCTTTAAGCGTGCTTCTGAAATGACGCAAAATAAGCGTAAATATAAAGTGGCAGGCCGCGAAGAGATTACCGCGATGATGCACGAAGCAGAAGAGTGGACGAAAGAGCATCATTACGTACCATATTATTTATATCGTCAAAAGAATATTTTAGGTAACTTAGAGAACGTTGGCTATGCAATCCCAAGCCAAGAAAGTATTTATAATATCGTCATTATGGAAGAAGTGCAGTCTATTATCGGTCTTGGCTGCGGTGCATCAAGTAAATTTGTTCATCCAAAGACGGGTGCGATTACGCACTTTGCGAACCCGAAAGATCCAAAGTCATATAATGATGGCTATATAAAGTATACAGAAGATAAACTTAAAATTTTACAAGAGTTATTCGGATAAGAAACCGCCAGTTTGGCGGTTTCTTTTTTTTGTAAAAGGTTGTCGAGAATGATCAGAAAAAGGAAGTAAAAATGAGCAGGAAATGTCTATTTGTGAACGAATTCATAAAATTATGAAAATTAAAAGGGGGAACATGCGGTATGTACATGACTGTTGGCAGAATTTTTGATTTAGCTGTGCAAAAATATCCACAGAAAGAAGCGTTAGTAGAACCTGCAAAAAACATTCGCTTTACATATAAACAGTGGGATATGGAAGTAAATAAAACGGCAAACGCACTTCTTGCAGAAGGCGTACGAAAAGGAGACCGCGTTTCTGTTTACTTATATAATTCACATGAATTTGTAACAGTTTACCTCGCTTGTGCGAAGATTGGCGCAATCTTTAACCCGATCAATTTCCGTTTAAAAGCGAAAGAAGTTTCCTACATACTGCAAGATGCTTCCTCTAAAGTTGTTGTGTTTGAAAAAGAAGTTGAATCAACAATTGCGTTAATTGAACGTGACTTTCCGCATACTTCATTTTGGTACATTGAAGAGGACACGCCGTCCTATGCCGCTTCTTATCATGAAAAAGTAAATGAAGCAAAGGCAGAACCGACAAGTATTGAAGTGGATGAAATGGATTATTGCTCGATGCTTTATACGAGCGGTACGACTGGGAATCCAAAAGGCGTGCTGCACCGCCACCGGGACATGGCTGAACATAGTATGATTTGTACATATTATATAAAATATACACGTAATAGCGTTGGATTAGTTGTTGCTCCGCTATATCATTGCGGCGAATTGAACGCCGGTATTTTGCCACGAATTCAAGTTGGCGGGAAAAATGTGATTTTGCATCATTTTGATACGAAAACAGTGCTAGACACAATTCAAGAAGAGAAAATTACAACGTTCTTCGCAGCACCGACAATGTGGAACATGCTACTGCAAGAAGATTTATCAAAATATGATTTAACCTCAATGAAGATAGGAGTTTACGGTGGAGCGGCAATGGCGCCGGCGCTTGTGAAAGAATGTAAAGAACGTCTGTATATCGATCTTGTGCAAATTTACGGGATGACAGAGTTTGGACCTGTTGTAGCGTTTCTTGTAGAAGAAGATCAAATTACAAAAGCAGGATCAGCAGGGACGCCTTGCTTTAGTCATGAAGTGCGCATCGTGAAATCAAATGAAGATGAACCATCAGAACCAGACGATGTACTTGCGCCTTACGAAGTTGGAGAAATCATTATACGCGGGACAAGTATGATGGCTGGATACTATAACCGCGAAGAAGCAACCAAAAAAGTAATGTATAAAGGTTGGTATCATTCCGGTGATCTTGGCTATTTTGATAAAGATGGTTATTTATACGTGGCAGATCGTGTTGACGATATGGTCATTAGCGGGGGTGTGAACGTTTATCCGCGCGAAATTGAAGACTTCTTGCATAGCCATAATGGTGTTTTAGATGTGGCTGTACTTGGAGAACCAGATGAACTATGGGGCGAGCGCGTCGTCGCGGTAGTTGTGAAGAAAGATGAGTCATTAACAGAAGAAGAATTAGAACGTTACTGTAAGGAAAGTGATGAATTAGCTGATTATAAACGTCCTCGTCGTTACGAATTTGCGAAAGAACTGCCGCGTAATGCGAGCGGGAAACTACAGAAATTTATACTCCGTGAATCTTTGAAGGAAGCGAAGAAATCTTAGGGTAGCGTAGGAGCACAGCTGCAGTTTTGTAGCTGTGTTTTTTTTATAATTTTGTTATAATAATTGGAAATTCAATATTTTTATTTTTCAATATATTTTTTATCAATGTGTATGTGTCGATTGATAAAACAGGAAATCTGATTAAGATGTCTGTTGAATATTGATGTGATATGCAAGAAGAGGAAGTAGGATGATGGAGAAAAAGGTGAAAGATAGAATGAATGCTATGCAGCTACTTTATGTCTTGTTAGCTATATTTGGGTTCATTCCAGGTATTTTGACGGGGATGATTTTTGATGCACCAGGCTCAGAAAATGATATTTTCAGGCAGTGCATTTTCTATTCCTATCCTTGTTTTGTCTTAACATTTTTAGTAACAGCAATACTGGCAAGAATATTTTATCAAAGAGGTCAATATAAGGTAGTCAGATGGCTCAATATACTTCCTCTCTTTTGGTTCTTTTGGTTTGCTTTTTGGTTTTATTATTGGGTGCTGCAGGAAAAATAATGAAAAGGTATTAGGATATTTAGAGTTGTTAGCTTGATGAATTCAAACATGTATGTTTCAAGGCCAAAGTAATATAGCTGATTGTCAGTTACAGGGCTACTCGGAGTTTTTTAGTATTGATTTTCGTATGCGGAAGTCAGTAGCTAATGCTTAAATTTATTCGCAATTTCGCTCGTTAAGTTCAATGTGGATTATCATTTTATATTTTGAATCCGAATTATAAGATCCATTCATGATAGAATAGGAAAAGTGAATTCAACTGAGAAAGGACTTCATATGAGAATTAATAAATTCGTTAGTGAAACAGGTTATTATTCAAGAAGAGAAACGAATCGTCTCATTGCCGAAAAGCGAATTACTGTGAATGGCGAAATTTGTGAACCTGGACAAGAAGTAGAGCCTGATGACATTGTACTTGTTGATGGGAAGCCGATTCCTAGGAAGAAACATCCCATTTATATTGCATTAAATAAACCGATAGGGATTACTTGTACAGCGGCGAAGCATATTGAAGGGAATATTATTGATTTTGTGAATTATCCGGAACGCATTTTTCCAATTGGCCGCTTAGATAAAGCATCACAAGGATTAATTTTAATGACAAATGACGGTGATATCGTAAATAAAATGATGCGCTCCGAACATGGTCATGAGAAAGAATACATTGTCACAGTGGACAAGCCATTTGACGATGCGTTCTTAAAAGGAATGGCCGGAGGTGTAACGATCCGCGATGGAAAAACGAATCCATGTGATATATACCGGATCAGCGACCTTGTATTCCGAATTATTTTGACGCAAGGGATGAATCGGCAAATTCGCCGGATGTGCCGCGCATTTGGTTATACCGTTACGAGGTTAGAGCGCATTCGGATTATGAACATAACAATAGATGGAATAGAAACAGGGCAGTGGCGTGATTTGACTGAGGAGGAACTGAGTGAGCTCCTTGCACTGTTAGGATAAAAGAAAAAGAAGGAGGTGATTTTGGTCACCTCCTTCTACTTGTGAGTCGCCGATATAGTGCAGACCCGTCTTTCTTATTTACGTGTGAATCCTTCTTCATCAAGGTATTGTGCTGCTTCTTTGTAAGAGTTAAATGTACCATCTAACTGTATCCCAGCATAAACGTTCCACATATCTTCATCTTCTTTAATAAGAGTTAAGATATGTTTGTCCTCATTTATCCACTCTTCTTCTTGAAAGTTCTCCGCAATTACAACTTCTTCTACTGGTTCTTGTGAAAGGACAGCCATTGATTTTTCAAGTAAGGAGCGAAGTTCTTCCGCTGAAAAATCGCGGATGTTCACCATTCCTTTATCGTTCGTTTTGTAGCCTT
Source organism: Bacillus sp. S10(2024) (assembly GCF_050473865.1). Classification (NCBI taxonomy): domain Bacteria; kingdom Bacillati; phylum Bacillota; class Bacilli; order Caryophanales; family Bacillaceae; genus Bacillus; species Bacillus sp. S10(2024). The sequence continues at coordinate 2,701,825 of NZ_JBFLUR010000002.1, read as the reverse complement.
TTAGATGCCCGGCATAGACAAACCCATTTCCATTCGGGTGTAAATGGTATACAACATTCTTTTTGTCTAGACGGCTTTCTTCATAATGAAAATTAATGCGTCCTAGAGAGACATTTTTTCTTTCTAGCTCAGGAAATGATTCAATAATCGTTAATTTTTCTTCAAAAGTTAGCATAGGTCCTCCGTAATTGTAATTAATAATGTGATGGTTCATTATATCACTCTGCTTGTAAGTCCACAATCAGATAAGCGAGCAAGGCAACAAAGAAAATGCTGACAGCCGGTGCGGTAAATACATGTCCAGCTGTAAATGCGATGCCAATTGCAAGTACGATTGCCGTGCCAAGCAACATATATTTTATGGTTAAAATAGATTTGAAGTTTGTGAGAATGCGAAACGTAAGCCTGATGCCGAAGTAAACAAGTGGTAGTAGGTACATGATGAATCCAATGATTCCGAACCAGAAGAATAGATCATGGAAGTCCCTTTCTATCACTTTTGGTGTTTTTTCATAGTTTCCGGCATATCCCATGCCTAACAATTTTTGTGATAGTGGTGCTTCTTGAAAGTACTTTTGGTGCATGATTAGATATTTGTCACGATCACTATAAATTAAACTGTTTACTTCTCCAGTTGTTAAAGCTCTTTCTTCTTGTTTATTAGGCTGCTGTTCTTGTTTATTAGGTTGTTGTTCTTGTTTATTAGGCTGTTGTTCTTGTTCATTTGTATGCTGTTTATTGTATATTTGTAAATGAATTCCCATGTTTTTGGCGATGGGGGTAAACGGCGTTACAATTATGATGCCTCCTAATACAATCAAGGCGAGCATTGTATTAATAAGCTGCGGACGGCTTCGCTTCATCATATATTCGATAAACGAAAAGAATAGTGCCACTCCTAATGTCAAAATACTAGATATGTATGCAACCTTTGTTCCTATCATAATACTGGAATATAGTGCTAGCATTGTCGGAATCCAGTAGTATGATTGCGTAAAAGAAGTTGTCTTATGAATCGAATATAGGACAACAACAGGGAATGTAATGGCTAAAATGGCACCGATTTCGTTTGCGGCATAAAACCATCCTTTCGAGCCGATTTTCTCAATTGTATAACTTTGATAGTCTGTGCCAGTTGCGATGGAAATGACCATGACAATACTCATGAATAAACTTGCATATAAGAAATACCGTAATAATGTATCGTACGAATTTTGCTTGTTCTGCAAAGTTTTAAATACAAGAATATATCCAAACAACATAACGATTGGATACATACATTTGGCCATAAATTTAACTTCTTCTCCAAGTGAAATTGGATGTTTTACAACGAGATTATTAAGAAGTCCAGCTGTCATGGTAACGCCTAGTAGGCAAATATATGCGAGAGGCTTTTTATTTTTCTGATAAATAAATAGATAGATCATCGCAAGAAGCATCACGCTAAAACGTACAACAATACTTAACGTTGCATCCATATGTAGCATTTGAATTGACAATGACGTTAACAAATCTAAGACGGGTTGCAGTGCGATGAATAATAGAAAGAAATACGTGAAATTCTGTTTCTTTTGTATCAATTTCGTACCCATTTTGTCCCCTTTCATAATCGAAGAAATGAATGTTGCTTTTTCACAATACACTATTTTATTGATATGGTAAATAAATGTAAAATAATTTAGTGTAAATTCGACAGAAAATTAAGAAAAAAGAAGGTTTTTGAAAGCCCTTTCTATAATTATATAAGGATAACAGATTATAGAAGGAGAGAGAGTTTATGACAGTTTCTAGCAAGGCGGAATCAGTAGTTTTACAATATGAAGGACGAGTTGCGACGATTATGTTAAATCGTCCAGAAGTATTAAATGCATTAGATGAGCAAACGTTAAAAGAATTATTACAAAAGTTAAAAGAAGTAGCTGAAAGTTCTGTTCATGTCGTTGTACTATGTGGAAACGGCCGTGGTTTTTCGGCGGGCGGCGATATTAAATCGATGTTAGCAAGCGGAGATGAAAGTGCGTTTGAAGGCATTATGAATACTATTTCAGAAATTATTGTAACGCTGTATACAATGCCAAAGCTTGTGATTAGTGCGATTCATGGTCCAACGGCAGGGCTTGGACTTAGCATTGCTTTAACAGCTGATTACGTAATGGCTGATATTTCATCTATTATTGCGATGAATTTTATTGGAATCGCTTTAATTCCAGATGGCGGCGGACATTTCTTCTTACAAAAGCGCCTTGGAGAGCATATGGCAAAAGAAATTATTTGGGAAGGAAAGAAATTACCAGCAACCGAAGCGCTTGAAATTGGCATGATTGATGAAGTAATCGGTGAGAACTTCCAAGATGCAGTGAAACAGAAAATTAGTGAATGGCTGCAAAAACCAATTGCAGCTATGATTCAAACGAAGCAAATTTTGGCTGAATTAAATCGTTCTTCGTTAGAGCAAGCGCTGCAGCTTGAAAAACGCGGTCAATATGCAATGAGAAGAACAGCGGACCACAGGGAAGGAATTACTGCGTTTTTAGAGAAGCGTCCGCCGGTGTTTAAAGGAGAATAAAAGTTTTACAAAAATAGAAAGTGTTAACACATTTTTTGTATAATGGTGTTAGCACTTTTTTCTTGAATCATAGAAGGAGATATGGATGAGTCGTAAACAAAAAAGAATAATTATGAGTATTATGGGGGTATGGCTACTCATATATGTGCTGTTACACCGTACACCAACCGCAGCAATTCGAACTGCGATGTTTCTATCTGGAAACCCAAAGGCAGCTATGCAAAGTGAGATTGAGAGAATGGAAGATCGATATGATGGCGTTGTACCAGATCACCTCCGCGCTTTTTACGGTGTGCCAGAGAAAGAGTATGAAAATTATCAATTTCCAGAAATACGTCACATGTCATCTAGCATTTATATGTCGTCAGCTTGTGTAAAAAAACATTGGTTTTTATATTCTGCAGAGTTAGGGTGTTATTAAGTATATAAATCTAGTTTATTTTTCAACATATAAGTCACTGCTATGTATGGTCAGCTGCTCTTGCCCGCTTAAAAAATTTATATTTACAATAGAAGAAAACGGAGGTGTCCTCATGTCAGTTTATAATAAAGTCGTCCGCGACCGTGTACCAGAAATGATTTTAATGTCTGGTAAAACATATACGTCAAAAAAATTAAGTAAACAAGAATACATAGAAGAATTATCGAAAGTCGGCATTGAAGAAATGCGTGAGTTTGCATCTATGCAAGAACGTGAGCATGCATTAGATTCTTTAGCTGATGCATTGGAAGTGATTAAAGCATTGGCGCAAGCAGAAGGGGTAACGTTAGAAGATGTTGAGCGTATTCGTAAAGAGAAAGAAGCGGAGCGCGGCGGATTTGAAAAAGGTGTGTATTTAATAGAAGTGAATGAAGAGTAAAGGGCATCGCAATACATGCGGTGCCTTTTACTCGCTATTCGTGGGCGGTAAGATCCTAACCTCAAGATTGTGTGGAATCTGAAGAAGATAGATGGAGCTCTTAAATAAATATATATTATTGGAGAGGTTGAAGTATGGGAATTATTAATAAACAGATAACTCTCAGTGAAATAGAGATAATAAGAAACTCATTAGATAAATTGCATGAATACCATAACAGTAAATCGAAATTTTTTTCTGGTGATTATCCAAGAATTACATTTGAGGAACGTATTGAAGAATATAAAAAAAATTCAAAGTATGGAGAGTACAGGATTGAATTATTGATTGAGTCAGAAACAGACAATATATTAGGATTTTGTATAGCATATAGTAAAAAAGTAAGCGGGAAGATTGAGGTTCTATTTGTTGATGAAAAATATCGAAGAAACGGATTGGGCTTGAAATTAATGAATAGTGCAATGGAATGGTTTAAAGAAAAACAAATATATGAAATTGAATTAACAGTAGTGTACGGGAATGAAGCTGTATCGTTTTATAAGAAATTGGGATTCTATCCACGTTCAATTATTATGACAACTAAATCATAACGAGATTATGAGGATATTTTCTTGTTCAACTAAAGGGTGCTTTAATGAAATAAAGATCACAGGAATGATCGAACCTTGTTTCAAGTCTACAATGGAAGTTTCATTTTATTTCTATTATACTGAAAATTGGAAAGATAAAAGAGAGGGGAAAAACATATGGTACATAACGTTAAAGACACAATGGAACTTATTAAACAACTCGTTTCAATTCCAAGTCCATCTGGAAATACGAACACAATTATTCGTTTTATTGAGAACTATGTAAAAGAGTGGAATGTAGAAACGAAGCGTAACAATAAAGGCGGCCTTATTATAACAGTAAAAGGAGAAGACGATACGAAACAACGTCTCCTTACTGCTCACGTTGATACATTAGGCGCAATGGTAAAAGAAATTAAAGCGGACGGGCGTCTGCGATTATCCATGATTGGCGGATTTCGCTGGAATGCGGTTGAAGGAGAATATTGCGAAATCGAAACAGCGTGCGGTAAAACGTATACTGGTACAATTTTAATCCATCAAACGTCCGTACACGTATACAAAAATGCTGGAGAAGCAAAACGTGACGAACAAAACATGGAAGTTCGTATCGACGAGCGAGTATCTTCACCAGAAGAAGTACGTGAACTTGGCATCGAAGTAGGGGATTTCGTATCATTTGATCCGCGCGTGCAAATGACAGACAGCGGTTACATCAAATCTCGTCATTTAGATGACAAAGCAAGCGTAGCGATCTTACTGCAATTGATTAAAAGATTACAAGATGAAAATGTGAAACTACCATACACAACGCATTTCTTAATCTCTAATAATGAAGAAATCGGTTATGGCGGTAACTCCAATATTCCAGAAGAAACAGTAGAATACTTGGCAGTTGATATGGGAGCGCTTGGCGATGGTCAAGCATCAGATGAATACACAGTATCAATCTGTGCGAAAGACTCGAGCGGTCCATACCACTATGCAATGCGCAAACATTTAGTAGAACTTGCGAAAGCAAACAATATTGAATATAAAGTAGACATCTATCCATTCTATGGATCTGACGCATCTGCCGCAATCCGCGCCGGAGCAGATGTGAAGCATGGACTTATTGGTCCTGGTATTGATGCGTCTCACGCTTATGAGCGTACACACGAGACATCAATTGCGCATACGGAGGCACTTATTTATGCGTATGTACAATCACAGTTAGTAGAAGAATAAGGAATAGAGAAAAGAGCTGATCTTTGGTGGAGGTTGGCTCTTTTTGTATGATAATAATATTTTTTAAAATTCATTTACTTTTACTAGATTACTTATATAATAAAAAATGAAAGCACTTACATTTCTAGGAGGTTTGTGATGAGAAAAGTAAAGAAAGATAGAAAATCACGCTCAATTATGCAAACGCTTGCATTATCGACGCTTGTATTAGGAACATCCTTGCTGTACACACCGGATTCATCATCATCCTATGCTGCCACTAACGACAATAATGTAGAGTGGAATGGTTTATTTCACGACCAAGGTCCTGTTTATGATAGCGCACCAGAGCCGACATCTGCTCAAAGTGTGACGCTAAAATTCCGGACGTTTAAGGGGGATACTACTGGTGTCAATATAAAGTACTATGATACTGCTGATGGATCGTTCCGTGTCATTCCGATGTCTTGGATTTCCGGCGATTCTACGGGAACGTTTGATTATTGGCAAGGAACAATCCCGGCTAGTTCTTCGCGAAAATATTATCGTTTCCAAATTACTGATGGGTCTACTTCTGTTTGGTATAATGCAAACGGTCCTTCTACATCTGAACCATCATCAGGGGATTTTTATATTATCCCGAATTTTAAAACGCCAGATTGGATGAAAAATGGTGTGATGTATCAGATTTTTCCTGACCGCTTTTATAACGGTGATTCCTCGAATGATGTGCAAACGAATGCATACAAGTATGACGGCGCATCAACTGAGAAAAAAGCTTGGGGGAGCAGTGTCTATGCTGATCCTGGTCATACGAACAACCTTGTGTTCTTCGGCGGTGATTTGGCGGGAGTCAATCAGAAGCTCGGTTATATTAAACAAACACTAGGAGCAAACATCATTTACTTAAATCCGATTTTTAAATCTCCGTCTAACCATAAGTATGATACACAGGATTATAGGACTGTGGATCCTGCCTTTGGGACAAACGGAACTTTGCAAACGCTATCATCTAATATTCATAGCACAGCAAACGGGGAAAAAGGATATTTAGTATTAGATGGTGTATTTAACCATACCGGGGATACTCACCCGTGGTTTGATAAGTACAATCAATCTTCTTCTTTAGGAGCCTTTGAGTCTCAATCCAGCCAATGGTCTAATTATTATACATTCCAGTCTTGGCCGAATACATATGCTAGCTTTTTAGGATTCAACAGTTTGCCTAAGCTAGATTATGGAGCGAGTGGTTCACCGGTAAGAAATGAAATCTATAACAATAGTGATTCCGTAGCAAAAACATATTTAAAAGCCCCATATAACATTGATGGTTGGCGATTAGATGCACCTCAATATACAGATGCCGGCGGTGCAGATGCTGGTGGAGGAAATGGTAGTAGTTTGGTGAATCACCAAATTTGGTCTGAATTCCGAAGTGCTGTGAAGTCTGTAAATGAGAATGCAGCAATATTTGGCGAATACTGGGGAAATGCAAATTCTTGGACAGGTCAAGGGAACCAATGGGATAGTACCACAAACTTTGACGGATTTACACAACCAGTTTCTCAGTGGATCACAGGAAAAGATTACAATAGCAATGCAGCTTCCGTATCTACTTCCGGGTTTGACAGCTGGTTACGAGGGACACGTGCGAATTATCCAACAAACGTGCAGCAAGCGATGAGCAACCATTTATCAAATCACGATATTTCACGCTTTGGGGAACGTGCTGGCGGTGATATTTGGAAGACATATTTAGCACTTATTTTCCAAATGACTTATGTTGGTACGCCAACAATCTATTACGGAGATGAATATGGCATGATGGGAGGCGCTGATCCTGACAACCGCCGTACATTTGACTGGTCACAAGGGACTACTTCTAATCGTGCTGTAGCTTTAACACAAAAACTCATCGGCATTCGTAACCAATACCCGGCATTAAGAACAGGATCGTTCATGACGCTGCAAACAGATGACACAAATAAAATCTACTCCTATGGCCGTTTTGACACAACAAACAGAATCGCAGTTGTACTTAACAATGATTCTGTCGGTCATAGCGTAACCGTTCCTGTATGGCAGCTCAGCATGCAAAATGGCAGTGTTGTAACAGATAAACTAACTGGTAAAACGTACACAGTCCAGAACGGAACTGTTACTCTTACGGTTGATGGACATTACGGTGCGATTTTAGCGCAATAAATCGTATAATGAATCTATTTTTATAGATTGTTTTTGTTTTGCTAGCTAAGCTGAGCAAACGATTAACCTTGAAATGTTAAAGTGTTTTTGAAATGAGCGAAGGCTTCCTTGATCTTAGTGAGGGGGCCTTCGTTATTTTTGGATAGAATACCACTTTTGTAAGTATATAAATATGTAATTTTACATATGTCGCTAATTCTATCTACATCTTTAAAACTTAATGCTAAGATTATGCAGGAAAGCAGCAAATCATTTTTGAAAATAAGGAGGAATTAAGAAATGTTCGTTAAAAGAAAACTACCTATACTTACGTTCTTATTATTACTATTTAGTTTAATCGTCACTGTTTTTCCTACAAATTCTGCTTATGCAGATGAGGACGGTCGTATACTTGATATTTATGGAGATCCAGTCAAGACATCTAAAGATTATATAATGGTACGTAAAATTTGGGATGGTAAGCCTCGGCATGCAGCTTATGCTGGTGTAGGTCAGAAAAAACTTGGAGTAACTTATGAGAAGTTTGCGGGTTGGCATTATGTAATTCAGTATAAAGATAAGTCTTATTATGGTACTGCTGAGATTCATAAAGATACAAAAGGTAATGAGTACTATGGTACGCCTATCAATTTTGAAACTCCAGATGGGGTAGAAAGTGATGGATATTTAAGACATAATACGCCAGTTACCATGTCAATGTGGATTGGAGGGCCAAATGCTGAGGCAGGAGGAATTAAAAAATATGTCAATGCAGGGAATCGCGGCTGGATATATTTTAGCGACCAATCCAAAAGCACGTTAACAGTTTGGGAACAAAATGCAAAGGAAATCAATTTAATAACAGGTAAAACGGATTATCTGAGAGATAAAATGGGAAGACCTTGTGATTGGTACAGTGCAGATCCACAAAATTCTGAGTATGGAGTTACAACATATTTCGAGCTAGAGACTTCAGAGCAACCATTTTCAAATCAAGATAAACTATGGGGAAGTTCTGCGCCGCCATATCAATCTGGCTATGAATTAGTACCTTTATCATAAAACGATATGCAACAAACAAAAAAGCGAAGAATAATAAATATTCCTCGCTTTTTTATAATGAAATTCTAGGTGGAAGCGATGCTATGTATGGAGTAGCATCGCTTTTGCCATTATAACAAAGTAAACTATACATTTTATATGTAATATTACATATATAAATTTAAAGTTTCTATTTATATTCTTCGCTACTCAATACAATCTCATACTTTTATGGATTGAAAATAAAGGCATGATGTTTGAATAAAATTGCGATGCGTTATCTTTTCAATTAAAGAATTATAATTGTGTTTTGATTAGACCTTTTTCAAAATGGACTTATTTTCATTTTATCAAAACTACTCAATATACTTGTATTTTATATAAAAAAATATATCTTTTGTATAATTAAACTTTACTTTTTTATAAAATAGGTTTAATATAGGGGTTAAGAAAGGAAGGTGTTGACTATGAAGGAAAACTTTGGAGATTCCATAGTGAATAAAGTGTATGAACATAGAGTATTAAGAAGAATGTCACAAAAAGATTTAGCTGATGCTGTTGGAGTTTCTAAGCAAACGATATTTGTTATGGAAAAGAATAATTATTCTCCTTCACTGGTGTTAGCATATCGAATAGCAAATTATTTTGAGGTTGATATAAACGAAATATTCTCTTATGTAGGAAAGGAAGATAATAATGATTGATTTATTAAACAAATGGATGTCAGAAAGCACAGATAATTTCAATATCGTTGTAGGTTTTACATGCCTTTTGATGTTGGGTTCAGCAATTGTACTTTTTATTATCTATAAAAAAATTGGTAAACCAGATGAAAGAACAAATGCTATTTATCTTAAAATTACTTCTTGTATGTTTTCTACTCAAATTCTAATGAATGCCATATTTATTTCTTTAGTTGGTAAAGACATGTATTTCCGTCAATTCTTTATATTATTTGAAGCCTTTGTGTTCTTTGTTGGAGCTATTTATTCTATTAGATTATATAGAAAAGAATGCAAGTAGTTTACTTGCAAAAAAACAGTAGTGCATAAAATCACTACTGTTTTTTTATTGCCCCTTAAACGTTTTTACTCAAACTTTATTTTAAATCTACAACTTTTTCATCTTCTTATACAAATTCACCCGTGACATTCCTAGTTTTTTAGCAGCAATTCTTTTGTTTCTGAAGGGTTTGTGGAATGCGTGTTTTCTCTAGACTTTCTTTATGTTATACATTTTTTCTGCTGCTTCATTTCAATACAGCATTTCACCATTCGTATTTACAATTGAAATAACCTCTTCTACAGAAGAAAGCAGGGTATGATTTCATTTCTATTACCTCTTTTATCGCTTTGTGTAAAAGAAAGTAGACAATGGTAAACAAATTTGTCGTTAAAAGAATACACTTTTTTGAAAAAGTGTAAAAAAAAATTAACTGAATATGAATTGTATTGTGCGTTTTATGAGTTGGCACGGTATTTGCTAATAAAAAGTAAAGAGAATACAAATAACGGAGGGACAAGAAATGAAGATTAGTAAAACATATACAACAATTGACGCACATGTAGCGGGAGAACCGCTTCGTATTATTACAGGCGGAGTACCTCCAATCAAAGGAGAAACGCAATTAGAAAGAAGAGCTTATTGTATGGAGCACTTGGATCATCTTCGCGAAGTTCTCATGTATGAACCGAGAGGACATCACGGTATGTATGGTTGTATCATTACACCGCCGGCAAGTCCGCATGCTGATTTTGGCGTATTATTTATGCATAATGAAGGCTGGAGCACAATGTGCGGTCATGGAATTGTTGCGGTAGTTACGATAGGAATTGAAACGGGCATGTTCGAAGTGACAGGTGAAGAACAAAGATTTATTATTGATAGCCCTGCAGGAGAAGTGATTGCGTATGCAAAATACAATGGGAACCAAGTGGAATCTGTGTCATTTGAAAATGTTCCTTCATTTGTTTACAAGAAAGATATTCCTGTAAAAATTGATGGCTATGAATTTCAAGTAGACATCGCTTTTGGAGGAGCTTTCTATGCTGTTATCGACAGTAAAGAACTTGGTTTAAAAGTGAACTTTAAAGATTTACCTGCGATTCAAACGTGGGGCGGAAAGATTAAACATTACATTGAGAGTCAGATGGAAGTCAAACATCCACTCGAAGAAGGTTTAAAAGGTATATATGGCGTAATCTTTTCCGATGAACCAAACGGAAAAGATGCGACGCTGCGAAATGTGACCATTTTTGCTGATGGGCAAGTAGACCGTTCTCCTTGTGGTACGGGTACTTCAGCTAGACTCGCAACTCTCTTTGAAAATGGAGTGTTACAAGAAGGCGGAAGTTTCGTCCATGAGTGCATTACTGACGGACAATTTGGCGGAGAAATATTATCATTAACAAAAGTAGCTGAATATGACGCGGTTATCCCAAAAGTAACTGGTCAGGCGTTTATTACAGGATTTCATCAATTTTTAGTGGACCCAAGAGATCCGTTAAAACAAGGTTTTTTATTAGCTTAATGTTTGGAGAAGAGTTGTTTTCTGGCTAGGGAACAACTCTTCTTTATAGGAAAGGACGAGATAACATGTTGGTCATAAATGCAGCTGAACAAAGAAGTTTAGTAGATATGAATGAAGTAATGGAATATGCGGCGATTGCCCTGCAAGAGTTTTCATCAGAAAGAACAATCACTCCGATTCGCTACTCGTTGCCATTTGCGAATTCGCAAAATACGGCATTAATGATGCCTTCAGTAGCGGAAGAACTTGGAGCACTTGGATTAAAGGTAGTAACGGTAGCACCGAATAATACGAAAATCGGAAAGAAAACAATTAACGGGGTTGTGATGCTCTCTGATTTTCAAACAGGAGAACCGCTCGCCCTTCTAGAAGGATCGTATTTAACGATGGTTCGAACAGGTGTCTTATCAGGCGTTGCAACGAAATACTTAGCTCGTCAAAATGCGAAAAACTTATGCATCATCGGTACAGGAGAACAAGCGAAAGGGCTTGCTGAGGCTATGCTTACTGTGCGGGATATTGAAAAGATTATGCTTTATAACCGAACAGAGCAAAAAGCTGCCGAGTTTGCTGAGTATATGAAGGAGAATTTTAATAAACCTGTTCACGTATATACAGATGCAAATGAAGCAGTGCGCGAAGCCGATATTGTCGTCACAACAACGAACTCGTTAACACCCGTTTTTTCAGGCGCATTAAAACCTGGTGCTCACGTAAATGCTGTCGGCTCATTCAGACCAGCGATGCAAGAACTTCCGACTCACGTCATCTCATCAGCTGACAAAGTCGTAGTGGAATCAAAAGAAGCAGCACTAGAAGAAACCGGTGACCTGCAGGTTCCAATGCAAGAAGGAGTTTTCAAAGAAAGCGATCTTCACGCAGAGCTTGGACAAATCATAAGCGGAGAAAAGACAGGTAGGGAAAGCGATCAAGAAATTACCGTCTTTAAATCTGTCGGACTCGCTGTTGTGGATATTGTCGTGGCGAAATACTTTTATGAGAAAGCTGTTAAAAACGGAGTGGGGACGAGGATTGAACTATAACCAGTGTTTGAAATGGAAAACATAGCCCCATTCAGAAGCTTTTGCGGAATAAAGAGGTTGTTCATAGAATTCGTTTTCTATGAACAGCCTCTTTTTATGTGCTGAAGTTTGCCTGGGGGTCTTTATACTGTATCGAATCGCCGAAATAATAATATGAGGTTTACATTTATATGAGAATAGAAAAATGTATAATTAAATTATATAGAAAATACGAAATTTGTAAGAGGGGCGGATTAAGATGGTACATACTTTAGTAAAAGGACAGAAAATAGATATTACAAAAACTCACCCTGGGATAAGTAGTTTATGTGTAGGATTGAACTGGAATGCACCGCTGAATATGGAAGTAGACGCATCGGCTTTTCTAGTAGGTGTTGATGGGAAAATTACAAAAGAAGAAGATTTCGTATTCTACGGGCAACCTTATTCTAGTTGTCAATCAGTTAAATTGAATCAAAACATTTCAAGTGGTAATAAACAGGAATTTTTCGTTGATCTCACGCGTATATCCAAGGAAGTCCAAAAAATTGTGTTTTCCATTACGCTTCATAATGCTGAGAAAAAGAAGCAATTTTTTCAAGATGTGACTCATATTCAAATGAAAATAATAAATGAACAAACAAGAGCAGAAATTATGAATTTCCCTATTACATATTCTTTTACAAATGAAAGTGCCGTTATTATGGGAGATCTGTATCGACATGCAGGAGAGTGGAAGTTTAATCCGGTTGGAGCGGGTTACTTTGGAGGATTAGCTGCGTTGTGTGAAAACTTCGGGATAGAGGTTGCGGAGGGCCCTGCCGCAGAGCAAAAAGTAATACCTAAGCCGGTAGAACAAAAAACAAAACCGGTTCAGGTTCCTATCACCAAGATTGAACTAAAGAAGAAACAATCTGTAAATATACAAAAATCTAAGATGGTTACAGCTACCCTTGAATGGAAATCAAATAATGACCTGGACTTATATTGTTACTATGTAACGAAAAGTGGTGAAGTAGGAAAGATATATTATAGAAATTTAGGTTCTTCTAAGGTGTCGCCCTATATTGAACTTGATGGAGATTCACAAGAACCAGGGAAAGAAACCATTCGTATCTATCGCCCAGAAGCTGTAAAGTATATTTTATTTGCTGCGTACAGTGCCGTTAGCAATGGTGTAGGTAGTTTCTATTCTATGAAAGCAAAAGCAGTTGTAGATAATCATATGGGAAATGTCGTAACAGCACCTTTGCTAGAAAGAAACGATCATGCTTATTGGGTATGCATTGCGCATATTGATTTTACAAATTCATCCGAAATGAAAATTTCTCATGTAGAAAGTTACTCTAGAGATCATTCGGAAGCTTCGCCGTTGTTGTATGAAGATGGACGGTTCCGTATGGATGTTGGACCAGTTGAATTTAAGTATGAGGAAGACTATAAAAAATATTTTAAATCATAGAGAATATCTAGTAGTAAAAAACTCCAACTTGGTAAAAAAGTTGGAGTTTTTTACTGTTAGACATGTTCATCAGCTTGATCGTCTACTACAAAAGTAGTAAGGACATATTAGGAAAAACAATGGAACTCGCAGATAACTATCGACAAGCAGCACTCGCTGTAAATTATACACTAGAAGAAATGAAGTAAATGAAAATTATCCACTAATTGAAACAATGGATCAATTAGTGGAAATGAGAGATTTAGACGGGATTGTTGTTCCTTATGGGGATTAGAGACATTAGATTTACACTTAATTGTACATGGGATACAGAGAATGGGCTAGGAATTCGTATGTTAAATGAGATAGTAACTGAAGTGGGTTACCAGGATATTGCGATTTAAGTGTAACTATTAATCAATAATACACATGGATTGGAACTTATCGGCATAGGGAAATATAGACTGATAAAACAAACGAATGTAAAGCACTAGATTGCTGTTCCTTTTTTAATGATTTTTGGTGTTAATTCATCCAACGAATAGAAATTATTCCGTATAATCCCAAAAATTGACCAATTCTTACCATTACCTTAAAATTACCTTATACATATATACAATATACTAATTCTCTTTATCTTGATTCTATATTTGTTGTTTCCTGTTGCAGAATCCTGATGATAAGGGTTCTTTTTTTTCATTTGATTTGGAATCTATTCAGAAATTTGTGGTCTTTTTCTTATTTCATTTTGGACGGATATTTTCAATCATGTTTTTTCTTAGAAACAGTTGAAGAAACTACCCGGAGATCAATCGAGATACGTGTCATTTAGAGCCAACCATTGTTTTATCAGAACTATGTGAGATATATATTTTTAAAAGTATTGATGAAATAGTTAAGAATTCGCTGGTTTTTTCGCATGAAAAAAGAACCCACTATAAGATGGATTCTTTAGGGGATTGTTTCGTTTAAAGAGTGATATGTCTAATAAACATATAAAAAGAAGATATAGATTACTATATATGTGTACATTAAGAGGTTCAATAGTGGATTTAGGGCGATGTTGCCGTGCCCCAGAAAGAGAGGCGGATTAAATGGGCTTTCAAGTAGATTTAAAGGAATTCAAGGAAGTACTGGAAAGACTCCAAAAAGATACCAGTAAAAACAATGAGCAACTTGAACAAGCCAAAAACGCATTGAATGGGATTATTCAGGCCGATGCCATGCAGGGTGAAACAGGAAACGCGATTGTCAACGACATCAATAATAACCAAAATGCAGTTGTGATTGGGTTGAAAGATACTAATATACATCTTATTGCGGAAATGGTGACAACTTTACAGGATTTTCAGTCAACAACGGGAGAAACTGATGAGAATGCGGTTATTCTGGAAGATGCATTGCTTCAAGCGCAAAATAAACTTTCCAATCTCCAACCCAAGAAACACGAAATGGATAGTCGCATCTCTACTATTTACAACAGCGTGAACGATTTGGTTTCACTAAGTATGCCGAATAACCAGTTTGATGAAAAACTGACTACCGCCAGCAAAGAACTAGAGGATACGATTCAAAAAGTACAGCAATTTGAAAGCAAAAAGGCAGAAAGCAGTGCGGAAATAATTCTTGATAAACTAAACAACCAAGTTCAAGTGGCAAGGGAAATGGGCAGTTTATCTTATACTGATCCGCGACTTCAAGCTTTCTTTGCGCAAGATGCGTTGGCAAAAATAATTCATGAAATGGATACAAACATCACGAAGGCGGAAAAAGAAGCGAAACTTGAAGCTGAAAGAGAAATGAAGAAAAAGCGAGAGGAATGGGCGAGCCATCATCCAGCGGAGGCGTGGCTTCAAGACGTTTCTGCTAGTATCGGTAAGAAATGGGGTGGATTAGAAAAAGGAACAAGATGGTTAGGGATGTTAGGCACGAACTATCCTGCCCTGAAAAGACTTTCTGATGAAGCCGTGGTGTTAGAAGGTTTTATAGGCAGGGCAGGTTCCGCTATTAGTGGGGCTGCGATAGGTGTAATAAAGCTAGTTTACCTAGGTGCAGAGCTTTTGGAGTTGGGTATTAACTCGATACGTGGCGTAGAAACAGCACAATGGAAGCTGGACGATCTCGATGCAACTTGGGAAGGTACGAAGAAACTGGCCGAATATGGGATTGTAGGCTATATCACAACTCAGGCTCCTCATCTTAGTAAATTTTTAAATAATCCCGAACGAACGGACAAGATTCCCGTGCTGGATAACCTCGCTAGAACCTATAGAAAAGACGAAAAAGAAATGTACAACGCAGTGAAAGATTATGTAGAAAAAGCCGCGACCGATCCTTATGCTTTTGGTGGCGCGGTATTTGATTTTTTCAGTTGTCTTTTCGGCGTTGGTGAAGTAAGCGCCGCAGTGAAAGGATCAGCTACAGCCGGAAAAATTGCAGAGGGTGAAAATGTCCTTCGAGCAGCAGGGAAAAGTGGTAAAATAGTTGGTAAGTCGGAAGAAGTAGCAGCATTAACGAATAAGTCGCCGGATATGAAGAATGCCTTGGAGAAGATTAAAAATATGGAGATCCCGAATTTATCCCGTGAAACTGCGGCAGCTGGCGTTGGGAGTGTAGAGGAAAGAAAAACACTTGGAGAGTTATTTTCTGTTTCTAAGGGTGAAACTAAGGGTACGGGTAATGTTCAAACTGGTGGCAGGGAACTTTCAATCGATGAATATCTAAAACAACTTGATCAAGCAGATGAAATGTATGAATCTTTTAGAAAATCTAAAACTGATGTTCAGTCTATTGCTAAAAATACAGGAATAACTGAACAAAGGGTACAAAGAATCAAAGATCATTTATTTATCAAAGAGCACACTAAAGAACATGGAGTGGGACGCTTTGATCCAGATTATGAAATTGCACAAGCGTGGGATAGGCTTCAAAAAGGTACCTACAATAAGAATGATATTGATTTATTGAATCATGAGCTCTTTGAATCAAAATTTGAAGGAATATTTAAAACGGATTATAGGACGGCGCATGATAAAACAGTAGAATCTGGACGTCCATGGTATCCACCAGAGGAGGAGTAAAGTTGGCTTCATACGTTTTATTACTAAAAGAATATGAAGATAATGAAACTGTGGTTTATAGATTTGGACCTAATGAAAATAGTATGGGAAAAATTGAGTTGAATAAATTGACTAGGAAGGTTTCGGAGTTAGAAGCTATACCAGATCAAAATATTCCATCTAAATTTTATTTTGACAGAGCTGCGCAAAGATTGGCAGTGTGTTTAATAAGAGAGGGAGGGGTGTTTCCAGAAAAAACAGCTTTTGAATCATAGTAACTAAAAATGTTATCTTGATTGGGCATTAGTATTTCGAGTTTTTTCATTGATAACAGTTTTATGGTTGGATAACACGAGATGGGCTACATTTATTTATAAGCTTATTACTCGTTTTATATTTACACATAAAAATGACAAACCTCTTGTTGCTAAAGTTAAATATATTCAGGTGAAAAGAATTTACTTTTTGAAGTGGAAAGAAAAAGAATAGGCTGTTAAAAAGTACATACTTCATGATGGTTGTACCATCATGGAGTACTGTGTGCAATGATAGAATAGAAAATGAAGTACGAGCTTAGGCGAGATGACATTTTACTGTGCGACGAATATAAAGACATGGAATGGACATAAAACTAACGAACTCGTACAAACTCGTAAGTTTTAACGTAGTAGTTGTCATGACATACAAAAGGTGTCATACTGTTACTACAAAACTTACAAATTTAATGCTACTTAAAAACATATGAACTTAAAGCACTTGATTGTCAAATAAAGGCAACAAGTGCTTTTTTGCGTTTTAGGATAGAAATGAGTAGATACATTATAATTTTATAAGTGCGCTAAGTGTTAAATTTTTATAGATTGTAATGGCTGTGTACAGGGTATGACGATAGTAGAAGAAAAAATAAAGGGTTGTGTTATTTTTTGAAGTCATCGTAAAGTACGTTTTAACGGATGCAAGTTACACACAAGTTATCCGCAAAAAACGGGTAAACGTTACAGGGATTGTAATTGCTGTAACGGGAGAGGACTCAATATGGAAGAGAAAGTAGTTGGTTATGTACGTGTTTCAACAGAAGGACAAGTACGTGACGGATACAGCTTAGCGTATCAAGTAGAAGAAATTGAACGTTACTGTATGGAAAACAACTTACAATTGCTTCATGTATATGAAGATAGAGGACTAAGTGGCGCAACTGTTGATGAAAATGGATTAACAGTTGAACGTGAAGGCTTACAAGAACTATTGTCAGATACGGCATATCAACAAGTGAAGCACGTGATTGTACTCAATACATCTCGGTTATGGCGCTCTGATATGGCAAAAGTGTTAATACAACGAGAGCTAAAGAAACATGCGGTTGATGTGAAAGCAATTGAACAACCGAATTACAGTATATATGCACATGACCCAAATGACTTTTTAGTAAATGGCATGTTAGAACTACTAGACCAATATCAACGTCTCGAGATTGCATTAAAGCTAAGTCGAGGCAGAAAGAAGAAAGCGGAACAAGGTGGATATGCAGATGGCGGTGTGATGTTTGGTTATAGAGTAAAGAAAGGACAAAAAGTGTTAGAAGTAGATACGGAGAAAGCAGTGGTTGTGCGTAGACTATTTGAATTAAGACACTTTTTTAAATATTGGTAGCTGACTCAATTGGCAGAACGACTGAATAGGGAAGGTTATCGTACAGAGAAAGAAAAACAATTTAAGAAAGTACAAGTGAAACGCATGTTAGACCGAGAGAGTTTTTATCGAGGGGTATATACATACGGGCAAATACAAACAAACGGTAAACATTCAGCAATTATATAACAGTCGTACTTAAAAAAATCGATCATTTTACTATATGTACTTATGAAATTATGAAAAATGGATAGGTTTG
The DNA here is from genome assembly GCF_050473865.1 of Bacillus sp. S10(2024). Classification (NCBI taxonomy): domain Bacteria; kingdom Bacillati; phylum Bacillota; class Bacilli; order Caryophanales; family Bacillaceae; genus Bacillus; species Bacillus sp. S10(2024). The sequence goes on along the minus strand of NZ_JBFLUR010000002.1, from coordinate 2,683,459 downwards.
CGTACCTATGCGCTTCGGAAGATGAACGCTCGAACTAAGGTTGCCGACATTTTTATATATGACTAAATCATTGAATAGAGGGATGAGTTATGCATAATAGACAGAACTATTTGTATGTAGGAGTAGATTTACATAAGGAGCATCATACGGCTGTTATGATTAATTGTTGGCAAGAAAAATTAGGAGAAATACAATTTGATAATAAACCATCTGCATTTTCGAAGTTTTTATTAGAAGTAGAGACATATGTGAGTGATGGTTTATCAGTTGTATTTGGTTTAGAAGATGTTGATGGTTACGGAAGAGCATTAGCGAAATATTTAGTAGACCATGAACGAGTAGTAAAAGAAGTAAATCCAGCTTTATCATTTTTAGAACGAAAAAGCCAAGTGATGATACAAAAAAATGATAGTTGGGATGCGGAATGTGTGGCACGCATATTGGTAAACAAATTTGAGCAACTACCAGATGCAAAGCCAAACGATTTATTTTGGTCGATACAACAACTGGTTTCAAGAAGAAATACATTGGTAAAAGCACAAGCTGCTTTGAAAAATCAACTACATATTCAATTAAACCACCATTATCCAAGTTATAAAAAGTTTTTCTCAGAGGTAGATGGAAAAACAGCATTAGCGTTTTGGCAGCAATATCCGTCACCGTCTTGTTTAGAGGGTGTTAATATAAAGCAATTAACAGCTTTTTTATTAGATGTTAGCAACAATACATGTTCAGTAAAGAAAGCAAGCGACATATTAAAACTTGTAAAAGAAGATGGACAAACAATGAAAGAGTATCAAGAAACACGAGACTTTTTAGTAAGAAGTATTGTACGGGATATTGAGTTTAAAAAGAAGGAAATGAAATACATCGAAAGAGAATTAAAACGGTTAGTAAATCTACTAGATTATCAATTAGAGACGATGCCGGGAATAGAACTTGTGACGGCATCAGCATTAATAGCTGAGATAGGAGATATAAGACGATTTCTAAATGCCAATAAATTAGCAAGATTTGCGGGGATTGCGCCTGTTTACTTTGGTTCTGGTGGAAAAGGTAAGACACATAAAAGCAAACAAGGAAACAGGGCGCTACACGCTCTATTTTATAATTTAGCAGTACAGCAAGTGCAAGTAGCAAAAGGAAGTAAGATGCCACGGAATCCAGTGTTTCATGCTTATTATCAAAAGAAACTTAAAGAAGGAAAAACAAAAGGACAAGCACTTGTGTGTATTATGAGAAGACTTGTGAACATTATATATGGCATGATGAAGCATAAAACAGCTTATGAATTACCGATAGTACAAGAGAAAGAAGTAGTTTAATAAGGTTTGTTTTTTTATTGTGAGAGTTTAAGATTACAACATAGGGTACGGGTGAAGTAAAGAAACTAGATAACGTTCCGCGAATTGATGAAATTGAAGTGAAATTTAATTATAAAATTAAATTTGATTTAGAGGAGTTTACAAGACAGTTAAAAGACCAAGAAAAGGGTATGAACGAATTAACTATATATGAATACCAACAAAATAGAAAGAGATTTATTGAAGAAGGTAGAGCGATAGAAGGAAATGCATACCAACAGGCAGCAAGAGAAAGAGCATTAAGAGATAAAATTGATGAGCTATTTGAACAAGGATTAACACTTAAAGAAGCAAAGATGCAAGCGAATGAATGGATGAAAACTCAAGCGGCCTTACATAATCCAGATCAAGTTGCTGGGGGATATTAGAATTAACTCCTCGCTAGGTTCTCAATGGAGGTATCGAATAGATGCTCTAGACGAACAAATTCAAAAAATATCTTCGAGTATGAATGAGGAACAATTGAAAAATACTTATTTGAATGTCAAGTTAACACATTAAAGGAGGAATTTTTTTGCATAACTTAAAAATAATGAATGAATTTAAACTGGAACAAAAAGTTCCTGAAAATATAATTGAAAAATATTCTAATACACTTCCTGAATCATTAACTGATATTTGGAAAGAGTATGGATTCGGAACGACCTTGAATGGATTTCTTAGGTTAATTAATCCTGAAGATTATTTTGAAATTGTAAAAGAAACATATATTAGAAATCAAAATACAATACCATTATTTACAACAAGTATGGGGGATATCCTTTTGCTTGAGAAATATGGTGATAAATCATATATTATTCAATTAAATTATCGTAAAGGGAAATCAAAAGTCATTGCTTCTAAATTTGATCTGTTTTTAAGGTTTCTTGAGGAAGAAGAATATTTAGAAGAAGATATGGAATGGAGTCCTTATTCAGTAGCTATCCAGAATTACGGAATACCGGCTTATAATGAGTGTTTTGGCTATGTTCCTCTTCTTGGATTAGGGGGGGAAGAAAAAGTAGAGAATCTACAAAAAGTTAAATTGATTGAGCATATTTATTTAATTACTCAGTTTATGGGACCGATTGAATAAATAGAAAGAATAAATGATTGTAGACCAAGAGATTACTTAAAGGTAGTCTCTTTTATTTTAGATAACACCTATTGCCGAACAGTATGAAGAATGTCGTGGAAAGAAAAACGCTTGGAGAGTTATTTTCTGTTGTTAAGGGTGAAACTAAGGGTACGGGTAATAGTGGAGGTAGATTCCCTACCAAATTGATTGATCCAGAAGCTGATAAACATATTATTGATAAGGTAGCTGAAGCAAGAGGAGGATTATCTAATAGATATAAAGAAAGTGGTAATTTTGCATATGCAGAAGTAAATGTTAAAGGTGTTGATAAGATAGATTTCTATGCACATAGTGGCATTCATGACTCAGCAAAAGGAATTCCAGGAACAGGGGAGTTTTCATTCAAACCCGAGAATCCGATATACAAGGCAACTGAGGCAGCTGATAATGCAGGGAATATTTACCTTAGAGATGCAGATACAGAGTATAAAATACTAAATGACGTAGCAAATAGATTAGGTGGTAATAAAGATGTGACAGGAACTATCAGATTGTTTACCGAAAAGGATACATGTGGTAGTAGTTGTAATAAAATCATTCAACAATTTCAAGAAGACCATCCTAATATTAAAGTTGAAGTACTTCATAATGGTGATGCATCTATTCCACTTAAAAATTCAAAATAATAAAATGCGGAGGTTTTATAAATGACGTATAGCTGTAACGAGTATTCAGAATATATATATGAGACGTATAATGAATATATAGAAGATGAAAAAATGAGCAGAAAGGAGGCAGTTGTACGAACATTTAATGAGTATGATATGTTAATGAAAAAAAGCGAGACAGATAAATTGATTATCAGTGTAATATTTGCAGAAATTCTAGTTTCGCATTCTAAAATTTCTAATACATTCAAAAATTATATGATTGAAACGATATCAAATATAGACTTTATGTTAATAGAACAGGAGCATAAACTTACCCAAGAACAATACAATGATTTCCTCTTGCGTAAGGAGCAGGTACTTAAACAATTAGAAGCAAAGCTGTCAGACTATTATCCGAGGGTATGTTGGTACTATGAGGAATTAACAGAAGAAGTTAATAGATTTTTTGATGAAATCAACTCTAAGGATACAGATCAAAATGAGGTAATTGCTAAAGTATTCAAGCGTTTTGAGCGTGACTGTAAAAATACAGCAAGTGAAAAAATTATAGTGTATACAACCTTAGCTGAAAATGTATTGCGATATAATTTGATGCTGCAAATAAAAGACATGAGTTTTATAAACGAATTGAAGAGGTTTACATTAGACAGTATTCAAGGTGAACAGCTATCTGATGATGAGATAGAAAAGTTAGCACAGCGTGTACAAGTGGTTTTGGATAGCATAGCATGAAAAACGCAAAAATAAGGTAAAAATTGTAAGGTGTATTCAATGAGAATGTAAATTTAACTGTGTAAGTTCCAAAAAAGAAGCATACGCAGTTTAATGAGAAACTTATATGAATTAAGTAAAAGGATAGCCAGCTTTGGAAAATGGTATTATCCCCTATAAGTAGACAGTGTAAAAAGGCTACAAGAAAAATTGTAGATGATACACTATTACTTATAGGGGGATTTTTTATGTCTAGAAAAAACAATGTTTATTCTAATGAGTTAAAATTACAAGTAGTTCAGAGTTATTTAGATGGTGAAGGAGGTTATTTAAAGATTGCTTCACAGTATGGTTTAAAAAGTAAAACTCAGGTAGAGAATTGGGTGAAATGATACAAAGAGAATGGGACAGTCAATTCTTCAAGTAATGGAAGAGATGGTCGTGGTGGGAAAGGTAAAGCTAATCCATTGAAGGGTAAGAAAATTCATTTTAAAAGTGTAGAGGAAGAACGAGATTACTATAAAGCGCAGGTAGAATATTTAAAAAAGCAGTATCCAAATCTGTGAGAGGAGAACTTCCATCCTATACAGATCGTTATGAAATTATTGCTACACTGGCTCCAAACTATCCAATTACTTGGTTAACGTATATTGCGAAAGTACATCGATCTGGTTATTATAAATGGTTAAATCGTCAAGATTATATGGAAACGAAAGATCAAGATGATAAAGCACTCAAAGAATTAATAGTAGATATTCATTTAAAATACAAAATGTATGGCTATCCTCGTATCAAAGAAATGTTGAAAGAGCGAGGCTTCTTAGTCAATCATAAAAAAGTTTATCGTTTGATGTGTGAACTACAAATTCAAGCTATTATCCGTAAAAAGCGTCGATCACATATGGGAAAACCATCGCGGATTTTCGAGAACTTACTTGATCGCCAGTTTCAAAATCGTGTTTTAAACGAAGCATTCGTCACAGATATAACCTACATTCCGGCACCAGATGGATTCCTTTATTTATCAGTAATACAAGATTTATATAATAACGAAATCGTGGCATGGAAACTATCGAAAAGAAATGACGTACAGCTTGTATTGGATACGATTGCACTTTTAAAAGAAAAAAGAAATGTGTACGGATGTATCTTGCATTCTGATCAAGGATACCAATATACATCGCATGAATACATCAAAGAATTAGCCCATCTTGGAATGCATGGCAGCCATTCACGTAAAGGAAATTGTCATGATAATGCATGTGTTGAGTCGTTTTTTTCACACTTTAAAAGCGAATGTGTTTATCTAAACGTCTTTGAAACAGATATCGAATTACATGAACTAATTGAGAATTATCTCTATTTCTATAACTATCAGCGATTCCAGAAAAAATTAAACCACCTAGCACCGATTGAATATCGATGCCAGATGGCAGCTTAGCCTTTTTAATTGTGTCTACTTGACAGGGGTAAGACCAAAAGACATTGCAGGCTATCCTTTACTATTTACCATAATTAATTTTCAAAATCATCAGGATTATCGGGGGTTCTTTCAATTGTGCAAAGAATATTTAAGAAGAACTGCGATATTTTTCCGAACATATCCAGGTAAATGTGTTTACCCCTTTATAAGTATTTCTAATTCAATCACATCATCGCAAGCAAATATAGAAGAAATTGAATTAGTTAATGAAATGAAGAATAGTTATCGAAAGGAACTAGTTACAAGTTTCCTTGAACTAAATGCACTTATAGATTAGGGGAATCAAATCGCTATTGAAAACAAAGATTTATTTGAGCCAGTAATAAAACTTTATGAACGCGGTGGATATTTCTATAAGAGAAGTGGGTTTACCTGAACCAAGTGGCAGCACTAGACGTTTGGGATATATGGGTAGTACACCTAGCAAAGACTCCAGAACTGGTAGAGCAGTAATAGAGAGAATGAAAAATGAAGATCCACCAAAAATACGAACAGTACGTGGTAAAACTGAATTTTTAGACGGTAACAATAAGTGGCGTCCGTTAAGTGAAGCAGATATGGCACATAAAACAGATGCAGTTACTTGGTGGAATGAAGTTGGACGGAAGAAGTATGGACCAAAGTCTAAAGAAGTAAGAGATTGGATGCTTGATCCAGATAATTATTATTTGGAACACTATAGTAAAAACCGTTCTGAAGGTGCTGGTTTAGGAGAGACATATTTACCACCAGATAATTAGGAGGAATTTATATTGGAACTCAATGATCAAGTGTATGACCGAATTGTAAAATTATGTAACGAGGGAAATGCTTTTGTTGAAAAAGGAAAAGGTGATAAAGCAATAGAGAGCTATATAGCTGCTCTGGATTTGGTTCCGTTACCGAAGAACAATTGGGAAACAAGTACATGGATTTATACAGCATTAGGAGATACTTATTTTTTAAATGGTGAGTATGAGAAAGCAAAAAGCAATTTTTATAATGCATTAAACTGTCCGGAGGGTATTTCAAATCCATTTATTTTACTGAGACTTGGAGAGGGTTTATTCGAGTGTGGGGAGCTTGATAGAGCTAAGGAGTATCTGTTAAGAGCTTACATTTTAGAAGGCTATAAACTCTTTTTTAATGAGGATGATAAGTATTTTGAATTGATTAAGGATATAATTTGAGGAGGATAAATATGGCTATTTTACAATCACCTATAAAAGAAGAATTCGAAACTCTTTTGGAAAAAAGCAATGAACAATTTAATAATGGTAACTATAATGATTCTATTGTGTTATTAGAAGAGGCATGGGATATAATACCTAATCCTAAAGGTATTTATTGTGAAGAGAGTTACCATTTAGTTAAGGATATTATCTCCACTTGTTTTATGGTAAATGATTTAAAAAAAGCAAAGGAGTGGGCAGATAAAATATTTTTAACTGGATTTGCACGTATAGATTCCGGTGATAAGGAATTTATTGCAGGAAAAGTTGCTTTTGAATTAGGGGATTTAGAAAGCGCAAAAGAATTTTTTAGCATTGCCAATAAAAAATCAGAAGGTAGATGTTTTGGGAATCCGAAGAATACTAAGTATCTTAAATTTTTAAAAAGTTAAAGGTTTAGCTGCGTAAAAGGAATTTGAAGATAGATTTAGTGAATTGCAAGCAGATATGATATCCATATGTATGGAATCTGTGGAGGATAGAGCCGATAAAGTATATGTTGATACTTAAAGGGAAGAAGGTGTACTATCTAGCAGTTTCTTTTATTTGATCAACAATAAGTATTTAGAGTCTCATAAGGTGGAATGATGCGTTGGAGGATGGGGAGAAAGTCTACCTAAAGAGGGTTTATAGTATTAAGTATTTATCAGAGTGGAAGCTTCAAAGTTGAATACAAGTATGATTTAGTATACACAAATGATGATATAAAAACGGCTGATGAGTGGTTTGAGGAAGTGAAAAATAATAAATTTTAAAAAATTTATAGTAATAGATATATTTAAATTGAATTAATAACTCATGAAAGTTTTAGCATCCATTTGTAGAATAGGATATGGATATTATTTAGTAACTTATAAAGGTTACAGCATTTGTATACAGGAGTGACAAAGTATTGCTGTAATTAATTTAAAACGTATTATGAAGTGTACAGGAAAATAATAGGCTGTTAGAAAGTACGTACTTCATGATGGTTGGACCATCATAGGGTACAATGTGCAATGATAGAATAGAAAAAGAAGTACTAGCTTAGGTAAGATGACATTTTACATGGCGATGAATATAAACACTTGGATTGTATATTAAACTAAGAACCCCTACAAACTTGTCAATTTTAACCTAGTAGTTATTACGATATATATAAGGCTTCGTACTGTTACAATAGAATTTTAAAATTTATGCTACATAAAAAATATGAACTTAAAGCACTTGGTTGTGAAGTGAACCCAAAAAATTAGACACATATTTTAAGCAGCTAATGAGGAATGCGTTCTGTATTGTACAGAGCTCATTCCTTTTAATTTTGTTTTAATTCGGTCATGATTGTAGTAGTGAATATATTTTTCTAATTCTAATGTAAGGTGTTCCATACTTTCGAACTCTTGTAAGTAGAGTAATGCAGAATTTAATAATTCAAAGCAATTTTCGATGACTGTGTTATCTAAACAATTCCCCTTAAGAGACATACTTTGTGTAATTCCTTTTTCTTTCAATACATTTTGGTATTGCTTCATTTGATTGTGCCACCCTGGCCGTAATGTTTCGATGCTTTTAAAATGGATCAAGCTGATAAATGGTATAGCAAGTGGAATTAACGCGGTGGAAAATACATTATTTGGTAAATCTCTAGATAATTCCTTAGCACACGCTTTCGCGGCTGCTGATGATGCCGGTGGGGCCAACACAGTTCTTCGTGGAACGGACTTGAGAGGTTCAGTGAAAGCGACTTTTGAAAATAGGAAAGAGGCTATTCAGAGTCGGATTTCGAAGTTGGAAGAGGGTGGTACTGTTAAGGGTACGGGTAAAGTTTATCCTACAAGGGAAATTGATACAGCAACTGAAGCTCATATAATTGATAGAGTGAAAGAGCTAAGGGGGAAATTAACTAGTGGATATAAAAAGTCTGGGAACTTTGCTTTAGCAGAAGTAGATGTTAAAGGTATTGATAAATCAGAGTTTTTTGCTCAAAGTAGCATAAATGAACTAAATGGTACGTTAGAGGAAAGGATAGCGGATATTTCATTAAAGCCTAATAACCCAACTTTTAAAGCTTCAAAAGCAGCAGATAAGAATGGAATTGAGTACCCAAGAGATTCTGATACTGAGTATAAAATTCTAAATGATATAGCTAACAGACTTGGAAATAATACTGAGGCAAAAGGTAAAATAAAGTTATTTACAGAACTAGATACTTGCGATAGTTGTAGTAGGGTAATAGCAGAATTTGCTAAAAAATATAAAAATATAGAACTAGAGGTTATCCATAATAACGGAAACAGATTAAAACCATAGTCTATAGGAGGAATATAAATGGAAGATTGGGAGTATAATGAATTAATTGAGGCTGTTAAAGAAATGTATGATAATATGTTAAATGAAAATAGAGGATATAAATATGCTACTGCAAGAACATTTTATGAGTTCGAAACCGTCTGCAATGAGGGTGAAACAGAAAATTTATTAGTTCACTTAGCCATTGGAGAGATAGTAGTGACACATCCAAAAGTTTTTGTGGGTGTGGTTGATATCATAAAAAAAGAACTAGGAAGCATTGATAGGAATGGATTAGAGAATGAATTGTTATCAGAAGAGGTTGAGGATCTGTTGACCAGAATAAATAATGTCAATCATAAACTTAATAACGTAATATTGGACTATGATCCTAATGCTGATAATTATGATAATACGTCAAGATAATAGACACAGATTCCTACCGGCTTTCGTTTGGTGGTCTTCATAAAAAAGTTTAAATAAAGAATAATATGTATCCTTTGTAGAGGTCATCTTGAAAAAAATTATGCAACATCAAGAAGATGATTTCTGTATTCGGGTATTTCCCCTTATAGTAGACAGCTGAAAGAAGGTTACTGTACTGTTTATTATGGAGGGGATTTTTTATGTCTTTAGATAAAGTTCTATTGCAGGATGTGAGGGAGTAAAAAGATTTAGAGAGAAGGTAGGATTAAAGCCATACTCAATAGATTCAGGTGATACAGTTGCAAGTATTACTGTAGGCAATAAGACTTATTTTGGTGTAAATTCAACTATTACCAAAGAGTCACATAAAGAAACTAGAGAGCTGCGGAAAAGTGGTTAAGAGAAGTAGAGTGGGTGCCGCCCAAAAAGGATAATCCAAAACATTTGAGACATGCAGAGTTATATTTTTTAATAAGAGCATTTGAAAAACATGGATTTTTAAATAACTAATATTTATGAATAACTTTAAAGCTTTTTTGCTCTAAGTAATACTCATGTTTAAATTATAGTTTATAAAAGTAAACAAATTAGTTTGCTTATAATGATTTTTAAAATATTACAACCTATGATACTAGATTTATAGCTATGTACAAGAGCAAAAAAGTTTGTAGTACAAAAATTAAAAATATGAACGCATATAAGACAAGTGAACTCAAAAAAACAGGCTTTAAAAAAGTAAGGACTCATGATGGTTGTACCGTCATGGAGTACTGTGTGCAATGATAGAATAGAAAACAAAGTACGAGCTTAGGCGAGATGACATTTTACGGGGCGATAAATATAAACACATGGAGTGTATATTAAACTAACAAACTCGTACAAACTCGTAAGTTTTAACATAGTATTTGTCATGATGTACAAAAGGTGTCATACTGTTACTACAAAACTTACAAATTTATGCTACTTAAAAACATATGAACTTAAAGCACTTGATTGTCAATTTGAACTGGACCACTAATGTGAGACAGGAATAAAACACCTATGCTACCTGTTCCCTATACTCAACCGGGGACAAGTAGTTTAATTTTTTAAACGGTCGTATGTAATTATAATAATGCATGAAATCATTTACTTTTTCTAGTACAATAGAATTTGTAAGGCGTACCCTTTTTGGGGTATAGAATTCTTCCGACTTTATGGTGGAGTGGAAGGATTCTATGACGGTATTATCGAAGCGGTTTCCTTTCCGGGACATGCTTGTGATAATGCCTTTTTCTTCGGCTAAATTCTGAAAGGCATAGGAAGTATAGACGGATCCTTGATCACTGTGAAGTGTGACACCTTTTACTTTTCGATTCTCGCAAGCAGCTTGTAAAGTCTCTAGCACAAGGGATACATCTTGACTCTCCTTCCCCCGATAAGCGATGATTTCGTTACTATACAAGTCCATAATCGTCGATAAATACATCATAGACTCCCCAAAAGGTAAATACGTAATATCTGTTACCCACTTCTGATTTGGTCGGTCTGCTTGAAAATTTTGTTCTAAACGATTGGGTACCATTTTCTGACTTTCTCCTAAAATCTTTACTTTTCGTTTTGGTTTTACTCTGCACTGAAGGCTATGTTTTTGCATAGTTCTTTGTACAGTCTTTCGATTCACGTGTATTGCTACTTTTGTTCGTAATAACCCAGTGACAGTGCGATGCCCAATTCGAAATTTGTAGGTTGTACAAAGCCTTTTAATTTGTTTTTCTAGAGGAGACAAGCTCCATGACTTTCCCCTCCAGTGATAATAGGTAGCACGAGAGATACCCATGCATTCACAAATAAGACCGATGGGATAACAATTTTTCATTTCCTCTACGAGTGTAATGATGAATTCTGGGACCATCTCCTTTCGATTTCCTGATACTTTTTTAATATTTCTACTTTCATCTCAAGATAAGCATTTGTTTGTTTTAACTCTTCCACTTCCGTTAAATCTGCAGGGCCTTTCCCATAACTATACTGTTTGCCAATTGGTTGTGCGAATCGATGTTCTTCCCCATTTCGAAACCATTTCATCCATCTTTTGATCTGCGACACATCACGAATACCAAACTTCTCCATAATTTCACGATTGGTTAACTTTCCCTCCAACTTCAATTCAATCACATGTCTCTTCACAGATTCTGGATAATAATTTTTCTTTTTCCCCATAGAAAAAACACCTCCAATTTGTCGTTTACATTTACATATGACAGTGGGGGTGCTTTATCCTTGTCTCACTTTACTGGGTCATTACAGTCACTTACATACCCTAAGGATTGAGACAAGGCCAGAGCATTACTCACATTTCAGAGAAATAATAGAGATGATAGGGAAGCGGGCAAGCCGAGTAGAATTTGTGAGCTGTGATGTAGCGTATGATATACCAACGAAACTAGAAAATGTGGTCGTTATACCAATAGATGTGCGGAGGAAAATGAGTCATTGTGAAACGACACGTTATTTTGGTGAAGGTTATCAAAGAAAACAGAATGGATATTGTCGAATTTATGATAAGAGACTAGAGCTATTTAGAAATAAAGGTATTTATTTGGAAAAATTTCAGGAATAAAAAAAGATTTTAAAGCACATAGTCAAATACATTCTAGCGATTCATTGGGTTATGCAGATGATTTTTCAATTACTCCGTCAGAAAAGGATAGAGTTCTAACGAATTATGTGGATGATGTACACCCAAGGTATAATGACACAGAAGCTAAAATTTTAGAAGATATCGCTTCTAAAATAAAAGACCCCAATATAAAAGGGGAAATAAATTTATTCTCTGAACTAGATTGCTGTCAAAGTTGTACTAATTTAATATTTGAATTTAGGGAAAAATTCCCCAATATTAAGGTGAATGTTATTACCAATAACACGTTAAAATAATAAAAAGGGAGATTGGATATAAATGAGCAACTCAATAAATTATGAATATATAATTGAAGCAGTTCAATTAGACTTGGATGAATATGTAGATGAAGATGGTTTAACTGTTACTCAAGCCAGTGGGAAAATCATTGAGGAAGAATGGCAAAATATTAATACTAATGATTTTATAAAGTATTCGTATCTTGTTAATCTTGCTTTAGAAGGAATAAAAAGAAAACAACTTCCAGATTTTTTATATGAAAAATTGTCTCATGCTGGAGAGGCTATTTCAAAAATAGAAAACAATGAATTAGAAGAATTAAAAAAAGATTTTAATATATATCAGGATAATTTAAAACAGAAATCATTTAATTTTATTAAGACTAGTGCTAGTGATAAATCAAGAATTGATTATATTTTAAATCAAAAACAATAGTTTATTTTTCTAGATTTTGAGGGGAATATTCTCAAGGTGAAAGGGACAATTCCGAAAGGGATATGTCCTTTTTTGTGTTATCTAGGTGTTTAGAGGGAAGCGTCTAGATAACATTGAACAGAGAAAAACATTTTAAGCTATAAAAGAATTATGCAGACAAACAAGTATGATTGGAAATACCATTAGAGGAAATTTTTTTATGATGAACGCTTTCCGAAATGTCATTCTTGAATAAGTTGCCGGATAGTATGAAGCATGTCGTGGAGAAGATTAAAAATATTGAGATCCGGGATTTATCCCCTGAACCTTCGGCAACTGGCGTTGGGAGTGTGGAGGAAAGAAAAACACTTGGAGAGTTATTTTCTGTTTCTAAGGGTGAAACTAAGGGTACGGGTAATAGAAGTAAGACAGTAAGTGAAGTTAATTTAAATAATATAGATGATTTTATTAACGGAACTAAGAATTTTGATGATGTATTAGATGATTATGCTCGACATTATATTGAGGTAATAGATATTAAAAACTGGTCTTGGGCCAATAATATTAAAGGTGGAAACAAATTAACAAGTAATAAAAGAAAAATGATAAAACAACGAGCTGAAGAACTAGGTCTTATCCCGAAAGTTGAAGTGAAAAAAGTAGAAGGTATGCGCTATGGATTTGCTGATTTTGAAGGACTTGGTCTAGTAGTGCATAAAGATGAACTTCCAAAAGATTTATGGTTAAAAAGAGATGTGGAGCAATTTGACTGGTTGAACAACAGGCTTCCAGAAGATATAAGGGCTATGGTGGAAAATGGTTCTTATACGTGGCATCATACTGAAGTACCATGGAAAATGAAACTAGTTCCTTATGGAATCCATGGTATTACTGTTCATAATGGTGGAAGGACTAAAGGAATGTGGTCACATGCGCCAAGATGATAAAAAAAAGGAGTGTTTTTAATGGAAATAAAAAAAGAATCTATAATTTATCCGTTACCATCTGATAGTTTAATATTAAGGAAAGAAGAATTTTGGAGAGTTCAACTACCGATAGATTATAAGAATTTCATAAAAGTTAATAATGGTGGTTCCCCAGAAAAGAGATCTTTTGTGTGTAATAACCATAGCTATGCAGTTATTAGGTTTTTATGTATTCTTGAAGCCCCAGAAAATATTGAAATAGGTATGTTTGATATTGATGTAACATGGACTCAGCTAGATGAGAGACTTACGGATGATGGAGATTTACTGGGAGTAGCTTTATTACCAATTGCTGTATTATTTGCCGGTGATTTTTTATGTTTAGATTTTAGAGAATCAAGAAATAACCCTAAAGTTTGTGTGTGGGATCATGAGAATTCTGCTGAACTTGAACCAGTAAGTTATCATGTTGCAGATACCTTCGATGAATTTATGGGTATGCTTCACTAATACATCTATCTAGACAAATCACATGATTAAAACTAGCTAAAGGAACTCCAAAAAGATTTTTGAATGATACAGAAAAACAATGAGGAGTTTGAAAATAATGACTCCTGATGGTTGTACCATCAGGGGCCACTATGTGCAATTCTAGTATAGAAAAAGCAGTACGAGCTTAGGCGAGATGACATTTTATTGGCGATGAATATAAACACATGGACTGTATATTAAACTAATGAGCTCGTACAAACTCGTTAGTTTTAACGTAGTAGTTTTCATGACATACAAAAGGTGTCATACTATTACCACAAAACTTACAAACTTAATGCTACTTAAAAATAGATGAACTTAAAGCACTTGATTGTGAAGTGAACCCAAAAAGTTAGACACATATTTTAAGCAGCTAATGAGGAATGCGTTCTGTATTGTACAGGGCTCATTCTTTTTAGTTTTGTTTTGATTCGATCATGATTATAGTAGTAAATATATTTTTCTAATTCTAATTGAAAGTGTTCCATACTTTCGAACTCTTGTAAGTAGAGTAATTCAGACTTTAATAAGCCAAAGAAATTTTCGATGACTGCGTTATCTAAACAATTCCCTTTACGAGACATACTTTGTGTAATTCCTTTTTCTTTTAATACATGTTGGTATTCCTTCATTTGATAGTGCCATCCCTGATCCGAGTGGAGGATAGGAAATTCACCATCTTTTAATTGTTGAAAAGCCTTATCTAACATTTTTGAGACTAATGGGTAAACAGGGCATTTCTCTACGTTATACGCAATAATCTCACCATTATATAAATCAAGTATCGGAGATAAATACAACTTCTCACCATGTATGTGGAATTCTGTCACATCTGTAACCCACTTCTCATTTGGTTTCGTTGCTCCAAAATCACGTTTTAGAATGTTTGGTGCGATGTTGCCAACTTTCCCACGATATGAGCGATACTTCTTCATACGGACAAGAGATTTTAAATTCATTTCGTTCATTAAGCGACGAACTGTTTTATGATTTAATATGATACCTTGATTGCGTAATGTCCATGTAATACGCTGATAGCCATATCGACCTTGGTGCTTATGGAAAATCTGTTGGATTATTTCTTTCACTTCGTAATATTTATCTGAGCAATCCATTCGTTTCACCCAGTAATAATAGGTACTGCGCGGAATATCAGCGACTTTTACTAAGTCAATGATTTTAAATTCGTGCCTCAACTCATAAATTATTTGCGCTTTGTCTTGTTCTGTGATTTTTCCTTTTCTTGAATTAAGGCATGTAACTTTTTTAAATACGCATTCTCCATACGTAATCTCTCAATTTCAACTTTTAATGCTTCTTTCGATCCTTCTACTTGTTGGTTGTTCTCTGGCTTCTTTTTCATAAGTGGGCGCCCCTTCTCCTTTGGTTGAAGAGCGTCAATCCCTTGTGTCTCAAATAAATGTTTCCACTTCCATACAGTGCTAGAAGTAGGAATATTAAATACTGCGGTAGCTTCTGCGATGGACGCTCCCATCGCGTTTATAAATTTAAGTACGTCCATTTTAAACTCAACAGAGTAATTTGTATATGTCTTTTGAAGACCTGCCAATCCATGCCTTTTAAACTTAGCTACCCATTTTTTTAACATATTCATATCTACACAATGCTTTTGAGCTATATCCTTAAAGGATTCTACGCCATTAAGATAAGCAGTAACAGCCGATAACTTGGTTTCTAAAGAGTATTTCTTCATAAAAAAACTGCACCTCCAATTGTTAGACGGTGTCTAACAATTGGGGTGCAGTTCAGCAACAAGTGCTTTTTATTTTAAGATTACAACATAGGGTACGGGTAAAGATTTAAGTAAAATAGAAGTTGGAAAGGCAGAATTAGATGTTTTACGTTAAAAATTAAATGTACCTGAGGCTCATACTATAGCTGTTAGAAAAACGGAAATATCAGGACTAGAAGGGAAGATTTTTTAAGGGAGTTCAATAAAAGTTCGTAGAGAAGCTGGATTGCTTGATCTAGATAATATAATGCCTAATAGAGAAATAAGAGCGCCGTATGATGGAACTAATCCACGACATATATAATTTCTGAAGCACGCTGAAGAAGGAGTTATTAATGAATTTGATATGCCAATCAAAAAATTAGGAGTTAATCCAAATGAGGTGGAAGGAACTCTTGTAATACATCAGTCAAATCCAAGAGTTGAATGCTCGATATGTACGCAAGGTATGACTAATCCAAAGAAAGAATTTGGGGTATTTATAAATCTAAGTAAAAAATATCCTAATTTTACAATTAAAGTTACAACTGATGTCAAAGAAGGTATTAGGGTTTCTGGAAAGGAAAGTTTTATTTTAAGAAATAGAAAATTAGTTGAGTAAATGAGGGATATTATGTTAGATACATTTGAAAATTTAGGGTCAGATAGACAAGTTGCATTTTTGTTAGGGTTAAGTGGAACAGTTGTTAATTTGTTAACTTCTTCTTCAGCATACAAAGATATAAATAACGCTATGAAAACTTGTTGGGAGTGGTTAGAAAATAAGCGATATTTAGGAGATGAAATCTACTACCTTTTAGACGATGGGACGGAATTTACAGGTTTATTTATGCAAATGCAAGATGAAAGTAATCCATTAAAAGAATTAGTGTGGGGTTGTATTGTAGATGCAATATCTTTTACTACTTGGAGAGCTTATCAGTTTGATAATGAAGAATATTTGCCTGCACCAATTGAAAATGTAGACGGAAGCATATTACAACAGTTTTTAGATGGTTTTTATGAGATAAAATTAATAAATAAGGTAGTAGCTAAAGAGTTCATTAATTATTTAGAGGATAGTAATACTTCGCTAAAAAAAGATGATATTATGCACTTTTTAAAAGAGTTGTTATGAGAAGGCTTGTAAACATCGTTTATGGAATGATGAAACATAAAGCAGCTTATGAGTTATCGGTAGTACAAGAGAAAGAAGTAGTTTAATAAGGTTTTCCATTTTTATCTTCATGGCAGATAGGTAAGCGTATTTTCGCTGGAACTATACTCTTTACCAAACCTCTAAATAAAATGTATGGCTGAGTAGTTGCAAGTCTGTATTTGTTAGTGAGGGATTTTCTAATAAAAAGGAGAATTTGAAAATGATAATAAATGATGTGGTTTTTGGGGAGCTTAAATATGATTATGTATGGGTTAAGTACACTACCATTGAATTTTATGGAAAAGAAGCTGAAATAGCATTGATGGTTAAAGGTGAAGAAGACGGTAAGTTTGATGAAGAACAATATGTTGCTTATAACTCATTAGTGCGAAATTGGGAACAATTACAGCAAGGTTTTTTACAAGCAATATTAGACTATTATAAACAAGAGCGTCAAGAACTAGGATATGATATTGAAGTTAATGAAAATTATCCACAAATCGAAACAACTAATCAATTACTTGAGAAGATAACTTTAGTTGGAATTGTTGTTCCATATGGAGATATTCATCAAGATCGAGATATTGGGATAACCTTTGATTGTACATGGGACACTGAAAATGGACTAGGGCTTCGTCTATTAAATGAAAAAGTAACTGAAGTAGGCTATCAAGATGTTGCGATTTAAATATGGAATTTGCTAATAAGAATTAACAGAGAAAGACTAATGAATTATGAACAATGGTGGTTAATATACATATAGCCTAGGGCTTCTTTTCAAATATAAATCTGAAGAAAAAGAAGGTATACTATATAGATTGAGCAAGAACCTAAGAGATGTTTTTAAAGGTAACTGACAGACACGCTTAATAAATTTACAAGGTTTATTCCAACTTGAATGATGAGGAAGAAGATAGACAGATCTCTTTTGAACTGTTGAGTAATTCACCCACGCTCATGACTAGTTAAAGAAATTAAGTATTTATAGATAAACATTTATCAATGATCTTCTAATGTATGAATAGAATACAAAAAAGGAAATCGAAATGATTTCCTTTTTCACTCAAATGTTTGCCGACAGCTCTTTCCTGTCTCTACTGCTTCTTGTACCTTATGTATACTCAAAACAAATTACTGCTTTTCTTAATTCTTTATTGAAAAATAGGTATATACGATTCGCACCATAAGCTTGAAAATAATACCCTGTAACAAATCCAACATATGTAAATGAATGGCCATCTTCATCTTTTGGCACATACAGTAGATTGGTATAGTCAAAAATTTCGTCTTCGCTAACGCAATCTTCCAATAGTTCTTGCCCTTCTTCTGTCATAAAACGTATATCATCCAGAATTCCATTCACCTCGGGATAATTTAATCCCCAGCCATTTGTTTGCTTTTCGATAAACTTTTGTTCTAATGCTTCTACGGATGTAAATTCTTTTCTAAAGCTAGAATAAGGATAAATTTTCTGATTACGTTGAAAAAATTCTTTACGGATTTGATAATCTTTTTCATTACGCACATAGGCTTTCTCTACAATGTCGGAAGGGCTTTGTTCAATTTCAAAGTAATTCCAATCTGCTTCAAATTTATACTTTCCGTCAATCACATCAAAGCCTAACGTATCTTCTTTCGTATAATTCGTGTGAAATGGTTGGGTAAAATCGCCAACACAACCCTCGTGAATTTCCTTTGCTGACACAATATGTAACCATTGATCCCATTCTGGTTCAATGCATTGTAAGTTTATAGAGCAAATGGGTAAAAAGTGTTTTTTATGCTGCTCCAAATGATCATAAAACACTTCTTCATATGCAGGAAAGGGTTTAATGAATTGTTTAGGAATGTTCATCTGTTCTCCACCTTTATACAAGGTTTTTGTTTAATTTTATCTGAAACGTAGACAAAAAATAATTCCAAAATCAACTTATATTGTATATTTTGTTTAGGTAACACCCATGCTCATCAACTTTACGGGTTTGATGGATACCAAGAAAATTTTGTATCACTATCAAGTGGTTTATTCTGAGTTTCCTTTTTAATTAGGTTGAACCATTCAGTTAATATTTGATCTTTTGGTAATTGTGAGGCAGGGTCGTCTTCCCAAATGATGTGTGAAAACCAGGCCTTTGTTTCCCATTCAAATTGCAGTTCAGCAAACGAGATTGTAGGATGGTCCGCTTCATGAAATTGCAGGTTTACTGCATCTGAAACTTCTGAAGCTTGTGGTAACAACTCATCCTTAATTCTATTTTTAATCATCTGATCTTCTAGCTGATTCCAAAAATACAATTGCCCGTTAATTTGATAAAAAATATCAAAAGAAGCTTCTCCTTTTTTAAAATTAACCAAAATAAAAGCGCGTTCCACATTATTGTCAGCGGCTTTTACAGTATTGACAATTAAATTTTGTGCCATTGATACCCAAAAGCTATTTGCTTCTTCTATTGGAGATTCAACATATAATTCTTCACTTAGTTCATTGAGGGTTACCTCTCTATTGTTTGCTTGTTCTACTTTTTTGAAAAATCTACTAAAAAAGCCCATAACTTCCCCTCCGTGTTGTCATTTTCTCATTTTGTATTTCAATAATTAGGTAATAATTAATGCTATTGCCACTGTAATCATATCATTTTCGGATGGGTTATGAAACTGAGCTAATGAATGGAGTTTGTCCTGTTTGCGTCAATCATGCTATTGTTGTTGATTTAAATTTCCTTAAACCGATGAACCCTAAAGGATTGGAAGAATTAATGGAATAGGGCTGCGTTTATTAAATGAAATAGTAACTGAAGTAGGTTACCAGGATGTTGCAGTTTGAATAGGGAATTTGTTAATAGGAATTAACAGAAAAAGAAGGTATAAATTGAGCAAAAATTTAAGAGACGTTTTTAAAGGTAATTGACAAGCCCGCTTAATACATTTATAAGGTTTATTCCAACTTGAATAATGGGGAGGAATGAGCATTTTTTATGGCCAAAAACAAAGGAGGAAAAGGAAAATTTGACGGATGAAGTTGATGGGGATTTGAAATAAAGTTTAATCGCTTATAAGAAAGATTAACCGTTTCTAAAAAAGTTGCACCGTTGTACCATCCGGATTTAGTATTTATACTACGCCCTAGGGCATTAATTATGAAGAACAAAATTTAACTAGGTAGGTGTGAATGATGGTAGGTAAAGTGGATGATTTTTGCTTCTCTGAAAAATATGATTGTTGGGATGGATCTATAAACGTAAATTGTTCTGTTTCGTTTTTTGGACAAAACAAAATTGAGTTAGGTGGGTATTTAGAAAGTAATCAACCTTTAACAAAAGAAGCTTATAATACGCTATGTTATGTAAAAGAACACTTTGATATTGTTTATGAAAATATACTAAAGGTTCTATTTGAATTGCAATTGAAAGGTTTCATGAGTTACGAGATATATAATAAAAATGACGATTCCTTTAGTCCTATTACTTTTAATAGTATGGAAGAAATTCATCCTTATTTAGGGATTCCTACATTTGAGATTTTACCTAACTATACGAAGGACAACTATGCTTACTTTGCAATTTCATTTCATGATGAAGGTTGCTTGCTATCTATCGAACATGGTCTTATAGCTTTATTTTTTAAAGATAATCTGATTCAAATTGAACCTTCTGATTCATATTGTATGATTCAGAGACTTATGGATTACGAGGAAGATTGTACAAAGTGGCAAAAAGATTTTTGGTTAGTGTGTTATGAACTAGCTGGGAACAACTTACTTGAAGATAAAGAATTGTTTAGAGATAAGTGGTTGAAGGGTAAATAACCCTTTCCTTTTTTTTAATAAATGTTATAAGTTCGTTTCCTGTTTGATAACGAACTTTAAATTCCTCAGCGAATAAATTATTCGGTGTAACATTTAGTATTTCTAGGAACTTTCCATGCTACGTTTAATAATTTGTATGGATGCACGGGGAAATAGTTTATCAGGAGAGCTGATACTAGATGTTTTATTTTTTTAGGGGGGTTTTAAGGTGCATTGTATGTCCTTAATAGTTAGACCAGATAAGAATATTGTTAAGTATATTACTTTTTTAAGAAAATTTAGTTATAAACCAATTAGTGAGTTAAAAAGAAATATAGAAGATGAAACTCCAGTTTTAAAGTTTAGTTATTATGATAAAGAAGAATTGATTAAACTTAAAAATATTGTTGTTAAATTGAACGCATTGGGTGCAGAAGTAAGAATTCTTGAGGAAGAAGATAGGCAGATCTCTCTTGAACTGTTGAGCAATTTAATTGAAACGTGTAGAGAAATAGAGAGAGCGAGAGAAGAATTAGATGATAGAATATTAGAAGACACTGAATAGAAAATCTTTGATAACAAATGAATAAAGATACTTAATAACTTTGTGAAATATATCCTTTGTAAAGAACATTAAAAAAGTTAGGCAGTTTTAAAAAGATGATTTTTGTATTGTGGTATTCCCCTGTAGTAGACAGCTGAAAGAAAGTTACTGTACTGTTGATTGTGGAGGGGATTTTTTGGGGGAAAAGAAGATCTTTTCGATTGAATTTAAAATGAAAGCTATTGATTTCGTAGAACATTATAGTTTGTCATTTCATGTGTCTTATGTTTTTCAATAATATCTGATTTTGTTAATTTTTTAAAAGGGGAAGTTTATATGGATAGTAGATTTGAAATCAAGAGATTATATAATTGTAGATTTTTGAAAAATCAGTCAGAATGTGAAGAGTTTGACGATGCATTAGAAAGCTTAGCAGATTGTGATGATGAGAAGCTTATTAAAGAGTTGTGTATAGTATTTGAGGATGAAACACAAGAGGAAGAAGTTATGTTTGGTCTAGTTCATTTTATTGAAAGTTTTGAAATGGAAAAATATCTAACAGAGATGCCTAAAGCTTTACCAAAAATGGTTGAGAGTGCAAAAGAGTGGGCAATGCTACTAAACATAAGAATTTTAAATAATGATTTATATAGAAGTGAGTATGCTAAAATTCTTGTAGGAATGAATAGTGATATAAAATTAACAGTAATCAATTTACTTAATGAAATTATTTCTGACGATCCTAAAAGATTCGAGGGCGTTGCTAATGAAATTCTTAGTAAATTAAAAGAGGCTGATAGAAATTCATTCATGTAGATAGAATAAAAACCGATTTGATAAATTAGTGTCATTTCGGTTTTTTGTTGTCTTTTTTGACACACGATATCAGTATCCATCGTGTTTGTACCATCACTGAAGAAACCAACTTTAAAAAATGGTATGAAACAACTCAATACAATCATTGTGAGCATTATAAGATGAAAGATAGCGCAGCAGGTGTAAGTGGATGAAGTAGAAAGTGAGGAAGATAGAATGTATATAAGTAAATTAAAAAATATAATTAAATCCAATAATGACTTATTAGACACATACACTAAAGAAAAATGTGCTGACTTCTCAAAGTAACTAACTATAGAGAAAGAAAATTTTCATTTTAGGGGGTATTTTGTTTTTTTAGCTTGATAGCGATGGGTCCAACCAACAAAACGCGTATTTCGTACGCTAAGCAAATTTCGACACGAAAAAATTGATTTTGGTGTACACTAAGGATTTTTAGACGATGTAACAGAAACGATCGTTTTTTTACAATGCCTGTTCCAACAAGGGCTCGTCCTTAATTCATTGATTATGATGTAAAAAAACCTTGTCATATTAAAGTTTATATCCTTAGCGTACAAAATCTGTGAAATGTTGGTGCGGACCTTTTAGCCTTTATATATAGAGTGAGATAGGAAATTTATAAAAAGTGAATAATAACAATGGTTTAAGAGGTATAGAGTGTACCCAAAAGGGAACACCTGAAAAATAACGATTCATAAAAAAAGATGTCAATATAAAATGACATCTAAAACAAATAAATAGGTAACTTGTGCTTTTTACCATCTTCTGTTGGCCGAATAGGAGCTTTTTGGTTTTTCTTGGTTCTCCGTATAAGTGTTATGTTAAGTTGAATGTTAACTTTTTTAATTTGTAGCAAAAGTTAACGTATATTTTATACATTGACATAGTACCAAAAAAGCACCTCCTAGTACTATACATTCATACATGTATAGTACTAGGAGGTGCAGTCTGTTTAGACACATTATTTGATTGGCGGCTTACTGTTAATCCCTATCTTTCTTCTAACACTGTATGTTCAATGTATGTTTTGTAATTTAGTATTTTGAAAGAGTAAGAAAAAGAAAAATGCACTTAATACTGCAGAAAAAGCTGCGATTAGAAAGGCGCCCTCATAGCTTACAAATGATACAAGTACTAATAGCTGAGGTGCAAAGATTTTACTAATGGAATATCGCATATTGGCTGCAGCAAAATATTGCGCTTTTTGATTAGCAGTAGCGATTCCCGCAATATATGCATCCTGTGTACTCACAACAAGTAGCTCAGCTACTGTAAACACTATTATTCCTATAAAAAAAGTGATGTAACTTTGCGAAAATGCAAAGATAATCATAGAGAGAGCATACAATAAACTCGATCCTACAAAGCTAAACCTTGTACTATATCTAGATAAAAGCCTTCCTACGATACTCCCAAAGACGATTACTACAATACCATTTGTCATTAATAAAGATGCGTAGTATTGAGAAGCATTTATTGAAATACCGAATATGGATACTCCTTGAGTTAAGTCCTCAATTACTTTGGAAGGAAGCAATATTTCCAATTGCATGAAAGCCTGAGCTGCAAAGATACTGGCTAGTACAAAAATGAATAGTCGCCTATCCTTTCCTATAAGAGCTAAAGTGGATAGGAAACTACTTTTATTAGATTTTTTTTCTATAGTCAAGTTTCTATTATCTCTAAATTCCGGGGTTCCCCATAAAGAAATAAAAAGAAGCAACAGAGCCGAAATTAAAGATATCCAAACAAACCATATCGGCATAGAATCAAATATAAAACTACCTATAAGTGGCCCGATTGTTACTGAAGCACTAAATATTTGATAGGATAATATATACGTTTTTTTCTGTTCTTTTTCATCAAGCCAATCTGAAATATAGGATTTCCCTACTGGTAAATATGCGGCATATGTAAGGCTCATTAAAGCGAAACTCATATAAATTGTTACATTACTTAATACTAATCTTCCAATAATAAATAATGTAGTAGCAATTAGAAATCCTATGCTTGTTAGTATTATTACAGGTTTCCTACCAAACCTATCAGCAAGAATTCCTCCCCAAATGCCAGAAAACATTCCTAAAACTGCAATAGTTACTAAAGCAATAGAAACAATACCCGCATCCCATGCTTTTGTTAAATATAAAGTCATGAAAGGGAAAAGCATATAAAATAATATATTTTGAATACCTTCAGAAATAAGGCGTAAACGAATATGATTTTTTTTCATTTTTATATGATTTGTAGACATGTTGATTACCTCTTTAATGCGGATAGTCTCCAAGATATAATTCTCTATATGTTGCTGGTGTATTAGAATACCCCATATTGATACCAAAGTTAAGTGTTCTTGGGCTTACTGAAATAAGAGGATGGTTAAGCCTTTGTATATCACCAGTGACAATAACTCTAACAGTAGGTATATTAATAAAATCCTTTGTCAAATCGACATATAAAACATCACAACCAGGTATTTTTTTCTTCAATTGTTTAATGATATGTTGAATCGCTTGGTTAACACTTTTTATTTTTAGGCTAGGTTTATCTAGCATTGAAATACTTGGTGCTTTTCCCGCAATGTCTTTTTTATATAAATATGGGAGAGAATATATAGAATTGACTCTTGATAACAACTTAGCTCCAGAAATGCTATTATTCAATGGGTTATTGGGATCAACCAGTGCATCGCTTTGCATGGCTTCAGTAACGGAACGTTCCAATGCGATTTCAGGTGAAATTGAAGCACCAAAACCACTGAAAGCAAAATGCGTATCATTGTTTGGATTAACAATCCAAGTTCTGAATACAGGAATTTCTAAATCGTTTGTGTAATCTCTAGTTATTACTTCATACCCCATATCCTTCACCATGTCTATACGCTCTTTCAATACTTTGTTTGTTGAAGTCATATAGTCTAAACGAGGCAGAACATGTTGATTGGCTTGTCCAACCATCCAAGCATCATGCTCAATAATTTCAAGCAGTGCATGAAGAATGGCATCCTCAATAGTAGTTGCAGAAGCGAGTCCAGTAGAGGATCCTCCATAGAAACGACCTTTTGTATTTACATCATCCATAAACACCATTAAAGCTGGTACAAGTTTGTAATCATCCTTCACTAATGATTTCGCCCAAACCCAGTCAATTGCTGTATCAGGATTAAATTTATCATAACTTGTATTTTTATTTTGTATTGATTCGGCAATTGTATTCATTTCTATTGCGTTTTGCGCGACATCTTTATAAGATGCTTCTACAATGGGTACATCACCAACATATTGACGTCCAATATGCTCAAACATCTCAAAAGATGCAGAGAAGTATGACTGCATTTCAGTTAGACCTTTACCCCACGCTTTAGTTTTTCGGAAGAAATAAGGTGTTTTATTACTATGGGAAGTATCTAATATAGCATTATAGCAAGGTACTACACGATTAAAAGGATTGTTTACAGCACGCTTTACATCAATTTTTAATCCGATTCGTTCAAGCGTCTCATCAATCAACTGCTTTGTTTCTTCTTCAGTTTTAGAACGCAATCCACCAGTAGTATAACAAATTTCTCTTTCTAAAGAAGCTTTTGTATCTTTGAAAATAGGGAGAAGACCCTCTCTCCACTTCGTATAAGAATTATTCATAGCACGACAGCACTTACATTCTGTTGTCGGATAATAGGTATAGCTATTATCAAATGTAAGCGAATTTGCTTTGTAACACTTTCTAACATCTGCAAATTCCATATTCCCTTTTTGTAAATAACTAATTATGTCCTGACATATTAAATCAGCGACATATAATAATTGTGAATCTTTATAGGCATAAGGGAATTCATGTGAAAAATATAGCGATTTGATATCTTCTGTATCTATCAATTGTCCATTAAAAATTTTATTGTTAATATTTTTAATATGATACATGGTTTGGCATTCTAAGCATGCGGTTTTACCTGGAATAAAAAATGGACCGAGTCCTAGTTCACGACCATCAAAGTAACACTGTATAAATGGTTTGTTTTTAGAAAGCATTTTTTTATTCAAACACAGTATATCTTCATAAGTACATTGATCTGGTGCAAACACGGCAACATCAAAATCAATCATAGACTGCTCTAACAAAAACTCATCTATAGTGAACGCTATCGTTTTAAACTCTTTATGATAACTTGACTCTATTGCTTTATTCATCGCAGATGCTAGTCGCCCTTTTCCGATAATACAAACAGTGGCACCCTCTAAAGTCTCATTACTTTCCGGAGTTGGATAAATAATTCTCTCATTTACCAAAGCGGATAAAAAATTTCTTATCTCATCTAAAGGATATAATTCTTCTAATTCATTCTCTATTTTTTCAAATGTTCGAGTCCCATTTACTAAAGATAGAACTTTTTCTAAAACTTCGTGTGAACATTGCAAAATCTTTATTTCTCCATCAACAGTAGAAATAACTTGCCCATTTCCTTTTGGCGTTTCATTGTATGTTTTGTTAATTACCGGTATGTCATTTAAATTATAATTCATCATTATACATAGCCAATTTAAAGTAAATTAGCCTCCTCCTTCTTAAAAATTAATTTTTAAACAGAAAAATAGAAAATACAGTATACAGAGAACTATCTGATAAATACCTTTACTTTATGGTTTATCTTTATCGATTTATAAGTCACTCACATGGAAAAGACGGAATATTGGATAAACTCTTAAATATGTAACACATGAATCTTGCAATATGTAACTTCTTTCTCGAATTATTTATTGTTAATTAAGGTACATTTAAAACTCCTGCAAAGAAGGATACATAAGCACAGAAGTCCTTCCTTAAATAAATCTTCAGAAAATATACATCTTGTGCTTATGCAATCAATATAGAAACAGCTTAATATTCAATTCCTATGGAGTAACCTCTTTACTTTTACCTAGATTATGTAGCTTTGCACAATACTAAACTTCAAATGGGTACTGTTGCATGTTATTTTCAACTTCAACAACTGTGTTTGCTTCATTAATGATTTCCATTTTCATCCTTTGTCACCTCCTCTCATATGATCATCCTTTGTGCAATATTAAACTTCAAATGGGTACTGTTGCATGTTATTTTCAACTTCAACAACTGTGTTTGCTTCATTAATGATTTCCATTTTCATCCTTTGTCACCTCCTCTCATATGATCATCCTTTGTGCAATATTAAACTTCAAATGGGTACTGTTGCATGTTATTTTCAACTTCAACAACTGTGTTTGCTTCATTAATGATTTCCATTTTCATCCTTTGTCACCTCCTCTCATATGATCATCCTTTGTGCAATATTAAACTTCAAATGGGTACTGTTGCATGTTATTTTCAACTTCAACAACTGTGTTTGCTTCATTAATGATTTCCATTTTCATCTTTTGTCACCTCCTCTCATATGATCATCCTTTGTGGAATACTAAACTTCAAATGGGTACTGTTGCATGTTATTTTCAACTTCAACAACTGTGTTTGCTTCATTAATGATTTCCATTTTCATCTTTTGTCACCTCCTCTCATATAATCTTAAATACCATTTATAGAAAGGTTACTATTCTCTCAGTAATATTTCTTTTCCTCGCCATTGAAGATATATGAAACTTATTGGCCATCTCATATGTAATTTTAGGAGAATAAGAACCTTCTTCAATTAGACTTTGATATAGTTTCTCATCTAATAGATTCTCTCATCTAATAGATTCTCTTGTGCTTTTGTTGGCATTGCTAAAGAAAATGCCACAATAAATAAAGCAAGAATAGATGAATTTTACAATGATTTCTTTGTTTGTAATTTATTACCTTTTATTTTCTATTTCATAATACTATGATGATATAAAAAATTCAAATATTTTAAAAAAGTTGGATTTATTAGTGAATCGAAAAAGGCTTATTATCATGCGTGTTGATTATCTAATTTATTCCAATAAAATTATAGACAAAAAGAGAGATGCTTCTTGTAAAATGTGAGTTACGACACAAACATTTACGAAAAGAGGCATCTCTCATGAACAATGAATATCACATTCCAAACATTGATTCAACAACGATCACAGTTGGAAAAAATCGTTTATCATGGGCAGTTTACTACGGTGAACATTCTGGTATTAACTTGCATGTTAGCTTCACAAATGAAACTGGTATGCCACTTCAAGTCATTGAAACAATGGGCCTAAACCATGACGGACCGATTGGGAAACAATTAGAAGACAAACGATTTATACTAGTTGGTAATTTAAATCGTGATAAATAATATCCTTGCTTATCTTGGATAGACTTAAAGTCTTGTAAACGAAAATATCCTAGGTCACGAATATATAGTTCATTCTTTTGTATCATGCCTGTGCGAGTCGCACCATACGACTGATCACTCCGTTTTCCAGGTTCAATTTTCACATCAGAAAATTCTCCACTCAACAAGTCATACTCTAGTTGAATTTTCACACCAGCTTTATGGCTACATCCTCCGGCACCAGGATAAGTAGATGCGAATCGATCTGGAACTTGAAAAGTTGTAGAATCAAGGATACGAATGCGCTCAAAGTAAGCAGAAAGAGAATGAGAAATCTTAGATAACCCTCCAATTTTAGCTTGTAGAAGTGTAGTAAATACAGTTCGAAAGAAGGCTACAGAAGCCGAATTAAATCGCCGATTAAGTCCCTCCGGACTTAATAAAACTCCTGTTGAAGTTTCTAATTGACTACAAAGTTGAGTAAGAGAGGTAGTAGCGACCTGTTGATTTAACCATACACACAAAGATAAAAAATGATGCCCGTGGCATTTACGTTTTCGTTTCATGCCGCCTGCTTCTATAGCTAATTGATTAAGTGTAGCGGGAGACATATATCGATATAACTCTTCGGCAAATAAAGACAACTCTTGTTTTTGATGCATATTCATAAAAAGCACGTCACCCTTTCTCATTAATATAAGAGAATGGTAACGTGCTTTTAACTTCAAGAATAGTCCAAATCCTTAAGTTGATGGATGTGGGGCGGGACCCCATTGCTATCAAGCTAACAAAACAAAATACCCCCTAAAATGAAAAAATACGCTATTCTTTCTGTAGAATCATAGGAAAGGATGGCGTTTTTGTATGTCTATTTCTGTATCTGATGAATTACAACTATTTGCTGAAGAATTACATGAATATCTTACTCCTTCATTTTTAGAAAATCTTGCTAGAGAACTAGGTTTTGTACAACGAAAACGTAAGTTTTCAGGGCATGATTTAGCTACTATCTGTGTTTGGATTAGTCAACGAGTAGCGAGTGATTCTTTAGTGCGCCTATGTAGTCAACTTCATGCTGTTACAGGAACACTTATGAGTCCAGAAGGACTCAATAAGCGTTTCAATAAAAAAGCTGTTTGCTTTTTAAAACATATTTTCTCTTCGTTATTAAAAAGTAAAATTTGTGAAACATCAGTGATTCCTAGTTCTTCAATCGCCTATTTTCAACGAATTCGTATTTTAGATGCAACAATTTTTCAGGTACCAAAGCATTTAGCTAGTGTGTATCCTGGATCAGGTGGTTGTGCTCAAACAGCGGGTATAAAAATTCAGTTAGAATATGATTTACATAGTGGTCAGTTTTTAAATTTCCAAGTGGAACCAGGAAAAAATAATGATAAAACCTTTGGAACACAGTGTTTATCAACATTACGCCCTGGTGACCTATGTATTCGGGATTTAGGCTATTATTCACTGGATGATTTAGATCAAATGGATCAACGTGGCGTGTATTATATATCGCGGCTCAAATTAAACAATAGGGTATATGTCAAAAATGAATTTCCTGAATACTTTCGAAATGGGACAATAAAAAACAATCTCAGTACATCAAAGCTGATTTAGAGCACATTATGGATACTTTAAAACCAGGACAGTCCTATGAAATAAAAGAAGCTTATATCGGAAAGGGTAAAAAACTATTCACGCGGGTGATTATGTATCGATTAACAGAAAAACAACTTCGCGAGCGTATGAAAAAACAGATGTATACGGAAAGTAAAAAGGGTATTACGTATTCGAAAAAAAGCAAACGATTATCTGGCATGAACCTATATGTTACCAATACACCTTGGGAGATTATTCCGATGAAACAAATCCATGATTTTTACTCTCTCCGTTGGCAAATAGAGATTGTATTTAAAACATGAAAATCCCTATTTCAAATTCATCATTGGCAAAATATTAAACAAGAGCGATTAGAATGCCATGTTTATGGAAAACTCATTGCCATTTTTTTATGTTCTTCTACTATGTTTAAGATGCGCCAATTAATTTTACAAAAGAATAAACAAGAATTAAGTGAATATAAAGCAATTGGAATGATTCAAGATCATTTATCGATTTTGTATCAAGCCATACAACAAAACACCCAAGAGATAACAAAGATTTTAATCCGTCTGTTCCACTTGCTCCAGAAGAATGGGCGGAAACCTCATCGATATGAGAAGAAAACAGTCTTTGATATTTTGGGTGTTGTCTATGAATATAATGGATTGAGAAAACAAAAGAAAGCTTCATAATTTAAAAAATGAAACCCGTTAGGGTTTATTTGGTATGCGTATGATTAAAAGTATGCTTATATTTTAGGAATGCTTTACCCCCACAAAATGAAAGTACATTTTGTTTCCATTCTTAAGTTGATGGGCATGCGGCTGTACCTCTATATAGTGCTAAAAGCAAAACAATGGTTCTTGACTTGGACAAGCAAGTATACGAGCCGAACCGCCTAGATCATTCGTCTCAACATAGTTCTTACTCAAAAATTGATACGTAATACGTGGGGTTTCGCCCCCACACGACGAGCCAGCACTCTAGCCAAAAAGCAAAGGAAAACCTTACACTGACAACTATCTTTGGTGAATGATATAATTGGAAATATAAAGAAATGTTTTCAGTTATGTTTTGCGATTAAAGAAACGGTATAAGTACCTAACGTGCTGTACAGTATATAGAAATCACTCTGACTATAAGTTTTAAACGATAAATATAGTATGAATGTATACAATAAACATAATTAAAGGAGAATAGAACTTGATAAAACATATACTCAGTTTCATTTTTGGAACAATTGTTATGTTAATTGGTTCCTTTTGGGTTATTCCTTGCACTCTCGAAGCAATTGACAGTAATGTAAGCCATATTCCTCGTAACAAAAAGTATTTTAGTAAGCTATATGACTATGATATTAATCTTTGGATGATTGCAACCCTTATATCTTTCATTTTTTGTGCAATTACTATTTTTATATTTAAGTTACCTAATTATAAAAAGAACCGAAGTACTCATATAAAAAAATATAGTCATACAAATCAGCGTAAAAAAGCAAAGAAAAGGCGTCGTAAATAATTATTTTTTATAAAACAATATACATATTTTATTTTGGATAATATAAGTAGAAAAACGAAAAAAATTGACATCTCCAGGAGAAAATGTACATTTTTTGTTTGGAGTGTTATAAAATTCTTAAGTTGATGGGTATGGGGTCACGTCACCAAAAGTAAAAAATTGTACGCTTAGATACAATTTAGGCACATTTCAGCCGATTACCTGTACGTTAAGGAAAAAGAAAGCTATATTGATTCTACTAGCTTTCTTTTTTTGAAAGAAGATTGATCGAAACGAATTCTTCTTTCAAAAAACCTCCGTTCAATTTTTATAATAAAGTGTGATTAAAAGATTGGTTGAGTGACAAAGAAAGGTACCTTTGTATAAAGCAATGCGGACCAGGGGAATCATAATGTGATGGATATGTGGGAAAAAGAAGATATTTTAATGGCTTTGAAGAAGCGGTATGTCTCTAAAGGTAAAATTGCGAAGATGTAGGGGACCCCTACTACCTGGTCATTTGCTTGGAAAATTTTATCATTCTAAGTAAGGAGAGAAATATGTACACGATTAGCAGATTTTCTCAGCTATGCAAAATGAGTGCTCGTATGTTACGACACTATGACAAAGAAGGACTCTTGAAGCCAGTATATATAGATGCAACGAACGGATACAGATATTATGAGAATAGTCAATTAGAAATGGCATTACTAATCAAAAAGCTGAGAGAATACAACTTTTCTTTGCCGGAGATTAAAACCATCCTTCAGACATCAGATAGAAAATTGTTTATCAGATTCATACATTTGAAAATAAATGAATTATCAAAGGAAATCAATCGATATAGACGGATCATTACAGAAATGCAAGAGATGATTGAAAAAAAGGTGGATTTGATTCAAGGAGAAAGAAGAGCATATGATATATTGCTCGGAATGAGAAAAGAGGTAAGTGTCGTAAGTCAAAGATTGCAGATTAATATTGCTGATGTAGACAAGTGCATTGATTCCTTATACGATAAGGCGGAAAAAAGTAACATTCAGTTACGTGGTGTACCCTCTGTCATTTTTTTTGATGAAGAGTTTAGCCCTGACCATAGCGATATTGAATTAATGATTCCGATTATTCCTGGGAATGAAAGAGATATATCAAGAGAATGGCAAATAAAAAAGCTCTCTCAAAAGTTTATTGCCACTACATTGCATATCGGAAGTTATGATTATATTGGATATGCACATATGGCGCTTGAAGAATGGGCAGAATGCAACGGTTATTGCTTAGATGGTCCGTCTTATGAAACTTATTTGAAAGGTCCAGAATGTGACTGCTCTGTGGAGGAGTATGTGACACAAATCTGTTTTCCTGTCATCAAAAAAGAAAAACAATAATTGCTTGACCTTGACACTATGTCAAAGCTTATTCTACTTCCAAGAGAAAGTAATCAAAACATAATAAGGAGATTATGAAATGAATAAGATGATTATACTGTGCTCAGGGGCTGTATTAGTAGCTGGAATCTTAACAGGATGTATTCAAAGTAAAGCTGATGAAAGCCAAAGTATAAAAGAACAAAGTGTAGGCAAATACTCAATGCCTGACGAAAGAGGCAAACATGAAGGTACATGGTTGCAATGGCCTCATAACTTGACATATGGTAAAGGTTATAAAGAAGAGGTTGAATCAATTTGGATAGAGATGACAAGTGCTTTAAGCGAAGGAGAAAATGTTCATATTATCGCATATAATGAATACGAAAAGAATTATATTTCTAATCTTCTGTATGAGAAGGGTATAAATATGGAGAAAATTTACTTTTATATCATTCCTACTAATGATGTATGGGCAAGAGATTCTGCACCGATTTTTGTATATGACAAGGATAAGAATATTAAAATCATGAACTGGGGATTTAATGGATGGGGCAAGAAAACCCCGTATAAAAAGGATGCATTAATTCCAAGCAGTCTTAGTAAGCAATTAGGTATGGAAAGAATTAATCTAACTAATGTAGTACTTGAAGGTGGAGCCTTTGAACTAGATGGTAATGGTACATTTTTATCCACACGTAGTGCTGTCGTTAACAAAAACAGGAATCCTAAGTTATCAGAAGCAGAAATAGAGGAGTATATAGAAGAATATCTTGGTGCTACTAATTTTATTTGGCTAGATGGTGTCTCAGGTTTGGATATTACGGATTTCCATATTGATGGTTTTGCTAAATTTTATGATCAGTCTACAATTATTACAATGAAAGAAGATGATTTAGAGGAATGGGGTGTTTCAAATAAAGATATTAAAACATTAATGAATGCTAAAAATGCCTTTGGCAAGCCTTATCAGTATGTGTATTTACCAATTAGTAAAAACAATGTAATTTTAGATAATGGAAAAGATTTGGGATACAAAGGTTCATATATAAATTTTTACATTGGGAATACAGTTGTATTAGTTCCGAATTATAATGATCCTAATGATAAAATAGCAAACGATAGAATCCAAAAACTATATCCTGACCGTAAGGTGATTGGAATTGATGTAAGGGAGCTGTATAAAAATGGTGGTATGATTCATTGTGTTACACAGCAACAACCGGTCAGTTTAAAGTGATAGAGTTTGTTGCTGTGAATTCCAATATATTCAAAAGTTAAGTATGAAGGACTACATGAATCTATATCAATTAAGGCTTGGAACCTTTTGGATTTTATTTAAAATAAACTACGCGGTGACATCTATAAATAATCTCAACGTACATAAAAAAGGAAGACTTTCCAAATTCGAAAGGTCTTCCTTTTTTATGTACGTGAATAATGTCCGCTAATGCTTATTGCATGATTTGGTTCCATTGCTACACAGAACCCGTTATAAAAGAAATACAGAAAACTACCAAATTTCAATCGAGATAACTAGTAATAACATTCATATAGTAACCCTTATTGATACAAGGATTTCTACTTTAACATATTTCCAAAAGAATTCCCCTTCCTCAAGGAATGAGAAGGGTGAAGCCCAATGAGTAGGGAGGGGCTGAATTTTGGTTGGCGTAAGCCAAAGGATTGAAAAAGGAATTTCCTCGAATCAGATAGAATGTATGTAAAGAATGATTTGGATCTTAAAGTTATCGTTTGCTGGCTGTGGGCGGTGCACCATTAGAAATGCTAAAACAATACATCGAAACACAAGGGCAAAACGAATGGGAGGGGATGACAATGTTGTTGAATCAAAAATATGAAATCTTTCCAACAGAAACACAAAAAGAAGTGTTAGGCCGTTGGTTACAATATTGTCGTCAAACCTATAATTCTGCCTTGCTAGACAAAGAACGGAAATATAAGCAAAACAAAGAAAATTACAATCGTTATGATATGCAAAGACAACTTACATTAGACAAGAAGACGTATCCTTTTCTAAAAGAAATGCCTTCTCAGCCTTTGCAAGAAGTGTTTGTACGTCTAAAAAAAGCGTTTGATCATTTCTTTCGGAAAGATGCAAAGTATCCAAAACAGAAAAAGTATAAAGACTACAATAGTATGACGTTTCCACAATTTGGATTCAAACCAAACGGAAAGCATCGTTATGCGATGTCTTTTTCTGATAACTATAAGTTATACAATAAAAAATTGGGAGAAATAGAGATCCTACTTCATAGACCACTCGAAGGAATAGTCAAGCAACTGATTCTCAAACGTCAAGGGAAGAGATGGTACGCTATTTTCAGTGTCGAAAGACAAGTGGCACCATCTGATATCGATACCAATCGTGCGATAGGAGAGATTTTAATTACTCATGAAAAAGTTTTCGTTGGTACTGTTGAAAGGATAACAAGGTGTTTAAGTATGTTTAACCCGTTAGATGCGGAAGAGGAGTTAACTAAAGAGGAAATCGCGGATTTATCTAATAGAATAAAAAAAGTATTGGAAGGTCTAAGAAAAGTAGAAATTGATTATAATCCATATGCTGGATAGTTTGGAGAAGCGGCTTTTCAAAAATAGAAATACAGTATAGGATTTGAGATGAAAAAGGCTAAATTGTTGAAGAAAAAAAGCTAACTAAATGAGATTTGGACTATGTGAAAATTCGGGTGAAAAATTATGGACAAACACGATATCAATGAGTTAGAGAAGCTGCAAAAACAATTATCAAATAACATTTCTTTAAAAAATACATTTAAAATAGAAGAGATAAAATTAGTAGCAGGAATAGATATTGCTTATTGGTCTAATGAGGGAATTGACTATGGAGTATGCTGCATTGTTGTGTTCGATTATCTTACAAAGGAAATTATAGAAGAAATTCATCATATAGATAAAATCGAGTTTCCTTATATTTCTGGTTATCTAGCATTTAGGGAATTACCATTAGTGCTTGATACAGTTAAAAAATTAAAAAGTTTTCCAGACTTATATATGTTTGATGGAAATGGTTATTTACATAATCGTCATATGGGGATCGCAACGCATGCGTCTTTCTATTTAAACAAGCCAACGATTGGAGTAGCCAAAACGTATTTAAAAATAAATAATGTTGATTTTATCGAGCCTGAAAACGAAGTAGGCTCGTATACTGAGATCGTTGTAAATGAAGAAGTTTATGGAAGAACACTAAGAACTAGAGAAAATGTAAAACCAATTTTTGTTTCTTGTGGGAATTGGATTGATTTAGATACTGCTACCCATGTTGTTTTGTATTTTGTAGAAAAAAATAGTCGGTTACCTATTACAACAAGATACGCAGATTTAGCTACTCATGAAGCAAGAAGAGGGGAACTTTCAAAGATAGAAAAGTAAATATGGTTTTAAAATCTAATAAAGAAAGACGCTTTTCTATATAAATTGAAAACTTTAAAGGAGAATAAAAGCATGTCAAAAGAAGAGAAATTAGTTATTTTAAATGAAACTTTTAAGAAAGAGGGAAGTCCAGAGGATATAGAGGGTTTGACAATTATGGTTGACGGTGTTATAAAACAAGTTTTCGATAAGATCAAGTCTGATAGAGAATATACAAGTTATAACGAAGTATTAAGAGATGTTATTTTCGAAGGAGTAAGTGGCATTATTAAAAACTCTTAAGATTAGCTATTTGAAAACTGCTAGTTAGTCTAACGCAGTATTTTCATACAAACTAATTTAGTTAAATTGGGAAATACAGAAGCTTTAAGATTAATAGACAAAAAAGATATTTTTTTCATAAGTGCTAATAATTGCCAAAGTTTTGGTTAATGAGTATAATGAAATCAATAAGTAACAAAAAGAAAAGGGCAGTGTAGGAAAGAATTTCTTCGCCTGTTAAGCGGTAGGTCGCAGGTTCAAATCCTTGCCTTCCCTGTTGTTTTATAAACATAGGGGAGTAGCTCAGTTTGGTAGAGCAACGTATTGAGTCTTTCCGCCTATCTCCCTTTTCTTCGAATCTATAATTCATACTTTATAGATTTGGGCAGTGTAGAGAAGGATTTCTTCGTCTTGTAAGCCGTGTGTCATGGGTTCGAATCCCATCCTCTCGATTTTGGGAGGTAGCTCAGTGGTAGAGCAACGTAATGAGCCTTTTCGCTTATCTCCCAAATCTTTAAGCATTACATATAACAGGAGCGGTGTAGATAGATTATACTTCGCTTGCTAATATGAAACGCTATAGATGCGGTAAGTTCCGCAACAATTTAGTACTTTTCTTTGATTCATAACACTAAGCGTCATATAGGAGCTGGGTTTGCGGGACTCGATTCCCGTTTCTCTGAATAAATTGTCTGTTCCTGTTTCTGATAGGTCTAAAGTGTTAGGAATGAGTGAAAAGAGCAACGTATATACGTTGCCTTTTTTATTTGTATTTCAACCAGTAGTGTCAAAAAATCTCTGGGGGTAGATCATAATGTCAAAGTTTAATCATTCTTCTCAAGGAAGCCGTCAAACATATACAAAAGAGGGCGGAAACGCTTATAAAATGTATGATAAAGATAAATTAGTTACGATGGTATTAACATCTTTCTTTAATGAGCCAAAATTTTATGGTGACAACAGCGAAGAATTAGTTACTACTGCAAAACAAGTCATGGACAGAGACCCTCAATTTGTTGCAAGTTTAGCAGTGTATGCACGTGAAGTGTTCTACATGCGTTCTGTTACACATGTATTAGCAGTGGAACTCGCAAATCACCCTGAAGGTCGTAAATATGCTCGTCAAACGATTTCTCGCATTGCACAGCGACCTGATGATGTAACAGAAATGATGGCATATCAATTAGGTGTATATGGTCGGAAACATCCAATTCCAAACTCTTTGAAAAAAGGGCTCGCAGATGCTTTTGCTGCATTTGATGAATATCAATTAGCAAAATACAATCGGACAGGAAAAGATGTTACATTGAAAGATGTATTCCGTTTAGTCAGTCCATCTGCAAAAGAAGGAACAGAACGTTATACACTTTATAAACGTTTATTAGAAAATACACTACAAGTACCATATACATGGGAAACAGAACTTTCTCAAAAAGGAAACAAAAAAGAAGTATGGGAAGAATTAATCGATAGCGGTAAAGTCGGTTATATGGCCTTACTTCGTAATCTTCGCAATATCGTAAATTCAGGTGCAGAAAATGTTGATACAGTGTATAACATTCTTCGCGATCCTGAGAGAGTAAAAAAATCAAAACAATTACCATTTCGCTTTTTCTCAGCCTATCGCGTCGTGCAGGAAAAATTACCACAAGCAGGAAGCAAATTATTAGATGTATTGAATGACGCAATTGAAGCATCTGTTACAAACATGCCAAGACTATCAGGTAAAACATTTATGACAGCAGATATCTCAGGCTCTATGACATGTTATCCTGTTTCGAAAGATGGGACTGTTAAATGTGCAGATATTGCTACACTTATGATGGCAATGGCACACTCCTTCTGTGATAATTCGATTACATCTGTATTCGCAACTGATTTCAAAGTGATAAATGTTTCTACTCGCTCTGGCATTTTAGAGAACATGAACACATTTTTATCAGAAGTTAATGAACACGGATATGGAACAAACTTATATCTTTCTATCCAATATTTATTAGATAACAAAATCAAAGTTGACCGCATCCTTGTCTTCTCTGATGAGCAAGTGTACGGAGATAGGTATGGAGACAATTCTTCACAAATTCTTCTTGAAACATATCGCCGTGAAATCAATCCTGATGTTTGGGTTCACTCTTTCAATTTAAATAGTTACGGTAATCAACAATTCGTAGGAGAGAAAACAAATTTAATCGGTGGTTGGAGTGAAAAATGCTTGGACTTCATCCGTTATGCCGAAGAAGGAACAGGTTCTCTTATCTCAGCTATTGAAAATTATCAATAAGTAATGAACAGTATCTTCAAAACTTTGATTAGCTCCAAGCTTTTCAAAGTTTTTTTATTTAAATTTTAAAAGTAGAATCTATTATCCGAGAGGGCTACATAAATGGCATTTTAGTATCCTGAGCCCTATTTTAAAATTATGGGGGAAAAGTGGATGTTACTATAATTTGTATAGAGGGGAGTCATTATGGAAAACCCAGATGTAATGTCTTTATGGATAGGAAATTTTAAAACGAAACAAAATTTAAAAGAATATGTTGAAATAAAGTTTGATAAAGTTGGAGATGGAATTCCATCTCAGTTCATGAGAGACTTTCATCTTGATTTTATTGAGTATAATCAAGATTTATTAGAAAGTACCTTTATAGGGGACTCCACTACATCTTTGGCCTTGCTTTTAAGAGGTTCCTCTTACGAAGCGGACATTTTACCACAATTTGTTGAACACTACGGAGTGGAATTACTAGAAAGCTATAATTCTGCTATCAGATTGTATGATTTTGAGTACGATGAAGAGATAGATGAAACTAAATTCAAAAGTGGAAATTTAATTTATATGGGATCAGTTGTATACGAGGAATGGAATGAATAAAGATGTTATACGTTCACTATAACGTGGCTCTTTTTCTAGTAATGAATTGCAACTCAAATTTAAAAAATGAAAGATTTAAGAAAGGCAATATTTGATGTTAAATTTGTAGATTCTAAAAGTACATAATGCATTATTGATATATCAAATGGACTATAACTAGATCAGAGGGCGGTATCCCATCATTTTCAGAAGGACTAAGATTACAGTAGGAGTGTGTCATTTATGGAAAAGCAAGGAATGGTTTCAATATGGTTAGGCAATATTAAAACACAAAACCAGTTAGAGAAATACGTCGATTTAACATACGATGAAGATGGAGAGTCTATTCCTTCTAAATTTTTTGTGGATTTCAATATTGATAGGAATGAAATAGATGAAGATTTTATTGAAAAAGAAGTATTAGAAGAAGAGAGTGATAATATCTCTGTTTTGCTAGAGGGGTGTTCATATGATGAAATTATACTACCTAAAATTAGAGAATATGTTAACTTAAAAAAATCATATAATGCTATTATTTTAATTTATAATTTCGAGTACTCAAATCTAGTTAATTCTTCTAAGGATTTTGATTATATTACTTCTACTAGTTATCTACAGTAGTAATATCTAGATTAAAATTAGAATAAACCGCTGAAAAGAGAAGAAAGTATAAACTAGGGAGTTGATTGAATTGAGTATGGAAAAAGAAATGGATAGGTTATATAGAGAGATAGCCGAAACAGTTAACGAAATGATTCCAGAAGAGTGGGAGAAATTTTATTTTTATGCTCAAATATCAGAAACTGGGGGAGGAACTTACTCTTTCTATAACACACCCAGGAGCGAACAGCAGTATAAATATAGCTTAGAAGTTCCTTTTAAATATGAAATAGATGAAGAAGAATTTGAAAGAAAGGAAGATTTTTTATATAAATTGAGTAAGGAACTAAGAAATGTTTTTAAATATAATCAGCAAGAACTTTGGTACTCCTTTACAATGTCTCTTGAGAGTAGTGGGAAATTTAAGATGCATTACGATTATACAAATTGGTTCGATACAGAATATAGTTTTAGTGATCAAATGATTATTTGGAAAAATAAATACTTAGGTGAAGTACCAAATGATGAAAATTATAAAGCATTAATTGATAAGTATTATAGTGAATTTTTGGATAATCCTATTTAGCTAAATAAAAGACAGAAAAATAATAGGCTGTTGGAAGTATCTACTTATGATATTTGTATTAACATGAGAATAGCTGAATACATAAAACTTCAACTTGCTAGAAGAAAGTTGGAGTTTTTCCTTTTAAACATGTTCATCAGCTTGATCCAGCAAATTCGCGAGGGCACTGAAAAACTCCATCTAGTTCCATTTGGCGATATATTCGACGATGCAATCGTCGAATATATCGCCTTTTTAATTTATAATAGAGAGACTAAATGCAGGTGGTGTTCCCAATGATTTCAAACCAAGAGACTCTCAACTTAAGTCCGTACATGGCCATTTACGATATTGTCGTGCCAAAAGATAATATGCTTCGTCAAATTAACGAACTGGTGGATTTCTCATTCATTTTAGAGGAATTGAAAACAAAATATTGTTTAGATAATGGAAGAAATGCGATTCCTCCGATTCGAATGTTTAAGTACTTATTGTTAAAAGCCATTTTTGATGTATCTGATGTAGACCTTGTCGAACGTTCAAAATATGACATGTCTTTCAAGTATTTTTTAGATATGGCGCCAGAAGATGACGTGATTGATTCAAGTTCACTCACAAAATTCCGCAGACTTCGTCTTCAAGACGTAAACTTATTAGATATGCTCATTGGAAAAACAGTTGAAATCGCACTCGAAAAGAACATTATCAAAAGTAAAACAATCATTGTGGACGCAACGCATACCAAAGCACGTTATAATCAAAAATCACCGAAAGAATTTTTACAAGAGAAATCAAAACATACCCGCAAAGCAGTGTATCAATTTGATAACTCCATGAAAGAAAAATTTCCAAAGAAGAATACTTCTAACGAAGTAAAAGATGAAATAGCTTACTGTGAAAAATTGATTGCCATTATTGAAAACAAACCACAAATCGCTCATCTACCAGCCGTAAAGGAAAAATTGAACGTGTTAAAAGAAGCTGTAGAAGATACGCAAGAACATCTAAATTATTCAACAGACACCGATGCACGAGTAGGACATAAAACAGCAGACAGTTCTTTCTTTGGTTATAAAACACATTTAGCAATTAGTGATGAACGTATTATTA
Organism: Bacillus sp. S10(2024); assembly: GCF_050473865.1. Taxonomy (NCBI): domain Bacteria; kingdom Bacillati; phylum Bacillota; class Bacilli; order Caryophanales; family Bacillaceae; genus Bacillus; species Bacillus sp. S10(2024). The sequence goes on along the minus strand of NZ_JBFLUR010000002.1, from coordinate 2,641,919 downwards.
CAGCAGCAGTCGTTACAACAGGTGAAAAATCAGATGGACATTATCTACAAGAACTGATTGAAAAAAGTAAAGTAACAGGAATGGAAGTTGAAACAGTCATCGCTGACACGGCTTATTCAGGGAAAAGCAATTTACTTTATACAAAAGAACAAAGCATTCAACTGATTTCTAAGTTAAATCCAATGATTACTCAAAATGGGCGAGCAAACGGAAAAGGATTTGACTTTAATAAAGATGCAGGTTTATTTGTATGTCCAGCAGGACATTTAGCAAAAAGAAAAAGTAAAAAACCAGATTCACATCCAGGAGCAAGTGCAAGAATGGTTTATTTTTTTGACGTTGAAAAATGTAAGGTCTGTCCACTCCGAGAAGGATGTGTTAAAGAAGGCGCAAAAACTAAAACCTATTCTGTTGCCATTAAATCAGAGGAACATTTAGACCAACAAGCTTTTCAAGAAACAGAAGAATTTAAACGCTTAGCTCGAGAACGCTATAAAATCGAAGCGAAAAATAGTGAGTTAAAAAATAAACACGGGTACGATCAAGCGTCGGCTGCGGGTTCATTTGGCATGCGAATTCAGGGAGCAACGACGATATTCGCTGTCAATCTAAAAAGAATCTTGAAGCTTCTGAATAAAAAAGGGTAATAAATAGGCAAAAAAATAGAGCGTTTCCTGTTCAAAATTGAACAAGAAGCGCCCTATTTTTCTCTATAATGAATTTATTTATAAAAAACGCAAGTTTTTCAGTGCCCTCCAAATTCGCCAATATCGTGCTATTCTCTTGATCGGCATCGTACTGCACAATGTCGTCATACTCAAACAGTTCGAAGTCTTCACCAAATTCTCGTTCCATGAAGTTGACAAATTCCCCCATGTTTTCTCCTCTTTCTTGATTACGTCGAAATTCCATCATAATCGCTCTAAATCGGTGGGGTGGAACCTCGCATTTAATGTGATACGATTTGTTGATGCCAAACGAATCTTTTGCATCGTATAAGATGTATGTATACAAGAAGGAATCAGCTCCTTTTTTATGTGGTGTATATAGTGTTCCATAGTTAGACAAAGTTCATCCATCAGATAATTTTCTTGTGAAAAAATAATAATGATGCCCAGCGTATGATAAATCCCCTGTGTTTATGATTCACTATACAAATATGTAATTTTGCATATTTGTATAGTGAATCATATTTTACATACTATTACTTCATTATTTTACAAACATTTTTAAATTGATCATTCGAAAGTATTTTAATAAAGTTTATTTGATAAAAACTATATTGAAATACTTTTACCCCCGGCTTTTCAGATTTAATCATGTATAAACTGTGTTTAGCTTAGTATCGCTATGCTAGATTAGATGTTTACACTCAAAATACATAGATGTTTTAATAGAAATGGCAATCATATATATCCATTTGGGATTTTGGCATACCTACTATGTAGAATACAACATGACATGCCCCGCTTTCTCCTTCTGTGGCAGGATGCGATACCAGATGCTCTCTCGGCATAACTTTTACGGATAGGAATAATTAAATTTTAGAAGCTAATAGGAATTTATATTGTATTAATTTTATGAAGCGATATAAGGGCGCAATTGGTGGTTTGTATGACCATCAAAATGGATTGAAATGAAAGGACTGATTTATATGAGTAGAAGAAAGAATCGTGGGTTACAAAAACCAATGAAAGTATTTATGGCATCTGCTGTTATGACAACGACATTATTTACATCTATGACTGTAAATAGTTTGAACATTCATGCTGAAACTACGCAAACTCAGGCGCAATATGAAGCGAAGACGTTTGAACTTCCAAGTACGGGACATTATATGGGGGAAGCAGAAAGAGAAAGAAGAAGTCAGCAACGAAACTATGTGCCAACAGGAATCTATGTAAAATCGAATGAACAAGTCACAATTGAAGTATCGGGACTATCAGGATTAGACAAGCTTGGAGCAACGATTGGGACAAATGAATATGATAAAGAAGGCGGAAAAACATTTCGTCTTTCTCCTGGTTCTAACACCATCTCTTCTCCAAATGGTGGTTTATTAGGATTTGATAACTGTGAAGGGAAAGGAACTGTTAAGGTGAAAGTAACACAAGGCGGGAGCCCTGTTCCGTTCTTTGAATTAGGGAAGCATACGAAAGCAGACTGGATTGCGATGATGGATAAGTATCCTGATGCGCATGCTGTTCAATTAAAGGCAAAGAAAGCAGTACTTACTGTTAGTCGTGATAGTGCCAAGAAATATATTGTGGATCAAGATCCTGTACCTCTATTAAAAAGATATGATGAAATGATTCTAGCGCAAGATAAAATATCGGGGCTATCTGAAACAAGTTCTAATCCGTTACATCGTCCAACTCGCCGCCTTTGGGCTTTTACTGAAAACCCTAATAAATCAGATTGGGGCATGTATGCAAGTTTGGATGGAATGATATTTACTACTGCTGGTAATGCAATCGAAAGTGCTTTAAATGTAAATGAATTTGGATGGGGACAACTGCATGAAGCAGGACACACAAGACAACAATATCCCTGGAAATGGAATGATCTTAGAGGAATGACTGAGGTCACTGTTAATATATATTCTTTAGCCGCGCAAAAACAATTATTCCCGAATCAACCAACGCGTTTAGAAAAAGAAGGGGATTACGATAGAGCCTTTCAATACTTAAAACAGGCGGATAAAGAGTACAAAAATATTGATGACTTGTTTGTGAAACTTGTTATGCTTTGGCAACTTCATTTAGCATATGGGGATGATTTTTATCCGAACCTTCACAAGTTATATCGAGAGTTACCAAAAGATAAACTGCCAGAAACGGATGAAGATAAAATACAAGCATTTATTTACAATACATCGAAAGTAGCGAAACAAAACGTACTTCCATTCTTTGATCAATGGGGACTGAAAGCATCACAGGAAACACGAAAAAAAGTAGAAGCTTTAAGATATCCAACATTAACTGCTCCTATATGGGAAGCGACGGATTCTAAGCCTGTTAAACCAACTGCTGCGTATGGTCCGAGAAAATAGTAGTCGGCAGCATTAGAAGGAGACTATCTTTTATAGATAGCCTCTTTTTTTGTGTCAGGATCTGTTGGAAGATCTTTATTTCGTGTCGAAGCGCCGACATCGTCTTATAGTATGAGAAGGTTCATCGGCTTAATCTACATCGCACTGTACAATGTAACAGTTTAGTAAGGAGATTTTGAAATCAGGTATTTTCCGACCTAGGAGCTTCTGCAATAGGAATAGGAAATGCGCAAGGGACGAAGTGTTTTTGATTGTTGTATGACAAGAAGAATCAAACTCCTTTCTTATGAAACATATTACAACTATATGAAATGGGACTTTTTTTGCTTATATTTTTGCCCATTCTTGTTTAAGCAAACTCTCGGTCGTATATCATTCCATAGTTAATCCCGCTATTTTGGGGCAGTAAGCCCCTACCTAAACCGTATTGGTGGTTTTCATCGTAAAAGAGTCACTACTATGCCATAAATTGATAATCCAATGAAAGTTGGAATACCGACAATCACAATTTGCTTTACATTTTCATACGCCTTCGGTTCTACAAGTGGCAAGTCTTTTTCATCCGTTTGACGATACTGTTCTCGCTCCATATTATCCCACCTTTATGATTGTACGATAATATATTCAAACAAGGCGGTTTATGCTAATTTAACTGAATTTAAAATAAATGTTGAATATTCAGTCTATTTGTATTATTATTAGTTTATTATCGGATGACAGTGATTAGCCTCCCTGCAAGCCCGAATATTGCTCTGTTAAATTTTATAGTGAATAATTGGCTTCTTTCCACTTGAACTTCCTTAGCAGGAAGACGAGCCATCGGGATAGAGACAGTAAAATTCAGTGTAATTCTTTACATTGTTTTTCTGGCTCTTTTTATTTTTCTATAAATGGGGTTTTTGGAAAGCGTTATCAATACGTATAGGTTGGTGATCTTTTTGGCTAAAGAAAAAAATGAATTGCAAAAAGACTTGAAAACCAGGCATATAACAATGATTTCAATTGGCGGGGTTATCGGAGCTGGATTATTTGTAGGGAGCGGAACGATTATTCAATCAACGGGACCAGCAGCGATTTTGTCCTATATTATCGGGGCTTTAATGGTTGTACTTGTGATGCGGATGTTAGGGGAGATGGCTGCGGTTAATCCAGATAGCGGTTCGTTTGCAACGTATGCTCATAAGGCGATTGGGCCGTGGGCGGGGTATACAATCGGTTGGTTATATTGGTTTAACTGGGTCATTATTATCGCAATTGAAGCGGTATTGTTAGGGGCGATGGTCAATAATTGGTTCCCTTCTATACCAGCGTGGATCGCTAGTCTTTTCATGATTATTTTGATGACGATTACGAATATTTATTCTGTAAAGCTGTACGGAGAGTTTGAGTATTGGTTAGCGTTTATTAAAGTTGCGGCGATTCTTATCTTTTTAGGGTTAGGAATTGCGATGATTTTTGGACTTGTCCCTGGCGTGGACAGGCCTAGCTTTTCGACAATCGCTGAAAACGGTGGCTTTTTTCCGAAAGGGATTGTTCCTGTATTGCTGAGTGTTGTATTTATTTCTTTTTCTTTATCAGGGAGTGAAGTAGCGGCTATTGCGGCGGGAGAATCTGAAAATCCAGAGAAGAATGTCATTAAAGCTATTAATAGTGTTGTTTGGCGCCTTATGTTGTTCTTTGTAGGCTCTGTAACAATTTTGGTTATTTTTATGCCGTGGAATAATGCGGAATTATTGAAGCTTCCTTATGCAAGTTTATTCCGGATGGCGGGAGTTCCTGCTGCTGCAGAAATTATGAACGGTGTTGTGTTCCTGTCGTTGCTGTCGGTTTTAAATTCAGGATTGTACACAAGTTCTCGCATGTTATTTTCGCTTTCGAAAAAGGGAGATGCACCTCTTATGTTTTCAAAGTTAAACAGCAGGGGTGCACCGATTTGGGCAATCGTGGCAAGTGTCATATTTGCATTCATTTGCGCGATGCTGAAGGTTATATCTCCTGATAAACTATTTGCCTTTCTAGCAAACAGTTCCGGCGGCGTTACGATGCTGATGTATATGTTTGTTGCGGTATCTCATATTCGTTTAAGAAGAGAAGCGGAAAGAGAAAATTTAGAGAAATTAAAAGTGAAAATGTGGTTATTCCCTTACCTCACATACGCAACACTTCTCATGATTGTTACGATATTCGTTTCGCAAGCCTTTATCGCGGATATGCGCATGCAATTTTATTTGACGATTTTAGCTGCTGCTGTGGTAATCGTATCCTATTTTCTAAGAGTTAGAAAAAGACCAGTAGCCATCAAGGAGGCAGGATTTCCAATTTTAAAAGGTTCGGAGATTGGTTTAGAGAAGGATTAAATCAAAAATAAAAAAGGGGTATGTTCGAATGTTAAAAGACAATATTGTAACTACAAAATCTGCAATTTTACACGAGAGAAGAAAAAATGCGGTGCCTGCAGGTCCGTATAATATTACAAATTTATATGTTCAATCGGCAAAAGGAGCCATGATTACGGATATAGATGGTAATGAATTAATCGATTTTGCAGGCGGGATTGGGATGCAAAATGTCGGGCATTGTCATCCGAAGGTAGTAAAGGCGATTCAAGAGCAAGTGGAATCTTCCATCCATACTTGTTTTCATGTAGCGCCGTATGAAAGTTACGTTGCGTTAGCTGAAAGATTGAATGAATTAACGCCAGGCGATTTTAAGAAAAAAACGATGTTTGCCAATAGCGGAGCAGAAGCGGTTGAAAATGCGGTGAAAATCGCGCGAAAAGCTACGGGGCGCAGCGCCATCGTTTCGTTTGAACGTGCTTATCACGGACGCACACTGATGACAATGTCTCTTACAAGTAAAGTAAAACCATATAAACATGGATTTGGTCCGTTTGCGCCAGATGTATACAAGCTACCTTATCCGTATTATTACCGCGCGGAAGACGGAATGACGACAGAGGAAGTGGATGAGCAAATTTTAGCGTACTTCGAGCGCTTTATGTTAGAAGAAGTGGCAAGTGATAATATTGCGGCGATTATTTTGGAACCGCTTCAAGGGGAAGGTGGATTTATTGTCCCAAGTGCTGCGTTTATACAAGGAGTAAGAGATCTTTGTGATAAATATGGCATTGTCATGATTGCAGATGAAATTCAAACGGGCTTTGCGCGTACAGGAAACTTGTTCGCAATGGATCATTTTGGGGTAGCTCCTGATTTAATGACATTTTCAAAATCAATTGCTGCCGGTATGCCGCTTAGCGCAGTGACAGGAAAAGCGGAACTTATGGATGCGCCTGGCCCAGGACAACTTGGCGGCACGTTTTCAGGGAGCCCGGTTGCTTGCGCGGCAGCTCTAGCTGTTCTAGATGTTATTGAAGAAGAAAACTTAGTGAAACGTGCCCGTGTAATCGGCGATCGTATGATGGAAGTGTTTAATAGCTGGAAGGATAAATACGAATTGATTGGCGATGTGAGAGGTCTTGGAGCGATGACGGCTATGGAACTTGTCAAAGATCGAAATACGAAAGAGCCGGCAACAGAAGAAGTGAAAGCAATTATGCAGGAAACACACAATAAAGGTTTAATTACAATAAGTGCAGGCATTTACAGCAGTGTACTTCGTTTCTTACCGCCGCTTGTGATTACAGATGAACAGCTTGAAGAAGGACTCGCTATTCTTGAAGTGGCAATTGCTAGGGTATCTAAATAAAATTCCAGTTGGAGGTAGGGGAATGAAGTTTTTCAATTATATAAATGGGCAATGGAAAGAGCCCTCTACTCAGCAATATTCAAAAAACTATAATCCGCATAATGGAGAAGTGTTAGGAGAATTTCCATTAAGCTCAGCAGAAGATACACAATCAGCCATTGCCTCTGCGAAAGAAGCATTTCACAATTGGCAAAGGTTATCGTTTCAAGAGCGGGCAAGTTATTTATGGAAAGCAGCGGCAATTTTAAAAGAACGAGTGACGGAAATCGGTCAGGATTTGACGAGTGAAGAAGGAAAAACACTCGCTGAAGGAATCGGAGAAACGAAGCGAGCAATTAGCATTCTCGAATACTATGCAGGAGAAGCAAATCAGCCGATGGGAGAAATCATCCCCTCGGCCAATCCGAAAACGATGCTCTACAGTAAGCGGGTAGCGGTTGGGCCAGTAGGATTGATTACGCCGTGGAATTTCCCAATTGCCATTCCAGTATGGAAAATGGCGCCGGCACTCATTTACGGAAATACCGTTGTCATAAAACCAGCTGAAATTACACCGAAATCTGTATACCACCTCGTAAATGCTTTTCACGAGGCGGGGATTCCTGCTGGCGTTATCAACTGTGTCTTTGGAAAAGGTTCCGTAGTCGGAACAGAATTAACAGAAAACCCGGATATAAAAGCAATATCCTTTACTGGTTCGAATAGTGTCGGAAAAACCATTCAGCAAACGGCTATTATAAGTGGAAAAAAAGTGCAATTAGAAATGGGCGGGAAAAATCCACTCGTTATCTTAAACGATGCTGATATTCATAAGGCAGTAGAGATTGCGATCAAAGGTGCATTTATGTCAACAGGACAAAAATGTACCGCGACAAGTAGAATTATCGTGGAAGCGGAAATCTATGAGGAATTTCGCAATCAACTTGTGCAGCGTACAGAATCTCTTACAGTTGGTAATCCGTTAGAACAAGATACATTTATGGGCCCATGTGCATCTGAGAACCAGCAGCAATCTGTTTTATCAATGATTGAAGCAGGTAAGAAAGAGGCTTCACTGCTTTGTGGGGGTAACGTACCAACAGAAGATGAGTTACAACAAGGATGTTATGTGCTACCGACTATTTTTGAAGATGTATCTCACGATGCACGCATTGCGAAAGAAGAAATTTTCGGTCCTGTTATTTGTTTATTTAAAGTGAACAATTATAAGGAAGCGATTCACCTAGCGAACGATACAGAATATGGGCTAAGCGCATCGATCTGTACAAATAACTTAAGCCTTGCCCAGCAATTTATCGATGATATGGAAGTCGGAATGGTTCACGTAAACTCAGAAACAGCAGGAGCAGAACCGCAAGTTCCATTTGGCGGAATGAAACATTCCAGTGCTGGACCGCGCGAACAAGGAAAAGCAGCTGCAGAATTTTATACAAGAATCAAGACAGTATATGTAGATCAAGTATGATGACAACATAATAATGGGGGATGAACATGCGTAAAGGAACTTTTTTCATGGCAGGACACGCGAGACTTCCGAAAGGGATGGCTGTGCGCAGTGTCTATGAAACACTAACAATTACAATAGAGGCAGATCACAAATATCATGTAATTATCGAATCGTCATGTACCCTTGCGACAGGACACGGGCGGGACTTTATCTCGCAAATTTTAAGAGGATATAGTTTACAAGATGGTATTGATGACATCATCGAAGAAATATCCTATCATTATCAAGGGAAAGCGCAAAATGCGATTATTAGCGCTTTAAAAGATTTGTACCGCCAATATACAAGTTATGTAAACGGCGAAAAACCGCCGGAGGAGTATGAGGAAATAGCTCCGTTAAAATAGTCTTTAAATATATGAAACTGTCGAGTTTATTGCACTTCGATTTCAGAAGAGCGTTCGTAAACGAGAGCCAGTTGTATTCCAGCTTATTTGCTAGGCGGAATATAACTGGCTCTTTTATTTTCATAAAATAAGGGGGCAGAAACATGTCAAAATCAAGTGAAGAAAAGCGTGTAGAGGAAAAAGGGAAATGTGTACAAACTACGAAATTATGTAAAATGTGTAAAGCGTGTAGTCGTAATAAAATTAAGAGAAATAAATCTGTGTACAAATAATAAAGTCCTTTAACAAATAAAATAGTTATTTAAAAAGATGATATGAAATTAGGTATTCATATCATCTTTTTATGTTGTTTAGTATACTGAATGTAATTTTTTGTTTTTGTCTTATTTTGTAATTTATTACAAAATAAGAGTGTATAATACATCCTCAAATGATAGAATTATTAACATATTGCAAAATGAAAGAGGTAAAAATAATGGAGACTTGTGCAGATGTTTTAATCGTTATCGATTTACAAAATGGCGTATGTTACAGTGGAGATCATTTATTTGATTTGCAAAAGTTACTTACTAAAGTAAATAATAGAATTGCTTTATATAGAAAGTTACATAAACCAATCATTTTTGTTCAACATTGTGATGAAGACTTAGTACCTGAGGAAGAACCATGGGCTATTCATGCCAATCTAGATGTTCAAGAGCAAGATTTTTTTGTAAGGAAAATACATGCAAATTCTTTTTACAAAACGAACTTAAAAAATCTTTTAGACCAATTAACTGTACAGCGTATTGAATTTTGTGGTGCCCAAACAGAATACTGTATGGATGCTACAATTAAATTTGCTCATGGGTTGGGATACGAAAACTTCATGGTACAGAAAGCAACCTCTACTTTGAATAATCCATTTATGTCTGCAAAAGAGACGATTGATTTTTATGAAAATATATGGAACCATAGATTTTTAAAATTGATCGGAGATGAATCTTAGAATGAAAGAAAAATTCACTTTTTAAGCATATTTAGTAACCATCTATCAGCATGACAAATAGATGGTTATTTCATTTCTACGAGTAATAAGCCTTCTCTACATCTGATCTTCACTTTCTGATTTGCACATATTTGAATAAAAAAACTGTCTAATATGATTGTACTTTAAGAGATTAAAGAACACTCGTAATTTGAAGCCAGTTGCACGTTTCGACAATGGAAACATTGTGGATGTGTATAACTGGCTTTTTAGTTTATCTCGCTATTCGCGGGCAGTAGAACCTCCATCTCAAGATTTAGAGAAAAGCAAAGATGAAGGTGGGGACAACTGCTCGTAAAAGCCCGATTGGTTCAACTAATCATTTGTTCCTATCGTTTTTACTATTGACGAATATCAATCCACCAACGATCTTCCGCATTCATATTTTCAGTGCCGCTAAACCCACTGTAATGGAAAGCATCAAGGAAGATTGAATTTAGTTTATCCTCATCTACAAAATAACCTAAGTTAACCTTCATCGTTTGTCCTGGTGGGATACTGCCAATATTGTAAAAGCTTTTTCCGTCTCCGTGAGGTTCTAGATAACCAACTTCGCTCGTCATAATACTTTTTTCGTCAATTCCATCTTCTTTAGCATAGTTCCATGCATTATTTTCAGGTTTAAGCACTTGTATGGATGGATGCATATAGATTTCTTGTGTCGCCTGTTTACTAATATTTTTCACTGTTGTTGTCAGGTAGACAAATTTAGGAGTAACTAATTTCGACTCTACTAATTTGTCAATTGAATCTTTACCATCTCCAATTTTATATACATCCCGTCTGTACGGTATCAATTTTTTCGTCTGATCTAAAGCCTTATTATTGCTTAGAACTTCTAGTACAAATTCATAAAAGTTCTCTTGTTTAAAATCTTTGATTGAATCAAAGACTTCAACTTTTTCTATAACATATTCAAGTTTGCTGTCATCTGTGCTGTTACCTGTGATGTTATGTATGGTTACTGGAACCATTTGACCTACGCTAAATAGTTGTTTGCTGTCTTTTTTCAAAGGAATAACGTTAGGTTTTGTTGGTTCTTTCGCTTTGCTAACACGATCTTTATCATAATCTGATATAAATGATGCCTGTTCCTTTGATGTGGGCTCAAGTGAAATGTTCGCTAAGACATCCATCATTTGTTCTTCACTTACATCGGCTCCAATATAACTATCTAACATAATCCCCTCCTCCTCAAAAAGAAGAAAGACCTGTCTGTTAAACATTAAATGTTTGTTTCCAGTGTCTTTATTGACAATCACTGCTTTTCTACCATTTATCTCTTTTTCTTCGTAGTTGTTTGCGTACAGCGTTTGAAAATCTGAATTTTTTCCTAATCTGCAAAGACTGAATGAAAACCCACCCTTTGCGTAGTTATCTTTAAATGAATATTTCATAGCATCGTGCTTGTCTGCTTCCATATTTTCTGGTAATTTGCCGACTTTCAACTTATACCAACTTTCACTCTTTTTTGAGGCTTTATTTGTTACTGAAACCTTTACTTCATAATTTTGTTTTTTGACAATCATATCATGGATTTTTACTGCGCCAAAAACGGTTGTCGGCATGCCGATCAATAAGCAGGCAGCAGCGATTAAAATACGATTCCTTTTACGCTTGGCCTGTGGTTGCACACTTTTCATCTTAATTTCCTCCATAAACAATTTCTTTTTGTGCGTGTAAGTATCTGAAAATTGATGTTGTTCATCTAGGTTATCAAAATCGTCTAAAGCAATCTTTTCAGCAAAGTCATACATTTCTTTGGAGTTCTTGGAATTCGTCATTTTGTATACCTCCTATCATATTTTGTACTCGTTTTCGAGCGCGTTCAAATTGCTTGCGGACATTGACCTCAGTTATCCCCATTAGATTTGAAATTTCCTGATAAGTTAAGTTATAGAAGACTTTGTACTTAAAAACCTGTCTGTTAGACTCATTTAACGCTTCTAGCAATGTATCAATTTGTGCCTCAGACATGAAACGCTGTTCCCACTCTTCAATATTTTCATCTGCTACTTCTGACGATTCTCTTTGATATTCTTCTAAGAACATTTCCTGTCGTTTATTTTTCCGGTAGTTATCAATCGCTTTGTTTTTCGCAATTCTCAAAATGTAGCGTTTAAGCTCTTGCGTGTTCAAGCTGTGGAGCTTTTCTAGATTCTGATAAAGAGTAATAAACGTCTCTTGAACTGTATCTTCAGCCTGCTGAATATTATTTAAGATAGAATAGGCTACATAATAAATTTTTTGTTCATACAACTCGTATAGCTCTTCCATCTTTTCATAATCCTTGTTTGTAACTTTCATGTAATCCCTCCTCTCATTCTATATAACGAATGGGGTGCTATACTTTGTGACACTTTCTTCAGATATTCGAAAGCTATCCTACATAAGTAATAAAAATATCATTATTACAAATGTCTATTATGTGGAAAGCATGTAGTCGCAATAAAAATAAGGAAAATAAATAATGAAACGTATTGACATTCAGAAAATTTAGAATTAATATTTACTTATAAAGTGATAAGATCCATATGAGAAATAATCCTTCTCTACACCCGATCTTCGCTTTCTATTTTGCATATAGTTGAATAAAAAAACTGTCTAATATTATTGTACTTTAAGAGATTAAAGAACACTCGTAATTTGAAGCCAGTTGTACGTTTCGACAATGGATACATTGTGGATGCGTATGACTGGCTTTTTAGTTTATCCCGCTATTTAAGATCCCCACCTAAAGATTCAGGGAGAAGCAAAGAAGAAGTTGGGACAACTGCCAGTAAAAGCCCGATTGGTTCAACTAACCCTTTTAGGAGAAAGACACTCCTAAAAGGGAAGTTTCACCTTACCTAAACTAAGGAGGAAGATGTAGATGATTACGAAACAAGAAATGAAAATGAAATTTGCGAAGAAATATGAGGGGTATGAAATTATGCCTCATCCAGAACATAAACGTTTGTATCATATTGCGTTAAATCAACAATTACTTGGTCAATTTTTCGAAGAGGCAAAAGAATATTCTGAGCAATCATTGCAATATATTCCTTATTCTCGCTTTAATCTTGCTGATCAAATGAAAAAGACTTTTGGAGCATCTTTTATGGAAAATGTGCGCGGGATTATTCATGACCGCGAAACGGGCGGATTTACAATTGGTGTACAAGGTGAAACAACAGCGGCAGAAGACTATGTGAAATTTGCGACGGCATTAACGCATTTAATTGGTACGCCTAACTTTGATGCGATGACAGGGACGTATTATGCTAGATTTAACGTGAAAGATACAGACAGCAGTGACTCTTATTTGCGCCAAGCATATCGCTTATTCACACTTCATACAGACGGAACATTTGTTGACGAACCGACAGATTGGCTGCTTATGATGAAGATCGAAGAACAGAATGCAGTAGGCGGCGAATCCCGTTTACTTCATTTAGATGACTGGGAAGAACTTGATAAGTTCCGAAATCATTCACTAGCATCTTTCAAAATCACATACAAAGCACCACCAAGTAAAAATGCACAAGAAATCGTACACCGTGAAACGTTTTTTGATGTGAATAATGCACCGTGTATTTGCTTTATCGATCAATTTGCTTACCCTGATAATATTGAACAAGCAAACTATTTGAAAGATCTATCACACTCTGTTGAAAACTCTCCAGCAACGCATGCACTAAAATTACCAGTCGGTGATTTAGTTCTATTAAATAATCTATTTTGGATGCACGGGCGGGCTCCTTTTGAGAAAAATAAAGATTTATATCGAGAGCTAATGCGCCAACGCGGCTGCTTTTCCAAATCATAATCAGTGCGGCGGGTCTTGAAACAAGACCTGCCTTTCATGATATACATAGATATTTTTTAGGAGGGGAAACAACATGTACGATTTTATTATTATCGGCGGGGGAATTGTCGGGCTTTCAACAGGGATGGCCTTAACGAAAAAATTCCCTCATGCCAAAATCGCAATCATTGAAAAAGAAAACGAACTGGCCCATCACCAAACGGGACATAATAGCGGTGTCATCCATTCCGGTATTTACTATAAACCAGGCAGCTTCAAAGCAAAATTTGCAAAAGAAGGAAATGCCGCAATGGTTCAGTTCTGTAAAGAAAACGGAATTGCTTATGACATGTGCGGAAAGGTCATTGTCGCGACAGAAAAAGAAGAGATTCCGCTTCTGCAAAATCTCTATGAAAGAGGCCTGCAAAACGGCTTAGACATTGCAAAAATTAGTTCAGAAGAATTGGCCGAAATCGAGCCGCATGTTAAAGGATTAGGTGCAATTCGCGTTCCGTCTTGCGGCATTGCCGATTACAAAGGAGTCAGCCATGCCTTTGCCCGCTTCATTGAAAAAAACGGCGGAGAAGTGCACCTAGGCACAAAAGCAGAACAAATCTTTGAAAAAAAAGACGTCGTCACAATCGAAACAAACCAAGGCGTATTCGTAACGAAATTTCTCATTAACTGCGCTGGCCTACACAGCGATCGAATCGCCAAAAAAGCAGGAATATTAACAGATATGAAAATCGTCCCGTTCCGCGGCGAATATTATGAACTCATCCCAGAACGACGCCATCTCGTGAAACACTTAATCTACCCAGTACCTAATCCCGACTTTCCGTTCTTAGGTGTGCATTTTACAAGAATGATAAACGGAGACGTACACGCAGGACCCAACGCTGTCCTAAGCTTCAAGCGAGAAGGCTACACAAAAAAAGACTTTAACCTAAAAGACTTCATGGAAACAATGACCTACACCGGCTTCTGGAAAATGGCCATGCCAAACATGAAAGAAGGTATGAAAGAAATGATCCGCTCATTCAGCAAACAATCATTTCTCAAAAGTTTACAGCGCCTAATCCCAGAACTAACAGAAAAAGACATCGTCCCAACTCATGCGGGGGTAAGAGCGCAAGCCATTCTCTCTAACGGAAACATGGTCGATGATTTCTGCATCATCCCAGGCATTAACTCCATGCATATTTGCAACGCCCCGTCCCCAGCTGCGACAGCTAGTTTGATAATTGGAGAGGCAATTACGGAGCAAGTTCCAGATAGAGTGAGTCCGGCGGGATTATTTCGTGTGAAAGCTTAGTTAGGTGAGGCTATCCTTGGGTGGAAAGGTTGGCAGTGGTGTATCCGGAGGAGAAGAATCACTATCTTCCTTATTATTTTCGCTAGCATTACTCCAAACAATCGAAGCGTCGCCTGGCTATATAATTCTCGACGAATAAGATAGTGCGTTAGATGATAATCGTAAGGAAAAGGTATTTACCTTATTTGAAGAAGAACTTGAACATAAAATGATTATCGTATCACCGAAAAGTCATGATTCAAAGTACTTACAGCGTTTTGCTAAATCATTGACAGTTATGCATGATGCGAGTGTGCCGGTTAGTAGGATTGTGCAGATTCGAAGAAAGAGAGGCTCCCAAGCATAGGGAAGCCTCTTTTTTACTACTCACTCATTTTTGTTCCAAAATACGTTCTATGTCTTTGACACTCAATTTACTTGCTTTCGCAATCATTTCCAGTGAAACTCCAATTTCATGCATTCCTCGAATCATTTGGATCTTTCCTTGTTGTATTCCTTCTTCTCTTCCTTTATTACGTGCATGGGCAAACTTAGCAGCCTCATCCATTAAGGCTTTTTCTCTTGCTTCATACTCTTTGCGGAAAGAAGAATCTTGACTCATACGTTCCCACTTATCCATTGCTTTTTGTAAAATAGGATCTTGGTTCATAGCAATATCCTCCAATGTTTGTGTTAAGTGTTCATCTTCATTCGCTGGTAATAGTAACAGCCAGCGAACAAAAGAATCTTTCCACGGATTGATTTTTTCCTCCCGCCATTGTTGCATCAATTTCGGGATTTCTACAACATGAATTTCTATATCCGCACTAAATAATTTCTGTCTTTGTATATTCAACAATTTCCCTGTTGTGTGAAAATCTTCATATTCTTGGAACAGTACAAAGTTGACCAAGTTGATTGTAATGGTTCGATGAAGCGAACTATAAGGCATACCTTTTTGTAATTGTGAAGTGTACAGTTTTCCCCAGTAATATAGACTACGTTTAATCATGTCATGGGTATTATTCAGCTGTATCTCTACATTAATTTTTATCCCTGTATCTAATGTAGCAGATACATCTAGAATTGATAACTTATCATCCTCGTATTCACGATGCAAATGGGGATCTTCTAATTGAAGTGATAAAATAGAAGCTTCTAAAGAGTTTGCTAGCATGGCGTTTAAAAACGCGATTAAAATATCTTCACTACCACTTGTGCCAAATAACTGTTTAAACGCAAAATCAATTCGTAAATTTACTAATTGATTGGACATGGATTTTCTCTCCCTGTTTATACCTCTTTTCTATATTGTTCAAGAAATGAAAAGAAATGCGCAAATAGTGAAAATAATCTTATTGTATGGGGGAATCTGGATATTGCGAGTTTCTAAAACATGAAAAGGAAAACAATATTTTCTAAATTTTAATTAAAATTATGTTAATTCGATATAGAATATATAGGGGGAGGGAGAAAGAATATGGAGTATATGAAAAAAGATTTAATACCTATTCTAGAGGACTTTAAAAAGAAGCCTACGAAAGAAAATATAACTAAAATATTAAAAGAATTTGGTGTACAGTTTCCTGAACAATGGGCTGAAGATGAGGTGAAAGGGAAAGAAGCGGTCCTTGCTGCTTTTCGCTTTTTAAGGCCATTGCAAGCAGCTCTAGATATGTATTTATATGACAATGAGAGATGGGTTCAACATTCTATTGAACGTGCCAATAATCAAAAGAATTCTAATCCAACAGATATGATTGTAAGTGAAATGATAAACGCGGGGATTTCACATGAACAAATAGGAATATTTGCTTATTGGATTGCTAGATCGGCTATTAATGGAGTTCTTTATAGTCTATCTGATCCATGCGGTGGAGATTACGATTTACCTAACGAAGGAGAGGGTCTACCACGGTGGAGGTTAGAAGAATACAAAGAATCTTATAATGAAGGGACGTTCAAAGTAGAGCGTACAGGACGAGCATTACTTGAATTACATAACATTTTTCCCTTCCACAATCCAGGTGAAAAATAAGAATAGGATTTAAAGGGTTTCTTTTAATGAAATTGATGTGAAAAGGCTATGAGTTGTATCAAATAATTGACACTAAGATAGCCTATTCGTTGCTTATAGTGAAATTCCTAAATTATATTTCATAAAAAGAGCATTAAAAGAAATAGGGATTATCACAATAATAAATGATTATCTCCCATTAAACCTTCTTAGTCCGGCTGAGTTGGGAACTAAGGAGGTTTAATGGGATTATGAATAATTATGAGAGTGCTTCTTTAGTTCGAAATAATGTATTATATAAATATAAGGATTTTATATAGAAAGGAAAAAGCAATGAATTTCAATGTAGAACAACCGCAATCACTAAAGGAAATGCTTTGGTATGCATGGGTACTACTGGGTATTATATTTGTTGCAAGTACTTATATACCAGATAGTATTAGACCAATAATTAAAGGGGGTATTGTCCTAGTTATTTTAGGAATTATATTTTACATAGCCTATTAAACTTAGTTATTTTAGTAAAAGAGCGGAGGTGAGAAGATGGCAAAACGAAAGCAAGATGATTCCATATTAGATTCTTTACTAGTTATGACAGTTGTCGCAATACTATGGAAACGTGAGTTTTGGATACCAATCGTAATGATATCAGCAGCTATTATATTGTTATATATTTATGTGAATGTTAAGAAGCGAAAAGAACGCAAGCAATCAAAAATCTATGATATTGATAAAATGAATGGTCATCAATTTGAAGAATACTTAGGTATTTTATTTCGAGAACTTGGTTATCAAACACAAGTTACGAAGGCATCTGGCGACTTTGGAGCGGATTTAATTTTACGAAAAAATAACAAAAAGATTATTGTGCAAGCAAAGCGTTATAAGAAGAATGTAGGAATTAGTTCTGTTCAAGAAATTGTTGGTGCAAAAGAATTCTATAAAGCAAATCAAACGTGGGTTGTTACGAACAGCAATTTTATAGCCGTAGCACGCAGGTCAATCAAAGAAAAGCTAAAGCAACCGTGTAAATATAAGATGTTAGTAAAAAGCACTCTCGTGAGTGTTTTTTTATTTTAGTTGGGAGGATTATTGTGATTGACTTTCCCCTTACGGTAAGCTGTATAAAAGAATAGAACAAAGTTCCATATAAAAATATGAAAAATGGAGGTGGCCTCTTGCTATCAATTGGGGAATTTTCAAAGATATGCGAAGTATCAACAAAAACGCTTCGGTATTATGATGAAATTGGATTAATTCATCCAGATGAGATTAATCCTGAAAATGGTTATAGATATTATTCCATTAGGCAATTAAAAACGATGCTTCTTATCAACCGTTTGAAATCTTATCATTTTTCTCTAGAAGAAATTAAAGCCATTTTGGAGTTGGAAGAGGATCAGTCAGAAGAGAAACTGTTTTCTGCTCTTAATCGTAAAAGAAAGGACATACAGGAAAAGCTAAACGCTATTGAATATACCTTAAATCAAATGAGCAATGACATTCTTAATTTAGAGAACGGTATACCAATTATGTCATACCTTGACGATATAGAAGTAAAACTTGTGGAAACAAAGCCAATGAATATCCTCTCAATACGTCAGATGATGAGTAGCGATGATTATGCTGCAGGGTACGGAAAATATTTTAGTAGGCTATATGAAAAGATTGCTACGGAAAAACTCACTTTGCTTGGTAAGCCAATGACGATTTATCACAGCTCTGAATACAACCCCGCCGGTAATGATACGGAGTTTGCTATTTCAATAGAAGAGACTGTAAAAGGAACGAGAGACTTGCCCGGAAGTCTTTGTGCAAAGTCTGTTTTAAAGGGGGCTTATCCAGGATTAACATCGGTATACGCTAATTTAATGGAATGGACTGAAAAAGAAGGATATGAATTAATCAACTCACCATATGAAGTATACATAACTGACCCCAATCAAATCACCGTTCCAGAAGATATTGTGACAGAGGTGTATTTTCCAGTAAAGAAAAAATAACAGCAAGATTTACTACTTTCAAAAGGAGGCATTTATCATGAAAAGAAATGACTGGCCAACTCCAGACCCGGCAACCTTGGGAATGGACCTTGAAAAACTTTCAGCGCTTGAATCTACGATAAAATCCGATTACCACAATATAAATGGCATCGTTGTTGTGAGAAAAGGAAATATTGCATATGAAAGATATTACAATGGTTACGGCCCGGATGATATGTATCATGTGGCATCTGTAACGAAAAGTATCATTTCTGCCCTCATTGGGATTGCCATAGATGTAGGATATATTAAACATGTAGATCAGAAGGTGCTAGATTTCTTCCCCGAATATGTTTCCGATACTGCTGAAAAGCAGGAAATCACAATACGCCATCTTCTTACCATGACAGCACCATACTCATTTGAAGACTGGCATGAACCATTAGACAAACTGTGTCAGCAATCAGACTGGGTAACATATACCCTTGATATGTTAGGAAAACAAGGAAAACTTGGCACTTTTAAATATTCCACCGCAGGAGCACATCTACTTTCAGCTATCATCACTCGTAGTACAGGAAAAAGTGCTCGTGAGTTTGCTAACGAACGCTTATTCAAACCCATCGGCATGAAAGAAATCCCGGATTACGAAATGAAATCATTTGGTTTTGAAGACTTATTCGGGAAAAATGTGAAAGGGTGGGTGAAAGATCCAAACGGTAACTCTACTGGAGGATGGGGACTTACACTAACACCTCGTGATATGGCACGCTTTGGTCTTCTATATGTGAAGCGTGGTATGTGGAATAACAATCAGATTGTTTCTAAGACGTGGATTGATGAATCAACAACGATAAATCTAAATAACTACGGTTATTTATGGTGGGTGCACGAAGAGGATGGGATTTTTACATACTTAGCACGAGGTGATGGTGGGAATGTTATTTGTTGTGTTCCAGAAAAAGACCTCGTTGTGGCAATTGCATCTGAATTTATGTTTAATCCTCGGGATAGGTGGGAGTTGATTAAGGAATGTGTTATTCCGGCTGTGATAGATTCAACTTATTAGTCTAGTAACGATGAGCAATGACTATATTTGCTGTTAACTTAAAACGAATTATGCCCCTATTAAAAGAAAAAAGGAACAAAAATATAGAAAGAAAGGCGACTTTCCGTTCAATTTTGAAAGAAAAGTTGCCTTTCTTGTTTTACATGTGTTTTATGAGATGAAAAATGGGAATTTTTCAGTGGCCTCGATGATTCTTTTATATCTCTATTTTTAAGTGTTATTTTGCATATCCAACTTTAAAAACCCAGCTACCTTCACATGAGAAGATGAGCTGGGTTTCTTAATTATTTACATGCAATCATTTATAGAACAGACAAGTAATATAGCGTCTGCTCATTGTTTAGCAATCACGCCCACGAATAGCGGGATAAACTTGCCTGAAATTGAAGTAGGAAAGTCTATAAGAAGAAAATAAATTATTAAAGGGTTCTAACCACTGGTATAAGTAGTATTATTATTACCAATGGAAGAACGATAATTATAAAGGACACTATTGTTGTTAATAATGCTTTCCATGCTGAAAATTGGTGTGCTTCTCCTAAACATTTTAAGGAAATAATGATTGTCCAAATTCCAATAACGATATCAATTATGGTAAAAATAAGGAACAAAATCGCTAAAGTTGTGCTACTATCCATTTTTGGTGTCTCACTTGTAAAGTTTTCTATCCCAAACAAGAATAATGAAGGCACCCAAACGAATATAAGAGAATAAACGAAAGGAATATAAGAATAGGCAGTAGCGTAACGTGTTTTTTCAAAGGTACCTTGTCCACCAAGTTTTTTTGCTACCCAATTAAATAACGCCGGTACCAAAAAATAATAAATTAAGGCACCAATGAAGGTGCTGAATATAACTATTGGGATTAGTGGAAATGGACTACTTATTGAATCCGCCATATTTTTAGAAGACGCTCGATCTAAAACCTGTACGAATGAGCCTAATAAAATGAGTAAAAACACATTCTTAGGTTTGGATATAAAAATTTCTTTCATTGTATCACGTGGTTTTGTCCAAATGGAGAACCAAGGATTAAGTGCACGTTTAAATTGATTTTCTGGAGTTTCCATATAAAAAACATTCCCCTTTCTTAAAACATACTAAATAAAATTTTCCAATTATCCCTTTTATGTACATAGAATATTAAAACATAAATAGTTGATTATTTAAATGTAAATATTCAATCATTTAATGGGGGAGTAACTGGAATTCAAAACTTCTTATTGTGGTATTGCCACATTGTTATCGAAACAGAATATCCCGTAAAATGGAAAATGTGCTATTCTTTCTGTAGGATCATAAGAAAGTTAAGATGAACAAAAAAATCAGATGAATTTAGAGGTGGAAAATGTCCTGGAATATTAGTGTAATGGCTGTTTATGCAGATGAAAAAGAGATTGGAAATGTGATTCCAGATGTGTTTGAGTTAGGACAAACTGATGTATGTTTTGAAGATATCTCATCTGTTTCAATGGGAAATAGTCTTGGAGTAGGATATGCTAACAATTGGATTATTATCATTGACCCGTTAAGTAGGGTTTTAATGAACGATGCATACCCTCAAGAATTAGCAAAGAATGGTTTTAAGGTGAAAAGTTTTTATATATCGGAGGATTTAATTTTCAGGAACTACTTTACAACATTTCTGGGCAAAGTAAAAGTTGATGAGTATTTGGGAATCGCTTCAGGAATCAAGTATTTAAAAGATCATAAAATAATTCCAAAGGATGAATGGGGAGAGACAATTATTATCCAGATTCTTGAATTTGAAGTTTTTGATAATAGATCTGCACATGATTTTAGTTTAATGGACATCAAATATAGAAAGTATGATATAGATTAAAAAATTAGTTTATCTATGTAACTAGGAATATTCTTGAATTGTACATTATAAGTGGATATTATATCTGTAATTTTATGGGGTTAAAAGATGGTTTCGGTATTACACTGGAGCTATTTTTTGTGTTTATTGTGTTACTTTTTAATAAATAAACATAACGATAAAATAGTTGTGCTATAAAATTCAACAATTAGAAATGGAATTAGATGAATTTTCTGACAAGACATAATGACAAGGACGCTGCGTAAAACAATGGACTATAACTTTGAAATTCTATCATTTTTTTGTTTAATAGGTTACATAGTAAGTTAAATCGTTTTAATCCTTTTAAAATAGTGAGGGTAGATAAATTTGCTATTCGACATAGAAGTGGATTCACTTGAATCTTATAAAAGAATCGCGTTACTCACAAAATTTGAAGATAAAGGAATGGAAATAAGTATACGGGCTAAAAATCCAGATGCCTCTTATATAAGAATTTATACGAGTACGAGTAATTTTCGTTATTGGTAGGATACAACGGAATTATTAGAGAGTATGAATGCGTTGTTTGGTGAAGTGGAATGCTAGGGTATTGTAGATTTGTTGGTGGTAAGTAAATAAAATAGTATACTAGACGTAGATGTTAAACTATATACATTTTAAAGGATTTTAAAAAAGTATACGTTAGGAGCTGTATTGATGAAAAAGTATTACTTGAGCGAAACTACAATCACTGATAGCTATGGTATTCTTTCGAACACAAATTTAAAATATGATAATGAATTGTTTACTTTATTGATTTTAAAACATGCAGGGTTGTCTCAACATGATTACCTTGAGTTGTCCTCGGAATCTACAAAAAAGAAATTATTAGAAGCAACACGACAGTTGGCTTATTTATTTATTTCTGATGATTATTTAAAAGAAAAGTTTAATTTTATTAATCCTTTGGCCATGGAAGGTTGGGGGAAAAATCCTACAGAAGCACTTCAAATGTGGTCTACACAAAGACTAATTAATAACGTTGCAGGTGGAGGACGTCAATGGAAGGCTATTGTCACAAATGATCCTGACAATCCTAATTTAATAAAGTTAAAACATAATTACTTGGAATTTTTTAGAAATATAGAAGGAAAAGTGCCGTTGGATGCTCTAAGTATTTGGTGTGTAAGGTTTAATGAGTTTACATATGAAGTTCCACTGTCTAATGTAATTGCTAATTTTAATAGTTACTTCAATATTACTGAAGATGAGAAAACATTTATTTTTTCTACAAGTAATAGAGTGATGATTGAATATACTGAAAATAGGGTTGATTCACATTTTATTAGAAATCTTATTGGTAATCATGAGAAGAATCCAGACTGGATTGAAAGATTTGAAACTGAAGATAATGAGGTACCAGTAACTCAAAATTCCTTAATTCAGTTTGTGGGAGGAAGTTTCTCGACACAAGGTCAAACAACCTTAAGTGTTGATTTTCACAAAAAATTAATTGATAAGTCTAGACAAGCAATTTTTATGGGTCCACCTGGAACATCTAAATCATTCTTAGCTAAGGGATTATCAGAACGATTTGATGTCGTAAAACGAATTCAATTCCATCCTCAATATTCTTACCAAGATTTTATAGGTGGAAAAATTTTGGAAAACGGAACATTGAGAGATAAAAAAGGTGATTTGATTCTGTTCATAGAAGAAGCCGTTTCAGATGCAAATTGCGAGAAACAGTATATATTAATAATTGAAGAGATTAACCGAGCTAACGTGAGTCAGGTATTTGGAGAGATGATTCAGTTACTAGATCGAGGAGAAACATTGAAATTATCCTTTAATGGGGAAGAGAAGGATTATTATTTACCTGATAATCTCAAAATAATAGGGACGATGAATACAACGGATAGAACTGTCGGTCGTATAGATTACGCTATTAAACGACGGTTCTATCAAATATATTGTAAACCGGATGTTGGTATTCTTATTGACAAGGCGAAAGTTGAAGGAAATGATTTTTCTATAGCTGATTTACTATCAAAAATTAATCAAAATTTATTCTCTGTTTTAAGTAATAAAGAAATGGTTATAGGACATGCTATTTTCTTAAAAGATTATGTTTACTCAACAGAAACTGATAAATATGTATGGCCAGTAGAAGATTTTGAACATCTATTCAATTTTGTGGTAGTACCTTTAATTGAAGATTATTGTAATGGAAGCGCTGATTTGGTAGTGAGTGTAATTGGAGAGAAACTGTACAATCAACCAAATGGTACAGACTTTGTACAAGCTATAAAGGAATATTTGAGCTGATATGAACGTTATCAATATCTATGAGAATTCTTCTTATACTTTGAATAAAAACTACATTGATGAGTTTAAACAACTTCTAAATGAGAATAATGATTTGCCTATGTCATTACAAGGCGAGACCATAATTTTTGATAGTTATACCATAGGCAGCATTCGTATTAAAGATTTAGTAATTAACATTCAACCGCGTATAAATAAACTTTCCTCTAATCACTATTTAGAAATGCAATTGTATAATGAAGGTTTATTAAATGATAAAATCAGTAGTTTACTAGGAGAAAATGAAAGTTACGGAATCCAAGAAAATTTAATAGATCTTTTTTTACAAGAAGCATTTAATCTCGTCAAGATTGGTGTGGAAGGAGATTTTATAAAAGTAAGAGAAGAAACAAATCAAATTCGTGGTAAGATTTTAGTAGATAAAATCTCTCCAATGAACTTGCTTCAAGATAAAATACCTATTGAATATGAAGTTCATACTTTAGATACTTCATACAATAAAATCATTAAATTAGCTTTGGATAAAGTTAGAATTTTAGGTAAAAAAGAAAAATATATTAAATTACATGCATTAGTGAACTCTTACTTCGATGAGATAAACGTTGATTTAACCGCTCTCTCAATTTTGCTAATGGAAAAAGAATCTAAAATTTACTTTGAAAATGAAAAGTATCCAATTGTATTAGGATTGGCAAAGAAGATTTTAAAAGACTTGAAAATCAATTTGAAAAGTAATCAAGTCACAAGTTCTTCTTATCTAGTCAACTCAAATAATTTGTTTGAGAAGTATGTAAGAAAAGTTCTTTTAAATCATCTTAAGTTAAATGTTATAAAGTGGGATCAAGCCAAACCAATGGGGAAATTTAAAGTAGGATTAGATGAATATATTAAATCTTATTCACCAGATATTATGATTGACTACCACAATGACAATAATTCAGCATTTGCAGTACTGGATGCAAAAAATAAAGATATTTCTAAGTACAATAAAATTGGTGAATTGTCAGATTTATATCAATTGCTTTTCTACTGTTACACATTGAAATCTAGTTATGGAGGATTAGTATATCCTTATTATGGTTCTCTTCAACCTGTACGAATAAATGTAGATAGCTTTAAAGAAACGAATTTATTTGCTTTTTCAGTGGACTTTTCCAAACCTATTAAGGAACGAAATGCAATTTTTGTAGCTCATGTAAAGAATACTTTACATTTAATAGATTAAACTGATGAGGTTAACAAAAGATGTGTCCTAATTTCAGGACACATCTTTTCAGTTGATCTCAATTAACTCTAATTGTTTAACAGAAGGTGCATCGGATTTATAAGCATGCAGCATATTTTTAATTATTTTTGAGATTACTGGAACCGTAACAGAATTGCCTAGTTGTTTCTTGGCTTGAACTGATGAGTTAGCTAATTTAAAATCTTCCGGGAACCCTTGTAGTCGAGCACATTCTCTATCTGATAAATGCCGTCCTAAATCCCATAATTTTGGAGCCCTTGCCGCAATGATTGATGGAGTAAAGCTATCTAAGTTGCAGTAATATGCTTCTTGTATTTGAGTTTTAGCAAAATCACCCACATGAAAACGTAATGTTTTATCAGGCTTTAAATAAGAGAATATCCCATATTTACCTTTTTTGGTGTCGGGATCGTATTTAGAGTTATCGTGTTCGACTCTTATTTGATTAGGTGAATCTATAGGACAAGAATTAAAGTGATGGTTGATTCGACTCATTTCAAATTCACTTAATTTGAGTAAAGAATTATTGTTTTCATTCCAATCAATTATATCCCTAAGGGTAACATTTTTATTCGTAGGTTTAGGGAACTCAAATGCTATATCTTTTTTGAATCCTACACAATACCATCTTTCTCTTGATTGTGGAACTCCGAAATGTAAGCTATTTAGAATGGTCCAATGCACATGATAACCTAATTGATCAAGACGTTCTAATATTGTTTCTAGCGTTTTTCCTTTTTCATGAGATTTTAATCCTTTAACGTTTTCTAGTAAGAACATTTGAGGTTTTTTCTCTTTTAAAATTCTCACAATGTCGAAGAAGAGAGTACCTCGTATTTCATCTTCAAATCCTTGTAATTGACCCGCATAGCTAAATGGTTGGCAAGGAAAACCTGCAAAAAGAACATCGAAATTTGGAATATCTTTTGCATCTATTTTTGTTATATCCCCTTGAGGCATTTCACCAAAGTTATTCTTATATACCTCACAGGCAAATTTATCGATTTCTGATGAGAAAACACATTCCATGCCGTTTTCTTCACCTGCAGTTCTAAAACCACCGATACCGGCAAATAAATCGATGAATTTAAGATTGTTATGGTTTTTCATTTTTTTCCTCTCTGGAACATGCTCAATAATATCTTCAATGTTACATTCTAAACAATTACAAATTCGATCGAGCACTTCCATTCTGACATTTTCATTTTTACTTAATCTAGATAAAGATGCTGACGTTATACCACATACATCACGTAATGTAGTTTTTTTCATTCCCATATTAGCAGTTAGTTTCCATAATTTATCATATGAAAAAGGCATAATCAATCCTCTTTTCTATACGGAAGGTAAATTATTCTATGTATATAGAATTTCCATACACCGAATATTATCATAGACAAGAAAGCTCGTAAAGAAAAAAATAACTTTTCGTGGCCTATATATGTTTCCATGATTGGATTGACAATAAGTATGTCTGGTCGTCGCGGGATTTCGTACAGCCGATCTCATCTTTTTAATTCCTAAGTCCTTTAAGGGTGGAGTCGCAGCTAACACAATCGGACCTCGTCTATTCACATCGCCAACAACAGCTAGTTTCGTACGCATTGGATCGAGTCCCATTTTGACTCAGGACACACTAGCGTAAAAACTTCGAAGATCCACGCATAAGATGTAACGGTTTGGTAATAGAGAATAGTCATACAAAGTAATCACTCCTATATATTGGAACGTTCGTTCTTTTAGAAGGAGTAATTTCGTTTATTTTCAGCTTGCTGATATATAAAAAGTAGATTTAATCATTGTTAATGGGAAATTTATACTATATTTACATTTCGTTAACTTTGAAGTGCTAAAATTTTACACGTAATGGAAGGATAAATTACAGTAAAGGAGAGAAGAACATGAAGCAGTTGGCGAAGTGTAAAGTATCTGTATCAGAAGGAAAGAAGTTAATACGGCATATTGCAGAAGTGAAGCATGGTCATAATATATATTATTTTGAAATTAATAAAGCGGTTGATTACATTTCGGTATATTTTATCGATGGGGTAAAGCGTAGATTCTCAATCGCTAGTACCGAGGAAATGCTCATGAAGATACCTAACGAGATAGAACGGAAGCGATACCAGAATATCATAGGTGATGCGGGTTGGTTATTGCTAGATGGAATACATGATTTTCGTGGTATGACAAAAGGAGAGCAAGCAGGGTTTCTTTATTTGAAAGAAAACGTATTAAATGACATGGAAATGGAGTTAGAGAAAGTAAACGTATAAGCGTAAAGTAAAACCGTCTGCAAGGGCGGTTTTATTTCTATAAATAATAGGGAATATAGATTTTCCTGCCCTGTTTTTGACCACAAGTCTCGTTTCATTGAGTTAATGCTATACATAAGAACCCATCCTTGAATGTCGATGGGTTTCATTATGATCCCAATTGTGATCTAACCAGAGACCTCCACACTGTCAAGATAAGAAACATATATTTTACGTTTCAGGAATATTGAGCGTAAAGGTTGTTATATCGATGGTATATAGGGTGCTTTCTATTTTTTTATGTAAATTTTGTAGGTTCTTACGCACTTTTGGTGATTATATGCATACCGGGGAATTGGAATAGGAGAATGTTTTTTCAGAAAAACATTTTATGCTAGGTAGATGACAATACTCTCAGAGCTAGTAACTTACTACTTGCACGACCATACATCATTCGCTTGATTGTTTTGAGACGATTAACATGTCCTTCGGTGACACCATTACTGAATGGATGTGTACATGCTTCAGAAATGGCTTTTATATCTTTTTCCACATACTTTGTGAATTTCTACATGGCTGAAAATGATATGTCTTTATACGTTTTTAGCCAATCTATTAAGTGTGAAGATGCCTTTTTCTCTCGAATAATAGCTGAAAAATCTTGGACCATTAAATGTAATGGTCGTAAATCAGGGAATTCTTCCAAAAATACTTGTGATACGTTTTCTTCTAGCTTTTTAGCGTTAGATTCATTCCACGTACATTTTAGAATGTGTGACCTAGATACTGTAGTTGTAACTTTATTCACTTTGAACTCTTTGCGTATCTGGGCAACAAAAGCATTTAAGGTAGATCGCGAACCGTTATATCCTAGTAATTGTAGTGATTTTTCCATTTGATCGACTGTTTTCTCTTCTTTAACCCAGTTCTGTATATTAGGAAAGAAACGGATATAGAATAGATGAACGCTGACAATCAGGCTTATGTTTTCGATGTAAATCGCTATAGACTGTGGCGCGGCTGATGTTCATATGCGGTGCTATCCAGGTAATTCCCTTTCCTTGTTTCACCAACTCTTGAACTTGTTGAATACATAGCCACACTTTTTCTTGATGCAATTCTCGTTTGGAGTCTGTTTTTCGCACGATCGGAGTTATTTTATCAGACTTGATGTGTTCCGCATTTTTCCAAGATGATGGAATATATTAATATATCGAGTCTTTTAACACATCAAATAAACCCTTTAAAATATGCCACCGATCGGCAACTTGTTTGGCATGCGGAAGAGCAGACGAGATGGCAGAAGCATAGGAAGCAGAGCCATCACGACTTACGATTTGGATACTAGGATGTTCTTGAAGCCACCCTATCACCTATCACAACTTCTTTTGAACGACCTTCTAAGATTGCGACAGGCTTTTTTGTCTCTTGATTGACAATAAGAGTCCCGGAATTATTTCTCTTTTTAAAAGCAAAATCATCAATCCCTACAAAAGGGAGATACTTCTATATCTATAGTTGTCTTATAAATAATCGTAAGTAATATATCATGACTAACTGGTAAATGCATCGCCTGGGCTACCTTTTCACCAGCTAAGCAGCTTGTAGAAAAGGTAATTTTACGTAATACTTCTTCAGCTCTAAGTGTGCATCGACCATTTGGAGCTAACCACTTGTAACGTTCTGAAAATACCTTGACGGAGCAGTTGATAGAATCACAGAACCATTTATTTGAAATTAATAATAGTTTTACAGGCTGATCCATGAGGGGGAGGTCTTGTACAAGGCGAGTATATCTACTACGACGATGAGAAGACGTATGGTGGCATTTTGGACAAGAGTTTGAGCTATGCAAACTATGTATAGTGAGACGTAAATAATCTTTTTCTTGATAGACGTCTACAATTTTCAGAAAAGAGTCTAGCGGTGACCAAGGAATTTTATTCAGGTGAATCAACTCCTTTTCTTTAATTATATCAGTGTAGTTACGAGTAGAACAACTCCCCAAATACTCGTAAGAACCGCATTAATGTACATATTTAAGTTATCATTTCTATTACTACAATTTGGCGTGTAGTAAGGAAAGTGGAACCATTGGGAAAATTCTAACTATAAGGGTGGAAAATAATTCGTAATATTGTAAAATGTTTATTAAGGAGATTAAGTATAATTTGTAAGATTATTTTTATTATTTAATTCAAAAATTTTAAATTACAATTAGTGGCATGATTCGATAAAATTCTTATTAATTATATATTTAAATAATATAATTATTTGTGGTGTGAAAGGATGGTGCTAAATGGGAGTAATCAACAGTAATAAATTGGACCTAATAACTTATAATGATGAAACCATAGAGTTAGGAGAATTAGATGAATTTTTAATTCGGGGTATCATAGATTGCATTTATACAAAGGAAAATTTCTTAATTTGTTATCCAAATAAAAAGATGTTTCTACCTCTGGTAATATCGGCAGTTCTACGTAATGAAATACAGAACTATAAGTTTTCATCTGTCCCGACCAAGAGGACTACTATTTTATTAATAGCCGATAAAAAACATTCTTTAGAAATATTAACACGAACTATGGTCTATGTTAATAGCTGGTTTAATATTTGTAACGAGCAGTATCGTTATTTTAATAGTAAAGGGATATTTTGTAACATCGATGATCCCTATTTTTCACGCATATACTGGAGGCATATACTGAATAGATATTTTAATTCAGATATCCCAGAATCGGTACCTCTTCATTATTTATTACCTATTTCAACAGGTTACCATAGTTTTCAAGCTATTTCGAGAGGTGAAAGAAATAATATTGGTCGAAAAGATAATGTTCAAAGTCCTGTATTCTTAGTTACGGAAAATATAGGTATCCTAAAAAATAAGGATATTAAGTATGACTATTGTTTTATTGATGGTTCTTTTACGAGTAAAACTTTCGCTGCCCCTTCACAAGGAACTTTAATGTTTTTTGATAATCCTTTAGATGACAGAATACTATATGCTCAACGAAGTAATCCCAAAAATCTAATCATAGATGGTAAGACTCTATTAAATCGTAAGGAAGAAGATCATTTCAAGTTGGGCAATCAAGTAATAAGTTTAAAAAAATTATTACTTACTACGAATATTACAGGATTGGAGGTTAAATATATACGGGCAAAGTTTGAGATACAGTTAGAAAAAGCGTTTCAATTACTACTTAGTTTAAAAAGAAAACGATTTGACTCATACGATTTGAATATTTTATCAAACCTTCTATATAACATAATTAGGATGCCGATAGAAGGTACTAAATTTGATGAAATATCTTCGTATCAACTTCAATTTGATTCAATTAATAGCTTGATTAAGGAACTTAAAGAAAGTGATAATCGATATGAAGATGATGATTTTGAAGCAATTATTAAACTTATTGAGGATATATTTTACAAGTATGAACTTGATACATATTGTCCTAAATTTGAAGAGCTAAAAGATACTATAATTAGGGAGGTTGATAAGAATAGAAGTGTTGCTATAGTTTCCTCTAACAAAGTTTGCAGTATTGCTTTGAAAGAAAAGTTAGCGCTTACTTTAAGGGTCAATATTGATGAACTTGAAGGGTTAGGAATAAATTTTTATAACAAAAAGCAAGTGCTGAAAAATAGAACGAAAATATATGACCATACTTTAATTATGTTCTCTGCAATGAATTTACAAGATTTAAGAGTTATGACACAGGCAACATCTAAGAAATTTTATATGTTACTTTATAATTTAGAAATTAATGAAATTAAAAAAAAGCTAGAAAAGATGACATTGATAGATAACTCAGAGGATAATGGACGATACTATAATTCAAGAAATACATTATATCAATATATATTAAATCGCTTGGTTTCAATTTCTGATTTAATATATTTGGATGAAGGTATATTGATGGAGGATATTATTGCTCAAACGGATAAGGTTAACGTTCCTTATTTGAGAACTCAAAGAGAGTATAATGGTGAAAAAGTAGCATCTGCTAAACTGGTGACTTTTGATAATAATGGATGTTTATTTATGAGATTGAAAAGTAAAGTTAATTATATTGATCGAAAGAATAGAAAACTAGGTAAAAAGTCCCTAGAAGAACTTAAAATAGGTGATGAGATTTTATTTATAGAAAATGATGCTAGACAAGATATCTATAAGTTGTTTATAAATTCAATTGAAGGCGAAGATGAAATTGTTAAGAATTTTTCTTTAATTGAAAGATGGAGAGACATATATGAAGATAAATTTATATCGTATAAGCTTACAAATGAAGAGCTATTTCATCGCATGCAAAGGGCTGGATGGGATAAGAAAACGCGTGGTATTTTAGCTAATTGGAGAAGTGGATATAGTTATGGCCCACGCGATAAAAAGGATATCGAGATATTAGGGGAAGTTCTTAATATTCGGGATTTTATTGAAAACCCCAATGTTTACTTCGATGCGATGACAAGAATAAGGGTTGAAAAGAGAAAGGCAGCACGGATTCTTAATAAAATTATTTATTATGCAAACAGGAAATTTGAAGATGAGGAATTAAAGGTATTAGAGAAATATAATTTAAATGCTGAAATGTTACGTGAAGCCGTTAAGGTTAAGAAAATACAGGCTATTTCTACTGAAAATTATAAAGTGAAACCAACTGAAATAGGCCACTTTTACCATATTGATAGGGATTAAAAAGGAGTTGGAAACATTGTCTAGGGAGAAGTATAAATTAATACGCAGTATAATGCTTAAAGATTTAAAAAGGGATTTAGTTGGTCCGGAGCATGACGAGCAAGATATAATTACTGAACCACCATCTCAAGCCTATATTACAGGTGTACTATATCCACTTGAGTCTGAGAAACCAATAGAAGAAGAATTAGATGAACAACAAGCTAGTTTTGAAGCCGACCATGCAACATATCAAGATACAGAAGAGGAAGATCGGGGGACAGATGATGATGCGATTGTACGAAATAACTCTAAGGTATTTAAACAGCAAAATTCCATGGGGATTAAATTCTACGTTAAGAATAATGTTAACGATATAGTTATTAAAGGTAGATGGGGGAAATACTCTAAATCTAAAAAATTTGACGAGAAAAAAGAAAAAGATGTACCAATTTGGATAAGGGAAACCATTACATTTAAAAAGAGAATAGATATCAACGTTATTGAGTCTCCAATTGAGGTTCTTGAAAAATCTAATGTACATTTATTTATTAAAAAGCATTTTATTAAGGATACTGATAATTTATTGATATCAGTTTTTTTAAGTAATCGCAATATAGATAAAAATAGTAATAATGCGTTGTTTCAAGTAGAACTCGAACTAAGTAATGGTGATAAAAAAGGGATTTTTCTTTGTGAAAATGAAGCACGGAAAGATAATACGAATTTTGATGAATTTCTTTATAGAAATAAACCTATTTTTGCTAGAGGGTTTGGTTGTGCTGTGAATTGGGAGAATGATAATTCTGAATACGCTAAAGTGTTAAAAACTAATTTTATTCCTACCCATGAAGTTGCTAGTATGAGCACTGAACTCCCGGAAGATAATGAATATGGAATAGTGCCAAAGGGGTATTTATCTATAAAGCAGTTTTCTGAGGAAACAAGAAAGGAAAATGTAGCTGCAAAATTAGACAATTTGGCAAATCGTTATGAATTTTGGATTGATGGGCTACCAGTGGAGGCTGTAGCTGATAAGATATCTGCTCAACAAAGTATAGAAAAATGTCGTGATGCATTATCCAGAATGAGAACTGGAATTGAACTTATTAGGACAGACTCTACAGTTTTCGAAGCTTTTAAGTTTATGAATCAAGTGATGCACACACAAATTTGTATGAAAAAATATGCTAAGAATCGTAATGAAACAACACTGGAAGATGAGTTGAACAAAGAAAGTTTTGATTGGAGACCATTTCAGTTAGCCTTTATTTTAATAAATATAAAAGGATTAACTCATCCAGAGTCAGATGAAAGAAAGATTGTGGACCTATTATGGTTTCCGACTGGTGGAGGGAAAACAGAAGCGTACTTAGGAATTGCAGCATTTTTACTGGGCTATCGAAGAATGACAATCTCAAATTGTACAGCCTACAACAAAGACGGTGGAGTTACAATACTTTTGAGATATACATTAAGATTATTAACAACTCAACAAAGAGATCGATTAATGCGAGTGATTTGTGCCTGTGAATATATTCGAGGGAAGAACAGTGACAAAAAACTTGGTAAATCTGAGTTCTCCGTAGGTTTTTGGGTTGGGGGACAAGTAACAGCAAATGAATTTAAAGATTTAAGTGAAAGGGATTACATTTCTACTAATAAGGTGAAATACGAATATGAAAAATTAAAGAAACAAGTTCTTGAATGTCCTTGTTGTGGGGAGAAAAACTTAGAATATAAATTTTTACCTAATAATGAAACAACTACAGTTAAACAGGGGCTAGAAATATATTGTACAAATAATTTATGCTTCTTTTCTAAAAGACATGTACCGGTATACCTTATTGATGAAGAAATATATCGTAGAGCACCTAGTATTATAATTGGTACTGTAGATAAATTTGCAAGATTACCTTGGGATGAAAAAACAGCTACTGTATTCGGTAAGGTAGATCGTTTGTGTGAGAAGTGTGGTTATATTGCTGAAGGAGAAGGGCATGCGGCATTTCATAGAAATCCTAAGGCAAATGTATCTAGTGTAAAACCTTTTTACCCACCAGAGCTAATTATTCAAGACGAGCTACACTTAATTACAGGTCCTTTGGGAACGATATACGGGAGCTATGAAACGGCAATAGAGGAATTGTGTTCATGTACGATAAATGGCAAAGTTATAAAGCCTAAATATGTAGCTGCAACAGCTACTATAAAAAATGCAGGGGAACAGATAAAAAGGGTTTTTGGAAGAGTGACTTTTGAGCAGTTCCCTCCACCGGGGCTTGAGGTAGAAAACTCTTTTTTTAGCAGGGAAGAGGATGTTGAAGAAGTGCCATTTCGCCTTTATGCTGGAGTTTGTGTCACAGGAAGTTCTATGAAAACGGTATTGCTACGAGTTTATGCTTCTTTATTACAGACAACCGAAACTCTTTCTGAGGATCCAGAACTTAAAGAGTATATAGATCCCTATAGAACCCTAATAGGATATTTTAATAGTATTAGGGAGTTGGGTGGAGCAGTGCGTCTATTAGAAGATGACGTTGACAAAAGAATACAGACTCTACAAAAGAAATATGGTTATTCTAAGAGGAGATACATTAATCGTAAGGAAGAGCTTACATCACGCATTCCTTCAAGTAAAATCCCTAAAGTATTAGAATTGTTGGAAAAAAAAATTAATAATAACGAGTTGGATGTAGCTTTAGCAACAAATATGATATCAGTTGGGATGGATGTTGATCGATTAGGATTAATGGTTGTTACGGGCCAACCTAAACAGACAGCAGAATATATTCAAGCTTCTAGTCGTGTAGGGAGAAGCAAACCAGGTCTTGTTGTAACTGTTTATAACCCATATCGTCCTAGGGATTTGTCACATTATCAAAACTTTAAGGGTTATCATAGTAGATTGTATCATTACGTAGAGGGGACAACAGCAACCCCGTTTGCTTCTCGAGCTAGAGATAGAGCTTTACATGCTATAGCGGTTGCTATATTAAGATTGACTGACCCTATTTTAGCTAAGAATCAAGATGCTATAAATATAAAGAATGTGAATTTACACTCCTTAAAGGAAATAATCAGAGAACGTGTATCAATCGTTGAATCTAAAAATACAGCAAAAACTATAAAAGAGTTAGATGAATTTCTAGATAAATGGATTAATATAGCTTCAATAGAAAAAATTCTTGAATATTATTTCTACGCTGATAGTAAGAAAGCTAGAACGAAGACCAACAAACGGATTCTGAGACGTTTTGGAGAGAAGGCAAAAGGAGAAGCACATGAGAAACCAACTGTAGATTCAATGAGACAGATAGAAGGAACGTCTAAGCTTTATATCTATGAAGGGTGGGAAAAATAATGAAAAATGAAGTTGGAGAAGTGAGACCAGGTCAACTAGTTACCACCTATGGCCCCGGGGCTATAATGGATTCAGTTAATGATTCTATTATGGTTCTTGATATAAATTACTGGTCAAATGCTACTGATATTATTTATGATAAAAGGCTAGCAGAATTTTTAAGAAAAGATTATTTTAAAAAAATATCAGATAAAGGGAAGTTTGATCTTCCCTCTATTCCGTTTCCTAACTACCATGTTTGCAGCAATAATAAGTGCCGTAGATTATTTGATATTCGAGAAAATTTTATCATGTCAGAATATCTAAAGAAAGGACCTACGTGTCCGGATTGTAGATATAAAGCGTATCCATCCAGATTTGTTGTTTCATGTAGTAACAATCATTTAGATGACTTTCCTTGGAGATGGTGGGCGCATGGTAAGAAACCAGTGATATGCAATGGGAAATTGTATATGACAAGTTCAGGGAATTCGTCAAGTCTAGATTCGATGGGAGTAAAATGTGAGTGTGGTGCCCCATGGCAGTCAATGAAAGGGGCAATGTCAGAAAAGGTATTTGAAGAATTAAAATGTACAGGTAATCATCCACATCGCCTTAATGAAAGAAAAAATTGTGGTGTTATGGGAATTATTCCTCTACAACGAGGAGCTTCAAATGTATACTTTCCAGCCTTAAGAAGTGCTATATCCATGCCAGATAAGGACGAAGAACTAGCCCAGTTTTTTTATTCTTATGAACAACGTATTCGAGAATATGATGAGGATTGGGGACATGAGGGGTTGGTTAAATTTTATAATCGTAACTTAGAAGATTCTCCCTTATTCCTTAGTTTAGATGATTTTGTTGAAAAATGGTATAAGTATAGGGATAGAGACAAGCAGGACATTAATAAATATGAGCAGATTAAGGAAATTGAATATGAATCATTAACAAATTTTACTGAATATACTAGAAAAGGTGATTTTGAAGCGGAAGAGGAAGAAGTGCCTACAGACTTAAAGCAGTATTTTTCAAAAATTGTTAAAGTACATCGCTTAAAAGAGATTTTAGTCTTGCTAGGTTTTATGAGAAATGAAAGTCCTGAACCAGAGGTAAGAGAACTACCTAATATTGTATGGTTAGGTGGGGATACTAAGACAAATTGGCTTCCAGCTGTCGAGGTATATGGGGAAGGTATTTTTATTGAATTTAATCAAGAGATTATTAACCAATGGCTAAAGGAGAATAGTATAGTCAGAAAACGCTCTTTAGATTATCAATCTTTATACCGTGAATGGGTTGAGAATAAAGGCTGGAGTAACCAAAATAATCGGAATGCTGTATATGTAATGTTGCATACATTCTCTCATTTGCTTATGAAACAGCTGTCGCATGAGTCTGGCTACTCATCAACAGCGATTAAAGAGCGTATCTACTGTGGCAATGAAATGGCTGGAATTCTAATTTATACAGGGAGTACAGATCAGGAAGGTTCATTGGGTGGTCTTGTAGAAATGGGGAATATTCCTAAACTAAGAAAAATAATTGTTTCTGCTTTAGAAGAGGCAATCTTTTGTTCAGGGGATCCTGACTGTGCAACACAAGAACCAAATGAGGAAAGTCAATTAAATGGGGCTGCTTGCCATGCTTGTACTATGCTTGCAGAAACTTCTTGTGAGACTGGAAACCGGTTGCTTGATCGATCACTAGTAGTTAGGGTAATGGACAGTGAGATAAAACCATTCTTTAAAGTCGAGGAGTTAGTTTAACAAGTGAATAATGTAAATTTATCCAGAATTTTAATTTTGAATGAAGAAATAAAAGATGAATTTAAACATTTATCAAACATAGAAATTGATGAATTTACAAAGATAATAAATCAACAAGATAGACGCTTATTTTCAATGAAAAATAAAATGAGAAGGATATTTCCAAATTTGAGTGATTCTGAGATAGGAGCAATGTTGCTCCTAAGTAAACTTTCTCATGATGAAAAAGAGAAAACAGGTCATGTTGAATTCGTCGCTACTTTACCGACTGAAATAAATACGAATTTTAGAAAAACAATAAGTGTTATAAGACAGATTCTTAACGAAGCAGAAGATAATATACTTTTAACTGGATATGCTGTATCTGATTTTTTTAGTGAGATTATAGAGGTTCTAGTTGCAAAAAGTAATTTAGGCATTGAGGTTAATTTTTACATTGATAATAATATTAAGACTGTAAATTTTATTAAAAATAACTTGCTAAAACATGAATCGAAAATAAAGGTATACTGTTACAAGAAGAATGATGATTTTTCGTCTTTACATGCCAAAGTTATTGCAGTAGATAGTAAGAAAGCTTTTGTTTCATCTTCTAATCTCTCTTATAATGGAATTATAAATAATATTGAAATAGGGAACTTAATTGAAGATGAAAGTGTAGGGAAGATAAACATATTGTTTAGTGAGTTAAGATCAAAAGGATATTTTGAGAAAGTTTCTATATATGGCAGGAGAGATTAAATAATGATAGTGATTGATTTATTTTCAGGAGCAGGAGGATTGAGTGAAGGCTTTCATCGAGAGGGATATAAAATTATAGCTCAAGTTGAAAAAGATAAATGGGCTTGTGAAACATTGAAAACGAGAAGTTTTTATCATTTTTTGAAAGAGAAGAATGATACAGCTCTTTACAATGAATTTCTTCTTCGCTCAGAAAATTATGGATCAATTGAAGATAATAGAGAAATTGTTTATAAAAAATATCCTGAGCTTCGTGAAAAAATTAGATATGAAATTTTAAATAAAAAATTTGGGAATCCCCAGAATGATAGCGAAGCAACGTCCTCAAGAGAAGTGATTAAACTTATTCAAGATAGTATGATATATAATAATGTGAACAAGGTAGACTTAATTATAGGAGGGCCACCTTGCCAGGCTTATTCACTTGTTGGAAGAAGCAGAATGAAGGATAGTGCTGAAAAAGACTTTCGTAATTATTTATTTTACTATTATTTGAACATTGTTAAGGAGTTCCAGCCTACGGCTTTTGTATTTGAAAATGTTCCAGGAATCTTAAATGCGAAAAAAGGTAAGGTTTTTGAGGCAATAAAAGAAGAATTTGCTAGGATTGGTTATACTATTCTATCAGGGAAATCTGAAATTGACCGTGAGAATGTAATTGATTTTGCTAATTATGGTGTCCATCAAAGTAGAAAAAGAGTTCTCTTATTTGGTTATAAAAGCTCTCTAAATTTACCTTATCCAGATTTCTCTAAATTTAAGTTTATTTGGGGAGAAGAAGGGTGTACCAGTAATGTCATAGCTGATCTACCTAGATTGCAGCCCAATGAAGGGTGCGATGGGAAGTTAATTACTTATGAGCAATTCAGTAACTTAAATTTATCAGCGTATCAGCGTTACTTGAGAAGAGATAGTTTAGGTATTATAAATCATAAAGCAAGAGCTATAAATCCTAGGGATAGAGAAATATATCGAATCGCAATTCAAAAAGCCATAATGGGTGAGCAGCTTAAATACTCTGATTTACCTGAAGAATTACAAACACATAAGAATAAGGATTCCTTCCTAGATAGATTTAAAGTGCATTTTGATAACAAAGTTCCTCACACTGTTGTTGCTCACATTGCTAAGGATGGGCATTATAATATTCATCCGGATATTGGACAGTGTCGATCTATTACTGTAAGAGAAGCAGCGCGTATTCAAGGATTCCCAGATAATTTTAAGTTTGAAGGTCCTAGAACTGCACAATATGTGCAAGTTGGGAACGCTGTACCGCCAGTAATGTCAGATGTAATTGCTAAGGCGATAGGCGAATTATTAAGAACGCATATTTAATAAATTGCTAAGGTTAGAAGAGGATAAGGTAGCGAAGTATACTATTATAAAAAAGTCTCCTTTGTTATCCAGATATGTATTGAATAGGATTTCGGTTATATATTCTTATTAAGTTGAAACCTCAACTCTTTCTAAGGAGTTGAGGCTATTTTATTTTTGGAGGGAAATCCAATAAATTACCAAATGGTGAAGGTTTTTAACTTATACACATACCATCCTGTTAATCCGTAACACATATAAATCTTCTCCTTTTAAAATTCTAACATTACATACTTGAGCATGAAAAGCAAAGCTTGCTTTACCTAAGAAGAATGTATATTTTTCTGAACCTACCACATGCTCACTTTCAGAGAAAAGGAAATTTTTGTGTGATATAATAATAGAATTAAAACAAAAACATTGGAGGAATTACAATGCCAACCTACAACAAAATAGTACGAGATTGCATACCAAAAATCATCAAAAATAACGGAAAAACACTAACAACAAGAATCCTAAATGAACAAGAATACATAGAAGAAGTATGCAAAAAAACACAGGAAGAACTAGCTGAATATAGAGAAGCAGAAACTCCAGAACATAAAGTAGAAGAATTAGCTGATTTACTGGAACTTGTAAATGCACTAGCAAAGTATGAAGGTGTGACACTTGAAGATATCGAGAAAGTGCGCAAGCAAAAAGCAGAAAAACGTGGTGGTTTCCAAGAACGAATTTTCTTAGTCGAGGTAAATGATGACTAATGTTCAGCTTATTACGAGCAATTTATTACATAAGTTAGAAAAATACATAGATGAAGCGAAAGCAATCTATATTTTAACTTCATTTGTAATGAAATCCGGTGTGAATGTTTTGGCAGAATTGATGGTGTAAACCAAAATGACACTAGTAAGATAAGTAGAGGTATAACAGAAACAGGAGAAGCGAGTGACTTACTGGTAGAAGCAATAAGTAAGATAAATGAACTAACAGAAAAGTTAAAAGATGAAGGGATATCTAAATGAAACGTAAATTACTAGCAGTAGCACTTCCAGTCATGATGTTAGGAGGTTGTGCAGTAGTAACATTAGATAAGAAGGAAGACACAAAGGTACAATCGAAAGAAAAGGTAGAAACGAAAGAAAAGGCAGAGCCTAAGAAGAAACTAGAGAAAAAGGAGTACATAAAAGAGATTTCATTCTTAGAGGACCAATTAGAGACAAAGATTGGTGAGATAACTCAAATAGCCGGTAAGACTAAGGATAAGACGAATGACATCAAAGAGTTAAACAAAGAAATGATAGAGAAAGAAAAAGAGATTCAAGAAACAATAGCTAAGTTTGATAGAATTGAGCCGCCTAAAGATTTAGAAGACGCTCATAAGACTATTTTAAAAGCAGTAGACTGTTACAGTAAAGCCTTTGCAAACATAGTTAAACTTGAAAAGACCGGTTCTCTCACAAAAAAAGCGTCAGAAGATTCGAAAGAGTTAGTATTAAAAGGTAACGACTTATTACAAGAAGGATTTAAACCAATCAAGAAGGCACAACTAGATGCAATAGAATCCGTACCCGTAGAGCCTACCGACTATGTAAAATCATTAAAAGACGGTAAGGACTTAGTAGGAGAATGGGGTACGTATCAAGGTTCTGAATTCCGCAAGGGTATAGACTTTAAGGAAGATGGAACATACATTGCATATGATGATTCAGGTAAGACTTCTTATGACGAGAATCACATGTTAGGAACGTGGTCATATAAAGCAGATACAAAACAAGTAAATCTTACGGCTAAAGAGTTTGTAAAAGACGGTAAGAAACTAGATACTACTTCAAGTGTTATGTCAGTAGACTATACAGTTACGTATTTTGAAGCTGACAAGTTAAGTATGAAAGAACCTAAAGGTACTGGGTTCAGTGTAATGAGACGTAAGTAATACATATATTATGTATGCTAATAAATATTAAAGGGGTATTCAATCATGAAAGCAAAGAAACTAGTAAGTTTAGCACTACCAATTATGTTAGTATCAGTAATCGGAACAGGGTGTTTGCAAGAAAAGATAGACGAGGATGTGACTGCTGAACTTAAAGCAGCAGACGAAAAGATTGATAAGAAGTACGAAAAGAAAAATGAAGAAGCACGAAAGTCAGAAACAGATGAGAAGGCTAAAGACCCTGCAAATGTTAAAGCAGAAAAGGAGTACAAGGTAAAACTAAACTCTTTAATGGGTGAGTACACAAGTCAGATAAATAAGTTACACCAAATCCTAGCTAACGATAAACCGGTAGCAGAGAAAAGTGGAGAGTACCACAAAGAGTCAGAGGTCTTTACAGCTATAACTGATAAGGTAATCGCTTTAGACCCTGGTGAAAAGTATAAAGAAGTTCATATCTTGATGAAAGGAGCTATGTCTGAAACGGCTCAAGGGGTACTAATGATAGACTCCGGTTTAGCCTTGAAAAGTGAAGATTTAATTCATAAAGGTGGGGAAACGCTTACCAATGCGTCTAACAAAATGTTTGAAGCAGATAAAAAGATGAAAGAAATAAAGTAAGTTTTAAGCTATAAACTAAAACTATTAGCACATCAGAGAGGATTTTCACCTATGAAACGTAGTTTAATCTGTTTGGCACTTCCTGTTATATTAATAGCAGGAGGTTGCTCAAACGAAGAGTCAAAGAAAGAAGACAAGATTGAAGTAGCTGAAACAGAATCAGTATCTTATGAGGAACAGATGCAGGCTTTTTCAAACAGCTTCTATGAAGGTTTAAAGAAGTTAGAGAAACCTGTGGAACAAGATAGTTCTTTATTTACAGTAAGAGAAGAGTATGAGAAAGCCTTAAACGAGTTAATCATACTAACACAAAAGCCTAAAACATTCCAACCGGATAGTAAGTATGAATTACAACATAAAAAGTTTGTACGGTCTATGGAGTTGTATAACGAAGCGTTCATTCACCAATTTCTACTCTTCATCTACCGTAATAAGCATATCCGTATTCCCATTCTTCTCAAGATGACACTCTCCCCAAGTACAAAGAGAATCTAGTATGGAATCTAAAGACGAACCGTAATCCGTTAAAGAATATTCTACTTTTGGTGGTACTTGGTTATATACTTTTCTTTGGATGACACTGTCTGCTTCTAGTTCACGTAATTGTTGTGTTAACATTTTTTGTGTAATACCAGGCATTAAACGTTTTAGCTCGCTCGTTCTCTTTGTGCCTTTCTTTAAATGACAAAGGATCACGACTTTCCATTTTCCACCGATAACCTCTAAAGTTGCCTCCACAGGAATATTGTATTTCTTCATATGAAAATCTCCTTTGATGAATTCTAAATAAGCTACGTAACTTAAAGGTTACTTTTAAGTACCTATAGCACTTTAAAGTACGTACTTTTTATTGCGTTGAATATGTTTCATAATAACATACGTAAGAGGTAAATGAGTAGTACGGTACCAAAAGGTTACTATGTTACTTTTTGGTACCTATATTACTTAAAAGTGCGTTCTTCATAAAAGAGATGAAATCATTCATAATAGCATTTATAAGCAATAAATATATTTTTGCAGAAGATAAAAGGGCCTTTTTATCATACTATTATGATTGGATTACTTGTATTAAGGAGGAGTTCAATTGAATTCATATACAGTATCTTCTTCAGGTGTTCAAACAAATAGAAGAAGTGTGTTTGCGTTATTAGCATTAGCAATTAGTGCGTTCGGAATTGGTACAACTGAATTTATTAGTGTCGGTTTATTACCATCTATTTCGGAAGATTTACATGTTTCTGTTACAACAGCTGGTTTAACCGTTTCGTTATATGCGTTAGGGGTAGCTTTTGGAGCGCCTGTTTTAACGTCGTTAACAGCTAGTATGTCGCGAAAGACATTATTAATGTGGATTATGTTTGTTTTTATTGTCGGTAATGGAATTGCGTCGGTCGCAACAAGTTTTACTGTATTACTTATTGCGAGGGTTGTATCTGCTTTTGCACATGGCGTTTTTATGTCGATAGGATCCACAATTGCAGCTGCACTTGTACCAGAGAATAAACGTGCTAGCGCAATTGCGTTTATGTTTACTGGTTTAACTGTTGCGACAATTACAGGAGTGCCAATTGGAACATTTATTGGTCAACAATTCGGCTGGAGAGCATCGTTTATGGCGATTGTGGTAATTGGAATCGTTGCCTTAATCGCAAACAGTATGCTAATTCCTTCTGATTTAAAAAAAGGAACGTCTGTATCATTTTGTGATCAATTTAAACTTATCACGAATGGAAGACTATTACTTGTTTTCATCATTACTGCATTAGGATATGGGGGGACATTCGTAACATTTACGTATTTATCTCCGTTATTACAAGAGGTAACAGGGTTTAAAGCAAGTACCGTTACGATCATTTTGTTAGTGTATGGAATTGCAATTGCGATTGGAAATATGGTTGGTGGGAAGCTATCAAATCATAATCCAATTCGTGCATTATTTTATATGTTTTTCATTCAAGCAATTGTCTTATTCGCACTGACATTTACAGCACCATTTCAAGTAGCAGGGCTTATTACGATTATTCTCATGGGGCTATTCGCATTTATGAATGTTCCGGGGTTACAAGTGTATGTCGTTATATTGGCTGAACGATTTGTACCGAGCGCTGTCGATGTTGCTTCAGCAATTAATATTGCAGCGTTTAACGCAGGAATTGCTCTTGGGGCTTATTTAGGTGGTATTGTAACGAACTCGTTAGGGTTAATT
The DNA here is from genome assembly GCF_050473865.1 of Bacillus sp. S10(2024). Classification (NCBI taxonomy): domain Bacteria; kingdom Bacillati; phylum Bacillota; class Bacilli; order Caryophanales; family Bacillaceae; genus Bacillus; species Bacillus sp. S10(2024). The sequence goes on along the minus strand of NZ_JBFLUR010000002.1, from coordinate 2,597,882 downwards.
CATACAGCTTGGGTAGGCGGTATTATGGTAGGCGGCGCTGTTATTTTAACAGCTTGGAGTATGAAGTTAGAAAAAAGAGATCAAGTTAAATAAAGGAGAGAAAAGTATAATGAAAAATTTACAAAGTAAAACAGTATTGCATAATGGTGTAGAAATGCCTTGGTTCGGTTTAGGCGTATTTAAAGTAGAAGATGGACCAGAACTTGTAGAGGCTGTAAAGGTAGCGATTAAAGAAGGATACCGTAGTATTGATACAGCTGCAATTTATGGAAATGAAAAAGCAGTGGGGGAAGGCATCCGTGCAGGTATAAAAGAAGCTGGGATTTCGAGAGAAGATTTATTTATCACTTCAAAAGTGTGGAACGCAGATCAAGGATATGAAACAACAATCGCTGCATATGAAGAGAGCTTAAAAAAATTAGAGTTAGATTATTTAGATTTATACCTTGTTCACTGGCCTGTAGAAGGAAAATATAAAGATACGTGGAGAGCGTTAGAAACACTTTACAAAGAAGATCGCGTACGTGCAATTGGCGTAAGTAATTTTCAAATCCATCACTTGCAAGATGTAATGAAAGATGCAGAGATTAAGCCGATGATCAACCAAGTGGAATATCACCCGCGTTTAACACAAAAAGAACTACAAGCTTTCTGTAAAGAACAAGGTATTCAAATGGAAGCATGGTCACCGCTTATGCAAGGGCAATTATTAGAGAACGAAACATTACAAGAAATTGCTGATAAATATGGTAAAACAACAGCGCAAACTATTTTACGTTGGGATTTACAAAATGGAGTTATAACAATTCCAAAATCAACGAAAGAACACCGTATTATTGCAAATGCTGATGTATTTAATTTTGAATTAACAAAAGAAGATATGGAAAAAATCGATGCATTAAACGAAAATCACCGCGTTGGTCCAGATCCTGATAACTTCGATTTCTAATGAAAATGAGTAAAAAGAGTGCAATTTTTGCACTCTTTTTTGTGTAGAAAAATATGTTCTAATTACATATAGGAGTACCGCACCATCGGTATCAAGTTAAGAAACACCTTCTTATTCATGAATAATTCCTATACCTTTGCCGATCGTAATAAACGTGAAACACCATAGAAATGCGCCGATAGCAGCGGACAACATATAAGTTTTCAAACTCATTTTGCTAATTCCCGAAAGGTAACAGGTTATATGTCTGAAGCCTGGAATGAAATATCCAAAAATAAGAGAGTAGGGTCCATATTTCTCCATCCATTTTTCAACTTTTCTTATTCTCTTTTCCTTCAGACCGATCCATTTTCCATATTTCTCAATAAAAGGACGCCCTGCCTTTTTGCCGATCATGTAACTGATTAGCATACCCGACAGCGCTCCTGCAAAACTGACTAAAATGGCAAGCTCATAATTCAAGACATGAATATTCGTAAAGTAACCTACGACTGTCATCATGACTTCATCAGGAATTGGTAATCCGATAATTCCAAAAACAAGCATTAAAAAAATAGCGAGGTAACCATAGTCTGCTATAACTTGCTGTACTAATTCCATCTTTCAGACTCCAATTTCTCAGACGTATGTTTTTTAAACTTTTATGTATGTAGTGTTAAGTAACCCCTTGAACCGTTTGTAAGTGCAAGCAATACTAGACATGTAACTATCACTTAGGAAATATATGTATATGGTGTTTTATTATGTTAACATTTAAATAAAAAGGGGGACTTTAAATGAAAGATATAGAGTTATATATTCCAAAGCAATTAGAAAACTACAAAGAAGATATTTTAAAATCATTAAAGCCAACACTAAAAATGACAGGTAAAGTAGGGACTACAGAGTTATGGGAGAGTAAAATTGGTGGATACCCTTATTTGCTAATCGGTGAGGAACTCCCTAAAAACGAACAAGGAAAGACATTGCGTTTGCTGGCACAAATCAATTTTGAAGATGTGCCGCATATTGATAACATGCCGACAAAGGGCATCTTGCAATTCTTTGTAGATACTACAGATGATTTAGTTGGGGCGGATTTTGATAATCCTACGTCACAAGAAGGGTTTAGCGTCATATATCGTCAAGATGTTATAAAAGACAAGAGCAAATTGGTTACTGAGTTTAATTATGATATTGGGGAGCACGATGAGGAGTTCATTTCTCCTTTGGAAGCGAAACTTGTATTTGAAGAAGGATTACAGCCAGTTACAACTAGTGATTACCGATTCGGCAGCGAGTTTCTTGTGGGGTTTGAGGGAGAAAAAGCGGTACAAGACGGTGATCAAACGATTGAGTTATGGGACTTATACATTGATCATATGGATCATATCGGACATAGAATTGGCGGGTATCCGTTCTTTACACAGTATGACCCACGAGAAGAGGGTACCAAATACGATACGCTGCTTTTACAGATTGATACAGATGATGATTTAGGAATTATGTGGGGAGATTCAGGTGTTGCAAACTTTTTTATTAGTAAAGATGACTTAGCTCGGTTAGACTTTTCAGATGTGTTATACACTTGGGATTGTTGCTGAGTATGTTTGATGAGATCGTGTCTATTTTCAATACTCAATTTTGGTATTACTAGATAAAAAATATATTGAAAATTCAATTAGGATATGGAGTGGATCGTTTGTTTACAATAGAAAATTACACAAGTTCTTTAAAAAAGGGTCTTGAAGAACATTCCGATGATCTGATTCGAAATATAAAAGAGACCATTCAATTTAATTATTATGAGGGGATAGATTTATTAGACTTTACTGCTTTTGTTCAAGGGTTTGGAATGTCCATTGTCATGTTTTCCATGGATGGAGGAGCAAGTGAGGTCTTTTATGAAGGGAGTGATAGCAGCATTTTTTCAGGTAGTCACGATTTGATAGATGATGTAGAATATTACAAATTCCCTGATGACAAATCAGATGAATTTTGGGAGTTTTATGATCAAGATGATGGGGAATTATCTAAAATTGAAACAGAAGCCATTGTGGAATGGTTTGCGACGTGTTGGAATAAAGCTGGTGGTCCAAGCGTTAAAATGCCTGCCTACTTTAGCTTTCATGATTATGATCCATGCTTTGATTTACATAACAGTAAATGGATTACGGATGGAGACAAATGGTTCGATTAAATGATAGAACTTGATGGGGTTGCTTGTAGTATGTTCTTTACATGAAGAGGGTATAATTCTATCAATCTACTGCTATCTTTTAATTTAAGATTTCAGTTGTATTGAATGATTAACATAACTGGACCTATCAACAGTCAAAGTATGTAGAAGCATAAAAAAAGTCCCTTTATAAGGGACTTTGCTCACACAAATGATCTGTACAACAATTTATCTTTGCTATACAGATCACTTGTATGATAATGTTTTAAAAATAATTGCTGAATAATGAACTTACATAAATGATTTTAAAAGTTCTTGTACGAATGGAATGATTCCGCCTAAAAATTTTAAGATTGCCATTGCGATTGACATGTTATTTCCTCCTTTTTTGTTGGTATTAAGAAGTGCTTTGTATGTATATACCTATTATAGTAAACTCTTCCATTTTTAACAATACACTTTAATATGCAATATTGCATATTGAGGTATGATGAACGAAAAACATTTCGGCTAATTCTGTAATTTGCTCTTTATTAATTGTAGGGAACACAGTCTAGGTGTTCTAAAAGAGGATGTTCCACACGGAAATTGACTTACACAGTATTACAAGTCATGTTGAAGGTAAAGTAAAGGAATCCTACACAAAGCAGGATTCTTTTATATTTCTTTTCTAACGTATACAAAAAAAAGATGGCTGGACACCATCTTTTTTATGCAATTCTAAAATGTTTATATTCTTACCTAGGTTAAAAACAACCATAACAAAAAGAAATTGGATGACTATTAAGTCAGTTTCAAGGAATTTAACGGATGGATTAGAACGGATTGGTACTCATTCATTCATTTAGAAAGACATATGGATATCATCACTACAAGCAATTTAAAGATGTGTTTGTTTTACAAAGAAAGCGAATAATTCTATCTATAATAATTGAAATTTAAAATGCCTACTTTCCCCCTAAGTAGGCATTTATTTAAATTTGAATTAAACAGTACCCTTATTAAACTATATCCATTTAGTTTAGTAAGGATACTGTTATAAATTCCTATATATCTGCTCTAAATAAATAGAAAAATCTTTCTTTGTATGTGATGTGTTTACAAAGGTTTAGTTAGTCTAACGAAGCTTCGAGTCAAAAATCCCAATAGGAGGGAGGGATGGGGAATTGTTTTATTTACAACCTTGCTAGGAAAGTTAAAGTATCTTTATAAAACGTTTAATTTAACTAATAAAGCTAGTAAAATTTGAAGAAGGATTTGGACATTTACTGCTATATCAGTATCTGTAGTAGTTACTGAAACATTTCTAGAATTTCTAATAATAGTACGTTGTTTATTAACTTGTGAAATAGCTGATTTTTGGAAAAGCTCTTGTGCAATTTTATCAGCTTTTTCGCTATCTGCGATAGATACGCTTAAAATAGCAACAATTGCTGCTTGTAATGAAGCTTGAATTGATAGTGCCACTTTTGTATCTGTTGTAGTAACTTGAACATCAGCGGAATCAACAATCGCTATATATTCTTCGGATAATTGATAAATTTTATTTTTTTGCTTAGCTTCTTCTGAAATTGTTGGATCGTAGAATGATGGGTGATGCTTTGAAGAATCTAGTGCGTTCCACTTTTTATCTTGGTTTGGATACCAAACTCCAGTCATAAACTCTCTCCTTTTAGTCTAAAATATTATTAATTTGATTTTGTAATTCAGAAAAGATTTTTTTAATTTGTTCTTTTTTCTCTACGGGTAATTTTTTTAGAGATGAATCTGTTATACCATTTCTATTTAAAATATTTGAAAGTAATAGATCGAACATTTCGCTATTTTGTTTTCCATCAAGTGTTGAAGAAATCATTTTTTTAAAATCATCCATTCCAATATCCCTCCAAATTGGTTTTAAATTATTAGTTAGTATTATCTAACTAGAATCATTATATGAAATAGAGCAGATATGGTTTGGACGAGTATCATTTAAAAAAGTTTCTACAATATTTTTTTTAGTAAATAATAAATTACGTTGATTTTAATAACCGAACAAGATTGCTTAAATTAGTTACTTTCGCTAACTTTTGAGCAGTGATTTTACAGTTTACTCCTCCGTTATCTTTAATACATGTAACAGCCCATGTCACAGATTCTATAGTTTGTTTTCTAGCTTTTTCTTGTATTGCTTTTAATCCCTCATTAATCCACATATTTGCTTTTCAGAAAACGAAGATACTTCAATAAAGCATATGCATAACGTTCCACTATCAAATAACTATTTAAGTTAACTAAATCTAGCCAGAGACACACCTTAGGAATCTGAATTCTATTATCTGTAATTAAATAATATAATTCCTTATATTTATATGTAAGGGATTTGTGGCGTTTATGAAAGAATTTTGAAAGGTTTTTAAGCTACAATGGTCGGGATGAACTTACTAATATTGTCTTTAGCATGTTGTTAGCAAATACAAGGGGCAGTATCACATGCCCATCAAGTTGGGATTTTGAGGCTCTTTAAAACCCTAATCGAAAAAGTTTTGTATAGAAGTTCATCTTATTTTTGATTTGGGAGAGCGATGGAATTTTAACTAGATGGTAACGGAGAACACTAACAAATCGTAGGAAATATATACTGAGAAAAAAATGATTTTAATGAAAAACGTAATTAAGACTTTATTTAGGCGGTTTTTTTATAGAATACTAGGGAAAATATGAGATGAAAATCATCATGAACCTTTGTTTTTCGCAAAAAAAATTCTTAACGGTTAAAAAATCATTTTCCCACTTCCAAGCAATTTCTTAGTGTATGTTTTTTGCGACATGTTAGTGGAGAATATCCAGTAACTAACATGTGTCCCTTATTATCGGATAATGACAACATTTGAAGAACTAAAAAATATGCGCATAAAAAGAAAGAGCATATTTTGAAACATGCTCTTACACTCTTTATACAAATGATTTATTCCTCGGGATACCGTTCTTTTATAAGTTCTTCGATGTTATTACTTTTTTTGATTTCTTCTGATGATAACCAGGCTTTATATCTTGTTTCATTCTTGTTTGTTAAACATATGGTAAATTCTTTATTATGTAGTTCCTCTTTAAGGATAGTGGTCACCTTTGTTAGATCCTCGATTAAAGGAGGATCGTTTTTAAATTCCGTACTATTAATAACTAAATCCACTTCATACCCAGGGCATTCCCCATTTTTCGGATGTGAACAAGTAATACCTTTAAATACAAAGCGATCGTTTTGTACTTCTTTTAATCTGTCTACTACTTTTGTTTGGGTTTGAATTAAATATGTCCAATAACCGTCTAAAGTGTTTTTCATTGTTAGTAGCAGTTCTTCTTTCGTTATCCCTTTTTGCACATTATTGAAAGGGAGACCTATAGATTCACCATTGTGATCCTTAATTGCAAGTTCTGTTATCTTTTTATTACTCTTTTGAATGAGTTGAAATAGAGCATATAAACGATCTAATTCTGCTGATTCAAATTGACTATAATCCATCTTGTTACTCATTTTTAAAGTTAATAATAACTCATCAGTTGGTTTTTCTTCCCTGTAATCAACTATATACTGAAGAACATTTTCTTTTTCAAATTCCTCGTATCCTAACTTGTTCATTTCTTTTAAAATTGGTTTGAATTTCTTATATTCCTCATATGTATTTTTTCCGTATTGGTATTCATCACCTTGTATTGTTGAATGGAAGAATCCATTTACCTCTACTCGAAATTGCATATTTTTGTTGTTTTTTTCTTGAACGGTATGATATGTATGTCCCATATTCCCTTCATGTATAGCGCCCCAATGTGTTACAACAACATCGATGCCATGTTTTTTCTTTATATATTTTTTTACCTGATCTTCATTTTTATAATTACAACCACTCAAAAATAAGAAACATACTACTAACAACATTACATTTTTCATTCTTTTCATATAACCTCTTCCTTGTGTAACAAATTTATCATTTTCGTTCATATGTAGTTCTGCTCGTAAAAAAGGTAATGGAACAAATAGCAGTCAGCACCATATATGGCATCATCTCAATAGTAAATGAGTCCGCTATATTTGCTCCTACAAGAAATCACAATGTGCGATCCAATCATTTGTTTTTACATTTTTGGCAAAGTAAATTCCACCGCCATCAATAATTCCAAAATGTGCTTTTGGATCTTCTGTTATTTGAAAAACGAATTCATAATCGGGAGGCCATTGGATACCTGATTGCGCAAAGCTAGCATAACCGCCTAGTTTATGTATGTAACGATTTTCTTCAAAAATGTCATCGTAGTATTCTATTCCCGTCGTGTCTTCAAGTTTTAAAATTTTATCTTGAATTGTGTGAGGAAAATCATCTGTATCCCATAGAGGAAACTCATCAGTTACTAATGTTGGTATTAAAGGGAAAGCCTTTAGATTTTGAAACGTAAGTGACATGTCATTCGGTGCTAATGCCTCTAAAGAATCATATTCTCTAATACAAAAATTTCCTGATAAGTTGGATAAATCCTTATCAAAGTTTGGAGAAAGAAATACCGCTATGACTTTTATATCTTTTAATATTTCTGGAACAAAAGGGAGTTGAGTTAAATTAAGCATCATGACTGCAAACATTTTGTCTGTATAACGGTCGATTGGGTAAGTTTCATTTGGTAATGAATAGGGGATCTTTCCAATCCAACTTTCATTTATAGATAAATCGGGCTTTTTTCCACCTGTTTGAAATATAGTTGCTTTTTTTCTTAGGATATTCTTTATTTTCTCTATTTCCAACGTATTTCTCCATCCCCTCTATATTAAATAGGTTTCATTAATGACTTGGATACGTCTCTTCTAAAAAACTGACAGATTGTTCGATTAGCGCTTTTAGAACATCAATATCAATGTCTGCAACTTTATTAATGTATACACATGATTTTCCAGATTTGTATTTTCCGAAGTTTTCCAATAGTTCTTCTCGCTTAGGATCACCAGCTGCAAAATATAAACTAATTTTGGCTTTTCTAGGGGAAAAGCTTACTAATGGGGCATCTCCTTCATGGCCAGATTCATAGTTATAGTGGTATGTACCAAATCCGATAATGCTCGGTCCCCACATCTTTGCTGTGTATCCTGTTGTTTCAGTAAATATATCTAATAATTGATAGGCATTTTCTCGTTTTTTTGGACTTTCAACACTTTCAATAAACTCAATTACACTATTGTTGGTTTCTATTGTTTTGAGTTTGTACATATTAGAGACACTCCTTTTTAGACATCGGTTATAATTATAATATAGGGGTCACCATACATGTTTATCAAGTTAAGATACTATAGCGAAAAAACACCATAGAGTCTAATGGATATAAATTTTTCAAATGAGGTGAAGTGGGTATCTTTCCGTATTGTTCGAAGTAATTAGTTTTCGGGTTGGATAAAACGCGTACGTATAATATATCCTCTAGAGCTTCTTATATGGATTAAACAGTAATAGAAAACTCATACCAATAGAAATAAGGGGATTCCAACTATTAATTCATAACTTCTTTTTATTTTTCTATAAAAAACTCTCCTAATAAACAACCCATAAGAGCAGGAACACTTCCATATATTATAATCATAATAATTGCTAACCATATAGGACCCCATGCCTCTGTAGCATTAGGTTCTTGTATATAGCCTGAAATATTGATAAAAGCTGAGAAAAACATTAAACAGGTTAAATAGCTAATAATAAATGTTTTCAATGCAATCAACCTCATGCCTTTCTAATCTTATCTTTAGTAGGAATACGGCTATAGGGCTATCAAGTTAACATTTTGAAGTGCCCCCATAGCGAAAATTTTTTCTTCTCATGGGTATGTATGGGAATTTAGTTCATTCTTTTTGTTTTGGGGTGTTATAAAATTCTTAAGTTGATGGGCATGGGGATGAACCCCTATTTAACATAAGGTTCATCTTCAAAAACATTGCCATCACTTAATTCAGGCTCAGGATCACCGATATATTGCAACATTAAAGTTATAAATTCCTCTTTTGCTCACCTTAACGAAATTGGTATTATTCCTCCTCAATCATTTTCAAATCCGCCATAAATTTCAACCTTAAATTATAAGCTTTACATTATTATTTCCACAATAAAAAAAGAGCCGTCTATGTAGCTCAGTAATCTTTTGTTAAATGCTCCGTTAGTTGAATAAGGAGGGATTCAATACTATTAAGTTATGATTCTTTTCATAATAATTAAGTCAATGGTTTCTACTCCTAAAGAACCGAAACGATCCTAAAAAGAAAATTGTACGTTAAAAAGTTGGTTGTCTGTAAAGATTGTATTCTATATGATATATAAGAACGAACGTTCGTGATAAACTAAGATATGAATAGAGGGGAAATTCACATGAACAATTTTAATAATACAATCAAAAATTTAGATAATATAGTTTACAAACCTAATAACTTAATAATCACTAATCTAAAAGAAGAAAAACAAAATTTAGAATATGCAGGAGGAATATTCCAGTTAAATAACAAAACCATACGTTTTAGGGTATCAAAAATTACTCCTAATAAAATTGGACAATTTGTTTCTTTTTGGGAGAAAAATGAAAACATGCAAAATCAAGCCTTCTCTTATGACTCTTCTCCTGACTTATTAGTTATCACCTGTATTGATGATAATAAACTAGGACAATTTATTTTCCCAAAAGAGATTCTTCTAAAAGAAAGAATATTGAAAACTCCGAGTCAAAAAGGAAAGATGGCTATGAGAATTTATCCTATTTGGGATAATCCTGTTAATACTCAAGCTAGGAAGAGTCAGATGTGGCAACTTCAATATTTTATTGATTTAAGTGAGACTAATAATTTATCCATAGATAAATTATTAAATTTATATTTGTAGTTTCTTGTTTTAGTTTTGTAAGTGGCTTCAAAAAGAAGGAAACGTTGTCGAACCCCTATAAGAATTCTAAAAATGACATTTATTCAAAAAAATAGGCTCCGCACATACGGAGCCTGAATAAAGGACAAAATCAAAGTAATTAATTTTATAGCACCATAAATCCAACAGCTGTAAAAAAAGAAAAATAACATTTTATTTCTCAACTAATAAAATAAATAAATGTAATTTATTTTGGATCGGAGTCCACATTAAAAGTAAAATGGTTATTAAGTCGGAGAAAGACATCTTAGATGTGTCTTTCTTTTTTTACATATGTAAAAAAGCAGACTCAACATTATGAAGAGCCTGCTTTTTATACTTTTTATAAAAACTAGTCTTTAATAAAATAAATCTATAAGAAAACTATTCTTTCGAACAGATATTTAGAATTTACTTCACTGCATCTTTTATGTGTGTATAATCAACAATTTTATTATCTATTTCTCCAGAATCTACACGTTTTTTCGCTTTTGGACTTAACAATCGATATATATTAGGTGCAGCATATGTAGTTGCATAAAAATTTCGCTCTGCTGCCACATAGTGAGCTTCTGCAGCACCCTTACTATGCCCTGTAGCGTGAACATAAGTTGGATGATATTTTTCATTAACCATATCAACAAACTCTAAAGAACTATCAAATGATGTAGGAATGTTACTCTCAACTTCCTGTTTTGCAATATTAAATTTAACGTTTTTGCGTACTCCAAACGTGATTTGATTAACATCTGTTTCAATATCACCATCACCCTTGCCAAATTCTGTTCCGCGAAATGCAAAGATAATAGTTTTGTATTCCCTTTTGCTCTCTTCTTTCTGTTCTTGTTCTTTATATTCTTTTTCTGGTACAACAGCAATGGCTTGTAATCCGTTTTCCGCTTTTTTACAACTTGCATCTACAGATTCTACGACTCTCCATACCTTATCATCAAGACCTTTTATTTTTCCGCCCTTATGTAAAACTTTGTTATTATAAACAGTACTTGAAAGTTTAAAATAATCTTCATCTGTCGCAATGGTATTCTTTTGAAATTCACTCATATGTTTCAACTCATTTCATGGTACATTTTAACTAGAATTAAATATAAGGGGATTTCTGATGAACAAGAAAATAGTTGTCATTTTATCCATTATTTTCATTATAGCAGGGGGATATATTACGATGGAATACTTAAAACATAAAGAAAAAGAAGAGCAATTTTGGAAAGCACAAGAAGGGCGAATAGAAAAGTATATTCACTATAATGTCAAAGACGTGAAATCCATTACGTTTACAAAACGTGATGTAAATCCAATGGGGGTTCCTTCTGTGAGTGGATATATAAATGGAAATCAAGAATTATGGTTTATAGCTAGTATTAGTACTACGAAAGATTTTGAAGATGATTTTTCATCTTCTGGAGAATTATATGATAAATATACAAAAAAACCCGAAAAATCTGTATCTGAAATAGAAAAAGAAAAGAAACAAGAGTAGTCGAGAAGACTGCTCTTATTTTCTACACTACATAAAAAAACGATTAATTAGCTTGTAAGGTAAAAGGAGTTTCAATGAAAAAAGTAGCGATATTAATTGTATCTGCTGTGGTGCTCATAGCAGGAGGGTATTTTACAATGGAATACTTAAAACAAAAAGAAAAAGAGGAAAAGTTTTGGAAAGCACAAGGGGCGAGAGTTGAAAAATATATTCGTTATAATGTCAATGATGTAAAATCTATTACATTTACAGAACACGAAATTAGTCCTATGGGAATTCCTAGACTAAAAGGGTATATAAATAATGATCAACAATTAGATTTTGTAGCTCGTATTAGTACTACAGAAAATTTCGAAGATCAATTTGATCGTTCTGGAGAACTTGGAAAACTAATAAAAAAACCTGAAAAATCAGTATCTGAAATTGAAAAAAAAGAAAAGGAAAAGAAATTGGAGTAGTCAAGAAGACCAGTGTAGCTGCGTTTAGGGGTAAAGTAATATCTTATTCCGTATTGACGGGCAGTAAAGTTTACACCTCAAAATTGAGAGAGAATCCCTGCATTAGCAGAGACAATTCTCCACAAAAAAACATTTTTGTTGTTAGAGTAGAACCATCCGGTGCAATTGGTGCCGCAAAAAACATTAGTTTACAAATACAAAAAGGGAAATCGCATAGCTCTATGCGATTTCCCTTTTTTATATTATCAATTATTTAACGATTCCAATTGACTAATAAAACTATATTGAATTCTGTTTTAATTATTAAGCATAGCCCACAATTTACTTCAAATCTACAATAGAGTAGCATATCGCTATGCTACTCTAGTAAATACTAGTAACAACAAAGACAAACAAGTTATATAGGATATGAGCTATCATAGGCACTTTAAGATCTTTTGTCTTTTCATAACTCATAGCATATAAACAACCATTTACAAAGTAAGGAACGAAAAACCAATCTAAATGAACCAAAGCAAATATTCCATTAGCAAAAAGAAGGGTTCTGGTGCAAAAATCATTTAATAGAGACATAGAGCCTACACAGTCTGTTTAATTACAAGTTATGATGTAATTCCAAACAACTTATGTATGAACTTTACCTCGTTTTGTACAGACTTCGCCTGCCGGTGAAGTTGTCTTTTTTCATCATATGCATAGCTTCAACACCACTCAATATAGAGATTGCTGTTTTAAATGATTTGAATCCCAACATCGAACGAACACGTTTCTTAATAAAATGATGATCGTGTTCTACAATGTTATTTAGATAGTTTATCTGTCTTATTTGGATGCCTACAGGCATCTTTTTCTCTTTCTTTAACTCAGCAATGGCCATAGGATAGGCTGGTTTTTTGTCCACTGTGATCACGTCCTCTTTTAGGGTACTAGTATCAGTATGTCCAAGTTTAGGAGATTAATTTCAGGTATTTTGAAGTATTTGCACCAGAACCAATTTTTGTCATGAAATTTATTTTTCTGGTTTCTCTATAATATAGGCATCAAATGAGAGGGAGGTTTTGATCCGAGTCCAACAAAAATTTCGTAAGATTTATAAACAATTCGCCATATTAAATTAACAGAAGAGCATTACTGAGAGACTTTAAGATATAAGAATTAGAGGTAAAGGAGGATGGTGTGAAATGAATTTTTTAGAAGAAAATATTAATTTATTTAGAATGATTAATGACCTAGGGAAACAATATCCATACTTAAATCCTGCTATGGTTTTCATTGCCGAGTATATGGTGTTTTTCTTGGCTTTAAGTGTTGTGTTAATTTGGTTTACTCGAAATAAACAGAATAGAATAATGATTGTTTGTGCAACCATTACTTTTGTATTTGCTGAAATTATCGGAAAGATAGCAGGCAAATTTCATTCGAATAATCAACCATTTGCTGAGTTGACAAATGTTAATAAATTAATTGAAAAAATAGTTGATAATTCTTTTCCAAGCGATCATACAATATTGTTCTTCTCATTTTGTGTATCCTTTTGGTTATTCAGAAAAGGTTGGTGGTTTTTATGGGGTATACTAGCTTCCCTTGTTGGTATTTCTCGTATTTGGGTCGGTGTCCACTATCCAGCAGATGTTCTAGTTGGAGTTATTATAAGCATCATTTCAAGCTTAACTGTTTACTTTGTTGTTCCTAAGTTAAGCTTGACTCAGAAATTGTTAGGGTGTTATGAGAAATACGAACAAGGGGTTCTATCTTCATTAACTAAATCGAAGAGGGAAAAGGGGAACAGTTCAAAGGATTATTGAGAGGAAATACATAAAATGGAAAAGGGTGTTAGATTGAGTAAAGACGCTTTTAACGCAAAAATGGAGACTGTTCTTGTATCCGGTGGTGGTACAGCACTGGTGCCCCCCCTTAAAGGCAAGACCAAAACAAAAAAACTAGCCCCGCAAGAGGGGCTAGTTGATGTAAAATCCGAATTTGGAAATTAATAAGTCTTTAATTTAGCATCTATATCTACATAAACAAGAAATCCACCTACTGTTACATTGTCGTTTGATTCAAAGTCAACAAGATATACTTCTTTACCGTCATAGGGTGTTTTTGCCTATCCCCCGAAAAGGACTAATTGACTGTAAAAAAGAATAATAAAAAGTAAGGTATGTGAAAAGTTTTAAATTTGATGAGAGGTGGAGATTCGTGAAAGTACACGATTGTCCTAATTGTAATACCTATAGTAGAGAATGTATTATTGTCATCCAAAATGCTCCGAACTTTTCGGAAGAGATATTAAAGTGTAGTATTTGTTCCTGGAATGGTAAGTGGTCGGACATGACAGTGCGGGAGGTTATATTGCCAACGATTCCAGGTGGGATAGAGATCCCTGGCATCGAACCAATTACTGATTATTATGTACTTCATTCAGATCAAATTAGAATTACTTATACAGGAGGTTGTTGTCCTCATTGTGGTGGAAGTGATCCGTTATGCTGGTGCATGACTTTATAAACGATTATCATGAGCCTCTTACTCGAAGTTGACGATTAGATAGGTGCGGGCGAGAAATCATCAGAAAAAATTTAGCAATATCTAAAAATAAGGTTAATATTGCAATTTTGCGATCCTTATTCTTTTGGAAGTTGGTAAGCATTTTTAACATTTTAACACATAGACAACAAATATCTTATTGAACTAAAGCATACTATATCCAGTATACTTTAAGCGAGTTACTAAAACCTTATCAAGCTTCATTTCTCTACACTGTATGAAATATGGTACGGAAAACCATTTGACAGATGAAAGATTAGAAGAAAGTGCTACAAATTACATTCTTCATATGAAGAGTTACCGTAAAGCACAATTAAATATCAAATGAATTCGCAGCATACATCACAGAAAAAGAGCTTAGAAGTTTCCCTAAGCTCTTTTTCTCTTCATTTAAATACCGAATTTAGTTAATGGAGTAACTAAATTTCTTGAATCATTTCCACTCTGTTTCCGAATGGGTCTCTAAACTCAAAACGTTCAAAACCAGGTATAGGTACTCCTTCAATTATCTGAATGTTATTTTGTTCTAACACATTTCTCCAGTATGATATATCCTCTACTTGATAAGCTAGATGGGCTTTTGTTTTTAATCGGTCAAAACCATCTTCTGTACCTATATGTACATCTCTATCTCCGACTTGTAGCCAAAATCCTCCACGCCCCTGTAGTGATTCGGGCTTTTCTTTCTCAGGTAGACCGAGAATTTCGCAATAAAAATTTTTTCCCGCTAGTTCAGCACCTTTTGGAATAGTTATCTGAGCGTGATGTAAACCAAGAATCATAAAGTCCACTCCCATTATCAATTGAATTTGTATTGTTTTTCTTCTATAACCAAATAATTTTTCGGAATTTCTAAATCCTCTTTCATTTTATAACACCAAATACAATAAGTGGAGTATTGATTAATTATAATATTGGATAAGTATTACTTATGGCTCTTTAAGTTTAAAACAAAAGATTTTTTCCAAGTATAATACTTACCGTGAATCTATCTTTTGTCGCTACTTCACACCATAGTTTATAGGAGAACGGCTTTTTTACGTAGTGTAGTTATGTAATTAAAAAGCTTTATCATGATGGGCATGTGCATCCCGTTATGAAAGACAATTAAAAGAATTCTATCGTTTGTTTTTGTGATAAAATTGATATATATGGTAAAAATGGTAAAGTTATGAATAATTGTTCGCTAATAAGAAAAACATTATTTGCTTCTGGAATGATTTTATTCGTTTGGGGCCTTGTCATGCTGAATGTGATTACAGATATTATACCGATTGAACATACAAATAAAACGTTATCAATTATTGTTCTTATTGTTGGAATCACTTGTTGTGTCGCAGCTAACTTTTTTAAAGAACATAAGCGGTTTTCTGACGAAGTATAAAGCCTGTGTATTCTTATTTTTAGAAGAGAGAGGATATATGGGATTAAAATATTTTGGCTGTTTACTTCTCATGGCATTTAGCGTGGGAATTACTATACGTTGGATTTTTCGTGAAAAAATATAGAAAAGAACGAAAGACTAATAGCTAAATTACATTTTCTTTGAATGAGTATCTTAATGGTACGAAAGATATCAAATATACGAATCAATTCCCTGATGGAAAATTGGCTAAGATAAAAAATAGTACAATATTTCCAAATGGTTGGAGTGATCCAAAGATGTTAGATAGTATAACTGATATCTGTAATTCTTCCCCGATAGGTATTAGAGGAAGAGATGGAGCAACTTTTCATAGGGGAATTATTGACGGCGTAGAAATTGATGTAATCAAAATAGGTAACAATGTGGTTAGTGGATATCCAACAGATCAAATTAATGCGCTATTACCAGGTGGATTTACCGAATAGAGGAGGAACATTAATGTATAAAAAAGTAGATGCAGTATTATCTGAAAATAGCTCAGATAACTACTTTTATGATGATGAATTTATGTATGTACAAGAGTTGATAAGTGAATTTACTGACATTGATTGGGAACAATTGGTTCAAGGTCTAAAAGACAGAGATGATAAGTATAAAATTAGATTAGTATATTGCATAGATGAAGATACTGGAATGAATGGATTCAATTTATTACTAGATTTACTCAATGAGAATGATGAAGTAGCTGAATATGTAATAGATTCTTTGCGTTCTTTTAACAATGAAGAATATAAAAAAATACTTGCTTCCAACAAGCAAGTAATAAATAAAGCAGAGAATTTACTGAAAAACGCCAGTCTACCAGTTAAGAGAATTTTAGAAGCATTTTTACAGCAAAATAAACAGTCTTAGTATTTTTATCTTTAGAAACAGAATTGTTTAAACTAAATAAAAAAGGAACTCTACTATCTTTACTATACAAGTTGACTTAGTTTTTCCCGCATGTCTAAAACACACCCTTCTTGGTCCATACTGAATAGTAAAAACAGGTGAAGGAATTAGTAATCCCCTGCCCGGCATGCAAGCTATGATGGGTATTTTTGATTTTATGAAACGAAAGTTGCAAGAAAAGCTAGAACATCTACGTGCATTCAATTCTACTTCTAGTAGTAATTATGATACAGCACTCCAACTAGCTACGAGTATTGCGCAAGGTCTTGCAGAAGTTCAAGGTGGGAAAGGTTTCAGTCCCGCATCAGGAACATTAT
Organism: Bacillus sp. S10(2024); assembly: GCF_050473865.1. Taxonomy (NCBI): domain Bacteria; kingdom Bacillati; phylum Bacillota; class Bacilli; order Caryophanales; family Bacillaceae; genus Bacillus; species Bacillus sp. S10(2024). The sequence goes on along the minus strand of NZ_JBFLUR010000002.1, from coordinate 2,580,739 downwards.
CTATTATGGTGATTTATGGTATTACCGCCTTCATAACAAATTTTAATGTTTTAACTCTATTTGTGGAACTAGGGACTTTAGGGGTACCAACATATATCCATCAACTTAAGAAGAGTAAACACCCCTAAAATGAAAAAACGTTATTCTTTCTCATGAATCATAGGAAAGAATGGCGTTTTTGTATGTCTATTTCTGGATCCGATGAATTGCAGCTATTCGCTCAAGAAATTCAAAGTTTTTTATCCCCAAATACCTTACGATATCTTGCTAAAGATGTTGGTTTTGTGCAACAAACCAATAGGTACCAAGCAAAGGAATAATCATATGGTTTCTTTGCTTTTTCGATTTGATTACGTGTTTCATGTTGTTCCCCCTTGCCAAATTGTTTTTCTTAATGGTATCATGTTTTTTCGTGAATAAAATAAAAACGGTGAAACTCTCGCCTTTCCTGATTCTTTATATTTGGTAATGAGAATAATGTAAATAAACGATAACTTCTTTTCTTCATCAAGCAAAAGGGAAGCGGTGTGACTGGTCGCAAACGGTAGATGTCGTGTGGAATCAATGTTTTGAAAAGAAGCGGCTATTTTATGATTGTAATCGGAAGCGTCGTTAGCTTGTTATGGAGAAGTTCTTATACAACAATTGGAATCGTAACGCTTATAATTCTATGTATGATTACAATCGTTTACAATATAGAGAAAAAGTTAAAAGAAAGGGAGAAATCAGATCCCAACAAACAATCTTAAAACGATTGAGTTGAAATGGTTATATAGAAAGAGGTGAAGTATCGATAATGGTGATGACAGCTCTATTGTTATTGCTTCAAAATAGTTTGCACACAGAAACTGGGAATACCATGAAACCGATTCCGATTGCCACGGTACATGTCGCAAATAAATATGAAAAATGGGACGGTGCAGAGGGAAACCGTTTCGTGCAAACAAATGGGGTATTCACAAGTAATCCTGTTACCCAAATAGCGGCAAAGCAAACAGAAGAAACAAAAGAAACAAAAGAAACAAAAGAAACAAAAGAAACAAAAGAAACAAAAAAAACAAACGTAGCACTCGGGAATTTACAACGTATGATTTACAACAATCAATCTTCTTACGGAGTAGAAGGCACGGCAGAAGCAAATACGCCTGTTCACATTGAAGTGACAGATGTAGATGGAAAACAAGTTTCTGCAGACGTTACAGCAAATAAAGAGGGACTGTTTCAAACTTCGATCAACGGAAGCAGGTTGAAAAATGGGACTGTGCAAGTAAAGGCGGCGGCAGGTGAACAAGCTGCCCTCAAAACGGTAGAAAAAGATGGTACTTTCTATGAGTTAAACAAAAAAGAGCAAGAAAAATGGCATATTTCAAACGATGGCACGCATCCGATTGAATCAACAAAAGGAATGAACGATGCACTCCAATTCGCAAAAGCAAATGCCATCAAAACATTCAAGGTTCCAGCAGGAACGTACATGGTAAAAAAAGAAAATCCTGCTTTGTGGAATGACCCTTCCGCGTGTATCAATATGGTTCCGAATATCACATTCTGGTTAGATGAAAATGCTGTGATTCAGAAAGAAACAAACGCAAGGGAAGTATATTCAACTGTATGTGTTGGGTACGGTGCCGACAACGTCACATTAAAAGGCGGGACATACAAAGGTGATAAAGATACGCATGACTATTCGAAAAAACAAGGACCGAGTTTTCCTGGTACGCATGAAAATGGAATCGGCATTTCTGTATATGGGGCCAAAAACTTGACAATTGACGGCGTTAAAGCAACAAACTTCACAGGTGATGGTGCGGGTATTGGTGGGAAAGGAACATTATTGCAAGACATCTATCCAGAGCATTTTGAATCGGGTTCTCTTGATACAAATGGAAACAAAGTGGCAGATCCCACAAAAATTAGATTGAAAGCACCGATCCCATTCACAAAGGACATCCTCAAAACAGAACCTTATTTTGAAATGCCAAATGCAAAAAATTTGCCGTATCTCTATGATGTCTATTTTTATCGAGCAGATGGTTCCTTCTTATCTAGCTACAGTGTCAATACTAAAAAAGAAGTGGTTCAAATTCCAAAATCTGCAGCGTCCTTTAAAGCGGTGTTTAAAAAAGCAAATACGAGCGGTGTATACGGGGAGTTTTGGAGCAAGGCATTAGCAACGAATGTGACCGTAAAACATTCTGACTTTTCCTTTAATCGGCGTCAAGGTATCACAGTGGGAGGCGCGGACCATGTAACCATCACAGACAGTGTCTTCCATGATATTAAAGGTGTTGCGCCTGAATCTGGCATTGACGTAGAGGGCGGATACGGTGAAAACGGGATGATGAACAAAAACATCTTCATCAAAAACAACAAATTCTACAACAATAACAAATACGATGTCATTTTATATGATGGACATGATGGGGTTGTTGAAGGGAATCACTTTGGATCAAGAGGGAAAATCGGTTTAGCTGTTTCCGAACCATTCACAAATACATATATCAAGAATAATACATTTGATGCCAGTAGTATTTACGCTTATCACGATATCACGTTTAAAGGAAACAGCATAAAGGATGGACTGATGAACATCACAGGACCTCGCGCGGTGATAGAAGGCATGACATTTGATAAAACGGCGTTAAGTCTTTCAAGTCGTGTCCCGTTTGGAATCGAAGCGAAAAACCTTACATTAAACAATATGGATTTAAATGTGTGGGTCAACCCTGTTCATGTAAGTAATGTAACCATAAACGGAGGAAGAGTGGGCGGCCAAGCACCAGACGGAAGTACTTTTGACAACTTGAAAGTGCTCAATCACCCTGGTACTTCATTCGTACCAGGGACCTATAACAATTGCATGTTTGAATCCAGTCCAACTGCGACTGGCGGTACACATGTCGACTATAACGGCACTTACACCTTTCAAAATTGTACATTTAAGGCAGAAAAAGGGACATTTAACGTCGGAAGCAAAGACGCAAATGTTACGATTCAAAACTCTCGATTTGATATCAATGGTGATACAACTGTACTCAATATCCCAATGGGGAAACAAATCAATGTTGTCAATAACACGATTATCTCTGGCTTACGGCCAGGGATGAACAAAGCGGTTATCAAAGTGGGAGACTATTGGAATAAAGACAAACCGTTCCAGGGCCAACAAGCAAACATCACTGGCAATACCATCACAACAGGTGCAGCGGTTGAAGGCATTAGCACGATTTATGGCGGCGTCAATGCACCAGCTTATCGCGTTCAAAACAACATTTTACACAAGGCATTTTTGAAGGTAAAGCCAAAGGATATTGTAAACGGGAATCAGGAGCTTCCGAATTAACTGAAAACACGTGGTGCACCTACACCGCGTGTTTTTTTGTTTCTTCTATATGGAGTACCGTCAACTTAAGAAATATGACTATCCTCAAGTGTAAAAAACGTTATTCTTTTTTTAAAATACACAGAAAGGATGACTTTTTTTCTGGAGGTGTGAAAAAGGATCGTTCCTTCTTCATGAGGTAGGATTTTTGCTTCATTTCGTAATGTTGATATTGTATTCAGTCCTGTCTGTATATTATGCATATTGATATTATTAGGAAATGAGGGATGTATTTGACTAACAAGAAGGATTCTACTCGTTTTTATTTTCTCTTCGTTATTAAAAAGTAAAATTTGTGAAACATCAGTAATTCCTAGTTCTTCAATTGCTTATTTTCAACGCTGTTGCTCTGATCCGTTCACATATACTTTTGCATCAATTATGAATCCTAACCTTGCATTCACAGTGCAGCCACATCTTTATCATGCTAAGAATGTTCATCATAGAAACGTAGATTGTTTACTTTAGATACAACACGTGTTCTTGCAATGGATAAGTAAATAGTACTTTTCTTTTGAAGAAGTAAAAAAGAAGGGTGTATATACCCTTGAGTTTAATATTTTATTAAAATATAGAATTGTTGAATTGATTTGGACTGCGATAAATAAGGAAGAAGTAAGAGCTCGAGACTTGTGGGATATGTTTTTAAGATTATTATCAAACGATATAGAAAAAGTACCTACAATATTCTTTCATAGTTATGATGAACTAAAAGAAATTATGGAAATTGTCTTTGAAATGTACGAGGGTTTCAAACGAGAATTAATTCCTATTTACTGTTCATAATTTTAAAGTGAAGTGAACAAATATTAAGGAATACTAAAAAAAGTCCAACTCAAAAGAATATTATCTTTAGATACTCAAAAAATAGATTTAAAAATTAAATGAATTACAGTTCGAAAATGAAGTCTTATTGAATAGAGAGTGTAGGCTCGTTTAATTAGAAAATAGTTTTTAGTCTTAAATATAAAAAGGAAAATCCACTTTGAAGGCTAATTTTATTGTGGGCTTTCTTTTTTATTATCTATTAGTATACAAGAATTGAATATGGAGTGGACGGGGCCTATTCAAGAAATTACAGTAAGAATCGTGAAACTATTCATTTGGAATAAAGTTCGATTAAAAACAGCACACAAATTCTTATTCTACGGTATATAAAACGAATCCGTTTTGAAAAAATATTGATAAAAATAGATTGTTTCTTTACGGATGCCAAGTATTTTATCTTTTTAATCATGTACTTGCATACTAAAAAAATAAATCCCCTTATTCGTTTTAAATATATATTCTTCATAACAACATGCATAATAACCTCCTGGATCTAATTTAACCCAATACACTTCTTCTACTTCTTGTCCAAACTCATTCAGTAACTGTTCTATCATATATTCTTTTGATGTCAATCCATTTAAATCATATCCATGTGGTATTCTTCCAAACCAAGATGCTTCACCAGTAGGATATTGGCAAATAAGGAAATCTTTTTTCCATTCTTTCAACTGTATGAGTTCTATTGTGTCATGACTAGTAGCGTATGTAGCCTTTTTTGAAAGTTCATATATATCTTCCTGTTTATTTTCCGATAAAAGAATAAGACTATAATAATTACTCACATACTGATCTGCATTAGCCTTAGCAAAATCACTTAAAATTTTATTTATCATTTCCATAGTTAAATCTCCTTAAATTTAAATAATCTTCAAACAAATATTAACATATATCCCTTCGATTGTTATTACTTACCCGTTTGTGCAATAAGAAAAGCTGAAATTCCTTCTTTATTAAGATATTTTGGCTTATCTTTTTGGTAAACAGTTAAATCCACATCCCATATATAATTAATAAAATTTGGATGGGAGGGAGTGGACGGAAGTCCAAACGGAAGCCTTTGTTATTCCCTCAGCACATATTGTGTAATCAACTTCTAAAAATAGGCTCTATTCTTAAGATTTCTACTAATGGAGCAACAAATATATTGAAAATCCCACCCGAGATAATAGTATAATCATTGGGGAGGGAGATTATGAAAAAAATAGGGATTGTCATTTCCATCGTCACCTTGTTTATTATTCTATTCATTGGGAGTATAGGCGGCTTTATCTATTTTTTATATAAAAGTCAAGGTAACGATAAAATAGAAACTTACATAAAAAATAAATATGGAATAGATGTAATTGTATCAAGCCGAGGTGCTATTCATGAAGGGAATATGGGTCATACTTGGCATACTGTTCAAGTAAAAGATAACAAAAACATTCAATTCCGTGTGGAAGTAGATGGGTTATTTTATTCATCAATTCTTGGTGACGAATACCAAGATGGATTACATACTTACGAAGCATATAAATCATTTAAACCGCTTTTAGGACAAATTGAAAAACTAGGGTATGAGCCTGCTCAAGGTGAAAATGTGCTGCAGTATAGAATTGATGAAAGAAGTTCAGTTGATGAAAAGCCAACATCCGAGTTGTTTTTAACATTAAAAACAATTCCAAAACTGGATTTTAGCCAATTTGAAACAAACGAACTAGATCGTTTATTTGCACTCATACAAGTCGTTCAAAAGAACAACAAACTAATCACTGGAATTGAAATATTAGATAATAAAAGTCGTCTTACTTACTTTTATTTGGAAGACATTCAAAATATTACCACAAAAGAACAACTTTTATTAGTTATGAAAAACAAGTCTGAAGAGTACTGGACGTATCTCATTAGAAACCAATTGGCTGGGAAAACCAATGGTGTTGAAAATGAACATTTAGCATTCAAAGAGATATCTTGTTCCCATGTGGAAGACAGTGATTGTGCGGCTTATGATGTTACCTTGCAGTTTAGTAATGATATGCTGCAGTTTAAGAAAAACCCGCAACTAATTGATGAAATATATAATGTTTCTTCTTTTTTACAATCTGAAAAACCAAATAAAAAGTTTCAGATGTTTTTCCTTTGAATATTTAACCACGAGAGAAAAAGTTGAATTTATCGTGAAAAAATATTTACAAGAAGAATAGTCGTGAAAGAGTCGAGTTCTTAAGGAAGTGAGTTAGAATGTTTATTAAATATGATGAATATGAACTATTGGAACTTTTTTTGAGTGAACCAGTTAGTATAGCAGATGATTTAGCAGCAGGGGAATTAATTTATTCTTATAAGGATAATAAAATTTTCAAGTTAGTTTTAACTATGGATGTTTATAGACAAACATGTAGTCTAGGAATGATTTTATAGTATTTTCTGGCGATTTTAAGGATGTTACAAACATCAAGAAGATTGGAAATGATATGATAATTAGTGTTAACGATGCTGAAAGATTAAAAGTTAAGTTTTTAGAACAAGTGGGGATTGAGTTGCTTTAGAAATTTTAATGGTTATAGTTCGAAACTACTGAAAAGAACTTAAAATAAATGAAGTCGGCTTTCTTCATTATCTAAGCCAACTTACGTATGACTCATCAAAATATAACCAATTTTCAACACCTTCAACATAAATTCAGTCAGCGTATCTATACTTTACTTCATAAGCTGAGCGTTTTGTAATTTTATTTCTAACCGTATCACCAGTAACTAACTGGAAGTGATGAATTAGAAAGCAAGCTAACCTTTCAAGCTGGAAATCTTGTGGGGGATGTTGTATCAGGAGTTGGATCTATTGTAGGAATTTTAGGTGATTATGCTCTTGTAACAGGATCTAATATTGGAACCATATTGTTAGAAGGAATAACTGTTGGGACAGCATCACCAATTGCTATTCCATTGGATGCAGCTGTTACAGCGGTTGGAGCTGGTTAATATGTTACTATTAATAAAAGCAGAAAAATATAAAGAAGTTAGGGATATTGCAACAAAGCTGATACAAAAACATGAGTATGCTAGATTTAGCAATGAAGGTAAATGTATATATGATATATTGTAGATTACTGTAATAAACATATAGGATAGGAGAAAAGAAAAGATGGCAGTTACAGATTTAGAACAAATAGATGCGATTGGAGTAGAGAATAAACATTTAAGGTTGATGATAATAGATTATCTAGACTGGGAATATGAAGATATGCATCTAGATGTACTGCAGGAAAAAATAAACAATTATTTAGTGTATCTTGAAGATAAACAATATGTTAAAGATTATGGAGACAATTTTGAGAAAAAAATAATTGATATACATTTTCAACATGGAATTTCAAAAAATGGGGTGGAATTTCTTAATACTGTTTCCAGTCAGTTAAACAATACTGGCATTTTTATCAACATTCATTTACCAGAATAAAAATTATTCGTAACTACTCAGCTACCATATAAAAACCCAAGATAAAGAGAGGTTTCGCATCGGAGCGAAACCTCATTTATTTCGTTGAAAATCGTTCTATATTTCCCGTCTCTAATAAAGTTTGCATTGTGTGAAACACGGGATTTTCTTGTTTTTTGAGTGTTCTGATGATGCTTCGTAAACGTAAATAATTGTCAGCCCCATATGATATAAAAATATACTACTTAACTAGTGTATATTTTTATAGGTTTGTCAATATAGTTGACTAAAGAAGTCTAAAACTACTGAAAAGTACCCCACTGTGACAATGAATGACAGTATTAAGAATACATTTCTTTTTGTTTTATTAAAAGTATTCTTATCCATTTTATAGTTTAATTCAAATGAGAAAAATATTAAAAGAACAATGTTTGTTACAAAGCTTACATACACAGGTGTTACTTGGGATAATCCGTACATAAAGCTTAAAATCAATGTAACTGTTACTTGAATAACAATACCTTTAAATAATAAGTATCTTACTAAATTTAAAAGACCTATATCCTCTATCTTAATGTCTTTCTTTATCATCTTCTTAATTATAGCTATTAATAAGTCTTTCTTAATAAAGTAAAGAACCACCATTAGAAAAATAGCTAGTTGTAATGCAATTATTATATAGTTCATCAGTGAAGCATAAGAAGTCATATCGTTATCCATAAATCTATCCCCTAAATACTTTTAATAAGTTTTATTTCCTCAATAAAGAATAATACTAAGTGCATAGCGTTTATTACAAACCATAACATGAAATTTGAGTTCTTTACAGTCTTCAACTGATTTGACTTTGTATTAGACAATTCTATCTTTAAAGACGTTAATATAATAGTGTTAGACATAAAACCTAACAATATAAATCCGAATAAAGGTAAGTTTGTTATAGCACCTATTACCATAATTCCTATGTATACTATAGTTAACTTCTTAATATACTGTTTATCTTGTTTTAACTTCTCTATATCTTTATTTTTAAACCAGTCTCTTACTATTCTTACAAAGACAATACTTTGAAATATCAGTACAATTATACTTACAAAGATAAGAAACAAAGTCTCAACATGATTTTCAATTAAGTTCCCTATACCGCTCATTTCGTCTGTATCCCCTTTATTTATGTAATATGGACTTTAGTTCTTGAAAGTAAGAGTCCTAAGATTCCTCCGATTAAGCCGATTATAAATTCTACAGTGCGTTTCAAATTACAATACCACCCTTCAAAAATATGATTCAAGTTAATGTTTTTACATATATTAACCATCGTTTTATAATAGCGAAGTATTACAAATTAGTCTATATTTGTAAACTGAACAGAAAACGGGTGGGATTTGAAAGTAACAACTCATGACAGTTGTATTATTATAGGTTGCTAGTCACTATAAAATGGTTGTATTTACAATAAACTTAAAGTACTTGCTCATCTACCATAGACGAGCAGGTGCTTTTTTATTTAAATTGACATGTGAATTTGTGGAATATATGGTAACTATAGTACTTAATTCTGGTTGTTTTAAACGTTTAAGGGTAAAATAACCATCATTTCAGTCTAAAACAAAGGGGAATAAAAGATGTTAACGAACACAAATGCAGACAAATTATTCGATAAACTAATGGTAGAAGGTGAGACTTATGTTCATTACTTCTATGTTATGAAAATGGCATCTCATTCTCAATATTTAGCTTTTGGCTTAGGTGCACTTGCTTTAAATAAACATTATCTTGTAGGGTTCACAAGTAAGAGAATCATACTAATAGAGTTAAGCCCTGCAACTGGTGATCCTACTGAGAATATTGTTTATTTAGAATTAGATAAAGTAGAGAAAGTAAGTGTAAAGAGAGGTATGATTAAATCCAATGTCACTATAAAGTTAATAGAGGACAAAGGGGTACTCGAAATGAAACCGAACAGTTTTACAGTTGGTTTATCAAACCACAAAAAGAGCCTAGTAGAGTTAGAAAAATTGTATGGTTAATGAAATGTAATGGACAGAGACATTTGTAAACATAGTGAATGTGGTAATGATAACCACTATTTATACTGGTTACTTATTGTTTTTTGTTTTAAGTTGGTTTGAGTCTAGTTTGAATTAAGGCTTATAGCGGGTTGAATTCTTATTTTTAAACCATAAAATACAATGGATAATCATAAGTGATGCTGCCTGATATTATGAATAGTTAACAAGTATGGATTCTATACTGGTTAACTATTTTTTTATGAAAGCGGAATCTAATTTTGGATACATACTATTCAAACTTCATTGTTTCATAGAATTTCTCTTTCTTCCGGCAAGTTGCTTTTTTCAGACGAGACAAGAAATAATCTTGCCTTATGCTCAACTTTACAAGTATAGAAGATTTTTTTGACTACGAAATAAGTGAATGATACGATACATAAGGATGGGGAATAAAAACAAAAAAGGTAGGTATATCCATGAAAGCAAATAAGTTACTATGTTTTGCAATTCCGTTAATGGTATTAGGGGGTTGCGGAACAAATTCATCAGCAGACAAGCCAAAAGATAAAGTAGAAGCAAAACAAGAAACGAAAGAGAAGTTATCAAAAGAATTATACCCAACACGTATGACTGGTTTATCATCTGAGTTAATGGGTAAAATTGCTACAATAACAGAAATGGCAATGGATAAGAACAAAGATGAGAAGACGTTAACAAAAGAAATTTTAAAGGAAGAGGAAAACTTACAAAAGATAATCAAGAAGTTCCATCAAATTGAACCGCCTAAAGAGTATGCAGACGCTCATAAGACAATCTTAAAAGGGGTAGATTGTTATTCAGAAGCATACGCAAAACAGGCTAAGATTGTAAAAGGTGGGTCTACTGATAAAGAAACGGCAAAAGATTTAATGCAAAAGATTAAAGAAGGTAACGATTATATGGTGGAGGGGTATAAGCCACTTCAAGAAGCAAATATAGATAAAGCAAACTCCATAAGCGACAAAACAGGAGTAAAGTTTGACAGTCCAACTACAAAGTCAGACACGAAAGCAGATAACGGAAGTGAAATTACAATTTCAGAAGAGGGTAGTGAGTGGTATGGTTCTTGGGGGCGTTATGATGGAACTGTATTCCACAAATCATTAGAATTTAGAGAAGATCATACATTCACTGGATTTGATGATACAGGTAAAGGTAAGGCATATGAAGACAACCATATGACCGGTGAGTGGTACTACAATGCAGACGAGAAGAAACTGAAGTTATACCCAACAGAGTTTGTAAAAGACGGTAAGACATACAGTAAAAACGAGATGAGAGGTCTAGTACCATATACAGTTAAGTCATTCACTGGTAACTCATTTAAAATCGTAGATGATAAAGGTACAGTGATAACAGCGGTAAAACATAAATAAATCATATAAAGGGGTATATGTTTATGAAAGCAAAGAAACTAGTAGGTATCGCAGTACCAGTTATGTTGTTATTAGGTGGTTGTGCAACCACAGAAAAATCTTCTAAGGAAGTAAAAACAGAAGAGTCAAAGATTTCTAAGGTAAAGGCAGAGTCTGATGTTAAGAAAGTAAGAGTCTTAGCAGAAGATTATCCACAATATTTAATAGACTTAGGTAATGAATTCGATTCGGAATTTAAAACATTAACTACTAGACTAGATAATTCTCTTAAAGGTAGTGCAACTAAGGAAGACATTTTATCTAGTATAGATAGTGTAAACAAGGTAATTGCTAAGTTTGAAGCAATTGATCCACCTAATAAATATATAAACTCTCAAAAAGATATTGAAAAGGCAATTGTAAAGTATAAGAAATCATTATCTGTACTAAAAGACGGCTATACAAGAGATAAGTCAAACTCAAATGATAAGAGAACAGACAAAGAGATTGTTGAACAGGCTGAAACTCTTTTACGCGAAGGTGATGTATACTGGATTGCAGTCTACAAAGATATGAAAAATGAAATAACAAAGTCTAAAGGTGGAGGGTTAGAGTCGAAAGAACTTAAAGATTCAACTACAAGTTCTGGAATAGAGTATGAGAATGTTAAAAGAAACATTGTAGATGGTACTGAGATAATTGCAAACTGGGGTATCATACGTGACGGTAAATTTAATCCTTTATTTATTTTAAAAGGCGGGAGTCCTAAGGGGTTTGAACTTTATACCGCAGGAGATTACCCAAACAAAACAAACTATGCAGAAGGTATATGGGAATATGATAAGTCTAGCATGACATTAAAACTTCATATCTCAAAACAAATTGCAAATGGTACAGAAGCAGAAGTTATTCAGAAAGATGTAGAGTATAAAGTACAAAACTACGATACAAAGAATTTGCAACTATACAATGAAAAAGCAAAAACTACAACTAGATATGTAAAGCAATAAGAGTACAGTAAGGGGTATTAGAAGCATGAAAGTAAATAAATCACTAGCAGTCGTAATCCCTATCATGCTTTTAGCGGGGTGCGGTGGGGTAGATAAAGTATCAACTGTTAAAAGAGATAAGATAGAAGAACAGACGACCACTACTAAACAATTATCTAAAGATGACTATGCAGGGAAATTAAGCTTCCTCATTCTAGCTTTTGATGGTGGGTATACAGAATACAATAAGTTACTAGAGAAAACTGAAAAAGATAATAATAAACTAGAAGAACGGTTAGATGGCTTAATTCGGTTGACTGATGAGTTAGCAGAGATAAATCCACCAAATGAGTTTAAAGACATTCAAAAACTCATAGTCGAGTCAACAAGTCATTTCAAGAAGTCATTTGAGTTAAGTAAGAAAGCAAATGCTGATGAAGATAAAACGTCAGAGTCTCACCTAGCAACGGTAAAAGAATCCGAAGAAGAACTAAAGAAAGCAAAAGAGTTGTGGGACAATGTAGCTAAAGAGGCAAATAAAACAACCTTATTTAAAAAGCAAGAAGATTCAAAGAGGGGTAGTTCGATAACAGAAAACGATTTAAACGAGTTAGATAAGAAAGCAGGTATAGATGCAAATTCCGTTGAGAAAAACACAACAAAAACTGGTAAAGAGTTTGTAGGTTCTTGGGGTTTTGAGAAAGACGGTAAATTCATACCTACCTATATTCTTAAAGACGATAAAACGTTTGAGGTATACTCAAAAGACGAGTATCCTAGTAAAAGGAATTATTTAACAGGAACATGGTCTTATGATAAAGATAAGAGTGAATTCAAGTTAATTATAAAGAAAGCGTATCAAGACGGAGAATCTTTTATACCACAAAGAAGTGCTGTATCATATAAAGTCCAAAATTTTACAGATAGTAAAATGCAACTATTTGATGGTGATACTTTCCAAACATACCGTTTTACAAAGCAAAAATAAATACATGTTGTTAAAAGATGCCATTATTCTCTATGTAAAATTATTATTCATTTAAGTGACAACAAATAAAAGGAAAGATGGGATTAAATTGATCAGTGATTTTAAAAAAGCAGCCTTATCTTCACTAAAAGGTAGATGGGGATTAGGGGCAGGGGCTTCGTTTCTGTATTATATTATTTCTACTATTGGCACGATTATTATCGGATTTCCCCTTTTTTTTCTGTGCATCTTATTTAGTGAAATCATGAATGCTAGTGCTTCGACTGCAGGAGACGAGACGTTAAATGCAGCAGGTGCTATTTCTTATGTACTTACTTTCGTAATTATAGGTATTGTTTTAATAGGTGTACAAGGCATTATGGCTTATGGATATTATAATGTTACATTGCGTTTGGCGAAAAAAGAATCTACTACAATTGATGATTTATTCGAGGGATTTCGTAAAAATAATGTATTTAAATCTATAAAGTTAGGTTTGTTAATGAGTGTATACGTATTTTTATGGAGTTTATTGTTGATTATTCCAGGTATTATAAAATGTTTCTCTTATTCTATGGCTTACTATATCATGTTAGATCATCCAGAATATACAGCAAGTGAAGCGCTTAAAAAGAGTCAACAAATGATGAAAGGACATAAATTAGATTTATTCATACTAGGGTTAAGTTTTATTGGATGGCTTATTTTGGGGTATTTTACACTTACTATTGGGTATCTTTGGATCTATCCATATTACATGATAACAATAACGCATTTCTACTTGAATTTAGCGAATAGAGATACAGTTCTGGAAGAGAAAACGGTTATCTAGAAAGAGAATATTAAGAGGGAATTTCAAAAAGTAACTGATTTATGCAAAAGAGGCCGCCAAAAATTTTCGCTTTTTGGTGGCCTCTTGTTTTTTAACGATTCATTAAAAGTGTAAAGCTTCTTCTATTTTGTTTAAGAAGCATCCGCACTCTCAAACTGACTATTATAAAGCGAAACATAAAACCCATCAGCCTTCAATAACTCTTCATGATTACCTTGTTCTACAATATCCCCATCTTTCATCACAAGGATTAAATCGGCATCACGGATTGTTGATAATCTGCGGGTGATGATGAAGCTTGTTGCTTCGTCGTTTAGTTTGTGGCAAAACAGGAACGTCAAAATAAAGTCGCTTTATAAAATTTGGGCATGAGCTTGGTATCGTAACAAGTCCATGCCTTTTAGATTTTTCATAATTTGTTTACGTATTATAAATTGTTTGAGTTCTGCATTTTTGTTTCGACGATTGAAGTTTTTGATCAGTAGTGGTAGGTGGGCTTTGTATGAATTCTAGAGGGTATTTTATTGGAATATGCTTATTATTTGTGCTTCGGGTTGTTGGTTGATTTTTTTGTTTTGAGCGAAAATGTGAAATCTGACAAATTAATAAGGGAATTTAATATTGAAAAAAATATTAAATCGTGAGAATATAATATTTGTATATAATAAATTTTTAATTCGATTTAATATAGGAGGACTAATTAATTTGAGTAATTTATTTTTATTATTATTTCTAGTATGTTTGGTAGCATTAGTTGTAGGTATGATCAAACCACAATTAGTAGTTAGATGGGGAGATACAGAAAAACGAAATAGAAAAAGTGTACTAAAGTATTTTGGAATAGGTTTAATAGTATTGTTTGTTTTACTTGGAGCGACTTCTAGTCATGAAGAAAAAAATTCATCAAGCAAATCAGCTTCAGTTACACAGAAAAAAGAATTAACAGCAGAGGAAAAGGCGGCAGCAGAGAAAGCAGCAGCAGAGAAAGCAGCAGCAGAAAAAGCGGCGGCAGAAAAAGCAGCGGCAGAGAAAGCAGCAGCAGATAAGGCAGCAGCAGAGAAAGCAGCGGCAGAAAAAGCAGCAAAAGAAGAAGAAGAAAGAATTGGGTATGATACGGGGATCACTTATGATCAATTAGCTAGAACACCAGATGAGTTTAAAGGGAAGAAAGCTAAGTTTACTGGAAAAGTACTCCAGGTAATGGAAGGTAAGGGAGAAACACAATTAAGAATAGCGGTTGATGATAATTATAAGACAGTATTATATGTTGCTTATAAAAGTAATATTATAGATTCAAGAGTATTAGAAAATGATAATGTTACTGTGAGCGGGAAATCTGCAGGTATACTTACTTATAAATCTACAATGGGTGGCGACATTAGTATTCCAGCAATGGCAGTAGAGAAAATAGAAATAAATAAATAAACATAGAGTTCTCAGTCTTGTTGTAAAAGCATATATTTGTGGCTGAGTGTTTACATGGTCATATTAGATACATATTTACATGTTTTGAAAATAAGCAAAAGGCATAGTTAACCAAATTGATGAGGTTTTATGTAACTTTGATTTGGAATGATGTTAAACTAGCGATCTCCATCTGTTAAGGGTGGAGGTTTTATTTTATTTAACGAAATTATCCGAAAGAATTCTTCTTCCTCAAGCGAGTGAAGGGCGGTAGCCCAAAAGTTTTGATAAACTAGACATATGAAGTTCTTTGATAACTTAATATATAAGGTTGCAGGAAGAAAACAGAGTGCGAAAACCAAGCCATTCGGTTCCTGCGTAAAATATCAACCGTAAAAAAGAACGTCCAAGCGTTGGACATCTAGGGGTGGAATAACCCGAAGTAACGCTCAGGGAGACGAAAGGTTGCTTTCGTCATGGAACTGAGAAGCTTCCACTTCAAAATTTGTTAGAATTTAAGTGGCGAGTAGTTCACAGCAAGTTCTTCAAAATATATCCTCTATAATGCCCAAATGTTCGTTCTTCATTATTAAATAAAAACACTCCTCTAAAAAAGAGGAGTGTCCCATCAATCTTAAGAAGCATCCGCACCTTCAAACTGACTATTATAAAGCGAAGCATAAAACCCATCAGCCTTCAATAACTCTTCATGATTACCTTGTTCTACAATATCCCCATCTTTCATCACAAGGATTAAATCGGCATCACGGATTGTTGATAATCTGTGAGCGATAATGAAGCTTGTTCGGCCTTCCATGAGGTTTTCCATCGCTTTTTGAATGAGTACTTCTGTACGCGTGTCGATGGAGCTTGTTGCTTCGTCGAGTATTAATATTTTCGGATCCGCTAGAAGGGCGCGGGCAATTGTGAGTAATTGCTTTTGTCCTTGGGATACGTTGCTTGCTTCTTCATTTAGTTCCATGTTGTATCTATTTGGTAGTGTTTTGACGAAGCTGTGCACGTGTGCGGCTTTTGCTGCTTCGATGACTTCTTCGTCGGTTGCGTCTAAGCGGCCGTAACGGATGTTTTCCATGATAGATCCGTTAAATAGCCATGTGTCTTGGAGTACCATACCGAACATGTTGCGCAGGTCTTCTCGCGTAAAGTCTTTTATGTCGTGACCGTCTATGCAAATGGCACCACTGTTTACGTCGTAGAAACGCATTAATAGTTTTACGATTGTTGTTTTACCAGCTCCAGTTGGGCCGACAATTGCAACTTTTTGGCCAGGTTTGATATCTGCTGAGAAGTTGTTGATGATCGTTTTATCTGGATTGTAACCAAACTCAACATCTTTGAAGCTCACTTCTCCGTTTACTTTTTCTAGCTTCACAGGATTTTCTGATTCTGGTACTTCTTCCTCTTCTTCTAAAAATTCGAAGACTCTTTCTGCAGCTGCAGCTGTTGATTGAAGTACGTTCGCGATTTGCGCTACTTGAGCGATTGGCTGTGTAAAGTTTCTCACATATTGTACAAAGGCTAAAATATCTCCAACTGCGATCGTTCTCTTTGCTGCAAGCCATCCGCCTAAAATTGATACAGCAACGTAACCGATATTCCCGATAAACATCATAATCGGCATCATCATTCCCGATAAAAATTGCGATTTCCATGCGGAGTGGTAAAGGATGTCGTTTACCTCTTCGAATTTTTTCACTTCTTCTTCTTCTTTGTTAAAGGCTTTAACGATATTGTGACCACTATAAATTTCTTCAACTTGCCCGTTTACGTGTCCTAAATATTCTTGTTGGGATTTGAAGTATTTTTGTGATCGTTTTACGACTGCCATGATAAGTATCATGGATACTGGCAATATTAAGAGCGCGACTAATGTCATTTGCCAGCTAATTGATAGCATCATAATAAATACACCGATGATTGTAATTACCGATGTGATGATTTGCGACATACTTTGATTCAACGTTTGGCTCACTGTATCTACGTCATTTGTAACTCTCGATAATACTTCTCCGTGTGTTGTTTTATCAAAGTATTTTAGCGGCATCCGGTTAATTTTTTCATCGATTTCTTTTCTGAAGTTATAAGATACCTTTTGGGCTACTCCAGAAATGATATAGCCTTGGATAATGCCAAACGCAGCGCTCAGTATATATAATCCAAGAAGTAAGATGACAATGTTTCCAATATAGGTAAAGTCAATTGCAGCACCTGGTGCTCCTGTTACTTTGCTTACGAGTCCTTCGAAAAGTTTTGTTGTGGCATGCCCTAAAATTTTTGGACCGACGATTGTAAAGGCTGCACTACCGATTGCGAAAAGGATAACGATTAAGATTGATAATTTATATGGCTTCAAGTATTGAAGGAGCTTATTCATCGTTCCTTTGAAATTTTTTGCTTTCTCAATCTTTTGCATGCCGCCGCCCATATGACCACCGCCGCCAGAACCACCTTGTCTGTTATTTTCTATTTTTTTATCGCTCATGATGACAACTCCTCTCTTGAAAGTTGTGATAAAGCAATTTGCTTATAAACTTCACAGTTCTCCATAAGCTCTTCATGAGTACCAGTTCCGACGATTGTTCCTTCATCCAGCACAATGATCTTATCTGCATTCATAATCGTACTGATTCTTTGCGCAACAAGTAAAAGAGTACTTCCGGCAAGCTCATTATTTAAAGCTCTGCGTAGTAGCGCGTCTGTTTTAAAGTCAAGAGCTGAGAAGCTATCATCAAATATGAAGATTTCCGATTTCTTCGTAAGAGCACGGGCAATCGAAAGTCTTTGTTTTTGACCACCAGAAACGTTCGTACCACCTTGTGATATTTCTGTACGGAAGCTTTCAGGTTTTGCGTTAATAAACTCCATCGCTTGCGCAATTTCTGACGCTTTTACTAATTCATCTTCACTTGCTTCTTTTTTACCGTATTTCAAGTTACTTTCAATCGTACCGGAGAATAGAACTCCTTTTTGCGGTACATAACCGATTTTTTCTCTTAATTCCTTCTGAGATACTTCTCTAATATCAGTGCCATCTATTAAGATTTGACCGCCTGTGACATCATAAAAGCGCGGAATTAAGTTGATTAGTGTGGATTTACCACTACCTGTACTTCCAATGAAAGCTGTCGTTTCACCAGGTTTTGCAGTAAAGGTGATATTGGAAAGTACATCTTCTTCTGCACCTGGGTATCTAAAACTAACATTTTTAAATTCAACGTAACCTTTCTTGTCTGAAGCAAATGTTTTTGGCTCCGCTGCATCATGAATGGAAAGGTCAGTATCTAAAACTTCTGCGATACGTTGTGCGGATACAGAAGCACGTGGAACCATAATCGATACAAAAGAGATCATTAAGAAGGCCATGATGATTTGCATTGTATATTGCATAAATGCCATCATATCACCAACTTGCATATGTCCCATATCCACTTGGTGTGCTCCAACCCAAATAATAAGTACAGTAACGGCATTCATGATAAACATCATCATCGGCATCATAAATGACATTAAACGGCTTACAAATAAATTTGTTTTTGTTAAATCTTGATTGCCTTTTTCAAATTTCTTTTCTTCGTGTTTTTGATTATTAAACGCACGAATAACAAGCATACCTGTTAACGATTCACGCGTGATTAAGTTAATTTTATCAACTAACTTTTGGATCATTTTAAACCTAGGAATGGCAACGCTAAATAAACCAATAACTAAGCTTAAAATTGCGACTACCGCAACGGCAATAATCCATCCCATGGAAAGGTCTGTAGTAAGTACCTTAATAATGCCGCCTATGCCCAAAATCGGTGCATAGAATACGATTCGAAGCATCATCACCATCAGTGTTTGCACTTGCTGAATATCATTTGTGCTTCTTGTGATTAAAGAGGCAGTGGAAAACTTATCAAACTCCGCATTCGAGAAGCTTGTAACTTTCCGGAATACTTTCTTTCGCAGATCTCTGCCGAGTCCTGCAGCCACTTTTGCCGCTAGTAAACTTACGATAACGGTCGCTGCCATACTCACTAATGATAAAAGGAGCATTTTCCCGCCAGAAGTAAGAATATAATTGGATTGAAGTTTATCTGTATCGATACCAATTGTTTTATATTCATTTTCAATGAATGAAACAGCGGCTTGTGTTACCATGCTGCCTGGCATGTCTTTAAACTTTTTGTCTGCCTTTTCTTTCATCGCATCAATTTGATCTTGAGGCAGTTTCGCAATGATTGTGAAAGGATCTGTATTTGGCGGAAGCTTCATTTCTGTTTTACTGTCAGTGCCGCCTTTTTCAATTCCTTGTGTAATTAACATCGGTTTCCCAAAGATATCGTTTAGTTCACTGAGTGTATGTTTATCCGTTGTATGTAGCTTATAAAGTGGTTCTTTATCAAGCTTTGGATAATCTTTCAAATCATTTTTTAGTTCACTTTGAGAAAGATTGTTCTTATCTAGCAGTACATAATTGTCAGTTACTGCTTTCTTTTCTTTGTCATTCATAAAGAGCGTAAGTTTATCCATCTCACTTTTACGAATAACTTCAGGTACTGCGTTTTCGACACCTTTTTGTTGAATCCCTACATTGACAATGTTAGACATGTAGTCTGGCAGTGATAGGTCACATACTGCTTGCACAGTTAACAAACATACAACTGCAATGATGGAAGCAACAAATGGTTTTAAATGTTTGATGATCTTGAACATTTAATTCATCTCTCCATTTTCCGTTTCTAATTTTTTTAGCTTTTACTTTATTCTTCATAGTAATTCATTTTACCCACTTGTTACGTGCTTTTGACTACAAATTAATTATAATTCTATGACTATATTAAGAGGTAATGCAACTTTTAGCGCTTAGAATATAAAGATAAATTAAAACTTTGGGGCGAGAGGGTTTGATTATGCGTAGAAGCGGTTAGTGCCTAACCAAAAATAGGAAGTTCTAAGTCGATGAGGCTTCTAAATCAAGTAAACCCCCACCTCAACATTTAGCGAAAGCAAAGACGTTAGGTGGGGGCTGATTAAAGTTTCACTTTATGAGAGAATGCGTTTTTCTCCTTGGATTTCTTGAATTGGAGTGATATTTTGTGTGAATTCAAGGGTACCCATATATTCTCCATCTTCACTCCGTATAGCGAAATATCGAATGTATACATATTTATCTTTGAACTTAATCCAGAAATCTTCACAATCTTTATTTCCGGATTTAAAGTCTTCCAAGAGCTTTTCAACGACATGAACGCTTTTTGGAGGATGGCAGTTTTGAACTGTTCTACCGATTATCGCTTTTGTGCGAGCAAAGATTCGCTCTTTTCCATGAGAGAAGTAGCGTACAACATCATCTTGATCAATGTACGTAATATCCACAGGCAAGTGGTTCAACATCATATCTAGTTGTTTTAAAGATAGTATACCTGTTTCTAAACGAATGAATCCTTCAGACATAGCTTGTTCTTGCACTGCTTTTCTTTCAGGTTTCCATACACTCGCAGGACCTGTTAAGCAATAGCCAATTTCATCACTTTCATGAGCGATTTTAATCCATTCATCTTCCGTAAGAGTTTGAAGAGCCATTGGAAACAAAATATTTTCCTCTTTAAAAATCATTTCAGTTACCTCACGGATGACAAAGTAAACACCGTCTAAGACTGTCTTTTTATCTCCGTTATAGTTTGTTAATGCTTGTTTCACATCTTTAATGGCGTTACGAATGACATCATCGATTCCCCACATTACTTGTGTCGGACCGTAAATTCCGTATGTTTCTAAATAGGGGAAAAGCAGATTTTCTTTACGGCTATAGTGTTTATCCACATCCAGCAACAGATTTAAATCTTCGATTAGTTTATAAATGTTTTCTTCACTATCTTCTTTCTCGAAACGTTCGTAGTGAAGTTGAAGTTTGAAGTTAACAAGCTTATCAATTTTTTTGTTTTCAAGCTTAAATGTATGAACTGGATGCCCAGCTTGATCTTCGGGTTTCTCAGATCGATGGATTTCTTCAATGGAACCCTTAAAAATAGCTGTATGCACCGAGCATAAACGTTGTACCTCTTCCACTGGAATTCCTTCTTCTTCCATGAGTGCCTGTTCAAGTTTTGAAATTTCCGCGACGGTAATATTCCCAACTGCTTCTTCAAATTGGGCCTTCACTTCTTCCACGCTTTTTCCATTATGAAGATTTTTAATAATTTCCTTTAAGATAGCTTGTCTTTCAAATTGATTTATACTTTCTTGTTCACGATTGTTAATTATTTCGCTCATAAGGATTCTCCTCTATTCTTTAATGTTAAATCCATTGTTTTCAAAAGTTTTTTTAACGATATCGAAAGAAATTCCCTTCATCCGGCAGCCATTTGGAATAGTCATCACTCGGCCGACTGTGTGCAGCATGCCAGGTTTCGTTATATCTTCAAAGCCTAGCTCTTTTAAGATAGGGATGATTTCAGGGGATTTGTTAGCCAAATCGCAAACGGTTTGACTAAAATCAATCATCTTGGTCATTACTCTCACCTCGGGAATAAGTGATATTAATTCTCAAAAACAATGTAACATAGAGAGAATGAATAAGAAGTGAGGAAAATCACACGTAAAAGCTCGATTGTAAGGACTGATTCAAGTTTCATTTCATAATGACAATTTCATGCGTGATATATCTCACAACATGAGTTCTTATATAACTTTACAATGAGGATATAAAGTGAAACTTTAATCAGTGGGGGCAAAACGACCGGAGATTCTAGCCGCTAGAGCTAGACTTTGTTTTTGTTGAATTTTGAGGCGGGAGTATTACTGCCCGCAAATAGCGGGGTAAATCGATAGGAGGGTTTAATTTTGATTAATCGTGATTTTAACAAAAATCCATTTATTGTGATATGGGAGTTAACAAGAGCATGCCAATTAAAATGTCTTCATTGTCGTGCGGAAGCTCAGTATCATCGTCATCCTCTTGAACTAACATTTGAAGAAGGTAAAAAACTAATTGATGATATATATGAAATGGATAATCCGATGCTTGTTTTTACCGGCGGTGATCCATTAATGCGTCCGGATGTATATGATATTGCGGATTATGCGATAAAAAAAGGTGTTCGAGTATCTATGACACCAAGTGCTACTCCAAACGTTACGAAAGAAACAATTCAAAAAGCAAAAGAAGTAGGGCTTGCTAGATGGGCATTTAGTCTAGATGGGCCAACAGCTGAAATACATGATCATTTTAGGGGGACAGAGGGGTCATTTGAATTAACAATGAATGCGATTCGTTATTTGCATGAATTGGAAATTCCTATTCAAATTAATACTGTTATTTCTAATTATAATGTGAATGTACTTGAAGAGATGGCAAAATTAGTAGAGGAATTAGAGTGTGTACTTTGGAGTGTATTTTTCTTAGTTCCAACGGGGCGCGGTAAGGAAACAGATATGATTTCACCAGCTGGGCATGAAAGAGTATTCCGGTGGCTATATCAATTAAGTAAAAAGGTTTCTTTTGATATTAAAACAACGGCTGCTCAGCACTATAGACGTGTTGTTATTCAACAAAAAATGCGAGAAAATAAAACAATAGATCAGGCTATTCAATATCAGGATGTATTGATGAATGGAATGACGGGGCAGATTGATGGACTTGGACGTGCTCCAAAAGGGGTAAATGATGGAAACGGCTTTGTGTTTATCTCTCATATTGGAGATGTGTATCCAAGTGGGTTATTACCTATCAAAGCTGGGAATGTTCGAACAACACCACTAGCTGATATTTATCGAAACTCTCCCATCTTCCAAGACTTGCGTAATCCAGACAAGTATAAAGGAAAGTGTGGGATTTGTGAGTTCCGATATGTTTGCGGAGGATCTCGTTCCAGGGCTTTTGCCATGACTGGAGATTACATGGAAAGTGAACCTTTCTGTGTATACATTCCAAAAGCATTACGAAAACAGAAACAAAACGTATAAAAAAGACGCGATGTTTATAAAAAACACCCCTTTGGATCTGTTTATCTAAAGGGGTGTTTTTTATAGTGAAAAGTAAAAAGAAGATCTGAACTGAAAGGCGGGTTAAGGAACTGTTGAGTAGCAATAAAGTTACTCTACTAAAGGGCCAGGTTGTGGAAGATGATGATAATATTTTGTTTGAATATGAAGTATTGCACTTAAACTAATGGTGCAGGTTAATTGAAGAAGAATGGATTCTAGAAGATCGTTATTAGAGTCGATTTTTTTGCTTTGTCACTGCTTCAGATAAAAGAGCTACTATTTGAAGCATGTTGGAGCCCTATTTATAGTGATACTATTTTATGATTTGGAAAACAATGGTAACTACTTAAGAAAGGAAGGATTGCGAATGTCTGTGAAAAAGTGGTTAACTGGATTGGTCGTTTTGCTTGCGATGATTGTGGGTGTGACAACTCCGGGCTCACTCAGTGTATTTGCCGAATCCGGGGTGGTAACACAGCCTATTGAGTCAGTGAAAGTGATTGAGGTCGAGTTGAACGATGATTACTTTAATCCGAATGTCATCACTATTCCGATTGGAAGAACGACAACGTTGATATTGAAAAACCAAGGTAAGAAAGAGCACACCTTCACAGTGGAAAAGCTCAGAATTGACGCCGAAGTCCAGCCGGGAAAAGAAAGAACCATTACCGTGAAACCTCAAGATCCCGGTACATATGAACTGATATGTCGGTACCATTTCCAAAAAGGAATGGATGGAAAAGTAATAGTCAAATAACAAGCAGGGCCAATAGGGCCTTGCTTGTTTAATAAGCAGTTACTTAAATAAAAAGTTGTTTATTTTTTTACGAAGGGAACTAAAAAAGAGGGGACAGCCCTCTTTTAAGTTATCCCCTACAACTACCAAGTTAAGGGTTCATCTTTTTTGTTATTTAAGCTTGTGCAATTGCACGTGGAAATAGAATATTATTTTCTAAATGAATATGCTGGAATAAATCAGCTTCAAGGGCTTCAAGTCGTTGATAGACAAGACGATAAGTACCACAAGCACCTGCTGGAGGAGTAAAGTCATTCGTAATCTCACGAAGTTCTTTAATAATATTGCCAGCGTGGTTATGCTCGTTTTCTAATTCATCTACTACTTTGCGTAATTTTGTGTAATTTTCATCGCTTGGATTTTGCTCAAATGCTAAAATTAATGGGAAATCTTCTGTTTCTTCTTTAATTAAGTGTTGCTCTAATTCAGTTTTTAATTCATGAAATAACTTGTGAATTTGAGCTAAATGAGGTTGCCCTGCTCCGTGAACGCGTAACACTTTTGTTACGTACGGACTTAATAGTGGTAACTCTTCATTTAAATAGCGATGATGCTTATTCACAACATAGTCAATCAATTCGCTATAAGCAGCTGTTTTCCAATCAATTTCAGATTCGTTTAATAGTTTTGTTTCATAATAAAGAGTATTTAACTTTGTTAAAACCTCTTCTGCTGATAAATTTCTTTCGTTAATAGCATCAATAAGTGGTCTATTACCACCACAACAAAAATCGATTCTATATAATTTAAAAAGATCACTAGCCTTTGGGAATTTTGTAACGATCTCACCAATAACAGAAGTCTCAGTAAATGTATGTTCCATATGAATGCCTCCATAAAGTTTAACTTTAGTATCTGGATTAAGAATATCAATAATTTTGAACCCACGTGGTGATATACATCACTTGTAATGTGTTAAGTTCATCACTGTTTTTTTATAAATAATTCATTACTCTCATTTATGTTTCACTCGATCTGTTTCTTCGCTACGTTTCGCACTATTCCATTTCGACATGTCACCGACTAGGTATCCGGTAATACGGCGGATTCTTTCAATATGATGTTCATCTTCATTCCCGCAGCTTGGGCATTCATTCGCAATCACTCCATTATAGCCACAGCATTTACAGCGATCTACCGGGTGATTAATCGAGCCGTATCCAACTCCATATTGCGCCATTGCCTGTACAATTTGCTTTAATGCTTTTTGATTATGAACAGCTGCTCCGTCCAATTCGATATATGTAATATGACCGCCGTTACAAAGCGCATGAAACGGTCCTTCTAAACGAACTTTATCAAGCGCTAGAATAGGATAATAAACCGGGATGTGGAATGAATTTGTGTAATAGTTATGATTTGTTACACCACTAATTGTTCCAAATTCAGCTCGATCTTTTTTTATAAACTTTCCTGATAATCCTTCTGCAGGGGTTGCGACTAATGAAAAATTCAACTGATATTCTTCCGTTGCTTGATCCATCTTGCTTCTCATAAAGGCAACAATTTCATTCCCAAGATTCCACGAATTTTGATTTTCTCCATGATGTTTTCCGGTTAAAGCAACTAAGCATTCAGCAAGTCCGATAAAACCAATACTTAACGTACCTTGTTTCAAAATTTCAACAACAGAATCTTCTGGTTGAAGTTTTTCACCGCCGCGCCATACTCCTTGAGAATATAAAAAGTGAAAATCCCTTGCCTTTTTTGTAGATTGGTAAGCAAATCGTTCTAATAGCTGGAGAATGCCGAGATCTACATAATGATTCAATGATTCAAAAAATACTTCTTTTGAGTCGCTTATTAATGCTAGTTTTACTAAGTTAATAGATGTAAATGATAAATTCCCTCTTCCAATGGCTGTTTCTTCTCCATGAATATTCGCCATAACACGGGTACGACAGCCCATATAGCACACTTCACTTTCAGGGCGACCATCATAATGCATCGCATTAAATGGTGCATCTAAAAATGAAAAATTAGGGAACAATCGTTTGGCTGTCGTTTCTAATGCTAATTCAAACAAATCATAATTTGGATCATTTTCTTCAAAATTGACACCTTTTTTTAATTTAAAGATTTGAATTGGAAAGATTGGTGTTTCTCCTTTTCCTAATCCAGCTTGAGTCGCTCGCAATAATTGTCTAATTAGCAATCTTCCTTCTTTTGATGTATCCGTTCCGTAGTTAATCGAAATAAATGGTACTTGTCCACCACCGCGGCTATGCATGCTATTTGAATTATGGATAAAAGCTTCACACGCCTGATACGTATCATTTTCTGTTTCTTTCCATGCAAATTCTTCTACCTGTTTTGCTGTTAATGGATATGTCGCCAAACGTTTTTTATTTCTTTCATACGTTTTTTTCACATAAGGTGCTAAATCTATATCAAACATTGCAAATGATTGCCCACCGTGCTGCATATTTTGATTTGCCTGAAAAATAATAGAAGAAAGAGCCAACGCACTTTTAATATCTTGTGGCTGTCGCATATGTCCATGACCTGTATGAAATCCTTTTTCCAGTATTTGTGCTAGTGGAATTTGTGAGCACGTTGTTGTACCTGTTGCGTAAAAATCTAAATCGTGTGGATATAAAATATTTTGATCAATTGCTTTTTTTACCTGTTCAGAAAGTAAATGTTCTACCGCATAATATTTTGCGCTCTCAGATGCAAATGTTCCCATCATTCCCATTGGAGATCGGCCATCAACATTTGCATTTTCTTGCATTAAGTCTTGATCGTTATCCTGTACAATCGTGTTAAATGTTGTCCATAAATTATCCCATGACTGTTTTGTTATTCTACTTGATGGATTCATTCCATCCACCCCTTATCTATATATAGTGTTAGTTTTGATAAAATGATACTTCATATAGTGTTTTTTCGCAAGGACATCAAAAAAACTAATATAAAATTAATATATACGGTAGTTACAAGTATTTTTTGAGGATATAGCTTTAGAGTTTAATAAACTTATCCAACTATTCTCAGGCAGTAATATTCCCACCTCAAACTTCGGTGAAGGCAAAGAAGCGAGGTGGGGGAAGAAAAAAATTCACTGATAAAAGTGTCACTTTATAAAATAAAAGATATAAAATCATAATGCAGTGATTTCACTCACAGTATCCTTCCTCAATATAGTTTATCCTTAATAAAAAGCTTACTCCTAGTAATACCCCCGCCTCAAAATGAAGAGAAAGTAAAAAAGTTAGGAGGGGGTAGTTCAATCTATATAAATATTGTTCTCAAGTTCTTTGGTTCATTCAGTAGCAAAGTATGTTAAAAAACTATTGGAAATATCACTTTTACAAAATTTTATAGGGTTAATGGCATGAATTCTTTTGTAGGTATCGGTATATGACATTGTTGATAAAAAACTTTGGGTAAGGGTGTTGGAAGAATGAAGTTAATTATTCCAAAGCAGCATGGGGCATGGGGAATGCTGCTTATTCCATTTGTATTGGGTGTTTTAATTGGTAAAGGGACATGGTATCACATACCGCTCTTTTTGGCATGGTTGTTTGTGTACTTAGCTACGTATCCTTTATTAATGTACGTAAAACAACCGCGAAAGAAGTATTATTTACATTCTTTCTTTCTTTATTTTAGTGTGGCTTGTGTGTGTGCGATCATTGCTCTTATATATGAATGGCGTATTGTGTTCTTTTCCATTATTATGCTCCCATGTTTTTTTGTAAATATTTACTTTTCTCGCCAAAAAAACGAACGAGCTTTACTAAATGACATGTGTGCGATTATTTTGTTTTGTATAGGGGGAATCATTAGTTATTATTTCACAATGAAAACAGTTGATGAAAAGATATGGGTTGTTGCAACTATATCATTTTTATATTTTATGGGAAGTACGTTTTATGTGAAGACAATGATTCGTGAGAAAAAGAATCCAACGTATCGCTTAGTTTCATGGGGGTATCATTCTTTACTTGTAATTGCGACTTTCATTGTATCACCGTGGTTTACCATTGCCTTTATACCAAGTTTGATACGATCTATATTACTTTATGGTAGAAATATTTCGATTCTACAAGTGGGTATTTTAGAGAGTATCAATTCTATTTACTTTTTTGTTTCAGTAGTATTGTTAGCCAGAGCATTACTGTAATAATTATTACAGTAAGTTTGTGAGTGTTTAGTAATATCTTGATAAGGAAACTGACTCAAATAGTTTGTTTACATTTCATATATATGATCCTGCTATTTGCGGGTAGTAATTGATTATGATTTGAATACTAAATCCTGAAAGGACTGTATAAATAATGACTTTCTATCAAATGTTAACGCCATATTATGATGAAATTTTTCCTGTAAATGAGAAACAAATAAATTTTATAGTCTCTTATTTACAAAAAGGAAGCTCTATACTGGATGTGGGCGCAGGAACAGGTAATGTAGCCCAAGCGCTAGTTGAAAAGGGGTTTGCTGTTACTGCGATGGAACCAGAGAGGACGATGGCTGCAAAAATTCGGGAGAAAGCTGCAGTTTACGAAGGGATATTTAGTGTAAATACATTTGGAATGCAACAAATTGAAAATGTGCCTGGAGTATTTGATGGTATTTATTGTATTGGAAATACACTTGTTCATTTGGATAATTCGAAAGAAATCTTTAATTTTATCTGTGGCTCTTATGAAAAATTAAAAGCAAACGGAAAACTAATGATTCAAATTGTAAATTATGAAAAAGTATTAGCTGAAAATAATTTCCAATTTCCGGTACTGGAGAAGAAACATTTCTCGTTTAAGCGTAATTATACGCTAGAAGGAGAAAAAGTATTATTTACTGCAACATTGAATGTGGATGGTAAAGAACTATCAAATAGTATTCCATTATATCCTATTACGAAAAAACAACTACTGCCTATGTTAAAAGAATGTGGTTTTCGTACTGTAGAAACTTTCGGTAATTTTAAAAAAGAGGCATATTTACCGAATGGGCCAGCTTTCGTTCTTGTAGCTACAAAATAAACATGTCATAAAAAATACTTGAGTAAAGAAAAATTTTCATTTACTAAAGTATTTTTTTATTTGTTTTTACAAAATGTGATTCAAGTCCTCTTTTTATCTTAGGAAAATTTTTATAATACAGTTGTTGTTAAGAGATAACAATTAGGAGGAATTAAAAAACATGAATAGAGAAATTAAGCTAACTGAAGATATATATTGGGTAGGGAAAATTGATGATAGGGAAGTTCCATTTCATCGTTTAATCTTAGGAAAAGGGACAACTTATAATTCGTATCTTCTAAAAACTGAAAAACCAACAGTGATTGATACAGTTGACATAGAATTTGGAAGAGAATTTGTAGAATATTTAAGTGAATTAATTGATCCACAAGAAATTCAATATATCGTAGTAAACCATACAGAACCTGATCATTCAGGTGGATTGGCAGCATTAGCATCAAGAGCTACAAACGCTACAATTGTATGTACAGAAATTGCAGTACCTGAGTTACAGGAAATGTATAAATTGCATCATAGAAACTTTTTAGTTGTAAAAGATGGTGACACATTAGATATTGGTGGGAAAACGTTGAAATTTAAAGAAACTCCATATCTTCATACAGAAGAAACGATGATCACATATTGCATAGAGGATAGAATTTTATTCCCATGTGATATTTTCAGTACACATGTAGCGAATTATGAATTCTTTAACGATGAAGCGAATGAAGATATTACGGAAGATTTCATAGGCTACTATAATGCGATTATTCACCCGCATAGAAGATATGTCAGAACGTTAATGGAAGCATTGAAAGACTTAGATGTTCAAATGATCGCTCCGTCTCATGGGTACATTTTACGACAGGATGTCCAAAAATATATCGATTTATATGGAGAAATGAGTAAAGATACAACACAAGGGAAAAAAGTAACCATTGTATATACAACCATTAAAAATAACACGAAAAAAATCGCGAGTATCATTAAAGAAACATTCGAGGCAGATAATATTAAAGTAACAGTATTTAATGCTGATAAATCGGATAAAGCTGAAATTCTAGAAAGTATTCAAGACGCAGATGCAGTCTTCATCGGATCTTCAACTAAATACGCAGATATGATTGGAAACTTAGAAGAAATTTTAATAGAAATGAAGGGAATGAACTTAGAAGGGAAAATCGCAGCTGCATTCGGATCATACGGCTGGAGTGGTGAAGCAATTGAGGTCGTACAAGATTACCTAAATGAAACAAACATGAATGTACAAAGTACATCAAATGTTATTAAGTCTACAGGTATGACTCATGTTGAATTTCCTATTCGTATCAGATTCTCTCCAAAGAATGAAGAAAAAACACAACAAATTAAACATGCAACAACATTTGTTACAGATTTATTACTAAGCTCTATTTAATAGAAAAACGTAGGTGAAAATATGGAAAAGAATTTTGTAATTATCGGAAGTGGAGTAGCCGCTGTAAATGCTGCAAAGACAATTAGAGATCATGACAAGGATTCAAATATATTCATTTTTGGTGAAGAATCATCTTTACCCTATAACAGAATTAAATTATCAAAAGAGCTATATTCAGATTTACACAGCGAAAAAGTTTTAATCAAAAAAGAAAAATGGTACCAAAATAATAATATATCGGTTTTCACAAATACAAAGGTAGTAAAAATTGATACAGAGCAGCAATATATTGTTACATCAAATAATGAGAAAGTTTCTTATTACAAACTATTAATTTGTACGGGTGCAAATAATAGAAGGCTACCAATAGATGGCATAAATAAAAAAAATGTCTTTACGATTAGAGACATGCAGGAAGCGGATAAATTTAAAGCATGTTTAGAAGATAAAAAGCATGTTGTAAACATTGGTGGAGGTGTACAAGGATTAGAAACAGCTTGGTCTATGATGAAAGCTGGTAAACAAGTATCCATTGTAGAAGTTGCTCCTGCACTAATGGGAAGACAATTAGATGAAAAAGTTTCTCTTTTATTAAAACAAAAAATTGAAAGTGCCGGAGTAAAAGTATATGTAAATACGACTATTGATTCTATTCTTGGAGAAGAAGTAGTAACTGGAATGAAAGTGAATGGTGAACAACGAATAGATTGTGATAGTGTTGTTTATTCAATTGGGGTCACTCCTAACATTTCTTTAGTAAACAATACTCCTATTCATGTAAATAGAGGTATTGTTGTCAATGAGAAGATGGAAACGAATGTAGAATCTGTATATGCTGCTGGGGATGTAGCAGAAGTAAACGGTGAAATTGGCGGACTATGGGGAAGAGCAATGGATCAAGGGAAGATTGCAGGAAGTAATATGGTTTCTAATCCCGCAATTTATAAGGAAGCAATTCCAACTACTATCTTTCATGCATTCGATGTATCTTTATTCTCAATTGGGTTGGTTGATGAAAAACAATGTGATACAACTATCGTTGAAGAAGATGATAAAGAGAAGTATACAAGGTTATTTATCAAGGATAATAAAATAGTAGGTGTCATCTCATTAGAAGGAGTTGCGGCATCCATCCCTTACAAGTCTGCTATTGAAAAGCAAGTATCATTAGAAGAGATTGATATGAAAAATACGAATATAAGTGAAATAATGAGCAAGGTAAAAGAGAAACTAAAATCTTAATCTAATAATAGAAAGAGGACATTATAATGAAAAAATATATTTGTTTACCATGCGGCTACATCTACGATCCAGAAGTTGGAGATCCAGATGAAGATATAGAACCAGGAACAAGTTTTGAAGATTTACCCGAAGATTGGGTGTGTCCAGTATGTGGAGAAGATACTGAACACTTTGCACCAGTAGAGGAATAGCAAAAGAAAAAGTAACGAGAAGATTATATAATTTCTCGTTACTTTTTTACTATGAAAAGAATTTTTTGATGTGATTTGAGTCACTAGTGTGGCTCCTAGGAAAAGATATAATAATTTAGGAAGGATACTTTATCACGTATTAATGCCCGTAAAAGCCTGATTGGTGAGGGCTAATAATGAAAAGACACTGATTAAAATTTCATTTTATATACTATATGTAAGGTTAGGTGAGGTAATATGAAAGAAAATTGTTATCATAAAAATGCAGCGGAGCCTTGTCCAAGAAAAGTTCTTATTTTTAAATCTTTATCTGATGAAGAAATTTTTAAAATAGCTGCATTGTCAAAACATAAACAATTTAAAAAGGGAGAACCATTAATTCATGAAGGAGAGAAATTAGATACATTATTTATTATTAATAAGGGGCAAGTAAAGTTATCGAAATTAACCATTCAAGGGAAGGAGCAAATCTTGCATATTTTAACGAGTGGTGAATGCTTTGGTGAATTAAACATATTTAATTGCGATGAGAAGAGTAATTTTAGTGCGTATGCTATGGAAGATACAAAAATTTGTATGTTAACGAAAGATAATATGGATCGTATAATGGAGCGAAATCCAGATATTGCATTAAAGTTGCTAAAAACCGTTACAAAACGTTTAGCGCATACAGAAAATTTAGCTAACAATCTTGCAACAAATAATCCAGAAGTTAGGATTGCTTATATAATTCTAGAATTTTGCGAAAAATACGGTGAAGATACTGATAAAGGAATACTTATAAATTTACCATTGACACGAGAAGAAATAGCAAACTATATAGGGGTGACAAGGGAAACAATTAGTCGTAAATTTAGTAAATTTGAAGACCTAGGATTTATGACGTCAATTGGAAATAAACAGCTAATAGTTAAAAATGAGTTAGCCTTACGAAAATATATAGAGTAGATGGATAACTTAATTATTTGTTCTTTAAGATAAACATCGTTAAGATTCTATTTATTAGTATCCTCGATATCTATAAATTTAATAAATTTTAAAATACCTAGCCATTGGAATCATTTCTTAATCATTTATTCTACTTTTTACGACCATACCTATTTTGACTTTTAAACCAGTTGCTATATCAATGTTATCCCGCTATTCGCGGGCAGTAATACTACCTCAAGGTTCAGAGGGAAGCATGAAAAGGAATGTCACAAGCATATTGATTTTTCTATTTTCATGGATTAAACCCCTCTTAACATCCCCTTACAAACCCCTACCAAGCCCCTTACAAGTAATAAATCATTAAATAAACAAAAGTAAAAGAACTACTACTACAAGAATTTTAAAAAACAAAACAAAAGAACTACTACTACAAGAATTTCAAAAAAATAAAAATTAAATTACCAAATTTCCGCTTTCCTCCTTATATATAGTAAGGAACAGCATTTTAAAAACGGGAGGAATACATATGGCGGTATATCGGAATGTACAGGTGAACTTTTGGCAAGATGATTTTGTGCTCGACTTAACGCCGGAGGAGCGCTATTTTTACATATATTTATTAACATGTTCGAAAACGACGCAGTGCGGTATTTATCCGTTGCCGAAGCGTTTGGCGGAGATGGAAACGGGCTACAACAGGGAGACTGTTGATAAATTGCTGCAGCGGTTTATCGAATATGGAAAGATTTTATATGATGCGAAAACGAAGGAGTTATATATCATAAATTGGCTTCGTTATAATCCGATTACAAATCCGAACGTTGAGAAATGTGTCCTTCGTGAGTTAAAGACTGTGAAAAGTAAACAATTTGTTCAGCTGTTTCTGCAAAAATGTTTGGAGGAAGAGATGAACATTCCGCTGTTGGTAGAACATTTCGGTATGCCTGCCCAAGTGCCTCAAGAAGAGCCTGAAAGCTGTGAAGAAGATGAAAAAATAGATTCGGGTGGTAACGTATTTACGTTTTATGAACAAAACTTTGGCAGTTTGTCACCGTATACGGCAGAGGAACTAACTGCGTGGATGGATGATTTGTCAGAGGAACTCGTCTTAAAAGCACTTCAAATTGCTCATGAAAATAATAAGCGGACACTTGCGTATGTGAAGGGGATTTTGCGAGATTGGCACGGAAAGGGATATAAGAAGGTAAGCGAAGTAGAGGAGGCGGCGGTGAAGTTTCGGAAGAAGGAGTCGTCTATTGTTCAGGAGACTGAACAGTTTCTGGAGGAATGCGAGGAGTGGGAGAAAAATGTACCGTCTGAAGAAGAGCTGCAGAAGTTCTTAGCGGAAAAGGGGTGGCGTCCGTGAGTATTCAAAACGTCGAAGCGGAACAGACGGTAATAGGATCACTCCTCCTTGATGGGGAGCTCATTAAAGAGTGCAGGTTGACGGAACACCATTTTTCTACTGCATTGCATCAAGCGATATTTAAGCTAATACGGGAAGTAGAGAAAGACGGGCAGCCGCTTGATCTCGTTACACTTGTTTCGAAAATGGATTCTTCTTTTCTGACGCAAATTGGTGGGATTGAGTACTTTGTCAACATCATCGAGAGTGTACCGACGACGACTAATTTTTCCTATTACGAGGGGCTTGTTCGAGGTGCGTGGAAAATGCGCCGTGCAGGAATGATGGGACACAGTATGTGTGAACGGCTTCTGGCGGAGAAGGATGAGAAAATTATTGGCGAGACGATTACGGCTCTTTGTGAACTAGAAGAGGAAGAGTGTATGTTAGACTTTGACTTAAAGGATGCGTTAGTCGGCTTGTATGAAGAGCTTCACCAGGACGTAGAAGAGATGACCGGTATTGAGACCGGCTTTTCTGCTTTAAACAAGATGACATGCGGCTTGCAAGATGGTGAATTTGTTGTAATAGGGGCGCGGCCTTCGATGGGAAAAACGGCGTTTGCTTTAAATATTGCATTTCATGCCGCCAAATCAGGTGCGGCAGTTGGGTTGTTTTCATTAGAGATGAGCGACAAACAATTGCTAAAACGGATGGTTTCTTGCGCAGGTATGGTATCGGGAAAAAGGCTGAAAAATCCGAAGCATCGTTTCACAATCGAGGACTGGGAGAAAACAAGTCAGGTCTTTGCGGAGATTGGTGATTTACCGCTAGAAATCTATGATAAAGCAGGTGTGACAACGCAAGAAATTTGGGTGCAGGTTCGCAAGCTAAAACGTAAGCATCCAAATAAAAAGCTGCTCGTCATCATTGATTACTTACAGCTTATTACAGGCGATTCGAAATATAGAGGAAATAGGTTTCAAGAAATGAGCGAAATCTCTCGCAAACTGAAATTGCTAGCTCGCGATTTGAATGTGTGCGTCGTAGCATTGTCGCAGCTATCCCGTGCGGTTGAGTCGCGTCAAGATAAGCGTCCGCTTTTGTCTGACTTAAGAGAGACAGGACAGATTGAACAAGATGCCGATGTGATTATGCTCATATACCGAGACGATTATTATGAGCAGGAAACAGAGAATAAAGATGTAACTGAAATTCATGTAGCGAAGCATCGGAACGGACCGGTTGGGGTGGTGAAGTTACGGTTTTTGAAGGAGTATGGGCGGTTTGTGGAGTGATGTAACTATTGAACATAACCTAACCGGCCTCATTCAAAGGAATATATCGATCGTTTAACTAAAGATATTTCATGACCTATATACCATTTTTTATATTATTTACTTTTGTATTGAATGCTGTTACTATATTGATATCGTTTTCATAACTTAATGCATGCCTTTTTTGGAAACGCTTAATTTCAAATATATGGTCTGTTGTAAATTTTTCTAAATATAAGCAGTTCCTCTGTCACATGTTATTGAAGAAGAGGAATTGCTCTTTGTTGTTAAAACTATGAAAAAATGAATGTATGATGTGAGGAGGTATCGTTGTGAAAAACAGTTTTGTTTTTCACAAGAATATATATGGGTAATGTTGGATTATTGATTTCTGGTGCAGCGCTCTTTTTAAATAGCCTTGTGATGTTAGGAAAAGCGGACGAAAAGAGTGCAGGTGTTTTTAATATATTTGTAGGTGTACTGCAAATTATTATTCCTTTCTATTTAATTGTAGTATCTGATCAAAGTAATTGGACAGTTTATTTATATGCAGCTACTTTTTTATTTGGTTTAACTTATTTATATGTGGGAGTTACTTTCATTGCAGGATTGAAGGGTGATGGATTAGGCTGGTTTTCTCTTTGGGTAGCAATTATTGCACTATTCTACATGATTGTAGCGATTATACATTTTCATGATATCGTTAATGCGTTAACTTGGTTCATGTGGGCATTTCTATGGTTCTTATTTTTTAGTGCTAATGCACAGAAAAAGAACATCAATCATTATATTGGTAAAATAGCTTTTGTACAGTCATGGGTTACACTAACTTGTCCTGCTCTACTTTCCCTTATAGGTGTATGGGAAACTTCTTATGTATATAATTTATGGGTATGTATATCTATTCTTTCAATTATATATTTCTGTGTTTGTACGTTTAAGTTGAAAGGAAATGTAAGTACTGTTCATAAAAATATGGATACACACACCATTGAA
Source organism: Bacillus sp. S10(2024) (assembly GCF_050473865.1). Classification (NCBI taxonomy): domain Bacteria; kingdom Bacillati; phylum Bacillota; class Bacilli; order Caryophanales; family Bacillaceae; genus Bacillus; species Bacillus sp. S10(2024). The sequence continues at coordinate 2,544,355 of NZ_JBFLUR010000002.1, read as the reverse complement.
AAGTTTGGAAACACGAAGTGAAGTTAATTTATCAATCTATTTATTTAAAAAAACGCGATCAATTTCTAATAATCATTTAGGAATTGATCGCGTTTTTTGTTATGAATGTGGTGCTATAATATAGCTCCAACATAAAAAGCCACAATACTCTTAATAGAGTAATATGGCTTTTTATGTTGTTTGATTAGGTAACGGTTTTCTAATCAAACAATTACACAAAGTTATAAGATTACGAATACAAAAGTTGGTCAAGTAACTTTTGTAATATAAGAATATCACTTCATAAAATGTTTAAAATTAGTATTTTTTCCTTTAATAACTGAAAAAAAAGAGCGTTTTTATTATTGTTTTTGTGAACAAAGTATTTATAGAGCACAAGTATACAAAAGAAATAAATAGAGATAGTGAGAAACGAAAACTAGATTAGAGATCATTCTACTGTTATAGTAAAATTATCAATAGTTGATAAAAAATTCTAATACCTAACATTAATTAACAATAAATAAAAATAATGTGTGGTTTTAAAGAAAGGTAATATATTCATGCGTAGTTTTATTTATAGTTTAATAGAAGATAAAGCAATAAAAAGACAAATTTTTATATTAGAGGCTTTAAATAATGAGCAAAAATTTGTATCGTCTCAAAAGATTGCGGATCAACTACAGTGTTCAACGCGAACAATTAGGAATGATATTTCGCAATTAAAAAAGCAATTGCCCGAGAAGTGGAAAATTATTAGTGTGAAAACGAGAGGATACATTTTAATTAGACCGATGGAAGAGTCTGTATTATCAGTGGTTAATTCGTATTTGACAGAAAGTGTACTTTATAGAGTGATGTTAGACATATTTCATAATAAGTATTACACATTAGAAAAATGGTCTCAAATTTTATATATGAATAAGTTAACTTTGAGAACTCATTTAAAAGATTATAATAAAATTTTAAATAAAAGTGGGTTAACTATTAAATTCAGGGATCTTCAACTAGAAGGAGATGAAATCAATATAAGATATTACTATATTGCTTTCTTTTACTTTATCCAACAATTTTCAGATCAACCTTCCATACCCATGGAATTAAGAAAAAAAGTTTTAGCGATTCTCTATCGTAACGAAGTTCCTGCGGATATTTTATTATTACGCAGTATTGTTTTTGTTTTTATAAATCGATTTTTTAATAAACATTGCGTAACGAAAGAAATAAAAATCAAGCCTTTATACAGCCGTAAGCAGGCAAATTGTCTTAATGAAATTATTACAGAAATTGAGAATTGTTACAATATTGAATTTCCAAAATATGAAAGAGATGCACTGCAGTTATTTTTATTTTTTGGATTAATAAATACAAGCTCACAGGGTGAGGTAGTACTTACATATTTGAGTGAATGTCATCAGGAGGTTTATAAAAAATTCATGAATCTCATTGATACCCTTTTAACACACAATCCATTACCGAGTGAACAGAAGGAAAAATTAAAAGCAGAAGTCATTCCGTATTTTTATAAGGTGTGTATTTCAAATGAACTTAATTTCTCAATTAGTCATATTTTTGATCCAATCCATTCTTCAGACAGTATTCTAATGCGAAATTATAAGGAAAATGTATCTTGCATTTCCAAGTGGAATGACACATACAACGATAAACAATATACAAAAGATGAAATCAAATATATCGCCTCTCATGCAACTGCCATTCTTAATTCAATCTGTAATGAAATAAACATTGTATTTATATTCTCTGGGACAACCGTTGAAAAAAATCTTATTTATAGAAAGTTAAAACAAAGTTTGGGGGAAAATGTAAATATAGATAGGATACCAAATTATGATATGAAATATGATTTTATTATTAGTAACTGTCATTTATCGGATACAAGGGCACCGGTTATTTATATTTCTCACATGTTGACTGCACATGAAATCGATTCTATAAAAAATCGGATTTTTGATTTAGATTAAAGAATGTTTTAAGTATGAGGATAGGCACTTGAATATAGAAGGACGTTTTTTGTAAAAAAGTAAATCAAGATGCAAAGCAACCCCAGAAATTTTGATTTGAACAAGGTTTCTTGGGTTGTTCGTAGTTCATTTTGCTTGGAGATTTCAATTTATAACAATATAGGGGATGCTTGGTGGGATAGATTGAACAGGGCTGAGAAGAGATTTATATGATGAAGTTGCAAATCTGGAAGGATTTTGATTATAACTAGTAATAAATTAATAAATGAATATATTGATTATCACTAGTAAGAAAAGTATAATAATGGTAGAGATGTAATGAAAGGGGAATTGAGATTCTACATGTGGCGAATCTTGTAATGATTAGAAAATAAAATGAATAGCGTGCTTTTCCTATACATATAAAGGGTGGAGTCTGTCTATTTATTGAAGATAATCATACAAGGGACGCATATGGTGTGGAGTGATCATTCCATTTACTAGGCGGATACCTGTGTGTATCGGCTTTTATTTGTGATGAGAATTATACATCTCTACTTATACATATCATCGTGTCCCTATTTAATAGGGGGAATATGAAATGACGCATGTACAAAATAAAGTTGCGCTTATAACAGGAGTAAGTAGTCCAAGAGGGATTGGGGCTGCTATATGCCGCGAATTAGCTTTTCAAGGTATTGATATTTTCTTTACGCATTGGCAGTCTGAGGCTAGTTGGCCAGAGACATTTCAAAAAGAGATTTTGGAATTAGGAGTTCGCTGTGACAGTTTAGAAATGGACTTGTCAGATGCAAATGCTGCCTTTACAATCATGGATACTGTTTCAAAGCAGTTTGGTCCTCTTTTGATTTTAGTGAATAACGCAGCATATTCAACGGAAGATGGATATGCAAAGTTGGATGCTCATATACTTGATAATCATTATGCTGTTAATATGAGAGCAACTTTTCTTCTTTGTGTGGAATTCGCTCGTCGCTTTGAGCAAGCGGATTTAGATGGTGGAAGAATTATTAATATGACATCTGGACAAGAACTAGGACCAATGATTGGGGAATTAGCCTATGCTGCAACGAAAGGAGCGATTGCCGCTTTTACGAAGTCGTTATCAGCAGAAGTTGCTCATTTAGGAATTACAGTTAACGCGGTAAACCCAGGACCAACAGATTCAACGTGGATGACGGATGAAATTAGAAAGCATCTGTTGCCTAAATTTTTAATGGGACGCATTGGCACGCCGGAAGATGCAGCGCGCCTCGTGGCTTTTCTCGCTAGTGATGATGCGAAGTGGATCACGGGTCAAGTGATGAACTCAGAAGGTGGATTTTTACGAAGTTAATAGAAGTAGTTGTTGAGTATATAATAAAAGAAACCTGTATCGTGGGATTACTGAGTAATCATTGATACAGGTTTTCGTTTTATAAGTAGGTTGTTATGTTTACGAATCATAAAGTTGTTTCTGTACACAAAAAAATTACTATTCTCCCATTTTTTCTAAATCGATGAGAGAATAGTGATTTTGAAACTTATTTACATGAACAACTGAAATCTCTCGTTACTTATCATGGATTCGTCGTGATTTGAATTGCTGAAGCTCTATCATTCCAAAACGCATCCATATTAGCAGTTTTACCATACCACTCATAATGTCTAAACATGACTCCTTGGCCATATCCCTGAGATGAAGTATGTTCCCACAGCGTTGTTGCGTAGCTTGCAGAAGGTGACGCTGTACTTAAGGAGGAAATTCTGTCATTCCAGCTAGAAGATAAGTTTGTAAATCCACTGCTCCAATAAATATACTGTCCGCCTTTATTTGCATGCTCATAGAAATCGGTACTTCCAGGACCGCTTCCTAGAGGCTTGATTACATTTTCATGTTGAGGTTGTGTTGTATTTTTAAAGCTGTGCTTATCTTTTTCAATAAAAGCATCCAAAGCTTCTTTGCTCGTAAAACCATATGCTAACCAATCTCCCTTGTCATTCTGTTTAGGTAAAACTATGGTTACTTTTATGTCTTTGTTAGATAGGTTATTCACTTTAGTCAGGGTGTCCACATTCTTTTCATCTACAGTTACGTAGTCGAACGATTTAATCGTATAATCTTTTTCTGTACTTGCTGATACTGTTCCCAATCCTCCAGTTATTGCAAAACCAGCTGCTAATGCTCCTACTACTAACTTCTTGAACATACAACCATCTCCTCTTTGCTTGGATTTTTTTGGTACAACTAAAATGTATATTGATTTTTAAGTTTTGTAAATATTATGAATTTTTAGAAATAAAAAACAGAATATTTGATGTTTTCTATTTAATTTTTAGAAAAAAATCGTATTGTTAGAAGTGTTATGATGAAATTGGCGGTCTTTTTTTGTATTTCATTTCGCATCAGAACAAGGTAGTAGCTGCCACTTCCTTAAGGGCGAAAAAGCTTCTAACACAAAGGAGGATTTTTCTAATTGGGGTCACTTTACATGCCTATCAACCTAAGGTTTTGAAGTATCCCAAAAACGAAAGTTTTATTCTTTCATAGTTATCCATAGGAATTTAGTTCATTTTTTTCGTTTTGGAGAAGAATGTGTTTTTTAACTTAATAGCGATGGAGCGGTACCCTAACTCTAAAATCAATCTTTATTGTATATTTTGGGGTTACTTGATGTTTATGTAAACTTCATTTGCTATGATTTAATTTTTGGTTCCTTGTTTTCAATATGTTGTTATAAATTTTATAAGCGCTATAGCCTAATAAGCCTCCGCTTGTTTTTAATATGAGATCATCTACATCAAAATTTCCTTAAATAAAATAAAACATAAACTTTCCAAAAGGGAAATTTATGCTTTACGTCACATTGTTCTTTGTTCAACTAACGGGTGCTTTAGTATAACAAGGGTTTCAAAATAATCAAACTTTTTTACAAATCTACAATAAGTATAGTATAGACAAAAATAAAAACAGCTTATTTTCACTCCCTTTGGTTTCAAATAAGCTGTTTTCCTCTATAATTATTTCTTTCCCTACTTAACAATCTGGAATCCATAAGACATTAGTTTATTAGTTTCTGTAAAACGTTTCGTTTGACTTGTCGTTCCCATAACAACCGTGATAAGTCGTTTATCTCCTTGTTTCGCAGTCCCTGTAAAACAATATCCAGCACTATCAGTAAAGCCAGTTTTCAGTCCGTCTATTCCTTCTATATAAAGCTCTTTATTCGCTGCATTCAACATTTCATTTGTACTTGTAACAACTGTATTTTTAAATGCTAATTGACTCTGAGGTAAATGTGTTACTTCTAATATTTCTGGGTAATCTTTAATAAGATGGTATGCCAATTTTGCTACGTCAGCTGCTGGCATCTTTGTTTCACTTCCATCGGACTCTTGCAAACCAGAAGCATTTGCGAACTTGGTTTTATCTGAGAGTTCTAATTCCTTCGCCTTTTGATTCATAAGTTGAATGAAATTTTGCTCCGTCTTTGCTACATGTTCAGCCAAAGCAACTGCCGAATTATTAGCAGATTGAATCATTAAAGCGTGGAATAAGTCTTTCACCGTTAATGTATCATTCATTTGCACTGGAATTCTAGAACCTTCTGTTTGTACTGATTTTGCACTTATTTGCACCGAATCTTCCCAATGGACTTTTCCTGTATGTATATTTTCTAAAAGAAGATATGCTGTCATCATTTTCGACATACTTGCCGGAGCAAAGGTTTCAGTCTCATTGTTTTTATAAATAACTTCTCCATCACTTGCATCAATAATCATCGCTGCTTTTGCTTCTACTACTGGTATATACTTTTGTGGAATTACCTTTTCAGATAGCCCTGTCTTTGGTAATTCTGCTACTTGTAGAGGGGAACCATCTGTTATCATTTTTTCCTTTGCTTTTACAACATTGGTATCTTCCTTCTCTAGGCTCTCATGAAAAAAGAACCAACATATACCCAAAATAATAGCGCATAGTATGGTTACTTTTCCCCACTTTAACCTTTTCATCACCAAAACTCCTTTTAATCTACCTATTATAATTTCAAATTTAACCATAACAACAATATCTTTACATCGTCAAGGTCAAATAAGAAAGGAACCCTCTACTAAAACTGTTATTTCAAGATTACTTGTTAATCACATGTTAGGATTTCGATTTGCACCTAGAATTAAAACGTTTAGTAAAAATAAAATTTATACTTTTGATAAGCCCGCAAAACAGCCACAGCTTGTATTTATGATTGGTAGGACAATTCATGTGATGAAAATAAAAGAAAACTGGGATGATTTATTGCGATTGATCAGTTCTATTCGCAATGGTACGGCAACAGCGTTTTTTATTCTAAAAAAACTTGCGGCGTATCTACGGCAAAACAGCTTATCTGTAGCTTTACGTGAAATAGGAAGCATTGAAAGAACTTTATATACGTTAGAATGGCTGCAGAGTCCTGAACTCAGAAGACGTGTACATGTTAGTTTAAATAAAGGAGAAGCAAAACATGCCCTTGCTCGAGCTGTATTTTTTAATCGATTAGGAGAAATTCGTGATTGTTCTTATGGGGATTAACTACATAGAGCAAGTGGTTTGCAACTTCTCATTTCAGCTATTGTGGAATATAGAGTATATATCCCATGCTGATGCTTTGCGTGCAAAAGGGGTGCATCGAACAACATTTTATAAACATTTTGAAGATGAAGGTGCATTGTCATAAATAATTATATTCATTTAACGAGTAAAATGAGCCAACAGCAAGCATTAGAAAAATGAAAGAGTGATTGTCGCTGAGTCAAACCATCTCGTTTACGAATACAGTATTATCATGGTACAATATGGATATTAACGACGGAAAGGATGATGGGTGGACGATGATTAACTAATCTTATTTTTACATGTTGAAATTTGATATTTCAATTTATAAAAAATAGGATTAGTCTGCCCATTTCCATAAGAACGTATTGCTATTTCATACAATAGCTTATTTGGGTATAAATAATATAACGACTAATCCTGCCAAATATCATTGGGAGGATTTTTTTGTTCTCCTTTTATAGAAAGGGATGGATAGTATGAAGGAACTTTTAAAACTAAAAGATGTTTATGTGGAAATAATGGAACATACCTTATTAGAACAAATGAATGTTACCGTGAAACAAGGAGATATTATCGGGGTTATAGGGAGAAACGGTGCTGGAAAATCAACTGTTCTACAGTTGATAAATGGAAAAATAGAACCAACAAAAGGGCAATTGGAATGGCAACAGACGAACGTAACGATGGCATATGTTGAACAAGAAAAAGAGACATTTATATCTAAGGAAGTAACAACAGTAGAAGCGGAACTTCTTGCAAAATGGGGTGTGCCAACAAACGATTTTCAAACGTTAAGCGGTGGCGAAAAACTGAAACTTCGACTTGCGGAAGGATTTGCGCAAAATCCAACCCTTCTCATGTTAGATGAACCGACAAATCATTTAGATGAAAATAGTACAGAATTTCTGATCGAACAGATAAAAAGCTATAGTGGAACTATCATCGTTGTATCACATGATCGGTATTTCTTAGATGCTGTTGCAACGAAAATTTGGTCGATAGAAGATAGAAAGTTAATTGAGCATAAAGGGAATTACACGAGTTATATGAAATTTCGAGAACAAAAAAGGCTTACGCAGCAGCGCGAATATGATAAGCAACAAAAAAACATTGAACGTATAGAATCGCAAATAAAAGAATTAACATCATGGTCGCAAAAAGCACATGCACAGTCAACAAAAAAAGAGGGATTTAAAGAATACTACCGTGTTAAGGCAAAACGAACGGATGCACAGGTGAAGTCAAAACAAAAACGTCTGGAAAAAGAGCTTGAAAAAACGAAAATAGAGCGTGTTAAGCCAGACCCAACTGTAGAGTTTTCCATTCAAGCAAATAAAAAGGTAGGAAAGCGTTTTTTAGAAGTGAAACAATTGAAAAAATGTTTTGAGGGACGAACATTATTTGAGAAAGTTAATTTTACAATTCAACATGGTGAGAAAATTGCAATAGTTGGTCCTAATGGTTGCGGGAAAACAACATTATTGAAGATGATTATGGGACATGAAACAGCACAAGGAGAAGTATGGATTTCACCATCTGCAAACATTGGTTATTTAACACAAGAAGTATTTGATTTACCACTTGAAAAAACACCAGAACAATTATTTTATAAAGAGACTTTTGAAGAAAGAGGAAAAGTCCAAAATTTAATGAAGCATTTAGGATTTACATCTTCACAATGGAAAGAGCCAATTCAGCACATGAGTATGGGTGAGCGTGTAAAGTGTAAGCTCATGAAGTATATTTTAGATGAAAAAGATGTATTAATTTTAGATGAACCGACCAATCATCTTGACTTACCTTCCCGCGAACAGCTTGAAACTACATTAGCACAATATAATGGCACATTGCTTATTGTTTCGCATGATCGGTATTTTATTGAAAAAACGACTAACAGTAAATTAGTGTTTTCAAACAATAGCATACAAAAGCAATTGAAAGAACCATCTCAAAAAAGAGATAATCTCACTGAAATACGTTTAAAGCTTGAAACAGAAAGACAAGAAGTTTTAGGAAAACTCAGCTTTTTAACTCCTAAAGATGAAGCATACATGGAACTTGATAAAAGATTTAACGAACTTACAAAGCAAATAAAGGAGCTTTAATTGAAAATACTTGTATAAGAATGCATGAGTAGCTTAGAAAAAAAGAAAAGCTGATTTCTCTTAGTTTAGAGGAACTCAGCTTTTCTTTTTTTTGTTTACTTAGTCTACAAAATTTATGCCAGTGCGCCTACTCCTATACTGCGTAGAGTTTGTCCGCTTTTTAACAATCGGAACATGAAGAAAGTAATTGATAATCAATATAACTAGCGTCATAGTAAATGAATTGGTTTCCGCCTAAGTTTAGCCATCCATTTTGTTCGTAATATACTTTGTAAGCTTCGTCATGATGTAATGTTCGAATCACATTGCCACTCATAGAAGGTTGATCCCGTAGATTTACATTATCGCCTGTAATTGTAGCGATTCCGATATAGTTGCAGTAACAAATATAACTAGGATCATAAAAAATAAATTCATTTCCGCCTAAGTTTAACCATCCATTTTGTTCGTAATATACTTTATAGGATTCATTGCGATGTAATGTTCCGATGACATCGCCGCTCATAGAAGGTTGATCTCGTAAATTCACATTATCACCTGCGATTGTAGCAATTCCTATATAGGAGCTATTAGGTCCATTGTTGTTATTATTCCCGTTATCCAAATTTACATAGGATATATTGCAATCGACATTGCTATTAATACCTTGTACACTTCCAGTATCTGTATATTGCCAAATATCACATTCCATTCCTGCACCTCTTGGATTATAACGTGCAACCCACAATAAAGTATCTTGCAAGCGTGAAACGTTTAGACTATTTTGGAAGAAATATAGATTGCTATAAACGCCGGTATGTGTATACCCCGCATTTTTTAATTCTGTTAAAAATGCATTCACAGCATCTGTTAATGTGTCCGGATCTAAATTTGCATCATTGACTTCTACATCGACAAATACAGGTGCAGTTAATGTGACGCTCTGTAAATTTTTAATGAAGAAAGCAGCCTCTTGTCTTGCATCATTCACAGAGATTGCTCGAAAGAAGTGGTAAGCCCCTGTCAGGATGCCAACACTGTTTGCACCGTTGATATTGTATTGAAAGGTTGGATCAACAAAATTGGTACCTTGCTCAGAACCTTCTGTTACTTTTGCAATCATAAAGTTTACTTGATTCGGATCATTCATTACTTGATTCCAATTAATATTTCCCTCATGGTGACTCACATCAATTCCAAATGACATGATATAACACTCCTAATTCGTTTATTTAATTTTTTGAGGTACTATACTACTTTATATTCTCAGTCTATTAAATTGTTAATGAATGTGTATGGGTAATTATACCATTTCTGCTATTTTGGGTGATACTACATTCTATCAATTAAGTATTTTTGTAAGAAAGCAGCTTATTTTATATTTTTTCCATGAGGGACATAATCCACTCGAGTTCATGTTCAATCTGTGATTTATTATATTGTACTACTTCGGAATGTTAACGAGTATGTCTTTTGAACCTAGCGAAGGTATAATGAATCCGAAAGAAGAAATGGAAGAAGTGGATGTAATGTCCATTTTGCCATTTGAGTATGAATGAAAAAAGAAACAATCACTTTTGTTAGCGATTGTTTCTTTTTTCATTCATTTTTTTGTAATATAGATGCTTGGGATAATAGAATACGAATCTTTTTTTGAAATAAAAAGGCTGGAATAGACCATATGTTACGGTTATTCCTATGAATGCTTTTGAACTTACTTCAAGCGAATCTGTTTTTTAGTTATCCCCTTTATGTATATTTACCAAACAGGTTTTACGCTCGATGATAATTTACCTTCATTTGCTTCATAAACTAATGTTGTTAAATCTTCTTTGAGCATTTGCATTCGTTCAGCACCTATCTTTTCAATCCAGCGCCCCTCAATCTTAGCTAGTATCTTATCTTTTGCTTTTACTGCTAACCAACCTCGTTCGGTTAAAACAATTATTTTTCCTCTCTTATCAGTGGGATGAGTTTGGCGCATTACATAACCACTTTTTTCAAGATGATCGACCATTTTACTCACGGCTTGCTTTGTAATTCCTAAGTATTCAGCTAGTTCTATACCTGTCGCTCCATTAGGGATGATACGTTTAAACATAAAACCATGTGCAGGTCTAATATCTCCAAACCCTAATTCATTCATTCTGTTATTTAGTTCATCAATCAATGTACTAAAGGATAATGACAAAAGTGATGTAAGATCCAATTCACTAATTTCTTGATGATTCATCTATAAGCCCTCCTAAAATAAAGTCAATTAAGTTGACTTTATTTTAATTTCATTGTACTATATGCGATGTGGTCAATCAAGTTGACTATGTTTTGGTTATGAAAGAAATAGGATTCACCGAAATAAATTATGGAGGTCTCTCATGGCTAATATCGTGAAAATTAGAGGGAGTGTATTTGCACCGTATGCTTGGTTGGAACCTATTAAAGATCCTGTAACAGGAAGGATATTCGAATATACTGGTGATGCACGTGAATTTACACCATACGCTGTAAACACAATGCGATCAAGATTAGAGCAAGAAGTGATTATTGATTTTTATAAAAAAGAAATTTTCTCACATGTAAATGCTTGTATCGTAACTGTGAAAATTACAAATCCAGATGGTTCTATTGAGCATAAAAAAGGAAAAACAACTACAGAAAACATTGTATGTACGAATGTTGTGTGGGGCGATGATGAAGTTTCTTTTGAAATGAGTGCAAGTGCCAGCAATCCTTTAAATGCAGCAGCACCTGCGGCTGACTATTTATTAACTATACGTGTTAACAAGAGTGGTACTATGCATATTGAAGGTTCTCATGATGGGTTCCCTTGCTATGAATTTTATAAACAAACAAATTTTGGTCCATTCGAATTCATATATACACATGATTTCAGAAAAACTGGTGACACTCCAGCAGCGCTAGCTGGGGAAATGGAATACAGCTTTAAAACGACGATATAAATATGGATCAGAAGAGTATAGCTATTTAAACTAAAGGAATAGCAATTGATTATGTGAAAGAAATGGCGACCTGTTTTGCTGGGTGATTCAATGTTATGAATTACCCAAAATAAAATTAGAATTAAAGAGGTGTGTCTCATGACTAATATCGTGAAAATTAGAGCAAGTGTATTTATTCCAATGTCTTGGACTGAACCTAAGAAGGATATTCAAACAGGAAACGTAATCCAATTCGAAGGTGACTCACGCGAATTTACACCTTATGCTGTAAATGCTATGCGTTCCAGAATTGAACAAGAAGTAGTTGTAGATTTTTACAAAAAAGAAATTTTCACGTATGCCAATACGGGCATAACAACAGAAAGAGTCACAACTTCAGATGGTTCCGTTCATAAAAGAACAGGAAAAGCTAGTACAGAAGGTATTTTGTGCACTGATATTGTATGGAGTTCTGATGACGTCAAGTTTCAAATGAGTGCAAGTGCTAGCAACCCATTAAATGTATATGCACCACCTGTTGACTATCTGTTAACTGTACATGTCAAAAAAGATGGTACTGTCGATATTCAAGGTGCACATGATGGGTTCCCTTGTTATGAATTTTATAAGCAAGTAAACTTTGGTTCGTTTGAAGAAATTCATACACATGACTTTAGGGAAACTGGTGATACACCTGAAGCACTAGGTGGAGAAATGGATTATAGTTTTAAAAAGATATTGTAAAGTCAATGTGTTCATTATCATCGAGCTAAAATAAATAATAACCATTACAATGGGATATCCTTTTTAGTTAGTAAATATAGAACAACGTAAGAATGAGTAACAGGAGGAAAAGAGAATGACAACAGTTTTATTTGTAAAAGCAAACAATCGTCCAGCAGATCAGGCGGTGAGTGTGAGATTATATGAGGCTTTTTTAGCGAGCTATAAAGAATCCCACCCAAATGATACAGTGGTAGAGCTTAATTTATATAATGAAGAATTGCCGTATGTAGGAGTAGATATGATTAACGGCACATTTAAGGCGAGTAGAGGACTTGAGTTAACAGAAAAGGAAGCAAAAGCAGTAGCTGTTGCTGATAAATACTTAGATCAATTCCTTGAGGCTGATAAAGTTGTATTTGGTTTCCCGTTATGGAATTTAACAATACCAGCTGTGCTACACACATATATTGATTACTTAAACCGTGCAGGCAAAACGTTTAAATATACGCCAGAAGGTCCAGTAGGTCTGATTGAAGATAAGAAAATTGCATTATTAAACGCAAGTGGCGGTGTATATTCTACAGGGCCAAAAGCTGAAATGGAAATGGCTGTTAAATATGTAGCAAGCATGATGAGCTTCTTCGGTGTAAAAGATATGGAGAAAATCGTGATTGAAGGTCACAACCAATTCCCTGATCAGGCAGAAGAAATCATTGCTGCAGGGCTTGAAAAGGCTGTTAAAGTAGCAAGTACGTTCTAATTAACAAAACACTTGTCACTCAATATGGCAGTACCAACACTTATATAGCGGTGGTACTGCTTTTTTATTCTACTTTTGGGTGGTAAGAACATAAACGATAGAAAGCAGGATTACATTATAATGGAACGATTATGGACAAAGAACTATATCATGCTGACAATTACAGCATTATTATTATTTAGTGGTTTTTATTTACTCATGCCAACACTACCGATGTTTATTAAACAATTAGGGGGAAGTGAATCTCAAGTTGGCTTTATTATTGGAGTGTTTACCATATCGGCAGTCATTTTACGTCCGATTGTTGGAGGATTAATGGATCAATATGGCAGACGCGTATTTATAATAAGCGGACTACTATTTTTTGCAATTACAATGTATTTTTATGATTGGGTAACAGGAGTTATATGTTTAGTGGTATTACGTATTCTCCATGGAATCGGCTGGGCGATTGCTACAACTTCAATTGGAACGGCTGTGACGGATGTGATTCCACCATCTCGTCGCGGAGAAGGAATGGGATGGTATGGACTTGCAATGACTTTGGGCATGGCTTTAGGACCAATATTAGGTCTTTGGGTCGCAAAATCATTTTCATTTCATTATCTATTCCTTCTATGCACAGCGTTAGCAGTTATTGCATTCATACTTGCGCTTGGTACAAAAATACCAGCAGTTCAAAGTACATCAAAACAACCTATATCATTTTTTGAAAAAACCGTTTTACCAATCGCTATTGTTACATTTTTCTTATCTCTTACTTTTGGCGGCATTACAACATTTTTACCACTGTTTGCAGCACAAATTCAAGCTAATGCTGGTACTTTTTTCTTAATTTATGCTGTCACACTTATAGTAATTAGACCGATTGCTGGGAAAATATCCGATAAGCGTGGAGAAGGGATTATTATTGTTCCTGCGCTTATTATAATGATAATTGCACTATTCGTCCTAGCAATGACAAAAGGGATTGTAGGACTAGTTATTACTGCTATTTTATACGGAATTGGATTTGGATCGGCACAACCTGCGCTGCAAGTAGCAACGATACGATTAGCTGCACCAGAGAAAAGAGGAGTAGCGAACGCTACATTCTTTACTGCTTTTGATTTAGGGATTGGTGTAGGATCTATTCTTCTAGGATTTGTTTCACAATTCATGGGATATCAAATGTTATTTACTGTTTGTGCTGTATCTGGGTTTATTAGTCTGTTGCTTTTCATTTTGTTTGTGAAAAAGACATTAAAATAATATTTTAATTTAAGAAAAAAAGCCCATTAAAAAATGGGCTTTTTTTCTTAGAGGTTAATGATGACTAACCACTAAAACGGTTTGATGGAGAACTTATTGTAACACAATTGCCTTTATCTGAAAATATAAAAAACATATGCAATATTGCATTTTATCCAAATATTTCTTCATGCTATATTAATAGAGAACCTGTGGGGGGGAGAGAACATATGCAAAAACTTTTTATGGGAAGTTTAGTAGCATTCACAATGCTAACGAGTATGTCTTTTGAAGGTAGCGAAGTCGCAATGAATCCTAAAGAAGAAACAGAAGAAGTAGATTTAATGTCTATCTTGCCATTTGAGTACTAATAAAAAAGAAACAATCACTTATAACAAAGGGGATTGTTTCTTTTTTATTGATTATGTATACCTGAAATAATAGAATATGAAATTTATTATGAAAAAGCCCGATTCATCCACGTTTAGCTTCATTAGCCTTTTGTATGTAATAGACTTCGTGTATCCACTCTTCAAGGATCATTATTGTTTTATTTGTTGCATCCATCTCTATTTTCATACCAATTGGAACGGTTAACATCGGGTGAGTGTGGCAACAATCAAAATCTGCAATAAAGGGTATGTTAATGCCATCTAAAACCTCTAATAGAATCTCATATGGTTTTTTACTTGTACCATTATCATGAAATTGCTCATGTTTCCCAAGGATTAAACCAGAAATTTTATTAAATACTCCATTAAGTTTTAATAACGAAAAACTTCTTTCAATAGTAGCAGCATCTTTTGATGTGTCTTCGATAAAAAGAATATCTCCTTCTTTTATTTCTGGCATATAGTCGCTACCCCAAATGCCAGTTAAAGTGTCTAAATTTCCTCCAATTAATCTTCCTGTTGCTTTTCCAGCATTTACACAGATCCACTCATTTTTTATACGTTGTTTTTCCTTCGTTTTTTCTTCCCAATTGATAAACTCATCCGTCCAATACGGCGGCTTTTTAATCTCATATGGTAATGTTTGTTTCTCCTCTAACATGTCACTAAAATATTCGTATGTAAAGTGAACAAATGGTTCAAATTCACCAAATGAGGGGATTAATGCAGGTCCATAAAATGTATGGATTCCAGTTTTGGCGTATATCCCAAGTAATATTGCAGTAACATCAGAATAACCTATCATGATTTTCGGGCTTTTTATAAAAGCTTCATAATCAATATAAGGCAATATTGAATTAGACTTCATCCCACCAATGGTTGACATGATACATTTGATGTTAGGGTTTCGTATTAATTCATTGAGTTCTTCTGCCCTCTCTTTAATGCTTCCAGACCGGTAGTTATCATGTCTTTTAGTTAAATTTCCTTCTATTATTCTAAAACCTTTGTTCTCTAGGAATTTTTTTGCCCGTTCAAATCTTTTCGGTGCTGTATAAGTTGCGGGTGATGAAGGAGAATAAATCCCGATTAGATCTCCTTTTTGTAATTTACTGAGTTTCATTGTTTTCTCTCTCCTTTCGAACAATTTGATTTCACACGTACACATGTAGATAACTTAAAGTAACGAAATAATATAAAAAGAAACTGACTTTAAGGTGTTGTCTTTTATGTTTCTATAAATGAATCTGTTGGTTGAACGAGGGAAGACTGTTATTGCAAGTATGATAAACCTTTTTAAACTATGTAACACACCCATTTTTAAATTGTTTCGGTGAAACACCAGTGTATTTTTTAAAGACTTTCGTAAAATGACTTTGGTCATGAAAGTTTAATAATGTGGAAATATCTGACAAAGAATGTGTTGTATAGGTTATTAAGACTTTTGCCTCATCTATCTTGGCGCGTTGGATATATTCGCTTGGTGAAACCCCTACCTCTTTTTTGAAAAGAACAGATAGATAACTAGGATTTAGTGCAGCTATTTTTGCTAAATGAGAAAGTGTAATATCTTCGTAGAGATGAGTGAATATATAATTTTGGCATGCGTTTATTGGTTTTGAATACTTGTGTATCTTCCCATTTTTTACTCGTTCCGAGAACTCAAGTAAAGCATTCTCCAAAAATGGAATAATTGCCTTACTTTCTTTTATTTCTTCAAGGTTTTGGATGAGTAAGTCACTA
The DNA here is from genome assembly GCF_050473865.1 of Bacillus sp. S10(2024). Taxonomy (NCBI): domain Bacteria; kingdom Bacillati; phylum Bacillota; class Bacilli; order Caryophanales; family Bacillaceae; genus Bacillus; species Bacillus sp. S10(2024). The sequence goes on along the minus strand of NZ_JBFLUR010000002.1, from coordinate 2,527,944 downwards.
AGGGTATATGCGATTTCAGGGAATAGTCCACCATCTACGGCAGCTCTAGTCGCAAGCGTGATGGCTGCGATGGCGGAATTTTTTTGGCTTCGCAGGTGACTCGTTTTCGATAACACCCCCAGATTCTCTGATTCAAGTAATCCCCTTAGGTTTTGAATTAAATCATCCTTTTTCCCTTCTTTAACACACGCAAAGATTTTCTTCTCAGCCAGTGGATCGATATGAGTCATTAAATTTTGACGGCGTTCCGATATACATATATCTGGCTGTTCCACTTCGAATTTTTCCTTTTCTAACAGCATATTCTTTTGCAGGATATCAACCATGTCTAATTTTTGTTGATACAGCATGTAATAAAGGACCATGCTCACATTTAAAAAATTCAAATTGCTTAAAACAGGGAGAGAATGATAATATCGAACCATTTCATCCTTGTTTATTTTGAGATGAAGATCATTAATGATTCCTTTAATTGATACTTCTGATAGCCTCGAATAAAGGACAGGACCGACAATGATGTTCCCGCTAAGTTGGTCATTTGAACGCAGGTTAATTGAGAAAAAGTTTTCAAGGCAGGAGGTTTCCCTCAGTACTGGAAAACGATAGAAATTTTCCTCTCTAAATAGTTGCCGAAATATCTCCTCTTTTGAAGAATACAAGGGGTTATGCTGAAAATTGCGGGAGAGTTCAAATACTAAAGCTCCCTTGTTATCAGTAAAAAAGATAGGTATTTTATGCATGTTAAAGACCAGCTTACAAATATAATATAAATCCTCTTGTTTGGAGAAATTCATTATTTTAACCTCCATTTTTAACAATTCAGCCAATATATATAGACATAAAACCTCCTTTCTTTTTAGAGTGCCGTGCATAGAAGTGGTCAAGGCCCTTTCCTACCACAGGCAAGACTTTAAAACAAAGAGAGGAAGCGAGTGTAAATCATTTTTTGTTCTGTATAGCAGGGATTTATATAACATCAGCTAAAATTTTTACAATTATTCTAAAATAAATACCATAATATCAAAAAAATAAAAACTATAATAGATTCAAGAAAGCGCTTACTGAGTAATCTTTTGACTAGGAGGATTATCATGAAAAGAGATGTTAAGCAAATTATTTCACAAATGACACTAGAAGAAAAGGCAAGTCTATGTTCTGGATTAGACTTTTGGAATACAAAAGGGATTGAGCGATTGGGAATTCCTTCAATTATGGTAACTGATGGACCGCATGGACTTAGAAAACAGGCAGAGGGAGCAGATCACTTAGGGATTTATAATAGTGTCCCAGCTACTTGTTTCCCATCAGCAGTGGGATTAGCGAGTACGTGGAATAAAGAATTAATAAAACAAGTAGGAGTTGCATTAGGTGAGGAATGTCAGGCTGAAAATGTCGGTGTTCTCCTTGGACCTGGTGCGAATATTAAGCGTTCGCCGCTGTGCGGAAGAAACTTTGAATATTTTTCAGAGGACCCTTATTTATCCTCTCAAATGGCTGCAAATCATATTAATGGCGTACAAAGTCAAGGAGTTGGAACATCATTAAAACATTTCGCGGCTAATAATCAAGAACATCGCAGAATGTCGACGAATGCAATTGTTGATGAGAGAGCATTGCGTGAAATCTATCTTGCTAGTTTTGAGGAGGCTGTTAAGGAAGCACAGCCATGGACAGTAATGAGTGCTTACAACAAGGTGAATGGTGAATATGCTTCGGAAAATAACTATTTGTTAAATGATATTTTAAAGGATGAATGGGGCTTTGAAGGTTTTGTCGTTTCTGATTGGGGTGCAGTAAATGAGCGCGTTGCAAGTTTAGAGAACGGTTTAGAACTAGAAATGCCTTCGAGCTTTGGGATTGGTGAGAAGAAGATTGTTGATGCAGTTAATTGTGGACAGCTATCTGTAGAAAAGCTTGATCAATCAGTAGAGCGTCTTCTTAACATTATTTTTAAAGCCGCTGACAATCATCGAGAAAACGCTGTGTATAGTAAGGAGGCGCATCATCAGCTTGCAAGAGAAGTCGCACGCGAAAGCATGGTTTTGTTAAAAAATGAAGATCACATTCTTCCATTGAAAAAAGCAGGAACGGTAGCTGTTATTGGGGAGTTCGCAAAGACATCTCGCTATCAAGGCGGCGGAAGCTCTCATATTAATCCAACAAAACTTGAAAGCATTCTCGAAGAAATCGAAACTGTATCAGGTGAAAATACGAATGTATTATTTGCTCAGGGCTATAATCTTGCCAGCGATGCTTTAGATGAAAATATGATTCGTGAAGCAAAAGAAGTAGCGGCTGGAGCAGATACAGCGGTTCTCTTCGTTGGACTTCCAGATCGTTATGAATCAGAAGGATATGACCGGAAGCATTTACAGATGCCAGAAAATCACGTGCAATTAATTGAAGCAGTTGCAGAAGTTCAAAGTAATATTGTCGTAGTTTTAAGTAATGGTGCTCCAATTGAAATGCCATGGATAGGTAAAGTAAAAGGAGTGCTTGAAGGCTATTTAGGTGGACAAGCACTAGGCGGAGCAATTGCTGATTTATTATTTGGTGATGTGAATCCAAGCGGAAAATTGGCGGAAACTTTCCCAAAAGTTCTAAGCGATAATCCTTCTTACTTAAACTTCCCTGGTGAAGGTGACAAAGTGGAATACAAAGAAGGTGTGTTCGTCGGATACCGTTATTACGATAAGAAAAATATTGAGCCATTGTTCCCATTTGGTTTTGGGTTAAGCTATACAAACTTTGAGTATAGTAATCTTTCAATTAATAAGAAAGAAATAAAAGATACGGATACTGTTTCTGTCAGTGTAAACGTAAAAAATACTGGCAATTCTGCAGGTAAAGAAATTGTTCAGCTTTATATAAAAGATGTGGAAAGCAGTATGATCCGTCCTGAGAAAGAGCTAAAAGGCTTTGAAAAAGTGGAATTACAGCCGGGAGAAGAAAAAACGGTTACTTTTACGTTAGCTAAAAGATCATTTGCTTATTATAATGCTGAATTGAAGGATTGGCATGTTGAAACAGGTGAGTTTGAAATTTTAGTAGGAAAGTCTTCCAGAGAGATTGTCTTGAATGATAGCATTTATGTTCAATCAACGGTTGTAATTTGCAAACCAGTACACCGTAATACATTACTTGGAGACTTGTTTGCGGACCAAATTTTAGCACCAATTGCAAAAGAGCTTATGGTAAAGGCATTAGAAGGTAGTCCGCTTGCTAGCATGACTGAAGGGGATAGCGATACCTCCGAATTGATGGATGCCATGCTGAACTACATGCCATTACGTGCATTGGTGAACTTTAGCGCAGGCGCTTTTACAGAGGAAATGTTAAGTGAAATGATTGAGTTATTAAACCATGAGCAAATGAATCGTTAAACGGTGAATTGGTTTTCTGTTCATAATTAAAACTATCAAAAAGGAGACGGTAATGATGAGTAATACAACTTCTTACGTTAATCTAGTTTCGAAATTGAGCGAGGAAATGCCAACTGTTAAAAAAAGAGGCTTCGATTTTATTGCGAAACCAATTCCTGATTCTGAGGCAATCGGCGAATTAGATCCTCGTGTTCTCCAAGTGACTTTACAAGCGGCCGAAAAAATGGCTGTGACGGAAAACCAGTCATTTGATCCTTCAGATACTCTCGGTTTTGTTACAGGAATACGGGCTATGATGGGCTGGAACAATGACAACGTTACGAAAAGTAAAGTTGAAACTACTTATAAAACAATTGATGGCACAAATGGACCAATTCCATTGCGAATTTATACGCCTGCTAACGAAGGGATTTTGCCTGCGGTTGTCTTCTTTCACGGCGGAGGTTTCATAGGTGGCAGTGTTGATGTTGTAGAAAATCCGTGTAAATCATTGGCAGAAAAAGCAGGCGCCGTTGTCATTTCTGTTGATTATCGTTTAGCGCCTGAACATGCATATCCAGCAGGACTAACAGATTGTTTCGAGTCTGTAGCATGGGTGTATGAGCACGCTGAAGAAATTCGTGTGAACCCACAGCAAATTGCTGTATCTGGAGACAGTGCGGGTGGGAATTTAGCTACGGTGTGCACGCTCATGGATATTGAAAAGGGAACGGACATAATTAAGTTCCAAGCGCTTATTTATCCAACAGTGAATATGGCAGGCGTTCAAACTGAGGATTTCAACTGGAGCCTCGACCAATATGAGATTCGTAACTATTCTGAGCTCATCATTCCAATGATTAAAGGGTTGGCTGAAAGCGGTGAGTTATTTTTCCAGCTTTATTTGCAAAGTAAAGCGGAAATTACTGATTCTCACGTTTCTCCATTGCTGTCAGATCAGTTAGGCAGCATGCCGCCAACATTAATTGCAACTGCCGAATTTGATTATTTAAAAGTCGAGTGCGAAGCTTACGCGGCAAAACTTGCACGCAGCGGCGTTCCTACGAAGCTGATTCAGTATAACGGCACAGATCATGCGTTTATGGACAAAATTGGTCTATATCCGCAGGCGGAAGATTTAATGAATGAAATTGCGAAAGAGATGAAGAGAGTGTTTGCTTAATTAGAAAGAGCTTGTTCAAAAAATGTGTTTTTTGAACAAGCTCCAATATAAAAAGTATGTGTACAGGAAAAGCTGATTGTCATGATGAGGAAACAAGTAACAATGTTCAAAACCATTTTATTATGAATGGTTTTTTTGTTTTTTTTCATTAGTATTAAAAACGATTGCCGTCTATTTGAAGTTTTCCTGAATTCCTGATATTATAAGGATAAGAACATACGTTCCTACCGATTGCAAAGGTGAGTATAGGGATAAATTACTACATAAAAAAGCAAGTCTAATGATTAGTAGTGCTAACTCAAGAAGGGAAATTGAGATATAGAAACGAATGTTTTGTACTATATTTCGAGAAAAAATTTGATTGTGGAGGAATTATTTATGTATGTAACAATTTCAGACTTTATTAATGAATGGAATAGAGAAGCGTTACTAACTCAAAAAGTTTTGGATGGTTCAACAGATGAATCATTACAACAACAAGTTTATCCAGAAGGTCGTACTTTGGGGAGGATTGCGTGGCATTTTACAACAAATATTCCAGAGTATTTAGCTCATTTTGGGTTGAATATAGAGGGAGTAGAAAATGCAGAAAGTGTACCAACCTCAGCGAAGGAAATTGCTGAAACCTTTAAAAAGATAAGTCTCGATGTAGCAAAAGTTATTGAAGAACAATGGACAGATGAATCCCTAAAACAAATACAAGCAGCATTTGGAAGACAGGAATCAAATGCTTCAATCCTAATGGGGTTAATTAAGCACATTGTTCATCATCGTGGACAAGTTACCGTTCTTATGCGTCAAGCGGGAATAAAGCCATTTGGAGTTTATGGTCCACCAAAAGAAGATTGGATTCATTTAGGTGTGGAAAATCCACCACTATAGTACTACAAATTCATACTTCGACAAAGAAAGGGATATAGGTTTCCCTTAATTTTAAGGTTATTAAGGAGAAGAGAAATGAAGGAATAGTTATTTCTCTTCTCTTTTTATAATGTTGCTAAAAAAATATAACTAAATTTGAATATTAATCATCATCGTATCGGCGTTGTTTACTGCATTTATGTTTACGTTGTTTATAGCAGTCAAAACATTGAGAGAAGGCGTTATCGCTACATTGTTCTGGATCACGTTCACAAGGATTAAAATTAGGATTAGCTAACACTTCGTATGGTCTCATCATATCGTAATCTTCATGTTCAAGAATATGACAGTGCCACGGATAGGTTCCTGTAAATGGACCAAAACGTGCAATAATTCGGGTCACTTCCCCGGGATTAGCACGAACCGTATCTTTCCATCCTCTTTCGTTTGGATCGGGTGGTATGGGCGGTCCAACTTTAAGATTAGAACCATTTGGATCGCCAGTAAATACAGCGCGATTCAAAATTTGAAAATTGACAAGGTGCAAGTGAATCGGGTGAGTGTCTGGTGTCGTATTGTACAGCTCCCAAATCTCTATCGTTCCATTATACGGGGTTTCTGTAATGGGTTCACTCCACTCCATGTTGTTTAATAATGGCATAGGGCGTCCAAATTTATCAGTAGCTTCAAGTAAAGTGTTTTTTCGTGTAGTTACAGCATCCTGCGGATTCAGGTGTTCCAAGCAACTCAACTTTTCTGGAATTTTGCTTTTGTCAGGTTTGCCGCATGTTTGTTTCACGCGAAATTGCATAATCTGTCTCAAATCTTCAGAAGGACTATCGCCGTCAGGGAATGGTGTTGGTGCGTCATTTGTTAAAATAATACTCTGACCATTATGGTTTGAAAAATCGATAATGACATCGGCACGCTCTGCAGGGGCAAGGATGATTTCGGATTCTTTGACTGGTTTTTCCAAAAGGCCTCCATCTGTGCCGATTTGGACAAAATTTTGCCCAGAGCTCAGCTGTATACGATAAAAACGAGAATTGGAGCCGTTTAGGATGCGGAACCGGTATTTCCGCGGTTCAACCTCAAGATAAGGCCATACTTTTCCGTTTACTAAAATTGTGTTACCGAAAAATTCAGGGACGACTGACGGATTTGGTAACGTAGGATTGATTGGTGGAGGTGGCTGTGGTGCTGGTGGTGCCATATTTCCTGGTTGGGATGGATAGAATAGTTCACCATTGGCATAGAACGAACGATCCTGGATAACCAGAGGAATTTCATATTTTCCACTCGGAAGATTCAATTGTTTCTCTTCTTCATCTCTGAGAAGATAAAATCCCGCAAGACCTGCATAAACGTTCAAACGAGTGATGCCAAGGGCGTGATCATGATACCAAAGTGTTGCATTGCGTTGACAGTTTGGATAATAGTAGACATCAGTCACGAATTTTGGCCCAACATTTTTAAAATCTCTTGTGAACCATGCATCAGGATATCCGTCACTTTCCGGACGAACCCGGCCGCCATGTAAATGGACAACCGTCCGAACAGAAGGTACGGATGCTTCCGCACCATGAACCGTTGTGTCAACGGGCAGCAGGTGTTCAAAGGGCAATTTGTTTTTCCATTTTACAAAAATAGGGTGATTTCTTTCTACTTCGAATGTAGGACCCGGGTACATACCGTTGTACCCCCAGACGGTAGTTGGCGACAAATCACGATGTAATTGTTGTTTGACTTGCTTCATCGTTACCTCATAAAATGGGATTCCATCATAGCTACTTTCTGGTTTTAAGACAGGAGGAATGGGTAAAGCATCGACAAATTTTTCTAAAGACAATGAACTGCCTCCTTTTAAAAATTAAATATTGTTTGTTATATATCATATGAATTTAATTTATGCCAGTATAGACGGATTTTTATTAGGCTTTTACGATTATTTAAAATCATAATAATATAAAAATACATTAAGGCTTGCTTCCATAGGGTATATATAAATTAAGAAACTCTTTCATTTTAGAGGGAGCGAGCGCATCTGACCAAGCATAGAAGCGGTCAGGGTCATGCTTCAAAAAACATGTATTCTCACATTTTTTTTCGTTCTTAGGATTATGAATAGCGAGAAATAAGGTGATAGTTTTTTATAAAAGGTAAACTGTTAAAATAGTAATAAAGTGTTTGGAAGGATTGGAGGAGAGAGACTTGCTCGTTTTTATAAAAGTGCTTTTATTTGTTTCAATTCCTACGTATTCCTTTTTTAGGGTGTTTTGGAATTATGTGAAGGAGAAATCATTCAAAATCAAAGCAATAGATGTGTATGCCTCTATGATTATTTATTGTTCGAGGAAATAAAACGTTTGTTACTTCAAGATAAAGAGGCTTTTCTTCAAGAAGGGATAAATCATTCACTCTATTGTTCCTACTAAGCAAATGCGATTATTGGCATCATTATTGAGTGGTATCAAAATGATTTTTCGTATAGTACAAGTTATTTAAATGATCAACTTGTGCAATTTTTGAATATGAGAGTAGACGAATAGATTAATTAAATAGTCCATGAAGAAAATCTTCATGGACTATTTAGCTACTTAATGTAAAAGATTAATAGCTTGTTTTAGGGGGTGAACCATATTTATTATTGCCTTCTTCATTATCCTGACAGCAGAATATAATGAGAACGATATCGCCGATTCGATAATGTTCAACATTCTAAATGCACGAAAAGGAGCTGACATTAGTCTTTTTTCTCGTCCTGCTCCTGCTGCATTGCTAATAATAAATTCCTAAGCACATGCGCTCGGTAACTCTCCAATTTTCGCCCCTCATAATAATTAATTCCAAGCTTCTTTAACTCATACACGTACCAGCCTTTTGTTCCGTAATACATGATGAATCTTCTCCTTTTGAATTTTTTACAGTATATGCTTGAGTATGAAAAGGAAAGCTTGTCTTGTTTATCGAAAGTGTGGATTTTTGTGCGTGCTATAATAGAAGAAAATTCAAAATATTGGAGGGCTTACGATGCCAATCTACAACAAATTAGTACGCGATCGTATCCCAGAAATTATTGAAAAAACAGGAAAGACATGCACAACAAGAACTTTAGATGAAAAAGAATACATAGAAGAAATATGTAAAAAAATACAAGAAGAATTATCAGAGTATGTAGAAGCAGAAACTCTAGAACATAAAGTAGAAGAACTAGCTGATTTACTAGAGCTTGTTAACGCCCTAGCGCAGTACCAAGGTGTAACGCTTGAAGACGTTGAAAAGGTCCGCAAAGAAAAGGAAGCAAAGTGAGGTGGGAGGCATGCGCCCGATAGGTGAGGGTTGATAATCAGTGGGGAGGAAGAAAACCCCCACTGATTAAAGTTTCACTTTATCTAAACAGATAATAATTCACAAAAACCGCACAGGAATTTCTCCTGTGCGGTTCCACATACTTTTTATACTAAATTTCCGTCTCTAAGTGTTAATATCCGATCACATACATCAAGAATTTTCTCGTCATGCGTAATCATAATCGCAGCTTTTTGACTTTCTTTTACTTCTCGTTTCATCATTTCGACAACTTCTCGTCCACGTTTTGAATCAAGGCTTGCGGTTGGTTCATCTGCTAATATTAAATCTGGATTATTCATAAAAGCACGAGCAATCGCAACTCTTTGTCTTTCTCCACCAGATAACTGATGTGGATAGTGATTTTTTCTTTGAGATAGTCCAAATACTGTTAGCAAGTGATTCGCACGTGTTTCAGATTCTTGTCGGTCTTCTTTCCTTAATTTGGAGATGTATAGTAATTGTTCTTTTACATTTAAATAGGGAACAAGATTAGCGAATTGAAAAATGAACCCGATCTTTCTTAACCGAATATCTGTCATTTCTTTTTCTGATAAATGGGTAATATTTTGCTCACCAATGTAAATATTACCTTTTGATGGTGATAATAATGCTCCAGCAATCGATAATAATGTACTTTTTCCTGAACCAGAAGGACCCACAATACCGATGAATTCTCCAGCTTTCACATCAAGTGAAGTTGGATGAAGGGCTGTTACCTCTGTATTTCCTTCGCCGTATACTTTACTAACTCTATCTAGTTTCAATAGCGATGTCATTACATGCCGCCTCCAATTGCCTCTAGTGCATCTACTTTTAATACTTGATATAAGGAAATCAGTGATCCTAGTATACTAATTACAATAAAGATTCCTGCATATTGGCCAATCGTTGTTGTTGTCAATAAGAACGGCATACTTTGGGGCAAAATTCTTTGCAAAATTTCTATAAGTACAATGCTTATTGTCATCGCGCCAACAGACAAGAATAATACTTGTACAACTAACATATTCGCTAAATACGAATTTTTCGTTCCAATAGCTTTTAGTACACCTAATTGCTGTGTTTTTTGTAATGTAATCACATAGAAGAATACACCGATTAAGAGCGTTGCAATTACGAGTAAGAATGCAATAATCATTGTTAATGAGTTTTGTTGCCCTTTATGGCCTGGGATATTTTGAAGAACTTCGTTTTTCTCTATTACATGTGCATTTTTTACTTCCTGATCAGTCCGAATGGCAATTGCGTTGTAATCCTTTTGGATCGACTGTGCAATTTCTCCCCATACATCTTGATTCACATAAACAACAGGTGTGTGACTGAACTTTTGATCTTTTGTAAAGCCAGTAATTTTAAATTCTTTTTTAGAAACTGGATCGATAATCACATCTCCAATATCTATACCTTTTTCTTTAATCGATTCGTCAGCAATCATTTCGTTTTGTGCTGTACCTAATGCATGCCCTTTCACAATCTTTGGTTCCAAAAATGTTTCGCGTTCACTTGCAAATATTGCAATATCAACCTTTTTTGAACTATCCTTCTTTTCATATGTAGAAATTTTCACATGGAATGGTACAGCATCTTTTGCCCCCACTTGCTTTACTACATCATCCACATCTTCTTTCTTAATTTGTGAGCGGAGCAATGAATTTTCCGCATCATTTGCTAACACAAACTTTTTGGCATCCATATTTTGAATGGAAGAGACAGTATTATGCGCTAAACCATTTGCTAATCCAGAAATCACAAGGACTAAAAATGATAATAAAATCATCATAAGTCCAATCAATCCATATTTTAATTTTGATTGCTTTAATTCACGCAGAGCTAAAAACATTCTGCTTGGCCTCCTTATTTATCTCTATTTCTTTCTTCTCTTTTCCTTCTTGTACTTAACATGGTTAATTACCACTGTGCAACAAACAGGAAATAAACAGTAAATATAATCTTGTCATTATTAGATTTAAATCTGTGTATACAACTAAAATTCCTGCGGTAGCTTGAAATATGACAAGGATAAATAAAATGAACTACCCTCGATATATCACTCATTGTTGTTGATAATGACGTGTAGCAAATTCATCATATTTTCTTTTTTTATTACTATCCAAAACACATGTGACTAAAAAGGCATATGTTTATCATATTGGTTTGTTAAAATTTGGACAATGGATATAGTAGTTTTGAAACAAATAATTCACAATTGGAAAGCAATATTAGGACTACTTTCAAGAAAAGAACAAACTGATTATGATCTATATCTTATTTTTCAAGAGCAGATTATATATTTTTGGAATTCAAGTCATTCGCAAACGGATTGAAGCGTTGAGGCAGCAACAATCATAAGTTCCTACTTCAAAACAAGTTAAGCGAGAAATAAAGTGAAACTTTCATCGGTGGGGGGGCTTTATCCCCCACCGATGGTCAGCCCTCACCAATCGGGCCAGATTGGTGAATAAGCTTTTTGAACAGGGAGGATTGTTTAATAAAGGGATTTTAAGAATGATAACCGAATATTGGTTTTATAAAGAAATTTAAGGGGAGTAAAAATATGCAAAAGGTAGTTGAGGGAATTAATTATTGGATAAAAAGATTGCCAGAAGAGTACAACGCTATGTCTGAAAAAGAAGTTTATAATAGACCATTTCCAAATAAATGGTCTAAAAAAGAGATTTTAGGACATCTATGTGACTCTGCGATAAATAATATTGAAAGGTTTATAAAAATTCAATATGAAGAACCAGTGTATGTTATTCAATCTTATAATCAAGACCGATGGGTAATGGTTCAGAATTATCAAGATAGACCACTTGATGAAATAGTAAACCTTTTTCAGATATTAAATAAGCAAATTGTTAATCTTGTTAAGAATATTCCTGAAGAAAAGCTATCCAGCCTTTGTGACATAGGAAATAATCAACATAAGACACTACAGTGGCTTATACAAGATTATTTTGAGCATATGAAACACCATATTCACAATCAAATCTTAATTGAAAAAAATGACTTGTAAATTTAGTTCTTATTCAAGTAAAGGGAGCGATTGTTGAAGATCATAGGTAGAAAATGATCAAACTTTTTTATAAAAGAATGAGTTAATTAAAAATATTAAGAGCGTGTTTTGATCAAAAGATTTAAATAGACTAAACTAATAAGAAGCTAGTATATAAATATTTGATGCATTTTAAAATTTCTGTATATATTATGTATAATATATACAAGAATGTATATTCGTTAAACAGCCTTCCTTGTTCTTGAAATTAAATCAAATAAATAAGCCATTTAGGAGGTGACAATCATTAATGAAACAACAAGAACACGTTATTTTTCGTGAGGTTCAGCGACCACAACAAATTTGGGTATGGATACTCATATTGGGGATCGCCACACTGATGTGGTATGGATTTATTCAACAAATTATCCTTGATACCCCGTTTGGAGATAAACCAGCTCCCAATGGTGTATTAATTGTTTTGTGGTTGTTTTTTGGGATTGCCTTTCCTGTATTAATGCTTGGAGTATTGAAGCTGATCATTGAGGTTCGTGAAAAAGGTCTTTATGTTCGTTTTTTTCCTTTTCATTTTCGATATAAGGAGTACCTTTTCAAAGATATACGTCACTATGAAAGCATTACTTACAGTCCATTAAAACGATTTGGAGGATGGGGAATTCGTTTTAATCTTAAGGGTGAGAAAGCCTATAACATGAATGGAAAGAAAGGTATAGAGTTAAAGTTGAAATATAACACAGTAGTAATCGGCACTCAAAAACCAGACGAATTAAAAAAAGCATTGGACTCGGCACAAAAAGCATAATATGTATCATCCCTTATTTATTATGCATGGATAAGTTATTAAGCTACATCAGTAAAAGAAAAAGGCGTTAGAACCGACCCATCTTTCGAATATTTGAATACGTTCTTCTTGGTCTTTATCCGATTTCAAACTAATAATATCCCAAAAGTTTTCTTCTGTTATCTCAACTAATTTTAGATTCATTCTTCTCCTCTTTTCTTGATAGTAAAAAGCTCCTCCCGTATAAGAAGGAGCTTCTCAACATTAAGCCGACTGTCTCTTCGCCTTTTCAAGCAAACTAGCTAAAATATGCGTACGATATGACTCTAGTTTTTTACCTTCATAAGTACGGATACCTAATTTTTTTAACTCGTGTACGTACCAACCTTTGCTACCGAAATGCATATGATCGCTTCCTTTCTTGTTTAGAGTAATTCTGATTGTATTTTTTGTGAAATGATGAATTTCCATAGGAAAGTGGTTAACTTCTTTGTTAAAGACATATATACTAGAAGTAGTATATATTGAGGTGGACTGAACAGCGTGATTATTGAAAAACACGAAATTCAAATTGATCAGATTACGAGTGGAAAGGTCAATATTTTTACGTTTTATCGTAATAAGAAGCAAATTGACCACCAATTTTTACAATTGCAGGAGCCTTCTCTGACTGCGAACTATTTTTTTCATTTTCATCTAGATGCGGAAAGCTTGCGTCTCTTGCATGAAGAGTTTCCAAGTATTTATCCGTACAATCCAAAAGAGAGCATTCAGCTGTGGACGGATAAAATGAAGGATGAGTTAAAGCGCCTTATTCAAACAGGTATGTGGAATAAGCGCGTTCGATTTGGGAATCGAATTGTAGAAGTTGTGTTTCTGTGGTGTGAAGAAGATATAGTGTGAAAAAGAAGCGCTGTGACGCTTCTTTTTTTAGCGCTGGAATAAGACAAGCTTTCCGCTTGAAGATGTGCAGCGGTGCGTGTGCTCATACAATTGTTTTTCTCGTAAAAGGGTTTCGCCCTTTGATTTTGCTTCTGCTTCTGTCACAGCCTCAAATGATTCGTCTAGTACTTTGGAACCGTCTTTTTCGAAAACTGTTAGTGTGTATACGCCCATGAAAATTCCCTCCAAAAAATAATCAGAATGTTATAACTATTGTGTCATAAAATGGGCAATTATGCAAAAGAAATATGTGACATTATTTGTAAGGATTAAGATAGCTTTTGTATCTATTTTGATTTTTAAGAAAAAAGGAAGATCCAGAAGACGTTTTCGGGCACCTTTGTTTAAGCTATGTTTATGGTAACTGAGTAGCTACGTTAAATTTATGTTTAACAGTTTGGACGTAAAAAGGTATAATTTTAAAGGGATGCCTTTACAAACAGGGAAAAATTTTCATGAAAAAGGGGTAATAAGACTAGATGCTAATAGGGATCATATGTTTAATTTTAGGAATAGATTTAATTTGGTGGAGTAAAGGGAATTTATGGTTATTAATACCTGGTATTCTATTTACAGCTGTGGGTGCCATATTAATCGTGACGTTTATTAGGTTGAAAAAAGAGGTAAGAAAATCACAGAAGAATAGTTAGAAGTTATATAAATGCAAAAGTGAAACTTCCATTAGTGGAAGTTTTTTTTGCAAGATTTCACTAATTGAGTTTTCCTTTAGTTTATGAATTTATCCGTCTATCATGTTGGAATTATTCACAAAAAAGGAACTAATTTTTCAATCAAACAATTAGTTCCTCTTTTCTTATTCAAGAAATAGAATATGATTTAACTCAAATCTTTAAGTAGATTATTTTCCCATGGAACAACACTCAATAGAGTTTTTTTATAATTAAACAAGCGCAATACGGAATTAATACTATACTTATCTTTATTCCTGAATTCTATATCATTTGCGTTAAAGTGGCTGCCGATACGAAAGGCGTTAAAATACTCGTGCCAATCTGAATAAGAATGTTGTGAAAGTCGTGCAGCCTGTATCATAAAGTTCTTTGCTTCTTGTTTTGATAAATAACCGAGTCTTCTACCGATCCGACATAAACAAATGCACCATGCATAATCAAACGCTGCAATTCCGGAATCCGTCAAAATATGTAATCCGTAATTAGCAATATAAAGTTTTTCATAGTCAAGATGGTCTTTCGATAATTGCTTTCGCGCTGTCTCGGAAAGGGGAGTCAATTGAAGGCGCATACGATTAAACTCCTGCCGTGTTCCTTCTTCTAAAAACCAAATGATTTTCTCTTTTAACTCCGTCGAATTTTCAATCTTCCATGTCCATAACACGTTCTTCAAAAAACGTTTCCCAATAAGGCGGTCTCTGATAAGGGTGAATTCATATTGGGTAAAGTAGTTTGTAAGATAAACACACTCCAAACAAACGGAAGACAAACAGCGGAAATATAGTTCGAGCTGTTTCTCTTGTTTTCTTTTATATAAAATAGGCATTCTGTCTCCTCCTTATGCCAATGTTTTAAGCCTTATGAATTTCCATGCTTCCCAAATAAGAGGGAGTAGGAGAAGTAATGCATATTTAGATGGCAATGGGGTTAAGACAATAAGAATCATAAAGACAAAATAAACCCAGGTGCGGCTAATAAATATAAATAATAAGTATAGCGCATAGTGAATAATAAACTTCATATTTATTTCTTGTTTCTGTCTCTTCTCTGGAATTTCAGTGTGAACTTGAACGCTGTATGAACGAAATTCTAAGCGTTCCGGATAACGATTTATTACATCCAGCGCCCTAGCGGCTACAGTTTCTATATCACCTGATTCGAACGAATATTTCACTAATAAGAACTGTGCGTCCATATGCTCCGGCTGAACCGAAAGTAGATGCTCACAGTCCTTGATAGCATTGGTAATTTGGCCGCGGCTATAATAAATTTCAGCGCGGTACAGTAAACCATCCGGATTATCTGGATCAATAGAAAGTAAGTCGTTAAAGGATTGTAGCGCACGCTCTTTATTTTCTATACGTAAATAATAAACACCTCGCATGCGTAAAAGTTCAGGGTCTTCTTGATAAAGATCGTATGCAGAATCCAACGAACTCTTTGCTGCTTCTAAGTTATTGTTCATAAGTGCATGCTGGGCTTTTTCACGTAAGTATAAATATGCTTCAAAATATAAATCGTCACTTTTCTTGAAAATATCGTAACGCATTTCTCCTGCGCCGCTAATTCTTTCTAGTAAAAATTGTACTGTTTCTTCACCATATTCAAACTGTAATTCCTCTGTTTGTTCACTAAAGCGAAAAACTTTGTCGATAAGTTCCCAAATCGAACTAGAGAAATGGTAATGATATTCTAAAAAATCTATTAATCTATCTCGAATCACTTCGGCATATTCTACATTCCATATTACATCGGAACTTAATAAATCTTCCCAATTTTTTAGTTCTATTCGTGCAAAAAAATCGTCATACAGTGTCTCGACTTTTTCCATAAATGCGTGAACAGGATGCTCTGAAACGAGAGTGGAAGCAAGTTCAGAGTTATTGTCAATCCAAGTAGGGAATACGTGATTGACGTATGGATCTTCTTCGTTTTTATCTGTTTCTTCTGATTGAATGAGAGATTCTGCCTGCATTTGTTTTGCGTCTTTTATTGCCTTATCAAACGCTTCTCTTAGCCGCTGATATCCTTCTGGGTCATCTTCTGGATGGTGGACTTTTAGAAGTTTTGCGTAAGCTTTTTTGATAGCTGCAACATCGCCAGTAGGTTCAATCTCTAATGTTTTCCAAATGCTCATTAATGAGTAATCCACCTTTCTATACTTTCTAAATGCTCTTTCAATGCAATAGCAGCCTCCTTAATTTTTTTATCATTTTGTGAAGTGAGCACAGTTTCGAATTGCTGTAACAAGATGGAAACTTTCTTACGTTCGTCACCGAGTAACTCTTCATAGAGGCGTTCGCCTTTTGCGAGCAACAAGCGATTTTCAGTTCGGTCGCGGGGATGAATTTTAATTTCTTTCAATTCTAGTAGTCTAGCTTCAATTTCTTTTTCTGTAAGATTTCCGGCATTTTGTTGGATAATTGCTCGTTTTTTCTCTCCAGTTGTTGTACTTATTACCTCGACTTCGAGAATACCGTTAATGTCATATGTATAACGAATGTCAATTGCCTCTTGTCCGGCAGGAGCAGGAGGGACTTTAATTTTGAGTTCGCCAAGTTTTAAGTTATTCTTAACTAAGCGGTTTTCTCCCTGATAAACATCGACAAGTATGGATTGTTGTCTATCATTGATCGTATAAAGTCGTTCCACTCGGCTTACTGGAATCGGTGTATTTCGTTCAATAATCGGGAAGAAGTATCCCGATTCTATTCGTCCATTTCCTAACTCTTGAACAACACTAGTTCCTAACGTATATGGACAAACGTCCGTTAAGATAACTTCTTCTAGCGCTTTGTTTCGTTCTTTTAAAGCAACTTGAATCGCAGCACCTAAAGCAACTGTTTCATCAGGATTAATATTTGCATAAGGCATACGTCCAAAAATTTTAGCAATGACGGATTTGATAAGCGGCATTCTTGTCGCTCCGCCAATTAGAATTACAGCATCTAAATCATTGGGATTTAACGACGCATCACGAAGTGCCCGTTCAATAGGATAGCGAAGCCGTAAAAGAAGCGGGGTTACTATTTTTTCAAATTCATTTCTGTTAATATGAGTTTCATATGTCTCATTATGAATCGTAACTCTCATACTTGCGCTATGTTCATCACATAGTGTGAGCTTACATCGTTCTGCTTGCGTATAAATTAACGATCGAGTTTTCGAATCAAGTGAATTAAAGTCAAGTTGGTGTGACTCTAAGAAATAGGACATTAAGCTTTTTGTGAAGTCTTCGCCTCCAAGGTAATTATCGCCGGCGATGGATTTAACATCCATTACTCCTTCAAATAATTCCAAAATGGAAACATCGAATGTACCACCACCTAAATCAAATACAAGGAATTTTGTTTCTGTTGCCTCCTGGCATAGTCCGTAAGCGATCGCAGCAGCTGTTGGTTCGCTAATGAGTCGTTCAACTTTTAATCCGGCAATTTCCGCAGCACGTTTCGTGGCTTTGCGCTGAGCATCATTGAAATAAGCAGGTACGCTAATTACAGCACCGGTAACCGGTTCATTTAAATATGCTTCTGCATCTTGTTTTAAAGACTTAATGACAAAAGATGAAAGTTCTTCAGAAGAAAAAGTATACACACCTAATTCATATTTTTTCTCTGTTCCCATAAATCGTTTAAACGTTGATACTGTAAAATGCGGATGGGTAATCAGCCGTTCTTTTGCAATACGTCCGACTAAAATCTCACCGTTTTCTTCAACGCTGACGACCGATGGCGTAAGATATTCGTTAAGTACATTAGGGATAAGGATTGCACCATCATCTGTCCAATAAGCTACCAAACTATTTGTTGTTCCCAAGTCAATTCCAATCGTTGCCATGCCGATCACCTTTCTTTTTTTCTATATTTTTCTATATTTTACTATATCATTACAGTAGGGGGAAGTATCTAAAAAATAGAATAGAAAAGCTATAATGGGATATTCAAAAAATGTAAAGCAGAGGGAGATTAGGAGTGTAATAGGGGGATAAATCTTTCAAGAACTATATATAGATTACTATGTAATTCCTCAATCATACTATGAAAAAAAGGCAGAAAAGCATTTTTTCTTTATTCGACGAGATATGACAAATCAAAAAAAGTTTTATTTGTTATAATATTTTTGCATAATTAGATAAATGTGGAATTATGAAAGTTGAATAATAATTAAATCGCAAAGGTAATCTCTTTTGATAGAGAACAAAGTAGAACGTAAGGGTAGGGATAGACCAGATGATGGAAGATAATTTTAGAAGAATTCGAGATTTACTGAAGGTTGGCGATGCTGATCAGGCAAGGAAAGAAGCGGAAATGCTTATAAAGGAAGACCCAAAAGACTCTTCCGGATACTTTTGTTTAAGTCATGTTTATTTTTATGGATTTAACGATAAGAATAATGCAAGTAAGTATTTAGAAGAGGCGCTTAAACTGGATCGTTTAAACGAGCAAGAACCTGCGGTAGTTTCAACAACGAAATTATCACCAGAAGAAATTGAACCACAATTAGCAAGTTTTTTGAGCACTGAAGCTGTGTTTGAGAAACAGCTGACGGAAGAAGTAGATGCAGTTGCACAACCACAGTTATCACCGAAAGAACATAAAAAAATTCAATCGGATTCAAAAGCTGAATCTCCGTGGTATAAAAAATGGCAAATCTATATAGTCATTACGTTGTCTATTACTCTCGTTTATCGTGCTGGAAAATTATATAACGTTTATCATAAATCAAATGAAAATTCGATGCCAAATATAAGACAAGAAGAGAAGAAGGTTATTACTGAGTCTGCAGATAACATACTTAAAAAAGGACTACCGAAGAACTTCCATGTGACTATGGCTGTACACACATTCCAATTATTTAAAATAAGTGACTTTAACGAGAATTTGCTTCGTACAAATGTATCCGATCAGTATGTACCAATTGTCATGGAAAAGGCTGGGCAACCAAGTGTAGAGAAATTAAAGAATTCACAGCCTGCTAGAATTTATGAAGAAGGAACAAATACATATTTATCGGTGAAAAGTGATGATAGCACCTTTATATTAGAAATAGAAGGGGGGAAAATTAATCATATTTACGGAGAAAACTGGGATGATAGTGAGCAAGAAATGCAAAAATATCATGAATTACTAAATAAGTTGGAAACACAAGGTGTGGAAGCAAACGTAAAAGAAAAAAAAGACTAAAGTATAAGCAGGACAACGTAAATAAAGATAAGCTGGATGTTTTTTTTACATCTGGCTTATTTTTGTTGTTTTAATAAGGACGAGGGCGTCTAGCCGCATCCCCAATTCGAAAAAAAATGTTAAAATAAAGTGAAACTTTACCTACTAGTGGACTGTGAATGAGTGAAAAAACAACAAAAATCATTCTGTTTAGGTGGGCGAGAGGCATAGAAGCGGTCAGGGCCTTTTTTTGGTCACATGCGAAGTTAAAACAAAGAGAGAAAGCGACTAGGCTCTTTTTTTCTGCATAGCAGTAACTTAGATATTGAAAAATCAAAATACATTTAGGCAGTAAGTCCTCCGTTTCAAGATGCAAAGGGAAACGAGAAAGATATGGGGGAGATAGCAAAGCCAGTATGGGTTTGATTGAGCAAAGTATGACGGAGAAAGGACGTTACGTTGTGAAAAAAGTAAAGTTTATTCATGCGGCAGATTTGCATTTGGATAGTCCGTTTAAAGGGATGGAACTGAATGTGCCTATCTTTATATGGGAAAGAATGAAGGAAAGTACGTTTCGTTCGTTTCTACGCATTGTGGATAAAGCGATTCAAGAGCAAGTTGATTTTGTTTTGCTGGCGGGTGATTTGTATGATGCAGAGACGAGAAGTTTACGGGCGCAGGTGTTTGTTCGTGAGCAAATGAAGCGTTTGGCGCAGTATGATATTCGGGTATATGTGATTCACGGCAATCATGATCATTTAGGCGGAAGCTGGACGGCAATTGAGTTTCCGAGTAATGTACATATTTTTACAGAGCCTTATATAGAAGAAAAATCATTTTATAAAAACGGGGAGCTGCTCGCCTCTATTTATGGATTTAGTTATCAGCAACAAGCTGTGACGGATAATATGACAGAGCAATATAAAAAGATGACAGGAGCACCGTTTCATATCGGTATGCTGCATGGAAGTGTGGAAGGAGATGCGGAGCATAATCGGTATGCACCGTTTCAAATTCGTGAGTTGAAGGAGAAAGGATTTGATTACTGGGCGCTTGGTCACATACATAAACGTGAAGTGTTAGCAGAAGAACCATGCATTGTATATCCTGGCAATATTCAAGGGCGGCACCGAAAGGAAACGGGAGAGAAAGGTGCGTATGTTGTTTCTTTGTCTTCGCAAGGGACAAAACTAACATTTTTTAGTACGAATGATGTGATTTGGGATGAGGTTTTGATTCCGATTGATGAGTTAGAAACGGTCGATGCTCTTATTAGCGTCTGTACGGAGAGTATGAACGGTGTGCGAAGAGAAGAGGAAGGTTTGCTTGTGACGATGACGTTTACAGGACAAGGTCCGCTCGCTGCTTATTTGCGTGATGAGAAGCGTGTAGAAGAAATTCTTCATATTGTCTCATCTGGTGAGGAGCGCGGTAATTTTGTACATGTTGTGAAATGGAAAAATGAAACGATTTCGTTTGCGGAAATTGAGAAGTTGAAGAACGAGAACCATTTTATCGGGAATGTGCTGCAGGAGCTTGAATCGTTCTCGAGTATGGATGAGGTGCTACGGACAATTTGGACTTCACCTGTTGCGAGGAAGGTACTTCATTCATTTTCTGAGGAAGAAAAGAAAGAGATTCAAAAGGGCGCCGAGAATATTATTTTAGAGCAATTACTAGAGCAAGAAAGGAGTAAGGGATGAGAGTTGAGAATCTTCATATTTACGGATATGGAAAATTAGAAAATGCCCAGCTGAACCTTTCTATGCTTACCGTATTGTACGGAGAAAACGAGGCGGGGAAATCGACGATTCGTTCGTTTATGAAGAGCATTTTATTTGGTTTTCCAACAAGAGGGCAGCGTCGTTATGAGCCGAAGGAAGGCGGGAAATACGGCGGTGCAATCACGATTTACACCGAAGAGTACGGACGAATAAAAATTGAACGTCTTCCGAAAACGGCGACCGGGGAAGTGACGGTGTATTTTGCGGATGGAAAAACAGGCGGTGAGGAAGTTTTAAAGCAGCTACTAAACGGAATGAATGAGCAGTTGTTTGATTCGGTGTTTTCTTTTGACATGCATGGTTTGCAAAATATTCACCATATCGGCGCGGGAGATATTGGCAACTATTTATTTTCAGCGAGTGCAGTTGGCAGCGATGGGTTATTGCGCCTAGAAAAAATGCTGGAGAAAGAAATGGAGCAGCGCTTTAAGCCAAATGGCCGCAAGCCGGAAATTAATGTGGCGCTGCAGGATTTGAAAAAACTGCAAGATCAGCTCGCAGATTGGCAAGGGAAAATTGCCGCGTATGAAGAGCTTGTCGGTAAGAAAAAGAGTATGGAAGAGCGCCTTTCTATTATTCGCACCGAGCAGCAAGAAGCGGGGAAACGAAAGCAAGATTATGAAGTGCTAGAAGCGTTGCAGCCGCTCTTTTTAGAAAAGCGTACGTGTGAACGTTTTTTAGAACAACATGCAGAGCATACGTTTCCAGTTGATGGTTTGCAGCGTTATGAAGGGATAAAAGTACGGCTTGAACCGCTTCAGCTCCAAGAAGAGGGACTGAAAAAGAAATTAGCTGGTGCACAGTCTGAAATAGAAGCATTGCAAGTAAATGAAGAATTGCTTCAACAAGATATGTACGTAGAAGAGCTTCGTCTGCAGCATATGTCTTATGAAGCAGCATTGCAAGAAGTGCGGGATTTGACGGGGCGCATTTTACATATCGAAGAAGAAATACAAGATTTGCAGCAGCAAATCGGATCGGCATTTGCGCGTGAGGACGTTCTTTCTTTCAATGTGAGCTTAGCGATGAAGGAAACGATTACGCAAATGGCGCAGCAAGCAAAAGAGTTAGAAAAGCGTAAAGGGCAGTTAGATGCACGGTTTAAAACAGTGCAGGAGCAGTTAGAGGAACAAGAGGAAGCGGTGAAAAAGCTGCAGTCGCAAACATTGCCAGACCGGGAGCGGGAGACATATTTGCCAAAAGTGCAAAGTGCCGCGTCTCGTCAGAAGCGAAATCAAACTGCACCGCAGATGAATAAAACGGCGCTGATTTTATTCACTATGGACGTTTTGCTGCTATTTGCTGGTGTTCTTATGGATAATCGTAAGTTGTTGTTTGCAGGGGTCTTTTTGTTAATTGGCCTTGTTGTTTTTTATGTGATGTATATGAAAGGGTCAGGTGAACAGGAAGGAAATGAAGCGCTTGAACTTCAGTATCGTCTTGAGAAAGATGCTGAAGTGCGGAAGTTATTAGAGCGTGAGGAATTTAAGTTGAAGCAAATTGAGCGCGGGTATGAACGTGTTCTTTCTGAATATGACGAGTGGGAACGTGATTTGTTTGGCGTGAACGAACAGGTAAAATTGTATAAAGAGACGTATGCATTGCCAAATCATTTTACGCACGCTCACATATTGCCGGCGTTTGAACGGATTGAAAAGATGCAGCAATTGTACCGCGAGTTAGCAAAGCTGCAAGAGAGAAAAGAAATACAGGGAGACATGATTTCTCAATTTGAACATAAACTAATGAAGCTAACGGTTGTTACAGAAAGAAGTGTCGATACACCGTCGTTATTTTTGTATGGTTTAAGTAAAGATGTGCAGAAAGAAAAGGAAAAGCAATTGCAGAAAAAGCAGCTGGTAGAAAAGACTATGGCATGGGAAGAAGAGTATACGTCAGCGCAGCAGCAGATTCTTCATCTATTAGAAGAGCGTCAGCAGCTTTGGGACATTGCTGCGGCAACTGATGAAGAGGCCTTTTTAACGGCGGCAAAGCAAGCGGAGCAAATTGAAGAGAAACAGCAACAGCTTAATCGGTTAATTCCGCAAATGGACGTATTGGAAGGGCGACTAATGACATCAGCGCTAGAGAGTGGGTATCGTCTAGAAGGATATGAAGAGGAGCGGCAAAAAGAGCAGGGAAAAATAGACGGGCTGATGCGCGAGGAAAAAGAACTGACGCATACACTTGCCGCTCTGCGCCACGATATCGCGCAGTTAGAAGAAGGCCGGACGTATGGTGATGTCCTTCATGAGTGGGAACTGAAAAAATCACAAGTGCGTGAACAGGTGAAAAAGTGGGCCGCATATGCGGCGGCAAAGGCAGTATTAAGCAAAACAAAGAAGTATTATCATGAAGTGCAGCTGCCGCGTATTTTGCAAAAAGCAGAAGCGTATTTTGTATATTTAACAGGCGGAAATTATGTGAAAGTCTTTTCACCAGATGCAGAAGAACCGTTTATTGTAGAACGAAAAGATGGACTGCGTTTTTATAGTCATGAATTAAGCCAAGCGACAGCGGAACAGCTCTATTTATCATTGCGGTTTGCGCTCGCACATACTTTTGAAGGGCAGTATCCGTTTATTATTGATGATAGTTTCGTACATTTTGACGTGCTGCGAACGGAGAGAACCGTGCATCTTATGAAGGAATTAGCAAAAGAACGCCAAGTGATTTTCTTTACTTGTCACAAGCATCTTTTATCTTTCTTTGCAGAAGATGAAATTCAACGATTAACGTAGTAAGGGAAAAGTACGATAATATGCTATACTAACTATATCGATGACGGTGGAGGAAGATATATGAAAAAGAAAATTGCACAGTATGAAGTTGGTGAGCAAGTCGATTTATTTTTAATGATAAAATCGGCAACGAAAGGAATCGCGAGTAACGGGAAACCATTCTTAACAGTCATTTTGCAAGACCAAAGCGGAGATATTGAAGCGAAGTTATGGGATGTATCACCTGAAGTAGAGCAGCAATATGTAGCAGAAACAATTGTGAAAGTAGCAGGAGATATTCAAAACTATAAAGGTCGTATTCAACTTCGCGTCAAGCAAATTCGCGTAGCAAATCCAGGTGAAGTAAACGATATCTCTGATTTTGTGGAAAAAGCACCACTAAAAAAAGAAGATATGGTTGAGAAAATTACACAATACATATTTGAAATGCGTAACCCAAATATTCAACGTCTCACAAGACACTTGTTGAATAAGTATCAAGGGGAATTTTTAGATTACCCAGCCGCAACGAAAAATCACCATGAGTTTGTCTCAGGGCTGGCATATCACGTTGTATCGATGCTTGACTTAGCGAAAGCAATTGCAGCGCTATATCCGTCTCTTGATAAAGACTTATTGTATGCAGGCGTGATTTTACACGACCTCGGTAAAGTCATTGAATTATCAGGTCCAATTTCCACAACATACACGTTAGAAGGAAACTTACTAGGTCACATTTCTATCATGGTAAACGAAATTGGAAAAGCAGCAGACGAACTGCAAATTGAAGCAGAAGAAATATTAATTCTTCAGCACATCGTCTTATCACATCACGGCAAAGCAGAGTGGGGAAGTCCGAAGCCGCCGCTTGTAAGAGAAGCTGAAATTCTGCATTACATCGATAACTTAGATGCGAAGATGAACATGATGGACCGTGCACTAAGTCGCACAAAACCAGGTGAATATACTGAGCGTGTCTTTGCGCTTGATAATCGTTCGTTTTATAAACCGACGTTTCATAATTAAAAGAGAGGGCCGACCAAAAAGTGAACTTTTTGGTCGGCTTTTTTTATTTTTCGATATAATTTAGTACTAGTGGATGAACGATTCCTTTGTTGGATATTGCCGAAAGGACTTTGAATTGTGCTGAAGCGCTAATATATTGGTGGGAGCATCAGCGTAACTAAGAAGATTCTACTCTAGAAAAAATTATTGTAGTAAAATAAATCGCAATCAATTTTCGATATATTACAAAAATATTGAAAATTACACCAATCGATAATAATATATAAATATCGACAAAAAGGGAAGAGTCGATAACTTATACATAATAGGGGAGGGACTACGTTGAAAAAGAACAGAAAATTAAAAACTTTTTCAGTGTTGGCAACTGGGGCTATGCTAAGTTCTATGTTTGCTTTCGGTGGTCATGCTGCTTATGCAGAATCACCATCAGCGTCATCTAGTTTCATAGATGAGCATTTAATACCGGAGGATCGCTTGGCAAATGCGTTGAAGGAGCGTGGGGTTATTGATCCTTCTGCATCACAAGCAGAAACGGCAAAGGCTGTAGAGAAATATATAGAGAAGAAGAAAGGCGAAAATCCTGGAAAGGAAACAACGCCAGAAGACAGCCTTACGCAAGAAGCTACTGACTTTATGAAAAAAGTAAAAGATGAAAAGATGAAAGAGAAAGAGCAGCAGAATCAAAAAGAGAATGGTGTAGGAAATGGACAAGTACCTGGATTAAATTCTGGAAAGCTAAATGGGAAAGTGCCAACTTCTTCAGCAAAGCAAGCACCTTATAACGGTTCTGTGCGCAAAGATAAAGTTCTTGTGCTTCTTGTAGAATATAGTGATTTTAAACATAACAATATCGATCAAGAGCAAGGATATATGTATTCAAATGATTTTAATCGTGATCATTATCAAAATATGTTATTTGGTGATGAGCCGTTTACATTATTCAATGGCACGAACATTAAAACATTTAAGCAATATTATGAAGAGCAATCAGGCGGCAGCTATACGGTTGATGGAACTGTAACAGAATGGTTGACTGTTCCAGGTAAAGCAGCTGATTACGGCGCTGATGCTGGTAGCGGTCATGATAATAAAGGACCTCTAGGACCACGTGATTTAGTAAAAGATGCATTAAAAGCAGCAGTGGAAAAAGGAATTAATTTAGCTGATTATGATCAATTTGATCAATACGATTACAACAATGACGGCAATAAAAATGAGCCAGATGGAATTATTGATCATTTAATGGTTGTTCACGCTGGTGTTGGTCAAGAAGCTGGCGGTGGAAAGTTGAAAGATAATGCAATTTGGTCTCACCGTTCAAAACTTGGTGCAAAACCTTATGCAATTGATGGCACGAAATCATCTGTACAAAGATGGGATGGAAAGATGGCTGCATACGATTACACAATCGAACCTGAAGACGGTGCAGTTGGTGTATTTGCTCATGAATTCGGTCATGATTTAGGTTTACCAGATGAGTACGATACAAAGTATTCAGGACAAGGTGAGCCAATTGAAGCTTGGTCTATTATGAGCGGCGGAAGCTGGGCTGGAAGAGTTGCTGGAACAGAACCGACAAGTTTCTCTCCGCAAAATAAAGAGTTCTTCCAAAAAAATATGAAGGGTAACTGGGCAAATATTGTTGAAGTAGACTACGATAAACTTCGTGGTGTCGGCGCTGCGACGTATTTAGATCAAAGTGTTACGAAATCAAAACGTCCAGGAATTGTTCGTGTAAATTTACCTGATAAAGAAGTGAAAAACATTGAACCTGGTTTTGGACAGAAGTTTTACTATAGTACAAAAGGAAATGACATCCACACAACATTAGAAACGCCGTTATTTGATTTAACAAATGCAACGACTGCAAAATTTGATTACAAAGCATTCTATGAATTAGAAGCAAAGTATGATTTCGTTGATGTATATGCGATTGCAGAAGATGGAACGAAAACAAAGCTTGATAGAATGGGTGACAAAGATATCAAGAATGGTGTCGATACAACAAATGATAAGTGGATTGATAAATCTTATGATTTAAGTCAATTCAAAGGTAAGAAAGTAAAACTACAATTCGACTATTTAACAGATATTGCGGTATCTTACAGAGGATTTGCGCTTGATAATGCGGCTTTAACAGTAGATGGTAAAGTTGTGCTATCTGATGATGCAGAAGGGCAACCAAGCTTTACTTTAAAAGGCTTTACTGTTTCTAATGGAATTGAATATAAGAAAAATAACTACTATTTAGAGTGGAGAAACTATTCTGGTTCTGACGAAGCACTGCAATATGGACGCGGTCCAGTTTACAATACAGGACTTGTTGTATGGTATGCAGACCAAAGCTTTACAGATAACTGGGTTGGCGTACATCCAGGCGAAGGATTCCTTGGAGTAGTAGATTCTCATCCAGAAGCGATTGTAGGAACATTAAATGGTCAACCGTCTGTAAAAAGTAGCACGCGTTATCAAATTGCAGATGCTGCGTTCTCATTTGATCAAACACCAGCGTGGAAAGTAAATTCACCATCACGCGGAGTATTTGATTATAAAGGATTACCAGGTGTGGCGAAATTTGATGACTCTAAAGCATACATGAACACGTTAATTCCAGATGCAGGACGAAAAGTTCCAAAGCTTGGATTGAAGTTTGAAGTAGTAGGTCAAGCTGATGATAAGACTGCAGGAGCAGTTTGGATTCATCGCTAAGGTGAAGCTCTTTTCAGAAAGTAAACTTTAGTATATTCGTTTACAGTAATTTACGTGCAACTTAGGAATAAGAGTAGGTATTTTAACTACTCTTATTTCTTTTGTTTTCGTACTTACAACTAGTTTTATCCCGCCTTAATGAGCAGTAAGACTTCGCTGATAGAAAAAATATAGTAGTCATAAAATCTCTCTTTCTTTCATACAGTGAAACTAACAAAGCTTGTCTGATGAAAGGAAGGAACTCGAATGCAAACTTTACCGTGGTGGGTTTATCTTATTATTATTGGAATTGTTGTGAGCGGTTATATGGTCTTATACACGTCTAAAAAAGAGCAAGAAATGGATAATGAGTTTATTGAAAAAGAAGGCGAAGTCTATATGAAACGTCTTGCAGAAGAACGCGAGCGACGTAATCAAGAAAGTGATAAGGATTCTGTTTTACTTTAATAACTATGAAAGAGGATGTGTAGCCGATTGGTTACCATCCTTTTTCTATTGTGATGGTTTATAAGTTATTTTGTGTTATTAAGTCTTGAGATTCTTTTCCCATCTTTATAGTCAAGACAAGAAACCTCAATCATCAATCCATTAAACATTGTAAAGTAGAAGCCATAACTATTCCCTCTCATCTTATAAGGCTCTTTATCTATTTCAATCCCTCCATCTATTAAGCGGTTATATACTTGATCAACTTCACTTGGCTCTTCTACTAAGAAACCAATATGAAAAGCTTCTGGATATGTCGCATCTTTTCCATCTTTAAACGCTTTTGGATCGCTTAATACAAGAATAAATCCATCATTATCCCTCAGCACTACAAGAGCTTTTCCTTTCGCTTCTAAAAATTGAAAATCAAAAAATGTTTCAAAAAAGTTTCTTGCTTCCGATAAGTCATTCACGCATAAATTCAAGTGATTTAGTTTCATATACTCATCTCCTTTTCATTCTATTTATATTTCAGGCATTTCATCCTTTAGAACACTTTCATGTGTAAGCTACAGGCTGCCATATTTCAAGAAGGAAGAGGTTAGATTGAGCGCAATCTAACCGAACGGCTGGTTATTACTAAGAAAGAAAAAATTATGGAATTTGTCAATTATATGAAAGGTAAAAAGTAGAAATATAACTCAATATTAACTGTTGTTATAATAAATAGAAAAAGGGTTGGAGGAGAGTAATTTGCATTTCAAGGTTTACTAGCGGCACTTACTATAGGTGGGGTAAGTGCTTGTAATTCATCGGTTTAATCACAAAAAAATAGACATATTAGTTAAACTCTTTTAAAGTCCATGAAAGACTTTTGTAACATTTACGAATGTTTTTTGTAATAGATTTGAAAGTGCTTTGAAAGATATTGAAAGTAAGATAAGTTTATCGCTAATATATATGCAAAACACCCTCTAAACTGCATATTTTATTTTTTAAATACAACAAAAATGTCGAATTTGATATTCAATTATTTTTGAATTTTAAGCAACTTATGAGATCCCAAGTACATTTGGTACAAGCATTTTATTAAGTGAAAAACAAATTGCTCAGGTGTGTTAGAAAAATAAGGTTGCTCAAGTTGAGTCTCCCCCCAAGCTCCTTTAAACAAAACCCACGGATTGTTCTCCGTGGGTTTTGTATCGTTTTATTTTTTTCAAACAAGTGATTTTGCTATACAAATAAGTAAACTTTCCCATATATGCAAAATTGCATACTATTTTATATTGATAATCATTCTCGTTGTAACTATAATAGTTTCAACGGGTGAATTTTAAATTTACTTGTTGAAACCTTTTTATGAAAGAATATTAGAGGAGGAGTTAGAATTATGAAAAAAGCCATTTTAGCAGGAACATTAGGAATTGCAGTACTTTCGGGCATGAATTTACCAGGATTAGAAGTACCAAAGGCTAGTGCAGCAACTATGGATTTAGAAATTCAAGAGGTTACTAAGTATTATTCTTTGAGTTCATATGAAGTGTCTCAAAAAGAATCTTTTAATCTTAAAAAAGGAGAAGAACTTACAGTTTTTGTAACGAATTCAGGATTCCCAATTTCTTATACAGTCTTTGATGCAGACAATCAAGTAATTGGTACATACAATGCTAATTCACCTTATGGACGCATATTTAAATCACAAAAAGACGGTAATATTTCTGTACAATTTCAAGCAGGAGTGAATTCTTCATTTATGAAGAAAATGAATTTTACAGCTAAATTTGCTCTTTCTAAATTTAATTAATAATAAGGAATTGTTTATGTTATATAAACAATGAAATAAAGAAGGCGTATCCTGTTTATGGAATACGTCTTTTTTTAACTTATGAATACAAAAGGAAATTGTTCTCTTTTCTCGAAAGTGTATGTTAACGAAATGAATTCATTTGTCCACATGGCTACGAAAGGTATAGGAGCAATCTTATCTTATAATCATCCCTATTTATATTTATTTTAACAAGCCAATACTAAAGCTAAGGAGACATACTGTATGGGAAAAAAAGTATTGTTTTTTGGTGATTTTGGAATTGATGATACGATAGCTCTTATATATGCACATTTAACAGATAAAATTGATGTGATAGGAATTGTTGCGGATTATGGGAATGTACCTAAAACAGAAGTGATTAGAAATGTTCGTTTTTTACTTAAAAGTGTAGGGAAAGAAAATATAAAAGTTTTTGGTGGGGCTGAACATTCCATGGCTGCAGAGGTTGAAACTTTTTATCCAGAAGTTCACGGCAAGTTTGGGATAGGGCCCATTCACCCAGGACTAGAACTTAAAATGTTTGAGAATTTCTTTGAAGTTCTTAAACTTATTGAACAATACAAAAATGAACTGATTATCGTGAATACGGGAAGGTTAACGTCTCTTGCAAGCTTATTTCTCCTTTATGGAGATGTGATGAAAAATGTCCATTCTTATTATATTATGGGAGGAGCTTTTCTATATCCAGGAAATGTTACTCCAATTGCAGAAGCTAATTTTTATGGTGATCCTAAAGCAGCTAATATTGTAATGAGATACGCAAAAAATCTATCAATTTATCCCTTGAATGTTACACAAACAGCTATCGTAACACCAGAAATGGTCAATTATATTCACTCTAAAGGAAAAACTAAGTTTTTAAAGCCACTTTTAGACTATTACTATTATCAATTTTATCAAAAAAAAGTTCCTGGAATACAAGGTAGCCCAGTTCATGATGTGCTGACTTTGATTGCGCTTAACCGCGATGATATTTTTACGTACTATCAATCGTCTGTGATGGTTAGTATACTTGAGACTTTACGAGGACAAAGCGTAGGAGATTTTAGATCCACCTTTGAACCCGAAACATTCGGTAATCGTCCAAAACATAGGATTGCAATACACATGAATTACAAACAATTTTTTAAGGAGTTTATGACTGTAATGACTGGTGAGCTATTTTAGTGGGAAATCTTATATAGGACTGTGAAATACCATTACATCAAGGTTACACGTTGGTTTAAATCAAAGATCCAACGTTTATAGAAAAGATGAATCGGGATTATCTATACTTAGTTTTTCGTTATGAATTAACTGCCTAGCAAAATATCTTTTACAGTAATTTAGTAACACATACTTTATGATTCATCTCGTTCCAAAAGGTGCACCTTTATAAACAAAATAAAAAGAAGAACCTAGGATAGATTCTTCTTTTGTAAAATTAGGATTGATTATATGTAATAATTTAAAAATTATATAGCTTTTGTATTGTGATTTGGAATTGGTAATTCCAGTAATTCACTTTGGGAATACAAGTTTAGTAAGTGTTTTTCTATTCCCATACAAATTTCTTCTAATGGAAGATCATTGAAATCTTGACCAAATGGATCTTCAATTTCAACTCCTATTGCTTCAATTCCTAAAAATGCAAAACTAATAAACATAGTTGCCATAATCGTAAACCATCCCATACTATCGACAAGCCCAATTGATAAAGTCCCGCAAAAAATGATAAGTAAACTTTTAATATGTGCAAAATATGCAAAGGGAATAGGGGTTGCTTTAATGCGATCACAGCCGCCTATAGAATTTAATAGATTATCTAATTCATCTTCCATATTCATTAAAGTATTTGGAGGAAGTTGTCCAGATTTCAATCCCTTTGTTATCACGGTTTTCAACATAAAAATAATGGTGAGGGGTAAATAGTTAGATTTCACTAACATTTCTTTTTCTTTATCCGAACATAGTTCTAATAAATCTTTTACCTCAGATAGCTCTTTTTCGTTTCTTAAATGTTGTTTAGCTAGTTTTGGAAAAGCAATTAATAAATGTAGAAATTTTAATTTCTCTTTATCCATAGTATTTCCTTTAGAATCCCAGTAACATAAAAAGCTTACTGATAAATTTCTGGTTGAATTACCGATTCCTCCAAATAATTTTCTGCCTTCCCAATATCGATCGTATGCAGTATTTGTTCGAAATACTAATAATAAGCCTAAAGCTCCCCCTACAATAACCCACGGGGTCGAATTTATATGTATTCCAAAGTAATAGTTAATAAGAACAATACAAATGGAAACACATGTATAAAGAATGACTTGTTTAAAGATTTCTTTTATAATCGTTCCCTTTAACGTAAATATTTGTTTTAAACTTTCTTGATTGTTGTAACGAATCATAGATGGATAAGCCTCTTTTCTTCTATAAGCTGTTTACAATTGATGGTATGAATTTCTCTATCTTCTTAACTATGAATCTAGCAGATTTCATGTATGTATTTGGTAGATGGGGTTATGTGGACAAAACGTAGAAATTATATTCTCATACATTTTCCGGAAGAAAAACTTTAACTTCCTTACGCTAATCAACAGATTAATATTTTTATCATAGTTAGGGTCTTATTGTCAATCACTGATTTTATACACTAAGAGAAATAAACTTAACTGTATTGTTGACCTCTGGAAAGAGTGGGTTTTAAGATTTTGAAATCATTCTGTGATAGTAATTATTATGGACACGGAAAAAATACAATTGCAGGTATGATTGGTGTTGAGCATTAGGTAGCATCTTATAAAATGAACGAATGAAGGAAGATGACTGGGAATGTGCTTAGCACGAAATTCGAGCTGAGTTACATAAAAAGATGTCGATTTTTTTCATTGTATAAACGAAGTAAAATGGTTCCACAAACATGTAATATATGATAAAATAACAGAAACGTATGTTCTGTTATGCGGTTACATATGTTAAACATTTTAGAAAGAGGTGCTTGTGATGATTTTAGGTATTAACCCCTATTTGGTGACAAATGGTAATGGACAAGAGGCTGTTAAGTTTTATGAACATGCATTGGATGCAAAAGTTGTAAGCCTTCAAACGTTTGGAGATATGCCTGAAAATTCAGAATTCCCAGTTCCTGCTGAGGCGAAAGACCGTGTGTTACATGCGCATTTAAAAATTGGCAATACGGATTTGATGATCTCTGACACATTCCCAGGTCAGCCGGAGCAAACTGGATCGCAAGTGACTATCGCTATTCACATACAAAATGCAGAAAAATCACAAGAAGTGTTTGAAAAATTACAAGATGGTGGCCAAGTTATAATGCCGCTTCAAGAAACGTTCTGGAGTCCATCATACGGCCAAGTCAAAGACAAATTCGGCGTAGAGTGGCAAGTTTCAACGCAAGGCGCTAATATGTAAATCAATGTACGGGACTGACGATCAGTCCCGTTTTTTTGTGTTTGCCGATATCAGCAGACATGATATAAAGATTCTTCGGAGGTATTCGACGCTAAAACCAGCGAGCACAGCTAAAAAGAAAAGGTCCCATCTTTTCTTTTTCCTTAATTTGTGTACTATAAGAAATAGGAAGATACAAAAAAGGGGACTTTCGAATGGAATTTCATGAACAGAAAATATTACCAGCGGTTCGGCAAATTAAAGATTTAGAGAAGCTATTGCATAGTTCCTATGAATATATCGTTATTCTTGATATTCATGTTGCTCAGTTAAAAAGTGTCATTACTCTTGCAAAGCAGTATTGTAAAAAAATCTTTTTACATGTGGATTTAATTCACGGCTTGCAAAGTGATGCGTATGCAACGGAATATATATGTCAAGAGTTTCGCCCGTACGGGGTGTTATCTACGAGGTCTAGTGTGATTATGAAAGCGAAGCAAAAAGGTGTCGTTGCGATTCAACGCGTTTTCTTGATTGATTCAAGTGCAATGGAAAAGAGTTGTGCTCTTTTAGAAAAGACAAAGCCAGATTATATTGAAGTGCTGCCAGGGGCTTTAGTGGACGTAATTGCGGAAGTGAAAGAGCGGACGGGATTACCTATTTTAGCAGGCGGATTTATTCGCAGTGTGGATGATGTGGAAAGGGCTCTAGGAGCTGGTGCGACAGCGATTACAACGTCGAAGAAAGAGTTGTGGAAACATTTTCATAAAAAGTGACAAAAATATGAAAAAATTAATTGACACCGCTTTCAAATGAGTTTAACATTATAGACAAGTTAATAAACGTGACGGAGAAAAGAAGAGATCCACATTTCATTGTTTCTATAATTTTATAGAAACGTGTATTTGTGGATTTTTTCTTTTGAAAATTCAATTCTTCTCTTTCACTGAAAGCGCTTTAATTTGATTATGGAGGGGTTATATGTCACCATTTTTAGGGGAATTAATAGGGACAGCATTACTAATCATTCTTGGCGGCGGCGTTTGTGCTGGTGTTAGTTTGAAGAAATCATTTGCACAAAATTCAGGATGGATCGTTATTACAATGGGATGGGGCTTAGCGGTTTCTGTAGCTGCTTATGCAGTTGGGTCGATTAGCGGAGCGCATTTGAATCCAGCAGTAACAATTGGACTTGCGTTTAAAGGAGCATTTCCTTGGAGCGATGTACCTATGTATATTGCAGCACAAATGATTGGGGCAATGATTGGGGCATGTATTGTATACTTACATTACTTACCACATTGGAAAGAAACAGAAGATGCAGGAACAAAATTAGGCGTATTTGCAACAGGACCAGCAATTCCAAACACATTTGCAAACCTTTTAAGTGAAATGATTGGGACTTTTATTCTAGTATTTGGTATTTTAGCAATTGGAGCAAATAAGTTTGCAGACGGTTTAAATCCGTTCATTGTAGGTTTCTTAATTGTAAGTATTGGTTTATCATTAGGAGGGACAACTGGTTACGCAATCAATCCAGCACGTGACTTAGGACCTCGTATTGCACACTTCCTTCTTCCGATTCCAGGAAAAGGCGGATCGAACTGGAAATATGCATGGATTCCAGTAGTAGGACCGATTTTAGGTGGATCATTAGCGGGATTATTCCATCAAGTTGTATTTGAAGGAAAGCAAAATTCAGCACTTATCTATGTATCTATTGCAACAGTGATTGTTCTAGCAATCTCTTATATGACAAGCAAACAGAGCGGGAAAAATACAAATAGTAGAAAAGTAGCATAAGGGGGAAATAAACATGGAAAAATTTATTCTTTCATTAGACCAAGGAACAACAAGTTCACGTGCGATTCTTTTTAATAAAGAAGGTAAAATTGTACATGTTGCGCAAAAAGAATTTACACAGCATTTTCCAAAGCCAGGTTGGGTTGAGCATAACCCACAAGAAATTTGGGGATCTATTTTAGCAGTTATTGCAACTTGTTTAAGTGAAGCAGAGGTAAAACCGGAGCAAATCGCGAGTATCGGGATTACAAACCAACGTGAAACAACAGTTGTATGGGAAAAAGAAACAGGCAAACCTGTATACAATGCAATTGTATGGCAATCTCGTCAAACAGCGGAAATTTGTGACGAGTTAAAAGGAAAAGGCTATGGCGATATGGTTCGCGAAAAAACAGGTCTTTTAATTGACGCATACTTCTCTGGAACGAAAGTAAAATGGATTTTAGATAACGTAGAAGGTGCAAGAGAGAAAGCAGAGCGCGGCGAGTTATTATTTGGAACAATTGATACGTGGCTTGTATGGAAATTATCTGGCGGCAACGTTCACGTAACAGATTATTCGAATGCATCTCGTACATTAATGTATAACATTCATGAGTTAAAATGGGACGAAGAACTTCTTGATATGTTAACAGTACCAGCAAGCATGCTTCCAGAAGTGCGTCCGTCTTCTGAAGTATATGGTCATACAGTTGATTATCATTTCTTCGGTCAAAATATACCGATTGCAGGGGTTGCAGGTGACCAACAAGCAGCATTATTCGGCCAAGCTTGCTTCGGTGAAGGTATGGCGAAAAATACATACGGAACAGGCTGCTTTATGTTAATGAACACAGGTGAAAAAGCAGTAGCATCTGAGCATGGTCTATTAACAACAATCGCATGGGGTTTAAATGGAAAAGTAGAATACGCATTAGAAGGTAGTATTTTCGTAGCAGGATCTGCAATTCAGTGGCTGCGTGATGGACTGCGTATGTTCCAAGATGCAAGTGATAGTGAAGCGTATGCAGCGCGCGTTGAGTCAACTGACGGCGTATATGTTGTACCGGCATTTGTTGGACTTGGAACTCCGTACTGGGATAGTGAAGTACGCGGTGCGGTATTCGGGTTAACGCGCGGTACGACGAAAGAGCATTTTGTCCGTGCAACGCTTGAATCGTTAGCATATCAAACAAAAGATGTATTATGTGCAATGGAAGCAGATTCTGGCATTGAGTTAAAAACATTACGCGTAGATGGCGGCGCAGTGAAAAATAACTTCTTAATGCAGTTCCAAGGCGACATTTTAGGCGTGCCAGTAGAGCGTCCAGAAGTGAACGAAACAACAGCTTTAGGAGCAGCATATTTAGCTGGTCTTGCGGTTGGTTATTGGAAAGATCAAGAAGAAATCGCAGCGCAGTGGAATATGGATAAGAGCTTTGCACCAGCAATGGAAGCGGGTACAAGTGAAGAGCTATATGCTGGCTGGAAAAAGGCAATTGAAGCAACAAAGGCTTTTAAATAATCATAAACAGTGTTATAATGATGATAAGTTAATAATTCGGTAGGAGATTTGGAGAGACCAGGGCACGCTATAGAAGCAATTCTATGGTGATGTTCGTGGTCTCTTTTTTTCGTAATAAAAGGGAGGAATTACCATGAAATTTTCAAGTAAACAACGTCAAAATGTTTTAAATGAAGTAAATAAACAAGAAGTAGATGTAATTGTCATCGGCGGAGGAATCACAGGAGCTGGTATTGCACTAGATGGAGCAA
Organism: Bacillus sp. S10(2024); assembly: GCF_050473865.1. Lineage (NCBI taxonomy): Bacteria > Bacillati > Bacillota > Bacilli > Caryophanales > Bacillaceae > Bacillus > Bacillus sp. S10(2024). The sequence goes on along the minus strand of NZ_JBFLUR010000002.1, from coordinate 2,491,156 downwards.
AACGCGGACTATCAACGGTTGTGTTTGAAATGCAAGACTTCGCAGCGGGTACATCAAGTCGTTCTACAAAGCTTGTTCACGGCGGTTTACGTTATTTAAAACAGTTTGAAGTGAAGATGGTAGCTGAAGTTGGGAAGGAGCGTGCCATTGTATATGAAAACGGTCCGCACGTAACAACACCGGAGTGGATGCTGCTGCCGTTCCATACAGGCGGTACGTTCGGTGCGTTTAGTACATCAATCGGTCTTCGTGTATACGACTTTTTAGCAGGCGTTAAGAAAAGTGAGCGTAGAAAAATGTTTAGCCGCGAAGAAACGATGAAGAGAGAACCGCTTGTGAAACAAGAAGGATTAAAAGGTGGCGGTTACTACGTAGAATATCGTACAGATGATGCGCGTTTAACAATCGAAGTTATGAAAGAAGCAATCAAACATGGTGCAAAAGCAGTCAACTATGCGAAAGTAGACGATTTCTTATATAAAGATGGAAAAGTATGCGGCGTACGTGTAGTCGACTTATTAGACGGAAACGTATATGAAGTGTATGGTAAAAAGATCGTCAATGCATCAGGTCCTTGGGTAGATACACTTCGTGAAAAAGATAACTCGAAAAAAGGGAAAGTCCTGCAGTTATCAAAAGGTGTGCACCTTGTTATCGATCAAAAACGTTTCCCGTTAGGGCAAGCAATTTACTTTGATACGCCAGACGGACGCATGGTATTTGCGATTCCGCGCGGAGGTAAAACATACGTAGGTACAACAGATACATTCTATGATAAAGATGCAGCAGTACCAAAAATGACAACAGAAGATCGCACATACATTATTAACGCGATTAACTACATGTTCCCGACTGTAAAGATTACAGAGAAGGATATTGAATCAAGCTGGGCTGGCGTTCGTCCATTAATTTATGAAGAAGGAAAGAGCGCATCTGAAATTTCTCGTAAAGATGAAATTTGGACTTCTGAATCTGGCTTAATCACAATTGCCGGCGGAAAATTAACAGGATATCGCAAAATGGCAGAGATGGTCTTAGACTACGTCACATCGCTCATGCAAAAAGAAGGGCAAGGCTCATACCCAGCAAGTGCAACGAAACATATGCCAATCTCTGGCGGTCATGTTGGTGGTTCGAAAAACTTCCCAGCATTTATCGCGAAAAAAGCAGAAGAAGGAAAAAAATACGGTTTAACAGTAGAACAAGCAGAGCAATTCGCAAAATTCTACGGTTCAAACGTTGACGTACTCTTCGAATTAGCGAAAGAATATAAAGGAGATGCAGAGCGCCATAACATGCCGCTTGACGTACTTCTTCCACTCGTATACGCGATGGAGTTTGAAATGGCAACAAAGCCGGTTGATTTCTTCGTACGCCGTATGGGAGCAGTATTCTTCAACATCCACTGGGTATATCAATGGAAAGATGCTGTTATCAACTACATGGCAGAAGCTTTAAACTGGAGTGGAGAAGAGAAGCTGAAATATACAGCTGAATTAGACGCAGCATTAACAGATGCAGTTGTACCAGTTGATCAACAAGATCAGGCATCTGCGTTAGCATAAAGTGAAAACCACACTGTTTCTACATGTGTAGAAACAGTGTGGTTTTTTTATGATTAATTTTTATATTCCGGCTGCTTCTCTAACTTTTTTAGCTTCTACATTATTTAGAACTGTATATTCAGCTTTAAAATTTATAACATCGGCTCCATTTTCATTAAAAAATATCATAACGCTTAATGAAGGTAATCCTTTGTTAGGATTGTTAATTTCGAGAACTAAATCTGGTATTTTTCCTCTCACATCAAATTCCTTATTAACATCCCATTTCTTGTTGTTAAAAATCTCATTAATGATACGAATCTTTTTATTCTCATCTGTGTTTGTAAAATGTATATCATTGTTTTCTGTAGGTTTTCCAACAGATAATATGGAATTTGAAAGATTTTCATTTTTACAAGCTACTACGGTTATCACTAGACTAAATAGTAGTAATAAATGAGTAATCACTTTCATTAAATCACCCTCCTTTAATTATATACGTTTTTTATACATATATTGTTCAGCGCATACTGTTTATAAGTCCCTCACATTTGAATTATTTTAAGAAATTCATTGCCAAATATACTAGTAGAACGATTATTTATATTACGAAAACGAGAAAGGGGGACATTGAATCATGTCAAAACATATCGTAGATCTATCAAAATACAATGATAATATCGATTGGGATGTAGCGACGCCGCAACTGAATCTAGCAATTTGCCGTGTTCAATATGGCTCAAGGAAGGTAGATCCACTGTACAATGAACATGTTCAAAATTTAGAAGCATATGGAATTCCTCATGCCGCTTATGCTTACGGCTGTTATGTAAGCATAGCAGATGCCATTGTAGAGGCCGAAGATTTTCTAGTACGTGTCAATCCAAATGCAAAGTTTCTTGTGTTAGATGTGGAAGATGACACGCTAGCAAGCTGCGGAGCTACGAATCTAGCAGAAGCAACACAAGCATTTATTACGACTTGCCAGAATGCTGGTTGGAAAGTTGGTTTATATGTATCGCATCATATGTATGGATCTTATGGGTTGCAAAATGTACAAGCTGATTTCTTATGGATTCCACGATACGGAGGAAGAAAACCTAAATATGCATGCGATTTGTGGCAATATGCAGATGGTGAAACAGGGGGATGGCTTGATGGAATTGGAAAAGTAGATTTAAATGCTTTAAATGGAGATAAACCGCTCAAATGGTTCATAAATGCTCAGGAACTGTATCGTATTTTTGTAGGAGACTTCAATTCGATTGGATGGACAGAAGATGTATATCACACAATTAAAGCTATTTTCCCAGACTATGGGATGTGGACGCAAACCCTTGACGATGGAAATCAGCGTATCATTATTGGTGATTTCAACTCCAAAATATGGTGCGATGAAACGTTTGCGAAGTTGGAAGAAATTTTTCCATCATACGGTATGTGGGTCCAGCGGGTTTAGCTATTGATGTATATTATATGGGATGGCACGATAGGAAGGCCTCTTTTCTATGAATTTTATGAGGTAACTCAAGAAGAAAGGATATTTATATTGTAAATTCCATGATGGAAACATATATGAAATGCTCAATATATCCTTTAAAGAATCAATTTATACTTTTGGGGAAAGTGTCGTAAAAAGGGGGCAGCCCCGCAGCTTAAAAGCTGTGAGACTGCCCCAAAATTTTCTTCATTTCTTATAGATCCGGGTTGAAGACATCTTTTGATTTTTTTGCAATATCCGTAATTAATTCATTTCTTAATTGCTTTGCTTTTGTAAATGCATCTGTAGCCGTGTCATTACTATATTTATTTAAATACTTAATTGCTTTTTGTTTGTCTTCCTTATAAAGTTCAGTAGCCTTTTTTTCAACCGAACTTTGTTTTGCAAATAACTGATCCTCGTATTTACCCCAATAGTTTTTCAATCCTACTCCAAGTGTGTCTGGGTTTGTTGCAGCTAAAGCAGCTGGTGCACGGAAAGCCCAGTAAGCTGATTGATCATCATATTTGTCATTACCAAGTTTAAAAGCAGTTGGTGTGTCGTATGTTCCTTGATAGAATGGTAAATAAACACTATATTTCGGGCTTGCTAGGCTAAGCCACATAACATTGGCAATATCAGCAGGCATATTAGATCTTAGTTGAATAACATGGGATTCAACTGTACGATCTACACCAACAGCACGCTCATCTTTACCTGTACTTGTAGAAGGGTCATATGGAGTACCTTCATAGTGAGAGCCCAAGAATTTCATCACTTGTTTTGGCGTAATTTTCTGATCCGGAATCATAAATAATGGATAACGTGTTAATTCAGCATCTTGGTTTATAGATGGAGTAAATGTCTTTTGTCCCCACCATTCTCTACGTGTATTGTATTTTTGACCAACATCACCATAAGTTCCAGCGAAATCAAATTTTTGATTATTATCTTTGTTATCGTTTGGTATTAAGCCTTTTTCAACTGCATGAGAAATTAATGTTTTAGAGCCCATGAAGTTTTTCGTATCGGAAAGATTCACATTATCGATTCTTAATCCATTCGCAACAATTAAATAAGCGTTATCAGGTACTCTTTCTGCTACCCATTGATGTCCTGTTCCAACCTCAAAGTACCAAATTTCATTCTTATCTGCAATCGCAACACCATTTGCTTCAGCAGAACCATACTTTTCAATGTACTGTCCTAGTAATTCAGCACCTTCACGGGCTGTTTTAACACGTGGTAAAATTAAGGTTGGAATAACTGATTCGCTAACACCTTTTTTCACAAATGGATCAGATGCTTCTGCTTTTTTATTTGCATAAGCACTATTTGTAGCAGAAATAGCTACTCCGTATTCATTTATCCCTGCTTCTTCAAAAGGCCCTTTTGAAGGATCCCAGTCTGGTATTGCAATATATTTATAGGATACCTTGGGTTGATCTACTGTTAGTCCAGTTTCAAATTTTAGTTTTTCCCCTGATTTATGTGTTTTACGAGGGAATACCTTGACATGTTTCGACCATGCACTAGATACATCCTCATTTCGTGCAATCATGACCGAATCATCTGCGGTTGCTTTTTTTCCTGCAAAAACCGATGTGCAAGCACTTGCAGGAAGGGCGAATCCTCCAACTATTAAGGTAGTAACGGCTGCTGCTACACATGCTTTTTTGATACTATGTAACTTCATTTTGCCTTCCTCCTCTAACATTTCTGGATTTATTTCCTTATTATTCTAACATAATATAATATTTTTGTGAGCGCTTTCACATATTGTTCATATAGAAAAAATTAGTCCAAAATCATTTACTCAGAGGAATGGATTATCCTATTCCATTCCTCGCTTTTCTCCTGTTTCCCTTATAAAAAAGATCGAAGGGTTACCGGGCAGCTATCCTGATTTTCTTTCGATTTGGTTCAAACTTTTTTATAAAAAAATCTGATTAAAACTCATAGAAATGTCTAATAAGGGGTAGCATCAATGCCCATCAACTTAAGAAATTAATTGTTCCACAAAACGAAAAAAATGAGCTGAACTCCCATAAATAATTGTGAAAACGTAAATTTTTCGTTATAGGAGTTTTTTCAAAATATTAGCTTGATGGTTATGTGGCGGGACCCCGAGAAGAAAGCGAAAAACCTGGAGAAGGCAGCAAAAACTACAAAATATGAAGTAAAAGTATTAGGGAGAGGTTCTACAGGCCGAACAACTGCCAACTTTTTAGAGGAACAACTAGCAATGAAAGAATTCAAGTCTGCTCCTCAAAGAATGCCGATTCCAAAACTTGTAATTACAGATCCTCGTTGACCTCATGAAGAAGGCTGGGTTAAAATGACTCAAAATGGGAATAGAGTAGAAATACACTATCTTAAAAACACAAAAACAGGAGAAGTTGATGATTTTAAATTTAAAAATTAAAAAAGAAGTAAGGGGATAAAAAATGAAGGTAATATGTATAAATAACACATGTAATCAATTTTCAGATAAATTATTAAAGCAAGGTTATACACGTGACATGATTTTAAATCTAGAAATAAGAAAAGAATATGTGGTTTACGGTATAAGTTTATCAAATGGAGAATTAGATTATCAACTTTTAGGAGAAAATGCGAATATGCCATCATGGTATCCAGCGGAATTATTTACAGTATCAGATCCTTTACAGCCTTTAGAATGGTATTTTGCAGACCATAGGCACATAAAAGAGACAACAATAGATTATATATGGGGCTATAAAGAATTAGCCTTAGAAGATACACATGTTTTGGGTTTAATAGAAAGAGAGAAAAAAGATATGGAAATATTTTTAAAGCGTAAAGCTGAAATTGATGAATTTATGGAACTATAACTCCTAAATTTATGTGATTTACGCTTAATAAAAGGGAGAATTATGAAAAAACCGTAGGTCTTATCAATTTCTACGGTTTTTTTATTATATAACTTTTTAAGTAAAAACAGCTTTTTTTGATGAGAATGACAGGTTGAATGCTAGTTCGGATTGTTTTCATGTGAATCTGAAATAGAATTTGTTTATAAAACTTTAAATTAGTATAAAATATTGACTGAAATTAAATAGGGGCGAATTATTATGGAAACAATACGATTAGATGGGCATGGGGTACCGCTACATTAGCAAAATAATACAATAAGCTGCCCATATGGACAGCTCATTTACATAATGTTCGTTAGCGGAAGTCGTTTTAAAATTCTATGTATTGATTTTTTCTTTGCCCTTGCGGATTAACCACAATACCAAAGCTAGAAGTAGTATGAGGAGCGGTATTCCCTGAATAAAGAGAATTACTCCCCAAAAATCAAGTTCAGTACTATCTGGAGAGTCTGTTGTCATTGCACCTATAAAAAGTGCGAATGGAATTGTGAGTAGATTCATCCCTAAGCTGACCATTATGAATGATAGATTTTTAGCCTTAATTTTTGGTGAATTAGCTTTTATAATTACGAATATTGCAGTGCCAATTATAAGAAACAGTATTACATAAAGATTATTAGGATATCTCATAATATTCCTCCGTTATCCTAATTGTACCATCAGCAAAGACAATTTTGTGCAAATTTGGATGAATAGGATATTCATGGAGGTTAACATAACGTAACATTATCGGGATTCAATGTATTTAGGATACTATTAAAAGCCCTCCAGTTTAAGATCTGAAGGGTCCTTATGTCACATAATTCTCGTTCTCGAAAGCTATAATATGTTTTACTCAGAATCTTCTTCTTGATTATATCGGGTAACAATTTCTTTAATTTCTGCAACTCTCTGTAGAGTAATTCCTTCTCTCTGTTCAACTGCTAAAGGATGATCAGTCGGTTCCAATTCGATAAAGGGGCTCATACCAATGGATCTTGTATGGACATGTGTTTTCAAATTTAATGTATCGGGATAACCAGGGATTGATGTAGAAAGCCATCCGAAGTAAGGTTCTTCTGTTTCTCTTTCTTTCACTTTCCATAATTCCATTGTTTTGTTGAAGTTTTCTTCGCTTAAAGATACCCATATATTCCAAATAAATATTTCGTTACTATCTATAATCGGAATTTCTATACAACCTCGAACAAAGTAATATTCTTCATCCATAATGCAGATATCAGAATTTATCTCAAAGCGTTTTGGTCTTTCCATTTTAGGAACATTGTAATAATAAATAGGAGCATCACTTCCATAGCTCATTGGTAGTTCCTGTTCGGAATGAATACAACGAAATTTTTCATAGCTAATTTCTTTCTTATTTGTTCTTCCATACGATCTTCTTCTGCGCATTTGATTATATGCTCCTTATTTCATTGTTTATCTTAAATTATATATGAGAATTGATATGTATATCCTATACATATTAGGTTAACATAACGTAATATTATCAATAGTAAGGAAAAGGTGGAATCCTCACTCTCATAAAGAATCCGCCTTTCTTTTTTTTATGATCCTATTCATTTTTTATACATTCCTATCCTGGTGTGGGTTTCAGGGTTCCCGTTTGTTACTGGATTAGCCGAAAAACTGTATAAAATCTTGCATGCTCTTAGCATGGTTTTTTTCCGAAATGCTGGCGGTACCTCTATTAGTATTTAAGTTTTTGAAACCAATAAATTGTTGAAAAATGGATGAAACAAGAAAAGACAGATCATTCAGCTAAGTTGTCTTTTTTGTGATATTTGGATGTTAAAAAGACACTCATATTGAGTGTCTTTTTACAGTTAACAAATTAAAATAAATATCTTATTTATTTTAATAAGTTACAAATGAAAGGCTTGTTAATGAAGATGAAACACTTAAATCATCGTTTAATGTAATTGAGAAACATGCCAATAATGGTAGTGTAATAACAACTGATCCATTAGGATTAACTACAATTGTTGGGCTTGTCCCACAGGCTTCACCACAATTTATAACTGATGCTGTTCCACCTCCGGGGGTAATTGTAATTACAAGACAGACATTAAAACAAACATCATTCGTAGTACATGCCATAAATTTCCCTCCTTTTATTTAGCGTTCATTGATAGAATATGAATCAAAAATAATAGAGGAACGGCATAATAACCATTTTAATCGTATATGGGGATTAATGGATTTATTTATCTTTTTGTGAGACTAAATAGATTAGTAGAAAAACTGAAATCATCATTTAAATTCGTGTTAAAACACGCAATAAAAGGTATTACATTAAAACTAGAGGAACATTCATCATTACACTTTACAACGATTTCAGCCCCGCCATTAGGGTTTAAAATTGTTTCTATACAGATATCAAAACAGTTTTTATTTATGCAAGCCATGGTATTCCCTCCTTTCTATTAATTTATTCATTTAGATAGTATGTGTTCTAGCCAAAGATGTATATGTAGTTCTTATCAATTTTTCGTTAGAACATGGGGTCCAGTCTCGAAAATGCGGATTTACAACGCTAAGCTACTTACAATGTTAAAAATGAGTTATTTAACAACGATAGGACTTTTGAGATAAGTCATACGAGACAATAACAAGCCTTATTTGGAGTACAGACCCATCGCTATCAAGTTAAGAAATACAAATACCTCCAAAACAAAAAAAATTGTACATCTTCATGTGAAAATGTACAATTTTTTTGTTTTTGGGTGTTATAAAATTCTTAAGTTGATGGGCATGTATGGGGACCCCTATCACCACATTCACATTCTTCCTCAAATTTAGGATAAAAAGCAAATATATATTTTTGTTCATCACTTGTTACGTTTGTTCTAGGATTTTCAATTAATTTAATGTATATATCACAGCATCTATTAAATAAAAGTATTAGCTGGATAGGAATTAATAATTAAATAATAATGACACTCCTCATTTAGAACATTAATAAATCTGTGTTTTATATCTGCTTCGAAATAAATAGAGTCCCCTTCCTCTAAGTTGTAAATTTCGGGAGTATTACCTAGTTCAACTTTTAATTTTCCTTTTGCTATATAAATATATTCTTCCACTCCTTGCTTATGAGGGGAGAAAATACCAGTTTCTTGTAATGGGGGTAACACATTTAAAATAAATTCTAACCCTTTGGTGGGAAAGGATGGAGATAAAAGATGTCTCTCAAATCCAGATTTTTCTTCCTTATAGATAAGTCTCTGGTCAGAGCGAATAACAAGGATCTCCTTTTTTGTTTGTTCTCCTAATAATTTTGAGATAGTGAGCTCTAGACCTTCTGCTATTTGAGATGCCACCTGAATAGTCGGTGTTTTTTCGCTTCGCTCAATCATAGAAAGCATAGATTTACTTACATTAGATTTTTTTGCTAAATCGTCCAAAGTAAGGTTTTTCTTCTTTCTTTCTTTTTTTACATTTCTTCCAAATTCCATGACATCCCTCCTATTTCGTGTTTACTATAGTGAATTATTTCTTGACATTTTCCTGATATATTCTTATCATGAAAACAAATCCATTATAGTGGATTTTTAGGGGTTTTACAACTAAGATATAACACCTTATGTAAATAACAGAGCGCAGGGGTGATAGGAATGAGTTCCATGATTTTTATGAATGGTGAATTTGTAAAAAAAGAAAACGCAAAAATTAGTGTATACGACCATGGATTATTATATGGTGATGGGATTTATGAAGGATTACGTTGTTATTCTGGTCATGTCTTTCAACTAAGTGAACATTTAGAGCGATTAGAACAATCTGCAAGAAGTCTTCGTATTAATATTCCATATTCTTCTGAACAGATAAAATATTTCATTTTAGAAACATTACGTCAAAATAACTTGCATAATGCCTATATTAGATTGGTTATAACTAGGGGCGTTGGTGCAATGGGACCGGACCCAAGAACATGTATACAACCAAATGTTATTATCATTACAGAAGATTTACCAAATGTTCATGGAACCTCTGTTAAAGAAAAAGGATTATCTCTAGTAATTGTGTCAACTCGAAGAGATTCTGTGGAAGGGACATCTCACGAAATTAAATCCTTAAATTATTTGAACAGTATTATGGCACGAATGGAAGCAAATGAATACAATGCAGATGATGCTATCTTATTAGACCCACAAGGCTTTATTTCAGAATCCACTATTTGTAATATTTTTATGGTTAGTAATAAAAAGTTGATAACACCATGCTCTTCTAATGGAATTTTAAAAGGTATCACACGTCAAGTGGTTATGAGTATTGCAAAAGAAATGGGCTTAGAGATTGAAGAAAGAAATATTACACCACATGAATTAATAAATGCAAAAGAAATTTTCTTAACGGGAACACATGCTGAAATCGTTGGGGTTACTCGCATTAATAATATTTTAATTGCTAGTGGAGAAATAGGGAGGATTACAAAAGTAATTATTTCAAAATTTCGAGAAATGACTAAAAACCCTATGTATGGAACACCTGTTTATAAAACGGAAGTTCGAGAGGAGAACGCCAATGCTTAAATTATCTAAATCAAATGAGATGTTAGATATACTCTCTAATATTTCAAAAGGCATTGTGTCTCCTAGGGATTTTCTGTTTGATATTACAGAGGAGCAATTAATTGAGATATTATCATCAAATTTTTGTGATATAGATGAAAAAAATTTGATTGGAACAGGGAGTAGTATTTTACCAGGAGATGTTACAGGACAATTGGTTTTGGATCGGAAATTAGGAGAATATTTGTTAAAAGAGGCAAAGCAAAGAAATACTACAATTGATTTAATCTACTCTTGTCCTAATGGTAATCTTGAAGACTTCCATATTTTAACATCATCTAAAGGTTTTTTTACTAATCAACAAGGACGTACTACTTTTTGTCCTGTTCAGGCTAGTTGTGAAGGGATTCCAACACTAGTAGGAGTAGAGTGTGATTATCAAATTGCTGATGACAGCCTTGAATTAGTATATATATGTAATGATGACAGCCAAATTATAGTCGAACAACCATCTAGATTTGTTGTATTTGAAAAAGGGATACTTCAAGAGTCAGACAATGTCTCTCTTAGTTCAAATAAAGGATTGATATTTAAAGGGAAGTTACCTGTGGAATTATCTGATATTTCAAAAGTGTACCTATATCTTTCGGAAATATATTTAGAGTCGTTTGAAACATATGGACCGTTACATACAAAAGAGAATATTATTCATACAAATTCTTATAAGCAATATAAAGAAGAATTGGTGCGTAATATCCAATCTCCTGAATTTCATGGATTTCAAAAATTAATCAAAGCTGCTCGAGAAATATCTGATCTTAAGGTCTATTCAACTGCCCATACTTCTAAAGCGATGGTCCTTACTAAACTGTTTAGTAGCCATATTTCAATTCAAGATGGAGAAGTTGAATTAGTTGATGATGCAAATAAATATGGACTAGGGTTATTGCGAGACGAGAGAATGTGGAATAAACAAGATGATATAGATTTATTACGGCTTATGTTTTTAGGAAAAGAGGTTTTAGATGATAAGTATTTAGATTATAAAAAATACTACATAGAAAGATTTGCAGATATGATTTATGACGTCTTTAAAGTAGGAACAGGTAACTTAGCTGTTGTTAGGTTATTATGTATGCCGTATAACATGATATTTCCTAAGGGATTTCAGGTAGAAGATTTTGCTATAAAGTATAAATTAGATATAAACAGAGTAAAACAACGTGTTGCGTTACTTGCAAATGAATCTGAAACGTATCATGGATGTAGGGGGATAAGAGTTACAGTTCAACGAGAAGATATATGCGAAGCATGGTGTGAAGGTGTTATCAAAGCAGCGAAGAAAGCAGAGAGTCACGGAATACCAATTCAGTTACAAGTTTTATTGTCAATGGTAACATTTCCGCAAGAAGTAGAATTATTTTTAAAGACATTTAAGAAATATGTGCGAAAGCATGATGCAAGAAATATAACGCGTGGGATATCTGTAATGATTGAAACATCCGCTTCTTTCCATGCAATAGAAGATATTTTAAATATTGAAGATGATATTCAAGTAAACGGAGTACTGTTTGGTGGAAATGATTTTACAGCAGCTTGCTTAAATATGAATCGATCCGATTCTGCTATGTCCATGATACCTGAGTATGTAAAATTAAATGTAATTCCGTCTAATCCATTTCAAGTTTTAAATGAACAAGTTGTTGGTAAAGTAATTATTCAAGCATTAAGACGAACAAAACTCTTAAAAAAATACAATAATCGAGAGTATATAATGGGATTAGGGGGCGAGATTGCTGGATCATGGGATTCAGTAAAATGGCTATCTAAATATGCCACACCACACGGATTAAATTACATCTCTACACCTCCTGATAGAATACTATTTTCTTTAATTGCTAGTGCGCAAGCTACATTACGTTCGTTGTATAGCGACATTTTATAAAAGTTATAACGTTTACACCTTCCGAGGTGTAAACGTATTTTTAATAAAAAGAGGGGGGGAGCAAAAGATGACACTTTTATTAGCATTAGTACCAATACTGTGCATCTTTTTATTATTATTTGTTTTCAAACAAACATCCTTGCGAACAAGTGTATTTTCTTATATTGTTACTTTAATCATTACTTTAACTGTAAATAGCTATCAAGTGAATATGCATGATATTATGCAATCTTCTTTAAAAGGAGCATTAATATCCTTCATTGCAGCTTATGTTCTTTTTTTTGGCATTCTTCTTTTTCATTTGATGAATAATGTTGGGGGGATTGATGCAATTGCCTCTTTTATTTCAAAAACCACTAACGATTCTGTCATGCAAGTTATTATCTTGGTCATAGGTTTATCTCCATTGTTAGAATCAACGAGTGGATTTGGAATTGCTTTTATGGTTACGGCTCCAATTTTGATTGCTTTGGGATTTAGTAGATTAAAAGCTGCATTAATTGGACTCATAAGTTTACTTGCTGTTCCTTGGGGAGCTTTAGCAACTGGTACAGTTATCGGTGCTGAGATTGGAGGGGTTTCTCTTCAAAAATTAGGAACAGGAAGTGCTATTATCAGTATTCCTGTGTTTATTTACTTTTTATTTACAGCAGTTTTCTTAATAAATGGATGGGATGCTATAAAGAAAAAATGGAAGGAATTATTATTATTTTCTTCACTCTTTTCAATATCTATGTTAATTTTTAACATTTGGATAAGTGTAGAATTAGCAGGAGTTCTTAGTTCCTTGGTGACAACTGGTTTAGGTCTACTATTCATTAAGATATCCGCATCGAAAAAAATGAAATCTAATATTACAACTTCGCAAACATCTTCGACTTATGAAAATACAGAAATGGGGATTATTAAAATTATGAGCCCATACTTAATCTTAACTATATTTATTTTTTTATCTCGCCTGATCTCACCATTAAAGGAATTTTTAAATACTCATTTTGTTATTCATTTACCAGCACTTTCTTTTTCTATGGCATTACTATATTCACCTGGTTTTTGGTTATGCATCACATGTTTGTTCACAATTTATATTTTTAAAATAAAAAAGGAAATAATATGGGAATCATTAAAATCTACTATAAAACAATGGATCCCATTTACAATTTCTACAACCGCATTTGTTGCTATATCTGAAGTGATGAGCGTAGCTGGTATGACAGATACAATAGCTACAGCAGCAGGGGTACTTTTTGGAACTAGTTTTATTTTTATTTCTCCTTTTATAGGAGGGATTGGTGGATTTCTTACAGGAAGTAATACAGGATCAAATGCCATGTTTATAAATTTACAGGTGCAAACGGCTCATCAAGTGGGATTGTCGAAAGAGTTAATCGCAAATATTCAAAACGTAAGCTCATCACATTCAACAATGGCATGTCCTTCAAGGGTTATGTTAGCAGCAAACCTATGTGAAATTAAATCAGAAGAAAATGAAATCTTAAAGCGAATCACGTTAATTGGATTAGGAGCGATTGTTTTGATTATGATTACAGCAGTTCTGGTGCAAAAACTTTAATATACTTGTATGACTAAATATTATGCAGCCATTAGTAATTGTTGTAATTCAGTGTACGTTAAAAGGACGGAGTCTGTTTGAAGGTTTCGTCTCTTTTTATATAAGTAAACGTAATCCACTTCAGAAGGAATGATGGTATTCGCCGCAGCAATGGATTCGCTTGAACTGTCTTTTTCTAAAGAAATTCTTTTGTTATCAGATAGTCAATATGGATTTCTAGTAAGTATTGCTGGAGCGATAGTAAACACCATTTTCACAAAAAATTAGCAACGTCTGTTTTAATTAGTATAGGGTCGTTGTGCATTTCAATTGGTTATATGGTTTATGTTTTTTCAAATTATTTTTTAATAGCAGCAATTGGTTTCTTCATTCTTTCTTTTGCGATGGCTTTTGCCAATACAGGATTTTATACTTTTTATCAAAACAATGTACCAGTAGATATGATGGGGAGGATTGGGAGTATGTATCAATTACTCATAGCAATCCTTACGATTGTTACAACCATTGTTTTCGGAGTTGCTACAAAGTTCATTTCTATTCAAGTAGTAGTTATTGCAGGTGCATTTTTCATGTTATTAATTATTATTGTCTTATGTGTGCTTAATTTATTACCATCAAAGGCGAAATTTTATTCGTCTCATTCATTAAGTTCTAAAGACATTTGAAATAGGGAGGGAGTTATTATTCGAGTTTTGGAGGCATTCAGAAAAAATTAAAATATTAAAGTAACGTAGAGTAATGTCTATTAAATTTCAAAGCATAATCATAATATTTTAAAGTTAGTATAGCCATAAAAAAAGTAAATTTGAGCTTTTGCAGAAAGTAAATAAGTTGACGAGCCCTTCCTTTTTTACCATAATATTGTAGAAAGGAGGTGGGAGCATGGAAGCATATTTTCGAGCAGCTCCATTAGAACCGTTTGTCCCATACTCGAAACAACACGTTATTGTACTTCTTCTTATTGGTTTAGGGATTTATTTTCTATATCAATATCAGGATTTACTTCGCCAAGAGCAATGGAATATGATGGTTCGATACACAATTGCTTTTTTGTTTATAGGAAGTGAAATTGGATTGGACGTATGGCAAGTGAAGGCGGGGATTTTTCGACTCAGTACATCATTGCCATTTGAGTTATGTACGATTAGCTTATTTTTGGCATCCATTATGATTATAACGAAAAGTTATAGGCTATATGAGATTGTCTTTTTTACAGGAATTCTTGGGGCATCGCAATCCCTTTTAACTCCAAATTTACAGTATGCATTTCCGCATTTTCGCTTCATAGAATATTTCATCGCACATGCATTACTCGTGTTGTCACCGCTCTTTATGACATGGGTGGAAGGATATAGACCAACTTTTCAATCGATTAAACGTACGATGCTGTTTTTAAATGCAGTGCTACCAATTATTTTATTCGTAAACTATAAAACTGGCGGGAATTATATGTTTTTAGCGCATAAGCCAGAAACGGCTTCATTACTTGATATGTTAGGTCCTTATCCATACTATATTATTTCATTAGAAATTGCTGCGTTTATAGCATGTCTACTCTTGTATATACCATTTAACAGAAATAGAAGAGGTATGAACAAAAAGTTATTGAGACACATTTAAGTGATCTTAACTCATTTATAAAGGTTTAGATTGATAAGGTGAAACTTCCACTAGTTTGAGGTCTTACTGCCCGCAAATAGCGGGATACATATACACGTTTTTTGAACTGAAACCCGAATTGTGGACATTGAAAAAGTACACAATTCGGGTTTTTTATTGGTAAAATGGTGCCGAAATCGATATATACATGAATTACGTATGATATTTTTTTGCAAAGCACACGTGTACAAACAGCTTGTCCTTTTTGAGCATAATATGATAGTACTTTATGCATGGAAGGGTGTGACATTTTTGGTGATGGAAATGATTAATAGATTGGCGGAATTTTCAAACGGACTTTTACTTAGTTTCATTTATTTTACAACCCTTGTTGTTATAGCTGGAATCACGGTGAAAAATTGGAGATCATTCCTTAAGTGGATGAACCCGTTAATCTTATATCATGCTTTTATCTATGTGTGCGTTCGACCGTTTATTTATAAGATGAATTTTCACGAAGAGTCGCAGTAGAGGAACTATGTAGAAAATGCGGATATCGCAAGGGATTTGGAAAATAGATAGGAAAACGAGTGCCATGCAAAACGTGTACAGTAAAAAAAGATGGACCAAAACAGTTTCTTACTGTTTTGGTCCATCTTTTTTACCATTCTTTTGGCTCGTAGTTCAAGTCTTGGAATAATCGATTGCGCTCTTTTTTAGATAAGTCTCTCCATTGTCCAACGGGTAGATTACCCAAATGAATATTCATAATTCGAGTTCGCTGTAGTCTATAAACATCGTATCCAAGCGCTTCACACATGCGACGAATTTGACGATTTAGTCCTTGTGTTAAAGTGATTTGAAAAACATATTTGGAAAGTTGTTCCATCTTACAAGGCAGCGTTTTCGTACCTAAAATTTTTACACCTTCAGCCATTCGTTTTAAAAATTCAGGAGTAATCGGCTTGTCTACTGTAACAATGTATTCTTTCTCATGCTTATTTTCAGCACGTAAAATTTCATTGACTATATCTCCATCGTTCGTAAGGAGTATTAAGCCATCTGAATCTTTATCTAGTCGCCCAATATTAAAAATTCTTAATGGGTGATTGACTAAATCAACAATATTACCCTTAACATTTTTTTCTGTTGTACTCGTAATGCCAACGGGTTTATTTAAGGCAATATAAACATAATTACTTGCCATTCGTATTTGGTTACCGTTTACACGAACATCATCCCCGGGCTCGACTTGGCTGCCTATTTTCGCAACCTTTCCATTTATCGTGACTTTTCCTTCAGTGACTAATTTATCTGCACCGCGTCTAGATGCTTTTCCAGATTCACTAATGAACTTATTAATACGTATGTTAAACACAACCTTTAGTAGAGAGTTAATAGTATTAGAATATTGGATTTACATTTGATTTTCAAGAGGACAAGCATAATGAATTACAGAATAGCGGAAAAAATAACGAAAAATATATGGAATGTGTTCCTAGTGAGAGATAATTTTGTTTGAAAAAGATGTGTTGGATTTTGTAGGCATATGTGTTGGAAATGACGTATACTTATTAATACTCTACATTGATGCATTTTCTGAAGACTTGAAAACAGGTTTAGCAGGAATGATGCATATGGTATTCATACAATGGTGAAAAATACATACAAGAATCTATAACAAAATGAGGTTAGTACATGAGTCCAAAAAGTTTTAACGATTACGCATTGAGTAAAGAAATTGTAAGAGCACTTGCTAGCTTACAATATGAAAAGCCAACAGAAGTGCAAGAGAAAGTCATCCCGATTGCATTAGAAAAGAAAGATCTTGTTGTAAAATCACAAACAGGAAGCGGTAAGACAGCTTCTTTTGGGATTCCGCTTTGTGAAATGGTTGAGTGGGGAGAAAATAAGCCGCAGGCGTTAATCCTTACACCAACAAGGGAACTTGCTGCGCAGGTAAAAGAAGATATTACGAATATAGGAAGATTTAAGCGTATTAAAGCAACTGCGGTTTACGGAAAATCTCCATTTGCACGTCAAAAATTAGAACTAAAACAAAAGACACATATTGTTGTCGGCACTCCCGGACGTGTATTAGATCATATTGAAAAAGGGACTTTTTCGTTAGAGTGTTTGAAGTATTTGGTGATTGATGAGGCAGATGAAATGCTAAATATGGGCTTTATTGATCAAGTAGAAGCGATTATTGACGAACTACCTACGAATCGAATGACGATGCTATTTTCTGCGACATTACCAGCAGATGTTGAAAATTTGTCTCGTACATATATGGAATCACCAATCAACATCGAGATTCAAGCATCTGGTATTACGACAGATAAAATTGAACATAGTCTTTTAGAAGTGAGGGAAGAAGAGAAGTTCTCTCTTCTGAAAGATATAACAACTATTGAAAATCCAGATAGTTGCATTATTTTCTGCCGTACGCAAGAAAATGTAGATGATGTATTTAGACAGCTAAAACGTTCTGGCTATCCTTGTGATAAAATTCATGGTGGTATGGTACAAGAGGATCGGTTTGCTGTAATGAATGACTTTAAAAAAGGGAAATTCCGCTATTTAGTAGCGACAGATGTAGCAGCACGAGGAATTGATATTGAAAATATTACCCACGTCATCAACTACGATATTCCATTAGAAAAAGAAAGTTATGTACACCGTACAGGAAGAACGGGACGTGCTGGTAAGAGCGGAAAAGCAATTACATTTGTAACCCCGTATGAAGAAAGATTTCTAACAGAAATCGAAGCGTATATCGGTTTTGAAATCGTAAAAATAGATGCACCTTTAAAAGAAGAAGTTACAAAAAGAAAGGCGGCATTTGAAGAAAAAATAAATGCTAAGCCAATTATTAAAAAAGATAAAAGTGCTAGTCTAAATAAGGGAATCATGAAACTTTACTTTAATGGTGGGAAGAAAAAGAAAATCCGAGTAGTGGATTTTGTTGGTACAATTGCCAAAATTCCAGGTGTTACAGCGGATGATATAGGGATTATTACGATACAGGATAATGTTTCTTATGTTGATATATTAAACGGAAAAGGACCACTTGTTTTAAAAGTAATGAAAAACACAACAATAAAGGGAAAGCAGTTAAAGGTTCATGAGGCAATGAAATAAAAGGTAAACTGTACCCCGAATCATGGACACTTAAAAAAAGCCCCATGATTCGGGAAATAATCTTCCTAAATCATGATTGTCTAACTAAGTGAGACTCATGATACAGTGATGGAAGAATTGACTTTAGTACAGGAAGAATTGGTAATGGCACGAGACCAGCACGTTGTTTTAGGGGTACTGACGCATCGTTATCAAGTTAAGAAACACATTCTTCCCCAAAATGATAAAAATGAACTTCGGTGCTATAAAAAACACAAAATTTCCATTTAGGGGGTACTTTAAAAGCTTAGCTTGAAGGCAATGTGGGGTACTGACGGCAAAACGCGGATTTTATACGCTAAGGATATGCAGGATACAAGAACAGTTTAAACTGTCAAATGCTGTTGTGACGAGGATGTATGAAATCCTGCATACAGCGGAGGAAACAGAAAGCTGGCAAACTCTTGGTATGAATAGATTCTTGAGATTTGATTACTGCTTATAATGATGCGTTATGTTAACCGAATATGAATAAAATATACATAATTTAATTTGAACAGCTTTATAGGAAATGAATAATAAGGAAATTTTGGTAAAACATACAAATTAAATAAAAAACAACACTCTTTAAAAAAGGTATTGTTTTTATTTAAGATCTAATTTCTTTTTTGTTAATAGATACATAGCTATACCTGTTATGGTGATTAAAGTAGAATTTAATTTGATGCCATTATTTAAAAATAAACCAAATAATACATCAATGCTTCCCAATAAAATCATAACTATAAATATTATTGAAGATATCTTATATATATTTTTTTGTACGTTTGTCATAATGATATTCTCCTTTATTTCAATAATCCGTAATTTGAATATATACTATCATTGATTCCTAATACTAATAAATACATTGACTTCCTCTAACAAATTTTACGTCAACTAGAACCTCTTGAAGGGAGAACTAGTTATTTTTTTTAGCAGACCACATACCAATCTCAAAACATATTACTATAAACAATGTTTGAATAATATTTTCAATCCATTTAAATTGATTGTAATTAACATAGTCAAAATATATAAGAACAACATATAACGATAACATAAAAACCAAAGGTCTTTTATATTTCATATCTAGTATTCCTCCCTTCAATATTACATTATGTTAACCTCACAATAACGATGTAAACTAGTGCTGCTATAAGATTTGGAATAGCCATTAATTAAAGAGGTTTTTCTCTATGTAATGGCATATTGTCAAGTTGAACATACTAAAAACAAGGGGACAATAAAAACTTAATTTATCTTTTTAAATGGTTTTATATATATTATAAAAATTAAACTGACTATTATGTAATAGATTCCTAATATTGATAAGCAATCTGTTGTAACGATCCATAGTTGAGTATTTTTTATAAAATATCTCCAAAGAAAAGAACTTATCAAAAATATATATGGAAAAAGTACAAAGTAACCAATAAAGTAATATATTATTTTTTATTCACTATAAAACCACCTTATCTTAATTTAACTTGCACATTTTGCACCATAGTAAGTTAAAAAGTTAGAATTATCTTATAATTTTAACATATTTATTCTACAATCTGGTGAAAATTGAAGAAAAGATTGATTACTATAAGAGTATGGGAGAATATGGGGAATAACCATTTTGCATTACCATTTATGTCGAAATTTAGGGGGATATCTACTGAAAAAACGCCATTCTTTCGAAAGAATGGCATTTTTTTGTTTTAGGGGTATTAATTTTTTCTTAGCTTGATAGCCATGGGACGGTACCCCAAATACAGATCTAATTCATCTTTCTTAACAATTATATAGTTAAATATGGTAAAATAGTAATTGGATTGAAATACAATATACTTGGGGGTTCCTTTTTATAGGGAATCGGTGTAGATAATTTAAAAATTTGCATGCGAAATAAACCCTAATTAATATAGGTATTACTACCATAATGGGTATTGTATGAAAAAATATTTTATGAAAGCAAGTGAAGAAAAATGAATAATAAATTAATTCAACGTAAATGGGCATTAGTTGTAGCAATTTTGTTTACAATATCATCTATTAAGGACCTAGCGGGAGGAAATATTGAGCGCGGCCCTTATGGAACGGGACAGTTATTGGGAATTTTATTAATCCCAACATTATTTTATGTTTTGGCGTTTAAAAAGAAGAAAGAAAAATAACTTCAAGACAATCTGAACTAGTGATTTATAGTCGCTAGTTTTTTTGGAGGAATCATATTTCTACCCTGTTGAAGCTTTTTTATTAGAAGGTCGTTTAGAAATCGATAAAAACAGAAGTGAATGTTCTTGTGATCGGGAGAAAAAATTGGATGTTCTCAAATACATCGAGAGGTGCTAGAGGAAGTGCCATCATATATAATGTGGTTGAGACCGCAAAAGAGAACAAATTAAGTCCCTATCATTATCTTCTATATGGGTCCTGCCGACAAAACGCGGAAATTATACGATATCCGCGTTTTGACGTCGGTACCCTTTTTACAAAAAGTCATAGATGAATTAAAACAACATCTGAAAAAGAAATAGACTTTAACGATCCAAAAGCGTGGGTCGTTTTTTTTTTTTTTTTCAGGGGATAGAATAGATATTAAAGTGAAACGAAAATAAAACTCCTAATCTAATCTATAAACAAGTGCAAAATGGACTAAATGAAAGAAATTTGAAAGCGATATTTGAAAACAATAGGCTAGATTCATAAGCATTTCTTATCTGTATCCTAAAGTTTTGGCTCTTTTTACCGAAATGAAAGATATTGTAAGATTAACTTAAGTATGAGAGGAAAGGAAATGATGCCAATGCTTACATTTCGTCATGTCGATGTCGAAAAAGATAAACAGACAATCATTAGATTTTTCACAGATACAGATGAAGAACTTGAATTTCATGAGAGTGAATATATAGGGTATGCAAAGCAAAAGCAATTGAATTTTCCAGAAGGGTTTGTTCTCTTGGAACGTGATCAACAGGCAGTTGGAGAATTAGTGCTTCGGTATGATCAGTATGAAGGACGAGAGATTGGATATGTAAGTTTTGTATATGTAATTCCCGAGGGGCGAGGGAAGGGATATAGTAACGAAATTTTTCAATATGCTGAGGAGCAGTTTAAAAAACGTAATATATTTGAATATCATCTTCGCGTTGCACAGTCTAATTTGCGAGCAATCAAATTTTATGAAAAACAAGGACTTGAAAGATTGAGAGAAGAGCGAAATTCTTACAATCAGCGCTGCTGGAGAATGGGGAAGAAGATGTAGATAGGGAATAGGACGGTGGTCGTATTGAATTATAAACTTCCTAATAAAATTCATATCATAGGTTCTGTCGGGAGCGGGAAAACAACTTTAGCAAAAATGTTATCTTCACAGTTAAACATTCCATATTATGAACTCGACAATGTCGTTTGGAAAAGGTCTGAAAAAGGGGATGTAAGGAATACGCCTGAAGAAAGAGATGGGCAGCTGAATGATATTGTCAGTTCTGATGTGTGGATTGTTGAAGGTGCTCATCATACATGGGTATCTCAAGGTTTTCAACATGCAGACATCATCATTTTTTTAGATGTATCGCTTTCGAAGAGGAGATATAGAATAACGAAGAGATTCATTTTACAATTACTCGGACTTGAAAAAGCAAACTATAAGCCAAGTTTCAACATGTATTTGAAGATGTTTAAGTGGACGAGGGATTTTGAAAGAAAGAGTAAAGCGGAGATTTTGCATATGTTAGGGGCATATGGTGATAAGGTAGTTGTTTTGAAGGATAATAGGAAAGCTGATATATACGATATAGGATGCAGGGGGGAAGCAAAACGAAAGATATTGTCCAGTTAAAGAAAAATAAAATATGTCGAATAGGTGCATTGACCTGGGGGTTACACCATAGTATATATTTTAAGCCGCTGGAGCAAAGTGTAAACATTGTTTCATCGGCTTTCTAATAAATTTATAGGAGGATATCTAATGAAAAGAGTATTAAGGGAATATATGATTTGGACATATGTAATATTTTATTGTTTTCTTCTACTAATTGCGATAGTAATGAACGTTTTAAAGGCTCAAATGCTAACTAACATATTAATAATTTTATCAGCGTGGACTTCTACATTTGTTTTTATAGTTATGTTTCGTAAAATTAATCCAAAAGGTGATCTAAGGGAATATATAAAAAGCCAATTCAGGGAAAAAATAAAAATTTCAACGGTATTATGGATTATTCTAATTCAATTTTCTATTTTTCTAGGAAGTCTTTTCTTTACAAGTATTGACCAGAACATCCCAATAAAAGCTCAATTAGCTACTTCTTGGAGTACACTACTAGTGACATTTGGTAATCATTTAATTCGGGGACCATTAGGAGAAGAACTAGGCTGGAGAGGGTATGTATTAAATGAATTGCAAAAAAAATTCACTCCACTAAAATCAGCAATTATAGTTGGCGTGGTGTGGGGATTTTGGCATACGCCGCTATGGTTTATATCTTCAGGATATACAGGAATACAATTGGTTCAATATATTATTTGTTTTTTAATTTCTATTGTTTCTGTATCTATAATTATGACGATATTTTATAACTTGAATCATAATCTAGTTATAACAATGATGATTCATCAATTTTTTAATTATTTTATGGCAATCCAAATTGGAGATAAACTACATACTTTTGCAATTACTACTATATTATATTTTATAGTGGCGGTGGTTCTGATTTTGATAAGTTATAAAAAACCTCAAATAAGAGGTCTTAGTTAATGTTATTTTCCTATTTTCGACCTAATTATAACGATAAAATCTTCTACGTTAACACTCATTAATTGTTTAAACTTTACTACATCGTGTTTATGCTTGATTGCAATATATTCGCTCATGATCCCTTTCTTTAGTGTAATCTCATCTATATCTTTATACTCGTAAGTCGCAGTTCATTCATTTCCTGCAACTGAATCTGCACAAAAAATAAGTTTGCTTTTGGTTACTGCGAGAATACCTGATCGTATCGTTTGTCTATATATAAATACTTCCAAAGAACATCGTATATGTGCTAGAACCTTATCGCTAGTATTTAGATTTTACTTAATCATTTCTAAATTTGCTTGCATTTAAATCCCTCTCTAATATTTGTAATATTGCTATAATTATAACGTACTTATTGATTATAATCATTTGAAATTCCACCATAAAATCAAATAGATATATTATAAAACAGTCATAAAAAAGAACCCTAAGCTCTTAGGCTTAGGGTTCTATCTTTAAGTTTATATAAATCTATTTTGTCGTTTTTCGACCTACTAATACCCAGTACAAAGATAAGCTGAAAAGGGCAATTAGTACGAGAATGAATAGGATGTTACTAAACATGGAAGTATCCGCAGTATTTACCATTCCTAGGAAACTCTTTTTCATTGCGGAATTGTCCATCATTGCTGCTGTGTAGGCAATTCCGATTGACATTGCAACGTTAAGTGTTAAGTTATAAAATCCGATTGCTGTTCCTGTTTTTTCTTTGTCGATTGTACAAATGCAAGACTCAAGTAATGGTGCATACATGAATGCAAATGAACTAGAGAATAGAATCATAGATATTACGAATACAACAACAGAAGTTTTGATAAAGAATCCGCCTAATAGTAAGCTGATCATAATGCTGCACATAGCGATTGTAATACATTGTTTACTTCCCATAACCTTTGCAACTTTTCCAGAAAGAGCTCCGACGATAGTCGCTGCGATATAGCCTGGAATTAATAATAGTGAAATCGTATCTAGCTGCAAACCGTAAATCTTTTCAAGCAAGAATGGAAATAGGAAAATATATGCTAGCTGTACAGAGTAAATGATAAATGCAACGCCAAGTAATGAGATAAACTGCTTATTTTGGAAGAATGAAATTCCGATAAAAGCTTTTGAGTTCTTACTAATATAAGTAAGGAACAGGGCAATTGCAACAATAAACAAGATCAGGTACATCCAATTGAAATCTGTAATGTATAGTAGTAGGGACGCTGAAATGGCTCCAACTAGGAATAATCCTAATACATCTACATGACTGTTTTGCGCTTCTTCCTTAGGAAGATATTTTAAAATGAAAGGAAGAGTTAAAAGCGTTACTAAAGAAATTAAAAATAGAGTTGTCCAATGGAAATATGTTGAAACATAACCCCCAGTTAATGCACCGATAAGCTGTGAAAGAGCAAAACTACTTGTACTTAATCCTAAAAATTTCTTTTGTTCATCTGCAGGTAAATGCTTTGTGACAAATATTACATATAACGTTTCAGCTGATGCTAAACCGGCAGTTTGAATAATTCGTGAAATAACAACTAGTAAAAACGAATGTTGAAAAATATATCCCATGACAGAACCGACGCAGATTAAAATAATCCCAACAGTAAAAAGTTTTCTAAAACTAATAGAATCCGCTAAAGCAGCGTAAACGACTGCTCCAATTCCAATCACAAGACCAGCTAATGTTGCTTGCCAGCTAACTGTTGTCGCTGAAATGTTAAAATCCTTTGCCATATCAACAGAAATAATTTTAAACGAATTGTCAATTACTAAACATAATAGAAATAACAGTAAGGTAAAAGGTACTGCTTTCTTAGCACTATATTCCTGAGTTTTTTTCATGCTTACATCTGCATTTATTGTAGACATAGCGATATTCCTCTCCTTTTGTGATCTAGGAATGATCTTCCTAAATCATGATTGTCAAATTATCAATTAATCGGATGGCTTCAATAATTTCTAGGCCATTTGCTTCATAGGTGGGATTTCCTTGTGCACAGTTGTACCCATTTTTGTGTTCCTTTTTATAATGTTTAAAAGGAAGCGGTTGCACGAATGACTGAAAGTATGCTGATTCCGCTTTCATAATCATGCGTGATAACACTTTACACTATCGTATAGCTTGTATACATCTAAAGAGTGAAAAAGATATCATGCTTCTTATGATGCTTACAGGAAAGCATGGGTATGAATAACGAAAAACATCTTACATTTTGATTCCGCTTTCATGATTATGCAAAATAACTCTTTGTGATATACGATATTGTATACTTGTCTAAAAACTTGTATATATCTTAACAATGAAAAGGATACCATACCTTTTCATTGCTCACAATACATCTTTCTGTCGGAATTTGTCTGTTTTGTTACAAAAAGAGCGATGTATTTCGTATGAAATACATCGCTTGTAGGGTAAAATGAATAGTTGAAATTCATCAGATCCAGAAATAGACATACAAAAACGCTAACCTTTCTTATGATTCTACAGAAAGAATAGCGTTTTTCCGTTATATAGATACAAAATTACTTTCGCTTGATAACGATGTATAATAGCCTTTTATATGTAATTTCTTTTTGGTTTGGAAAAATCTTGTAAAGAAAATATGAGTGTTATCAGAACCATTACAGAAGTAAATACAAGGGCTACTATATTTACTAAATCAGTGAATTGTATTATGGCAATAAAAAATGAAAAAATTGCTGCAATAAAAGGAATGGCTTGTCTCGTTCTTTCTATACAATAGTTTTGTCTTTTACCAAGATATATCATAATTGTACCAATAATTAATAATAAAGGAGCAGTAATAAAAATTCCAAATAAGCCGAAACTATCTTCAACAAACCAAGGTAAAGATCGCATCCTTGAGGAAAATATAAATAAGTTTAGTATTAAAAGGAATAATTGAATAAGAGATAATTTTACATTTATGTTCGTTTGTTTCATGTTGTTTAACCTCCTAAAAATCCAAGAATTGAACATCATTACTTATGTTTATATTATTATATAAAAATTAAAAATCAACTATTTAAAAACCTTACATACAAATTACGATTTTGTAAGGTTTGATAACTGAAAAATGAGCTAAATTCTCATAGACAACTGTGGAAAGATAAAATTTTTATTTTGGGGATACCTCAAAATATTAGCTTGATGGGCCACTAATACTCTAAATAGGTAAGGTTTATTTAGGCATTAAAAAAGCCAGACATCCAATTCAGGATATCTGGCTTGCTTTCATATTAAAAAAGACATGACACTACCTACATGATATAAAAAACTGAATTATAAGTCTATATTTTTTTTCTTAAAAATGAAAAAATAAGAGTGTGCACAAGAAACGTAACGTTACGACCAATATAGAAAAGAGGGCGTACGATGAGAAGAACAATGACGACTGATGAAGCAATTAAGCGTTGGAACAAACATGCTGACTATTTTACAGCAGGCTATGATGAACATGGTGGTATTCATAGAGAGGTATTGTTAAATCCTGCAATTTTTTCGTTAATAGAAGATGTTAAGGGAAAAAAGCTTTTAGATGCTGGATGTGGAGAAGGTTATTTAAGTAGAATCCTTGCCAAGCAAGGGGCTACTGTGACTGCGGTTGATTATGCGGAAAAGATGATTGAAATTGCGAAACAAAGAACGAAAAGCGATGAAGCAATTGAATATAAACAAGGAAATTGTGAGAAACTCGATTTTCTAACAGATGCACAGTACGATTTAATCGTTTCGAATATGGTCATTCAAGATTTAGAGAATTATGAGGCAGCATTAAGCGAGATGTACAGGCTCTTAAAGAAAGATGGTACCTTTATTTTCTCTATTCTTCATCCTTGTTTTGTCACGCCAAATAGTGGATGGATAGGGCGTGAACAAGTCGATCAACAATATTGGAAGGTTCAGCGTTATTTCTATGAAGGGGTATATGATCAAAGGTTTCCGATACATTCCGATGAAAAAGTTGTATTTTATCATCGCACATTGACGAGCTATTTTAAAGCGATTCACCAAGTAGGGTTTACTTTAGTAGATGTTATCGAACCGATGCCCTCTGAAGAAATGCTGAAAAAGTATCCGCAATTTGAAGAGGATCTACACTGTGCGGATTTCATCGTATTTAAATTAAGAAAATAAGGGGCCATGCATGAGAAGGAGGGAAACGTGTGCGGATATTTCATGTAAGTGAAGAGAGTGATATTCAAGTGTTTCATCCCCGAATCCCGACTCGAACGGATATAGATCCATCGAAAGGGCTTGTATGGGCAATAGAGGAGCGATGTTTACCAAATTTTTTGACACCTAGAAATTGTCCACGTGTTTGTTATCACATTGGTCCAAATACATCTAAAAGCGACAAGCAAACGTAT
Organism: Bacillus sp. S10(2024); assembly: GCF_050473865.1. NCBI lineage: Bacteria > Bacillati > Bacillota > Bacilli > Caryophanales > Bacillaceae > Bacillus > Bacillus sp. S10(2024). Next base: position 2,463,288 of record NZ_JBFLUR010000002.1, on the reverse strand, counting down.
CTATCATCAAAATCAAGTGCGCATGTCGTCGTTATTGAAAACAAATGGTATGAAACGATGAAACATACGAAATTATACTTGTATGAATTTGATACAAAAGAGTTCACACTGCAAGATGAGAATGCTGGTTATTATGTAAGTGAAACAGCGCAAATTCCAATTGCCAAATGGGAAGTAGTTGACTTATTTCAAGAATTGTTTACACGTAATGTTGAACTGCGTTTCGTAAATAACTTATGGGATATGTTTGATGAAATTCAAAACACAACGTTTCATTGGTCCATGTGTAGAATGCAGTTTGCACAGCCGAGGTTTGAGGAGTGAATTGTAATCTAATGAGAGAACCCCTTTTGAATTATTTTTTCAAAAGGGGTTTTTAAGAACTTCATCCCATTACTTCGATGTTTTAATCTTAATCTGACTAAATTCGATTGGTATATAATATTTATTATAAACAACAGGATATTTATCGCTAATATAGACGCTTTCTAAAATCAAATCACATTCTTCTCCGTGGAAAAGTTGATATTTCAATGACGACGGTGTATTGACGGAATGAGAACGTTTAATTTCTATGGTAGAGGAATTAGCGAGTTCATATACTTTCTCCTCCAACATTTCCAATACTTGTTTTTCGTTTTGTAAGTCAAGATTTAACTTCGAAACAGCTTCGATTGGCATCATTGTAAAAGCAAAAGCTACGATTTTATCGTTACTTTTATACCAGCGTTCCAATGCAACGACTGCAGTCATTTCTTGGTTTAATACTTGCTTGGCATAGTCCGTGACTAGATCAATTCGGAAAATCAGTTCGATATCGTCTATTTTTTCGGTATAGCATTTATATAAGGGATTCCCTAACTTCTCCAAGCCATCCATACTTTCGTTAAGGTGAAATTTTGTAATGAAATTTCCTCTTCCATGGATATTTTTCACCAATCCATCTTCCTGTAACAGTGCTAAAGCATGCCGTAATGTCATTCTGCTTACACCGAATACTTTGGCTAATTCTGGTTCTGTTGGAAGCTTACTGTCTGGTGGAAAGGTTCCATCCATGATTAATTTATACAACTGGTCATACACAGTGACGAATAACGGCTTTTTTGGTTTATTAAGTTCTTGAAGTTTATTTTTCATTTTCTTATACCCCTATAGCTTTTCAAATTCATAACTATATATTTCTTTTTTGTTCTATTGTAACTTACTTTTATGTGGAAATTAATACGCTTTCAAAAAATCATTAATGAATATGAAATAAAAACTATACTAGATACGAGGACATTAAGATTTTATCACGAAATGAATGTAAAAAAGGCGATGAACATGAAACTGGAGTTTTTCAATTCAATCAAGCATTGAAAGGAAAGTCATATGGAAAATATATTATTGAAGTATTTGAGTAAATTTACAACGTTTAATGAAGCGGAGCAACAGGAAATTGTTAAAGAGATACTGATTGAAGAATATAAAAAAGGAACAATGCTCCTTAGACAAGGAGATGTTCCTACGAAATGTTACTTTGTATTGCAGGGCTGCGTCCGGCAGTATTCTATAGATGAGATGGGGAAAGAAGTCACATCTAATTTTTACACAGAAGAACAAGCGATTGCGAATTTTAATCATCATAAACAAGATAAGTCATCGTCGTATTCTTTGGCTTGTATAGAAGACTGTATATTGGTCGTTGGTGATCTTGATGCCGAAAAGGACATGTATAACAAATATACACAATTGGAAACAATGACCCGCAAGATGATTGAGGAAAAACTAGGTGATATGCAAGATGAATTAGCTTCATTTATTGCCTCTACACCCGAAGAGCGCTACAAGTCACTATTACGGAAACGACCTCATTTAGTCGACCGTGTCCCTCAACATCAGTTGGCGAGTTATCTTGGGATTACCCCAGAGTCATTAAGTCGAATTAAGAAGCGAATCTATAAGGGAAATTGTTAGGAAGTTGTCATTTATTTTGTGAGGTTTTTCCGCCTCTCAGCAAGAGCCATACACCAAAGCCAAGTTCTCCAGCAATCATTGGGATGCTAAATACAATTTGAAGTATGGAAATAACTTTGTCATATTCCGGAGAAAACGTGTTACATAAGTGAATGACAATATAGCCGATTGCAGCAAGTAGTAATAAGATGCTAATGACTTTTGGGATGCTGGCTGACTTGAACGTTAAGTAGCCGACAATTATGAGGTGTCCACCAAAAATGATTAAACCAATCGACCAAATCGATTGAAATGCTTCTAAAAATAGCATGATATGTGCCTGAAGTTGATCAATTTTAAAGAATGATAGATAAGTTGTATTTTTCGTGAGAAGCAGTACAAATAGCAAATTGAGTATGGCAACTCCTAATATCGTCGCATAGATAAGACGGAGCCATGCCCCAAGCAATGAAAGGTTTTTATGAATGGGCTTTAGGAAAATATAGAAAGCCCAGGCCACCACAATATCAGTGATTAGGATGATGAACCAGCCAAAGATTTCCGCCTTGAAAAGGAGAGGTGCCGCCATGATATTGTGATAGGTGGCACTAGCGTCCCCTGTTACAACGAGGCTTGCATGGGCGAATCCAGAGGAAAAAAACGCAACAAGTGCCATGATGATAAGGGATATGCCAGCAGTCAGAGCAACTTTTCGCTGATTTGATTGTTCTTCTACTGAAACGGTCATAAACGAACCTCCTATGTTACATCGTTTTAGTTATATTTTAACGAGGAGGATATGATGTGGCATTGACTTAAATCAAGAGTATGAAAAATAGTAACAACAGTTTCCTCAAATAAGCATGTTCCCATTTATGAAAAATTATGCTGTAATAGTGAAGGAACAATAGTTAGCACTGTTCTAAGTAGTCAAAGAAGTGAGGAATTGAGATTGAAAAAGTTTAAGAAGTTTTATTTAGAGATTACGAGTGTATGTAACCTCGCATGCAGCTTTTGTCCACCAACAGAACGGCAGAAGCAATTTCTTTCTGTGGAGGATTTTACAAAGCGATTAGATCAAATTAAGCCTCACACAGACTATATTTATTTACATGTAAAAGGTGAGCCGCTGCTTCACCCTAAAATAGGTCAATTATTAGATATCAGTCATGAAAAAGGATTTAAAGTGAACATTACAACGAATGGAACGCTAATTAATAAAAAGAGAGACAAATTATTAAATAAACCTGCGCTCAGACAGATGAATTTTTCACTTCATAGCTTTGATGGCCATGAAGGTTCTACAGATAAGGAAGGATATGTACGAAGTATACTTTCTTTCATTAAAGAAGCAACGAGTCAATCAGATTTGATTGTTTCACTCAGACTATGGAACTTAACGCAAGACAATAAGACGAATCTCGAAATAAAGCGAAACAGAGAGTTGCTGGAAATCATTGAGAAAGAATTCGATTTACCATACAAAATTGAAGAGAAGATCACACCGGGAAGCGGCGTGAAAATTGCGGAACGCATTTATATTAACCAAGATTACGAGTTTCAGTGGCCTGCACTTCATGAAGAAGAAGACGATGGAAAGGGCTTCTGTTATGGCCTTCGCAATCAAGCAGGTATTTTAGCAAACGGGACGGTGATTCCTTGTTGTTTAGACGGTGAGGGTATTATTAATCTAGGGAATATTAACAATGATTCGTTTTCAGAGATTATCGAAGGGGAACGAGCGACAAATCTAGTAGACGGATTTTCACGAAGAGAAGCAGTAGAAGAACTATGCAGAAAATGTGGATATCGAAAAAGGTTTGGGAAATAGATTGGTAAATGGCTGGGAGAGTAGCTTAGACGAATACATTCTGGCTATTACCAATGTTGAAATCGTAACGAGACATTAAGACTATTAGGCTTAATGTCTTGTTACGATATTTTTATGTTTTGAAATAGATTTCAAGGAACAAAAATGTAGTATGAAATGAAATTTAGTTTAAAGAGTTAAAAAAGCCTATAAATATACATTATAGTTTGTTATATTCATATTAATAAATATAGTTTTACGAAAACAAAAAAATAGGGGGACTTATTTTGAAAAGAACTTTACCTTTAGTATTAACTATGTCACTTATTTCAGGGAGCTTTGTTACAATTCCTTATACGAAAGTTTCAGCCGAAACGGTGTCGTTGACGCAAGAAACATTGAAACAAAAGACAGATCAGGCAATTACAAGTGGAAATTTTGAAGATCATTTGAGTTATCTTACAACATATTTAAATGAAAAGGTTGGAGAACTTACTGAAGCGAATTTACAAAATAAGCTTACAGATCCAGTATTTGCAGCGGCTTTGGCGCAGTGGCAATTTATATCACAATCAGGTGCAGCAGCAATGGATGCATTTGCTAAAAAAGATTCTGCTCATCAGAACTTTCTTAGCTGGGCTATGAAAAATACAGATGTAATGAATACTTATCTTGAAGGTGGCAGTCCAACTGGAAAAAATCCAGTCAATGCACTTGAAATATGGAATACAATCTGGAATACAGATGCAGATTCTCATGAAGGATTGTATTTAAAATTAGCGATAGCTACATCGTTAGCTCATGCTGAACCAATCAAATATTGGACAAACAATCAACCTATTAATCCATTAACGAGGTACCAATATTATAAATCAGCAGATCAAAATAATGAGTTACTTCCTGTCTTTAGAACATATGATGTTTGGCATTTAAGATTAGTAGTGAATACTTGGTCACCGGAAGAAGATTTAACTTGGGCAAGAAATATGATTAATACGGAACATCCAGAACTTAAAAGCCAAGATAAGATAGGAACAAGTGCATATTTGATTAAGTATGTAACATATAACAAAGATGGGGTTAGCGTTCAAGCTGGAAATGATAAATTTTATGGTTTAGGTTGGAACCTTTCCTCCATTTACAGAGATGGTGCGGTATGTGGCGGTATTTCAAAGTTTGGTGTACAAGTAAGCCAAGCCTTTGGTGTGGCAGCTATGCCTGTTGGGCAGCCTGGTCATTGTGCGCTTATCTGGAATGACAAACCATCTTCTTGGAAGTTAGGAAATGATATATTTGGATGGGGTGCGTCGGAGCATCATGGTGGAACTGTTATTCCTTGGTCAGATGATAGTTTGAAAAATCAAGTACCATATATATTATTATTTGAAGATGCTGAATTAAATCAATCAAAATTAGATCAATCAGAGCGATTACGCTGGTTAGCTAAGGCGATGACTTCAACAGATAAGAAAATTGCAATTTATAAAACAGCTACCAATATTTTACCAATTAATGTTTTAGTATGGAAAGATTACGTGTCTCTTATGTTACAAAATCCAAATGTAACAGATGGTGAGTGGCAAGAATTAAACAGTGGTATCATTTCCGCTTTCGCAAATGAGCCAAGACCGATGATGGATCTTCTTACTCAAATTCGAAGTCATGTTCTGAATACAAGTGATAGAGCTAAGCTGCAGCAATATGTTTTAGATATATCAAATGCATTTTCCGCAATAACGAATATAAATGAAAAACAAGTAGCTAATAACATAACATCCAAAATGCCAAGTATGGGATTATGCCTTGCTACTTTTAGTTTTGATGGAGTAAATGCAGGGAAATTAATGGGAATTAAAACTGATACCGAATACAGTGTTGATGGGGGAAAAACTTATAAAGCCGCTACAAGTGATGATATGCTTCTTAGTAATGAAGAAATAGCAGCAATCAATTCAACGAATGGTATTTTAACAAGAGTGATTGGAACAACGGAGCCTTTATTAATTCCAATTGGACAAGCTGCTAAATTAAATGTTTCTTCAAATGATGATGAAAACTTAGTCTTTGGTATAGACGGTACGATGGAGTTCAGTATAGATCAAGGTTCAAATTGGACAAAATATAATCCAGCTTCTCCTAACTTACCGGATTTAACAGGAAATGTTACGTTAACAGTTCGAAAGTTTGCTGTTGGAACAACGCCAGCAAGTAGTGCTGTTAACTTGAAATTTACTGATACTCCTGTAGTAGGATTAATACCGCACACAAATTTATCAGTTGTAGGTTTCTCAAGTCAGCAAGATTCAGGTGGTAATGCTGCTAAAAATGCAGTTGACGGAAACGGGGCAACAATGTGGCATACGTTATGGAATGGAAGTGATAAAGTTCCATACATTACGATAAAGCTCAATGAAGTTACTAGCATATCACAATTAATTTATGTTCCAAGACAAGATGGTGGTTATAATGGCAACATAACGAGTTATAATATATACACAAGTATGGATGGAGTTAACTTTACAAAGGTTGCTACTGGTACTTGGGCAAATAATAACCTTACAAAGAATGCAAGTTTCAGTAAAACTGATGCTCAGTATGTAAAGCTTGAAGTCGTATCAGGATACGGTGGATTTGCTTCCGCTTCAGAAATAAAATTATATAATAACTAATTGAAAGAGAGACTGTAGTGAAAGACTTGCGACAGTCTCTTTTCTATGGATTTAATTCCGCTATTCGCGGGCAGTAATACTCCCATCTTAAAATTTGGCGAATGCATTGTCTAGTTCCAGTGGCTAGAATGTTCGGTGGCTTCGCTTCTTCCTACGAGGTAAAAAACACCTCTACGTCAGAAGCTCCATCCCCCTCACATTCTGGACGAGCCACTTCCACATTTCTTTGTTGTCTAGTTCCAGTGGCTAGAATGTTCGGTGGCTTCGCTTCTTCCTATGAGGTAAAAACACCATCCTTTCTGTATATTTCTACAAAAAGAATAGCGTTTTTTGTATTTGAGGGTATTAAAATTTCTTAAGTTGAGGGTCATGTAAGGTGGCCCTTAATAGAAGGACAGTAATGATAAACCATTAAATAAGGTAGATGACAAATCCTTTTCCTTTAAATAAGTAGGTTATTTGATTCTAAATAAATTTACACTTGTTTTACTTTTCTACGGAAAAGTGACACTTTTATCCTATGCCTAAAGGCGGACTGAATTTGTAATGATAATTTTTGAACAATTGAAAAAATAATAGTTGAAATAATGAAAGGTAAGAAGGAGTTTATTTCAAATAAGCGAAATATTGTATTGTCTTATCCTAAATTATTTGTAAAGGTGGATACATAATGACAGTAAAGAAGCTTTATTTCATCCCAGCAGGTCGTTGTATGTTGGATCATTCTTCAGTTAATAGTACACTTACACCGGGTAAACTATTAAACTTACCTGTTTGGTGTTATCTTTTGGAGACAGAAGAGGGACCTATTTTAGTAGATACAGGCATGCCAGAAAGTGCGCTTAATAATGAGAATCTTTTTAGAGGTACATTTGTTGAAGGACAAATTTTACCTAAAATGAATGAGAACGATAGGATCGTAAATATTTTAAAGCGTGCTGGATATGAGCCAGAAGATCTTCTTTATATCATTAGTTCTCACTTGCATTTTGATCATGCAGGAGGAAATGGCGTTTTTACAAATACACCAATTATTGTACAGCGTGCTGAATATGAGGCAGCACTCCACAGAGAGGAATATTTGAAAGAATGTATATTGCCGAATTTAAACTATAAAATCATTGAAGGCGATTATGAAGTAGTGCCAGGTGTTCAATTAATATATACACCGGGACATTCGCCAGGGCATCAGTCATTATTAATTGAGACGGAAAAATCAGGTCCAGTGTTACTAACTATTGATGCATCATATACGAAAGAAAACTTTGAAGATGAGGTACCGTTTGCTGGATTTGATCCGGATTTAGCTTTATCTTCAATAAAACGTTTAAAAGATGTTGTTAGGAAAGAAAATCCGATTCTTTTCTTTGGACATGATATGGAGCAAGAAAAGGGCTGTAAAGTGTTCCCGGATTATTTGTAATATTGCATATAAAAAGTCATGGGCTCGTTAGCTGTAAATGTATAATAAAGTAGCACCGTTTATAAAAAAGATTGATCAAAAGTCCTGTATTGATGCAGGACTTTTTTGTCTTGCAATTGGACCATATTTTGGAGTAAGGAAGTCAATTGGAACAAATCACACAAAAAGTAGGCCGAATTCTCATAAATAACTGTAAAAAGGTAAAATTTTCGTTAAGGGGGGTGTCTCAAAGCACATCTTTAAATCAAATTCTTAATTCAACTCGTGTCATGGAGTTTTGAGAATCTCTCAGCGTATAAAAACGTTAGAATGTGCGTCCTACCGAGGAATCTTTACCATAATAATTAAAACTTACATTTGCGACTATATGAACTTATAGAACTAATGCTTACGTTATTTGAATTACTTACCGTTTAATCGCATCAACAATTAGCGATGGAAAACCAAGTTTATCTCCTTGATTTCTAGAATCATACCTTTTTGAACGGAAAATAACACCATCGTTCGCATCCCATTCCTTGTAATAAAATTGCCCATTTTCATCACAGTATTCAAGTAAAACTACTTCAAATCCAGCAGTTTCAAACATTTTAGTTAATGTTTTATAATTATGAACTATTTTATGGCTTGCAGCTGGATGGTCTTTAGGTCCAGGTCCGCCTACTTTAACTATATTTTGGTAGGTTTCATCTGGGAAAAATGCATCAGGGACGCCACAACGAATATGACCTGATGGTTTTAAAAATTTATAACAAATCTTAGCTGCTTCTATACCTTCTTCGTACGTAAGATGTTCCCAAACATGCTCTGCTAATATAGCTGAAATTGAGTTATTATCAAATCTAATTTCCCATTGGGACTCATTTAATAAGTTAAGTTCTTCTTCTTGCGTTTGTATCCATCCTGGATTATTGTTAAATACTCCAGCACCAACTACTACTTTGATTTCTTCTTTTAATAACATTTTATTCTCCTCCTACTTTTTACATATATAAAATCCTACATCTTTCGGATCACGCCATACTCTACCATTACGTGCTAATATATTCTCAGCTTCAAATTTCAACCAATTTATCATATCAGTGTATAGGTCTGTATCGTGAGGTACGTTTAAAGATGGAAACATGCTGATAATATAATTCACGATTGGTTCAGGTTTTTCAAAAATTAATGAATTAGAGATAATTTTTTCTTCCACTTTATTAAACGTTGAACTTAAAATTTCTTTTGCATTTTCTATGCAAAATGGTGCGACTGGTGAAACTCTTTCAGGAAAACCAAATTCAATTAGCATGTTATTACAAAGTTCTCTAATTTTCGGTAATGTTTCACGTGAATTTGTAGTAGTAAGTAGTCCTCCATTTGGCTTAATTACTCTTTTAAAACCTTCAATTGTACTTTGAGGATTTGGAACATGATATAGCATATGTCTTGCGACTAACCAATCATACGAATTACTTGAAAACGGAAGCTTTCTTGCATCTCCAATTATCCACTCAATATTTAGATTCTTTTGTTGAGATAGTTTATTTGCTTCTTCAATCATATTAGATGACTGATCAAGTCCAGTAAGATGTCCTTTATGACCCATTGTTTGTAATAGGGAAAGGAATGCACCTGTCGCGCATCCAATATCAAGAATCTTTTCATCATGTGTTAAATTTAATAGCTTGATAACCCACTCATCTAAATTAACACGTTTTTCTTCGTACAAAACATGTGTATCCATTCGTACTTGCAAATGAGTACTAGCTCCATATTGACGCTTAACATCATCCATTTTTTGTGTTTCCACCTTTGCACAAAAATTTTGAATAGCATGAGTTAGAAATTCTGTTTTGTTTATTCCTTCATATACTAATGCGTCTTCAAAGTTTTCTAAAATTGTTTCATTAATTCTAAAATGAATACTCTTTCCTTTGATGGTGTTTACCTCCCTATGTTTTATTAATAAAAACATAGCATAATTTAAAATTTTCAGTAAGCTTTTGTGTACACAAATTGTTTAAATTCTTTTTTATTGAGTAAACAAGTTCTCCTAATATTTTTAAATAAGTCTCAAAAAATATATTTTGATTCTTATTTTCTACACTACATGGGGTACCGTCAGGAGAATGCTTTAGGAACACTTTTGGACATAGCTATCGATAGCTATGTTTTTTCATTTTCCTTATAGAATCCTTATAATTGTCATTTATTCTAGACTCACCAAATGCAAGGGGGAAGTTTAGAATGAGTGAACTGATTTTAGAAACAAAGAATCTTTGTAAAGTATTTCAAAAACAAAGGGTAGTACAAGATATTTCACTTTCTGTACCGAAACATTCAATCTGTGGGTTGTTAGGTGTGAATGGAAGAAAATGAAATTTGTGCTTTGGATAAACAGTTAAATCTCATTAAAGAGGTTAAGGACATACCGAAATGTATTCATGGTGATGAGGCTGCTTTGAAAAGAGCGATTATGAATGTAATGATGAATGCAATTGAATATTCTCCAGTAAATGGTGACTTGATGTTTTCAGTTGAAACTAGTAATAGTAAGGTCCGGTTCATTATCGAGGACTCAGGAAGAGGATTTACAAAAGAAGAAATGAATGCAGCGACAGAGCAGTTTTATCGAGGAGATAAAAGTAGAAACTCAAAACATCATCATGGAATCGGACTATATATTGCCAAAAACTTTGCAAAGCAGCATGGTGGAAATATTTACTTAAGTCATTCAGAAAAGCTAGGCGGGGCAAAAGTTATTTTAGAAATAGCGATGTAGTGGAGAAAACGCACGAAACTTTGTTTTCAAATAGTTTTTCTAGCTAACTATGCTAATGATGCTTATGCCTTAATGCGGAATAAAAAATTCAAAAGCCTGGGTGAGGAAACAACCTCATCCAGGCTTTTCTTACTGTCTTATTTCGGTAATGTGAATTTCACTTTGTGCCCTTTTGAAATGTCTTTTACTTCTTTATTTCTCATAGGTCCTATTTCGATTTCAAAGTTTTTGTCTTTCCAAATCTTTTCATACTGCTCCTGATCTAAGATGTAAACTTGTAATAACTCGCCAGCTGTTCCGGCTTTGATCAAATCATTATGCTTGTAATTCAGCAACATACTTTGGCTGAGCGTATACTGTGCGCCATCATTCACTCTTAGTGTAGAATTTAATGAAGATAACCCGATATCTTCAGATCCTTTGTGATCAAGTTTAAATTGAACTGTCAATAAAACAATGCCATTTTTAAAGTTTTCAAATCGAGGAGCTTCAACGGAATTTGGCGTGAATTTAGTGAATTGGTATCCATCTAGCGTAACATTTGTATCACCTAGTTGTTCACTTTTATTAATGTTTGATTGCTCTTTTAGCATTTTCTTCTCGCCCATGTTATCAACAGTTGTTTTATCTTTATAAAAAGTTTTATCTGCTGAAACCTTTTCAGAACCTTGCTTATTTAAACTTAACGCAAATTTCCCCGGACTTCCGATTGGAGCATCAAATTTTCCTTTATTAGCTTGCGCTTCAGGAACCATTGCTGATACCGTTGATAGCTCCAAAATTTTTGCTAAATCATCTTTACTGAATGGATAAGCAACATAACCAGAAACGCTTTTTCCTGCTTCTACTAAATAATTATTCTTTGGAGACAATTTTTCAGATAATTGTTCTTCTTTTGGAATTAAATCTTTATAATTACTGTAATCCTTTTTAGCGCCTGTAAATGTTATGTTTAAAGTTGGCATATAATAAGCATCTTTATTTGAACTATTCTTTACGGTATAGTGTGCAAGAATAACTCCGCCATTTGTCTGCCTATTAAAAGGAATGTCAAAATCGGTATGAAAATCATTCAATTCAACTAATGTATAGTTATCAAGCGATACTGAAACATCTTGCAATTTATGTACTTGCGATTCTTTGTTTTCATAAAGAACTTTTGTTTTACCTTGTGTTTCTTTCTCCATATAAGAGATAAGTTTTGAGTAATCATTTGAACTAGCTTTCGTATTTTCTGATTTTTTTTCTTTTGTTGTATCTGTTTTTTCTGTCTTACTTTCTTTTTGTTCTTTATTTGCCTTATCACTTTGACCGCAGCCAGTTATCATAAAAGCTGCAACCATCACGACAGAAAATAAAGAAATTAACTTTTTCGACATTTCATTTCCCCCTATTTGTTCCATGTCAAACACTTAATATGGATAATAGAATGATTCGTTATCCTCTATTATCTCTACGTTTCATTATAGAAAAAAATTTTTCCATGCGCCACCTTTTTTAGTATATTGTTCCATTTTAATGGGTAAATGTGTATGTTGGGAAGTGCACTTTATGCTATAGTTTACTATCGCTTTGAATTGAACGATCCCCACCTAAAATCCTAACAGATTTTAAGTAACCGTTATTAAAACTATCGAACTTCGTGCCCTTTGTAGGAATTTAACGTATTTTAGAGAATATTTTCATGTTAGGGAATAAGACAAAATTTCAATTTGAGGAGAATTTCATATGATAAGGGAATGTCAGTTTGAAGATTTAGAGCAGCTTATAAAAATAAGTAGTCTGGAAGTAATAGATGCTGATTTGGATAACATGATGAATATTTTTAAGGAAACGAAACACTTTTTAGTGTGGGATGAATTAGGAGTAAAGGGCTTCGCTTTTGTGATTATAAGAAATGAAGAGAAAAGAGAGTGGGATGTCCAAGTTTATGTAAATCCAAGAGAAAGAAGAAAAGGAATCGGTACGTTACTTCATCAAGAAATTTATAAGATTGTAGAAAGCGAAAATCCGAGTGTTTTCGTTACAGAAGTAAGAGTAGATATAGAAAATCCAGCTTCTTTTTACGAAAGATTAGGGTATAAAAAATGGTTTGGATCACCAAGTATGTGTTATACGGGCGGAGTTCAACCAGATGTAGATATCGAATTCATTCCGTATGAAGATAAATTTTACAAACAATATGCCGAGTGCAGGGCAGAATGTTTTTACGACATAGCTGTGAAAAATGATTTTAGGCCTTATGTAATCCCGCTAAGTGAACAAGACAAAAAGGCGTTATCGAATAAGCCGATATATGTAACGTTACATAATGAACAACTTGTAGGAGCTGTTACCGCCCAAGATGGATATTTAGATCATATTATGGTTTCACCGGCATATCAAGGGAAGGGATATGGTAAAAAAATTACGCAATTTGGGATAAATAAAGCATTAAGTAAAGGGGCTACTTCCGTTCAACTTTGTTATATAGAAGGGAATAGTAAGGCGGAGAATCTGTATCGATTGTTAGGGTTTGAAACGGTTCAAGTTATGCATGTGTATAGGAAATTTATGGAGTACTGATACATACGAACAACCATCATTTTGTAGTTTAATAACCTTATTAACTATAAAAAGTTATTTTATCTGAAAATTTAATTTTTAATACTTTTTAAAACTTCTAAACTACCTTATAATATATTTGTAAAAATTAGGAAAGGGGACAGGGGTCGTGGAAGTTTCTTATTTAAAAAGTAGAAAAGGTGTATTGGCAACAGGTATTGTTTTACTTTGTATTATAGGATTCATTATAACTGGACTATTACTCCGGCATTCTAAAGATGATGTTCGAGAAAAGGTACAACAAGCTTTTGAAAAACAAGATGTTGATGTTTTCTTATCAATTTTACCGAAGGATGCACAATCTTCTCCATTTGCCAAAGATGGCGTAAAATCATTTTTAAAAGAATCAAGTAAGTATAAGCAAATGTATCCAATAATGGTAGATGCTATGGATATAGAAAAGACTAATGTAGCTCCTCAAGCATTAGAGGTACGAACTAAAGGCGTATTACCATATACAATAGTAAAAGAGGGAAAAAGTTGGTTATTTTTTGATAATTATGTTGTTAGACCAGCAAAAGTGAAAATTAATTTAAAAAATATAGATAAAGATGTTTCTTTATCTTTGAATGGAGAGAAAATTAAACCTTCTGTTTTTGATAAAGCCTTTTTACCTGGGAATTACGAGCTAATAGGAGTAAAGAAATATAAATGGACGACTGTAACAGATAAAACAACTATACATGTAGGAGGAGACGATCCAGTAAAAGATGTGTCACTTAATTTGAAAGGAAACGAGTTAGACTTATCGAAAGAATTTATAGGTTCAGAAATTATGTTTAAAGGAAAACCTACAGGTATTAAAGTTGGTGATGAGGAATCAAAAAAATTTGGTCCAATTAATGAGAAAGATGAAAAAGAAATACAATTAAAAGCAAATTTTCCTTGGGTGAAAGATGGAATTTCTAAAATTAATGATAAACCAAAAACTTCTCTATGGACGGTAGAAAAGTATATGTTTAAAGTGGATGAAGACAAAGTTAATCAATTTTTTCATACGTTTTTGAAAGAATATGGGGATGCGAGCATAAAACAAAGTATTGAACCCTTCACTACAATAACTGAAAAGTATAAAAATAAACAAGCAGAATCTTTTGCTTCAGCAGCTCGTCATACACTCTTTGAGCCTTGGAAAGGAACCCTTGTAAAATCATATTTAAATAAAGAAGTAGTAAAGATTGTATCAAATGAGAAAGGCTACCCTATTTTAAAAATGGAAGGGGTAGCAAAATACCACCTTTCAGCTGGCAAGTATTCTCCTGAAAAAGATCAACTCTCAAATGTTCAAATTACAGCATTATATGATACAGATCAAAAAGCGTGGAAAATGAATGAGGTTCATATCGATTTAACTTTTGCAGGGGAAATCGATAAGAATGAAGAAGGAAAATATATCATTACAAACGTTCAATAAACTAAAAAGAGCTTGCCGAAAGCTCTTTTTTTAGTCTATCTCTTAACTCGCTTCATTTTACTTACAGAAAGACTAACGATACCGATAGCAATTAACGAATAACCCATTGGTAGTAAATAAAATGGTTCTACAAGTTTACCATCCGGAGCGACTGTAGATCCGGCAGTATTAAAACCAACGATACATCCAATTCCTAAAATAAATGGTAGTGAAGCTAAAGTATATTTTTTCATATTCAACCTCCATGTGTAGGCGTTTTTTTATAAATAACTGCTTTATAGTTGTAATTATAGTACTGTCATATAGTTAGCACTATTCATATAGGTGACAAAAGGCTTACAGATTTGTAAGAGGGAAAAGTGATATATGCAGTTTTCAAATGAATGGGTAAGTTACAACAAGTAATTGAAAGATTTAATTTGAATGTATTGGAAATTGAGGATGTTCCGCAGTGTCTTTTCGTTCGGCGGTATATAAAATTAAGCTAATGGATCATCGTACGGTTTATATCAAAATTCCCTATTCTAAAGCAAAACTTGAACGTGAGTATACGGTGCTTGAACGATTGCGCGATGAGTTTTCTATACACGAAAGTTTCTTCAGAAGAACTGAAGAAACTTTCCGTTCATATAATCAGTATTATTGAACCTTAACTGAGCTAGAAAAGCTCGGAAATTAGCATATTTGTAGAATTATAAAGACCGGGCAAGACGAAATCCAAGGTCATCTATGCGAAAAGTTGGATGGCTACGACGACGACACGAAGCACCGCAACCTCTGGCCTCTTCAGCCCAGCTGCCACCTCGGAAAATGCGATAGGAGCCGTATACTTGTTCATCATATAAATCCCAGCACCATTCCCAAACATTCCCTAACATATCATACAGGCCCCATGCATTTGGTTCCTTTTTTCCTACTTCATGGACCCTGCCTCCTGAATTTTCATCATACCAGGAAATTTGATCAAGCTCTCCATATCTATAACCAGTAGTCCCTGCTTTACATGCATATTGCCACTCTGCTTCTGTAGGAAGCCGGTAGCCGTCCGCTTCCCAATCACAAATAATGTTTTCACCATCATTACTTATAGAATAGCACTCTTTCAGTCCAGCCTTTTGTGAAAGGAGGTTACAAAAGGAAATTGTATCGTGCCAAGAAATATTTACAACTGGTTTTAGATCTCCATTAAAAGAATGAGGTGCACAGTATAGACCTATAGTTACAGGATACTGAGCAAGAAGAAACGGTTTTATGTCAGCTTTCCATTTGCTTTTTATTCTGTCGTCTCTTAATTCTACTTTGCCCCCTGGAATTTTTACCATAGGATAGTCAATAGAACTCTTTGTTTTATTTGACACTCTGCTGACCTCCTAACAAACGTTGTTTTACAAATTTTACCTCATTTAAGAGGGTTAAAGCAATATAAAACTTACGCTGTTTTTTGCAGATGAATGCCTGTTAGCTTTATATTCTATCCTAAAACAAAAAAGCCCGGCAATTGCCGGGCTTTCCATTATTTCTTCGCTTCTTTGTCTGCTTTTGGAGTTTCGAAAACATCTTTTAAGTCTTTATCTTCGATTTTCACATCAGCTTTTTTCATTTCTTTTGTAACAAGATCGTTCATAAATTGAGCATCTTGCATTTTCTTATCAACAAGATCATTTTTAATGCTATCTTTTGCTTTATCGAATGGTGTTAATTCTTTAATATCAGTTACTTTAATGATGTGGTAACCGTATTGTGTTTTTACAGGATCACTGATTTCGTCTTTTTTCAATTTATATGCAGCATCTTCAAATTCTTTTACCATGCTACCTGGTTTGAAGTATCCTAAGTCGCCGCCTTTATCTTTTGAACCTGGATCTTGAGAGTATTGTTTTGCTAAGTCTTCAAAAGATTTGCCTTGTGCTAGTTCAGCTTTTACTTTTTTCGCAGTTTCTTCATCTTTTACAAGAATGTGGCTTGCTTTAACTTCAGGTTTGTAATTGTCTTTTATTTCTTTATCTGTGATGCTTTTTGACACAGCTTCTTTCATTGCAAGCTCACCGCGAACAAGTTCTTTAACGTCTTTTTCAGTCATACCACTTTGTTTTAAGTAAGTAGCAAATTGATCGCCGGCTTGCTTTTTGTATTCGTCAAATCGTTTATTAACGGCATCATCTTTTACAGGGTAGTTTTTAATAAATACTTTTTGCATTACTAGGTTACGTAAGACGTTTTTACCGCCTTGTTGTTTCATTGCATTGTAGAACTCATCTTTTGTTACGTCCCCAGCTTTTGATGTTACAACTTTGTCAGAAGTGCCACATGCTGATAATGTGAATACACTTGTTACAGCTAGGGCAAGCATTGCTTTCTTCATGAAATAAACACTCCTACTATTATGTATTTTTAAATCCCGTATGAACGGGCAGTAAGCCCCTACTAATGGAAGTTTCACTTTATAGTATAAGCAATATGTACAAAAATTAATATAACATATTTTGCTCTGTTTTCCTATTGATAAAGAAAAATTACCCATTTGCTGGTGAGGATTGTCAGATTCAGTCATGTCACCATTCTGGGCTTACACGCATACATAGAGAAATGAGGAGGTTGAAATTATAATGAATCAACAATTAATTTTGTGGCTTGTGTTGTTTATTTTATTAGTAATAGTAGGTATAATTTGTTTATAGAGGAAAAAAAGTGAGGAAGGGGTTTCCTTCCTCACTTTGCATGAAATATAATTTCTATATAACTAGAAATTAATAGAATGGTAATACATACGTTAATGAACCGAAAGACACTCGTTTGACGTCGATCAGATATTTGTTTTTGTTGACACAGTGTGTGTGTCATAAGGTTTGTGTAAGTTAGAACGATAAGTGCAAAAGCAATAAATATAATTGTCATGAGGAGAGTCCTCCTTTGGCGAAAATACATATAACCCTATTGTATCATACGATAATTTGTTCGTGTTATAAAATTCTGAAATAGAGGACTTGGATTAGAAAGAGAGGGAAGAAAATGGACGTTGTGAAACGCTTAGAACAAGCAGAATATTATGTATCGCTTCTTTTTAATATGATAGATGAAGAAAAGTGTCCATTTTATTCTTTAATCATAAAGAAGAAAGTGATGAAACGTGACGTAGAACGTTTATTAGTTCTTTGTGAACAAATGAATGAGCAATACATAATGGAAAAGCAAGAAGGTTTGCTTTTATTTGATGAGCTGTTACATAAATTTGAAAGAGCGCTTCCGCAGAGCCTCGAAGGAAAAGAGGCGGCAGAAGCGCTCGAACGTCAAGGGTTGTTTCAACCGTTGATGCAAGAATTTTTACGTATGATAGCGAAAAGATAATAAATTAGCATTTTTTAACAAGCTTTTCATCGTGCTCTATAAAACTCTCCTCGATATTATCCAGTGATTTCTCGAAAATGTCGATAAAGTCTTGCCCATAAACATTACGTAAAATGGCAATTAATTCGATGTTTTCTGGGAACTTACCGTAGAAATTGCGAAGAGCTAATGCACCGTTAAAGACAGAATTACTTTCCGGGTCATATTCCTCCATTAATTGCAACAGCAATTCTTCGCCCTTTTCGGTAATTTCAATATACGTGTTTCGTTTGTCATCTTCTTTCTTTGAAAATATAAGTAGACCGCGTTCTTCTAGTTTTTTAGAGAAGTTAAAAGCCGTGGATACGTGCATGACACCGAACTTTGCAATTTCTGAAATAGAAGCCCCTTTTAAGTGGTACGCAATCCATAAAATATGATGTTCATTAATATTTAAATCGTATGGTTTAATCCACTGTTGCCAATCTTTTTCTACGCATTTCCATAATGCTTTTGATAATTGAGCCATGCGTTGGCTGAAAATCATTGCTTCTTTTATCGAATAACTTTTTTCACTGTTTTTCATCGATTCACCTACTTTATACAATTCTTATTCATTACTATCTATTATGCCAGTAAAATAAAAATTAATAAAGTGTTTTTGTTAGAATTGTGAAAATTTTTCGTTAAAATGACAAAACTATACAAAATTCGAGTAGTTATAAAAGCTTTTCCTTGTCGGATGAGACAAAGATTGACGGAATTTTATTCTAATTTGGACGTAGAGAGGAGAGGAGGATCATTGTATAAAAAATACGACACATGTATGTCATGTGCCGTATAAGAGACGGTAAGAATCAAAACGATTTGTTATATACGAAAAATTACGCTTTATCAGGAACCGCTTGTTGTAACTTTTCAATTGATTTTTGAATGTTTTCAATTTCTAGTTCAATATGGCGCTTATTTTGCGAAATATCTTGTCTCCATGTTGAGAATGTTTCGTGCATATCATCTTTTAATTCTTGAATGACTTCTTTTCCTTCAGAAGCTGTTTCAACAATTTGTCGTTTTAATAATTTTGTATCAGCTGTAATATCAGCCAATGTTTTCTTTATATCATTTCCTTTTTCTTTTAACTTACCTCGCATATCTTTTCCAGATGAAGGAGTGGAAAAGAGTACAGCAAGTCCAGCAACAGCTCCGCCGCAAATAACGCCAGTTAGAAAGGATTTAGATTTTGACATGAAAAGGGCCTCCTTAATTTGTGAAACTCAAAATCACAGATAGAAGTTTCACAGTATTGTTATACTCATGATGTGTAAAACTGTGCATATGCATAAGACAAGGGGGGAGAAAAGTGAAATTGATTACAAACGTTTGTTTTATTGTCAGTCTTTTCTTTCTTGTACGAGCAATGCAATTATTTTTTATTTTAAAACAGAAAAGATCGTACCCGCCAATCCTTTTAGTAAAGCAGCAATTTGTTAGATTTGCGTTCATTGGTGGGGTGTGTATGGCATGTACAATCTTATTGTACATACTACAATAGTTCTGATAAAAGGGTTACTTTACACTAGTTGCAATTGTGTTTGCAATATTTTGTAACTCTTCCATTGTGTAATCACTTTGGTGAGATTTCCATACAGCACCGAAACCGTCTTTTTCATCGTAGCGTGGGATTAAATGAAGATGGAAGTGAAAGACAGTTTGTCCTGCTTTTTCGCCGTTATTATTTAATAAGTTAAAACCAACTGGATTATATTCAGCTTTAATCGCATTCGAAATTTTGGGAACGACAGAGAAAATGTGTGCAGCAATTTCTGGTGTTAATGCGAATACGTCTTGTTTATGTATTTTTGGAATTACGAGTGTATGCCCTTTTGTAACTTGGCTAATATCAAGAAAAGCGAGTACATGTTCATCTTCATATACTTTTGCGCAAGGAATTTGTCCCTCAATAATTTTACAAAAAATGCAATTATCTGCTGTATGATTCATATTCCTCATCCTTTCAGTTGTCTTAGCCGTATTTTAACATAATTACATAAGAGAAAAAACACGAAAAGCAGGAAGCGGGTAAGCTTCCTGCCTTCTGAAGAAGGTTTGAAAAAGCGTTTTCGTTTAATCTACCTTTAGGAGACACCTCATTTATTTAGGAAATGCGCGGTAACTCGACATATATTCTGCCGTTGACACCCCATTTATAATGAAATGATGTTGCAATCCTTCGGAAATGAATTGTTTATTTTATAAAACAGTATCTACTCTCCTCGAGACACCCCGTTTCTAAAATGAAACAACTTATATGACTCCGTGTAAATTACCTTTGTCCATTATAGACACCCCATTTCATGATGATTTCGCTAGGCTGTGTTCATCACGTTTATGGTTGCTTTTTCAATGTGTTCCTTCCTCACTAATTATCATGTCCCCTTTTCTAAAAGATATGCAGAGGAAATTTTTTCTTTTTATCGTAGATCTGTACTATGTAGGAACTTTATTTTTTTGGTAAGATGATTACATATACATAAATGAAGAAAGTGGTGTCATATGGAACAATTATTACGCGTGGAAAATGTCACAGGCGGATATACGAAGCGGCCTGTATTACAAAATATTTCATTCTCTGTTAAGAAAGGAGAGCTTGTCGGTTTAATCGGTTTAAACGGTGCAGGAAAAAGTACAACAATCAAACATATTATCGGACTAATGGAGCCGAAGCAAGGTCATATTACGATTAACGGTAAGACATTGAAAGACGATATGACAGCATACCGCTCTAGTTTCTCATTTATTCCAGAAACACCTGTGCTCTATGAAGAGCTAACGTTAGAAGAACATTTAAAATTAACGGCAATGGCGTATGGCATTGACGAGAAAGAATATGATAAGCGCGTAGACAAGCTGTTAAAAGAATTTCGCATGAAAAATCGTTTGAAGTGGTTTCCGTCTCATTTTTCAAAAGGGATGAAACAAAAAGTAATGATTATGAGTGCGTTCTTAGTTGAGCCACCTTTATATATTGTGGATGAACCATTTGTTGGACTAGATCCGTTAGCGATTCAATCATTGCTACAAATGATGGATCAAATGAAAAAAAGCGGTGCAGGCATTTTAATGAGTACGCATATTTTAGCAACAGCAGAGCGTTATTGTGATTCCTTTATTATTTTGCATCAAGGTGAAATCCGGGCACAGGGCACTCTCAAGCAGCTGCAAAGCGAGTTTCATATGCCAGGGGCAACGCTTGATGATATTTACATTGCACTAACGAAGGAAGAAGATGCAGATGAATAGTAAAGGGCTATGGAAAGAAAGATTTCGTTATTTTTTAAAGGAAACGCGTACATACAGTAAATATGTATTTAATGATCATTTGAAATTTATTTTTGTGTTTATCATCGGTGCTGGTGCGTATTATTATCAGCAATGGCTGCAAACATTAACACCTGCATTTCCGGCGGCAGTTGTGATGGCGGTGCTGCTCGGACTTGTATTAACCGCAGGATCGATTCAAACGTTATTAAAAGAAGCGGATCTTGTATATTTACTTCCAGTAGAAGAAAAATTAAAAGCATATTTCGTAAAAGCATTTCAATTTACGTTTATCATCCAACTGTATATTGTGGCGATGGTAAGTGCGGCGCTTGCTCCGCTCTATTTCCAGCAGATGAAACAATCAGGACAAACATACATAATTATTGTACTTGCGATTGTGCTAAGTAAAGGATGGAATTTATTTGTAACGTGGGAGAAGTCTTATATGACGGATGACCGCATTCATCCCACTGACTGGCTTATCCGTTTTGTACTGAACTTTTTCTTTGTGTATTTCCTTGTCGAACGCGCTGCTGCTTTGTATATAGGAGCGATCGTCTTTGCAATGGCCATTTATCTTGTGTTTTTGCAGCAGAAAGTAAAAGGAAAACCGCTAAACTGGGAATATTTAATTGCTGAAGAAGGCAAGAAAATGATGCTGCTATACCGCATTGCCAATATGTTTGTTGATGTACCGGCATTAAAAGAACGGGTAGCTCGTCGCAAATGGCTTGATTTTATTCTTCAATTTGTATCAGATAAAAGAACCTACTTATTCTTATTCTTGCGCACGTTTTTACGCTCAGGAAATTATTTTGGATTGTATGTCCGCTTACTGGCAATTGGCGGTTTGATTTTATACTTTGCGCCGTTTCTCTATGTCCGCCTTCTTGTCGGTGTCGTATTTTTATATTTAATCGGTTATCAGCTGTTAAGTTTATGGAAGCATCATCGTTTGAAATTATGGCTCGAGTTATATCCGATTTCAGAAGAAGTGAAAATGAAGGATTTTCTGACGTTATTATGTACGTTGCTGTGCGTAGGCGGTGTCATTTTCGCTGTACTCTTTGCGTTTGCAACGAAAGATATTATGATGACGGGACTTGTTTTTCTTATGAATATGTTATTTAGTGCCTTGTTTGTCTATCAATACGGGGCGAAGCGTTTAAAAAAATTAGACCGTATATAGGGAAAGGGAGAAAAGAATGACTGAATATGAACAAAAGGTCATCTTAGAATTACAGCAGTGGAAAAGAAAAATGATTAAAAATTCTTCTGCAATGACACGTTTCTCTAAAACAGTTCAAACGAAAATGCAGCAGCTTATTCCAGAAAAAGTGCAAAAGATACTTACAGAAACAATTAAAACGTTGGTGCAAGGCATTAGTATTGGTTCGAATTTCATCAAACCGAGGCTGAAAGAAACCGATTGGTCACTGCAAAGAAAAGATGAAGAAGTATTAAAGAAGATCGATGAGTATAAAAAGGTTGCAGCCGCAGAAGGAGCCGGGACAGGAGCAGGAGGCTTCTTACTCGGGCTTGCTGATTTCCCGTTGCTGCTCAGCATTAAAATTAAATTTTTATTTGATGCGGCAACATTGTACGGCTATGATACGAGTAAACAAGAAGAGCGGTTATTTATCCTTCACGTATTTCAGCTTGCGTTCTCAAGTGATAATCACCGGAAAGAAATATGGAAAGCCATTGAGACGTGGGATACAAATAAAGAAAATCATATCGACTGGGAGAAATTCCAACAAGAATACCGCGACTATATTGACCTAGCCAAAATGCTACAGCTCGTACCTGTCATCGGTGCACCAGTGGGAGCGTATGCAAACTATCAACTTCTGCAGCGGCTAGGTGAAGTGACGATGAATTGCTATCGGCTACGATTATTGCAGCGGGAAGGTATGATGTGATACGAAGTTCTTACAAATATGCTATGTTTATGAATATTCTTGTTAATATATAGTTGAAATAAAGTCGAATCGTTTTAAAGATAGTTATATAGCTTTCAAAAATTATAAAAAAGATTCGATGCTTTATCCCTTAAACCCTCGATAACATATGGAAGGACATGAAAAAAGTCTCGGTGACCAAACCGAGACTTTTTTGACTATGTTCTGATTCTTTCGGATGCAGCTGTTTCACCTAATATACTTAACGATGCATATGTAGACAATTACTTCACAAATTTTAATGGGATTTATTGGTTAGATAGAATCTGTTATGCATAAGAAACCTCGTCATACTCATGTAGAGAAGCGTCTCTAAGGAAATCAAGGACCATTTCATTGAAGATATCTTTTTTCATGACGTTGAGTGGATCGAATGCATCTTGGAATAAAGCAAGTGTGCTATTTTGGATATACTTATGAATGGTTTTTGCGGCTTTTCCTTCATCAACACCTGTTACAACTTTTCCTGCTCCAGATAGAATTAAAGTAGGGGATTGAACGAGATGTAATAGAGAAGTATGAACAGGAAATTTTGCTCTTTTCATCATTAATAACATTTTTTTATCAATAGAAAATGAATCGCGTAGTATTTGTTGCGTGTAGGGTTCATGTTTGTATACTTTCATCATTAAATCAATAATCGTTGAATATGGTAACAAACTAAAAATGAAATTGGAAAGTTGAAGCACCCATTTAGAAGTTTTAGTTGGAAATTCACTATAGCTATTAGAAATGATCAATTTTTTTACATAGGAGGGATGATGAATGGCTATTAATGTCGCAAGAACTGCTCCCTGTGAAACACCGATTACATGAAGAGATGTGAGGCCTAGTGTATCTAAAAATGAAATAATATCAAATACGATTAAGTCGTAATCATATACATTACCTGGGAAGGTTTTTATCGATTCTCCATGTCCACGATAATCGAGAAGAATCATTTGATATTCTTTAGAAAATGATTCAATTTGTGGTTTCCACATTTTCCAAGATGCTCCACTTCCATGTAAAAAAAGGAGTGGTTCTCCTTGTCCAAAAGATTCGTAATGAAATTCACCGTTTTTTGTTTGAAGAATTGGCATGAGTAAGCCTCCTTTGCTTGTTTTTAAAAGTAAGGTTACTTTTAAAATACAATATATGGAATGTGTAATCAATACATTTTTGAAATATTTATACTATTTAATTTCAAAATTATAAAGGATGTCCGCTATAATATAGATTTTAAATAAAGTTTGATAACTTATAAAAAAGATGAACTAAAATAATTTATTCTAGGTAGTTAGAAGGGATTTAGGGTTTTTATTAAACAAACAAAGTCAGGTTAGTTTAAAATAGGAATGTAATTCAATTGTGTTTTGAAAGGAAAGGTGTTAATGGATTCGATTCAAGGGAAATTGGATTTGCTACGTAATGAAATAAAAGAAATGGGTGATATAATCGACTTAGATTGGTGTTGCAAATTGTTGTATACCTATTATGAGCACTTTAATGATAATAATTTGAGATATTATGCAAAGTATATAATGTCCCTTCAAGAAAAAAGCTATAATGTGAATTTGAAATAGAGACTAAATAAAAAAGAATACTAATGTAGCATTCTTTTTTATTTGCTTCATGTTTTAACACATCAAACTAAGTTAATGTTGTATCCGTTGTTTTATCATTTACAAACAGGCAGAGTAACATCAATCGTTGTTCCTTTATTCACTTCACTTTCAATCCATATCTTTCCTTGGTGCATTTCAATAATTTTGTAACAAATCATTAATCCTAAGCCAATTCCTTCTTCTTTAATGCTATAAAAAGGTTCGCCAAGGTATGGTATACGTTCTTGCGGGATTCCACATCCTTGATCGATAAATCGAATATTGATTTGATCATGATCAGCTCCATCAATTTGAATGACAATTTCGCCTCCCGTTGGCATCGATTCAATGGCATTTTTCAAAATATTAATGAATACTTGTTTTAATTGATTCCCTTCACAATGTATCATTGGAATAGTAGACATAACTTCTGTCTTCATTTGTATATTATTCATGAGTGCTTGGGGTTCTAGCAGCATGACAACTTGATTCATTAACATACTTATATCATTAGGCTGAATTTTCACTGCCTGAGGTTTGGCGATTGCCATAAATTCATTTGTAATGCTTTCAATTCGATCAATTTCTGATGATACGATATTTATATAGTGATGATTACTTTCATTTTCCACCGTTTTTAATAATTGCATAAATCCTTTCATTGCAGTTAAAGGATTTTTAATTTCATGAGCGATTGCTGTAGATAGTTGACCTACAACAGCAAGTTTTTCGGATTTTCTTAATAATTCTTCCGTCTTGATTCGTTCGGTAATATCTCGAGAAATACTTAAGAAAACTTCTTTTCCATTCAACTTGAATACATGAATACTAATCTCTGTCGTTATGCTCTTTCCTGTAGGGAAAACATACTCATCATGTAAAGTAAAAGAATTTTCCCCTTTTTTAATTTTTTCTATTAATCTTTTTATAAGGGGAGAGTCCTTAGAAGTAAGATCAAAAAATGGCATACTAAGAATCTCATCTCTACTTAAATTAAACCTGTCACATCCAATAGTGTTTACTTCAATCAATTGAGTAGGAGTTCGATTTTTATCCAATTCTACTACGTATACCGCATCCGCTGCCTGTTCAAATAGTGCACGATATTTCAATTCACTTTCTTGCAATTGTTGATATAGTTGCTGTCGTTCTTTTTCTGCTTGTTTTCTTTCGGAAATGTCCCTACAGATCGCAGCGAGAGCCATTATGTTTCCTCTTACATCTAGAATGGGTGAAATTGTCATACTTACATCAATTAAATCCCCATTTTTTCGTTGTCTAATGGTCTCTAATCGAGTAATTGCAGATTTTCCAGACAGGATATTTCGAACAATTTTTATCGATTCATCCATTAAGAAATCGGGAACACAAGGAAGTTTTTTACCGATCGCTTCTTGTATGGACCAACCAAATATCGTTTCATAAGCTTTATTCGCTTGTAAAATATGCCCTTCTCGATCCGTGATAACAATCGCATCTATATTGTTATCTACAAATGACTCCAGCAATTCTTTAGTCGTTTTTAATTCATCTTCCACTTTTTTTCTCTCTGTAATATCAATTGCAGAACCAACAACTTCAATTACTTTTCCGTTTTGCTTAATTGGCCGAAGTGCGATTAGAGCAATGGTTTTATTATCTGGCCAGGGAATTTCAAATGTAACTTCATTCCCTTCCCATGCTTGTACATAATACTTTAGTAAGTGAGGAACGAGATGGGGAGGGATAATAGAAGGATCTATCGTACGTAAACTTTTTCCTACCACTTGTTCAGAATGAAATCCATTTTGATAATAAAATTGTCCATCACACATCGTATGTATAAAGTGCGTATCTACTTTAATAAATTTAAAAATTCCTCCTTGTAGTTCATGAACAGTGTCTTTCAGCTCTTGCTTGGATCTTTCTAATTTTTGATTCATTTTAAATAACTTTTGTGTTAAGGAATATAATTTTTGATAAGCTTCCATCAGAAAAAGTCCGCTTAAAAGGCCTAAACTCATAAATAATAAACTTTGCATGTAAACAATGTTAGATATTACAGCTGGAATGAAGAATTCGCCTACCAATCGAATCATAGCTATATAACAAATTAGATAAAGAAAGCTAGCTTTAAAAGGGTGTAAGTTTTCGAAATATGATTTAAAAATAGTAAATATAATACCTATCCCTAATAAGGCGACGAGATATGGCCCACAATATCCATCCATATACATAACACGCATGATAAAAATACTAAGTACCGTAATCCAACCGGCAGTACGACCAAAGTAAACAAATGACAAAATGAGAGGAACAGCCCGAAGGTCATAATAAAACCCCATGTATTGAAAAGAGAAGGCCATCAAAATAATAGCAATAAATGCCCCATATAATTTTTCGATGAACTGACTGGATTTCATTACAAACACTTGGATGAATATAGTTGAACTAACTAGAAAAGCAAAAATAAATAGGTTAATAAAAAAATCTTTGATAAACATACTGTGCCCCTCCCTATATCAAACAAATTCGACAAAAAGAGGGAAAATCCTACAAAAATATGATAGAAATAGAGAACAATAGTTTTCTTTTTATGACTGTATAAATTCATTTTAACTTTTCGCCATCTAAGCTGCTTCTATGCGTGGCCAGATGCTCTTGCCCATCTAAAAAGAAAGAGGGTTTTTATATCGATTTTTTAAACTTGTAGCTGGATAAAAGGAAAACATTACCTTTACATGGCTTGTTTTCCAATTGTGTTTTTAATATGATTATAGAGTCACAGAAAAATCTGCACTAGATTATGAAGTTAGAGGTGAAAGAATGCAACCGTTAGAAAATGAAATTAACCCAAAGATGGTAAGAGTATGGCAAATTAGCTCGCTTATTACATCTGGAATCGGTCTTATAATTACAATTGCTTATTGTATATTTATGATGAAATTTGATTGGACAGGCTGGATATTTGGTGCACTTGTAATCGGGCTTCTTGCGTATGCACCGCTCGGTTATCTTGTATTTCCAAGTTTACGTCAGCGCTATTATAGCTATGAGTTAAACGAAGAGGAAATGGAAATTCAAAAAGGAATGTTTACTGTAGAAAGAGTACTTGTACCGATGATTCGTATTCAGCATATTACAATTGAACAAGGGCCTATTATGCGCAAGTTTGATTTAGCTGAGTTGAAAATCTCAACAGCCGCAACAGCGCATACTCTTCCAGGATTGACGATGCGTGAAGCTGAGAGGTTAAAACGCCAAATTGCAGAACTGGCAAAGGTGAGTGATGAGGATGTATAAGCGGCAGCATCCAATTACGATTTTGTTTGAAATTAAATTGAGAGACCTTGCACCTATTGCGGTATTTTTAATTAGTGCTAAGGGTAAGTTTCCGTTTTGGTATGTAATTCCGATTGGATTTTTTACTTTAGCAGTTATTTCTACTGCCGTTTCTTGGTATTACAAAACATATTGGGTTGAGAACAATATTTTACATATTAAACAAGGAGTGTTTACAAAAAAAGAAAGCTATTTAAATAAAGATCGTGTACAAACCATTAATACGAGCTCCAATATTTTATATCAAATATTAGGTCTCACAAAGTTAAAGATTGAAACAGCTGGCGGAGCTGACAAAGCGGAAGTACAGTTAGTAGGGATTACCCAAGAAGAAGCCGCAAGTTTAATTGCCATGTTAAATGAAAATAGCGATGTGAAGGATGCGCCTGAATTAGAGGGTCCTGCGATTGAAAAGAAAGAACATAACACGGTCGCATATACATTAACGTGGAAGGAAATTCTGCTAGCAAGTATTACGTCCGGGAAATTTGGTATTTTATTTTCAATCCTTTTCATTTTAGCAGATAAACTTCGGGATATTTTGCCGAATAACATCGTGAAGAAGGTTGAGAATTATGTGGAAACGTATGTATTTGAAAGTGATATAGCTGGCTGGGTATATATGCTCGTTGCTTTACTTCTATTATCGTGGGTCGTTTCAACGATTCAATATGCGTTGCAGCATGCGAATTTTACCATTTCACGAAAAGGAGATGAAATTCGCATTTCACAAGGTTTGCTAGAAAGAAAAGAGCTTGTATTAAAAACGCACCGTATTCACGGGATTAAAATGAAAGAAGGGATCCTTCGTAAACCTTTTGGATATTGCTCTGTTCATGTAGAAGCCATTCAAAAATTTGAAGAAGGACAAACAGACGTAACGCTCCATCCGCTTATGAAAAAGAAAAAAGTGCTAGAGATGCTACAATACTTACAATTGCCATATGAGATAAACAGTGAGATGACACAATTACCGAAAACGGCAATGAGACGTCACATGTTAGATAATTTTGTGTTCGCTTGTATTGTAGCAGTACCAATTATTGGTTCGAGTATTTATTTTCACAAACACTTTCTACTTGCGTTATTATTACCACTTTTCTTAGTATCCATCTGGCTTGGCTATGCGCAGTACAAAGCAGGCGGATATCGTATTGATGACGATCAACTGACAATGTCATACCGCGGAATCGCCAAATATACTGTTTTTGTGAAAAGAAGACACATTCAATCTTTAAAGAAAAGCCAATCATACTTCCAGAAAAAAGACGGACTTTGTACATATAACTTCCATAATGCCTCGGCTGGTCATGAACTAGAACATGTGCGGATGGAAGACGCGGAGAAGATGCAAAGTTGGTATAAGCGAGAGCTTTGATATATTGACGCTTTGACGCGCCAAGTACACGAAAAGGAGCTGACAAAATAAACTTTTGTCAGCTTCTTTTTTCGATATTCAAGTAGATAAGCATTTTAATAATATATGAGGAAGGAATAAAATGAAATTTCCCAAAGATGAAGATGGACAAGTATTAAAAATGTTATATAAAAAAGGAATTAATTTTAGTCAGCCACATATAGTGGATTTTTTCATTGCAGTTCCTAATCAAGATTGTGGAGAAAAAATACTTTCAGAAATAACAAAACTAGGATTAAATTATGAATTACAATATGAAGAAGAATTTGAAGAATGGACATACATTTGTTCGAAAAAAATGTTGTTAAATTATGAAGATATGGTAGGAATTCAAAAAGACTTAAATGAAGTAAGTAAAGGATTAGGCGGCTATGTAGACGGTTGGGGTACGTTTGCAGAATAGTAGATTTATAGTAACAGAATGTGTAATGGATCTATGCTTATTGTGTAAGAGGGGTCTTTGTGCATTCCGTTTTTTTATTTTATTACTCCTGTCCATGATTAGTTGCAAAGCGTTTTTATAATAAAGAAAAAGTTGCTAGGAAGTCTGGAGTTAAAGTTTTAGGGTAGACTGCGTTAGTTGAAGGCGCCATTATTTTTGAAAGAGGTGTACACAATGGGTATAGAAAAGCATATAAAGACTACGGTAAGAAAAATAATCAAAAGAAAACTAGATGATAACTATGTTGAATTTTGATTTTATGGATAATGTATTCTCTGTAATTTTGAGGTACCCAGTAAGAATAATCGTAATGCTTTTTGGGTTAGGGTTTATTTTTTATTGTATAAAGGAGAAACACTGGTTATCTGCATTGGTTATGGGAATTCAAAGTGGATTACTCATTCTTGGGATGTTTACAAACGTATTAACAACGATGTTAATAAACGTTCCTCTTATAGTTCAATATATTGGTTTGATAATTTTCACCATCTTATGTTGTGTTGTATATGACTATGAAATATCTAAAGATTAAGTGTTATAAGGTATAGCAACAACATCATCAAGTTACGGAAAACGAGAAAATGGGAGTGGCTCATTATATATCTAACTCAATTTCTGCATTCATGAAAAAATGTATTTCTTCTCTTTATTAAAGAGCAATTCTCATAATAGAATGTAGTATTTAACTCCTCAAAAAAGTTATAAGAAAGTTGAAACAGGACTTCTTCTTACAACGGTAAATTAAGTTATAGGGACCATTGTGAAATAATAATAACCTTTATAAATGAAGGAGGAAGAAAAAATGCATCAACTAATCTTTAAAAAGTTTAAAGCAACAGACTTTAACGATTACTTCCAACTAGTATCGAATGAACAAGTGATGGCAAAAATTACGGAACGAGCAATTCCGTTAGAAGAGGCGCAAGTAAACTATCAAAAGTTATTAGAGCGAAATGAAAAGTATGAGGTATATGGCTCATATAAAGTTTACAATCGTGAGACCGGTGAATTTATTGGGCTTGGGCATGTAACATTAAATGAACATAACATGGAAGAAGCTGAAATTGGCTATATGATATTGCCAAAATATTGGGGGAAAGGTTATGGTGGTGTAATTGCCAAGCAATTAATTGAATTAGCGAAGCAAACAAATTTGAACATATTAAAGGCAATTATCGATCCACAAAATATTCCTTCTAGAAAAATTTTAATAAAGCAAGGATTTACATCAGAGAAGATTTGTGAAATTGAGGGGTTACCTGGAGAAGTTTTAAGTAGGTTTATATAGAAGGGAAGTAGAAGATATACGGCCATATTAAACAACTTTAAAGGGAAATAGTACTTACAAACTGTATTATTCCCCTTATTTTTTCACATTAAAATGAAATAATTTTACAGAGCACAATACGTACAAGACTGCTAGTAAATAATAGAACAATGCAAAAGTATTTCCATAAATCACTAGATTGTCAAATGGAAAAATAAGTTTTATAAAAGAATCTTAAATAAATATAGGAAACTGTAAACTCTATTTAATCTAGCTGTTTAGAAAGAATAATGTTTAAGGTTTCTTAAGTTGGTGGACATGGAGCACAACATCACTTTTGTAGTTTTGTACGTTAAGAACTACAAAAACTTATCGTGACAGCAGTTTTAAAGAATAAATATATGTATGACTATAGCTAGAAAATGTTGATGTCATTGAGTTTTTATGATTTGTTCACAAATATAAAACAATTTAATATGCAATATTGCATATTAAATTGTTTTATGGGAATAACGTGCTATTCTGTTGGATGGATTATAGAAACGGAGGAAATGTGATGAACAAGAAATCAAAATTTACCCAAATGATGCTCGGTATTAGTACAGTGGCCTTGTCATTTGGAAGTATTCAAACACAAGTAGCAGCGGAAGAAAAAACACCTTACAATGTGTTACAAGTGAAACCAACTGGGATCGGAACTTCAAAAGATGAACTTGCCCATTCTACAAAAGCAGACGAAACATTGTCTTATGAAGAACGTTTAAAAGTGAACAATTTTTCACAACGTCCAGCTCCGGTAGTGAGACAAGCAGCGGCAAAACAGTCTCAGCAAAATTATTCTTTAGCAGAGCTAAATAGAATGGGTAATGACGAATTCATCGATACATTGGCAAACATTAGTTGGAACCAAATTACAGATTTAGATCAATTTAATCAAGAAACAAAAGCGTTTTATCAAAATAAAGAGCGAATACAGCTTATTATTGATGAATTAGGTCGTCGTGGAAGCACATTTACAAAAGATGATACAAAAGGGATTGAGACGTTTGCTGAAATATTACGTTCCGTATCTTATGTAGGCTTTAATAATAAAGAGGTAAGCTATTTAAATGAGCGAAGCTTCCATGATAAATGTTTACCGGCATTAAAAGCAATTGCAAAAAATCCGAATTTTAAACTTGGTACAGATAAACAGGATGCAGTGGTATCTGCATACGGTAAAATAATTAGAAACGCTTCTTGTGATGCTGAAACCGTTCAGTATGCGGCAAATATATTAAAGCAATATAACGATAACCTTTCTACATATGTAGGTGACAAGAAGAAAGGGGATGCCGTGTATGAGATTATGCAAGGAATTGATGATGATATACAATCTTACTTGTTTGAGACACGTAAAAAAGCGGATGAGACAATATGGTATGGGAAAATTGATAGTTTCATAAATGAATTTAGTCGAATGGCTCTTCTGAATGATGGGAAAAAAGAGAATAGCTGGTTAATTAATAATGGTGTTTATTATACTGGTCGTTTAGGAAATTTCCATAGTAATCCAAATAAGCCTTTAGAAGTACTTACACAAGCAATGAACATGTACCCTCGTTTAAGTGAAGCTTATTTTACTGCGGCAGAGCAAATTTCAACAAACTATGGTGGAAAAGATTATTACGGAAATACAGTAGATTTAAAGAAAATACGTGAAGAAGGAAGGCAGCAATACTTACCAAAAACGTATACATTCGATGACGGTGCTATTGTATTTAAAACAGGAGATAAAGTAACAGAAGAAAAGGTTAAGAGATTATATTGGGCTGCTAAAGAAGTAAAGGCGCAATATCATCGTGTAATTGGAAAAGATGGAGCGTTAGAAGCAGGGAAAGCTGATGATGTACTGACAATCGTCATTTATAATAATCCAGATGAATATAAAAAAAATAGCCAACTATATGGATATGACACGAATAATGGCGGAATTTATATTGA
Source organism: Bacillus sp. S10(2024) (assembly GCF_050473865.1). Lineage (NCBI taxonomy): Bacteria > Bacillati > Bacillota > Bacilli > Caryophanales > Bacillaceae > Bacillus > Bacillus sp. S10(2024). Next base: position 2,430,044 of record NZ_JBFLUR010000002.1, on the reverse strand, counting down.
AGGAATCGGAACGTTCTTTACATATGAGCGTACACCAGAGCAAAGTCGTTATAGTTTGGAAGAATTGTTCCGTCATGAATTTACACACTATTTACAGGGAAGATACGAAGTTCCAGGATCATGGGGACAAGGAGAAATGTATCGAAATGAACGTTTGACTTGGTTTGAAGAAGGAAATGCAGAGTTTTTTGCGGGCTCTACTCGTACGAATAATGTTGTTCCGCGCAAAAGTATAATTAGCGGATTATCATCTGATCCTGCACAGCGTTATACAGCAGAACGAACATTATTTTCGAAATATGGAGACGGACCGGATAAATGGGACTTTTATAATTATTCTTTTGCACTGCAGTCTTATTTATATACTCATCAATTTGAAACGTTCGATAAGATTCAAGATTTCATTCGCGCAAATGATGTGAATGGTTATGATGCATATCGTGAAGCTTTAAGTAAGGATCCAAATTTAAATAAAGGATACCAAGACTATATGAAGCAGTTAATTGATAATCAGGGTACATATAATACCCCGCAAGTATCAGATGATTATTTAGCTGAACATGCACCAAAGCCACTAGCGGATGTAAAGAAAGACATTACAGGTGTAGCAAAGGTAAAAGACGCAACGATTACAAAGCATAAGTCTCAATTCTTTGACACGTTTACATTAGAAGGAACATATACGGGCGGCGTAACAAAAGGAGAATCTGGGGATTGGAAAGCGATGAGTAAGCAAATCAATCAATCTTTAGAAAAATTAGCGCAAAAAGAGTGGAGCGGCTACAAAACAGTTACAGCATATTTTGTCAATTATCGTGTGAATGCGAACAATCAATTTGAATACGATGTTGTATTCCATGGTGTTGCAACGGGAGAAGAAGAACAACAGGCGATTAAAGTAAACATGAATGGACCATACAATGAAATAGTAAATGAAAAAGTTGAGTTTCATAGCGATGGTACAGAAAGTACAGGTGGAAAAATTGTTTCTTATCTCTGGGATTTTGGAGATGGTACAACAAGTACAGAAGCAAATCCTACTCATGTATATGGGAAAGAGGGAACATATACTGCAAAGTTAACAGTGAAAGATAATAAAGGAAAAGCGGGCCGAGGACAAACAACGGTTACCGTAAAAAAAGATGAGCCAGCAGGTCATAACTATCAAGAGGCAAAGATACTTAGTTTTAATAAGCTTTCAAAAGGAACTATGGATCGACCTAATATGGCGTATATGTACACATTCAATGTCACATCTCCAAAAGAAGTAGATATTTCTTTTATGGACGAACAAAAAATTGGGATAAACTGGGATGTGTATCATGAATCAGATCTAGGAAATCCTGTCATCACGGGCCGAGCGGATGGAAATAATATAAAAGGGAAATTTGAAGCGAAACCTGGGAAGTATTACATAGTTGCGTTTTTTGATAAGGAAGATGCAAAAGGGACATATTCATTATTGGTAAAATAAAACGATTTCCAATGTATATGTAACTTTCCTTTCTGTAGAAAAGATATACAATTTTTGAATTTATATTTGCAGCAATAAGCACTTGAGAAATAGATCTCAAGTGCTTATTACATTATTTACCCTCTTTTATTTTTTCAGGAAAAAAACTAAAAACGAAAATGATGACAGCTAATGTAAGACCGAAGTTTTCAGTACTATCAATCTCTAAACCGTTTTTCTATTGGTATATAAAGAATAGCGATATTAAAAGTATAGCGAGCTGTATATCTTACTATTTTTTCTTCGTTCGCGTTTCGTTTGTTTTCATATTCATATGTATCCCTATTTCTTATTTATTAGATAAAGTGTGCGGAAAGGGTGAGAGGGTCCTAAGGATACACGAATTCTCTTTCATGATAGCAAAAAAAGGACACCCTAGCCCAATACTCCTAGCAAGTGTATCCTTTTCTATTTTTATAGCAATGAAACTATTATTTTACGCCTACGTCATCCCAAGCTTTTTGCACAGCTTTATATGTAGCGCTATTAACGCCGTAGTAATCAGCTGCAGATTGCAATAAAGCAGCACGTGCTTTACTGAAATCACTTGTCGGTGTGAGATATGTTGTTAAGGCACGGTAGTAGATTTTTTCTGCTTTTTCTTTACCGATAGCATTAATTGTTAAGTAGGCAGCTTTATTTGGAATACCGCTATTAGTATGTACGCCGCCATTATCGCCTTCTTCTGTTTCTGGTAAATATTGATAGTCTCTCATATGAGCAGGTTGATCATACTTTTCAGGGTTTGATAAGCTGCGAAGAGCATCTCCTTTAACTCCTGGAGTATATACAGCTTCTCCTAAATCCCAGTTAGTTGGATCAACGAAATATCCGAATACATCAGAAAACGATTCATTTAGTGCCCCGGATTGATTGATGTATTCAAGATCAGCTGATTTTTCAGTCACAGCATGTGTTAGTTCATGTGCAACGACATCAAGCGAACCTGATAGTGGCGCGAATTCAACACCATCACCATCTCCATAAATCATTTGTTGGCCATTCCAAAACGCATTATTATAGTTGTTTCCATAATGGACTGCAGAACGAATCGTTTTCCCGTTTCCATCAAAACTGTTGCGATTATGAACATTTTTGTAATAATCATATACTTTTCCAGCATAAACATGGGCATCAACCGCAGGAGCTTGGTCCTTATCTACCCAAGCATTATCTTTATCGAATAGATTGTAATTCTTTGGATTTTCTGCAGTACTGTGATTTACTGTAAATGTTTCAATGACGCCACCATTCATTGGCTTTGTTGTGTCTTTTAAATAATATTGTCCATATTGGCTGCTGTAAGTTGTATTCAGGTTTTTTCGATCCCCTAGTACTCCGTTTCCATAGCCTTTTTGTGGAGTATCTGCATCTGTAACTGCATTATATGAACCTACAACTGTTCCATCTTCTGCATTTACATAGATTTGCCAGTTTGCGCCATAAGGTTTAATGAATTGTAATTGTACTTTATAAGTTAAGTAATAAGTCCCGTCTTTTTCATAAACAACTAAATCTGCGTTTTCATTTGTAGATTTTGCGTTTTCTTTCACTTGTTCTAATGGAGTTCCAGTTGTTTCTACGAATGTATCATTTTTTGCTAGATTAATATGTTTCCATGCATTTGAAAGGGCTGTTTCTTTTGAAATCTTTGCCTTTGTCTTTTCTTTTAATTGCTCTGCCGCAGCTGGATGTACGTCTCCGTTGACTGTTGTTACTTTTCCATCACGATTTGTATGAACAATGAATTTTGCACCATCAACTGGTACGTTATTAATAGATTGAATGTATACATAATGTTTCATACCTAAATCATCTGACTTTACTTCTTTCAGTGTTAAGTCAGTTTGTGGGTTGATTTTAAATAACTCTTTATTTTCTTCAAGGAATGCTTTTACAGCTTTTTCTGACTCCACTTTTTTATCAGATAATTCCCCTGAAAGGAAGGATGGATTTCCTTGTTCATCATTCCACGTTTTTTGAACGACTTCCATTTTATCCAAAGCTTCTTGCTGCGATACTTGTTCTTCTGCAAAGGCATTTGAAAATGGAGCACCTAAAACCATGCCAGTTGCTAGTATTGTAACGACTGTTTTCTTCATTCTATTTCTCCTTTTAATATTCCATGTAATAAAGATGCATCTTACTAGGTAGTATACAAACAACTTCATTCTCGTGTATGTATTTATGTAAAATTGCATATATTATTTTTTGTTGATTCAAATTTTTGTAAATTATCTAACTATTAATCGGTATGGAGATCTCCTTTTTTCACAATGAGTAATTTATGCGAGAGTTTTAGGTGTTAAAAGGGTGGATTAAAGTAGGCTTTTTATTTTCATAGAATAAAAAAGAGAGCAACATGCTAGTGACGTGCGCTCATTTTTTTATTAACTACGAACCGTATTTTTCTATTTCTGTAGAATCTAATCTATTTTTTAATAGCCCATGTTATTCTTTCTAAATAAACAACACCTTACAATCACTCCCTGCTTGCAGTAAGCTAAAAAATTTTCTCAACATAACTCGATATTTTCTCCTAATCTATTCAAAGGGTTTTGTAAAAAAACGGTCGAAATTAACTTATTTGTAAAATATTTAATGGAATTAGGGGGATATTATGAAAAAATTAATAGCAGGAACTTTAGCATTTGGGATGGTGATTGGAGCTGGTAGCAGTTTTGCTTTTGCAGAAGAAACGAATAATACTCCTGTAAATGAAGATGTAGCAATGCAAACGAATTTTGAAGCTATGAATATTAAATCCTTTGAAATTCAGTCCATAACTGCTTCTCAATTTCAAAAGGTTTATGCGGAAATGAAGAAATATCAAGGAACACCATATCACTATGGTGGGAATAGCCCAAAAACTGGATTTGATTGTTCAGGATTAATGCAATGGGGTTACGGTACACAAGGAATTAAATTACCGCGTACTGCCCAGCAGCAATATGATGCTACTAAGCGTATAAGTAAAAGTAATCTTCAACCAGGTGATTTAGTGTTTTTCAAGGGTACTTACAATTCAGGTACTTATATCACACATGTAGGTATGTACATTGGAAATAATAAATTCTATAACTCGAGCAGCTCAAAAGGAGTGAGTGAAGCTAGTTTAGCTGATTCTTATTGGAGTAAACATATTGCTGGCTATGGAAGAATGTAATAATAGGAATAAGCACTTGAGAAATAGATCTCAAGTGCTTAGTATATAAATCCATTTTTTTTACTAAAGTACCTTCACTTTAAAAGAATCGGCAAATGTTTCAGAGTTTGTTCATTCTCTAGTAGGCAGTTCTCTAGCTGAAAAGATGGTGAAAGTTTGATTTCTTTATGTTGTTGAATAAATGTAGTTAGAGCGATTGTAGCTTCTAAGCGTGCGAGAGGCGCACCTAAGCAAAAGTGCGGTCCTTTTCCGAATGTCATATGTTTTTCGTTACCTGGCCGATGTATGTCAAAACAGCTAGCATTAGGGAACTGTTTCTCATCTAAGTTTGCGGCACTTACCCACGTAACAATCATTTGTCCCTTTTTCATGTTTGGTCCAAATATATTCGTATCCTCTGTTATTGTACGTGCCAATGTGACTGGAAAACGATAACGTAACACCTCTTCAACTGCTTGCGGAATATAATCTGGATTCTCACGTAATTCTTTATACGCTCCTGGTTTATCAACTAAGAAACAATAAAAACTATTGATGATTAAATTTGTAGTTGTTTCATTACCAGCTGCCAGTAAGCCGAGTGAGAAGGCAACAATCTCTTCATCTGTCAATCTCTCACCTTCATATTCAGCTCTTATTAAGTCTGAAAGAATGTCGTCTGCCAAGTGGCACCGTTTTTCTTGAACAACGGGAAGAAGATACGATTTAAATTCTTTCATCGCGATTGCTTTTTGTTGATCTAAATCAGCAAATTTCTCTCGGCTATATGGCATGAATAAAATATCGGACCATCGTTTTACCTTTTTTAAATCTGTTGCCTTGACACCTAATAAATTAGAAATGACAGTGACCGGGAATGGGGCTGCTAAGTCTTCTACAATATCAATTTCATCACGATTTCTTAGCTTTTCAATCATTTCATTTGCGAGTGCTTGTATATGTGGTTTCCACTCAGTTAAACTGCGCGGTGTAAATGCTTTTGAAACGATAGAACGAACATTGCGGTGCTCAGGAGGATCAGAAGAATTTAAATTCATTCGTGTTTCTTGCTGTGGAAATGAAAACTGTTGACGATCTCTTCTACTAGAAAATAAACGATAGTCAGATAAAACCCGGTTCACATCATCATACATAAATACATTCCATACACCTTGATCTGCATCATAATAGACAGGGTGATTCTCTCTCATATGCTGATACCAAGAATATGGATTCCAAAGTTCATCTTTTGTTTTTAGCTTGGAAATCTCATGAACTAAAATTACATTTTCGGGTGACTTCATAGATATCTCCTCCTTTTTTCTTCAAAATAAAAAGTAACAATTAGGAGTTTCTAAGCTGTATAGGTTAACATCTTTTATTCTAGCAGAAGAGAAGGGGATGTTTATTTTTTATGGGTTGAGAAAAATATTTTGGTGCAATGGGGGCTTGAAAATTTTTGCTTGATTGTGTAGGGAGATTATGTCAAAGAAGATAATAGACTAGATACACTTTCCATGTAATCTAGTGTTAGAAGTAAAAAAAGCTAGCAAAATGCTAGCTTTCTCATTATTTAGAAGTAAGTGCAACTAAAACATCTACCGGATAATCAACTGAATTTTTCACTTTATATTCTGTCGGACTTGTAAATTTCTGACCAAATTGACCACCAAGTTGACCAAAAATATTATCCCAAACACTATTTTGTTCAGACATCCACTTTTGTAATTTTTCCCCTGGAACAACTGAATATGTTGCTACCTGTTGATATAATGCAGTTCTGTATTGATCATATGCGTAATCAGGCTTTGGATTAAAATCAAATGTTTTTGTTACTGTTTCTTCTGAATTTAATGTGACACCATAACCGAAACTTGCAGTTAATGATTGATTTACTGTTGCAATCCCTTCAAGCCCTACTTCCATTCCGATTGTATAGGATAATCCTACAGTTACATTATGAGATATTCCGCTTGTAACCGCTTTGCTCCAATGGTAACCTGAATTTTTATCTACTATATTTGAATCAATTAATTTCCAATTTAATTCTTTTTTCAATTTAGTATCTTCTAAAATTGGATCAGTTTTAGGGATTGCTAGTGAATATAATACTTCCCCTTTGTTACCTGTTTTTTCATATTCTTCTCCGTCTTTAAGCCAAGTACCATCAGCTTTTACAACCTTATATTTATCATTAACATTACCCTTAATTCCATAAACTCTTGCTCCATTTTGCTTAGCAATAACATCTACATATACATAATCAATTAGAGCTCCTTGATCTGTAGAAACATGCCATTGACTAGGGAATTCTTCATAAGGGCCTGTAGGAATGTAAGGAAGTTGCGTACCATTTTGAGCAACTTGCTCTGCTGACATAGGTGCTTGTCCTTCTTGAGAACTGATTACAACTGGAAGATTTCCTACATTCGTAGCCGTATCTGCTGAAGAAAATCCTGGTGCTACAAATAAAGCTGTACTTAATACAAATGCTGCTGAAATAATTTTTGTAATTTTCTGTATTTTCATCTTGCACACCTCTTCTGTTTTGATTTTAAATGATAAAATGTACATATTGCTGTAAGATCTATTTACCAAACGATAAGCGCAAAAGAAGTGAAACTATGTTTCTATTTGGTTTATCAAGTATAAATGTAGTTGGCGAATTGATAAGAAGGTAGTTTTGGAAATAAACTCTTTTGAGCTTTAAATTTTTTAGACTACGTATAGATGATAGATTATTATTCCATCTACAGGATGTAATCAACTACATATTAATGATGAACCTTTTATATTCTCTTGTTTCTCATGGAAGGTAAGAATCTTATACACACATTAAAGCACGCTATTTTTGCTACGTAAATCATAAAATTTTGTTCAGTGAAATACATAATTTATATATAAGTATTATTTGTTATAAAAATAACTATATTACTAAAATCCTATTTTTATAAAATATAATCACTTTAGTTTTATATTTCTCTGAAAAATAGAATTATTATAATGGGTTGTAAAAATTCAGTTGACGGAAAATAATTTCAATATAATGAAATAATATTTCACATACCGTTTTCCTATATTTTACTATGCAAAATTGCATGAGAAAGAAGTGGAAATCTACATAAAATAAAGGTTTTTTTAGAAGTTTATTAAGAATGGTATTTTTTAGGGATATTATTCATTGAATAATAAATATGTATTTTATAAATAATATTACTTAGATCAGTTTAAGGGCTAAAAGGATATGAAATTGTCATGCTAATCGAATTTGGGTATGTTTAAGTTGATATGTCTATTGTTGAAAAAGTGAAAAGTTCCTTCAGAAATTTGAAGGAACTTTTCATTCATGTAATCCTCATTACTATAGGTTATTTAAGTCTTTCTAATTTTGAGATGGCTTGCTTTCATTCCTCACAAACTTCTTCTCCACATTTAAATATATCCTCCTTATTGTACATACGAGAATTGATATGTCTATTATACTCTGTTTCATTAACATAACATGTTGTTATATTTTATATGACATGCTGGTTTATCGAATACAGCTTTTCTTCATTTTTTAAGCAGTTATTTTGGGGAATAATTTGATTGTCACGGACCATTATTTGCAAAAAAATCCGAACTTTGTATGATAATCCCTAAAGGCCCTTGAATACCCCAGTTAATAAAATATTTTTATTTCTTAACTTTAACACTTGAATAGGAGGTAGATTTTTTAAAATTAACTCTAAAACCTAGGGCTATTAAAGCTCCAATACAAGAAGATAAACATCCAAAAACCAAATACATTGATAAATCTGTTTCTCCAATTATCACTGATGCTATCCCACCAATTGCAGGGAATAAGGCGACCATGTAACCACTCTTTGTTCCTCCTATTTTTTCTACAAGTTTTAAATAAAATAACCAAGCCAAAAAAGAAGCAATAAAAATTAAATAAATTAGGGCTGATAAGTATGTAACGGTTGTAGGGAAAATAATTGTTTGTCCTTGCGTATATACAATTGAACCAATTAACAAACTACCTATAGCAAAACCAATAGCATTTGCATAAAGTGGGTCTATTTTCTTACTAGCATTTCTAGCAGAACAAGCGTCTCCTACTGCGGTCAGAATTGTACCTAAGAGAGCTATCAAAATTCCTTTCATAGTAGATATTCCTTTAAAGACACTTAATGTTGGATATATAAGAATACAAACACCTAAGATACCAAAAATTCCTCCAAGAAAAACTCTTGGATGTAGTTTTTCTTTAAGAAATATTCGGAGTGCTATTGGAGTTAAAATAACTTTTAAGGAAAAGATTAGAGTTACGATAGCGGCAGAACACATGATAGTAGCATGATAGAGACATAGATAACTCAAAGCAAAATTACAGACGCCAAATAAAACGATGAATGGAATATCTTTTTTATTAGGTTTTCCATTAGGTTTCATAAAGCATATGAGAACTAGAAATAAAATTGCTGTTAAAGCTAAACGGTATAATAATGATAGTTCTAAACTAACTGGTGTACCTTGAATTTTAACTGCAATAAAATTAAGTCCCCAAACAATTAAACAAAATAAGTACATAATTTTAATCAATGTAGCATCACTCCTGTTAAATAAGTACGTATAAATCCGTATACTTAATATGAATTTTCGTTGTCATTTATAAAAGGTACAGTTTACAATAATTTCAAATGACAGTTGAGGTGTATGAAGTGAAAGAACTCGTTTTTAACATAAATCGGAGTAGTAATGTTCCAATGTATCAACAAGTTTATGTTTATATAAGGACACAGATATTAACAGGGAAGATTACGCAGCATATGAAACTACCTTCTATTAGACAATTAGCAATGCTTTTGAATGTAAGTAGAAATACAACGCAAGTGGCTTATGAGCAACTTCTAGCAGAAGGTTATATACGAAGTGAAAGTAAGAAGGGCTATTTTGTAGAGGTAAATATGTATGAACAATTATTTACATATGAGCCTACTACAGTAACGCATAAACAGCGACAAAAAGTTGTAAGTGCAACGATTGATTTTAAAATTGGGACGGTTGATAAGGAGAACTTTCCTATCGCAAAGTGGCGGAACTTAACGAATAAAGTCTTAATGGACCCTATTATGTATTCTTATGGGGACAAACAAGGGGATATATCGTTAAGAATGGCTATAGCAGATTACTTGTTTCAGTCGAGAGGCGTTAACGCTTCTAGTGAACAAATATTGATTGGCAGCAGTACACAGCACTTGTTATTGATTTTGACTCTTCTTTTAAAAGAGGAGTTTCATCAGATAGCTGTAGAAGATCCTGGTTACAATGGGGCAAGAGAAATTTTTTCCTTACAATCATTCTCAATTGACCCTATATCTGTTTCTGAAAATGGGGTGGATGTTGATCAACTTTGTAAAGCAGACGCAAAATTGATATATGTTACACCAACACATCATTTTCCATTTGGGTATACGATGCCTGTTAATGAAAGGTTAAAACTCATTCAATGGGCTGAGCAGGTTGAGGGATATATTATTGAAGATGATTATGATAGTGAATTTCGCTACATTCATCACCCTGTTCCTTCCTTACAGAGTCTAGATTCCAATGACAGGGTTGTGTATGTAGGTACATTTTCTAAGGCATTATTACCTTCAATCCGTGTAAGTTACATGGTCTTACCGAAACGATTACTTCCTAGGTATGAGAAAATTTCGTCTTTACTAGAACAAACAGCTTCTTCTTTTCATCAAAGAACACTGGCTCATTTTATTTCAGAGGGATATTGGTATGCACATCTGAGGAAAATGAAATCTCTTTATAAACGTAAAATGAAGGTATTGTGCGAAGAAATAAAGAATCATTTTGATAACTATATAGAAATCAAAGGCGATTCCTCTGGTATTTATGTAGTTATTGAAGTCAAAACTCAAATGAGTGAGAAAGATTTGATAAATAAAGCGTCTAACAATGGAATTATTGTTTATCCATGCTCTCAATATTTTATTAAAAACGCACCTGAATACCCGCATATCCAATTAGGTTTGGGGAATTTAAGTGAACATGAAATTAAGGAAGGTGTCTGTAAATTAGCAAAAATATGGATTGAAAAAAATGAAATCTAAATGAAGTAAATCATTTCAATCTCGTTGATTTTCAAAATAGATGAAACATCTTGAATGTTTAACCACAGTTTATACGAGTGGCAATGTCTGCGTCTCGATTATCTTTTCTATAGAATTTACTCTTTTTCTTTTAGAAAAAAATCACCTCTTAAGATAACAATATCTCTCGAGGTGATTTTCAAAAGCTATATTTAGTATTTGAAAATCAAACCAAACAAACGTTACTACTATTCTCCTACTGTAAAAGTCGTCACAAAAGAAGGTCTTGCAAATATACTCTTTTGTGGTTCGCCGCTAGGCTGGGCAGGGCGTTTTTGATGTGCTCTTCCAAATGACTGTGATTGTTGCCATGCTTGGAATGATTCTTCATTTTCCCACACTGTCATAATGATGTATGTATCGTCTGTTAATGGGCGCAGTACACGAATGGCACGGAAGCCTGGTTCTTTTTCTATTAAACCAGCACGATTTTGGAAACGATGTTCAAAGATAGGACGTCCTTCTTCTGTAACAGCGATATTATTGCATACAACGAAGCCGTCGTTTCCTGTCATCTCTCCAACAGCATCTAGTACTTCATATAGATGTTCTCCGGTTTCTTCTGTTACATTTTCTTTGTAATATATTGTTTTTTCTTCGCTTTTTCCGACGTAATTAGACCCTTCTAAAGAAGTTTCGTACGAAATTATTGCTTTCATCGTTTTAGCCCCCTTTGTTTTCTTCATGATCCAACTCCGCCTCCTAGGTCCTCGTGTCTAAGAACCTTTCTCACAAGAAGGTAAAGAGCGCCTTCTGTGTGAAAGAACCTTAACCACTGGGCCTGAACAGTCGGTCGTTTCGCGCCTTCCGCCGAGGCAAAAAGCGCCTCTATGTCAGGAGCTCCAACGCCCTTCTGTTCTGAATGAGCCGCTTCCGCTTTTCTTCATTATAGCAAGAGTTGTGAAGAAATTCGAAGTTTATACATAAAGGATATGTTTTTTCAAATAATAAACGTACCATCATTTGGAAGGAAGGATGAGGTATGAAGAATGCAAAGAGGGTACTCATTAGCTTTGTTTCCATTTTTATCTTTGCGATTGTTTTCTATAAATTAATTGTATTTACTGGCAGTTATATGATGGATGAAAAGAGACTTGTATTCCATTCTTCATCAAAAATTGTGGATCAGCGCGGTAAAGAAATTACAAAGCTTTATTTGGAAAACCGGGAATTGGTACATATTGAAGATATTCCTTCATATGTACAACAAGCTTTTTTAGCTGTTGAAGATTCACGCTTTTATGAACATCATGGTATTGATTTTCCTTCTATTGCAAGAGCGCTTTATAAAGATGCTCTTGCTGGAGAGAAAGTAGAAGGCGGGAGTACAATTACACAACAGCTTGTGAAAAATGTCTTTTTATCGAATGAAAAAACGTTGTTTCGTAAAATGAAGGAAGTTGCGATTTCGTTTCACTTGGAACAGAAGTATGCGAAGCAGCAGCTTTTGGAAATGTATTTAAATCATATTTATTTTGGACACGGAGCCTATGGCATTCAAGCAGCTGCGAAATTTTATTTTAATAAAGCAGTGCGGCAGTTAACGCCTGAGGAAGGGGCGATGTTGGCAGCTCTTCCGAAAGCGCCAAGCAACTACTCACCATTTTTGCATCCTGAAAAAAGTAAGGAGCGCCGCGATTTAATTTTATCGTTAATGCATAAGCAAGGATATTTATCGGCAGAAGAGACGGTGGGCTATCAAGGAAAAACAATTGCTCTTTATATGAATCAAAATGAACAGGAGCTTGCTTATATGCCGTATATCGATATGGTAATTGATGAGGCGGCGCGTACGTATGGATTATCCCACCAAGAAGTGCTGCGCGGCGGATATACGTTTGTTGTGGCGATGGATGATAAGATGCAAAAGACAGCGTATGAACAACTGCAAAATGTCCGTAATTTTCCGATGCAAGACGACAATATGCAAGGTGCCGTTCTTTTCATGGATAGTAAAACGGGCGGAATAAGAGCAGCAGTTGGAGGAAGACATTATATTGCGCGTGGATTAAATCGAGTTTACGCTAAGCGGCAGCCGGGCTCTGTATTAAAGCCGCTTCTTGTGTATGCACCAGCACTTGAAACGAAAAAATATACACCTTATTCTTTATTAACAAATGAACGAGGTTCGTTTGATGGGTATGAACCGCGCAATTACAATGATCAATATACGAAAGAAGTAACAATGTATGACGCCCTGTTACAATCGGCTAATGTTCCAGCTGTATCCCTGCTGCATGAAATTGGGATAGAAGAAGGGAAGCAATATTTAGAAAAAGGAAATATTCACATTCCTGAACATGGTCTTAGTACGGCACTTGGCGGTTTACAAGAAGGAGTTTCGCCGTTCGAACTTGTGAAAATGTATCGTGCGTTTGTAGCGGATGGAAAAATCATTGAACCGCATGTAATTGAGAAAGTGCTAAATCGGCACGGAGAAGTAATTGGACAAGCGGCCAGTAAAGAAATTAAAGTGTTTTCGAAGCAAACCGCTTGGTATATGACAAGAATGCTTGAAGGTGTTGTCAAAGAAGGAACGGCGCAAGAGGGTGTATATAAAGGTGCGCTTGCCGGGAAAACAGGAACGACGTCGCTGCCAAATCAAGAAGACGGGGCAAGAGATATTTGGTTTGTTGGGTACACACCGAATATCGTCGGAGCAGTTTGGATGGGTTACGACCACACGGATGACAAACATTATGTGCGTGGAAGCAGTTCTTATCCAACAAAATTATTTAAAACCATTTTAGCAAAAGCACATGTGAAAGCGAATCATACATTCGCGCAGCCGCGCGGCGTTGAAACCATTGGAGAGCCGATCCGTTTAAGTAAAGTGGATGGCTTAGAAGCGAAGTTAACCTTTACTCCGCTTGGTTTGTTTACAACAAAATTAACATGGAATCAACTTCCCGATAAGAGAGTGCAATATCGAATTTATAAAATAGACAAAGGGAAAGCAACCTGCGTCGATACAGTGACTGGAAAAGGAGAGTATGAAGTAAAGTTTATGAATGTTTTTAAAGCGCCGCGTTTTTACGTTGTACCGTTTAACCCGCAAACAAATCGAGAAGGAGAAAAAACAAAACAGGTTAAACCGTAATTTCAGCTTGTGCTATAATGAGAATGTTCCAAAAAAAGCAGAGTATTACCATAAGTTTGTGTCAATTTCATGAACATCGAACATAATGATGTACATTTTGTTTTTACTAATTGTATAGTAAAAAAAGATAAAGTGTAACCTCGGGCAGTAGGGGAATTCTTACTGCTGGAAGCTTTCACCAATCGGGCTTTTACGGGCAGTTATCCCATTTTTACGGTGAGGATTTTATTGCCCGTTCATACGGAATAAAAGGATAGGATTCGTAAGCTGTATTAGAAAAAGGGGGACAAGGATTTGGTACGACAAATCAATGAAACATTTTTACAAGCATGTAGAGGAGAACGCACAGATTATGTACCAGCATGGTATATGCGCCAAGCAGGTCGTTCCCAACCAGAATACAGAAAGATTAAAGAGAAGTATTCTTTGTTTGAAATTACACATCAGCCAGAACTTTGTGCTTATGTAACGAAGCTGCCTGTTGATCAATATAATGTGGATGCTGCTATTTTATATAAAGATATTATGTCACCGCTTCCAGCGATTGGTGTAGATGTAGAGATTAAATCTGGAATCGGTCCTGTAATTGATAATCCGATTCGTTCGTTGCAAGATGTCGAAAAATTAGGGGAAATTCACCCAGAAGAAGACGTTCCATATGTACTTGATACGATTCGCTTATTAACAACGGAAATGCTTGATGTTCCGTTAATCGGATTTGCAGGAGCGCCGTTTACGTTAGCGAGCTATATGATTGAAGGCGGTCCATCGCGTAATTATCATAAAACGAAAGCATTTATGTATGCGGAACCAAAAGCATGGTTTGCGCTAATGGATAAACTTGCAGATATGACTATTACGTATTTAAAAGCGCAAATTAATGCTGGCGCAAAAGCAATTCAAATTTTCGATTCTTGGGTTGGTACAGTAAGCGTGGCAGATTACCGTTTATTTATTAAACCAGCAATGGAGCGTATTTTCACAGAGCTTCGTCCGATGAATGTACCGATGATTATGCATGGCGTTGGAGCGAGTCATTTAGCAAATGAATGGCATGATTTGCCGCTTGATGTTGTCGGTTTAGATTGGCGTTTGCCGATTGAAGAGGCACGTGCACGCGGCATTCAAAAGGCTGTCCAAGGAAACTTAGACCCGTCTATTTTACTTGCACCGTGGGATGTAATCGAAACGCATGTAAAAGCGATTTTAGATCAAGGGATGAAACAACCAGGTTACGTATTTAACTTAGGACATGGCGTGTTCCCAGAGGTGAATCCAGAAACGTTAAAACAAATGACTGCATTCATACACGACTATTCAAGAGAACAATTGGCGAAGTAAAGGAGGGGACCGCATGAAAAAGAAAATCGGTTTACTTGTGATGGCATATGGAACGCCGTATAAAGAAGAAGATATTGAAAGCTATTATACACATATTCGCCATGGACGAAAGCCAAGTGCGGAAATGTTAGAAGACTTAACAGAACGTTACCGTGCAATTGGTGGAATCTCCCCTCTTGCGAAAATTACATTGGAACAAGCAACAAAATTAGAAACGCATTTAAATGAAATGCAAGATGACGTAGAGTTTAAAATGTATCTCGGCTTAAAACATATTGAGCCATTTATTGAAGATGCGGTAAAGAAGATGCATGAAGATGGAATTGAAGATGCAATTGCAATCGTTCTTGCACCGCATTACTCTACTTTCAGCGTGAAGTCTTATATCGGACGAGCACAAGAAGAAGCAGAGAAAATTGGTGGCTTACAAATTCATGGTATTGACAGCTGGTATAAAGAACCGAAGTTTATTGATTATTGGGTGAACGAAGTGAAATCAATATATGAAACGATGACAGCTGAAGAGCGTGAAAAAGCGGTACTTATCGTATCTGCACATAGTTTACCAGAGAAAATCATCGCAATGGGCGATCCGTATCCAGAGCAATTAAGTGAAACAGCTGATTATATTGCCCGCGGAGTTGGGGTGGAAAACTATGCAGTAGGCTGGCAAAGTGCTGGAAATACACCAGATCCATGGATTGGGCCAGATGTACAAGATTTAACACGTGAATTGCATGAAAAATATGGATATACATCCTTTGTATATGCACCGGTTGGCTTTGTTGCTGATCATTTAGAAGTATTATATGACAATGACATTGAATGCAAAATTGTCACAGAAGAAATAGAGGCAAACTATTATCGTCCAGAAATGCCAAATGCAAAGGCTCCATTTATTTCTTGTTTAGCAGATGTTGTCATGAAAAAGTGGAGTGCAGTTTCATAAAGATAGAGAGAAGGAAGCAGTCGTGAAAAAGAAGGTAGTTATTATAGGCGGCGGGATTTCCGGCTTAACAACAGCATATTACTTGCAAAAAGAAATTCGGGAACAAAATTTGTCGATTGATACGATGCTTATTGAAGCATCAGGAAGGCTTGGAGGAAAAATTAAAACTGTTAGAAAAGATGGATTTACAATTGAACGTGGCCCGGATTCATTCCTCGAACGAAAAGAAAGTGCGGCAAGGTTAGCACGTGAATTACAACTTGGTGATCAACTTGTTAACAATGCGACAGGGAAATCGTTTGTACTTGTGAATAATCATTTGCACAGCATCCCAAGCGGTTCAATGATGGGAATTCCAACACAAATTACACCATTTGTATTTTCCGGTTTGTTTTCTCCAATCGGAAAGATCCGTGCAGGATTTGATTTTGTGCTGCCTCGTTCGAAACCGGTATCAGATCAATCGCTCGGTCAATTTTTTCGACGCCGCTTAGGAAATGAAGTGGTTGAAAATTTAATTGAGCCATTGCTATCGGGTATTTATGCGGGTGATATTGATCAAATGAGTTTAATGGCTACGTTCCCGCAGTTCTATCAAGTCGAACAAAAGTATCGCAGTATTTCGCTTGGGATGCGGACATTAGCGCCAAAACAGCCAAAGGATGCAAAGGCAAAAACAAAAGGAATTTTCTTAACGTTAAAAACGGGTTTACAATCGATTGTTGATAGGATCGAAGAACGACTAGAAGATGGAACAGTGATGAAAGGAACGCGTGTTGAAAAGATTACAAAGGTCGATGAACGCTATATCATTACGCTTAGCAATGGAAAAGAAGTAGAAGCAGATGCAATTGTAATGGCCGCGTCTCATAAATGGCTGCCATCGATGTTCTCTCAATATAAACAGTTCCATTTCTTCCGTAGCATTCCATCTACATCAGTGGCAAATGTCGCATTAGCATTCCCAAAAGAAGCGATTCAGCGTGACATTGAAGGAACGGGATTTGTTGTGTCGCGTAATAGTGATTTTACGATTACAGCATGTACGTGGACACATAAAAAGTGGCCGCATACAACGCCAGAAGGAAAAGTACTCCTGCGCTGTTATGTGGGGCGTCCCGGTGATGAAGCAATCGTGGAACAAACAGATGAAGACATGATTCGCGTTGTGTTAGAAGATCTTCAAAAGACAATGGATATATCAGCTGAACCGGAATTTACAGTTGTTAGTCGCTGGAAAGAAGCGATGCCGCAATATACAGTTGGTCATAAAGAGCGCATGAAAACGTTAAAACAGTTCATGAACGATGAATTACCTGGCATATACTTAGCAGGAAGCTCTTATGCCGGCGCTGGATTACCAGATTGTATTGATCAAGGTGAAGCAGCTGTAAAGTACGTATTGTCTTATTTAGAACAAACGAATCAAAAAGAATTAATGGCGTAATAAGAGAGAGGCTGACCGAAAAGGCACGTAGGTGTTCTTTTCTGTTCAGCCTTTTTATATCGATATTTTAATAAAATATAAAGACCTTACAAAATGCGCAACGTGTAGGAAATTAAATTTTTTGTAAATTTATATAAATATAATGTTCTTTATAAAGAACTCTGCTATGATAGACATGCTAGGCAATAGGAAAAAAATTAGGGGGAGGATTTTCTTTGAAAAAGCTAGCAATTATCTTTTTTTCACTTGTATTCGCTGTACTAGTATCGGATGTTGTAGTGAAGGCTGAACAAGAACAGGTGTTAACTGTTGATGAAGCAATTCAGTTGTTTCAGCAGCAAGGTAAGAAACCAGCAGTTGTAGAGGGTTATATTGTTGGATATACACAAAATGCAGGTAAATATACGAAAGACCCAACAAAATTTGGAGATACAAACGTTGCAATTGCCGCTTCTCCAGATGAAGTGAACGCTGATAAAATTATGCCTGTACAGCTTCCAATAGGTGAAGTTCGCAAAGCAGTAAATGTAAAAGATCATCCAGAAAATATGGGGAAAAAAGTGCGTCTAACAGGTACGTTAGATAGTTATTTTAGCAGCCCAGGGTTAAAGTCTGTTACAAATTATGTGTTTCAAGATAAAGAAGCGCAAAAAGTAAGCGATGTCATTGCTAGTCCGAATGGTGGCGAAGTAGAAAAAGGGACAGCGGTAACATTATCTACTAAAACAGAAGGTGCTACGATCTATTACACGTTAGACGGATCAAATCCAACGACTCAAAGTATTCGTTATAATGAACAAATTATACTGAATGAAAATAGTGTGATTAAAGCGATTGCCGTGAAAGAGGGATTGGAAAATTCCGCTATTACGACATTCTCGTTTACAATGATGAAAAATGAACCAATTCGTATTCACGATATTCAAGGGAAATCTCATATTTCTCCTTACAAGGGGAAAGACGTGAAAGCTGTTACTGGTATTGTGACACAAGTAGATAAATCTGGATTTTATATGCAAGATCCGCAGTCTGATGAAGATCCAGCTACATCAGAAGGAATTTATGTTTATAAAAAAGACAGCGGCGTGAAAGTCGGCGACTCCGTTTCTGTTGACGGACAAGTAGAGGAATTTATCGGAGCAGGATACGCAGACCGTTTTGATACAGACTTATCAATTACAGAAATTAAAGCAAAGAGTGTTATCGTAAAAGAGAGTAATCAATCATTACCTAAAGCAGTTGTATTGGGAGAAAACGGTGTAAAAATACCAGATGCAACTATTGATAATGATGGATTTGGCATTTTCGATCCAGCAGAAGACGCGATTGACTTTTATGAAAGTTTAGAGGGTATGCTTGTAACAGTTCCGCAGCCAAAAGTCGTTGGACCGCAAAAGAATGGGAACTTATATGTAACAACTGCAAATGGCAGCCAAAAAGTAACGACAAAATTCGGAACACCATTGCTGAAAGCTGACAATGCAAATCCAGAGCGCCTTTCTATTAAAGTAGCGCGTAATTATGTCGCAAAAGCAGGGGATCAACTTCTTGGAGATGTAACCGGTACAGTTGGTTATGATTATGGAAACTACCGCATTTCACCAATTGGAGAGCTTCCAACACTGCAAGATGGTGGATTTAAACAACTTGGTGCAAACATTCAACCGCGCCTTGATAAACTAACAGTTGCAACATATAACATTGAGAACTTCTCAGCAAATAAAAAAGAAACGTCCGATGAGAAAGTAAGACGTCTTGCTTACGCTATTAAATACAATTTAAAAATGCCAGATATTATTGGTGTTCAAGAAATGCAAGATAACAATGGAACAGTTAATGATGGTACAACAGACGCGAAACTTAGTGCACAGCGTTTAATTGATGCAATTCAAGAAATTCGCGGACCAAAGTATGAGTATGTAGAAATTGCACCGGAAAATAATAAAGATGGCGGTGCACCAGGAGCGAATATTCGCGTTGGTTTCTTCTATAATCCATCTCGCGTGAAATTAGCGCAAAAACCAGTTTTACTTGAGAAAAACGTTGTGCGAATTGGAGAAAACAATACATTATTTGATGACACGCGTAAACCGTTAGCTGCTGAGTTTACGTTCCAAGGGCAAAATATCGTTGTGATTGCTAACCATTTAAACTCTAAATTAGGAGATGCATCGCCATTTGGAAAAATCCAGCCGCTTGTATTAAAAAGTGAAGCAAAACGTGTGCAGCTTGCTGAGGAAGTAAATGGTTTCGTAAAAGGTATTCAAGGACGACATGCAAACGCACCAGTTGTTGCCCTTGGCGACATGAACGACTTTGAATTCTCAAAACCAATGCAAGCATTAAAAGGCGACATTATGAAAGAAATGCTTGAAACAGTTCCACAAGAAAATCGATACACATATATTCATGATGGAAATGCACAAGCATTAGATCATATTTTCGTAACGAATAACATCGCACCGCACACAATTGTTGATCCAGTTCATTTAAACTCGAATATTATGGACGAAAATGGCCGCATGAGTGACCATGATCCAGTGCTTGCGCAAATTGATTTGAAGAAGGCTTCGTAATAAGAAAAACTGCGCTCAGTGGGATTGTATGGTTTGTTAAGTGGAAAATCCACTGTATCCCTATGAAATGACCAGTTTAATAAACGACTTTAGAACTTAAAATATGGTTTCGGTCTTGCACCGAAACCATATTTTTTATGCCATTGAATTTTTATATGCTTCTATTTCTTTTTCTTAATTACTGGTCAAATCTCTTTACAAACCCCTCAAACCGAATACCATTGTGAAGAAAAGAACCGCTTCCGCTTTCCTGAAGAAGTTAGGTGAGAGATAAACTTTCACTTTATGGAGCTGCTAGAACAGAAGAGAAATACTTTTTATAAAATAATCAAGAAGTATGAAAATACACGCAATCAAAACCAGCCACGAGCTGTTTTTGATTGCAATGGATAGTTAAGTCTACAACAATTTTCAGTATAAAAAAGAATACTCTAACGTATCGAGATTTAGTTGAATGATGTCTAAACGCACAATTTTTTTATACGGTTAGTTCTAGGAGGTAATATTTTTTCTGTAACTCTACATAATAAGAAGCAAAATGTAAAAGGAGTTTGCTCTTATGGATAACAACTTGAATCATGACTTGGAAAATAATTGGGGTAAAACAATTTTACCATTAACTTCTCTTAACAGTGGGGATAGTATTGAAGTAGTATCTGATGTCTATTGTTTATGTGTACAAATTGTAAATGTATGTTTTATTAGAAGTTCTACAAATCCAAATGAATGGGTACTAATTGATTCGGGAATGCCAAAATCAGAAGATCTTATTTTAAAATTTACAGACGAAAAGTTTGGAAAGCACAATAAGCCAAAAGCAATCATATTGACACATGGGCATTTTGACCATGTGGGTTCTGTAATTGAATTAGTTAAGAGATGGGATATTCCAGTTTATGCACATAAGCTCGAGATACCTTATTTAAATGGTGAACAAGACTACCCAGACCCAGATGGATCTGTTGAGGGGGGATTGGTAGCAAAAATCTCTCCTTGGTTTCCAAATGAAGGAATTAATTTAGGGGATTATGTACAGGAGTTACCTTCAGATGGTAGTATTCCTAATATGCCTGAATGGCAGTGGATACATACTCCAGGGCATACTCCAGGACATATTTCTCTGTTTCGGAGTAAAGACCATTTCTTAATCGCTGGAGATGCTTTTGTTACGGTAAAACAAGATTCATTATATAAGG
Organism: Bacillus sp. S10(2024); assembly: GCF_050473865.1. NCBI lineage: Bacteria > Bacillati > Bacillota > Bacilli > Caryophanales > Bacillaceae > Bacillus > Bacillus sp. S10(2024). The sequence goes on along the minus strand of NZ_JBFLUR010000002.1, from coordinate 2,408,625 downwards.
TACTAATTCAACAAAAAGAAATGAATGGACCACCAAGATATTTTACTACTGATTGGCAAAGAGCATGGGAGTCAGTAAGAATGCTTGAGAAATTAAATCCTAAAGGTGTAGTAACAGGACATGGTTTACCTATGTTTGGAGAAGAACTTACAGTTGGTTTGCGAAATCTTGCAAGAAATTTTGATAAGGTAGCTATTCCCGACTACGGAAAATACATTTAATAAATCTTCTTGCTGATATAGACATAACTCGTGGTATTAGAGCGTCTGTGTTTTGGGTATCTCTTCTTATTGATATAACAGAAATATTCTTTCATATATACATGAAAATAATGACTCGCGAAAAACGACTAACACTAACGTATGTCATGGAAATTTCAGATGAGTATGTAGACCATCCTTAAAAGATATAACCGATAAATAAAACTAAAAAAAGTGGACTGTGCCACTTTTTTAGTTTTATTTTTAAGCTTGTTCAGAATTTTTAACATGTAATGGCGGAGGAACTACCCACCCTTTCTTCTTACTTAAACGTAATAAAGTAGCCCCAGCTTGTGCCTTTTTCATGTGAAACTGTCCAAAAAGCATTCCTATATCTTCTCGAAGACATTTTCCCATCACTTGGCTGCAAGTCACTAGTCCTGCAGCCAACCCTGCAGAAACAGTTGCTGCAATTTCAGCATCGTTAATACGTGCACCAGGAGGAATGTCTTCAATAGAGGCAACAGGTCTTTCTGGAGGTGCTGGTGGTAAAGCTACTCCGTTTGTTTTTAAAAGAGCTTTTAGCTCTTCTATTTCAGAATTTATATCATTCTCAACTAAGTTTTCTAAAAACTTCTTTAAATCTTCATCACCCGTATGATTCATAAATACTTGATGCCCAGCCAATGCACCTTGTGCTGCAAGAAGGTAGCTCCAAATATCAAATACTTCTCCGTAATGTAACGGCTCGTTTTGAGGATTTCCACTTAATACACCCATTTTAAGAAGCCTTCCTTTCGAAAATATCATAATAAGTATACGTTTTAATATTGAAAATAAATTTTTAAGTATGTTTGTTCTGACAAAGAATTTTTTATTGTTCATGGGAAACACTTCCCCATAAAATATATTTGTTATTAAAGAAGGAATTTTACAAATAAAATACGCAAAGATTATGATTTGAGACGATCAATAACCTTTAAGTACAAATGCATTCATTATGAGTGTTTATTTTATAAACTCATCATAGACCAAGGATATATATGTTAACTGCTGTAACCTGCTATCCATCCAATAGTTAACATCAATGTTTATTTTTAGTGGGGGAATTAGCGAGTAACTCTACTGCTAAGTTGTTGTTCAGCTAATGCGACTAAACGTTTTGTGATTTCACCACCAACAGAACCGTTTGCACGAGCTGTTGTATCTGCACCAAGTTGTACACCAAACTCTTGTGCAATCTCATACTTCATTTGATCAAGAGCTTGTTCAGCACCTCGAACCAATAATTCATTACGACTTTCGCTATTCTTGTTTGCCATATGTATCACCTCCTACGTTTTTAATATGCTACGAATCATGGAAAAATAAATATTCCTTTTTATGGTAAGTTAATCTTGCTAAATGGTGCATAAATATTAATCTTTTTCTTCAAAATATGAGTAGAAAACGTAAGAAGAGGAGGTATTCCTTCTACTCCTCTTTTTATTTCTCTTGAATAATTTAAAAAATAAGTGTAGCAGTACAACAAGATAAATATAAAGGATGCTGTGAGAAAATCTTAAAAAGGTGGGATGTAATAATGAAAGCTGTAACCTATCAAGGACCTAAAGTTGTACAGGTTAAACAAGTCGATGATGCGCGAATAGAAAAAAAAGATGATATTCTTGTAAAGATTACTTCAACTGCTATTTGCGGATCAGATTTACATCTATATCAAGGGAATATGCCTTTACGTCCAGGATACATTATTGGTCATGAACCAATGGGAATTGTTGAAGAAGTAGGCCCTGATGTTACTAAAGTAAAAAAGGGGGATCGTGTTATCATTCCCTTTAATGTTGCTTGCGGCCATTGTTTTTATTGCCAACATGAAATGGAGAGTCAATGTGACAACTCAAATCCTCATTATGATTCTGGTGGATACTTTGGTTATACAGAGAAATTCGGTAACTATCCAGGTGGTCAAGCTGAATATTTAAAAGTTCCTTTTGGTAACTTTACTCCCTTTGTTATACCGGAGTCATGCGAACTTGAAGATGAGTCACTACTTTTTCTATCTGATGTTTTACCGACAGCTTATTGGAGTGTAATAAATGCAGGTGTAAAATCAGGTGATACTGTTATTGTGCTTGGTTGTGGACCTGTTGGATTGATGACGCAAAAATTTGCGTGGATGAAAGGTGCAAAACGTGTAATTGCGGTTGATTACTTAGATTATCGGATCAACTATGCAAAAAAGATTAACAATGTTGAGGTATTTGAGTTTACAAAATACCCCGATATGGGAGAGCATTTAAAGGAGATTACACATGGTGGCGCGGATGTAGTCATCGATTGTGTAGGTATGGATGGAAAAAAATCACCTTTGGAGTATCTTGAGCAAAAATTAAAATTACAAGGGGGAACTCTCGGTCCTATTCAAATCTCTACAAAAGCTGTCCGAAAATATGGAACTGTTCAAATCACAGGTGTTTATGGTGGTAACTATAATGCATTTCCATTAGGAGCGTTTTGGACTAGAAATATCAACCTTAAAATGGGACAAGCACCAGTGATTCATTTGATGCCTGAACTATTTGAAAAAATAACAAAAAATGAGTTCGATCCAACAGAGATCATTACACATAAAATGCCCCTTGAAGAAGCAAGTTATGGTTATCAAATTTTTAATAATCGTGAGGATAATTGTATAAAGGTCGTTCTGAAACCTTAAAACTGTAGTTTTCCTTGTTAGATTGTTTAAGGATAAAATTTCTGAGTTCAAAATCCATTTACGTAAAGAGCTGTACATTCCTCTCTCGTTATATTATCTTCCATAGAATTGGATCGTGGACAATAGGACGATTTAGTACCGCATTAAGTGGGTGTATATTGCTGTTAATCGCTGTACACAATTTGTTTTAAGTGCAAGAATAAAATGTATCTGCTATAACATTTATGCTAATTACTAATAGACCACAGTAAAAAAGAGAAGGCAACCACCTTCTCTTTTTCATAGTATGAAAGTTTGTTAGTAGCAGAGTCCTTATCTAACAGGTACAAACTTCCATGAACTAGGTTTTTCCGTTTTTTTACCTAGTACGATCCAACTTTTCTCTGCATTAATATTTTCATAATTTAATGGATAACCATCTGTAAAAATATTATATTCCGTAGGGTTATTCGGATTAATTTGAATTTTAAAATCAGCTAAACTATCAGATTTTTGAGCAAGATGAACCCAACTAGAATACTTAGACCAATTTAAATATTGATATTCATTATAATTCGAGTTCTTCATGTGAAGATATACGCTCTCACCGTGGTGCAATTTTGCGTCATTTTCTTTGTAAAATTCAAACTCCATAGGTGTACCAGATTGTGTATTATTATTTCCATTTGCAAGTAGCACATAATCGTAACGAGTTCCTGCATACCATTTAAATGTTAAACCTTGATAAGGAGATTCACTTGGTACGATATAATAGTTTTTCCCTGCTTCTACGACATTTCCTTCTGCATCATAGATTAATGCCTTCTCTATACTTGGAGCCTGCTCATTTTTAGCAAAAGTTTTAAACCAAAGATTTAAGAAACCTGCTGTATTGCGCTGGGCTGCTGTTAAGCTTCGCTGCACAGCAGGGATAACCATCTCTTGCCACAATTGTTCTTTACCACTATTGTAATACTTCAATGTATTATCATTAGTGATATTCTGGATTTCAGGTTTAGCTACCTTTGCTACATAATCAATCCATTCTTCAGGTTTAGTGAAAGAATTGTTATAATTCCCGCCAGTATTGACTGCAAATTGATTTTGAATGGTTGTCACATAATTTTCAAAGGCACTATGATATTTGATAGCCCTTGTATCAATTGCGGTAAAATTTGCTGCATGCATAGGTTGTGTAGCATCTGTAAGGTAGTGCGTGGCTACTCCTAAATAATAGAAAGCTTTTTCATAGTCTTTATTTCGAAAATGCTCTCCAGATTCATAAAAGTATTTCTTTCCTTGTGTAAGAGCTGTTGGATCTGTTTCTCCTCTATAATTTTTCTGAGTATCAGGATCATAAAAGTGAGACTTCCATCCTCCTTTGAAAACTCCACCGATTCCTAACCCGCCATCATTAAATTCAGAATTATAATCTGCATCATATAATCCTTTTGAAAATAAATCTTTATATTGCGGGAAATTTAAGAAGTCTACAGCCTGTTTATTTGTTTCCATATTAGATTCTGTTTTCATAATTTCAATCGCTTGTTTTGCAATCCATAAATGTGTACTTTTATCAGAATGATACGGAGCCTCTGCAGACCATTTTTCAGCAATGGGATCATTCTCAGATAAATCAATTTGGTCAATATGAGCATAGCTATTTTGTGGGAATGCTCCTAGAATAGTTAAAGTAACTCCAGCTATAGATAGTGTTGAGATGAGTTTTTTCATTTTTTCTTCCTTTCTAAATGCAATGTTATAATAATTATTATATAGAAGGGGATAGTAATTTCAATATTTCCATGTATAATTTCGCTTGTTTTTTCCTACATTGTCACTTTTTGTTACAATATAATAAAGTGAAACTTCCATCAGTGGGGGTTTTCTTCATCCAACACTGATGGTTAGTTGAACCAATCGGGCTTTTACGGGCAGTTATCCTCCACCTATCTTCTTCGCTTTTCTCTGAATCTTGAGGTGGGGGGCTTACTGCCCGTTAATGCGGGACAAAAAAATAAACCTTGAAAACATTGGGAAGTTATGGTAACATCGTAAACGTACTACATGACCATTGTGTTCAAACGGTCAATTTTGGAGGTGAAAACGTGGCAATTGATCGAAAGCGGGCAATTATTGAAGCAGCAACAAAATCTTTTTCTACATTTGGTTATAAAGCAACAACGATGGATCAAGTTGCAAAGTTAGCCAATGTCGGAAAAGGGACAATTTATACGTTTTTTAAAAATAAGGAAGAGTTGTTTGGTGAAATTATCTCGAATTTAATTACAGAAATGAAACAAGCCGCAGAAACAACAATCGACCCAACTATGTCATTTTTCGAAAACGTACATTGTGCATTATACAGTATTTTAGAATTCCGAAAAGACCATCAACTTATGATTAAGCTCATTCAAGAAGAGCGAGATATGGGAACAAAAGAAGTGCAAGATGTTATGCAACAATTGGATTCTGCAATTATTACATTTATTAAATCGCATCTTGAAGCTGCAATTGCAAAAGGTGAAATTATGAAATGTGATCCAGAAATTACAGCATTTATCATGGTTCGTTTGTATATATCTCTCATTTTTGATTGGGAAAAACATCATGAACCGTTAGAAAAAGAGCATATTGCTGAACTTTTTGAATTATATTTATTAAAGGGATTGTCAAAATGAGATAATCCTCTTATTATTATAAAATATGACCAAGTGAATGATTCAGTCATAATTTTGCAGAGGGGGAATTGTAAGAAGATAGCAGAACATACGAGAGGATGAATTGGTCGTTATTTTCTTCTTTTTTTTACAAAAACTGACTGAATGAACAAAACGGTCAATAATTAAAAAAGGGGGAGTAAACAATGCGAGGATTGAAACTGCTTGGAGAAGAGTTTGCTACGATTATCAAAAGCAAAAAAATCTTAATTCCTATTATTGCAGTCTTATTTATTCCTGTATTGTACGCTGGTATGTTCTTAGGTGCATTTTGGGATCCATATAAGCAATTAGATGATTTACCAGTTGCAGTTGTAAACCTTGATGAAGGTGCAGTGTACAATGGGAAACCGATTGAAGCCGGTAAAGAACTTGTCGATAAGTTGAAAGAAAAAAAAGGCTTTAAATGGGAGTTTGTCAGCGAGAAAACAGCTAAAAAAGGAATGGACGATCGTAAATACTACATGATGGTCCGCATCCCAAATGACTTCTCGAAAAATACAACAACACTGCTCGATGCAAACCCTAAAAAATCAAACCTAGAATACATTCCAAATGAAAGCTTAAACTTCTTATCCTCCCAAATCGGTGGATCAGCCATTGAAAAAATTAAAAGCGAAGTATCAGCTACAGTAACGAAAACATATGCTGAGACAATGTTTGATTCATTGAAAGATGTTTCTAAGGGCTTTGCTGATGCGAGTGATGGAGCTGGTCAGCTTCGTGATGGAACAGGGAAGTTAAAAGATGGCTCACAGCAAATCACAAATGGTTTAGGTGAATTATCTGGGAAAGCAAATGATGGATTGAATAAGTTAGCAGATGGCTCAGGTCAATTGACAGGAGGATTAGGTCAGTTAGTAGATTCAAAAGGGAAATTCCAAAATGGATTGGGTCAATTAGCAACTGGCTCTAGTCAAATTACAAATGGCTTAAATGAGTTAAATAGTAAAGTAAGCGGCATGCCAGGTGGAGTGAATCAGTTATTAGGTGGTTCACAACAAATTACAGGTGGCCTAAATGAACTAATTAATCCTGAAGGGAAATTGCAATCAAATTTAGGTCAGTTATTAGGCGGTTCGCAACGAATTACAGGTGGATTAGAGCAGTATACTAATCCGCAAGGTGACTATCAATCTGGACTAAAAGCAGCTCAAAAAGGTGCCAAAGAGGTAAGCACAGGAGCTTCTGAACTTTCACAAGGGGTATCTGAATGGAAGAAACAAGCAGATACACTAAGTGGTGTTGCGCAACAAACAGCAGAAGGAGCTCAACAAGTTTCAAAAAGATTAGCGGATTTAAATAAACAAATTGAAAATTTACCAGAAGAGTATAGAAAACAATTAGAGCCCGCTGTTCAAGCAATAAAGGCCGGTAGTGAACAAGTTTCTAAAGGTACAGCAGGGGTTGCGCAAGGCGTACAAGGCTTGGCTGGAGAAAAAGGTGCTCAAAAAATTGAAGCCGGAGCAACAAAACTTGCAAGTGGTTCAGGTGATTTAAATAAAGGAATCAATCAGCTGTCGGAGAAATCAATAGCAGGTCTAAATAAATTGGCAACTGGCTCAGGGCAAGTGACAGGAGGACTAGGCCAGCTAGTAGATTCAAAAGGGGAATTCCAAACGGGCTTAATTAAACTGGCAAATGGGTCAGGACAGATCACAGGCGGTTTAAATACCTTAGCAGATAGTGCGGGTCCATTAGCAAGTGGAGTAAATGCTTTATATGCTGGCTCACAACAAATCACAGGCGGTCTAGGTCAATTCATAGATCCACAAGGAGAATTACAAACGAATTTAGGCAAGTTATTGAATGGTTCACAGCAAATCACAGGAGGCCTAGGCCAATTCGTAGATCCAAAAGGAGATTTCCAAAGTGGTTTAGTTCGTTTACAAGACGGTTCTGGCAAAGTAACAGAAGGCCTTGGCAAAGCAAATGACGGCTCAAAAGAACTAGCAACAAAACTTGGCGAAGGTGCTGAGAAAACAAGCGAAACAAAAGGTGACGAGAACAAATATGACATGTTCGCAAGTCCAGTGAAAGTGAAAACTGAGAAAATGGCGGAAGTTCCAAATTACGGAACAGGCTTTACACCGTACTTCTTATCTCTTGGTTTATTCGTTGGGGCACTGTTATTATCTATCGTGTTCCCGTTACGCGAAACAGTTGGTATACCGAAATCAGGATTTAGCTGGTTTATTAGTAAGTTTGGTGTGCTACTTGCAGTTGGTGTGATTCAAGCACTTGTGGCAGACGCAGTGTTACTGCTTTGGTTAGGTGTTGAAGTACAAAGTGTTCCGTACTTCATATTGTTTAGTATTATTACAAGCTTATCGTTTATTGCGTTAGTACAATTTTTAGTAACGACTTTCGGCGATGCAGGACGTTTTGTGGCGATCTTGACATTGATTTTACAATTAACAACAAGTGCGGGTACATTCCCACTTGAGTTAATTCCGAAACCGCTGCAAATCTTTAACGCATGGTTCCCAATGACATATTCTGTATCAGGATTTAAAGCAGTTGTTTCAAGCGGAGACTTTAGCTTTATGTGGCAAAATGCAGGCATTTTAATGATCTTCATTGTTCTGTTATCACTTGGAACAATTGGTACATTAACTTGGATGCATAAGCGTCAATACGGGAAATTTTCGGATGCAGAATAATTGAAGAACCCTAAAGGCCACAAGCCTTTAGGGTTTTTTACTTGCGATTATTCACCTAAAATTTCTTTTACTTTCTTATCAGACAGACCAAAATTTTTCTTGAAATTTGTCATTGTACGCTCTGATTCTTCTTTGGAATTAAACCATTCTTTATATTGATTTTGACCTACAAAATCAATAAGTAATTGATCAAAGAAATGCTCTTTGTCGTCATACAAATTATGATAACAGTTACTGTGATCCAATTTAATAGAATCTAAGTTTGCTATTTTTGATGTTAAACTAGTTTTGACATTTGGATAGAATAACATTGGATCGATTGTATCTTTATCACCAGGTGTTGTATCTCCTTGGGCATTTACATCAAAGTGTAAGTGATAGCCTACATTTTTTCCTGTATTTCCTGAGATAGCAATTTTTGCACCTTTTTTTACTGTATCTCCCTTTTTATATGCAAAACTATTCTCTTGTAAATGAAGATAACGAGTAATTAATTTCTTTTTTGTTTTAGGATCTGTGTCTGTATGCTCAAGAGCCATAGCCACTATTCCATCTGAATACGTGCCTGTATATGCTACTTTAGCATTGCCACTAGCATAAACTTCTTTCTTTTTTACACCAATATCAATTCCTTTGTGCCAACGGCCTCCAGTTTTTCCAAAAGGATCTGTGATTTTTGTATCAGTTGTTGGCCAAGCCCATTTCATATCCTTATAAGAATTATCAGCTGCATCTGCGGTAGTTGGAGAGAAAGTTCCTAATCCACCTAGTCCAATAACTCCGGCTAGAGCAAAACCTGCAAGTTTCTTCATTCTTTTCATTTTAAAATCCTCCTTAAAATGATTTTGTGAAAATTTAACTATTTCTTACAATCACAGTCTATATTTGACAGAGAGGTTATGTAAATTCATATCCTTCGACAGGATTATTCATTTTTTTTTGAGAATGAATAATCATACAAGACTTATAATTTTGTTGATTTCTATTTATAGTTATGACTAGTTTTTTTCATAATAGATAAATAAAAATAATATTTTCTAATATTTAGAAAATATTTGATAAATAAAAATTGGTCATAAAGTGAATTTTAATGGAAGGAAGTCATATCAAACACCCCTTTCATGACCTGTTCTATCAGGTCTTTTTATTTGTTGATATAACGTACTTTTGGCATAGATAATGCTTATAAAAAATCCCCTTAGTTTATTCCTAAGGGGAATGGGCGTATATTATGGACGATAAAATTTTACATGCTTATCATTGCGATCAAACCAACCTTTAAAGGCCCAGTTAATCCATCCGCCATCGCCTTCATTAGTGAATTCTCCGTCTTCAAACACCCATATGCCGTAAATCGTTCCATTATAATTTGTTGAACCATAAAATTTAACACCTCTAAATTGTTCTGTATATCCTTGATTTAAATTAAAAACCATTACATTATATCTTTGACCTGCTGAGTAAAAAGTTGATTCCATTACATTTTTGACAAATCCGGAACGGTTAGCATTAGCATTGACAGCATCTCTAATTCTATCAGCGATACCTAGTACATCAACGTTAACATTTAAATTAGCGCTGGCAGCAAGTTTTAAACTAGTATTCTGCTGGTTTTCCATAGATAAATGAAACGTCTTATTAGAGGCAATTTTTTCTTGATCGTAGTTAGTGATAGATTTTTCTTCCGCACTAGCGTGAGGGATGGAAATGGTACTTAATCCGATAGCACTTGCGAATGCAATTCCTACAAATTTTTTTAGTTTACTCATGTTACAGACCTCCTGTTATTTTCGGGAATTTTCTTACAACTTGATTGTATCTTTCAAACTTTTGTGTTTGAAGTAGTGATATTCAATTCACTTAGTTACATGTTTGAAAGTTTTTTGTGACTCTAAAGGTTTTTGATATTGAGATTTTGTTGATAAAAAAATGACAGATAACTTTTATAGCATTTAGGAGGTTTTTAGATAGAAAAGATGAACAAAGTAAATGTTGGGGGATTATGTTCAGTTTCCTATCACGATAACCCATTCTTAAAATTAACTGGATATGTTGTATGCGTTTTAATGAATGTAATTTATTGTAGATGTTTCGTGAATGTTAAAAAATGACAACCTTCAAAATATATAAGCTCGCCAAGTGGTAAAACATGCTCAGTACAAGAAAATAGAAATTTCTAGAGATAATGTTTCATGATGAATAAGATAAATGAACTCTATTAAAGAATACGAAGCAACCTTTTCAGGAAGGTTGCTTCGTATTTACATAAAAAAAGCTAGCAAAGTGCTAGCCTTTTTATTTTTGATAAGTGAAAGAAAAGTTTTGTTTATCCTTACAATGTATTTATGTGCAAGGAATCTAATTTTTCTTTTTACGAAAACGATGTATGCCGTAAGCAACGAAGATCAGTGTGAAAATGAGCCAAGCAAATGGTGCATATTTTTCGGTGAGTGTTTTCATTTTCATGTTTTTTGTAATTTCTTCTTTCGTTTTTCCTACTATAATTTCAGAACTACTAAATCCTTCAAGTGTGTTTCCTTTTTTAACTCCAAAAATGAGAGCCTCCGTGTTATTTTCAATCCCGTGATAGCGATAGCCTTTACTACGTATCGTTAATTGCGTATCGTCTTTTTTTAATGTGTAATCCTCAGTTGTCGTAATGTCTTTTGAAGAAAGTGGAATCGGCTCAACTCCTAATCGAACTTCTTTTTCGTTTAGAGTAGGTAGTGACTCACCGTTTACAGAAAGGTGCGCAGGAATGTGTTTTTCTGTATCTGTAGTTTTCCAACTTGCTTTTTTTCTTCTATATGACTTTTTTTCGAGTAATGCAAATTCTTTATTTACTTTTGTTTCATCTGTAACTGGCTGTTCAGCCTTAATGTTTCCCTTTAATAAAATCACACCATCTTTCGCTGTTTGAAAAGAGGTTACTTCTTTTGTTTCTTTGAGCTTGTTTACAGCGTCGTTATAATGTTCCTTTCCAAAAAGCGAAGTAATAGTTTGTACAGTTAGGACGATGTATAAGATTACTAGTACGATGATGCCCTTTTTCACGATTATTCCCCCAAAATAGTAATGTGAATGTTCTCTATATCTATTATTTTACAGAAAAACATATATTAGGAACAATTCCTTATTATTACATTAACCTTACGAAAATGTAAGATTGGATTTTCGTCGTATGAAAATATAAATACTTTTGATTTTCAAAGTATATAAATACATAATAATGGAGAACAGGTATTTACTAGTCGTATTTTCCCAAGAACCGACAGCAAAGAAATTAATTTTTTTGCGGAAGAAGGAAATGTATTAGTACAAGCAACCAAATGGGATTATGAATAAGAAGAGGTGGAATATATGAAGAACTTATATGCAATCGGGGAAGTTTTAATTGATTTCATTCCTATTCAAAAAGGAAAAGCGTTAAAAGATGTAGTAGAATTTCAACGAGTTCCTGGAGGTGCGCCTGCGAATGTAGCAGCCGCAGTTGCAAAGTACGGGGGAAAATCACATATGCTTACAAAGTTAGGTACCGATGCATTTGGTGATTTTCTTTTAGAACAATTACGGGAAGTGGGCGTAAATACAGACAAGGTTACAAGAACGAACGAAGCAAATACAGGCCTAGCTTTCGTCTCATTACGCGAAGATGGAGAACGTGATTTTTCCTTTTATCGCAATCCTTCTGCGGATTTGTTGTTTCATGAAAATGAAATAGAGGAAAGATGGTTTGAGAAAGGGGACATTCTTCATTTTTGTTCCGTCGATTTAGTAGAAAGTCCGATGAAATATGCGCATGTGAAGGCGATCCGCTCTGTGAAAGAAAATGGAGGAATTATCAGCTTCGACCCTAACGTACGTCTACCGCTTTGGAAACATGCTGAAGATTGTAGAAAAACGATTTTGGAATTTATTCCGCATGCACATATCGTGAAAATTTCAGATGAAGAGCTGGCGTTCATTACGGGCATTTCTGATCCCAAAGAGGCGATTGAGTCTTTGTTTGTAGGTGATGTAAAAGTTGTGGTTTATACAAAAGGAGCGCATGGTGCGGAATTATATATGAAGGATAAACAGTATCAATCAAATGGATATCATGTTGTAGTGCAGGATACAACAGGTGCAGGAGACGCATTTATTGGCGGTTTCTTGTATAAATTGTTAGAGAAAAACGTAGGGCAACAAAATGTAGAAGAGGTGCTTCATATGCATTGGCAGGAGATATTATCATTTGCGAATGCTAGCGGTGCCCTTACTACGACTGGAAAAGGAGCAATATCTTCTATTCCTGTGAAAGAAGATATCTACAATTTGCTTCAAGGGTGAACGACATAAAGTAAAACTTTCATTAGTGGGGATTTTCTTCCCCACTATTTTTTTACTACTATAATTTCAGAACAATCTTACCTTTCAAATGTTTTTTAACCTCCAGAAATTTTTAGCAAATACGATTGTTTCTTCTTTCTTTTTTCATGAAACCTTACAGAACTGTGATTTTTATGTAAGGTTAGTAGATGGTCGCTTTTTTACTTCAAATATATTTAACGGTATAGCGATTGGTATGGTTATTCATTTTGCAACGATCTATATTTACTCCCTTGTGTTTAACATCCAAGTAGAATTTACACAATATATCTCTAATTTTAGAGTTTATCCATATATTTTATTAACTGTTGTAGCTTACCTTATACAGGGCGGTGCAGAAGAACTTGTTTATAGAGGTTTTTTCAGTCTTTCTGTAAGAGCATAAGAAAGGATGGCTCTTTTGTATATTAATGAGTTGTAACCATGGAAATCTATTTTCATTTTTCAACATGTAAGTTGCTGCTATACAGAAGGAAAAATGAGTTATACTCGCAGTCTCCTTTGCATGTGGCAGGAACAGGTCCTGACGTTTCTATATGTGGCCAGGTGCTCTCGTCCCTCCTTTAAAAAGAAAGGGGTTTTTAACTTGTATGTATAGGTATACTGTCTGCGTTTTTAATGTTTACAATATCGATATAGTATTTTCTTGTTAAGGTGTGTTGCGATTTCCAATTATATACTATATAATTCTAATTAAGAAAACGTTTTCATTAAAGGGGGAGAATTTCGTGTCGACGATCGAGGACGTAGCGAAATTAGCGGGGTTATCAAGAACAACGGTTTCTCGGGTGATTAATAACCATCCGTATGTATCGGACGAAAAGAAAAAGAGAGTACAATTAGCGATGAAACATCTTGGATTTGTTCCGAATTCTGCGGCGAGGAGACTACGTAAGCAAAAGACGGAAACAATCGCAGTGTTGGTGCCGCGTGTGACAAATCCTTTTTTCAGTAAATTTATTGAGGCGATTGAAATTGTAGCTTCAGATCATAAATATAAACTGATTATTTGTCAAACAAGATATTTACCAGAGAAAGAGATGGAGTATTTGCAGCTGTTATCTACGAAACAAGTAGATGGGATTATTTTATGTTCACTTGAAAATGCTTGGGAGGATGTTGAGCCTTATTTACAGCATGGGCCGATTGTTTTATGCAATGAATATATTGAAGAAGCAAACATCCCAACTGTAAACTTCGATCATGCACAAGGAGCATACATAGCAGCGAAGCATGTATTAGATCAAGGATATCGCCATCTTATCTTTTGCCGTGGCAGAGAGACAAAGGTAATCAACCAGCAGAGAAAAATGGGCTTTTTGCGTGCTGTAACAGAAGCAAGTAAACAAGTGGAGTCAATTGACTTTGTTGAAAGCGCTTACTCTATTGAGGATGGGAAAAATATATTTTATGAGTTTTTGCAAGACAAAAAAAATCCTACCGCTATTTTGGCAGGGGGAGATGAAGTGGCAGCAGGAATCATCGCAGAAGCAAGCAAAAAGGGCTGGAGCATTCCAGATGATTTAGCTGTAGTTGGTTTTAATAATCAGTTCTTATCACAAATTACAGACTCAGGTATTACAACAATTGATCAGCCAATTGATGACATGGCGCATAAAGTTGTGGAACTGATGATGGATAAAATTCATACGAAAAATTATCGAAATAAAGAAGTGTACGAGTTTGAACTAGAGCTCTTAGTGAAAGGTTCGACGGTAAAAAGTACAATGATGCTAGCCTAGTAGATGATATCTGCTAGGTTTTTCTATGTTTACAATCTATTATTCTTCGTGTGTACAATCTTCGCATTTATTGTGATACGCTTCGTGCTGCTCATCAATCTCTCTCCCGCAATTGGAACAAGTTTTTGCCGGTAAATTTCTAAAAAACTCCATCGGTTGATCTATCATGTAAATCCCTCCATTTCCATTTCTTACTAACATTGTATTAGTACAAATGATTAAAGTCAACAACTGTTTTATAACAAATTTCAAAATAATGAAAATGTGTAGAAAATCCATTATAGTTAAGAATGTAAGAGAGAAAATGAAACAGAAAGGATGAACACATATGAAAATGACGGTTGTCGGCTTTTGGGGTGGTTTTCCGGAGGCGGGAGAAGCAACGTCTGGATATTTATTTGAACACGATGGATTTCGTTTACTTGTTGACTGTGGTAGCGGTGTACTAGCACAGTTACAAAAATACATAAAGCCTTCTGACATAGATGCTGTTTTATTGTCCCATTATCATCACGATCATGTTGCTGATATTGGGGTACTTCAATATGCACGTTTAATTACAAGCATGACAAATGGTGTATTACCAGAACTGCCGATTTATGGACATACCTTTGACGAAAAAGGTTTTGCATCGTTAACACATATACCGTATACAAAAGGGGTTCCTTACAATCCAGCAGACACATTACAAATTGGCCCATTCTCTATTTCCTTCTTACAAACAGTGCATCCTGCTATATGTTTTGCAATGCGTATTACAGCAGGTGGGAAAACGATTGTATATACAGCAGATTCTAGTTACATGCCAAAGTTTGTTTCATTTGCACAAAATGCAGATGTATTTATTTGTGAATGTAATATGTATGCACATCAAGATGGATCAAAAGCTGGTCATATGAATAGTACAGAAGCAGGCGAAATTGCAAAACAGGCAAATGTAGGAGAACTACTTTTAACTCATTTGCCGCATGCAGGAGAGTTATCCGATTTAGTAACGGAGGCAAGACAAATTTTTAACGGCCGCATCGTACTCGCACATAGCGGTTACGTTTGGGAATCTTGAGGTGAAACCATGTTATTTATCGATAATAAAGGAATTACAGATCCAACAATTAATTTAGCAATTGAAGAATATTGTGTAAAAAATTTAGATATTAATGAAACGTATTTATTGTTTTACATGAATGAGCCATCTATCATTATCGGGAAGAATCAAAACACAGTGGAAGAAATTAATGCTGATTACGTACGTGAAAAGGGAATCCATGTTGTAAGACGTCTTTCTGGCGGCGGCGCTGTGTATCATGATTTAGGAAACTTAAACTTTAGCTTTATTACGAAAGATGACGGAGATAGTTTTCATAACTTTAAGAAGTTTACAGAGCCGGTGACAGTAGCCCTTGGGAAATTGGGAATTAACGCCGAACTAAGCGGCCGCAATGATATTTTAGCGGAAGGACGAAAAATTTCTGGTAACGCTCAGTTTGCGACAAAAGGACGTATGTTTAGCCACGGTACGTTATTATTTGATTCTGAAATCGACCATGTTGTGTCGGCGTTAAATGTAAAACTGGATAAAATTCAATCAAAAGGAATTAAATCAATTCGCAGCCGCGTTGCAAATATTGCGGAATTTTTGAATGAAAAAGTTACAATTGAAGAATTTAAACAGATTCTTTTAGAAAATATTTTTGAAGGAGAAAGTGAAATTCCAACATACGAATTAACAGAAGAAGATTGGAAAGAAATCCATAAAATCTCAGAAGAACGTTATCGGAATTGGGAGTGGAACTACGGAAAATCTCCAAAATTTAACTTACAGCATACACATCGTTTCCCAGTTGGACAAGTAGATGTTCGGTTAGAAGTACAAAAAGGCGTAGTCTCAGAATGTAAGATTTACGGGGACTTTTTCGGCGCTCTCGATGTACGTGAAATTGAGGAACGCTTAAGTGGTAAGGTGTTTGATAAGGAAGCATTTGCGGTGGCGCTAGCTGATGTCGAAGTGCCACGTTATTTTGGTAATATAACAAAAGAAGATTTCTTATCTTTATTCTTTTAACTGTATAAAAAACAACCATATCTTACGTGTGGTTGTTTTTTTATATATGTTTTATAAAATGTAACTTGCGCCAATAATTTTCTTTTAATATAATGTATTTAGAATTTTTTAAATTTTATAAAAGGTGGGGGTATTGTGAATCTCGTTCACAGATTAGCCGAAACGGTGAAAAAGAAAGGGGACAAGCCGGCTTATATTTTTCAGGATCAGTCGGTATCTTATGACCAATTTAACGGAATGGTCATAAAGTTTTCTAGTAGTTTAGCAAAAATGGGCATTGGAAAAGGGGACAATGTCGCACTAATTGTAGGGAATTCGCCGCACTTTTTGATCGGTTTATACGGAGCGATGCGTGCCGGGGCAACGGTTATCCCAGTCAATCCGATCTATACACCAGATGAACTATATTACATTTTACAAAATGGAGACGTTAAAGCAATCATCACACTAGACATCCTTCTACCAGTTATGCAATCACTTACAACTAGACTTCCTTCTATCGAAAATATCATCATTTGTGAAACTTCAGCAGATTCAGCTTATGAAGAAACAGAAAAAATGAAAACGTTTACGAATTTAGTAGCGAGCGGAGACATCACTTTCCAAGGTCCAGATATACAAGAAGAAGACGTTGCTGTTATTTTATACACGTCAGGAACAACTGGAAAGCCAAAAGGGGCAATGTTAACGCACAAAAATTTATATAGTAATGCGAGCGATGTAGCTTCGTATTTACAATACTCAGAGCATGACCGTGTCGTTGCGGCGCTACCAATGTTCCATGTATTTTGTTTAACAGTTTCTGTTAATGCACCAATTGTAAACGGCGCTACGATTTTAATGTTACCGAAGTTTAGCCCAAAAGAAGTATTCCGCATTTGCCGTACATACGAAGCTACAATATTTGCCGGCGTACCAACGATGTACAATTATTTATATTTACATGAAGATGCTAGTCCAGAGGATGTTCATACACTTCGTTTTTGTATTTCTGGCGGTGCGTCTATGCCTGTTGCGCTTCTTAAAAACTTTGAAAAGCGATTTAACGTTATCGTTTCAGAAGGTTATGGCTTATCAGAGGCATCACCTGTTACTTGTTTTAATCCGCTTGATCGTCCGCGTAAACCAGGATCGATTGGAACAAACATTTTGAATGTGGAAAACAAAGTTGTCGATGAGATGGGCGATGAAGTACAAGTTGGAGAAGTAGGAGAATTAATCGTTCGTGGTCCAAATGTAATGAAAGGCTATTACAAGGCACCAGAAGACACAGCCGCAGTCCTTCGAGATGGCTGGCTGTACACAGGCGACTTAGCAAAAATGGATGAAGAAGGTTATTTTTATATTGTAGACCGGAAAAAAGATATCGTTCTTGTGGGCGGTTATAACGTCTATCCGCGCGAAGTAGAAGAAGTGTTATATATGCACGAAGCGATCGCGGAAGTAGTTGTAATCGGAGTTCCAGATGAAAATTTAGGCGAAGCGGTGAAAGCATACGTCGTACCGAAAACGACAAATGTAACAGTGGAAGAACTAATGGCGTATTGCGCACTTCACCTGGCGAAATATAAAATACCAAGCAGCATTGATTTCTTAGAAGAACTGCCGAAAAATACGACAGGAAAGATTTTAAGAAGAGCGTTAAAAGAGAAAGCGATGCAAGTATAAGTGGAATCAAACAGCAGCTTGTTTTATTGAAGCTGCTGTTTATTATTTGTATGGATTTCTTTTTATAAAAAAACGATAAAACAAGTAGTTAGAAATCCTTGTTTAATAATAGCAAAAAAGAATTTATTTAATAGCTTGTTAAAAATACTTTCCCTTTCGTTTTCTTAACAGATTCGACTACATCAATAGCTTTTATTACATCTATCAAGTCATACTTGGAATCTACCGTCATGAAACGTAATTTTTTATCATCTATTAAACGGATCAAGTGATGAAAAGTTTCTTGCCATTTATCTACTGAGACATTTTTATTCCAATTTCGTAAATGAAACATATTAGCATTTACTCTTGCTTTATTTACGATATCTTTCCAATTTACTTGTATCCCTGATAGAAGACCTATCGTTAAAAAATTACCATTAGGTTGTAAACAAAAAGCCAATTCGTTTCCATCTGATCCTCCAATGGAATCAATAGCAGCATCTGCACCCATTCCATTTGTTAATTCCATCACTGATTCATACAGTGAAACAGTAGAAGTATCTATTACATAAGAAGCTCCAAGATGAAGCAACTCTTCTGTATGTTTATTATTTCTTGTAACTGCAATTAATCGAAAACCTAAAATCTGCGATAATTGAGCAAAAAGATGCCCAATAGAAGAACCACAAGCATTAACCAATAAAACATCATTAGGTTTTAATTTTAGAATTTCCGTACAAGTCACCCATGCTGTAACTGGATTGATATACATTTGTGATGCTGTAAAATCATGAATTGAATTAGGTATAGGAATCGCAAAGTCTGCTGATGTCTTAACAAACTCTTGCCAAGTACCTTCCCCGCGTAAAGGTAAAACACGTTTGCCAATGAGTTCTTTGGAAACGAAAGAACCTACATCTTCTACAATGCCAACTCCTTCATAACCAGGTATATTGGGTAAAGAAATTCTATGTGCGTATGCTCCTCTTATTGGAATTAAGTCAGATGGATTTATAGGTCTTGCTAACATTCGAACTAAAACTTCATTGTTTTTGGGCAGTTCTATACTTTTATCTTCAACTTTTAACACATTTTTGGGACTACCGAACTCATAAAATGTAATACATTTTCCACGCAAAGCAATTCTCCCCTTAGTATAATCAGATTCACTATATCATCTTTCATTAAACTGCCTCTTTAGTTTAAATACAGAGCCTCTAAAACAGAAGCTAAATAAGGTTGAGAACATTGTAACATTTTTTAAAACGTCGTGACTTTATTCAAAACATCGCATCTTTTTTTAAAAAATCATAACTTTGTTTCAAAGCTGCGGTAATTGCATCTGTAATTTTTCTGACTCCTCTTTGATAAAAAAACGTCGTTTTTACGACGTTTTTTACTTGTATGTATTTCGTTTTATAAAAAAAACGATAGAACAAATAGCTGGAAATCCTATTAATTGTAAATTAAATAAATCGGTAATATTTTGGATATTTCCACCAAGAACAATAATAATGAATAACATTACGATACTACCTAATAGAGCATAGATAACTAAAGCTAGTTTGAAAGGTAATGATTTAGGAACTATGTAGTATCTGTATAATAATTCGCCAATTATACACCCTACTAATACCATGGGTGCTCCAAAAATTATTATTGCCATGGTAAACTCAAAAATATTCTGCCAATCTAAATTCTCTGGAGACATAATCAGTCCTAACAGATTCTCCGAAATAATCAAGGTAGTTAAAGAATAGAGAAAAGCTACTATAAATTTTTTAATGATTGATCTCTCCAATCATATAATTCAATTTTTACATTAATTGTATCAAGAGTAAGGTTTTGTTGCAAAGTGTCCTTAATCAAATGAAACACTGTACAAACTTCTTAGCTAAGAAGTTATTTATATAGTTAACGAAGAGGTTTTGAATTTTATGATAAAATTAATATATGAATGAGATAGATGCTTAGGAGGAAAGTTATTTAATATGATTAAAATTACTGGACAAAAAATTGTATTGAAGGAAGCAACTCATCGAGAGCTTGATGAATTATACTATTGGAAATATGAAGAGAAGGAACAAGAAGCAAAGAAATGGAATGGTCCGTATATAACTGAACCTAAATTAACAAAAGAAGAATTTCTAAAAAGTTGGGAGAAAGACTCGCAAATTATTCCTAATGTGCCTAGTACACTAGTTATCATTGTTGGAGATACATTAATTGGCACAGTAGGTGCTTATTGGGTAGATAAAAATACGAATTGGTTAGAAACGGGTATCGTTATTTATGATAAAAATTACTGGAATGGTGGATACGGTACGGAGGCTTATAAACTTTGGATTGATTTCCTATTCAAATCTACTGAATTGCATCGATTAGGGATGTCAACTTGGTCAGGAAATGTAAGAATGATGAAAGTTGCAGAAAGATTAGGGATGAAAGAAGAAGCAAGAATAAGACAAGCAAGAATGGTAGATGGTAAATATTTTGATGCAATTAAAATGGGGATTTTACGAACAGAGTGGGAACAATCCTTTCAACTAATGGGGGCACAGTAGTTATTGGTATGCCCTCAATTGGTTCGTTTTACTTTTCGTCTAAATATTACCTGATTTCATAGTTGACATATCGGAATTATGTATTTAAAATAAAGAAAAAATTGAAAAATGAAATAATAAAAGCTAATCAGAGAAACTGAAGGCGCACAACATTCACTATGTGAAACGTTTGTGTGCCTTTTTCTATTGATAAAACGAGGAGGGGTATAAATGAAGTTGTGGGGGAAAACATCAATTAGAGCAGGGGTACTGCTGTCCACGGTGCTTCTGTTTTCAGGGTGCACATCGGCGACATCTACTAGTAAGTCGGAATCAGGAAAGACTATTGAACTTTTAAATGTATCATACGACCCGACCCGGGAATTGTATCAAGATTTCAACAAGGACTTCGCTGCATATTGGAAAGAGAAAAGCGGTCAAACCGTTACTGTGAAGCAATCTCACGGAGGATCGGGAAGTCAGGCGCGCTCGGTTATTGATGGCTTAGAAGCGGATGTTGTGACGCTTGCATTAGCATATGACATTGATGCGATTAGTAAGAAAAAGTTGTTACCCGAAGATTGGCAGAAACGTTTGTCTAACAACTCGACTCCTTACACATCGACAATCGTATTTCTTGTGAGAAAAGGGAATCCGAAAAGGATTAAAGACTGGGATGATTTAACGAAGAAAGGGGTCTCC
Organism: Bacillus sp. S10(2024); assembly: GCF_050473865.1. Classification (NCBI taxonomy): domain Bacteria; kingdom Bacillati; phylum Bacillota; class Bacilli; order Caryophanales; family Bacillaceae; genus Bacillus; species Bacillus sp. S10(2024). The sequence continues at coordinate 2,387,280 of NZ_JBFLUR010000002.1, read as the reverse complement.
GTTATTACTCCAAATCCGAAAACATCGGGAGGAGCTCGCTGGAACTATTTAGGGGCATGGGGATACGCTTTGAAAAAAAATAATAATAGTGAAGAAAAGGCAAAAGAATTTGTAAGTCAGCTATATAAAAATGTAGAAGTGCTGGACTCTGGAGCACGCGGGGCAACGACTACGTTTGTAGAAAAAGGGATTGGGGATATTCTTATTGCCTGGGAAAATGAGGCATTACTATCACAAAAGGAACTAGGGAAAGACAAGTTTGAAATTGTGACACCATCTATTAGTATTCTTGCTGAACCGCCAGTAGCTGTCGTGGATAAAGTTGTCGATAAAAAGGGAACGCGTAAAGTAGCTGAGGCATATCTTGAGTATTTATATACAGAGAAAGGGCAGGAGATTGCGGCGAAAAACTTTTATCGTCCTCGCGATCAAAAGGTAGCTGAAAAATATGCATCGCAGTTCCCAAAAGTACAATTGTTTACAGTTGATGAAGTGTTTGGAGGGTGGAAAAAAGCGCAAGAGACGCATTTTAGTGATGGTGGTGTCTTTGATAAAATCTATCAAAAATAATAGAAGTAGCTGAGGCAATGAGGTGAAAGAATGTGAGGAAAAATAATAGGAAGCGAATTTTACCTGGGTTTGGAATTTCCCTTGGATTTACGATGTTATATGTAAGTTTATTTGTCTTAATCCCATTATCTATCGTGTTTATCCAAACTTCCCAGTTAGGATGGAGCAAATTCTTTCAAGTGATCACAAGTGAAAGGGTTTTGCATGCTTATCAAGTTAGTTTTACAACTTCACTCGCAGCGGCACTTGTAAATGTTTGTTTTGGTCTATTAATCTCCTGGGTACTTGTTCGTTACTCGTTCCCAGGAAAGCGGCTGCTTGATGGGTTAATTGATTTACCTTTTGCGTTGCCAACCGCGGTTGCGGGTATTACGCTTACAACTTTGTATTCGCAAAACGGCTGGATTGGAAAAATTTTCGATGTGTTTCATATAAAGATAGCTTTTACACCACTTGGAATTATCGTTGCTTTAACTTTTATCGGATTGCCCTTCGTTGTACGTATGGTGCAGCCTGTCCTGCAAAATATGGAGAAGGAAGTAGAAGAAGCAGCGGCTAGTTTAGGGGCTTCACGTTTACAAGTATTTTGGAAGGTTGTGTTTCCGGAAATTTTGCCGGCTTTATTAGCGGGATTTTCATTAGCTTTTTCAAGGGCACTCGGGGAATACGGATCTGTTATCTTTATTGCTGGAAATATGCCCCTTAAAACAGAAATTGCGCCGCTGATGATTATGACGAAACTTGAGCAATACGATTATGCAGGTGCGACAGCTGTGGCAGCGGTCATGCTGGTTGTCTCTCTTTTCTTCCTGTTTACGATTAATCTCATTCAGAGCTGGAGTCAAAAACGTGGATTGCAAAATGAATAGAAAGGGGAGAAAAGGATGGAACCGTCTTTCGCGAAACCGATTAAGCAAAAAACAGTGCAGACGCTTGTAGTCACAACAGAATCGAAAGTGATTCGTATCATTTTCATTGCGATTACTCTAATCTTTTTATCTATATTTCTTTTGTTGCCGTTAGTGACAATTTTTATGAAAGCATTTGAGCGTGGAATCGATGTGTACATTACCGCTATTACAGATAGTGAGGCACTTTCTGCGATTCATCTCACAATTATTGTGGCCCTTATCGTTGTTCCGCTAAATACGATATTTGGCGTGGCCGCAGCGTGGCTCATTACAAAATTTCGCTTTCGAGGGAAACAGTTTCTATTATCACTTATTGAACTGCCTTTTGCTGTTTCGCCGGTTATTGCCGGGTTAGTTTTTGTACTACTATTTACGCCGCGCGGTGGACTAGGAGCGTGGCTCATAGAGCATGGCGTGCAGCTTATTTTTTCTATGCCCGGTATTGTAATTGCTACTGTGTTTGTCACATTCCCTTTTGTCGCACGTGAATTGATTCCTGTTATGGAGGCGCAAGGAACGAGTGAAGAAGAAGCGGCTTTATCACTAGGAGCAAGCGGCTGGAAGATGTTCTTTCGTGTTACGCTGCCGAATATAAAATGGGGGTTACTTTATGGCATGATTTTATGTAATGCCCGTGCAATTGGAGAGTTTGGAGCAGTTTCTGTTGTATCAGGACATGTGCGAGGCGTTACGAATACAATGCCGCTTCATATTGAAATTTTATATAACGAATATCAATTTTCTGCTGCATTTGCGGTTGCCTCATTAATGTCATTGCTGGCGGTCGTTACGTTAATTATAAAGAACTGGATTGAATGGAAAGGGAGGCAATAGGATGAGTATTCACATTCAGAATGTATGGAAACAATACGGTACGTTTCAAGCTCTGCAGCAAATTAATCTAGAAATTCCGAAAGGGGAACTCGTTGCGCTGTTAGGTCCATCTGGTTCTGGGAAAACGACGTTATTACGAATTATTGCGGGGTTAGAACAAGCGGATCAAGGTGCGATCTTATTCGACGGAGAAGATTTAACGGATATTCATGTGAAAAATCGGCAAGTTGGTTTTGTGTTTCAGCATTATGCCCTGTTTAAACATATGAATGTATTTGAAAATGTAGCGTTTGGATTAAAAGTGCGCAAAAAGAAACTAAGACCGTCCGCAGCAGAAATAGAAGAAAAGGTGCTTGAGTTATTAAGACTTGTGAAGATGGATGGCTTTGCGACCCGCTATCCCGCGCAGTTATCTGGAGGACAAAGACAACGGATTGCGTTAGCGAGGGCTTTAGCAGTTGAACCGAAAATTTTGCTGCTTGATGAACCGTTTGGTGCATTAGATGCAAAGGTGCGTAAAGAACTGCGAAGATGGCTACGGAAATTGCACGACGAATTTCAAATTACAAGTGTGTTTGTAACGCACGATCAAGAAGAAGCATTGGATGTCGCGGATCGAATCGTTGTCATGAACGAAGGACGCATTGAACAAATGGGGACACCAGAAGAAGTGTACGATCACCCAGCTAGCCCATTTGTATATGATTTTTTAGGAAATGTAAATTTATTTCATGGTCGCGTTCGGAAAGGAAAATTGAATTTAGGTTCTATCGAATTAGAAGCACCGGAACATGTGCATATTTCCGATTCTGACGCCGTGGCATATGTGCGGCCACATCATTTATCTATTACGCGAACAAAGCAAAGCGTCGATGCCATCCCAGCGAAAGTGATCTACACACATGCTGTTGGCCCTGTTGTATATATTGAATTAAAACGTGATGGAGTAGATGAATATTTAGAAGCTGAAGTGAGTAAAGAACAATTTGAACAGCTTAAGATTCGAACAGGGGAAGTTGTATATGCACATTTGAAAGAAGTGAAGGTGTTTATACCAGAGGACTTTGTTATTTAGTTAGAAAACGAAAGGCGCTTCGTGTCGTCTTTCGTTTTTTTAAGTTATCGTAAAATTAGTATTTTACAGATTAGTAAAAAGAGTATAATGAATATAATTACATTTTAGAAAGAAGGTATTCCCTTGAAGAAAATTCACATTATTCATGAAAACACAGAATGGACAAGACATCTAACGAAACGATTGGAAGAACTCGGTCTTCCTTATGAAGAATGGCATTTAGACAAAGGGAATGTTGATCTTTCGTCTGTTCCGCCGAGCGGCGTATTTTATAATCGGATGAGCGCTTCTTCTCATACGAGAAATCACCGTTTTGCCCCAGAGTTTACAGGTGCTGTCCTTGCTTGGTTAGAGATGCATAATCGAAAAGTGTTCAACGGAAGCAGAGCACTTCAGATGGAAGTAAGCAAAGTTGCACAGTATATGGCGCTCCATGCACAAGGAATCCAAACACCGAAGACGATTGCTGCTGTTGGTAAAGAACATATTATCGAAGCGGCAGCGCAATTTGAAGGACGCCCATTCATTACGAAGCATAACCGTGCTGGAAAAGGACTAGGCGTACAGCTGTTTCAATCTGTTACTTCGCTAAAAGATTACGTAGAAAGTGCAGCATTTGAAGAGCCGGTAGATGGTATTACTTTAATTCAAGAATATATTCAATCTCCTGAGCCTTACATTACACGTTGTGAGTTTGTAGGCGGGAAATTTGTATATGCAGTTCAAGTTGATACATCAAAAGGCTTTGAATTATGCCCAGCTGATGCTTGTCAAATTGGCGATCTGTTCTGCCCGGTTGGAGAGAAAGCGCCGGAAAAACCGAAGTTTCAAATTATTGAAGGCTTTAACGACCCAATCATTCAAAAATATGAGGCTGTTTTGGCTGCAAATGATATCGCGATCGCTGGCATTGAGTTCATTCGAAATGCAGATGGTGAAATTTTCACTTACGATATTAATACAAATACAAACTACAATGCTGATGCTGAAGCAGTTGTTGGGAAGTACGGCATGTTAGAAATTGCGAAGTTTCTTGGTAGTGAATTAGAGAAAATATAACTAGATAGGGAGAAAGCTGCTGATGAGGCAGCTTTTTTTGAAAATGTGGAGTATGAAGTAGAGCATTCATATACAACGCTCTACTTCTATTATCTTCTAACACTTTTTCTAACTACGTGAAGTAGTAGCGTGAAATAATTTAAATCCGAAAATCAAAAATAGATTCGTTAATGCTATACAACATAAAAAGAGTGCGGACATGAATTCTCCCATTACGTTCTTGTATAAGAACAAGGAATAGAAGAATACGGTTACTATTGTTGAGAGAAAAGTTACAATATTTCATAAAAAAGCAAAAAACATCAAGAAGGGAACGTGGGTTCCTTTTATTATTATACATATAAGGCAGGTGAACAGAGATGGGATGTTATGAAATGCAAATTCAAAAAGTAATTGATTCTATTGAAGAAGATGTGATGGAAAAACAAACGTTAGCGAGTCTTGCGCGTATTGCAGGATTTTCTGAGTATCATTTCCACCGCGTTTTTCAAGCACTCGTAGGAGACTCTGTGATGGAGTATGTGCGAAAGAGAAGGCTTGCCCGGGCAGCTTATCAGCTTTCTCACACAGAGGGAAAAATTCTAGATATTGCACTAGAGCACGGCTTTCAATCTCATGAAACGTTCACACGTGCCTTTAAAAAGCTGTTTCATATGACGCCGAGTCAATATCGAAAGCAAGAGATTCGAACACCGCTATATTCCAAGGTGAATGTGATGCAGCGCAAATTTAATCCGTATTTAGGGGGAATCAAAATGGAATTTCGTATAGAAACAAAGCCAGCTTTTCAAGTGATCGGGTATGAAATGAAGACAACGGGTAAAGACGGAAAAAATCTAACAGATATTCCAGCGATGTGGCAAAATTATTTGCAAAATAATTTGTCAGAAAACATTCCGAACCGTAAGCATACGAATGAGCTCGTGGAGTTAGGGATGTGTACAGATTTTAATTTAGAGACAGGCGAGATTACGTATATTATTGGGATGGAAGCAACAAGCTTTGATGGTGTATCAAGTGAACTGACCTGCCGTACATTCCCTGAAGCAACATATGCTGTATTTACAACGCCGAAAGTTCCTGAGGAAGAAATGGTTGCATCGATTCAGCAAACGTGGAATGCAATCTTCACAGAATGGTTCCCGCATTCTGGCTATGAGCACTCTGGTGTTGTTGAGTTTGAATTATACGATGAGCGCTCTCATGCTGATAAACACGATCTTGTACAACTGGAGATTTGGCTGCCTGTACAGAAGAAACAATAAAGTAAAAAGAGACTGAGCCTTTAGGCGCAGTCTTTTATTATATAAGCATGTCGAACATGGTTGAAGGATCTTTGTCCTCTGTCGAAACGCCGATATATTCAAAAAATCGCTGATATCGTATTATTTAAATGAATATAATTCATTTCTTACATAAAAGTCCCTGCTATGCAGAATAAAACATGACCTGAACTTGTCTTTAAACCTTGCGAGTGGCAGGAAAATGTACTGACCGCTTCCATGCATGGCCAGATACTCTCACGCCTCTAAAAGAAAGGGGTTTTACATCGCTTTCTTAATTTTCTCTAACACTTCTTTACTATCAAACCCGCGCTCTCCCATACCGAATACTTCAATTAAACGATTATTTTCATCTAGTAAGTAAGAGTTAGAAGTATGAATGTAAAGACCGCTTCCAGGATCGCGGTAGCGGAAGTTAAAAGATTCGGCTAGTTGTTTCGTTTCTTCTTCATCGCCGCGCAGCAGATGCCAACCTGTTGTTTCCTTCATATCAAACGTTTTGGAGTAATGTTCTAGAATTTCTTTCGTATCATATTTCGGATCAATCGTAATTGTAATAAATTCGATTTTTGTACCGAATACTTTTTGTTTCACAAGTTCATCTCGTAAATGTTTCATTTTGTATGTTGTAACCGGGCAAATATCCGGACATTTTGTATACATAAATTCTACTAATTTTAATTTTTTCGGTAATTGATCAAATGATACAGATGTTCCGTTTACATCTTCCATAACAATCCCCTTTGGTATTTCCGCTGCTGCTTTTCGGTACCCGGTAAAATAAAAAATTCCAATCAAGGTTACAACAATAAGTCCTAACGTAAAAGTAATGTACAATTTCTTCATTCCAACCCCTCCCAATTTTTATTTTATAAGAAAAATCTGAAAAATAAGAAAGGATGAGTGAATATTACATGACATTTCATGTATTAGCTTGTTCTATTTTTCGAGGAACGAACTACAATATTAATAGACAGGCAGCGATGAGGAGGAGAAATCATGCGAAAAGTGATGAGTTGGACACTTTTTTTGTACGCTCTATTTGCATTATTTATATATTGGTACTTATTTGGATGGAATCATGAGATTATACCGGAAGCGTATAAAGGAACGAGTGCAGATCCAGCAACATTTATGAATGCAAGAGAGTTGACACTTAGTCAAGATTACTCGCGGGTAAAGAACTTATTGTTTTTTTTAGCAACGCCGCTGCAATGGATTGTTTTATTATTTGTTCTCATTTTCGGTATATCAAAGCGGTTTGAAAAATGGGCGAAAGATACAACGAAATCTCCGGTACTACAAATTGCGATTTATTTGTTTTATTTATCGCTTGTGACAACGGTGCTCGCATTGCCGCTGCAATGGATTGGTCATCAAGTATCTGTTGATTACGGTATTTCTACACAATCAACAGCAAATTGGATAAGGGAACATATACTTGACTTTTGGATCAATTTTATGCTTATGTTTCTGATTGTGACTGTGCTGTTATGGCTCATTAAAAAATATCCGAAACGCTGGTGGTTGTATGGATGGGCGCTTTCCGTTCCATTTACGATCTTTTTAACATTCATTCAACCAGTAGTTATTGATCCGCTCTATAATGATTTTTCGACACTGCATAATAAAGAGCTTGAGAAAAAGATTTTAACATTAGCGGATAAAGCTCATATTCCAACAGAGCATGTGTATGAAGTGGATATGTCAAAGAAAACAAATGCGTTAAATGCATACGTAACGGGGATTGGCTCAAATTCTCGCATCGTTTTATGGAATACGACGCTTGAGCAGTTAAAAGATAAAGAGATATTATTTATTATGGCGCATGAAATGGGTCATTACGTGATGAAGCATATCTATTGGGGCGTCGGGAGTTATATCATTTTAACTTTCGTTGGCATGTACCTCATTAGTCGTATTATTCAAACTTGTATTCGTAAGTGGGGAGATACACTGCATATTTCTAAAATAGCTAGTTTCTCAGTTTTACCGTTATTTTTCCTTGTATCTTCGGTGCTTTCCTTTGCCGTAAGTCCTGCCACAAATTACGTATCTCGCATTGAAGAAAGAGCGGCTGATCAATACGCATTAGATATGACGAAGGATAATCAGTCGGGAGTTAAAACATTTCAATATTTATCAAAGACGAGTTTAAGTCAAGTGAATCCGCCGGCTCTAGTGAAATTATTCATGTATACACATCCGCCAATTTTTGAAAGAATTCTCACGTTTGAAGAATATAAGAAGAAATAGTCATTAAGAAAAGTAATTGTGTATAAAGGATACGAATGGAAAAGAACAAGTAATTTTCTAGTATAAAGACTAGGAAGTTACTTGTTCTTTTTATATATTTATTTTAATTTTTTGACATATCTACTATAGAGAATACAATATGACTTGAATTTAGAACTTGCATGTCTGACCGTTTCTATGCGTAACCAGATACTCTGGTCTCCTCCCTAAAAAAGGGTCTTTATTTCGTATATTACAATGTGAATTTTATATCCTGATCAGTTTGGTCATTATCAAATACATTAGAGGTACTAACTCCGTTAAAGACTTTCAGTGTTTTTGCTGCATTTGATGATCCAGAACCATGATATTCTTTATTACGGAATTGAGGATTTACATTGTATTTGTCTCCCAAATTTACAGCCCCATTACATCTTGAAATGACAATGCTGTCTACAATTGCAGGCATATTCTTCACCTCTTTTTTATCTTTAGTGTATGCCGCTTATTTTGAAAAAAAGATTGTTTATGAAAATAATTAAGTGGTTCAATCTCGGGAAAAAATTGTAATTTTCATGCTTACTTGAAAAAGGTGACGAAAAGCCAGCTTTTTATTTTTTATGAAAAAAATTTTTTTCTAACCCCCTTAAATCTTACTTTTCCTCCGAATATGTATAGCAAAGAAAGCAAATGGAGGAAAATAAGATGAAGAAGATATTATTAAAAGGAACGATGATAACGATGATGGCATGTAGTCCATTTTTAATGGGAACGGCGGCGTATGCTAGCAGCAACACAGATGCAGCAAAAACAACAGAGACAGAAAAGCCGACTTTAGTGCAAGGGGATTTCTTTTACTTCGTAAAAACGATGGTGGAAGATATTAAAATGGCGCTTGCGAACAATGATTTAGACAAGGCAAAGCTACTATCTGAACAAGCGGCAGAACGCATTGCTGAAGCGGATGTGTTAATGAAAAAGGGGAAAGATGATTTCACACAAGATACATTAGAAAAAGCAGCTGAAAACTTAGAAAAAGCGGATGAGCTTTCAGGAGAAACGAAAACAGAAAAGCCAGCTGATGGAACGAAAACAGAGGTAGAAAAGCCTGCTGAGGTAAAGAAAGAAGAAACAGAAAAGCCAGCTGATGAAACAAAAACAGAGGTAGAAAAGCCCGCTGACGCAAAAAAAGAAGAAACTAAAAAGCAAGCTAACAAAGAAAAAACAGAAGCGGAAAAAGTAAAAGTACATATTGGACACAATATCGAAGCATTAGCAAAAGCGCTTGATAAAGTGAAAAATCCGAAGGCGAAAGCTGCAATTTCCAAAAATATAGAGAAGAGTTTTGCAAGAATTGCTGTTAAAATAGAAAAAGTACAAGAAAAGAAAGAGCATGTTGTTGCAAAGGAAAACAAGCCAGCAGATCAAAATATAGAAGAAACTTCTGGAAAAATGGAAGACACAAATAAAATCGTACAACCATCACAAGTAGAGCAGTCCGAACAACTAGAGCAACCGGCGCAACCAGCAGAGCCGGCGCAACCAGCACAACCAGCAGAGCCAGCGCAACCAGCAGAGCCGGCACAACCAGCCCAACCGGCAAAGCCAGCGCAACCAGTACATAAAGATGCTAATTCTCATGAGAATCATGAGAAATCCGAACAAAAGGAAAACCATCAAGAGAACGGTAAAAAAGTCGGTCAAGTAAAGCATGAGGAAAAGCGTGAAGAAAAACATAGAGAGAAACATGAAGAAAAGCACTAAGAAAAGTATGGAAATGTAGTGAAATGGTCACTTCTTTAGTGACCGTTTTACTATTTTTAGCAGAGGGGAGGAGAGGGACTACCTGTGTTAAGTTTATTGATGAAAATCGTAAAAAAATCGACAATAGAAGACGTAGTATTTAACATACAAAAAAATGAAGAGGATAAGGAAGATTTTATCGCTCAGTATCGGCCTTTTATTCGAAAATCGATTTCGGCTGTCTGTCGTCGTTATATTACGGAGCAGGACGATGAATATAGCATTGGACTGTTTGCATTTCATCAAGCCATTGAACAATATTCATATAAAAAAGGGAAATCTTTTCTTTCGTTTGCTGAACTTCTTATAAAAAGAGATGTAATTGACTACATACGTAAGGAGTCTAGGCATAACCTCGTCTTTTTAAAAGAAGACCAGCAAGAGGAAACACTGGAAATGCAAGCGGCCCTTACGGAATATATGAAAGAGATGGAAAGCAGCAACCGGAAGGAAGAAATTCTTCATTTTCAAAGCGTGCTATCTGAATTTAAAATATCATTTGCTGAGCTTGCTAAAGAGTCTCCGAAGCATCGTGATACGCGGGAGCATTTATTAGAAATTGCAAAGATTATTATAAAAGAAGAGAAAATGATAGAAGAACTGTTCCGAAAGAAAAAGTTACCTCTCAAGCAAATTGAACCGCATGTTAGAACAAGCCGTAAAACGCTGGAGCGGCATAGGAAATATATCATTGCAATGTGCATTATTTTTGTAAACAACTACGTATACATTCAAGAATATATAAGAGGTGGGCAGGGGAATGAATAAAGGGATTGTGATGGATATAAAAAAACGCAGCATAGTTGTGTTGACACCGGACGGAGAATTTATTAATTGTAAGAAAAAGTTGAACGCTTATGTGATCGGACAGGAAATCGAATTTCAAGAACAAGAAAATAGACAGATGTCTTTTTCAGTTCCTTCTATATTAAAACCGGCCTCGTTAATTTTTACTTGTTTTCTATGTGTCTTTTTGTTTTTATTCAATCAGCCGGAAAAAAAAGCGCTTGCCTATGTTTCTATCGATATTAACCCGAGCCTAGAGGCGAGTGTAACAAAGGATCTTCATGTTACAGAATTACGAGCTTGCAATGAGGATGGTAAGCGTATTTTAAAAGAAATAAAACGGTGGAAAAATGAGCCTTTGCAAGACGTAGTGCGTATAATTGTAAAACAAAGCAAAGAGGATGGATACTTAACGAGTGACAAGCAAGTTATGCTAACATCTGCTGTAAAAGAAAAATCGTTAGAACCAGAACTGCAAAAGACTATTCAAGAGTTAAAAAGCGAGTATGACGCAAAACATGTTACAGTCGTATATCAGGAAAGTACTATGCAAATGAGGGAGAATGCTCAAAAAGCAGGAGTTAGCACAGGGATTTATTTGAAACAGAAAAATGAGAAGAAGTCATCAGTTTCTCCTGAACCGCCGCAAGTACAAGAGGAACAACCTCCTAAAGTAGATTCGCAGCCGGATTCAGCGCCTCATTCAGATTCGCAATCGAATTCCTCTTCTTCTGTGCAGCATGAAAGAACTGAGCAGAAAGAGGAGAAAGAAGAGAAAGAACAACAACCAGCTCATGTACAGCCGCCATCGCAGGAAAGAAATAACGGCCACAGAGAAGAAAACAACGATAAAGAACAGAAAAAAGAATGTCACGAACAGAAAAAAGAGGAACAAGAGCAAAGAAAAGAACAAAAAAAAGAATATCATGACCAAAAAAAAGAACAGCAAGGGTATGAAAAAGAGCAACGAAAAGAAAATAAGCATGGAAATTCTTCAAAGCATGAAGAAAAAGGAAACGGAAAACATAATTAGTAAAAAGGTATAGGATTGTATATGAAGTAGTTCCGTTCATGTGGGAGAAATCGTATACCTAATAATAAACCAACGCTCAGAAATCTATCATTCTGAGCGTTGATTTATTACTTCGCTTATTTAATTAAAGCACCAGCAAGTTTAGTAAACCATTTTCATTTTAGGCAATATTGTTTGTAACTCCATTAAGTCATTTATTACGAAATCAGCCTGAGCAAGTTCCTCTTCTTGTGCAAAATCAAAATTACATCCAATTGCAATTAAACCATTATCTTTAGCTGCATTTATATCAGATAAACGGTCTCCAACTACCGCTGCTTTTTTTATATCATATTTATTTATAATTGTTTTAACTAAATCTCCTTTATCAAGTGTTTGTATTTGTTGAATACTAAATGTTTCAGTAACCCAACTATCCAAATGATAATACCTCACAATTGCTTGTAAATATTCCGTTAAACCATTGCTCGCTATGTAAATGGAACAATTATTTTCTTTTAAATAATTGAAAACTTCCTTTACGTTAGGATATAAAGCACCTTTCCCGCTTTTTATGTTTTCAACTAATTTTTCCAGAAAATAAGCATCCGTTTGTTCTCTTACTTCATTGGTATGATTAGGTAACAAAGCTTCCCAAACTTTTGGTAAAGGTACACCCATAATTTCACGGTATTGATCAATAGGTGTTACTGTATCCCATAAATTTAGTGACCGTAAATGGTTAAAAGTATTATCAAGTGATAATTCTAGAATTTTTTCTGTTTGAAATAGAGTTCCATCCATATCAAAAATCAATGATTGTAACATTGCTTTCTCTCCCTTTTTTCCATTGCTGAATAACTTAATCAATCCCTGATCCATTAGCTTTAGTAAAAATTCTTGCAATTTATATATTTTAACATAAATTTACAATGAGATAACCATTGTCACGCTGATATGTAAAGTGTTTCTTCACGAAGATAGAACTACGACTTAGTTGTCATGTGCAAAATTTTCACATCATTACGGAGTTACTATAAAGGGCTTTGCAGTATATCCTTTACAAGGAATGTAAAAAGTACATATAAACCAATTTTGCGATATTGTTAAAAAATTCTAAAAAATACTTCCCTTTTGATTTTTATGTTATATAATATAAACATAAAAATCAAAACTGTTATAAAACAGTTTGTAAAAAGGAGAGGCTAATATGTCGACGCAAACTTCGCGGGTTACACTCGTTGGAGAAGTATTACCGGCGTATTTGGAGATTTTGACACCAGAAGCACTCACATTTATTAAAGAGTTGCATGAGAATTTTAACGGACGCCGTAAGGAATTACTACAGAAACGAGTAGAAAAGCAAAAGAGAATTGATGCAGGGGAGTTGTTACACTTTTTAAAGGAGACTGCAAATGTTCGGGTGGATGATTGGACGATTGCACCGCTTCCGAATGATTTACAAGATCGGCGCGTAGAAATTACTGGACCGGTTGATCGTAAGATGGTTATTAATGCTCTCAATTCAGGAGCGCGTGTCTTTATGGCGGACTTTGAAGATTCAAATGCACCAACATGGCAAAATGCAATGGAAGGACAAATAAATTTACGAGATGCAGTTAAGAGAACCATTTCATATACAAATGAAAATGGTAAAGAATATCGTCTCAATGAACAAACAGCTGTATTAATGGTGCGGCCTCGTGGGTGGCATTTACAAGAAAAGCATATGTTAGTAGATGGTGAAGAAGTATCAGGTAGTTTATTAGATTTTGGATTGTTCTTTTTTCATAATGCAAAGGCGTTAATGAAAAAAGGGAGTGCTCCATACTTTTACTTACCGAAAATGGAAAGTTACTTAGAAGCAAGACTATGGAATGATGTGTTTGTATTTGCACAAAAATACATTGGCATTCCTCATGGGACAATTAAAGCAACAGCACTGCTCGAAACGATTCATGCTTCATTTGAGATGGATGAAATTTTATATGAGCTTCGTGATCATTCAGCGGGGTTAAACTGCGGACGCTGGGATTATATTTTTAGTTTCTTAAAAACGTTTCGTAATCATGACCAGTTTTTACTTCCGGACCGGGCACAAGTGACAATGAGTGTGCCATTTATGCGCGCGTATTGTTTACGCGTCATTCAAACGTGCCATCGCCGTAATGCACCAGCAATTGGAGGGATGGCAGCACAAATTCCAATTAAGAACGACCCGGAAGCAAATGAAGTAGCATTTGAGAAAGTGCGCGCTGACAAAGAGCGTGAGGCTTGTGAGGGACATGATGGGACTTGGGTTGCCCACCCGGGACTTGTCCCTGTAGCGCTGGAAGTATTTGATCGCATCATGACAACGCCAAATCAAATCTATCGAAAACGGGAAGAAATTCGAATAACAGAACAAAGTTTATTAGAAGTTCCAGTAGGAACGATTACAGAAACCGGACTGCGTACAAATATTAGCGTTGGTATTCAATATATTGCATCGTGGTTAAGCGGCAAAGGAGCAGCGCCTATTTATAATTTAATGGAAGATGCGGCTACCGCAGAAATTTCACGTGCACAAGTATGGCAATGGATTCGTCACAAGGAAGGGAAGCTCGAGGATGGACGAAAGATTACGTTTGCATTAGTAGAACAGTTTAAAGCAGAAGAATTAGCAAAAATAGAGAAAGAGATTGGTAGTAATCGTTTTGAAAAAGAACGATTTGTCGAAGCTACGAAACTATTTACGAATCTTGTTCGAAATGATGAATTTGTATCATTTTTAACGTTACCGGGTTATGAGATTTTATAAAGGAAAAGGGGATGGAAGAAATGGGAAATGAAAGAGTACAACAATTACAAGAGAACTGGGAACTTGATAAACGATGGAAAGGAGTTACACGTCCATATTCTGCAGAGGATGTCATTCGTCTTCGCGGATCGCTTGATATTGAATATACGTTAGCACACCGCGGTGCAGAAAAGCTTTGGAATTCTCTTCATAGCGAAGATTACATTCATGCGTTAGGGGCATTAACTGGGAATCAAGCAATGCAGCAAGTAAAGGCGGGATTAAAGGCAATTTATTTAAGCGGTTGGCAAGTAGCGGCAGATGCAAATTTATCAGGTCACATGTATCCGGACCAAAGTTTGTATCCGGCAAACAGTGTGCCGGCAGTTGTAAAACGTATTAATCAAACGCTCCAGCGTGCTGATCAAATTCAGCATATGGAAGGGAGCGGTGATATTGATTACTTCGTGCCAATTGTTGCCGATGCAGAGGCAGGATTTGGTGGACAGCTAAATGTATTTGAACTAATGAAAGGAATGATCGAGGCAGGAGCGTCTGGCGTTCATTTTGAAGATCAACTTTCTTCTGAAAAGAAATGCGGTCATTTAGGCGGAAAGGTATTATTGCCAACACAAACGGCAGTGCGTAATTTAATATCGGCGCGTCTTGCAGCAGATGTAATGGGAGTACCTACGCTCATTATTGCCAGAACAGATGCTGACGCAGCTGATTTAATTACAAGTGATATCGATCCTGTTGATCAACCATTTATTACAGGAGAAAGAACACCAGAAGGCTTCTTCCAAACGAAGGCTGGACTGGATCAAGCGATTGCACGCGGCTTAGCATATGCACCGTATGCCGACCTTGTATGGTGCGAAACATCGGAGCCGAATTTAGAAGATGCAAAACGCTTTGCAGAAGCAATTCATGAAAAATTCCCTGGAAAACTATTAGCTTACAACTGTTCACCGTCCTTTAACTGGAAGAAAAAATTAGACGATAAAACCATTGCAAATTTCCAAAAAGAAATTGCATCTTACGGCTATAAATTCCAATTCGTAACGCTTGCTGGCTTCCATGCTTTAAATTATGGCATGTTTGAGCTGGCGCGCGGTTATAAAGAACGTGGTATGGCTGCGTATTCAGAATTGCAGCAAGCGGAATTTGCAGCAGAACAGTACGGTTACTCAGCGACACGTCATCAACGGGAAGTTGGTACAGGGTATTTTGATGAAGTAGCACAAGTCATTACTGGTGGAACTTCGTCGACAACAGCACTGAAAGGATCAACAGAGGTAGAGCAGTTTACGCGATGAGAAAAGAGAGAGTCAGCTTTTGAGCTGGCTCTTTTTTTTATTACAAATATTTCAAAATGAAAAATATGAAATTATCTATAACATAATTTTATTTTTTATAGGAGGAGTCTGCAGTTTAATTCTGTTATTTATACAGAAGTATAGTAGGGAATTTTAATTTATTACTAAGAAATTGTAAAAAAATTGAAAATAACAATTATTTTCCGCGCGAAATGGTACAATTATCCATGTAGATAATTGCATAAAATTATCCAAAAATGACAAAGGAGAGGGAATTGATGAGTGTTAAAGTCGAAAGATATGCGCCTCAGTACACTGTGAATTCAAAAACAATCGCATTACTTCCAGTTGTTTTAAACGATAAACGGATTGTAACACGTGTGATTGAGGAACACGATGAGTTTTTTGTGTACCAAAAACCACTTGAGATTATAGAACAAAGCTGTAGTGAATATGGAGCTAGCTTTGGCGGACGAAAAGATGGTACAAAAAAATATACAGGTTTTACACATAAAGCACCGATTGCAATCAGTCCTACAGATTCTATTTATTTTTTCCCCACATTTTCTTATTCTCGCAAAGAATGTGCTTGGTTATCGCATTTTCATATTGAAAGTGTGACAAAGCTTCCGCATGGAAATACTTTCATTGAATTCATAAACGGTCAAACAATTAAGCTAGAAGTATCTAAAAACAGTTTTGAAAATCAGAGAAACCGAACTGCACAGCTTCGGGCCGAATTTGAGGATAGAAAAAGAAAACAGGTAGCGACAAAATTTTTACTAGTGAATCAAAATGAGGTTTTAGAGTTAACACCAGCATATGAAAAAATGTATCTTCTTAAAAAAGAAGATTGATAACATGGAATAAGAAGAAGGACATATCCTTCTTCTTATTCAAATATAGGAAGCGTAATTTATCCATGTAGTATTTTAAAAATAAGTCGCTGCTATGCATAGCCAGATGCTCTCGTTCATCTAAAAAAGACAGCTTTTCATTATTGATAGAATATTTTATCTGTTTTAAATAGTAATTATGTGAGATAATGTAAATATATAGAAAGTATTTTTAGGTTTGTTCTCGTATCCCCCTTTTGTGTCAAACCTTCATGCAGAAAGAAATTTTATACATATCCAGATGCTCTCATCTATTAAAAAAAGAAGAGAGTTTTTATGTTGTTTTTAATTTGTATTTATATAGGTGAGTTCTCAAAACTTATCTATTACCATATGGTGCACTTTTTTGCTATCTTTTTATTTTTCCCAATAAAGTTTGACTGGGACCTTTCAGTTGCTTTTTCTACATAAATCAAATAAGGTTTTTGAGGGTGATGAAAAATGAAAACTATTAAGCTATTATTCTCTGTAACTGTAGCATCTATCACGTTATTAACTTCGGTTAATAGTACGTTTGCTGATAGTACACTTATTATTCCAGATTTACCTAAAGAATCATATCGTAATGGTATAGGCATGTACGAAGGGGTTATAGCGCATTCAACTGCTACTCCTGAGGTACCGGCAATTAATATTCAACGTTTCCAGTCTCGTACATGGTCAAACGCTTTTGTTCATTATGTTGTTGATTGGGATGAGACTATTCAGACTGCGAGTACAAAATATCGTGCGTGGGGGGCAGGTCCAACTGCGAATGAGAGATTTGTTCAAGTTGAATTAAGTGAGACAAAAAATCCAGTAAAGTTTAAACGCTCATATGAACGTTATGTCAAACTGCTAGCGGAGATTTTACGTAAACGCAATATTCATCCATCGAAAGGGTTATGGACTCATAAAGACGTTACATATAAGTTTGGTGGTACTGATCACGAAGATCCATTAGCTTACTTAGCTAGCCACGGCGTATCGGAAGCGCAATTTCGTGCAGATGTGCTAAAAGCATATAATGGAAATGCTATTTCAAGCGGGGCAAAAGTGCAGCGATCTAATAAGGAACAATTAACGATATATATTAATAGAAATAATGTGAATTTACGTTCTGGTCCGTCAACGAGTAATAGTATTGTTCGTAAAGTGCAAAAGGGAGAAGTGTACAAAGTGTGGGGGCAATCAGGGAACTGGTTCAATGTAGGTAGGAATCAGTGGATTTACAATGATGCATCGTACATTCGTTATACGAAAAAATAATTATTCTTTCGTTCGTAAACAAGTAAACGTATTTGAACTCTTTTTTCATTATATAAGTTCCCAAAAGAAAAGAATCGATGCTTAATAGGTGTCGGTTTTTTTCTTTTCATAAATTATGTTGTACATTCTTTTTTCAATATGGTATAGTTAATGTATAGTTGAATACTCTTAAATTAAGCAATCCATATGTTATCAAGTGCCGTGAAACTAGCGAGAAAAATTATGTATGTGTTCTGTTTCGCATTTGATAATGTGTGGATTCTTTTTTTATGCTGTGAAAACTAAAAATATGTTTATTGTTCAGGAGGAAGTTATTATGAAAACAGGTCAAGTAAAATGGTTTAACAATGAAAAAGGTTTCGGTTTCATCGAAGTTCCAGGCGAAAACGATGTATTCGTACATTTCTCTGCTATTACAACTGAAGGTTTCAAATCTTTAGAAGAAGGCGAAAAAGTTAGCTTTGAAGTAGAAGAAGGTAACCGTGGACCTCAAGCTAAAAACGTTGTAAAACTATAATCTTATAGATCATAGTAAAAAAGGATGGCCAATGCCATCCTTTTTTTTATTTGAAAAAGGATTTTTTCTAGGAAATATGGAAAATAAATATATATTTATTTGTCAGATAGATCATTTCCCCTTATTGTTCAATAGTGGTAAAGTAATAACAAGAAAAGGTAAACTAAAACTTTAGTTAGGAAAGGTTCTTCTCATAGAGTTGCAAAAATCGGGTTCTTATAGAACGGGTAAGATCTACGTCATTAGAGCAAGGTAAAGGGGTACATAGTAGAATGGATTTTCAAACAATTAAAGAATTTTTCACAATAGAAAATATGGAACATTTGTTAAAGAACTATCAAGCATTTGGTCCGTTAATTGGCATTGGACTTCCGATGATTGAAGCGTTTATTCCAGCTTTGCCTCTCTTTTTATTTGTGATGGCAAATGCAGTTGCCTTTGGTTTATGGCTTGGCTTTTTCTATTCATGGCTTGGTTCATGTATAGGAGCAATGCTTGTATTTTTTATCATTCGTCGTTTTGGAAGAAGTCGCTTTTTTTCTTTTGTAAATAGACATCCACGAGTTCGCAGTGCGATGACATGGATTGAGCGAAAAGGATTTGCACCCATATTCCTTTTGTTTTGTTTTCCATTTACACCGTCAGCTCTTATCAATGTAGTAGCCGGTTTGTCGCGTATTAGTAAGAGGCAGTTTATTTTAGCACTTTCACTCGGTAAGCTTGTGATGATTTTCGTGTTAAGTTACGTTGGCCATGATCTTGCGTCTTTTATGCATAAGCCGGTAAAAACAATTATCGTATTAGGGATCGTTTTTGTTTTATGGTACGTTGGAAAGAAAATTGAAGTAAAGCTTGAACTGAGCAGAGACTAAACTTCGTAAGTGAGCGCACCCCTGTTATAGAAAAGAGAAAGGGATGTGGCATGATGAAGCGAAAGTGGAAAAAGGAAAGCATAGAGTGGATGAGAGTCATTTTAATTGGTGTTTTATTAGCTGTATTTTTCCGCACTTTTTTCTTTGCAACGTATGTTGTCGAAGGGAAATCGATGATGCCTACGCTCCAAGATGGTAACATGTTAATCGTGAATAAAGTAGGTTATCAGTTTGGTGAATTGAGCCGCTTTGATGTTGTTGTTTTTCATGCAAATAAACAAGAAGATTATGTGAAACGAATTATCGGACTTCCGGGCGACAAAATTGTATACAAACATGATAAACTATATATTAACGGACAATTTATTGAAGAGCCGTATTTAGATGCATACAAAAAGCAAATTCATGGTAGACAGTTAACAGGAGACTTTACCCTACAAGAGTTAACAGACGAAAAGGTTGTTCCGCAAGGATTTATCTTTGTAATTGGAGATAATCGTTTAGGCAGTTGGGATAGTCGGCACTTTGGATTTGTAAAAATAGAACAAGTTGTTGGAAAAGTTGATTTACGCTATTGGCCAATCAATGAAGTACAAACAAATTTCTCTAAAGGGTAATTCGAAATTTCGAATTACCTTCTTTTTCGGATAAAGTGAAACATTAATCAGAGGGGATTTTCTTCATCCCCCTCTGATTATCAGCCCTCACCAATAGGGCTTTTACGGGCAGTTATCCCCCACCTATCTTCTTCGATTCTTTCTCAATCTTGAGGTGGGGGTCTTACTGCCTGCAAATAGCGGGATAGATCTTGATTGATCGAAATTCACTTATAGAAAGGCGGGTTTACATGTCACTTCGATTTATAATAGGACGAGCTGGAAGTGGAAAAAGTACGATGTGTTTGCGAGAAGTACAGCAAGAGCTGCAACATCGTCCAAAAGGTGAAACGATTTTATATCTTGTGCCAGAGCAAATGACATTCCAAACGCAGCAAGCATTAATTAATGGAGATGTAAGCGGCTCTATTCGTGCACAAGTGTTTAGTTTTTCGCGGTTAGCGTGGAAGGTGCTTCAAGAAGTAGGCGGAGCAAGCCGCCTTCATATTGATGAATCTGGTGTGCATATGTTGCTTCGTAAAATTGTCGAGGCACGTAAAGAAGAATTATATGTTTTTCAGAAAGCAGCAGAGCAAAATGGATTTTTTGAACAACTAGGCAGTATGATTACGGAATTTAAACGACACAATTTAACGCCGTCAAATGTGTATGCGATGTGGCAGGAATTAGAGGCTCATAGCAATGGAAATGAACAGAAACTGTTAGCAAACAAAATGTATGATTTGCAGCTTCTATATGATGATTTTGAACGAGCGTTAATTGGAAAATACTTGGATTCTGAAGATTATATGAAGCTTTTATTTGAAAAGCTTCCCTATTCAGAGTATGTGAAGGGTAGCATGATTTATATTGATGGATTTCATACATTTTCACCGCAAGAGTTAGAGATTGTAAGGCAACTATTACGATGCGGAGCAAAAATGACTATTACACTCACGATTGATGAACAGACGTTATCACAGCCGGTGAGCGAACTGGATTTATTTTATCAAACGCTGATCACGTATGAAAAAGTCAAACAGGTAGCAAGTGAAGAGAGAATTGTTATTGAAAATACGATTGTCATGCGAGAACAACCTCGTTTTATGTCACCGGCACTTGCGCATTTAGAGGCGCATTATGAAACTCTTCCATATGCAGAGTTTCAAGGTGAATCGCACATTACACTATATGCAGCGGCTAATTTACGGGCAGAAGTGGAAGGCGTTGCGCGTGAAATTCGCAGATTAGTAGCGGAAGAAGGGTATCGTTACCGTGATATCGCGGTGCTTCTTCGTAATGGTGGAAGCTATTACGATATGATGAAGACATTATTTGTTGATTATAATATCCCGTTCTTTATTGATGAAAAACGCCCTATGCTTCATCATCCATTAATTGAGTTTATTCGCTCTGCGTTGGAAGTCATTAGTGGAAATTGGCGTTATGACGCGGTATTTCGTTGCATAAAAACCGAACTGTTGTACCCATTAGATGGAAATAAAGCGAGAATACGTGATGAAATGGACGAATTTGAAAATTATTGTTTAGCGTATGGCGTGCAAGGGAAACGATGGACTTCGGAAGAGCCGTGGACATATCGTCGCTATCGTTCATTAGATGGTATACATGGCGGTCAAACAGATAGCGAACGAGAAATGGAAGAAAAGATTAATCGTCTTCGTGAGATTGTTCGCACACCGATTATTCGTTTGCAAAAGCGATTAAAACGAACAGGGACGACAATGAGTATGTGTGAAGCAGTTTACTTATTTTTAGAAGAGCTAGACGTTCCGAAAAAATTAGAAGACTTACGCCTGCAAGCGGAAGAAGAAGGGAATTTCTTATTCGCAAATGATCATGGTCAAGTATGGGAACAAGTCATCACGCTACTAGATACGTGCGTTGAAATGCTTGGAGAAGAGAAAATGTCTCTATCTATGTTTGTAAATGTGATGACAACGGGACTCGAGTCACTCCAGTTCGCGAATATTCCGCCGTCTTTAGATCAAGTGTTAATTGCAAATATTGACCGTTCGCGTCTTTCGGATATTCGAGCGGCATTTGTAATTGGAGCAAATGAAGGGATTATTCCAGCGGCACCATCAGATGATGGTGTATTATCTGACGAAGAACGAGAAGTGCTTGTTTCAGCAGGGATCGAACTGGCACCAACAGCGCGGCAAAAATTACTCGATGAACAATTTGTCATTTATCAAGCGGTGACGAGGGCAGCGGAGAAATTATATATTTCTTGTCCACTTGCAGATGAGGAGGGAAAGACGCTATTAGCATCTAGCTTTATAAAGAAAGTGAAAAGAATCTTTCCGTCTGCTGCCGAAATCTTTTTAACGAATGATGTAAATGATTTGTCTCATAGTGAGCAAATTTCATATGTGGCAACGCCAGAAGTGACACTTTCGTATTTAACGCAGCAACTACAAAACTGGAAACGATACGGTTTTGAGGGGAATCTTTCTTTTTGGTGGGATGTATACAATTTTTATGTTACAACGCCGGAGTGGAAGCAGAAGAGCATTCGTGTGTTATCCAGTTTGTTTTACCGAAACCGGGCGCAGAAGTTAAGCCCTGCTGTAAGCGAGGAGTTATACGGCGACAAAATTAAAGGCAGCGTATCGCGTATGGAGCTCTTTAATCGCTGTGCGTATGCCCATTTTGCGCAGCATGGCTTATCTTTAAAAGAACGTGATGTTTTTAAATTAGATGCACCAGATATTGGGGAACTGTTCCATGCCGCTTTGAAAAAAATTGCTGATAAATTATTGAAAGAAAAGCGTACTTGGGCAGATTTAACAATAAAAGAGTGTGAATATCTTTCAGTTACTGTGATTGAAGAGTTAGCACCGCTTTTGCAGCGCCAAATTTTATTAAGTTCCAACAGGCATCATTATTTAAAACATAAATTGCAGCAAATTATTTTCCGTACTTCCCTTGTGTTAAGAGAGCATGCAAAGTCGAGCGGATTTGTGCCTGTTGATTTAGAAGTCGGATTTGGTATGGGCGGAACAAACTCATTGCCAGCTATGAAATTTGAATTACCAAATGGTGTGGAAATGGAAGTGGTTGGACGAATTGACCGCGTTGATAAAGCGGAAGATGAAACGGGCACGTTTTTACGTATTATCGATTATAAATCGAGCGCGAAAAAATTAGATTTAACGGAAGTATATTACGGTTTAGCACTGCAGATGTTGACGTATTTAGATGTCGTCACAACAAACGCAAGCAAATGGATGGAGCGCGGCGGAAATATAAGTCCCGCTGGAGTACTTTACTTCCATATTCATAATCCAATTGTTGAAATGAAGGGTGACGTATCAGAGGCTGAAATTGAACAAGAAATTTTAAAGAAATTTAAAATGAAAGGACTTGTTCTTGGAGATGCTGATGTCGTTCGCTTAATGGATAACAAGTTAACGACAGGAAGCTCGAATATTATTTCAGCGGGTCTAAAAAAAGATGGCAGCTTTAGTGCGCGTTCTGATATTGCGAGTGAGCAAGAGTTTCATGTATTGCGGGAATACGTACATCGTACATTTGAAAACATTGGCACAGATATAACAGAAGGTGTCATCGATATTGCCCCGTATAAAATGGGCAACAAAACAGCATGTACGTTTTGTAATTTCCGTTCTGTTTGTCAATTTGATGAGTCGTTAGAAGATAACAAATACAGGGCACTGCAAGATATGAAAGATAGTGAAGCGTTAGAGAAAATGAGAGAGGGGACCCAGTCATGACGATACAAACTTGGCCAGCGAAACCAGAAGGAAGTCAGTGGACCGATGATCAGTGGAAAGCAATCGCCACCGATAGCCGTGATATTTTAGTTGCAGCTGCGGCTGGGTCGGGGAAAACAGCGGTACTTGTTGAACGTATTATTCGTAAAATGATTCGAGAGGACAATCCAGTTGATGTCGATCGCTTGCTTGTTGTGACATTTACAAATGCAGCGGCGCAAGAGATGAAAAATCGAATTGGGTCCGCGTTAGAAAAAGTATTAATCGATGATCCAGCTTCGCCGCACATTCGAAAGCAACTTAGTCTTCTGAACCGAGCATCGATTTCGACAATCCATTCTTTCTGTTTACAAGTGATTCGAACGTATTATTATATGCTCGATGTGGATCCGCGTTTTCGCATTGCGAATGAGACGGAGAATGAATTGTTAAAAGAAGAAGTGCTGGATGACATATTAGAAGCAGAGTATGGCATGGAAAATAATGAATTGTTTTTTGAACTTGTCGATCGTTATACGAGCGACCGCACTGATGATGATCTGCAGCGGATGATTTTGGCGCTCCATACTGAATCAAGAGCGCATCCAGATCCAAACGGTTGGCTTGATAAATTAGTTGAAGCATATGACGTAGAAGGAAAAACAATTGAAGGTTTACTGTATGCTTCGTATTTATTAGAGGATGTAAAGGTGCAATTGCAAACGGCAAAACAATATGTCGAAAAAGCAATCGAACTTGCGATGTTACCAGATGGACCAGCACCGCGTGTTGAAACGCTGCAGGCGGATCTTTTGTTAATACAAAACTTGTCCGAAGCAGCCGGTCAATCTTGGACAAGCACATATGAAGTAATGCAAACTGCTTCTTGGCAAACGTTAAAGCGTATTAAAAAGAGTGAATATAATGAAGAGATTGTGAAGCAAGTTGATGGTCTGCGGAATAAAGCGAAAGATGAAGTAAAGAAACTGCATGAAGAATTATTTAGCCGCAGCCCAGAAAGTTTTTTACGCGATTTTCAAGATATGCACCCAGTATTGCAAAAGCTTGTTGATCTTGTAAAAGTATTTACAGAACAGTTCCAAGCGATAAAGCGTGATAAAGGAATGGTTGATTTTACAGATTTAGAGCATTTTTGCTTACAAATTTTAAGCGAGCATACGGATGAGGGAGAACTGCATCCGTCACCTGTTGCGTGGCAATATCGTCAAAAGTTTACAGAAGTGCTTGTTGATGAATATCAAGACACGAACTTTGTACAAGAATCGATTATTAAGCTTGTCACAAAAGATTCGGAGCAAAACGGCAATTTATTTATGGTCGGTGATGTGAAACAAAGCATATATCGCTTCCGGTTAGCAGAGCCGGGACTATTTTTAGGGAAATATAAACGTTTTACATCTGAAGGTATCGATGGCGGCATGAAAATTGATTTGGCGAAAAACTTCCGTAGTCGTCATGAAGTACTAGCAGGGACAAACTTTATTTTTAAACAAATTATGGGCGAAGCTGTCGGAGAAATTGATTATGATGAAGACGCTGAGTTGAAGCTTGGAGCGAGTTATCCAGAAGGGACAGATTCATCAGCAGAATTGTTATTTATCCATCAATCTGATGACGCGACAGTAGATGAGGAGGAAGGCGTGGAATTAGAAAAGGCGCAATTAGAAGCACGCCTCATCGCGCAAAGAATAAAAGCAATGGTCGATTCTGGTTATGAAGTATATGACCGAAAAACAAACGGTATGCGTCCCGTTACGTATCGTGATTTTGTTATTTTATTGCGCTCTATGCCATGGGCGCCGCAAATTATGGAGGAGTTAAAGCAACAAGGTATTCCTGTTTATGCAGAGCTTGCGACTGGTTATTTTGAAGCGACAGAAGTGAATGTAATGATGAACCTATTTCGCGTTATTGATAATCCAGCACAAGATATTCCGTTAGCAGCTGTGCTTCGTTCACCAATTGTTGGATTAACAGACGAAGAGCTTGCGATACTGCGTGCTCACGGAAAAAAGGGCTCCTTTTATGAAGTGCTACGCTCTTTCTTGCAAGGTGCACCGCTTCAGGAAGAGAAAGAATTGCATGAGAAACTATCATGGTTTTTCGAGCATTTACAAGAGTGGCGTGAATTTGCGCGTCAGCAGTCGCTATCTGATTTAATTTGGAAAGTGTATCGTGAAACGGGTTATTATGACTTTGTGGGTGGTCTTCCTGCTGGTAAGCAGCGCCAGGCAAACCTTCGCGTCTTATATGATCGCGCCCGTCAATATGAAGCGACTTCATTTCGTGGTTTATTCCGCTTCTTGCGTTTTATTGAGCGGATATTAGAACGCGGTGATGATATGGGAACAGCTCGTGCGCTTGGCGAACAAGAAGATGTTGTACGTATTATGACCATTCATAAAAGTAAGGGACTAGAGTTTCCGGTTGTGTTTGTCGCAGGGCTTGGCAGACGTTTTAACACACAAGATCTAATGAAACGTTTCTTATTGCATAAAGATTTTGGATTTGGTTCGCAGTTTATTGATCCGAAAAAGCGCATTAAATATACGACATTATCACAGCTTGCAATTAAGCGTAAAATGAAAATGGAGCTAATTGCGGAAGAAATGCGCGTCTTATATGTTGCTTTAACACGTGCGAAAGAAAAGCTCATTTTAATTGGAACTGTAAAAGATAAAGAAAAAGAAATCCAGAAATGGCTAGATGCCCGCGAGCATACCTCATGGTTATTGCCAGATTATGTACGTGCCGGGGCAACTTGTTATTTAGATTGGATTGTGCCATCATTATGCAGACATAAAGATAGTGACATGCTTTTTGAGATGGGACAAGGAAATATTCCGGCTGACATATATGACTATGATGCAAACTGGAAAGTAGAAGCGGTTGACGTGGCAGAGTTGCAGGCACCAGAGCCAATGAAAGAAGAAAAGCAAGAGTTATTAGAAGCGCTCAGGGAGCAAAAGTCAGTTTCTCTCTGCAGTGAACAAAAAGATGAAGTGTATAAAAGGTTAACATGGCAGTATGGATTCGAAGATGCGGCAACGCACCGTGCCAAACAATCTGTTACGGAAATTAAACGAAACTACCAAGCGCAAGAAGGTAGTGATACAGCGTTTATCAAACGAGTTCGTGCACCAATTGAAACACGTCCGCGATTTATGGAGAAAAAAGGACTTACGTATGCAGAACGCGGGACGGCTGTTCATACAGTTATGCAGCATGTAAACTTAGCGAAAGCAATAACAATTGAAGTAATTCAAGAACAAATTGCGGAAATGGTAAATAAAGAGCTGTTAACATTTGAACAAGCAGAAGAAATAGCACCAGAAAAAATCGTTGTATTTTTTGAAACAGCACTCGGAAAACGACTGTTAGCTGCCAAACATGTAGAGCGAGAAGTACCGTTTACGATGATGTTATCAGCAAAAGAAGCATATCAAGATTGGACAGCTGAACAAGACGAATCTATTCTTGTTCAAGGGGTTATTGATTGTATGATTGAAGAAGAGGATGGCATCGTTTTAATTGATTTTAAAACAGATACAATTGAAGGACGATTCCCAGGTGGGTTTGAACAAGCGAGACCGATATTAGAAGAACGGTACAAAATACAGCTAGCCCTTTATCGGAAAGCGCTAGAAAAAAGTTTACATCAATCCGTAAAAGGAACATATTTATATTTCTTTGATGGCAATCACGTATTACAAGTAGATTGATGAAAAATGAGAAAACGGAGGGATTCCCTCCGTTTTTTTATTCCCTCCGCGCTATACTGTTCCGATTTGATCTTGATCAGCTACATCAGAATCAAATGTATTTGTACCACTTACACCGTTAAATGTATTCAGAACAAATGCAACATTTGATGAACCAGATCCGTTATAAGCTTTCGTATTTTCTTTCGGAGATACATTATAGAAGTCCCCTAAATTAAAAGAACCGTTACTATTTTGAACGACTAAGTTTCCGACAAGAGACGGCATATTTTCACCTACTTCAATATCCTTTTATGGTACTATATGCGTTATTGGCGAAAAGGTTCTTTTGTAACAAATTGGCGAATTTGTAAAATACGTGAGTTTGCAAATACGTAATCAATAGATCCAATGTGAAGACAAGACGCACTTAGCATACTTTGAATCGTAATGCAATCTACCTCGATAAAGGGATTTTGATTCACGACAGTCATGTTTACTTCGTTTATGCGAGTTGGAATTGTGATTTCGTCGTCGACAAATATATTATATGCTTCAAAGTTTCCTTCTTGAGAAAAAAAGTAAGGAATTTCGCGTTGAACGATAATGGATCTGTATTTTAATTCCATATGGTTCGTATCACCAATTTGAAAAACGGAACCGAGTCCTAGCGTGATGACAGTGGGCTGATGAACAACAGAAATATGTCGAAACAAACCGAGCCCTCCTTACCTAGGAGTGGTAGGTACAGCGGTTACGAGTGGTACAAATGGTCCGCCTGTAACTGATTCAAACGGTGTATCTAAAATAGAAGATGAAATAATAAGGTTTGCATCGCCAATCAAGAATAAAGCAGACGAAGATACCCCAAGGGATCTGATGTTTCCGACCTTGATTTCATGATTAATCACAGTGAAATTCATATGCAGTTACTCCTTTCGGAAGTTGCGTGGTATATGCTGAATAAAGGAACGAAATGCTTTATCGATATCTTGTTTCATTGCTTGAATAATGACATCTTTCATATACTGCGGATTAGATGTAATTTCGGGATGCGGCTGTACCTGAGATAAATAGTAAGGGAGACGATGTTCCATTTGTTGTTTAATATCATCAATCATCATTTGACGGTACATATCGTCAAGCGGTGTTCGTTCTTCTTGCTCAAAATGAAGAATCCTGCTATATGCTTCTTCGTCTAGATAGCGGTGCATTTCTTGAATGATGTCTTGATAAAAATCGGGATTTACTTGGGTTTCAGGGTTTACTTTTAATGTTTCAGTATCCACATTAAAGTCCTCGATCATTTCGCCTTTGCCCGTAAAGGGATTTAAACCAATATTTAATGTACCACTTAAATTTTCGACTTTTAGTTGATCAAATTTATATTCGACTTTTCCAATTGAAGAGGATGGGCGCTGTTTTAGTTCTGCTATTTCCTCTGTTAGCTGCGTTAGTTTTGTTTCTAAAAGATTTATTCTTTCTTGTTGTTGTTGAATTACTTGTTGTAATTGTTGTAAATAAGTATATAAATCTTGACTCACTGCTAGAAGCCTCCTTTTCAATCTGGAGGGTATATTGGTATAAGTCTATGATAGTAATCCATTAAGAAGAACTAGGAGGAGAAGGGGAAATAGAAATAATTTGTCCTGGATCTGTTAACGGCGGGGCTGGTTGTGTAAATCCACCGGTATTAGAGAACTTTGACAATGTTTTAATACTTCCTGCACTTCCAATTTGAAAGACAGCTGAAGTTGTAAGATTCTCTATTCTTATTTTGTTAATGATAATACTTTGTTGAACAAATAGTTTCAATTTTTATGTCCCTCCTTTAATAAGTAGCAGTGATTGGCTGATCGATTACATCATTATCATTTACATTTGTTATGTTTTCGTAATTGTATATGGATATCTGTTCTCCTACATTAAAAGAACCCGCTCCTGCAAATGCACGGGAATAACTAATGGGGCGAATGGCAAATACATCTCCAATGTGAAATACACCGCTTGATCCAACGTTGACAATATTAACGTGTCCAACCATTGCAGGCATAGAAAACACCCTTTATATGAAAATTTTTTGTATTTGTCCTTTTTAATTCGAATGTCTGTGATGAGAGTTTTTCTTTATTATTGTATGGGCGTTTGTGCGAATATGTGTCTATTATTTTTACAATAAAAGACGCGCACTTAGCGAGAGTGCACGTCTATATGGTGAGTTGGCGTATCATCTATTTGTATGAGTAATATAACATTTAAGAGCCTGTCCAGCTCTTGACTACAACTAACCGTTTTTTGAGATGTCATTCCGTATCGTTTGGCCAAGTATTTCATTTTTTCGCGTTTTTTTTCAATTGCTTGCTCAAACATAGAATCGGCTCCGTCTCCTTATAGATTTTAGATGTGTCTGTAGTACATATTATACAAACTTTCCATAAAAAAGAAACGCATTCGCTAAAAGAAGAAAGAATTCTACATATTTTGGCAAAAAAAAATTTCGATTGCACAAGTAATAGATAGAATATTGTAAATGAAAAATATTTTTAGGAGGATTTTTGTTAATAGGTACGAATACAATTACAGTATGAATTTGAAGATGGGATGTGGAAATGTGCGGTTTGTGACAGCAAAAACAGATGAAAAAGTGTTTGTTGGTGTTGTAGAAGAAACATCACAAACGGTGTTGCATGTAAGAGAAGCGCAGAGGAAAAAAGGAGAAAAAGTGACGATTCCTATTACGATGTTAGAGTGTATTGAACAAGGAGAATCTTTTATTACAAAAGTAAATGAGATTGTCGAATGGGCGAAAGAATATGGTAAGGATGCTTACTATTCATTATCGGAAATTAAGTTATTGGCTCCTATTCCAAGACCGAGAAAAAATATTCTTTGTGTTGGAAAAAACTATCGTGAGCATGTAATCGAAATGGACAAAGAGGGAACCATTCCAGAAAATATTATTATTTTTACAAAGGCTCCAACAACTGTAATTGGCGATGGGGATCAAATTTATAGTCACCCGCATGCGACAAGTGAGCTTGATTATGAAGGAGAGCTTGCAATTGTAATCGGTAAACGTGGAAAGGAAATTCAAAAAGAAGAAGCCCTTCAGTATGTGTTTGGTTATACGATTATAAATGATGTGACAGCCAGGGATATTCAAAAGAAGCATAAGCAATTTTTCCTTGGAAAAAGTTTCGATACATTTTGTCCAATGGGGCCATCAATCGTACATCGATCAATGATTGAAAATCCAAACGCACTTCATATTGAAACGAAAGTGAACGGGGAAGTACGTCAATCTTCTTCAACGGCAAACATGATATTTTCTATTGAAGAAATTATCTCAATTATAAGTAAAGGGATGACGTTAGAACCAGGAGATATTATTGCAACTGGGACACCGGCCGGAGTTGGAAAGGGATTTCACCCACCTCGATTTTTACATGCTGGTGATGAGGTTATTGTCACTGTAGAAGATGTTGGAACGCTTCGTAATGCTGTCAAATAAAAAGGCGCGTTCTCCTTATTTCTGGATTATCCCCATTATTTTTGCTTTGCACAATGCAGAGGAGTATTATTTTTTTCCGGAAATGAAGTATTTCCGCCCGGTTCAAATGGAAGAGAATATGTTGCAATCCAAGCATTTTTTCATAGCAATACTTCTATTAACTGTTTTTGTGTGCGGGGTAGTGATGATACACGATTTGTTTTTGAAGAAGCTTACATTATACATGGTGTTGTTTACACAAACTATGATTTTTACGAATGGGATTGTTCATCTTGTCGGGGCAATCTTGAAGAGAGGGTATGTGCCTGGACTTGGTACAGCTTTCTTTTTAATCATTCCATTTTCATTGTTTTTGTTTTGGAAGGGAAATGTAGTTGGTTGGTGGAAATGGAAGCACGTGTGGATATCGTGTATTATCAGTATTTTACTCATGTTTTCTATTCTGGCTGGTCTATTGTATATAGTTAGGAGCATTGCATAGCAAAAAGAAGGTTGCCGTTTAACGGGCAACCTTCTTTAGTATTAAGATAATACTTCTTTAATTTTTTCGAATGCCCATTGTAAATCTTCTTCAGAAATAACAAGAGGCGGAGCAATGCGGATTACATTGTCATGTGTTTCTTTACATAGTAAACCAACTGCTTTTAATTGTTCACAGTAAGGGCGTGCAGATTCATTTAATTCGATACCGATAAATAATCCTCTTCCGCGCACGTCTGTAATCATTGGATTGTCAATTTCACGTAATTGATTTACTAATTTTTCTCCTAATTGTAAAGAGCGTTCTGTTAATTTTTCTTCTAATAATACATCTAGAGAAGCAAGAGAAACTGCACAAGCTAGTGGATTACCACCGAATGTAGAACCGTGAGAGCCTGGCTCAAATACTTCTAAAATGTCACGATTTGCAGCAACGCAAGAAATTGGGAATACACCGCCGCCTAGTGCTTTTCCAAGGATGTACATGTCAGGAATAACATTGTCCCAATCACATGCAAATAATTTTCCAGTACGGCCTAAGCCTGTTTGGATTTCATCTGCAATAAATAATACATTTTCTTCTTTACATACATTGTATGCTTCTTGTAAGAAACCTGCTGGTGGAATGTTAATACCTGCTTCACCTTGGATTGGCTCTAAAATAAATGCAGCTGTATTTGGTGTAATTGCTCCTTTTAATGCATCGATGTCGCCGTAAGGAATAACAACAATACCTGGAAGCATCGGTCCAAATCCGCGTTTATATTCCTCATTAGATGACATGGATACAGCACCCATTGTACGGCCATGGAAGTTATCTACACAGACAATAATTTCAGCTTTATTATCTTCTACTTTTTTCACATCATATGCCCAGCGTCTCGCTGTTTTGATAGCGGTTTCAACAGCTTCCGCACCTGTATTCATTGGTAAAATCATTTCTTTATTAGTTAATTTCGCAACTTTTTCATACCAAGGGCCTAATTGATCACTGTGGAATGCACGTGATGTTAATGTTACACGCCCAGCTTGGTCGATAAGCGCTTGGATAATTTTTGGATGGCGATGACCTTGGTTTACAGCAGAATATGCACTGAGCATGTCCATATAACGGTTGCCTTCTGGATCTTCTACCCAAACACCTTCAGCTTTTGCAATTACGATTGGAAGTGGATGATAGTTATTTGCTCCGTAAGTTTCTGTTAATTCGATAATGTCCTTTGTTTGAATCATGCTAGTTCCCCCTTTTGTTTTTACAAGAAGTTTGTAAATACTCTAAATATTATATCATTTAAGCGAAAAAAAAGCGAAATATTTCCTGTAAAGAAATGAACGTGGTATCATGTATAGTGAAAAAGTTTGGGAAAAGAGGAGGAAGGGATTTATATGGTACATATGCACATTACGGCATGGGCTCTTGGGATTATTTTGTTTTTTGTGGCATATTCGATGTATACGAGTGGAAAACAGGCAAAAGGCATGCACATGGTAGTTCGCTTGCTGTACATTTTAATTATTGCATCAGGGTTATTAATTTACAAAAATGTTCACTGGATGCCTATGTTATATGGAATTAAAATGCTTGTTGGCATCTGGGTAATTGCTTCAATGGAAATGGTTCTTGTGAAAGCGAGTAAGCAGAAAGCAACAGGGGCGTTCTGGACTCAATTTGTTATTGCATTTGTAGTTGTATTGTATCTTGGTTTACGATTACCGCTAGGGTTTTTACCATTTGCTTAAAAAAGAAGCACGTTATCTCGCTCTATAAGTGAGATTAACGTGCTTTTATTGTTAATTTCCAACGTGTAATTCATCTCCATCTGCTTTTGTGATTTTAAATAGATCCTTATCGTTTGTAGAATAGCGGACATAATGGTGATGGAGGGCGCAAATCATTTCTTCGTTATCAAATAAGAGAATATTAACGCCTTCGCATGAATGGTCTTTTGGCTGGAATGATAAAAAATTGTGAGCATAGATGCAATCGTATAGAGAGTAGCTTAGTGATTGCAAAGCTTCCGTGACAAGTGAAAAGGATGAATCTGAAAGCTCTTCGATCCACTCATGATAGCTTGTCAGCAGTTTTTTTCGAATGCGAATGGTTTCACCATTTTGCAGCGGATGATGTTCATTTGCTACTTTCAAAATATTATGTTCATAAAAGCGAGCGGGTAACCAATTGTTGTTATATAAAATCTCAAATCCATCTTCAATCATATCATCTAGTAAAAAAGCTTCATCACTTTCTTCGTCAAAAAATACCCATTCTTCGTTTATATATTCAACATTTCCAATTGTATGGGCACGCGGTTGACTATACAAAATATGTTTACGTTGTTTCATTCGTGTTCGCTCCTTTTCTAATAGAAGTTTCTGTTCTTGTTATAGACAGTTCAGTCTTTGTTTATCCAAAAATCGGTAATTTATAATTAAAAAAAGCAGTTCCAAAGGCGTTTGTCGATGGGATAGAGGGGTTGTGTCATCAGGCAGCAGTGTCAACTCCACTTGTGTTAAGCATCTGGTAAAGATGATACCAAGATCTGAGGAGATAAGTGGAGGGAGTTTTCATAACAAAGGAACATAGAATTAAAATTGGGCATAGAATAAAAACAGACTGCGGATATGAGATGAGAAAGGGTGATTGCAATGTGTGGCATTACAGGGTGGGTTGATTATACAAAAGTGTTATTACAAGAAAAAGAAGCCGTAACGAAGATGGCCGAAACGCTCGCAAAAAGAGGTCCGGATGACACGAACGTTTGGCTTCGGAATCATGTTGCTTTTGGGCATAAACGGTTAATAGTTGTCGACCCTGAAGGTGGTAGACAACCGATGGTGCGGGAAAAGAAAGAAGAACGTTACGCCATTTGTTATAACGGCGAACTATATAATACAGAAGATATTCGGAAAGAATTGCTGAAAAGAGGTTATACGTTTAAGGGGCATTCTGATACAGAAGTATTGCTGGCTTCTTATGCGGAATGGAAAGAACAATGCTTAGAGCATTTAAATGGTATTTATGCATTTGCTGTATGGGATGAACAGGAAGACAAAGTTTTTATTGCGCGTGATCGATTAGGAGTCAAGCCGCTATTTTATAAACATGATGCTGGGCGATTATTGTTTGCTTCAGAATTAAAAGCGATTTTAGCTCATCCTCATGTGAAGGCGGAGATTACTACAGAAGGATTAGCAGAAGTATTTGGATTAGGTCCGTCTCGAACTCCTGGGCATGGTATATTTGCTGGAATTGATGAGCTGCGTCCAGGTCATGCACTTACGTTTTCGAAAGATGGCTTAAAAATTTGGCGTTATTGGAATGTTGTGAGCGAAGAGCACACACATAATTTTGAAGAAACAGTAGAACACGTTCGTTTTCTATTGCAAGATGCCATTACAAGGCAGTTAGTATCGGATGTTCCGCTTTGTACATTTTTATCGGGTGGCGTCGATTCCAGCGCAATTACCGCATTTGCGGCGATGGCATATGAGCGAGAAGAGAAAGGGAATCTTCATACGTATTCGATTGATTATGAAGATAACGAAAAATATTTCAAATCAAATGCATTTCAGCCAAATTCAGATGCTCCGTTTATTACGTTAATGACAAATACATTTGATACGATTCATCATCGCTGTGTAATTTCTAACGAGAGTTTAGCAAAACATTTAACGGAAGCTGTCATTGTTCGTGACTTGCCAGGGATGGCGGATATCGATTCTTCTTTACTTTGGTTTTGCCGAGAAATTAAACAAGATTTTGTCGTAAGCCTATCAGGTGAATGCGCTGATGAAATTTTTGGTGGTTATCCATGGTTTTACCGTGAGGATGATTTACAATCTAGTGCGTTTCCGTGGATGCGATCTACAGAAGCGCGTGAACAATTGTTAAAAAAAGAATGGCGTAAAAAACTAAATTTACAAGAGTATGTTCAGTATCGCTATGAAGAATCGGTGCGTGAAACCCCGTTGTTAGAAGGAGAAAGCATACTGGATACAAAAAGAAGACAACTATTTTATTTAAATATGGTCTGGTTTATGACAACGCTCCTTGACCGAAAAGATCGGATGAGTATGGGGGCTAGCTTAGAAGTGCGTGTGCCGTTTGCAGATCATCGACTTGTCGAATATGCATGGAATATTCCTTGGGAAATGAAAATGTATAAAAACCGCGAAAAAGGTCTATTACGCAAGGCGTTAGAAGGTGTCTTGCCAAATGATGTTTTGTATAGAAAGAAAAGTCCATATCCGAAAACTCATAATCCATACTACACGAAGGTTGTCACTTCATGGCTGCAAGAGCTATTAACGGATAAACAGTCGATTCTCCATGAATTATTTGATAACGACCAATTGCGTGGATTAATTGAATCAGGCGGTAGTGCATTTCAAACGCCGTGGTTTGGGCAGCTCATGACGGGCCCTCAATTGTTGGCGCATTTAGGGCAAATTCATGTTTGGTTTAAGGAGTATAATATAAATATTAAGGACTAAAACTGAAGGTCATAGCCTGTAAGCTATGACCTTGTTTCTAATAATGGTATTTGAAATTTTTTTCCTCTTCCGTTGTTGTTAAGGTGATACGTTACAGATTGAAATATCCTTTATTCCTTCTACACACGATTAGAACGAATAGATTTCCGAACCTATTGGATGCACAGACCGCAAATTAAAAATAATATAAGGACAAGTGTAATAGTTGCCCCCCTAATTTATCCCGCTATTTGCGGGCAGTAATACTTCCGTCTCAAAATTTAGTGGAAGCAAAGAAATTAGGCGGCCCGTAAAAGCCCGATTGGTTCAACTAACCTTCAGTGGAAAAGGCGCCCACTAAAGGAAGTTTCACTTTATATGAAGACGTGAATCCTAAAAACGTACTATCTCTAAGGGAGTAGTAGACTTTTCTCAGAAATAGTATGTTGAACCAAACGGAATTGTTGAGAGATCAGTTGGATATATGACATAATGATATGCAACATGATGGGGCATAACATGATGATATACGACATGTGCAAAAAGAGGAGTTGTTTCCATCATTTGGTGAATTGCATGAAGTGTCTGTTGTGCAGCACCATATGTGACGGCGGCACCTACACCTGCTTGTCTTGTGGTGTTAAAAACCGGATTTATCATAATGATTCATAGAGCTCCTTTATAGTAGTTGGATTCTTTTTATATGTTATGCCCTATATATAGGGAAAGAGCGTACCTTTAATCAAATTAGGTAGCTTACCTATTAAGTAGTTTTATGAATCTATTTTAGATAATCTGGATTTAGAAAGAGGATTTCAATATGAAATCCTCTTTCTGTAATTTTGTTTAAAGGCGAGCTATTTATGAGAATGGTTTAAATCTCCA
The DNA here is from genome assembly GCF_050473865.1 of Bacillus sp. S10(2024). NCBI lineage: Bacteria > Bacillati > Bacillota > Bacilli > Caryophanales > Bacillaceae > Bacillus > Bacillus sp. S10(2024). Next base: position 2,350,674 of record NZ_JBFLUR010000002.1, on the reverse strand, counting down.
TCTGAAATGTTACCAATAAATGGAGTGTTAATTTGTTCATATGCCCTTTCACCGTGAAGGGAAAGATCGAGTCCCATTGTCTCTTCGTGTTCATGTGCACGAACGGGGAGAAATAAACTAATTCCTTTAATGATTACATACGTCACTATAGCTGTGAATGTATAGGTCGCTCCAATTGCGAGGAGTTGTTTCCAAAGAAGTGCAGCATTTCCGTAAAATAGTCCGTCTGCGCCTGCGCTGTTAACGGATGTTGTAGCGAAAAGTCCTGTTGCAATGCCGCCCCAAGTTCCCCCGATACCGTGACAGCCAAAGGCATCGAGCGCGTCGTCGTAACCGAGCTTATGTTTTAAGAAATAAACTGCCAAAAAGCAAAGGGCACCGCCGATTGCGCCGATGAGAAGAGCGGAGGGTGGTGTGACGAATCCGCAAGATGGTGTAATCGCGACGAGACCAGAAACAGCTCCGCAAGCGGCGCCTAGTACAGTTGGTTTTGTTTGGAAGAACCATTCTGTCAGCATCCATGTGAGCGCGGAAGCAGCTGCAGCAGTATTTGTATTAATAAAAGCGGTGAGGGCAACATCATTTAATGTTAATGTGCTACCGACGTTAAAGCCGAACCAGCCAAACCATAATAACCCCGCTCCTAGAATTGTAAATGGTAAATGATGCGGCGAAGAGTCGTGAGCATCTTTTCGTTTTCCGAGGAAAATAGCTAATACGAGACCAGCCACGCCTGATGTAATATGAACAACATTTCCTCCTGCAAAATCGAGTGCGCCAAGTTCGCGAAGCCATCCACCAATGCCCCAAACCCAATGAGCAACGGGGTCATATACAAGTGTCGTCCAAAGTAAGATGAAGATAAGAAAAGCGGAAAATCGCATACGTTCTGCGCATGCGCCGGAAATTAAAGCGGGAGTTAAAATTGCAAACATAAGTTGAAACATCATAAATAAATTGTGTGGAATTGTTGCGCTGTAGGCTTCATTTGGTGTGAACGTAACATGTTGTAGACCAAACCAATCAAAATTACCAATAAGTCCATTCCAATCAGGTCCAAATGCTAAAGAATAACCGATGAAAATCCATTGAATAGACACGATTGCCATGGCACTATAACTGTGCATCGTTGTACTTAGTACATTTTTACTGCGGACCATTCCTCCGTAAAATAAAGCAAGCCCAGGTGTCATAATCATCACCATGACGGTGGCTAAAAAAAGAAATACTGTATCCTCCATATGCATCGTTTTCCCTCCTGTGATGTAATATAAGTTAACATCTAATGAGTATATTTAGTATCATATTCAATAAATAAAAATAAATCAACAGGTTTTTCTGAAAATTTAATTCGTTATGTAAGGAAATGTAACATGTTGTATTTCTATGTTATTTAAATGCGTTAGTATACGGGAGGAGTATAAATTGTTATACTTTTCTTATAATTAGAAAATTTGGGGGAAGCAATGTGAAGAGGGAGTTAGGGAAATATATTCTATGTTTTATATGTCTATTGTTTGTATTTCAATTACCTATTCATGTGTCGGCGAAAGAAATGAGGCCGTGGGAAGATGAAATTGTGTATTCTATTATGATTGATCGTTTTAATAATGGTGATTCTAGAAATGATAAAGGGATTGATACGGGTAATTTAGAAGCATATCAAGGAGGAGATATCCAGGGGATTATAAAACGACTGGATTATATAAAAGAAATGGGATTTACTGCTATATTGCTGTCGCCGCCCGCTGCAAGTAGTAGTTATGATGGGTATCAGCCAACTGATATAACGAAAATGAATGAACATTTTGGTACGATGAAGGACATGCAGCAACTCGTCCAAGAAGCACATGAGCGAGATATGAAAGTGATGCTTGAATTTGTAGTGAATAATGAAGATAAAACGGGGACGATTGAATATGCGAAACACTGGATTAAGGAGACGGATATAGACGGTTATCATTTGATACATAATGAAAATATTCCGCAGTCAGTTTTGAATGAAGTGAGTGCATCTATGCAGAGTGTAAAACAAAACTTTTTTGTAATAGCGGATACGCAAATAGAAGGAGTAAAAGGAGTATTGAGTCAAGCTTATCAGCAGCGTATGATAGATGTGTTTGCAAAGCCGAACGTTTCTGTAAAGTCATTGCATGATGTGACGAAAAGTAGCGGCGCTAGTTTGGAAGGAACGTTTGTGGATAATAGCCAAACGGAGCGTTTTGTTAGAAAAGCAAAAGAAAATAAATATTTTCCACCGGCCCGCTTGAAATTAGCGCTTGCCTATTTATATACATCACCCGGCATTCCGTTTGTATACTACGGTACGGAAATTGCATTAGATGGAGGAGAAGCGCCTGATAATCATCGTTTAATGGATTTTAAATCAGATGAGAAGTTTTTGCAGTATATAGGGAAATTAGGAGAACTGCGCAAAACATTACCGTCTCTTCGGTATGGAACATTTGAACTATTATATGATAAAAATGGTATGAGTATAATAAGGCGCAAATATAAAGATGAAACAACATTTATCGCGATTAATAACACCACAGAAACAAAAAAAGTGGAACTTGCTGCAAATGAATTTGGGAAAAATCATGAGCTGCGCGGATTGTTAGAAGATGATAGAGTGCGAGAAGAGAACGGAAAATATTACATTGTGCTGAAAAGAGAAACTGCAAATATATATGCGCTTGCAGGAAAATCAGGGTGGAACTGGTCGTTTATTGCCGCTTTAGTAGGTGTGAATGTGTTATTTATCATCTTTCTTGTATTGGTAAAGAAACGAAAAGGAACGGAATCGTATTGAAATATAAAAGGAGCTGACCAAAAAGTGGATTTTGGTCAGCTCTTTTTTATGTATGACTATCGGTAGTTGATAAATTGTACGTCAATTGATAAATCAGCTCCGCGTACAGCTGAAATAACTGCTTGTAGGTCATCTCGGCTTTTTCCTGTTACACGAACTTGATCATCTTGTACTTGTGTTTTTACTTTTAATTTTAATTCTTTAATAATGTTATTAATTTTTTTAGCATTTTCTTTATCGATGCCTTGTTGTAATTTTGCACGTTGGCGTACTGTACCGCCAGAAGCGCTTTCGACTTTTCCGTAATCTAAGTTTTTAATCGGAACTTCACGCTTAATTAATTTTGAAATCAAAACGTCTTTTACTTGGTCAAGTTTATACTCATCGTCAGAAGTTAAAAGGATTTCCTCTTTTTCTAATTTAATATCACTTTTGCTTCCTTTAAAGTCATAACGATTTTGAATTTCCTTTAATGCGATGTTAATAGCGTTTGTTACTTCTGGAAACTCTACCTTTGAAACAATATCAAAAGAACTATCTTTTGCCATAATAAGCACCTCCAAATTAAATTCCACCTCTACCCCGCCTTAACGGGCTGTAATATCCCACTTAAAGTATAGCGGGAAATGCATTCGTAGGATAGGTGGGATAAACAGCCCATAAAGGCCCGGTTGGTTCGACTAATAATCATTGAAGAAGACCGCCTCAATGATTAAAGTCTTACTTTATTATAGAGAATTTTAGCGAGTTGGACAAATAAAGGAAAAAACGTGTATAATGAAGCTTTGTTTGGAATGATAAAAAAATAAAATAAAGCTGTTATCGGTGCGGATATTTTTACAGTAGGAAACAATGAAGATATCACCCGTTAGAATAAGATAAATTATATAGAAGGGAAGTAAATATATGAAGTTACAACCAGGAGCGATTGAAGAAGTAACGGTTTTACGCGAAACAGAAATTGGATATATGGTCGGTTACGAAGAAGATGAAGTGTTTTTACATAAAAATGAGGTAGCTGGAGAAATTGAAGAAGGCGATACGATTGATGTGTTTTTATATCATGATCATCAAGAACGTTTAGCGGCAACGATGAAAACACCGCTTATTACAACGGAAAACTGGAATTGGGTAAAAGTTGTGGAAGTGAAGCCTCGTTTAGGGGTGTTTGTTGATATCGGTGTTTCGAAAGATATATTAATTCCAGCTGATGAGTTTCCGATTTATACACCAGTATGGCCGCAAGAGGACGATGAGTTATATTGTACATTAAAATTAACAAATCGCGGCCGTTTAATTGCTCTTCCGGCAAGAGATGCGGACATGCAAGAAATTGTAGTAGAGGCGACGCCGTCTATGCGTAATAAAAATGTAAATGGTCGTGTGTATCGTTCGTTGCAAGTAGGGTCGTTTGTTTTAACGGATGAACATTTCCGTGCATTCTTGCACTGTTCTGAGCGTAAAGAGCAAGTGCGTATTGGAGAACGTGTAACAGGACGTATTATCGATGTGAAAGAAGATGGAACGATTAACATTTCTCTTCTTCCTCGTAAAGAAGAAGGAATGGAAGATGATGCAGCGGTTATTTATGAGTATATGGAAAGCCGCGGCGGTGCAATGCCATTTTGGGATAAGAGCCACCCAGAAGATATCGGGGAGCGTTTTCAGATGAGTAAAGCAGCTTTCAAACGTGCTCTTGGTAAATTGATGAAAGAAGAAAAGGTTTATCAAGAAGAAGGTTGGACATATTTTAAAAAATAATAGAAAAACAGCCGAACAAATGTAATTTGTTCGGCTGTTTTTATGATTGCCCTAAACGTGCAAAAGTATCTTTTAAGTCATCATCTTTAACTTTAATATTCTCTTTCTTTAATTCGTCCATTAATACTTTTTGGCGCCACGTATTATCTTGTATACGCTCAGTTTCAAGTGTTTTGCGAATAGAATCTTTTACTTCGTCGTATGGCTTTAAGTCTTTTTTGTCTGTCAATTTAATAATGTGGTAGCCTTTTGATGATTTTACAGGTTCACTTATTTCACCGACATTTAATTTATAAGCTGCATCTTCAAACTCAGGTATCATTTTTCCGGGTCCGAAGTAACCTAAATCTCCACCATTATCTTTTGAAACCGTATCTTCTGAATATTTTTTTGCTAATTCTTCAAATGATGCACCGCCATTTAATTGTCTTTTTATATCGTTAGCCGTTTGTTCATCGTTTATTAAAATTTGACTAGCTTTAATTTCTGGTTTATATCTAGCCTTTATGTCTTTTTCAGTTATCGTTTGCTTGATTGCCTTATCAATGGCTAAGCTAGAGCGAATTTGCTTTTTTAAATCGTCTTCGTTTTTCATACGATTACTTTCAAGGAACGTTTTAAAATTATCGCCTGCTTGGTCTTTCACTTTTTTAAATTCCTTATCAACTTCATCATCGGATACTTTATATTTTTTAGTCATAATATCTTGTGCCATCATTTCATAGAGCATATCTTTTCCGAAGCGTTCTTTTAACGCCTTATCAAATTCGCCTTTTGTTATCGTACTAGTAGTAGAAGTTGCAATGGAATCGGAACTATCTTTTGGATTGCAGGCAGCTAACATTAATGTACCGAGCGTCGCTGCTGCAATAAATAATTGTCTTCGTTTCATGTAAACACCTCATCCGAAAATTGTTATTACTATTGTAGAAAAAGGAAGTGAACATGATGTGAACTCGAGATGACTTTTGTAAAAATAAAAAAGTACATCAACAAAATGTCGATGTACGATGAGGGTTTGTTCATATGAAATAGAGGATTCTGGTCTAATTTATAAGAATTGGTTACTGATCAAAGTTGCATATTATAGATGATCTGTCTTTTTGGAGTAAGCGCGTTTTCCTTGCTGAATATTTTTTTGTTGCTCTTCATTTTTTTGCGTGCGCTTTGCGTTGTTATCACGTGCTTTTTTGTCGTTGTCACTTGTATGAGGCATATGGTTCAACTCCCTTCAAAACGGTTGTACGTTTATCATTTCCGTTTTCGTTAAGACTATGTATAATGTATACGATGGAATTTATATAAAGGTGGACTGGAAGATATGGACTTAAAACTGAACTATGCTGAGCTTACAAAGAAATTAGTCGTTGTTATCATTGCTGGTTTGTTAAATGCGATTGGAATGAACTTGTTTTTAACACCTGCGAAAGTGTACGCAAGCGGTTTTGCTGGATTGTCGCAATTGCTTTCGCAAGTGTTGGGAGATTTTCTATCAATACATATTTCAACGGGAGTTCTTTTTAGCTTGTTTAATATTCCGGTTGTTATTTTAGCTTGGAAAAAAGTAGGGAAGTCCTTCACATTCTTTAGTTTTTTAAGCGTTGCATTTATGACATTGTTTTTAGAGATAGTGCCAGTAAAAGCGGTATCTCATGATATTATTTTAAATGCCATTTTTGGAGGGGTAATTTCTGCAGTAGGAGTAGGGCTTGCTTTAAAGTTTGGAGCCTCAACAGGTGGTTTAGATATCATTGCGATGATTTTATCTAGAGTAAAAGATAAGCCGGTCGGAACATATTTCTTCTTGTTTAATGCGATTATTATTACTCTGGCCGGTTATTTATATGGCTGGGAAAAGGCTCTTTATACGTTAGTGACATTATATGTATCTTCGCGTATTATTGATGCCATACATACGCGTCATGTGAAAATTACGGCATTAATTGTAACGAAAAATGGAGCTGAGGTGCGAAAGGCAATTCATGAACGATTAGTTCGAGGAATTACCACAGTTCCAGCAACAGGTGCGTTTACGAATGAAAATAAAGAGATGTTAATGATTGTTATTACTCGTTATGAGTTATATGAATTAGAAAGAATTATAAAAAAAGTAGATCCAGGTGCATTCACAAACGTTCTCGAAACGGTTGGGGTGTTTGGATTGTTCCGTAAAGATTAATAAAAAGAGGACCGTATTTGGTCCTCTTTTTATTTGTTTCTCTAGTCGTAGTTACTGAGTTGTTGAAATGCTTTGAAGCTCTTCTTGCATTTCGCGTAATTGTACTTTTTCGGCAGTAGAAGAATTCGTATAAGCGGACAACAATGCATTTTTTGCTTGATTAACAAGTGCTTGCTGTTCGCTGTCATTGGAACAAGATACAGCTTTTGAGACGGCATCTCGTGCTTGTTGGAATAGTAAGTTACTCATTAGAACCCTCCGAGAGAAGAGTTATTTCGTTCTTTTTCTGCTTCAGCTAATGTACCACGGTATGGGAATCTTGCATCGTGTTTCATAACAGAATCTGTCCCTTGTTGCACGAAACGTTTTGATTTGTTCTTTTTACCCATTCGTAATGCCCCCTTTTAGCAGAAAAGCATGGACACATTTGCTGTGTCTTCTATAGTATGTGCGATTGGCGTCATACTATAAGTAGGGAATTTTCACCTTACAATCCAAGTGCCTCCTCTAAATAAAGAGCAATGCCGTCTTCTTCATTTGATAACGTTATGTGATTTGCTAATGATTTTAATTCTGGAATGGCATTCCCCATAGCGATTCCGTGTCCAGCAAATTCAATCATTTCAAAATCGTTATCTTCATCACCAAACGCGATGATACGCTCTTTTGGGATATGGTAGTAATTTGAAATTCTTTGTAAGCCAATTGCTTTATTTAACCCGCTTTTCACGATTTCAATAATCGGCCAAGGAGCTCCCCATTTACGGTGATCGATTACTTCTGCATGCATATCTGTTAAATGTTGACGAATAAAGTTTGATTTTGACTCATGTGCATCAATTAATAAGCAAGTTGGATGATCTTGTAAAATGTTGAGTAAATCACCTGTGAAAATTTTGGGTGATCCGAACTCAAAAATATGTTTTTTGTCTTCATCAAGTTGTTTCATATATACATCATCAATTACTTCTGCGTAAATATTTTCCACTCCAAATTCCATACACGTACGAACGATTTCTTGTGCAGTAGTAAGTTCAAGTGGAGAGTGATGCATTCCCCAGTTCGTATCAAGTGGATGATGAACGTATGCGCCGTTGAAATTTACAATCGGTGTATTTAAGCCAAGTTCTTTATAATATGCATGACTCGCACGAAATGGACGGCCCGTTGAGATCACAACGATATGGCCTTGTTCTTTTGCTTTTGCAATGGTTTGTTTTGTACGAGCTGAAATTATTTTTTGATCTGTAAGTAAAGTGCCATCTAAATCTAATGCAATTAAATGTTGTTTTTTCATGCGTCTCACACCTTTTATAAAAAGTTTTGTGTATATTCATCTTAATTCCTGCACGATCACGTTGTCTACTATTTGTCATTGGTATCGAGAAAAGTCAAGTTTTATTCTGAAAGTTCGAATAATGTTCCTTTCCTTTTGTACAATTTGTGAAAGGGGTTACAAAGCTGGGGGTATCATGTTTATAATGAGAATGTAATCTTCTCGTATAAGTTGTTTGACTCTCCTTTGATGCTGGTCTTTATGGCCAGTTTTTTTTGTTTCTACATATACTGATGTATCTCCTGCTAAAATGTGTAATTTCATTATATGAGCATGGTTTCCTAAACATAACAGAAAAGGTTTTGTAAAATGGGACATACTAAAGATGTAATAATGGAATGGAAGGAGAATGAATATGGGACAAAGTCATCGATTCCGAGCTGGTCAAAAAGCACCCAATGATGGTATCTATGTTGAAATTGGTGAAACAGGGAGTATGGTTAAGGATCCAAAAATGGTAAAGCTCTCTGCTGGAGATAAATTTCCGGAAGTTACAAACCAAAATAGACAATGGACATATAAACGAAGACCATAAGAAATCCCGCAGTTATAAGCTGCGGGATTTCTTATGGTAAATAAGTAAAAAAAGATAACAACTCAGTCACTCTATGAAAAAAAGGCAAAAGAGCATTTTTTTAAATGGCCAGGGAGGGACTGGTTATGTATAGGAGCGGTCAAGGCCTTTTCCTGTCACACGCAAAGGCTGAAAACATCTATATGCTAAAAATGAAAATAACTTTTTATAGATAATAAGGGGTGTATTTTCACCGGAATCATCCCCCTTACCAAACTCCTGAATGAAATGTATGGTCGAGTAGTTACAAAAAATAAGATCGTCATAAAGTTCTCATCGTTGAATAAAATAGGTAATTTGTCGTATAATCAAATCAAAGGTCAAAAAAAGTCAAACTATAAAGGAGTTGTGGCACGATGGACTTAAATCGAATGACGACAAAAACACAAGAAGCGATTATGGGTGCACAATCAATTGCTACTAAGCATCATCATCAAGATATTGATATTGTACATCTTTTAGCCGCGCTTCTTCAGCAGCAAGATGGATTAGCAATACGTATTTTTCAAAAGATGAATATAAATATAGATCAGTTGGTGCAGGCGGCAGAACGCTTACTAAAGCGAAAGCCATCGGTTACAGGAGGCGGCGCAGAAGTAGGCAAGGTTTATATTACAAGCGCACTTCAGGGGCTGTTTGTAAGAGCTGAAGAAGAAGCGAAGCATTTGCAAGATGATTATATTTCAGTGGAACATATTCTTCTTGCATTATGTGATGAAAAGAGAACGAGTGATATACGTGAGTTATTTGCGTCACTTCGTATTACAAAAGAAGCGTTATTGCAAGCATTAACAGAAGTTCGGGGGAATCAAAAAGTGACGAGTCAAAATCCAGAAGTAACATACGAAGCTTTAGAGAAATATGGTCGTGATTTAGTAGCGGAAGTAAGACAAGGGAAAATTGATCCAGTCATTGGACGTGATAGTGAAATCCGCCGTGTGATTCGCATTTTGTCGCGTAAAACAAAAAATAATCCTGTATTAATTGGTGAACCTGGTGTTGGGAAAACAGCAATCGTTGAGGGATTAGCGCAACGTATTGTTCGTAAAGATGTACCGGAAGGGTTAAAAGATAAAACGATCTTTGCGCTTGATATGAGCGCGCTTGTTGCAGGTGCGAAATTCCGCGGTGAATTTGAAGAGCGCTTGCAAGCGGTCTTAAATGAAATTAAAAAGAGTGAAGGAAAGATTTTATTATTTATCGACGAGCTGCATACCATTGTAGGCGCTGGTAAAACAGAAGGAGCAATGGATGCCGGAAATATGTTAAAACCAATGTTAGCGCGTGGAGAGCTGCATTGCATCGGGGCGACAACGCTTGATGAATATCGCAAATATATTGAGAAAGATCCAGCATTAGAGCGTCGTTTCCAGCAAGTATTAGCTGAAGAGCCGACAGTTGAAGATACGATTTCTATTTTGCGCGGTTTAAAAGAACGATTTGAAATTTACCATAGTGTGAATATTCATGATCGTGCTCTTGTCGCAGCTGCAACGTTATCGGATCGTTATATTTCTGATCGTTTCTTACCAGATAAAGCAATCGATTTAGTTGATGAAGCATGTGCAACGATTCGGACAGAAATTGATTCGTTACCAACAGAGCTAGACGAAATCACGCGTCGTATTATGCAGTTAGAAATTGAAGAGGCTGCGCTCAGTAAAGAAACGGACCGTGCAAGTAGGGAGCGCCTGCAAACATTGCAGCGTGAGTTGTCGGATTTAAAAGAAAAAGCGAGTGGAATGCGGGCGCAGTGGCAAAAAGAGAAAGAAGAAATTCATAAGGTGCGCGATTTACGCGAAAGCTTAGAGCGTTTGCGAAGGGAGCTAGAAGAAGCGGAAGGAAATTACGATTTAAATAAAGCAGCAGAGCTTCGTCACGGCAAAATTCCAGCTGTAGAAAAAGAATTGAAAGAAGCGGAAGAAGCAAGTGCGAATAAACAGCAAGACAACCGTCTTCTTCGTGAAGAAGTAAGTGAAGAAGAAATTGCAAATATCGTATCGCGCTGGACTGGTATTCCGATTGCAAAGCTCGTAGAAGGAGAACGTGAGAAGTTACTTCGTTTAGAGCAAATATTATCAGGGCGTGTCATCGGACAAGAAGAGGCGGTTGGTCTTGTGGGGGATGCAGTGCTGCGCGCTCGTGCTGGAATTAAAGATCCAAATCGTCCGATTGGTTCGTTCATTTTCTTAGGACCGACAGGTGTTGGGAAAACGGAACTTGCGAAAACATTGGCGCAGTCATTATTTGATAGCGAAGAACAAATCATTCGAATTGATATGTCTGAGTACATGGAAAAGCATGCCGTATCTCGATTAATCGGAGCGCCTCCTGGGTATGTCGGATATGAAGAAGGCGGCCAATTAACAGAAGCTGTGCGCCGTAAACCGTATTCTGTTATTTTATTAGATGAAATTGAAAAAGCACATCCGGAAGTGTTTAATATTTTATTGCAAATGTTGGATGATGGTCGTATTACAGATTCGCAAGGACGTACAGTTGATTTTAAAAATACAGTGATTATTATGACATCCAATATCGGATCGCAATATTTATTAGAAGGGTTAGGAGAAGATGGCTCTATTCAAGAAGAAGCAAGAAATCTTGTAATGGGACAACTTCGCGGTCACTTTCGCCCAGAGTTTTTAAATCGTGTGGATGAAATTATTCTCTTTAAACCACTTACAACAAATGAAATAAAAGGTATTGTTGATAAAATTGTGAAAGAGTTGCAAAATCGTTTAACAGACCGCCATATTACAGTGGAACTTACCGATGTTGCAAAAGAGTTTGTTGTAGAATCTGGATTTGATCCAATGTACGGTGCGCGTCCTCTAAAACGCTACGTACAGCGCCAAATTGAAACGAAGTTAGCGCGTGCGCTTATTGCGGGCACGATTACAGATCATAGTCATGTATTGATTGATGTTTCAAATAACGAGATAGTTGCCAAAGTTCAATAAAAAAAGAGTCCGGGTATCCGGACTCTTTTTTATTAATGCTGCTGTGCAGGTTCGTTTGGAATTAAAGCTCCAAGTACGATTACAAGTACAGTAATAACTACAGAAAAAATAGACGCTTGCCCAAAATCGTATGTAACGCCTGGCGTCATCGCGCTAATTACGTAGCTCATCATTTGCACAAGCAAGAACGACCAGAAAAAGGCCCAAAATACACGCATCTTCTTACACCTCTATTCGTTCAGTTTGTTTTTATTGTATCATAACTCGAAAAAGAATATAGAAAAAATATTTGTCGTTTTTGCAAAGCAAATTGCTTTTTGTATCATACATTATAAAAGAGTAAATTAGATGTTGTCATATAAGGCGGGAGAAGTATGAGTATTACAGAACGTTTTTTCTTTTTAGAACAAGAGCCATGTGTAATTCATTTGCCAGAAAAGCCAAATGGATTTGGGATATTGTTATTAGGCGATTACAATTACTTCATTGAGAATGGTACAAGTTTATGGCTGCAACATGCCGGGCGGTTACAATTTTTAAACGAATTGCGAAAGAAGGGTTATACAATTTTTTCTTCTAATTTATACGGCAGACATTGGGGGAATGAACAAGCAGTTCGTTTAGCGAAGCGGCTGTATCATGTCGTCATGAAAAAGGAGATTTTAAACGAAAAAATTCATATTGTAGCAGAAGGAATGGGGGCACTTGTTGCCCTGCAAATGATGGCGCAGTATCCTGAGTGTGTGCGCTCTGTTCTTATGTTTAATCCGTGCCTTCATTTACCGGCACACGTTGAAATTGAAAAGGAGCACAAATTTTTTTATAAGCGGTTAATTCGTGAATTGATGCAAGCATATGATGCAACAGAATCGGAATTGCGACTGAAAATTGAAAAGAAAGCATTTCCGTATTTAGTATCCTCCATTCCGGTAAGAATCTTTGTATCTGCTCAAGAAAAAAAGGAACGAAAACAGTTGCTTCGGGAATATGAAAAGAAGCGTTTGCAAGAAAGTTGTCCGACTTCATTATCCTTTCATTTACAAGATGTAAAATATAAAATGGCGCAAAATGCATGTCAGTTTTTTAAGTGGTATGAAGATTTATAAAGCTCCTATACATAAGGAGCTTTTTATCTATGAGAGGAGGGAAAGAAAATGAAACGAGTCATTGTTGTTGGGGCGTTAACATTTATAGGTTATCATCTTGTGCAGAAGTTTCTTGAAGAAGAGATTGAAGTGTGTGCGTTTGATTTTGATGATATGAACAGTGTTTCCAAGATAAATGAAGAAAAATTATGTTTAATTGGTCGAAACGCATTGTTTAAGTATTTTTCGCTAGGGGATCATGATGGATGGGAAGTTTTGGAGAAAACAAATATTGATGCTGCATACTTTTGCTTATGTGAGCCGAATCAGCAAAAGAATTTTAGAAATGAGCGTAGCATATTGCAATATGTAAAGCGTTTTGAGAGTTTTTGTAAACGAAAAGAAATAAGGTTCGTTATTTCATCTTCTGTAGAAGTAAGTCGTGCTTGTAGTAGCAATGAAAATCGTATGCTTTTTTCAAAAATTGAACGAGAAGTACAAAAAGGTGATGCGGATTACTGCATACTACGTGTTCCAGCAGTATATGGACCGTGGCAACCGACATTTATGGCATATCACAACATCATTTTAGCTCGATTAAAACAACAAACGATTTCTCTTAGGGTAGAAGAATGTACATGTGATCTTTTATATGTGGAAGATGTTGCGAACTATTTATATACGATTGGTCAAAGAAAAATGGAAATGAAAATATATTCTCTTTGCAGTGAAGAGGAAAAACGGTGGCAAAAAGGGATAGAACTATTACAGAAAACAGAGGTTTTTCAAATACAGGAGAAAGAGTGCTTAACAGGCGAGGAAGAAAAGATCGTTATTCCAAGTAAATTTTCTTTAGAACAGGGGATGCAGCGTCAAATTTCTCATATAAAAAAATATAGGGAGTTATACGAGACGAGTAACACGTGGTAAACTAGAAAAGAGAGTTTTGATGTGGAAAGGATGAGAGAAAATGAACGAAAAAAATATGCAGTTTTTACAAATCGCAATGAAACATTTGCCGGAAGCGAAGGCCATTTTAGATGATCACGGCGTGGCGTTGGATATGGCAAAAGCGCAGCCTGTATTAGAATTATTAATGAAGGTTATGGGCGAAGCGTATGAACTCGGGAAAGCGGATGCAAAAGAGTAAAATAAATATGGATTGAAACCGCCTTTTTTAGGTTGGCGAGAGGGCCTGGCCGTGCATGGGTGCGGTCAGGGCTTGTTTCTGCCCCGTGCGAGGTTTAAAAATAAAGGGAGCGAGCAAGTAGCGTTCATGTTGTGGTCTGCATAATAGTGATTATTGTCGCTTTAAAATAAAGATTGATTAAATGCATATTCTTTATTTTAAAGTTTGATTATTTCTACTTAAACTAGCGCTCTCTATTTCTATTATTTAAGTACCTTTTTTACTCATAAAATGGATTCCTATTTAATAAAATTCATCATACTCTGAGCAAAAACTTTCTATTTGCTTATCTGATAGTTTAAAAAATGTATTCTGAGATACTTCTAAGACTAATGCTTTATCTTTTGTTAAACCTTGATATACACCTCTTATTATTCTTCCGGTGAGTCCATGTGACATCACTATCACTTTTTCTTTATTCTGTATAGAATGCAGCCATTCAGATACTCTCTTTACAACTGAATCATAGCTCTCTCCATTAGGGGAATGAAAATACCAATTGTAATTGTTAGTATTTTTCATAAGTTTTGGCCAAGATTCTTCAATTTCTTTTGTGGTTAGACCAGCCCATTTACCGACAGAGACCTCTTTTAATCGATTGTCCATTATAACTTTGCTTTTATCGTAACCTATAACTTCACATATTATATCAGTACTTTGTTGTGCTCTTCCTAATGGACTGGAAATAAACTCCCACTCTCTAGGGGTGTCTATAAGTACTTTTAGCAATTTTGCATTTTTTTTAACTTGTTCAATGCCATCAGATGTTAGTGTTGAATCGAGTTCCCCCTGATATCGGCCTTTTACATTTAATTCAGTTTCTCCATGTCTAAGTAAGTAAATGATTTGTTTCAAGTGCATCCCCTCCAAAGATTTAAAATCTAATACTAATTCTTCATTAAATGAAACAACCTCTAACTTAATCTTAAACTAACCAACCAGCTTGGGGAATTAAAATTTTTTCAATCACCCGTTTTTGTGGGGATTAAATGTTCGGAATTAAAATAAGTAGGGAGATGGTGCAGTGAGCGAAATAGATAAACAAAACAGATTAAGTAAAGAACCTTTTGCTTATCAAATAACGAAAAAAGGAACGGTAATAATCTATTACGGAGGTAAACAAATTAAAATTGTAAAGGATAGAGAGGCAGAGCGTCTTATAGCAAGAATCAAAGAGGTTGAAGATAATGTAACAGCAGTACAGTTATTGTTAGCTAAAATGACGGGTAACTTTAAACGTGGTAATGAGAAATTAGGTAAAAATAAAAGAGAATAAACTAAGCCTTTACTTTGTAGCTCGCAAACAATGTTGGATGGTTTAACAATTGGTCGCGATTGTGGAACAACATATAAAGAGACCTTTCCATTTTGATGGAAAGGTCTCATTTTTTTATCCCGCTATTCGCGGGCAGTAGGATTCCCGCCTCAAGATCAGAGAGAATCGAAGAAGATAGGTGGGGATCAACTGCCCATAAAAGCCCGATTGATTCAACTAACCATCAGCGGGGGAGGACACCCCGCTGATGGAAGTTTCACTTTATTCTTCTACTTTATTTTTTCGTTTGAATTTACTTACTACTTCATACACAATCGGTACGATTAATAATGTTAATAGTGTAGAGCTTGTTAACCCTCCGATTACTGTGACGCCAAGACCTTTTGAGATAAGGCCGCTTCCTTCAAATCCTAATGCAAGTGGAAGTAAGGCACCAATCGTTGCGATAGCTGTCATTAAAATTGGGCGTAATCTTGTTGCACCAGCTTCTAATAATGCTTCGCGCGTTGTGAAACCTTCACGTTCTTTATGAATAACGCGGTCAATTAATACGATAGCGTTTGTAACAACGATACCGATTAACATAAGGGCGCCAATCATAGAAGAGATGCTTAATGTTTCACCGGAAATTAATAAGGCAACAACGCCGCCGATAATCGTAAATGGAAGCGAGAATAAAATCGCAAATGGAGCCAGTGCTCCGCCGAATGTTACAACAAGAACGAAGTATACAATCGCAATGGCAGCTAACATCGCTAAGCCAAGTTGTGTAAAGGATTCTTGAATGTCTTTCGATACACCGCCCATTGACACATCAATGCCAGATGGTAAGTCTAGCTTATCTACTTCTTTTTGAATGTTACGAGTAGCTTTTGTGACATCGTCTGTCGTTGGTTTTGCGGTTACTGCTGCATATACGCGGCCATCGCGTCTTGTTACGGTATTAGACGTTTCTCCTTCTTTTACCGTCATAATGTCTTTTACAGCCACTTCTGTACCTAGCGGCGTTTGTATTTTTCGATTTGTTAAGTCATCGACATTTTCATAGTTTTGCTTGTTCACTTCAACATACACATTCATCTCTTTGCCGTCTTTTTTAACTGTTGTTAAGATAGGGCGGTCGTGAGATTCGGAAAGTCCCATGCCAACCTGTGCAGCAGTTAATCCGAGTTTACTTAACTTCTCTTGATCTGCCACTAATGTGTATTCATCGTATGTTTTAGAAAGGCTTGAATCGACATCTTTTAACGTTTTTTCTTTTTTCATGATATTTTGAACGTTTTTTACAACGGGTTTAATCTCTTCTAAATTATCGCCGTATACGTATAACTTAATTTCATTGTTGCCTCCGCCAGATGAGAAGTCTTGGTTTTTCCATTCTCCTTTGTCTGACATCTTTTGCAGATCTTTTACAACTTTTTCTTTTTCCTTCTCAAAGTTCTTTGTATCATTTTTGTATTGAACAAAGAATAATGCTTGGTTCGACTTACCTGGGCTCATCGGATTTTCTCCGCCAAGCGAGAATTGAATTGTTTTCACATCTTTATTTTTCTTAAAATAATCTTCTGCTTTTGTCGCAATATTTTCGACATCTTGCAATGTTTGTCCTGGTTCCGGATTGTAAGAAGTGATTACTGTTTTCTCTTCTTCAGATGGTAAGAAACTTACACCTACAATCGGAAGAAGTGCAATGCTTCCGATTAATAATAAAACCGCAATGCTAGATGTAATAATTTTATGGTTTAATACCCATTCTAGAAGGTGTTTATATCCATTAGCAAGTTTACTTGGTTTCTCTTTATGATTATGTTGTTTTTCTTTCGCACTTTCCTTTTTGAATAAAGAATGTGCCATCATTGGAACAATTGTAACAGCTACAAGAAGAGATGCTAATAAGGCGAAAACAATTGTTAAAGCAAACGGTAAGAATAGTTCTCCGATCATTCCCTTCACAAGACCAAGTGGTAAAAAGACAGCGATGGTTACGATTGTCGATGACATAATTGGCACGAACATTTCTTTCGTTGCCTCACGAATTAAGTCTTTTCCTTTTAATTTTTCACCTGGTAAAGCCATGCGCCGGTAAATATTTTCAATAACAACGATGGAATCGTCGACAACGCGGCCAATAGCGACAGTCATTGCTCCAAGCGTCATGATATTTAATGTAATATCCATTTCTTTTAATACTAAAATTGCAATTAATAAAGAAAGTGGAATTGAAATAACAGAAATAAGTGTTGTTCGAATGTTACGCAAGAACAACATGATGATAATCACAGCGAAAATAGCACCGAAAATAGCTTTATTTAACATTGTGCTAACAGATTTTTCGATTGGTTCACCTTGGTCGAATGCTGAAGTGATTTCGATGGTATCAAATTTCTTTTCAAAATCATTTGCTTTGTCTTTTACAGCATTGACAACGTCAACCGTATTTGCATCAGCTGCTTTTACAATTTGTAGGCTGATTGCTTCTTTTCCATTTGTACGCGAAATCGATTCTGCTTTTCCGACTTGTTTAATATCAGCAATATCTTGCAATGATACTGCCGGGATACCCAGTGTTTGTCCCGCTGCAGCTGGACTCATACTAGGTTGCTGTGCTTGAGCCGGTCCATGTGAACTTCCTTGGTTTGTAGAAGGGATCAGCGGAATCTTCATTTCTTTTAAAGCATTTAACGTTGTAATATTGCCATCTACGACAACAGATTTTTCTTTATCTTTAAATGTATATAGTCCCAGCGGCATCGAAACGTTAGAACCTTTGATCATGTTCTTGACTGTATCATCGCTTAGGCCTAATTCTTTCATTTTCTCTTTGTTGAAGACGAGCTGTACTTCTTCTACTTGTTGACCGGAAATTTGCACATCGGCAACGCCGTCTAAACCTTGTAAGCTTGGTACGATATCTTTTTCTACTCGCTGCGTTAGCTGTGCAAGAGATTCATTTTTATTTGTAACGCTTAATGAAATAACAGGAAAAGCATTGATGCTCAGGCGAGAAATCTTTGGCTCTTTTACGCCTTCCGGTAAAGGTAAGTTAGCGAGTGCCTCTTTTACTTCTGTCTCTGCCTTTTCCATATTTTTATCAAAGTTATATTCTACTTGAATAGAAGACGCATTTTGATAAGAAGAGGAGCTGACAACGTTTACTCCACTTAAATTTTGCAGTCGTTGTTCGATTGGTTTTGAAATTTTTTCTGCTACCTCAGCTGGAGTAGCACCAGGATACACAGTCGTCACTGTCACAAGTGGCGTTGTGATGTCCGGGATTGTTTCCAACTTCATGCGAAGGCCAGAATAGATTCCTGCAATCGTTATAATAATCGTTAATAGCCAGACTGCGAACTTATTGTTTAACGAAAAGTTAATAATTTTATTCATTTCTACGCTCCTTTGTATTGAAATTGACTCATCGGTCATAACAAACAAAGTATAAATGACTGACCGGTCAACAGTCAACGAAAAGGTAAAATACTGTGAACTACTTGCAATTTTTGACTGATGAGTCATAATGCGGATAAGAGTGTTTTTTTAGGAGAGGAAAAAAATGAAGGAAAAAGAACGGTTAATAATTGAAACAGCAATTAAACTATTTGCGATGAAGGGCGTGAATGCAACGTCTATTCAAGAGATTGCAACAGACTGCGGTATTTCGAAAGGTGCTTTTTATTTGCATTTTAAATCGAAAGATAAGTTAGTATTGGCAACGCTAGAGTATTACTACGATCAGATTCAGAATAAACTGATGGATTTTGAAAAAGAACCATTACTTCCGCGTGAGAAGTTTGAAAAGCAATTGTGCTGTCAGTTTTATGAATTACAGCAAAAAAAAGAATTTATCATTATGTGTATGAGAGAAAATGTAATTCCCTTTAATAAAGAAGTAGAAGCATTTACGACGAGGATGAAATTAGAATCACATGCTTTTTATCGAAACAATTTACTTCCTATTTACGGAGAAGAGATTGCCCCTCATCTAGTTGATTTAATTATTATATTAGAAGGAATATCACATGCGTATTTAGAGTTAATTATCTTTAATATGGTAAATTTAGATATACCGTATACGGCAAAATTTATCTTAAAGAGAATGGATGATATCGTAGCAGGGCTGCAACTTTCAAAAGACGAACCAGTCATTGTAGAACGAGAACTTAATCATTTTTTTTGTAATGCGAATGTAATGAATGGGCATAAGGAAGAAATATTTATAAATGAAATTATTCAGTTAAAACGTACGTTAGTAGATCAATTAGGAAACGAGGAATTAATGGTTACGCTAGATGTACTAGAGTCAGAAATGAAAACGGAACATCCGCGCGTTCCGGTAATTCAAGGGATGTTGTCCAACTTAAAACTGTATCCAGAATTGCGTGATTTTCGGGAAAGACTGGCAATGTACTATAAAATAACAAACTAATAATATATAGACAAAAGAGACATTATCATTTAAAATTAGTACCAAGTCATAATAATTGATATAAATCGGAGGGCTGCATTGTGAATGTAGGCATTTTAGGGATCGGGAGATATGTGCCAGAAAAAATTGTCACAAACCACGACTTAGAGAAAATAATGGATACATCTGATGAATGGATTCGAACAAGAACAGGAATTGAAGAAAGACGAATTGCTGATGATACAATAGATACTTCACATATGGCTGTGGAAGCTGCAAAAAAAGCACTTGAAAATGCAGGGATTAGCGGAGAAGAAATTGATCTTATTTTAGTTGCAACAGTAACACCAGACCGTTCGTTTCCAGCGGTTGCTTGCGTAGTTCAAGAAGAAATCGGAGCAAAGCATGCAGCAGCGATGGATTTAGGTGCAGCTTGTGCTGGTTTTATGTATGGAATGATTACAGCGCAACAATTTATTCAAACTGGAACTTATAAAAATATATTAGTAATTGGTAGCGATAAATTATCTAAAATTGTAGATTGGAATGATCGAAATACAGCTGTTTTATTTGGAGATGGAGCAGGCGCTGTTGTTATGGGGGCTGTTTCAGAAGGGAAAGGCATTCTTTCATTTGAATTAGGAGCAGATGGAAGTGGTGGTAAACACCTTTATCGTGATGAATATGTTATGATGAATGGCAGAGAAGTATTTAAGTTTGCTGTTCGTCAGCTCGGTGATTCGTGTCTTCGCGTTTTAGAAAAAGCGGGTCTTACGAAAGAAGATGTGGACTTTTTAGTGCCTCACCAAGCAAATATTCGTATTATGGAATCGGCGAGAGAACGGCTAAATTTACCACAAGAAAAAATGAGTACGACAATTGCCAAGTTTGGGAATACGTCAGCTTCTTCAATTCCAATTGCGATGGTAGAAGAATTGCAAAATGGACGTATTCAAGATGGTGATCTCATCATATTAGTTGGTTTTGGCGGCGGATTAACATGGGGAGCAGTTGCTCTTCGTTGGGGTAAATAAGGACTGAGAGAAAAGGAGTGTATTTTTGTATGGAAAAAAAGCGTGTTGTAATTACAGGATTAGGAGCAGTTACTCCAGTAGGAACGGATGTAGAAACTGCTTGGGAAAATATTAAAAATGGTGTATCTGGAATCGGACGTCTTACCCGCTTAGATGCAGATCAATTTCCGGTGAAAGTGGCCGCGGAAATTAATGACTTTGAAGTTGAAAAATATATTGATAAAAAAGAAGCGCGTCGTATGGACCGCTTTACACAATATGCAGTAGCGGCAGCAAAAATGGCTGTAGAAGATGCAAAGCTAGAAATTACTGAAGAAAACGGACCGCGCATTGGTGTATGGATTGGATCCGGAATCGGTGGTATGGAAACATACGAAGAGCAGTTCAAAATCTTTATGGAAAAAGGCGCACGCCGCGTTAGTCCATTTCTCGTACCGATGATGATTCCAGATATGGCTGCAGGTCAAGTCTCCATTGCATTAGGTGCAAAAGGGATTAATACATGTACAGTGACAGCTTGTGCATCAGGTGCACATTCTATTGGTGATGCATTTAAAGTGATTCAGCGCGGAGATGCAGATGCGATGATTACAGGCGGAGCAGAAGCACCGTTAGCAAACATGGCGGTTGCTGGATTTTGTTCAGCTAAAGCATTAACATTTAATGAAGATCCAGCAACTGCTTGTCGTCCGTTCGATAAAAACCGAAGCGGTTTCGTAATGGGAGAAGGAGCAGGGATTCTTGTATTAGAAGAATTAGAGCATGCGTTAGCGCGCGGTGCACATATTTATGCTGAGATCGTTGGATACGGAGCAACTGGCGATGCATTCCATATTACGCTTCCGGCTCCTGGTGGTGAAGGTGGCGTTCGTGCGATGCGTCAAGCGTTAGAAGAAGCAGGTCTAAAGCCAGAAGATATCGATTACATTAATGCGCACGGTACAAGTACTGAAGCGAATGAAAAATATGAAACGATGGCAATTAAAGAAGTATTTGGTGAGCATGCATATAAAGTAGCGGTAAGCTCAACGAAATCAATGACAGGACATTTATTAGGTGCAGCTGGTGCGGTAGAAGCGATTATATCTGTGAAAACAATTACAGATGGCGTTGTTCCACCAACAATTAACTATGAAACACCAGATCCAGAGTGTGATTTAGATTGTGTACCAAATCAAGCGAGACAACAAAAAGTGCGTGCTGTATTAAGTAACTCATTAGGTTTCGGTGGTCATAACGCAGCATTAATATTTAAAGAATATAAATAATAAAAAAGTGCAGATGAAAATCTGCATTTTTTTTATGCCTTCTTTCGCTTTGTTGCATATGTATGGAACAAAAGGAGAGTGGGAGAGATGGGAGTGGTTCAAACGGCGGAGTGGATGCGTACGTATTATCAAGAGCCGGAAAAAATTTGTGAGAAGTTTACAAAGTATATTCCGCTCCAGAAAGAAGCGTTGTATCGATTTCTTGTATCAAAAGGAATGTTTCGCCCAGTAGTAGGTGGTGAAGAAGATATAGACATATTGCAAAAAGAACGAGTATGGGAGCGATTGGCGGTAGAATATAAAAAATTGCAGCAATGGTTAAAAGGTCCTAATATACCAGTATTTATTTTGTTATCAGATCCGTATAACCGAACTGTTCAACGAGAATATAACGGAAAAGCGGGATTAGCAATGCGAAATGCTTTGTTTTTATTTGTAAGTACACAAAGTTCGATTGCTGAGCTTAAGGCATTGCTTACTCATGAGTATCATCATATCTGTCGGATTCATGCTAGTGAGAAGGGAGAAGAAGCATATACCATTTTGGATACAATGGTGATGGAGGGATTAGCGGAACATGCGGTGTATGAACGGCATGGAGAAAGCTACTATGCGCCGTGGGTGTCTTATTACGAAAAAGAAGAAGCAATTATGTTTTGGCGCCGGTTTATACAAGATAAGCAGGAGATACAACGAGGGACGCGCGAGCACGATATATTGCTAAATGGACGAGGATTATTCTATCCGAAAATGCTTGGATATGCTGTGGGATTTCATATTGTAAAAGATTGTGTAGAGCATAAACAATGGAACACAACTTCTTTATTAGGAATGGATGCGAAAGCTATTTTAGAAGGGGCGTTATCTTTTTCACCCGCATAAAGTGAAGCTTTAATCAGTGGGGGTTTTCTTCATCCCCCACTGATTAAAAGCCCTCACCAATTGGGCCTTTACGGACAGTTTATCTCCCACCTAACTCCTTAAGAAAAGCGGAAGCGGCTCGTTCAAAATCGCAGGACGCCCGTGCCAAAGGCAGAGAGGCGCTTTTTTGCCTCATCCGAGGGGGTGAAACGACCGGCGATTCTAGCCGCTAGAGCTGGACAATGCTTTCGCTGAATTTTGAGGTGGGAGTATTACTGCCCGCAAATAGCGGGATAAATCTCTAGCTCAAAATTCGACGAGAAGCGAATTCCCATCAGTGGAGGAGGAAATATTCCACTGATGGGAATTTCACTGTATAAGCATGAAAGATAGAGGATGGTGAAGAAATTAATTAAGAAGAATATATTTCCTCCCTTGGAATAAATTTTACGAAAGATGACCATAATGAGATTTACAAACAGTTGTGAAGTGAGGGGTAAGCAATGTTATATCTGCATGATGTATGGGTAAATTGGTTTGAAGGTGAAGAAAACGGGTATAACGTCTGTCATTTCTATGAATGGCGGAAGGATGATACGATCGAATTGTTAGATCAAGTACCATTAGTAAAAGTAGATTCCACATTATATCATTACATCGAGAACGAATTGCTAGAACTTCCGCAAAAACTATTGGAAGACGTACATCATAAGGCGTATATTCGAAAAAACCATGAACGGCTGCAGCAGGAATATTGTTTTGTTGTATCAGATGGAAAAGGAATTATTGCAGTTGATACAATTGGGTACAACATTCCAATCCGGAAAAGTAGGTTGATTCCAAGACAAGAGCAAATGGTGTATGAAATGGTAGAAAACGTACAAGCAGAAACATATGATTTTGAAGGGGAAGCATCACAAAAGGAACATCATATTTTATCACCTTCCCCGCATATGATGAATGGCTTAACGCGGAAAGAACGACAATTAAAACAACTGCTCTTTATGGCACTAGATCAACTACATACAACGAAAAATCCAGCGGAAATTCGCTATTGGTTTACAGAATGGGACCCAGCAGCATATCCAGCTGTGCAACATCTGCCATTTGAAGACGTATGGACCCGTTTATATGAAGAAGCGAAGCACGGATGGTCAGACAAACACGAACAGCTCTGTGAGCGACTTGTAAGAGGACAACCGTTCTTTGAAAAGTTGTGGGAAATGGAAAATGAGCAAAAGGTAAATTAAAAGGAATGACCGAAAAGGCACGTATGTGCCTTTTCGGATCATTTCTTTTTTATGTGCGGATATAGATATATCGGCGCTTCCAACCGATATAAAGACGCTTCGGTAAAATTCAGCATGTGAGTGAGTCGTCTCTGCCTTTCGGGATGTCCAGCTCTGCCTCCTAGGCCCTCATGTCTAAGAACCTTCCACACGAGAAGGTAAAAAAACACCTTCTTGTGTGAAAGAACCTTAGCCAGCAGGCCTAAACAGTCGCCTCTGCTTTTCTATGATGTCCAGCTCCAGCGGCTAGAATCTCCGGTCGTTTCGCTCCCTCGGTCGAGGTAAAAAGCACCTCTCTGTCAGGAGCTCCAACGCCCTGCGATTCTGAACGAGCCGCCGCTGCTTTTCTTCCTTATCTTCGCTTTCGGCTTAATCCCATTGCGTTTTCGACTTTACGAAGTTGTTTCATTGCGACACGGTTTGCTTTTTCAGCCCCCTGATCAAGGATTTCGTCTAATTCAGGAGAGTTAATAAGTTCATTATATTTCTCTTGAATTGGACGGATTGCTTCTACAACAACTTGTGCTAAGTCGCCTTTAAAGTCGCCGTATCCTTTACCTTCGTATTCAGCTTCTAATTCTTCTACTGTTTTCCCTGAGAAAGAAGAGTAGATTGTTAATAAGTTTGATACACCTGGTTTATTTTCTTTATCGAATTTTACGATGCCGTCTGAATCGGTTACAGCACTTTTAATTTTCTTTTCAATCGTTTTTGGATCATCAAGTAAACTAATCATCGATTTCGGATTTGGATCAGATTTACTCATTTTTTTCGTCGGCTCTGTTAATGACATAACGCGTGCGCCTACTTTTGGAATGCGAACTTCTGGAATTGTAAACACTTCGCGATAACGCTTGTTAAAACGCTCTGCTAAGTCGCGCGTTAACTCCATATGTTGTTTTTGGTCCTCTCCAACTGGAACAATTTCTGTATTATATAGTAAAATGTCTGCTGCCATTAATGGTGGGTATGTTAATAAAGCAGCTGGAACAGATTCTCTGCCTTTTGCTTTATCTTTATATTGCGTCATACGCTCTAATTCCCCAACATACGCAGTGCACTGCATAATCCATCCAAGCTGAGCGTGTGCTGGAACTTCTGATTGTACAAATAATGTAGATTTCTCTGGATCGATGCCGCAAGCTATGTATAGTGCAGCTAGACTACGAATGTTTTTACGAAGTTGTACTTGGTCTTGCGGTACAGTAATTGCATGCTGGTTTACGATGCAGAAATAGCAATCGTGTTCATTTTGTAGCTCTGTAAACTGCTTCATTGCTCCTAAATAGTTCCCAAGTGTAATTGTTCCGCTTGGCTGAATGCCTGAAAAAATAACTGACATAATATTTCCTCCTTGAAAAGGTGTATTGTTTATCGTTTTTCGTATTTCCGTCTAGAATCCTAACGTCTTGTGGTTTTGAACGAGCCGTTTCTGCTTTTCTGGGATGTCCAGTTCCACCTCCTAGGCCCTCATGTCTAAGAACCTTCCACACGAGAAGATAAAAAACACCTTCTGTGTGAAAGAACCTTAGCCAACAGACCTAAACAGTCGGCTCCGCTTTTCTGAGATGTCTAGCTCCAGCGGCTAGAATGGTCGGTGGCTTCGCGCCTTCCTGCGAGGTAAAAAGCACCTCTACGTCAGGAGCTCCATCCTCCTCCCATTCTGAACGAGCCGCTTCCGCTTTTCCAATAAAAAAAGCCCATTCATCCCTAAAAATAGGGACGAATGGACCGCGGTACCACCCTAATTATTTTGCAGACGCAAAATCTCTTTATCCATTGTAACGTTGGATGTGACGCCAAATCCTACTCCTAAAGCGTTTCGGTTTGGTGCTCAAAAGCCCATTCCATATTGCCCAATTACTTGTTCACACCAACCACAAGCTCTCTGAAATTGCCTCAATATGTACTCTTCTTTCTCATTGCATACGTATAAAATTTTGTACTATTATAACATACAATAAATCGTTTGCAAATTATTTAATAGTGTAACCAATAATTGTTGATAATGTTCCTAAAATGATCCCAGTAATTACGATAGGATATGTCCATGTAAAGGAATAGGTTCGATATAATATTTCCTTCGGATCGCGTTCTTCTTCCTCAATTAAAGATTCAATTTTTTTATTGGATTGACCTAATTTTTTGAAAGCATATATTGTTACATTGAAAAAACCTCGTTGAAATAGAAATATAAATCCTCCGACAATAATGAAGAGTAAAGCAATATAAAACATCATATTGACAAAATTCAACAAAAAAGAATTAGAAAATATAACAGCATATGCGCCAGAAATCGCAATTGTACTTCCTATTAGTATACTAATACGTGAAAAAAATGTATTCAAATGCTTCCCCTCCGCAAAAAAATTACTAGAATTATTATACTATAAAAGTTATAATATATACTATAAAGAATTTTTAGAAAAAAAATATAATTGCGCATTTTCCTTTAATGAGATAACTTCAGTGTTAAGTCCTATCTTTACAAATTATATACAAAATACACTGTAAATTAAAAATTTTAACAAAAAAATAAAAAATTATATTCACAATTGCCTCTTTATATGTATAATGAAAATTGTAGAAACTTGGAGATAATTCTTTTAATTCTAATTTTTTACAAATGAAGGTACATAATGCGCAATTAGAGGACCTGACTTGCTTTAATGGGTTTATTACAAAGGGTAGTAATAATGCAGTTTATTCCATCGTTTTCAAGGGTATATGCCTATGATGGGCGTATGCTCTTATTTTTAAAGATAATAGTAAGAATATTTTAAACTATCTTATTGCTTTTGAAAAAATGGGGAGGTGCTATTTATGGGACGTTATACACTACAACGTTTCGCGTACATGGTCATTACATTATTTTTAATCACAACTTTAACATTCTTTTTAATGAAGTTGTTGCCGGGTTCTCCGCTTAAAAATCAGGAGAAATTATCACCAGCACAAAAAGAAATCATTTTGGAAAAATACGGATTAAACGATCCGCTCCCAGTGCAATATGTTCACTACATGAAAAATTTAGCTAAAGGTGACTTAGGGGTATCATTCCAGTATGATAACCGTCCAGTAACAGATATGATTATTGGACGCATTGGTCCATCTGCACAATTAGGTTTTCAAGCAATTGTTTTAGGAACTATTATTGGATTATTACTAGGTATTGTTGCAGCCCTTCGTACGAACACGTGGGCTGATTACGGGGCAACGTTCATTTCGGTACTCGGAATGTCTGTACCTGCATTCGTTTTTGCGGCACTACTACAATATTATATAGCAGTAAAATTAGGTTGGTTACCAGTAGCGTTTTGGAAAGGGTTTGAATATACAATTCTTCCAACAATTGCATTGGCAGTATCTGTAGTAGCTACAATAGCTCGTTTTGCACGTACCGAATTAATAGAAGTTATGCAAGCAGAATACATTTTAACAGCAAAAGCAAAGGGGCTTAGTCAAGGTGTAATTATTGTGAAACATGCACTGCGAAATGCTCTTATTCCAATCATTACGATTTTAGGTCCGATGGTTGCTGCTTTAATGACAGGAACACTTGTTGTTGAGCAAGTATTTGCTGTACCAGGTTTAGGGGAACAGTTCGTTAAGTCTATTCCATTAAACGACTATACAATTATTATGGGTACAACAATTTTCTATAGTGCACTTTTCATTCTTGTTATCTTTATTGTCGATGTACTATACGGTGTAGTTGATCCTCGTATTCGTTTAGCGGGAGGGAAAAAATAATGAAAGATCTACAAAAAATATCGCCAGATTTATTTCAACCAGCAAATCGCAGCAATACAGATAATGAGGTTATTGCTCGTCCAAGTATAAAGTTTTGGGAAGATGTAAGAAGACGTTTGTTTCAACATAAAGGTGCAGTCTTTGGGATTGTTATTCTCGCTTTAATTATTCTATTAGCGATTTTTGGTCCAATGATGAGTAAATATTCTTATAAAGATCAAGATTTAAACCGTGCGAAAATCCCGCCGAAAGTACCGGTTTTAGAGCACATTCACTGGTTGCCTTTTGATGGTATAGACCAATATGGTGTTGATCAGTATGAGAAACGTGATATTAAAGACTATTTCTGGTTTGGTACAGATGATCTTGGGCGTGACATTTGGACAAGAACATGGGAAGGGACACGAGTATCTTTATATATCGCATTACTAGCAGCAGCAATTGATTTAGTGATTGGGGTTGCGTATGGGGGTATCTCCGCATTCTACGGAGGCCGTGTTGATAACTTTATGCAGCGTTTTGTTGAAGTATTAAATGGTATTCCGTACTTAATTATCGTAATTTTAATGGTAATTGTAATGGATCCTGGTATTTTATCAATTACATTAGCGATGACTCTTACAGGATGGATTGGAATGTCGCGTATTGTGCGTGGACAAGTGTTGAAAATGAAAAATCAAGAGTACGTATTAGCGTCACGTACACTTGGAGCGACAAATACGCAATTAATTGTAAGACATTTAGTACCGAACTTAATGGGATCTATCATTGTTATGACAATGTTTACAATTCCACATGCAGTATTTGGAGAAGCTTTCTTAAGTTTCATTGGTCTTGGAATTCAACCGCCGTTAGCGTCATTAGGTTCTTTAGTAAGTGATGGGTATAAGTCAATTCAAACATATCCACATATGATGTTTATTCCAGCGGCTGTAATTAGTTTGTTAATTTTAGCATTTAACTTATTAGCAGATGGTTTACGTGATGCGTTAGATCCAAAAATGCGTAAATAAAGAAGGAAAGGAGAGGGAATGATGAAAACTTTGTTAGAAGTAAAAGATTTACAAGTTTCGTTCGACACACATGCTGGTGAAGTACAAGCAGTGCGTGGAGTTACTTTTGATTTGAAAAAGGGAGAAACACTAGCAATTGTGGGGGAATCTGGTTCTGGTAAGTCCGTTACATCTAAAGCACTAATGGACTTAATTCCAAAGCCGCCAGGACGCATTAAGAATGGAGAAATTATTTTTGACGGCCGTGATTTAACGAAGTTGTCTGAAAAAGAAATGCAACAAATTCGCGGAAAAGAGATTGCGATGATTTTCCAAGATCCAATGACATCTCTAAATCCAACGATGACAATTGGTAATCAAATTATGGAAGGTCTTATTAAACATCAAGGAATGAGTAAAGTTGATGCTCGTAAAGTTGCGTTAGAGTTGATCGACCTTGTAGGGATTCCAAATCCGGAAGCGCGTCTTAAACAATATCCACACCAATTTTCAGGTGGGATGAGACAACGTGTTGTTATTGCTATGGCGCTTGCTTGTAATCCGAAATTATTAATTGCCGATGAACCAACAACTGCGCTTGACGTAACAATTCAAGCACAAATTTTAGAGTTAATGAAAGACATTCAGCAAAAAACAGAAGCTTCTATCATTTTTATCACGCATGATTTAGGTGTTGTTGCGAATGTAGCGGACCGCGTGGCTGTTATGTATGCAGGAAAAGTTGTAGAGATTGGTACAGTTGATGAAATTTTCTATAATCCAAAACATCCGTATACTTGGGGATTATTAGCTTCTATGCCAAGTTTAGAGGGTGGGGAAGAAGAGTTATATGCAATTCCAGGAACACCGCCAGACTTATTAAAGCCGCCAAAAGGCGATGCATTTGCAGCGCGTAATCCACAGGCGTTAAAGATTGACTTTGAAATGGAACCACCATTATTCAAAGTAAGTGATACGCATTATGCAGCAACGTGGTTGCTTCATGAAGAAGCTCCAAAAGTAGAGCCACCTGAAATTGTCCAAAGACGTATTCGACAAATGAAAGCGGGTGAACAGCATGACTAATAATCGTGAGAAATTAATTGAAGTGAAAAATGTAAAACAATATTTTAACGTGAACGGCGGAGTTGTAAAAGCGATTGATGATGTTACGTTCGATATTTACCGCGGAGAAACATTCGGACTTGTAGGAGAGTCTGGTTCTGGTAAATCGACAACGGGAAGAACGATTATTCGTTTATATGACGCAACGGCAGGCGAAGTATTGTTTGACGGGGAAAATGTACACGGTAAAAAATCACGTGCTGAACTAAAGAAATTTAACCGTAAAATGCAAATGATTTTCCAAGATCCATACGCGTCATTAAATCCGCGTATGAGCGTTGGCGATATCATTGCAGAAGGAATTGATATTCACGGTCTTGCTAAAAACAAAGAAGATCGTATGAAGCGTGTGTATGAATTGCTTGAGACGGTTGGTTTGAACCGTGAGCATGCAAGTCGTTTCCCGCATGAATTCTCTGGTGGACAACGTCAGCGTATTGGAATTGCAAGAGCGTTAGCAGTAGAGCCGGACTTTATTATTGCCGATGAGCCGATTTCAGCACTTGACGTGTCAATTCAGGCGCAAGTAGTTAACTTATTGAAAAAGTTACAAAAAGAAAAAGGTTTAACATACTTATTTATTGCCCATGATTTATCGATGGTAAAATATATTAGTGACCGCATTGGTGTTATGTATCACGGGAAAATCGTGGAACTTGCGACGAGTGAAGAATTATACGAGCATCCAATTCATCCGTATACAAAATCACTACTATCAGCAATTCCGCTTCCAGATCCAGATTATGAGCGCAATCGTAAACGTATCGTGTACGATCCATCTCAGCATCAATACGGTAATGAAGAGCCGCAAATGCGCGAAGTTCGTCCAGGACATTTCGTTCTTTGCTCAGAAGCTGAGTATAAGAAGTTTAAAGAAATCTATCAATAAGAGAAATCGAGCACATGGAAAATGTGCTCGGTTTTTTGCTTTTACAAGAATACTTAAAAACAAAGAGAGAAAGTATAGTGTTTGGAATAAAATATATATCATAAAAATCTCACAGTTATATTCAGATAATTTAAATAAGTTAAAAAATAATGAAAAATCAATAGGAGTATTGATTTTGGAACGAGAAAGAGGAATAAAATGTTAACAGAAAATTTTTATAAAATAGAAAAATAAATATACAAATAATCAATTTGTATGTATAATATGAATTGTTAGAACTTATTTACTTTTTATTATTTTCAATGAAAGGTCTAACATTTTGGAGGAGGGTATAATATATGAAGAAAAAGGTGCCGGTGCTACTTGCATCAACATTGACAGTAAGCATGATTCTAGGGGGATGCGGATATTCAAAAGATGATTCGCAGGCGAAAGCAAAAGGGGACACAAGTAATGTAAAGCAGGTAATCAACCTGATTGAAACATCTGAGCTTCCAACGATGGATACAACGTTAACAACAGATGCAGCGTCTTCAAGTGTAATGAACAATGCAATGGAAGGGTTATATACTCTTGGTAAAGATGATAAATTGGTTTCAGGTGTAGCTGAGTCATATCAAAAATCAGAAGATGGAAAGAAATATACATTTAAACTACGTAAAGATGCAAAATGGTCAAATGGAGACCCTGTAACAGCAAAAGATTTTGTGTATTCTTGGCAACGAGCAGTAAATCCAGATACAGCTGCAAAATCTGCTTACATTATGTTTGATGTGAAGAATGCAGAGAAGATCAATATGAAACAATTGCCAGTAGACCAATTAGGTGTCAAAGCAGTTGATGATTATACATTTGAAGTAGAATTAGACAATCCAGTTCCGTATTTTGTGAATTTAACAGTATATCCACTGTTCTTCCCGCTTAATGAAAAATATGTGAAAGAACAAGGTCCGAAGTATGGATTAGAAGCAAATACAACATTATATAATGGTCCATTTGTGTTAAGTGAATGGAAACATGAACAAAGCTTCCAATTAAAGAAAAACCCATCTTATTGGGATAATAAAAAAGTTAAATTAGAGGAAATCAACTATAATATCGTAAAAGATACAGGAACAGCGGTAAATTTATATGAAACAAAAGCAGTTGACCGTGTTGGTTTATCGGCAGAATTTGTAGATAAATATAGAAAAGATAAAGGTTTTAAAACGACAAGTGATCCAACAATCTTCTTCTTACGTTTAAATGAAAAGAATCCTGCTTTAGCAAATAAAAATATTCGTAAAGCAATTTCTCTAGGATTTGAGCGCGACGGTATGATTAATACATTGTTGAATAACGGTTCAAAAGCAGCTGGTGGCTTAGTTCCAGATGACTTTGTTAAGAATGCTGACGGAAAAGATTTCCGTAAAGAAAATGGAAAGCTTGCAAAAGTAGATTTGAAAGGTGCGAAAAAGTATTGGGAAGCTGGTAAAAAAGAGCTTGGAAAAGATACAATTGAATTAACATTATTAAATTCTGATACAGAGCTAAACAAGAAAATTAGTGAGTTCTTAAAAGGTGAATTAGAAAAGAATTTACCAGGCTTAAAACTAAATGTGAAAACACAACCTTTTGCACAAGTATTAAAATTAGAGAGCAGCGGTGATTATGATATTTCATTTAGCGGCTGGGGACCAGACTATCCAGATGCAATGACATTCCTTGATTTATTTGTATCAAACGGTGCACAAAATAAAATGGGTTACTCAAATGCTCAATATGATGAACTGATTACAAAAGCTAAGAAAAATGGATCTGATGTAAAAGGACGTTGGAATGATCTGTTGAAAGCGGAAAAAATCTTATTTGATGAGGCAGCGATTGCGCCTGTCCAACAACGCGGAAGAGCATTTTTAGAGCGTGAAACAATAAATGATATTTACATCCACAAATATGGCGGAGAGCTAAGCTTTAAGTGGGCTTCTGTAGGGAAATAATAAGAATTAAAAAGAAGCAGGATTCGAATCCTGCTTCTTTTTTAATACGTATGCTTTTTATAAATTCCTTTACCGCCAACTTGATTCCAGCCAGCTTGCACTTCAGCAGATTTATTTACGAATTTCATTTTGTCTTTGCGACCAAACAATTTTTCACCAATCCCATTTGTAATAATGCCAATAGTTGCGGTGATCCCAATGACTAATGCTGCAACGATTACAAAATCAAGAAAAAAAGCTCCCATATGTAATCCTCCTTTGCACAAGTATATTTCTATTGTAAGTTGAAAAAGACGAAAAAAAAAGAATTGTTTGATAAAAAGGTTGTATTTGCAGAATTTATATAGACAGCGGGAAAGTAGTTTGATAAAATGAAATAAGAACAAATGTTCTTTTGTTTTTTTGCATACATATCTTTCTTACAAAATGCACATCTTTTGCATAACTTTTATATATATTATGAAGAAAAATTGTTGTATATTTCTGTTCTGTTCTATTGTATAATGATTATAGAAGTTACTTATTTAAAATAATTATTTTTTTAGAGAGATTCGTTATGTTTAGATAAGTAATTATAGGTAATACAAAATTTATTTGAATATAATTATAAAAATGTGAAATAGTATAAAATTTGTACTTTTATAAGGAGAGTGAGTAATCTATGGTAACACTATATAGTTCTCCAAGTTGTACGTCTTGTAGAAAAGCGAAATTATGGTTAGAGGAAAACCATATTCCTTATACAGAGCGTAATATTTTCTCTGATCCATTATCAATTGAGGAAATTAAAGAGATTTTACGTATGACAGAAAGCGGAACAGATGAGATTATTTCAACTCGTTCTAAAGTTTTTCAAGAATTAAATATTAATTTAGAATCTTTACCTCTTCAAGATTTATATAAGCTTATTTGTGATTACCCAGGTATTCTTCGTCGTCCGATTATCATTGATGAAAAACGCCTGCAAGTTGGTTATAACGAAGACGAAATTCGTCGTTTCTTACCACGAACAGTGAGAACGTTCCAATTGCGAGAAGCGCAGCGCCTTGTAAATTAACATAATATGAAAAAGGAACTGATTCCTACTCCTGCTTTAGCAGAATGTAGGGATTAGTTCCTTTTTGTTTTGTATGAGGGAGACACTGTACATTTCGTCAAATGACCGATAATGAGTATAAAGCTCGCTTTTAAATTTGTACTTATAGTAGAAAGTAAAAAATCTGATCATAATCAATGATGAATCTTTCAAGTATTTCGCAGCTTTACTTGGTTTACAACCATTCCAACTAGTAGCACTGTAATCATAAAAAGAAAGGGAATGCTTGCTGTGAAAAGTGGTTTTGCCTCGAAAAATGATCTAAGATTTTCTTCATGTATTACCATACGACCTGCTGTATAAGCTAAGATTGCAGCACCGATATAAACGAGAAGAGGAAATCTTTCCATGCATAATAAAATAAGTTTACTTCCCCAAATAATAATAGGAATAGAAATGAGTAATCCGATAATAACTAATGTAATATTTCCATGAGAAGCTCCTGCGATTGCTAGTACATTATCAAACCCCATAACAAGATCTGCAAAAACGATTGTTCGTACAGCTTGAAATAATGTTGTCTTTGCCTTAATACTAGAAAGATTATGGTTGTTATCAGTAAGAAGATTGATTGCAATGAAAGTAAGTAAAAAGCCGCCTATTAATTGCAAAAAGGGAATATTAAGTAAATAAACGGCCATTATTGTGAGTAGGATACGTAATACGATGGCTAAACCTGTTCCTAAAACAATCGCTTTATTCCGTTCTTCTTCTGGTAAGTTTCGACTAGCAAGTGCAATGACAATGGCGTTATCGCCGCCTAATACAACATCGATACCAACGATGATAAAGATGGATGTGAGAAAGTCTAAATCCATTCAATTTGCCTCCATTTACTCAGTCCTAATAGGAAGAAATATCGTCTATCAGGAGCGGATTTGTTTTCATTCGCGTCATATGTAAGAGAAGGATTTGGTTTATGCACTGTAAGCTTGTTTCGTTTACATCATATGCAGGAAAAAAGAATATAGGACAATCATTTCCAACTATAGCATGTCCTATGTTTTTTAGAAGAAAGAAGAGAGCTTGATGATTGGATTCCATTTTCATTTTTCAATGTTAGAAGTTGCCGCTATGAAGAAACAACAAGGCTGCTACTTGCGTTCTTCTTCTATTTTAACCCTTGCACGTGGCAGAAAAAGGCCCTGGCCCGCTGCTATGCACGGTCAGCTACTCTCGCTCATCTAAAAAAAGTGGGTTTTAGTTAGGTTTTTCAATTTATATTTGTTGCTGTATTGACTTGAAAATTAGGTAAATGACTGTTTTTTTGGCAAATAAGGTGATTTTATTTCCATTCTGGCGCATCTTATCATAAAATGAGAGTACAAGATTCTAACTTTTTGTAATATGA
The DNA here is from genome assembly GCF_050473865.1 of Bacillus sp. S10(2024). Taxonomy (NCBI): domain Bacteria; kingdom Bacillati; phylum Bacillota; class Bacilli; order Caryophanales; family Bacillaceae; genus Bacillus; species Bacillus sp. S10(2024). Next base: position 2,315,457 of record NZ_JBFLUR010000002.1, on the reverse strand, counting down.
TTGGGGAGTCCCTTCATAACCATTCCAAATAGGAAGGGAGAGGTGCATTATGGATATTGAAAGAGTTAATGATCATACGATGAAATTTTATATCTCGTACATTGATATAGAAGACCGCGGATTTAACCGCGAAGACATTTGGTATAATCGCGATAAAAGTGAACAATTGTTTTGGGAAATGATGGATGAAGCACGTGACCATGATGACTTTTTTATAGATGGACCGCTGTGGATTCAAGTGCAGGCGCTTGAAAAGGGAATTGAGGTACTTGTAACGAAAGCACAACTTTCAAAAGACGGGCAAAAATTAGAGCTGCCAATTGGCCTTGATAAGATTATCGATATTCCTTTAGATGAACGAATTGAATCGTTATTTGAGCAGGAGTTAGAAGAGGCAGAAGCAGGAGCAATTTTTAACGAAGATGGTACATTTGGTTTTTTAATTAAATTTGACGACTTTGAGCATGTTATTTCATTAAGTCATCGACTTATATTTGAAGAGATAAGAGATGAATTATATTCATTTGAAGACCGCTATTATGTATATGTCGAGTTTGATGAGGTAGTGCACGATGAAGAGGAAATTGACCGTATTTTAAGCGTGATATTAGAATATGGAGAGGAATCCGCTTTAACAATTCATCGTGTTCGTGAATATGGGAAGCAAATTGCTGCTGAAAGGGCACTTGAAACAATTCGTCATCATTTTTCTCCTGGAATGTAAGCCGATTTCCTTATAATGAAATCGGCTTTTTAAATGCGTATATGCGAGCAGTGATTGTAAGTAAGGGGGGCGGATATGAAAAATACGTTGAAGCTATTGTTCTTTTTAATTGGTTTATTTACGGTATTTATTTCGTTGCGTCTATTTATTGATGTAACATTTTATTCAGATGTAATTGGCATTAAAGATATTTCGTTTTTAGGAATTTTAAGTATTTTATTTACAATATCAGGGTTTCTAATTGGCTTTGTCATCTTTTTAGAAAATCGTCATCCCTCGAAAACATTAACTTGGTTAATGGTACTTGGCATTTTTCCGGTAGTTGGTTTTTTTGCATATCTTCTGTTTGGACAAAATTTTCGTAGGAAACGAATGTTTCAAAAGAAAGCGCTTTTAGACGAACAAGCATTTTTACAGTATAAAGGGCATGAGTATGATCAAGATCGTATATTGAAAAAGCATGGACATCAAGAATTGTTATTTCGGTTAGCTGATCGTCTAGGGGCATTAAATATTTCCTTTCATACGGAAACGAAAGTATTAACAAATGGAAAAGAGACCTTTCAAGCTATTTTAGATGGGTTGAAAAAGGCAAAGCATCATATCCATATGGAATATTATATTGTGCGTGATGATAAAATTGGCACAAAAATTAAGGACATTCTTATTCAAAAAGCAAAAGAGGGTGTGGCCGTTCGGTTTTTATATGATGCTGTAGGGAGTTTTAAACTTTCAAACACATATATTGAGGAATTGAACAATGCTGGTGTGGAAATGGTCCCATTCTTTCCTGTACGGTTTCCGATTTTAAACGACAAGATTAACTATCGAAATCACCGGAAAATTATTGTTGTTGACGGAAATGAAGGGTTTGTTGGCGGTTTAAATATTGGGGACGAGTATTTAGGAGAAAATAAATACTTTGGTTTTTGGCGAGACACTCATTTGTATTTACGAGGCGAAGCTGTGCGAAGTTTACAACTTATCTTTTTACAAGATTGGTTTTATATGACGGGGGAAGCTGTATTAACTCCTGATTATTTACAGGCGGATGTTGTAAAAGGGGATGAACAGGGAGGCGTGCAGCTCGTTGCAGGCGGACCTGATAATAAGTGGGAAACGATTAAGCATTTATATTTTGCAATGATTGCCTCGGCACGAAAATCAATTTGGATTGCAACGCCATATTTTATTCCAGATGATGATATTTTATCAGCACTAAAAGTAGCGGCTTTAGCAGGTATTGATGTTCGCTTATTAATGCCGAGTAAACCGGATAAGAGGACTGTATTTTATGCGTCTCGTTCTTATTTTCCGGAATTATTAGAGGCAGGAGTCAAAATATATGAATATGAAAAAGGTTTTTTGCACAGCAAAGTTGTGATTGTTGATTCTGATTTAGCTTCAATTGGAACAGCAAATATGGATATGAGAAGTTTTCATTTGAATTTTGAAGTGAATGCTTTTTTATATGATACAAACAGTATTCGCAAACTTGTGACTGATTTTGAAGAGGATTTACAAGCGTCGAATGAAATTCATGTCGATCGCTTTAATAACCGTCGTCTTGTGATGCGGATTGTGGAATCGACATATCGTTTATTATCTCCTTTACTTTAAAGGCTCATGGAAATGAGTCTTTTTTGTTTTAGGGGAGTATATGTAGGCAATTCACGATGGACAACTGCCTGTAAAAGCCCGATTGGTGAGAGCTTCCTTTCAGTAGGGAAAGTCGCCTACTGAAAGAAAGTTTCACTTGATCTAGGCAGGAACTCGCCCGTCGTTGTCGAATAGTCCATACGGAAGAAAGGAGTGATTTTATGTTTGTTGCAAAGAGAGAAAATGGAGAAGAAATTCATCTTCTTCATGGATGGAAGGAAAAGCAACTGATGATGCTACGGAAGAACGAGTGCTTTTTCTGTCCCATTTGTGACTTCGAAGTACAACTGAAATTAGGAAAACAAAAACAGTGGCATTTTGCTCATAAGAAATCACATAGCTGTAAAATTGAGTATGAAAATGAATCGGCGTATCACTTGCGGGGGAAAGAACAGTTATACAGATGGTTTCAGTCGCAAGTTTGTTCGATAAACATAGAGCACTATTTACCGGCGATTCAGCAGCGGCCTGATTTGTTTGTAACAATTGGAAATCGGCAAATTGCAATTGAATATCAATGCGCAAGTTTATCAGCAGAACAGTTGTTAAAACGAACGGAAGGGTATTGGAAAGAAGGGATTCAAATATTATGGATTTTAGGAGGGAATCAACTCAAACGTCACGGGGCCTATTGGCTGTCGCTTTCCTCTTTTCATTCCTGCTGTGTGCAATACCACCCCAATCCACATCTCATCTATTTTTGCCCCGATGCAAAAGCTTTTTTCAAATGTAATCTTCTTTTACCTTTTTCCTCGTCAATTGTTTTTTCACATGCAATTTATTTTCCCCTTCCTATCACTACATTTAAAACTCTTCTTACAACATCACCTCTTTCTATTCAACCTTTAGAAAAAGAGTGGATGAATAAAAAACAGCGCTTTAGAGCAAATAGCATTCATATATGGAAGCAAGGCGAGCGTTCTTTTTTAAAGCTTCTTTATGAGCATCACATATCCCTTTCTTGTTTTCCTCCTGAAATAGGTGTTCCGTTACCGTCGCTTTTGGCATTTCGTACGCATTCTTTCATATGGCAAGCTTATATTTTAATTGAACTACTAGGGAAATTTGCAGTAGGAGAATATTTTTCATTGCATACTGTTTTTCAGTATGTTGAACGGCATCGGGGGATTCGAAGACGCTTCCTGCCATATTTTCCACAAACATTTTGGCAGCAAGCAGTGAAAGAATATATGCAATTTTTATGTATAATTGGGGAAATTGAGCAAGTAGATGTTTACAAATATCGAAAAATACGTTGTTTTATTGTTCCTAAAACAGAAGAGGAAGTGCAGAAGTTTGATCACTTATTTTTAACAGAAGCTTTTATGCTGCTGAAATCAAATTACAACATGAGTGAAGGGAAAACGGATATAATAGAAAAGTACCCAGAAGGAATTACATAAGAAGAATCGAATTGTACTAGGAGATAGGAATAAGGAGGGTTTACAAATGACTGAACAAAAAACAGCAAAAGCTTTGCCAGCGCGTAATGAAATTGAAGTAGAAAACACGTGGCGCTTAGAAGATATTTTCCAAACAGATGCAGAGTGGGAAGCAGAATTTCAAGCGGTGAAAGAACTATTGCCAAAGCTGACGGAATTTAAAGGGAAACTTGGAGAATCAGCAAAAGGATTGTTAGAGGCATTGCAATATGAAGATGAAATATCAATGCGTCTTGGAAAACTGTATACATACGCACATATGCGTTATGACCAAGATACAACAAATTCATCTTATCAAGCATTAAATGACCGTGCGACAAGTTTGTATTCACAAGTATCAAGTAGTATGGCTTACATTGTGCCAGAAATTTTAACCATTGCAGAAGAAACGTTGCAATCATTTTTACAAGAGAATAAAGAACTAAAGGTATATGAGCATGCATTAGAAGAAATTACGCGTCAGCGTCCTCATGTATTATCAGAGGCAGAAGAAGCGTTATTAGCGCAAGCTTCTGAGGTTATGAGTGCATCTAGTAATACATTTGGTATTCTAAATAACGCAGACTTGAAATTCCCATCGATTCAAGATGAAAATGGGGAAGAGGTTGAAGTGACGCACGGACGTTATATTCAATTTTTAGAAAGTGATGATCCTCGTGTTCGTCATGATGCGTTCCATGCAGTTTATGAAACGTATGGAAAGTATAAGAATACATTTGCGAGCACATTAAATGGTGCAATTAAACGAAATAATTTTTATGCGAACATTCGTAAATATGATTCCGCTCGCCAAGCGGCACTAAGCAATAATAATATTCCGGAGTCTGTATATGATCAGCTTGTGGAAACGGTAAATGAAAACTTACATTTATTACACCGTTACATTGATATTCGAAAACGAGCACTCGGATTAGATGAATTGCACATGTATGACTTATACACACCGCTCGTACCAGAAGTGAAAATGAACGTCACATATAAAGAAGCGCAAGATATCCTTTTACAATCATTACATGTACTTGGAGACGAGTATGTTGAAATCTTAAAAGAAGCGTATGAAAATCGCTGGGTAGATGTATATGAAAATAAAGGGAAGCGAAGCGGTGCTTATTCATCTGGTGCTTATGGAACAAATCCATATGTATTAATGAACTGGCATGACAATGTAAATAATTTATTTACGCTTGCGCACGAGTTTGGTCATTCTGTGCATAGTTACTATACAAGAAAAACGCAGCCTTACGTGTATGGTGATTATTCGATTTTCGTCGCAGAGGTAGCGTCTACATGTAATGAGGCGCTATTAAATGATTATTTATTAAAAACGACAGATGATAAGAAGAAACGTTTATACTTATTAAATCATTATTTAGAAGGTTTCCGTGGTACAGTGTTCCGCCAAACAATGTTTGCTGAGTTTGAACACGCTATTCATCAAAAAGTGCAAGAAGGTCATGCTGTAACGCCAGATATGTTAACGGACATTTACTATGATCTAAACAAAAAGTATTTCGGCGATAGCTTAGTGATCGATAAAGAAATTGGTTTAGAGTGGTCCCGTATTCCACATTTCTATTACAATTATTATGTATATCAATATGCAACAGGCTTCAGTGCAGCAACTGCTCTATCAAAACAAATTTTAGAAGAAGGTAAGCCAGCTGTAGAACGTTACATTAATGAGTTCTTACAAGCGGGAAGTTCTGATTATCCAATTGAAGTATTGAAAAAGGCTGGTGTTGATATGACGTCATCAGAGCCTGTAAAGGAAGCAATGCAAGTATTTGAAGAGAAATTAAATGAATTAGAAGCACTTCTATTTGAAGAGAAGTAGAAAGAGAACGAGAGTCGCATGACTCTCGTTTTTTTGTTCCGCTATTCGTGGGCAGTAAGACCCCCACTTCAAAATTAAGAGGAAATCGATGTCCAGTTCCAGTGGCTAGAATGTTCGGTGGCTTCGCTTCTTCGTACGAGGTAAAAAACACCTCTACGTCAGAAGCTCCATCCTCCTCACATTCTGGACGAGCCACTTCCACATTTCTTTGTTGTCCAGTTCCAGTGGCTAGAATGTTCGGTGGCTTCGCTTCTTCGTACGAGGTAAAAAACACCTCTACGTCAGAAGCTCCATCCTCCTCACATTCTGGACGAGCCACTTCCACATTTCTTTGTTGTCCAGTTCCAGTGGCTAGAATGTTCGGTGGCTTCGCTTCTTCGTACGAGGTAAAAAACACCTCTACGTCAGAAGCTCCATCCTCCTCACATTCTGGACGAGCCACTTCCACATTTCTTTGTTGTCCAGTTCCAGTGGCTAGAATGTTCGGTGGCTTCGCTTCTTCGTACGAGGTAAAAAACACCTCTACGTCAGAAGCTCCATCCCCCTCACATTCTGGACGAGCCACTTCGGCTTTTCTAAAGAATAGAGGTGGGGGATAATTCCCTGTAAAAGCCCGATTGATGAGGGCTTTTCATCAATGGGGATGAAAAAAACCCCCACTGATGGAAGTTTCACTGTATTTAAAATCCTTTAAAACGCTTTTGGTTAGTGAAATAAGATACAGCGAATATAATTGCTCCAAATAAAAGGGGAAGTGCTAAAATAAGCGGAAACACTTGTAATAATGAGAGAATGTATAAACAAAAAAACAAAAAAATAATACAAAGGAATAATACAAGATAGGATTTTTTCAATGAAAACCCTCCTAAAAAGACTCTTTATATATTGTATTCTAAAATGAAAACGTTTAGAATGTGACAGAAATGTGAAATTAAACAAAAAAGGTTGTCAATTAACGTCGAATCTTGTAATATAATAAACGTGAACGAATTCACATACAAACATATACCCCTTTGTTTGAACGTGAAATTTCTCCCATCCCCTTTAATATTTTTATAAGCCGTAAAGAAAACGACCTAGTGTTTACACTAGGTCGTTTTCTTTTGTAATCCATTTCCAATATCGTTCTCGTTTTATATCAATCATGCTTACTTTTCTCTTCAATAACAATTTTTTCATTTCTCGTTCTGCTTCGTTTTCAGAGTAATTATAAATAAAAGCAATTTCTTTTGTAGACATAAATTGAACATGCTCTAGTAATAGTTCTAGAGAAGGAAGTGGCTGTGGCTCGATGTCTTCTTTTACAATTTCTTTTAATACTTGTACATATACATCGTAACAATAAATACCGCCAATTTTAATTCCTTCTTCATTTGAATTCGCATGAAAGAACACGAGAGAAGGAATTTCTGTAATGTGCATTTCATTCGTGAATTTTAAATCACATTGAAATGCTTTTGCCGCACTTACAGAATTCAAATCTTGTTTGAATTCTTTCGCATCAATTCCACTTTGCTTTGCACATGTGAGCAGCGTATCTATAGTTGGTTTCGCTATATTTTCAAGTAAAATAGACTCTTGTAGTTTTCGTAAAAATTTCGAACCTGCTTTTCGACCTTGTAATTCTGCCGCTTTAATTGCAATTGAAGTGACATACGGAGTTGATGCGCCGCCGTGCGTATATACTTTTCCGTCGCAAGAAAACCCTTGTAAACTTGTTGTTTTCTCCCACACAAATCGAATATTAGCAGGTTTATTCCATTTGTGTGATGGGGAAATAGCCCCTTCTACTTTACCAGTAACGATGTGACGGAGTGAAAAGTATTTTCCATATTCGAGCCATAATTTAATTATGATTGGCTCAATTTCCCAACAATCTTTACAGAGTGGATCAATAAATAAATATGCTTCTACAGACTTAGGTTCACATTTTGAAGGAGAGATTGGCACAGTACGTTTTATTTCCTGTTTATCCATTAAGCTTCACCTGTTTCAGGAGTATTAACCATATGCTGTGCAGTTAATGTCAAACGTTCAAATACAAAATCACGAATCGGTCCATTTACATCTGTATCATCCATCGCTTGCTCCATACATGAGAGCCAGGCTTTTGCCCGCTTTGGTGTAATTTCGAATGGCAGATGACGAGCGCGTAGCATTGGGTGACCATGTTCTTCTGTATAAAGGCTCGGTCCTCCTAAATATTGCGTTAAAAATTGTTTTTGCTTCCTAGCAGTTTCTGTTAAATCGTCTGGGAAGATGGGAGATAAGTCAGGGTGTTTACTGACATAGGAATAAAATGTGTCGACTAATTTTGCAATGCCTTGTTCACCGCCAATTGCTTCAAATGGTGTCGTTGGTTGCTTGTTCATCCTTGTAACTCCTTTTTCCATCAAATATATATCTATCCCCGCTATTTTTGTAGTAAGACAAAGAAATAGGCAAGAGATAATGTAAGGCCTGATTGGTGAGAGCTTTCCTTCAGTGGAAAAGGCGCCCCTGAAGGAAGTTTCACTTTACCCCGCTCTAACGGGCAGTATCTTCAAGTGTCTCACGATGAAAAACTGCCCATAAGAACCCGATTGGTGAGAGCTTTCCTTCAGTGGAAAAGGCGCCCCTGAAGGAAGTTTCACTTTATCCCGCTCTAACGGGCAGTAATTTTAAGTATCTCAAGATGAGAAACTGCCCGTAAGAACCCGATTGGTTCAGCTAACCTCTTGTGAGGAAAAACGTCTCACAAGAGGAAGTTTCACTTTATCCCGCTCTAACGGGCAGTAATTTTAAGTATCTCAAGATGAGAAACTGTCCGTAAGAACCCGATTGGTTCAGCTAACCTCTTGTGAGGAAAAACGTCTCACAAGAGGAAGTTTCACTTTATTGTAGCAACGGATTGTTATGAAGGGCAAATAAATAGCTCTTAATCAATCCTTTGCTAGTTTATTTCTCTTTTTGCTCTTTGGCAAGAAAAAAGCGTTGTACTTTATTTTTTGTATGTCTGACAGGAATATTATGCGCCTTTAAGAAAGAAGAAAATGCAGCTTGTCCGGCCTGCTCATCGCTTACTTCATATTCGATTTCATAATCATCATGCTCGTAATAAAAACTATGATCGAATACGAGTGTACCGACTTCAAAGGTTGTTTCTGCTCGTTCAGTTGTTAAGCTTCCCATATACTGTAGTGAAGAAACAGGAATTTGGAGGGTTTCTAATTGCTTAGAAACGGCACCCTCGATTAATGTATTTGTTTCAATCATTATGTTTGCTTCTTCTTCTGTTAACGTTTGATGTGTTTCTAATAAGCCAATCTCTGCTGGCTGTTTTAGTGTTAGCGTATATGTGTTATTTTTATAGCGAATACGAAGGGCAGCACCGGCGTTTTTTAATGAAAATGCTGGTGTTTCGAAATAATGATTAACTTGTTTTGCGAATGTTGTAATGGAAAATGTGTGACATAAAGAATGGAATTCCTCTTTTGTAACCATATTTTTAAATTCAATTTCAATTTCTTGTTTCATATGTACGCTCCTTTTATGAAATATCCGTTACTCATTATCGCTTTTTCCTAAATTTCAATCAATGTTTTATTTGTTTCAGTGTATGTTATGTTACAATGAAAGTGTTGATTATGACAGGAAGTATAATATGGAGGAGTTAAAGTATGCAAAATAAAATTCAAGTTAAGAGCGTAGAAAAAAGAGAGAATGCTCTTATTTTTTGTGCAGAAAATATAGAGTTATGTGTAGAAGAATTGAAAGCGCGTAGTCATGTGCTTGTGGACTCAGATAATTTATCATTTTTATATATTTTAGAGAATGAAACATCCTTTATTTACGTAAGTATCCCGCAAACGTGTTGGGAAGAGTTAAAACATGCAATGAAGAACGATGAAAAGATGTTTGTTCGTATTCAAGACGTTGAAATTGAGTTAGAACAAATGAAAGAAGAATTAGAGTATTTGATTGGAAATATTGAAGGAAATGCAAATTACGGTGAGGAACTCGTAAATGAAGTAGAAAGAGTGTTTCTGTAAAGGGAAGCTTTCAGTGAGGGAAAAGAAACTGATTTGTTTTGGTGGTGGTTACATTGGATCGAAATTGGGAAGAATTTTTAGCTCCCTATCATCAAGCTGTAGGAGAATTGAAAGTAAAATTAAAAGGAATGCGTTCTCAGTTTGAAATGTTTGCCGAACATTCGCCGATTGAGTTTGTAACAGGCAGAGTCAAATCTGTTGCTAGTATTATTGATAAAGCAGAAAAACGAAACATTCCGCTTAGTCGTTTGCAAGAAGAGATGCAAGACATTGCGGGGCTTCGGATGATGTGTCAATTTGTGGATGATATTAAGCCAGTTGTAGAGTACTTACGAAAACGTAACGATTTTGAAATTGTGGAAGAACGCGATTACGTGACGCAAAAGAAAGAAAGTGGATATCGCTCCTATCACGTTGTTATTGGTTACCCAGTGCAAACGATTCGTGGAGAGAAAAAAGTATTAGTTGAAATCCAAATTCGAACGTTAGCAATGAATTTTTGGGCAACAATCGAGCATTCTTTAAATTATAAATATCGTGGACGTTTTCCAGAAGATATTAAAGTGCGTTTGCAGCGCGCAGCTGAAGCAGCTTACTTATTAGACGAAGAGATGTCTTCGATTCGTCTTGAAATTAAAGAAGCACAAAAGATTTTTTCACGCAAAAAAGAATCGAAGGAAACAGAATAATAAACTAAAGGGTGTTGGGCGATGAAATTTGCAATTATGTCAAAGGGAGATCAATCATCAAATGCGCTTATGAGTACGATGATGGAGTACTTATGTGATTTTGAATTTACAATGGATGAAAATGAGCCAGATATTGTAATTTCTGTTGGAGGAGACGGAACGCTGCTGCATGCGTTTCATCGCTACCAGAATCGGTTAGACAAAACAGCATTTGTCGGAGTGCATACTGGGCATTTAGGGTTTTATGCAGATTGGTTACCGACAGAAGTTGAGAAGCTTGTCATTGCGATTGCGAAAACGCCTTTTCAAGTTGTTGAATATCCATTATTAGAGGTCATTATTCGTTATATGAATGGGAATAAAGAATCACAATATTTAGCGCTAAATGAAGCGACGGTAAAAAGCAGTGAAGGAACACTTGTTATGGATGTAGAAATTCGCGGTGAATATTTTGAAACATTCCGCGGCGATGGTCTCTGTATTTCAACACCTTCTGGTAGTACTGCGTATAATAAAGCGCTAGGCGGTGCAATTATTCACCCGTCTTTAGAAGCAATTCAAGTTACGGAAATGGCGTCCATTAATAATCGCGTTTTCCGTACGGTTGGATCTCCGCTCGTATTACCGAAGCATCATACATGTGCGTTAAGACCAGTTACCGGAATGAACTTGCAAATTACAATTGATCATTTAGCGATGGTGCATCAAGATGTTAAATCAATTCAATACCGAGTGGCAGATCAAAGAGTTCGATTTGTTAGGTTTCGCCCATTTCCATTTTGGAAGCGAGTGCGCGATTCGTTTGTCGCGGATCAGTAAGGGAAATCTTATAGCGGCGGGTGTTTTTCCGCTGCTATATCAATATAAATTGAAAAAACGACACAAACCTTCTTTCTTTTTAAGTAGGCGAGAGCGTCTGGCCATGCGTAGAAGCGGTCAGGGCCTTTTTTTTCCACATGCAAGGGTTAGAAAGTAAGTAGCGGGTTCCTTTGTTTCTGCGGAGCAGCGGTCTAGATGTTGAATCCGCTATTCGTGGGCGGTTTTTCATTTTGAACACACCATTAGAGAGGGTTAGAAGAGAGCTATGCAATTGAGAAGGTTTATGTTAACGTGGTGTATAACAAAAGCTGATGAAGGAATGCTTATTCGAGAATTTTTGAAAGCGAAAGGTATTTCGAAAGCAGCGTTAACTGATATAAAGTTTCATGGCGGTGTGATTGAAGTCAATGAACATCATGTAAATGTGCGTCATGTTTTGCAAGAAGGTGAAAAGTTAGCAGTATGTTTCCCACCTGAGCAAAGAAGTGAAGGGATGCTAAGTGAGAATATCCCTCTTTCAGTTGTGTATGAAGATGATTCGGTCCTTGTTATTAATAAAAGGGCTTATATGTCAACAATTCCGTCAAGAGAGCATCCGAGCGGGAGTGTAGCAAATGCTCTTTTGCATTATTATGATCAGCAAAATCTTGCAAGTACAGTACATATCGTCACAAGGCTTGACCGAGATACATCCGGTTTAATGTTAATTGCCAAAAATCGTTTTATTCACCACTTGTTATCGAAACAACATCAGCAAAAACAAGTGAAAAGAACATACGAAGCAATTGTTCATGGAATGATAGCAGAGGATAGTGGAACAATTGATGCTCCGATTGCACGAAAAGATGATAGTATTATTGAGCGCATAGTCCGCGGGGATGGGCAGCGAGCTGTGACTCATTTTCATGTACAAAAAAGATGGAAAAATAAAACGCATGTAGCACTTCAATTAGAAACAGGGCGTACGCATCAAATTAGAGTACATATGGTGCATCTTGGTCATGCGTTACTTGGTGACGATTTGTACGGCGGAAAAACGGATGAAATAAAAAGGCAGGCACTGCATAGCACAAGTTTAACATTTTATCATCCCATATTGGAAAAGCAACTGACATTTCATGCGGAGTTGCCCGAGGATATGAAAAAGCTGATGGAATAAGGATTCCATCAGCTTTTTTTAGTCAATAGAGCGAAATTTCTCCGGTACAAACGGCATCGAAGAAGGAACTGAAACAGTCTCTATTTCTGGATAACGAAGCCCGGTTAATTTTCCGCCAAATACAGATCCAGTATCGATATTCACAGTATGATTGACGAAGCGAGGTTCTTGTACAGGTGTATGTCCATATACAATCCAAGCCTCCCCATTATAATGCTTCGCCCAGTCACGGCGGACAGGAGAACCGTCAGGGTGCTTTTCACCTGTAATATCCCCGTATAAAACGAAAGTTTGCACTTTCTTATCGCTTCTTCCGATATAATCTTGGCGAATGCCAGCGTGACAAACAACGAGTTTTCCCTTATCTAGCACGTGATAGAGCGGTGATTGTTCGTACAAGTCAATAAACTTTTTCTGGATAATTTTTTGATCGCGTGTGTGTAATGCCTCGTATTCTGCAACAGTTGTTTCTAAGCCGTGTGTTACTTGTACATTGCGACCAAGAAAGTAACGATATAATTTATTACAATGATTCCCCGGGGCATAATATGCTTCTTTTTTATGTATGACAAGTTCCCATACAATTTCAATCATTCGAAGAGAATGAGGACCACGATCTGTAATATCGCCTACGAAAGCAAGCTGTCGTTTTTGCGGATGAACAGGTAACCCGCTATCCCATGTATAGCCAAGCTGTTTTGTTAATGATGTAAATTCCTCTAAACAGCCGTGAATATCGCCAATAACATCATATTTCATATGAGATCACCTACTCTTTTTTGATTAGTATACCGCTAAGAGGGTAAGAAAAAAACCATATCCACTCGGATATGGTTTAATCAAACATAAATTTCTTCGTTCGTGACTGTACATTTAGAATGAAGCCAATCGCAATCATATAGGTGACCAAGGAACTACCACCGTAGCTTAAAAGCGGTAATGTAATACCGGTAATAGGAAGTAGTCCAATTGTCATACCGACATTTTGGAATACTTGGAATGTAAACATCCCGATTGTTCCGGCGCATATATAACTGCCGTATGGATCATTACTTTCTAGCGCAATGTGAATCATACGATAAATCAGTAGGAAGTAGAGTGAAATAACGACGCTTCCTCCTAAAAATCCGAACTTCTCAGCGATATTTGTAAAGATAAAATCTGTATGAGGTTCAGGGAAGTATACTTGTCCACCGTTCCAACCTTTTCCGTATAACTCACCTGATCCGGTCGCTAAAAGAGCTTGGGTTAACTGATAACCTTGCGTTGGGTATTCGTAAGGTGCTAACCAACCATAGAAACGGTCTAATTGGTATTCTTGTAAAATATGTGCTTTGAAGAATGCGGTGTGTGCAAAGTAAATATATACAAAGAGCGCACCAACTGCAACGACAATACCTGCTAACCCGAAAATAAAGCGCCAGCGAACGCCGGATACTAAAATCATCGCAGCAAGCATCGCTGAAATTACCATCGTATTTCCTAAATCCGGTTCTTTTGCAATTAACAATAGCGGTGGTAAGCTCGCTGCAAATATTTTTCCAAGTAAGAGCAAATCTTCGTGTGGTGTGCGAACTACATATTTTTCATTATGATCTACGATAAGACGACCAACGACAAGAATTAAAAAGAGTTTCATGATTTCTGACGGTTGGAAATTACCGATACCTGGAATTGAGTACCAAGCGGTTGCCCCTTTAATTGTTACTGCGCCTGGAAAATGAAACTCGAGTCCAAGAAGAAGAACCATTGCGAATCCATATAAATACCAGCAAATTTGTTTATAACGATCAAAGTCGATTACCATAACGGCAACAATTGCTACCACACCAATTACATACCATTTAATTTGCTGGGCAACGAAGTTAACCTTTTGTAATTTTGGCGGCAAGGACGGCTGTGCCATTGCGATGGCAAAACAACTTACTGTAGCAATTGCAAGTACAATTAGTATTAAAACGTAATCTATTTGATATCGAGAATTTTTATCTTTCACCGTACTGTATTCCTTTCTATGACTCATTGTTATTAAAAAAGACACTATTACCATCTTAGCTGATTTTTTGTTGTTTGCAAATATGTTGTTTAGATTTAAGTAGGCGAATGTCAGATGAGGGACGGTTTAATTTGGTGTTGTTATATTGGGATTCATATATGAGTAGAGATAATGCGTTAATTCATAATCATAAAATAAAAATGAAAAACATAAATTTTCTTTAGGGTTTCTTTTGCAAAAATTGTATTATTGCTGCCGCTTTCATAAGTAGTGGAACTCTATAGGAACATCAAAAATAGACAAAATAAATCATTAATACATTGTTAATGAATCATGGTTTGGAAAAAAGGAATCTCTACTACCATGAATCGGAAGATAATTAGGGAGAGGGCTGTTTCTTGAACTGTTGAAAAAGGCAATTTTATTCGAAATTTGGCAAGAGGATGAATTGTATTTATCTGTTACGGTTCCAGTTCCGTATTATGTAAAAGAATATATATAAGCTCACTATTTAAAACTTATACAAGAAGTTAAACCGAATTACGAATCACGCTTACAGGGGTTAGATTGGCCGGCTATTGCGCACAGTATGGTTGGTCGCATGCGAATGAAGCAATTACAATCAGCACTGGAGACAGTCGTTAAAGAAAATATTGAAGAGAATTTTATTGAAACAGGTGTATGGCGCGGTGAATCATGCATTTTTATGCGTGATTTTTTTCAAGCATATGGTATAACGAACCAAAAAATATGGGTAGCGGATTCGTTTGAAGGATTACCAAGGCCCAATGTTAAGAAATATCCGCAAGATGCAGAGGACACTTTGTATACGTTTGATTATTTACGTGTTTCGTTAGAACAAGTACGAGAAAATTTTAAGAAATATGATTTGCTTGATGAGCAAGTTAAATTTTTGAAGGGATGATTTAAAGATACGTTGCCAGCTGCACCTATTGAGAAGCTAGCGATTGCTTGGCTAGATGGGTAATCTTTATGAATCAACAATGGATAGGTTAACAAATTTGTACGATAAAGTAACAGAAGGTGGCTTCGTTATTATTGATGATTACGCTTTGCCAACATGTGAAGCGGCAGTTACTGATTTTCGAAAGGAGAGAAAGATTACAGAACCGCTCATTAAAATTGATCATTATGGAATGTACTGGAGAAAGGGAACGTCGTAAACTTCGGGTAGTTCGATGTATAAATAGCATGCGAGGGGAAGGGGCGTTTTATGTTAACAAGTATTGTTATGTTAACTCATAACCAACTCCATTACACAAAACAGTGTATTGATAGTATAAGGAAATATACAAAAAAAGAAAGTTACGAGTTAATTGTTATCGATAATGCATCAACAGATGGAACTGTAGAGTGGTTACAATTACAACCGGATATACTGCTTATGAAAAATACTACTAACGTTGGATTTCCGCGCGGTTGCAATCAAGGAATTGAAAAAGCGAAAGGCGACAACATTTTATTATTAAACAATGATGTAGTTGTAACAGAAAACTGGTTAACGAACTTATTAATTTGTTTATATGAACAGCCTGATACAGCCGCTGTAGGACCGGTAACGAACAGTGCTTCTTATTACAGTACAATTCCTGTTCCTTATACACAGATAGAAGAGATGCAAGAGTTTGCTGCTATGTATAATCAAAGTGATGCAACGAAATGGGAAGAAAGAATAAAATTAATTGGCTTTTGTATGCTTATAAAGAGAGTGGTTTTAAATGAGATTGGTTTACTAGATGAACGGTTTACACCAGGCAATTATGAAGATGATGATTTATCGCTCCGAATGCGCCAAAAGGGTTATAGACTATATTTATGCCGTGATACATTTGTTCATCATTACGGAAGTGTGTCGTGGAAAGAAAATATTCCCCAATATTCTGCTTTATTGTATGCGAATGCGTTAAAATTTCAACAGAAATGGGGATTCCCATCTAGTGATTTATTCATTCGTTTCGATTTATTACAACTGTCGGATATATATTACAAAGAAGGGATGAATGTCCTTCATATTGGTGCGGGGTGCGGTGCAACATTACTTGAAATGAAGTGGCGTTATCGAAATGGAAATTTCTTTGGTGTTGAAGAGAAAAAAGAAGCTGTAAATATTGCTGAATATGTAGCACCGACATTGCATGTGAAACTTAATGAATTAGAGGGCAAATTTCTAAATGAAAAGTTTTCTATTATCCTCCTTTCATGCCCTGTGTACCGAGAACATATGGTAGCAGTCATAAGAGGTGTTTCTCGTTTATTACATCGAGATGGTGTTCTCATTATGGCGTTTCCTAATTCGAATTACTACACACGAATTGAACAACGATTTCAACTTCAAGGGGAGAATGAGGAAGCTGAACAGAGTTATAATTTAGCAGAAATCATGATTTTATTAGAAAAAGAACAATTAAAAGTGATTAAAATTCAAGAATTGGGAGGCGATTTAGGAAGATGGTATGAGCAATATGCCTCCTTTTGCAACGCACTTATTGGTAGAATAGATGCACATTTAGTAGGGTATAGTTTAATCGTTTCACATGCATAACATAGATGACGGCGTATGCATAGGAGGGGAAGGGAATGGAAACAGAAGACGCCTCTTTATATCGAGAAAAGCATGATAATTATTATGAAGGTGCAAATCCTTATTTATTAAAGCATATTAAAGCTGAGTGGAAGGAAGTTCTTGATATTGGTTGTTCACGAGGCGGGTTAGGAGCTGCGATAAAAGACAAGGGGATACGTGTTTCTGGTATCGAAGCTTTTGAAGAGGCAGCACAAATCGCAAAAACAAAATTGGATCATGTAATCAAAGGTAATATAGAAACAATGGATTTACCATATGAGAAAGAACAGTTTGATTGTATTATTTTTAGAGATGTATTAGAGCATTTATTTGACGGATTTCACTTTTATGATATTTCACAGTCATTTGAATTTCGCAAAGCAGGTTATTTAGTAGGGGTTTTTAACCAAATGCATCCATGGTGTCTTCATTATAATGGGGATGATTTTGATGCATTGGCATATGGAAAATATCAGAAAACATTTTTGCGTAATTATATGAATAGTTCATTTCCAGCATAAGGGAGTGATTGTGATGAAGGGGGTTATTTTAGCGGGAGGAACGGGATCAAGACTATATCCGATTACGAAAGTAACAAATAAACATCTCCTTCCAGTTGGGCGATATCCGATGATTTATCATTCAATATACAAATTAAAACAATGTGAAATTACAGATATTATGGTGATTACCGGAAGAGAGCACATGGGGGCTGTTGTGGATTTTTTAGGGAGCGGGGATGAATTTGGTGTATCGTTTACTTATCGCGTGCAAGACCGTGCGGGAGGAATTGCAGAGGCTTTAGGATTATGCGAGCATTTCGTTGACATGGATCGAATGCTAGTTATACTTGGAGATAATATTTTTTCAGACGATCTTCGTCCATATGTAGAAGAATATATGAAACAAGAACAAGGGGCAAAAGTATTACTAAAAGAGGTAGAAAACCCTACAAGATTTGGCGTACCGTCTATTAAAAATGGAAAAATTATTAGAATTGAAGAAAAGCCGAAAGAACCGAAAAGTTCATATGCAGTTACAGGCATTTATATGTATGATGCACAAGCCTTTTCATATGTAAAGCAGCTAAAGCCATCAGCAAGAGGTGAGCTTGAGGTTACAGATTTGAACAATTGGTATTTACAAAAGGGACTTCTTACTTATAATACGTTAGGCGGCTGGTGGACGGATGCAGGAACTCACACTTCTCTTCAAAGAGCGAATACGTTGGCAAGAAATATAGACTTTGGAGAACAGTTCAATGGAGAGTAGGTGAGTATATGAAAGTAATTGACACGTCTTTTCATGATGTGAAATTGTTAGAACTACATTTGTTTAAAGACGACCGAGGTTTTTTTATGGAAAGTTACAATAAAGAAACACTAGAGAAGATTGGTATTACCTATTCATTTGTACAAGATAATATCTCTTCTTCTGCGAAGGCAGGTACGATTCGTGGTTTGCATTTTCAAAGGAAACCGAAAGCGCAAACGAAACTAGTTCAAGTTATACAAGGTGCTATTTATGATGTCATTGTTGATTTACGTAAAGAATCCCCTACTTATAAACGGTGGCAAGGTTATATTTTAAGTGAAGAAAATCGCCGGCAATTGCTCGTTCCAAAAGGTTTTGCTCATGGATTTTGTACGCTTGTTCCGCATACAGTTGTTATGTACAAAGTTGATGAGTACTATAGTGCTCTGCACGATAGCGGTGTATTTTGGAAAGATAAAGATTTGAACATTCCATGGCCGGTCAAAGAACCTACTTTATCAAAGAAAGATCAACTACTACCACTGCTTATTGAGTGCCAAGGTTGTTTTTAAATAGGAGAGTTGTCTATGAATATATTAGTAACAGGCGGAGCTGGATTTATTGGTAGTAATTTTGTTCATTATATATTGAAACAATACGATAATTACCATGTTATTAATTATGATGCATTAACATATAGTGGTAATCTTGAAAATTTACGTTCTATTGAGCGAAATCCTCGCTATATTTTCCAAAAAGGAATCATTCAAAATCGTGAGCTTTTAGAATATGTTGTTCAGAAATACAAGGTAGATGCTATTGTTAACTTTGCAGCCGAGTCTCATGTTGATCGCAGTATTGAAAATCCTATGCCTTTCTACGAGACAAATATAATTGGGACGGTAACGTTATTAGAGTTAGTCAAAAAATATCCTCATATTAAAATGGTGCAAGTCTCAACAGATGAGGTATATGGTTCATTAGGAGAAGTAGGGAAATTTACAGAACAAACACCGTTAGATCCGAGCAGTCCATATTCTTCTAGTAAGGCGAGTGCAGATATGATTGCTTTATCATACTATAAAACGTATCAATTACCTATTATCGTCACGCGTTGCTCTAATAACTATGGACCATATCAATATCCGGAGAAATTAATTCCACTTATGATTACAAATGCACTAGAAGGGAAGAAATTACCGTTATATGGAGATGGATTGAATATTAGAGATTGGCTTCATGTGAATGACCATTGTAGTGCAAT
The DNA here is from genome assembly GCF_050473865.1 of Bacillus sp. S10(2024). NCBI lineage: Bacteria > Bacillati > Bacillota > Bacilli > Caryophanales > Bacillaceae > Bacillus > Bacillus sp. S10(2024). The sequence continues at coordinate 2,296,002 of NZ_JBFLUR010000002.1, read as the reverse complement.
TGATGTTGTACTGCATAAAGGGAAATTTGGAGAAGTATATAATATTGGCGGAGATAATGAAAAAACAAATATAGAAGTTGTAGAGCAGATTATGACGTTACTAAAAAGAGGAAGAGATGATATTCTTCATGTAAAGGATCGCTTAGGGCACGACCGCCGCTATGCAATTAACGCAAAAAAAATAAAACAAGAATTAGGATGGCAACCGGCGTATACGTTTAAGAAAGGGATAGAAGAAACAGTCCATTGGTATGAACAAAACGAGCAGTGGTGGCGACCGTTAAAAGAAAAGTAAGGGGCTCGCAGATGAAAGAACGGATTATGATAACGGGAGCAAATGGGCAATTAGGGAGACAAATAGTAGAGGATTTTGGCTCGGAGTTGTATGAAATATATCCATTTGACAAGAAATCGTTAAATATTACCGACATGTCACAAGTAGAGCATGTGATGAAAACGATAAAGCCTCATATCATTATACATTGTGCTGCTTATACAAAAGTAGATCAGGCAGAAGAGGAACAAGATTTAGCTTATGTAACAAACGCAATTGGAACAAGAAATGTCACGGTTATGGCGCAAAGTTTAGGGGCAAAGTTTATTTATATCAGTACAGATTATGTATTTTCCGGCAGTAGAATAGAAGGGTATCATGAATGGCATATACCAGAACCAGTAAATGTATACGGTCTTTCTAAATATGCAGGAGAGGAATTTGTAAAAAGTTTTCATGATCAATACTTTATTATACGTACGTCATGGCTTTACGGAAAGAACGGAAATAACTTTGTGAAAACGATGTTACGGATTAGTGAAGAAAAAGAGCTTATAGCTATTGTTTCTGATCAAATTGGATCTCCTACCTATGTAAAAGACTTAGTTCACGTGATAAAAAAAATCATGAATACATCATTATATGGAATATATCATGTATCAAATAGTGGATCGTGTTCTTGGTATGAATTTGCTAAGCAAATTTTTTCTTATGCAAATAAAAAAGTAAACGTCGTACCTATTTCAACCGAAGAGTTTGGGGCAAAAGCATTGAGGCCGAAATATTCAATTTTACAGAACAAAATGTTAAAATTAAATGGTTTTTCGCAAATGCCAACTTGGGAAGAAGGATTAGAGGGATTTTTTAGCGAAACAAAGAATCACTAGTGAAGGTGAGCTAGTGATTTTTGTTTGCCTTTACAGTATTTTATGTTAATATAAAAATAGTACCAGGTTCTAATAACAACTATAATGTATAAATATAGGAGGATAAATATATGGATCTTCTCAATGTAAAAGGAAAAAATATCGTTGTAATGGGTGTTGCGAACCAAAGAAGTATCGCTTGGGGCATTGCTCGTTCATTACATAATGCTGGAGCAAACTTAATTTTCACATATGCTGGTGAACGCTTAGAAAAGAATGTACGTGATTTAGCAGAATCATTAGAGGGACAAAAATCACTTATATTACCATGTGATGTAACAAATGATGAAGATATCGCGAGCTGCTTCCAAACAATTAAGGAAGAGGTTGGTGTTGTTCATGGACTAGCTCACTGTATTGCATTCGCAGAGCGCGATGATTTAAAAGGTGAGTTCGTTGATACATCTCGTAACGGTTTCTTATTAGCGCAAAATATTAGCTCATTCTCTTTAACAGCTGTATCAAGAGCAGCAAAAGAAGTAATGACAGAGGGCGGCAGCATCGTTACATTAACGTACCTTGGGGGCGAGCGCGTTGTATCAAACTACAACGTAATGGGCGTTGCAAAAGCATCGTTAGAAGCGAGCGTAAAATATTTAGCGAACGACTTAGGAAAGCATAACATTCGTGTTAACGCTGTTTCAGCAGGGCCAATTCGTACATTATCTGCAAAAGGTGTTGGCGACTTCAACAGCATCTTAAAACAAATTGAAGAACGCGCTCCACTTCGTCGTAACGTAACACAAGAAGAAGTAGGAAACACAGCGTTATTCTTATTCAGTGACCTAGCAAGCGGTGTGACTGGTGAGAATATTCATGTGGATTCTGGCTATCATATTTTAGGATAAGGTGTATGTTTTTCTGTAAGAAGAAAATAGAAATGATTTTTCGGAAGACAGAACATATATAAATAAAAAACGGTAACAGTTCTGAGGATAGAACTGTTACCGTTTTTTTATTAAAATTGATGAGTTTGCTCCGTTTCTAAATGCTAACCATTTTCTTCTTTAATAAAGAATCGTATCAATATTAGAGTTAGTCAATCGTTATACCTGCGCTTGCAAAGCCTGCGATAGAAGTTGCAAGACTAATACCTTGTGTATTTGTAGAGATAACTAATAAGACTTTATCTTGTGCAGATGCCGCTATAGATTGAGCTTGAATATTAGCAAAAGTATCACCAATAGAAAGTAGAGTACAGGATGGAAGTGATAAAGGTGTTCCGACTGGACTGAAAGTATTACTGCTTGCAGGTGCAACATATATTTGTATTTGAACGTTTACAGAACTCGGTAATAAAGCTAATCCTGTTGTCGCGCTAAAGAAACTAGATAATGATGTGATTGTTTCAGTACGAGGCATAACGAATGCAAAGTCTAAAACACTTCCAGGTGCTAAAGTTATTGTTGCTCCGGAAACTTAACACCAGCAAATGAGCTTCCAAACCCAAGTATAGTGCTAGTATTCACACTAACTAAAACAGTAACTAACGTAGCAGGTGATCCAAAGAGATTGTTAATGTATAATTAAGTTGATATATTTCGGATGTTTTGACGCGAAGTCCATTCTTAGGATTATTATTTTCCACATCAAGAAGAACGGGAATGGATACGTTTGAATTTGGATTATTACTAGGTAAAGGAATTGGTTGACTTTCAGAAATAGGCTCATCACCTGCTAAAAAAGCAATTCCGAAAGCAGGGAATTATTTTACTGGAAGGGCAATGAAATTATAACAAGAATCCACATTTTCACTTCTTTGTACATTCTCATTTTATTTAATGAAAAAAGTAAGTGAAATGTTATAGACGGGTTACTAATTTTACTGTAAATAAGGAATATACCTAATAATAGGCGTGTATGGAATCTTTATCTGAAATCGCATTCGATTTCTTCCCATGTCATATGAGTACGTAAAATATCATCTTCTATTAACTTACTTCCCATTTGGACTTCAATGAATTCTAAGTCAGTAATAGCACGTGCTCCATGCATTGTTCCAGCTGGAATGTAAATAACATCGCCAGGTTTTATCATTTTGAACTTTTCGTCTATAATAAGTTCGCCTTCTCCTGCAATAATTGTCCAAACTTCTTCGCGCTTAAAATGCATTTGATAACTGAGATTTTTTCCAGCTAAAATTTTAAGCCTTTTGGTTAAAACTTCATTCCCATCTTTAAGTTTCTCGTAATCTAAAACACGGTAATTTCCCCAACGTTTTTCTTCATACATAGGTCTTGAATTCTCGTGATTAATAAGTTCTTTAATTTTTTCACTTTCCTGTTTATCAGCTATCAAAATACCTTCAGGACTTGCTATTATAATGCCATTGCAGATATTTGCAACAACAAGAGGAAGATTTAGTTCATTGATGATATGAGTATTAAGGGTATTTTTACTTAAAATCCCATTTCCGATAATTTGTGTATCCATAATCTCTGTAAGAGTATTCCAAGTTCCTAAGTCACGCCATGCTCCCTCATAGGGTATTACCACAATATCATCGCATTTTTCTACAACTTCATAGTCAAAGCTTCTTTGGGGAAGGACGGAATATTGTTGTATAAGTTCTTCATACTGAACGGGTATTTTCATAGAAGTTAGGTATTGAATTAAAAACCCTAATTTAAAAGCGAATACGCCGCAATTCCAAAGAGCTTCTTGTTGAATAAGTTCTTTTGCCTTGCTTTGTAGTGGTTTTTCAATAAACTGGTTAACTTTCATATATGGAGGTATTTGTGCTGATGAAGAATGGCTAGGGGTAGTCGTAATATAACCATACTGTTCAGAAGGATGTGAAGGTCGAACGCCCATAAGTGCAAGTGATGCGTTTGAATCTGTCAAAATTTGCTCAAGTTTCAGTAAGGATTCAAAGAAAGAATTTTCTACATACGCATCAACAGGCATGATACAAATAGTCTCATTACCATCAACATTTAGGACAGAGTGGAGATAGACTGATGCTAGAGCAATAGCGGGGAAGGTATCTCGTCGATCTGGTTCGACGATAAGAGGAAGTTGATTGTCAATCTGATTTTGAATAATATCAGTTTGTGATTTGCAAGTCGCGATATAAGTAGATTTTGTTAAACCGATAGATTGAACTTGTCCTACAATTCTTTGAATCATGGACTCCTGAACACCATGCTCGTTACGAAGTATTTTTAAAAATTGTTTGGATCTAGGGTCATTTGATAGTGGCCATAAACGTTTTCCTGATCCTCCAGATAGTAAAATAAGTTTCATATTATCCCAACTTTCTAGTGATATTAAATCTCGATGTTATGGGGTGTAGCAAGTAAAGTAAGTAGGGATTTTTATGCATATTTAATTTTTTTCGTACTCGCTCATCTTAAAAGATGAATGTTTCTTTGTAATAGTATAATCTTACTTCCAATCATATCTTTCTATTTATAAAACTCATCTTCAAAAATTTGTATTGTTCATATTTCTTTTCCTATGTTAATTCATTGTCAAAGCAGTTCTTTATACTTAAGGATTAAACGTTGTTTTGAAAAATTGAGCTTTATATTCCCTGTACTTACTGTTTAAGTTTACAAAATATAAAAATTTAACTTAATAAAATTATATGTTGCTTGTAGTTAATAGGTGATAATTTGTCCATAAAATAGTCATATTATCCCGATACTTTTGAGCGATTATCTTCCATCTTAAGAAGGAAAAAAGATAGGATGGGAATAACTGCTGGCATGTTCGCGGTTAGTTTAACGAATCATCAATGGGGGATCCCCCCATTGATGGAAGTTGTACTTTATCTATGTCTATTCAACAAAGTACATGTATAACGTTTTCGTTCTATTGTTAGTTTTATTCAACTTTTATTATATTGTTATTTATTCTTACAGAGAATTTATTTGAATTATTCAAGCTGAAATTTTAAGTTGTGGTTAAATTAGGTTAATTTTTCAACAATAAGGTTCGGTATTTCACAGGTATGAGTTCCATTCCATAATAAACGTATTTCTTTTAGGAGATCTGCATTTTCTGGGGAGATTTGTAAGGTTAAGTTTATGAAATTTTTTCCGGCCTTTACTTTAGAAATATCCTGTGAAGTTAATATATTAAACTGTGGACTCCATACTCCTATTGCAAAAGTGCCAATAGGTGAATTGTAATTTGTAGAGGAATTCAGTTCAAAAGAGAATAGATATTCGCCTGGATGCATTTTTCCAATATATTGCCCAATAAACATTCCAGGAGAGTCGATTCCTTGTTCCACTCTACGAGTTATAAATTGTCTTGTGTGGTCGTATACTAATTTTCCTGTAAACGAATTGATTTTTTCTGTGCTGAAGATAATTCGCTGTCCTAAAGCTATAGGTAAGTCCGTTTGAATGGAGTTGTCGCGAAAACAATCCTCCTGAGTAAGGTTTAAAGAAATTTCATGATTGTACTGTTGTTTCCTGTGAGCTACAATGTATGGTTGAATATTTTTTAAGAAGTTTTTGGCTCTTACTAAAGCTGCTTCTCTTTTGAATATATTTCCTAATATATTAGATTGATTATGAGCAAGTTTTTCTAATTCGGTAAAGTTATTCATTGTTTTAAGAACAAATTCTTTCATCTCTTCTGTGTCAGAACACATACCTATTGTTTTAAGGGCGGAATTGCTTATGCCATTGTCCCTTGCCTCTTGGGCAAGACCTGATTTTTCTAAAAATACTGTGGGAACTCCCATACTTAAAGCTTCAATAGGAGTGTAGTGCACATGATAGTTAGAACCGAGACCAAAGTAAACAAACATTCTACTTTCAGCAATCTTTGAATAAAAAAGATTGTCTTCTGTATGTCCAACTACTTTCTCCGAAATATCTTTGACTATATTCTTTGAGTTTTTTCCTAATACAATAAAAGGGATATTTGAAAATTTTTCGTTAAAATCTTTGAATATCTTATTAGCTGCTGGATTACCGTCCAAATATGAGATTGTAGTACTAATAAAGTTTTTAGAGTTTCTTCCTTTCCATTTGAACCCTAACCTTTTGTTGGAAACAAATGCATTTAGATAAAACTTATTTTTAGTAATTCTAGGATCTTCAGGAACGTCCAAGCTCTTTAGTATTGGGCACCATACATATTTATCTGTTTCTACTATCTTATCTATATTAATGTTTAATCTAGCCATTTCGTTTGTATAGGTAGTATAATCACCGTGACCAAATACCCTAAATATGATATATCCTTGATACCATTTTGTGATGTTTGCTAAAATATCTGGATAGTTAGAAATAAATATTATATCGAGCCATTGATTAATAAGTTTAGCTTCATCTGGATTTAATTTCCCTTTTTTTTCAAGTATGTTAATTCTTCTAATTTTTTCAACGATATTGGTAGGTAAGGTACAAGATTTTCGCCAATGAGGATACAATCTGTCACTTTCATTGTCATAATTACTATCATACTTCAACCAAAAGGGGTCTCCTAAGCATGGGATTACCTCTGCTCCTGCCTCAATTAACAATGGAACTTCTTCGTATCTCAAAGTTTGATGAGTACACAACCAATACACTCTTGGGGAAAGCATATAAATAAGCACCACCTTAAAGGAGTTTTTATCGTAATATTTTTTATATTTCGACTACTCTGTTTAAAAATTAATTTACTGCTGAAAAGGAAATCTAACTTCACAGGAATATTTTCGTGTTTCAATATAAAGTGACTATTTTGGTTTTCTTATTTTGGTTTTTAATTGATAATTAATTCGGTCATTAGCGTATAATATTCTTGTGCAATATCGCTCCAATTTCTCTTAAGTATGTGTTGAATTGCACTTTTTTGTTGTTCTAGCAAATTGTTATCGTGTCGCCATAGTTTCTGAATTGCGAGCATAATTTCATCTGTAGAGTAGGGGTTAAATGTTATAAATTTTTCGATATCTGTTATAACCTCTTCAACAACTTCAATCCTGCTCACTGCTACAGGAGTATCCATAATTAAAGACTCTAATAGCTGAAAAGGACAACTCCCTTCAAAAAGTGTTGGAACAATGGTTCCTATCGCATATTTATATAGAAGTGGAATATCATTTGGTTCAATCCTGCCTAAAAAAATGACACTATCTCGTATATTTACGTTATTAGAATTGTTAAGTAGTGTTATAATTTCTTTCTCTTTAGGACCATAGCGAAAGTGATCAGTCAGAACTAGACTAAGGTTGGATGAAGAACTTTCAGTGATTTGTCGGAAGTTCAAAAAGGCTTCAATAAGTCGATCATGATTTTTATGTAGACGAATAACGGAAGGGTAAACAATATAGTTGTTATATAAATTATATTTATCCCTAAATAAAACTTCATTATATGAATCTATGACATCATATTCCTCAACTGGAGGTGCCAATCTAATGACATGAGTTTTTTCCTTAGGTAATTTCAAGAACTTCAATCCTTCATGATTTCTCGTAAAGATAGAATTAAAAACAACTTTTTTAGCTTTTTTAGCCACCTTTTTAGCGTTATCTGTAAATTTATCGTAGAAGTCTGGCTGCCTTGTATATATATCCTTAAAATGCATATAAACTAAATCGTGTAAACAAGCGATAAAGGGTTTGTTTAAATTTAGCGCCAAATCCATACCTATATAAGGAACGATCCAAATATCCACATCAATATTTTCATTTACCCAGTCTACAGTTTCGAACTTTTGGATGGATAATCTGTTAGGAAAAGATAAAAAGGTCTTTTTGAATCCATTGTTAATATCTATATAGTTTTGTTTAGTAGTTACAACAGTTATAGTTACATTTTCATCATGACAAAGTAAACCTTCTGTTAATCGGATAATAAATCGTCCGATACCTTCTCCATCAAAATGTTTACCTACTTTCACTGAATATCCAAGAAAAAAACCAATTTTTACAGAAGGGACTTGGGAAGGTTGTTCAGTGTTTGGGGATATTAAAGTGTTGGACGTTACAATATCAGATTCTAAAAGCAGACGGCATTCTTTAGATAATAGAAAGTTTACCATTAAATTTTTTCTTTGAACGCCAGAAACTAAGTTATTCACATGAATTTGAATTTCCTTTAAATCTGGAGATCGATTTAGGAATTGTTGGTATAGTGAATAGGTAAATTCCATATCATCCAAATTGTAAAACCTATAAATTAAATCGGAAATTAACCCTGGTTTCGTTGTCTCTGTTTTTTCTGATTGGGTGTGTTGTGTATATAGATTAAGTGCTTCTTTAGTTAGCATGATTTCTTTGATGATTTCTCTTCTTTGTGTGTGGGTTAGTTTTTTTCTATAGTAATTTAGCTCCTCATGCTGGGGCTTCCTGTATAAAATTTGCCTAAAAAGTTCATGAATAAACGCTTCTTCTGATAATCTAACTGCTTTTCGTAAAATATTAATGATTGTATCTGAAGGTGAAGTAGGATTATTCATCGTAGTCACTCCTTTATGGCTTGAAAATTGAGTGATATATAAAGAATAATTTTTTATTCTTTGAAAGAGTTCTCATTTTTAGTAGAAATTTACAATGCGTATTTCTTGTAGGTAGAAAAGATATCTTGTCTTATATTATCAATAAATAGGAATAAAAGATTAGTAAACTACAATTATTATTTTAAATGTATATAGTTATTATTGATCACCGGGATAAATACAGTCTAATAGTTAGGTAATAATTATTTGATTTATAGGTACAGTGTATTTGTAATTGTGAATATCTGGTGACTGGAATTATCAAGATCTTTGTAAGATATAGCAATTTATAATAATTAAGCTAAGGAATATAAAAGACATATTGTCTAATTATATGTTTTTTATTACCGTCAATATTTGCTTAATTACTAGAATGCATAGTGCGATTTTTTTGTTTGATAGTTATACTTGACGTTTTATTATATTCTTCTACAGCATTATTATGCTTTTTTTTTGAATGTACAAATTTCACTTTTTAGATAGTACTTATAGAAAGTTATGAGGCATATACTGAAAAAAATTAAGCGTAAGGAGATGACTTTTAGATGAATGAAGGACAGTCTAGCAAGAAAAGAAGTCCTTTATTATTATTTCTTCATATCCCTAAAGCTGGGGGAACTACATTGACAGATTTGATTTGTAGACAATATCCAAATAATATACATTATGATGTGAATATACAGGGAATACTTCCTCAAGGGGTACTTTCTTATAAAGAGCAATTAACAACTGCTGACACTTTATGTGGCCATTTTTTGTTTGGCATTCATCGTTACCTTTCTAGGCCCTTTACCTATATTACAATGTTGAGACATCCGGTTGAACAAGTAATCTCATGGTTTTATTTTGCTCATAAGAATTCAAACCAGTACAAAGAATTGTTTTTTGAAGAGACGATTGATGAGTATGTAAGCAACCCAAAATTTAACTATTCTACAGTCAATCTGCAAACTCGCTGTATTACAGGTAATGATGTTGCTGATTTGCAGATGGCGAAAGAGCATATTGAAAAATATTTTTCTGTGGTAGGGATTACTGAATTGTTTTCTGAATCTTTGTATATTATGAAAAAAGAATTCGGATGGAGGAATATTAATTATAAAAAGTTAAATGTTAATACAGAAAGACCTTTAAAAGAAGAAATTCCGCAGAAAGTGATTGATAAGATACTGGAAAAAAACGAGGTAGATGTACAATTATATGATTATGCTAGAAAAAAATTAGAAAATAAGATTGCTTCCCTAGATACAAACTCAATTAAAGAATTGCGTTTGTTTAAAAGGAAACATAGGCTATAAAAATATATAAATTCAAGTTGAAAACCGAAATAAAACCATTCTTTTTCGATGGGTGAGAGCATCTGGCCATGCATAGAAGCGGTCAGGGCATTTTTTTGCCATATGCAAAACGAAACAAAGAGAGAAAGTAAGCGCAGCCGTCTTTTATTTCTATAGCCGCAATTTATGTGTTGGAAAATTAAATTGGATTTATATAGATATGCTTCTTTCTGTGTAGGAATTTGATGAAAGACTAGATTATTAATACACAGAAGGAGGTGTTTTTTATAATAAAAAAGACCATAAGGTAAAAATTTAGTTAGTGAGAGATTTACTCTAAAAGTTTACAATAATGAGTGGTAAAGATATGAATGGTTTACCTATAAAAAAGCTAATGTCGGATAAAAAGATAAGAATATGTCATATAATTTGAGAGCTTAAAGCAGCATAGGATGATATGTAAGGATATTTGACTCAGTAAAGTATCCTTACATACATTTCAAATATAAAAACAAAAGGTTATATACAAATAGTTTTATTAATAATGTCATAATATTCCTTTGCGACATCGGCCCACCTTCGATTTAAAGCAGTGCTGATAGCAGATTTTTGCTGGTTTAACATTTGTTTTCCGTTTTTGCTTAACTCATATATTGCTTTTGATATTTCTTCAACTGAGTATGGATTAAATGAGAAAAAAGCAGGCATATTTGTAACTACTTCACTTGTAACTTCTATTTGGCTAGCAGCAATCGGGGTATCAAGTATAAGTGATTCGAGGATAGGGAAAGGGCAACTTCCTTCAAAAAGTGTGGGAACGATTGTCCCTAAAGCATATTCGTATAAGGAAGGCATAGTGTCTGACGGAACCCTATTAAGAAAGACAATACTGTTTTTTATTTGTTCATTAGTACAATGCAGATAAACATCTGGAAGATGAATGGGTCTATTACGGTAGTGGTCTGTAAACACTAATTTTAAATTAGAAGGTGGTTTCTCAAGGGATTGCTTGAATTTTATAAATGCCTCAATAAGAAGAGAATGATTTTTATGCGGACGAATAACCGATGGATAAACAATGTAATCGCCATATAATTTGTATTTATTTCTAAATGAGCTTTCATCGTATATATGGTACGCAGTGTATTCTTCTACAGGAGGTGCCAATCTAACAACGTGAGTTTTTTCGATAGGTAGCTTTAAAAATTGTAACCCTTCATGGTTTCTTGTAAAGTTAGAAGAGAATACGATGACAGAAGCTTTATCGATTAATCTGTGGATAAAACGATCCAGACGGTAACAAAACTCATCCGTATTTCCTTGATAATATAATTCTTGAAAGTGTAAGTGAACTAAGTCGTGTAAACAAAGAATAATAGGTTTATCTAAATACATAGCTAATTCTAAGCCGACATATGGCACAATCCATACATCTACTGGCAATTCGGTATTAATGAATTCCATACTGTCAGATGCATAAAAGATAAGTCGCTCAGGGTATAAAAGCACGAGTTGTGAAAATAGATTACGAAGACTACTAAGATTTATTTTATTTGTTACAACATAAATTTTTATGGTTGGATCATACTTAAATAATCCCTCTGCTAATCTTGTACTAAATCGACCAATTCCTTCTCCGTCTAAATTGGCGGGATAAGCCAATCCTAGGAAAATTCCAATGTTTTTTATACTTTTGTTTTGATTTTGTTTTCTATTTTTTATATGCAAGTTACTGATAGAATTAGCGTCGGTTAATACTTTTTGAAATTCATTTGTTGTTAGTATTTTTTTTATTATCTCTATTCTTGATTGTTTTGTTTTTAAGCAAACTGATAACTGTTGGACTTCTGTTTTTATTGGATTACGAGCTAAAAATTCATTGTATAAAGCATGGATAAAGTGTAATGCATTTGATAGGAAGAATGAATGAATGAAGCTACTTATCGTTTTGGAAGCATTAGGAGGAGGAGAGGGAGGGGCTTTTTGACTGTATAAACCTATCGCCTCTCTGCTTGTCAGGATTGCGACTAAAATTTGTTTTTTGGCTACACCTTTCGCAAGTGTAGTGTAAAAATGAAAGAAACCTTTTTCGTCAGGTTCACGATGTAGTATTTGTCTATATAATTCCCATACAAAATCTTCATGATTAAGGGTCCATATTTGTCGCAATAATTCAATAATATTTTTACTGTTCGTTTGATTAAGTATGTTGTTGAAATCATTGTTTCTATTTCTTAATCTTACTATGTCCATCGTTCACATCTCTTTTCATCGTGGTGTATTTAGATGAAAGATAGCTGTAGCAAGGAGGTATTTCTATAGCTATTAATGGGATATGTTGTTTTTAAGCAAAGGCTCATTATAAGTTTAAGAGAGGGGCATATATCATTTTTTCAATCTTACCTCGCTTAATGCTTCTTTTATTTTTAAGCTAATATATCGAATGTCATCATTTGTCAGGTTTCCGTAACTTGGAACATTAATACCCTGAGCAGAAATACGATTTATTATAGGGAATTCTGATGTTTCCTGTAAATTTTGATAAGGAGGCAATGTATGCATAGGATAGAAAAAAGGTCTAGTTTCGATTCCTTTATCTTTTAAGCGATCCATTAACAAATTCCGTTCGTTTTCAGTAAAATCTCTACATAGTATGCTGAACATCCAGTATACATTTTTAGCCCATTCTTTTTCGATAGGTAATATGAGACGTTGATCATCTTTTAGATTTTGTATATATTGATTGGCGATTCTAATTCGTTGTTGAATATGCCAGTCAATGTTCTCGAGTTGTGCGCAGCCAATTGCTGCCTGAATGTTGGTCATACGATAGTTATATCCTATAACTGGAAACCAATATTTACGTTTTAAGTCTATTCCTTGTGACTTTAGAATTCGAATCTTTTCAGCTATGTGGTCATCATTAGTAGTAATCATTCCACCTTCACCTGTTGTAATAATTTTATTGCCAAACAAACTAAAAGTAGCACAATCACCAATTGCTCCTGTCATTTTTCCTTTGTATTGCGCTCCTATAGCCTGAGCAGCATCTTCTATAACAAATAAATTATATTTTCTTGCCAATTCTTTAATAGGGTCCATATCAGCTGGATGACCATAGATGTGAACAGGAATAATTCCTTTTGTATGCGGTGTGATTTTTTCTTCTATTTTCGCAGGGTCAATATTCCATGTTGTTGAATCAGAATCAATAAATATAGGAGTTCCTCCACAATAGACAACTGCATTTGCTGTTGCAACGAATGTAAAAGTCGGAATAATGACTTCATCACCTTCTTTAATGCCATATGCTAAAAGAGCAAGATGTAAAGCTGTTGTTCCGTTACTACAAGAAATAGCATGTTTCACACTGCAATACTGTGCAAATTGTTCTTCAAACTTTTGAATATAGGACCCGTTTGAAGATATCCAATTAGAATCGAGGCAGTCTATGACATATTGTTTTTCATTTCCATTTAATATAGGACTAGCGATAGGATAAAATTTTGTCATCAAAATGTCCTCCCTACATAAAAATAAAGTTAAAGTTAAAGTACAAGTCAAGAGGGATAGGCAATATAAAAAAGTTATAAAATCAAAGCTCATAATCCTTTTCTTTGCTGTTGTTGTCGTTCTAAATCGCTATCGACCATCATTGTAATTAGTTCTTTAAAATTCACTTCTGGTTTCCAGCCTAATGCTTTTTTCGCCTTTGCTGGATTTCCTAATAGAAGATCTACTTCAGCGGGTCTCATAAATTTTGGATCTTGAATGACATGATCTTCCCAGTTTAATCCGACGTAATTAAAGGCAGTCTCAACTAATTCTTGGACAGTATGAGTTTCCCCAGTAGCGATAACATAGTCATCTGCATGATCTTGTTGAAGCATGAGCCACATCGCCTTAACGTAATCTCCTGCATAGCCCCAATCCCGCTTCGCATCTAAGTTGCCTAAATGGAGTTTATCTTGCAGTCCCAATTTAATTTTAGCAACTCCATCTGTTACTTTTCTTGTAACGAACTCTAAACCGCGGCGAGGAGATTCATGATTAAATAAAATTCCTGAACATGCAAAACTATCATAGCTTTCTCGATAGTTCACAGTAATCCAATGTCCGTATACTTTAGCCACTCCATAAGGGCTTCTTGGATAAAATGGAGTTGTTTCTTTCTGGGGAGTTTCCACTACCTTTCCGAACATTTCGCTACTAGATGCTTGATAAAATTTAGCATCTGGTTTGGTAAGCCGAATCGCTTCAAGCATATTTGTAACTCCAAGAGCAGTTATTTCCCCTGTATAAATAGGTTGAAGCCAAGAGGTTGCGACAAAAGATTGGGCGGCCAAATTATATACTTCATCTGGATTGGAAACTTTAACAGCTTGAATTAAGGAAGCTAAATCACGTAAATCTCCTGAAAGAAATTCAATCTCGTCTTTTAGATGTTTAATGTTTTCATCGTTTTCTGTTGCAGTTCGTCTTTTTAATCCATAAACTTTATAGCCTTTATTTAACAATAATTCTGCTAAATAAGAACCGTCCTGGCCTGTAATTCCAGTAATGAATGCTTGTTTCATATTTTCACCCCATGCTGTATATAATCAAAACCTTTATCTCCTTTAATCATATGTTTCATATACCTTGACTGCTACTGAAACACCGTTTATTTTCATCATTACATGAATAAGATAGGCAGTATGGAAGAACTCAGTAAAATAGAGAGGCGAAACAATTTTACAATTATTGTTTCGTCTCTCTAGAATAATGAATAGATGATTTATACATTAAATAAAGGTTCATCACCAAAAGACGGGGGTGACATATAGATAGATGTACACTCCACTCCGAGTGGACGCTTTCCGCGGGCGAGAGCGAGCCTCCTCGGCAAGCCTGCGGGGTCTCACTTTCCTCGCTATTCCCGCAGGAGTCGCCACTCTCCGTTCCGTGTATTGAAAATGTTTCACTTTCAAAAAATCAACCCCATATTACGGTGATGAACCTAAATAAATCTTAATTCTGTCAATCGTTTTTCAATCATGTTTCCAATCACATTTGGTGAAAAATAGGTTATTATGGTCTCTTGTCCTTTCCTTGCGATAAGATTACACTGTGTTTGATTGGAGATAAGTTGGCGCATCAAATAAGCTGCATGCTCAATATCTGGCTTAGCCCATATTTGATAATGTTTGTAAGGACCGTAATTTCGTTTTATTGGGACGAGGGCATAATTGACAGGATAAGAATTATCTGCGTTCATAAAATCAGTATTACCAGACCAATTTGTACCAATTACTGGTTTTCCTAAATACATTGCTTCTGCTAGTACCAGTCCAAATCCTTCAGAACGGTGTAAAGAGACAACACAGTCAACTGATTGAATTAAGGCATTTACTTCTCCTCGAGTTAATGATTGATTAATAAGATAAATATTACGATTATCTTGAATTAGATGCTGAATCTGTTTCACTTCTGCAAGATTATTATTTGAATTATTGATTTTTAAAACAAGCCCAACGGAAGGATCATCCTTAGAAAACGCTTTTTGAAATGCTTGAATAGATGCAACTGGATTTTTGCGTTGTTGTATACTTCTAGGATCATACATGGAAAGAAATAAAAAGCGATCTGTTGGTAAATTAAAGTATTCACGACTTATACCTTCAGGGAATTCTACTTGGATGCAATGCGGGATACGAATTACAGGAAGGTTTGTTTTTTTAGATACAGCTTCTAGTACAAAAGATGAGGGAACCCATACTTCATCGACAAGTTTGAAGCTGGTATACCATTCCCTGGGAAGCTCTGGAAGCTCCCAATGCCAATAACCAATATTGTAGCGACCATTAAAAAATTGATGCCCAAGCTGTTTATGAGCGGTTGGAAATATATCTGGATTCATATGAAAAATATTCACATCGTGGGTAGGAGCGGTTATTTCTTTATGTTTCCAAGAGAAATCTAATGATTTTACATGTGGAAGCGAATAATTAATAATACCAAATGGAATGTTGGCACTTTGGATGGACTTTGCTGCGAGGCGACAAGATTCTCCTAGTCCAAATTCAGCACGTGCGTATCCTACTAAATTAATGCCTTTTTTTAATGGCGTTTCTTCAGTCTTTTGCATTGCTTCGCTTCATTCCTTTCATCAGCACCTCCGCCACTTCAGGACGAGTAAACTCAGACGGCAAAGTTTGTCCGTTACGAAGTATTTCTCTAACTTGGGTACCACTTAAAATAACACGATCAGTATTAGAATGTGGGCATGTTTTGACAGAAGCCATGCTCATACACTTTTTACAATAAAAACTGTGTTCGAAAAATAGTGGTTGAATTCCAATTGCAGTGAGATCAAAATTACGAAAGATTCTTTGGGCGTCGTACGTTCCGTAATAATTTCCTACACCTGCATGATCGCGGCCAACAATGAAGTGTGTACAACCGTAATTTTTTCTTACAAGCGCATGCATAACGGCTTCCCGAGGACCTGCGTAACGCATAGCGGCAGGGTAGATAACGAGGCGGGTGCGGTTAGTTGGATAATAGTTCTTCAGTAATACTTTATAGCTCTCCATTCGAATATCTGCAGGGATGTCATCTTTTTTTGTTTCTCCGACAAGTGGATTCAATAATAACCCGTCAACGATTTCAAGTGCTGTTTTTTGTAGATATTCATGTGCACGATGCACAGGATTTCGTGTTTGAAACCCAACGATAGTTTTCCAACCTAAATCATAAAACATATTTCTTGTTTCTTTTGGATCCATATAAAAATCTTGGAAATTTTTGTGTGAAGGTTTATTTAACAAAGAAATAGGTCCAGCTATATATATATCACCTTGTTCATATAATTTTTTTACACCTGGATGAGCAACTTCTGTTGTACCAAATACGAGCTGTGCTTCTTTTTGTTTATCATAATGAAACATATCTGTTATTTGCATAAATGCATAAGGAATCTGATCTTCTCCGTAAAGAATCACTTCAGTTCCAATACGCAAATCTTTTGCTTCATCTTGTGTGATAGGTAAAGTGATAGGAATTGTCCATGGCAGTCCATTTTTTAAATGCATAGTCATTAAGACGCTTTCATAATCATTTCTATCCATAAAACCGATGAGCGGACTAAAGCCGCCGTTTGCGATTAGTTCAATGTCAGAAATACTCCAAGCAGAGATCGTTAAAGAGGGGAGTTCGTTTACTTTATTTAAATATTCTTCACGCTCCGCTCCTTGTAATTCACGGTTAATTAGTATACCCCCATGAGGAAAAATTGTATCTATTGGACAGTCCATCATAATCCTCCTTAAATTGATAAGTAGTGATGTTTTTTGAGAAAATCTACGACTTGTATCGCGCATGCTTCAGCTGAACAACGATTAGAATCAAGAGTAATTTCTGGATTAAGTGGTTTTTCATAAGGGGAGGAAATTCCGGTAAATTCGATAATTTCTCCACTTCTAGCTTTTTTATATAAGCCTTTTGGATCTCTGTTTTCGCAATTTTCTAGAGAGCAGTCGATATAAACTTCAATAAACTCGTCAGGATGTACATTATTTCTAACCGCTTCACGATCGTTGCGGTACGGTGAAATAAATGTTGCCAACACGATAATGCCACAGTCTACAAACAATTTTGATACCTCACCTACGCGGCGGATATTCTCTTTGCGATCTGCTACTGAAAAACTAAGATCTTGGTTTAATCCTTTTCGGAGATTATCTCCATCAAGAATATAAGTGGAAATTCCTAATTGATGCAGCTTACTTTCAACGATATTGGCAATTGTGGATTTTCCAGATCCTGATAAACCTGTAAACCAAACAATGCAGCTTTTATGTTTATGCAAATTTTGTCGATCCTTTTTTGTAATTGAAAAGTGATGATAATATAAATTTGTTTGTTTTTCCAAAAAAATTTCTCCTTTCATATGAAGTAAAAAATGATTTAGTAATCAAGAACGTTTTTGACAATACAAAGTTAGTTTGTGTTTGTTTTATTTACATATAAAACGGCCAAAAGTATGGGATGAGTAGGACAGAAATAATCATGAAAAGGAAACCAAGCGGGAGACCTATTTTAAGAAAATCTATGAATTTATAGCCACCTGCTTGATAAACAATTAAATTTGCTTGATATCCTGTAGGTGTAGCGAAACTAGCAGAGGCAGCGATTGTAATAGCTATAATAAAAGGTTCGGGACTTAAAGACAGTTGTTTAGCAACGGAATAAGCAATAGGGAAAATGAAGGCAGCTGCCGCCGTGTTTGATAAAAATTCCGTACTAATCCATGTGAGTAAATAAATGATAGCAAGTAATGCTGTTGGACTAAATGTTGCGGTTTCGCCTACGAGTGTGTTAGCGAAGTAATTTGCGATTCCTGTTTTCTCCAAGGCGCTTGCCATTCCAAGAGATGATCCAATCATGATAAGTAAGCGTAAATCTACATATTTTCTTGCTTCCTGTACTGAAATGGACTTTGTAATGAATAATAAGATAACACTTAAAAAAGAAGCAGTTAAAATCGGTAGAATCCCTATTCCTGCACATAATATCATGAGAAGGAAGATAAAAAGAGGAATAAAGGAGGTCATCTTTTGATTTCTAGAAGGATTTTTAGGGGAACCAGTTTCGTGGGAAAGAAAGTAAAAATCATTAGAGTATTGATTCTCTATAAAAAATTTGTTTTCGGATAAAATATATAAAATATCTCCCGTTTTTAACCGAATAGACCCTATTTTTGAGAGGATTCTTTTACCGTTCCGAAAAACAGCAATTACAACAGCGTTGTATTTTGAGCGAAACTGAATTTCTTTAACGGTTCGATTGGATAAACAAGATTGTTTGGATATTACTATTTCTGAAAGAGTGATGTCATTATTGGAGGAGTTTTCGAGACTTAATCTAGAACTGAGGTGTAATGTAAAACCCTCAACTTTTTCCAAGTTTGAAATGGTAGAAATGTCTCCTGTAAATAACAAACAGTCATTTTGATTTAGTATATAATCTCCGGAAATTGGGATTATTATGTTTTCGTCTCTCATAACTCCAATTAAATATAAGCCTGCAAGGTTACGTAAGTTCGCTTGCTTAATTGTTTTTCCTATAAGTGGGCAACTTGATTCAACTTGAACTTCTCCTAAAAATGCATTTTTATTCTCTTCATCTATTTTGCTTCCTTTTTTGTATTCAGGAAGGAGTTTGCTTCCTATAAACACCATAAATAGAATGCCGATTACAGTACATGGGATGCCGATGATTCCTAATTCGAACATAGAAAGTCCATGATTACCTTGTTTTTTTAGTAAGGAGTTTACAACAATATTTGTAGATGTGCCGAGCAATGTACACATCCCCCCCATACTAGCTGCATATGCTAAGGGAATTAACAGTTTTGACGGAGCTAGGCCGATTTTTTGCGCCCAATTTTTTATTATTGGTGTAAGAATTACTATAATTGGTGTATTGTTAATAAATGCGGAGAGACTAGCTACAGGTATCATCAACTTAAGAATTGCTTTTTTATGACTTCTCTCATGACCGATTATTAACCGTGGAATTTGTTTGATGAAATCGTTCTTATTAACGGCAGAAGCTATAATTAATAAGGCTCCAATTGTTAATGTTCCTTCATTTGAGAACCCATCTAAAGCCTCAGAGGGAGCTAGGACTCCAAACATCATTAAAGAAACTAGTCCGCTGAACATAACGATATCAGCTGGAAACTTTTCGCACATTAAAACTATAAATGTAATAAAAATAATGAGGAGTGTAATTATACCGTGAATGGTCATATGATTCACCTATTCATAAATTGTTTTAACTGAGGGATATTGAACATGTAAAAGATAGAACAATAACATCTTGGTTAAATCACTTAAAGGAGAGTAGCTTAGATTAGTGCCTTAATACTTTATCGTACCTTTACTTTCGTTATAGAATGCATAGATGAAAAAACCGTAACTATATATATCCCAATGTTTTATCAATTCCATTATATAAAACAGTCATTATCTTTATATGTTATTTTTAGTGAATTGACACTGTTTTTGTGAACTTATACATTTGTAAGCTAGATTTGTAGGAAAGGACTTAGTATTTTTTATTAAGTTATGAAGGAATTGAATTCAATTTAGAATTTTCCGAAAATTTATTTCGATACTAACTTTGTATAAATTATATCAATACTTGAAAATGGTGAGCAGACATCCTTAAACTTTATTTTTTAGTTCTGCCTTCTTGAAATTCTACATAGCTATTGCTGAAAAGGTTTTATTCTTACGTTGAAACATTAGAAAGGCTGTGGAATTTATAAAGGTATTTAGTATACTAGAAAATAACAAATAGTATGGCAGTTAAAAGGTGACAAGCAGTATAAAGTATCTGTCAGTTCTATTTAATTAAGAATATTTTTGATTGAGTGAACACATGAATACTTTATGAGTAAAACGATTGACTGTAGAGGGGGGATGATTTTTGAATCCAAAAGTGTCAATTATTCTTACTAGTTATAATAAACCTGCATTAGTGGGGAAAGCGATTGAAAGTGTGTTAAGACAAACTTTAGATGAATGGGAACTTTTTATAATGGATGATCATTCGAATGAAGAAACAGTAAATGTTATTAAACAATATTTAGATGACCCAAGAATCACTTATATAAATAGCTTCATAGAGGACGAGGAACGTTATAAAAAGACGAGGTATGCCGTACTTATCAATAAAGCTATTCCGTTAACAAAAGGAACGTACATTTCTTATTTAACAGACGACACCGTCTATGTTCCGAAGAGGTTAGAAGAAATGGTATCTTTTTTTAATATAAATGCCAAGATAGATATTATTTATTCTTCGCAACAAGTGAAATTTGTAAACAACCAATTGAAGCTCCTTTCCGAAAGAGTAAGCAGAGCTCAGCATGTACTATATCAAGCAGCTAACGTTGTTGATCACTGTTCAGTTATGCATACACGTGCAATTTTAGAGAAAGTTCGGGAGAAGTATGGGGAATATTGGGATGAAAGTCCTGTTCATTGGTATAATGGAGATGCGGATTTCTGGGAGAAATTAAACACTTTTCAGCCATTCCATCCTATCGATATAGTGCTTGATATAACATACAAAACACCTTACTCTATTCAAAATCTATATAATAATTTACCTATAAAAATTCCGAATGGGACTTTGATAAAAGGGGAGAATCCACAGGTTTTTCTGATTGATCAGCAGCAAAGAAGGCTCATTACAAATGAGATGTTTACGTATTTTAAGTATAACTTAAAGAAGATAGTTATGATACCTGATTCTTTTTTATATGGATACGTAGAAGGTCCACCTATTGATAAGCCAACTATTATTCCAAATTTACGTATTATTCAAAGTGAACAAAATAAATTTTTCTACCTCGAAAATAATAAAAAACGACCGATAATGAATGTTTTAGCTTTTCGTAAATTCAAATTTTCTTTTTATGAAGTTATTAAAATAAACTCAACTTTACTAGATCATATACCTCAAGGATTGCCGATCTATCCTATTTTATCGCAGAATACTTGCTTGCCGGAAAATAAGGTATTTATATATAATAAACAATGTTCCATTACAATGAATTGTAAGCTTCATCTTATTGATAAAAAAATATTGAAAAAGCTTAATCTTTTAAATGATTGCATATATGTTTCAAGAACTGAGATGGAGAAATTTGAAAAAGGAGAACCAATTAGTTTGTATCTTACCAGATTTCTTAAATAGCACCGGCAGTTTTGCTTTTTATAAAATTGTTAATTCCCCCTCTTACTCTCAATTTTGATTTCACAGTTATACAATATCCTTTTCTTCTTGCAACCACCGGATTTTTATTCCGCTATTCGTGGGTAGTAAGACCGCCACCTCAAGCTTCAGAGAAGAGCGAAGAAGATAGGTGGGGGCATGTGTCCGATTGGTTTAACTAACCATCAGTGGGTGATGAAGAAAATCCCCACTGATGGAATTTTTATTTTATAGAAAGTGAAAAATCATCGGTAATACAACCGATGATTTTTGATTTAGAGGTTAAATAAATTAGTTATGCTATGGGCCTGAATAACTATATGCATATAGAAGGAAAGTTATAAAACCGTTTTTGAAGCAGTCTTAATTATGTTCTTAACTCGATGACCAAATGTATGTTGCTCTATCACTATTTTTCGAGCTTTTTGGGCGATGGTCTTCCTTTGCTCTTCGTCATCCATATAGATACCTAATTTGTGTAAGCAATCCTCGTAATCTAGATAAGATATCATTTCTTCTTCGGTAAAGAAGGAACGAAGATCGGGCTTTTCTTCTATTAGTTGAAAAGCCCCACAGGATGCAATATCAAATGTTCGGTTATTTATACTTTCGCTAATAACTCCATGCGTATTTTGGTTAAGCCAAAAATTGTGAGTTCGATGAGGATTTAATACAATTTTCGCTCCATTATAATAATAAGAGATCTTTTGTGGTTCAATCCATGTATCTTTAATGATAACTCTCGGGTTGTCTCTCCATTTTTTTTGTAGTCTGTTATACCAACCTTTTCCGACGAGTGTTATTTGATGTTTAGTATTTTCTAAAAGAAAATGAATAAAATTTACCCTTGTAGGATATGGGTATCCTACAAGAAGTAAATCACTTTTGTGTATATTTTCAACAGGAAGGGGCTTAAAGATTGTTGCATTTGTTCCTAATGGCAAATGGAAGACATCTGGATGAATAGATTGATAGTGCTTGAGAGCACCATTATCAATGGTAAAAATATAATCAAACCTATGAATCATTTGAATAGTTTTATCAATATAAAAAGGATCCTCGGTCATCCAGCATGCCAGTTTGATATCATTTTCTTTTAAATATTGAATAGCTGATAAGGAGAGGTGATCTCCTAATATTGTTAAAACCAGTTGGGGCTGAAAATTAGTAACAATCATTTTTAACTTCTCTATACTCTCTAATGGATGAAAGTGAAGCCATTCATAATCACTGTTACTTAGCCCAGCTTTTATACCTTGATCAAAATATTCGTAAATTCTTGGGTAGCCGGAAGAGATATATAATAATTTCACCATGCACCACCAATTAGAGTTTTGCTTCATAAAAATCTCTTGAGCAGTTGTTACTGAAAATTTATATTAAAAACGATCTTCTTGTTCTCCAAAAATTACTGTTGAGGCTGTTGGCCGATCGCCACCGCCTCCTGGAATTTCTGGACTGTACGAGACACTTTCAATATCGTTACAGCCGATTTGCAGAATAATAGTAGAACTTGGAGTTGTCATGTCTTCCTCTAGTAATGTAACTACACAACCTTGTGGGTCAAATAATGCAAAAGTAGCAGGTCCATACATATGACCTGATTTACCTACAATGGTTACAACAGTTCCTGGGGGTAATGTAGAGAATATAAAGCATGCGCTTCCATCACATGTTTGTGCCATAGATAAATATTTCCTCCTTTTAATTCATATAATGTTTTAGGGTTCATGATGAAAGATGTACAGTTTTATTAGTTGATAAGACAATGGTCTCTCTAAATAAGAAAATTCTTGGAGAGAGGACATTTTCTATAAATCCTTTGAAACTATTAATGAAGCAATCTAGGCTTAAGAAGCCTAGACCGATCATATATTGAATTGTAACAGACATAGCTGAACCCATTATATTTGGAATAGTACATATAATAGAAATTTAGAAGTTAGTTAAGTAGTTAAACAACTTGTACCGCTCGTAGAGAAGCGAATTGAACCTGTGCAGAATCTAAATCTAGTTTGTCCCAGATAACATCAACGCCAATGATAGTACCAGTAGTTGCTTTGAAAAGAACAGAGCCAGTTAATATACCGGCATATCGACCTGTAAATCCACCGCCTCCAGTACCTGGAATTGCTTCTACAGTTGAGTCTGCGACCCTAGAGAATGAACCAGGAATTTGAGAAGGAACGGTAGTAGAGGTTAATACTCCAGTGAAATCGACTAAGTCAGGGGGAATAACTGAAAAAGGGATATTGAAAGTTACAGTATAGTCGATTTGATATACCCCAGGTACGTTAATCAATAATCCATTCGTTGTATTTACTGTGTTATTTAGTGGACCGCTTGAAGGGAAAGTTATAGTATTTGTGCCATTAGCAAGTGTTTGTGCTACTTCAGTAAATATAAATCCATATGCTGGGGGAGGCGGTGCGGGGAAGTCGACAGGAAATGACGGAGGGCAATTGAAATGGTTATTCATTTTTTCACCTCTTTTAAGTTTCTTAATACATTTAATGAAATAACAAGCTAAATTGTTATGGATAAGTCCCTATTTTTTGTTGAAAATGGGGACTTATCTGTTGATGTAGGCGTAGCAAGGGGGGGATGAATTTAGCGGAGAACCGTATAAGGGTGCTGGAGAATTTATAAAAACATTCATGTTGCACTAATGTACGCTCAATTTTAAGAAGTGTTTGATCGCTCAATTTTTCATATATTATTCATAAAACTTTGTATTTTGTTCTACATATGAAGCTATATTCGGAGGTAATTGTTTTATTTTGGCTTCAAGAAATTTCTGAGCAGTGCGGCCTAAATTGCGTTTACTTTCATTATAATAAGCGCATATGGAAATTTCATAATCAAAAAGATAATCATAGACGTGATAATCTACAAATAGAATATCGTCTTTCGGAAAAGGTATTTCTTTTCCGTGTAATGCATACATCAAACTGACGTTATTTTTAGATTTATATCGATATAGTTTTGCAAGGTGGTATAAAGGCTCAGCCCTGCTAGGTCTGTATTCCCAAGAATTTTGAAGATAAATAGTCGCAAGGGCAAAAAACTGTTCTTCCTGATCAACGAAGTTAGTTATTATGGATTGATCAAGAACTGAATTCTCTTTTATGGATTCTTGGATTAATTGTTCGCGTTTGAAAGAACATTGATCAGCTAAGCGTTCGTAACAGAGACCTATTTTGAATAAGGAGTAAAATACTTCTTCTTCCCATCCACCAGCATCCACTCTTTTTTTATACCATATGATAGCTTCCTCTAATTCATTGAGAATAGATAATGTTTGTGCTAAGTAAAACATGTATCTAATTTTTAAATAGATTGGTGTTGTGTGATTATTAATCCCTTCTAAAAGTAAACGTTTATCCCGTTCGAATTTATCACTTCTACTGCCGCCGTCTGCTTGATCGTAGATAATTAAGCTATCGAGCTTTCCGGTTGTATAAGAGGAAGGCCCTTGATTAGCCCCTAATTTAGAATAGTCTATATCCCAATATTCATGTGTAACTCCAACAGATGCCCATGGTAAAGATGTCTTGAGAAGGCGACTCAGCCAATATTTAATGTTGCTATCATATTGCATAGTAAGGTAATGATCCTTATTTAAGGTACACTTATCAAAGTCAGACTGAACCTCTAAGATCATATCAGCATCAAGTAGCAATAAATAATCAGCTTCTGGATACGTTGCTTGGGCTAACTGTACAGCTAAAGTTCGATTATATCCAAAGTTTTTAAAAGGTTCATGATGCACAGTACCAAGTATATTATTTTCGTTGCACCAATTTTTAATGATTTCAGGTGTGTTATCAGTGGAACCTGTATCACAAATCGAAACAAAATCAATAATTGATTTCGCGGAATCTAAACATCTTTCTATAATTTTTGATTCATTTTTTACAATCATACAAAGGCATAATTTCTTTTCTGATTTTTTGTGTGAAAGTGTTTTTAATATCTCTCTTGCCATTATCTTTTCTCCTCTCTATCGTGCTGATAAAGATTGTATTAGCACATGTAGATATGAGTGTAGAGCATTCGAGCGAATAATAGAGGTACGTTAGATTTATCATATGCTGTAAACATAATCTATGTGAAGATAGTGGGCAGTTCATTTCCAATGTTAAGTATTCATAATAAAGAAACGAAAATCATAAATAATTATTATAAGTAATTTTCTTGTATATAAATATAAATTCAGATAAGAAATGAGTTAATCGTCTTTAGTGACATACGAGGAAGTGAAGAACGTGAAAAAAATTGTTGTTTTTGGCTCAGGAGGTCATGCCAAGGTTGTTATTGATGTCATTCGACGAGCTGGAGATTATGAGATTTATGGAATAGTTGATGGCTATCGTTCACAAAATGAAGTGGTTTACGGTTATGAAGTAATAGGTGATGAATCCAATCTATTATCTGTTAAAGATCATATTCAAGGGGGAATTGTAGCTGTAGGAGATAATTGGATAAGAAGGGGAATAGTGGAGAAAGTAAAGGCTATTATTCCAGAGTTTCTGTTTATTTGTGCTATTCATCCATCTGCTATTATTAGTGAAGATGTAATTATTAGTGAAGGAACGGTAGTAGCGGGCGGAGCTGTAATTAATAGTAACGTGCGAATAGGAGCACACTGCATTGTTAATACAAATTCTAGTATAGATCATGACTGTGTAATTGATAATTATGCGACTATCGCACCAGGTGCTACTTTGGGAGGGAACGTTAAGATTGGGGATTATTCTGTTGTTTCTTTAGGAGCAAATGTAATTCATTCCATTACAATAGGCGAGCATACTGTAATTGGTGCCGGTGCGACAGTTGTAAAAGATATCGGTTCTTATGCACTTGCGGTTGGCGTACCAGCAACAAAAATAAAATCTAGAGAAAAGGGAGATAAATATTTATAAGTTCAGAGGGAATTCAGAATATTTCCTGAAAAAGGAGCTGACTCAAAAGATATCTACATTTCTTTTGAGTCAGCTCCTTTTTTATTTTTTAAAGCTTTCGTCATAATTGTTTATTATCACTATGAGAAATTTTTTTGAATTAAATGGGAAAATAATTTATTAAGGGATATGGTAAGTGACTATATATGAGTCATGACCTTGTTGTGGCAAAACATGTATAGTTCACATAAATTGTAACAACATTACTTTTTTTGAAAACGGTATTTAGGAGCTAGTAGTTGTGTGATAAGAGGGTGCCATAATTACAAGGTAATTTATGATCGTATATGAAATGATTCCGAAAACCTAAATATTTTACTTAAAGTAGAATTAGAGCGAAATTACATATGTATAGAAGGGAGAATTGATAATAGTGGTAGCATAGAGCTATTATGAATGAACGTTCAAATTATGAAAGGAGGCTGAGTATTATCGAAATTAAAAAGTTCTCTAAACCCATTTATGTTACTTCCCCTTTTCTTCCTCCATTTCAAGAGTTTTCTCGTTTAATAGAACAAATTTGGGAAAATCGATATTTAACAAACAATGGACTGCTACATCAACAATTCGAAATGGGAGTAAGGAAATATTTGGGTGTTGAAAAGAATACACTATTTGTAAATGGGCATATGGCGCTCGATGTTGCAATTAAATCTTTGCAGTTAACAGGAGAGGTGATTACAACACCTTTTACATTTGCCTCGACAACCCACGCCATTTCCATGAATGGATTAATTCCAGTATTTTGTGATGTAAATAAACATGATTATAATTTAGATGTTTCAAAAATTGAATCGTTAATTACTGAACATACTTCGGCAATTATACCCGTACATGTTTTTGGCATTCCTTGCGATGTTTATGAAATTGAAAGAATAGCAAAAAAATATAATTTAAAGGTTATATATGATGCAGCCCATGCTTTTGGTGTAAAAGTAGACGGAAAAGGAATTGGCGTATTTGGCGATATATCTATGTTTAGTATGCATGCAACAAAGGTTTTTCATTCTATTGAAGGTGGAATACTTACTTATCATGATGAAACATTATCAGAAGCATTAAATCAGTATAAAAATTTTGGGTATAAAAGTTCGGGAGAGGTTAGCTTAGTCGGTTTAAATGCTAAAATGAACGAATTTCAAGCGGCGATGGGTATTTTGAATCTCCGACATATAAACGAAGAAATGAATAGAAGAAAAAAAATAACAAGTATGTATCGTAATCAATTAAAAAGCATTCCAGGTATTCGTTTTATAGAAGAAATGGAGAATGTCCAATATAATTATTCGTATTTTTCCATAGAGGTTGATGAAGCGATCTATGGACTAGATCGTAATCAATTATATGAACGTTTAATGTCGTATAACGTATTTACAAGGAAATATTTTTCGCCATTAACAAGTGATTTTATCTGTTATAAAGATCAGTATGATTCAGGGAAAACACCAATTGCGAAAGAAATAGCAAATAAAGTTTTAGTGTTGCCGTTATACGGTGAATTACAAGTTGGAGATGTAGAAAAAATTTGTATGATAATTAAAACAATCCCGGAACTAGTTGAATTGGAATGGGAGAAGGATTAGGAGGCAGTAAGAAAAAATGTTTAGGGAGGGATTGTGATTATGAGCAATTTAGATAGTAATAAACAAATAGATAAGGTAATAAATTATGCCAATTCTTGTCCAAAAGTAAATGTTATTATTGCAGCTTACAATATGAAAGAGTATTTAAAAGAAACTGTCGATAGTGTGTTACGTCAAGATTATCCCAATTTAGAAATTATTGTTGCTGATGATTGTTCAATTGATGGTACACAAGATATGATGAAACGATATGACGAGAATCCGAAAGTTAGATATATTCGAAATGAAGTGAATTTAGGTTCGAGGATGAACGGCCGAAAATTACTTCATGAACATGCAGATGGTAAATATATATTGTGTATTAATCACGATGATTATCTTACGCAAAATAATTATATTAGTAAGGCTGTAGCGTTGCTTGAAGAAAATCCTAATGTCTCACTTGTTTTTGCGAATTTACATTTTTTTGATGTTGATTCAGGAGACTGCAGACCAATTACACAAGATATACCTACGATTACAAAAGGTAGTGATTACTTTTTAAACTATGAAACTGGTAGTTATCCTCATATAACAAGTACATTAACATCAGTATTTAGAAGAGAAGACGCTATTCGCATGTGCTGCTTTATGGAAAAATCAGAATGCCAAGATCTATTTTTGTATTTGAAATTAATGTTAATTGGTGATATTGGATTTATTGCAGATCATGTCGGTGTGTATCGTTTCCATAAAAATAGTTTAAGTTTTAACATGCCAACTGAGGGTGATTATGGAACGATTGAAGATCTTGAAGAATTATATGTTAATGCATTAGAGCTAGGTTTAGATAAAAGTCAATTAGCTGAATGGTTAACTATACGAGTATATAAATATGTGAATTGGCGCTTTGAAATAATGTGGTTCAATAATCAAAAAAGTAATGCATTACAATTGCTAACGAGTATTTCAGAAAAGCATCCTCTTGTATTTTATTGGATTACAAATCGTCTACATTGGGAATAGAAGTATAACGCTCAATTTTTAATGGAAGAAAGTGCAATCTACATGAAAAATAGATATAAGGTGGAGAGAGTGAGTGGAAAAGTTCAACCTATTGTTAATTATTAGAAACTACAGTAAGTGGATTCATACGGCACCTTTTTATCTTCAAGAAGAACTTTCAAAAATTACAAACTTATTTGTTTGGAATGAAGATGGTGACATTTCTAATATTCTTAATACTATTCATTTTAAACCTGATTTT
Organism: Bacillus sp. S10(2024); assembly: GCF_050473865.1. Taxonomy (NCBI): domain Bacteria; kingdom Bacillati; phylum Bacillota; class Bacilli; order Caryophanales; family Bacillaceae; genus Bacillus; species Bacillus sp. S10(2024). Next base: position 2,266,514 of record NZ_JBFLUR010000002.1, on the reverse strand, counting down.
ATATTAATCTACTTATTTGACACAGAGGCGAATGCACCAAAAATTACGGGACTTCGTAATTTGAAAATTCCATATGGAATATATATAGAAGATTTACATCACAATCCAGCTAAAACATATGCTGCAATAAAACATGAAAACGTTGAAAATATATTTACGTGTTATAGAGATGCTTTTCATAAGTTTTATCCTGATTTTTCTGATAAAATCAAATGGTTTCCTCATCATGTTAATACTGAAATCTTTAAGGACTATGGTCAAAAAAAAGATATTGATATGCTATTAATGGGAGCGGTCATTCCGTATTATTATCCACTAAGATGTAAAATCCTCGAAACTTATCAAAATGAAGCAAATTTTATATATCATGGACATCCGGGCTATAGAAATATTGATAATGAAGAAATTCAAAATGTATTTGTTCGCGAAAGTTATGCAAAGGAAATAAATAGAGCGAAATTATTTTTCACGTGCAATTCAATATATGGATATACAATTTTAAAATACTTTGAAGTATTAGCATGTAACACTTTATTACTTGCTCCAAGTTCAGATGAGATTTTAGATTTAGGTTTAAAGCCAGGGGTGCATTTTGTTGAAATAGATGAAAATAATTTTATGGAAAAGGCAAATTATTATTTGACACATGACGAAGAACGAGAAGAAATTAGTAAGAATGGATTTGAACTCGTACAAGAAAAGCATGCAACTACCCAACGGGCTCAACAACTAAAAGAGATGATTCATGAAATATTAAAAGGAGGATAACCATTTGAAAGTTTTAGTTGCAGGCGGAGCGGGCTTTATTGGTTCACATATTATCTCCACATTGTTGGAAAACAATGTGGAGACAGTGGTTGTTAACAATTTAACTACAGGGGAGGTCTAAAACAAAGGGAGAAAGCATATTGTCTTTTGCATGGCATTGAATTATGTGTCGGAAAATTAAAGTGTATATATAATTTATTTCATGCTTCCTTAATATTGTGAAATGAGCGTTTATCCTGTTACATCCTCATTATAATGCTCATGATTAGTATTGAAAGGTAGAAAAGGTTTAAAAATAAAAGCAGGCTGCGGAGAAGGATTTTCCACAGCCTGCTTTTGTTGTTGAGGCGTTATAGCTTTAGTAGTCAATTGTAATGCCAGCACTTGCATAACCTGTCACAGTCGTAACAAGACCTAACGTACTGACTGAAGTTACAGTAAACACCATTAATAAACGATCGCCAGCGTTTACAGATGCAGTTAATCCAGTAAGAGAATTAAAGAGGTTTTGGAAAGTCCCAATTGGTCCTGTGATGTTTGGATTTAAAGTGACAAGAGTAGAAGGGATTGCATCAAAGGTGTTGTCGTTAGGGTTTGTATTTCTATATACTTGAGCTCGAACTGTTGCACTAGTACCAAGGTTGACAATTGCTATAGCAGAAAGGTGTGCATAGACTGATGTGATTGTTCCATTACGTGGAACGACAAATGCTTCATTGGCTATCCCTACAAGTGGTAGAGTTAGGCTAGTATTTGGATCGGCACCTAAAATACCTACACCAGGAACAAAAGATCCAAATCCAATTAGACTTCCAGTACCTAGCAATCCACCAGCAAGAGTAGTCAGCACAGCGGGACCACCTGATGCGAATGGAATGATAGAAGCAGGTCCAGTCGGCCCAGTCGGCCCAGTCGGTCCAGTCGGCCCAGTCGGCCCAGTCGGTCCAGTTGGCCCAGTTGGCCCAGTCGGTCCAGTTGGCCCAGTTGGCCCAGTCGGTCCAGTTGGCCCAGTCGGTCCAGTTGGCCCAGTTTCACCAGTCGGCCCAGTCGGCCCAGTCGGCCCAGTCGGCCCAGTTGGCCCAGTCGGCCCAGTCGGTCCAGTTGGCCCAGTCGGTCCAGTCGGTCCAGTTGGTCCAGTTGGCCCAGTCGGTCCAGTTGGCCCAGTCGGCCCAGTTGGCCCAGTCGGCCCAGTTGGCCCAGTCGGCCCAGTTGGCCCAGTCGGTCCAGTTGGCCCAGTTTCACCAGTCGGCCCAGTCGGTCCAGTTGGCCCAGTCGGTCCAGTTGGCCCAGTCGGTCCAGTTGGCCCAGTCGGTCCAGTTGGCCCAGTCGGTCCAGTTGGCCCAGTTGGCCCAGTCGGCCCAGTTGGCCCAGTTGGCCCAGTCGGTCCAGTTGGCCCAGTTTCACCAGTCGGCCCAGTCGGTCCAGTCGGCCCAGTCGGCCCAGTTGGTCCAGTTGGCCCAGTTGGTCCAGTTGGTCCAGTCGGTCCAGTCGGCCCAGTCGGTCCAGTTGGTCCAGTTGGCCCAGTTGGTCCAGTTGGTCCAGTCGGTCCAGTCGGCCCAGTCGGTCCAGTCGGTCCAGTCGGTCCAGTTGGCCCAGTTGGCCCAGTCGGCCCAGTCGGTCCAGTCGGTCCAGTCGGTCCAGTTGGTCCAGTTGGTCCAGTCGGTCCAGTCGGTCCAGTCGGCCCAGTCGGTCCAGTCGGCCCAGTCGGCCCAGTCGGTCCAGTTGGCCCGGTCGGCCCAATAGGTCCAGGTCCAGTCGGTCCAGTCGGCCCAGTCGGTCCAGTCGGTCCAGGTTCTGGTATAGGAAATGCACATTGAAACGGTATGCATTTGTTATTATTCGAATTACCCAAATTGAATCCTCCTTATTTGTTTAATAAAATAGTCAATTCCATACATTTTATGAATTATAAGAGAGATTGGTACTGGGTTATCTCTCTAAATGGGAGATTTCTTGATAGAGAAAAGGAATCTTTCCCCTGTCACATGCAAGGGCTAAAACACAGATAGAAAATAATACAAGGAAACATAGTTTTATTGCTTCGTACATTCTAAATTTATTTAATGGAGAGAAGTGAAGAATGGTTATAGACCAGCTTCTAGTTTTAAGGGAATGGGGAAAATGCCTTATATACATAGAGAAAGAAGTGATTTTTAACGAAACTTCTCCGTTCTGTATGAATATAACTGTAATAACGTATATTTTAGTAAAAAGGGGGATGGAGATGGTGGGGAAACAAATAAAGAAAATAGAAAATCAACCGTTATTATATATTCATCATTTAGATTTATATAAACTCCAGCGCCATATGCAGCAAAGTGTGATTGTGAAACAAATAGAACGAACTGCTGAAGTAAAGGAAAGTGAAACAGAAGATATGGAAAAGAGAAAACAAACTCAAGGGGGTGTAGAAGAAATGCATGTGGCTGATCAACATAATGTGCAAATAGATCCAACGGAAGAAGAGAGTCTAGAGCAAGATAAGGAATCATTTGTAGAATCTTCAAGTAGCGCATGGCAGAATAAATCGTTTAAAGATATGAATAACGAGGAAAAAATTTATTTCTTGTTAAATCAACCTCATTATATACCAAATGTAAAATGTATTGTGAAAACAGAAAAAGCTTCTTATGTAGGGGTTATTACTTCTTATGAAAATGGAGTGCTGCAAATGGTGATACCAAGCCATATTGGGAATTTTCCTCTAAGCATAGAAGAGGTAGTATCGATTCGCATGACGGGACTATAATGTCGAAAAGGTGGTAGGATTCCTACCACCTCAATAGTTTTTTTGTTTACACATTATACGCCTGCAACGTGTACATCACGTAAGCATTGAATTGCACAGAAACAATTTAGATCAACAGTTACAACAGAATTTGTTGCTTGTAGTGTAGCATTAGGGTTATTTAAGAAGAAACAAATTGGATTTTGATCAGGTGGTACGTTTTGTACTTCTAATCCACGTAATACTGCACAGCAATCGTCTACACTTTCTACGCGAAGGACCAACGTAGTACAATCTGTAGTATTAGCGGAAGGAATAAATACTTTGAATGGATCTCCTTCACTAGTAAATAAGATAAATGGGCGTGTATTAGCGAGTCTAGAGCCTTGATGTGCACCAAGGAATGGAACATCGCATCCTGTCGGGCATGTGCTTGTTGCGCAATCTTGTAATTCATTGATGAAGTTTACAACATCACATACGCAATTGATGTGCATACTCTTTTTATCATCATTGTTACCCATTCTTTTCACTCCTTATCATAAGTTTTGATTACACTAATAGAATATTGAATGCGAGGTAAATCGGTTACTGCTCTCAAGTTGTTTTTTTAAAAGGATAAGCCTGTATTTAGCTGGAAAGAAAAGGAGATGAGGAACTTGTTTTTTGAGAGTTGGCTTATGTTTTTTATTTTTTCATGTGCAGTATTTCGTTTAACACGCCTTTTGGTCTTTGATAAAATTACATCTTTTATACGTGCGCCTTTTATTGAAGAAATACAGATTACAGAAGAGGATGGTTCGGTTTCAACGTATATGAAAATAAAAGAAGCGGGTTTACGTAAATTTTTTGGGGAATTGTTAAGTTGTTATTGGTGTACAGGGATATGGGTGAGCGCTCTATTACTTTTATGTTATGAATGGATTCCGAAAGTAGCAGAGCCCATTATTTTATTATTAGCAGTTGCTGGGGTTGCAGCGATAATTGAAACGATTGTAATTCGATGGCTGAATGAGTGAGAAATGAAGGAACGAAACAGAAAGGTTGTTCATATAGTAAAGAGAGTGTTAAAAAATAGAGGAGATGTTTGCCATGGCGAAGTATCAGCAACCAAATCCATATAATAATCTTCAATATTGGTATCAAATGCAGCAACAGCAACAAGGGCAGCAAGAAGAGCAACAACAAGGGCAGCAACTAGAACAGCAAGGATATGTGAAGAAAAAAGGTTGTAACTGTGGTGGAAAGAAAAATAGGTATTAATAAATAATGAAACATGTAAATAATGAGTCTGCTTTTGAACAAAAAATACCCTGTTTTATCCTTTGGGTAAGAAAAAACAGGGTATTTTTTGTTTTATTTTAGAAATCTTTACGTCATATGTTATTTTGTTTTTTGTAGGTCATCTCTCGTCAAAAATAAAAATCTCGAAACATCAAGTTTTTTTCCTCTAAAAAACTGCGGAGAAGAAATGTATAATTCTTCTTTTGCTCGTGTAATTGCTACGTATGCTAAGCGTCTTTCTTCTTCTAATGCTTCGGAGGTATCAGTGACACGGTCGTTTGCATCTTTTAATGATGAGGAATGCGGCAATATTCCATCGCTTGCACCGAGTAAGAAAACGCATGGAAATTCAAGACCTTTGGCATTATGAATTGACATAAGCGAGACAGCATCTTGCTGGACTCTTGTTTTTAATGCTTCCATTTCTTTTTGATTTTGTATTGCTACGTTTACAAATTCTAAATAAGCTGGAATGTCGGAAAAACGATTTGCGGATTCAATGAGCTCTTCAAGCATTTCCTCTTGTATTTCTTTTTGCATTGTGAAAGAAGAGCGGTCATTGCTTTGCAGATATTCTAAGTATTGTCCTTTTCCTTTAATAATTTCTTTTAATGCTTTTTTCGGTTCCAGTTCTTTAATAAATTTCAGAAAATCAATACGATCATTGATTTTCTTTACTTGGAACGACTTTAAATTCGGATTGAGTAAAAGAAAATGTAAAAGGGAAGGGAAACGTCCTTCACCGTATTTCCATTGTTCTCGTTCAATAAATGATATACATTCATCGCGTCCGATATACATCGTTGGCAAAATGCTTGCGAGCGATTCTAACCGAAATGGTTCAAAGGCCAACCGTAGTTGATCTAATACCGGTTTAATAAGGGAGTGCTCATAAAATGATTGGCTTGCTCCGTATTTGACGAACGGTATTTTATGAATCGTAAGCTGATCGAGTAAGGAACGGCTTACAGAATGTGTCCGGTATAATAAGCAAAAGTCTGTATAGCGTCGCTGGCCACTCGCCACTTTATCTTGAATTAGTTGCAATATTTGATTCGCTTCATCCAATGTTGTTGCTGGTCTTGAATAAAACGGCTGTATGCCTTCTTCGCGAACGGAGTACAGTTCTTTGTTAAAGCGTTCTTGATTTAGCTTAATGACTTCATTACCAAGGCCAACGATGTATGGGTTCGAGCGATAGTTTGTATTTAAAGTAATAATGGTTGTATCATCAAATTCTTTTGGGAAAGAAAGAATAATTTGATGGCTAGCTCCGCGCCAGCCGTAAATCGCTTGATCATCGTCCCCTGCGATAAATAAGTTGTTTTGCGGCGCCGCTAATAATTTTACAATTTCATACTGAGCGTATGATGTATCTTGAAATTCATCCACTTCAATATATTGAAAGCGACCTTGCAGCTGCGTTAATAAAGCGGCATTATTTTCTAGCAAATAGAACGTTTCAAGTAAAATATCATCAAAGTCTAAATAGCCATGACTTTGTTTTACGTCTTCATAGCGATGATACACTTCTTGAAATTCACGTTCCACAGGTGTTTTAGCTTGTACATCTTTCGGTCTATTTAATTTATTTTTTTCAAGTGAAATCATTGCTAGCATACTTTCCGCGTCATAGTCATCTTTTAATCGAAGTTCTTTTAAAATTTTCTTTATAATAATTTGTTTATGTTTTTCATTTGCTAAAATTTGTTGGTTGTATCCTTGGCTGCGAAGTAACTTTAAGAATACAGAATGGAATGTTCCAGCAACAAGATATCGGCTCGCTGCGGGTGTCATACCAGGTAATGTTGCTACGCGGCTTCGAATTTCTTCCGCTGCTTTTTGTGTAAAGGTAAGCAGCAATATGTTGCGCGGGTGAACACCTTTTACATTGACTAAATAGCCAACGCGTGTTGTTAAGACAGATGTTTTTCCGCTGCCGGCACCAGCTAATGTAAGAACGGGCCCTTCAGTTTGACGAACAGCTTCTAATTGCTTTTCATTTAAATATATTCCTTGTTTTTCAAGAGCGCGAAAATAAGTAACATCCGCATCATTTTGATGAATTAAGTCCGTAGATGTTTTCGGAATATGATAAATTGCGCGAGGTATATTCGAATGGGTTAATGATTTTTGCGAAAAATTTTCCTTAGTCATAATTTCACCTTCAATAAGTAGCATCAACTTATAACTTTAGCGGAAGATAGGGGAAATGGCAATGTAAAAAAGTAGGTCAGTAATGTGATTGAATGCGGAGGATAGAAATACAGATTGAGAAACCTATTAAAACTCTCTTTTTTTAGAGGGAAGAGAGGGACTGGCCGTGCGTAGAAGCAGGCAGCCTCTTTTCCTGCTGCGGAGTTAAAACAAAGAGAGAAAATGAGTGCTTGTGTAAAGAAAAGATTGTTTATTAGTTGGCGGGTGGAATGCTTTGAGGGAATTTGAAAATATTTTCTGCATGGTATTCTATGTCACCTGGTACAACGATACGTCCTGTCAGTTCAGGTTTCTTATTAGAAGTCATAAAGGAGTTTCCTCCTTATGTCAAAACTCTGTTCCCATTTGATGATTATGAAATAAACTTGGCAATTAGTATTGTTATCGCAAGAATAGTTTGATTTCGGGTCCATCATATATTCAGCAGTAAAGAGAAAAGTACGTTACGAAAGGAAGTAGAAATATAAAAAGAAGCGCCAAACAAGGCGCTTCCACTTTAGTTTCACTTTATAGATTTTTTATCATGACAACATGCGGGATATCAGCTTCCATAAATACATCAGAAGTTGTTTCGTATCCAAGCTTATGATAAAACGGCTCAGCGTGTGTTTGGGCATGAAGTTTCAGCTTTGGAAGAGATTCTTCTTTCGCAAGAACTTCTAATGCGTCCATGATCATCTTGCCAGCGCCTTTTTGGCGGTGAGATGATAAGACACAAATGCGTTCCATTTTCCCAATACCATCGACGGTGCGAAAGCGTCCAGCGCCAACTGGAACGTTTTGATCGTATAATACAACATGTTTTGCAGCGTGATCATGTTCGTCGTATTCTTCTTCGGCTGCAACCTTTTGTTCATCTACAAACACTTGTTTACGAACAGAAAAGGCATCTTCTAGTTGTTTTTCATTTTGTACGACTATAATTTGCAAATTATTGTTGCTCCTTTCCTAAATGGAATGTTTCGTGTACTGACCATGTTCCATTTTCTAGTTGATATAGTAAATGGAAACGATCAATTGGTTGCTCATAATAGAAATCTTTCATCTTTAAGCGACCTAAAACATCTGCATGCTCTGCGTCTGATAAGTGTTGTCCAATTGTAAGGTGCGGTACAAAAGCATATTCGCGATCTTGTGTGAATATACCGCTATGCATTTCTTCGTTTAGGAATGCTAATTCAGGAGTTTTTTCTACTTTAAAATAAATAACATTATTTACAGGTGCAAATGAGCTCACTTTTCCAACATGTAATGTAAATGTGTTTGTTTTATTTGCAATTGTATGAAGCTCTTGCACAATCGTTTCTAATTTTTCATCAGCTACTTCGAAAGGTGCTTTTAATGTAATGTGTGGTGGAACTAATGCATAATGTGGATCATAACGCTTACGCAGACCGTTTGCTTTATCTTGAATCATTTTTGATGGAAAAATTACAATACCTAGTTTCATCTCTAAATTCCTCCCCTTGTCTGAACGTAAAATGTTTGTATGAAAAAAAGAACTCTTTTTTTATTATATCAGATAATTCTGAATGAAACTGTATATTATTTCAGCGCTAGCATTTGAGAAAATGCATGCGGTAAGTTTTTTTGCCAATATTTCCATGTGTGATTGCCATGAAACTCTTCATAATAAGTTGTAAATCCTCTTTCAGTAAGAAGAGAATGCAACTCACGGTTTGGTGCTACAAAGTCAGAAATATTACCATCTGTCGTTTTCACGGCTGTTTCTTCTGTACCGATGATGTGATATAAATCTAACGCGTGCGGCTGCGTAAAGACTTTAGCACGCTCTAGTACAGATTCATTCACAAATGGCGACTGCATAATTACTTTTCCGAATGTATGCGGATACATAAGTGCTGTCATAAATGAAACAGTACCGCCTAAAGAATCTCCAATTAAAACGCGTCCTTTTCCCATTTGATATGTTGGGTATTGCTCATCTAAATATGGAACGAGTTCATGAGCTAAAAAGCGAATGTACAGGTCGTTTTGTGAGCCGTTTGGATGATATTTTTCTTTGCGATCATGTACATCTTTATATGGGATCCCAACAATAATTGTGCGATCAATTTCCTCTGTTTCGCGAAGTGACTCGATAACGCGATGTGCTTTTCCAAGTTGAAAATAATCTCTTCCATCTTGTGCAATAACAATTGTGTGCTTATGAAGCGGCGTGAAATTTGCTGGTAAATAAACGAGAAGCGTTAGTTCTTCTTGCAATGATTTGCTGTAAAATGTTAGTTCTTCAATTTTGCCTATTGTTTGTGTCATCGTGTAATCTCCCCTAAGTAAAAAGTTACTACAACTTTATTTTAGCATAAGAATGCGAAGAATCTAAAAAATTAGTATTCAGTATTGAAAGAAACGGCTATAATGAAATGAGAATTTTGCTTATATGAATACAAATTGAAAAAACGTAACTACTCAGTCACTCTATGAAAAACCGATAGAAAAGCATTTTTTTAAGTGATCGAGAGGGATTGACTATATAGTAGCGGTCAGGTCCTTTTCCTGCCACGTACAAGGTTTGAACACAAAAGTAGCCAATAAGCAGACTCCTTTTGTGCTTGCATGGCAGCAATTTATATGTCGAAAAGTCAAAGTGGATTTATATAGATAAGGAGACAGCATATGAACCAGCAAAAATCAATAGCACTGCCGCTAGCGATTTCGATTATTACGATTTCATTTGCGGCTATTTTTGTAAAAATGTCTACAGCACCATCTTCTATTTTAAGTATGTATCGTTTATGGATTATTGTGATTATTATGTTTCCGATTGTTTGGAAGAAAAGAGAGGAATTTACGAGAATTCAGAAGAAGGACTGGGGGTTTTTAATTGGATCTGGTTTCTTTTTAGCACTGCATTTTCTTCTATGGTTTGCATCGTTAAAGTTTACAACAGTTGCCAGCTCTACGATTATTTTAGCATTGCAGCCACTCGTATCCCTCATTGGAGGATTCTTCTTATTTAAAGAAAGAACAACACTCATTTCACTTGCAACAATGGGAATTGCCATTGTTGGTGTAGGGTGTATTGGATGGGGAGATTTAGGACTGAGCAGAGAAGCGGTCTTAGGGGATATACTATCATTTTTGAGCGTAATTGCGGTGGTTGGATATTTATTTATTGGGCAAACGACAGTGAAAAAAGTCTCGCATTGGATTTATAGTTTTACTGTCTTTACATTTGCAGCTTTATTTTTAAGTATATATAACATGATGTTGCAAATTCCATTTACAGGGTATTCATCATGGGACTGGGCTGTATTTTTCTTACTTGCAACTGTACCGACTGTATCTCAAATGATTAATAATTGGTTATTGAATTACGTAAATGCAACAACCATTTCTATGAGTATTTTAGGTGAGCCTGTTGGTGCGATGATCCTTGCTTTCTTTTTACTTGGCGAAAAATTAAATGCTATGCAAGTGGTCGGAAGTATTCTTGTATTATGTGGTGTGTGTATCTTTTTATTACAGCAACAAAAGCGCCCGTATAAAGAATCGGTAGAAGGCATGATATATACGCAAGAGACGTAGTTGTTTCGGACAATTAAAGTATGCACTCAACTAGCCACCGGTAAAGTACTGGTGGCTAGTTACATTTCATTTCGGTTTGATGATATAGGGCTGAACGTGGACAGTACATAGATCGCGGAATTTTCCTTCTGCGGTTGTGACAACAATAGTAGCTCGTCCGGCTTGTTTTCCTATTACAGTTGCTTTCTGTTTTTCGGTATGAATCTCTATAATATGGGGGTTCATGCACGTCCAAATGATATCTTGGTTACTCGCCTGTGAAGGAAGGACAGCAGCAGTAAGTTCTGCACGTTGCCCAGTTTTTAGTTTTAACTTAGCTTTCTGCAGTTGTACACCGATGACCGGCACAATAGAAGGAATAATGGTAGTATGAGGCAGATTAGTTTGCATTGCAGCATATGAAGAAGAGATAAGGTGTTTTTGGGAATGAAATGGTGATTGCATATAAGGTGTCCTCCTTCTAATAATGTTCTTAGTTATACTATATACAAAGAATGTTAGAAATAATTTAAGGTAATATAAAGAATTTGTTAATTTACAGAAAATTCAGTACAATAATATGTAAATACAAATTGAAAAAATGACATGAAAACCCCTTTTCTTTTCAGGTGGGCAAGAGCACCTGGCCATGCAGAGAAGCGGTCACTGTTTGTTCTGCATAGCAGTGATTTGCATGTTGAAAAATCAAAATGGATTAATAAAAAAAACAATCCCCGCTCCTATTGTACAGAAGCAGGGATTGTTTTTTATTAAGAAGCTATTTTTTCAAATTCGTCAAATTCTTTTTGAACTTTTTCTGATGGTTTTGTTAATAGACTTACAATAATAATAACGAGTAAACTCACAGCAAAACCAGGAATCATTTCATATAGCATATCTTTTAAAAACTTAAATTGTGTCCACGTAATAACAGTTGTTGCACCAGCGATCATCCCAGCAAGAGCGCCCCATTTCGTCATTCGTTTCCAGTACAAGCTTAATAAAATAACTGGTCCAAATGAAGAACCGAAACCTGCCCAAGCGTAACCAACAAGTGCTAGAATTGTGTCATTTTGTTTAAAGGCAAGTCCGCTTGATATTAGAGCAATGACCAGAACGGCCATACGTCCTACAAAAACAAGTTCGCGGTCCGTTGCCGAGCGGCGGAAAAATGTTCGGTATAAATCTTCTGTTACAGCACTTGATGTAACAAGAAGCTGAGAAGAAATGGTACTCATAATTGCCGCTAAAATGGCAGCTAATAAAAATCCAGTAATGAGCGGATGGAATAGAATGTTTCCAAGCTCAAGGAAAATCGTTTCTGGATCTGCTAATTTCATACCTCTGTCAGCATAATAAGCAATTCCAATGAGTCCAGTAAACATTGCGCCAACAATAGAGAAAATCATCCAGCTCATTCCGATGCGGCGAGCACTTTTTAATTCTTTTACAGATGAAATAGCCATAAAGCGTACGATAATATGAGGTTGTCCAACATACCCAAGACCCCAGGCAAATAATGAAATAATGCCGAGTACAGAAGTACCTTTAAAAATATTTAATAGTGTTGGATCGACAGATTGAATCGTATGAAATGCTGATCCAAGACCATTTACATGCATAATTGTTACGACTGGAACTAAAACGAGTGCAACGACCATAATAATTCCTTGTACGAAGTCTGTCCAACTTACAGCTAAGAAACCACCAAATAACGTATATGCTACAACAACAGCTGCAACGATGAAAAGTCCTGTATGATAGTCCATTCCAAATGTATTACGAAATAGAACAGCACCTGAAACTAATCCCGAAGCTACATAAAATGTAAAGAAAATCATAATAACAAGTCCGGAAACAAGGCGTAGCATATGAGATTTATCATGGAAGCGATGTTCTAAAAATTCTGGAATTGTAATTGAGTTGTTTGCAAGTTCAGAGTAGGTACGTAAGCGAGGAGCGACGTATAGCCAGTTTGCATAAGCGCCGAGTGTTAAACCGATCGCAATCCAACTGCTGCTCAGACCTGTTGCAAACATCGCACCGGGTAATCCCATTAATAGCCAGCCGCTCATATCAGCAGCGCCTGCACTAAGTGCTGTTACTGCGGGGCCTAATGTACGCCCGCCAAGCATATAGTCTGTTAAATTTGATGTTCGTTTGTAGGCGATGTAGCCAATCACTAACATCCCGATCATATAGATCGAAATAGAAATTAAAATCTGTGTGTTCATGTTAGTCCCCTTTCCTAAGTAGTATCTTTTGATGAGTTACATATTATAATCTAACATGATTATGTGTAAAAATCTATCCTCTAAATATGAATTTTCAGAAATATAAGTGTATTTAGAAGATATATTATTTTACTAATATAAAGTTTTTTGTTGGTGTATAGCTATTTTTATAGAGTATTTATTATTTTTACATAAAAATGAGTTATTTTGTCAATATAATATTTAAGTTGTACATGAAAAATATTTTTTTAAAAGTATTGACTTCCAAAAAAAGAAAAGCATATAATGATTTCAAATTTAAAAACGCAAGCGTTGATGAAGAAGAGTACATATTATGGACATGTCAGAGAGCTGATGGTTGGTGCGAATCAGTATGAAAGTAATATGGAATGGGCTTCGGAGCTTCCAAACCGAAACGATAGAAGTAGGCTTTGGCGAAAAGATCTCATCGTTACAAGAGACACGTATTGTATTTCGATACGGAAAAGTGCGTTACTTTTGTAACGAATTAAGGTGGCACCACGGGAGTACCCGTCCTTTTTATAGGATGAGTACTCCCTTTTTGTATACAAAAAAATGAATAGGATAAATCGATGAGTAAGAAGAGTACGTATATTGGAGACGTTCCAGAGAGCCGGGGATAGGTGAGAGCCCGGTGCGGTGCCATATGCGGAATGGGCTTACGAGAGGTATGCTGAACTGTAAGTAGGCAACCCGGGTTCCGCCGTTACAAGGATTGGGTATAAGATTGTACCTGAAAAAGCGGGATGCTTTGCATCCAACAAGAGGTGGTACCGCGGTATATTTATCGTCCTCTGCATATTTCCATATGCAGGGGACTTTTTTATTTTGCATAGAGAGGTGACAGTGATGATAACGAAAGAACAATTTATGATGGGAAAACAACAAGGGAAAACCTTTCTTGTTATTCAGGAAGAAGAAGGCGATAGCTTAACACCGATTGCGTTATATCGCCGGATAAAAGGTGAGAAAAAATTTCTACTCGAAAGCTCGCAGCTTCATCAAGATAAAGGACGTTATTCCTATTTAGGATGTAATCCTTACGGAGAAATCAAAAGTATTGGCAAGGAAGTAAAAATTACGATAAATGGTGCGACGGAAAAGGTAAACGGAAATGTATTAACAGAGCTAGAAAGTGTTCTGACATTAGAGGAAATTGAGAGTCCGTTCCCATTTTGCGGAGGAGCGGTTGGTTATATTGGGTATGATGTAATTCGGCAATATGAAGATATTGGAGAGATGCTCGCTGACCCTTTAAATATTCCAGAAGTCCATGTGCTACTTTACCGCATGTTCGTTGTATACGATCATGTAAGGCAAAAACTATCATTTGTATATGTCTATCGCAGCGGCGATACAGATTCGTATGAAGAGGTGTATGAACAGCTGCAAACATATAAACAAAAATTGCTGTGGAAATCAGAGGAACAGGTGAAGGATATAGGTGCTTCCTTATCATTTACATCTTCTGTAACAGAAGAAAGGTTTTACAAAATGGTTGAACAGGCAAAGGAATATATTCGGGCAGGGGATATCTTTCAAGTTGTGTTATCACAGCGTCTGCAAAGTGATTTTACAGGAGATCCATTTGCGTTATATCGTCGTCTTCGCACAGCGAATCCATCTCCTTATATGTTTTATATTGATTTTCAAGATTACGTCGTACTTGGTTCTTCACCAGAAAGCCTACTTTCTGTACGAGAGGAAAAGGTGATGACAAATCCAATTGCCGGAACAAGGCTGCGTGGAAACACAAAAGAAGAGGATGAACAAATTGCGAAGGAGTTGCTTGCAAACGAGAAGGAACGAGCGGAGCATATGATGCTTGTTGATTTAGGAAGAAATGATATAGGACGTGTGAGTGAGATTGGTTCCGTTCAACTAGATAAATATATGAAAATCGAGAAATATTCGCATGTCATGCATATTGTATCTGAAGTTTCCGGAACATTGCGAAAAAATACGGATTGTTTTGATGCATTAGCACATTGCTTACCAGCAGGCACTGTATCAGGAGCTCCTAAAATTAGAGCAATGGAAATTATAAACGAATTAGAAACAGAAAAACGAAATGTGTACGCTGGAGCTGTTGGGTATATTTCATTTTCAGGCAATATGGATATGGCACTTGCGATCCGAACGATGGTTGTAAAAGACGAGAAAGCATATGTACAGGCGGGCGCTGGTGTCGTGTATGATTCAAGTCCAGCGGCTGAATATGAAGAAACGCTAAATAAAGCAAAAGCTCTCTTGGAGGTAATGAAATGATTGTCTTAATTGATAACTATGATTCATTCACATATAACTTGTATCAATTGTTAGGCCATCACACAAAGCAGATTGTTGTCGTGCGTAACGATGAAGTGACAATTGAGGAACTAGCGGACATGAAGCCAAAAGCAATTATTCTTTCGCCAGGGCCTGGAAGGCCGGAAGATGCAGGGATTTGTATGAATGTGATTGGGCATTTTTATCAAACAGTTCCGATTCTCGGCATTTGTCTAGGTCACCAAGCGATTGTTACTGCTTTTGGCGGAGAAGTTGTGCGGGCAGAACAGATCAAACATGGGAAAACGTCGCTTGTAAAACATAATGGCACATCAATATTCTCATATGTAAAGCAACCGCTGACAGCGATGCGTTATCATTCACTCGTAGCAAGGCAGCACAATCTTCCGAGTTGCTTTGATGTATTAGCGACAGCGATGGATGACGGAGAAATCATGGCAATTTGTCATCATTACTATCCGCTTTTCGGATTACAGTTTCATCCAGAATCCATCGCAACTGAAGAAGGCGATAAATTAATACAGGCATTTTTATCCCGCATTAACGAGGGGGAGAGAGTATGAATGGCTATCTTCGAAAATTAATAGAAGGACAAGATTTAACGGAACAGGAAATGTATGAAGCGGGTATTAGCTTATTAAGCGAAAATATTTTAGAAAGTGAAATTGCAGCCTTTTTAGCATTGTTAAAGGCAAAGGGGGAAACGGCAGATGAAATATACGGCCTTGTTCGCGCCCTTCATGAAAAAGCATTGCCGTTTTCCAATCATATTGCAAATGCGATGGACAATTGCGGAACAGGAGGGGACGGAGCGCAAACATTTAATGTGAGTACAACATCAGCTTTCGTACTTGCTGGTGCAGGTGTAAAGGTTGCGAAACATGGTAACCGTGCCGTTTCTAGTAAAACAGGAAGTGCGGATTTATTAGAAGAACTCGGTGTGAACATTGCATGTTCGCCAAAGCACATTGATTATTTGCTAGAGAACGTTGGAATTGCCTTTCTGTTTGCGCCAGCAATGCATCCAGCACTGCGCCGCATTATGAAAGTAAGAAAAGAATTAAATGTTCCAACAATCTTTAATTTAATCGGACCGCTTACCAATCCCATTCATTTAGAAACACAGTTCGTCGGGATTTACAAACGGGAGATGTTACTTCCAGTGGCAGAAGTCTTGCAAAAGCTTGGTAGAAAAAGAGCAATTGTTGTAAATGGCAGTGGGTTTTTAGATGAAGCATCTTTGCAAGGAGAGAATCACGTAGCAATTTTAAAAGATAACAACATTATTGAAATGAGTATTTCTCCAGAAGAGTATGGATTTTCATGTGTGAAAAATGAAGCGATTCGAGGCGGAGATGCAAAGGGAAATGCCAGTATTACATTACATGTGCTGCGCGGAGAAGATAGCGTATACCGTGATACAGTGTTATTAAATAGCGGGCTTGCCCTCTTTGCAAACGGAAAAGCAAGGACAATTGAAGATGGTATTCGCTTAGCGGCTCGTAGTATTGATTCAGGAAAGGCGCTGGAGAAATTAAATTTATTAATTGTTGAAAGTAACAAAAAGCTAGAGAGGGTGAACTAAATGGAAACAATTTTAACGAAAATTATTGAACAAAAAAAGAAAGAAGTAGCAGTGTTATATGAAACGTATACCCCTAAAAAGAAAAACCGTACATCATATTCTCTCGTAGAAGCATTAGGGAAATTTACTATAATTGCAGAAATAAAACGTGCTTCACCATCTAAAGGGGATCTTAGCTTACATGTTGATATCGCAAAACAAGCAGAGCTCTATGAAACAAATGGTGCAGGAGCAATTTCTGTTTTAACAGATAGTCAATTTTTTAAGGGCTCGTTTCACGATTTAGAAACGGCAAGAAATCACGTGAATGTACCGCTTTTATGTAAAGATTTTATGATTGATCGAATCCAAATTGACCGAGCGTATGAAGCAGGGGCTAATCTCATTTTACTGATTGTTGCTGCATTAACAAAAGAACAGTTATTTGAGCTATATACGTATGCAAAAGAAATCGGCTTAGAAGTGATTGTTGAGATTCATAACGAAGAGGAGCTAGAAATAGCGTTAGAGCTAAATCCTGATGTCATTGGAGTAAACAATCGAAACTTGAAAACATTCGAAGTGGATTTAAGAACAACGGAACAGCTTGGGAAACGGTTAAATGAACAAAACGTCCTTTGGATTAGCGAAAGCGGTATTCATAAGAAAGAAGATATGATTTGTGCTAAGCAAGCCGGGGCAAAAGGAATTCTTGTCGGAGAAGCATTCATGACTGCACCGTCTGTCGGAGACTTTTTTCAAGTGCTGCAGGTATCGAAATGAAAGTAAAGATTTGCGGGATTACCGATATAAGAGCGGCAAAAATCGCTTGTGAATACGGGGCAGATGCCATTGGCTTTGTATTTGCAAAAAGTAAGCGGGAAATTATGCCGGATGGGGCAAAACAAATCATTGAAGAGCTCCCTGAGAATGTAATGAAAGTTGGCGTTTTCGTAAATGAGCCAATTGAAGTAATACAGAATATTGCAAAGCATTGTGGTTTAACACATGTACAACTGCATGGGGATGAACAAAACTATCATATTAGAAGATTGAATATTTCGTCTATAAAGGCAGTCGGTGTAAGCTCGTGTGAAGATATAGAACGAGCAAAGGAATATGAAACTGATTTTATACTATTTGATAGTCCGAAAGAAGAATTTCATGGCGGAAACGGAAAAACATTTTCATGGGAGTTATTGCAGTCAAATCCGATTGGAAAAAAAATCATATTAGCCGGCGGATTAAATCTTGAGAATATAACAGAAGCGATTGAAATGGTTCAGCCGTATATGGTTGATGTGAGCAGCGGTGTAGAAACAAATGGCAAAAAAGATATTGAGAAAATAAAACAATTTATAAAAAAAGCGAAGGAGTGTTAACTATGCAATATGTCTATCCAAATGAAAAAGGTCATTACGGTATATACGGAGGGCGTTATGTTCCAGAAACGTTAATGCAGTCTGTTTTAGAATTAGAAGAAGCATATAAAGAAGCAATGCAAGATGAATCATTTCAAAAGCAGTTACAACATTATTTACAAACGTATGTCGGCAGACAAACACCTCTTTATTTTGCGGAAAATCTAACGAAGTATTGCGGCGGAGCAAAAATTTATTTAAAGCGCGAAGATTTAAACCATA
Source organism: Bacillus sp. S10(2024) (assembly GCF_050473865.1). Classification (NCBI taxonomy): domain Bacteria; kingdom Bacillati; phylum Bacillota; class Bacilli; order Caryophanales; family Bacillaceae; genus Bacillus; species Bacillus sp. S10(2024). Next base: position 2,248,238 of record NZ_JBFLUR010000002.1, on the reverse strand, counting down.
CAGGTGCTCATAAAATTAACAACACAATTGGGCAAGCACTCCTTGCAGTGCGAATGGGTAAGAAAAAGGTAGTAGCAGAAACCGGGGCTGGGCAGCATGGAGTCGCAACAGCAACTGTATGTGCCTTGCTTGGCTTAGAGTGCGTCATTTTCATGGGAGAAGAGGATGTGAAGCGTCAAAAATTAAATGTCTTTCGAATGGAACTGTTAGGCGCAAAAGTGGAAAGTGTTGCAGCAGGAAGCGGAACGCTAAAAGATGCAGTAAACGAGGCGCTTCGCTACTGGGTTGCACATGTACATGATACGCACTATGTGATGGGATCTGTTCTTGGACCGCATCCGTTTCCGCAAATGGTACGTGATTTCCAAAGTGTGATTGGCAAGGAAACGAAGAAACAATATGCAGCGCTAGAAGAAAAATTACCGGAAGCAGTTGTAGCTTGTATTGGCGGCGGCAGTAATGCGATGGGAATGTTTTATCCATTTGTACAAGATGAAGAAGTTGCACTTTACGGCGTAGAAGCAGCAGGAAAGGGAATCCATACAGAAAAGCATGCCGCAACATTAACGAAAGGAAGCGTCGGCGTCCTGCACGGATCGATGATGTATATTTTGCAAAATGAAGACGGACAAATTCAAGAGGCGCACTCGATTTCAGCAGGGCTTGATTACCCGGGGGTTGGTCCGGAACATAGCTTATTAAAAGACATTGGCCGTGTATCGTATCATTCCATAACAGATGAAGAAGCGCTCCATGCTTTTCAGTTGTTAACGAAGAAAGAGGGGATAATCCCAGCATTAGAAAGTTCACATGCTGTGGCGTATGCACTGAAACTAGCACCTACTATGAAAAGTGATGAAGGGCTTGTAATTTGTTTATCAGGACGCGGCGATAAAGATGTGGAAAGTATAAAACGTTATATGGAAGAGGTGTAAGTGATGGGAGTAGAAAGAATAAGTGAAGCATTTCAAAATGGAAAAAAGGCGTTCATTCCGTATGTAATGGGTGGAGATGGTGATTTGCAAGAACAAATTCGTTTTTTAGATGGAGCCGGAGCAAGTATTATTGAAATTGGTATTCCATTTTCTGATCCAGTTGCAGACGGACCAACGATTCAAAGAGCAGGAAAACGAGCTTTAGAAAACGGATCGACGTTAGATGGGATTTTCCAAGCACTTGCGGAAGTGAGAAGAGAAGTGCAAATTCCATTTGTACTCATGACCTATTTAAATCCTATTTTAGCATTTGGGAAAGAGCGTTTTATAGGGCGCTGCATCGAAGCTGGAGTCGATGGGATTATCGTGCCAGATCTTCCATATGAAGAACAAGATATCATTGCACCACTGCTATGTGATGCAAATATTGCGCTTATTCCGCTCGTAACAGTAACGAGCCCTATAGAACGAATTCAAAAGATTACAAGTGAATCACAAGGATTTGTTTATGCTGTCACGGTAGCGGGCGTAACGGGAGTACGCCGCGATTTCACGCAAGAATTACACACATACTTAGAAAAGGTAAAAGCGAATGTTCAGCTTCCTGTTGTTGCAGGGTTTGGTATATCGAAGGCGGAGCAAATAGAGGAAATGACTCGAGTATGCGACGGAGTCGTTGTTGGAAGTAAAATCATTGAACTGTTAGAGAAGGAAAAGCGAGATGAAATTCGCGAGCTGATTGCTGCGGTGAAATAAAGGAATAAGCTCCCTAAAGTGCACATAGAGTGTCGAAGCGCCGATATATTTTAAAAAACGGTCGATATATGAGTGGACATATAAAAAGGAGCTGACTCAAACGAAATTTACATCTCTTTTGAGTCAGCTCCATATATTAACCTAATGGATTTTCACCAAAACGTTCCCATAATTTTGGGAATCGCTCGGCTAATTTGTCTTCATCTTCTTCCCAGTCAAATTCTATGTCTTGTTCAAATGACTCATAACCTTTTTCATCAAGTAACGATGAAAATTTCTCCCATATCTTATTATCCCACTCTGTATCTCCTGTTTCTTTTAGGCTAAAAGCTTCAAATCCAGTACTTAACATTTCCTCAAGTTCTGGAATGAGATCTTCCTCTTCATAATAAGCAGGAATTAAGCTAGCTAGGTTTTCAGGGTTTTGCACAGTGGATTCAAATGTTTCTTTTCCACATGCGATGAGCCAACCTCTAAAGTAATCAAATGAATCGTCGGAGCATCCACCTAAAATAATATAAGCAGCTGCCCATAAAGAGGAAGTGTAGGATTGCCCTAAAGCAGTTTGGAAATGCATTTCAAAATCTGCAATTTCATCTGCGGATTTTGCAGCTAACTGCTCAATTAACCATTCAACTGTTTCGTCTTTTGAATTCATATCTGAAATAAGTTGCCAAAATTGTTCTTGGTTCATTGCTATCACTCCTCTAAAAAAGGTGTTTTTTGTAGTGTAACATGTTTTTAATAGTTTACTAGATAAAGAATCTGATAAAAAAACGACAAAAAATGAATTGAATATTCTGTCTTATGTTATATAATATCTTTTAACATATCGGTCGCAGTAATGTATGGCCGAATTATCTTGACCAACTAAAAAGAAGAGGGTTTTATAACGTTTTTTTAATTGTACCTTACAAGAAACGAGATGATGGTATGGCAATACTACTGGCTCTTATTCCAATCATGATGATTTTCATTTGTTTATTTGTCTTCAAGCAAACATCGCTGAAAGCATCGATAATTTCTTATGTCGTGTGCAGCGGAATTGTTTTACTATCACCGCTATTTCGCCTGCAAATGGGGGAGATTGCCCATGCCACAATAAAGGGCGGTTTAATTTGTTTCATCGTTGGATATGTATTATTTTTTGGTATTTTTTTATTTCACCTTATGAATAAAATGGGGTATATCGATCAAGTTGCTCGTTTTATGGAACATGTTACACATGACCGTTTACTGCAAATGCTCCTCATGTGTTTTGGGATTTGTCCCCTTATTGAATCGGTAAGTGGTTTTGGAATTGGATTTATGGTGGCTGCTCCTATTTTTCTTTCGCTCGGTTATAAGCCGTTTCAAGCCGTTTTGCTTTCGTTTATCGGTTTATTAGCAAGCTCATGGGGAGCAATGGCGACCGGAACGATTATTGGTTCAGGGCTAATTCATATGCCTTTAGTACAACTTGGTTCTGGTACAGCAGTATTAAGTGTGCCGAGCTTTGCATATTTTATCATCCTTTCATTGTATATAGTCGGCGGCTGGGCGGCAGTAAGACAAAAATGGAAAGAAGCAACAGGATTTTTTCTATTATTTTCTTCTTCTATCTATTTATCTAGTACATATGTAAGTGTTGAATTAGCAGGGATTTTAAGTGCAATTGTAACGATAACGTTTGGATTTATCATTATTAAAATGACGGCAAAACAGCAAAAGGAAGTGTATTCGGAGCAAGCAGCTGCTGAGCAGAAAGAGGTATCCATTATAAAAATAGTTAGTCCATATTTATTTTTAACAGTGTGCATCTTGCTTTCTCGCTTAATTCCATCCTTTCATAGTACGTTACAATCATATGCTGTTATTCATTTATCATCGTACGCTTACAAACTTGAGTTACTGTATTCGCCAGGATTTTGGCTTGGGGTTACATGTTTATTTACTATTATTTTTTTCCAAATTCCTTCTATTATAATAAAACAGTCATTACTGCAAACGGTGAAACAATGGATCCCCTTTGCGATTACAACGACAATGTTTATTGCGATTTCAGAACTAATGAGTGCAGCAGGGATGCACGCTTTATTAGCAGAATCCGCTGGTCATATGTTTGGAACGATGTTTGTTTTCGTCGCCCCGTTTATCGGTAGTATAGGCGGTTTTTTAACAGGAAGTAACGCTGGATCAAATGCGATGTTTATGAGGCTACAAATGCAAACCGCGCAGAACGTAGGACTTCCGTGGCAGTTTGTGACAACGGTGCAAAATACAAGTTCTTCTTTCGCGACAATTGCGTGTCCATCGCGAATTACACTTGGTGCTTATTTATGTAACATTCCATTTCGGGAAAATGAGCTCTTGAAGAAGACGACGCTGATGATTTTTGGGGCTGTGTTAATTGTGGTGGTGGAGGTTTTTGTGTGGCGTCTTATTGTGTAAAAAACATTTCTCTTATAGGAGAAATGTTTTTTTTGTAGAAATATAGATATTTACATTATTAAAGAAGAAAGAGTGGATGCAAGATGAGTATAAATTTAAGGGATATTACAAATGAGAATTGGATAGAGTGTATATTTTTAACGACAAATAAGGAAGATAAACATTTCGTTTGTGAAGAGTTTGTTGCTTCGAATGCCTTATCATTAGCCCAATCGAAGATTCAAAAAGGTTGGATTACAAAGGCAATATACAGTGATGAAACAATGGTCGGCTTTACAATGTATGGATATTGTGAACAACATCATTTTTTTGAAATATGTAGACTTATGATAGATCATAAACATCAAGGAAAAGGGTATGGGAAAGCGGCATTATTACAGGTAATCGAAGAGATGAAAAAAGATGCGAATTGTAATGAAGTTTTTCTATCTTTTGAACCAAATAATATTGTTGCTAAACAGCTCTATAAAAGCATCGGCTTTGAAGATACAAGCAGAATGGTTGAGGGGGAGTGTTTGTATAATTTACCATTAAAAGGGGTGGAAAGTTCCGTAATGACTGATAATTGAAGAAAATGGGAATTGTAAACGATAGATAATGACAGAAGGAGTGACACGATGAAATACGTTATTATAGGCGGAGATGCAGCTGGAATGAGTGCAGCAATGCAAATTGTTCGCAATGACCAAGAAGCAAATGTAATCACTTTAGAAAAAGGCGAAATCTATTCATATGCACAGTGCGGCCTTCCTTATGCGATTAGCGGAATCATTGCTTCGACTGAAAAGTTAATTGCTAGGAGCGTTGATACGTTTCGGAATAAATATCATATTGATGCCAAAGTGAATCATGAAGTGACACGTGTAGATCCAGCGAGTAAAAAAGTATATGGCATACATACGCAAACATCAGAACCATTTGAATATGAATATGATCGTTTATTAATTGCAACGGGTGTGCGTCCAGTTATGCCGAACTGGAAAGGTAGTGACTTGCAAGGAGTTCATCTATTGAAAACGATCCCGGATGCGGAGCGCATTATGGAGACGCTACATAATAAGAAAGTTGAACATGTTACCATTATTGGCGGCGGTGCAATCGGGATAGAAATGGCAGAAACATTTGTTGAACTTGGAAAAAAAGTGCGTATGATTGAACGGAATGATCATGTCGGTACTGTTTTCGATAAGGATATGGCAGCATATATTCATGAAGAAGCAACAAAACATAACATTGAAATTCTGATAAATGAAAATGTGAAATCGTTTCAAGGGAAAGAGCAAGTTGAGTCTGTGGTAACAGATAAAGGAATGTATGAAACAGATCTTGTTCTCGTATCAGTTGGAGTTAAACCGAACACTGATTTTCTAGAAGGAACAGAAATCATTAAAAATCCAAAAGGTGCGATCCAAGTTAATGCATATATGCAAACAAATATAGAAGACATTTATGCGGCAGGAGACTGCGCGACGCAGTACCATATTATTAAAGAAAAACATGATCATATTCCGCTTGGAACAACGGCAAACAAACAAGGAAGAATTGCGGGACTAAACATGGTGAATAAACGAAGGGCGTTTAAAGGGATTGTCGGAACAGCGGTTATGAAATTTATGGACATCACATTAGGACGAACGGGTCTAAATGAAAAAGAAGCAGAACAATTACAAGTACCATATGAAATTGTAAAAATAGATTCGACAAACATAGCGGGATATTATCCAAGTAAGAAACCGCTGCACGTAAAATTATTGTATCGTCCGGATACAAAACAATTGTTAGGCGGACAAGTAATCGGCGAGCAGGGTGTAGATAAACGAATAGACGTACTGGCAATGGCGTTGTTTCATAAAATGACGATTCATGATTTAGAAGACGTTGACTTAAGTTATTCTCCGCCGTTTAACAGTGTATGGGATCCGTTGCAGCAAGCAGCGAGAAGAGGGGAATAAAATAAAGCATCTCTTGAAAGAAGAGATGCTTTATTTCTGATTATAAATAAGATTTTATTCGTTTCATATCGGTAATTAAATAAGGATTATCTTTCCTCATATTTTTTACAAGAACTTCAGCTTTTGTGTAGTCTTCTTTCAGAACTTCTAATTCTTGTTGTGTAATTCCGACCAATTGTATGAAGTTCACTCTACCATGAACAGTGTCAAGTCCTTCTGCTTCCGTATCACTTACAACTAGTAAAGCAGTAATAGCAGATTCAACACCAATATGAAGAGACGATCCATTCCCTGCCACAAATTGCATGGGCTCAAAAAACCTTTTCTGTGTGCACGTATAGCGAGCAAGATTAGATAGCATATCAATTGCCCACATACAATCTTCATTCGTATCCTCTTTCAGTTTGATAGTCATTTCATAACCCCAGCGGCTCCATTCACCACCAAATGCGTCTTCATCTGTGTAAAGCGTCGTCATTCCATACGTTAGTAAATGCTTGTAACCATTTGGGGATTGATAAATACTGTAACCATCTAAATATTGGTCTCCACCAAAAAAGGCCCGTTTATGAAATGTAGTTCCATAATGTGCGGGTTTCTGATTCGGATAAAGTTTATCAAAAACTTCATCAATTGCTTCCCATCCTGGTGCCCAATCTTCTTGTTCTGATGCTTGTTTTTTATATTCTTCTAAAATCAATTCGTATTACCTCCTTAATCTTGGTAAATGCGTGCCGTTACAATGATAAAATAATAGAATACTAAGTTCTACTACTCTTCTTTAGCTTTAGGTTATATTTACTTCTTACCTCATAGGAAAAACTATTCAAATACCATTTTATGAAATATGTATTATTCAACTAAACTGCATTGTTAGTTAAAGAACAATCATATGTGGATTATAACATATTTTTCCATGGATCTTAGCTGTCCACTTAAAAAGTATAGATATTAGTAGTAAATCCTAGAAGTGGCAGAGTATTAGACTTATTCAGAGGTCATTTGCTACAGTTAGGAAGAGGTGAAACGAATGCATAGAATGTTGATAGATAGAGCTAGTGGGAAAACTTGGAGTATTCAAAGAAATGATAGCATACTTATCACTTCGACTGGGGGCAGAAAACCTCGGAAGAAGCAGTTCGATAATGCTGAGCAGGCAGCCAAGCAGATGGAGAAGGAAATTTGGCAGAGATTGAAGAAAGGCATGATCTATCATAATTTGGAGGTATCGGCAGGAGAACCGGTGCTGCAGCTATATTTGGGAAAGGGATATACAGGATTTCTTCCTTTTGTCCCCATACCTGGAACTAATTCATCGTATGTTGGATATGTTATTGGTCAGTTTCAGCGAGAAGAGATTTATTTAATAGACGAATACGGAGGGAAACAAGTCATTTTTGAACTTGGAGAAAATCATATTGTATATGATATGTACTATTGTCCTCATGCGGGTGAATTGGTATTGAATGAGTGTCATTCGATAAGAGGATATGAGGTGAAGAGCGGGGAGCTTAAGTTTTATTCGGAACCGCTGCATGCTGAATTGACGGTAGGGAATACGCTTTCTTTATCGAGTGATAGAGTGCTTTGGTATAATGATTCCAAGCTTATCGTGTATGATCTTGTAAAGGAAAAGATCATCTGCCAGGTAGCAGTAAATTGCGAGATGTATGGAGGACACAGTACACAGTTATGTGCTGCGCTGTCACATAGCGGAGATAAATTCGCTTATTGTACGAATAGTAGGGAAGTAAGAGTATATGATATTGCCTCTGGTCAAGAAGTAGTATTGCCAAAATCTATCCATGCTATGACAACAAGGATAATCTTCTCCCCGGATGATCATCTTTTGTTTACTCAGGAGCAATACGGGTGCTGGGATTTACTTGTATATGATTGGCAGGCTAAGAAGAAATGCGAGGATTGGCAGATAGGTGAGACTAGGAGTTGTGCGATTCATGCGGAAAAAGGACTGGTAGCTGCTTATGACAGAGGAGCGGTACGACTGTATGACTTTGTAACAAAACGGCATGCAACTACAATCGCGATTGAGCATGTGGTGAAATCTTGCAATATAGCATTCACTGAGGACTATTTGGACGTTTATACAGATTATGGTTGCTTTAGTCTTTATGCGTTGTAAGGGAGAGACCTCACCTTGCCGAAGTTTTTGCACGGTGAAGCTACGTGCAAAATTCAGCATCTAGCATAGATTTGTATGAAAACTAGGATGAATTGCTTACGTTAGAATGCCATTTAATTCTTATGCAACTTATTCAACGATAGGCTGTGATTGTAGAACAACGCTAATGTTAGTCTAAAAAGTAGACACGACAAACTACTTTCTCACATTAAGTTAGGCTTTATTTTTAATTCACACTTTTTGCGTACCGTACAATTTTTTTAATATAGCGGTATTGTCATCAACCTAACAAAAATAAACGAACGGAAGAAGATAAAAATTGAGCAATTTGCACAAAGTTTTTGTTGTGGATAATTATGAATTCTTGACTTGATGAGCATGAGACAATGAAAAATATTTCTATAAAATGAATAAAGAGAATAAGATATAAAGTCTTCATGATAGTTCAACAAGGGAATCTGGCCAACTTGATTGACTTACGGCGGGAACTTCATTCAAATTAACTATGAATGCTAACATGTCAATCATTGTACCTGTAACTTTGTAAATTCGTAAAATCCTCATACTATTTCAATAACTAACTTTACTGTTGTTTATTTTGAGCAAAGATTAGCCAAAGTATAAAAATACTTACTTGATTGCTTTTTTGTGTAAAAAAGAGCCTTGTTCTATACGAAGAAAATGAATAGTAATGCAAATATACTACTGGCATTCTTGTAAGACAAAATGGTTAAATCTTATTTTCTTCTCAACAACATGACATTTTTATTTCTCAACATGATAACCATTATTTATATGATAATATAAAAATTGTAGTTCCCTTAATCACCTTTCCTGTAAGATCAATATGTAGAAAAACAAATCCCCATTTAGAGGGTTTATTTTTCTACATATAAAAATTTCACGTACTATATTTATTGTATAAATTTAATTTCGACAAATATACTTATGAGTGCCACCGTTTGCTCAATTCATAAAAAAGCTATCCTAGGGCAATAAAAAAGTAATCAGAGTACATCCAGATAGATGCAGAGAGGTGTGTGAATCTCTAGATGTATTTACGTTTTATATGATAAAAAATATAGCTGATGGCAAGCGTGATACAAGAAAATAAAATAGCAATGCTAGAAAAAGCGAGTAAGTAAGCATTATACTTTGCTATATTTGCGATAATTGCATGGCTATTAAAATGAAAAAGACCTCCTATAACATTGAAGAGAAGTAGGAACAAAAAGATCGTGATTAGTCCATCTAATGCACCTTGTATGTCAGGTTTACTTAAGGCAATATGCGTAGAGATACAAATTGCTAGGATCAGAAAGAGCCAAAAATAAGGATTCAACAGATTATCAATAGTAAAAATGCTTTTTAATAATAGGATAGAAGATAAAACAGTATGTTTGAGCATATCACTCATAGCGCCGCCTGGCTGGATATTTGTTTCAAGGCCATTCATAAATACTGAGTATGAGTGGGGGAGAAGGCAATATATTAAGCCAACTAGCGCGGCAATTCCTGAAAAAATAGGAGCAATACCGATAAAGAAATTACCTATTTTTTGATAGATACTTTTCGGATTATATTCGTGCTGTACATATCCTAAATACCCGTTACTTGTATTCGTTGGAAACCATTGAATATCCACGATTTTATGCCCAAATAAGACGCACATAAAGGCATGCCCGAATTCGTGAATGGGTGTTCCAATCCACGAGGTTAAGAGGAAGCCATTTCTTCCGAAAGCTCTTGTCCAATATGTTCGCGAACGATTTTCTAAATAGCCTAATAGAAATCCAACTACAATAATCCATCCTACTAATGAAGCTAACTGAATAAAGGTTGTCATAAGCATTGTAAAAAAGAAATTTCCTAATTCCATTTTGTCACCTTGTCCATTGTTATTTTATAACTAGTAGATTACGATAATTGCGTAGCATCAGTCTACAATTATTTTTGTAATGGAAGTAGAAATGAAGAAAACCCTCTTGCATTTGCAAGAGGGTTCTTCGATTGATATAAGAATCAACCTTCTAATAATAATGATTTTGGATCTTCAAGCATTTCTTTAACTGCAACAAGGAAGCTAACAGCCTCTTTTCCATCTACGATGCGGTGGTCATAAGATAGAGCAAGGTACATCATTGGACGGTTTTCCATGCGCTCTGCATCAATCGCAACAGGGCGTACTTGGATTTTATGCATACCAAGGATACCAACTTGTGGGCTGTTTAGGATTGGTGTTGACATAAGAGAGCCGAACACGCCACCATTTGTAATTGTAAATGTACCACCTTGTAGTTCTTTTAAAGTAAGTTTGTTATCACGTGCTTTTTTACCAAGATTACGAATTTCGCTTTCGATTTCAGCAAAGTTCATTTGGTTTGCATCACGTAAAACAGGAACAACTAATCCATCTGGAGCTGCTACAGCGATTCCGATATCGTAGAATTTCTTGATGATAAGCTCATCACCTTGAATTTCAGCATTTAATAATGGGAATTGTTTTAATGCTGCTACAACTGCTTTTGTGAAGAATGACATGAAGCCAAGACGAACATCATGTTTCTTTTCGAACGCATCTTTACGTTCTTTACGTAATTCCATGATAGCTGTCATATCAACTTCGTTAAATGTTGTTAACATTGCAGACGTTTGCTGAACTTCTACAAGACGATTTGCAATTGTTTGACGGCGGCGGGACATTTTTACGCGCTCAACTGGTTTTTCAAACTCAGTTTTTGCAGCTGGTTTTGGACTTTGTTTTTCTTGTTTTGGCTCTGCTTTTGGCGCAGTAGCATGTGCTTGAACATCATGCGGTCTAACGCGGCCAAGTGGATCAGTGCTGCGTACGTCATTTAAGTCGATTCCTAATTCACGTGCCATTTTTCTAGCAGCAGGTGAAGCAATTGGACGATCTGTATTTGGAAGACCTTGTAAAGGTGCTGGATTTGACGCTGCACTTGGAGCCTCAGCTTTTGGTGCTTCCGTAACTTCTTGTTTTGGTTCTGCTGGAGCAGGTGTACTTACTGCTGCCGCTGCATTTGCATCTAAAACTGCGATAACGTCACCGATTTCAACTGTATCCCCAGGTTCTCCTAGTAATTTTGATACAATACCTGAATCTTCTGCAATGATTTCTACATTGACTTTATCTGTTTCAAGCTCAACAACGCTTGCGCCTTTCTCAACTTTGTCACCTACGTTGATAAGCCATTGTGAAATAGTTCCTTCTGTAATAGATTCTGCAAGCTCAGGTACTTTAATTTCGATCATTTTAAATGTCCTCCCCTATTTTGCCTAACAATTGATTTGATATGGTTATATAAATAATCTTCTCTAGCCGTGAATGGGGGAGACCCCCATTCACAGGAAGTTAACAGTATTACTTATTGTGAACAAATTCTTGTTCTTGTTGTAACTCGAAATTGATATTAAGAGTTTTATTAATAATCAATTCTTGTTCTTTTCTATGAACATGAGGATCGCCACCTGATGGACTTGAACGATCGGGACGTCCAATATAGTTCGCTTTTACTTTGTCAGAAGCAAGTTCGAATAGAATTGGTGCAACATAATGCCATGCGCCCATATTTCTTGGTTCTTCCTGTACCCATACGATTTCTTCCAGGTTTTCAAAACGCTCAGCAATCGCTTGGATTTTCTCAGTAGGGAATGGGTATAACTGTTCAACGCGAGCGATATGCACTTCATCTAGCGTATGTTCTTTCTTGTTCGATTCGACATCTACTGCTAAATCGATTGCCATCTTACCTGTAGTTAATACAAGACGCTTCACTTTACTTGTTTCTGTTCCAAGGTTCGGCTCTTCTACAACTGTTTGGAAGCTGCCTTCACTTAACTCAGAAGCAGGTGAAGATGTAAGTGGATGACGTAACAAGCTCTTTGGCGTCATAATTACTAATGGTCTTACATAATCAGTGCCAAGACTTGCTGCTTGGCGGCGCAGGATATGGAAATATTGCGCTGCACTTGTTAAGTTTGCAACTGTCCAGTTATTCTCTGCAGCAAGCTGTAAGAAACGTTCTGGACGAGCGCTGGAATGCTCAGGACCTTGGCCCTCATAACCGTGAGGAAGAAGGAGAACAAGACCAGATTTTTGACCCCATTTTGCTCTTCCTGATGAAACGAATTGGTCAAACAATGCTTGCGCTGTATTCGAGAAGTCTCCGTATTGTGCTTCCCACATTGTCAATGTTTCAGGAGAGAATACGTTATAGCCATACTCAAATCCTACAACAGCAGCTTCAGAAAGCGGACTATTATGAACTGCGAAAGAAGCGCGTGCTTGTGGCAAGCGATGCATTGGCGAATACGTTTCGTTCGTTTCTGTATCATGTAATACAACGTGGCGCTGTGCGAATGTACCACGCTCTGAATCCTGTCCTGTCAGACGAATTGGCGTACCGTCTTGTAAAATTGAAGCAAACGCTAACGCTTCGGCATTTGCCCACTCTAGCTTACCGCCATCTTTAAATGCGCTTCCACGACGTTCAAGGATTTTCTTTAATTTTGGATATACGTTAAAACCTTCTGGCCACTCAAGAAGACTTGTATTTAATTCTTCAAGTGTTTCTAATGGAACACCTGTCATCATTTTTGGAATTCCGTTTGCAACTACTTCTGGAACTTCAACGTTAGCAGATACTTCTTTTTTATCTGAAGAAACTTGGTTATATTCAGCTTTCAAATGCTCTTGTATAAATTGCGTAATTGTTTCTACTTCTTCAGCATTTAGAATGCCTTTTGCCTGTAACTCTTCAGCATATAAAGCTCTTACAGTTGGATGCTTGCTAACCTTTTTGTATACTTTCGGTTGTGTAACTGCTGGATCATCCATTTCGTTATGACCATAGCGGCGATATCCAATTAAGTCAATTAGGAAATCCTTTTTGAATAGCGTACGGTATTGGAAAGCAAGAGTAGCTGCAATCAGACAAGCTTCAGGATCATCGGCATTTACGTGTACAATCGGAATATCAAAGCCTTTCGCAAGGTCACTTGAATATCTTGTAGAGCGAGAATCATAACTATCAGTTGTAAATCCGACTGCGTTATTCGCAATAACATGAATCGTTCCGCCTGTTTGATAACCTTTCAGTCTGCTTAAGTTCAGTGTCTCAGGTACGATACCTTGACCAGGGAACGCAGCATCACCGTGTACTAAAATTGCGAAAGATTTAGAAACATCTTGCGTTGGATAACCTGCTTGTTCGCGATTTTCCTGAGCAGCACGTGCAAATCCTTCTACAACTGGATCTACAAATTCAAGGTGACTTGGGTTATTTGCTAAAGTAACTCGTGTAAGAGCTTCTCCAGATCCAATCAATTGCTCTTTACCTAAGTGATACTTCACATCACCAGTCCAACCGATGTTGTTCTTATCAGTGCCCTGCATCGGTGCTGAATGTTTAAATTCAGTGAACATGTGACTATATGGTTTTTCTAATGTATGAGCGAGCACACTAAGACGTCCGCGGTGAGCCATCCCGATCATAATATCTTTCACGCCGCTTTTAGCGCCTTCAGAAATCATTTCATCAAGCATAGGAACTAGCATATCAACGCCTTCGATAGAAAAGCGCTTTTGACCAACGAATGTCTTATGCAAAAATTGCTCGAAACCTTCAACCGCTGTCAATCGTTTTAAAACAGCAATTCGTTTCTCGTTTGATAGTGGATGATACAAGGAAGTGGATTCCACCATTTGTTGCAGCCATGCACGTTCTTCACTATCTTGAACATGAGCGAACTCATAAGCTAAAGATTTTGAATACACATCTTTTAATCTATTAACAGCATCATACGCTGTTTGAACATCAGCAGGTGCATCTGCCCAAACCATTTTCGCTGAAATCGCTTTCAAATCATTTTCGCCTAGTCCCTCTAAAGAAAACTGCCCATCCACTTTTTCCTCCAGCGGATTAATATGTGCAGAAAGGTGACCGTATGAACGAATATTTTCTAAAACTTTTGCAGCTTTTAGAACTTTTTCTATATCTGTATTGTTTTGAGAAGATAAATGAGAGCCGTTAGTAGTGCCCGCTGTAAAATCTGTATAAAAAGGAGGAGCACCCCAACTTGCGAAAAGCTCTTCTAACTCTGGATCAACAGAACCTTCCCCAGCTACATAACGATCGTACTGTTCAATGACATAGCCAAGGTTTGGACCATGGAACTTAGCCCAAGGACTGTTTGTATTTGTATTCTTCGTCGTCATTTGACAAAACCTCCTACTCGTTAGAACCAGTAACGAGTGCAATTCATTTTATATTCTTATGTTATTACGATAATTTACATAATACAAAACGTTATTACTTATCTGTTTTGTAAAAAAACGTTCACAATTACTTATCACCCAGAAATTTACTATGATTACCAAGTGAAACTTGTACAATAAAACTACTATCTAGGGATAAAATGGAAATGGAATTACCACCTAAAATTATAAAGAAAATTATGAACATTCAAGCAAAAACGTTTTAAATTATGTATACTAAAATAATAAGCGCTTTCAAAAATATTATACAACAATATCACAAAGTATAATAGGAAAAAAGATAAAATTTCGAATTGATTGTCAATTCAGTTCGTTGAGAGAGGTAATATCAGAGTAGAAGGGGATGTCTTACTATATTTTATATATTCTTGTTGTAAATGGATTGATACTATTTTAATAGATAGTATCAAAAAGAAAGACTACAGTATAAGTCGTACTAACTTTTTATCTTGTTTAGGGGCTATTCATTGTTTATGTAGTTATTTTTGTTGTTGAACCTACGTGATTTTCTCTTTAAGGAAGTAATAAATATATAAGAAAATATTGAACATCATTTATGATATTTGGAATGATTGATGCAATAATCAAATTATGTATAGGAATTGCCTTATTAATAATAAGTCCGAAACGTTAGTAATTAGCCTTGTAAAGGACGGGGGAAAATACCCGTCTTTTTTATTTTTGTAACAAAGCTCTCAACTCTTGTAATAGAAAGAATCGTATTTTTAAGATGTAATATTTTATGATAGTTTGAGTGAATAGTTGTGTAAATTAATAGAAGCTAATAAAAAGGAGAAATATTATAGAAGGCAATGATTAGAAAATAATACTAAAGAAATTTATCAATACAATTTTTGCAGAAAGATTTGTGATTTTTATTGAGTAGCGAACATATTTTTTTAGTAATGTTGTGGCTAATGGGAAAGTAGAACACATTTATCCCACTATCCGTGGGCGGTAAGAACCCCGTTTCTACTGGCGTGACTTTTAAAGGAGGAATGCGAATTGAATACGTTTCAAAAAGGATTAAGTAGCTTAAATAAAGAAGTAGAAATTGGAAGCTTACCAATTCAAGGACAGATTCCTATATGGCTGTCTGGTAGTCTGTTTCGAAATGGTCCTGCCCATTTTACGGGAGTGCACTGGTTTGATGGATTAGCAATGATTCATAAGTTTTCGTTTCGGCATGGAAATGTGTCATATACAAATCGCTTCCTAAGAACAGAAGCTTATCATCATGTAATGGAAGCCGGGCAACAATTGGCTGGCTTTGGATCAGCTGGAACCACAGGAGGCAAAAATAATACTAACGTTAATATTATGAAAATGGACCATCATTTTCTGGCTTTAACGGAATCGCCTGGGATGGTCGAATTTGATCCACTAACTTTAAATACTGTAGGTGTTTATCAATTCCAAGATAATATTCCAGCTCATATGACTACAGCTCATCCTCATTTAGATCCTCATAGTGGTCAACTCATCAATTTCACCATTCAATTTGGAAAAACAACTTTCTACCATATTTACACCATTGATCCTGTATCAGCGCGCCGTCGATTAATTGGAAGTATTGAAACGAATCGACCAGGTTATATGCACAGTTTTGCGATTACAAATCATTATATTATTTTGTTGGAATTTCCTTTGATAATCCAGCCTATGTTGTTGAGGGCGGGTAAGAATTTCATAGACAGTTTAACTTGGAAGCCAGAACAGGGCTTACGTTTTTTAGTTATCAGTAAAGCGGACGGAAAGTTACATCGCATAGTGGAAAGTCAAGCTGGTTTTGGTTTTCATGTAATCAATGCGTTTGAGAACGGTAAGGATGTTATTATTGATGCTTGTATTTCAAAAGAAGCTTCAGCTGTTGCAAATCTTTCCATTGATCAGCTAACGAGCGGTTCCCAAATAGGATCTCATCCTCAATTTAAGCGATATATTTTGGAGGAAGGCTGCTCTATCGCGGTGGAAGAGATTTTATCGGCAGAAAGTATTGAACTGCCATCAATTCACTATCAAGGGTACAACGGACAAAATTATCGATACGCTTATGGTGTAAGCACAAGTCTTATTCATCCGGAGAATATGGATAATCAATTAATTAAAATTGATACCCATACAGGGGAGAGTAAGATTTGGTCTCAAGAAGATTGTTATCCTGGTGAACCGGTATTTGTGGCTACGCCTAACGGCACTAAAGAGGATGAGGGAGTCTTACTATCAGTGGTTCTTAGCGGGATTCAAGGACGTTCATTTTTATTGGTTTTAGATGCTCAAACTATGGATGAAATCGGAAGAGCAGAGGTTCCTCATCATATTCCATTCGGATTTCATGGGATATATACAGAGGAGGGGATGTAACATGGAACGGAAACAAATTGTACGTGGAATTATTCTTTCTTTACTTATTAATGCGGCATTGCCCATTTTAGTTTACGAGCTGTTACTAGGGCATGTGTCAAATATCATGGCGCTCACAATTGCCACAATGATTCCTTTAGTAGAAACTATAATCTATTTTCTGAAGTATAGAAAATGGGATGCATTTGCAGTGTTTATGTTAGTTGGATTTATTCTTTCAATTATTGCTGCTCTCCTTGGCGGAGACGAAAGACTTATTTTAGTTCGGGAATCCTTTGTTACAGGAGTTATGGGGTTAATTTTCCTTGGCTCTCTTATTACCCGAAGACCGCTAATTTATTATTTCGCCTTACGATTTACTGTCGGGAAGACAGAAAAAGAACAGGCGTCTTTTGCTGATAAGTGGAACAACCCTTACTTTCGTAAAGTGTTACGAATCATGACAACAGGGTGGGGGATTGTCTTATTAGGCGAAGCGTTGCTGAAAGTGGTACTTGTCTATAACCTTTCAGTATCGACATTTTTAGCAATTTCTAATTTGGTTACGTATGGATTCATTGGACTTGCAATTATTTGGACCGTCCTGTATCGCAGAAAATCACGTCAAAAAATAGATCCAACAAAAAGAGGATGACACGATAACCATCTTATTGTGTTGATTTGTGAACATCAAGAGACAAAATGGTGAAAAAAGAAATCATGATGGAATCGGTTATCCATCCGTTTATAACGAAAAGAGCGCCCGAAGATGGGCGCTTTTTTTCATTCGCATAATCAGTGCTATCCGAAGAGAATCTAGGTAGGAGAATTATTTCTATGTACCGCATCGAAACATCTATTCTATATGCCTCTTATAATTAAGTTTAAAAAAACTCTTAAAGTCTAGTTCAGCAATTAATACACTTAATAAGATGAGTGTTGCACCTAAGTAACCTTTCAATGTGAGAGTTTCACCTGTGAAAAAGAAAGCGAACCCTGCAGAAAATACAGGCTCTAATGAAAAAATAAGACCTGCATGTGTAGGAGTCGTATGTTGCTGCGCGATGACTTGGACAATGAAAGCCATTGCAGTACAAAATATGCTTAATATTAAAATGGAAAACCATGATTCGAAATTATTAGGAAGTTTTGGTGTTTCCATAAACATTGAGAAAATGATACTAAATAGGCCAACAAAACCGAGTTGTAACACACCAAGAGCAATGGAATTCACATGCTTAGTCATGGTTCCAGTAACGATGATATGAACGGCGTAAAATAAAGCACATAATATGCATAATATATCACCGTAACCGATTTTTAAGTTACTATTTAATGTTAATAGTCCAATTCCGACAATCGTTAAAACGATTGCTAATACAACCTTTTTTTCAGGCCGTTGTTTTAAAAATATAGATGATAATATCGGAATAAATATGACTGTGAGGCTCATTAAGAAACCAGCATTCGAAACGGTTGTATACTTTGTACCAAAAGTCGCACAAACATAAACGATAAATAAAATAGAAGCCAATATAAACGCATATTTTACAGTTTTAAAATCAATTTTGATTAAATGTTTGTAAAATACGATGCCTGATAAAAGAAAAGCAATCATAAAACGTAACGAAATTAAATTATATTCTTCCATGTAAGTGAGTCCAACCTTTGTAAGTAAGATGGATGCACCCCAAAAAAATGTAACCAGTAGTAGCATTAAATCAGCTTTTAATTGTGTTTTCATCTCTATTTCCTCGTTATGTATAATTTATAATTCTATATACTCTTCTTATTCATTTTAATATTAATTCGGAATATTTAAAATAAAAACATTGCATTATTATGAGTCGGAGATTATTTCTTTCCAGATTCATTGATAAATCACATAGGTGACTTTCTTTTTTGACTTCAGTAAGGTTTATAACTGTAACTTTCGATAGGAAAGAGAGCATAGATTGTTTTTCAAAAAAGTATTTTTAAAAACTATTGACAGAATATTAATGCAAGCTCTATAATACAAAACATACTTATTAAAGATTGTAGCTACGTCATATAAATTAAAATAAAATTGAGCAATGAAGGGAATATAAGTAGTGCTTATCTCACTGTTTTAGAGAGCTGATGGAAGGTGCAAATCAGTACAAAGATAAGTGTGAATTTCAATCCTGGAGCATCTTTTTCGAAGTAAAGGACGACCTTTATGAGGGAAAGACGGTCAAATATGAGATCGTTAACAAAATCGAGAGGCAGACTCGGTCTGCAATTAGGGTGGTACCGCGATATATTCGTCCCTACTGATACAATCAGTAGGGACTTTTTTATTATATAAAAAACATAATATTGGAAATGCAGTGAAAGGAATACAGTAATACTTATTTCCCTGTTTCAGAGAGCTGATGGAAGGTGTGAATCAGTACATAAATAAGTGTGAATTTCAATCCTGGAGCATCTTTTTCGAAGTAAAGGACGACCTTTATGAGAGAAAGACGGTCAAATATGAGATCGTTAACAAAATCGAGAGGCAGACCTAGTCTGCAATTAGGGTGGTACCGCGGTGTAAATCGTCCCTGTCATGTAGGACAGGGACGATTTTTTTTATAAAAAGGAAAACTACAATTGATCCAATAAAATCTTTTGTAAAATTAAAAATCTTTATATAGAAATGAGAGGAGAAAGTTATGGAATTACAAAAAAGGTTATTGCCGCGGCATGTCCGTTTGATGGCACTCGGAGGAGCAATCGGCACAGGGATATTTAAAGGGACTTCTGAAACAGTATCGATAGCGGGGCCTGCAGTTATTTTTTCTTATCTGTTTGCAGGGTTATTGCTGCTTGTGGTAATGAGTGCACTTGCGGAGATGGCCATCGCTTATCCAGGGATGAATATGAAAGGATTTATTCGTAAAGCATTTGGATCAAACGTGTCGTTTGTGATTGGATGGATGTACTGCTTCATGTTGCTAGTTGTATGCGTCATTGAAGTAATCGCTGCAGGAAGCTTTCTGCAATATTGGTTTCCTTCTATGTCTTTATGGTCTTTAAGCTTTATAAGTGCAATTTTCATTGTGGCTATTAACTTTATGAATGTAAAGCATTACGGAGAATTTGAATTTTGGTTTGCGGGAATTAAAATTACGATGATTGTTCTATTCCTTATTTTAGGCGGAGCTATTTTATTCGGAGTGATTCCGAGCAACGAAACACACTATATGCAAAACTACGTACAGCATCAGGGATTCTTCCCTCACGGCTGGTCAGGTGTATTTTCCGCATTATTAATTGTAATTTTTTCTTACGGTGGTTCGGAACTTATCGGATTGACTTTAACAGAAATGAAGGATACAGAGAAAGTATTGCCTAAAGTGATTAAAGGAGTATTTTGGAGAATTGTATTATTCTATACACTTCCGATCCTTATTATTTGCGGATTAATTCCGTGGAATGAAATTGGCAATCAAGCAAGTCCGTTTGTACAAGTGTTATCAACAGTTGGGTTTAAAGGATCAGCTCATATTATGAACTTCGTCCTAATCACAGCAGTATTGTCGGCGGCAAACTCCGGTATTTACGGCTGTACACGTATGTTGCATTCCTTAGCTGCAGAAGGAGAAGCACCGAAACAATTTTCATATGTTGCGAAGAACGGTGTTCCCGTATATAGCGTTATCTTAAGCTCCATCGTTCTTGTTGGCGGCACATTCGTCGCATACTTTTCACCTGACCGTGTTTTTGGATACTTAATGGCAATCCCAGGATTTACAGTATCAGTGGTATGGGTCAGCATATGTTTAGCACAACTGAAGCTTCGCAAAACATATACAAAATTGCCGCATTTTAAAGTATGGGGATTTCCATATGCAACTTTATTTACTGCAATTACATTAAGTATTTGCTGCGTGGCATTTACATTCAGCGATCAAAATCGAGCAAGCATATTTCTTTGTTTAGGCATTTTAATTATTTTAATTCTATGTTCTGCTTTTGTAGGCAAAAAGAAAAAAGTATAGCAATACTACATTTTTAAGAGAGATGAAAGGCAGACTATGCATTGGTCTGCCTTTTTATGTTAAGAAAGTATAAGCGACTATTTTTACAGACATTTTTCTATGAATAAGGTAAACTTTATTGGAATTAGTGCAATGATTGAATAGAAAATAAATGGAACTGACATTGTAATGAACTAAAAATGAAGGAGCCTATTATGACAATTATCGATAAATTAAAACTAACGAAATTCAAAAACATGGCCGTAATCAATCAACCAAGTGACTACAATGTCTTCACTGAACAAAAAACGACTCTTTCAAAAGAACATGATGCTATTTTCATTTTTGTAGAAACACTTGATGAAATGGTCATGCACACAAAAAAATTCCTTAACGATGAACAACTATTATTTGAAAAAGGCTATATATTTTTCGCATACCCGAAAAAAGGGAATAAGCGTTATGAAACATATATTCACAGAGATGAAATGTTCCCAGCAATGAACGGTGGAGAAGATGGATATATAGGGAACAGCGATATTAAGTTCGCCCGTATGGTAAGCATGGATGACGTTTTCACTGTTGTCGGTTTAAAACGTGAAAAAAAGAAAGCGAAGAAAACAGTAGCTGCCAGCCAATGCGTTGCCGATTATGAGAACAATGTGAAAGATGTCGAAGCATTATTAGCCGATTATCCAAACGAACTGAAGTTTTACCAAAGCTTAACACCTGGATATCAAAAAGATTGGGCGCGTCACATCTTTTCAGCAAAGCAACAACAAACACGAGATAAACGCCAGCAACAAATGGTTGATATTCTTTCGCAAGGGTATAAAACACTTGATTTGTTCCGTCGAAAGAAGTAATAAATTGAAGCTTTTATCCGTGGGGATTTTCTTTATTCCCCACGGATGGTTAGTATATCATCATAACCTATCATTAATGGTAGTTATTCTGCCTAATTTAAAAGGAGAATAAGCTCCTTTATTTTTTAAAAACATAGCATGTAAAAGACTATGACATAATTATAAAAAGTTGGTGAAACATGCTATTTGATTCTGAACGTATTATAGGTTTCCCAGGCGTGAGTATGGGCGGTTTACTAAGCATGGGCAAAGGCTTACTAGGTATGATGGGCAAGGGAGGCTTTCTAGGCATGGGCAAGGGAGGATTTTCAGGCATGGGCATGGGTGGATTCCCAGGCATGGGTATGGGAGGATTTCCAGGCATGGGTATGGGAGGATTTCCAGGCATGGGTATGGGAGGATCTCCAGGCATGGGTATGGGAGGATTTCCAGGCATGGGCAAGGGAGGATTTCCAGGCATGGGCAAGGGAGGATTTTCAGGCATGGGCATGGGTGGATTCCCAGGCATGGGCATGGGTGGATTCCCAGGCATGGGTATGGGAGGATTTCCAGGCATGGGTATGGGAGGATTTCCAGGCATGGGTATGGGTGGATTCCCAGGCATGGGTATGGGAGGATTCTCAGGCATGGGTATGGGAGGATTTCCAGGCATGCGATAGTCTTGATTTTTAATACTTTATATCCGGATAGACTATACTTAGTTGGATAGAAAAGGTAAGGTCAAGTCAAGTAGAATAAATTTAATATGAATTAGGAGAATCAAGCTTGAAATGAAGCCTGAATAAAGCCTCAATCCTTTCAAAATAAAAGGATTGAGGCTTTTTGTTTTGTATGATTCTGATCGGCCGCAAATCTACCATATAATGGATATTTTGTCGCTTTTATATATTTAATACGGACCACTTTTATAAGCGTTTGTTCTGCTGCACAAATACATCTTACTAGCTAAGCTTCTCGATAGTTAATGACGCAGCATTAACTTTCTGTCCATTTAAAATTGGTAGTAACACATCAGTAGTTAATCCTATATTTCTAAGTTGCAGTGTGGAACGTTTAGGAATATGGATAATAGCTTGTCCTGTGAGCATCAGACTCGCTCCATCCACTAGTCTTTGTATACCGTAATTAGTAAGTTGTTCACCTACTAGAGAATTATTTAAAATTAAACCATATACGGAAGTAGAAGCGGGACCATCTATTAATAATATAAATTCGATTTTATAGTCTCCTGCTTTAGGAATGAATAAGGTGTCACTAGGAGGGTTAAATACTATATGATTCAATGGACCGTTTCTATTAAATTTTACGTTTTCACCTGATCTGACTCCTATAGGATTGTTGCCTACAAGTGTAACGTAGCCATAGGCTGGTTTTGGCATTATTATGCACCTCCTCATTTTACTCTTTTTAACATTGTATGAGAGTAAGGAGAAAGGGAGTGTATGCTTGTCTAGGAAAAATGAATTGTACATATTTTTGAAATGCCGTGAAGACTGACTCTTCGAGGGGAATATTACAGTGAGAGGAACAGTTCGAATGGTAGAGACCTTAGTTAGAAACTGAAAGGGGAGAGCACTGCTTAGTGTTGGCAGTCGACAGAAGTTTCTTTAATTGGTACAAAGATTATGATTAAATAGCTTTTAATGCTTTCCTAACTTTTCTTGCAAAAGTCAATGGTTCTTCAACAGATTCGATATTAACATAAATTAAGCGTGGATTATCGAATAACCATTCATTGTGGATAGACGAAACTATTATTCCTTGAGCAAGAATTACAGTGATAAATGGCTCCACTTCATTTTGTAAAAGTGCTACTCTTCCTAAACATAAAGCTTGGCCACTTAAATTATCTATTGATTCGAATGAGAAAGAAGAAGTCACCCCAAATCTCTTTCCTAAAATCGTTGCGCTTATTTGATCACGAGCTATTGTAGCGACACACTTTCCACCCGCAAATCCTGATTGACCGCCTATAATTTTTGCAAACTTATTACAAAGTGTTTCTTCATTATTTATCATCGTATTTATCACCTTCTTTACACTTTATTTTGTTTTTTATAATTTTACTCTTTCTGCTTGCAACCGTAATGAAGAATCTGTAACTAGAAGACCTGGAACTTCCAGACTTGTCCTTCAGAATATCTTATTAAAATTCAATTAAAGTTGTACAGGCAGTTGTAGTAGGAAAGTTGTGAATTTATTAAGAATGGTATAAGTTGACCTTAAAGCAACGGAAGCGGGTTTATTGAAATAGAAATATAATATAAAGTGCGTTGTTTTGGAATATTCACTAATAACTCCTGATTTTATCATATCTGGAGAGAAGACCCCCACCTCAAGCGTGAAGTGACCCCATAAAGTTAGACGGGTTATTTGATTATGCGGCGGTTAAGGTCTGAACTCGGTATTGTACGAGGGCACTGAAAAACTCCATCTAGTTCCATTTGGCGATATATTCGACGATGCAATCGTCGAATATATCGCCTTTTTAATTTATAATAGAGAGACTAAATGCAGGTGGTGTTCCCAATGATTTCAAACCAAGAGACTCTCAACTTAAGTCCGTACATGGCCATTTACGATATTGTCGTGCCAAAAGATAATATGCTTCGTCAAATTAACGAACTGGTGGATTTCTCATTCATTTTAGAGGAATTGAAAACAAAATATTGTTTAGATAATGGAAGAAATGCGATTCCTCCGATTCGAATGTTTAAGTACTTATTGTTAAAAGCCATTTTTGATGTATCTGATGTAGACCTTGTCGAACGTTCAAAATATGACATGTCTTTCAAGTATTTTTTAGATATGGCGCCAGAAGATGACGTGATTGATTCAAGTTCACTCACAAAATTCCGCAGACTTCGTCTTCAAGACGTAAACTTATTAGATATGCTCATTGGAAAAACAGTTGAAATCGCACTCGAAAAGAACATTATCAAAAGTAAAACAATCATTGTGGACGCAACGCATACCAAAGCACGTTATAATCAAAAATCACCGAAAGAATTTTTACAAGAGAAATCAAAACATACCCGCAAAGCAGTGTATCAATTTGATAACTCCATGAAAGAAAAATTTCCAAAGAAGAATACTTCTAACGAAGTAAAAGATGAAATAGCTTACTGTGAAAAATTGATTGCCATTATTGAAAACAAACCACAAATCGCTCATCTACCAGCCGTAAAGGAAAAATTGAACGTGTTAAAAGAAGCTGTAGAAGATACGCAAGAACATCTAAATTATTCAACAGACACCGATGCACGAGTAGGACATAAAACAGCAGACAGTTCTTTCTTTGGTTATAAAACACATTTAGCAATTAGTGATGAACGTATTATTACAGCAGCAGTCGTTACAACAGGTGAAAAATCAGATGGACATTATCTACAAGAACTGATTGAAAAAAGTAAAGTAACAGGAATGGAAGTTGAAACAGTCATCGCTGACACGGCTTATTCAGGGAAAAGCAATTTACTTTATACAAAAGAACAAAGCATTCAACTGATTTCTAAGTTAAATCCAATGATTACTCAAAATGGGCGAGCAAACGGAAAAGGATTTGACTTTAATAAAGATGCAGGTTTATTTGTATGTCCAGCAGGACATTTAGCAAAAAGAAAAAGTAAAAAACCAGATTCACATCCAGGAGCAAGTGCAAGAATGGTTTATTTTTTTGACGTTGAAAAATGTAAGGTCTGTCCACTCCGAGAAGGATGTGTTAAAGAAGGCGCAAAAACTAAAACCTATTCTGTTGCCATTAAATCAGAGGAACATTTAGACCAACAAGCTTTTCAAGAAACAGAAGAATTTAAACGCTTAGCTCGAGAACGCTATAAAATCGAAGCGAAAAATAGTGAGTTAAAAAATAAACACGGGTACGATCAAGCGTCGGCTGCGGGTTCATTTGGCATGCGAATTCAGGGAGCAACGACGATATTCGCTGTCAATCTAAAAAGAATCTTGAAGCTTCTGAATAAAAAAGGGTAATAAATAGGCAAAAAAATAGAGCGTTTCCTGTTCAAAATTGAACAAGAAGCGCCCTATTTTTCTCTATAATGAATTTATTTATAAAAAACGCAAGTTTTTCAGTGCCCTCGTATTGTACTGGGCTCAGGCCTTTTAATTTTGCCTTAATTCGTTTGTGATTGTAGTAATCTATATATTTCACTAGTTCTTTCTTAAATTGATCTACACTTTCAAATTCCTTCAAATACAGAAATTCAGATTTCATAATACCAAAGAAATTTTCAATGACAGCGTTGTCGTAACAGTTGCCTTTACGTGACATACTTTGCGTAATGCCACGCTCTTTTAGCGCATATCTATATTTTTTCATTTGATAGTGCCAACCTTGATCTGAATGGATAAGAAGCTCGTCATCTTCTGAAAGTCGCTCAAACGATTGCTCTAACATCTCTGATACAAGTGAATAGGTTGGCCGTGAACCGATTGTATACGTAATAATTTCACCATTATACAAATCTAAAATTGGTGATAGATATAGCTTTTCACCAAATAATTTAAACTCTGTAATATCCGTTACCCATTTTTCATTTGGTTTTTCTGCCTTGAAATTTCGATCTAAGATGTTTGGTGCAATCTTGCCGACTGTACCTTTGTACGAACGATATTTCTTCATACGCACCAGACATTTCAAACCCAATTCCTTCATAATACGTTGCACTTTTTTATGGTTTACTCGTTGGCCACGATTTCCGAGTTCATCTCGAATACGGCGGTATCCATAACGTCCTTCATGCTCATCATAAATCGATTGAATTAAGGTTTTCAGTTCCACATCTTGGTCCGGTTGTCCAGCGTTTTTCACCCAGTAATAGTACGTGCTACGTGGGATATCCGCGAGTTGTAGGAGTGCTTTCACCGGGAATTCAGTCCTTAGTTCATAGACTACTTGTGCTTTGTCTTGTTTGGTGATTTTTCCTTGTTTTGAACTAAGGCATTCAACTTTTTTAAGTACGCATTCTCCATACGTAAACGCTCTAATTCGACTTGTAGTGCCTCGATAGATCCTTCAGCTGGTAATGATTTTTTCGTTTGTTTATTTGTTTCTTTATTCATAGATAGACGCCCCTTTTCCTTTGGTTCTAGGGCCTCGATTCCACCAGATTCAAACTGTTTTTTCCAAGTTCGAATCATCTTCGTTGTAGAAAGGTTGAAAATCGCAGTTGTTTCTCGGATCGACGTCCTATGTTCGCTCATATAATTAAGTACGTCTAGTTTATACTGCGCAGAATACTTTGCATAGCTTTTTATAAAAGCTTGTACTCCATGATATTCATACCGTTTAATCAAAAGTAGTAAATCACTTTTATCCATGCCAATTGTATTGGCGATTGCCTTGCATGATTCATTTCCATCTACATAACGCTGAACAGCAGCTAATTTTTCTGATTCTGAGAATTTCTGCATATAAAAAGCACCTCCAATTGTTAGACTGTGTCTAACAATTGGGGTGCACTTCTGCGTGTGAGAAGTGCAACGGTAGGTGGGGGTAGTTCAATGCACAAGTATAGCAAGTGTCATAGGAAGTTTTACATCAGGCCCCTGAATATGATTGACGTGCTTTAGTTTAATAGCAATAGTTAATTAAAAATTCAGAATAGAGTAATTGTGTTCGATCCTCATTCTAAAGTGGTTCATTATTCGTATTTGTTCTTCAGTTAGCCTTTCTTTATTCCAGTACATATGCATTAAGTTATATTCAAATATTTCCTTTAATTTAATAAATAGAGAAAGTTTTCCTAACATCTCTGGAGATATATCATTTTCCTCTTGATATCCGTCAATTATTGCTTTCGTAATAGAACGCCCATAGTCAACTATGTTGCCATTCCCTACAAACGAATACTCCAACGCACTATATATTGGAACAGCTAAATCGAATATATAATAATGTTTTTCACAATCTTGAAAATCAACCATTGTTAATTTCGAATCACTATTTACTAAAATGTTTTCTAACCATAAATCCCCATGTAGTAAGCCATATGTAGAATGACATTTTGGTAAATTTTTAATTGTAGATAACACATTATGTGCAATTTCTCTAATAGTGCTTTCTTCTTTAGGGATATATTTATGAAAATCATATTCCTCATTATCATACCAATCGTTGATATATTTAGTAGGCATTATATTTTCAAATTTCCTTGATAAACGATGTAATCTACCAATTTGCCGACCTAATTCTTTTAATACATTGGCGTTCCATTGACTTTTTGGTAAGTGGACACCAGAAGCTGAACTATATACAACAGTTAAAACGTCCTTATCAAGTGTTATCTTTTCTACTAATTTACCATTTAAAGAAGATATGCAGAGCGGGACACAAAATCCTTCATTATATAAAAAATTTGTATATGTAACCTCTTCTAACTGTTCATCGTATGTTTTATAGTTCGTTATTCTAGCGAAGAAGTTACCTTGCTCTGCTATACAACGATACATTTCAGTTGTTACTGATTCGACTTTAATAAAATTCATTGGATATATTTCGTTAAGTAATTCAAGTATCTTTTGTTCCATATACGTTTTAATTCCTCCAATCTAATATAGATAATGACTTCGTTACAAAACTAACCTCCTTCGCACTTTATAGTATATCAAAATTGGAAAACTTTTCCGTTAAAAGATTTGAGAAATGGTGCATATATTTTGCGAGTACTAGATCCCTTCGATACAGCCACCCCCTAGTTCCATAAAACAATGACTATTATTATATTTATTCTATTATGGTATTGTGTGGGCACCTCAAAATTCGGCGGAGGAAAGGAAGATAGGGGTGGGGGATAAGAAAAAAACACTGATTAAAGTTTCGCTTTATAGTCCTTCCACAAAAAATCCCCTTCAAAGTAGCCTTTTTTAGTGACTATTTTGAAGGGAATATACTATTGTTGATTGAAATATGTAGTTTTAATATTTTTTTCGTTCAGAAATTTTTCGATTTCTTTTTGTTTTCTACCATTAACTGTAGTAAAACGTTTTGTAAAAGAAAAATCTGTTTTTAACAAGTTACCATTTTGCGAGAGTTTGTCTATTTCCTGTTGCATTTCTAATAAAAGTGCCGTAGATGATGAAATATATTCATAGATTTCCTTTGAAGGTTTTTGATAATCAGCAGGTATATTATTATTGCTAATAAAATCATGAAAATTCGCATCATTCTTTTTGGCTAAATCCATTAGTTTTTGTAATTTTTCTCGATCGGATTCAGTAACATTCTCATCAGAAATTGTTGAAGAAAGTGGAACGATGTTTTCGGTTAACTCCCAACTATAATCTAAATAATTTTTTATACTTTGTTTCATTTCATCTTCATTAATATTTTCATTCTTTTTTTGAGAGTCGAATATATTTTCTGGAATTTTAATAGTAACATCTTTAATAGATTGTACATTGCTTAATTTATCATAACGTGAATCGTTTACTTCATTAGATTATGTATCGTATGAACAAGCAGAAATAAATACAATAGTGAGAGACATGAATAGATATAAAGTATATTTTTTCATTTTAATCTCATCTCCTTTTTGCTTAATTAATACTTTTGTAAAATGGCTAAATTCCATTTTAAATACTTTACTAAAAGTGAGTATAAATGTTTTATTGCAAAGTAAGATATCCCAGCAATTGTTAAACCAATGAGAAAACCTACAAATACACTATAAAGATCTGAAAAATGGATTTGGTGAAATCCTTTAATAAGTCCTACTACTATTAATAGGATAGGTGATACTAATAGTAATGGAGTGGCAATTATGAGCGCCAGAAGAATTGGAAAAAACAAGAGTAACAAGAAGAAAGCGATAATGATAAATATAAAGTTCAAAAAACTTAAGCTCATAACAGAAAATATTGCTTTTATCATATTTTTGAGGCTTCGTTTATTATCAGCGTTGTTTATAGCATATATAACATGAAGTTCTTTAGCGATCGTTTTAGGGTTTCCTAGACCTTTAGAAATTTCTTCTTCAGATTTTCCATCCTGTTTACCACTGATAAAATGAGTTTCATATTCTGAAATAATATCTTTTTTCTCTGAATTTGGTATATTCTTCAGGGAAGAGCCAAGTTGTTTTAGAAATTCACTTTTGTTCATTAAAACCACCTTCCTTTATAAAATGATTAATCACTCTCGGTAGTATCGCTAAAGCTATTAGTTCTAACACACCTTTTAAAATTGTATGTTTACAGGATCTCTCACTACCTTTAATATGAAAGTTCCATTCAATGTATATCCAATTATTACTAAACATACCATTAACTAGTATGTTTTGCAAGGTACTATAATATTATCGATACCGTGAATCGATGAGTACTATATCCATTTTAAAAAGGGATAAAATAAATTTATAGCAAAATATTAGGAGTGATCAAATAGGAAGAAATGGACTAATCTTTTTACAACGGTTTACATTTAGGCCGTCTCCAACGTCTGATACATAGCGGTTCGGAACTTTCGGAAGAATTGGCTTTACAGTGCTTATATTTAGAAGAAATTAAAAACGTTTAAATTATAGTCGGTAAAAAAAGTACCCCTCCAAATGTTACACTGTGTCTAACATTTGGAGGGGTACTTCTTTGAAGGTGGCTTCTTTTTTGCGTTATTTCACTAGCTTGTCCATTACATCCTTATATTTTGCGAACTCTTCGTCCTTCATTTCACCATTCATTTGTAATAAAAAGTTACCTTTTGCGTATGTATGTGAAAAGAGCATTGGACCGGATTTTCCTAACTCATCGTAATATTGTTTAG
Organism: Bacillus sp. S10(2024); assembly: GCF_050473865.1. Taxonomy (NCBI): domain Bacteria; kingdom Bacillati; phylum Bacillota; class Bacilli; order Caryophanales; family Bacillaceae; genus Bacillus; species Bacillus sp. S10(2024). The sequence goes on along the minus strand of NZ_JBFLUR010000002.1, from coordinate 2,217,750 downwards.
CCTTTTCTAAGTCCTCTTTTTTACTAAACTCAAATAGTCTTCCGCCGTTATCTTCACCAAGAGATGGTACCAATAAACGTTTACCTTCTTTACGCATATTACCAAATTCTTTTTGAGGTAGATCGGTAGGATTCTCCGCTTGTAAGCCGGCGTTTTTAAATTCAGTAATAAAAGAATCAACTGTTACCTTTGTTTCTTTCTTTTCTTTTTTCGCTTCTTGCTTTGGTTCAGTGGGTGATTTTTCGCTAGTATTCCCACATGCCGTTAAAGAAGCTAACGATAAACATAGTGCCCCAACAATCAATGCCTTTTTCAAATTGACCACTCCCTATAACATGTTATGCATTTAATTATAACAATAAATGTATTTATGTTCCTGATAATTTAGTGTTGGAAAGGCATCAATTGAGAAATTCTAACTAATTATCAAAGGAATATATGTTAACGTTTAGCTGAGGAGTCTTTAAATTTAAGGGAATTTAACTATGGAAATGATAAATAAAATTTTAAGTGACCTTGCTAGGGTTAATGAGGGGCAGCAAGTGAGCAATGATTATGAGCTTATTCACTTATAGGGAAATAAACAGGAAGATATATATGAACTTGCAAAAAAGGATACATATGCTACTAATAATGACACAATAGAACTCATACAGATGAAAGAATGGAAGAAGGATTTCCTTGTTTGCCAATATTCTGATGGTGAAACGTCTTGGTTTGGAACAATACCACACGGGTATGATTTAAATGGATTGACACTGAAAGAATATATAATAGGACAATTATTGAATAAGTTTGAACAAGAAATAGAAGAAGTTTATTGGGTCAAATTAGAAACAGAAGGTTATTATGCATGTTGTTATGAAGAATATATGTTTAAAACGACTAGGGGCATTTCTTGTTTGAGTATGCAAGTACACGATTAAAAGGGTAAAATACCTTACTTACATAAAAATAACATTTCTACATGAGTTTTAGGTAAACTGTATTCAACATTTGTACGACCTAACTTTGCTTTACCTCTTTTACCTGCTCTGGACAAAATAAAGCGCCTCCCTATATCGGTAATTTGGTTTACCGCATAAGAAGACGTGAATAACTTGCACCCTAAAAAGTAAATGACCGCAATACTAGGGTGATTTTTGGTGTATAAAGTATAAAACATTAACACCTACAAACCCTTGTAGAAAACGGTCTCATAAAAATATATGATCCCGACTGGGTTCGAACCAGCGACCTCCACCCTGTCAAGGTTACGGAGGACCATACGGTAACTCATGACGTTAAATCAATCGCTAAATCATGCGATAAATCAACGTTAAAATAAAAACGTTCCTATTTCGTTACTAACGATTATAGCATTAGCACCGCAAAACTACAACGGAATATACCGTCACCTCGTCGATAAATAATCCGACATAGTTTTTGATAGTGACTACCGCTAACTAAGAAGGTGGACGGAAGAGGAGGTCGTAAATACTAGCGTCAATCCTAAGCGTAAATAACGAGATAACTTACTGATAAATCGGAGAAGGACAGGTGAGTATATTCGGTAAATATGAAGTCGTATAACGTAAAAAAGAGCGCTATTGTTAGCGCTCTAAAATAGGGAAACCGTTTGTGTCCTTTAGTATTATGTTGCATAACGATTATATCAAAATACTGGTGTATATTACCAGTCGTATAGTACGACCTTATTCGGACAGATCAACGGCATAACATATATACGTTGCTACGTGTCAACAAGCGGTACGACGTCGTACCAAATACGCAACGCGTTTCGTATAGTTAACAAAACTGAACAAAATCGACTATTCTCACCGTTATACACTACGTTACATACTTCCCGCTTTACCAGCCGCACGCTCGTGACGCACGTCCACCCTCTGAAACTCACCCTTAGATTATCTCTCCCACGCACGGTTTCCGTGCGTCGTAACCCGATCTATTTTCAATTCACCGTTTATTACTACCGTCCGTTACTACCGTTCGAGAAAGTATACCTTTACGAACCATCAATAACAGGTCGATTATTAAGTGAAGTTACGTTCGTTTAATGTAAGAAAATACTTTATGAACGTTCGTTTGTTTTATCGACTTTTACGAACGGTTATTTTACAATCGAATCAAACATAACAGAAAGGGAGTAAGGGGAATGGCGGAGAGTAGAAAGATTGGATACGTAAGGGTAAGCGCTAAGGATCAGAACGAGGGCAGACAGTTAGAAGCGTTAAAGGAGTTAGGTATTTCCGAGCGTGATATATACATCGATAAGCAAAGCGGTAAGGACTTCGACCGACCAGAATACCAGACGCTTAAACGTGCGTTACGTAAAGGTGATGTATTATACGTTCATTCACTTGATAGGTTAGGGCGTAATAAGGATGCGATATTAAAAGAATGGAATGAGATAACGCAAGAGATACAGGCAGATATCATCGTAATAGATATGCCGTTATTAGATACGACAAAGTATAAGGATAGTGTCGGCACATTCGTAGCTGACCTGGTACTACAAATACTGTCGTGGATAGCTGAAGAAGAACGTAAGAAGATACGCACTCGACAAGCCGAAGGTATAGCTAACGCACGTAAGCAAGGGAAAGAACTAGGTAGACCGAAAGTAATCATTACAGATAAGTTTATCGAAGTATATAAGCGATGGAAAGCTGGAGAAATAACGGCTGTAGTAGCGATGAAAGAGGCAGAAGTAGGGAAGACAACATTTTATAAGTTGGTAAAAGAATACGAAGAAAATATATAAGTCGGTAAATAATACCGGCTTTTTATTATGGGCGGGGGAGGTCCGGTGAGATTCCCGTCGCCAGGCGTAAGTAACATGCGCGAATCAAAAAATAACTTCGGGTCTAAATCACTAGATAATACTCTACGTTTTACGATATATAAGACGTTTTGAATGTATTTGTATTACTCCGCATATATACCGCTAAATTCCTAGACTATTCTCTAGAAAAATAGCGTTAAAATTGGCGCTAGCCTTTCCAAAGTAAATGACCTAAACTTCTATACGAAAGCTACGTGGGACAAGTCGTATGTAGCCGGTACTGTCGATGCAGGATTCGGCTTTACTATCGACGCAAAGGTTAGCGTAGCCGGGTATCCGCAATACCGCGTGCATAATTCGAAAGGTGTAACGTATTACATTACGGCTAGTGATGCGTATGTGAGTGTGAAGTAATAGTAAAGCCGACTTATATCACGCTGAGTCGGATTTGTTTAGTGTAATTTTATTTTTTACTTCTTATAGCTTCTTTTAGTATTTCAAGGGTCTGCTGTAACCATTCTATAGCTGTTAAGTTTAATGCAGGGAAATAAATGTAAGCATTATATTTAATAAATTCCTCTTTTTCACTATCAGTTAGATTACTGTTTAAAAACGAAAGTATGTGATTTTTAGTATTTTCGATACAGATTTTTGTAACTTCCATTATAAATTCATTAAGAGCTTCCTTAGGTGATTCAATATCTTGGTGAAATGTTCCTGCTAAAAAATTACCCAATTCTTCATAAGGTATGTATTTATTTTCCATACAAATTCTCTTCTCTACTTTTCTGGATATCCTGTAATAATAAAAATTCCTTGGTTATCTTTTTTCAAAACAATCACAGCATTTTCCAGTAAGGTGTTGTTATTTTATCTTGTTTAATTAAACGTTCGAATACATAAATACAATAACAAACGAATTAAAGCTAAACTAAAAGACATGAACTCGGTACAATACCGAGCCCATACCAAAGAAGTAGCTTAATATGAATTTCTTCATAGAAACTAATTTTTTTAGTTATTATCTTTATAAACTTTTTGTGCTTGTCCCCAAACTTCAATTAATTTTCTTAATTCGATTGTTTCTATTTTACATATATTAGGATCGTGGATAGAATATAAATCGACAATTAGGGTCTCATCTTTTTTTACTTGAACTGCACATAATATACCTTTAAATTCATTATATTCTTTTAAGTTATTTAATACTTCATCAATCTCTTGCAACCACCATTTAATTGGAATACCTTGTATATCGTTTTCTAAAAATGTTGCCACAATTTCTAGTCCTTTTGGTAATTCTATTTTTAAAGAATCTAGATCTTCATTTTTTGTTATAGTATAGTTATATTTCATTTTTGGGTACCTCACATTCTTCAATACATTGGATAAACAGTTATGATTTTATCATTAATAAGAACCAACCTAATTTCCATTCCTGCTGATGTTCTACCTGAATATAAATTACCATTTATACGTCTTTTATTGTTATAAGCCTCGTGAATTGCTTCTAGTACTTGTGTTCTATCCCAATGTTTTGGAAAAAAGGTAGATGGTGAGCTTTTCGGAACTCCACTAACTTCGATTTCAGCAGTATATACACCAAAACGATTAGGTGTTGATTCAGTTCCGGGTTTTATTTTTCCGCCTCCCATCATACTTTCATGATGGTATCCACCAGGTTCTCTATATCTATTAAAGTTTCCATGAAAAAGGTGTTCGACAGATTTATTGTTCATAAAAATAGAATTTGGATGAGACTTATATTTATCGAAGAATAAAAAAGTATCCTTCGCTTCATTAAACATAGGATTATCGAAAGATTTTAAGTTAAGTCCATTAGTATCGGCAAACGCCAATCGATTTCCTATACTTAAATTATCAACCCAATTTGTAACAGTTTGTTGTATACGTGGTACTTTGACGTCCTTTACTCTTGCATATCTGGCTCCTTTTAAAACTGTTGCGATTGTACCAATACCTTTATCAAAAAGTACACCTGTTGCGAATTGTGTTGCGCCATAACTGAACCATATTACAGCATCTTCAAAATCACCATTTTTTACATTCTTAATATACGAATCTGAAAGGACATTGTACATGGTTTTAAGGGTATAAAAAGGGTGCGATGCAGCATACGCCATATCTTCCCACGTTTCCTTGTCTCCCAATGCTTTGAAATCTTCTATTGAGTCTCCAATAGCTCGTCCAGAACCGATTTGCCATCCTTCTTTAAATTGATCTAATGTAGTCTTGTCATTCTTCATGAAATCAGATTGACCTAAAGCTTCGCTATCTAAATTGGCAAACCGTTCTGCTTCACGTTTTGCTATAATTTGTTGAATAGGGGCTGCCCAATCCATATTTAGTTCTTGTGTACTAAATGTTCCTGATGCAGGACTAAAACCTTTCCCGCTTTGGACTTCCGCAAGCCCTCGGGTAATACTCGTAGCTAGTTGAATTGCTGTATCATAGTTACTACTAGAAGTATAATTGAATTCATACAGATGTTCCAATTTTTCTTGTAACTTTTGTTTCATTGCATCAAAAATACCCATCATAGCTTGCATAGCTGGAAGGGCATTGCTAATTCCTTCAATACCTGCTTTTGTTCGGTCAATTTGTAGCATCTGTTCCTTTATTTCTTGCTCAATAACATCCGTTGTAGCGACTCGAGATTGGAAATCACTCGGGAAAGCATTATTTTGGTGAATTAATTCTTCGCATAAGTAAATGATTCCTTGCGCTAAAGGACGGAAGGTTTGTGCAAAGAAGGCTTTTGCACTGTCATAAGTTTGCCCTTGCAAAACAGCATCGAATACAAAAACATCAATTGAATTAATGACTTGTTCCATTCCTTGAATAGTTGCAGTACAAAAAGCATTCATACTCTGTGTCTGAGCTTGTACTTCTCCTAGATACATGTTTAGGCTCATGACCTCACCTCCAGTGATAATCTTTGGCGCTGATGGTGAATGTCATTTTCTAGCTTGCTTAAGTTTTGTTTCTCCTTTAGCAATGTTTCTTTTTGGTCTTCCAATTCGTATGTAAGTTTTCGTTCAATTTGTCCTGCATCTTGACGCAGATTATGAAAAAATTGTCCTAGTTCTCTATCGTTATGCCAAGTTTCTAATAAACGATCAAACAAGCGATAGCTTTGACCTTTCCATTGATAAAAATCTGCTTCTGCTTGTTCTTGCCTTTGAATCGCGCGTTGATTTTGATATTGTTCATCAGATAGACTTCTTAATTTTCCGTTCAGTTGCTTCATTTGTTTTTGAATATCTTGACTCATTTTTTCACTCCTACTTTTCCATGTTTATGTAGGTTGCTATCTCACTTGAACATTCTTTGAAGTTCGTTATCCATACGCTCAAAATCTTGAGCTACAGAATGAATGTTGCTAACTGCTTGTTGAAAGGCGCTATAAAATTGTTTCGTTAATTCCAAAGCTTGTTGATTCGCTTCTTGCGCTTTGGAGTTGACAGATAACGTTGTACGTGATGATTTTGTTATGGATCTGCTTGTGGCACTTTGAATCGTATTGGCAGCGGTACCCATTTGCGTCGCGATTTGTCCTGCCGTTTGAATATTACTTTGAAATTTCCCCATCGCCTGCATCCTCTCTATACTTAATAAAACATGAAAATTATACCATATCTGTATAGACTTTTATATTGACAGAAATAGAGTATCTTTGTTTTAAAGGTGTTTTTTAATTCCGAAAGTCAATTTAGACCGCATATCTCTTAACGTGTGACGTCGTATGGTTTGTCCATAAAAAAGAAACCGGCTGCTTATTTGAGCCGGCTTATGTATTTGTTTCTTTTATTATGCTTCGTATGCCATTCTATCAGGGAATTCTTCGTTCCTTTTAAGACATCATCGAAATCGACTCTGTTCTCCGTTACCAACTCGAAAATAAGTTTGCTCGTTTGTTTTTGTATCGGAACTATCCGATATTTTCTACTTTTTGCATTCCGTCCTCTCACATGTATAACGTTGTTCTCAAAATCTACATCGCTAATAGTTAACGTCAAAGCTTCACTAATCCGTAGCATTCCGTCTAGTAGAATGTTCATTAATACGAAGTCTCTAAAATCGCTGAATTTCCTTTTGTCAGGTGCGCTTAGTAGACGTTTGATTTCGTCTAAGGATAGCGTTTCAATTTCTTCTAACGGCTCGTTAAGATTTTTAACCTTTAGTAAGGGATTTTCGTCAAGAATTTGCTCCTCGTATAAATACCGACTAAATGCTCGTAAAGTTTTCAGTCTAGTATTTACGGTAGATTCCGATAGACCAACCGTCATATGTTCCTCTTTTTTAAAACGATGCCCCTCGAATTTAATCTTTTCATTTCGCATATAAACGATGTAGTTTCTGATTATTTCTGTATCAAGTGCGCCTAACTCATGCGGTATACCTTTCTCGTTTAAATACTCAATAAAATAATGAAAGTTTTCGCGGTACTGACGTAAGGTACCAGGCGCTCGTCCTTCGGCTTCTTTTACGTGAGTGAACGTTGTAAATAGAATGTGCAAATCATCTAAGGTACGGCGAGTAGCACGTGTTTGTTTGAGACGCTTACCTTTCAAACGATTAGAAGACAAACAAAAACCCCCTTTCCGTTTTGTAACGAAATAGGGGGTTTCCATACCGACATACAGTTTGGCGGTGTACCGAAACCCTGTCGGTTAAATCAACGATTAAATCATCGCATAAAAATAGCGCTCTATCCGTTGATAGAACGCCATTTTACCGTATTTTATGATCCCGACTGGGTTCGAACCAGCGACCTCCACCCTGTCAAGGTGGCGCTCTCCCTGCTGAGCTACGGGATCATGATAAATAGTGATGGATAAACATCTTTGTTATTTTATGGTCTCTATTATAAATGAAATGATGTGAATTCTACAAGACTTTTTATTTGTAAATTTCAAATAATAACCAAAAGGGTGTTGTTTTTCATTTTATAACATTATATGTATTCTACATGATAATGCAGGAAAGGTATATTCTGGCAAATATGATATGATGAAATAAATTGGATATGGGTGTATAGGGGAGCAAGATGTTTAAAAAAGGGATTGTGTTTGTTGTGGAGGTCTTGTTTTAGTAGGAGTCATATTTGGTGATTTCCAGTTGTTTGATAAGACGGATTAAAAAGAAAGAAGTTTTCCATTTATTTAGTAGTTTTTAGGGCATATGAAGAGTTCATTTTTTACCGTTTTATTAATATATTATACAAAGGAATAATTAATAGGTTTATAAGAATAAATATACGAATGAAGGGATGTAAATGGTAAGAAAGAATTTTAAAATGTATGTGCCGAGATATAGAACGTTTTCTATTAATGGAGCAGTTTTTGATGTAGATGTATCTCAAGAAGAATTTGGAGAAGAGCTTGTAAGATGGATGGAATCAAAGGGTTGGTCATTTATCGGGGTAACGGATGAGATAACGGAAGAGGAAGCGAAAAAAAATCTTATGGATCTTTTAAGTGATGAGGGGGATAAAGAGGATAAGGAGGAGTAATTCCTCCTATTTTTTATGTATTGTTGTTCTGTCTTTTTTTGTAAAATTATGATATACTGGAAAACGGTAAATAGAAGGTAGTGTCGTATTCTATTTTGATTTTTATAATAAATAACGTATATATATAGAGTTAAGAAAAGGGAGAAGTGAATGTTTAATTGTAAGAAGATTTCGGCTTTGGTTATTGCAAGTTTGTTATTTTTGCTTGCGCCTGTTAAGTTGTATGCAGAGAATTCACCAGCGCCGGAGGTATTTGGACAGTTTGCGGTGTCAGTGGATGCGAAAACAGGTGATGTTTTGTATGACAAGAATGCGAATCAACATGCTTTTCCTGCTAGTATAACGAAAGTATTAACGAGTATTTTATTGATGGAGAATGTGCAGCCTGGAGAGAAAATTAGTTTTTCTCAAAAAGCTCTTGAACAGGAGAAAAGTAATTATCAAATTGAATTTCAACAAGGTGAAACGATAGATCGTGATACGGCACTTATGATTTTGATGGTGCTGAGTGCGAATGATGTAGCGTATGCGATTGCGGAGCATGTGGCAGGAAGTCCTGAAAATTTTGCGAAGATGATGAATGAGAAGGCAGTACAGTTAGGTGCAAAGGATAGTCATTTTGTTACGCCAAACGGTCTTCATGATCCAAATCATTATACAACAGCGTATGATATGGCTATGATTACAAGAGGTGCGATGAAGCATCCAGAAATTATGACGGCAATGAATACGAAGAGAACAACTGTTACAACATCAAGACAAACTGCTTCTATCTTTAATAAAGGTCAATATTTTGAAAATCCAAATTGTATTGGCGGGAAAACAGGTTTTACAAATGAAGCACGTAATACACTTGTACAAATAAATGAGAAAGACGGAAATCGTATTGTAAATGTTGTAATGGCTTCACAAAAGCCAGAAATTTATGAAGATATGAGAAAGCTTGCTGATTATGCATTTCCGCAATTTGCAAAACAACAAGTGGTAGATAAAAACAATTGGACTAAGCAAATGCTTTACTTGAATAAGTCAGTAGATGGTGAGCTTGAGCGAAGTGGTGATCTTGTATTAAAACAAGGTGAAGCGAAAAATGTACAAGTTGTTTTTAAAGAAAAGCATGTTGATGAGGCGAGTTTATATCAAACAGGTCTTCACCGCGGTGATGTGATTGGGACTGTAGATCTTAAGAAAAATGATCAAACGATAGAAAGTATTAATGTTCTTTCGAAAGAAAATGTTGTATTTGAGAAGCCAGGAGAGAATAGTATAACAAAATCTACTTTTTCGTATGAGTTAATGGCTGGTATCGGTGCTGCTATTCTTATTGTTTTTAGTACCTTGGTATTTCTTTGGAATCGTAAAAAACAGAAGATGTTGTCGCGATGAAAATAGGCAGATGTATTTTGCCTATTTTTTATTGTGTTTTTTGAATATTCGTTATAATATGAGTTTAGGTTCGTTAAAGAGAACGTCGAATGGGAATGTTTTTTGCGATTTGTTTATATAAAGACGAAATAAACGAAAGGAAGGAAACCGATGAAGTTAGTACGGAAGGTAATTAGTAATATTATTTCTTTTGTTTTGTTTACGATTATGGTTGTGTTAGCGTTTGTTGTTATTTCGTCAAAGGCGAGTGGCGGCGATCCAACGGTAATGGGATACCAATTCAAGGCGGTATTATCAGGATCGATGGAACCTACGTTTTTAACAGGATCTGTTATTGCAATTGAACCAACGAAAGATGGTTCAAAATATAAAAAAGGCGATGTTATTACGTTTAAAGAGAAAGATAATAAGATTGTTACTCATCGCATTATTGATGTGAAAAATATAAATGGAAAAGTTGCTTATGAAACAAAAGGTGACAATAATAATGGTCCGGATTTAAATCCGGTTCTTTCTGAAAATGTAATTGGAAAATATGCAGATATTACTGTACCGCATGTTGGTTATTTATTAAGTTATGCAAATTCGAAAGCCGGGGCAGCATTGTTATTAGTTATTCCAGGTGTTTTATTGTTGGGATATTCTGCAGTTACTATTTTTGGAGCAATACGCAGCATTGATTCTGAAAAGAAAAGCAAGTCTTCCGATGCAGGGCAATCTGTATAAAGTGAAACTTCTATCAGTGGGGCACTGATGGAAAGCTTGTCTAATCGGAATTTTACGGACAGTTATCTTCCAACTAGCTTCTTAGATTCTCTCCCAAGCTTGAGAGGGGGCATATTACTGCCCACAAATAGCGGGATAAAATGGTTATACTCTTCAATCATTGAAGGTTAACAAATATATGTAGAGCTTAGGGGGAAAGTGGGATGACATTAAAAAAGAAGTTAGGAATGGGCGTAGCGTCAGCGGTACTTGGAGCAGCACTAGTTGGCGGAGGAACATTTGCGTACTTTAGTGACAAAGAAGTATCAAATAATACGTTTGCAGCAGGTACGCTTGATTTAGTAGCAAATCCAACGACAATTGTTAATGTAGATAATCTTAAACCTGGTGATACAGTTAAACGTGATTTTAAACTAGAGAACAAAGGTTCTTTAGATATTAAAAAAGTATTACTACAAACAGATTATAGTGTAGTAGATACAAAGGTAGATAATAAAGAAGATTTTGGTAAACATATTAAAGTTACTTTCTTGAGAAATATTGATAAACATGAAACAATCGTGAAAGAAACAACGTTAGATAAATTAAAGAAAGACACGCTTACAGCTGTAGATAATGATCTTATTGCTTGGTTTTGGGATGAGAAAGGTATTTCTGCAGGGAATTCTGATAAATTCACTGTGAAATTTGAATTTGTTGATAATGGCAAGGACCAAAATGAATTCCAAGGCGATCAAGTTCAATTAAAATGGACGTTTAATGCACAGCAAACTGCTGGTGAAGAAAGGTAAAGTGTAAGGAACAAGACTATCTTTATTAGATGGTCTTGTTCCTTATAAAGAATGTTATAATTCTTTATAAGGAATATAAATTCATCTAATGGCAGGTGTGAATATGAAAAAATCATCAAGGAAAGTAAGAAATATTCTTATATTACCATGTGTCTGTTCTATAGCTTTTTATATGGGATCTCAAGTCGTGACACATACAGAAGCATCTTATGTAAGTCAGCAAAAAGTAGAGGCAACCTTATCAACTGCGATGGTTTTTCCAAAAACAATTGAAAAGTTAACAGGGGAAGTAAAGCAACATAGAGAAGCGATTTTCAATCATTTTAATGCGATCAATTATGCAGGAAATGGAACTGTTGCAGAATTAGAAGGAAAACTTGTTGAATGGAAGCAGCACCGAGAAGCAATAAAGACGGAAATTACAGCACTACAAGCTAACTTTACGGAAATTGAGTCTTATTATAAAACAGCGGTAGAAGATGCAAAGAAAAATAAAGAGAGTTCTGCACAAGAAGTATTAAAATATGTACAAACAGGTTTTAATGAAGTGCAAAGTATTAGCAGTGATGTTGAGAAACAAGCAGTTTTACAAAAAGTAGATGAACGTATTGGGGCATTAGAAAAACAAATAAATGAAGAGAAAAAGAAACAAGCAAACAGTGTTCAAATCATATCATCTGTACAACCTTCAAATTCTTCTCAGCAAACAGAGCAGCCTCCAAAACAAGAAGAGAACAAGCAGGATAATCGTAAGAATGAAGAACAGTTGAAACAAAATCAACAGGGTACTCCACCAGTACAGCCTGATGAAAAGAAAGAAGAATCAGCTGCGGGAACAAAGCAGTAACGCATGCTTATAAGGAAAGGCTAAAAAATAGATTTTCTGAGAATGCAGATAGGGTAAAAATATCTTCCAAGATGAAAACTGAATTTCAAATGTACAATTCATACATCATAAGATACAGGCAAAGATAACGTTTTTAATCGAAAAGGCGAGTCGCCTTGCCTTTTCCTATTTCATATTTTATGAGGGATGATTATGAAACGGAAAAAGCTGTGGTATATCGTGGTCGTATATTGTATAGTTGCATTCATCATTGGAATTACAACAAGTAGGGAAAAAGTGCTCGCTAAGGAGCGTAAGGAGATTGATTTAAGTCTTACACCAAAAGAGATGCTACTTGATGTAACGAAGGATATGAAGCCTGGGGACTGGGCGAAACGGAGCGTTCGTGTGAATAATGATGGGACAACGGGATTTTTATATACGATGTCTGCTGAGTTCACAGAAGGATCTAAAAAGCTATATGATGGATTAACATTAGAGGTAAAGGATAAGCAGGAACGTGTTCTTTATAAAGGAAGTTTAAGTGGTTTTACAAAGCAAACAGGACGTATATTATCCGCTGAGCAGAGTGAACAGTTACAATATATTGTGCGCTTTCCTGAAGAATTAGGAAATGAGTATCAAGGATTAGAAGCACAAGTTAAATTTGTATTTTATGCTGAAGAAGATGGTGGTCATATTGGAGAACCGAAAGATTTTAATGGAAGTACAAATGGAAATGATTCAGCAAATTATATAAAACTATTACCGCGTACAGGTGCTGATTATATGTATTCCATCTTAATCGGAATTGGAATGATGATGGCGGCGGGATTTCTTGTATACGGAAAACGAATGAAGCGAAAATAAAGGAACGTATTATATATGTATAAAAAAAGAGAAATTGTAAGGAAAGTGACGAAAAAGCTAGGAAAGTAAATTAAAACGTTAAAAAAACAGAAAATACAGAACTTTTTGAGGTTTTATTTCCGTACCGTATGTTCTTTATAATGAATATAAGGGACTTAGTAAAGAACATACATAGAGCTATTTGGGTGGCAGACATGCAACGGTTATGTTGAAACAAAGCAACTATTTTATTAGTTACATCTCTTATCTACATAAGAGCTAACAATAAAAAGAAAATTGGGGGAATTTAGAATGGGTCTTAAGAAAAAATTAGGTATGGGAGTAGCATCAGCAGCGTTAGGCTTATCTTTAATCGGTGGAGGAACGTTTGCATTCTTTAGCGATCAAGAGGTATCCAACAATACGTTTGCAGCGGGTACGTTAGATCTTGCACTTAATCCAAAAACAATCGTTGATATCGACAACTTAAAACCAGGCGATTCCGTGAAAAAAGAATTTTTATTACAAAATAAAGGTTCATTAGCAATTAAAGATGTAAAGCTAGCTACTAAATATACAGTAACTGATAGCAAAGGCGATAATAATGGTGAAGATTTCGGTAAGCACATTAAAGTGAAGTTTATCTGGAACTGGGATAAGCAAAGCGAACCAGTATATGAAACAACATTAGCTGACCTGCAAACAGCAGATCCAGATGTAGTTGCAAAAGATGTATTTGCTCCTGAATGGGCTGAAGAAGGTGGATTAAAAGCTGGTTCAGAGGATTACCTATGGGTACAATTCGTTTTCGAAGATAATGGAAAAGACCAAAATATCTTCCAAGGCGATAAGTTGAATTTAGAATGGACTTTCAATGCTTCACAAACTGATGGTGAAGAGAAATAAGCAATATAATGAAAGCGGAGGGATTCCTCCGCTTTTTATAATACAAAAAAAGCACTTTCATCGAAAGCACTCTTCTCGCATTATTTTTGCTGTTATTTCCACTTATTAAACTCTAAGAAATTCACGAAATTGTTCTTTTGAAAGTACAATGTTGGTTAGCTCTGTGATGATTGATTTCCATGTCTCAAAACGTTAGATACTTCCGCGCTGCTCATATTCATATTTAAAGCTTATTACTATAAATCAATTCATTCTGAATCAAGTACTTTTTTCTGATCCGTTTGCATAAATAACGCGCCTTGTTATAACGATATCCCCTAAAATCAATAAATTTATATATAAGATCATCTGGAAAAAACGTAATTTTTCAAAAATATTACAAATTAAGAGAATATATTGCAAATTAATATAATTTTCTTTATTATCAAAATATTATCACATATTTTGGTTTGGGGAGGAATAGGGATGAAGAAAAAGCCTTTTAAAGTGCTGTCTACGCTTGCGGCGACAGCTGTGCTTAGTTGCACATTTGGATTTGGCAGTCAATCTGTTTATGCAGCAACGCCGTCTAATGTAGGATCTTTAACTCCAATTGACGATCATTTAATTCCAGAGGATCGTTTAGCGGACGCGCTCAAGAAACGCGGTGTAATTAGTGAATCTGCGTCGAAAGAAGACACATTAAAAGCTGTTGAAAAATACGTAGAGAAGAAAAAAGGCGAAAATGCTGGAAAAGAACCAGCAGCGGGGGATAGTGTTACACAAGAAGCTTCTGACTTTTTGAAAAAAGTGAAAGATGCAAAAGCAGATGCGAAAGAAAAAGCAGGTCAACCAACTGGAGGGCCAGCAGCTGGACAAGCTCCGGTTAAAGGTGGACTAAATGGAAAAGTGCCAACTAGTTCAGCGAAGCAAAAACAATATAATGGTGATGTTCGCAAAGATAAAGTACTTGTATTACTAGTTGAATATGCTGATTTTAAACATAACAATATCGATCAAGAACCAGGTTATATGTATTCAAACGATTTTAATCAAGAACATTATCAAAAAATGCTGTTTGGTGATGACCAGTTTACACTCTTTGATGGTTCGAAAATCCCAACATTTAAACAATATTATGAAGAGCAATCAGGTGGCAGTTATACAGTTGATGGAAAAGTAACAAAGTGGTTAACAGTTCCAGGTAAAGCAGCAGATTATGGTGCAGATGCTGGCGATGGCGGTCATGATAATAAAGGGCCAAAAGGACCACGTGACCTTGTAAAAGATGCTTTAAAAGCAGCTGTAGATAGCGGTATGGATTTATCTGAATTTGACCAATTTGATCAATATGACATAAATGGAGATGGAAATAAAAATGAACCAGATGGTCTTATTGATCATTTAATGATTCTTCATGCTGGAGTTGGGCAAGAAGCAGGCGGTGGTAAATTAGGTGATGACGCAATTTGGTCACATCGCTGGAATCTTGGAAAAGTATATCCAATTGAAGGAACAAAGGCAAAGGTGGATAACTGGGGCGGTAAAATGGCTGCATACGACTATACTGTTGAGCCAGAAGACGGAGCAGTTGGTGTATTCGCACATGAATTTGGTCATGATTTAGGTCTTCCTGATGAATATGATACGAAGTATTCTGGTGCAGGTGAGCCAATTCAATCTTGGTCTATTATGAGTGGCGGCAGCTGGGCTGGTAACATTGCAGGGACAACACCAACAAGTTTCTCACCGCAAAATAAAGAGTTCTTTCAAAAGAACATGGGTGGAAACTGGGCAAATATTGTTGAAGTCGATTATGATAAGTTAAATAAAGGTATTGGTTATGCAACATTCTTAGATCAAAGTGTAACGAAATCAGCTCGTCCTGGTATGATCCGTGTGAACTTACCAGACAAAGATGTAAAAGGTATTCAGCCTGCATTTGGTAAGAAATATTACTATAGTACAAAGGGCGATGATCTTCATACGACATTAGAAACGCCAGTGTTTGATTTAACAAAAGCAACAAATGCGAAATTTGATTACAAATCATTGTATGAAATTGAAACGGGCTATGACTTCCTTGAAGTACATGCAGTGGCAGAAGATGGCAAGAAAACGTTAGTGGATCGAATTGGTGAAAAGAATGTGAAAAATGGTATGGACACAACAGATGGTAAATGGGTAGATAAGTCATATGACTTAAGCCAATTTAAAGGTCAAAAAGTAAAATTAGTATTTGAATACATTACAGATGGTGGTTTAGCACCAAATGGATTTACGCTTGATAATGCTGCATTAACTGTCGATGGAAATGTTGTGTTCTCTGATGATGCAGAAGGCGAATCAAAATTAAAATTAAACGGTTTCGTTGTATCAGACGGTTTTGATAAGAAGAAAAATAACTACTATTTAGAGTGGAGAAACTACGCTGGTGCAGATGAAGCATTACAATATGGTCGTGGTCCAGTGTACAATACTGGTCTTGTTGTATGGTATGCAGACTCTAGCTATACAGATAACTGGGTTGGTGTTCACCCAGGTGAAGGTTTCTTAGGTGTTGTTGACTCTCATCCAGAGGCAATTGTGGGAACATTAAATGGTAAACCATCTGTTGCAAGTAGCACACGATATCAAATTGCAGATGCTGCGTTCTCCTTTAATCAAACGCCAGCGTGGAAAGTTGTTTCTCCAGCGCGCGGAACATTTGATTATAAAGGATTACCAGGTGTAACGAAGTTTGATGATTCTAAAACGTATATGAACAATTTAATCCCAGATGCAGGACGTAAAGTACCGAAGCTTGGATTGAAATTTGAAGTAGTTGGACAAGCAGATGATAATTCTGCAGGGGCAGTTCGTTTATATCGTTAATAATGGAAAAGCTGTTGAAGAGGGATTCTTTTCAACAGCTTTTTTTGTGTCTGAACATCTTTTTATAATATAAATAAAAAGAGTACCTTCATTGAAAGCACTCTTCTCGCATCATTTTTTTTGTTGTTTCCACTTATTAAACTCTAAAAATTCACGAAATTGCTCTTTTGAAACACCAGAATGCATGGCCTCTTTAACAAGTTTGATCCACTCAGAGTCCATTGTATGTTCCTCGGTTGGTTCATCATGAAGAAGTACATCAACAGGAACGCGCAGAACGTTTGAAATCTTTTCGAGAAATTGGATCGAAGGATTTTTTTGTAAGTTTCGTTCAATGGAACTAATATATGACTTTGCAACGCCTGCTTTTTCGGCAAGTTCTGTTAAGGAGATGCCTCTTTGTAGACGCAGTCGTTTTATACGTTCTCCAATCATATTAGCGCACCTTTCTTACTGTATGTATTCAACTTAAGATGTAAATTATTATAACACATTTTTCTTTAAAAAGAACAATATCGATTAATTCTGAGAGGGTTCATTTCCATGTTTCAAAAAGTTAGATACCTCTGCACTTGTCATATCCATATCTAAAGCTTCCAATAATAAATCAATCCATTCTAAATCAAGTACTTCTTTGTTATCTGTTTGCACAAATGACGCCTCCCTAATAATTGCGATTATAAAAGCTAGAAAACTAATTTATTAACACTGTTATAATATGGAAAAATAAAATTGCGTTAAAATACTATAAAATTTGTATATTTTTTAGAAGATTTATCAAACAAGACTAATATCTTGCAATTACATACAGAAATTGTAATGGTTTTATCAACTTTTATCAATATTTTCTGAAAACATTACTAAATCCGAATATGCATAAATCCAAAACAAAGGATTTTTTCAAAATTATTACAAATTTAGACAGTATATTGTAAATTTAGTGAATTTTTTCTATTATCAAAATATTAGAACGTATTTTTTTGGGGGAGGAATAGGGATGAAGAAAAAGCCTTTTAAAGTGCTGTCTACGCTTGCAGCGACAGCTATGCTTAGCTGCACATTTGGGTTTGGCAGTCAATCTGTTTATGCGGCAACGCCATCTAATGCAGGAACTTTAAGCCCAATTGATGAAAATTTAATTCAAGAGGATCGTCTAGCAGAGGCGCTCAAGAAGCGCGGTGTAATTAGTGAATCTGCATCGAAAGAAGACACATTAAAAGCTGTTGAAAAATATGTAGAGAAGAAAAAAGGCGAAAATGCTGGGAAAGAACCAGCGGCAGGAGATAGTGTCTCAAGAGAGGCTTCTGACTTTTTGAAAAAAGTAAAAGATGCAAAAGCAGATATGAAAGAAAAAGCAGATCAGCCAGCTAGTGGCCCAGTAGCTGGGCAAGAGCAAGTTAAAGGTGGATTAAATGGAAAAGTACCAACTAGTTCAGCGAAGCAAAAACAATATAATGGTGATGTTCGTAAGGATAAAGTTCTTGTATTGCTAGTAGAATATGCTGACTTTAAGCATAACAATATTGATCAAGTACCAGGTTATATGTATTCAAATGATTTTACTTCAGAACATTATCAAAAAATGTTATTTGGTGATGAGCCGTTTACGCTCTTTGATGGTTCGAAAATTCCAACATTTAAACAATATTATGAAGAGCAATCAGGCGGTAGTTATACAGTTGATGGAAAAGTAACAAAGTGGTTAACAGTTCCAGGTAAAGCAGCGGATTATGGTGCAGATGCTGGTGATGGCGGTCATGATAATAAAGGGCCAAAAGGACCTCGTGATCTTGTAAAAGAGTCATTAGATGCAGCTGTAGCAAGCGGTACGGATTTATCTGAATTTGACCAGTATGATCAATATGACATAGATGGAGACGGAAATAAAAATGAACCAGATGGTCTTATTGATCACTTAATGGTCATTCACGCTGGAGTTGGTCAAGATGGAGGAGGCGGTAGATTAGGTGACGACGCAATTTGGTCACATCGCTGGAATCTTGGAAACCCATATCCAATTGAAGGAACAGAATCAAAGGTGAATAACTGGGGCGGTAAAATGGCAGCATACGATTACACAATTGAGCCAGAGGACGGAGCAGTTGGTGTATTCGCACATGAATTTGGTCATGATTTAGGTCTTCCAGATGAGTATGATACGAAGTATTCAGGATCAGGTGAGCCAATTAACTCTTGGTCTGTTATGAGCGGCAGCTGGGCAGGTAAAATTGCAGGTACAACGCCACCAAGTTTCTCTCCGCAAAACAAAGAGTTCTTTCAAAAGAACATGGGCGGAAATTGGGCGAACATTGTAGAGGCTGATTATGATAAATTAAATCGCGGTATCGGTTTTGCGACATACTTAGATCAAAGTGTAACGAAATCAGCTCGTCCTGGTCTGATTCGCGTTAATTTACCAGACAAAGATGTAAAAGGTATTCAGCCTGGATTTGGTAAGAAGTACTACTATAGTACAAAAGGCGACGATCTTCATACGACATTAGAAACGCCAGTGTTTGATTTAACAAATGCAACAAATGCAAAGTTTGATTACAAATCATTGTATGAAATTGAAACGGGCTATGACTTCATTGAAGTACATGCTGTGACAGAAGATGGTAAGAAAACGTTAGTGGATCGAATTGGTGAAAAGAATGTGAAAAATGGTATGGACACAACAGATGGTAAATGGGTAGATAAGTCATATGACTTAGGGCAATTTAAAGGCCAAAAAGTAAAATTAGTATTCGAATACATTACAGATGGTGCTATGGCACCAAATGGATTTACGCTTGATAATGCGACATTAACTGTCGATGGAAATGTTGTGTTCTCTGATGATGCAGAAGGTGACACACAATTTAAATTAAACGGTTTCGTTGTAGCAGACGGCTTTTATAAGAAGAAGCATAACTACTATTTAGAGTGGAGAAATTATGCTGGTGCTGACCAATCGTTAAAATATAGCAACGGTGTACAGTACAATACAGGTCTTGTTGTATGGTATGCAGACTCTAGCTTTACAGATAACTGGGTTGGTCTTCATCCAGGCGAAGGTTTCTTAGGGGTTGTTGACTCTCATCCAGAGGCAATTGTTGGAACGTTAAATGGTAAGCCATCTGTTAAAAATAGTACACGATACCAAATTGCAGATGCTGCGTTCTCCTTTAATCAAACGCCAGCGTGGAAAGTTGTATCTCCATCACGTGGAACATTTGATTACAAAGGATTACCAGGTGTAACGAAGTTTGATGATTCTAAATCTTATATGAACGACTTAATCCCAGATGCAGGACGTAAATTACCGAAACTTGGATTGAAATTTGAAGTGGTTGGACAAGCAGATGATAATTCTGCAGGGGCAGTTCGTTTATATCGTTAATAATGAAAAAGCTGTTGAAGGGGATTTCTTTCAACAGCTTTTTTTGTAGGAACATAAAGTGAAACTTTAATCAGCTCTCACCAAATTTTGAGGTGGGAGTATTACTGCCCGCGAATAGCGGGATAAATAATAAATTTTTACATATCAGTTCATTTTTAATAAGAAGAAACAAGAAATGTATTATAATATATGATGAAGTAAAGGGGGGAAGCTTTATGACAATTGCTTCTATTGTAGAACGACAAAGATTTTATTTTTATAGCGGGAAAACAAGAAGTATAGAGGAAAGAAAGAAACAGTTACGAGCGTTATATGAAAGTATTCAGCGCTATGAGTCTGAAATTTTTGAAGCGCTAAAGCTGGATTTAAATAAATCAGAGCATGAATCGTATACAACAGAGATAGGCTATACATTAAAAGAAATTTCTTTTATGATAAAGAATCTTTCTAAATGGAGTAAACCAAAGCGTGTGAAAACGGCAATGACTCATATTGGATCAAAAGGGAAAATTATTCCGGAGCCATATGGCGTAACGTTAGTAATTGCCCCGTGGAATTATCCATTTCAACTGGCGATTGCTCCGATAGTTGGAGCGATTGCGGCTGGAAATACAGTTGTCTTAAAACCTTCAGAGTTAACACCAAATGTTTCTAGCGTTCTTGCAAAAATGTTAACGGAGTTATTCCCACCAGAGTTTGTCGCTGTAATAGAAGGCGGCGCTGAGGTAAGCACAGCTTTACTGAAGGAGCCGTTTGATTATATTTTCTTTACTGGTAGTGTGGGAGTTGGAAAGATTGTTATGGAGGCAGCTGCAAAACAATTAACGCCTCTTACGCTTGAACTTGGCGGCAAAAGTCCGTGCATAGTACATAAAGATGCAAAGCTTGATGTTACAGCGCGGCGAATTGTATGGGGGAAATTTTTAAATGCGGGGCAAACGTGCGTGGCACCTGATTATGTATACGTTCACTCTTCTATTAAAGATCAATTTATAGAAGAAATGAGAAAAGCTGTGCACGAGCAATATGGAGAGAAACCATTGCAAAATGAAAAGTATGTTCGGATTGTGAGCGGGCGGCATTTTGAAAGATTATGTTCATTTTTAGGAGATGGTCAGGCTGTAATCGGCGGGAAATATGATCAAGATAAACTAGTAATTGAACCTACAGTACTTACAGATGTGACATGGAATGATGCTGTTATGGAAGATGAGATTTTTGGTCCCATTTTACCATTATTAGAGTATGAAAATATAGAAGATGTGATAGCGACAATTCAGTGCCATCCGAAACCGCTCGCATTATATGTTTTCTCTGAAGTACGAGATGTGCAAAAGCAAGTAACGCAATCCATTTCCTATGGAGGCGGTTGTATTAATGATGTTGTATATCATCTAGCAACACCGTATTTACCATTTGGTGGTGTTGGTCAAAGTGGACTAGGGGGTTATCACGGAGAACAGAGCTTTCAAACATTTTCACATTATAAAAGCATTTTGTCTCAATCGACAGCATTCGATATGAAAATCCGCTATTCTTCTACAAAAAGTGCTTTAAAATTCATCCGAAAATTGTTAAAATAATGATGGTGTTTATCAATTGGTGCGTCCGTATGATAAAAGCCCCTTCAACACGAAGGGGTTTTTCTATTCAAGGTGTGCATCGTACAAAATTACACTGAACATATTACATAAAGTGAAGCTTCTATCAGTGGTGAACATCCACCATTGATCACGTTCAAATTGCGTGATCAAACATCATTTTTGTTTAAATTGAAACAAAGTTATTGTATATAGAATACTTGGTTATTTATGAATATCAAAAATATGAGGTAGATAGGAAGAGAAGATGAAAAATATTATTAAAGTCGAAGCAGTAGAAAAACATTTTGGGGATCAAGTGATTATTCCGCCGCTTTCTTTAGACATTAAAGAAGGCGAGTTTTTAACGATTCTTGGTCCGAGTGGTTGTGGGAAAACGACGTTACTTCGTATGATTGCTGGTTTTGAAAAACCGACAAAAGGTATCATTTCGCTTGATGATGAAACGATTAACGATTTACCATCTTATAAGCGTCATATGAACTTAGTGTTTCAGCATTATGCACTGTTCCCACATATGACGGTTGAGAAGAATATTCGTTTTGGATTGAAGATGCAAAAGGTTTCTGAAGCAGAGCAACAAGAACGTGCTGAGGAAGCGATGCGTTTAACACAGTTAACAGAATTTCGTAATCGAAAGCCATCTAAACTTTCTGGTGGGCAACAGCAACGTGTAGCGATTGCACGTGCAATTGTGAATAATCCTCGTGTATTGTTATTAGATGAACCGCTAGGAGCACTAGATTTTAAACTTCGAAAAGATTTACAGCGTGAATTGAAAAACTTACAGCGTAATCTTGGCATTACGTTTATTTATGTGACGCATGATCAAGAAGAAGCGATGAGCATGAGTGATCGCATTGTGGTTATGAACAAAGGTCATATTGAACAAATCGGCACGCCAAAAGAAATTTATCATAAACCAGAAACGTTGTTCGTTGCGACCTTTATTGGAGAAAATAATATTGTTCAAACAAGGGAAGCATACATAGCAGTACGCCCGGAAAATGTGAAAATACGTTCTGTAGAAGAGTCATCTAATGAGGGCTATCACTTTGGCCATATTGAGGATATTGAATTTGTCGGAAATATGGAGAAGCTTTATATTCGCGATGAGAAAACAGGCGAGTTGTTTATGGCGTATCAAAGTGCAGACGAAGCGATGCAGTGGAACATTGGTGACAATGTGTCTATAGGCTGGGAAAAAGAGGATGAGGTGACCTTAAATTGAAAAAAGGGAAATTACTCGCATTACCGACAGTTGCGTGGTTACTAATCTTCTTCTTAGTCCCTCTCTTGTTTGTGTTAGCTTTTTCATTCCTACAGCGCGGGACGTATGGAACAGTTGAGATGAGCTTTACGTTAGAGAATATTAGACGTGTATTTGATGCGCTCTATATGGAGACGTTATGGGAAACAGTAAAAATTGCTGTTATTACAACAGTACTTTGTTTATTGATTGGGTATCCGTTCGCCTATACGGTGACGATTGTTGATCGTAAATGGCGTTCTCTTTTACTGCTTCTTGCTACAATCCCATTCTGGATTAACTTTTTAGTCCGTTCGTATGCTTGGATTGTTATTTTACGTTCACAAGGGCTTGTCAATACATTGTTGCTGAAATTAGGTATTATTAGCGAACCTTTAAACTTACTATACAATACACCATCTGTTATTCTAGGGATGGTATATTCACTCTTACCATTTATGATTTTACCTGTATATGCAGCGATTGAACAATTTGATAAGAGAAAATTAGAAGCGGCATATGATTTAGGAGCAACACCGCTCAAAGCATTTTGGCATGTAACAGTTCCAATGACGATGTCAGGAATCGCGACAGGATCGATTTTAGTATTTGTGTCATCTATTGGTATGTTCGTTGTATCAGACGTTATGGGTGGTTCGAAAGTTGCATTAATCGGAAATGTAATTCAAAATCAGTTTTTAGGTGCACGTGATTGGCCGTTTGGGTCAGCGTTATCGATGATTGTTGTGTTATTCTCCGTTCTGTTAATTTACTTATATTATCGGGCTACGAAAGTATATAACTATGGAAACGGAGGGGAATAAACGAAGATGAAAAAGTTTTTAGTCACTTATTCTTGGCTAATTTTATTGTTTCTTTATTTACCAATGATGGTACTTATGCTATTTTCGTTTAATGACTCACGTATTAATGCGGAGTGGAAAGGCTTTACACTTCATTGGTATACAGATTTATTTCAAAAACAGGATGTAATTGATGCACTTATAAACAGTTTAACGATTGCAGTTGTCACGACAATTGTCTCTACACTGTTAGGTGTGTTAATCGCAATTGCTTTACATCGTTATAAATATCGTTTTGAAGGTGCAATTAACGGACTTGTGTATTTACCAATTCTCATTCCAGATATTTTAATGGGATTATCGCTTTTAATTTTGTTTAGTCAACTTGGGATTGAACTTGGACAAATGACAATTATTATTGCCCACATTACATTTAGTATTTCATTTGTCGTTATTGTTTTATCAGCAAGACTTTCGGGTATGGGGCGCGATTTAGAAGAAGCAGCAAATGATTTAGGAGCAACGCCGTGGCAAACGTTTCGTTATGTAACGCTACCAGGACTTGCGCCGGGGATTATTTCAGCGGCATTATTGACATTCACGTTATCGATTGATGATTTTGTAATTAGTTTCTTTGTGTCAGGTCCAGGCTCAACAACATTGCCACTGTATATTTATAGTATGGTAAAACGTGGTATATCACCTGAAATTAACGCATTGTCGACAATTTTAATTGTTGTAATTGTTGGATTAATGCTTGCTTCTGAAATGTTCCGTAGCAAAGGTGCAGATGGAGAGGGAAATTCAGGCGGCCATCTTCCATTGTAATAAAGTGAAACTTTAATCAGTGGGAGTATTACTGCCCACGAATAGCGGGATAAATGACCGAGTAAAAGATGAAGGATTAAGTTCAAACTAGGAGGGAATGTAAATGAAATGGATGAAAGTAGTCGCAAGTACTGCACTTACTTTCGGAATTGCTGCTGGTGTGTTAGCTGGGTGCGGCGAAAAGAAAGAAGAATTAAATATTTACAGCTGGGCTGATAACTTTGATGAGCAAGTTATTAAAGACTTTGAAAAGAAATATGACGTGAAAGTAAATTATGATAAATATGCAAGTAATGAAGAAATGCTTGCGAAATTACAAGCAGGCGGCGCAAAGTATGATTTAGTTCAGCCGTCTGATTATATGGTAAAAACAATGACAAAAATGGATTTGTTAGAACCATTAGATAGAAAGAACATTCCGAATGTAGAGAATCTCGTTTCAAACTTTAAAACACCGCAGTTTGATCCGGAAAATAAGTATTCAATAGTGTATACATGGGGCGTAACGGGCATTGCTTATAATAAAAAACATGTGAAAGAGGCGCCAACAAGTTGGGCTGATTTATGGAATGAAAAGTATAAAGGACACGTGGCATTATTAAATGATTCTCGTGAAGTACTTGGCATGGGGCTTAAGAAACATGGTTTTTCAAATAGCTCAACAAATGATGCGGAGTTAAAAACAGCTTTTACAGATCTTCAAAAATTATTACCAAATTTATTAGCGTTTGATACAGATAATATTAAACAACAATTTATTACTGAAGAAGCATGGATTGGTACAGTATGGTCCGGAGATGCGGCGTTCATTGCAAAAGAGAATAAAGATGTTGGATACGTCGTTCCAAAAGAAGGTGGCACAATTTGGGCAGATACATTAGCAATTCCAAAAGGTGCAAAACATAAAGAGCTTGCAGAGAAATTTATTAACTATATAATGGATCCTAAAGTCAGCGTGAAAAACTATGAATCCATTGGATATAGTAATCCAAATGAAAAGGCTCGTCCTCTTCATAGTAAAGATTATCAAGAAAATCATATGATTTTCTTATCAAAAGAAGAGCTAAATCGTACAGAGTGGCTTGTTGATGTAAATGGAAAATTAAAAGATTATGATCGTTACTGGACAGAATTGAAGACAGGTAAAGAAAAATAATAAAAAAGCGCGATTTCTTAGCGGAAATCGCGTTTTTTTATAGTAGGAGAAATGAATGTTGAAAAAGAAATTACATATATATGAGATTGTTTGTACCGTACTTTTGCTTTGTGCATTTAGCATTATTGCGTGGAGAGTACATTCTGGCGGAGTAACGACAATTGATGAGTATGTGAAAGGAATGGTGACAGGACTTCAAACAGAATCATCACTTACGTTTTTTCGTTATGTGACAAAACTTGGTTCTGGTAGTGGGATTGTCATCGGGTTAGCAGTGAGTCTGTTTCTTTTTTGGAAGAAACGTTATTACGTAGCAATGATCATATATCCTCTTTCTATTCTTAGTACACATCTTATTAATAAAGGGATTAAAGCGATTGTGAAAAGAGATCGACCGACTATTAACGAGGCGCTAGATGCACTCGGATATAGCTTTCCAAGTGGACATGCGATGTTATCAATTGTTACGTATGGATTTCTTGCCTATATCATCGCAGTGAACGTAAAAAGTGTAACAGTAAAATGTTTTGTGACAGTATTAGCAATTGTATTCATCGTTTTAATTGGACTTAGCCGGATCATTTTATCCGTGCATTACCCAACTGATATTTTAGCAGGTTATTGCATGAGCGGTGTAATACTTATTATTGCTATTTATTTACACCGTTTGTTTTCAGAGCGGTTTCAAACGAATCAAGAGCGTTAATATAAGGCTATCCTTTTTTGTAGAAGGATAGCTTTTTTTCATGAGTGAGAGAGTGAATATGATACACTAAGAGAAAGAATACGAGAAGAGGAGTAGGTGAGACTTTGTGAAAACTACTGTACATAAAGTAGATACGTGGGGAAAAATTGGCGCTTTGTTATATCGATTTCGATATACAACGATTGCGCTATTAATTTTGCTAGCTGCGCTACTTGGGATATTTGCACCGAAGCTTCCTGGTGTATTAGGCGGAGATGGATTTCAAACACAAGGTGATTATTTAACGACAAAAGAGATATTAGACAAAGATTTTAAACAGTCGCAAGATACACTGTTACTGGTCTTTCAAAAAGAGAAAGGTGTATCTCAGCAACAGTTTATCGAGAGAATTGATGAGGTCGTAAAAAAAATTCAAAGAGAAGAAACTTACGAGTCTTTTCATGAGCCGATAGGAAATAAAACAATGCTGAAGGAAGATATTGCCTATGCCTCAATTTTATTTTCCGGGAAAACAAGTAAAGAGCGGAAGGAAAAAACATTAGCATTTGTAAAGGATATTCAAAAAGAAAGTAACGGGGAGGTCAAAATATCTCCAACTGGATATCCGGTTATTAATGATGAAATCAATACGAGAACACAAAATGATTTGAAAGTAGCAGAAATGATTGGATTGCCGATTGCGTTTTTAGTGTTATTGCTTTCTTTTGGCAGCTTGTTTGCATCGATTTTGCCTATTTTAAATGGAGCGCTAAGTGTCATTAGTACGATGGGAATTTTATATTTTGTAGGAGAACAAAAGGAACTTTCTATTTTTGTGCTGAATGTGGCGCCGATGATTGGGCTAGCTTTATCCATTGATTTTGCTCTTTTATTTGTGAATCGTTTCCGAGAAGAGCTGGCACATCGTTCTGTTAAAGAAGCGATTATGGTTACTTATCAAACGGCGGGACGCGCCATTATTTTTTCAGGTTTATGTGTATTTGTCGGTTTGTCCGGTTTGTTCTTTTTCAAAATTGATTATATTCAAGCCGTCGCAATTAGTGGGATGATTGTCGTAATCATGAGTATTTTATTTTCACTGACGATGCTTCCAGCACTGTTAGCTTCAATGGGGAAACGTATATTAGGAAAGAACCAAAATGTTAAGCGCACAGCACCGATGTGGCGTAAATTTGCACAGTTTGTAATGAAATATCCAATTGTGATGACCATTACTGTATTTACATTTATTATCGTTTGTTTATTGCCGCTTCGAGGTGCGGATTTACAGTTTCCTGGTGTAGAAGCATTGCCTGAGAAAAGTGAGGCACGTATTGCTTTTGAACGTTATGAGGACGCATTTAATAAAACGGTAAAAACTCATGCAGATGTGACGCTCGTCATAGAGACAAAAGGAAATGTAACAGAAAAAGAGAATTTACAAACGCTACAAAAGGTTGTGCAGAAACTAAAGAATGATAAAGATGTATATGAAGTGAAAAGTTTATATGAACAACTTGGAAATATGTCTGCAGAACAGCTGACAGCAATGTTGCAATCGCCAAATCGTGCACAAGTAGAGCCGGCATTAGAGGCTTACGTGAAAGGGAATAAGACAACGATTGGAATTGCTCTAGATACAAAACCAAGAACAGAAAAAGCAAAGCAATGGGTCCGAGATTGTAAAGAAAACTATAAAACAGAAGGGGTAACCTATTATTTAGGTGGAATGACAACTTTCCAGCAAGAATTAGAAGATGAAATTAAAGATAAAGTTGTTGTGGGGATGTCTGTTATTTTTGCATCAACGTTTTTAATATTGTTATTAGCATTTCGTTCGCTCCTGATTCCAATTAAAGCAATTGTGATGAATGTACTTAGTTTAAGTGCTACCATCGGCATTGTCATTTGGCTTTTTGAAGGAGGTCATTTTGGATTAGAACAAAGCTCGGTATTATTTGTATTGCCGATTTTTATCTTTGGATTAGTATTTGGATTAAGTATGGACTATGAAGTATTTCTTATTTCACGTATTCATGAATTATACGGAGAGACGAGAGATAACGATTATGCAACGCTAGAAGGATTAGTGTCAACAAGCCGGATTATTACGTCAGCGGCATTAATTATGATTGTTGTTACGGGTGCATTTGCTTTTACTGATATTTTGCCAGTGAAACAGATGGGGCTTGGCGTTGCGCTAGCCATATTCCTTGATGCAACTATTATTCGATTAATTCTTGTACCAAGTTTAATGAAAATGTTTGGTGAGTGGAACTGGTGGCTTCCGTTCAGCAAAAAGAAACAGAAAAACACGCATTAATAAGTAGCTCTCATCTAGTAGGTGAGAGCTACTTATATGAATAGCTTTCCCCCTTTTTAGCGAATAGTATGAGATAAGGAGATTACATATAAGAGTGGGGGAAAGGCAATGTTTCGTTATTTTAAATTTAAATTGAATGATACTGTACAGTTTGGTGAAAATGATGGGCATATGTATCGCATTGTCGGCTATCGGTTAGAAAAAGGTTTTTATTCAAAAGAGACACATATTATTTATGAATTACTACGCGAGTTTGATGGATATACACTCGATGCAGAAGAAGGTGAGCTTGTGAAAGTGATTCAAGTAGAAGAGGAGTATTATAAAATTCGTGATATGGGGGAATATCGTTATCCTGTTAAGCTAAAAACACCGCTGCAAAAAAATAATCATAAAACGATAGACCAATTATTAGATGCTTATAATGATTACAAGCGGTTAGCTGAATTTTTTCAAGATTTATCATATGAAAGAAAAGCGGAAGAAATGTTGCAGGAAATGAAAAGGATTCATGCATAAAGTGATAATGAGAGACAGTTCAAGTGCGAACTGTCTTTCGTTATGCAAGAGAAGTGATTTTCCGTTACAATAAGAAAATGAATAGAAATAAGGTGATGATATGAAAGTGAAGAAAATGGGAGAATGGTGTGAAATTACGGTTCCTGCTGAATGGGCTGGACGAACGATAGATTCTATTTTGAAAGAAGAATGGCAAGTTCCTAAAAAATTATTACACAAATATCGTATGGAAAAAAGTATTCTTGTGAATGGAGAAGGAAAACGGTGGAGTGAACAACTGCAAAAAGAAGATAAATTGCAAGTTCATATGTTTGTGCAAGAAGAGTATGATGTAGAACCGGAGTTTTATGATATAGAAGTTATATATGAAGACGATCATGTATTAATTGTTAATAAACCCATTCAAGTAGACACACATCCTGCCAATAAAGGCGGGACAGCCACGTTAGCAAACTATGTAGCCTTTCATTTACAAATGCAAGGAATTGAAACAAAGGTGCGTCACATTCACCGATTAGATAAGGACACAACAGGTGGAGTCGTTTTTGCAAAGCACGCTTTAGCCGGTGTGATTATGGACCGATTATTAACAGAGCGTAAAATTAAGAGAACATATATGGCACTTGTTGAAGGGAAAGTACAAAAGAAGCGGGGGACAATAGATGCTCCAATTGGACGAGATCGTCATCATGCATCAAGACGTCGTGTCTCTCCCCAAGGTGACCGTGCTGTAACACATTACGAGGTCGTACAATATTTGAAAGAGAGTAACATAACGCTTGTTAAAGTTCAATTAGAAACGGGAAGAACGCATCAAATACGCGTTCATATGAGTTATCTTGGTCATCCGCTCATTGGCGATGTATTGTATGGCGGTAAGACAAGGCTCCTTTCTCGTCAAGCATTGCATGCTGCTCATATTACAATGTTACACCCAATTACAAAACAGCAAATTGAAGCAGAAGTACCTCTTCCTCATGATTTTTCTCGTGTTTTACATTCTTGTATGAATACAAAATAAATAGAGCCTTCTTAGAAGGCTCTATTTCTATTACTTCGAAATAAATTCTTGTGTCCAGTAGTTTCCATTTTCTACGTAACCAACACCAATATGTGTGTATCCGCTATTTAAAATATTTGCACGGTGACCGGCGCTATTCATCCAAGCTTGTACAACTTCTTCAGGAGTGCGTTGTCCTTGTGCAATATTTTCACCAGCAGATTTATATGAAATACCAAACTGTTTCATCATATCAAACGGAGAACCGTATGTTGGGCTAGTGTGATCGAAGTAATGATTTTTCTGCATATCTTCTGATTTAATACGTGCTACTTTACTTAGCTCAGTGTCCACTTTTAATGCTGGTAAACCTTGTTTTGTACGTTCAGCATTTGTTAAGTCAACAACTTTTTGTTCAAATGCGCTTAATGAACCTTTCGACTCTTCAGCAGGCTTATCAGCTGGTTTCGTTGGTTGGTTGTTGTCGGCAGGTTTATTAGCTGGTTTATCAGCTGGCTTAGTTGGTTGGTTGTTGTCGGCAGGTTTGTTAGCTGGTTTATCAGCTGGCTTAGTTGCTTGGTTGTTATCAACAGGTTTATCAGCTGGTTTAGTTATTTGATTGTTGTCAGCAGGTTTCTCTTCTGGCTTAGCTGCTGAGTTGTTATCAACTGGTTTTTCTTCTGGCTTAGTTGCTTCATTGTTGTTAACTGGGTTTGTAATTACAATGTTTCCCCAAGGAGTTGTAATTGTTGTGTAAGTTGGTTGACCAGGAATAACACAGTTGCCTGGTTGGAAAGCACCCGCATTCCATTTTGCATATGAATTAAGAAGAGATGTTAAGAAAGATTGAAAGTCTTGTTGATTCATATATTGCATAAATAACGGAGAATGCGAAATATTTTGAACTTTAGGTGTTGATGGTTGCATTGTTTCTGCTTTCGCAGTATGTGTTGATACTCCAAGAGTAAGAGCAGTTGCTGCTACTACAGATAGTAAAGCACGTTTTTTCATTACAATTGTCCCCCATGTAAGTATAGATTTATTATCAAACAGTTTTGTTTTTGCCTACCTGTTTGATTGACACCATCATCGTAGCACAGATTTTGTCGAAAAAAAGTTGGAAAAAAATTCATAGGTTGCAAGATTTCCTTTTTTATCCTAACTACTTAAAGGGAACAAAATAACGAAATATTAGACGTCATAAGGGATAGTTAATATTTTAATAGAGGAAGAGTAACAGCAATAATTGGGTATATTTTCTACCTTAAAGGGAGGAGAATGGGATAACACTAACGTTTATAGGAGAAAACAGAGGGATATTATGGATTGTTTTTAACACAATTGTAATCTTTTTGTCGTTCTTTTTTAGTATACAGTAACATATTTTTAATGTTGTAGACTACAAAAAAGACGGGCGTATCTTTAATTGAGAAAGGTACGTCCGTTTTCATATTGAGAGGGAGTTGACCAGAAAACGGAATTTTGTCAGTTCCTTCTAGTGCACTCTATGTGTTGAAGCGCCGATATATTGATGAAAACAGCAGATATATGAGTGGAATTGTAAGAAGGAGCTGCTATGATAAGTATGATCTGCTCTCGTCCCCTTGAGAAAAGGGGTTTTTTATTTTCATTTTTCAATTTATATTTATATATTAAATAGTAAGAAAAAAATTTCACACTTTCCTCACAATTATCTGCTATTTTACAAGTATAACGAAACTGTCCATAATGGAGGTAATCTTTTGAAAAGGTGGCTTATTTCACTTTGTATCGTACTATTACTTACAGGGTGCAAGGGAGGAGCGTATCAATCTATTGATCCGAAAAAATCGCTTCTTATAACGACAAATATAAAAGAAGGAAGTATTAGTTTTATTGATACTGATACGAAAAAAACAATTACAACGTGGCATGTAAATGAAGCTGTTACGGGAACAACGTTGTTACCTGACAAGAATCGCTTACTTGTGTATGGAAAACAGCTTGAGTATATATATGTATATTCTTTGAAAGATGGAAAGCAGCTTGAAAAATGGAATACAGGAAAAGGGATAGCCAATATATTATTATCTGAAAATGGAAAAGAGCTGTTCGTTGCAGATCAAAATCAACAGAAAATTCGTTTGTTCACAACTAATGGAAAAGAAACAGAGAGCATTTCGGTTGGGAAGGGTCCGCTGACGATGGTCCAACATCATGATATGTTATATGTTCTTAATTTTTATGATACGAAATTGTCTAGTATTAATGTGAAACAAAAGAAGGTTGTGAATTCTTTTATGATTCCACCAGCTTCAACAGGTGCTTTTCTTAGCGGTGATGGAAAGAACATATTTATTGGTGGGCATGGTGACGGGAAACAAGTAAATGAAAAAGTTCTCGAGTATTCTGTACAAGATGGGCAAATGTTACAATCGTTACATGCACCATTTATGCCGATCAATCTGTCTACAGATCAACAATTTATTTATGTACTTAGTCACGGGTCGAATACGCTGA
Source organism: Bacillus sp. S10(2024) (assembly GCF_050473865.1). NCBI lineage: Bacteria > Bacillati > Bacillota > Bacilli > Caryophanales > Bacillaceae > Bacillus > Bacillus sp. S10(2024). Next base: position 2,185,047 of record NZ_JBFLUR010000002.1, on the reverse strand, counting down.
GAAAATTTGATGGAAAAACATATAAAGAAGTAGGATCCCTTGAAGTAGGCTCGAATCCATTTGCATTTTGGAAAATGGGTAGTGAAGGGTATGTTGCAAGCTATGATAGCGATGAAGTGTATGTTTTAGATTTAAATGAAATGAAAATAAAGCAGACGATTTCAGTTGGTAAAGGGCCATTTCAATTTACGCAAAGAGTAGGGGAGAAGAAATGAGTAAGTATAAAGTATTACTTGTTGATGATGAAAGTGATATGAGGCAACTTGTTGGTATGTATTTGGACAACTTTGGTTATGAGTGGAAAGAAGCTGAAAACGGAAAACAGGCGCTGCACATGCTGGAAATAGAAAACTTTGACTTTGTTATTTTGGATATCATGATGCCAGAAATGGATGGGATTACGGTTTGTAAAGAAATCCGAAAAACATCTGATATTCCGATTATCTTTTTGACAGCAAAAGGAGAGGAATGGAATCGCGTAAATGGACTGCGTACAGGAGCAGATGATTATATTGTGAAACCATTTAGTCCGGGAGAATTAATTGCACGTATGGAAGCGGTATTAAGGAGATATACGAAATATGAAGAACAAGAGGAAATAGAGTTTGGACCAGTTGTTATTAATGAGAAAAGTCGCCGCGTTGAAATAAATGGGGAAGGTATTTCATTAACTGTGAAAGAATTTGATTTACTTTATTTTCTTTGTCAACATAACGGCCAAGTATTTAGCCGGGAACAGTTGCTTGAAAAAGTTTGGGGATATGATTATGCCGGTAGCACTCGAACAGTTGATACGCATGTGAAAACAATGCGCTTAAAGCTTGGAGAACGTGGGAATTGTATTCAAACGGTTTGGGGTGTAGGCTATAAATTTGAGGTGTAAGATGTTTACGATGGTACAAAAGTTATGGCTGACCATTGCGTGTGCGGTTTGTATTACAGTTTCGTTTTTATATTTTGTTTCATTGTATTCATATGAAAAATTATATGTCCAAAATATTGAAGACACATTAAAAGCAGAGGGAAACCGTCTTGTTGCGCAATATAGAGCAGATGAACCTGTAGATGTATTTGAAGAAAGAGTAAAATCATTCGATAAAATTGCGAGTGCCGATGTATTGTTTGTGAATAATCCGCGCGATTTAAGTGCATGTCTTCCTTTTGATGTTCATTACAATTCCATTATTAGCGAGGATGATCGGCAATCATTATTAGAAGGAAAGACGATTACAAAGATGGGATACGAAGAACATTTTAAGCGTAACATTATGGGTGTCGTTATTCCTGTATTAGACAATAAAAAATTGGTCGGTATTGTATATTCTTATATTCCTTTAAAGAGCATTAAAGATTTAATTTATGAAATGGGACTCATTTTAGCACCTCTTGCTCTTGTCATGATTGTGTTAACTGTATGGATTGGTCGAAAGATTGTCATTGCCATTACAAAGCCCCTTTCACAAATGGAACGCGTTGCAAATTATATGGCAAAGGGAGATTTTTCACAGCGAATTACAATTTCATCAGAAGATGAAATTGGACGGCTTGGTAAAGCATTTAATAAGATGGCAAGGGCACTAGAAGAAGAGGATGTACAGCGAAAAGAATTTTTAGCAAATGTGTCACATGAGCTCCGAACTCCACTTAGTTATATTAAAGGATATAGCGAGGCAATTATTGACGGTGTAGCAAAAGGAGAGCAGCAATTAAAATTTACTCAGCTTGTTCATAAAGAGGCAGGACGTATGCAGCGACTTGTTCATGATTTGTTAGATTTAGCGCAACTTGAAGGAGAACGTTTTCCACTTAAGAAGCAGCCTATTGTATTTGCACAGTTAATTGAAGATGTACTAGAGACATATGAATTACAAGTGACAGAAAAGCAAATTACATTGCAGACAACTCTTGATCCAGATGTCATTGTCAATATTGATGAAGACAGGATGCAACAAGTGCTTCATAACATCATAGATAATGCGATTCGGTACACAGGTGAGAATGGTACTATACTTGTTCAATTAGAGCAACAACCAGGGCAATGTAAATTGCAAATTAAAGATACTGGGGTTGGCATTGGCGCCGAACATCTCGACAAGTTAGGAGAACGTTTTTATCGAGTGGATAAAGCGAGAAGTCGTCACAACGGTGGAACGGGACTAGGACTTGCAATTGTAAAACAAATTGTGCACATTCACGATGGAACATGGCAAATTGAAAGTGAAGAAGGAAAAGGAACGACGATTTTGATTTATTTACCAGATATTTCTTCGTAATAAAAAGATAGAAATAACTATTTTTGTCTATTTTATGAACAAAATGTTTGTACTTCTGCGCGTTTAGTTCTAAAATAGATATGGATGCTATTTTCTGTATAAAGTGAAACTTGCAGTAGGTATCGCTTGCCTATCTTTTTTCACTAATCAGAATCTTGAGATGAGAGCTTTACTGCCCGTTAGCGCGGGATAAATTGTTGTCATTGTTGTTTGGATGATACTGGGGTGATACAACTGGAATACAAATCTATTAAACCAAAAAAAATTTACGAAGAAGTATCGGAAGCCATTTTAGGAATGATTAAAAATGGTACATTAAAGCCTGGTGACAAACTTCTTCCTGTTCATCAATTGGCAGAGCAGTTTCAAGTTGGCAGGTCTGCTGTGCGTGAAGCGTTAAGCGCATTGCGAGCAATGGGCTTAATTGAGATGAAACAAGGTGAAGGTACATATGTGAAGAATTTTTCTGCCTCTTCTTTAACATCATCATTAAATACGACTTTGCTAATGAAACAAGAAGATATTGTGAATTTATTGGAAGTGCGAAAAGTGCTAGAAGTAGGAGCAGTTGGTGCGGCAGCATTAAAACGTACAGAAGAAAACTTACATAATATGCAGCGTTGGTTAGATGAGATGCAAAAAGGGGTCGGAGATGAACAAGCTGGTGAAAAAGCAGATTTTCATTTCCATATGGCAATTGCAGAAGCTTCACATAACAATATTTTGTTAGAATTAATGAACCATGTCTCTGAAATGATTGCTGAAACAATCGGTGAAACAAGACGAATTATTTTATATGGTGAACAAACAACAGCAGAACGACTTCTAGAAGAGCATCGGAAAATTTATGAAGCAGTGTTAAAGAATGATGTTGCAGCAGCGCAGCAAGCGATGCAAAATCACCTAACGAATGTAGAGCGTATGGTCACAGGCAATGACGAAACAAATTCGTAATTTTATGCTTTTAAAACTTTCTGTATTCGATAAAATAGAGAAAGTATAAGTAAGCGTTTTCTAAAGAGAGAATGAATATGAGCAGTTGATGTCTCAATTCTTTCTTTTTTAACAAATCATCTGATGACCATATGAATATTGGCTGAGTTGAAATGAGGGGGAACTATAATATGAAAGTTACATTGTTTGTTACATGCTTAGTCGATATGTTTGAAACAAATGTCGGCAAAGCGACGGTTGAAATTTTAGAGCGATTAGGTTGTGAAATTGAATTTCCGGAAGCACAAGTTTGTTGTGGACAGCCTGCTTATAATAGCGGCCATGTAGAAGCGGCAAAAGAAGCAATGAAGCATATGATTAGCACATTTGAAAATGCTGAGTATATCGTTACACCTTCCGGTTCTTGTGCGACAATGTTTCACGAGTATCCACATGTATTTAAAGATGATCCAGAATGGGGACCACGTGCGAAAAAAGTGGCTGAAAAAACATACGAACTGACACAATTTATTGTTGATGTGTTAAAAGTTACTGACGTTGGTGCTCGTTTGGATGGCGTAGCAACGGTCCATAAATCTTGTCATATGACGCGTATACTAGGAGTAAAGGAAGCTCCAGGCATTTTATTATCAAATGTGAAGGGCTTAGAGGTGAGAGAACTACCAAATGTACAAAATTGTTGCGGTTTTGGAGGAACTTTCTCAGTAAAAATGACGCCAATTTCTGAACAGATGGTAGATGAAAAAGTGGATAGTGTCATGGAAACAGGTGCTGATTATTTAATTGGAGCGGACTGTGGGTGTTTGTTAAACATTGGCGGGCGTATCGAGCGTTTGGGGAAAAATGTGAAAGTAATGCATATTGCTGAAGTATTGAATAGCCGCTGATGAAGGGGGAAGTAAGCTATGTCTATGAAAACAAGTGATAAAAAATTTAATGATCGTGTTGGTGAAAATCTTCAAGATTCGTTTATGCGCGGAGCAGTATCATCCGCACAAACGCGTTTATACACAAAACGTTTAGAAGCAGCTGAGGAGCTAGGTAACTGGGAAGAATGGCGTGAGCTTGGTGAACAAATTCGTCAGCATACGCTAGAAAACTTAGATTATTATTTAATGCAACTGAGTGAAAATGTATCAAAACGAGGCGGCCATATTTTCTTTGCGAAAACGAAGGAAGAGGCGGCTGAATATATTAAACAAGTAGCTGAAAAGAAACAAGCGAAAAAAATTGTCAAATCAAAATCGATGGTAACAGAAGAGATTGGTATGAACCATGTCCTTCAAGAAATCGGTTGTGAAGTTGTTGAGAGTGACTTAGGGGAGTATATTTTGCAGGTAGACAATGATCCGCCATCTCATATTGTTGCGCCAGCACTTCATAAAAATAGAATGCAAATACGTGATGTATTTAAAGAAAAATTAGGATATGAAAACTCCGATGATCCATATGAGATGACGAAGTTTGTTCGTAAAATTCTTCGTGAAAAATTTATGGATGCAGAAATCGGAGTGACAGGATGTAATTTTGCAGTTGCTAACACAGGTTCTCTTTGTTTAGTAACAAATGAAGGGAACGCAGATCTTGTTATGTCTATTCCGAAAACACAAATTGCGGTAATGGGTATGGAGCGTATGGTTCCAACGATGGAAGAGCTCGATGTTCTTGTCGGCTTACTTTGTCGTAGTGCTGTTGGTCAAAAACTAACAAGTTATGTAACTGTAGCAGGACCAATTCAAGAAGACGAAATTGATGGACCAGAAGAGTTCCATTTAGTTGTTGTAGATAATGGACGTTCTGAAATTTTAGGTTCTGAGTTCCGTGAAGTACTGCAATGCATTCGCTGTGCGGCATGTATCAATGTATGTCCGGTCTATCGTCATGTTGGTGGTCACTCTTACGGATCCATTTATCCTGGGCCAATTGGTGCGGTATTAACACCGCTTTTAGGTGGCTACGATGATTATAAAGAACTTCCATATGCATCTAGTTTATGCGGGGCATGTACAGAAGCTTGTCCAGTAAAAATTCCATTACATGACTTGTTATTAAAACACCGCCAAGTAATCGTGGAAAAAGAAGGACGTGCACCGCTTGCAGAAAAACTTGCGATGAAGATGTTTAGTATGGGCGCTTCTTCTGCGGCTTTATACAAAATGGGATCGAAAATGGCGCCAGCTGCAATGAGCCCATTCACATCCGGAAACCGGGTTTCTAAAGGTGTGGGACCGCTTAAAAATTGGACGGAAATTCGTGAATTCCCAGCGCCAAGCAAAGAAAGATTCCGTGATTGGTATAAAGAGCATAAGAAAGGCGGGAATAACTAATGGCAGGAAAGATTCAAAACCGCGATGCATTTTTGGAAAATATCGCAAAACAGCTTGGACGTGAACGGAAAACAGAAGGGGTACAGCGTCCAGTATGGAAAAATAATGTGAATGTAGAAACGTTAAATGATTACTCGTCAGAAGAACTATTAGAAGTATTTAAGAAACAATGTAACAACATTCATACAACTGTTATTGAAACAAATCGAGCTGAATTAAGTGCTGCAATTAAGAAAGTTGTCACTGAAAACGGCGGCGGACCAATTATGCTATCTCAAGATGATCGTTTTGAAGAGTATGGATTGGAGCAATTATTTGAAGCGGAACTTCCAAGTGAAAACGTAGAAGTAAATACTTGGGATCCAGCAAAGAAAGAAGAAAACATGAAGTTAGCGGAAAAGGCAAATATCGGAATTTCCTTTAGTGATTATACATTAGCGGAATCCGGTACAATTGTCGTGCAAAGTCATAAAGGAAGAGGACGATCTTTGCACTTTTTACCGACTATTTATGTAGCGATTATTCCACGTGAAACAATCGTGCCGCGTATTACACAAGCGGTACGTGATTTGAATACACGTGTAGAAAATGGAGAAGCACCGGCTTCTTGTATTAATTTTATTACAGGGCCAAGTAACTCTGCTGACATTGAAATGAACCTTGTCGTTGGTGTACATGGACCATTAAAAGCATTTTATTTTGTTGTATAAAATGGAAAAACAGGCCTAATAAGGGCCTGTTTTTTTTATGGAGAAAGATACATTTTTGAAAATACAATATGTTATCTTTTCCTGTTATACTAGGCGCGAAAGGGGAGGATAAAATGCTATTATATGTATATGCTTTTTTCACTGGTTTGATATTAGGCTCTTTCTATCACGTTGTTGCTTATCGAATTCCGCTCGGATATTCCATTATAAAACCGCGCTCACACTGTTCTCATTGTTCCCATGTATTACAACTAAAAGAGCTGATCCCCATTTTATCATTTTGTATCCAAAAAGGAAGGTGCACGCACTGTAATATAAAAATCTCGTATTTTCATCCTGTATTTGAAGGTATTGCAGGAGTATTGTTTCTTCTTGCAGCAGTTTTTGTTGGTTTCAATGAGCAGCTGATTATCGCGTGGACGCTGTTATCGCTTCTTTTCATTGTTTCTATTACAGATCTTCTTTATATGGTAATTCCAAATCAAATTATATGCTTTTTTACAGGACTATTTCTAATAGAACGTTATTTTATACAGCCATTGCTATGGTCGGATGGATTATTAGGATCACTGGTTATGTTTATGCTCTTATATATCATTCAAACTATTTATCCAACAGGAATCGGAGGAGGAGATGTGAAATTATTTACTTTACTTGGTTTTGTAGTTGGAACAAAGGCGGTACTGTTGTCACTTTTTTTCTCATCCTTATTTGGTCTTTGTTTTCTTATCATTTTTATTGCGCTTAGACGGATGACGTATAAAGAACCACTTCCCTTTGCACCTTTTATTGCACTTGGTACAATATGTACATACAGTATGTAGAGGAGGGATAATATGAATGTATATATGGATGATCAAAGACCGTGCCCAGGTGGCTTTACATTAGCGACGACAGTCGAACAAGCGCTGGAGCTTATTCGAAATAATAAGGTATATACATTATCAATCGATTATAATATGGGATTTCGTCAAAGAAATGGGTTATATTTCATAGATGCATTTTGTCAAGAACGATTACATGTGGAAGAAATTCATTTGCATACGAATGATTCGATAGGACAACATTATATGTTAGATCGGATTCAAAAAGGAAAAGAGTCTGGAGAAATTTCTTCGTCTATTGTTATTAAATGTGTTGGAAGTTACTAAAAAAACAAGCATTCCAATCAATCTGGAATGCTTGTTTTCGACGCATTTTTTATTTTACATGTGCTGGTAATGGAATAACTTCTTCAGTTTGTGCGGAATCGATTTCTGGTTTTACAGATTCTGTTTCACTTTTTGTTTTAGTCAAATAATGATACACCATACCAACAAATACAGATCCACCAATTATGTTACCGATTGTAACTGGAATTAAGTTATGAATTGCATTCGCAAAAGAAATTGTATCAGGATGTGGAACAAGTAAAGCAATAGAGAATAGTGACAGATTTGCGATGCTGTGTTCATATCCTGATAAGAAGAAAGCAAATACAAGAAACATCATTACAAGTATTTTAGCTGTATCTCCTTTTACTTGAGAAGGAAGGAAACAGGCAAGACAAACGAGCCAGTTACATAAAATAGCTTTGAAAAATAAGTGCATGGTTGATGCGCCCATTTTTCCTGCGACAACTTCATTTAATAAGTGATTGTGACTTATCGTTTCAAAAATACCAGTTGCATAAAAGAGTGCTGCGAAAAATACTGCCCCTACTAAGTTACCTACATAACAAGCTCCCCAGTTGCGAAGTGTATCACCAATTGTTGTTTCTTTTCGTAAAGTTGAAATGGTGAAATACATTGTATTTCCTGTAAATAATTCAGCTCCCCCATATATGATTAAAATAAGTGCAACTCCAAAAAATGAAGAAGATGCTAAATATGTTGCAGGTGAATGTGCATCATGAAAAAAATTCCCTAACTTAAAACATACTATAATAACAAAGCCGATATAGATACCAGCTAGCGCTGCTCGAAGAAAGTATTCCATTGGATTGTTATTTAGCATTTTTGTCTTTTTCTTTGCAAGTTGTATAACGTAATCTACTCCTTGTTCTAGCATAAAACATTACGCTCCTTCAATACATCGATTATTAATATTCTTTATATGATTAAAGTACACGTATTTGCGCTCACTTTCAATAAGTTTGTTCAATATTTCACAAAAAGGACACCTTTTTTAATGAAAGCGCTAACAAAATGTTGTATAATATAATACATTTTCTATAATTGAGAAACCCCACCTCTATTTGAAGAAAAAAGAAAAAGCGCTGAAGTTACAGCGCTTTTTCGTTATATTGTTTCGAATTTTGTTGTACATTTGGAGTTGTTTCTTTTGATAAGAACCAACCACCTGCACCAATTGCAAGCAATACAACCCAAAATATAATTTTCCAAGTAGTTGATTCTGGGAATCCATGTGGAATAACGCCTAATGCAGGGTGAGCTAACGTATAAACTGCTAATTTCACACCAACCCAGCCTACAATCATGAATGCAGCAGTTTCCAATCCAGGTTTACGTTGCAGTAAGTTTACGAAAGCGGATGCGGCAAAGCGCATAATAATTAATCCAATCATACCGCCTGCGAAAATAACAGCAAACTGTCCGATGTCAAGCTCGCCAATTGTACCAAGGTTTGTTTTCGGTAATGTCATTGCTAATGCAACAGCTGCTAAAATAGAGTCAACAGCAAACGCAATATCAGCAACTTCTACTTTGAATACAGTCCACCAAAAGTTTTCTTGTTTTTTCTTTGTTTCTTTTTTCTCTGTTTTTTGATGAGCTGCATTCTTTTTTACATACGTTTTTACAAGATGGTTAACAGCGATAAATATTAAATAAACGGCACCGATTGCTTGCACTTGCCATACATCGACAAGAAATGAAATCATAAACAATGATCCAAAGCGGAATACAAATGCTCCTGCAAGTCCGTAGAATAAAGCCTTTTTACGTTTTTCTTCCGGTAAGTGTTTTACCATAATTGCAAGGACAAGTGCATTATCAGCTGCTAAAATCCCTTCCAAAGCGACTAAAATAAGTAATACCCAACCATACTGCACTAATAAAGATAGTTCCATTTACATTCTCCTCTCGTTTGTATAGCGCTAAACAAAAAGAAGAAAATTCCCCATTGTTTAGCTTTCCTCAAAATAAGCTCTATCAACGGCGGAGGAATTTAGAAATGAATGCAAAAAAGACCTCTGCCGTTAATAGGCAAAGGTCTTGCTAGACATATGTAATAAAATATGCCAACAAAGCCGGAGGAATATGATTCCACGTAATGACGACTTTGTTTCAGAGAATATTTTCTCTGACGCTACTCCCCTTCGGAAATATGCTATTACGTAAATTATATAAGTAATAGTAAGGTCTGTCAACCTGTTAAAAGACTTTCGCGTGAATATTTCATATGTAGTAAAGAGGCAGAGAATATCTGCCTCAAATCCATTTTTTATTTTATTTATTATCCACGTAATTGTTGCTGTGCAAGGGAAACAAGACGTTTTGTTACTTCACCGCCGACAGATCCATTTGAACGAGCAGCTGTGTTAGATCCTAAATTTACGCCAAATTCTTGTGCAATTTCATACTTAAATTGCTCTAGTGCTTGTTCAGCACCAGGAACAAGTAGTTTATTTGTTTTCGCCATAGTATAATACCCCTTTTTTCATTTTCAGCTTATAACAGCTGATGATGTTATTGTATGTGTTTAATTAGTAGTCATACGCGGAAGTAATCGGAGAGACTAACAGTTCTTGGATGAAATGAAAAAAGAGTAGCAGCACTACTCTTTTTTCATAACGGTTGCTGTACCTTCTACAACAACTTTATTGTATTGATTATATATGTTTGTTTGTAATGTAATAATTCTTTTATCATCGCGTTTTTCAATGACTTCAGCGACAACACGCAGTGTGTCTCCGATCTTTACGGGGGCACGGAATGCGATATTTTGTGATAAATAAATGGTATTTTTTCCAGGAAGCTTTGTACCAAGTATTGTTGAAATAAAACTAGAGACGAGCATACCATGAGCAATGCGTTCTTTAAACATCGTTGTTTTGGCAAAAGAATCAAGTAGATGAATTGGATTTACATCGCCTGTAAGTTTTGCAAACGTAATAATATCCTCGTTTGCAATCGTTTTTGTTAAAGAAGCTTGATCCCCTATGTGAATGTCATCATAATAAAGCTCATGAACAGATTCTGCTTCTCGAAAAGGATTCATTTCTTCCTCCTTCTTTTCCATGTTGAAAAATGTGAGCCATCCAGATGCAAAGGGAGAAAGAAAGGAAAGAGTATTTTTTGCAGTCAGTTGCCACATCTTTCTTATTTCATGGAAGTAAATAGATTTTTTGAGTTCTCCTCGAACTTTTTTACGAGGTCTAGTTGCATGGATTTGAATTCTTCTAAAAAACTTTCCATTTGTTTTTGAACCTCTTCACGTTGTTGTTGTTGTTGGCTAATTAGTTGTTTCACTGCTTCTTCGAATTGTTCGCTTGTTTGTGAAAGTAAAGATAGAGATGTTTTTGTTGGAGACACAGTGAGCTGCTGCATATGATTGGAAAGTTCATTCCATTTTTCTTGCCATCCATCCATTTGTTCATTGAAGGAATTTCCAGAAAGTTGTTTTACATATTCATTATATTGTGCGTTTGCTTGTGCTGAAAATTGCTGGATTTCTTTCTCGATTTCTTTCTCGATTTCTTTTGTACTTTCTGTTAATTTATGCAAAGCTTCCTGCTGATGTTTCAATGTTTCTAATGTTAGTTGTTCCATTTGTTTTCCCGCTGATGAGAAAAGGGAAAGAGAGTGTGACCAATTTTTCCAGAATGCATCAACAAGTTCGTGTGGTTTCGTTTCCATGACTTGACCTCCAAATAAAATTTTTACATATTGTGAACGCAGATTAATCTGCTGTATCACCAGAAGATGATGAAGACTTTTCATCCTTTACTGAAACCGTGGAAAATGGAAAGAATGCATTTGTGTATAGGTTAAAAAATGTACGAAGCATCTTTTGGTATTGTTCAAATGACGTAGCGCATGAAGTTAAATATTCCTCTCCATATTCCGTTAAAGAATAAATTCGTTTTGCTGGACCTCCTTCACTTGTATCCCAAGTGGAAGATATGAGGTTTTCTTTTTCTAACTTTCGCAAAGTCCTATATACATTACCTTGATCAATAGAAGAAAAGCCAATATCCATTAGCATTTGAATGAGTTTGTAACCGTGAAGACTCCAGTCTTTAAGACAGAGAAGTAGGAATGGTACTAAGAAGTTTTTTGGCATGGAGTTTGGTTGTTTCGTTTGGGACGTTTCCAAACTTTCTTTTTTTTCTGGTTCATTTTGTAGCATGATTGTGCATCACCTCATGAATCAGTTAATTGGAATTTTTTTCTTATATGTGCAATTTACACTTATCTGTATTTTTTGTCAATTGCTTTTTTGAAAATAGAAAAAATAAATACACCCTTGAACTTTTAGTCAGAATATTAGAAAATAATGAATAGATTGAATTATTTCAATTGTTTGTATTTATTTTGATAACAAAATGAAGGAGTGTAGGAGAATTGATTGAACAAAAACTCGATCCACTACAAGCTTGGAAGGAAGTTTACGAACAGACAGAAAAGTTTTGGGGAAAAACGCTGGGTGAAACAGTCAAGACAGAAGAGTACTCTGCATGGATGGGAAGCGTTTTAGATTTGAACTTGTTTTATCAAAAGATGATGAACGATGCAACGAAAGGGTATTTAGAGAAAGTGAATATCCCAACTCAAGAAGATATTGCACGAGTTGCCTCTCTTGTTATTAATTTAGAAAACAAAGTTGACAATATTGAAGAGTTTTTGGAGGAGAATACAGAATCCCTCGGACAATCACCTACAATAAAACGTGATGTAACAAAGGTGAAACAAGATATTCGGACGTTAGAAAATAAATTAGATAAAATTTTAGAGCTATTAGAAGGACAGAATGGAATATTAGAAAAATTACAAGTGCCAGCAGTACAAGCAAAACCAGACCCAAAAAAATAATTTCGTTAAATATATATTCGTTCAGAAAGCAGAAGGGAGAATCTCTTTCTAGGACGATATATTATTTATAAATGTATACATGCATTGTGCGGTGTACATCTAAGCGAAATCCATCCATCATGTAGCCGCAAATTAAAACAAAGGGGGAGCAAAAAATGGCTCAATTACATGGAAAAGTAGCAATTGTAACGGGTGGAGCAAAAGGGATTGGAAAAGCAATTACAGTGGCATTAGCAGCAGAAGGTGCAAAGGTAGTAATTAACTACAATAGCAGTAAAGATGCTGCGGAGAACCTTGTGAATGAGCTCGCAAAAGAAGGACATGATGTGTATGCTTGTCAAGCAGACGTTTCTAAGTTAGAAGATGCAAAGCGTCTTGTAGAAGAAACAGTACAGCAATTTGGGAAAGTAGACATTTTAGTTAATAATGCTGGAATTACGAGAGATCGTACATTTAAAAAGTTAAATCGTGAAGATTGGGATCGCGTTATCGATGTGAACTTAAGCAGTGTATTTAATACAACAAGTGCTGTACTTCCATACATAACGGAAGCTGAAGAAGGACGAATTATTAGTATCTCTTCTATTATTGGCCAGGCTGGTGGATTTGGACAGACGAACTATTCAGCTGCAAAAGCTGGCATGATTGGATTTACAAAATCATTAGCATTAGAACTTGCAAGAACAAATGTAACAGTAAATGCGATTTGCCCTGGTTTTATTGATACAGAGATGGTAGCGGAAGTTCCAGAAAACGTTCGTGAGCAAATTGTAGCGAAAATTCCAAAGAAACGTTTCGGTCAAGCTGATGAGATCGCAAAAGGTGTTGTATACCTTTGCCGAGATGGTGCGTACATTACAGGTCAGCAATTAAATATTAATGGCGGTTTATATATGTAATCTAACAACAAAGAAGTGCATGTCTATGATAGGTATGCACTTCTTTCTTTCTAAAAGAAATAAAAAATAAAGGAGTTGTGAACATGACAACATTGAGAGCAGAATGGGAAAAGCAATTAGAGATGTATCCAGAGGAATATCGAAAAGCATATCGCCGCTTTAGAAGAGCAAGTGAAGTGTTACTTCGTGAGCCAGAGCCACAAGTAGGCTTAACGCCGAAAGAAGTGATTTGGACGAAAAATAAGACGAAGTTATATCGTTACATTCCGAAGAAAGAAAAGACGCATTCTGTTCCTATTTTGTTAATTTATGCTCTTATTAATAAGCCTTATATTATGGATTTAACGCCAGGGAATAGCTTAGTGGAATATTTAGTGGACCGTGGTTTTGATGTGTATATGCTAGACTGGGGAACATTTGGTTTAGAAGATAGTCATTTGAAATTTGATGATTTTATTCTCGATTACATTGCAAAGGCTGTGAAAAAGGTACTGCGTACAGCAAATGCAGAAGAAATTTCTTTGCTTGGTTATTGCATGGGCGGAACATTAACTTCTATTTACGCTGCACTTCACCCACATATGCCAATTCGTAATTTAATTTTTATGACGAGCCCATTTGACTTCTCTGATACAGGATTATATGGACCGCTATTAGATGAAAAATATTTTAACTTAGATAAAGCGGTGGACACATTTGGAAATATCCCTCCGGAAATGATTGATTTTGGAAATAAAATGTTAAAGCCAATTTCAAATTTTGTCGGTCCTTATGTAGCACTTCTTGATCGTTCAGAAAATGAGCAGTTTGTAGAAAGTTGGAGATTAGTTCAAAAATGGGTTGCAGACGGGATTCCGTTTCCGGGAGAAGCGTATCGTCAATGGATTCGAGAATTTTATCAAAAAAATAAGTTAGTGAAAGGTGAGCTTGTGATTCGCGGCCAACAGGTGAAGTTGGAAAATATTAAGGCAAATGTATTAAATATTTCTGCGAAACGCGATCATATTGCACTTCCATGTCAAGTGGAAGCTTTGTTAGATCATATTTCTAGCGTTGATAAGCAGTATGTCTGTATTCCAACGGGGCATATGTCAATTGTATATGGCAAAGCAGCGGTAAAACAAACATATCCGACAGTGGGCAATTGGCTTGAAGAACGTTCAAACTAGGGAATGATATGGAGAGATGGGAAGTAATCCAGTTAGTGAAAACTAGCTGGATTTTTTTGTGGGAAAGAGGAATAGTAGGACTTACTGCTTTTACATTAAGCCGGTGCTACATTTACTTACTTAAGTATGTGTGAGCCATGTCTGCGTAGTCACCGCTTATTATTCAAACAGTAAGGATTCTACGATTTCAACGAAAGGAAAGCCTATATCTTGTTATGAAATATTGGAAAATGCTATGATATGTGATGTACTCATTATTGGTAGTAGTTCGGATTTTAAAGTATTTCACCGTAAAAAAAGTTAAAGAAGTGATGGAATGAAAGCTATTAGAAAATGATTACAACGTTTAAGTCCTGTACAGCTCATCGCTGTATTTTATAGTATTGCTGTGATTGCGTCTGTTATATTATTAAGCATGCCATTTGTTATAAAACCAGGAGTGAAGTGGACATTTATCTAAAATAGGGGAGAATACTCCCACCTCAAGGAATGTAAAGGGCGTAGCCCAATGAGTAGGTGGGGGATGAATCGCCTTCGGACAAGGGATGGTATTTACCATCTCGATTGTCCGACTGTTTGAGTGCTACTTGTAATTCTAAAAGAATGTTAGGAAATCGTAATACTACTGTTTGTTTTTCTATGTCTTCACCTCTAAAATTATATACATAAGGAGGTGAAAGTCATGATTGTTAATAAAGCATATAAATTCCGTATATACCCAAACAAAAAACAAGAAATTGTAATCGCTAAGACGATTGGCTGTTCTCGCTTCGTATTCAATCGCTTTTTGGCACGTTGGAATCACACATACAAGGAAACAGGAAAAGGATTGACATATCATTCTTGTTCAGCAGAATTAACACAGTTGAAAAAGGAATTCATATGGCTAAAAGAAGTAGACAGTATTTCTCTGCAATCCGTACTCAAAAATCTTGCGGATGCGTTCACTCGTTTTTTCAAAAAACAAACGGATGCACCTCGCTTTAAGTCTAAAAAGAATAAGATCCAATCCTATACAACAAAACAAACAAACGGAAATATTGCGATTGCAGGAAATAAAATAAAATTACCGAAACTTGGCTTTGTTCGTTTCGCAAAATCAAGAGAAGTAGAAGGGCGTATTTTAAACGCTACCGTTCGACGTAATCCAAGCGGGAAATACTTTGTTTCAATTCTTGTTGAAACAGAAGTGCAACGATTAGAAAAAACAGGTTCGTCTGTTGGTGTTGATGTTGGATTAAAAGACTTTGCTATTCTTTCGACTGGTGAAGTATTTGGAAATCCTAAATGGTTTCGTACATTGGAAAAGAAGTTGGCAGATGCACAGCGGATACTTTCTAAGCGTGTAAAAGGCTCTTCAAATTGGAATAAACAGCGTGTCAAAGTTGCTCGTATTCACGAACGAATCACCAACGCAAGAACAGACTACTTGCAAAAAATCTCTACCGAAATTGTCAAAAACCACGACATCATTGGTATTGAAGATTTGCAAGTGTCAAATATGCTAAAAAATCATAAATTAGCGAAAGCAATAAGTGAAGTATCTTGGTCGCAATTTAGAACTATGCTCGAATACAAAGCAAAATGGTACGGCAAACAAGTCATTGTTGTGTCTAAAACATTCGCTTCCAGTCAGCTTTGTTCTTGTTGTGGTTACCAAAACAAAGACGTTAAGAATCTAAATCTTCGTGAATGGGCTTGCCCTTCTTGTGGCACGCATCATGACAGAGATATTAACGCAGGACAAAACCTTAAAAACGAAGCCGTAAGACTTCTAACCGTAGGAACTACGGGGTTAGCCTACTAAGATAATCAAAGGATACTTTGGTGTTCGTAGGAATCCCCCACTTCAAACAGTCCGTAAGGACGTTAAGTGGCGGGTAGTTCAAGTATAACGGAACCATTTCCATTAATGAACCTTGTTTTAGAAGTGTGTTCAGCATTTGGAACGACTGGATTATCGACGGGAATTACACCAGAACTTACAACAATTGGAAAGTTAGTATTAGTTGTGCTTATGTTTATCGGACGGATTGGTATTTTTACGTTCATATTGGTGATTGGGGGAAGAGAGAGACCGCCTCGATATAAATATCCGAAAGAGCGAATTATTATTGGATAAGAAAAGCGATTCTATTTTATAAAATAGAATCGCTTTTCTGCATTAATCATTAATACCAAACTGTGGATGCATAAAAATATCTTCTGCATCATTGTTATTTTTGGATAGTAATTCTTGGTTTTCTTCAGCAACCCAACCGATATCATTCGTTGGATGTACCCATTGGTCTCCGGCCATAATAGCAGGATCGATATCATCGCTCCAATGATTTAGGGGGCTATTTTCTGAATTATATTGGCTATCGCCAATAATTACGTCATATTCATTAATGAATGGCTGTTGCATTGTGATGCCAGTTCCTTTAAAAGAAGGGAAATTCATTTGATGTGGAATGGTTTCATCAAGAATCGGAGAGTCGATAGGTTGCTTTTTTTTCACATTCATCGCTCCTTGTTTATTAAAGTGGAAAGGTGTATAGACCTTCCTGTTTTATAGCATTTCCTCACATTGTGTATTCACGACTTGTTAACAGTTACCATCTATAGGGGAGAGTTTCAATGTCCATATTAGTACTACAAGCATTAATTTTATATAAAGAATCAAGGGGTGTTTCGTATGGTAAAACGAAAGGTGAGTCGTAACGCAGCTGCAAAGAATAATCAAACTCCAAAAGAAAGCTTGCCGGATGCGGAATTTGCAGTCGAGTACGAAAATGAAAATGTTGCAAAATATGCAAATCGCAACTCGAAAAAAGGAAAGAAAAAATGAGGCGTTTTTTATAAACGTCTCATTTTTTCTGCCAGTTTATCCCGCATTAACGGGCAGTAAGACCCCCACCTCAAGATTCAGAGAAAAGCGAAGAAGATAGGTGGGGGATGAAGAAAACCCCCACTGATGGAAGTTTCACTTTATCGTTTTTTATACTTATATTAATGTTGATAATTCGCTGACCTTAGCTGCGTATAATTCACATGTTTTCGTTTTTGGATTATAGTAGGCAACAAGGAAAGAAGGATTTGAAATCATTTCACCATGCTTCATGTAATGGTGGTAATCAAATGGTATATGCTCTACAATCGTGTGTTTATACAAGTCTTTTTCTGTCAATTGAAGAGCAGCAAATTTATCTCCTAGAATGTTTGGATGGTCTAGAATTCCTTTATAGTAGGCATTTACCTCTTCTTTCTTCCTTTGCTCTGTTGTCCATGATTTACGTGGGCGATATTTATGATTTTGTAAATAATCAATTGTCATTAACCCTTTAATGATATGGAGTTTTGCAGTTTTTCTCGATTGTAAAAACTGATACAGGCGTTGGAATAAATCTTCTAGTTGGTGTCCAATTCGTATCCATCCTTGTGTATCCCAATAAGAGCCAAATTCTTGAAAGAAGTCAAAAGGTGTATCAAATGCATGGGATACAACATATGACACAGTGTTGTCCGTACGATGAGCGTTCCAATATTTTTCTAATACATCTTCAACTTGTTTAATTCGAATAATATCATCAAATGATAGTACATTATTTCCAAGCATTTCATATGGTGCATTCTCCATGTATATATATTGATGATCATTTGCTCGAAGTCGAAGCCCTGTACCACGCAGCAATTTTAAAAAGCCAAGTTGTAATTCTTCTGGTCTTAATGCAAAAACATCATTAAATGTTTTTCGGAAGGATTGATAGTCTTCTTCAGGAAGTCCGGCAATTAAGTCTAAATGTTGATCGATTTTCTGACCATCGCGAACCATTGTAACTGTTCTTGTCAATTTTTCGAAGTTTTGACGTCGTTTTACAAGGTCGTTTGTTTGATCATTTGTAGATTGTACACCGATCTCAAAGCGGAACAAACCTGGAGGAGCATGTGTATTTAAAAATTCAATGACCTCAGGCCTCATAATATCGGCTGTAATTTCAAATTGAAATACAGTTCCATCTACGTGTTCATCAATTAAAAATTGAAACATTTCCATTGCGTAGCTACGGCTAATATTAAAAGTACGATCGACAAATTTAATAATACGTGCACCATTTTGCATTAAATAGCGAATGTCTTCTTTAATACGTTCACGATCGAAGTAACGGACGCCGACTTCAATAGAAGATAAACAAAATTGACAGCTAAACGGACAACCACGGCTCGTTTCAATATAGGTAATGCGTTTACTTAAATGTGGAATATCTTCCGGGAAACGATATGGAGATGGCAATTCTTTTAAATTTAGTTTCTCACGTTGTGGTTTAATTACATAGGTGCCATCATCTTTTCTGAATCCAATACCGTCAAGGTTTTCAAATTGTTGTGTGCCTTGTATTTCAAATAGAAGATTTTTTACAGCAAGTTCTCCTTCACCGACAATAATAAAATCAATTTCAGGAACACGTTTTAACCAATGTGGCACATCGTATGTAACTTCTGGACCACCAACAAAAATAATCAAATTTGGATTGATTTTTTTTAGCATTTGAATGACTTCAATTGTTTCTTCGATGTTCCAAATATAACAGCTAAAGCCTATTACATCAGGTTTGCGCCTATGTAAATCTGTAACAATATTCATGGCAGGATCGTTAATTGTATATTCAGCCATCTCTAGATCAAACTCTGGCTGGGCATATGCTTTAATATAACGAATTGCTAGATTTGTATGAATGTACTTTGCGTTTAATGTACTAATAATAATGTTCATCTCTTAACCCTCAACTTTAATTTAAAATTACATTGTTTAGTATAGGCATATATATGGAAAAAAACAACATTCATTAGAAGTTGAATTTTCACAAAACAGGACACTTTTTCTCTTATTGCTCATATAATTTACCAATAGAAAAAAAGTTGGTTAAAGGAAAGAAGGGACAGAGGTGAAGAAAAGAATGCATGAGAGGATAATTTTATATGCATATATATTACAAAAGTTACGGATTATTAATGAACAAGAGAAGAATGCTATGCTGCAAATTTTGATGAATAAAAGAGCTCTATAATAGGGCTCCTTTTATTTGGATAAAGTTTAGGGAACATGGCAAAAGCATATTGACAAAAAGGTTTTCTCATGTGATAATTCAATTAAATTTTTAGAATTATCAAAAAATATTGCTTTTACATAGAAATAGAAGATAACAATACGGGGGTGACAATGTGTTATTGTTTTTAAAAAAATGGAAGGAATTACGGGATATTAAGATGGAATTGGCTCTTCGTGACTGGTTTTATGGGACAAAAATTAGTTTATCGATGCGTACGTCAAAAGATCCGCTTACGTTTTTAGTTAATATAGAAGGAAAAGATAAAGGACTATTTGTGGAAGACGATTTTATTGTAGTTAACAGTACATGTGAACCGGTATTTGCAATTGATGAGAAACCGGCTTCTGAGTCATTTATGCACGCAGATATTTATAAAAAAAGTCAGGCGGAATGCATTTTACAAGTACAAACAGTTGATAGTCACTTAATGTCGGAGTTATATGAAAAGTCAGGAGAAGTAACGTTTGAACAGAGAAATGTAGAACGTGTCTTTGGAAACGAGGGGATTACAAGTATTACAATTCCAATCGTAGCAGATGAAAGCAAATTTGCGAATTTGTTAGAAGAGAGTGTGCCTTGCTTTACGAAAGGAGGCGGAGCAGTTCTTGTTCACAATTACGGATTGATTGTTTGGGGAACGACGCCAGAAGAAACGAAAAAATGGTTAGAGGGATTAGAGTACTTGATGAATTACCACGTAAAATTGTTGATGATTAAAGGAACGAAAAGTACAGTAATTTAATCGAAAGTCCTCTTTAGGTAGAAGTACCTAAAGAGAATTGAAATTAGTAAGGAAGTAATGCTAAAAAATGAAAGCGTTCTACTTATAAAGTTTTACTCATAAAATACGGCTCTCCTTATTATATATAGATTACATGTCGTCATGTGGGGAGGAACGTATTTTGCGAGTTAAATATCATTTTCTTCTGAAGCAACAAGTTGTAACTTGCTTCGAAAATGAAGAGGCAGAGCGAGCTTTAGAGATAATGGAACGTAGTGGGTATAGAGCGATTCCTGTTTTAACAGAGGACGGTAAGACATTTAAAGGTATTATTTATAAAGTAGATGTGTTAGAGAATAAATGTAAGGAGCAAAAAGAAAAGAAAGAAAGTGTCTCTGAGCTAATGAAAGATGAGCAAGCTTTTATTTTTGAACGTGATTCTTTCTTTAGAGCTTTTTATACGATTCGGAAATTGCCATTTTTAACTGTATTAAATGATTATCATGAATTTATAGGCATTTTAACGCATTCTAATATTTTTGATGTGATTGAAGATTCATTTGGAATGAATACAGGTGGATATATAATAACATTAGCGACACATGAGTCGAAAGGAATCATTAAAGAACTTGGTAGATTGTTAAAGATGTATAATATCGGTGGGTTATTTACGTTAGATAACGGTGATCAATATATTAGACGTGTTATTGTTAATTTAACAGATGATTTGAATCAACAAGAGTTAGAAGTATTAATAGAGAAATTAGAGAGAAAGGGTTTTCGCGTTAGTCATGTAGATCGTATTTAGAAATAGAGAGAGGCAGAAGCCTCTCTCTATTTTTGTGAAGAAACAGGTGGGACTGGGGATACAAGGTCAGATAAGAAGATGAAATCAGCTTTTTCTTGAATTTTAGGTATATAAGATTTAATGACAGAAGATGTAATCTCTCCTGGAGGCCCAACGTGACCAATCGCTACCATAACAGGTTCAGTTCTTGCTTTTTGTAAGAGAATATTTGCTTGTTTTGTTACGTGAGCTGAAGTATATAGATCATCAAAAAATAGTTTATTTTCGACAATAGGAACGCCAATCTCTTCGCCAACTTTTTTTACAACGCTGTGCGGGCTAGTTTTACTATCTAAATAAAAGAGACCATGCTCTTTACAAACTGAAAGTATAATGCGCATTACTCTTTCATCAGCAGTTGCTTTTGAACCCATATGATTGTTCATTCCAATTGCGAATGGAACGTCTTCAATCGCTTGTTTGACACGACTTCTAATTTCAGCATCACTTAAATCGGTTATAATTGCTTTTGGGCCGAGCCATTCTTTTTTCCCTTTTACCGGTTCCATTGGCATATGAATTATAACCTCGTGCCCTTTTTGATGAGCTGATGTCGCATCTTGTTTTGTAGATGGAAGAAATGGCATAACTGCAACAGTTAACGGGATAGGCAGTGATAACATTTTTTCCGTTCCTTTCATATTATTTCCGAAGTCATCAATGACAATCGCTACTTTATTTGTGTGAGCGTATGCTGGTACAGAAAAAGTTACGATTGGCAGTAGTGCGATAAGGAAAAAGATAATCATATATTTTCGCATGTAAAACTCTCCCTTCTTACAATATAAAGCATCCATACTAAGTGGGCCTTCATTGCCTGGTGATTAGTTGAACTAATTGAGCTTGTTGGTGCGGTATAAAGGATAATTTACTGTTATCGTTTACGTTTTGAATGAATTTAAACGCACAAAATGTCGAAATTAAAATTGTGAAAAGCGAGAGTTCACTGTTTGAGAGGGGTTTTCATTAAAATAAAACAAAAAAAATGTCTATTATTGCGAATGTATTTACAAAGATAGAATAATTTGTAATAATTCTCAAGGTGAGGATAAAGATTTGTAAATTATAGGGAGAAAATGTTTAATTTTCTGAACGTTTGTAGTGAATAAGGAGAGAAACAGAGAATTTTATTGTTAATAAGAATGAAATACAGATTATGAAAGGATATCGAGGGGGATATGCATGTTTGTAGTAAAAAGAAAATCTACAATGGACAAGCTTTTGTATGATATTCATGTGAAGCGCGAAGAAATGATTCATTTAGGACTTACCAGTGGATTTAATAGCTTAGAGACAATTCAAGTAAGTCAAGAATTGGACACGCTTATTGTGAAATATCAGCGTTATAAAGAGAAGAAGGTATCAAAATGGTTTTTTATGATAAAAACATCACTTTTCAAAATGACACACAATGAGAAATCGAATGCGTTTTGGACAACATTTATAAAGTAATCATCCCATAAGGGAAAGGGATGATTACTGTGAATAAAGCGGGAGTATAATGCATACTGTTGTTCCTATATTTTCTGTGCTTTCAATCGTAATTTGACCATTATAAATTTCAATGATTCTTTTGCATACGACAAGGCCTAGTCCTGTTCCTGTATTTTTGTTTGTGAAAAACGGATGGAAAATATGTTTTTGAATGTGTTTTGGAATTCCTTTTCCGGTGTCTTTAATCTGTAATTGTGCTGTATTTTCATTTGCATCAATTGTAATCGTCAATGTATCACCTAATGACATTGCTTCAAAAGCATTTTTTGTAATATTTAAAATAATCTGTTTGATATGATCATTTGAACAACGAATCGGAATTGGATGTTCAGGCATATGTATGAAAAGTTCAACGTTATGTAAATTTGCCTCGGATTGAATAATTAACGAAACTTCTTTTACAATGTCTTTTAAATCGTATGTTTTTTCAATAATAGCTGTTGGCTTCCCGAGAATAAGGAATTCACCGACAATCTCATTAATCCTTTCAATTTCCTTCTCAATAACAGAAAAATAAAATTGGTCCTTTTCATTTGAATGTGTTTCTTTTAAAAGAGTAATGAGTCCTTTAATACCTGTAAGAGGATTGCGGATCTCGTGAGCTGTACTTGCAGCGAAGGAACCAACTAATTCTAATTTTTGTAATTCATTTTGCTTTCTTTCTAACTTTGTTTGTCTTTCTAGAAGAATGTATTTTATAACTAAAAATAAAGTAGTCATAAGAAATAATGTTATTAAACTTTCCGTAAATACGTTACGATATAAAATGGTTTCTTCAATAGGTAATGGATAAATAGCAACGCTCCACGGTAATCTTGTCAATGGAATAGTCATTCGTTGTGTGTGTGTTGGGGCAAATTTCGGATTATTATCGTGTAAAAATGTAATTCCATACTTATCCAGTACTTCAAAGTGATATTCTGGTTTGATTGCATTTAAAGATGTTGCAATATAGTCAAATCGTAGGCTTGCTAATAGCAGTCCAGAAATATCTTTGTTTTTATTGAAAACAGGAGTGGCAATCACAATCACTTTATGGCCAGAAGCACGATCTGTAACCGCAGATGAAACCGTCGTCTGTTTATTTTTAAAAACTTCTTTTGCATAAGAACGATCATTGATATTGATCGGATTTTCTAATCCCGATGATGATAATGTAACTTTCAAATCTGTATTTGCATAATACAGACCATCAAATCGTTCATCGGTTTCATCTGTACTATGGAGAACTTGTTGTATTTCAGCATCATTTTGCGCTTTTGCACTAATAACCATCGCAAGCATTTCTAATGCAGATGTGGCTTCCCCTAGATAACGATCTAAGTAGTCTCTATATAAAAATTCGACTGTATGAGCAGCTTGTTTATTTTCTTTTTCCATTGTATATTTTTCGTACAAAAACAAGATAGAGCTAATACAAAGGGTTGGAAATATAACAAGCAAAATATATATATATGTGTTGCGCAGTTTTACATTCAAAATTGCTTCACCTTCTGTTTTTATTTTTATTATATAAAAACATTCTGAAATGTGTAATGTTTTTTGTAGTTTTTTGTTGAAATATGTTGAAATATGACGATGATATTTAAATTGGATATAATATCTCTATTTGAAAAGAGGTTTAGGAAAGGGGGGGAGTGTCATGACATCTCAGTATGAAGAGGAAGATGTTTCTAAATCATTAAAAGTATTTATTGCTTTATCCCGCGTGCATCGCTCAGCTATGGATACTGCCAATAAGTCTATTCAAAGTAATGGATTAAACCCAACCGAGTTTGCCGTATTAGAACTGTTATACCATAAGGGAACTCAACCATTGCAACAAATTGGAGAAAGAATTTTAATTGCAAGCGGTAGTATTACATATGTTGTTGATAAATTAGAGAAAAAAGGACTTGTTGAGCGAAAACCTAGCCATAATGACCGTCGTGTCATTTATGCTCATTTAACAGAACAAGGGATACAATTAATTTCTAGTATCTTTCCAAACCATGAGAAAGTCATACATGAATCATTTCATATGTTATCAAATGATGAAAAGGATCAACTCTTAATGATGTTAAAAAAGATAGGGAAATATGAGAAATAATAAAAAACTTTGAACAATGTATTCAAAGTTTTTTATTATTTCTGCGACTGCAGGCGGTAACTATATAAATGCAAATTGAAAAACCAACATAAAAACCTCCACCGATAGAAGCTTCACTTTATTCTGCATAGCAGCGATCTATGTGTCGAAAAAACAAAATAGATTTCTATACATTAAAAGGTAGAGAGAATAAGGGGAGAATTTAGTATGTACTGATGTAAATGTACCTATAAGAATAAGGAGGGTGAATTTTACTGATGAATAAAGGAGATTTACGAAATATATGGAATTATAGTAAAAGGATGTTTTTTAGAAAAGAAAGGGGCTATTTCTATGTCATTTGAGAATTATGAATACAAACGTCCAAATATGGATGAAGTGAAAGACAGATTTGCGGAGACTTTACAACAGTTTAAGAGTGCTAAAACAGTGGAAGAACAAATAGAAGTAATTGCACAGATTAATGAAATTCGTAATGATTTTAGCACGATGTATAATATATGTTATATTCGTCATAGCGTAGATACAACGGATGAAGTTTATAAAGAAGAACAAGATTTCTTTGATGAATATTCACCAATTGTGAAGGGCTATGTGACAAAATATTACGAGGCATTAACACAATCGCCATTTCGAAAACAATTAGAAGGATATTATGGTATACAGTTATTTGCACTCGCAGAGGCTGAAATGAAAACATACTCGGATGAAGTAGTTGCAGATTTGCAGTTAGAAAACAAGTTGTCTTCTGGGTACACACAGTTATTAGCGGCAGCTAAAATTTTATTTGAAGGTGAAGAACGAACACTATCACAACTTGTTCCATTTATGGAGAATAGAGATCGTAATATGCGTAAACACGCAAGTGAAGCATATTATGGATTTTTAGCAGAGCATGAAGAAGAGTTAGATCGCATTTATGATGAACTTGTTAAAGTAAGAACGACAATTGCGAAGAAACTTGGTTTTAATAATTTTGTTGAGCTTGGATATGCAAGAATGTATCGTACAGACTACAATGCAGAGATGGTTGCGAATTTCCGCAAACAAGTACTTGATTATATTGTTCCTGTTGCAACTGAGCTTAGACAAAAGCAACAGGCTCGTATTGGAGTAGAGAAGCTTGCTTATTATGATGAAAATTTTGAATATCCATCTGGTAATGCAGTGCCAAAAGGTGATGCGGATTGGATTGTGAATCATGGCAAAACGATGTATAAAGAACTGTCAGAAGAAACAAATACATTTTTTAATTTTATGTTAGAAAATAATTTATTAGATCTTGTTGCGAAAAAAGGAAAAGCTGGCGGAGGCTATTGTACATATATTGAAAATTATAAAGCACCGTTTATTTTCTCAAACTTTAACGGAACGTCTGGTGACATTGATGTGTTAACGCATGAAGCAGGACATGCTTTCCAAGTATATGAAAGCCGCCACTATGAAGTTCCAGAGTATAACTGGCCGACATATGAGGCGTGTGAAATCCATTCTATGAGTATGGAGTTTTTTACATGGCCATGGATGAAATTATTCTTTGAAGAAGATGTAGAGAAGTATTATTTCTCACATTTAAGTTCGGCATTGCTGTTTTTACCATATGGTGTATCTGTTGATGAATTCCAACATTTTGTATATGAACATCCAGAAGCATCACCAACTGAGCGAAAAGAAGCGTGGCGTAATATTGAGAGAAAGTACTTACCACATCGTGATTATGAAGAAAATGATTATTTAGAGCGCGGTGGCTTTTGGCAACGTCAAGCACATATTTATAACTCACCATTTTATTACATTGACTATACGTTAGCACAAATTTGTGCATTCCAATTTTGGAAACGCTCTAGAGAGAATCGTCAAGAGGCATGGGAAGATTATGTTCATCTTTGCCGTCAAGGCGGTAGTAAATCATTCTTACAATTAGTTGAAACAGCCAATTTAACATCTCCATTTGCTGATGGGTGTGTGAAAGGTGTAATCGATGAGATTCATGGTTGGTTAAATGGAGTGGATGACACAAAATTGTAAAAAATATGCATTTAGTTTTATGAATTTTCAATCGACAATTATTGGGAAAAATGAGATAATAAAAGAAAATTTAGAATAATTAAACGGAGGGGTGTTTCTTGAATAGAAGCGCCTCTTTTTAGCCAAATAAGGGGGGAGAAATATGATGCAATCTTATGCAAATATGAATATGGAAACGTTGTTACGTGGAATGGCGTCTACGAGACAGAAACTTTTATCAGAAATTGAAATGTTAACTGATACAGAAATTAATATGAAACCACGCCGTGATAAATGGAGCATTATGCAAGTGTTACATCACCTGCATCTTGTTGAACAATCTGTTACATCTGCTATTGTATATGCGCTTCATAAAACTGAAAGAAAAGTTGTTCCGCCAAAAGACCTTCAAGCTACACTCGATCGAACAAGAAAGAGAGAAGCCCCTCAACAAATGCAACCAACAGAAACATTAATGAAAAAATCACAAATGATGCAATTGCTGCAAAGTTCAAGAGAAAAGCTGTTACATGTTCTTCATAGCATTGTAAATGAAAAAGAACTATTCGAAAAATCGCTCAAACATCCTGTATTTGATGAGCTTAATTTATATCAATGGGTGCAATTTTTAGACTTACATGAACAGCGTCATCTTACACAGTTAAAAGAAGCAAAGCATTCTATTTTACAAAGATAAAGTGAAACTTCCATCAGTGGTGTCCTGATGGAAAGCCCGCCCAATCGGGCATTTACGGGCAGTTATCCTCACCTATCTTCTTTGTTGCTCTCTAAATTTTGGTGAGGGTCATACTGCCAGTTAATGCGGGATAAAGTGAAACTTCCATCAGTTGATTTACTAGCTTATGGATTTTTTGTAGTTTTTGCACCGCTTAGTAAATGTATATTCCTACTTCATATGTTGGAACATATATAAGGACATCTGAAAAGGAGTTGAAATAATGGGAAATAAAAAACGAGAGCAAGAGAGGCAATGGAAAGCACGAAAAGAACATCAAGAGCCGCATGGGAAAGTGAAGACCTTTGCGGAACTTGTAGATGAAACAAAGAAAACGTGATGCACCTGCATCACGTTTTCTTTGTTAAGGGAAATATAAGAAGAAAAGTTGTCCCAATATTTTTCTCACTAGTGATGTCAATTTTGCCATTCATTGCTTTTATAATACTAAAGACAACCATCATTCCAAGGCCTGTTCCTTTTTCTTTTGTAGAGTAGAAAGGGGAACCGAGACGTTTTACTTGTTCGGTACTCATGCCGATTCCGGTATCTTGAATATGTAATTGGATATGTTTGTTAGCAGGTGTTACAGTAAATGTAAGGTCACCGCCGTTTGGCATTGCTTCAATACAGTTTTTTATAATGTTTAAAAGGCATTGATTGAGCTTTTGTTTTTCTCCCATTATATAAAATGTTTTACTTTGTTTTGTATAATGGATACGAACGTTAGAAAGGTTTGCTAATGGTGTCATGAGCGTAATTGCATGAAGTAATTCTTCTTCTAACTGTAATAGTTGTACTTTTTCAATACTTGGTTTTGCAAATGTTAAGTAGTCTGTTAATACATGATTTGCTTGGTCAATACCGCGCATAGCGATGTCTAAATATAACAGTTTTTCTTGTTCTGAATAGCTTTTTGATTGTAACAATTGAAGAAATCCTCTTGTTGATGTAAGTGGGTTTCGAATTTCATGTGAAATAGAAGCAGCCATTTCACCGATGAGATGAAATTTTTCGGCGTTCACAAGTTCTTTTGCAAGGCGGACTTGTGACTGTAAAACTTCCATTAAGTATAAAATTAAAATTGTTCCTACAATTGTGCATAACTCATATGTAACAAGATAAGGGGTATAGTCCTTCGAGTTTGGAACGATAGATAGAAAATAGGGAATCCAGCCAATGCCGTAAATAAGACTGTAGAAAAAAGCTAAATACATTTTTGTTTTGATTTTCCCTTTTATGTACATGTTATATGTTGTAATGAGAAAAGTGTACAAAATAAAAGATGCAATAAGAGAAGGTATGAATCCGTTGCCCCCAATAAAAAAACGATAAATGTTCATAACAATTAAAATGGCACCACCTGCGACTGGTCCTCCGGATAATGTACCGACAACGAGCACGATATGTCGGAAATCATATTGAAAACCGTAATCTGCTTTTGCAGAAAACGACATACAGACAATGGTAGTAATACTGCAAGAAAGAATAAATACAAACGAATTGAGCTTTGGAGAGTGATTTCCTTTTTCGCTCCAAAATAAATGATAAATCAACATTGTAACTAAAATAAATAATATATTTATGAAGAGGTACATAATAAAAAGCTTCAGCTTTAAAACCTCCTTGTATCGAGAAATAAAAGGTTTAGTATATAAAATCATCATACTATTAATATGGAAGAAAATGAAATATTATTTTTAGAAAAAACAG
Organism: Bacillus sp. S10(2024); assembly: GCF_050473865.1. Taxonomy (NCBI): domain Bacteria; kingdom Bacillati; phylum Bacillota; class Bacilli; order Caryophanales; family Bacillaceae; genus Bacillus; species Bacillus sp. S10(2024). Next base: position 2,155,983 of record NZ_JBFLUR010000002.1, on the reverse strand, counting down.
AAAAAATAGACGTTTTCCACTCGTATACTCGGTATGTTACAATGTAAGGTGCAAGTTAAAGAAGACAATCCATGCATAGCATGGGAGAGGTTCGCGAACTCCCTCTATAAAAAACTAAGCAGAGAACAATGTCCTTATTGATATTGTTTTGTTTTTTTTAGTATGACAGTTCAAGAACGCTCTTTCTTCTTGGAATCGAAAAAAGAGGAGAATGAGTGAAATGAAAAAGGAAAAAGCAGTTGTTGTTTTTAGTGGTGGTCAAGATAGTACAACGTGTTTATTTTGGGCGCTTGAACAGTTTGAAGAAGTAGAAACAGTGACGTTTAATTATAATCAACGTCATAAGCTGGAAATTGACTGTGCGGCGGAAATCGCAAAAGAATTAGGTGTGAAGCATACTGTACTTGATATGAGCTTGTTAAATCAGCTCGCTCCCAATGCATTAACGCGTACAGATATGGAAATTACACATGAAGATGGTGAGTTGCCATCGACATTTGTGGATGGACGTAACTTATTGTTTTTATCGTTTGCGGGTGTGTTAGCTAAACAAGTAGGGGCACGCCATATTGTAACAGGTGTGTGTGAAACAGACTTTAGCGGCTATCCAGATTGCCGTGATGTGTTTGTGAAATCGTTAAACGTTACATTAAATTTATCGATGGATTATCCATTCGTGATTCATACACCACTTATGTGGATTGATAAAGCGGAAACGTGGAAGTTAGCAGACGAACTGGGAGCATTTGAATTTGTCCGTGAAAAAACGTTAACGTGCTATAACGGAATTATTGGTGATGGCTGCGGTGAGTGTCCAGCGTGTCAGCTTCGTAAAGCAGGACTTGATAAATATGTACAAGAACGTGAAGGAGCGAAAGCATAATGACACAAGACTTCTTTGGATTTCGCATTGTTGAAAATTTGCAAAAAATAGATCAGGACATTGAGCGTAAGCAACTGAAGTATCATAATAAGCGTGTTATGGTTAGTAAAGAATTTACGTTTGATGCTGCACATCATTTGCACTGTTATGAAGGGAAATGTAAAAACCTTCATGGCCATACGTATAAAGTAATTTTTGGAATTAGTGGTTATGTCAATGAAATTGGCATCGCGATTGATTTTGGTGATATAAAAGAAATTTGGAAAAATGAAATTGAAATATATTTAGATCACCGTTACTTAAATGAAACACTTCCAGCTATGAATACAACTGCTGAAAATATGGTTGTATGGATTTTTGAGAAGATGGAAGAGGCACTCACAAAAGGTGATCGACAAAATGAATATAAAGGGGCGCGTGTTGAGTTTGTGCGCTTATTTGAAACACCAACAAGCTATGCAGAAGTAAGACGGGAGTGGATGATGGGTGAGTAACATTCCTGTTTTAGAGATTTTTGGACCGACAATTCAAGGAGAGGGAATGGTTGTTGGACAAAAAACAATGTTTGTTCGTACAGCAGGTTGTGATTATAGCTGTGCATGGTGTGATTCTGCATTTACATGGGACGGTTCTGCAAAAGAGCAAATTCGTCAAATGTCGCCGAAAGAAATTTTTTCTGAACTTGTCCAAATTGGCGGTGAAAATTTCTCGCATGTAACGATTTCAGGTGGGAATCCTGCATTGCTGAAGCATTTAGGAGAATTGATCTCTTTATTAAAAAAGAACGGCATTCGTACGGCAATTGAAACGCAAGGAAGTAAATGGCAAGATTGGTTGCTTCATATAGATGAGGTAACAATTTCGCCGAAGCCGCCGAGTTCAAAGATGTCAACGAATTTTGTTATGTTAGATTCAATTGTTGAGCGGTTGGACGGAAAAGAGTTTAGCTTAAAAGTGGTTGTATTTGATGATCAAGATTTTGTATATGCAAAAGAGGTGCATGAACGTTATCCGCACGTTCCATTTTTCTTGCAAGTTGGAAATGATGATATAAAGACGACTGATGACGCTTCATTAATTCAGCGTCTTCTTATGAAATATGAGTGGCTGATTGATAAAGCAGTGCAATGTAAGGAAATGAATAATGCGAAAGTATTACCGCAGCTCCACGCTTTAGTGTGGGGCAATAAACGCGGTGTATAAGTGAAGGGAGATTTTAAGATGACTGGAAGAAAAGATGAAGATTTAAAAGATGTAACATTACTAGGAAATCAAAATACAAAATATTTATTTGAATATAGCCCTGAAATTTTAGAGACGTTTGATAATAATCACCCAAATCGCGATTATTTTGTGAAATTTAATTGTCCAGAGTTTACAAGTTTATGTCCAAAAACAGGACAACCAGATTTTGCGACAATTTATATTAGCTATATTCCAGAACAAAAAATGGTAGAGAGTAAATCTTTAAAGTTATATTTATTTAGTTTCCGCAACCATGGAGATTTCCATGAAGATTGTATGAATGTCATTATGAATGACTTAATTAAATTGATGGATCCACGCTACATTGAAGTATGGGGCAAATTTACGCCACGCGGTGGTATTTCTATTGATCCATATTGTAACTATGGACGCCCTGGAACAAAATATGAAAAAATGGCTGAATATCGTTTAATGAATCATGATTTATATCCAGAAACAGTAGATAATCGTTAAGAAAAGAGGGGGCTTGCCCTCTCTTTTCTAGTATTCTATGTATGTTGTGTAATAACTGTATAGTTCTTATGGTTGACAACAGTAAGAGGTTCCATATCTAGGTCTCTAAAGTTATCCATAATTGTTATATCGACGATAACGGAGTTTTTATTTACTTTTTGAACGCGCCCTTGTAAACCGTTTTTAAATTCAATGACATCCCCAGCTTCTGCAATTTTCATAAGCAACTCTCCCTGTTACATTTTTACGAAAAAGAGAACAAGTTTCGTTCTTTTTGTATTTCTCTTTATTGTGAACGATATTTTCTCTTTTGTAAATGTTTCCAGTACATTTTTTTTGAAAAAATGCTAATTTTTCACAATGAATTTATAGTAAGATTCTCACATTTATTGTAAGGTGAATATAGGGGTGTTATGAAACGGAGACGATAAAATGGTATTTGAGATTGTAGGAAGCTTTATAGCTATTATGTTGTTTTTATTTGCATATACGAAATTGAAAGTGATTCGTGAACATGAAACATACATATACTATGAGGGAGCTGATAGCATTTCTTCTTTTTCTAGTCATGAGGATGGAAGTGCTGAATCATAAAAGAATGTTTCTATAATAGAAAAATGTTGAACGGAGAGTGAGAAAGATGCAAATTTCTTTCATACGTCATGGAAGCTCTAGTGTTCAAAAGAAAGCGATTACAGTTCAGGGATTTCAAGAATGGCAGCAAAGATACGAACATGAAGATATTATGAGAGAAATGGAAATTCCAATTGAAACGATGGAAGTCGTTGAATCCTCTAAATTTATCGTATCGAGTGATCAAAAAATAGCTGTTCAATCAGCAGCGATGTTGACTAGTAATGTTATGTTTATACAGAATTCCCTTTTTCGTGAAGCTGCTGTTCCATCTATTTTACCTGTCCCGAACTGGATAAAGTGTAAACCGGACGTCTGGATGTTTTTGGGTCGAGCATTTTGGATGATTGGTTATTCGAGGGATGTTGAATCTTATTTAGAAGTTCAAAGAAGAGCGAAGCAAGCGGCCGATGTATTAGTTGGCTATGCAAATGTATATCAGCGAGTTACCCTTGTTGGGCATAGTTATTTTAATAAGATGATTGGGAAAGAGTTGTGTGCGAGGGGATGGCGTGGACCACTGCTATTGCGGAATAACCCGTGGGGATGTACAATTTATACTTTTCATGAAGTACTAGAAGGAAATGTATTTATAACTTATACATAAGGGTGTCATACTCCATATATAATACAAAGGCACAATTATGAAATAATAATTGTGCCTTTGTATTATATATGTTTAACTAAATGAGCATATGGTTCGCCCACAAGCATAAGTGTGTTATCTTGTGTATAGCCAAGTTTTTTATAAAGAGAAAACGCAGATTTGTTTTCTAAGTTTACTAGCAATGAGATTTTCTCATGGCCTTCTTCTTGAGCGGATGTTTCAGCTGCAAGAATTAAATTTGAACCGATACCTTGTCCACCATATGTAGAGGAAACAGATAGAGTATCAATATAATATTCATCTTCTTCTGCTTCTTTTTCTAATATAATAGAAGAATCTTGTTTAATGTCTCGTAACCGTTTCACAATTGGGTCATCTAGTTGAGTTGCTTCACTTCCGTGGTAGGCTACAATAATACCAACAGCTTTACCATCTCGTTCTTCAACGAAACAATTTTCATAACTGAGTCGGTTTTCCTTTTTCGTAAACCAATATTCTAACCCTTCTAGAACTTCCGTTTCATTTGTGCCGCCTGTTAATTTTTCAGCAATTTCATGCAGTGCGTTGTACAATAAAGGAGATATTGCTTGAGCATCTGTTTGTTTTGCTTTCCGAATCATGGTATCCCTCCTAGTGTCCATTTTATTGTATCATAAGAGTTAGCATGATAAGAAATGATTTGCTGCTTTAGGAGTGTATAGAAGTAGTCGTGAAATAAAAATACGACAGAGAGGTGATTAGTATGGATAAACAACAAGTAAATATGATTTTAGATCAGCTTAAAAATAAAGAAATACAAGAATACATTGTCACAAAAGAAGTGTTTTATACATTTCGAGAAGTTTTAGTAGAACGAGAAGACTTTAAGCATTTTCGAGGTAACGCACAGCACAGTGGGAAAATCATTTATACATATATGGAAACACCACGCTCGTAAGAAAGGAGAGGAGTTTATTTGGGAGAGTTTAAGCAAGGGATACTTCCGCATTGGGACTGTTTTTGGAAAGATGAGAAGGGAAGAAAATTTGTTGGGATGGTTATGTTTCCGGAGAAGCGAAAGCGAATGAAGGAAATCATAGGACAATTAAAACTAGCATATGAACAAGAACGAAGTGTGCTTGTAGTAGCAAAACTTCAAAATTCTATTCAAAAAGTGAAAGGTACGATTGCGTATTTCGATGAAGAGTCACCTGTTTTTACGATGCAATGTAAAGATGAAATTTTCTATCATATATTTTTGAGCGATATCGTGCGCGTAGAACATCATGAATAGGAGTATACGTACAAATAAAATGATAGAAAAAATGTGTAACCGGTTTCGAACAGTTTCTAATAGGGAAACTGTTCGTTTTTTTTTGACAAATGAGAAATAGATTTCGCATGTATATTTCTTTTTTTGACAATTTGATACGATGAACTTTTTTGGAAATGTGGCTAAATCCGTTGACAACTTTTTTGAAATACACTTTATTGACATGTCTTTTAGAATGTTGTTTCATATTCTTTGTATTGTAAAAAGATCGGTCTATTTTGTCGAAAAAATAAATTTTAAAAAAAAAAGAAATTATACATATATCTTGTGTCCTTTTTTAAAAAGTAATACAATATATAGAGAATTCATCGAGAACGAACATGACGCGAAAAGATGTAAAGGGAGGGTCGGAGATGTTAGTTGCATATGATTCTATGACAGGAAACGTAAAGCGTTTCATCCACAAATTAAATATGCCGGCCGTTCAAATTAATGAAAATCTCGTATTAGATGAAGAATTTGTCCTTATTACGTATACAACAGGTTTTGGAAATGTGCCGGAACGTGTTTTGAAATTTTTAGAACGTAATCATGAACGTTTAAAAGGAGTATCTGCAAGCGGAAATCGCAATTGGGGAGATATGTTTGGGGCAAGCGCAGACAAGATTTCAACGAGATATGAGGTGCCGGTTGTATCAAAATTTGAGTTATCTGGAACAAATAAAGATGTAGAATTTTTTAAAGAGAGGGTGCTGGAGATTGCGACACATTGAATTGAATAATGAGATCACGCAAATGCAGGACGGGTTCTATCAGCTTCATAAAGATAAAGAGGCACTAGCAGACTTTATGGAAGAGGCGAAAGAGAATACCGTTCCTTTTGATAGCGTGGCAGAACGCATCGAGTATATGTTAGAGCATGATTACTACTATGATGTGTTAAGCGAATATAAGATGGACGAGGTGGAAGCTGTATACGATATCACGTACGGCGAAAAGTTCGAATTTCAATCTTATATGGCAGCATCTAAGTTTTATAAAGATTACGCGTTAAAAACGAATGATCAAAAACAATACTTAGAAAGTTATCCTGATCGTGTGGCAATTGTATCGTTATACTTAGGACGAGGAAATGCCCAGAAGGCAAAGCAATTCGCAAGTATGATCGTCAAACAAAATTATCAACCAGCGACACCAACCTTTTTAAATGCAGGAAGAAGCAGAAGAGGAGAAATGGTGTCTTGTTTCTTGTTAGAGATGGACGACAGCTTAAACTCGATTGGGTTCAATATTAATACAGCAATGCAGTTATCAAAAATCGGCGGCGGCGTAGCGCTCAACTTGAGCAAATTACGAGCACGCGGTGAACAAATTAAAGGTATCGAGAATGCAGCAAGTGGTGTTGTACCAGTTATGAAATTACTTGAAGATTCGTTTTCGTATGCGAATCAGTTGGGCCAACGAAAAGGTGCCGGAGCTGTGTATTTAAATATTTTCCATTGGGATATTATTGAGTTTTTGGATTAATTGGTAGTCCCTCTATACAGTAATGTGTATGAGAAAACCTTGTGAACCTAGCCATTAGGGTGTCGTATTAGCGGCTAACGGTATCAGTTGAATAAGGAGTAGAGAAAAAGCTCACGAAGAAGCTGACTAAGAGAACCTACGGTCCATTATAAGTGGATAGCAGGTAATACCGTGCCAAGCTTGTTAGAAGTGTATATCTAGCAAGAAGGTGTAGAGACTATCGAACGCACGTCAGTAGACGTAAGCAAGTAGAGTAGGCTGGAGATAGGCACCAGTCGAAGTGCAAGGCAGCCAGTTACAGGTTGATGATATAGTCCAACCTTCATAGAAATATGAAGACATGTTGACCAAAAAAATAAATGCCGATGAGAAGAGCCGTATTCAGTCTCTTTCCATCGGAATTATCGTTCCAAGTAAGTTCTTTGAGCTTGCTGAGAAAAACGAACCATTCCATGTTTTCGCACCTTATACAGTGTATAAAGAGTACGGAAAACATTTAGACGATATTGACATTGATGAAATGTATGACGAACTGATGAGCAATCCAAAAATCAAAAAGAAACCGCTGGATATTAGCGCACGTGATATGCTTATTAAAATTGCAATGATTCAGCTTGAGTCTGGCTATCCATACTTAATGTTTAAATCAAATGCAAATAAACAACATCCGTTAAAGGATATTGGAACTGTGAAGATGTCGAATCTTTGTACAGAAATCTTCCAGTTACAAGAAACATCTGTAATCAATGATTATGGTACAGATGATATTATCCGCCGTGATATTAACTGTAACTTAGGATCATTAAATATCGTAAACGTAATGGAGAATAAAGAAATACGTGAAGCGGTTCATGCGGGAATGGAAGCTTTAACAGCTGTTTCTGATATGACAATTATTCCGAACGCACCGACTGTGAAAAAAGCAAATGAGGAGCTTCATTCTGTTGGTCTTGGAGCAATGAACCTACACGGTTATTTAGCGAAAAATAAAATCGCTTATGAAAGTGCAGAAGCGAAAGAATTTGCTCGTACATTCTTTATGATGCTAAATTACTACTCCATTGAAAAAAGTATGGAAATTGCAAAAGAGAAAGGTGAAACCTTTAAAGACTTTGAAAAGTCAGATTATGCAAATGGCACATACTTTGAGAAATATGAAACAACGGATTATAGCCCGGCAACTGAGAAAGTGCAGCAGTTATTTGAAGGGATTCATATTCCAACAAAAGAAGATTGGACAAACTTAAAAGAACAAGTACAGAAGCATGGCTTATATAATTCATATAGATTAGCAATTGCACCTACACAATCGATCAGTTACGTGCAGAATGCTACTTCATCAGTAATGCCAATCGTAAGCCAAATTGAATCAAGAACGTACGCAAATGCAACAACATATTATCCAATGCCGTATTTATCGAAAGATACGTTCTGGTACTATAAATCTTCTTATGATATGAATCAGTTTAAACTTATTGATTTAATCGCAGAAATTCAAGAGCATGTTGACCAAGGGATCAGTACAATTCTTTATGTAAATAGTGATATTTCTACTCGTGAATTAGCACGTTACTATATTTATGCTCATAAAAAAGGGTTAAAGAGCTTGTACTACACAAGAACACGTAAATTAAGTGTGGAAGAGTGTGTAGCCTGCACAGTATAATGTGTTCTTTTAGCAGAAAAGCATACAATTGATAGTTATTATATAAAACAGGATGAGCAGGGTTTAGAAAAACCCTGCTCATGCTAAGTAAACAAATTTACATTCTAACGTGCGGTTAGATTTTCATTTTGAAATGGAAGTTTTACCGCACGTTAGAACGATGCGATAATATAATAAAGGGGCGATTCAATGCGCGCGGTAAACTGGAACAAGAAAGAAGACGATTTTAGTTTAATGTTTTGGAAGCAAAACATCGCTCAGTTTTGGACAGAAGAGGAGATCGCGGTTTCTTCTGACAAAAATACGTGGGTGCAGTTATCTAAGGAAGAGCAAATTGCTTATAAACGTGTACTTGGGGGATTAACACTTCTAGATACGAAGCAAGGCGGCGAGGGAATGCCACTAATTCTTGTGCATCTTGAGAACTTACAAGCAAAAAGTGTGCTTGCGTTTATGGGAGCTATGGAAGAAGTACATGCGAAAAGTTACAGTCATATTTTTACAACACTCGCAACTGAAGAAGAAATTGATGGGATTTTTGAATGGGTAGATACACATCCGTTACTTGAGAAAAAATCAAGTATCATTACAAATTACTACCGTCGTTTATTAAAGCCTCAAGTAACGAAAAAAGAGCTATACATGGCAATGGTAGCAAGTGTGTTTTTAGAAAGCTACTTGTTCTATAGTGGATTCTTCTATCCTCTGTATTTAGCAGGGCAAGGAAAACTAACGGCGAGTGGAGAAATTATAAATTTAATAATTAGGGACGAGTCCATCCACGGCGTATTCGTCGGTATTTTAGCGCAGCAAGTGTTTGCAGAGCTTTCTTCCGAGGAGCAACAAGAAGTACAAAAAGAAACGAAGGATCTGTTATTAGAACTGTATGACATTGAAACAGCGTATACAGATGAAATTTATACATCGATTGGTCTTGTAGAAGAGGTAAATCGTTTCGTTCGTTACAATGCGAATAAAGGATTAATGAATCTAGGATTAGAACCGCACTTTGAAGAAGAAGAAATTAATCCAATCGTATTAAATGGTTTACGTACGGATACAAAAAATCATGATTTCTTCTCTGTAAAAGGGAACGGTTATGTGAAAGCGACAAATGTTGAAAAATTATCAGATGATGATTTTGTATTTAACTTTTAATAAGGCGAGTGCTCTATATGTATAGGGCACTTTTTTTTATGGGAAATATGTTTACATAACATGGTTATTTCGTTTGATTTTCTTGATGATATCTTATGAGGAGCAATGAAATTCGAGGATGTTATCATTAAAAAACATTATAAAAAAATATTCAAAATTCTCATTTACATTTTTTGTATCATAGTGTACTATTTGACTAGTACACTAAAACATTAGGAGGAAGAAATGAAAATCGAATTTTCTCCCAACATCCCAATTTACATTCAGGTGATGGAATACATAAAAAAGGAAGTTGTAACAGGTCATTTAGCGCCTGGTAGTAAAATTCCTTCTGTCCGTGAATTAGCGAGTGAGTTACAAGTGAATCCGAATACAATTCAACGTACATTTCAAGAGTTAGAACGCGAGGGTATCGTTGAGACGCGTAGAGGAATGGGAAGATATGTAGCAACTGAAGGAGAGAAAATTATGGAGCTGCGAAAAGATATGGCGAAAGAGTTGCTTCATGCCTTTATAAATGGAATGAACAACTTAGGGTTTTCAGAAGAGGAAATGTTGTCCATTCTTCATTCTTCATTAGAAGAGAAAAAGGGGGAGAACAGATGCGAGAATTAGTAAAAATAGAAAACTTATGGAAACGTTACGATTTAAAAGCTGTTATTAGAGATGTAAACATTACAATAACAGAAGGGAAAATTATTGGTCTTGTCGGGGATAATGGTAGCGGGAAAACGACACTGCTGAAAATGATTGTAGGTTTACAACATCCGTCTCAAGGAGATATTTTCATTGCTGATAAGAAAGTAAGTCGAGAAACGAAAAAAATCGTCTCATTCATGTCTGACCGTCCTATATTTGAAGAGTGGATGACTGTAAAGAATGCTTTGTTTTTTTATCGCGATTTTTATGAAGATTTTAATATTCAAAAAGCAGTGGATACAATCGCGAAATTGAAAATTCCATTAGAAGAAAAAATTAATGCTTTATCAAAAGGAATGGTAGAAAAACTACAGCTGATTTTAACCTTTTCAAGGCATGCAAAACTTTATGTATTAGATGAACCGCTTGGCGGAATCGACCTTGTCTCACGGGAGCATGTGTTAGAGTTAATTCTTCAATTTTATCGGGAAGACTGTACAATTTTAATTTCTACTCATTTAATTAGCGAAATTGAAAACTTGTTTGATGAAGTGATCTTTTTAAAGGACGGAGAAATTGTGTTACATGAAAATGTAGAAAATCTTCGTTTTCAAAGAGGAAAAGCAATACACGAGTTGTTCAAGGAGGTTTTTGGACAATGAATCAACTTCTTTACTATTTATATAACTGTAATAAAAAGAAAATATGGATTATTTACGTAGGATTTATTACGATTTCACTTATTCTATTATTTAATTTTATGGGTTCTGCTAAGCATATGACTTCAATGAAACAAAATGTAATATTGATTTTGTTTATTTTACTATTCAGTATAACGGTATTTTCAATTGGTTTAATAGCAGTCTCGTCTTTTCGGAGAATGTTAAAAAATTCTATGATTCGTTATACAGCAGTTCCTGCTAAAAAATATATATTTGCCAACCTATTGTTTTTTTCGCTAATGGTTACTCTACTGTCTTTAATTGGTTTAGGATTTGTTCATTTCTTTTCTTTAGATATTTACGGGAAAAACACAAATGGAGAGATTCAACGAGCAATGCAATACTTTTATAAATTTGGGTTGCTTCATCATTTCTTTTCTATCTTTTTATGGATTATAGATTTAACGAGTTGTTTAGCTTCTATATATATCATAATTGCAGTTATAAAACTTTTTAATGTGAATTCGTTATTAAGTAAGGTATTATTTATATTTTTCTTTTTGCTTCTAGCTGGAATTCAATTTTTTATAACTACTCTCTTGGAAAAAGTAGATAGATATGTATTTTTTACAAAAAATATTAAATTTATAGATAAAAATGGTTTTTTTGAAACATCATTTTATATGAATGAAGGGGCAAGTATTTCGTATATATGCTTTACCTTGTTATCAACCGTTCTCTTCATATTCATAGCATCCTACATCATCGACAAAAAGTTAGAGGTTTAAAGGAGGAATAGACATTGGGAAATGTAGTAGTGAAATTAGAAAATGTTCATAAAAAAATAGGCAGTGCTGAAATTATTCGTGGTCTTTCGTTTGAAGTACAGGAAGGGGAAGTGTACGGCTTTCTTGGGCCAAATGGAAGTGGAAAGACGACGACAATTCGGATGATGACAGGGCTGATTTCAGTATCAGAAGGTGATATTACAATTTGTGGCCATAGTATACGTACTGAACGTGAAAAAGCGCTAGAGTATATTGGAGCGATTGTAGAGAACCCGGAGCTATATGAATATATGACGGGAATGCAAAATTTAAAGCATTTTGCCAATATGGCTGTTACACCAATTGGTAAAGAACGAATTGCTGAAATTGTAAAGCTTGTTGAACTAGAGCATGCGATTCATAAAAAGGTAAAAACATATTCTCTTGGTATGAAACAACGTTTAGGGATTGCGCAAGCATTACTGCATAATCCGAAAATTTTAATTTTAGATGAGCCGACAAATGGTTTAGATCCAGCGGGAATTCGTGAAATTCGAGATTACTTACAGCGTTTGGCAAAAGAAGAAAACATTGCAGTCATTGTATCAAGTCACTTATTAAGTGAAATTGAGCTGATGTGTGATCGTGTCGTTATTATTAAGAAGGGACAATTTGTGCAAGAGTATAGTTTACGTGGACAGGTAAAAAGTGATGACAAGATTATGGTAGCCATTGAAGTGAATCAAGTAGAGAAAGCGAATGAACTGATTAAAGGAACCATACAAGAAAACAAAATTATTGTATCTGTCATGAAAGAGGAAATTCCGCAACTTGTGAAAAATTTAGTGCATGCTGATGTTCTTGTGTACGGTGTAACCGTTCAAAATAAATCATTAGAAGATGAATTCTTAGCAGTTACAGGGGGAGTGAAAGCATAATGATAAAGTTAATTCAAAATGAATTTTTAAAGTTGCATGCAAAAAAGAGTATGTATATTTTATTAGGAGTGCTAGCAGTATTAGAAATTGCAGCAGCAGTTATTATCAAAAAATGGGCTCCACCTGAAATCAAAATTGAAGGATTCATTATGTTTGCAGAGCAAAATATCGGCATGATTGTTACGTTTGCAACAATCTTTGGAGTTACGTTAGCATCCCGCACAATTACAGAGGAATTTCAAAAAGGGACAATTAAACAATTATTGATTCGACCAAGAAAACGAGTTACGATCTTATTTTCAAAATATATTACAATTCTTTTAGCTATATTGTTTGTATGTATTGCTTCTTTACTTACAGCAATGCTGATTGGTCTCATTGTATTTGGCGGGGACACTGGAGCGGTAACTTTTACAATTTTGTTAAAACGTTTTGCATATAATATTTTACCGATATTCTTTTATCCAACAGTTGCATTCTTGCTAGCGAATATTTTTAGAAAATCAGTTTTACCATTAGTTATTACACTATTTTTCTTCTTCCTAGAGGGAATGTTAAAAATGCTAGTATTCCAATTTGCTCAAGGTACAGCAAAATATATTGTAATGTTTCACTTAAATTTAAATATGTATGATAGTAATGTGTTGCTAAGTCAAGGGGCCAAACCAATATTTACAGAGTTTAGCTTTACAACTTCTTTATTATTTGTGCTAGCTCATTTTGCCGTTTTACTCGTTGCTTCGGGTGCATTGTTTCAAAAACGTGATGTGTTATAAAAATAAATCCTCGCTTAGGCGGGGATTTATTTTGGGAGTTGTAGGATGATACAAGACTAATTTAATAAAAAAAGGAAGAAATTACAGCATATTGATACTATAATATAAATATATCATGTTGGAGGTGTTTTCTATTAACCTTGCATTTTCACGGATTCGACTACGCAGTTTTTTTGGGTGGATGATTTTAGGTGCGTTTATTGTATATCTTCCACTAGAGATAATTGGTGCTGAAAATGGTGTATTCCAATTTGTCTCAGACACCCTAGTTTTCTTTGCTTTTCCATTACTTTGGTTGTTTTATAAGATGAAAAAACATAACGCAGTATTTACAAGTTTTTTTGATAAACCATCATCAATTCCATGGCGACTTATTTTAATTGCTACGGCTATGGGAATGATTTTTTCATTCGGTGTATCTTTTATTCAATTTTACATACTAGCTCAGATGATTCCGGACTTTTTAGTTGATTTATTAAGTGATGGAAATGTTATTGATATGAGCACTACTTTTACAAAAATTTTAAGTGTCATCTCAGCTTGTATATTTGCTCCAATTATGGAAGAAGTGATCTTCAGAGGCTTTTTCTTAAACCGAATGGCGTATAAATGGGGTGTGAAACGGGCCATTATCATTTCTTCGCTTATTTTTGGATTTGGGCATGTTGATGTAGTTGGTGCCTTTTTATTTGGTGTTGTTATGTGTCTTTTATATATAAAGACGAAAAGCCTATGGACAAATATTATTGTTCACGCCTTAAACAATACTGTTGTTAGTATCATTCAATTTACTGATAGCAGTGCACAAGAACCAGTAAAAATTGCTGATTTACAAGCACTGAGTAATTTATGGATGGGTCTTGTTATCATTATTATTAGCTTATTATGGCTTGTTCCCTTTATTCGTCGTAATTGGCGTACTGTAAGAGAAGTTGGACTGCCTCTACTTCGAATCATTCAAGAAGAAAAACAAGCTGATTTGATTGTAGAGCAAGCTGCATATAGTCAAGTTGTTTTCACCGAGCGCTACATGGCTGTTGAATTACCTGATGAAGCTGTCAATCACTTAGGTTTAGAAGAAAGTGATTATGTAAAAGTGGAACTAGTGAATGATACAATTGTGATAAAAAAAGCAGATGAAAGAGAAAGGCTCTCCTAAAAAGTATGGAGAGCTTTTTTCTTTAGTAAATAAAAATTTCAACATGAAAGTTATTCCCATTTTTTATATATTTAATGTCCGTTACAGTACGTACTTTCTTTAAAAGCTCTACTTTCTCACCGATTCGCGGAATAGTGGGAACGTTATCCCAAATACCGAGTAAATCATTTGTGGTTTTTGTTTTTTCGTAAAACCAAATTTTCACTGTGGTGCCCCTTTCTTAACTTTGTATTTTAATACATAATAAAACATTTTTATACTCATTGTAAGATGTTTTTACGTGTTTTTTGAATAAACTTAACAAAAAATATTTTCATTGAGGGAAGACATGTTTCATATCGGTTGTAATGCACTTTTCAAAAAACAATGTAAAAAAGCTATTATTGAATGTTTCAATTATAGCCAGAATGATTATTGTTAGCAGACTGAGAAAGGAGAAGTTACTTAGCTTTATAGTGAAAAAATAATTTTATAGAAAAAAATAAGAATATTTTGTATAATTACATTACAATAATTTTGAAAGCAGGGTGGCGGCGAATGGCACATATTCCAGTAAAAAAATTAGAAACATTATTAGCATTAGCTGATGAAGATAAACAAAAACAAAAAGAATTTTATGAAACGTTATTAACAACACACGTTTATGTTGCAGGAACGGTTGATATAAAAGAAGGAGATTCACAAGGAATAGTGCATTTACGCTATTTTCAGGGGGAAGGAAGATGGATTTTACCATTCTTTACGCAGCTTGAATTTTTACAAGCTGCATTGCCTGAAGATGTACCTGTTATTTCGATTCGTGGAAAAGAGTTATTTGAAAGCATTGATGTGGAAGCAACAGCGGTCTTAAATGTTGGCACAGATCTTGACAAAACATTTACACCTCCAGAAATTGCTGACATTGCTTCCGGAAGAATTTTTAATTATTATCAATAAATTGCCGTTACCATTCTTTCAAGGGGACATATAGTATTAGTAGCTTGACCAAGAGAGGATGGGGATATATGGCTAACGATAATAATAACAATAATAACAATAATAACAACAAGAATAACTGCTGTTTTGGTTGGAACATGTGGAACAATAACAATAATAATAATAAGAACAACAACAATAACAATAACAACAATAACAATAACAACAATAACAACAATAACAAAAACAAGAATAACTGCTGTTTTGGTTGGAACATGTGGAACAACAATAACAACAACAACAAGAATTAATGAATGGAAAAAGGAGAAGCAGACAAGCTTCTCCTTTTTCCTATAAAAGTAGTATAAGAGTCAGAGAATATGAAGAAACTCTTCTTGATGCAAAGTTCACATTATCCCGCATTAACGGGCAGTAAGCCCCCAACCTCAAGGTTTGAAGGAGAAGTAAAGAAGAGGTGGGGATAATTGCCCGTAAAAGCCCGATTGGTGATGGAAGTTTCACTTTATACCAGAAGAGATAGAAAGTGTTTTTTGTTGCCCATTTATTGTAGCAGGAACACCTAGAGGGATTCCTATATTTGGTTGTATATGGCCAATTGGTAGGTTATACAAAAGGGGAATATTATAAGAGATAATGTAATCATATAAAATTTCAGAAATAGATAAAGCTGGTTTTGAAGATGTACACTTATGACAATTTGTAAAGATAACACCAGCACACTGTTCAAATTTCTTTCCTAAGCGCAATTGATTTAACATGCGATCAACGCGATAAGGCTCTTCGCCGATGTCTTCCAATAATAATAATTTGTTTTTTGTATCAATTTCGTACGGTGTACCGAGAGTACTTGTAATTACGCTTAAGTTTCCTCCGACAAGAGGAGCGGTGATGCAACAATTGAAAGAGTGAAGAAACGCTGCTCCTTCTAGAATAATAGAGTATGGACGAAAAAGTTGTTTGAAAGAGGAGAAAGAGAGGGTATCAAGTCCCTTTCCCACTTCCTCCATCATGGGACCATGAAACGTAACGAGTTGTGCCAATTGCTCAAAAGCGATGTGTAAAGCTGTAATATCACTATAACCCCAGAAAATTTTTGGATTATCTCGAATGAGTCCATAGTTAATAGAAGGTAGAAGGCGACCAGTCCCATATCCTCCTCTAGCACAAAAAATCCCTTTCACATATGGGTTTGTAAAGGCCTCGTGTAAGTCATGAAGGCGAACGGTATCATCTCCAGCTAAATATCCTCGTTTTTCTTGTACACTCTTTCCAATGATAACAAATAAGCCCATCTCTTCGAACTTTTGTTTTGCTTGAAGAATGTGGTCTATAGATGGGGGACCTGCTGGAGCGATGATCATAACGGTATCTCCGTATTGTAACGGTTCTGGATATTGCATCAAATTCCCTCCTTTCTTACACTATATTCATGCAATGTGTCTTCAATAATTGAGGAAAGAAGGAAATGCTTTTGGTGGCCAAGAAAGTATAAGAGAAAGGGGAGAAATAAATGTTTTATAGCCGAGTATGTGAGAAGCTACAAATTACATATCCTATTATTCAAGCCGGGATGGCAGGAACAGTTGTAACACCAGAGTTAGTAGCTACTGTGTCTAATAGCGGAGGATTAGGGACGTTAGGTGCAGGATATATGAGTTCTGAACAAATTCGCCTTGCAGTACGTTCAATTCGTCAGTTAACAGATAAACCGTTCGCAGTGAACTTGTTTATTACAAATGATATACAAATGAATGAAAAAGAAGTAGAAGAAGCACAGCATTTATTACAACCTATTCGGGAACAACTGCAATTAGAAATAGTGAAGAAAACAATGCAGTTACCAGAAAATTATAAAGAACAGCTGGAAGTTCTTATAGAAGAGAACGTGCCTGTTTTTAGTTTTACTTTTGATACACCAAAACGGGAAGAAATAGAGAGATTAAAGGGGCATGGGATAAAAATAGTTGGTACGGCAACAAATGTGGCCGAAGGGAAAGTATTGGCACATTTAGGTGTAGATATTATTGTAGGACAAGGAAGTGAAGCAGGAGGACATCGCGGAACATTTCTTGGAAAAGAACAAGATTCCATGATTGGAACAACTGCACTGATTCCGCAGCTTGTTGACGCTATTCCGCAAATCCCTATTGTTGCGGCAGGTGGAATTATGGATGGGCGGGGAGTAGTGGCAGCTTATGCACTTGGTGCCGAAGGAGTACAAATGGGCACAGCATTTTTAACTTGTTATGAAAGTGCGGCTCATAAGGCGCATAAAGAAGCAATAATAAAGAGTACAGACCAAAGTACGACAATGACACGTGCATTTTCAGGTAAATATGCAAGAGGAATTCAAAATAGTTTTATCGAACAATTAAAAAATAAAGAAGAGAAATTTCCTGCATATCCAATTCAAAATGTATTAACAACAGAAATTCGCCAAGCAGCAGTTAAACAAAATAATCGTGAGTACATGTCACTTTGGGCAGGGCAAGCTTCATCCTTAGCAAAAATGGAAGAGGCAGAGCACATTATCATGCGAGTGATTAAAGAGACAAAGGAAACATTAACTAGATTACAAAGCACTATCTATAAGTAAAAAAGAACGCTTGAAAAATTCAAGCGTTCTTTTTTAGTTGCTTTTATAAAACTGTTGAAGTGACTCGTCGACATATACCCAGCCTTTCCAACCTAAATGCATCGTATCTTTTAAGAAATACTTATCATATTCGTGGCTTGAAAAGTCTGCAACTGGGAATCCAGCTTTAGCAATTTGTTCATTAATTTTTTTATAGTATACATCACGGCGTTCTTTTGGGAATCCAGCATAATCGTACCATGGACCATTAACAGGAACAGAAATAAACAATGGTTTTGCATGCGATTGTTTTAAAATGTCTAAGACTAATTGGAAATCGTCATACTCTGGTGATTCATCGAATGATTCATTCGCTCGATAACCTTTTAGATGTTCTAATTTCTTCTTAATGCCCTTATTATAGTACGGATCTTCAATGCCGAATGGATTCGTTTTAGATTCCAATTCACCAGTTTTTTCTGCTCGCTTACGAATTTCTTCCCAAGCAAGGGATTTTAATTCAGGATCTAAATGTGTTTTTCGCGGTTTAATATCAAATATTGATGTAACTAAGTCTTTACGGTCTAAAATATTACGATATACGTATGCAAATGGTTTTGCTGCCGCCGCTTTCACGTTATGTTTTGTGTCGTCATATACAATTCCTTCTAAAGAAGTTTTTAAGAGTGTATCTTTTCGAACAATCTCAAATCTTAATAATCGCTCAGCAATTTGCTTTTTCATCTCAGGCTTTAAGTCATTGTTAAAGATGAGATGGTACGCTTGTTGAGACGAAAAGTTTGGCGCAAAATGCACTTCATCTAAACCTTCTTTTACAAACCATTGTGGTGAAAGGACAAAGACAATTTTACGATTTTCTAACTGATCCATTGAGGAAGCTAGACTTAATACGTGAGTAAGACTTTGTGTTCCACCACGACCGATAAGAAACGGTGTGAATTCTTGATTTTTTACTTTAAAGTAGTTCGATGGATGGTACACATCCATGCGGGAAAATTCCGATGAACCATACATCGGAAGGTATTTTGGATCTTCTAGCATCTTTTGTTGTATTGCAATGCCTTGAAACATTTCTTTCTTTAAAGATGTTGTGGCATCGTCGACCTTTTGCTCCCCGATAAGTGGTAAAAAGAAGCGTGATGGAATAAATAACACCACGCAGAAAAGAGCAAATGCTAGAAGCATCGGGCCAAACGTTGTTTTTTTCATCGCATATCTTCCAGTTTCTTAATAATCATGTTTGGTGTTGCCCACTCGTCGCGATCAAAATCAGAAATAGACACTTCAATGCCTAAACGTTCTTGGAATTCTACTAATAATGATACTGTACCGAAAGAATCAAGAATGCCTTCTTCAAATAATTGTACATCTGTATTTTCTTTTACGATGTCATTTTCACATACTTCCTCTAAAATATCTAATACTTGATCTTTAAATTCAGCCATTGTTTATTCTCCTTTATATCCATAATGTATTATGTGTAACTTCCTAAGAAGTTTTTAACTAAAAGTGTCTGCCTAGGTTACCTGAGAAGAGTAGAAGACCGAGACAAACGAAATGGAATGTAATGATAATTCCAAGGACATGTGTAAATTTATTATTTGGCCAAAACTTATGCTTTTTATTTTTACGTTCAAATATATCAAACGCAATGAACAAAATGGCATGATACAAGCCATATGTAATATAATACCACGTTAGTCCATGCCAAATGCCCATAATTCCAAAGTTTAAAAATGCACCGATATAAGAAATTGTATAGCGGTTTTTAATTAATTTTTTCTTTGTTGCAAAAAAGACAAAGCGCATATAAATAAAGTCGCGGAACCAGAAAGATAATGTCATGTGCCAACGGTTCCAAAAGTCTTTAATATTACGACTTAAGAAAGGTTTGTTAAAGTTTTCTGGCATTTTAATACCCATTATATAACTTACACCGATTACGAATGCGCTATATCCTGCAAAGTCAAAGAATAGATATAAACTATAAGCGTACATATCAGTCATAAATGAAATAAATGTAGTTTGTTTAGAAATTGCTGCATCCCAAATATGGTTTTTAATTAAGTACGCAATAATAAATTTGTAAAGAAAGCCCTGGAAAATACGATTGATTCCTGTATAAAGCATTGCTTTATACTCATCTGCTGTTGGTGGTTTCTCTAAATCCTTTTGGAATCGACGATAACGATCGATCGGGCCAGTTGAAATCGCTGGGAAAAATAAAAGAAACTCCCAAAACTTAAATAGTGATATTTCTTTAATCAGACCATCACGAATTTCAAATACCATTTGTACAGCTCTAAATGTTACGTAGGATATACCAAGAAACACAATTAATTTGATAGCTGGTATATCATTAAAAAATACGATTGATTTTAAAGCTGGAATAGCAGGTACGATTTTCACTAAGATAAGTGGCAAAATCGATAAAATAACAGCGATGCAAAAAATACTCGTTTTGTTATCACGCTGTCTTAACGTTAAGTAGCCTTTAATCAAAACATATTGCCAAATTGCAAATATTGCTAGTGCAACAGCTTGTATTGGTTTATCTGAAAAGATAACAGCGAGCATAATAAGTGTTACAACCGCATTATATTTGCGCAGCATTTTCCCTTTTAACCCAGCAATAATGGTAGGAATAAGCAAAATGCCTACAATAGCGAAAAAATAAAATGATGCATATGGGGTCATGCTGTAACCTCACTCAATAATTTTTTACGATCTACTTTTCCATTTGGTGTCATTGGAATAGAAGATTGATACATGAATTTTCGTGGAATCATGTAATTCGGTAATCGTTCATTGAGTTCTTTTTTAATAGCAGATGTTAATTTGAATTCTTTTTCAAAAGAATGTTCACCTGGAACAACAACTGCTAATAAGTAGTCATATTTTTCACCTTTTTTAATTGGAAGTACAACAGCTCCTTCCACATATGAACAAGAACGAAGGTGGTGTTCAATTTCTTCTAATTCCATTCGATAACCGTGAAGTTTAATTTGGAAATCAAGACGACCGTTATAGAAAAGAAGTCCATTTTCTAAATAGCCAGCGTCACCTGTTTTATAAGCGCGTTCGCCGTCAATAACAGTGAATGCTTTTTCTGTTAATTCAGGGCTTCCTAAGTATCCAACACTTACACTTGGACCAACAATGATGATTTCACCCTTTTCACCGTCAGCCGCAATTGTACCATCTTCTTTCATAATGATGATGCGGCAATCTGATTTACAGTAACCGACTGGAAGAGATTGATATTTCTCCACTACTTCATTTGTTACATGGATACCAGTCACTGCAACAGTTGCTTCTGTTGGGCCATATGTATTCATAATCGTAGCTTTTGGGAAACGCTCTAACAGTTTTCTTGAAACATCATTAGATAATACTTCACCGCAGAATAAGAATGTTTTCATATTTGGAAGCATACCTTCTGAGAAAGATGGTTCCATTAAACACATTTCTGCAAAGGACGGTGTAGATGTCCAAACTTGTATATCTGATTGTTCTAAAGAAACAAATAAATCTTTTGGACGTGCAATCATATCTTTATCAATTGCCCATAGTGTACCACCGGTTACTAATGATGGATAAATGTCCATAACAGATAAGTCAAATGAGAAAGGCGCCTGGTTCAAGAAGACTTGTCCTGTTTGTAAGTTGAAGTCTTCAACTATCCATTTTGTAAAGCTTACAAGGCAGTTAGACGTAATTTGTACACCTTTTGGATTTCCCGTACTACCTGATGTGTAAATGATGTAGAAGTTGTCTTCGTCATTTACTGCATGGTCAGGATTTGGAATCTTTCCTTTATGAGTAAGAAGAATATCTTCTAATTTGTTTCCATCAATAGTCTCAACTGGTAATTCAGCTACTGTAACCTCAGTTGGAGATAAAAGCAGCTTTGCACCAGAACTTTCCGCAATGCGCAATACACGATCAGCTGGAATTGAGACGTCTACTGGAATATACGCATGACCAGCTTTGACACACCCTAGGAAACAGACAATCATTTCTGGTTGCATATGTCCGTATACGATAATTGGTGAACGGTCATCACCAGATTGAGAAGAAATCCAATGTGCTAATGCATCAGAGTCTTCTTTTAATTGTTTGTACGTAATTTTCGCATCTCGCCAAACGAATGCAGTTTGGTCAGGCGTTTCAAGCGCCCATTTTTCAATCTGTTCTAATAACTTCATAACGCTCCCACCCTAAAATTCATTGTAAATAAATGTACTTGTATTTGTATCTTGGAATCCATACAACCATAGTAAAGCAAGTAAAATTGCAAGGTAGTAACAAGTTTTTGCAATCCATTGCGTGAGTGGTTGAGACCATATTTCTTTTAATATCTTCATGTCTGTCCCCCTCTTTGAAATAGTATCCGTATGTAAGTATCATATCCTACATCACTTTGAAAAACACAAAAATTCCACATTTTAGGTAAATATAAGACGGAAAGGCTCTTTTTTGATAGTAGCACTAAATGTTAAAAAAGAAAATCCCTAACTTAACAATTATATTACATTCCAGATAGAATTGTAATTCCTTTGCAAAGGAAAGAGACAAGAATATGCTACTTCTAACTAAGATAGTACATAAACTCTTATTAAACAAGGGAATACGGTCACTAATGATGGAATAAGATTGTTAAAAATAGAATAGGGAGTTGAAGTGGATGAAAACATCTCACATAGATTGGTTATGTTACCTTTCTGAAGATAATATTCGAATGTGGCGACGCTATTTGCATCAGCACCCTGAACTGTCATTTCAGGAAAAACATACATCACAGTTTATATATGACACATTGGATTCATTTTCTTATTTTGATCTAACAAGACCAACAGCATGCAGTGTAATGGCAAAGCGGAAAGGAAAAGGTACGGGTAAGACGATTGCAATCCGCGCAGATATAGATGCACTTCCAATTCAAGAGCAAACAATGAAGCCATATGCATCAACTGTACCAGGAGTTATGCATGCTTGTGGACATGATGCACATACAGCAATTTTATTAGGTGTAGCAGAAGCTTTAGCAAAATATGATGATGACTGGGGAGGAGAAATTCGTCTTTTGTTTCAACATGCTGAAGAACAGTACCCTGGTGGAGGACAAGAGATGGTCAAGGCAGGCGTTATGGATGGTGTAGATTATGTGATCGGTTTACATGTTATGTCAGGAATAAATAGTGGGCAAATAGGAATTTCTTATGGGGCGATGATGGCAGCACCTGATGTATTTACCATTGAAATTAAAGGAAAAGGAGGACATGCTGCTCATCCAAAGCAAACAGTGGATCCCATTGTAATCGGTGCACAAATTATTACAAATTTACAGCATCTTGTTTCAAGGCGGACTGATGCATTTGAACAACGAGTGGTCTCGGTTACGCAATTTCATGCTGGAACAGCTGATAATGTTATTCCTGAGACAGCAATGATCTTAGGAACGGTGCGTTGCTTTGAGAACAGATTGAGACAAGAATCTGAAGGGATTATTGAACAAATTGTAAAAGGAATTACAGCAGCGCACGATGCAGCGTACATATATACGTATCGGTATGGATATAATCCAGTCATAAATGATTCATATGTGACAAAAATAGTAGAAAATAGCGCAATTGCATTGTTTGGAAAAGAAAGTATTACCTCACTGTCACCTTCTATGGGCGGAGAGGATTTTTCAGCATATTTACAAAAGGCTCCAGGCTGTTTTATAAAGCTAGGAACAGGCGATAAAAAGAAAGAAACATGCTACCCACATCATCATCCTAAATTTGATGTAGATGAAACAGCGTTAATTCGCGGTGCACAATTATTTTTACAAACGGCAATGGAACTATTGAAAGAATAAGTGTAAGTTTCACTGTATATTCCAAAATAAAAAAAGGCAACTGCAATATTCGCAGTTGCTTCTATTTCTTTCCGTTAGAGAGGGTTAAGAAAGAACTATGCTCATTTATAGTATATGTATGTCTTCCGGACAAGCTTGTATCTTTTCATCAATTTTTTAAAAATAGTCATTGACTTTGATAATCATTATCGATTAATCTAGTGGTGTTGTAATTGATAATAATTCTCAAAAGTGTTCACTAGTTGTAAAAGAGTGCTAAAAATATAGAGAATGAGATACATAGTAAAGGGAGAGAGTCTAATGAGTAAGTTAGTAATGATTTTTGCAAGTATGAGTGGAAATACAGAGGAGATGGCAGATCATATTGCCAGGGCGATTCGTAAGACAGGAAAAGAAATTGAAGTAATCGATATTATGTCGTCACCGAAAGCGTTTATTCTAGAAGAGTATGATGGAATTGTACTAGGTGCATACACATGGGGAGACGGCGATTTACCGGATGATTTCTTAGATTTCTATGATGAAATGGATAAAGTGGATTTAACAGGGAAAATAGCAGCAGTGTTTGGTTCGTGTGATTCTGCATATCCGAAATACGGGGCAGCTGTTGACATTCTAATTGAAAAATTACAAGAATGCGGAGCTAAAGTCGTACTCGAAGGGTTAAAAGTGGAATTAACGCCCGAAGATGAAGATGTTGAAGCGTGCCTATGTTTTGGCACGGAGTTTGTACATCATCTTTCTTAATGGTGAGCGTGAGATGAGGAGCATAAGCAGGAAAAAAGGTGCAAAGAAGCACCTTTTTATTTGTTTAAAATATGTAATAATCGTCGTTTATTTCTTTCAATTATTTTTTCGTTATTTGTCTCGAAACCGTATACGAGATCATGGAGTATAGGGCTGTATTGATAAAAGGAGACAATCCGCTCGAAAAAGGTTTTATCCTTGCTCTTCGTTAAAGAAATATAGTTGTTGTAAACTTCTAAAGTAAAATCATGCCCATAGTCAGCGTATAATCCAGCAAAATCAAATGCGGGATCGCCAATTTGTGCGTCTCCTATATCAATGATGCCAGCGATTTTCTTTGTATGAGGATGAAATAAAATATGATTATGTGTTAAGTCGGCATGTATAACGGTTTGTAAGGGAGTAATTGTATATAGTTGTTCTAAAAATGTTTGAAACAGTGTATTCAATCGATTAGTTTCTTCTATTGTAAATGTGGTAAACAGATAATCTTTTAGTTTTACATATAATAAATTCCAATATTTAGCATTTTGTTCAACTTGAAATCCCCATTCTTTTGCAAGTGTTATAGGGACTGTATGCAAAGCAGCAAGAAATGATGCTAGTTGTGTAGTGATATGCGATTTTTCATTGACTGAGAGATTATGTAAGTAAGATGATTTGAATGGTTCACCGTGAATCATTTTATAGTAACTACAAACAGGAATAGAATCCACTTCGTTTTCATATAAAATCTGATAGTTCGGTACTTCTATCTGTTCTGCTTGCAGTTTAGAAAATAATGCTTTGTACAATTGCTTTTCACGAGGAATTTTTTTCGCATATTCAATTTTTCTAGGAAATCGAAATAACCATTCATCATTTACGATAATCGCAACATTATCCCAACCGCTTTCATCTTTATGATAGGAATGGATAGGGAAATGGGGGAGCGTTTTTTGAATGTAGTGTGTATAGTCTACCATTTGTTTCGCCTCTTTCGTTTATTGATGAAACAAAAGAAAATCCCTAAATTAGGGACTTCTTTTGTTTTTCTATATAAATCCATTTTAATTATTCTACATAACAGTTTCTGCTATGTAGAATACAATATGACCGCTACTTGCTTTCTTTTTTTGTTCTAAATCCGCATATGGCAGGAAAAGACGTTAACCGCTTCTGTGCACGGCCAGATGCTCTCGTCCCCCAAAAAAAGAAAGGGGTTTTATTATAGAGATATTGCTTTATAAATTCTCGTTTTGTTGCCCAATCTCCTTTTTAGCCAAAACAAGATTTGCATTTTCGATAGCTCGGTGTTTGTCCAAAGAGTCTCCAGCGTAACCCTTTTGCGTTTTTACAACTCGTTTGCTTGTACTTGCTCGGTTGTTCTCCATATTAATCCTCCTGTCTTTTATCTAAAATATACGAAGGTAATTAGCAATAATAATACAGCTGCAAATACGACAATCCCTACTAAAAACGTCATATTCGAAAAATGAGAGGGGGGATGTACATCTTGGCGATAACTAGGTGAAATTTCCGGTGCAAACTCTTCTTGATAAGATTGTTGCTCTTCTGTTTCGTCCATTGTTGCAACTCCTTTCACTGTATGGATAGGTTACGCGCTATAAGGAAGAAATATACACTCAGTATGGTAAGGCTTGAATGAAAAGTATAAACAAAAATATTGGAAAAGAGATTGTAGAGAAGGGGGGAACAGGGAATGCACATCTAAATATCTCATTATAACGGGTTCTTAATATAGATTACAAATGAAGAAAAATGTTCTTAAAAAAGAACATTTTTCTTCAAAAAAAAGCATTATGTAACTATATATTCATATGAAACAGTAATTGCTTTATATGTTATTGCTTATTTGTTTGTGATAGTTACAGTTGTATTGACAGGAACGCGATCAAATAACCAATGCACATCTTCATTATACATGCGAATACAACCAAGTGTAGTCCATTTTCCAATCGCATTTACGTTATTGGTTCCATGGATTGCATATGTTGTTCCTTTCGTTCCATTTATATCAAGACCGAGCCAACGATCTCCTAATGGGTTACGTGGATCACCGCCAGGAATGTGTCTTTTGTAATATGGACGATTCTTAATTTTGTTAACAATCTTGTATGTTCCTAATGGTGTTTTTGTACTGCTTTTGCCAGTAGCAACTGTAAACTCTTTAATAAGTTTACCCTTTTCATAATATGCCATCTTATTAGTCGCAACATTGACAGTTATCAAATGATCTGGCTGATTTGTCTCTGCGTTGACTGCTTTGATAGGAAGCATAGAAGAAAAGCATAGTAGTAGTGCGATCATAAATTTCCTCATATTCAATTAATCTCCTTTATAGAAATATCAAAATCTATTATAGCTCTCTTTTATAAGGAATCCTATTCTTTTTTTAAATATTATAGATAATAATTGATATATTAAAAAAATAAATGGATACAAAAAATAGAGGGCTGTCCCTTTTGTATCTTTCAGATATTAAAAAAGCCGCTATTTAGCGGCTTTTTACTACAATATATTTTTTCTGTACTTGCAAAAGACGAGCAAGTAAAAAGATTGCTCCAAAAGCCAGTCCTAAAATAAGTCCAATCCAATATCCTTTTGCGGCTAAAGGTGTATAGGTTGCAAGGATATAACCGAGCGGCAGGCCTATGACCCAATAGGCGATGAGCGTCATAATAAGAGCGACATTTACATCTTTATAACCGCGAAGTGCCCCTTGTACTGGTGTAGCAACTGCATCAGAAAATTGGAACAAAATCGCAAATACTAGAAATTGTTTCGTTAAGTCGTGTACAACAGGATCATTTGTATAAATAGAAGCAATATTTTCATCAAATACAAATAGTAAGAGCGAATAAACAAACGCAAAAGCGAGTGCCAAGCCAATCCCTATAAAGCTATAGTGCTTAGCATCTTTATACCTGGATGCACCGACTTCGAATCCAACAGAAATTGTCATTGCCATAGATAAGCTGAGTGGTGTCATATATAAAAGAGACGCGAAGTTTATTGCAGACTGGTGAGCAGCGATGGTTGTTGTATTATAATTACTCATTAATAACGTAACAGCAGCAAAAATGCTTGTTTCAAAAAAGATTGCAAATCCAATAGGTATCCCGAGTTTTAATAATTCCTTCCAGCTAGATAGAGAGGGATGATATAGACATCGAAAGATACCATATGAGAAGAACGGTTCTTTTGTACGAATAATGATAATTGTGATTAGTAAAATACACCAGTATGTGGTTGTTGAGGCAATCGCAGCGCCGACTCCTCCGAGTTTAGGGAAACCGAAATGACCAAAAATGAGTACATAGTTCAACACAATATTAATCGGTAAAGATAGTAAAGTAATAATCATTGTAGTTCGTGTTTTTCCTAAGGCATCAATAAAACCGCGGAGAACTGTATAAACAAACAGTGGAATGATACCAAATGCGATAATGCTTAAAAATTGACTAGCAATTTGAGCTACTTGGTGTTCTAAATGCATGGCATGTAAAATAGGTGAAACTGCAAAAAAACCAATTAGTATAACGATAAGGCTAACAAAAATTGCTAAATATACAGCTTGTGTCACGACATGAGCGACTTTTTCTTTTTGTTTGGAACCAATAAGCTGAGCAACAATCGGAGTGGTTGCCATTAAAATACCTGTTAATCCTGTACTAATAGGAATCCATATACTTGTTCCAATTGCAACGCCAGCTAAATCCGTAGCACTTGCATGGCCTGACATCGTAGTATCGAAAAAGCTCATGGAAAATAATGATATTTGTGTAACAAATATAGGAAAAAATAATAAGACAAATTGTTTTATTTTTTGTGAAATCGATGAAGATTCTTTCATATTTACTCCTTTCTAATATACAAACAAACCGCTTTAATCATACTATTGAATAAGGATTTAGAAAAGTAATACGTATCCATGTATTTAGAATGAATTTGAAAAAAACGATGCGTGTTTTGTAAAGATGAGGTATTATGATAAAGTATGAATAAAGCATTAGAAGGTATTAAGGAGGCACGGGTGTGGCTGATTGGTTAATTGGATTAATCATGGGTGCTGTTGAAGGATTGACGGAGTTTTTACCTGTATCATCAACAGGACATATGATTTTAACAGGGCATTTAATTGGGTTTGAAGGAGATAAGGCAAAAACATTTGAAGTTGTTGTGCAATTAGGGTCCATTTTAGCGGTTGTTGTTGTATTTTGGAAACGATTATGGTCATTAGTTGGAATTGGACGAGTAAAGCAAGGGCCATCTTTAAACTTATTACATATTATTATTGGAATGATTCCAGCTGGTTTACTTGGTTTTTTATTTCATAGCAAAATCAAGGAGATTTTATTCGGGACAGGCCCGGTTGTTATTAGTTTAGTTGCTGGTGGTATTTTAATGATTATTGCTGAGAAGTTTTCAAAACCAAGCACAGCAAAAACATTGGACGAGATTACCTATAAACAAGCATTCACAATTGGAATGTTTCAATGTTTAGCACTATGGCCAGGATTTTCACGTTCTGGATCTACGATTAGTGGTGGGTTATTAGCTCGTGTATCTCATACGGCGGCTGCTGAATATACATTTATTCTTGCTGTACCAATGATGGTTGCAGCAACAGGTCTTGATTTAATTAAGAGTTGGAGTGAACTAAGTGTAGCAGATCTTCCATTATTTGCGAGCGGATTTATTACTGCATTTGTCGTTGCAATGTTAGCAATTGTTTCATTCTTAAAATTATTATCTCGTGTGAAGTTAACACCATTTGCATATTACCGTTTCATTCTTGCTGCGGTGTTTTATTTCTTTGTTTTATAATGAAAAAACTGCCATTTGGCAGTTTTTTATTTTGTTATTCTATCTATTATATGTTCCATTACGTGTTCCCAAATTGCTGTGTCAGAAGCTAATGTTTTACGGAATTCTGCATACATATTTTGCTGTTTTTCTTCGAATCCTGGATCTTCCTTATTAGGAAGTGTTGCACGCATAGATGTAACCAACTCTTGTACTTTTGGTGCCCGAGGTCCCCATACTGCTTTTTCATTCCCATCTTGATCGATAAAAATAAAAATTGGAATTGCACGTGCTGTACCATTTGTTAAATATTGATCCATCAACTCTAAATGATCATCGCGAATAAGTAAGCGCATTTCAATGCCAGCAACTTCGCAAATGCGTTTCATAATCGGTACGCAAAGAAGGGCATCACCGCACCAATCTGCGGTTAAAACGATAACCTTTAAGTTGTCATTTTGGCGTGTTTCTAAAATTGGAAGAAGTTCATTTGGTATTAAGAAGTTATTGTAAACGTGTAGTAATTCGTATTGGTTTACTGTCATATTATTTACATATGTATCAAAGGACATGCCTTTTTCAAACCATTGCTGTAATGTCATATATGACACTCCTTTCTATATTTTCTCATATTGTATCAAGTTTTTTTGCGGAAAGCTTGTAATATTACTTATTTTTCTTATCGGTAATCCATAGTTTATCAATTGTGAAAAAGGTTAGGACAATTAACAATTCTCCTATATTAGAAATGGTAACCCCATCAATCCATTCATCTGTAATATGAATTGTAATCCAATCAAAGGAAATTTGTAAAATAGCAAGAAGGAGAAATGAGAGCCATTTGGGCATTTGGTTTAATGGGGCGTTAAAAAATATTTTACACAAACCAATTCCAAAACTACTAAATATGTCTAAAGCAAGGCTTAATATAAAAAAGAGAAGAAGAGCTGTTCGAGATGTATATTCGACCCCAGTAAGATGAAATACACCAACAGAAACAAAAAATATAAAAGCCAATACGAGAAAAATGAGTAGCGAAATACTACTAATTATAAGTGTTTTTTCTTTTATATTTAAATCTGAAAACGCCTCGTCTTGTTCCTTCATATAAACCCCCTCACTTATTTTGGGAAAAAATAACTTTTTGTTTATTGTAACATTTTTTAGGGAAATGAAGTATAGGTAGTGAAACTATAATCGGTGGGGACATCCTTCAATGTCGAAACTTTACATTAAGGGTACACTGTTTCATTATGTGGAATAAAATGAAAACAGGGTGCTTAAAGGCACCCTGTTTTCGCGCTGATCAAGTGTGCAGCATTTGATAAAAGCAACTTTTATCATCTATTTCCATACAAGAAAGAAAAGATACATGAATTTCCAAATAAAATGGATGACAAAATGAAAAAAGTACGTTAATATAGTTCATAATATTTTTATTTAACTATATTAAGTACATAGGGGTGCTGTATATAATGGTTAACAATCGCGAGTTGCTCATCGAGAATTTGTCGACAAATTTTTTTGCTATGTTTCGTACAATCCGTAATGATATGAACAAAATTTTTGAGGATTATATTCCGTGGAATGAATTTCTCGTGTTACGTATTTTAAATCGAAACCAAAAGGAAATGGTTTCTCGTGTTGCGAATGAATTGAATGTATCGAATAGTCATATTACGGCTGTTGCAGAAAAATTAATAAAAAAAGGACTCGTAACGCGTTCGCGTAGTACATCAGATCGCCGCGTTGTGTATTTGGAGATTATTGATAAAGGGAAAGAGTTAGTAGTTGAGATGGAAAAACAGAACAAGTTGTATTTGAAAGAACGATTTTCTACTTTATCTGAAGAAGAAATGACAGTTATGATCGCTATATCACAAAAATTAATTTAATATTAATAAATTTTTGTATTTGCATTAGGAAACCATTTTGTTATGTTAAAGCCTTCGCGATTAAGCGAAGGTTTTTTATGTGTATTTTGAATGGAACGAAGCATACTAACAATATATGATAAAGAAGGGAAGGAAGCTGTATGACGAATCGTAATGGTAGTAAAGGGAGCGGGAATCAAGGAGCACCTAAAGCAGGTCAATACCAACAGGAATTTGGTACAGAGTTTATTGCTGGTGATGATAACAAAGGAAAAGAATATCGTTCGAAAAAAGGAAGCAAATCAAGGAAGGAGTGAAGTGTATTCACTTCTTCTTTTCTATATAAATTCAAATTTTAAAATCGACATAAAAACTCTTTTCTTGTTGGGGAGGAAAAGAGCGTCTGGCCGTGCATAGAAACGGTCAGGGCCTTTTTCTACCACATGCAAGGTTTAAAACAAAAGGAGAAAGAAAGTAGAGGTTATGTTGTCATAGCAGCGACTTATATATTGAAATTTAAAATCGATTTATATATCAGGAGGGAATAAAAGTAGTGAAATAAAAAAAGCCATCTTTGCATTGCAAGATGGCCTAGGAAGGGGGACAATTTATGTCATTTTAAGTTAGGGACAGAAAGCTGTTTGAGACATTGGGGATGTCTCATTATTAGGGAGGAACAGCTTCGATAGTTATACTATAAAAGACTGATGTGAATTCAATGTGAACTTGGAGTGAAGGAATTAGGAATTTTCTATTTTCTATTTTTTATAGGGGAATAAAAGTTGAAATTCATATGAAAAAAGATTATGCTCAACTATGTTACATATTTTGGATGATGGATTAAGGGAGTTAGTGCTATGAAAATAATAGAAAAACGAGACTTAAACGATCGTTTTATACGATTAAGTCCACCGCAAATTTTAGCAATTGGCTTTTTTGCTTTGATTATCGTTGGAGGGATATTGTTGAAATTACCAATTTCAACAAAAACGTCTATTAGCTGGGTAGATGCTTTTTTTACAGCGACGTCAGCTGCGACTGTAACTGGCTTAGGTGTAGTGGATGTGAATAGTACATTTACAATATTTGGACAAGTTATCATTATGTTTCTAATACAAACTGGTGGTTTAGGTTTAATGACAATAGCTATTTTAATAGTTTGG
Source organism: Bacillus sp. S10(2024) (assembly GCF_050473865.1). NCBI lineage: Bacteria > Bacillati > Bacillota > Bacilli > Caryophanales > Bacillaceae > Bacillus > Bacillus sp. S10(2024). Next base: position 2,123,606 of record NZ_JBFLUR010000002.1, on the reverse strand, counting down.
GTGTTAGGGAAAAAGATAGGGCTGCGCCATCGTCTTCTTATTGGAGAAGCGTTAAACCAAACAAACATTGGCGGGCTTGTAAAATTAGTAAAACGGGTATTTTTCTTCTCTATTTGTATTGAATTAGTGGGTGTTGTATTTTTATCTATTCGCTTTGTTCCTGAATTTGGACTCGGAAAAGGACTATATTACAGCTTGTTCCATGTCGTGGCTGCTTATAATAATGCCGGCTTTGCATTATGGCCAGATAATTTAACGAGATATGTTGGCGATCCTATTGTAAATATTGGTATTTGTACGTTAATTGTAACAGGTGGTTTAGGTTTTACCGTGCTCATTGATATATGGTATAGCCGCAGTTTTCGAAAACTAGTATTGCATTCAAAAATCATGATTATTGGTACGGTTGTGTTAATTGTGGCTGCAATGCTTATTATATTTTTATTAGAATATAATAACGCAAAAACATTAGGTTCTTTATCATTAAGTGAGAAGTTGTGGGCATCGTTCTTCCAAGCAATTACACCGCGTACAGCTGGATTTAATACAATTGATTACGGAAGTATGGGAGAGTCAACACTGTTCTTTACGATGGTACTTATGTTTATTGGAGCGGGAAGTGTTTCGACTGGAGGCGGTATTAAGCTCACCACTTTTGTTATTTTAATTACATCTGTGCTTTCATTTTTTAAGAAAAGAGAAGACTTGGTTTTATTTCGTCGCACGATAAAAATGTCAACAGTGACGAGAGCATTGGCGATTGTAATTGCCAGTCAATTTTTAATTTTTGTGGCAGTATTTATACTAATGCTTACTGAAAATTTTAGTTTTATGGAAGTCTTATTTGAAACGATTTCAGCATTTGGAACAGTTGGATTAACAATGGGGATTACAGCTAAATTATCAGCTTTTGGAAAATGCGTGATTATGTTTGTTATGTTTTGCGGATTAATTGGACCGCTAACACTTGTATTTTCACTTGCTCGGCCAGCAAAACAAAAAATTCGCTATCCATCTGAGGATGTATTTACAGGATAAGATATCTTGCAAGAAGCAAGATATCTTTTATTATGCTACATGATGGAAGCTTTGCGTTATCTCGCTATTTGCGGGCAGTAATACTCCCACCTTAAAATTTAGTAGAGTGTTCGGTGGGAGATAAACTGCTGACATGCGCCCGAGTGGTGAAGGCTGATTAATGTTTCACTTTATCGTGTTTAAAAAAGAGAAAAGAATAAACCGATAAGAGCCGCCCGAAATATTAATGCGACAATTGCTGCTAAGCCGCCAACGACTGCAGCAATTCCACCTGTAACAGTAGCTCCGCGGTTATAAGCATAGATACCTAGTAGGACAGCAAGAAGTCCAAAGAGCGTTGGGAAAGTGAATAAAGATAAGACGGCAAGAGCGAGTGCGATAAATCCAGATGTTGCTCCTCCGGCTTTTGTCGTTACTTCTTCCCTGTTTTTGTAAGGCACACCGTTCGGTGCAATTTCAGCTGCATATTCTTCTTCGAAATGATCTTCGTTTTCTCTATAATGTTCTTCATGTTTATCAGTCAATGTGATATCTCCTTTCATAAAGAGCTTCATGTCTAGTATGAGCTACTTCTATTTTTTTATCCCGCTATTTGCGGACGGTAATACTCCCGCCTCAAAGTTCGGCGAAAGCATTGTCCAGTTCCAGTGGCTAGAATGTTCGGTGGCTTCGCTTCTTCGTACGAGGTAAAAAGCACCTCTACGTCAGAAACTCCATCCCCCTCACATTCTGTGCGAGCCACTTCCACATTTCTTTTATTTGTTGTCCAGTTCCAGTGGCTAGAATGTTCGGTGGGAGATAAACTGCTGGCATGCGCCCGATTGGTGAGGGCTGATTAAAGTTTCATTTTATCCTATTGTTCGCAAATAGTAAGCTATGCTTTTAGTTCAAGTAACTTTTAGGGAAGAATGTTCTACAAGGAAGATCTACTTTCAAAATTATTAAGTTGTAAAAAATGGTATGTCTTTATCGTTTTTGGAAACGATAAAAAGGAATTGATAGGAAAAAGAGGTGGTTTCTATGACGCAACATCCAATTGAAAACTTAATGAAAACAGCAATGACAAATTTAAAAGAAATGGTGGATGTTAATACGATTGTCGGAAAGCCAGTATCAACAGCAGATGGCAGTATTATTTTAACCGTTTCAAAAGTTGCCTTTGGTTTTGGCGCAGGTGGCAGTGATTTTAATGTAAATAGACAAAAAACAGAGGCACAGAGCCTACATCCATTTGGAGGTGGAAGTGGTGCTGGGGTTTCCATTAATCCTGTTGCATTTTTAGTAGTTGGGGCAAAAGGGATTCAAGTATTGCACTTACATAGTGGTACACACCTTGTAGAAAAAGCATTGGAAACAGTGCCTAATGCAGTGCAAAGATTGGTAAATAAGCCTTAATAGGATACTTGTATTTTAAGGAAATTATGATATAGTAGATGAAGTGTGCTTAAAAACGATACGAATATAAGGTAAATGAAAACATATAGAGAATGATGATTTATGAAAGAACAAGGGAGAGGTATAAATGATTAACATCAAGAATTTTGTTGTCGGTTTATGTATGTTAGTGAGCGGATTCATTGTGTACGTACTAAAGGAAAAAGCGCAGTTTTAGCAAACAGGCTCATTTGTTGGCCTGTTTTTATTTTTGAAAAAATGTTGACATTGTTGTATGGAAGAGGTATGATGTATTTTCGTGTCTCGGTTACAGCTAGTATATATTGGTTATTCTTTACTTATATAAATCACTGACTTGCTAAAGATCGGGCGATAATGCCAACAACTTTAGTGAGCACGTATAGGAGAGATTGTATTTGTAAACTGTATACACATACTAGTGTATCAGGAGCGGTCGTTGGAGCCGTAATGATGAGAGAGAGGTAGGGCTTTCATCCAGTATATGTTACTTTCCCGTTAGTTAAATATAGAAAAGAAGGCTACTTTTTTATAAATGGTAGCCTTCTTTTAATGTATTTCCGAAAGAAGTCCCCATCTTCGAGAGTGTGATGGGATCGCAAAGTGAAGCTTCCTATAGGATTCCTTATTCATTAAAGTTTCACTTTATTGAATTCTACTTTCGACTTGTTGACAAATTTCATCGGTTGTTAATCCTCTTGCGTCAATAACAGATCCCTTTATCACAGCATTACTAATCCCCGCTACATTAGAATCTTGACCGCTTATAACGCAGCAGTCACATCCTTGTACATCACTTTCCGATTGTAATGAGACTACGTCATGTCCTTTTTGCTGCAGAGCTTGTTGTACGTTTGTTAAAGTATTTTCTACTCCAATTTTCGCCATGTTATTCACCTCCTGCCATCTAGTAATATGTTCCTTTTTCGGAAGAATATTCACTAATTAGCAGAAGAGTTCACACATGTGGCAGAAGAAGAAGTAAACTAGTCGTTATAAACTCCAGTTAACATGTCACATACAAAACGATCATTTTGTACATCTTGCATCGTATAATCATTTGATTGTACATCAACAGAAGCAATATACATCGGATGTTGTGTCGTTTTATTTTGCTCTGTATATGGGAGTAATTCTACATAATCCTCTAATTTACACAGGCCTTTTGTATTCATTAAGTCAAATAACTGAAGCATTTCCATTACTTCTTGTCTTGTTCCTTTAATTTGTAAACATGCCATATGATTTAGCCCCCTTAAATTTGTCAAAATGATTTTTGAAAATAGGATTATGAGTAACGAGGAAAAAATATGAGTGTTATCCTCAAATTTTATTTTTTATTTTTCCACCTCGCTTTATTTATCCTCTTTTTCCTAAAAACAGATAGGACGTCCGTTTATTGAATACAATACATTCGCATCTTTAGACATAAATCCTTCTCTTAGACGGAAAAATTTTTTGTTGCAAAATGTAGAAAAATATTTTTTGACATTTTGTAAACGGTAACAATGTTGATATAACAATATAAAATGGGTTGTTCTTATTTTTAAAAATTTAAAATTTTCAAAAATTTCTTTGATTTATTTGAAAAGGGGGCGTAAACTAGGAAACAATAAAAAATTCAAGGATATAGGGGGCGCTTTCAAGTGAACGAGCAATGGATTTTCTTAAATGGAGAATTTGTTCCAAAAGATGAAGCAAAAGTATCTGTTTATGATCATGGATATTTATATGGTGATGGGGTATTTGAAGGCATTCGTGTATATAGTGGGAATGTTTTTCGATTAAAAGAGCACCTCATTCGTTTGTATGAATCAGCAAAATCCATTTTATTAGAAATTCCATATACGTTGGAAGAAGTGACCAATATTGTTGTGGAAACGATAAGACGTAATCAGTTATCCAATGGATATATTCGTTTAGTTGTATCACGCGGGGCTGGAAATCTTGGTTTAGATCCTGATTCGTGTTTAAAGCCAAATGTTGTTGTGATTGCGGAACAACTAGCATTGTTTCCGGCTGAATATTATGAAAAGGGTATCCCGGTTGTGACAGTTGCAACAAGGCGGAATCGCCCAGATGTATTAACGCCACAAGTGAAATCATTGAATTACCTCAATAATATTTTAGTTAGAATTGAAGCTAAACTTGCTGGTGTACAGGAAGCGCTGATGTTAAATGAGCAAGGGTATGTTGCAGAAGGTTCAGGTGACAATGTATTTATTGTAAAAGGAAATAAATTAATTACACCGCCAAGTTCTGCGGGAGCACTGGAAGGAATTACGCGGAATGCGATTATGGAAATTGGTGAGAAGCTTGGCTATGAAGTAAGGGAAGAATTATTTACTCGTCATGATGTGTATGTAGCGGATGAAGTATTTTTAACAGGTACAGCAGCTGAAGTTATTGCGGTAACAAAGGTTGACGGAAGAGAAATCGGTGCTGGGAAACCAGGAACACATACAAATCGTTTATTGGAAGAATTCCGTAAGCTAGTAGTAGAAGATGGTGAAAAAATTTATGAAGAAAATAAAGTAAGTTGATAGGAGAGTAACCGATGCGAAGCAATATGATTAAACAAGGTATTGACCGGGCGCCGCATCGAAGTTTGCTTCATGCGGCAGGCGTTAAAGAAGAAGATTTTCATAAACCATTTATTGCAATTTGTAATTCATATATAGATATTGTTCCAGGACATATTCATTTAAGGGAACTTGCTGATGTAGCGAAAGCTGCCATACGTGCGGCAGGAGGTGTTCCTTTTGAATTTAATACAATCGGCGTTGATGATGGAATTGCAATGGGACATATTGGAATGCGCTATTCACTTCCAAGTCGAGAGATCATTGCAGATGCAGCAGAAACTGTTATTCAAGCTCATTGGTTTGACGGAGTTATGTTTATGCCAAATTGTGACAAAATTACACCAGGAATGTTAATGGCATCCGTTCGGACGAATGTTCCTTCTGTTTTTGTCTCAGGGGGACCGATGGAAGCTGGAAAAGCAAAAGATGGTACACCTCTTTCTTTAGCATCTGTATTTGAGGGGGTTGGCGCTCATAAATCAGGGAAGTTAAGTTTAGAGCAGCTGATTGATATGGAAAAATCAGCATGTCCAACGTGTGGTTCTTGTTCAGGGATGTTTACAGCCAATTCTATGAATACCATTATGGAAATGCTCGGCGTTGCACTTCCGGGAAATGGAACAATCGTTGCAACAAGCGAAGCACGTCATAACTTAATTCGTCAAGCTGCGATTCATTTAATGGATTTAATTAAGCGTGATATAAAGCCGCGTGACATTATTACGAAAGAAGCAATTGACGATGCCTTTGCATTAGATATGGCGATGGGTGGATCGACAAATACCGTTTTACATATGTTAGCTATAGCGAATGAGGCTGGTATTGATTATGACTTGCAGCGTATTAATGATATTGCAAAGTGTGTTCCATACTTAGCGAAAATTAGCCCAGCATCTCATTATTCTATGCATGATGTACATGAAGCGGGCGGGGTGGCAGCTATTATTAAGGAGCTTTCACAGATTCCAGGGGCAATTCATCCTGAGCGCATTACAATTTCAGGGAAAACTATCTATGAAACAGTAGAAGATGGGAAAATTTTAGATGAAAAAGTAATTCGTCCGAAAGAGCGGCCTTATCGTAAAACAGGTGGACTATCTATTCTCTTTGGTAATTTAGCACCTGATGGTTCGGTCCTAAAAGTTGGAGCGATTAATGAATCGGTTACTTCATTTGTTGGGGAAGCAATTTGCTTTGATTCTCATGATGAAGCAGTTGCTGCAATTCATAGTGGTATTGTGAAAGAAGGGCATGTTGTAGTCATCCGCCATGAAGGTCCAAAAGGAGGACCTGGTATGCCGGAAATGTTAGCTCCAACATCAGCAATCGTTGGAAGAGGACTAGGAACAAAGGTTGCATTAGTTACCGATGGGCGCTTCTCAGGGGCAACAAGAGGGATTGCAATTGGGCATGTATCGCCAGAAGCAGCTGAAGGAGGGCCGATTGCATATGTGAGAGATGGTGACTCAATCATTATTAATGTAAAAGATGGAAGTATTCATTGGGAAATTTCTAACGATGTATTAGAAGAGCGAAAAAAACAATTTATTTCTCCAGAGCCGAAAGTAAAAACGGGTTATTTAGCACGATATGCAAAGCTTGTGACTTCGGCAAACACTGGAGGAGTTATGAAAGTATAAAGTGAAACTTCCGTTCGCGGATGGATAAAGCGTTGAGAGGGAGGAGTAGTTGATTGTGAAGCCTCACAGAGAGTCGGTGGTTGGTGGAAACCGATGGTTCACGTTGATGAACATCGCCCTTGAGTGCCAAACTGAAGCACTTGTCTAGGTTTGGACGGTAGCTCCGTTATTAGCTTGATTCGATTAGAGTCACTGAGGCAAGAGTTTTTCTTGCAAAGAAGGGTGGTACCACGAAGTCTTTCGTCCCTTCAGCACATAGCTGAAGTGTGGGCGAAAGACTTTTTTATTTATATAGGTATTTCATAAAGGAGGTTTGTAGAAACGATGTCTTCAAAAACGGAAGAGAAGATGGCAACTGGTGCACAGCTATTGCTACATGCGCTCAGAAAGGAAAAGGTAGAAGTCATTTTTGGTTATCCAGGAGGAGCTGTTTTACCACTATATGATGCGCTTTACGATTGTGAAATTCCTCATATTTTGACGCGGCATGAGCAAGGGGCGATCCATGCAGCTGAAGGGTATGCAAGAATTACTGGAAAGCCTGGTGTTGTAATTGCTACAAGCGGACCGGGAGCGACAAATGTCATTACTGGCTTAGCGGATGCGATGATGGATTCTTTACCACTTGTCGTATTTACAGGTCAAGTTGCAACAATGCTTATAGGAAGTGACGCCTTTCAAGAAGCGGATGTTATCGGACTTACGATGCCAGTCACAAAGCATAATTATCAAGTGCGAAATGTTTCGGATTTACCAAGAATTATAAAAGAAGCATTTCATATTGCAGCAACGGGTAGACCGGGTCCGGTCGTCATTGATCTTCCAAAAAATATGGTTGTAGAAACGGGAGAGCGATGTAGTGATGCCTTGATGGATTTACCTGGATACCAACCAAACTATCACCCAAATCAATTGCAGATAACAAAGCTGTTACAAGCAATTGAAACGGCAAAGAAACCACTTATTTTAGCAGGTGCAGGTGTACTCCATGCCAAAGCGGCAAATGAATTAACCGCATTTGCTCGTATGTATCAACTTCCGGTCGTTCATACATTGCTTGGTCTTGGAGGATTTCCAGCGGAGGATACATTATTTTTAGGAATGGGTGGTATGCACGGTTCATACGCAGCGAATATGGCGTTGTATGAATGTGACTTGTTAATAAATATAGGGGCCCGTTTTGATGATCGTCTGACTGGAAATTTAACACACTTTGCAAAGGAAGCAACGGTAGCGCATATTGATATTGATCCTGCAGAAATTGGAAAGAACGTTGTGACAGAAATTCCAATTGTCGCAAGTGCTAAGCATGCTTTAGAAGCGTTACTAGCGTGTAAAGGGGAGAAACAAAATCATAAAGAATGGCTACAGCTTCTGCAAAAAAGAAAGAATCGCTATCCGTTTTGTTATGAAGACGATTCACAAAAGTTAAAACCGCAAGCTGCAATCCAAATGCTGTATGAAGTTACAAATGGAAATGCAATTATAACAACGGATGTCGGACAGCATCAAATGTGGGCTGCACAATATTATAAATTACAACAACCTGATAAGTGGATCACGTCAGGAGGGCTTGGAACAATGGGATTTGGTTTGCCAGCTGCGATTGGGGCACAAATTGCCGAACCAAATGAACTCGTTGTAGCAATTGTAGGTGATGCCGGCTTTCAAATGACATTACAAGAATTAAGTGTTTTAAAGGAACATAGCCTCCCTGTGAAAGTGCTTATTTTAAACAATGAAGCACTTGGGATGGTACGGCAATGGCAAGATGAGTTTTATAATCAGCGTTATTCGTATTCGGTAATTTCTTGTCAACCAGACTTCGTCATGTTAGCTCATGCCTATGGAATAAAAGGGATCCGTATTGAACAGCCGTTAACAGCAAAAGAACAATTAAAAGAGGCGATAAATTTACAAGAACCAGTGCTAATTGATTGCCGAGTTTTACAATCTGAAAAAGTTATGCCTATGGTTGCTCCAGGAAAAGGTGTTCATCAAATGGAGGGGGTGAAATAGTGAAACGGATTGTGACAGCGACAGTTCGAAATCAAAGTGGAGTTTTAAATCGAATTACAGGCGTGATGGCGAGAAGGCAATTTAATATTGAAAGTATTTCAGTAGGCCATACAGAATCATCCCATATTTCAAGAATGACATTTGTTGTTCATGTTGAAAATGTCCAGCAAGTCGAACAGCTTATTAAACAGCTTCATAAACAAATTGATGTATTAAAAGTATCTGATATTACAGAAGAAGCAATGCTTGCAAGAGAGCTTGCACTTATTAAAGTGTCTACATCAATTGCTTCTAGACCCGAATTGTATAGCTTAATTGAGCCATTTCGCGCTGCTGTTATCGATGTTGGGAAGGATTCCATCGTCGTTCAAGTAACAGGAACGCAAGAAAAAGTAGAAGCGCTTATTGAATTGTTGCGTCCATACGGTTTAAAAGAAATTGCAAGAACAGGAGTAACAGCTTTTACAAGAAGTATGAAAAAGCAAGATAAACAACAAGTAATGTTAATTAACTAATTTTTAAAATATAGGAGGAGAAAGAAAATGGCAAAAGTTTATTATGAAAAGGATGTAACTGTAAATGTATTAAAAGGAAAGAAAGTAGCAATTGTTGGCTATGGATCTCAAGGTCATGCTCATGCACAAAATTTACGCGATAACGGTTTTGATGTTGTTGTAGGTCTTCGGCAAGGAAAGTCTTGGGAAAAGGCAAAAGAAGATGGGTTCTCTGTATATAAGGTTACTGAAGCTACAAAACTAGCAGAAGTTGTAATGGTTTTGCTTCCAGATGAACAACAGCCGGAAGTATATGAAACAGAAATTGCACCGAATTTGCAAGAAGGAAATGCACTTGTGTTTGCTCATGGGTTTAACGTTCATTTTAATCAAATTACACCACCTGAAGATGTAGATGTATTCCTTGTAGCACCAAAAGGACCGGGGCATCTTGTACGCCGAACATTTGTAGAAGGTGCAGCCGTACCAGCACTATTTGCGGTCTATCAAGATGCAACAGGAACAGCTTATGAAAAAGCATTATCGTATGCCGATGGAATCGGGGCGACTCGCGCTGGCGTACTTCAAACGACCTTTAAAGAAGAAACCGAAACAGATCTATTTGGAGAGCAAGCAGTACTTTGCGGAGGAGCAACTGCTCTTGTGAAGGCAGGTTTTGAAACATTAGTAGAAGCTGGTTATCAACCTGAACTTGCCTATTTTGAGTGTTTACATGAGCTGAAGCTTATTGTCGATCTTATGTATGAAGGCGGATTAGAAAATATGCGCTATTCAGTTTCGGACACAGCGCAGTGGGGGGATTTCGTATCGGGGCCGCGCGTTGTAACAGAGCAGACGAAACAAGCGATGCAAGAAGTATTAAAAGATATTCAAGATGGGACGTTTGCGAGAGGATGGATTGAAGAACATAAAGCAGGAAGACAAAACTTCCATGCAATTAATGCAGAGGAGAATGCGCATCAAATTGAAGTAGTAGGCCGTAAGTTACGTGAGATGATGCCGTTTGTGAAGCCGAGAGTGAAGATGGAGGTTAAGTAAAATGAAGCAAATTTTGTTCATGGATACGACGCTTCGTGATGGGGAGCAATCACCTGGAGTAAATTTAAATGAACAAGAAAAATTACAAATTGCACGGCAGTTAGAGAGACTTGGAATTCATGTAATGGAGGCGGGCTTTGCGTCCGCTTCTGAAGGTGATTTTTGGTCGGTGAAACGTATTGCCGAAACGATTCAAAATGCTTCTGTTATGAGTCTGGCTCGTGCAAAGGAAAGTGATATTCGTACTGCATATGAAGCGTTAAAAGGAGGCGTCTCTCCCCGGTTGCATGTATTTCTCGCAACGAGCGACATTCATATGAAATATAAGCTCTGTATGTCAAAAGATGAAGTGTTAGATACAATTTACCACTCAGTAAAACTTGGGAAATCATTGTTTCCAGCGGTGCAATTTTCTGCAGAAGATGCAACGCGAACAACCTCTTCTTTTTTAGCGGAAGCTGTAGAAGTTGCGATTCGCGCCGGGGCGGATGTCATTAATATTCCTGATACAGTAGGATATACAAATCCAGAAGAATATTATTCTCTTTTCCGATATTTGCAAGAACATGTTCTATCTTATGAGAAAGCTATTTTCTCTTGCCATTGCCATGATGATCTTGGTATGGCAGTAGCTAACTCATTAGCGGCAATTGAAGGCGGTGCACTTCAAGTAGAAGGAACGATTAATGGCATAGGAGAACGTGCTGGCAATGCTGCTCTCGAAGAAGTTGCAGTTGCACTCCATATTCGAAATGATTATTACGGGGCATCATCTTCCATACAATTAAAAGAAATTAAAAGGGCGAGTACACTTGTAAGTCGATTAACGGGAATGGTTGTTCCAAAAAACAAAGCAATTGTTGGGGCCAATGCGTTTGCACATGAATCTGGTATTCATCAAGATGGAGTTTTAAAAGAAGCATCTACTTATGAGATTATTTCACCTTCTCTTGTAGGAGAAGAACGAAATCAATTTGTACTTGGGAAACACTCCGGACGACATGCTTTTACAGAGAAGATGAAAGAATTAGGGTATGATTTTACAGAAGAAGAGAGGGATTTAGCATTTCGTGCATTTAAACGGTTAGCGGATCGAAAAAAAGAAATTACAGAAGAAGATTTAAGGGCGCTTGTATTAGGGGAAACTGCATTTGCTAAGCAACAATACGATATTAAACAGTTGCAAGTTCATTTTGTATCAAACAGCATTCAAAGTGCAACCGTCTGCTTAGAAGATACTGAGGGGAATGAGCTGGAGGATGCTGCGACTGGAGCTGGTAGTATTGAAGCCATCTATAATGCAATTCAAAGAATTCTTCATTTACAATGTGAGCTCGCTGACTATCGTATTCAGTCGATTACGCAAGGACAGGACGCGTTAGCTCATGTTCATGTTGAATTGAAAGAAGATGGACATCAAGTTTCTGGTTTTGGCGTAGCTCAAGATGTACTAGAAGCTTCGGCTCGTGCTTACGTGTATGCAGCTGGGAAATTAAAAGCATTACGATCACTTACAAAATCGTAAAGGAGTGCTTGAAGATGGAAAAACGAATTGTTTGTTTAGCTGGTGATGGAGTTGGGACAGAAATAATGGCTAGTGCTAAGCAAGTATTAGAGATGGTAGAAAGGTTATACGGTCATCAGTTTTATCTACAAGATGAATTGTTTGGAGGAGCAGCAATTGATGTATTTGGTCAACCGCTTCCGTCCCGCACATTAACAGCGTGCTTAGCAAGTGATGCAGTATTACTAGGCGCAGTTGGAGGCCCGTATTGGGATCAAGCAAAAGAACGTCCTGAACAAGGACTTCTAACTTTGCGAAAAGGCTTAGGTGTATTCGCGAACGTTCGCCCGGTTTCTGTAGAAGAAGCAACAGCGCACTTATCACCGCTAAAAACAGCTGAGCAAGTTGATTTTGTTGTTGTTCGTGAATTAACAGGTGGCATCTATTTTTCGTTTCCGAAAGAACGAACAGAAGAAGTCGCAACGGATACACTCACCTATCATCGACGTGAAATAGAACGAATTGTTTCCTATGCATTTCAATTAGCGAAAAAACGCCGAAAAAAAGTAACTTCTATTGATAAGGCGAATGTTTTAGAATCTAGTAAACTATGGCGACAAGTAACAGAAGAAGTAGCAGCACGCCATCCTGAGGTAGAGTTAGAACATTTATTAGTAGATGCCGCCGCAATGGAACTCATTCGGAATCCAAGACGATTTGATGTGATCGTTACAGAAAATTTATTTGGCGATATTTTAAGTGATGAAGCATCTGTATTAGCAGGTTCATTAGGAATGTTACCGTCTGCAAGTCATGCGGAGAATGGCCCGTCTCTTTATGAGCCAATTCATGGATCAGCGCCAGATATTGCTGGGAAAAATAAAGTAAATCCAATCGCTATGCTTCGCTCCACTGCAATGATGCTTGGGCAATCATTTGGGTTAAGAAAAGAAGGAGAAGCAATTGAAGAAGCCATTTCTACAGTTCTTCGTGCTGGAAGATGTACAGCGGATTTAGGCGGGAATGAAACGACAACTTCGTTTACAACGTATGTATTACAAGCGATGGAAGAGCAAGCGCTAGTAGGGAGATGGCGATAATGGGGAAAACATTATTCGATAAACTATGGGAACGGCATGTTGTAGCAACAGATGAGAATGGGTTGGATTTATTATATATTGATCTTCATCTCGTTCATGAAGTAACATCGCCGCAAGCCTTTGAAGGCTTGCGGCTTGCTAATCGAACTGTACGGCGGCCAGATTTAACGTTTGCTACAATGGATCATAATGTACCAACAAAGGATGTATGGAACGTTACAGATTATATCGCAAAACAACAGATGGATACGCTTCGTCATAATTGCGAGCAATTTCATGTACGCTTAGCCGATATAGGAGACGAGGCGCAAGGAATTGTGCATGTAATTGGCCCGGAACTTGGATTAACACAACCTGGAAAAATAATTGTGTGCGGAGATAGTCATACAGCAACACATGGAGCGTTTGGTGCGCTGGCGTTTGGGATTGGTACGAGTGAGGTTGAACATGTATTAGCGACCCAAACTTTATGGCAACGGAAGGCGAAATCGATGGGAGTAGAATTAAAAGGAACATTGCCAAAGGGCGTATATGCAAAAGATATTATTTTACATTTACTTGCTACATACGGTGTTTCCGTCGGGGCAGGACATGTGATGGAGTTCTATGGAGATACTGTACAAGAAATGACAATGGAAGAGCGAATGACACTTTGTAATATGGCGATTGAAGGAGGAGCAAAAGCAGGCATGATTGCTCCAGATGAAACGACGTTTGCTTATGTAAGAGGGCGCCAATATGCACCAAAAGAGTTTGAACAAGCAGTGGAAAACTGGCGTGAATTATACACAGATGAAGATGCGATATATGATGTAGTCATTACAGTTGATGTGACGAATTTGGCGCCGTATGTAACGTGGGGGACCAATCCAGGAATGGGGCTTCGCATCGATGAGGTACTTCCACCAGCAAATGATAAAAATGATAAACGTGCCTATGCATATATGAGTCTTCAATCAGGTCAATGCGTAACGGATATTCCAATCCAACACGTGTTTATTGGTTCTTGCACAAATTCCCGTTTGTCTGATTTAGAAATTGCTGCTGCAGTTGTAAAAGGAAAGAAGGTAAAAGAAGGAGTAAGGGCTCTTGTTGTACCTGGGTCAAAACAAGTGAGAGATGAAGCAATGAAACAAGGATTACACCTTATTTTTGAAGAGGCAGGATTTGAATGGAGGGAACCTGGATGTTCGATGTGTCTTGGTATGAATCCAGATCAAGTACCAGAAGGTGAGCATTGCGCTTCTACTTCAAACCGGAATTTTGAAGGAAGACAAGGAAAAGGAGCAAGAACGCATCTCGTTAGTCCGGCAATGGCCGCTGCGGCTGCAATTTACGGTCATTTTGTTGATGTGAGAAAGGAGAACTACGATGGAGCCATTTCGTATTCATAAAGGTACAATTGCAGTGTTGATGCATGATAATATTGATACAGATCAAATTATTCCGAAGCAATATTTAAAACGTATTGAAAGAACAGGATTTGGAGAGTTTTTATTTGATGAATGGCGTTATTTAGATAATCGTCAAGAAAATCATGCGTTTCCGTTGAATGCTCCTGAGCGAAAAGGCGCTACAATTCTAATTACAGGAGAAAACTTCGGTTGTGGATCTTCTAGAGAACATGCACCGTGGGCCCTTGCAGATTACGGATTTCGGGCTATTATTGCAGGAAGTTTTGCAGATATTTTTTATATGAACTGTATGAAAAATGGAATTCTTCCCATTGTTATGACAAAAGAAGCTCGTGAGCATCTTGCATCTGTAACACCGCAAGCGATAATAGAAATAGATTTAGAGAATGAAACGATAACAACTCCTGAGCGCAGCTTGTCTTTTTCTATTGAACGCATGTGGAAAGAAAAGTTGTTAAGTGGTTTAGATGATATTGGGGTTACACTTCAATATGAGAATGCGATTACAGAATATGAGATAAAAATGTGTCGTTAATAGATAGAAATAAAAAATGAATGCCGCATTTTTCTGAAAGTTAAAATAAAATTATTTACTTTCAGTTTAATTGGTAGTATACTGACTTCAAACTAAGAGGAGAAAGGGAGTAATGACAATGTTTACTTTCCAATCAGTCATTTTATGCACACAACATCATCATACGTAAACCCTTGAACCTAGCGTGAAAAAACGTGTAGGTACAAGGGTTATTCCTGTTGTACCTACATTCTCTAAAGAGCTATGTAGGTATTTTTATCTACATAGCTCTTTTTTTCGTTTTCTAAACGCTATGTTGTGGATGTATGGGTGAAGATGAAATCGTTAGTGAGAGTAGTTCAAGAAATGAATAAGGGACATGGAAGAGAATCAAGTTAAGTATGTTATCTTTGTAGATTTTTTGTATATATGTGTCAAGAAAGTAGAGGTGTGACGATGAAAAAATGGAAGCGAGCCAATCCAAATGGAACAAGAGATTTTTTGTTTCAAGAATGTACATTAATGGAGGAGGCTGAACAAAGGTTAAGACGTACATTTATTGAGAGAGGATACGAAGAAATACGGACACCTATGATTGAATTTTATGATGTATTTGCGTTTCAAAATCGTCCTATTGACGAGGAGAAGATGTATAAGTTTTTTGACTCAGAGGGGCGCATCCTTGTTCTGAGACCTGATATGACGATTCCGCTGGCACGTGTAATCGGAACAAAAAGAATGGAAGTTCCTTTTAAATTAACATATAGTGGAAATGTTTTTCGGGCAAATGAATCTTTAACAGGCAAATATAATGAAATTACACAAACAGGAATTGAGATTATCGGTATCGATAATATTCGTGCTGAAATTGAGTGTATTGTAAGCGCAATTGCCGCTTTGCAATCAGTTGGTATTCAATCATTTAAAATTGAAATTGGTCAAGTGGAACTCTATAAATCCATTGTGAAAAAATTGTCTTTACGAGAAGAAGATGAATATGCATTGCGAGAATATATTGAGAGTAAAAATTTTGCGACCTTGTCCCGTTTTTTACAAGAAAAGCAGTTGGATATGCAAGATAAAACTGTGCGGTTATTACAAAAATTACCTCGTTTATTTGGAGGGTTAGAAGTAGTTGAAGAAGCTGAAAAACTTGCTGTGAGTAAAGAGATGAAAAGAGCAATTGCGAGGATAAAAAATATATACGAAAACATTGACCGCCTTGGTTATGGTCAATATATATCTATTGATTTTGGGATGATCCAACATCTGAATTATTATACCGGTGTAATCTTTCGTGGATATATATGCGATGTTGGAGAAGAGGTTGTTAGCGGCGGAAGATATGATGAATTGATTGGGAATTTTGGTGAATCTTTACCTGCAGTAGGCTTAGCCATACAAGTAAATCAAATTGTACGTACCTTACAAGAACGGAAAGAAAATTCATACCAAAAACAAATAGATGCTCTCATATATTATTCGTTAAATATGATTTCCGAAGCAGAGAAATTACGTGTTTTACTTGGAAAAGATGGTATAAAAGTTGAACTTTCAATGTTAGAAAATTTACAAGATACATTTCAATTTGCAAGAACACAGGATGTGAAAACTGTAATTGATGTATCAGGAGACACGTTAGTTGAATATGCTTGGAAAGATAAATGGATCATGAAGAAAAAAGGAGAATCCTCATGCGTAACATTCAAATTGCGTTAACGAAGGGAAGATTGGAAAAACATGTGATTCCGTTATTTGAACGAATCGGTATCGATTGTTCAGAGCTAAAGGATAAAGGAAGGAAGCTTGTATTTCAAAGTAACTCTTCACAAGTTTCATTTATCCTTGTAAAAGCAGTTGATGTTGTAACGTATGTAGAACATGGTATAGCTGATATGGGTGTTGTGGGTAAAGATATCTTGCTTGAACATGAAAATGATGTATATGAAATGATTGATTTAGGAGTAGGACGTTGTAAATTTTGTGTTGCTTCTGTTTCATCGTATCGTCCAAACGGTTATAACAAAAAGAGAATTGCAACAAAATATCCGAACATTACTTCTGCACATTTTCGTAAGAAGGGAGAAGATGTAGAGATTATTAAAATAGAAGGCTCTGTAGAGATTGCTCCTTTGTTAGGATTAGCAGATGCAATCGTTGATATTGTAGAAACAGGACAAACGTTGAAAGAAAACGGGTTGCTCGTATTTGAAGAAGTTTGTGATATTTCAGCACGTTTAATTGTAAATAAAGCATCTTTAAAAATGAAAAAAGACGAAATATTCAGTATTATAAATAAAATGGAAAGTACCTTAATAGAAAAGGAATGAAGGATGGTAAATATGAAAATTGTATCCGAGAATTATTCTGATATTTTATGTAAGGTGAAGCAGTTAAGGGAACAGGCAAATACAATAGAAGAGATGATTCAACAAGATGTGAGGAAAATTGTTGGAAGTGTAAGGGAAAAAAAAGATGAAGCTCTATTTTCGTATACGAAGGCTTTTGACAAAGTAGAATTAACTAAATTTCAAGTTTCAGAAGAAGAACTGGTGTTAGCTTATCAAAGTGTTGAACCAGCATTTTTAGCAGCATTAGAAGAAGCAAAGAAGAATATCATTTCCTATCATGAAAAGCAAAAGAGACAAGCTTTTATTGATACAGAAAAAGGGGGGATTATTCGCGGGCAGCTTGTTCGGCCACTGCAAATTGTTGGTGTATATGTACCAGGGGGAACGGCAGCATATCCATCATCGGTTCTCATGAATGTTTTGCCAGCAAAAATTGCGGGCGTTGATAAAATTGTCATGGTAACACCGCCGAATCGTGAAGGAGTAGACCCACATATTTTAGCTGCAGCAAAAGTTGCTGGAGTTGATGAAGTGTATACAGTGGGGGGAGCGCAAGCAATTGCTGCGTTAGCATACGGAACAGAATCAATTCCGCGTGTTGATAAGATTGTAGGACCAGGAAATATATATGTTGCATTAGCGAAGCGAGAAGTATTTGGTTCAGTGCATATCGATATGATTGCTGGTCCATCTGAAATTGTTGTTATTTCTGATGAAACGGGAAATGCGGCATATATTGCGGCTGATTTATTATCACAAGCCGAACATGACAGACGAGCAACTGCTATTTGTATCACAACTTGTTTGAAATTAGCGCAGGAAGTGAAGCGAGAAATAGAAAAACAATTGATGAATCTTCCAAGAAGCGAAATAGCTCGTGAATCCATTAACAGAAACGGAGCAATTCTTGTTGTAGAGTCATTAGAACAAGCGTTTCAGCTCTCAAATGAAATAGCTCCAGAACATTTAGAACTGCACATCAAAGAACCGATGACAGCTCTTTCATCAATTCAACATGCAGGATCTATATTTTTAGGTCCATATGCGCCTGAGCCATTAGGTGATTATATGGCAGGTCCGAATCACGTGTTACCAACGAGTGGAACAGCAAGGTTCTTTTCTCCATTATCTGTGGATGATTTTATTAAAAAATCGAGCTTTTTATTTTATACAAAAGAGGCTCTCGGAAAGGTACAACATCATATTGTCAATCTAGCTGAAAAAGAAGGATTACAAGCTCATGCGAGAGCAATTGAGATTCGTTTTAAGGGAGGGGAAAAGTGATGCGCACTGCAAAGCAAATGAGAAGTACAACGGAAACAAAAATTTCTGTGGCACTGCAATTAGATGGTAATCAAGAAGTTTCCATTCAAACAGGAGTTGGTTTTTTTGATCATATGCTAACTTTATTTGCAAAGCATGGTCGTTTTGGATTGCAAATTGAAGCTGATGGTGATGTGTATATTGATGCTCATCATACAGTAGAAGATGTTGGGATTGTTCTTGGGAATTGTTTGAAAGAAGCACTTGGTGATAAAGCGGGAATTAATCGTTACGGTACAGCTTATGTACCAATGGATGAAGCATTAGGGTTTGTTACGGTTGATATAAGCGGAAGGTCGTATCTCGTGTTTGATGGTGAATTTACAAATCCCAAACTTGGTGAATTTGATACAGAGCTAGCAGAAGAATTTTTTCGTGCAGTTGCCCATGCGGCGAATATAACATTACATGCACGTGTTTTATATGGAAGCAACACGCATCACAAAATTGAAGCGCTCTTTAAAGCATTTGGACGTGCACTTTGTGAGGCTACCGAGAAAAATGAAAAAATTATTGGGGTAAATTCTACGAAAGGACTGTTGTAATTTGATTGCAATTGTAGATTACGGAATGGGTAATATTCGAAGTGTCGAGCAAGCTTTAAAGCATATTGGTGCAACGTATGTTGTAACAGATGAGACGGAAAAAATTATAAATAGCGATGGTGTTATTTTGCCGGGAGTTGGTGCATTTCCAAGAGCGATGAATTGCTTAGAAGAAAAAGGACTTATTTCTGTTATTCAAAAGGTTGCTCATACAGGAAAACCGTTGCTTGGCATTTGTTTAGGCATGCAGCTTTTATTTGAAGAAAGTGAAGAGATTGAAAGAACGAAAGGATTAGGTTTACTTCCAGGGAGAGTAAGGAAATTAAATGTAGCGCATAAAATTCCGCATATGGGATGGAATCAGTTGCAAAAGAAAACGGAGCATTCTTTATGGAATGAGATAGAAGAGGGTTCCTTCGTTTATTATGTTCATTCTTATTATGTACAATGTCCAATTGAAGTTGTAGTGGGTGGGAGTGAGTACGGAGTTTTCGTACCGGGGCTTGTTGCAAGAGAAAATGTATTTGGAGCTCAGTTCCACCCGGAAAAAAGTGGAGAAATAGGAATTCGAATATTGCGGAATTTCAAGGAGGTTATAGAAAAATGAAAATCTTTCCGGCAATCGATTTAAAAAATGGTCGTTGCGTTCGTTTATATCAAGGGAAATTTCAACAAGAAACAGTCATGAATGAAAACCCTGTTGCACAGGCCGTGTTATTTGAACAACTTGGTGCACGTGCATTGCACCTTGTCGATTTAGACGGTGCAGTTGCTGGTCGATCAGAGAATTTTTCTGTCATTGAAGATATTTGCAAAGCAGTGCGAATTCCAGTGCAAGTTGGAGGAGGGATTCGTTCGATTGCTACGATTGAAGCACTTTTATCAGTTGGAGTGATGAAAATAATTCTTGGAACGGCAGCACTGTATAATCGTACATTTTTAGAAGAGGCAGTTTGTTTATATGGAGACAAAATTATTGTTGGAATTGATGCGAAAAATGGATATGTAGCAACGCGAGGATGGCTAGATATGTCGGAAATGTCATATGTACAACTAGCAAAAGAAATGGAAGAAGTAGGTGTACAGACACTTATTTTTACTGACATTTCTAGGGACGGAACACTTGCAGGTCCAAATTTCGAACAATTACAACAATTACAAAGTGAAGTTTCACTTCAAATCGTTGCTTCTGGTGGTGTAAGCTCGCTTGCTGATGTTGAGAAGTTACAGGATATGGACTTATATGGCGTGATTATAGGGAAAGCATTGTATGATAAAAAAGTTAGGTTAGAAGAAGCATTGCAGGTGACAGGGGCATGTTAACGAAGCGAATTATTCCGTGTTTAGATGTAAAAAATGGTCGCGTTGTAAAAGGAGTAAATTTTGTAGGATTACAAGATGTTGGGGATCCTGTTGCCATTGCCGCTGTATACAACGAAGCAGGTGCGGATGAACTTGTGTTTTTAGATATTACGGCAACGTATGAAGATCGGAAAACGATGATTGATGTTGTAGAACGCACAGCATCGGAGGTATTTATTCCTCTTACAGTTGGAGGGGGAATCACCTCTGTTCAAGATATGTATGGATTACTTCGAGCAGGTGCAGATAAAGTTTCATTAAATTCAGCTGCAGTGCAAAGACCAGAGTTAATACAAGAAGGTGCAGAGCAATTTGGCTCTCAATGTATAGTTGTTGCAATTGATGCTAAGAAAAGCGAAGAAAACAAATGGAATGTGTATGTAAATGGTGGCCGCATTGATACAGGGATGGATGTAGTCGAATGGGCAAAACGCGTGGAACGCCTAGGCGCTGGAGAATTACTGTTAACAAGCATGGATGCAGATGGGACAAAAGATGGCTATGATTTACTTTTAACAGAAACAGTTTCAAAAGCAGTTGGTATTCCGGTAATTGCTTCGGGTGGATGTGGATCTATTGAACATATTGCAGAAGTTTTTCAGCAAACATCAGCAAACGCGGCGTTAGCAGCTTCTATTTTTCATTACGGCGAGGCAACCATTCAAGAAACGAAACAAAAGTTACAAGAAGCGCAAATTGAGGTGAGATTGTGAAGCCGAATTTTTCAAAAGGATTATTGCCAGCTGTTGTGATAGAAGAGGGTACAAAAGAAGTTTTGATGCTAGCTTATATGAATGAAGAAGCGTACGAAAAAACATTAGACACAAAAACAACTTGGTTTTATTCTCGTTCACGAAGAGGCTTGTGGAATAAGGGGGAAACATCAGGACATGTTCAACATGTGAAATCATTATATTTAGATTGCGATCAAGATTCTATTATGGTAGTTGTCCAGCAGGTAGGTGTAGCTTGCCATACAGGAGAAAAGTCATGTTTTTATAATAAGGTGTTATAGGGGGATAAGGAAATGAGTGATGTGTTGCAACAGTTATACGAAACAATTCAACAACGAAAAGAGAAACCTATCTCTGAATCGTATACGAACTACTTATTTACAAAAGGAGAAGACAAAATATTAAAGAAATTAGGAGAAGAATGTACTGAAGTCGTAATTGCGGCGAAAAATAATGAGAAAGATGAGCTTATAAAAGAAGTTGTTGATTTTACGTACCATTGCTTAGTGTTGCTCGTAGAAAAAAATGTATCATTACAAGAGATAGCAGAAGAATTAAATAAACGTCAAGGACAATTATCGAAAATGGGCGAACGAAAAGAAATTGACACATTATAGGAGGGAGAAAGATGAGAGTAGATTACCACCTTCACTTAGAAGAAGGGCCGTATTCAATGCGGTGGTTATCTCGTACAAATGAAGCGCTCGAGTATTTTGCACCGATTGAGGAAGAGAAACATTCAATGGGATGGATCTTAAAGATAGGGGAACGTTTGCAAAAGCGTGTAAAGGAAGGCGCATTTTCACAGGATTGGATTGATTTATATTTGGAGGAAGCTGTGCGTAAAGGAATACGGGAAGTTGGAATAGTTGACCACTTATATCGTTTCTACGAGGCTAAGGAGTACTATGAGCGCTATGTCGATATTAGTGATTCAGAACTTGGACATCTGCAAAAAGAATGGCTAGATCAGGTGAGAGTAGAGTCGATTATAAATTTTACTAAAGCAATTGAAGATGCAAAAGAAAGATGGAGCAAACGAGGCGTGATATTACGGCTTGGAATAGAAGCAGATTATTTTATTGGCGGAGAAGAGGAACTAGCGAAACTATTAACGTTAGGAAATTGGGATTATGTCATTGGTTCTGTTCATTTTATTAATGGATGGGGATTTGATAATCCAGATACAGACAATTATTTTAGACAGCATGATTTAAGTACGTTATATCAGACATTTTTTCAAACGTTAGAAAAAGCAATACGTTCTGGCTTATTTGATATTGTTGCACATTTAGATAATATAAAAGTGTTTAATTACCGCATAGATGAAAATGAGCAATTGCCATATTACGAAACAATTGCTAAAGCTTTGATTGAAACGAATACGGCTACGGAAGTGAATGCTGGATTATATTATCGATATCCTGTAAGAGAAATGTGCCCAAGCCCTTTGTTTTTACAGTGCTTAGTACATCATGGTGTTCCGATTACAATTTCGTCTGATGCACATTTTCCGAATGATTTAGGTAGTTACGTACAAGAAAATATAGAATCGCTTCGTAATCACGGTGTGACACATATAGCAACATTTGAAAAAAGAATTCGAAATATGAAACCGCTCGAATATGTAAAAGAGAATGTTTTATGATAAAGTGAAACCTCCATCAGCAGAAGAGGCTTTATTCTTTACTTCCCGCGAATAGCGGAATGGAAACTTCCTTTTTTGTTTACACTAACGTTGAACAAAAAAGGAGGGTTTTCTTATGGAGAAACAACAATATAAAGACACTGGGAAGTTAACAAATCAGAGCAATACTCAACAAAAAAATCAATCAGAGCAATCAGTTATACAAGAACAAATCAGTGATACAGTAGCAGAAGGCACAATTGATGTGAAGCTAGCACAAGGAAAAGATAAATAAAGTAAAACTTTTAGTGGTGAGGGGCTGAATAGATTCAGCCTCTTTTTCACGATTTTGTAAAAAAGAGTGATAAGAATCATGATAGTTTAATCAAATTCCTTGTCTTTTTTCGACAGGCTTTTTTACAATAATATTGAATGAACATATTTTGAAGTGAAAAAGAAAGGATGCTTAAACATGGCGAAAATTTTAATAGCAGGACAAATTCCAGAAATCGGACTACAGTTGCTACGAGATCATGAAGTGGAAATGTATGATGAAGAAGAGTTGATTAGCACAGAAGAGCTAGTAGCGCGTGTCAAAGATAAAGATGCATTATTAAGCTTACTTTCAACAAAAGTGCCGAAAGAAGTCATCGATGCAGCACCGCATTTGAAAATTATTGCAAACTACGGAGCTGGATATGACAATCTTGATTATAAATATGCGGTGGAAAAGGATATAGCGGTTACGAACACACCGAAAGTTTCTACAGAGGCAACAGCAGAGCTAACGTTTGCCATTTTATTAGCAGCGGCGCGCCGTATTCCTGAAGGAGATACACTATGTCGTACAGTTGGTTTTAATGGCTGGGCACCGCTCTTTTTCTTAGGGCGTGAAGCATACGGTAAAACGATTGGCATTATTGGGCTTGGAGAAATCGGAAAAGCGGTAGCCAAGCGAGCGAAAGCTTTTGGGATGAACATTGTGTATACAGGACCAAATCGTAAATATAGGGCGGAGGAAGAATTAGGAGCAACATATGTAACGCTGGAAGAACTATTGCAAACAGCGGATTTTGTTACTATTAACTGTGCTTATAATCCGAAGTTGCATCACATGATTGCTGAGGAACAATTTAGACTAATGAAAAAAACAGCTTATATTATTAATGCGGCACGTGGTCCAATTATGAACGAAGAAGCGCTTGTAATTGCATTAGAAACAAAGGAAATCGAAGGAGCAGCGCTTGATGTTTTTGAGTTTGAACCGAAAATTACAGAGAGATTAAAAGAATTAACAAATGTTGTGTTAACACCGCATATTGGAAACGCGACGATTGAAACGCGTGATGCAATGGCAGAAA
This sequence comes from Bacillus sp. S10(2024), assembly GCF_050473865.1. Classification (NCBI taxonomy): domain Bacteria; kingdom Bacillati; phylum Bacillota; class Bacilli; order Caryophanales; family Bacillaceae; genus Bacillus; species Bacillus sp. S10(2024). The sequence continues at coordinate 2,099,522 of NZ_JBFLUR010000002.1, read as the reverse complement.
TGGCAGTGCGCAATATTTTAGCAGTATTAGAAGGGAGTGAACCGTTAACGCCAGTGTATCAAAAAGAACTTGTGGCGAAATAAAAAAGAAACCTTCCTTATGATTAGGAAGGTTTCTTTTTTATTCTTTGTTTGCTCGGTTTTTATGTGATGGGCGTTGTCTAAGAAATTGAGATAGCATATACAAAATATAAAGAGGAATAGCAATGAATAAAAACACTGAAATATTACCGAAGCTTGTTTTATACATTGTATAAATGATTCCAATTAAAAAGAGTGTCACGATAATACTATATTTTGGAATCGGTACATCTTTCATACTTGGAATACGAATGCGACTAACCATAAGAAAAGCGAATGTCACGAATACTGTAATGAGTACGATTTTTGGAATCGTATGTGAAAATAAAGTAAGGAAGGCAACGAGGCCACCTGCAGCTGTAATTGGTACACCAGTAAAGTATTTCATTGATGTTGATGATGGTGTGACATTGAAACGAGCTAATCTGTATGCTCCAAATAGAGGGAAAAGTCCTGCTATGTATAGTCCGATAATACCGTAATTAGAGAAGGATGTGTAATACATCAATACAGCGGGTGCAGCACCAAATGTAACGACGTCTGCCAATGAATCAAGCTCTTTTCCAAGCTGTGAATCGACGCGAAGTAGGCGTGCAATCCTTCCATCAAGGCTGTCTAGCATCATTCCGATTAAAACTAAAATTGCCGCTGATTTGTAGTATCCTAATGAAGCGTAGCCGATTGATAGAAATCCACTATATAAATTTCCGAGCGTAAATAAGTTTGGAATGGCTGCTCTGTACAAAATCTGATCCCTTGCTTTCTATTATAGATTCTTGATTAGTTTATGAAAGTTTATACTTTTTATCATAACATAAATTTCCTATGCCCGTCGAAAAAATTCTCCATTTTGAGAAAGATTTTAGCTTGTTTTTATTTGTTTAATTCCAAGCTATCGTAGTATATATTATTTTTTCGGCATATAAGCAGCTGCGGTGCAAAATTCAATATGAACGCAAGTAGCGTTCATATTGAATTTTGCACTTAGCACCTCTTTCTATACGTGGCTAGATGCTCTTGTCCCTCCTAAAACGAAGGGGGTATTTGGATTTATTGTATATAGAAAATAACCCTCGAATCGTTATCGGTCGAGGGTTATTTTCTTATTCGAATTTCGTTATCATCGTACCAGTTTTATATTGATTATGCGGGTCAAATCGTAATAAATCACCGTAGATGAGTTTATCAGAGTAATTCAACTCTGTTTTTGCTTTTTCGATATACGGTTGACAAATAGAAATATCAGTCGGTTCACCAGTTTTTTTGTTGTAGCATACATTTTTTGTATACAGATAATCATTTGTGATGAAGCTTCCATCACGCATAACCATAAGTGGATCATCATTTGTTTCAAATAAATCTGCGCCAAATTCAATAGAATTGTTAGTTTTTATACCGAGTAAATGTAACAGTGTTGGCTTCACATCAATTTGCCCAGACACTTTTGAAATGACTTGTCCCTTTTGACCGGGAATGTGAATGATGAGCGGTACTCGTTGTAGCTGCATCATATCAAAAGGAGTAAGTGTTTCCTTTTCTAAAAATTGGGCCATAGCTGCATTATGATTTTCAGAAATACCATAATGATCTCCGTAAATAATGATAATAGAATTATCGTATAATCCTTCTTTTTTTAATTGTTCAACAAAATGTTTTAATGCTTCATCTGTATAACGTACAGTTGGAAAATAACGATTTACAACGCCGCTTTCTGAATTGTATTCATTAATGAGTTGATCTTCCGGTTGCAGCAAAAATGGAAAATGGTTTGTTAATGTAATAAATTTTGTATAGAACGGCTGTGGTAAAGATTTTAACTTTGGGATAGATTGTTCGAAAAAAGCTTTATCTTTTAATCCCCAACCAACAGACATTTGTTCTGCGTTTGTATAGTCTTGTAAATTGAAATAGCGGTCATATCCGAGCGCAGGATACATCAAATCGCGATTCCAAAAAGCTTTATCATTTGAATGAAATACAGCAGAGTAATATCCATGTTTTTTGAGTTGTTCTGGTGTAGCTGTATATTCATTATTAGCATGTGTAAAGAAAACAGAGCCGCGATCAAGTGGATATAAAGAGTTTTCAATAATAAATTCCGCGTCTGATGTTTTTCCTTGTCCGGTTTGATGATAAAAGTTATTGAAATAATAGCTTTCTTTAATAAAGTCATTTAAAAATGGTGTAATTTCTTTTCCATTTATTTTTTGATTGATGACAAAACTTTGTGTAGATTCCATTGAAATTAAGATAACATTCTTTCCTTTTGCTACGCCGAATAAATCTTTATTCGCTTGTCTATCTTTTGTTTTTACATAGTTATCAATTTCAGAAAATGTATCTCCACTTGCGAAGGCGCGCTGGGCAGACGATTTCGATTGGAGCGCAATATCATAAATATGATATGTATATAAGCCAAGATTTTTCACAACTGTTTGGCGATCAAATGAATGTGAAAAGAGTTGTGGTTTATAAATAACTGAAATAATCATTTGCAGAGCTAATACTGCTGTTACACCGCTGAAAAATGTTTGTTTTTCTTTTCTCGATAGAGGAGTTGTGTCACAAAAACTAGGGAGTTTTCGAGATAATATGGCTAAAACAATAGTATCTGCAAATAAAAGGAGTGTTTTATATGTAAACAGTTCTTTTATACTCGTTCCTAAATCAGCCATGTTATTTGTTTGAAATAATACCGGGAATGTTACAAAATCATTGTAAAATCCATAAAACATGGCGTTGCCAAATAAAATAAAAGATAACACCATACTAATACTAATAATGATACGATTTCGATGTTTTGTTGCAAATAAAGCGAAACCGAAAAATAATAATAATGAAGCTAACGGGTTAAAGAACAATATTATTTGTTCGAAAGCGTTATTGATTTTCATATCAAAAGCTAATTTGTATACAATATATGTTTTGATCCATAATAAGACGACCGCTATGAGAGCGAATCGTATTTTTGGAAACAAGCGTTGCATCATATTGGGCTCCTCCTACTACCTACAAGTAACCGCTTCTATAATATATAACCGGTTACATATCTCTATGTTTTTTACTATGTGTACTATTATATAAAAACATAATGAATTTGTGGATGTTTTTCTCATAATTGGGTAGAAAAAGGGAAGATGGATAAAATAATGTCATCTTTGGAAATGTGGAGGAGTACTATGAAGAAAATATTTTGTTTTATATTGAGTTGTTTCATTTTTCTTGGAAATCCAGCTCCTTTTTTGGCTGAACATGAACCGTTATTATTAGAAGATGCCCTATATTCAGTGCTATTTCCGAGAATAAATGAAGCGATTCAAAAGCATTACGGAAAACAAAAGCCATATGAATGTCCGAAAATCGTTAGTATGAAAAAAATGTACAGTGGTACATATTTGTTCCGTGCTTCTATTGAAATCATTAAATATGAGCCAGGAGTAGGAGGGAAGAAACTCCCGCCGTTTGAAAAAGTAACGATCATGTTTGAAAATGATGATGGTGAGTGGACTGTGAAGAATATAGATGCAAAGCGCATGCCAGATACTACAAAATTAAATTGTCGTAAACCAATTTAAAAAAGTATTTGACAAATAAATTAGTCATTTGCTATTGTTAATAGCAATAAAAAGATGCTTGAAAATTAAATAGACTTACCTCATCTACACTCAAGGGTAGAGGCCGCGGTAATCAAAAGTAAGCTATAGGAAATAAAGTGGTATTCATGATTATAGTCTGAAAGGGATTACCGCCGAAATATATGAATACTCACTTTATTCATATATTGGGACTGCATTGAATAAATGTAGTACTGTCATAAGTTTTTGGCTTATGGAGAGCTATTTGGAGATGTTTGATGCGGTTTCTTATTTGAGAAAATAACAATAAGTTTATTTTTTCATCATATATTCTTCCAATAAGAAACGCGTGTGAACATTGTTCCGCGCGTTTTTTGTTTACCTAATTAGGGATAATATGAACAACTAAGGCATGGAATATATATGTGAAAAGAACGACAAAAAAACCTCCCTTCTTTTTAGGGGGTGTCAAGGGCATTTGGCCGCGTTTCCTACCACATGCGATGTTTAAAACAAAAGGAAGAAGCAAGTAGCGTTTATGTTGTATTCTGCATAGCAACGACTTATATGTCGAAAAATTAAAATGGATATATAGATGTTTTTGAGAAAAAGGGAGGAATTCACATGTATTTACACGGCACAAGCCGAATTAACGAGCAAGGACACTTAGAAATTGGGGGATGCGATGCTACTGAACTTACAGCGACATATGGTACACCTCTTTATGTATATGATGAAGCAACAATTCGTGAGAAATGTCGTGCATTTCATCGTGCTTTTAGAGAGTGTGGGTTCTCTTACCAAGTAGCATATGCAAGCAAAGCGTTCTTGTGCATGGAAATGTGCCGATTAGCTGCGGAAGAAAATATGTCACTTGATGTTGTGTCTAGCGGAGAGTTATATACAGCGCTGCAAGCAGGATTTCCAGCTGAACGTATCCATTTTCATGGCAACAATAAAACAGAAGAAGAGATGAGAATGGCATTAGAAGCTAACATCGGGTGTTTCGTTGTAGATAATTTTTTGGAACTAGAAGTATTGCATGATTTAGCGAAAGAATACGGGAAAGTTGCCAGTGTTCTGCTTCGTGTGACTCCGGGAGTAGAAGCGCATACGCATGAATATATTACAACAGGTCAAGATGATTCTAAGTTTGGCTTTGGTATTTCAACAGGGCATGCATTACAAGCAATGAAAAATGCATTAGAAAAATCGAATTATCATGTGTTAGGAATTCACTCTCATATTGGATCGCAAATTTTTGAAACGGCAGGATTTGTTCGTGCAATTGAAGTGCTTCACAAATTCTTAGAATTAGTGAGAAAAGAAATGGATTACGTAGCTCCTGTATTAAATGTAGGCGGTGGGTTTGGAATTCGTTATACGGAAGGAGATACACCGCTTGCTCTTGGTGAATATGTGCAAGCAGTAACAGATGCGGTACGCGAGCAGTTTACAGCGTGTGGATATCCACTTCCAGAAATTTGGGTAGAGCCAGGTCGTAGTATTGTTGGGGATGCAGGAACAACTTTGTACACAGTGGGTGCGATTAAAGATATTCCAGGCATTCGCAAGTATGTATCGGTTGATGGTGGCATGACAGATAACCTTCGACCAGCACTTTACGGAGCTCGTTATGAAGCATTGCTAGCAAATCGAGCGAATGAATCTGCTGAAGAGGTTGTTTCCATTGCAGGTAAGTGTTGTGAAAGCGGGGATATGCTCATTTGGGATGTAGCGCTCCCGAAAGTTGTTTCTTGTGATCTTTTGGCTATCTCTTGTACAGGAGCATATGGTTATTCGATGGCAAATAATTACAATCGCATTCGTCGACCGGCAGTTGTGTTTGTGGAAAACGGAAACTCTCATGTTGTTGTTGAGAGGGAATCGTATGATAATATTATCGGAAATGATCGCATACGTGTAAAGGAATTTGTATAAAGTGAAACTTCCATCGGTGGAGGCTTTTTCATCCCCCACCGATGGTTAGTTGAACAATGCCTTCTTTTAAAAAAAAATAAAATTTATCGGAAAACTAGGATTGAAAAAAATCAGAATTGTGTTAAAATGCAAATATAATTAAATTCTTATCAAGAGCGGCGGAGGGAACTGGCCCAAAGAAGCCCGGCAACCTACTTTATAAAAGTAAGGTGCTACTTCCAGCAAAATGGAATCCATTTTGGAAGATAAGGTAGATACGTTACCGGAACAGTCTTTTCGAAATGGGAAAGATTTTTTTTATGAAAAAAGGAGGGGCTGTTCATGGGGGAGCGCGGACAATTTGAGGAAGTAGTAAGTAAGATTCAAGCGATGCTTGCTGATATGAAATATGGCTCAATTACAATTGTTGTGCAAGATGGTAAAGTGATTCAACTTGAAAAAAGTGAAAAAGTACGTTTGAAATAAGCATGCTGACTAGAAAAACTAGAGGCGGCTTTAATCTATTTTTATTAGATTAAAGCCGTCTTTTTGTATGAATTATATGAAGGGGGAGAACGATGTTAACGTATGAAACTTGGAAAAATCATTTTGTTTCATTTCCGGAGGATGATGAAACGAAAGGTGCTTTAGCAGCGGTGCGCTGGGCCTATGAACATTATAGGAAGGATATTGTGTATGCATGCAGCTTTGGGATAGAAGGAATGGTTTTATTGCATGTTATTAACCAAGTAAATCCATCTGCAAATGTTGTATTTTTAGATACAAATATTCATTTTCAAGAAACGTACGACTTAATCAAAAAAGTACGAGAACAATATCCTAAGTTGAATATTATTGAAAAACAACCAGAACTTACGCTTGGAGAACAAGCAAAAGAGCATGGCAATAAATTATGGGAAAATAATCCAAACCTTTGTTGTCAATTAAGAAAGATTAAGCCGTTAGAAGAAGTACTTACAGGTAGGAAAGCATGGATATCAGGTTTGAGAAGAGAGCAGTCTGAAACGAGAAAAAATACGCAGTTCGTTAATCAAGATCATCGATTTCAATCTGTTAAAATTTGTCCGCTTATTCATTGGACTTGGAAGGAAGTTTGGCGTTACGTATACAAGTATAATTTGCCATACAATCCACTTCATGATATTGGGTATCCGAGCATCGGATGTGAAACGTGCACTGTGCAGGTGCAAGAAGGCAGCGATTTAAGAGATGGACGGTGGGCCGGAAAGACAAAAACGGAATGTGGTCTGCATTATCAATAAAGGCTGATAAAAAAGGAGAAGAAGAGAATGAGTGATAGAAAAACATTAGTGAATCGAATTGATACAACATATGAAACAGCACATATTGTAAAGGAAATTGAGCTGGATGGAGTGGCATTAAGTGATTTAGAGCTTATTGCTATCGGTGGATATAGCCCGCTTACTGGTTTTTTAGGGGAAAGTGATTATACATCCGTAGTCGAGGAAATGAGATTAACAAATGGAGAGGTATGGAGCATTCCAATTACATTACCTATAACAGAAGAAAAAGCGAAAGAATTACAAGAAGGGGAAGAGGTTAGGCTTGTAAAAGATAGTGTGACTTATGGTGTGATTCAAGTTGAAGAAATGTACACGTCTAACAAAGAAAAAGAGGCATTTCTTGTCTATAAAACGGTAGAAGACGAACATCCGGGCGTTAAGAAATTATATGATCGTCCTAATGTGTATGTAGGAGGACCAATTACGCTTGTGAAACGAATTGAAAAAGAAAAATTTGCTGCTTATTATTTAGATCCAAGTGAAACACGAGCGGAGTTTCAGCGGCGTGGCTGGAAAACAATCGTCGGTTTTCAAACGAGAAATCCAGTTCATCGGGCACATGAATACATTCAAAAAGCGGCTCTTGAAATTGTTGACGGTTTGTTTTTAAATCCGCTCGTTGGTGAAACAAAGTCAGATGATATTCCAGCTGATGTTCGAATGGAAAGTTACGAAGTTCTTCTTGAAAACTACTATCCAAAAAATCGTGTCTTCTTAGCGGTATTTCCAGCGGCGATGCGATATGCGGGGCCTCGTGAAGCGATTTTTCATGCACTTGTCAGGAAAAACTTTGGATGTACACATTTTATTGTTGGCCGTGACCACGCGGGTGTTGGAAATTATTACGGTACGTATGAAGCACAGGAGATTTTTAACAATTTTACAGTAGAAGAGTTAGGGATTACGCCCCTCTTTTTTGAACATAGTTTTTATTGTGCAAAATGTGAGGGAATGGCATCAACAAAAACATGTCCGCATGGAAAAGAAGCACATGTCATTTTATCAGGCACAAAGGTAAGAGAGCTTTTACGAAATGGAGAATTACCACCAAGTACGTTTAGTCGTAAAGAAGTAGTAGAAGTCTTAATACGTGGGTTGCAAAAAGAAGTTGTGACAAAGTAAGGGGAGAAAATAGATGGGAACAAATATTACTTGGCATGCAGCATCTGTTTCAAAAGAAGAACGCCGAAAACAAAATAAGAATCATAGTTTTGTTCTATGGTTTACAGGTTTATCAGCTTCTGGGAAGTCCACAGTAGCCAATGCGGTAGCTCGCAAATTATTTGAGAAGAATACTGGTAATTATGTATTAGACGGAGATAATATTCGTCACGGTTTAAATAAAGATCTAGGATTTTCCGAGCATGAGCGTACAGAAAATATTCGGCGTATCGGTGAGGTGGCGAAACTATTTGTTGATAATGGAAGCATTGTACTTACAGCATTTATTTCACCATTTCGAGAAGATCGCAGGCAAGTGCGTGACATATTAGAACAAGATGAGTTTGTTGAAGTATTTGTAAAGTGTCCGATTGCAGAGTGTGAAAAGCGTGATCCAAAAGGGTTGTATAAAAAGGCAAGAAGCGGAGAGATTAAGCAGTTTACGGGAATTGACTCTCCATATGAAGAGCCAATTCAAGCTGAGGTTATTGTGGAAACACATCGTTATTCGATTGAAGAGTGCGCACAGCAAATTATTGCTTATTTGCAAAAACGAAGCTTTATCCCGCCATTCGTGGGCAGTAAGACCCCACCTCAAGATCAATAGAAGATCGTTTTCCAACTCCAGTGTCCTGCGATTCTGAACGAGCGCTTCCGCTTTTCTAAAGAAAATAGGTGGGGGATGAAGCACCACCACTGAGTAAAGTTTCACTTTATCTAGGGAGGGAACAAGATGAGTTATGAAAAAGTGTGGGCAAACAATAAAAAATTAAATATAACAGAGAAAAAGAAATTAGAAAAAGACGGTTTAGAAATTTTTAAAGATATTCCATATTATGCTGAACGTGGATTTGCGTCTATTCCGAAAGAGGAGTGGGATTCTTTTAAGTGGGCAGGACTATATTTGCAGCGCCCAAAAGAGGCGGGATATTTTATGATGCGTGTGAATATTCCATCTGGAATTATAACAAATGAACAAGTGGAGGCTCTTGCTTCTATTGCAGAAGATTACGGACGTGATGTACTTGATATCACAACGCGTCAAGCGATTCAGTTTCATTGGCTACAAATTGAGAAAATTCCAGACATTTTCGAGCGATTAGAAAAAGTAGGTTTATCGACAGCTGGTGCATGCGGTGATATTACACGTAATATTACAGGGAATCCACTCGCTGGAATTGACGAAAATGAATTGTTTGATACACAAGAAATTGTGCGAGAGGTATATGAATATTTTCAACACAATGAAGAATTTTCAAATCTGCCTCGTAAATTTAAAATGTCCATTAGTTCAAATGTGTACAATTCAGCAAATGCTGAGATCAACTGCATAGCATTTACACCTGCAACGAAAGAAGTTAACGGAGAGACAATCATTGGTTTTCATGTAAAAGTAGGAGGCGGTTTATCAGCGCGGCCATATTTGGCGGAAGAATTAGATGTATTTGTTTTACCGGAGCAAGTGAAAGAGGTAGCAATTGCGATTGCAACGATATTCCGTGATTTTGGTTATCGTGAAAAGCGCCACTTTGCCCGCTTAAAATTTCTTGTTGCAGATTGGGGAGCAGAAAAATTTAAAGAGCAGCTATTACAATATACTGGACCTTTATATGAGAGAGGAGAAAGCGCCTTAAAAGGTTGGAATGCTGGTTACTTTTACGGTGTTCATAAGCAAAAACAAGATAATCGATACTATATTGGTTTTAATGTGCCAGTTGGTCGTCTGCATGCAGAAGAAATGTATGAGATTGCTAGAATTGCAAAGCAGTATGGGAATGGTGAAATTCGTACGTGTAATTCACAAAACTTTATTATTCCGAATGTGCTGCAAGAAAATATTGATGAACTATTGCAAGAACCATTATTTGAAGCAATTTCTGCAGTGCCAAAGTCATTTATCGGTTATGCAGTTTCTTGTACAGGGATTGAGTATTGCAATTTAGCGTTAGTGGAGACGAAAGAAAGATTACGTAATATTGCAGATTATTTAGACGCACAGCTTGTATTAGATGTACCTGTTCGCATTCATATGGTCGGCTGTCCAAACTCTTGCGGCCAAAGACAAATTGCTGATATCGGCTTGCAAGGTGTCAAAATGAAAACGAAAGAAAAGGGGATAGTTGAAGCGTTTGAAATTTATGTAGGTGGAACCCTGCTCCACGGCGGTGCTTACAATGAAAAGCTAAAGGGAAAAATAGATGGTGAAGACTTGCCCGATGTTCTTACTGCATTTTTAACATATTTTAAGGAAAATAAGTTCCCTAGTGAAACGTTTTATGAATTTGTTAGTCGTGTTGGAGTAACGAATCTACAAGTAGTATTAGATACGATTTTAGAAGAAGTGATTGCATCGTAGGAGGGGGAACAATATGGATTTATATCATTTTGAAGCGGTTTTAGCAAATGGTGTTGTCCCTGTAGTCGTTGTTGCGCAAAGTGAAGAGCAAGCATTCCGTCTCGTTGAAGTGGAACTTGAAAAATATTTTTTACCTTTGCCGGAAGTGAAAGAAATTTCTTTATACGAGAAAAAGAAGATTCGAAGAGGTGCAGCTTTTGTTTTATCCCGCATTAACGAGAAGTAAGAAGAAAAATTGTCAACTTCCATTAATAGAAAAGGTTCTGCTGATGGAAGTTTTACATTATAGAAGAAATGAGGGGGAAGTATGGGGAAAGTGTACATTGTTGGTGCAGGACCTGGTGATCCAGAGTTAATTTCTGTGAAAGGCGTAAAATGTATTCGACAAGCAGATGTCATTTTATATGATCGCCTTGTGAATAAAGAATTGCTTTCTTATGCAAAGCCAGAAGCGGATTTAATTTACTGCGGGAAACTTCCGAACTACCATACGATGAAGCAAGAAACGATTCATGCTTTTTTAGTGAAGTATGCAAAGAAAGGAAAGATTGTGACGCGTTTAAAAGGCGGGGATCCATTTGTATTTGGAAGAGGCGGCGAAGAAGCAGAGGAATTGGTGAAACATGGTGTTCCGTTTGAGATTATTCCAGGGATTACAGCAGGGATTGCAGCAGCTGCTTATGCAGGAATTCCTGTCACACACCGCGAATCTAGCACAAGTTTTGCAGTTGTAACCGGACACCGTAAAGAAGGTGCAAAAGAGGAAGTGAAATGGGAAAACTTAGCGAAGGGCGTCGATACACTTGCTGTTTATATGGGGGTAAGTAATCTTCCGTATATATGTGAACAGCTTTTGAAATATGGAAAAAATAAAGACACACCAGTAGCGATGATTGAGTGGGGAACAACATTATCTCAGCGTACAATTACAGGCACATTAGGAAGTATCGTATCTATAGCGGAAGAGGAGCGAATTCAAAATCCGAGTATGATTGTAGTTGGTGAAGTTGTACGCTTTCGCGAGAAAATTCATTGGTTTGAACAAACGCTTGAACATTCGTATCCACTTAGTGGAGTGCTTTAACATGAAAGCAGTACTTTATATTTGTCATGGCAGTCGTTTACAGGAAGCGTGTGAAGAAGCGACTGCTTTTGTTACATCGTGTATGGAGCGTATACCAGTTCCTATTCAGGAATTATGCTTTTTAGAATTAGCATCTCCTTCTATTGCAGAGGGAGTTACAGCTTGTGTACAACAAGGGGCAACACAAATTGTGATTGTTCCTGTCTTTTTATTAGCGGCAGTTCATGTGAAAAAAGATATTCCTGAGGTGTTAGGACAGTTACAAAAACAATTTCCTTATGTGTCTATTTCATATGGAAATCCATTTGGAGTTTCTCGTGAACTTGTTACTGCAGTTTTAGATGGAAGCGGAATTAAGGAAATTGGAAAACGAGTTACTCTTTTACTTGTAGCAAGAGGGAGTAGTGATGAGGAAACGTTAAGAGATGTTAGGGACATCGCGCTATTGTTGGAAGAGGCAGGTGAAGTAGCAACGGTCGAAGTATGTTATTTAGCGGCAGCTCAGCCACAATTTGAAGAGAAGCTGCGTGAACTTGTTCAAATAACAAATGCTCCGATTGTTATTTTTCCGTATCTTTTATTCACAGGATTGTTAATGAAGAGAATTGAAAAAACGGTTCGGAAATACAACCATTCTCATATTGTGCTATGTCCTTATTTAAGTAAAAATCTGGTGTTTCAAAATATGCTCATTAAACGTACAAAAGAAATGATAAGGGAGAGTGTATATGTATCCATTAACGGTGCGAATAAAGAATAAACGTGTTGTTTTCATTGGTGGTGGACGAGTCGCATCATTTAAGATCGCTCCTTTATTACAAGAAGAAGCTGATATTATTGTCATTAGTAGAAAATTGGATATAAGTTTAATTCAATTAGTAGAAGAACAAAAAATTCGGTGGTTTCAAAAAGAATATGAAACAAGCGATCTTATCGGGGCTTTTTTAGTTGTTGCGGCAACGGACGATCCATTATTAAATGAGAGAGTTGCAGCTGATGCAGCGCCAAATCAATTAGTAAATGTAATTACAAATCCGGAAAGTGGTAATGTGCATTTTCCAGCAGCTATTCATCGAGGGAAATTGAACATTGCTGTATCTACTGGAGGGGCAAGCCCAAAACTTGCGAAAAAAATTCGTGATAAAATTGCCGGGAAATATGATGATAGCTATAAGGAATACCTAGATTTTTTATATGAAGTACGTATGAAAGTGAAGCAGCTACAACTAGATAAGAAGAAACAAAATGTTGTATTACAGGAAGTGCTTAAGTCTACTTATGTATACAATATAGAGGAGAGAGAAGCACTTTTATATTCTTTGGGTAAATACAAATTAAAAGATCGACATAAAAACCCTCTTTCTTTTTAGGGGGACGAGAGCATCTGGCCATGCATAGAAACGGTCAGGGCTTTTTTTTGGCCACATGCAAGGTTTAAAACAAAAAGAGAAAGCAAGTAGGGGGGGCATGTTGTATTCTGCGCAGCGGCAATTTATCCCGCATTAACGGGCAGTAATACTCCCACCTCAAAATTCGGCGAAAGCAAACAAGTTAGGTGAGAGATAAACTGCCCGTAAAAGCCCGATTGGTTCAACTAATAATCAGTGGGGATGAAGAAAACCCCCACTGATTAAAGTTTCACTTTATTCTTTACAAATGAAATAATCTCCTCTATAATCACAATTAACTTCAATACATGAAATCGATGAGCAAGAAAAGTACGTATATTTGAGACGTTCAGAGAGCTGGGAAAAGGTGTGAGCCCGGTACGATAAAATATACAGAATGGGCTTGCGAGAGGTATGTTGAACGAATAGTAGGCAACCCGGGTTCCGCCGTTAAAAGGATAAGGTATCGGAAGTATTCCTGTACCTGAAAAGTGGGATAACTTATCCAATTGAGGTGGTACCACGGTATTAAATATATCGTCCTCTACATGCATAATAGCGTGTAGAGGACTTTTTTATTTTCTAAAGGAGGTGGCGAGTATGAACTGAAAGTGTATGGTTAGCAAAAGTAAGAAAAAGCAGATAAGGAGAAGTGAACATGAAAGAAACACAGCAATGGACGTCGAAAATTGGTTTTGTACTCGCCGCCGCCGGAGCAGCGGTAGGACTTGGGGCGATTTGGAAATTCCCGTATGTTGCCGGAAATAGTGGAGGAGGAGCCTTTTTTATTGTCTTTTTATTCATGACAATATTTATTGGTATACCACTTTTAGTGGCGGAATTTGTGATCGGTCGCAGTACGCAAAAAGAAGCAGTAACAGCTTATAAAATATTAGTGCCAAATAGTAAACTATATCCATGGATTGGTCGTATGGGAGTAGTGACATGTTTTAGCGTTTTATCATTTTATAGCGTTGTGGGAGGATGGATTTTACTTTATTTATTTTATAGTGTAACAGGTGGATTATGGGGAAATGGTGCTGATTACGCAAAATTGTTTGGAGAAACAATTTCCAATCCAATCAGTGCCATTGGAGCACAATTTATTTTTATGCTTTGTACCATTTTTATCGTAAGTAAAGGTGTAGAAAAAGGAATTGAAAAAGCTAGTAAATATATGATGCCGCTATTATTTGTTCTGTTCCTTGCTATTATTGTTCGTTCTCTTACGTTGGACGGGGCGTGGAAAGGTGTCGAATTTTTCTTAAAACCTGATTTTTCAAAGCTAACAGCGAAAACAATTTTATATGCGATGGGGCAATCGTTCTTTTCACTTACGGTTGGAGCTTCGGTTATGGTCACATATAGCTCTTATTTAAAAAAAGAAGAACATTTAGCAAAATCAGCAACGTCAATTACAAGTTTAACAGTGTTTGTTACTGTACTTGCAGGACTAGCAATTTTCCCGGCGATTTTTGCGTTAGGCGTTAGTCCGACAGAAGGACCTGGATTATTATTTATCGTTCTTCCCGCTGTATTTGGAGAAATTCCTTTCGGGCATTTTTTCTTTACTTTATTCTTAATTCTGTTTTTCTTTGCAACAATCACCTCGGCAATTTCTATGCTGGAAATTGTTGTTGCTTCTGTAACGAAAGAGGATGAAAAGAGGCGTCCATCTGCATCGCTCTTAATTGGATTATTCATTTTCATAGTTGGAATTCCGGCAGCATTATCATTTGGAATTATGAGTGATGTGAAGATATTCGGAAAGACATTTTTTGATTTCGTGGACTTTATGGTGAGCAACATACTACTTCCACTTGGTGTGTTAGCAATTTCGCTTTTTGTACCAAATAAAATGAAGAAAGAGTTGTTGATGCAAGAATTAGAAGTTACAGAAACAAGAGGGAGAATGTTATTTAATGTATGGTTTTTCTTGCTTCGTTACGTTATTCCGATTACGGTTCTTCTTGTCTTTTTAAACGTTCTTGGTGTACTTTAGTTAATAAAAAACGGAGAATATTCTCCGTTTTTTATCCCGCATTAACGGGCAGTAAAGGATGTGGAAGCACGGGGAAGAAAACTGCCTGTAAAAGCCCGATTGGGTAGGCTTTCCATCAGTGAGAAAAGCGTCACTGATGGAAGTTTCACTTTATAATGATGTAGAAGTTTGTAATAGACGAGTATATGTTTTAAAAGCTACAGTGGCTGCGATGAAGGAACCGATAAAAAAGATACCAGATCCAACTAATGAAAATATTCGGCCTATAAATGTCTCTTTGGCTTCTTGTAATACTGCAACTGCCTGTGATTCTTGAACCATGTGTGGACCTCCTCAAAAAGCTTTTATGTTATTGTATGTGTAATGCCTAGAAGGTGTTCAATATCGAAAAATAATAAGAAGTATATATAGAATGGTCTGCTTATTTTACATAAATAAAAAAACTTGGCAATTGCCAAGTTTTTTTCATTACAGCCCAATATAAGGTGATGGGTCAACAGCATTTGATTTTGCTTGATTCCATTCACCGATATGAAGTTCGAAATGTAAATGCTGTCCATAAGACTGCCCAGTATTACCCATAAATCCAAGTTGTTGTCCTTGTTTCACTGTTTGTCCAACAGAAACAGAACGGCTACTCATATGAGCGTAAACAGTTGTATAAGTTTTTCCGTTCATACGATGTGATAAATACACAACATTTCCATAACTAGAAGATAAATCAGAACGAATTACGACACCGTCAGCAGCAGCTATAATTGGTACTGTTCCTGATGCGGCAATATCAATTCCTTTATGATTGTCAATGTCGCGTACACCAAATCCTGAAGTTTTCGAACCTGCTGCTGGTTTAATGAAACCGCCAGTACTTTCTCCTTGAGACGCAGGGGCAGTTTGAGATGAAGGAGCAGTTTGTTGCTGTTGTCCTTCATCCTTTTTCGCTTCAGTTGCTTTTTTAGCGTCTTCAGCTCGCTTTTCTTCTTCAATTGCATTTTGGACAGCTTTCCGCTGATTTTCTAAAATACCTTTTGATTCTTCTAAGCTTTCCATCTCAGAATCTATTTTTGAAACTTTTGCATGTAAGTCAGCAATTAGTGTTTGTTGCTGTTGTTGATTTGCTTGAAGCTCTTGCTGTTGCTTCTGTAACGTTTGTTCTGCTTCTTTTAGTTGTTGTTCTTTTTTCTCAACCGCTTCTTTTTCTTTTTTAACGGTATCCTGGTCATGTGTTTGTTGTTTTACGATCTCTGTATCACTATTTAAAATTAAACTAACAGAATACACATTTTCTAAAAGTTCTGCGATATTATTCGTATTAATTAATACCTCAGTAATTAAATTTGTACGGGGTTTTTCTTGCATAGATTGTAATCTTTGTTTAATTAATTCTTGGCGCGAATTGATTTGCTTTTGTAATTCTTCAATATGCTTTTTTTTCTCTGTGATACTTGCTTGTGTTTTTTCAATTTCCGTTTTTGTTGCTTTTAAATCTGCCTCATTTTTATTAATAGAAGCAGTTAATTCATCGATTTTTTTCTGTAAATCTTGAATCTCTTTTTCTATTTTTTGTTTTTCTTCTACTTTCATATGTAATTCTTGTTGCTTACCGTCTAGTTGTGATTGAATATTAGATAATTTATCTTGACTCGTCTCCGCATACACTGGTGAAAGCACGGGAGAAACGAGAATAGTACCGGCTGTCAATAAACTAAACGCTGTTATTTTTTTGTTCATCTGCCTATCTCCTTTCCCTATGTTCTATATAATCATACAAAATAGAAAAATGTCTATTGTTGTAATGATAATGTAAAAAAACATTTAAGGAATTGTTATTAAATGGCGAAAATTAGAAGAATTTTATCTCTTAATTGTTCGCTTCTATGACATGAATTATTTTATCATGGTAAACGGATGCACTGCAAGAAATAATCAATAAGGAATCGTTCTCATGTGAGGTTTCCTAACATTATTTTATTCTTGTCAACAAAAATATTTGCATACTGGTAAACTTATTTAGTTGTCAGATTTCTATTTTTGTCTTATCATTTTAGGAGGGGAAGAAAGTATTGAATAGTCGAACAATATTTAATACTTCTATTTTCATATTTTATAGAAAAATAGAATTATGAAAATGAAAAACATCTAAGAAGGGGGTTGCAGCAAGTATGAAAAGAATTGGACTTGCATGGCAAATTTTAATAGGTCTTGCTCTCGGTATTTTGGTAGGAGCAATCTTTTATGGGAATCCAGAGGTTGCAAAGTTTCTACAACCGATTGGTGATATTTTTATTCGTTTAATTAAAATGATTGTTGTACCAATTGTAGTAGCAAGTATTGTTGTTGGTGTTGCCGGCGTTGGAGATGTGAAAAAGCTTGGACGTTTAGGTGGAAAAACAATTATTTATTTTGAGATTATTACAACGATTGCGATTGTTGTTGGTTTATTAGTAGCAAACATATTCCAGCCAGGAAAAGGCGTGGATATGTCAAACTTACAGAAATCAGATATTTCTAAGTATACAGCTACAACAGAGCAAGTACAGAGTCATTCATTTGCAGATACGTTCGTAAATATCGTTCCAACGAATATTATGGACTCGTTAGCAAAAGGTGATATGCTTGCAATTATTTTCTTCTCTGTATTATTTGGTTTAGGGGTAGCGGCAATTGGAGAAAGAGGAAGACCAGTTCTGAATTTCTTCCAAGGTGTGGCCGATGCAATGTTTTATGTAACAAACCAAGTAATGAAGTTTGCGCCGTTTGGTGTGTTTGCGTTAATTGGCGTAACGGTTTCTAAGTTTGGTGTAGCGTCATTAGTTCCATTAGGTAAATTAGTTATTGTAGTTTATGGATCAATGATTTTCTTTGTTGTTGTTGTATTAGGTCTTACGGCAAAGTTATTTGGAATTAATATTTTCCAATTCTTTAAGATTTTAAAAGACGAGCTTATTTTAGCATATTCTACAGCAAGCTCAGAGACGGTTCTACCAAAGATTATGGAAAAGATGGAGCGTTTCGGATGCCCGAAAGCAATCACATCTTTCGTTATTCCAACTGGTTATTCATTTAACTTAGATGGTTCAACGTTATATCAAGCAATTGCAGCGATTTTCTTAGCGCAAATGTATGGTATTGATTTATCGATTACACAACAGGTTACATTACTTCTTGTCTTAATGGTTACTTCAAAAGGGATTGCTGGTGTACCGGGCGTATCATTCGTTGTATTATTAGCAACGCTTCATACAGTAGGTATTCCATCTGAAGGTTTAGCGTTTATCGCTGGTATTGACCGTATTTTAGATATGGCACGTACTGCAGTAAACGTAGTAGGTAACTCATTAGCTGCAGTTGTTATGTCTAAATGGGAAGGACAGTATGACGCAGAAAAAGGACAAGCTTATTTGAAAGAGATTTCAGAGAAGCAAGTAGCTTAAATGATAGAAGGGCCTTCACGGTGCACGTGAAGGTCTTTTTTCTATATACATACGAATTAAGGAGCGTTCAAGTCCGTTTCTGCCACGTGTAATAATTAAAGTAAAGAGAGAATGCAAGTGCAGATCATGTTTTGTTTTACGTAGCAGCGACTTATATGAAAAAAATTTAAATGAATTTCTATATGGAATAAGGAGTAATGAGGATGAAACGTAAATATGGAGATGGCTCATCATGGAAACGGCTAATTGATAAAACGTATGCGGTAAAAGATGTACAGGACGGTATGTTAGGTATATTACTTATAAAGCAAGTGAGAGAGCCTAGTTATAAACAGTATAATAATCGGAAGATTTGTATTGCGCAAAATGGTTATACTTGGATCCAATATTTCATAAATGGAAAAAATTTTGCCATTACAGCGATGCTGAATGAGAAAAAAGAGCTTGTTCAATATTATATTGATGTTGCAAAAGAGTATAAAATGGATGAAAGAGGACTGCCTTATTTCGATGATTTATATTTAGATGTTGTCATGTTAGCAAATGAGAAAATGTATTTATTAGATGAAGATGAGTTAGAAAAAGCATATATGGACGGAGACATTTCAAAAGAGGAGTATAATTTAGCTTGGAATACAGCAAAGTGGATTATGAAAAAAATTGAAGAAAAAGAATTTTTATGGTTTTCGATTTTAGAAACAGAAATTCAAAAAATAAAAGATTGTTGCTGATATTTGTTACTTTATTTTCTGTTTCTATAATATCAAAAAAATACCAACTATTTTGATAGAAATAATATTTGACATTTTCTCCTGCAACGATTAAAGTAGAAAAAGATTGATTTACACAAAAATATAATATGAAACCTTCTTATCAAGAGAGGCGGAGGGACTGGCCCTAAGATGCCTCGGCAGCGGACTCATAATAGAGTGCTGTGCCAAATCCAGCAAGCGGTATGCTTGATAGATGAGAAGAGTGTTTCTTATATGATATATAAGACCTCTTCTCTTCAGAAGAGGTCTTTTTCGCTCTTGTGAAGGATAGGTTTAGAAATAGGAGAGGGTATAACTTTGGAACAAACAAAAGGAAATGCATTGGCATTATTACCACTTGGCATATTTTTAGCATTATTTATTGGTTCTGGTGTAATTACAGGGGATTTTTATAAATTACCAATTTTGGTTGCTATTTTAATTGCAGTTGCGGCTGCATTAGTAATGAACAGGAAAGAAAACTTTACTACAAAGGTTGAACGCTTTGCTAAAGGGGCTGGAAATCCAGATATCATGATTATGGTATTGATCTTTGTGTTAGCAGGTGCATTTTCTGAAACTGCAAAAGGTATGGGCGCTGTTGAAGCAACGGTAAACTTAGCTCTTTCTATTTTGCCACCAGGTTTCTTAATTGCTGGACTGTTTATTATTGGTGCATTTATTTCATTAGCAATGGGAACATCAATGGGCACGATTGCAGCATTAGGGCCAATTGCAGTAGGGATTAGTGGACACACGGATATTTCTATGGCGCTTGCTATGGCAACAGTTGTTGGTGGTGCAATGTTTGGCGACAATTTATCTTTTATTTCAGATACGACAATTGCAGCTGTACGTACACAAGGAACGGAAATGAAAGATAAATTTAAAACAAATTTCTTAATTGTATTACCAGCTGCTATTGTTACGAGTGTACTGTTAGTCGTTCTTACGTTAGGCACTCATACAAATATGACAGCACATGCGTTTAATTGGGTGAAAATTTTACCGTATGCAGGGGTGTTAATTACAGCGCTGCTTGGATGTAACGTACTAGTTGTATTATCAGGAGGAACAGTGTTAGCTGGTATTATTGGCATGGTAGATGGAAGCTACACATTAGCAAGTTTCTTTAAAAGTGTCACAGTAGGAATTAATGGTATGATGGAAATGGTATTATTAGCGATTTTAATCGGTGGAATGGTTGGAATTATTCAATATAACGGCGGCATTCATTATTTAATGAATGTGCTAACACGTAATATTCGTTCAAAAAAAGGTGCAGAATTCGGAATTGCTGGTCTTGTAAGTATGACAAATATGTGCACAGCAAATAATACAATTTCTATTATTTTTACAGGTCCACTAGCAAAGAATGTTGCAGATCAATATAATATTGATCCGAAAAAATCGGCGAGCTTGTTAGATTTATTCTCTTGTAGTGTGCAAGGATTAATCCCATACGGTGCACAAATGTTAACGGCGGCAGGATTTGCTTCACTTTCACCAATTGAATTATTACCATACTCATTTTATCCAATGTTAGTTGCTGTCTGCGGTATTATCTCAATTGTCATTAATTTTCCGCGTCTTTCGCCTGAGAAAAAGGAATATCAAAAAATAGCATAATAATCAGAAGAGGATGTCTTATAGTAGGCATCCTCTTTTGGTTTAGATATAACGACTGATTTCATCTTACTTTAAAAATAGGTCTGATAATAAATAGGACTTAAGTCTGAGAGAAAAACGGTTCTTAAGCTCGTTATAGAAAAATGAAAAGATAGGTAAGATAAGAGTATCAAAACGAAGGGAGGCAAGCACAAGATGAAACAATTTTTAGCGTTTATGGCAGCCGGTATTTTGGCTTTAATTGCTCTTGGAAGTCTTGCTGGTATTGTAGGATTAGCGATTGGAGCAGGGATTGTGTATTGGAGCTATAAATCATTTGTGCGAGCACAATCATTTTTTGGAAAACTAGCTTGGGGTATTGTCGGTTTAATCGGCTTGTCAATTGCCCTGTCCCATTCCCCAGCATTAATCGGTATTGTGGCATTAGTCGTTCTATATTATGGATACCGTGAATGGAAAAAAGAGAAACATGTAGTAGATGCTGCTTCAGATAGCTCGGAGCCGTATAACAATTTTGAAGATGAGTGGAACAAATTAATGAAAAATAACTAATATGAAATAAAAAATAATAGAGTAGAAGAGAGGAAGATTAAAAATGAAACAATCATTATTCGGACGTGTACGAGATGCAGTACTTGCAGATTTTCATAATGTATTAGACGAGAAAGAAAGAAAAAATCCAATTGCGATGTTAAATCAATATTTACGTAATAGTGAGCGCGAGGTAACAAAAATTGAAAAATTAATTGAGCGTCACAAAACATTAAAATCTAATTTTGCTCATGAGCTTGAAGGGGCGCGTTATTTCGTAAACAAGAGATCCAAACAAGCTGTAATTGCAAGGGAAGCAGGAGAAATGCAACTACATGAACGTGCATTAGAAGAAGTAGCATACTACGAAGGGCAAGTTGCTCGCTTAGAAAAAATGTATGAAGGGGTTGTAGAACAAATAGATGAGCTAGAACGTCGTCTATCTGAAATGAAAAATAAATTAAAAGAAATGAATGCAAAACGTATGGAATTAATGGCACGTGAAAATATGGCACATGCAAACCGCCGTATGAATACGGCTCTTCATAAGATGGATGAAAATAATCCATTTTTACGCTTCGAAGAAATTGAAAATCACATTCGTGATTTAGAGCTTCGCATAAATGAAGGTTATGAACGTGACACATTTGATATGAAAATTGCAAAGCTTGAACGCGAAATGAAAGGAAAAAAAGAAGTATCTTTAGACAAATAGGTAATAAAATAATTGTAGTATATTATAAAATGAGCTTATGATATAGTGATAGAAGAAAAGGTGTTGGAATACAATGCCTTTTTCTTCTATGTATATATAATAAAGAAGGGGGAGCTGCAATGAAGAAACAATTTTCGAAAACACAATTATTAGGGATGCTCCTCGTCATATTTGGATTCGGTCTTTTTCTCGATATGATTCTTGGACATTTTGAGCCTGGTGCTCTTATTTTTGCCTTTGTTATGATTATGTTTGGAAGGCATTATCGAAAAAAGAATCGATATGTGAGAGGGAATGTGTGTTTATTTGTTGGGGGACTTGTTTTCTTATTTTTCCTATTTTCATCAGCAGCTTTCGTGCTTGTTTTATTTGCTTGTTTAGCTTTCATTGGCTACCAGCTGATACAAGGCCAGCAAAAGTCAAATGCGGTACAGGTTGAAATTAAGGAAAAAGAATATATAAATGAAGAAAAACCAATCTATCGAACAGAGCCGTATATAAAGAATATTATGGTTGGTAACGTACGAATAATGGATCATATTTATGAGTTAGAAGATGTGAATATTCAATATGGAATCGGAGATATTGAAATTGATTTAACAACAGCCATGATTCCAGAAGGCGAAACTGTCATTGTCATTCGTGGTGTGATTGGTAATATTCGTTTGTATGTTCCATACGATATTGAATTGTCCTTGAATCATTCTGTTATTGTTGGGAGAATATTGCTTCCATCGCATGAAGAAACAGGCTTTAATCGTAATGTGAAGTTTAGAACGGAACAGTATAAAGAAGCTCCTCGCCGTATTAAAATTATTTCTTCGCTTATCGTAGGCGATACGGAAGTGAGGAAAGTATAATGAAAAAACAGAAGAACATTTCATGGATGTATATCCGTTACTCAATATTATCTTCTATTAGTATTGCACTTATTTGTACTATCGTTTATGTATGGAAAAGCCAGCAAAATGTGTATGATTTATTATGGAAAGAATCTATTGCTTCTGTTCCTGTTAGCTTGTTTATTATCTGTACGAGTCTTCTCATAGGTGGAATTGTTGGATATGCGATTGGGTATTATATGCAGCAGCGAATTCAAGGGTTAACGACTTTTCTATTTGAAGTAGAAAGAGGGAATTTTCCAAGAGATGCTTCGTTTACAGCAGAAGATGAATTTCATGAAGTAGAACGGAAGGTAATTGCGCTTGCTAGACGTTTAGAAGAGCAAGCAGGATTATTTCAAAAAGTAACGAATGAACGAGCGCATTGGAATGAAGAAATGCGACAACAGGCTATTTCAGAGGAACGGCATCGTTTAGCGAGGGAACTTCATGATTCTGTCAGTCAACAGCTCTTTGCGATGTCGATGATGATGTCAGCAATTAATGAGCAAACTGCTCATATACCAGAGGGTACTCAAAAGCAATTAAAACTTGTTGAAAATATGGTTGTAAATGCTCAATCAGAAATGAGAGCGCTGCTTCTTCATTTACGTCCCGTCCAATTAGAAGGTAAAAAGTTAACGGAAGGCATTGAAGAATTATTAACAGAACTTTCACGAAAACAACATATGAAGATTGAATGGTTGATTGAGCCAATTCAATTGAAAAAAGGTGTAGAAGACCACTTATTCCGTATTGTACAAGAAGCACTGTCCAATACATTGCGGCATGCAAAAGCAAAGAAAACAGAAGTGAGGTTGCGCCAAATTGATGAATATGCAATTTTAAAAATTATTGATGATGGTGTAGGCTTTGAAGTAGGAGTGAACAAAGCAGGGTCATATGGTCTTCGCTCTATGCAAGAGCGCGTTCATGAAATTGGCGGAACTTTAAAGGTATTAAGCTTTCCAAATAAAGGAACGCAAATTGAGGTGAAAGTGCCGATTCTTTTAGAAAGAGGGGAGGAACAAGATGATTAAAGTATTACTTGTTGATGATCATGAAATGGTTCGTATGGGTGTATCAGCGTATTTATCGACTCAGCCGGACATTGAAGTTGTAGGAGAAGCAGAAAATGGAAGAAAAGGTTCGGAATTAGCACTATTACTAAAACCAGACATTATTTTAATGGATCTTGTAATGGATGAAATGGACGGTGTTGAGGCAACGAGAGCAATTATTCAAGAATGGCCGGAAGCAAAAATTGTTGTTGTGACAAGTTTCTTAGACGATGAAAAGTTATATCCGGTCATTGAAGCTGGTGCAACTAGTTATTTGTTAAAAACGTCTAGAGCGAGTGATATAGCAGATGCAGTTCGGGCGACATTTGATGGAGAAATAGTACTCGAACCGAAAGTTACCGGAAAAATGATGTCACGTATGCGACAAAAAAAGGAACAGCCGCTGCATGAAGAGTTAACAGAGCGAGAGTTTGAAATTTTACTATTAATTGCACAAGGAAAGAGTAATCAGGAAATTGCTGATGAACTATTTATTGCTTTAAAAACAGTGAAGACGCATGTAAGTAATATTTTAAATAAATTACATGTAAGTGATCGAACACAAGCTGTTATTTATGCGTTTCGTCATCAGCTTACAAATTAAAAAGGCCGTAAAGAAGCCTTTTTTTTGTAAGTATTCACTGTATTTTTTGAATATGATTCACTCGAATATTTTCTAAAGAGGGAGTAGAACGAATGAAATTTGCGAATGCTTCTTGATCTGTTGGGCCCTCAACACGATTTCGTCCTTTTTGAAAAATTGTAAACTTATCTCCTCCATTTGCTAGAAAAGAATTTACTACGACAGAGTATGTTGTATCATCTTGGAGTGGCTCACCATTTTCTAGTGAGATTGATTTCACCTCATTTTTTTCCCATGTATAACAAATTCCAGATACTTGTAACATCCGTACTTCATCATCCCATTGTTCGTGCAGAACACTTTGAATTTCTTTACCAGTTAACTCCATCTTAATGAGTTTATTTTCAAAAGGTTGAATGAGAAATGTATTTTCCCATGTGATGAAACCGGCCGGTAAATTATGGCGTATAGTGCCGGGATTGACAAATGCAATGTCAGTTTGCATAGCTTGACGCTGAGATACAGCAATAAGGGCACCAAGATCTGCTTCTCCGTTTTTATTTTGATCTCGTGTGACCTCGTGTATACTTTTTCCAAGTATTTGCTCGGTTAAGGGGGCTACTTTTGTTTGATAGCTTTGGAGCCATGTTTGAACGATTAGATTAGGCTGTATTTGATCATGATAAGTGGGAATAATCTTCGCTGTTTTTCTTGTAATATCTTTCGTTTTGCGATTAAGTGTGAGCTGCACATTTGCAAAAGCCTTTCCATAAGAATACGCTTCAACAAGTAGTTTTCCATTGACAAATCCATTCATATAAGAATGATTATGTCCACCAAATAGTATATCTACATCATCATCAAGTTTACTGGCTAGATCAGCAAGTGGCCCGTATGTAATTCTGTCTGTTGTCTTACCATCTAGATGAGCAAGAACGATAATAGCATGGATGCCTTTTTGCTGTAATTCTCGTACATACGTTTGAACAGCAGTAGCTTCATCTATAAAAGTGACTGCCGACATATCACCTTGCATCGTAAGAAAAGGTGTTTCCTTTGTAACGACGCCGATAAAAGCAATAGGAATGCCATCAATCCATTTTATTACATATGGTGGGAATAGAGGTTTATTTGTGTTAGCATTTAGTACATTTGCACAAACATAAGGGAAAGAACTACCTGGAAACATACCGGTTTTTGGATGAAAGCCACCATCAATTAGTCGTTTTAGCTCTTCTACTCCTTCATCAAACTCATGATTACCAATTGTTCCAACGTCAAATTGTAGCATATTTAAAAATTCTATTGTTGGCTCATCTTGAAAGAGAGCCGAAATGGGGGGGCTTCCGCCAATCATATCACCAGTATGGACAAGCAAGGTATGTGGAAATTGTTGTTTATAGGCGTTGATATAAGAGGCTATGTAGTCAGCGCGACCGGCGGGCTTACCATGCAGCGGTGTAGTTGAGTTGATTTGTCCGTGTAAATCGTTTAATCCAATGATTTGTACAGGTATTTCAGGGGATTCTGGAGCAGGGAAAAGTGAAGAAAGGGTTATAGAAATGAGAAAAGGGATATACGTAAGAAAGGTAAACATGTTGTCACTCCTTTTCATATATTAGTATTTTTATTATATTAGCAGGACAACGTTTAATTTTATTAAAAAACCGTAAATCTTTTATAAGAATTATAAAATTTTTGTTTCTCATACATTTACTTTAATTTCGCTCTAAGTGAAGTTTCACTTTATTTTATGAAGAAAAGGAGGATTTATTATTTATTATAGAGAATAATGTAATTATCCACTTGCTGGAAAGAACAAACGAAGCAGAGGTGACGAAAATGCTTGTAATGGGTGTATTGTTGTGTATTACTGCAATTTGTGGTTTTATATGGTTATATTATTCTCGTTCGCTTAAGCAGGCAGGAGTGTTACTTTTTGATAAAGGTAGTTTGTTTGCAAATCAATCCAGATTTTTAGTATGTTCGAAGTGTGGCAGTGCACAGGCAAGAAATGGTGGATATCAAGAGTGTTGCCGAACAAGGTTATGAAAGAGTAACAAGCCTCACGTGATGTGAGGCTTGTTACTCTTTCTCAGCTGTCCAAATTGTCCAACGATCTTGCTCTATAATAGGAGATTTCTCGTAAAGCTTAGAGTGAATATGTTGTAATAACTCAGAAAGCTCATTGTCTGATAATTCATGGAGAATAGAGCGGCCTGTACGCGGTGATAAGTCTTGAAGTAAATCTTTAATTGAAGAGTGAATTTTACGAACTTCCCAAAAATTTTGAGTCGGATTTGTATGAAAGCCGTTATCATGTAACAAATGTAGGATTTGATTTGTTTCCGGTCTTCGTTTTGCTTCTATATGAATTAATTTTGGATAGCAAGAAAAGAAATAGCCGCGAATATGTTCCGGACTTCCTGGAATCGTGCAGTCTTCAATTGTCCGGTCTTGGAGAATAAGGATACCGTTTCGTTTTAAAATACGATATGCTTCTTGAAGAAACTTCGGAATATGATCTAGATGATGAATGACCGCTCGTGATAGAACAATATCAAATGTTTCATCTGCGAAAGGAATGTTATAAGCGTCACCTTGTGTAAAGGAAGCATTTGAAATATGAGTACAGTTTTCTTTGGCAGCTTGAATCATCTGATTTGAAAAATCAACACCAATTACTTCAGCTGCACCCATCATAGCGAGTTGTTTCGTATAAATACCACCGCCGCATCCAATATCAATCACTCTTTTTTCTTTGACATCTACAATATTTTGTACCATACGTGTCCATGAATCCGTTGCTTGACGATTCGTATACGTATATTTGTTGTTTGAACTATGAAAATTTATCGGCATGTTATAACCTCCTTTTCATGTATATTATATCGAATTTAATTTTGTAGGTTGATTTTGTTTTCTTTCGAGTACAATAAGTTTTTCTTATTTTGAGGAATGAGGATGAGAGCTATGCGAAAAAAATGGTTATTCATGTTCTTTCTTTTTTTATTAGTGGCATGTAATCAAGTAGATAAGAAAATAGAACAAGGTGAAAAAATAACAAAAGAAGCGGGGCGTATGATGGAAGAGGGTGTACAAGTAATTGTATCTCTAGCAGGGAAACCAGAAACAACATTGAAGGGTGAAGAAGCCAAAATAGCGGCTAATATAATTAGTAAAGCAGAGAAACAAAACGTAATCGGTGAATTAGGTGAACCCGAATATGTAATTACAATTAAGAAAAATGGACAAGAAGAGAAATATAAAGCTTGGCTTCGTACAGAAGCGAGAACAGGGTGGTTACAAAAGGAAACAGATACAAAAAATTTTTATCTTCTATCAAAAGTGGACACAGAAAAACTGCTTTCTTTATTTCCATCAGCACCTTTAATACAAAATGATGCCGAACAACAATCAGCTATAACTAAAATTACTAAAAAGGATTTACAAATTACTCGTTTTCACATTAAAACAAAGGAAAATACAGTGTATTATACAGTATTTTATACGATTTCAGATGCATTATATAAAAAGCTGGAAAAAGAAAAAAAATATTATTTTCAATTAGAAATTCCTTCGAAAGTACAAAAGATAATCAATAAAGAAAACAGTGAACAAGTACAAGGTGAGTTAGTGAAAGAAGGATATAAACAATATGAAGTGAGCTTTGTTGTTCCTGTTAGCGGTATATCATCATCTCAATTAAAAATGTTAGAAGCGTATTATGATCAATATAACCTAAAAGTATTGAATTATAAAAAAGAAGAGATTGGTGCTTTTCAAAATATTATTGAAATAGTGAAAGAATATGGAGAGAAGATGCAATTCGAAAGATAATGGTTATTCATAGGAAATGAGAAAAAGAGTGATAAGATATCATCACTCTTTTATTTTGTTTTTGTTGAAGGCTCACTCATGGATTTTCGCGTAATAAAATAAGCGATAATAAGTGCAGAAAGGATAATGGAGCTAATAAAAATATTGTCGGGTAGCCAATCTAACAGTAATACATGTCCAACTGTATAAAAAATTAACATAGAAGCTAGAAAAGATAAGGCACCGATCATAACAGATTGCAATGTCACCGTTTTCACCTCCTTGCATTGATAGTATTGGCTAAAAATGGAGGAAATAAACGGTAGTTTTCCAATAAACTAAAAAAATATGACATAATAAGAAGAAAAAAATTATCGGTAAGGAGAGGAATATGAAACAAAATACAAAAGGATTATGGGGAATTATTGCAGCAGTGGATGTTTTTCTGTTGTCTAAATTAAAATAGCGTTAGATTATTTGCAGTTCTTGGATATGCTTCCTATCAAGCAAATCCTGTTTTACAAGATCAAGTTCCTACTCGTAATTTGTAGAAAAACACTGTCGAAATGGTAAGAACAATTTATACAGGAATCCTCATTTTTTTATAGAATATTACAAATATTACTCTTTTTAGAAACAAATGTAATATTTATATAAAGAAAAGAGGTAGGGTGTATGAAAAAAATCTGGAGTATACTTGGAATTCTTCTTGTTATGGGAATCGCTAGTTACGGCTTAAGCAAATTTTTTATACACTATGCAAGTAAGCCAGTTGGAGTAGCAACGATACCAAAAGTAGAAGGTGTGGATGAGACGAAAGAAGTACGACAATTTATCAGTAACACACATGCAAGCTACAATGACTTTTTAAATTACGGAAAAGCAGAAAAGTATACGGATGGAGATTGGGAGCGTTTCATGAAATGGTTTCAAGAACAGGAGAATACTTTAAAAAGCTTTGAGAAGAAAGTAAAAAACAATCAAATAAAACGAGATGTGAAGCGAAGTTATGAAGTTTTGAAAAAGGGAGTAACTACTCGGAATATCGAATATATCGTTTATGCACATCGTGTATATCATGATCTCGATATTATTGTAAATAAATATACAGGTGAAACGAACATTTGGGGCTATACAGAGTTTGGAAATGGAAAAGATGTGAAGGTAATTGAACAGGTATTACAAGCGCCATAAAAAGACATACGTAGTATGTCTTTTTATTATGGATTTAATATACAGGAAATCTAACAAAAGATAGATGAGTCATGTCGCTGGAAATGTCATGATATCGGGGGAAAGTTTTATTTTATGATGTTTTTCACAAAACCATCATGTTTATAGTGATTAAAATCACAACCTCTATTTTGGGTATGCTATACAATGGAAGTAGATAAAGAAATAGAGGAGTGAATAGAATGTTAAGTGCAAAAACAATTGAAATCGTAAAATCAACTGTACCGTTATTACAAGAAAAAGGTGTGGAGATTACAACACGTTTTTATCAAATTATGTTTGCTAAGCATCCTGAACTATTAAATATTTTTAACCATACAAATCAAAAAAAAGGAAGACAGCAACAAGCATTAGCAAATGCAGTATATGCAGCTGCTAATTATATTGATAATTTAGCAGTGATTATTCCAGTTGTAAAACAAATAGGGCACAAGCATCGCAGCTTAGGTATTAAAGCTGAACACTATCCGATTGTTGGAACATGCTTATTGCAAGCAATTAAAGAGGTAGCTCATGCACCGCAAGAAGTATTAGATGCTTGGGGAGAGGCTTATGGTGTAATTGCTGATGCGTTTATTAGTATAGAAGCAGAGATGTATGAAGAAGCGGCAGCAAAAGCGGGTGGTTGGAAAGATTTCCGCAACTTTATCGTTGTGAAAAAAGAGAAAGAGAGTGATGTGATTACATCCTTTTATTTAAAGCCAGAAGATAAAGGATCACTATCTTCATATATGCCAGGGCAGTATGTAAGCGTACAGCTAAACATTGAAGGAGAAACTTATACACATAACCGTCAGTACAGTTTATCCGATGCCCCTGGAAAAGATTATTATCGTATTAGTGTAAAACGTGAGAAAGGTATGGAGGGATCAGAGGGAGTAATATCTAATTATTTACATGATCATGTAAAAGAAGGAGATGTTTTACCATTAAGTGCACCAGCAGGAGATTTTGTACTTAATATGGATTCACAATTACCAGTTGTGTTAATTAGTGGTGGTGTAGGAATTACACCGATGATGAGTATGTTAAATACATTAATTCAGCAATCGCCAAACCGAAATGTATACTTTATTCACGGTGCATTAAACAGCGATGTACACGCAATGAAAGAGTATATTGCAAATATAGCAAAAGAACATGAACAGGTAAAAGCATATACTTGTTACTCTGCACCGACTGAGCAAGATAAGAAAATAAAAAATTATGATAAAGAAGGATTTATTGATTTAGCGTGGCTACAAACTATTATTCCTTCTACTGAAGCAGATTTCTATTTTTGCGGACCAGTACCATTTATGAAGCAGATTCATGCAGCTTTGACAGAATGGGGCGTTTCATCAGAGCATATTCACTTTGAATTTTTCGGACCAGCAGCAAGCTTACAGTAATTAGGAAAACGAGGTGTTAGTTCACCTCGTTTTTTGTTTGTTCACGAATGAGACGATTTACGGTTTCACGGCGAATGCCAATTAATTGCCCAATTTCCGTTTGCGTTAAAATTTCATAAATAGGGATATCTCCCAAATAGGTTGCGAACCAGTCTTGTAAACGATAAAGGCGTTCTTTTGGTGAGACGGTTGTAAGCTGGTCGATACGTTGCTGCATCATGCGTAATTTTGTTTGCAGCTGGAGGGCGATCTTGGCATAAGATTCAGGGGTTGTTTGTAATTGTTCATACCATGTGTTGCATGTAATGGGTGTTACTTCTGTTTTAATTAAAGCGATTGCAGTACCATGATATTCTTTCGGTGAGATTAATGAGTGATGAGGAATTGTTTCACCTGGAACAATAATGTTGAATAGAAAAGGTGTGCCATCTTCTTGGACACGAACGACTTTTAATAGACCGCTTTTTATAAAATATAGAGGGCCTTCCTCTCCTTGGCGAAATAATACTTCTCCTTTATGTAAAATCACTGTAAGCACCTCTTTATATTTTGCATTTAATCTCATTATAGAGGAATTATTTACTTAAGACTATACTTGAAAGAGATAGAGGCGACTGTATATATAAATCTATTTTGAAAAAAGACATAAAAACTCTTTTCTTTTAAGCTGGGTGAGAGTAACTGGTTATACGTAGAAGCGGTCAGGTCTTTTTTCTTCCATGTGCAAGGAATAAAAACAAAAAGAGAAAGAGAAAGGTCCTGCTAATAGACATCTTGTTTTATATTTAGTAGAAAAGATATTTACTTACATAAAGTCCATTAATTATATTGACGTAAGATACCGTATTACAGTAGTATACTGTTTAGTGTGTATGTGTAAGAACGGTACTAGAAAGGAATATTTTTTAGGGGGCATACCATGTTAGATGAAAAAATGGCTGATGTGAGAATTTCAGCTGATGCAGTGATACATGTAGAAGAAATGAAGGGCGGAGTTGTTCTATCAGTTGAAATAGATGGACAAATCATTTATACGATGGCTTATGATGAAGAAACTAATAGTTATGCAGAATTATATGATCGAAATGATAAACGGGCAAGACAAGTTCATGAAGATTTTATGGGATGGTCACTTGTACACTAATTATAATTTTAACAATCCAATACATGCTGCTTTTCATTTGTGAAAGAAGCATGTATTGGATTGTTTTATATTTACAAGTAAAAAACGATATAAAACCTCCTCTCTTTTTAAGGGAGCGAGAGCAACAGGCCGCACATAGAAACTGTCAAGATATTTTCCTATCGTATGCAAGATTTAAAACAAAAGGGGAAAGCGAATCACGGCCTTTACATAGCCGCGACTTTTATGGAGAAAAATTAAAAGGAATATATTTATCAATATAAAAAAATAAGATTGTATATATAATGTAATAATTACATTGGATTTGTAACACTCATTTTTATATTGTTAGGGCATTGTAAATGTATATGTTGTGTTTTTTCGGTATGATAAAGTAAATAGGAATTTTTCATTAGTTGAACCAATTAAGCTCTTATGGAAGTTTCATTTTTACCTATTTCAGTAGGGGTCTTACAGTACGTTAGAGCGGGATCAAGTAAAGAAGATGCAACAAACATAGGAGTGATTGTTTTGGGGAATTTACATGTTTCTAACCTTATTTTATTATGTATCTGTTCAGTTTTATGTATTATTTTAGGAGTGTTTTTTTATACATGTATATAAAGAAACGCATTCTAAAAAAGAATGCGTTATAAAATGGAACTAATAATAAGGCGTGTGCCGAGAATAATTAAGGTAATACGTAATAAATTGATAATGGCATTACCACTTAATTTTGTATTAATATAAGCTCCCAATTTTCCGCCAATCCATGCACCGGGAATTAAAACAAGGGCATAGAGCCAGCTAACGTTACCAAGGTGAATGTGAGTTGCTGAATTTACAATTGAGGATAAAAGAACAATAAACATGGATGTAGCAACGGCGATTTGTGCTGGAAAAGCAAAAAGAAGCATCATTGCTGGAACTAATAAGGCACCTCCGCCAATCCCGAATAAGCCAGAAATAAAACCTACACCAAATGAAATAATGATAGCAAGAAAAGGTGGAAACTGATAGGTAATGACTTCTCCTTCTGAAGTTGTAAAAGAACGTTTAATAACAGAACTGCTTGAAACGGAAATGGGTTTCATTTTATCACGTAGCATTAGTAAAATCGATACGAGAATAAGAAAGACACCAAAATATAAAGAAAATGATTCTTGATTTAAAAATTTATTTGTCCATGATCCGATGATTCCCCCAGGCCCACTTCCAATAAATAAAATAAGACCACTTTTGTAATCTACTCGTTTATGCTTCATATAAGTAAGTGTAGAAGCCAAACCTGTAAATACAACAGTAACAATTGAAGTGCCGACGGCTAATTGTGGGGAAAGGCTGTGTAAGCCAATCAGTAAAGGAACGATAATGATTCCACCACCAAGACCAACTAGACTTCCAATCGTACCTGCTAATAATCCAATAGGTAATAGCATAATATATTCCAACTGTAACATCTCCTCTTTTGCAGCAAATACATTATTCATTATACAACGTTTTGAATAAAAATGATGTGTGTTCACAAAAAGGTCGTCTTCTCTATGTAGAAGACGACCTTTTTTTAGAAAAGAAGATTTAATACGTAATAGCATAAAGCAGCTAATGAAGCTGAAATAGGAAGTGTGATAACCCATGTAATTAACATGCGTTTTGCTGTTCCCCATTTTACACCTTTTACGCGATGTGAAGCACCAACACCTAAAATAGAAGATGAAATAACGTGTGTTGTACTTACTGGTAAATGAATGAAAGTTGCACCGAAAATAACAAGTGATGATGATAAGTCAGCAGCTACACCATTTACCGGGCGGATTTTCATAATTTGTCCACCGACAGTTTTAATAATTTTCCATCCTCCAATAGAAGTACCAAGACCCATTGCAGTCGCACACGCGAGTTGGACCCAAAAAGGAATATCTGTTGAAGGGTGATAATTATTTGCAATAAGTGCCATTGTGATAATACCCATCGCTTTTTGAGCATCGTTTGTACCATGTGTGTAAGCTTGTAATGCAGCTGTTACTACTTGTAACAAACGGAAATTTTTGTTTGTTTTCGTCAGGTTAAAGTTTTTAAAGAACACTTTAAAAATACTATACACAATGTAACCAATGACGAAAGCAATAATTGGTGAAGTAATTAAAGCTTCAATGATTTTAATGAAACCTTTATAATTTAATGAATGTACACCAGCGGCAGCAATAGCTGCCCCAGCAATAGCGCCGATAATTGCATGAGATGAACTACTTGGAATTCCGTAATACCAAGTAATTAAATTCCATGCAATAGCAGCAAGCAGTGCTGCTAAAATAACGACACTACCATTTGGTAATGTAAATGGATCAACAATATCTTTTGTAATAGTTTTTGCTACACCCGTAAATGTCATTGCACCTAAAAAGTTCATAATAGATGCCATAAGAATGGCTTGCCTTGGCTTTAGAGCTTTGGTTGAAACAGCTGTTGCGATGGCATTTGCTGTATCATGGAACCCGTTAATAAAGTCGAAAGCTAAAGCACAAATGACAACTAAAACGGTTAAAATCAAGAGTGTATCCATGATCAAACTCCTTATGCGTTCTTCATAATAATTGTTTCTAAAACATTTGCTACGCTTTGACAGCTATCAGCAACTTCTTCAAGTTCTTCGTAAATTTCTTTGTATTGAATAATCTTAATTGGATCTTTTTCACGAGAGAACAGATGTTTAATCGCATGTCTACGAATATCATCACATTTTGATTCGTAATCTTTGATCTTTATTGCGTTTGTACGAATATCGAGAAGCTTTTTATTAGACATCAATTCAATAGATGATGCAATTTCAATTGCACATTGGTTAATTGCATCAACGAACTTAATCATGTACTCATCAGCTTCTGTAATAGAGTACATTTCAAATAGACCAGCACTATGGTCTAACCCGTCCAATACATCATCCATACTCATTGCAAGTTGCAAAATGTCTTCGCGTTCAATTGGAGTAATAAACGCTTTGTTTAATTCCATAATAATTTCATGAATAAATGTGTCGCCCTTTGACTCATATTCTTTCATGCGCATGGAGAATTCTTTTAAATCACTTGCGTTTTTAAGCTTGTACTCCACAAAAAATTGAGCGCCTTCTTTTAAATTTTCGGAAATATTCGTTAACATTTCTGAAAATTTATCTTTTTTAGATTTGAAAACCATATTGTTACCCCCACCAAAGAAATAGTTATGTAAAGCATATTGGCTAGTTCATTCTATCAAAAAGCTGTCGTTTTTTAAAACATTTTATCGAAAAGTTTACAAAAACTTAACATTAGACATATTGAAAAATTAGCAATATTAATGAAAATTTAGTAATGTTCTCATCTATAGAATGTCCTTTTCTTATAAAAAGTATGACTCATAAAGAGAGCTTATACTTGACGAATTATAGCGGTATCATGGAAAATTTGTAAAGGTATAACGTACAAATATACATTTGAAAGTAAGATAGAGGAAGTGAATGAATGAAGTTGAACAGCACTCATTTACAAAGGCTACGCGAGTGGCTCAAAAAAAGAAAAAAATTACGAATCGCATTGTTAACGATAGGCTTTGTTTTCTTATCCTTGTTTATCTTTGTAAATATAATGATCACAATCCAAGATATTTCTGCATTAAAGCAAGCAGTGCCTCAGCCAACAGTTATTTATGATGCAAATAAGGAAGTAGCAGCAACGTTGTCTTCGTCAAAAACGGATGGAATTAAGCGAAAAGACATTCCAAATGTTATGGTGGAGGCTGTTGTCGCAGTAGAAGATAAAAAATTTTATGAGCATCGCGGTGTGTATTATAGCGGAATTTTTCATGCGATTGTTAAAAATATAACAGCAGGAGAAGTTGTTGCTGGAGGAAGTACAATTACACAACAGCTAGCTAAAAACGTATTTTTAACACAAGATAGGACGTTTTCACGAAAATTTAAAGAGTATTTTATTGCAAAGAAAATTGAACGCACATATACAAAAGATGAAATTATAGAGATGTATTTGAATCAAATTTATTTTGGTGAAGGAGCTTGGGGAATTAAAAAGGCGACAAAAACGTATTTTGACAAGGAAGTAAAGGACTTGACGATTCCGGAAGCTGCTACTTTAGCGGGATTAATTAAAGCACCTTCTACGTACTCACCTTTTAAAGACTTTAATAAGTCGATTGAAAGAAGAAATGTTGTTCTCTCATTAATGAAGGAACAAGGTTATATAGCAGAGAAGCAATATCAAAAGGTAAAAGATGAAGGGCTTTCACTTCACAGAGGTGTTGAAGATAACTATAAAGGAAAGTACTCTCAATATGTTGATTACATTGTTCGAGAGGCAATGAATAAATATAAATTGACACAAAATGAAATTTTATCAGGCGGTTATCAAATTTACACGGAATTAAATCCCAAAATGCAAGAGGCTACAGAAGCTGTTGTGAATAATGATCAATACTTTCCAAAGAGTACCTCTGATCAGATTATGCAAACAGGTGTTGTGCTTATGAATCCCAAAACGGGCGGCATTCCAGCACTTGTAGGCGGGAGGGGGCCGTATCAATTTTTACAGTTTAATCATGCAGTGCAATTAAAGCGTCAGCCAGGTTCCACGTTAAAACCGCTAGCAGTGTATACACCGGCATTAGAGCAAGGATATGAGGTATATGATGTCTTAAAAGATGAACCGATTGAAATTAATGAATATAAACCAAGGAATAGTGGAAATGTATATCATGGTAAAGTGACGATGTATGAGGCAATGGCTAATTCATATAATGTACCAGCTGTTTGGCTATTAGAACAAATTGGTTTAGAAAAAGGGCTGAAGTCTTTAGAGCGGTTTGGTATTCCACTGCAAGAAAATGACAAATCGTATTCGTTAGCATTAGGAGGAATGAGTGAAGGTACGTCTCCTCTTGTTATGGCACAAGCGTACGCAACATTTGCAAATGATGGTGTCCAAATGGAGGCGCATGCGATTCGGGAAATTCAAGATGGTGAAGGAAATACAGTAGGGAAATGGTATAAAAAAGAAATTCGTGTTACAGATGAAAAAACGGCACAAAAGATGACATATTTATTAAAAGGAGTTGTAGAGAAAGGAACTGGAAAAAAAGCGAAGCTTAAATATGCAGAGACTGCTGGGAAAACAGGCACAACACAATTAGCGGATGAATCAAATAATGGATCAAAAGATTCATGGTTTGTTGGCTATACACCAGAATTAGTTGCATCTATTTGGGTTGGTTACGATAAAACAGATAATGAACATATTGTGCCGGCTGGGAGCCAAATAACGACGACGATGTTTCGGGATATCATGAATAAAGCGATTGGAAAGCCAATTCAAAAAAACTTCGATTTATCTCTTATACCAGAAGCAGAGTATACAAAACAGTTACAAACCATTGAAGAAGAAATGAAGCGAAAAGAACAAAAAGGGAACTGGATGGATAAAATAAAAGAATGGTTTTCATCCTTTTAGAGAGTAAATCCCAGGTTATAAAATAACCTGGGATTTACATGTATTTTAAATTGTTAGTATAGGGACCGTTATTACTTTAGTCACAACGTCTTTCGCGTCGTTTACATTTCTTTCTTTTGCAATCATCTTTCTTACGATCTTGGTTACGTGTTTCATTATCATCGTTGTTATTATCATTGTTGTTATTCTCGTTGTTGTTATTGTTATTGTCATCATTATTATTGTCGTTATTATAGTTCCAACGCATACTTTGAACATGGAACGCTGGTACATACGTAACCTGACCATCAACCTCTAGTAGAATATGATCTCTAGTACGGCCAACAACAGTCCCTTCTATTTTCTTTGGACCTTGGTTCAATTGAACCGTTTCTCCTTTTAGCCGGTTAATAACACTTCCAAAACGAGTTCCGCTTACAATGATAGGGTCTTCATTTTGGTTATTTTGATTATTGTTTTGTTCATTATCATCTGATTCTTCAGAGTCATCTTCATATTGCTCGGCAAAGCCATTAATATGATGTAACGGATAGTAAACAACACCATCGTTAGTTTGTACTACACAAAAATCACTTTGAATTTTTAATAATGTGCCCTCTCCTTTTTCTGGA
This sequence comes from Bacillus sp. S10(2024), assembly GCF_050473865.1. NCBI lineage: Bacteria > Bacillati > Bacillota > Bacilli > Caryophanales > Bacillaceae > Bacillus > Bacillus sp. S10(2024). The sequence goes on along the minus strand of NZ_JBFLUR010000002.1, from coordinate 2,061,370 downwards.
CCTCCTAAATTAACACTTACGTTTGTGCCAATTAAATTTTTTAAATTTCTCATCGCGTTTTGAGAATTATACGAATAATTATATGGATACATCATACATAGTTCCTCCTTAATGGAATTTATTTCTCTTTAAATCATTTGTCGTTATATGATATTCATCTTTACAGGACAAGACCTAGGATACTTGACTAATTTATAAAAAATGTGCGTATACATAAAGTGAAACTTTAATGAGTGGAGGGATCGCCCACCAACCCTCACCAATCGGGCTTTTACGGCAGCTTATCTCCCAACGAACATTCTAGCCGCTAAGGCTGGAGAATGCTTTCACTGAATTTTGAGGTGGGAGTAATACTGCCCACGAATAGCGAGATAAAAAAACAAGCACTCTGCGAGATTAAGAGTGCTTGTTGAGTTGAATATTTATATTTGTATGCATACTGCGCTCGCTTTTAGTTAATGTTGTATAAGAGATGACAATATTTCCTTTGGCAATTGGTTCATAAGCAAGATCATCGTATTGGCCATTATTTTTGTTATGGACTGTTAGTTCAATAGAGTCGAGGTTTGCATCTGCATATTTTTCTTTGATTTGTTTCGCAATTGTTTCTAGTTGTTTATAGGAAGTGGCATCAGTAATCACCATTCCTTTTAGAACAATTTTTTCTTTTTGTCTAGATTGCGTTAGTGGTATGTGGTTTTCGTTTATATATAGGATGTGATAAGGAACGGTATCGTCATTTGATTCTGCTTTTGGTTTATTGTATTCTCCAATTAAAAAGAGTGCAAAACATAATGTTATACATGACATGAGAATAATCCAAAAACGGACAGATGATAACACTTTCATCAGCATTCACCCTCGTTTCGTATAAGTTCTTTCATAATGAATTATACAAAATCAGCATTAAATAAACGTTAAGCGAAGGTAAAGAAAAGTAAAGATGGACATTTTTTTGTATATATAAGTAAAAAACGAGAATGAAAACCGCTTTCTTTTAGGGGGGACGAGAGTATCTGGCTGTGCATAGAAAAATCACCTAGGTTTAATAAGAAGTTATAAGATACAATGGAATTTGTAAAGAATGTAAACGTATAATGAATTGTTCATAGATGAAACAACGTGTTCATTTTATTTTTTCCCAAGATATTATAATATGTTTTTAGATTTAAAGGTAGATAGGGGATGGTGTTGGGATGATTTCTATTGGGTTAACAGGATGGGGGGATCACGATTCTTTATATAAAGATGCATATGAAATGAAGCATAAGCTGCAAACATATAGCGAGTATTTTCCAATTGTGGAAGTAGATAGTTCTTTTTATGCTATACAGCCTGCAAGAAATTATGAGAAATGGGCTTTAGAAACACCAGCAAATTTTTCATTTATTGTAAAGGCTTATCAAGGAATGACAGGTCATATGCGAGGAGAAATTCCGTTTGCGAATATTGATGATATGTTCCACACATTTAAAGAGTCAATTACTCCTCTTCAAAAAGCCAATAAGCTAAAAATGGTATTATTTCAGTATCCGCCTTGGTTTGATTGTCAAAAGAAAAATGTAGATTTATTACGTTATACGAAAGAAAAAATGAAAGATATCCCATGTTCATTAGAGTTTCGGAATCAGACTTGGTTTTATCCACAATTTCATAATCAAACGTTGGAATTTATGAAACAAGAAGGTTGGATTCATACAATTTGTGATGAACCGCAAGCGGGAATGGGTTCTATTCCAATTGTATTAGAATCAACGCATGAACAAATGACCTTAGTTCGATTTCACGGTCGCAATGTACACGGGTGGCTGGATAAGGGAGAGAACTGGCGGGCTGTTCGCTGTTTATATCGCTATAATAAACAAGAATTAAAAGAATGGGTAGAGCGGATAGAAAAATTGAAAATAAAAACAAAGGAAGTTTACCTTCTATTTAATAATAATTCTGGCGGAGATGCAGCAGATAATGCGAAACAACTCATGGATATGCTTGGTATTACGTACGGGGAACCTAAGCCTGAACAACTAAATTTATTTGAATGAAGTGAAATATCAACAAAAGAGTTTCATCTATTAATAAGCAAACCAAAAAGAAAAACCCTGCACAAACAGGGGGAATGTACAGGGTTTTTCTTTATGAAAAAAGAGGGGTAACAATGTTACTGAGCGTTTGGTTGATTCATCAATTGTTGGCTTCTTAATAAATGATAATGGTTATCATTATCATTGTCAATGGTTTTCTAGATTTTATCTTAAAAAATTTAAGGTTTATAAAAATTAAGATTGGTGATTGGCTGTGCATACTTGAGATGACTTGCTTTAAATGATAGAAAAACTCTCACTTTAAAGATAGGTGAGAGTTTTTCTGTCATTAGAAACCTATTGCTGTTCTTTTTGTTGTACGTATTGCTGTAAATCAAATGGTGTAACTTCTTGAATAAATTCTCTTGAAATAAGAGATTGAATAAGGGTACTTTCGGTAACGACAGCACCTGTTTTCTTTTTGTAAGCTTGCTGCAATAAATCTAGCTTTTCTAATGTTTCCTTAGGTAATTCAATTGTTAATGTGTTCATATTTCTCCCCCCTATTATTAGAGTATCACTAGAAGAGGAGAGAAACAAGAAAAGGGTTTTTAAATGACTGCTATAAAAAGAGGATAACTATTTTCAAAATAGTTATCCTCTTTTACGATTTTTACAGTAAGTATTGTTAAGCAATACCGATGTATTTTAAAGTTTTGGATGGGGTACTATGATCAAAAAAGTGTTGTAAAAAGGCAATATCTACGCCAGATTTATAAGCACAATATCCCCATGTTTTGCGAAGTGTATGCGAGCTAATCCCTTCTAAACCAACTTCTTTTGCCGCTTTGTTTAAAATGTACCAAGCATGTTGTCTCGTGATAGATTTTGTTCCTTTTTGAGATTTTAATAATGGTTCATTGCGCTTCCATACTTTTCGTTCTTTCATGTATTGTTCAATTGTATGTTGCAATTCTTCATTTACAGCGAACCATTTATGCTTCTTCATTTTGTCATTATAGAACAAAATAGAATGACGAACATGCTCATTTTCATCGATAACATCGCCAACTTTTAACTGTAATATTTCACTTACTTTTAATCCTGAATTTACAGCTAATACGAATAATAAAGCATCACGTTTTGATGATTGTATTAGTATATCTTTGATTTTTTCTAATTGTTTTTCATTTTGAATTGGTTGTCCAACTTGTTTCATTTCACGCACTCTCCTCTTTTATATGTGTAAAGGAAAGGATTAACTAGTTCTTACTGTAAAGGAAGCGTGTGAATTTCATGTGAACTTTTCGTGAAATTCGGACAAATTATTTGATTACTTCCACTTTTGGCAAATGAAAGTAAAAGACAACGCCGTTTTCTTTATTATAAACGCCATAATTAGCATGATGCAATTCTAAGATATTTTTTACGATGGATAGTCCAAGACCAGTTCCGCCTGTGTGACGGCTACGTGATGCATCTATTCGATAGAAGCGGTCCCATATTTTATCTAAACTCTCCTCGGGAATCGGTGCACCGTTATTTTCAATTTCAACTTTCACTGTTTCTTCATACTCACTGACAGTTACTTTTACTTGTTCTCCAACTGGTGTATAACGAATCGCATTGCTTAATAAATTGACGACAACTTGTTCAATACGATTTCGATTTGCTTGTACATAAATAGTGGAATCAAATGCAAGTTCTACTTGTAAATTTTTTTCTTCGATACTAAATGATAGCTTTGAATATACTTGTTGAATTAATTCTCCTATCGAAAAGTTTTCCAATTCTAATTTATATGTGCCAGACTCAAGTTTTGCAAGTTCTAGCATTTCGACAATAAGGCGGTTCATATTATCAGTTTCTTCTAAAATAACGTCAGTATAGTACGAAGTGTCTTTACTTACGCCATCTTTAATACCTTCAGCGAAACTTCGGATTACACTTAATGGCGTTTTTAATTCATGTGATACACCAGAAATAAATTCTTTTCTAGTTTTTTCCAGTTGTCGTTCTTTTTCAATATCTTGTTGTAGCTTTGTATTTGCTACATGTAATTTATCAATTCGGTCCTTTAAATTTACAGAAAGAGAGTTAATGCTACTTGATAGACTTCCTATTTCATCCTCTGTTGATATAGGGAGTTTTTCAGAGAAATCAAAGTTTGCCATTTTTTTTGTAACACGATTCATTTTAATAAGCGGATTTGCAATGATTTTTGAGTAATAAAACGATAATAAAATAATGACAATAAAGACGATAATTAACGCATATACATAATAGTCTTTCAATACAAGCATAGCCTCATCAACGGGCTGCAATGATGTCATTGCAAATGCAAATTCTTTTATTTCTCCATTTGAAATAACGGGTTTAACAAAAATTTGACTTTTAATATCGTTTTCCCCGCCTAATGTGTATGTTGTCATTTCATTCGTATTTGTTTTCCCTAATGCAACAGAAAGCTCCCAATGTTGGATACCTTGCATTAATGTATCCTTATTTGCAAGGCGAATATCGTTCGTGGATGGAGTGTGCAACTTCGTTATAGTGCCATCAAATGTGTTTACATTATTACTAAAATCTTTTGAATATATATTTTTTTTGACATCTGTAAGTTGGATTCCAAATAGCTTTAAATCTGAAATGATATTATCATTTTGCCATGTTCTATTATCCGCAGTAGTAATGGCAACAGGAATAATCATATCGTTTTTAGGGATTCCTTGTATACGGATTGAATCAGAAATTTTTAATCCTAAATTGATAAACGAAGAATATTCGGAAATTGTAAACGTATTATTCAATGGAATGAAAAATGTTTTATTGAATTTATCAACAATTTCAATATGATAATTTTTATCATCTTTAATAATGCCATTACGATCTAATAGGACGAGTTCAGCGTTTGTTTTTTCATAGAACGCTTGTTTTAACTTTGAAAGCTCTTCAAAGGAACCGTTGCTTTTTTCATATTTATTTACAAATTTTTCGAAATTAGTCTGGACTGTATGAACTTTTTTATTAATATAAAATTTCTCTAAAAACAGCGATTGTCCAACGAAAAAAAGTAAAAATGTCACAGTAAATAATGCTGATGTTAATAAGAAAAGCTTAAACACAATACTTCTTTTTTTCACTTTTTCACCTCATAAGCTGTAAATTCCATAATCATCACTTTATTATAGCAAACGAATAAACATAATAGGGGAGAAAATCTGGCGCATGCAGTGGTAGTTTATTGGAAAAAGTCATATAAGTAGAGGGATAAAAAAGAACTTGCCAGACGTATGACAAGTTCTTTTTAGATTTATGCTTGGATTGCCGCGTCTAATGCAATTTCAATCATTTCGTTAAATGTTGTTTGACGTTCTTCAGCAGTTGTTTCTTCACCAGTAAAGATATGGTCACTTACTGTTAAGACAGATAATGCATTTACACCGTATTTTGCAGCTAAAGTATATAATGCAGTTGTTTCCATTTCAACAGCCAATACACCGTAGTCTCCAAGTTTTTTCACCATATCCATGCTCTCACGGTAAAATACATCGGCTGTTAGGACGTTACCAACGCGGATGTGTAACCCTTTTTCTATACCAGCATCATATGCTTTCTTCAACAAATCAAAGTTTGCACAAGGTGCAAAATCAAATCCAGGGAATACTAAGCGATTTAGGTTAGAGTCTGTACAAGCAGTCATCGCAATAATAACATCACGTACTTTTACATCTTTTTGAATGGCACCGCACGTTCCAACACGAATTAAATTTTTTACCCCGTAGCTTTGAATTAGCTCGTTTACGTAAATAGAAATAGAAGGAACTCCCATACCTGTACCTTGAACAGAGACACGTTTTCCTTTATATGTTCCTGTAAATCCTAGCATGCCACGCACATTGTTATAGCATGTTACATCTTCTAGAAAATTTTCTGCAATATACTTTGCACGTAAAGGATCTCCGGGTAATAAAATAGATTCTGCAATTTCGCCTTCTTTTGCTCCAATGTGTATGCTCATATAAAATCCTCCTTGTTATGTAATAATCGGTATTACTTAATACTACTTCACTTTGTAGTATACACGAAGTAGAGCGTTTACAATAGTGTATTTCTATCTATTCTGCTATTTGGACATACCTCAAGATTCAGGAGAAAGCAAAGGAAATGGAGGAGCAAAATACTATGATGGAAGTTTCACTTTATAATTCATTGCATTCGCTTCTTCTATTGTTTCATGCAGCAGGGAAAGCACTGGCCATTTCTATGCATTGTTGAATGCTCTTGTTTATCTAAAAAGAAAGTCGCTTTTTCAACGTGTATTTAAATATTTTTTGCAAATATAGTAAAACTTCTATTCAGAGAGAGAAGGTATTATCTGCTTCAGGAAGAATAGATTAATTGTGCGCAAAAAATCAGAATTGTGCAACGATTTATCTGGAAATAGATAGGTGATTTTATGAAAAATGCTATTATAGGAGTTATCGCTTTGCTTCTGATTGTTTTTGGAGGCTTTTATATGAAAAAATATAAAAATAGTGAAGAAACAACAGGACAGATACAGCAGGTGAAGTGGAAGCTTCATGATATGGATGTAAATGAAATTGCGAATATTACATTTCAATTGCAAAATAAAAAAGGGACTGAAATTCGCGGTGTAAACGACCACATTCGCATGTTTATTGTGGATAAACAGTTAACACAATCGTATCAAGTGAGACCAACTTTTGTTGGGAGTGGTTCTTACAAAGCTACATATCAGTTTAAAAAAGAAGGGGAATATACCATTTTCCTATATGAAGAAATAGGAGATACAACAAAACAGTTTGCTGAAGAAAATATAGTAGTAGGAAATAAAGTTGTAGAAAAAAAACAAACTCCAATTGCTGCTGATACAGTATTAACAAAAAACATTGGTCCATACAAGACATCGCTTTTATTTCGTACATTACATCCGAATGAAGAAGAAACATTAACATTTCAATTTCAAGTAGGGAAAGGAGAAAAAATTAAGTTTCGTTCAAATACAGGAGAACGTGCTGAATTGCGTATAGTGGATGGAAAACAACAGCATTTCCTATACGCTGTTCCAAATAATGATGAGGAACAATTACAATTTCGCGTTACGTTTCCGAGTGAAGGGATTTATAAAATATGGGGGACTTTTTATATAAATGGAAAGAAATATGAAGAACAGTTTACATTACAAGTTCAGAAACGAAAAGACAGCTAAGTTTTAGCTGTCTTTTCGTTTTCCGATTAATTTTGTTACAGCGAGCATCGTAATTGGTAAGGAATGATTTTTACGAAATACTAAATATTTCCCGCTCCATGTTGGTTTATATTTTTCTTTGAAATGTCGCAGGCCGCTAAAGCTATATGTATAACGAACGTTATTAAAAATGGCTGCTGCAACACGCTCTGACCAAAATGATTGTGCCGATAATCCAACATTAGAAAGCGGAGCCATTCCAATATTAAAGCAGTGATAGCCATTTTCTTTTGCCCATTGGAATAAATGAATGAACATAGCATCCATAATTCCGCCTGATGCATCAGGATAATAACGCATTAAGTCAACAGATAATTCACCATCTTGGTATACAGGCATAAATGTTGTAAAGGCAATGATTTTACCATCAGCATCAGAAAGTGTTGCAATGGGCGCACGATTAATATAATCACGATCAAAATAACCAAGAGAGAAGCTTTTTTCTTTTTTCCCCCCAAGCCATGCATCTGATACGTTTTTTAATTCATCATACAATTCATCTGTAAATGGTGGTTGGTGAATCGCAAAAGTATACCCTTCTCGCTCGAAACGGTTGAAAGTTGCACGCAATCCAGCTCGTTTTTTTCCTGAAATTGTGAAATCATTCAAATCGACAACTGCTTCTTCACCAAGCTTGAAGAAGTTATAACCAAAATCATGATATAAACTCATCCATTTACTTTCAATTTGATAAAATACACAAATATAGCCGAAACGATCCGCTTCTGTTAGAAATTCTTCTAAAACGCTACGAAAAGAAGAAGGATTTCCGATTGGATCACCGAGAACAATAAGACGTTTACCTGTAGGTGCAAACTGAATCATTGCTTTTCCGTCGCTACTGAAAAAGAATTGCTTATCTCCTAAAAAACCAAGGTGACTTAACACGTTCCCACCGTATTCATCTAAAAAGTGCTGTAGTCGTGTCATATTGGCTGGTTGCCCGGGAAATTTATTTTTGTAACGATTGGCAATCAAAGAACCAATTAGTAGAAAACTTGGTACAAAAAAAGCTGCTGCAATTGCACTGCGTTGTACTTGTTTAATATTACGAACAACAAAATCAGGTTTAAATACTTCTTTGGCTTGTGCAAATTGTACCCCAAGTTTTTTATAAAGATATAATGTGATAAGTAAAAAGAGAAAAACCTTTACTACATCTGAGAATGAAACCGCGATTTGCTCCCGAACAAATCGTTTGCGAATCATATATAGTACAGTGAGTACAATAAGTAAGATAAAGGTTTCTTCCAAATCAATTCCTTTTAGTGTATTGAAAATCGCGGCACCGATTAGAGATACAAACGTCATATAATAGGAACGTTTCGTTCCGTGATAAATGCCACGTGATAAAATAACGAGTAAAATACCAAATGTTAGCGATAAACTAAAGGAAATTTGTATAAGGTGTTTAGGAACTAAAATATGAAGTGCATGAGCCCGTTCAATACTTGTTGGGAAAATGGTAGAAAAAATCACCATAAGTCCTGCAAAAATTGTTAATGCTCCAGATGCCCAAGAACCAAGTTTTCCTAGAAAATCGCGTTGTAGTGTCCAAATGACTCCGGTTGTTTCGAGGGCAGGTGCAATGAACGGTTTATCTTCAATTTTCTTTAAAGCAGATCCTGTCATTTCAAATGCTGCAAAAATTAAACCTAGCCCAAACGGTAAAATATAATATACAAGGCGATATAATAACATAGCAGGGAGTAATACACCTGTATCTACGCCGTATTGTCCAATGCCTGTTATGAACACAAGATCAAAGGAACCAAGACCTCCTGGTACAAGACTCACAACGCCAGCTAAAGCTGCAATAACATATACACCGAGAACCTTATGGAAATCTATCTCAATTCCGAATAGAAGTAAGATGACATACATTACTATGCCTGCTGATACCCATTCTACTAATGATACAAGTGAGTAGAGGACAGTTGGATTTTTTTCTACTTGTTGTTCTTCTTTGCTTTGTTTGCGATTTTTTATTTTGGAAATACCTATGTATAATGGAACAAAAAGAGAAAAAAAGATGAAAACAGGCCATAGCCAAGGTTTTTCATGTAAAATAAATCTTGTATCTAATACGCCAATAAGGCCGAGAAAAGATAATAATGCTAGCCCATTAATAAAAGCCGTTGTCATCCAGGCGATACTTCGAATAAGTTTACCATTTTCTTGTACATAAGGACGATATAACATTGTACGTATACCTGCCCCAACAAGACCACCGAATCCAATAAATCCATTGAATGTATTAGCAGTCCAAGAAATGCGGAAAATCTTTTTAATTGGTATATCTGCTTGCAGATGCCGCAGCATAAAAAAGTCATAAAAGAACATTGTAGCAACAGCAAATGCACCGAGTATAACAGCTAAGAAAAACCCGCCTGGTGGAATATGTTTAATCGTTTCAACTGCTTCTCGAAATGAAATACCAGAAAATTCTTTTCGTGCTTGAAAAAACACAATTGTTAATACAACAAAAGGAAAAATAAATTTTCCAATTTGTAATATACGTTTCCATGAAAACGACATAAAGACAACTCTCCTTGTATAAGAAAACTGAGGCAATATTTTTATTATGACAAACTTCAATAAAAATAAAAAGAAAAATTCATTGAAATCTTAGTTGTAATCTTTATATTTATAAATATTTTCTATTGATAAATTGCTAAATTTGATGCAATAGAGAGCAGATGATGTTTACGGGGGACAGTAGCTATAAATAAAAAATGTACACAAACGCATCATCAAACTTTTTACATTTCACGACTCGTATACAAACTAGAATAGAAAAGGCACTGCATGTTTTGTCCGCTATTCATGTTCGGTAAGACTCTAACTTCCAAAAATTAAGAAATTCCACTTTATTTTGAAGGTTTTTTGAGAGAATTTATTTCTTTTGAAGGAAATCTGTTTTAAAAATCGAAAATCAAAACATATTAATACGTTAAAAGGCTTTTGCGCATATATTGATGAAGAAACAATAATGGTGGTAAGACATGTTGTAAAGAAACTGATCCAGAATAAAGTGAACCTTTCAGCAGTGGGGGTCTTACTGTCTACGAATAGCGGGATAAATACATAACAGAAAAATCAACTTTCAAAATTAGTTCAAATAGTGGGAGGAGAAACTAGCATGTCAAATTTAATGGTTGAAAACCAAACGCAGCAAGCAACTGTTTTTTTGGGAGAAGTAGTTGAAGTGATCACAAAATATGTAAACTATCATACATTACCTTTATTATTAGAAGAAACACCAGAAGGCGATGAACAATATTTTGCTGGATTGTTAGCCTCCATTCGGCGCTTGCTTGTATTTTGTGAAGAAGGCTTAGATGCTTGCTGTGTATTACTAAATAATACGCCGTTTCGAAAAAATGCAGCGGAAAGAACGCTATATAAAATCTACCATCAAGTGATTGCAGAGTTTTTTTCACCTAAAAATGATCATTGGTATGAAAATAGTCGATCAGCTTATACAGGAAAGAATTCAATTGCGTTTCAAAAGCAACCTCCTATTTCAATTGAACAAATGATGAAAGAGTTAGAAGGGAAATTTCAAATGTTGCGTGAAGAGCTAGAATATTATGAGACCGACTATCAAACGAAAATGATACAAAAATATTAACTACTGTAAGAAGTTAGGGAATTCCTAGCTTCTTTTGCTTTTTGAATCGTCATATACGCCCGTAATTTTGAATACATTTTAAAAGGATATATTGTTGGAGGTGTCATATGAGTCAGCAAGAAGTGTTCACTGATTACTTTCATGAAGTTGAAAGTTGGTGCGAAAGTGTTCTCCACGTATTAGATAGCCGGGCAACAGAGGTGTATGATGTTCATATGCTTGCATATAAAATTCAAATGCTATTAGATCGGATAAAAGAAAATGAATATGACTATGATGCAGAATTTGTTTATGAAATTAGTGATGATGTCGAACATATTCAACACTACTTACAAGAAGCGTTAATGTCTGACTCAGAACAATATGTATTATATGAAAGAAATTATGCAGAAGCTTCTGTACCAATTGGCGGACATACCTTGCCACCGCTTCCATATCCGTATAATGCGCTAGAGCCTTATATCTCACGGGAAATTATGATGTTGCACCACGATAAGCATCATCGTAGTTATGTAGAAGGATTGAATAAAGCAGAGAAGATGATGGCAGAAGCAAGAAAAACAAATCAATTTGATTTAATAAAGCATTGGGAGAGAGAAGCTGCTTTCCATGGTTCTGGACATTATTTACACACTATTTTTTGGAACAATATGAAAAAAGATGGTGGTGGTAGCCCGCACGGAGAATTATCTAGGCAAATTGAAAAAGACTTTGGGAGCTTTTTACGTTTTCAAAAACATTTTACAGAAGCGGCAGCGAAGGTGGAAGGTTCAGGCTGGTCCATTCTCGTTTGGGCACCTCGTTCCGGCCGATTAGAAATTTTACAGAGTACACTCCATCAATTGTTTACGCAGTGGGATACAATTCCTCTATTAGTACTGGATGTATGGGAGCATGCCTATTATTTACAGTATCAAAACCGAAAGGAAGAATATATTAAAAATTGGTGGAATATTGTCAACTGGGGAGATGTAGAGAAAAGATTTGAAAGTGCAAAAAATTTACAGTGGATACCATATTAGACGCATTACAATGCGTCTTTTTTAATTGTCTGTTTATTCTTATGCAGTTACCACCCTATCAACTTCCATTCATATTTTAAAGGTCCAAGCATACACTTGTACAAAAAGTGCCAAAAAGGACGTGAATATATGCGAAGAAGATGGATCGTGATTGCACTTATTCTAATATGTGCAAATATGTTGCCACGTGATACATATGCGCAAATGAATAATGTTAGTGCACGTAATGCTGTGTTGATGGAGCAACATTCGGGGCGTGTATTATATGGAAAGTTAGAGCATGAATCTGAAAAAATCGCAAGTATTACAAAAATTATGACCGCACTTTTAGCGGTCGAATCAGGGAAAATGAAAGAAAAGGTACCCATTAGTAATACTGCAGTTCGTGTGGAAGGATCAGCTATTTACTTAAAACCAGGACAGAAAGTACCCCTAGAAGATTTAGTATATGGTTTAATGCTGCGCTCTGGAAATGATGCAGCTCAGGCAATTGCAGAATATGTTGGCGGGAGTATAGATGGATTCGTATATTTAATGAATGAAAAAGCAGCCCAAATTGGAATGAAGGATACGCATTTTTCTAATCCACATGGTTTAGACGGAGATGGGACACATGTTTCTTCAGCATATGATATGGCACTGTTAACAAGGTATGCCATGGAAAATGAGACATTTCGTAAGATTTTTGGAACGAAAACGTATCAGTCTAAAGTATGGGACTATCCATGGAAAAATAAACATAAGCTTGTAACTTCTATGTACGAGTATGCAACAGGAGGGAAAACTGGATTTACGAAAAAGGCAGGGCGAACACTTGTAACAACCGCATCAAAGGATGGACTAGATTTAATTGTTGTAACATTGCAAGCTTCAAGTGATTGGGATGATCATATGTATTTATTTAATGAGGGGTTTAAACAATATGCAGCAACTACAGTAGTAGCGAAGGGTCCCCTATCTGAACTGCAAGACAAAAAGTATACAAATCATATATACACGAAAAATGATTTATTAGTGCCGCTAACGGAAGAAGAGGCTAAAAAGGTTACATTAAAAATTGAATTTGATAAAACGGCCAAGCTGATAGATGGAGAGAAAGTAGGGCGTGTCGTCGCTTATTTAAGTGAAGAAGAAATTGGAGAGCGTAACCTATTTTATAGTAAACGAAAACTTATTGTGACTACAGGTTTGTTTTGGAGAGATTTTCAGGAAGTATTTTCTCATATGTTAGGTGTGGAAATAGATGGTTAATATTATATGGGTTGCGATGGCGTTAATTGGTATTGTATATGCAATGTTTAATGGAACGATGGACGAAGTGAATAAAGCGGTTTTCGAAGGTTCAAAAAATGCTGTAACTATTTGTATCGGACTGATTAGTGTTCTTGTTTTTTGGCTTGGTTTAATGAAGATTGCCGAGGAGGCTGGACTACTAAAGAAACTTGTTGCGCTGTTTATGCCCCTTGTAAAAAAACTGTTTCCAGAGGTGCCGAAGAATCATCCAGCACTGGGTTTCATTTTATCTAATATGATGGCAAACTTTTTTGGATTAGGAAATGCAGCCACACCGCTTGGGATTAAAGCAATGGAACATTTAAAAGAGTTAAATGGAGGAAGAGACTTTGCGAGCCGTTCTATGATAACATTTCTTGCTTTAAATACATCAGCTATTACACTTATTCCCACTACTGTTATTTCGATTCGGATGACGTATCATTCTGCAAATCCAACTGAAATTGTAGGCGTAACGTTTATCGCTCAGGTTTTATCTATGATTGGAGCGATTTGGATTGATCGTTATTTTTACCGAAGAAGATGTAGAAAGGGGAAGAAAAAATGAGTCTCGTTAATACGATTTCTTTATGGGTGATTCCATGTGTGATTGGATTTATTCTATTATATGGGACGATAAAAAAAGTACCGACGTATGAATCATTTGTAGAAGGCGGGAAAGAAGGAATTCAAATTGCTGTATCTATTTTACCATTTATGGTCGGTATGCTCGTTTCTATTTCAATTTTTCGGGCTTCAGGCGCGTTAGATGCAATGATACACGTAATGAAACCAATGTTAGATGCTATCCATGTGCCAGCAGAAATTGTTCCTCTTGCCCTTATTCGCCCTATTTCTGGATCAGCAGGGCTAAGTATTACAACGGATTTAATTGCCACATATGGACCAGATTCGTTTATTGGGAGACTTGCGTCTACGATGCAAGGAAGTACAGATACAACCTTTTATATTTTAACAGTTTATTTTGGAGCGGTTGGGATTCGGAAAATGGGCGATGCTTTAAAGGTAGGCTTATTTGCTGATTTAATTGGGATTGTGTGCTCAATTGTATTTGTTTCACTTATGTTTCAGTAATAATGATTCATTTTTAATTCAAATTAGACTATAATACGGATACAGCCACTATTAAGAATGTGCTTAATAGTGGCTTTTTTATGGATTGTTTTTGACAAAATCGTGAACATTTGTTGTAAGCAAATGGAAGGGAGTAAATCATAATAAAGAAGAAAAATGTATTTTATTCCTTTATTAGCTTATAAAGGTGGCGATGGTGTTTACGGTAAGTAAGGGTAATTGTCATTAAGGCTAGACAGTTGCCAAGTCCTTCTAATGAAGGTAAGATGAATTTGAGGTGAAGAAGCGAAATGGAACGACTACAAAAGGTAATAGCGCAAGCAGGAATTGCATCGAGAAGAAAGGCAGAAGAACTCATTCAACAAGGTAAAGTTAAGGTTAACGGAAAAGTCGTGACCGAACTAGGAACGAAAGTGAGTGCGCAAGATAAAGTTGAAGTAAACAACATTCCTCTCGAAAAAGAAACGCCTGCTTACTTTTTATTATATAAACCAACGGGTGTTATTTCGAGCGTAACAGATGATAAAGGAAGAAAAGTGGTGACAGATTTCTTTGTGGATATTCCACAGCGTCTGTTTCCGATTGGCCGATTAGACTATGATACATCTGGTTTAATATTAATGACAAATGACGGAGAATTTGCGAACATTTTAATGCATCCAAAGTATAAGGTTGAAAAAACATATGTTGCAAAAGTAAAAGGTCCGCTAACTGGTGAAAAAATTCGTATGTTAGAAAAAGGTGTTATGCTAGAAGAAGGAAAGACGGCGCCTGCACGTGTGAAAATCCTTTCTTGGGACAAGCGTAAAGAGATTGCAATTGTACAATTGACGATTCATGAGGGAAGAAATCGCCAAGTACGTAGAATGTTTGAAGCAGTTGGATGTAAGGTGATGAAATTAAAGCGGGAGCGTTATGCCTTCTTAGAGTTAGGTAATTTACGCCCAGGGGATGCGAGAGAACTATCTCCTCATGAAGTAAAACAACTTCGTGCTCTTGCTTCAACGAAACCGAGATAGTACGGAGTATAGGATATTAGAGCTTCTATCAGTAAAGAGATCTTTGCTGATAGAAGTGAATACATAGAAAAGTTTAGTATGTGCTAAACTTCTTTATTCAGTTAAGGAAGGAGAGACATCGTGAAGAAAAATAGACTATTGTTTCGTGTAATTATTTTGCTCATATTAGGAGGGGCGCTAGGGTTTACGCTATATCAAAACTTTTTTGTTGACAAAGAGAAAGTGCAAGTAGGAAAAGAAGCACCAAACTTCGTTGCTACGGATTTAGAAGGTAAAAAGATTACGTTAAAAGAATTGAAAGGAAAAGGAGTATTTTTAAATTTCTGGGGAACATGGTGTAAACCTTGCGAGAAAGAAATGCCCTATATGAATGAACTGTATCCGAAATATAAGGAAAAAGGTGTTGAAATATTGGCATTAGATGCAGACGAAACGGAACTCGCTGTGAAAAATTTTGTGAGTGGGTACGGACTGAAATTTCCTGTAGCCATTGATAAAGGACAAGAAATTTTAAATACATATGGTGTAGGACCGCTGCCGACAACGTTTTTAATTGATAAGGATGGCAAGGTTATCGAAAAAATTACAGGTACACAATCGAAAGAACAAATGGAAGAATACTTAAAGAAAATTACTCCATAGATGAGAAGAGTATGGAAAATCTATTCGTACTCATCTCTAGCGGAGGTGCTGTACAAGGATTTTTAGTATCTATCTTAAAATTTCTGAGTATTTAGTTAATTAATCTGTAAAACATAGATACATAGAAATAAAAAAGGCGGTGAAAAATTTGGGACAGGTAAAATGTGATTGTGGTCACGTAAACCCAATCGGTACAATTTTTTGTGAAGCTTGCGGAAAGCCTTTTGAAGATGAGCAGGATGCAAAATTACTAGATATGCGATATGAAGGAAGTGCGCGGCGTTCTATTACGCATACCAAAACAGTGGTAGATAAAATTTGGAGCTTTTTTTCTTCTGTAAAAGTTGGAATATGGCTTATTGTTATTACACTTATCGCGTCTGGAATTGGAACGATATTCCCGCAAGAAATGTATATTCCACCAACTGTCACGCCAGGAGAATATTATGAACAGCAGTATGGTTTCCTTGGGAAATTGTATTATCAATTAGGGTTTAATAACTTATATAGTTCCTGGTGGTATATGATTTTAGTGGCATCTATTGGAATCTCTCTAGTTATATGCAGTTTAGATCGCGTTGTTCCTTTATATAAAGCGCTGAAAAAACAAAGAGTAACAAGACATCCGAGTTTTTTAAAAAGACAGCGATTATATGGAACAGCACTCGCGACAAAAGAAGAGATTGAATGTATGAAAGAGAACTTGAAAAAGAGAAAATACAAAATTCAAGTGGAAGGGGATAATATTTTAGCAGAAAAAGGTCGTTTTTCACGCTGGGGCCCATATGTTAATCATATTGGTCTTATCATTTTCTTATTTGGAACAATGCTTCGTTTTGTCCCAGGTATGTATGTAGATGCATCACTTTGGCTTCGTGAAGGTGAAACGAAAGAAATTCCTGGAACAGACGGAAAGTATTATTTGAAAAATGAAAAATTTATTAAAGAAGTTTATGATAAAAGTAAAGAAAATGAAGTGTTTAATGATGCGATTGATCGAGTTGGAAATAAGATGATTGCGAAAAATTTTCAAACAAATGCTGTTTTGTATAAAGTAGTTGGGAAAAATGTGGCTGGTGAGGAGCCGAAGCTTGAGAAAGTGAAAGACTATAACATTCGAGTAAATGACCCTCTTAAATTTGATGACTATGCTTTATACCAAATCGATTTTAAAGAAGGCGAATTAAGTAAAATGTCTTTCTTTTTACAAAAGAAAGAAGGCGGTCAAAAATGGGGTCCGATTACAGTTGATTTAGCAAATCCAAAAGAAACATACGATTTAGGAAATGGGTATTCTCTACATTTGTTAAGTTATTTTCCTGACTTTTACTTTGATGAAAGTGGAAAGCCAAATACAAAAACGAAGCTTCCTAACAACCCTGCTTTTGTCTTTAAAATGCTTACGCCTGAAACGCCAAATGGAGAAGTGAGTTTTGTTGGCATTCGACAAAATATAGAGCCTGAAGGAAACAACTTATATAAAATGTCTTTTGCAGGTATCGAAACGCGCAACGTTACAGCGCTTACTGTCCGGAAAGATTTAACACTTTGGGTGATCGCTTTAGGAGGCTTTATTTTTATGGTAGGCGTCATTCAGGGGATGTATTGGAATCATCGTCGTATTTGGGTGCAGCGTGTTGATAATGAATGGTGGATTGCTGGTCATACAAATAAAAATTGGTATGGTTTACGAAAAGAGATTGAAAAAGTGCTAGAAGGGACAAATATCCCGCAGCCAAATGATAAAGTAAATGAGAAAAAAATTAGTTAAGGTGGGGAGAGAGTATGGTCGAAATAAGTAGTAATTTCTTATTTACTGCTTTCGTATTGTATTTAATTGCAACACTGTTCTTTGGGGGAGCGATTAAAGAAAAAGGACGAAAGTGGGCAAACATCGGGATCACCATCACAATTTTAGGCTTTGCTGCTCAGACAGTTTATTTTATAACGAGATGGATTGCATCAGGACATGCACCGGTTAGTAATTTTTTTGAGTTTGGGACATTTTTTGGGATGATGATGGTCGGTGCGTTTATTATTATTTATTTTATGTATCGGACAAGTATACTTGGCTTATTTGCACTTCCAGTTGCTATTTTACTAATAGCCTATGCAAGTATGTTTCCAAGAGAAATTACACCGCTTATTCCATCATTAAAAAGTAACTGGCTTCATATTCATGTAACAACAGCAGCGGCTGGGCAAGCTATTTTATCGATTAGTTTTATTACTGGTGTTATATATTTACTAAAAAATATAGATCAGTCAAAAAAAAGCAAGCAAACATTTTGGCTCGAAGCAGTTATTTTTTCGCTTGTTTGTGTAATTGGATTTATAGTAGCGACAACTGCTTTTTCAAGTGCAAAGTATGAAGCGAAGTTTCAATGGGTGAATAAAGATGAGCAGAAAGCAGAAATGGTATATAATTTACCTGCTTTAGTCGGACCTCATGAAGGAAAGTTAGTTACAGCTAATAAATCTGAGCCAGTAATAGAAACTCCAGCTATTATCAATGCGAAAAAATTAAACACTGTGATTTGGTCAGTATTTGTAGGAACGGGGCTCTATATTCTCCTAAGATTAATTTTACGAAAACGAATAGCCGCAGCGATACAACCTGCAGTAAAGAAAGTTGATAGTGAATTACTTGATGAAATTGGATATCGCTCTGTCGCAATCGGATTCCCAGTCTTTACATTAGGTGCATTAATATTTGCGATGATATGGGCACAAATTGCATGGACGCGTTTTTGGGGATGGGATCCAAAAGAGGTTTGGGCACTTATTACTTGGCTCTTTTATGCAGCGTTTTTACATTTACGTTTATCGAAAGGGTGGCATGGTGAAAAATCAGCGTGGCTTGCAGTAATAGGCTTTGCAATTATTATGTTTAACTTTGTAGTAGTAAACTTAGTGATTGCAGGTTTGCATTCGTATGCATAACAAGTATTGGAGTGCAACGAATTTTATTGTGTAGTTCATTATTGCGGTATAAAATAGGAAGGTGACTGTCACTTTCCTATTTTAATTTTGTTAATTTCTTTTCTTTTTTGAGAAAAACATGACAAAGTATGGAGTGATTTTGTAAAATGATGTCGAGGACAACTTGTATAGTTCAGAGAAAATACATATTTTTGGGAAAAATATGAACATATTTTGTTATTTGTGTGAAACATAATGCAAAGGTGAACTTTCCAATCGTGGCGAGGTTTGTTTGTGAAAAGTTATTTCACTTTAACAGGAAATTACGGCTAGCATGTGTCCTATTAATTTAACTAATTCTCATAAGGGAAGTTTGACTGTATTGAAGAAAGGTAGGTGTGAACCGTTGTGACGTATATGTGTACAGCGGATAGCCATGGAAAATGAACTAAAGATTTTAATTGTAGATGATGAAGATCGTATCCGTCGTTTGTTAAAAATGTATTTAGAGAGAGAGCAGTACATCATTGATGAAGCTGACAATGGAGAAACGGCTTTAGAAAAAGCATTGCAAAATGATTATGATCTTATTCTTTTAGACATTATGATGCCTGGAAAAGATGGTATTGAAGTTTGTAAAGGGATTCGTGAGAAAAAGGCAACGCCAATTATTATGTTAACGGCAAAAGGAGAAGAAATAAATCGAGTGCAAGGATTTGAAGTGGGCACAGATGATTATATCGTAAAGCCGTTTAGCCCACGTGAAGTGGTGTTGCGTGTAAAAGCTGTACTCCGTCGTTCTGTTACAACAACATTCTTTACGCAAGATACAACAACAAAAGATGTTACTGTATTCCCGCACTTAACAATTGATAATGATGCACATCGTGTTACAGCGGATGGAGAAGAAGTGAATTTAACACCAAAAGAATATGAATTATTACTATTTTTAGCGAAGGCACCAGATAAAGTGTTTGACCGTGAACAATTATTAAAAGAAGTATGGCAGTATGAATTTTTCGGTGATTTACGTACGGTTGATACGCACGTAAAGCGTTTACGTGAGAAATTAAGTAAAAAATCAGCAAATGCAGCAAAAATGATTGTAACAGTATGGGGTGTTGGTTACAAGTTTGAGGTTGTGAACGATTGATGCTTTGGAAAAGTGTTGTTGGGAAGTTATGGATGACCATTTTACTCCTTGTTTCTTTCGTACTGGGATTTGTCGCTATTTTACTTTCTCAGTTTTTCGACAATTATTATGTGGCGATGGGAGAAACGAGGTTGACAAATGTTGCAACGAGCGTTTCTGAATTAATAGAAGAGGGGGCGGATGAAAAGACGATAGAACATATCGCATATAAATTCGCTGACCCGCTTTCGCGTATTATCATTATTAAAGAGGATGATAAAGTATCTGCTTCTCCGACTCAACAAGGATTGGTAACATTAACATTAGATGATTTAAAACATGACAAAGAGTTGCAAGCTGTATTTACAGAGCGTAAAAAGGTACAAAAAACAAAAAGCGTCCCAGATGAAAAAAACAAGAAGAATCATGAAAATGATATTATGGTCGTTGGTGTTCCGCTAAAATCATCAAAAGATGGTGCAGTTTTTGTATACCAATCGTTACAAGTACCAAAACAGGGAATAGAGAAATCGACAGATTTTATCTTTTTATCTGCGGGAATTGCAATTATTTTAACAACATTTTTTGCGTTTTTCTTATCAACCCGGATTACAGCGCCGCTTCGTAAAATGCGTGAAGTAGCTTTTGAAGTAGCGCGCGGGAAATTTGATGCGAAGGTACCAATGGTTTCGCAAGATGAAATCGGTGAATTGGCAACAGCTTTAAATCAAATGGGGAAACAATTGAAGTTTAATATGAATGCTCTGCAGCAAGAAAAAGAACAGCTTTCTAGCATTTTAAGCAGTATGGCCGACGGTGTTATTACGTTAAATCAAGAAGGAGAAGTTGTTGTAATTAATCCGCCAGCAGAGCGTTTCTTACAAGTATGGCATGAAGAAAAAGAGACAGAGGTAAGTGTAAGTTTACCATCTGAGCTTGTTGAATTGTTCCATTCAGTTGTAGAAAGTGAACAAGAGCAAGTTGTGGAAATTAATTTAGAAAAAGGAAATTATGTTGTATTGATGACACCGCTATACAATCAGACAAAGATTCGAGGGGCTGTTGCGGTACTTCGTGATATGACAGAAGAGCGCCGTCTTGAAAAAATGCGAAAAGATTTTATTGCAAATGTCTCGCATGAATTACGTACACCGATGGTTATGCTGCAAGGATATAGCGAAGCAATTTTAGATGACATTGTTCAGACGAAAGAAGAAGTGCATGAATTTGTGCAAATCATTTATGATGAATCTGTCCGATTAGGGCGTCTTGTGAATGAGTTATTAGATTTAGCTCGAATGGAGAGCGGTCATGTAGAATTACATATATCAGAGGTAGATGTCGTTCCATTTGTGGAAAAGATTGCACGGAAGTTTCAAGGAATAGCAAAGGAAAAAGAAGTACAATTACTCGTTGATTTTCGAACTTCCATAATGCAGCATTCTTTTGATCCTGATCGAATGGAACAAGTGTTAACAAATTTAATTGATAATGCGTTGAGGCATACAAATACTGGCGGTAAAGTATCGCTTATAATTGATGAAAAAAATAACGGAATTGTATTCGAAGTTTCAGATTCTGGAGTTGGTATTCCAGAAGGGGATATTCCGTTCTTATTTGAGCGTTTTTATAAAGCAGATAAAGCTCGTACACGCGGGAAAGCAGGTGGTACAGGCTTAGGGCTTGCAATTGCAAAAAATATTGTGCGAGGACATGAGGGTAAAATAACAGTGTCGAGTGTAGTAGATAAAGGTACAACATTCTCTGTATATTTACCATCAGAAGTATGATGAAAAGCTTATCTTTTTGATAAGCTTTTTTCATAAAGTGAAAACGTGAGCAGCGCGGACTGTATTCTTTAATGAACGCCAATTGAATTTTTCAAGGCAAGTATCTCTTGTCTATTTTCTCTACATCTTGGTTAGCAACAGAAATATTTGTATAGTAAAAAATACATAAGAGAAGGGGGAAAAGTATGAAGCTTTATACAAAAACAGGAGATAAAGGCCGAACAAGTCTTATTGGAGGACGCGTAGATAAAGATGATTTGCGTGTGGAGGCATACGGAACACTTGATGAGGTGAATTCGTTTATTGGGCATGCAATGTCACGATTGCAAGGTGAATTATTTCTAGACATTTATCAAGAACTTGAAAAAATTCAACATGAGTTGTTTGATTGCGGTGGGGATTTAGCGATTGTAAAGAAAAAAGTTCCGTATAAAGTAACGGAGGATATCATCACCTTTCTAGAGGAAAGAATTGATGTATATATAAAAGAAGCACCACCGCTGGAACGTTTTGTTTTACCAGGAGGTAGTGAAGGAGCAGCGATTATTCATGTCGCTCGTACTGTTACAAGAAGGGCAGAACGGTGCATCGTTTCTTTAAAGAAACAAGATGAGATAAATGAACATGTTTTACAATACGTAAATCGATTATCGGATTATTTATTTGCAGTTGCGAGAGTTGTGAATGCTCGTTCTCATGTAAATGATGTAGAATATGAAAGAAGTGCGATTGTGTTTCGAGATGAGGTAGAAAAGAAAGAGAAATAGACTCTTTCTTTTTTTGTATACTTTTTTCTATAATCAACCACAATAGAAAAAGTGTGGTTGATTATAGAAAACGGAGGATTTACAATGAGAGCTTTAAAGATTATATTGTTTTTCTTTTGTGTTTTTTTTATAGGACAAGCAGAAGGTGCTGCTGAAGAAAAACAATGGACGTGGCCAGTAGAGGGACGTATTAGTGATTACTTTGGAACGAGAAATGGAAAGCATTTTGGAATTGATATTGCTGCACCAATAGGCACTTCAATTGTAGCTATGCAAGATGGCGTTGTAACGAAATCTTACTTTTCTGACAGTTATGGTCATGTTGTATTTATTAAACATAGAGATTATGAAGCTGTATATGCACATATGAATAAACGACTTGTGAGAGAGGGAGAAGAGATTTTGCAAGGGCAATTAATAGGACAGGTAGGGAATACAGGACAATCCAATGGTGCGCACTTACATTTAGAAATTCATAAAGGGTCTTGGACGATAGCGAAAACATATGCGGTTAATCCGTTGCAAATGCTTGGGGAAAAACAAAATACGGTAGCATCTGCCTCTGTATATGTTGTACAAAAAGGGGATACACTAGTGAGTATTGCTAAGAAGTTTGGCACAACTGTTGGAGAATTGAAAGTGAAAAATCACTTACAAAAAGATAATATTTTCCCGTCGCAAAAATTACATATCAATTGAAAAAGAGCTAGGAAGGCTAGCTCTTTCGCTTGTTACCAAAAAATAAAGAGGCAAATAAATCCGGCAATAGCTAAATAGCTATAATAATAAAATACTTTCGCTCTTGTTTTCTCTTCTGTTCTAAATAAGACGATAGTAGGTTCAATAAGGCCGATAATTAAACAAAGTAGACCGAGAAACATACAGCCGAGGGATAGTGAATACAAGGCGATTTGGAAGACTGGAAATGGAACAATAATTTTTAATATAAACGCAATTAGTGCAGTGTAGCAAATTGTTCCAATATACATATTTAATGTTGTGTTAGAACGGTAACCTGGCAGTTTTTTTAAAAATGGTCTAGAAACAATCTCTATTTCTAAGGATGTATTAGTTTGAATGATTTTTTCTGCCTTTTTTCCTTGATGAAACAAAGAAAGGATCCAATTTCGCTCTCCCTGAAAGACGAACTGGCTTTTTGTTAAATAATGATCGATTTTGACTTTTTTCCAGCTTTTCCATGGGTGTCGTTCGCAAAGCTTTAGTTTACTGTCTGAGTTTTTATCATATTGGTATATGCTAATTCCGTGTTTATCAAAGGCAGCATAATATGTATCTCTTGAGAATTTTCCTGAGTCAACAGGACAATAGAACAGTAATTCTTTTTTTAAATAGAAATATTCTTTACGAAGATTTTTTTTCATAACTTCTTGAATTGATTGTTTTTTTTCTTTACTCATGACATTTCCTCCATTGTAAGAAAATGCTGTTTTCTTAACAATATCATATATTATCACTTTCACATATGAATGGCTAGAGAATTACCAACATTAAGGGACAAACACGAAAAAACGTTCTTTTTTGTCATATTATTTACTAGTCGTTAGAATGTCATACAATTATTAAGATTTGACTATATAAAGTTTAATAAGAAGTATATAAATAATAATTAAAAAATCCCGTATTTTCAGATAGGCTAGAGGATTTGGATATGATTAGAGATAGTCAGAGCTTTTTTGTCACATGCAGGGATGAAAACAAAATGAGAAAGTGAGTACAAGTCGTCATGTTTTGTTCTATTTAGAGGCGGAAAGTGTTGCACAATGTGAATGAAAAAGAAGCATTTTCATTCACATTGTTTTAAAGTTGTTGTATAATGATGAGGAAAATAGAATATCGGTCTATCTTCGGGGCAGGGTGAAAATCCCGACCGGCGGTGATGAACACATGTATTTGTTCTAAGCCCGCGAGCCGTTAAGGCAGGATTTGGTGCGATTCCAAAGCCGACAGTACAGTCTGGATGGGAGAAGATGGAGGTTCAAACGTTCAAAAAAGATAAGTACTTGAACGTCTATTTGATGTGCCTAAAATTTCTCCCTTTGCGTTTCAGATGCAAAGGGTTTTTTCATGGTAGAATATTTGGGCATAGCAGAACCTTTCCACTTTCCATGAGATGATCGATGGAAAAGGAGAGAGAAATATGAAACAACAGAAAAGTGTAGTGAAAATGATGAGCATTGCGATGCTAAGTAGCATTGCGTATTTGCTAATGATGTTGGATTTTCCATTTCCAGGGTTACCACCGTTTTTGAAAATTGATTTTAGTGATGTTCCAGCATTAATTGTAGCAATTATTTTTGGACCGCTTTCAGGTGTAATTGTAGAAGCGATTAAAAACGTTCTTTATTATGTCATCCATGGAAATTTAACGGGAGTGCCAGTAGGGGAAGTGGCGAATTTTATCGCTGGATGTCTCTTTATTCTTCCAGCATCTATTTTGTTCCGTAAACATCGCACAATTAAAAGCTTAACAACTGGATTGATGTTAGGTGCAATTTGTATGACACTTATTATGAGTGTACTAAATTATTTCATCATTTTACCAGCATACACTTGGTTCTTGGGTCAACCTGCTATGTCTAGCGGTGCAATGCGTCAAATGATTGTGGTGGCAATTTTACCTTTTAATTTAATTAAAGGAATTATCGTAACAATTGTTTTTGTTCCTTTATTTTCCAGATTAAAAGTATGGGTGTTTGCAAAAATGGAAAATGCATAAAGTGAAACTTTAATCAGTGTGGGGGGCTTCATCCCCCACTGATTATTAGCCCTCACCAATTGGGTGCATGCCAGCAGTTTATCTCCCACCGAACATTCTAGCCACTGGAACTGGACAATGCTTTCGCCGAATTTTGAGGTGGGAGTATGACTGCCCGCGAATAGCGGGATAAATAGAAGATTTGGCATTAGTGGATATTTTTCTGCTAATGCCTTTTTATTCTGTAAAAGTCTGATTGCTGAGAGGTTTTCATTTGTTTAGAAGGGGAATTATTTTTTAATTAAAAAAATAACCCTCATTTTTTGAGGGTTATTTCTGGAGACTATTCAAATTTTAATGCGTCGCCGTCGAATGCTTCGTCTGCCACTTTAATAGAATCTGTTGGGCAACCTTCAAATGCATCCATCATATCATCGATTAATACGTCTGGAATTTCAACGATACCTTGGTTATCGTCTAATGTTACGAATGCAATACCTTCATCATCGTAATCATAAATATCTGGTGCAGCAGCTCCGCAAGCTCCACATGCAATGCAAGTATCTTTATCAACAATTGTATATTTTGCCATCTTTGAATTACCTCCTCGAGAATATGTATAAAAAAACACTGATAAAAATTCTAATCCTATTGTAAAACGGTTTTTATAACTTTTCAATACAAAATTATAATGATAATGCTTATCAATTAAAATTGTCAACTAATTTCTTTAGTCATTCATGGTGTTTTTAAAATATCTAAATAAGTTGCATTTTGTTACAATGGAAGTAGAAGTAGAGTGAAAGGATGGAAGCGGCATTGCAGCTACAATATACTGTACTATACTGTTTAAAGCAATTAAAAGGTGAACGGACAGTTTCTTCCATTTATCACCTTTTAAAAGGAAAGCGTTCTTCACAAACATTTCAGGATGGGAATATGTTTTATCTTTCTTTTTTATTTGGTGTATATAAATCTTTAAGACGTCATGATTATGATAAACAGATTGAAACATTATTAAACGCACAACTTATTACATGTGTACATGAAAATACTTACATTTTATCTGAAGTAGGAGAGAAACAATTAAATGAATGGGAGAAAACATTCTATTTCCCGAAACATTTACATGGCCTGCAATACGGTGAACTTGGAGAGAGTTTTTGGAAAAGATTATCCTTAATTATACAAACTGTATCAAATTTGCAACAACAATATGTGAAATTTACTCCAATTCAACAAGATACAGAAATTACGATATGGGTAAAACGATTTATTATGAGCTCCTCTGTTTCAAGAGAACATTTAGCGAAACAGTTATATAAAGAAATAAGTTTAATATTAAAAAATGTGACTTCTTTAGAAGCAACAATTTTTGTGTACCGTCTCACAGGGTACCGACGTATTGGTTATACAACAAATCAGCTTGGAGATATGATGAAGCAAGAGGCACTTCGCATATACTTTTTATTTTGGGGAACAATTCATTTCATCATTCAACAAGTGCACAATCATAAGCAACAGTTTCCATTGTTAACAGAAATCATTGCGTATCCAAATGAAAAAGCAGATTTATTTAGTATATCAACACAAAAAACGTATCAATTATGGAAACAAGGAAGAAATATGGAAGAAATTGCGCGGATAAGGAAATTGAAAGTTGCAACAATTGAAGATCACATTGTAGAAATTGCATTACGTGAGAAAGAATTTCAGGTGGAGCAATTTATAGAAAAAGAAAAAATGAAGCAAATACAGAACATGATTGAGAAGTTACAAACACGGAAGCTGCGAATATTAAAACAAGCTGCCGGAGAGCATGTTTCCTATTTTGAGATTCGTCTTGTATTAGCGCGAGTAGGGGGATTACATGAGACTTGAAGATATTTTATATCAGTGGTTTGGCTACCGAACATTTCGCCCTGGGCAAAAGGAAGTCGTTGCAGATTTATTAAAGGGAGACTCTGTTGTAGCGATGTTGCCAACTGGAGGCGGAAAATCGCTTTGTTATCAGCTGCCAGGTCTTGTACAAGATGGAACGGTACTGATTGTTTCGCCATTATTGTCATTAATGGAAGATCAGGTTACACAATTAAAATATATAGTGAAAAATCAAGTTATAGCTCTTAATAGCTTTCGGACAATAATAGAAAAAAAAGAAGCGATGCGGCAGTTGCGTTCCTATAAATTTGTATTTGTATCTCCTGAAATGTTGCAATCAGATATGTTGCTAAAAGAACTACGAAAAATTCATATTTCTTTATTTGTTGTGGACGAAGCACATTGTATTTCTCAATGGGGATATGATTTTCGAACAGATTATAAAAAGCTAGATCAAGTTATTGCATCAATGGGTTACCCACCCGTTCTAGCTTTAACAGCGACAGCTACGAAAGAAGTATTACAAGATATTATCGAAAGCTTACATTTGAAAGATGTGAAGCAGCACTTATATTCGATTGATCGTCCTAATATCGCTATGAAAATCGAATTTGTAGAAACGATTCAAGAGAAAAAAGAATCATTATTATCTTATGTGAAATATTTACAAGGGCCTGGGGTCATTTATTGTTCAAGCCGGGCTTGGACTGAACGCCTTGCAGCGTATTTAAGAGACCAAGGTATTGATGATGTTGCATATTATCACGGGGGAATGGAACACGAAGAACGGATGTTAATTCAGCAACAATTTATGAACGATCAACTGCAAATTGTTGTCTGTACAAGTGCATTTGGTATGGGAGTAAATAAGCAAAATACACGATATATTATTCATTTCCATTATCCAATCAATATAGAATCTTATTTACAAGAAATTGGACGAGCAGGCCGTGATGGAGAACCGAGCATTGCTATTTTGTTATGTAGCCCGCTTGATCATGATTTGCCGCTCTCCATTATTGAAGAAGAATTACCAAATGAACAACAAATTCGTTTTTTATTTTCTTTATTGCGAGAAACAACGTCACAAACGAAAGCGTTATCCTTAGAGGATATAGAAGATATTTGCTATAATGCAGCGGGGTTAAATGAACAATACTGGAGATTTATTCGATATCATTTCGAAAAAATGAAAATCATACAACAAAGACAATTGATGACTGAATTCTTGTCAGATGAGGCGGAGCAGAAATTGATTACAGAAGTGAGAACGCGGCTTAATAATAAATATGGCCAACTAGAAACGATGAAAGAATGGATATGGCGAACAGATTGTAAAAGAGAAGCAATTCTTTCCCAATTTGGATATGCAAAGGAAATACAGCCGGAAAATTGCTGTAATCATTGTGGGATTCATATGGAAGATTATAAAAAAAAGCAAGCGAGACAACCTATTTTCGACTATAATTGGGAAACAGAGTTACAATTGCTTTTCGGATTTAGAGGGAAGGAATGATGGATATACGTAAGAAAAGTATTGAAGACATAAGCCCAAAAGAAATCCGACTGAATTTATATATTACACAAGCAATTGTTATATGTGTGGGAATACTATTAGCGTATACATTCTTTCCGAGTATGGATACATTTTGGGATTTGTGGTCCTGGAATTTTTCATCTGTTTTTTTTATAGGTGGAGGAGTAGCTTGTATTATTATTTTGTTGGATTATGTTGCAATGCATCTTTTTCCCGAATCGTGGTTTGATGACGGTGGAATCAATGATCGTATGTTTCAAGGTATGTCTGTTTTTCAAGTGTTGGCTGTTACTCTTTTAATTGGAACAGCAGAAGAATTCTTATTTCGTGGTGTGATACAAACATATTTTGGTTTAATGTTTGCGAGTGTGGTATTTGCCGTTTTACATGTTCGCTATATTACTAAGCCGTTTTTATTTTGTTTTGTATTGCTGATTAGTATTGTATTTGGTTATGTGTTTCAATATACAGGGAATTTATTAATTACAATTTTTGCGCATTTTTTAGTCGATTTCATAATGGGGTTACAATTAAGAAATCAAACGAAAGATGGTGGTGACCAAGATGACGACGAGGCAGACAACAGAGTTTGAAGAGAATATGGAAGAGTCAACGCAAACAGAAATAGAAGGTTTACCGCCGCGTAGTGAAGTTCATAAAGACAAAAAAGAAAAAAAATCAAAATTTAAAATAAAGCATTTTTTTGTTCGGATTTTAACAGTATTGTTTATCCTTCTTCCGATTGGGATTTTGTGGTATACGGAGCGTTATATTGCAGAAAAAAACGGGAAATCAAGTGCTGATTCTGAACATAGTGCATTTGAAATTATTTTTTACAATTCGAAAAAGAAAACAAATCATGAATCAAAGTCATCCTCATCAGAGACATTTCAGTTTCATACAGTAAAAGAAGGAGAAACTTTGGAAGAGATTGCAAAGAAATATTTTCCGAACGAAGATGGAATAGCAATTATAAAGAAATACAATGAAGTAGCAGGAGAATTAGAGCCAGGACAGGTGTTGAAAATTCCGAAGAAGACAGAATCAGAACAGAACAAGTAAAAAGGAAATTTGATCCTGCTATTCGCAGACAGTAAGCCCCCCAGCTCATGATTATGAGGAATTTGAAGAAGAGAGGTGGGGGATAACTGCTCTGTCGTATCAATCTTATTTTTACAGAAAGTTATTGTTCTCTCTTCATAAATTGATGTAGTTATATTCTGTTAAGAAGAAAGATGGGGAAAGAGTATGACATGGGTAGTGTTAGGTTGTTTCATTATATGTATTGTAATTGTTTGTTTTATTATGATGTATAGAGAAGCGATACGTGATACATTGGTAGAGCACACCATAACATTTGCGAATTTTCCAATTAGTTTTGGAGAAGTTCGAATTTTTTTTATTTCAGATATTCACAGAAGAGTGGTATCTCAATCTTTAATAAAGAAAGTAAAAGGAAAAGTAGATCTTGTTATTATAGGTGGGGATCTAGCGGAACGAGGAGTACCTTTATCACGTGTAGCTGATAATATTAAACGGTTAAATGAAATTGGACAAGTATATTTTGTTTGGGGTAATAATGACTATGAAATTGATTTTCACGAATTAGACGCGTTACTTCTTCAAAATGGCGTGAAAATTTTAGACAATACAGGGACTTTATTTGAATCGGAGCTTGGAGAAAAAATATGGTTACTAGGTGTTGATGATGTGGGTTTGAAGCGTGATCGATTAGATTTAGCATTAGCAGATTGCGAAGAAAAGGGCTTCCGCATACTTGTGAGCCACAATCCTGATATTTTATATAAATTAAATGGAACGGAACGTATTTCCTGTATACTAAGTGGTCATACGCACGGTGGACAAATTCGGTTATTTCATGCTACAAGTTTTTTGAAAGGTGGCATTTATGAATATCCACATACAACTTTGTTTGTAAGTAATGGTTATGGAACAACATTTGTACCATTACGGTTTCGAGCTCCTGCACAAACGCATTTGATTACATTACGAAGAAAAGATTGACGCTGTTTTTTAAGGTGGGAAGATATATGCCAAATTCAACCGGTAAATATAATATTAAAGCCATTTCCAATATGCTCGGGATACATCCAGGAACATTGCGGGCTTGGGAAAGGCGATATCAAATCATTACACCGAAGCGTAATGATGCTGGACATCGTTTATATACGGAAGAACATGTTCAAATTTTTAAATGGCTTATTAATAAACTGAATCAAGGTTTTACCATTGGACAAGCAGTAAGTTTATTAGAAAATAATCAATTACAAAATCACAATTTATTAGAAAAAGAATATAATAAAGTAGAACTTTTAGTAGACGATATCTTGTATTCTTTGTTAAAATTTGATGAAATACAAGCTCTCGAATTATTGAACGAAGCTTTTAGCATTTTTTCTATAGAGAAAGTGATTACAGATGTGTTCATAAAATTACTGGTCAAGTTAAGAGAGAAACGCTTGAATGAAAAAATAACTAGTGCAGAGGAACAATATGCAATTTCTCTTTTACAATCACGTATAGGAGCGATTTATTATAGTATACCCGCGAATACAGGAACATCGAAGGTGCTTTCTATATGTGTTCCAGGAGAAATACAAGCTCTCGAATTATTTATTTTTACAACATATTTACGCCGAAAAGGTTATCCAACAATTTATATTGGGACAGGCATGGAAGAAGCCGGCATTCATGATGTAATTACACGAGTAAATCCTAAATTGCTGTTTATTTCTTGTACAATGCAAGAAAATATAATGGGAAGTGTTCAACTTGCAAAGAGATTGCATGAGCAATATAAAAATCTTTCTATCGGACTTAGCGGTTTTGCTTTTAGGTTTGCTTGTAATGAAGAAAAAGAAGAGATTTGTAATTTGTTTGTTGGGGATACGACAGAAGAGTGGGATGAATGGTTAAAAATGTCAGAATAGTTGTTCGAAGAGAACCATCTATTTTCTGTTTCATATAATAAAAATTAGATGCAACGGTTGCGTAAGGAGGTTACGGGATGAGGCTGGAACGTTTAAATTATAATAAAATAAAAATCTTTCTAACGTTCGATGATTTGTCAGAACGTGGGCTCACGAAGGAAGATTTATGGAAAAATGCTCCTAAAGTACAACAACTATTTCGAGATATGATGCAAGAAGCAAATAAAGAGCTCGGCTTTGAAGCGGATGGTCCAATTGCAGTGGAAGTGTTCTCATTACAGGCACAAGGTATGGTTGTTATTGTTACAAAAGAAAATCAAGAGTTAGATACGGAAGAAGAATTTCAAGATGAATTTATTGAAATGCAAGTTACTCTTGATGAGAGTGAGCATATATTATACGAATTTACTTCGTTAGAAGATATAATTGCATTAGCTGGGCGTTTATATAGTCTTGGAGTTACAGGCGGAAAGCTTTATGGTTGGCAAGACCGTTTTTATTTATGGTTAGAAGAAGAGACAACTACGTTATTGAAAGAAGATATGATTGCTATTTTAGCAGAGTTTGGTAGCTCTTCTACAATTACAATTTATCGAATGATGGAATATGGAAAAGAGCTTATGGCGAATGACGCAATTAAACAAATCCACAAATACTTTATCGCAAAAGAAAACCTCAGCTAAGTGATATAGTTGAGGTTTTCTTTATATAAAGTATTTAAACATTATATTATATAAAAAAATATTAACTTTTTACGTATTTCGCTTTTCTAAAAACAACATAAATACTATAATGATATTGAAAACGTTTGCAAAAATAAAAAACGTTTGCATATATTTGTTAGCGTTTTCTCTTGCATTCCTATTTTAAGAGTGTATACTAGGCAATGAAGGTTTACTAAACAAGTGAAATTACAGGGGGTTTACTTACTATGGTAGCCGAAAAGGGAGCTCAAACACAAACACAACAAAGAGAACAACATTTTGAACTGTTGAATTCGACGCAAATTGTTATTAAAGAAGCCTTAGAAAAATTGGGTTATCCAAACGAAGTATATGAATTACTTAAAGAACCGATTCGTATGATGACAGTGAAGATTCCAGTTCGTATGGATGATGGAACTGTTAAAATATTTACAGGATATCGCGCTCAGCATAATGATGCTGTTGGTCCGACAAAGGGTGGTATTCGATTCCATCCGAATGTAACGGAAAATGAAGTGAAAGCACTTTCAATTTGGATGAGCTTGAAATGTGGTATTGTTGACCTACCATACGGTGGTGGTAAAGGTGGTATCGTTTGTGATCCACGTGAAATGTCTTTCCGTGAGTTAGAAAGATTAAGCCGTGGCTATGTAAGAGCAATTAGTCAAATTGTAGGGCCAACAAAAGATATTCCAGCTCCAGATGTATTTACAAATTCACAAATTATGGCATGGATGATGGATGAATATAGCCGCATTGACGAATTTAATTCACCTGGATTTATTACAGGGAAGCCACTTGTATTAGGTGGATCTCATGGACGTGAAACAGCGACTGCAAAAGGTGTAACAATTTGTATTCGTGAAGCAGCGAAGAAACGTAATATTGATATTAAAGGTGCACGTGTTGTTGTACAAGGATTCGGAAATGCAGGTAGCTTCTTAGCGAAGTTTATGCACGATGCGGGAGCAAAGGTAATCGCGATTTCAGATGCTTACGGTGCACTTCATGATCCAAACGGTCTAGACATTGATTATTTATTAGATCGTCGTGATAGCTTCGGTACAGTAACGAAATTGTTCAATAATACAATTTCAAATAAAGAGTTATTAGAACTAGATTGTGATATTTTAGTTCCAGCTGCTATTGAAAACCAAATTACAGAAGAAAATGCAGCAAATATTAAAGCGAAAATTGTTGTAGAAGCAGCAAACGGTCCTACAACGTTAGAAGCAACGAAAATTTTAACAGAACGTGGCATTTTACTTGTTCCAGACGTATTAGCAAGTGCTGGCGGTGTAACAGTTTCTTACTTTGAGTGGGTACAAAATAACCAAGGTTACTACTGGACAGAAGAAGAAGTAGAAGCTCGTTTAGAAAAAGTAATGGTAAGCTCGTTTGATTCTATTTACGAAACAGCGCAAATTCGTAAAGTGGATATGCGTTTAGCAGCTTATATGGTTGGGGTTCGTAAAATGGCAGAAGCAAGTCGTTTCAGAGGCTGGGTATAAAGTGAAACTTCCATCAGCGGGGGGCTTCTTCATCCCCCACTGATGGTTAGTTGAACCAATCGGGCTTTAACGGGCAGTTATCCCCCCTATCTTCTTCGATTTTCTCTCAATCTTGAGGTGGGGGTTTTACTGCCCGTTAATGCGGGATAAACCGATTATTGATTATGAAAACCGCAATTTCCTCAAAGGAAGTTGCGGTTTTTTGTCGTAATTAGATTGCAAGATCAAGTGAAAGTTGCATTCGTTTTTCTACTGATGGTTAGTTGAAGCAATTTAGAAAAGGTGATAAGGGAAAGTGGGGGAGCATAGTGCAAGTAGATCTAATGAAACGAGTGGTTGAATTAGAACAACAAATTATGAATTTAGAAAAGAAGTTAGAGGAAAAATATCGCCTCTTCAGCTGCTAGGAGAAGCACTTGCTTCTCTATTATTCGGAATATTTATTATCGGTCCACTCATTGCAGGTGTATGCGCAATCGTTGTATTGATTGTGAGTTACATGAACTTGTAAAAAAAAAAGAACGCTTGTTCTACCGGAACGTTCGTGCTATACTCTCCTTAGATAGAAAAACGGGAATAAAGTGAAAGTTCCACAGTGAGAAATTTATTCGTTATTCATTGATGGGAAGCATTTGCTAATTATAAAGGAGAGATTTTAATGAAAACGACTGCAGAACAACGTTTTATGATGCCAACACATGTAGTGGAGCGAGTTGAAAGTTTACGTAAGAAGGATGTGAAAGGATCTTCCTTCTTACATACAGTGAATCGTTTTTTTGGTTTAGAAACGAAGCAGGATGAAATTTGGTTTTATGGTTTCTATACTGTAGTGGTAAGTATGCTATTATTTATGGTATTTGTTTCAAATATGATGGATTTTCTGTTTTCATAATAATGTTTGCGATAGGGACACATCATCTGAATACATATAAGATTAGGGAGATTATTCTATAAGAGCGGAGATGATGCGAATGGCGAAATTTCCTATACAGCGAAATTATATTAAACATGGAAGCTCAAGGTCAGGCCTGCCACTTTCAAAAGTTCGCTTTATTGTCAGTCATGATACAGGGAATCCAGGTAGTAATGCGATTGGAAATCGAGATTATTTTAATGAAGTGCAACCAAAAGCTTCAGCTCATACATTTATTGATGATAAAACCATACTTGAGATTATTCCAATCAATGAAGTAGCCTATCATGTTCGATACAACGTTCCAATAGATAATGATATATATGGTTACAATGCTAATAGCGCAGCAATTGGTGTTGAACTTTGCTACGGTGGTAATATAAATTTTTGGGATGCGTATACACGTTTCACTTGGTATCATGCCTATTTGTGTCATAATTTTGGATTGAATCCAAGGACAGACATTGTTTCACATAAAAAACTTGATCCTACACGTAAAATTGACCCGGAACGTGTATTAAATATTCAAGGTATACCTTTTAAGCAGTTTTTAGCAGACGTCTATCGCATGTACGTATCGTATAGATGACAAATATATGAAAAATGAATACAATGAAGATAGGTGCCTACTGTTGAAAGTAGGTTTTTTCTTGTTTTTAATTGTTTATTTGAATAGAGAGTAGAAAATTAGGAGTTGAGCCTTACATGCAAAAGGAAATAGCAATTATCATCGGTGGCGGGCCGTGTGGATTAGCGGCAGCGATTGCGATGCAAAATGTTGGAATTAATCCACTTGTGATTGAAAAAGGGAATATTGTAAATGCAATCTATAATTATCCAACACACCAAACGTTTTTTTCCTCTAGTGAAAAACTAGAAATTGGTGGAGTAGCATTTATTACAGAAAATCGTAAGCCTGTTAGGAATCAAGCATTAGCATATTATCGAGAAGTAGTGAGACGGAAACATGTACGTGTGAACGCGTTTGAACGAGTAGAAGAAGTGCGGAAGGAAGAAGATACTTTCCTTGTTCAAACGTTAAAGGGTGACGGCGAGCGAGAGAGGTACAATGCAAAATATGTTATTATTGCAACTGGATATTATGACAATCCTAATTACATGAATGTTCCTGGAGAAGAGTTAAAAAAAGTAATGCATTATTTCAAAGAAGGACATCCTTATTTTAATCGCGACGTTATCGTGATAGGGGGAAAGAATTCAAGTATAGACGCGGCGTTAGAGCTTGTAAAATGCGGAGCACGTGTGACAGTTTTATATCGTGGTCAAGTATACTCTCCAAGTATTAAACCGTGGATTTTACCAGAATTTGAAGCGTTAGTGCGGCAAGGAACGATAAAAATGGAATTTAGTGCACATATAAAAGAAATTACAGAACATACAGTCACATATACAGTGGGAATCGAAGAATATACGGTTTTAAATGATTTTGTCTTTGCTATGACAGGTTATCATCCAGATCACAGTTTTTTAACAAAAATGGGTGTAGAAATTGACTCTGAAACAGGAAGACCATTGTATAACGAAGAAACGATGGAAACGAATGTGGAAGGGATTTTTATTGCAGGTGTTATTGCTGCTGGTAATAACGCAAATGAAATTTTTATAGAAAATGGTCGATTTCATGGGGATGCCATTGCGAAACTTATTGCAGATCGAGAACAGAAAAATTAGTAAGAACGGTAATAAATGAAAAACACCTCCGTCTAATTCGTAGGCTTAAGAATTAGACGGAGGTGTTTTTTCGTTATAATCAAATTTTAATGTTTAAACATAGATTGAATCTCAGCTTGTTCTTTTGTTACTTCTAGTGCAACAAGTAGCTTAATACGAGCCTTTTGAGCATTTAAACCATATGTGAAGATAATGCCCATATTTTTTAATTGTTTGCCGCCGCCCTCGTACGAATATACATCTTGGACAATTCCATTAAAGCAACGAGAAACAAGAACAACTGGAATATCTTTATCTATCAAACGTTGCAAGGCAGGAAGTGTATGCGGTGGTAAGTTTCCCTGGCCAAGTGCTTCGATAATGATCCCGTCAACTGGCAATTGCTCAATTGCAGCCAACAATGTTTCATCCATACCAGCATACGCTTTTAAGATAACAATATTTTTGGTAATTTGTGTGACAGCATATTTTTCATGATGCACTAATGCGTGATGGAAGACAACACCACGCTTTGTTACCATTCCAATTGGTCCGTATTGTGGACTTTGGAATGTTGCTACGTTACTTGTATGTGTTTTTGTCACATTCGTTGCACAGTGAATTTCATCGTTTAATACGACAAGAACGCCTTTTCCCTTTGCCTCTTCACTACTCGCAACTTTTACAGCTGACAAAAAGTTATATAAACCATCTGCTCCTAACTCATTACTTGAGCGCATTGCTCCTGTAACGACAATTGGAACATCGGCTTGGACAGTTAAGTCAAGAAAATAAGCTGTTTCTTCTAGTGTGTCTGTTCCGTGTGTAATGACAACACCTTGCACGTTATCGTTTTTAACCTTCTCGTCAATCATGACTTGTAATTGCAGCATTTCATTAGGTGTCATGTGAGGAGATGGAAGATGAAAGACATCTTCAACAATTAAATCGATATCTTCTTCTAAATTTGGAATGAATTTTAAAAGTGGATTTTGTGCGCCCGGTTGAACAACTCCAGTTTCTTTATCTTCTTCCATCGCAATTGTTCCACCTGTGTGTAAAACAAGAATTTTTTTCAATGCCTTTACCCCTCTCCAATCAATGCAAATACATTAAGAACATAACATGATTTGACTGGATTCGACAATGAAAAAGTATAAAACTGCTAAGCAATAATCACAATGAAAATAAAGTGAAACTTCCCTCTGTAAGGTCTTACTGCCTGTCAACAGGTGTCTGTTAGAGCGGAATGATAAGGAAAAGGAGATGTAGGTTTTGAAAACAATAGAGAAAATTTTAATTTGGTTACTTATTGGCCAATGTTTTTGTCTGTGTATTGTCCAATTGCTTTTAACAGAGGAAAACATAGCGAAATATGTATCGAAAGTTGTCTATTATGAAGGAGTTACAAAAGGGGTTATTACAAATATTTTAGAAGTAAATCAATAGTTTTTTCATTTGCTTCTAAGAAAGAGTGTGCTACAATAGTTGAGGACTTGAAACGGGGTAAAGTGAAACGGTTATTAGTGGAAAAAGCTGATCGTTAATGGAACCAATCGGATTTTTACTTCCTGTTAATGTAAAATGAAACAATGATGAGAGAAGCAGGGAATACCTGCTTTTCCTTCTGTTTTTATAAGTGAAAAATGGGGTGTTACAATGGAGAAACAAATTTCAATTGCAATTGATGGCCCGGCTGCTGCAGGGAAAAGTACGGTTGCTAAAATTGTGGCTAAAAAATTGTCTTATGTTTATATTGATACGGGTGCAATGTATCGTACTGTAACATATGCGGCATTAGAGCAAGGTATTGATATTGAAAATGAAACAAAATTAATGGGGATAATTAGGGATATAGACATCTCATTTCAGCATGCAGAAAATGCACAGCTTGTCTTTTTAAACGGAGAAGATGTATCAGAAGTGATTCGCACACCAGAAGTAACAAATCGCGTATCAATTGTGGCGAGACATCGCCTTGTGCGTGAAGAAATGGTACGTCGTCAGCAAGCCTTAGCAGAAAAAGGCGGCGTTGTAATGGACGGACGTGATATTGGGACGCATGTATTGCCGAATGCGGAAGTGAAAATTTTTATGCTAGCTTCTGTTGAAGAGCGAGCTGAAAGAAGACATTTAGAAAACACACAAAAAGGATTTTCTTCTAACTTAGAACAATTAAAAGAAGAAATTGCGCGCCGTGATAAATTAGATTCTGAACGTGAAGTGTCTCCATTAAAGAAAGCTGAGGATGCAATTGAATTAGATACAACGTCTTTATCAATTGAAGAAGTCGTTCAAAAGATTATGGATATTGTATCGGCAACGTCCGCAAAATAAAGGAAGGGGGAAACCTCTTCCTTTATTTTTGTTTCTGTGTGGTAATAAGGAGACAAATTCCTTGACAAATTCATCGATTTGTTAGAAGTTAGTAAAAGAGAGTATTTTCTAAATATTTTACATACATGCAAATGGAAGCCATTGTTTCCATTTCGTATATACATAAAGATGCTTTACCATTTTAGTAGGGAGGTATTTCCATGGTAGAAAAAATGAATGAAGAAGTTGTAAACGCAAAGGCATTACAGGTAGGGGATATTGTTACAGGTACAGTAACTAAAGTTGAAGAAAAGCAAGTATTTGTAAATGTTGGGTACAAAACTGATGGTGTTATTCCAATTAGTGAATTGGCGAATGTTCATATTGAAAAAGCAAGCGATGTTGTAGAAGCAGAACAAACTCTTGAATTGAAAGTAATTAAATTAGAAGATGATGATTTAGTGTTGTCTAAACGTGCAGTAGATGCAGAAAAAGCATGGGAAGTATTGCAAGGACAATTTACATCAGGTGAAGTATTTGATGTAACAATTAAAGATATCGTTAACGGAGGTCTAGTTGTTGACCTTGGTGTTCGTGGCTTTATTCCAGCTTCGCTTGTAGAGATGCATTATGTAGAAGATTTTACTGATTATAAAGGAAAAACATTGGCAGTAAAAATTGTAGAATTAGACCGCGAGAAAAATCGTGTGATTCTTTCTCATAAGGCAGTAGTAGAGCAAGAGTTAGACAAGAAGAAAAAAGAAGCAGTTTCTTCTTTACAGGCAGGTGATGTTGTAGAGGGAACGGTTCAACGTTTAACTGACTTCGGAGCATTTGTAAATGTTGGCGGTGTAGATGGTTTAGTTCATATTTCTCAAATTTCTCATGATCGTGTAGAACAACCATCTGATGTATTAACAGAGGGACAAACTGTAAAAGTAAAAGTGTTATCTGTTGATGCTGATACGCAGCGTATTTCTTTATCTATGAAAGCGGTGCAACCAGGTCCATGGTCGAATGTTTCAAATCAAGTAAAAGTAGGCGATTTATTAGATGGGAAAGTAAAACGTCTTGTTACTTTCGGAGCGTTCGTTGAGATTTTTCCTGGCGTAGAAGGACTTGTTCACGTGTCACAAATCGCAAACCGTCATGTGAAAAATCCGAATGAGGTATTAAACATCGGACAAGGTGTGCAAGTAAAAGTATTAGAAGTTCATTCAGAAGAAAAACGTATTTCTTTAAGTATAAAAGAAGCGCTTGAAGAAAATAATGTAACAGAAGATTATAGTAAATATGAACCAACTTCTGAGTCTGCAACATTCCAATTAGGTGATATTATTGGAGAGAAGTTAAAAAATTTAAAGAAATAATGAGGGATGTGTGTGGTAAGAGCAAAGCGTAAATTAGAACATATTGAGTATGCTCTTTCTACTGGACAGTCTCATACGCATGGCTTTAGTGACGTTGCTTTTGTTCATCAAAGCTTACCGAATATAAGTTATGAAAGTATATCATTTCAAACAGAAATCGGCGAACTTGCTTTAAGTTCGCCGATTTTTATCAATGCGATGACTGGTGGTGGCGGAGAGCACACACTACATATTAATGAACAACTAGCCCGAGCTGCACAGCAGTATCAGCTTGCGATGGCTGTCGGTTCACAAATGGCGGCGTTAAAAGACGCTAATGAAGCTGCATCTTATAAAATTGTGAGAAAAGTGAATCCGAATGGAATTGTAATTGCAAACTTAGGCAGTGAAGCAACAGTAGAACAAGCAAAGCGAGCTGTTGATATGATTGAAGCAAATGCACTACAAATTCATTTGAATGTCATTCAAGAATTGACAATGCCAGAAGGCGATCGAGATTTTACTGGTGCACTAAAAAGAATTGAACAAATTGTCAAACATTCTTCTGTTCCTGTTATAGTAAAAGAAGTTGGTTTCGGTATGAGTAAAGAGGCGGCGGAGGATTTAGCAAGTGTTGGGGTTTCTATAATAGATATTGGTGGATATGGCGGTACAAACTTTGCGGCGGTTGAAAATGAAAGAAGACAGCGAACACTTTCTTATTTCAATGAGTGGGGCATTTCGACTGCTTCCTCTTTAATTGAAGTATCCTCTACACAAAACCCTCTCTCTATTATTGCATCAGGTGGTATTCAAACAGCACTTGATGTCGCGAAAGCATTAGCATTAGGAGCGTCAGTGGCTGCATTTGCCGGTCACTTTTTACGAATATTAATGCAAGACGGGATCGAGAAATTAATAGAAGAAATTGAATTACTACATACAGATTTACAGTTTATTATGACGGCGCTTGGAGTACGAACAATCGCTGAGCTTAGGCAAGTACCAATTGTTATTAAAGGTGATACATATCATTGGCTTAACGAGCGCGGGATTGATACAACGACATATAGTAGGCGTTAAATGAAATGCATTTTAAGAAACCTTTTGATGGGGTTATTGTAACGTGAAATTTCTATCAGCGGGGTCTTACTGCTAACGAATAGCGAGATGAAAATCAACCGAATGAATCAACCATTCGGTTGATTTTTTTTGTTTATAAAATTTATACAATGAGGAAGAAAGGAGCGGATGATATGGAAAATTTAATTGAAGTAAGAGAATTAGAAAAATGTTACGCACATTTTAAAGCATTAAATGGTATTTCATTTGAAGTGAGAGAAGGAGAGATTTTATGTTTCCTTGGCCCAAATGGTGCGGGGAAAAGTACGATGATTCATATATTGTCGACCATTTTACAGTGCGACGGGGGAAACATTTTATTTAAAGGAAAAGATGTAAAAAAACATGCACGATATGTAAAACGCAACCTCGGTATTGTACCGCAGGATTTAGCAATTTACGAAGAGGTATCAGCGGAAAAAAATGTAGCATTTTTTGCTGCTCTTTACGGTTTGAAAGGACGGGAATTGCAGCAATCTGTAGATGAAGCACTGCAATTTGTTGGACTGCTTGATAAGAAAAATGAAAAACCAAAAACTTTTTCAGGTGGAATGAAAAGAAGGCTTAATATAGCATGTGCGATTGCACATAAACCTAAAGTTATTATTATGGATGAACCGACAGTGGGGATTGATCCGCAATCTAGAAATCATATTTTACAGTCGATTCAGCAATTACGAGAACAAGGATCTACGATTATTTATACAACGCATTATATGGAAGAAGTAGAAGAGATATCGACGAGAATTATCATTATGGATCATGGTGAAATTATTGCCGAGGGAACGAAAGAAGAACTTAAGAAGCATATTGCAGATGAAAACCGTTATTTCATAGAATGTGAACATATCACAACAGGTGTAGAAGAGCGTTTTTTTAAAATTGAAGGGATGAAAGAAGTAACAGTAAAAGACGGAGTAATAGAAGTTGTCGTATTAAAAGGTGTGGAAAATTTGGATAAAATCATTACGCTTCTTGTAAATGAAGGAATGAAAGTGAAAAATATTATGAGTGAAAGTGCGAGTTTAGAAACAGTATTTTTACAGTTAACAGGTAGAAAATTAAGAGATTGAAGGTGAAAATGATGGGTTTCTTTGTGATATATAAACGCGATGTAGTTAATATTGTTATGAATCCAGTACTTTTACTAACAAATACACTTTCTCCGATTTTATTTATATTAACTTTTGGTTATTTGAGTAATGGGAGTTACGGAGAAAGTGGGATTACTTCCTATGATTATTACGGTGTTACGATTTTAATATATAGCATCTTGAATGTATCAATGACAGCTTCTAATAGTTTTATGGAGAAAAGGTTAAAAAATAGTAATTTACGAGTTATGTATAGTCCAATTCGTGTTTCTTATCTGTATTTGTCGAAAATATTGGCTACATTTACTTTTACAACTGTTTGCTATCTATTTGTTATGTATGTGGCTCATATAGGCTTGCATGTAACGTTTGGAGGAAAGAATGTTGCTTATGTCATTATAATCGTGTTGTTATTTAATTTTTTATCAGCGGTTATCGGTGTATTATTTTGCTGTATGTTTAAAAGTGAGGAAGTAACGAATAAAATATTAAGTTTGTTAAATAATGCTTTAGCAATTTTAGGAGGGGTTTTCTTTTCTCTTGATGGATTAGGAGATACGGTTCGGACAATATCATATATTTCACCGGTAAAGTGGGTTGTAGAATGTGTGATGAAGATCATATATGATCAAGATTTTAGCCTTTTCCTTACAACGGGCAGTGTGTTAATTTTGTTAACTTGTTTTGGGTTAGTTGGCTGTAAATTTCTATTTAAGGTGGAGGATTATATATGAACGAGATTTTAATTGTTTTTCGTCATAATATCCGGCGAGCTATTAGTAAAAAGAATTATATACTGTTAACGATTCTTCTTGCGTTTATTTCTATATCGTTTGCTATATTTTTTACTTCTCAGTTTGAAATGAAGGGGAACATTGCATATGTAACACAAGAAGGAAAGGGTGATATAAAAATAGAGGGATTTAACATTAAAAATACGAATCAAATTCCAAGTATGTCTGAATTTGTAATGAAAAAATATGATGCAGCAGTTATTCCGAAAGAAAACGGACAAATAGAGGTAAAGACAATTAAAGAACATAATTTCAAGGAAAAAGTCGAGAGGGTATTTCAACAAAAAAATATTAGTTCGTTTCCACAAAATGAGGTTAGAAAGGTAGGTACAAATATTTTAGGGTATCTATGTATGTTTGTATTACTAGAGAGTATTATGTTTATGAGTTTTTTTACAGAAGATAAGGAAAATCGGACCTTTACTCGTATTGTATCTTCTCCTATACGTATTAGTAACTATTTATTTGCGCAGTATTTGTTTACCTTTCTTATCGTATATGCTCCAACCTTTCTCATTTTAATAGTTGAAAAGGTAATGTTTCAGGTGGATATAGGATTCAGCTTTTTAGAATATAGTTATCTATTGGCTATCCTTGTTATGATTGCGACATCTTTTGCTTTATTTATGAGTACGATTATAGAAACTACGGATAATACAATGATGTTATCTTCTTCCATTATTGTTTTTACTACTATTTTATCGGGAGCCTTCTTTGTTTTAAAAGACAAGAATGGGATAGTAGATTGGTTTGTACGAATCTTACCGCAAAAACAATATCTTTCGTTTATCGATGGTGTTGAAAATGGCTATAATCTAGCACAGTATGGAGGCGCAATTACGTATATAAGTTTTATTATCTTGTTATTCTTTATGCTCAGTATAATTATTTGTAAAAAAAGAGTACAGGAAGGTCGATATTGATATTTGCTATGTTAACCATATAAAATGGAAATAAAATGCATAAAGAAAATAATAAGGTGATGAAATGAAGAGAGAAGTTCAAATCATTTCTACAAAATTAATGACTCCAACGCCAAGGAAAAATTATGTACGTAGAGAAAAATTATTAAAAAAATTAGAAACATTGTACGATTATAAGCTTGTAGTTGTAAAAGGATCGGCTGGTAGCGGAAAAAC
Organism: Bacillus sp. S10(2024); assembly: GCF_050473865.1. Lineage (NCBI taxonomy): Bacteria > Bacillati > Bacillota > Bacilli > Caryophanales > Bacillaceae > Bacillus > Bacillus sp. S10(2024). The sequence goes on along the minus strand of NZ_JBFLUR010000002.1, from coordinate 2,017,084 downwards.
GACTATATGCTCTTCTTTTGTCAAAGAAAACCCAGAATTTGTAATTTGCTGGATTACTCTAGATAAAGAGAATAATAATGTATTTTCTTTTTGGTACTATGTGTTAGAAAGTATGCGTGTATATATTGAAGAAATAGAAGACATTATTTCTTTATTTCAGATGATTATGCATAAAGATGATATGAAACGTATTATTGTAGCTTTGATTAACCTATTAAGTACAAAAGATGATATTACGATTATTATTGATGATTTTCACTATATAACGGATGTTGATGTTAATAAGACAATGGAATATTTTTTTAAGCATTCCTCAGAAAATGTTCGCATTGTCTTATTAACGAGAGAAGAACCTAAATTTTATGTAGGTGATTTTCTCATTTCAGGAAGATTATTAGAAATTGGAGAAGAAGAACTAAAGTTATCAGCAGACGAAGGTTTTCAGTTTATTAAACATACATTGAAGATGGATCTAAAATATGAGGTAATTCATGATATGAACATGGTGGCAGAAGGTTGGATTGGTGGTCTTCAGTTAATTGCACTTGCACGATCTTATCATAACAATGATTGTATGCAGCATATGAAAGTGCTGAATAAATATATGATTACCTATTTATCAAAAGAGATTTTAGATGCTCTGGAAGAAGAAGAAAAAGATTTTCTCATAAAAACATCTATTTTAAGTTATTTTAATGAGGAAATTTGTAATAAGTTATTGGAAAAACAAGGTACAAAAGAAATCATTACACGTCTATTTCAAAAACATTTATTTATAATTAATCTTGATGAAGATCGTGGAATATATCGCTATCACGCTATTTTTCAACAATTTTTACAACATTCTTTTGAGCAGCTAGAAATGGAGAAACAAAAGAAGTTACGTTTACGAGCTGCAGAAGTATACGAACGATGCGGTGATTTTGAGGAATGTATAAAACAATTGTTAGAGATGCAATGTTATGAGGCTGCGTTGAGAAAAATTGAAATACACGGACAAAACCCGCAAGGATGGACTTATTTACGACATATTCCGTTACCGTGTATTGTGCAAAATAAAGAGATGGCGTTTCAACTCATTTTTTACCATTATTGTAATATGGAGTTTGAGCAGTGCAAAGAAATATTAAATACCGTGTACGAAGGGGGAAGTGGTCATCATCCTTGGAAGGTATTCGAATTTTGCAAAGCTTTAATTGAGGAAGAGAATTTACAATTAGATGTTTTGTTTATAAGTGAAATTGAAGACATGGATATAAGTGATGTAACTAAGGCGATTATTTATGTAGAATTATCATTTTTTCTGTGGTTCCAGGAGCGAATCAAGGATGCACTATATGTGCTTGATAAAGCGTCTATACTTGAGAAGAGAATGAAAAATCCATATGTTAAAATGGGTATTTTAAGTTCTTTATGCCAGATTAAAGAGGATTTAGGAGATTTAAAAGAGTGTGAGAGGTTATATAATCAGCTTTTTCAGGTGGTTGAACAACATCCGTTTTTATCAGCTCTCACAGTAACTTGTCATATTGGAATTACGGGTATTTATTTGAAACGTTTACAATTGGATGAGGCTGAAAAATCATTACAACATGTACAAGGTGACGAAGCTGCATTAGAAAAACCTTATTTATATAATTTAATGGAACTTCAATTTCTGAAAGGTGATAAACAGCAAGCAAACGAAACAATTCGAAAGTTACAAACATTTGATGCGTATCAAAATGAGCTGTTTATATCTTCCTTACTAAAATATGCAATCCATGTTGATGAAGAATATGTGCAGCAATTAGATCAATTTGTCCCCATATATCAACAAAAAAAAGAAAAAAAGAAACTACGAACTGAAGATAAATTGTTATATGCTCAGATTTTATTGCAGAAAGGACATATACAAGAATCGTTACAATTACTTGATGAAATTGCGGAATTTACAAGGAAATATAAAATGAAGGTTTTATTAGTAGAAGCACTATTATTAAAAGTGACTATTTTAGGAAATGATCTGCAAAAATATAAGCGAGAGCTTTTAAATTTATTGAGAGAAGCAATACATTATAGTTATGAAAATTATATTTTATTACCTTATAGAAGGATAGATAAACAGACGCAAGTATTATTGATGTTATTAAAAGAAGAACGTTTGCAAGATTTAAATGAGGGGGAGAGGGAGTTTTTATACAGGTTATTGCAGTTAGGGGGGTATGATAAAGAAAATATTATTTTAAGTAATAGAGAATTAGAGGTATTGAAAGTTCTAGCGACTGGGGCATCAAATAAGAAGATTGGTGAACAATTGTGCATATCTATTTCGACAGTTAAGACGCACATTATTAACATTTATTCAAAGCTTCATGTATCCAATCGGGTTGAAGCAATAAAGAAAACCACAGAACAAGGGATTATACAGTGAGTATATATGAATATAAGTTAAAGAACGAACACAAACCCCTTCTTTTTAGGCGGTCGAGAGCATCTGGCCATGCATAGAAGCCTGCCACATGCAAGGTTTAAAACAAAGGGATAAAGTGAGACTATAATCAATGGGGTTTTCTTCATCCCCCACTGATTATCAGCCCTCACCAATCGGGCGCATGCCAGCAGTTTATCTCCCACCTAACCTTTTCAGAAAAGTGGAAGCGGCTCGCTCAGAACGAGGGGGGGAACGACCGGAGATTCTAGCCGCTAGAGCTAGACAATGCTTTCGCTGAATTTTGAGGTGGGAGTATTACTGCCCACGAATAGCGGGATAAAGCGAGTGTATGTCACTTTTTGCTCTGCATAACAGCAATTTATATGTTGAAAAAATATATAAACAAAGAAACAGCCAACGATATGTTGGCTGTTTCTTTGTTTTAATGTTGATTTTGTTTTCGTGCTTGCTCCGGTGTATCGAGTCCTGTTGCACCAGGATATTGTAATGATTGACTGCGGTCGGATTCTACGCGTCGCGATTCTTTCAATTTTTTTTCTTGACGATCTTTACCCATGGTGTACCCACCTCCTTAGTACAAAGTGTTGCTGTTATTTTTTAAAATATGCAGCGATAGAAGATGATTATTTTTCATAAACAATTCCCATAATGGAAATAATAGGAGGTGTTCAATTGGAAGGCGGTTACTTTTATTTGTTAGCGTGGATGGGCTGGGTTATTACGACGTTTTTTTTGAAAAAAGATACAGTTAGATTTAAGATTAGTGCGGTCATTTTATTATTTATTATTTGTTCGCAAACAGTGATTTCATTTGCTTTTATTACAATATCGGTAAATGCTTTTTTATTAGCGGGAATCTCATTTATTGGAATTGCGGCATATTCGGTATGGAAAAAGGTCTACACTATACTATGCGCACTTATAATTGCGATGCTATATGCAAGTTTTTCTTTAATCGAACTCTATGACCCGATTTGGATTGTTGTAGATCGTACATGGATGTTAAGTAGTATTCTCGTTTATACATCTGTTTTATTACATAGGGACCGTCTATTACGTATATGGGGATTATATGTAGGGGCGTTGCAAGGTGAGTTATTTGTAGCTTTTATTTTAAAGACATTCAATTTTCCGTATCAATTAGGGAGTTTACAATTTTTTAATATGATTGCTGTGTCCACGATGTTCTGTAGTCTTTTATACGGAATTGGAAAAATAGTGACATACACAGAACAATTTAAGCAAAAGCAAGTGAAGGAGGGACAAGGTTAATTTATGAATTCGTATACATCAGCTATGTTGCTTGGAGTAACCGTTGGAACTGTCACACGAATTTTAATGCTTCAAACGGATACAAGGCAGTATCCAACTCGTTTACATGGCAAGATTATTCATATTGCAATGGGAATTATTGCGGCTGCTCTTGGGGCGGTTGCCATTCCAGCTATTTTGAAAAAGGATTTCTCTGCTATTACATTTCTGACATTAGCTGCATCGCAGTTCCGTGATGTACGGAATATGGAGCGTAATACATTGCAGCAATTAGATGGGTATGAACTTGTCCCTAGAGGCAATACATATATTGAGGGAATTGCAATTGTGTTTGAGAGCCGTAATTATTTAGCGATGTTAACTTCTTTCATAGCTACTTTTGCTTATTTAGGATTTAAATCGTGGTATGCCGGTATTTTAGCTGGAATCATAGGTTTCTTTTTCGCGAAAAAGTTGATGTCTGGTAAACGGCTACGTGATCTTGTTGAGGTTGAGCATGCTCCATTGCATTTTGAAGGAGCAGGCCTTTATGTTGATAATATTTATATTATGAATATCGGTTTACCAGCAAGGCAAAAAGAAATTATGAAGTATGGTATGGGATTTATTTTAAAACCAAAATCTATCGATGCTCGGGTAACATTAGCAAACCTTGGTCAAAGACAGGCGATTTTGCATGATATATCTGTTGCGCTTGGTGTATATCGAGATTCTGGAACACCTGCACTTGTACCGCTTGCAAAACGTGATTTAAATGATGGGAGAATAGGCATATTTGTTTTGCCACAAGATCAAGATGTAAATAAAGCGATTCAGGTCATTGGAAATGTTCCAACACTAGAAAGTGCTATTCATATGTCTTCTGAGGCCCCGAATGGAAGGGGAGAAAAAGGGTGATATTAGAAAAATGTATTCTTGCTGTTATTACAACAATTCCGGAAAAGTTCGCTGGCGGGGCGCCGTTATTTGTGTGTGAGACAGTAGAAGAAATGGAGTTTGTTGCTAGCAATTTAGAAGCGATTTTAGATGGAATTGCCCACCGTTTGCAAGAGAATGTATATATTATTGTGAAACATTCTTGAAATGTGTTATAATATGAGATGTTTTGATACGAAGAGAAATATTCTGGAATGCAAATCCCTTCTTGCACAAAGAAGGGTTTTTTACATAATAACAGAAGCAAATAGAAAGGATGAAAGTATATGCCAAAACCGGTAGTGGCAATAGTAGGACGCCCAAATGTGGGGAAATCTACTATTTTCAATAGAATTGTTGGAGAAAGAGTGTCGATTGTTGAAGATATCCCTGGTGTAACAAGAGATCGTATATATAGTGCAGGAGAATGGTTAAATCATGAGTTTAACATTATTGATACAGGTGGAATTGATATTGGGGACGAGCCATTCTTGACACAAATTCGTCAACAAGCAGAAGTTGCGATTGATGAGGCTGATGTTATTATTTTTATGACAAATGGTCGTGATGGTGTAACAGCTGCGGATGAAGAAGTTGCAAAGATTTTATATCGTTCTAAAAAGCCAGTTGTATTAGCTGTGAATAAAGTAGATAATCCAGAGATGCGTAGCGAAATTTACGATTTTTATGCGTTAGGCTTTGGAGAACCGTTTCCTATATCTGGAACACATGGTTTAGGTTTAGGAGACTTATTGGATGAAGTAGCAAAACATTTTCCGCAAATTGAAGAAGAACCATACGATGATGAAACAATTAAATTCTGTTTAATTGGTCGCCCGAACGTTGGAAAATCATCAATGGTAAATGCATTGCTTGGTCAAGAACGTGTAATCGTTAGTAATGTAGCTGGTACTACACGTGATGCAGTTGATACGCCGTACAGTAAAGATGGACAAGATTACGTTATCATTGATACAGCAGGAATGCGCAAAAAAGGAAAAGTATATGAAAGTACAGAAAAGTATAGTGTACTTCGTGCACTTCGAGCAATTGAACGCTCTGATGTTGTTTTAGTTGTTTTAGATGGTGAAGAAGGAATCATTGAACAAGATAAAAAAATTGCTGGATATGCCCATGATTCAGGTCGTGCTGTTATTATTGTTGTAAATAAATGGGATGCGGTTGAGAAAGATGAGAAAACGATGAAGGAATTCGAAGAGAATATTCGTGCTCATTTCCAATTTTTGGATTACGCGCCAATCGTATTCTTATCTGCAAAAACGAGAAAACGTACACACACACTGCTTCCTGTTATTAATGAGGTAAATGCAAGTCATAGTATTCGTGTACAAACCAATGTATTAAACGATGTGATTATGGATGCTGTTGCAATGAATCCAACACCAACGCATAATGGACAACGTTTGAAAATTTTCTATGCAACACAAGTAGCGGTGAAACCACCGACATTTGTTGTGTTCGTAAACGATACAGAGTTACTGCACTTCTCATATGAGCGCTTCTTGAAAAATCGTCTGCGCGATGCGTTTGGTTTCGTAGGAACGCCGATTAAAATTATTGCAAGAGCACGAGACTAATGGAGAGGATGTGATTTTATGAAAAAAATCACAGTAGTAGGAGCAGGTAGCTGGGGAACGGCGTTAGCGATGGTATTAGCTGACAACGGTCATGATGTACGTCTTTGGGGAAACCGAGCAGAACTTATGGATGAAATGAATGAAAAACATGAGAATAGTCGTTATCTTCCAGGGATTACACTGCCAGCCAGTATCGTTGCTTACTCTTCCTTAGAAGAAGCATTAATAGGGGTAGATACAGTACTACTCGTTGTACCTACAAAGGCATATCGAGAAGTATTGCAACAGATGAAAAAATTGGTTTCGCAGCCAATTACATGGATTCATGCAAGTAAAGGGATTGAACCAGGAACTTCAAAGCGTATTTCGGAAGTGATTGAAGAAGAAATTCCAGCGCATCTCATTCGCGATGTGGTTGTCTTATCGGGGCCGAGTCATGCCGAAGAAGTTGGATTGCGTCAAGCTACAACAGTTACATCAGCTGCAAAGCGTATGGAAGCAGCTGAAGAGGTTCAAGACCTATTTATGAATAGCTATTTCCGTGTATATACAAACCCAGATATTATTGGAGTTGAACTTGGCGGGGCGTTAAAAAATATTATTGCCCTTGCGGCGGGGATTACTGATGGAATTGGCTTAGGAGATAATGCAAAGGCAGCACTTATGACGCGTGGATTAACAGAAATTGCTCGCTTAGGACGTAAAATGGGTGGGAACCCATTGACGTTTGCTGGCCTAACAGGTATGGGTGACCTAATTGTAACATGTACGAGCGTTCATAGCCGAAATTGGCGTGCTGGTAACATGCTTGGTAAAGGTTGCTCTTTACAAGAAGTATTAGATAATATGGGAATGGTTGTTGAAGGTGTGCGGACAACGAAAGCAGCATATGAGATGGCTAAGAAGATGGATGTAGAAATGCCAATTACAACTGTTTTATATGATGTGTTATTTAATGAAAAAAATGTAAAAGATGCTGTTGGAATGTTGATGGGACGTGTGCGTAAACACGAAGTAGAAGCGATTCCAGACTTGCTGTAAAAAAAGCTGTACAAATGTAAAAAGACATTTGTACAGCTTTTTCTTTTGGGTTTTTTCACCAATCTTTATTTTCTGCATACGATGAAGTGTAGATTACATGAGAGGGTGAATAAGGTGGATAACAATTTATTCAACAATATTGAAAAACAATCGAAAGTAAATAAAGAAGATATTTTTAAATTAGCCTCTTCGGTTCAAAATTCAAATTTACGCGATGAGAATGTGCTACGTCAGTTAATTCATCAGGTTGCAACGATGGCGGGAAGAGATGTATCAAAAGAAAAAGAAGACCAAATCATAAATGCGATTATTAATAATAACATGCCAACTGACTTTAGTTCATTGAGTAAAATGTTTAAAAAATAAAGTGTGAGAAACCATTGTTATATACATTGCATACGATACTATGAAGGAATGAATATGAGCTGTTTGTGGGAATATTTGGTCAACCGAAGCGAAGAAGTCCCGTTCGCTTCGGTTTTTTATTCGTTTCAATAAAGTGAAATTTTAATCAGTGGGGGCTGCATCCCCCACTGATTATCAGCCCTCACGAATCGGACAGTTTATCTCCCGCCTAACTTCTTAAGAAAAGCGGAAGCGGCTCGCTCAGAATTGCAGGACGCCCACGCACAAGGCGGAGAGGCGCTTTTTGAGGTGGGGGTATTACTGCTCGCGAATAGCGAGATAAAAATGAATGCCGCTTAGCATTTTGAGATGAAGTTTTGTGGTATTGCATAATAAACTAAATATTTTTATTTGTTTAAAAGTTATAATTTGTTAAAATAATAGAAAAATATATCAGGAGGGGGATATATGTCTGCTGGTCTTATAAAGATGTGGTTTGCTTTGGGGGCAATGGCTCTCATGTTTATTTCTGTTGTTTTCATTTTGCTAAGTCGTCATAAAATAAAGAATACATTTTTAAAAGGGTTTACAGCTTTGTTTGCATATGCATGTATGGTTGTATCAGGATTTATTATTTTTCTTGTCGTATTTAGCGGGCCGATTGAACAATAGAAACTAAAGGACGGATTTCTAATGAAGAAAAAACTACTAATTTTTGTATTATGTTGTACTAGTATACTATCTGGGTGCCTATATCCGAAAGAAAAGGTACAACAGCACGCCGTACCATATGAAGATCAACTACAAACAGTGCAAACGGCAGTTAATACATATAGAGAACAGAATGGTCATATATTGCCTATTAAAACACGTGATATGAATACACCAATCTATCAAAAATATCCGATTGACTTTCAAAAGATTACCCCTAGACTAATACAAGAACCTCCTGGAAATGCTTTTGAAAGCGGCGGTATTTATCAATATGTATTAGTTGATGTAGAAACAAATCCAACTGTGAAATTAATTGATGTTCGAACAGCAGAGCGAGTTCAAGATTTAAAGTTAAAACTACAAATCTATCGTGATGAGCATCAATACCCGCCATTTAAAAAAGTAATTACAGATGGTGTGTATGAGCTTGATTATAATAAAATGGGCTATAAAGAGATTCCTCAAGTGGAAAGCCCTTACTCTGGTAAAAACTTACCTTTTGTTGTTGATGAGAAAGGTGAAGTATATATTGATTATCGTATTGATTTATATGACATGTTACAAAAATATGGTGATGAAGTAAAAGAAGGAGACGATATTCGTCAGTTGCTTGTGAAACATACCCCGTTTGTACCGGCGTATTCTTTGCCATATACAGTGAAGGATAAAGAACCAATTTTTTTTAAGTGATAAGTCATGAACCTTTCTTTTAGCGAATAAGTTCTAGAAGAAGGGTTTTTTACTTCTTGAAATATTTGCATCGCAAATAAAAGATTTTTTTAAATAGTCATATGAAATTGGGACAAAATCATATGCTGTATTGTCCAAACTACAAGAATAATCATGATTTATTCCCAAAAATTTTGAGGGAGGGAATCACTTGGAAAAGGTTGATATTTTTAAAGATATCGCTGAGCGCACAGGCGGTGATATTTATCTTGGAGTTGTAGGGGCTGTCCGAACAGGGAAATCTACTTTTATTAAGAAGTTTATGGAGCTAGTTGTCATTCCAAACATTGAAAATGATTCAGATCGCCAGCGCGCACAAGATGAACTGCCGCAAAGCGCAGCGGGGCGTACGATTATGACGACAGAACCAAAGTTTGTTCCAAACCAAGCGGTTTCTATCCATGTTGATGAAGGGCTTGATGTAAATATTCGCTTAGTAGATTGTGTGGGCTATACTGTCCCGGGGGCGAAAGGATATGAAGATGAAAATGGGCCACGCATGATAAATACACCGTGGTATGAAGAACCAATCCCATTTCATGAAGCCGCGGAAATTGGAACACGCAAAGTAATTCAAGAGCATTCTACAATTGGGGTAGTCATCACAACTGATGGAACAATTGGAGAAATTCCACGCCGTGATTATATTGAAGCAGAAGGACGGGTTGTAAATGAATTAAAAGAAGTAGGAAAACCATTTATTATGATTATTAATACAGTACAGCCGTATCATCCTGATACAGAGCAACTTCGTCAAAGTTTAGTAGAGGAATATGATATTCCGGTGTTGGCAATGAGTGTAGAAGGGCTAAGAGAAGGCGATGTATATAACGTATTACGTGAGGCGTTATATGAATTTCCTGTTCTTGAGGTAAATGTAAATCTTCCGAGTTGGGTAATGGTGTTACATGACAACCACTGGCTTCGTCAAAGTTATCAAGAGGCTGTTCAAGAAACGGTGAAAGATATTAAACGTCTTCGTGATGTTGATCGCGTTGTATGGCAATTTAGTCAATATGAATTTATCGATCGTGCAAGTTTGGCAGGAATTGATATGGGGCAGGGTGTTGCAGAGATTGATTTATATGCACCAGATGAATTATACGATCAAATTTTAAAAGAAGTGGTAGGTGTTGAAATTCGTGGCCGAGATCATTTATTAAAACTAATGCTCGACTTCGCTCATGCAAAAATCGAATATGATCAAGTTGCGGATGCTCTGAAAATGGTAAAACAAACAGGATACGGTGTTGCAGCACCAGCTCTAGCAGATATGAGCTTAGATGAACCGGAAATTATTCGACATGGATCACGATTTGGTGTGAAATTGAAAGCTGTTGCACCGTCAATTCATATGATTAAAGTCGATGTGGAATCAACATTTGAACCGATTATTGGAACTGAAAAGCAAAGTGAAGAGCTTGTTCGCTATTTAATGCAAGATTTTGAAGATGATCCACTGTCTATTTGGAATTCTGATATTTTTGGGCGTTCACTTAGCTCTATCGTTCGAGAAGGAATTCAGGCGAAATTATCATTAATGCCAGAAAATGCTCGCTATAAGTTAAAAGAAACGTTAGAACGAATTATAAATGAAGGATCAGGTGGCTTAATAGCAATTATTTTATAATCGAAAGACTCCTTATTTTGGGGTCTTTTTTTATTTTTTATAGAAAAATAAAATGTCATTATCTAATATTTTATAGTCTATTGTCAAGCTTCATTAGTTTTTTGCACTTTCGTGGCAACATTTTCTTTAAAAATATTGAATTATAAAGGAGAATCGTATAATATAGGCCTAGATAATGATTTATCTACATCTTTGTAGTATAGAATTTGTAAAAATTGCCTACAAATGAAGGTAAGACTCATTTTATGATCATTATACAGTCGTATCTTTGGGAGGAGGTGAATGGCATGAACAAGACAGATTTAATCAATGCTGTTGCAGAAGCAAGTTCCCTTTCTAAAAAGGACGCAACAAAAGCAGTTGACGCTGTTTTTGATTCCATCTTAGAAGCTTTAAAGCAAGGTGATAAAGTACAACTAATCGGATTCGGTAACTTCGAAGTTCGTGAGCGTGCGGCTCGTAAAGGACGTAACCCACAAACTGGTGAGGAAATTGAAATCGCGGCAAGCAAAGTACCTGCATTCAAACCTGGTAAAGCGCTAAAAGATGCGGTTAAATAATCCTTACATATTACGGGGAAGAAGAGTTTCCTTACTTGGAAACTCTTCTTTTTGCATTTAAAAACATATATATGCTAGAATGTGTTCGTAGTATTTTTAGGTTTTATTCGGGAGGGCTAGTGGATGGCAAATGTAAACTTAGAGCAAATTGAACATGCAGTACGCCTTATTTTAGAAGCAATTGGGGATGATCCAAATCGTGAGGGCGTATTAGATACACCAAAACGTGTTGCGAAGATGTATGCAGAAGTATTTTCTGGTATGCATGAAGATCCGAAAGAACATTTACATAAAGTGTTTGGTGAAGATCATGAAGAACTTGTATTGGTAAAGGACATTCCGTTCTTTTCTATGTGTGAGCATCATCTCGTTCCATTTTATGGCGTTGCTCATGTTGCATATATTCCACGTGGTGGAAAAGTAACTGGACTAAGTAAATTGGCACGTACAGTAGATACAGTCGCACGTAGGCCGCAACTACAAGAACGCATTACATCAACAGTAGCAGATTCTATTATGGAAGTATTAGAGCCGCATGGTGTGATGGTTATTGTAGAAGCGGAGCATATGTGTATGACAATGCGCGGTGTGAAAAAACCTGGTGCAAAAACTGTAACAACTGCAGTGCGTGGTACGTTAGAAGCAGACGCAGCAGCACGTGCGGAAATTTTATCTTTTATTAAGACGAATTAGTAGGAAAGCAGGAAACTGCTTTTCTTTTTTTATCTCGTTATTCATGGGCAGTAAGTACTCTACTGATAGAAGTTTCACTTTATCTAGTTATTATTGTGTCTCATTTCAAGAAAAAGAAGATAGGCAGGAATAACTACTAATGTACATCCAAGTGGTAAGGGGATACGGGAAGGGTTGTTTTATAACGATTTAATGTTTAAGATAAGCTGAGAGAATGTCGGTTTTTTACTTTGGTTTGTTGCGTCAAGTTTTATTTATAGAAAAATGAATGAATGTGTTATAATAGGTTTTATGAATTAGAAAACAAGGGTGATTTTTGTGGGTGAAATCTACGGAGGGTTTGCGGATATAAAAGAACAGCTATATAAGAAACTACGCCATCCTTATTTTATAAAATATATTGAAGAACCAGTTGTTGATGAAAAAAAAATAGCGTTCTTATATTCCATTTTAAAAAGTGCAAACTTACATAAAGAACAAATTGAACATTACGCAGTAACGATTATGCTGGTACAAATTGCTTTGGACACACATGAGAAAGTATCAAATAAAGAAGAGACCGATGAATTTCATAAGCGGCGCCAATTAACAGTCTTAGCAGGTGATTATTACAGCGGTTTATATTATTATTTACTTTCCATGAATCATGATATTACATTGATTCGTGCCCTAGCAGATGGGATTAAAGAGATCAATGAACAAAAAATTATGCTATATCAGCAAACATATGAAACGATTGAAGAAATGTTAAAAAGTATAGGGATGATTGAATCGGCCCTTTTACAGAAAACTTGTGACCATTTTCAAGTGCAGCATGTAAAGTCTGCAATCACTAATATGTTAGCAATAGATCGTTTGCAAACTGAGTATCAAATATACATGAAGAAAGAATCGTCACCTGTATTTGCTGCATTTCAAAAGGTTTTATCTTATGATGGTGAAATGAAAGTAGAAAACGTATATAACGAATTGATAAGAAAAATGCGTAGTCAGGTCAATACTTTGATGCAAAATAACACAGGGATTGAAACATTTCTTTCCACATTGAAAGAAGCCACTTGAACATTTTGAATTTACAGTTGGAAGAAGGGTAAAGCATGCAACAATCAAAAGAAGAAAGAGTACATGACGTATTTGAGAAGATATATAATAAATACGATGTAATGAATTCGGTTATTAGCTTTCAAAGACATAAAGCATGGCGCAAAGAAACAATGCGAATTATGGATGTTCAACCGGGCGGCATAACGCTTGATGTATGTTGTGGAACTGCTGACTGGACGATTGCGCTTGCTGATGCAGTCGGTCCAACGGGGAAGGCATATGGATTAGATTTTAGTAAAAATATGCTTTCTGTTGGAAAAGAGAAAGTGGCTGCTTTACAATTAAGTCAAGTAGAATTACTTCATGGTAATGCGATGGAATTGCCATTTGAGGATAACACGTTTGATTATGTCACAATTGGATTTGGACTCCGGAACGTACCAGATTATATGCAGGTATTAAAGGAAATGACACGTGTTGTAAAACCTGGTGGAAAGGTTATTTGTTTAGAAACATCTCAGCCGACAATGATTGGAATCCGCCAAGGTTACTTGTTATATTTTAAATATATCATGCCGTTGTTTGGAAAGTTATTTGCAAAAAGCTACAAAGAATATTCTTGGTTACAAGAATCTGCAAGTACATTTCCAGGGATGAAAGAATTGGCTCATATGTTTGAAGAAGCTGGATTAGAAAAAGTACAAGTAAAGCCGTTTACTTTTGGAGTAGCAGCAATGCACTTAGGATACAAACCGAAGTAAACGAGGGAATGTATTCTTTTTTGATGGAAAGCGTTCAGCAATCAGGAACATCGCAGAAGTTATCTCCTACCTTCTTTTTTATTTTATGATAATTTTAAGGTAGGAGTCTTGTTATTCATTAGAGCGGGATAAAATAGAAAAGAAGTTTTAGGTTAAGGTGAACGATATGAAGTTACAACTTATGTATTCTTTTTTACGATCGGATATTGATAAAATTGAGAAAGAACTAAAAATAGTTGTTGCTTCTGAGCAACAATTGCTGGAAGAAGCAGCGTTGCAACTAATTGATGCTGGTGGAAAGCGAATCCGACCTGTTTTTGTTCTGCTTGCAGGGAAATTTGGGGATTATAAGCTTGATGTGATTAAACATGTTGCGGTTGCATTAGAGCTTATCCATATGGCTTCTCTTGTGCATGATGATGTAATTGATGCCGCTCTTTTAAGAAGAGGAAGTGCGACTGTAAATGCCAATTGGGGTGACCGTATTGCGATGTATACAGGTGACTATTTATTTGCCAAGTCCCTAGAATGCATTACAAATTTAGAAAGTCCAGAAGTGCATAAAGCATTATCAAATACAATTCTTGAAGTGTGTAAAGGTGAAATTGAGCAAATTAAAGATAAGTATGAATTTGGGCAAAATTTACGAACGTATCTACGTCGTATTAAGCGGAAAACGGCATTGTTAATTGCAGCTAGCTGTCAATTGGGTGCAATTGCATCTGGTTCCTGTCGTGATACTGTAAATCGTTTATTTTGGTATGGATACTTTGTAGGTATGTCATATCAAATTATTGACGATATTTTAGATTTTGTGTCAACGGAAGAAAAGCTTGGAAAGCCAGCCGGTGGAGATTTATTACAAGGTAATATTACACTTCCTGTTTTATATGCAATGGAGGACCCAGCACTTCGCGAGAGAATTGTTCAAGTCAATGAAAATACGTCTTCGGATGAAATGAAGGCAATTATTGAAGCAGTCAAAAATAGTGATGCAATTGATCGCGCTTTTGCATTTAGCGAAAGATATTTACATAAGGCATTAGATGTGATTAAGCCATTGCCTCGCGGACAGGCCAAACTGGCGTTACAAAATGTTGCAAAGTATATTGGAAAGCGTAAATTTTAAATGTTTTTCGAGGAAAATAATAATCTCTCCATTTCAAAACTATTGCACAATTCTGATAAGGGTGATACTATGTGTTTGGGGATATACAATTATATACATAATGAGAAGTGGAGAGATTTATTATGGAAAAAACGTTCTTAATGGTAAAACCAGATGGTGTACAGCGTGCAATCGTAGGGGAGATTGTTGCTAGATTTGAAAGAAAGGGTTTTCAATTAGTCGGTGCTAAGCTTATGCAAATCACACCAGAGATTGCTGGAGAGCACTACGCTGAACATAAAGAAAGACCATTCTTCGGTGAATTAGTAGATTTCATTACATCTGGACCTGTTTTTGCGATGGTATGGCAAGGTGAAGGCGTTGTTGAAACAGCTCGTAATATGATGGGAAAAACAAAACCAAGTGAAGCTGCACTTGGTACAATTCGCGGTGACTTTGGACTAACAGTTGGAAAAAATATTATTCACGGTTCAGATTCTCTAGAAAGTGCAGAACGTGAAATTGGAATTTTCTTCAAAAAAGAAGAGCTAGTTGAGTATTCTAGAGCAATGAATGAGTGGATTTACTAATTATTTCAAAATAATTTGTAATCGCTTTAAAAATAGTGAATAGAATGGAAAAGCGCAAGAAAGGATGGTTATATTCCTTCTTGCGCTTTTTTGTTTTAAATTATGTAAATCTATTTTGATGTTTTAATATATAAGTCACTGCTATGCAGAAGAAAAAGGAACTGACCGCTTCTATGCACGGTCAGATGCTCTCGCTAACCTAAAAAGAAAGTGGTTTTTATGTCGTGTCTTCAATTTGTACTTATATAGTTACGAAACAATAAAGGTTATGATATAGTGTTACATAAATAATGGAGTAAAGGGGAGTAACCGATGCGATATATAACAGCTGGTGAATCTCATGGACCGCAACTAACGACAATATTAGAGGGGATTCCAGCAGGTTTATCTTTAGTAGCAGATAATATTAATACGGAGTTAGAAAGAAGACAAAAAGGCTACGGTCGTGGACGCCGCATGCAAATTGAAAAAGATCAAGTCCAAATTTTAAGCGGCGTTCGTCATGGATATACAATAGGTGCACCAATTACGCTTGTTGTCGAAAATCGTGATTTTACACATTGGACAAAAATTATGGGGGCAGAGCCGTTAACAGATGAAGAATCAAAAGAAGTAAAACGGCAAATTACACGACCTCGTCCAGGGCATGCAGATCTAAACGGAGCAATTAAGTACGGCCATCGTGATATGCGAAATGTATTAGAGCGTTCTTCTGCCAGGGAAACGACGGTTCGTGTTGCTGCCGGAGCTGTTGCCAAGCGTATTTTAGAAGAATTGGGGATAAAAGTAGCGGGACATGTTATTGAAATTGGAGGAGTAAAAGCAGAAAAGCAATCGTATACCTCTATTGCAGAGCTACAAACAATTACAGAGGCATCTCCTGTTCGCTGTTTAGATGAAGAATCAGGAAAGAAAATGATGCAGGCAATTGATAATGCGAAAACAAACGGAGATTCTATCGGAGGAATCGTTGAAGTTGTTGTCGAAGGGATGCCGATTGGTGTTGGAAGTTATGTACATTACGATCGTAAATTGGATGCAAAACTTGCATCGGCGATCATGAGTATTAATGCATTCAAAGGTGTGGAGATTGGAATTGGCTTTGAAGCGGCTCATAAGCCTGGAAGTCTTGTTCATGACGAGATTTTATGGGACAAGGATAATGGATATACAAGACGTACAAATAACGCGGGTGGATTAGAAGGTGGCATGACGACTGGGATGCCAGTTATTGTTCGCGGAGTTATGAAACCAATTCCAACTCTATATAAACCACTGCAAAGTATAGATATTGATACGAAAGAAGTGTTTCAAGCAAGTATTGAGCGTTCTGATAGCTGTGCAGTGCCAGCAGCAAGTGTTGTAGCAGAAGCTGTTGTAGCTTGGGAACTTGCAGCAGCTGTCATTGAACAATTTGGAACGGATCGCATCGATTTAATTCGTGAAAATATTAAGAAACATAACGAATATGCGAGGGAGTTTTAATGGAGACAATACAGATTCAAACAAGTTCTAAGCAATACAATGTGTATGTCGGCAATGATGTACTATCACAACTATCGACACTTATAGAAAATATGAAACCAGCTGTTTCAAATATTTTACTGATTTCTGACGAAACGGTAGCATCATTTCATTTAGACGAAGTGATAAATACTTTGCAGGTAAAGAAGGACGTATTTTCGTTCGTGGTCCCAAGTGGCGAGAAAGAAAAATCGTTTGAAAATTATTATGCTGCTCAAACGTTTGCGCTTGAAAAAGGTCTAGATCGTCATGCTCTTATTCTAGCGCTTGGCGGCGGAATGATTGGGGATTTAGCAGGATTTGTTGCAGCAACGTTTATGAGAGGGATTCGATTTGTCCAAATACCGACAACTTTACTTGCACATGACAGTGCAGTTGGAGGGAAAGTGGCAATTAATCATCCGCTTGGGAAAAATATGATTGGCGCATTTCATCAGCCAGAAGCGGTAATTTATCATACTCCGTTTTTAAATTCGCTTTCAGAAAAAGAATGGCGCTCCGGTTTTGCGGAGGCAATTAAACATTCACTTATTGGGGATGTAGAATTATATCATTGGCTTCGTAAAGAAGTGAAACAGTTGACTGATTTAAGAGATGATAAATTAATTTATACACTGCAACGTGCGATTCCAGTAAAAGCACAAATTGTTGCAGAGGATGAAACTGAAAAAGGTATTCGTGCTCACTTAAATTTTGGACATACACTTGGGCATGCACTTGAAAAAGAGATGGGATATGGAAACATAACACATGGTGATGGCGTTGCAATTGGTATGTTATTTGCTATTTTTTTAAGTGAACAAATCTATGAAAAAGACCTTCAATATAAGGAAATCAAACGTTGGTTTACGGCATATGGCTATCCAAGTATGCCGAATACACTTGATGTGAACCGTCTTATTCACGTAATGAAACAAGATAAAAAAGCGAACGGTGGAACAATTCGTATGGTCGTTATGCAGGAGATTGGGGTAGTAGATGTCGTATCTATTTCAGATGAGACCGTCCGAACGGCTTTAGAAGCATTTCAAAGAGAGGGGGAGTCTATTTGATCCGCGCGATTCGCGGCGCAACTACAGTCAATTGTAATGAAAAAGAACAAATATTGACTGTAACAGAGCGTTTAGTGAAAAAAATGGCAAGCGATAATAGAGTTTCTCCTGTTGATATTGTATCTGTACTCATTTCAACAACAGCTGATTTAAATGCATGTTTCCCAGCGGAGGCATTAAGACGTATTGAAGGCTGGTCATATGTACCGGTCATGTGCATGAAAGAAATAGAAGTACCAGATGCTCTTGAGAAATGTATTCGCGTTATGATGACGGTTATGACAAATAAACAACAACATGAAATTCAACATGTCTATTTGGAGAAAGCGGTACAACTAAGAACCGATTTACAAAAATGACAGGGGGAATTCGAATGAAAGTAAAAGAGCAATTATTGTCGCTCAAAGCGTATGTGCCAGGAAGAAATATTGAAGAAGTAAAGAGACAATATGGACTATCTAAAATTGTGAAACTAGCGTCAAATGAAAATCCATTTGGATGTTCAAAACGTGTAGATGAAGCGCTGGCGTCGTTAGCTGGGCGATATGCGCTCTATCCGGACGGCGGGGCGTATGCTCTTCGTGAAAAATTAGCAGTACATCTTCATGTGAAAGGAGAACAAATTTTATTTGGTAGCGGCTTAGATGAAGTAATTCAAATGATTAGCCGTGCTCTTTTACAAGAAGGAACAAATGTTGTCATGGCAAAGCCGACATTTTCACAATATCGTCATCATGCCGTAATTGAAAAAGCGGAAATACGTGAAGTGCCTTTAAAAGATGGTACACATGATTTAGAGGCAATGCTTGCACAAGTTGATGAGCATACACGAATTGTATGGATTTGTAACCCAAATAATCCGACCGGAACATATGTAGCAGAAAAACAATTACTTTCATTCTTAGAGGCAGTTCCGAAAACAACACTTGTTATTATGGATGAAGCATACTATGAGTATGCTGGAGCGCGAGATTATCCGCAAACATTACCATTTCTAGAGAAATATGAAAACCTTATGGTATTGCGTACATTTTCAAAAGCATACGGATTAGCGTCATTTCGCATTGGTTATGCAGTCGGAAATGAAAAATTAATGCGTTCGTTAGAAATTGCTAGATTACCATTTAATACGTCATTGATTGCACAGGTAGTTGCGCAAGCTGCTATTGAAGATCAAGCGTTTTTACAAGAGTGTGTGAGAGTGAATAACGAGGGAATGCAGCAATATTATGATTTTTGTGAGAAGTATCAAGTATTTTATTATCCATCACAGACGAATTTTATCTTTTTAGAACTTGGACTTCCAGGTGATGAGGTTTTTGAAAGATTATTGCAAACAGGATACATCGTTCGTTCTGGTGGCCCGCTTGGTTTACCGAATGGTATTCGTATTACGATTGGAACGAAAGAAGAGAATGCTGAAATTATTGCAGTGCTTATTGAACTCATAGAAAAAAACGTGAGAAAAGAAGAGACATATTCATAAAAAAGAAACGGCTCCATGACTAGGAGTCGTTTCTTTCATCTTATTTGCGAAAAGAAGAAAGAAAGAAGTAGAATAAAGAGAGAATACATAGTTGAATATTAACGAGGTGATAGAGGTGAAACGATTAACAAAGATTAAAAATGGATTAAACGGGACGATTTTTATTCCTGGAGATAAGTCCATTTCGCATCGTGCTGTAATGTTTGGGGCGATTGCAGAAGGGGTAACAAAGATTACAAATTTTCTTCAAGGCGAAGATTGCTTAAGTACAATTGCTTGTTTTCAAAAGTTAGGTATCACGATTGAACAAAATGGTACCGATGTCACTGTATATGGAAAAGGATTACAAGGATTAGTAGAACCAAAAGAAGTATTAGATGTTGGAAATTCAGGAACGACAATTCGGTTAATGCTTGGTATACTCGCAAATGTACCATTTCATTGTACAGTTATTGGAGATGATTCAATTGGAAAACGTCCGATGAAACGTGTTACAGAACCTCTTCGTCAAATGGGTGCGAAAATTGATGGGAGAGAAGGTGGGCAGTTTACGCCCCTGTCGATTAGAGGAGGGAATATAGAAGGTATACATTATTCTTCTCCGGTAGCAAGTGCGCAGGTGAAATCAGCTGTTCTCCTTGCAGGACTGCAAGGGGAAGGTGTGACAACTGTGACAGAACCATTACAATCTCGTGATCATACAGAGCGTATGCTACGTGCGTTTAATTGCGATGTTACTGTTGACGGATTAAATGTATCATTACAAGGTGGACAAAAGCTCTCTAGCGTAAATATTGAGGTGCCAGGAGACATCTCTTCTGCTGCCTTTTTCTTAGCGGCAGGTGCAATTGTATCAAATAGTAAAATTGTACTGAAAAATGTAGGGTTAAATCCAACAAGAACTGGGATTCTTGATGTACTATCCCAAATGGGGGCCAATTTATCCATAGATAATATTCGAAATGAAGAGTTTGAACCATGTGGTGATATTACAGTTGAAACTTCACAGCTAAGAGGGATAGAGATTGGTGGTACGCTCATCCCAAGACTCATTGATGAAATTCCAATTATAGCATTGTTAGCAACGCAAGCTGAAGGGATAACGGTAATTAAGGATGCAGAAGAATTAAAAGTAAAAGAAACGAATCGCATTGATACAGTTGTGAATGAATTGAAAAAATTAGGAGCAAATATTGAAGCGACAGAAGATGGTATGATTGTCCGTGGTAAAATGCAATTACATGGAAATATGGTAAATAGTTATGGAGATCATCGCATTGGTATGATGTTAGGCATTGCAGCCTGTATAGCAGATGGAGAAGTTATCATAGAAAATAGTGAAGCGGTAGCTGTGTCGTATCCAAACTTCTTTCAACAGTTATACATGCTGCAAAGCTAAAAGAATCTTTTCCTTTTTGAGAAGGTTCTTTTCTTCATCGTGACGGTTGATTACATAGAAGCAGTTGTTTATTATGAAATTTACTAAGTATTTATAAAAAGGAGCAAGTTATGCAAAAGTTTGAGCAAGCTGTTACATATATTGAAAACGGAGAAGTGGAGAAAGGATTACAACTATTAGCAGAACAAGTAAAACAAAGTACAGATGAAGAAAAGTATGATATTGCTCGTTATTACTATACGCTAGGATTTGTAGATCAAGCGTTAGAAATAGCAGAAGATTTACATTTGTTATATCCGGAAGAAAGTGAGTTCACACTATTTTTAGCAGAGTTATATATTGATTTAGATAAAGAAGATGAAGCCATTGAAGTACTTCATGATATTCCAGAGAATGATGAATTATATGTGCAATCTCTATTACTTGCATCTGATTTATATCAAATGCAAGGTTTTGACGAAGTAGCAGAACAAAAATTATTAAAAGCGAAAGCAATGATGCCGGATGAACCAGTGGTTGCTTTTGGACTTGGGGAATTATATAGCAGTAAAGGTGAAGATAGTAAAGCAATTCCATATTATGAATCATTACTTCCAGAGCATAAAGTAATGGGCGGTGTTGTTGTTGCGCTTCGCTTGGCTGAAAATTTAAGTGCACTTGGACAATGGGCTGAGGCCATTTCTTATTATGAGGAAGGTTTAGAAGAGCAGAAGGATATACATTCTTTATTTGGATTTGCATTTACGCTCTATCAAGGAGAACAGTACCAAAGAGCAATCGCTATGTGGGAAGAATTAAAAGAGTTAGATCCAGAATATGCATCTTTATATATGTATTTGGCAAAATGCTATGAAAAAGAAGGGATGCTTCAAGAAAGTTATGAAACGCTTCAAGAAGGAATAAAAATTGACGAATTATCGATACCGTTTTATGTGGAGTTTGCTAATATAGCGGCGAAACTAGGAAACAGAAATGAAGCGGAAGCTGCGCTGAAAAAAGCATTAGAGCTTGATCCTTCACATTTAGGGGCCACATTAAAGTATTCATACATCTTAAAAGAAGAAGAAAGATATGAAGAAATTATTGCTGTTGTAGAAAAAGCCATTGATAATGGAGAGACAGATATGCAATTAGTTTGGGATATTGCTTATGCGAAAAAACAATTAGAATTGTATTCAGATGCATTAAAACATTACCAAAGCGCATATACTTCTTTTAAGAATCATCCAGACTTCTTAGAGGAGTACGGCTACTTCCTGTTAGAAGAAGGGTTGCGAAAAGAGGCGAAAGAAGTATTTACACGTTTACTACAACTAGATCCAACACAAACTCATATTGAAGAATTATTATATAATTTAGAAGATTTTTCTTAAGTTGGAAGGAAACTGATTACTGCTTCTTGAATGTAAAAAAGAAAAAAGAAGGGCAGAGGAGGGATTAAGCGCGATGAATACCCCTGTTTCTGTGAACGAAAAGAAAGATTTCGTAAAATGGTTTTTAAATAATTATCAACTGAAACAGCGAGAATGTGTTTGGATTTTAAATTATTTAATGAGTCATGATCAATTAATGGATAAGGTGCATTTTGTAGAGCATGCGAAATATTGTCCACGTGGTCTGGTGATGTCCGCAAATTGTGTGAAAGATTTACCGTTTCATTTTTATAAACAAAATGTGATGACGACTGACGCGGAAAAATCCTTTCATGATATTCGTTTAAACAGAGATGAAGATATTTATATTCAGCTTAACTTTAAATCATCTTTTCAAAATGCGAATTATGTTGCGGTGTTAGAAGAGAATCCGTACTTACCGAAGAATATCGAAGTAAATGAAAAAGATCGTTTATTGGCAGAGCGATTTTTAGAGGAAAGTGTATATTCATTTCGGAAAGAACGACTTTTAAAATTAATTGACGAAGCACTTGATACTCAAGATGAAGAAGCATTCCGCAAGTTAACAGGTGAGTTAAAACGATTATAAATTTCTTTATAAGAGGGAATTTTGACAATTTTTAGACTACTCCAAAGAAAAGCCATCTTTTAAAGGTGGTTTTTCTTTTTTTACCTTTATCTGTATGGTTTAATAGAAATAAAGTGAACTATTTTGTAATCAGTTGAATCACATTGTTAGAGGAGTAGTGAAGGGAAAGGGGGCTATTGCGGATGAAATGGGCTGTAGCAGATGTAGAACAATATGAAAAAACAAGAGAATATATTGATACAGGAATTATACCACTTCTTTCAGTTTCGTTTGAAAAGGGGATGAAGACAGCTGCTGTAGAAGGAGAATTTATTTCTACTTTAACTAGAGAGCTAGAAAGGGAGTATAAAGGTAGAGTATTCTTATTACCATCATTTACGTATGTAGAAGGTGCACATGTAAGTGAACGTCAACGTCTATGCGATTGGACGAACTATTTAAAAGCGAAGGGTTTACGGCATATCGCGTTAATTACAAGTGATTTTTCTTGGAAAGAAATCGAATATGAGTTACCAGAACAATTATTTTGTTTACCTGCACTACCGTTAGACCAGCTTAGTGATCAAGCGAAAAGAGAAATAATTCATGCACAAATAAAAAATATTATGGAAATATTAACTGAAAAATGGGAAAATAAATAATTAATAGAAGTTTTGGATAATTAAGATTAGTATGATATTGACCGATGTAGTAGGGTATTATATCATGAGAGTGTCCTAGTCTTTATCTTTTATTTCAATTTTTCACGGGGGACAATTTCTGATAGAGGGGGGAAATTTTCGTGAGTGAGAGAGAACATAGGGTGTCAAGAAGACAGTTTTTAAACTACACTCTTACAGGTGTAGGAGGATTTATGGCAGCGGGGATTTTAATGCCAATGACGCGTTTTGCGCTTGACCCAGTTCTAAGGAAAGAAGCAGGGGGGGAAATGGTTGCGGTCGCGCAAGTGAAAGATATTACGGCTGAACCGAAACGCTTCGATTTTAAGGTAAAGCAAGTTGACGGTTGGTATAAATCAGAAGAACCAAAGTCAGCGTGGGTACACAAAGATGAAAGCGGAGACATTGTGGCATTCTCCCCAATTTGTAAGCATTTAGGATGTACAGTAAACTGGAATTCGGACAAGGCACATCCAAATCAATTTTATTGCCCGTGTCACGGGGGGCGTTATACGAAAGATGGAAAGAACATAAAGGGAACACCGCCGCTTGCGCCGCTTGATGTGTATGAGTCAAAGGTGAAAGATGGAACGCTTTATTTAGGTAAAGCGAAGCCACAAGGGGGGGCAAAGTAGATGTTAAATAAAATTTATGATTGGGTAGATGAACGGCTTGATATTACGCCCTTGTGGCGCGATATTGCAGACCATGAAGTGCCGGAACATGTAAACCCAGCGCATCACTTTTCTGCCTTTGTTTACTGCTTTGGAGGTCTTACATTTTTTATAACTGTTATTCAAATTTTATCAGGAATGTTTTTGACAATGTATTATGTACCAGATATTAAAAATGCGTGGGAATCTGTCTATTACTTACAAAATGAAGTGGCATATGGACAAATTGTTCGCGGTATGCATCACTGGGGAGCAAGTCTCGTTATCGTGATGATGTTTTTACATACACTTCGAGTTTTCTTTCAAGGTGCTTATAAAAAGCCTCGTGAATTAAACTGGATTGTCGGCGTTCTTATTTTCTTTGTTATGTTAGGATTAGGTTTTACAGGATATTTATTACCATGGGATATGAAGGCATTATTCGCAACAAAAGTAGGGATTCAAATTGCAGAACAAACACCACTTATTGGACCCTATGTAAAAACGTTGCTTGCCGGCCACTCCGAAATTGTCGGTGCCCAAACATTAACTCGCTTCTTTGCTATTCACGTATTCTTCTTGCCAGCTGCACTTCTAGGATTAATGGCAGTTCACTTCATCATGATTCGCAAACAAGGTATTTCTGGTCCACTATAAGATTATTAAACTTAAAGAATATAATTAAAGGAGGGAGACTATGCATCGCGGCAAAGGGATGAAGTTTGTCGGAGATTCGCGGGTACCTGCTGTCAGAAAACCGAATATTCCAAAAGATTACTCGGAGTATCCTGGGAAAACAGAAGCATTTTGGCCAAACTTTTTATTAAAAGAGTGGATGGTTGGTGCCGTCTTTTTAATTGGCTATCTTTGTTTGACAGTGGCGCATCCATCGCCATTAGAAAGAATTGCAGATCCTACAGATACAGGATATATACCACTTCCAGACTGGTATTTCTTATTTCTGTATCAATTGCTTAAGTATTCTTATGCATCTGGTCCGTATACGGTCATTGGTGCATTTATTATGCCGGGTATCGCATTTGGCGCATTATTACTTGCTCCATTTCTTGACCGGGGGCCAGAACGAGGTCCGTTTAAACGTCCAGTTGCAACAGGATTTATGCTGTTAGCGTTGGCATCTATCGTTTTTCTAACATGGGAATCTGTTGCCACGCATGATTGGGCAGCGGCGAAAAAGCAAGGTGCAATTGTAAAAACGGTACAAGTTGATAAAAATGATGACGGTTATAAAATTATGCAAAAAAATACATGTTTAACATGTCACGGTGAAAACTTGCAAGGGGGAGCAGCTGCACCAGCATTGCAAAACTTGACGTTAAAGCCAGAAGAAATTGCGAAAATTGCAAAAGAGGGAAAAGGTGCAATGCCAAAAGGCGTTTTTAAAGGAACGGATGAAGAGATGAAGAAATTATCGGAATTTATTGAGAAATACAATAAAAAATAAAGTGAAACTTCCATTAGTGGGGGGGCATCCCACTAATGATAGAAAGCTTGCCCAATCGGGATAAATGAGAGCTGACTACAACTTTGTAGTCAGTTTTTCTATTTTACGCAGGGAATTTGCTATAATAAAGTGAAACCTCTATCAGTGCGAGGCTACTCTCCCGTTAATGGTAGCACAATGCATTCTTGTTACGGTTCATGGATTATAGAGATGTTCATTTTTGGAAAGTTGAGGTATGTCTATTTGGTATATATATATTTGTTATTAAGACAACGTTCCTTTCTATGGCTTTTGCTCATTATTAATATTTTAGGAACAATTTATGGGTATATTTGGTATAAAAATCAGTTGGTAGAAACACCGGCTATTTTTTGGCCGTTTGTTCCAGATAGTCCAACAGCAAGTTTGTTTTTTGTTTTTGTATTAATTGCGTTTATAAAAAAGAAAAATTGGGGTTTAATGGAAGTGTTAGCGGTTGTCACATTAGTCAAATATGGGATTTGGGCCGTTGTAGTAAATGTATTAACTCTTATTGTAACGGGGTATATTGGAATAGAAGGATATATACTTATTGTTTTTCATATGGCAATGGCTGTACAAGGGCTTTTATACGCACCATTTTATCGAATGAAATATTGGCATTTTATCATTGCGGTTATTTGGACATTACATAATGATGTTGTCGATTATGTATGGGGACAAATGCCGAAATACAGTGTTATGTATATGTATGATCGCCAAATTGGCTATTTTACATTTTGGCTTAGTATCGTTGTTTTGACTACTACATACTATTTTTGTCTAAGAGAGAAAAGATTAACGCTTTCTTTATAAGGCGAAACTTCCATCAGGGAGGGGATTCATCCCCCACTGATGGAAAGCCCGACTGATCGGGCTATAACGGGCAGTTATCTCGCACCTAGATTTTTCATTTTTGGGGTCTTACTGTCCACGAATAGCGGGATAAATATAAATAAGGAATGGGGCAGAGGAATGAATTCACATAGCATATATTCGAAAATTTGGAATGGGACCTTAGTATGTATTGTTCCTTTTTGTATTGCTTTTAGTATTTTCTCAATTGCAGTTATGTGTGTTGTATATGGGAAAGGGATTTATTACGTAGAGATTGACATGTTAAATATACCGCAAATGGCAAATATGACAAAAGAAGCAATTATTCAAAATTATGATGCGCTTATTAGTTACCTTTCTCCTTTTTATAATAAACCATTACATTTCCCAACTTTAGAAATGTCTGAGAAGGGAAGAATTCATTTTGTTGATGTGAAAAATATTCTTGTTGCAATTCAATATGCTATGTATATAGGTATTTGTATATCTTTTATTGGGGGAGTTTATCTAATACGAAAACAAAGGGAAAAGTTTTTGTTCTATGCAGCGATTCATACAATTGTCTTCCCGATTGTACTCATACTCCCAATCTCAATCAATTTTGAAAAGAGTTTTGTATTTTTTCATGAACTTCTTTTTCAAAACGATTATTGGTTGTTTGACCCAGAGACTGATCCTATTATTCGTATGTTGCCAGAACAATTCTTTATGCATGCAGCCTGTATAATTTTATTACTAATTCTATTTGGGAGTGCTTGTTGTTATAGTTTATATCGTTTTTTTATGAAAAAGAGAGGAGTGTATACAGGAATTCGTAACGCCACAACGGAAAAGTAAACGTTCACTTTAATTGGGAGCGGTTCAAGGTCTATTCTTGTCCACTAGTTCATATATTGTACTAGAAGCTATAGGGGGGACAAGAATGAAAAAAGTATTAGCTGGAATTATAGCGTTTATGTTTATATTGTTTCCTATTCGGATATATGCAGCTACCTGGAATGAGTTAACGGGGTTGTTAGATGACTCACTCCAATTTGTAAAACAAGAAGAATATGACAAAGCGACACAACTATTAACGCATTTTTCTCAGCAATTTTTAAATGCTGAGAAAAAAAAGAAAATAGAACCGGAGCATATTCGTGTGATTTCTCTTGCTTATGATAAAGCATTTCAATCATTAGAAGGTCAAGGGATTAATAAACAAATAAAAATAGATGATGTGATCGCACTTCGTCTTGTGTTGGATGCAGAAGTGTCGAAATATCAGCCGCTTTGGATGGAACGAGAAGAAAATGTGATGAGTGCATTTGGGAAAATTGAAAATGCACTGCAAAAGGAAGAACATGACCGTTTTCAACAAGCATTAAACGTATTTTTGCATGAATTTGATATTGTTTATCCAAGTTTAATGATTGATTTGCCTGAAGAAGAGTTGCAACGTGTGAATTCTCATTTGTCGTACTTAGATGAATTTCGTTATATGATGATCCAAAATAAGAGCGGACAAACACAAGTGAAAATTATAAAAGATGATTTGAAAAAAATTTTTCGTACAGCGAAAAAGGATGAAGTAGATTCTTCACTCATATGGTTTATGACTGTAACTGGTGGCATTATTATTTTTACATTAACGTATGTTGGCTGGAGAAAATATAAAGGAGAAAAAGATAAACAAAAAAGTACGTTGCATTCCAAAAATAGATAAGTCTGTTTTTCAAACGAAGTGAAAAATAGAAACGATGTTGTAAGGTTTCTTTGTTGACAATATGATGGGAAGAAAATAAAATGGTTATTACTATTAACAAAAATTTATGGGAGGTTCATGATGGGTTTCTATTTAATTTACTTTGCTATCATCATGATCATACCGATGTATGCACAGTCTAGAGTACGCAGCGCATATAGTAAATACTCACAAGTGTATTCAACTTCTGGTATGACAGGAGCAGAAGTGGCTCGTAAGATTTTAGATGAGAATGGTTTGTACAATATAGCGGTAGAAGAAACGCCAGGACATTTATCTGACCATTATGACCCAAGATCGAAAACAGTTCGTTTATCACCAGATAACTATTATGGTCATTCTGTAGCAGGGACAGCGGTAGCTGCACACGAAGTTGGACATGCGATTCAAGATGCAAAAGATTATAACTTTATGCGTTTCCGTCATTCACTTGTTCCTGTTGCAAATTTTGGTTCAAATATGTCATGGGTTTTCATTATGATCGGTATGTTTGCGCATATGGCAAACTTATTGTTCTTAGGGATTATCCTAATGGCAGCAGGTGTGTTATTCCAACTTATTACATTGCCAGTTGAATTTGATGCATCAAAACGTGCAATGCAGCAAATTGAAACACTTGGAATTGTATCAACGGATGAATATGGACAAGCTCGTAAAGTATTAAATGCAGCAGCTCTTACGTACGTCGCAGCAGCGGCCGTAGCGGTATTTGAATTACTTCGTCTTGTATTAATTTATACAGGAATGCAACGTAACGATGATTAAAGACTATTGATTTTGATAGTCTTTTTTCTTTTGTCCCGTCACCTAGTATAAAACATAGTATTGAATTACCATATGAACAAGTCCAGTTAGTTAGTATGAAAGTACTAATAAGAGATGAATTCCAGTATATTCGAGAATACGGTGCTGGAGGAAGATAACAATTAGCGGAGAAATGTAAGGAAACGGGTAGTTATCATGGTACTTTCAAAGACAGAATATCGCGTGTTTAATTCGAGTTTTAGGAAGTAGGTTCCATGTTTATAGACATTTCATATTATTAAAAGAATCGGGTTTCAATCAAAATAAACCATGCAGGAGGTGATAAACATGAAATATCCAGAGGGATTGGTAGAGCAAGCGAGAGAGCGAATGTCTCCCTATCCTGTTGAAGGCTTTGTGTATGGACAAGGGCCACAAAATCCAAAAATGATGCTCGTAGGAGAAGCGCCAGGCGAAACAGAAATTCATAACGGGATACCTTTTAGCGGAAGAGCCGGTAAACAGCTTATAGATTTTCTTAAGCGAATTGGTGTAACAAGGGAAGAAGTATACATTACGAGTGCAGTACGTAGTCGTCCGTATAAATGGGGTGAGAAACGAGAACGGAACGGAGAAATTGTGAAGCGTAAGTACAACCGTACGCCAAATCAGCAGGAAATACTTGCTCACGCTCCCGTTTTAGATTACGAAATTGAACATATTCAAGCACCTATTATTGTTACGCTAGGAAACATTGCCCTTAAACGTTTAGTTGGTTCAGACAAAAAGGTGTCAGAGATGCACGGTCAATTGTTTATTCAACCTGTTCGGCAGCTAGCAAATTCTAATAGCACAACCTATACTTGGACAGAGAAAGCCTATCCCATTTTTCCAACGTTTCATCCCGCTTCCATTTTTTATAATCGCAGTTTATTGGATTTAATTCATGAGGATTTAGAGAAATTAAGGGAGCATATTTAGGTCAACTTAGCCACCACTTAAACGCTAACACGTTTGAAGTGGTGGCTTAAAAAAGGCCCTGACCGCTCCTATGCACGGCCAAAGGCTCTGGTCCACCCTGAAAAGAAAGGTTTTTTATATTCTTTTTAAAAACTTGTATAGTTAATTATGTAACGGATTTTTGTTCTCATCAAGCGTAAATCCTTCCCCAACAACATCATGCACATCACTTACAGCAACGAAAGCGTGAGGATCAACAGATGTAATGATACTTTTCAGTTTTACAATTTCATTTTTCGCAACAACGCAATATAAAACGTGTCGTTCCGTTTTTGTGTATGTACCGATTCCTTTTAAGAAAGTTGCTCCGCGGTCCATATCTGATAAAATTTTTTCGGCAATCTCATCATTTTTCTCAGATATAATTGTTGCTCCTTTTGCAGCATAGGCACCTTCTTGCATAAAATCAATGACTTTAGCCCCAATAAAGACAGCAACTAATGTATACATTCCTTCTCGGTATGATAAATATGTAAGGATTGATAAGATAATGACAACGGCATCAAACATAAACATCGTTTTTCCCATACTCCAGCCGATATATTTATGAGCTAATCGTGCAATAATATCAACACCGCCAGTTGTGCCGCCATACTTGAAAATAATCCCTAATCCTACCCCGATAAATAAACCAGCAAACAATGCGGCAAGTGTCATATCGTTTTGTAAGTTCAAATGTAAATTAAACGCATCATAACGCTGGAAAACCCAAAGAAATAATGAAACGCTAAATGTTCCGATTAATGTATAAAAAAATGTCGTACGACCAAGCATTTTCCAACCGATAAAAAAGATTGGTATATTTAAAAGTAAGTTTGTATAGGAAGGATCCAGTGAAAATAGAAAGTAAAGTAGTAATGTAATCCCAGTAAAACCACCTTCTGCTAGATGGTTTTCAATATTAATATTAACGATGCCAAATGAGAAAATAGCGGAACCAACTAGAATGAAAAGAATGTTTCGAATTTTTAAATTTAGTTTCATGCGAATCCCCCTAGTATGTAGTGATAATCTTAGCTTGTCCTTATGGATAGTATACGTAATATATAGAAAAATTGGCAAGAAAACTTCACACGGAGAAAGAGGAAACGGTCCCTTCAAGATTAGATGGGAATCGGTATCCTCAAAAACATGATAAATAAGCGATAACATTTGTCAAATCGCTATGAATTGGCTAACATGATAATGGAAGGATTTGAGGTGAATAACATGGAACAAAAAACAATGAAAGATATGCAAAAGGAAGTAGATGCATATATTGGTCAATTTAAAGAAGGATACTTTAGTCCGCTTGCGATGCTAGCTCGTTTGACAGAAGAGATGGGAGAGCTTGCAAGGGAAATTAATCATTATTATGGTGAAAAGCCAAAGAAAAGTACAGAAAAAGAGCGTACAATTGAAGAAGAACTTGGTGATGTGTTATTTGTGATGATCTGTATGGCAAATAGCTTAAACATTGATTTAGAAACAGCTCATAATATAGTTATGGAGAAATTTAATACGCGTGATAAAGATCGCTGGACACGTAAAGATGAGGGAGAGACAGAATAATGAAAGAAATTAAAGTAATTATTGCAGGGCCGAGAGGACGCATGGGGCAAGAGGCGGTACTTCTTATGGAAAGAACACCGCATTTCAATTTAGTTGCTGCTGTTGATTATAAACATGGTGGAAAGAAAATTTCTGACATTGCTGGATTACCTAACATAGATGCTCCAATTTATACAGATTTACATACTTGTTTAGATGAAGTAGAAGCGGATGTTTTACTAGATTTAACAACACCAGAAATCGGAAAAAAACATGTAACTCTTGCAGTAGAACGAGGAGTTCGTTCTGTTATCGGAACAACAGGTTTTACAGAAGAAGAATTACAACAATTAACAGAAACGGCAAAGGAAAAACAAGTTGGTACAATTATTGCACCAAACTTTGCAGTTGGAGCTGTTTTAATGATGAAGTTTTCGCAAATGGCAGCGAAATATTTCCAAGATGTTGAGATTATTGAATTACATCATGACCAAAAATTAGATGCTCCGTCTGGTACAGCTGTGAAAACAGTGGATTTAATTCGTCAAAATCGTGAGTCAAAACAACAAGGGCATCCAGATGAAACAGAACAATTAGTAGGTGCACGCGGTGCAAATGTTGATGGTATTCATATTCATAGCGTACGTTTACCAGGATTAATTGCACATCAAGAAGTACTATTTGGCGGAGATGGACAAATGTTAACAATTCGTCATGATTCTTTTAACCGTGCATCATTTATGTCAGGAGTAAAACTTTCTATTGAAACAGTGATGAACTTAGATCATCTTGTATATGGTTTAGAAAATATTATTGACTAAAGGGGAAAAATGAAGATGAAGATTGCCTTAATTGCCCATGATAAAAAGAAAAATGATATGGTCTCATTTGCGTACGCATACCAGCCTATTTTAGAAAGGCATATGTTGTTTGCAACAGGAACGACAGGTCTTCGAATTATGGAGGCGACAGGTATGTCTGTGACAAGATACCAATCTGGTCCACTTGGTGGAGATCAGGAAATTGGTGCAATGATTGCAAAAAATGACTTAGATATGGTGATCTTCTTCCGTGATCCGTTGACATCACAGCCACATGAACCTGATGTGAATGCACTTCTTCGTTTATGTGATGTATATTCCATTCCACTTGCAACGAATATGGCAAGTGCGGAGCTTTTAATGCATGCATTAGAGCGTGGTGATTTAGATTATCGAAAGCTACGAAAACGAGGGGAATAACATGAACGGATTACATATATTAGCTTTTGGTGCCCATGCCGATGACGTTGAAATCGGTATGGCAGGCACGATTTCAAAATATACAAAACAAGGATATGAAGTAGGGATTTGTGATTTAACAGAGGCGAATCTTTCTTCTAATGGAACAGTAGAGCTGCGAAAACAGGAAGCAATGAAAGCAGCTGATATACTTGGTGTCCAAAAGCGTATGAACCTAGCGATGCCAGACCGAGGCCTCTATATGAAGGAAGAGTATATTCAAGAGATCGTGAAAATCATCCGTACATATAAACCGCAACTTGTATTCGTGCCATTTTATGAGGATCGTCATCCGGATCATGCGAATTGCGCTAAACTTGTAGAAGAAGCCATTTTCTCAGCGGGGATTCGTAAATATATGCCGGAATTTCCACCGCATCGTGTACAATCACTCTATTTCTACATGATTAATGGTTTTCATAAACCAGATTTTTGTATTGATATTAGTTCTTCTATTTCTGATAAGGTTGCTGCGTTAGAGGCGTATGAAAGTCAATTTACTAAAGGACCAAGCGGTGTTATGACTCCATTGACAGAAGGATATGTAGAGACAGTTGTAGCGCGGGAAAAAATGTTTGGAAAAGAAGTTGGCGTGATGTATGCAGAAGGGTTTATGAGCAATAGGCCAATTCTATTAAATCAAGATTTAATAGGGGGAGTAAAATGAAATTAAAAATAGGGATTACATGTTATCCTTCTGTTGGCGGTTCTGGAGTGGTTGGAACGGAATTAGGGAAGTTGTTGGCAGAGCGTGGACATGAAATCCACTTTATTACATCAGGATTGCCATTTCGTTTAAATAAAGTATATCCGAATATTTATTTTCATGAAGTAACAGTGAATCAATATTCTGTTTTCCAATACCCTCCGTATGACTTGGCGTTAGCAAGTAAAATGGCAGAAGTAGCGCAGAGAGAAAAGTTAGATATATTGCATGTACATTATGCAATTCCACATGCGGTTTGTGCATATTTGGCAAAGCAAATGATTGGAGAGAATATTAAAATTGTCACGACATTGCACGGAACAGATATCACAGTACTCGGGTCCGATCCTTCTTTAAATAATTTAATTCGTTTTGGAATTGAGCAATCGGATGTTGTGACGGCTGTATCACATTCACTTATTGAAGAAACGTACGAATTAATAAAAACAAAAAAAGAAATTCAAACAGTTTATAATTTTATTGATGAGCGTGTGTATTTTCAGCGCGATATGTCACAGTTAAGAAAAGAATATGGTATACAAGAAGACGAAAAAGTATTAATTCATATTTCGAACTTTCGTAAAGTAAAACGTGTTCAGGATATCGTGAAATCATTTGCCCTTATTGTAAAACAAGTAAAAGCAAAACTATTACTCGTTGGTGATGGTCCTGAGTTTTGTACGATTGTACAGCTTGTAAAGCATTTAGATATTGAGAATCAGGTCTTATTTTTAGGAAAACAAGATAATGTAGCAGAGCTTTTGACGATGAGTGATCTCATGCTTCTATTGTCTGAAAAAGAAAGCTTTGGACTCGTATTACTTGAGGCAATGGCGTGTGGTGTCCCTTGTATTGGTACACGTACTGGCGGGATTCCCGAAGTCATTCAACATGGAGAAACGGGATACATATGTGAAGTAGGAGATATAGAATGCGTCTCGCAGCAAGCAGTGCAGCTTCTTCAAGATGATACATTACATGCTAAAATGGCCGAGCGTTCTATCCAAGTGGCGTATGAACAATTTGGCTCAGAAATGATTGTTTCACAATATGAAGCAATTTATTATGACATACTAAGGGATGACAAACATGCAACGATTTAAACGAGCAGCTTCAATTATTAAGACGTTAACAGAGAACGGCTTTGAAGCTTATTTTGTAGGTGGGAGTGTGCGCGATTATATTATTGGTAGATCAATTGGTGATATCGATATTGCGACATCGGCTCTGCCGGATGATGTGATGCGTCTATTTCCGCGTCACGTTCCTGTTGGCATTGAACACGGGACGGTTATTGTTTTACAAGAAGATATTCCATATGAAGTAACGACATTTCGAACAGAAGGCGATTATGAAGATTTCAGGCGTCCTAGCAGTGTGCAATTTGTTCGTTCATTAGATGAAGATTTGCAGCGCCGTGATTTTACAATGAATGCGATTGCGATGAAAGAAACGGGAGAAATAGTTGATTTATTTGGCGGACAAGAAGCAATTGCCAAGAAGGAAATCGCAACTGTCGGAAATCCAATTGACCGCTTTCAAGAGGATGCTCTGCGAATGATGCGCGGCATTCGTTTTGTTAGTACACTTGGTTTTACATTAGAAGAAGGAACAAAACAAGCCATTATAGAACATGGACATTTGTTGGAACATATCGCAATTGAAAGAATTGCAGTTGAATTTGAAAAGTTACTTGTCGGGACACATTGTGCAAAAGGGCTTCAGCTATTGGTAGAAACGAAATTATATGAGCATTTACCTTATTTACAAATGTGCGGTGACTTCATTTCAAAAGCGGCCGAGCATGATTGGAGCTTCTTTAAAAATGATATTGAAGCGTGGGCGTTCTTTTTATATTGTGTTAAAGAAGAACATCCATCTGTTTTTTTACGACAATGGAAATTCTCAAATAAAAAGATTAAAGAAATTGTATCCGTTATATTATATGTAAAAGCGCGAGAAAAACAAGAGTGGGATGCACTTTTATTATATAAAGCTGGAAAAGATGTTGCGGTTATGGCCGAGCGTGTATATGAAGGTATTATGAATACATATTTACATTCGAATGTTGAGAATGTAGAGAAGCTATATGATGATCTACCAATTTCAAATCGTCAAGAGTTGCAAGTTAGTGGCAATGATTTATTAACATGGTCAAACGAGCAGGCAGGACCGTGGGTTGCGAATGTTTTGCAAAAAATTGAAGAAGAAGTCGTATACGGACGATTGAAAAATGAGAAAGAGTGTATAAAGGAGTGGCTGTATAGATGCAATCTGCTATAAGAAAACAGTTATTGCAAATCTTTTCTGAGGCGAATGGTGAATTTCTATCAGGTCAAACGATTAGTGAGAAGCTTGGGTGCTCAAGAACAGCTGTGTGGAAGCACATGGAGGTCCTTAGAGAAGAAGGATATGAGCTAGAAGCTGTAAGACGCTTAGGATATCGGATTGCCAGTAAACCGGACAAAGTAACGGCAAATGAAATTCAACTTGGTTTACAAACAGAGTTTCTAGGCCGAACAGTATACTTTGAAGAGTCGGTAACATCTACACAGCAAATCGCAGCTCGTCTTGCTTATGAAGGAGTGGCTGAAGGAACTGTTATTGTTGCAGAGGAGCAAACAGCAGGTCGTGGTCGATTAAGCAGAAAGTGGTACTCACCAAAAGGAACAGGAATTTGGATGAGCATTATTTTGCGCCCGACAGTTCCGATCCATCAAGCGCCGCAATTAACATTATTAGCCGCTGTGAGCGTAGCGCAGGCTATTGAAAAATGCACAAATCTTTCCGTTGGCATTAAATGGCCGAATGATATTTTAATTAATGGTAAGAAAGTAGTTGGCATTTTAACAGAAATGCAAGCAGATCCTGATAAAATTAATGCTGTTATTATTGGAATTGGCATTAATGTGAATCAAAAGCAAGAGCATTTTGCTGAAGATATCCAGCACATAGCTACTTCTTTAGCAATTGAATCTGGAAAAACGATCGTACGGGCTGAACTGATGCAGCAAATCTTTTTGCAGATGGAAAAGCTATATAAAGAGTATTTAGAACGAGGTTTTTCAGTGATTAAGCTTCTTTGGGAAAGCTACGCTGTGAGTATTGGAAAAGAAATTACAGCGCGTATGATGACAAATACAATTACGGGAATTGCAAAGGGAATTACGGCTGATGGTGTTCTTATACTTGAAGATCATGATGGGGTTGTACATCATATTCATTCCGCTGATATTGAAGTAAAGTGAAACGTTTAGCAGTTATTTTTCACTTCATTGTTAAAAAAAGTGAAGGGCTATTGTATATGGAAAATGATTTTCTTTTTTAGAAAAGTATAGCAATTATGTTTTGCTATTTGTTATAATAAGGGCGAATATGGGCAGTATCAATTGGAACTGCACCGCTATGTGAGAAAATCAAAATAAACATGTGGTTCTGCCTTGATCCAAAATAGGACTGGGACAGAGGGATGAATATTGCCGAATGATACTACCCTTCTGCCTTTTTACGGTCAGAAGGGTTTTTTATATGTTTTTTCATCCGGCCATCTCCTCTCTCCAGATAAAGGAGGAGAAATTCGTGAAAACTGTGACGGATTTTTTGAAAATGAAAGAACAAAATGAGCCGATTGCGATGGTAACTGCGTATGATTATCCATCCGCAAAGTTTGCTGAAGAAGCAGAAGTTGATATGATTTTAGTTGGAGACTCGCTTGGAATGGTTGTCCTCGGCTATGATTCAACAATTCCTGTAACTGTCGATGATATGATTCATCATACAAAAGCAGTACGCCGCGGTGCGAAAAATACATTCGTTGTAACGGATATGCCATTTATGTCTTATCACGTTTCACTACAAGAAACGATGCATAATGCACGTCGCATTATTCAAGAAAGCGGTGCGCATGCTGTAAAAGTTGAAGGAGCAGATGAAGTTGTATCAATCATTCGTTTCCTTACGAATGCAGGTATTCCAGTTGTAGCTCATCTTGGATTAACTCCGCAATCTGTCGGTGTGCTAGGTGGCTACAAAGTGCAAGGGAAAGATGCAGAAAGTGCAAAACAATTGCTTGAAGATGCGAAAAAGTGTGAAGAGGCGGGAGCAATTGCACTTGTATTAGAGTGTGTACCGATGCAATTAGCGGAACTTGTAACAAAGCAATCGTTGATTCCGACTATCGGTATTGGCGCTGGGAATCAAACAGATGGTCAAGTTCTTGTTTATCACGATCTGATTACGTATGGCGTTAATCGTGTTCCAAAATTTGTGAAGCAATATACGTCTGTGCAAGAAGAAATCGTAAGAGGGATTGGACAATATGTTCATGAAGTGAAGCAGAAACAATTTCCAGAGAAAGCACATTCGTTTACGATGAAAGAAGAAGAATGCTTAGCGTTATACGGAGGAAAACAGTAATGAATATTATTACAACCGTGCAAGAGATGCAACAAATCGCAAGTGAGCTTCGTGCAAGTGGAAAAAAGGTTGGATTCGTTCCAACGATGGGGTATTTGCATGAAGGGCATTTGACGTTACTGAGACAAGCGAAAAAAGAAAATGATATTGTCATGTTAAGTATATTTGTAAATCCATTGCAATTTGGGCCGAATGAAGATTTAGAGCGTTATCCGCGCGATATTGAGCGTGATGAGCGCTTAGCACGTGAAGTGGAAGTAGATTATTTATTTTACCCAAGTGTCGAAGAAATGTATCCAGCGGAGCGAACAACGAATATTGAAGTGATAAAGCGCACGAATGTTTTATGTGGAAAGCAGCGCCCTGGTCATTTTGAAGGTGTTGTAACGGTACTCATGAAACTTTTCAATATTACAATGCCAAATCGTGCGTATTTTGGGATGAAAGATGCACAACAAGTAGCAGTTATAGATGGGTTTGTTAGTGATTATAATTTTCCTGTTACAATTGTACCAGTTGACATTGTAAGGGAAGAAGACGGATTGGCACGTAGTTCTCGTAACGTTTATTTATCTGAACGAGAACGTCAAGAAGCACCGCATTTATATAAAAGTTTATGTATGGCAAAAGAGCAAATTATTAAAGGAGAACGTAGTCCAGAAAAGATTACGAACTATATTACAGAATATATTGAAACGAACACAAATGGTCTTGTTGACTATGCCGATCTATATGCTTATCCAAACTTAACACAGGTTGAGCAAATAAGCGGGCAAATCATTATTGCAATTGCTGTAAAGTTTGAAAATGCACGACTAATAGATAATATTACATTTACGGTTTAATAAGGGGGAGCAACTATGTTTCGCACAATGATGAGAGCGAAGTTACATCGCGGTACAGTAACAGAAGCAAACTTAAATTATGTAGGAAGCATTACAATTGATGAAGATTTAATGGATGCAGTAGGGATTGTCGAAAATGAGAAAGTACAAATTGTGAACAATAATAATGGTGCACGTTTAGAAACATATGTTATAAAAGGAGAACGCGGTACCGGAGTCATTTGTTTAAATGGAGCAGCTGCTCGTCTTGTTCAACCAGGGGATAAAGTGATTATTATTTGTTACGGACTTGTTTCAGAAGAAAAGGTACTAACACACATCCCGAAAATTGCTGTTTTAGATGATAATAATCAAATTGTGGAAATGCTTGGAGCGGAAAAAGCAGGCACGATTTTATAATGGATAAGAAAAGCTATCTCTGAAAAAAGAGATAGCTTTTCTTATAGGAAAGGAAAATCATTTCATTTTTCGTATCTTTCCATTAAGATGAGGGAAAACGTGGTATAGTAACACTATAGAAATTTTGTTGCGCAAAGGTAAGAAATTGAGGTGTCATACATGAGTAAGCGTTATGTCGTAGTCGATTTAGAAACGACAGGGAATGCCTGGAAAGATGGGAAAGATAAAATCACTCAAATTGCAGCAGTTGTTGTAGAGGATGGGGAAATTCTTGAGATTTTCTCTTCTTTTGTAAACCCTGAACGGGACATTCCACCATTTATTACAGAATTGACGGGGATTGATGAAACACTTGTGAAACAAGCTCCGTTATTCCGAGATGTGGCGCCGATGATTATTGAACTATTACAAGGTGCGTACTTCGTTGCGCATAACGTTCATTTCGATTGGAATTTTTTGAAAGAAGAATTACGGCAAGCTGGATTCTCAGAAGTAACATGTTCGAAAATTGATACAGTTGAACTGGCGCATATTTTATTGCCAACAGCTGATAGTTATAAATTACGCGATTTAGCTAAAAGATATGGCTTTGACCATGATCAGCCTCATCGTGCTGACAGTGATGCAATGGTAACAGCAGAGATATTTTTGCAATTACTTTCTAAAATGGAAAGATTGCCACTCGTTACGTTGCAAGCGTTATATGAGCTAAGTGATATGTTTCAAAGTAACATTGGAGATGTTATGTCTGCATGTATTTTAAATAAAATGATGCATGGAACAGATGATGAGAAGCAATATGATATATACCGAAATATTGCCTTAAGTAAACGCAATTATACATTACAAATTGGAGAGGATTCTCCTACTGATTTTTCTTCTTTTTTAACGGAAACGATGCAGTCTTTAGGGGAAATAATGCCTTCTTTTGAAAATAGAGAAGGACAGAAAATTATGATAAACGAGGTTTACGAAGCGCTTCGAGATTCCCGTTTTTCGTTAATTGAAGCGGGAACAGGTACGGGGAAAACATTAGCATATTTACTCCCTAGTATTTTTTATGCGAAAGAAAAAGAACAGCCGGTCGTTATAAGTACACAAACTGTGCAGCTGCAGCAACAAATTTTAGCAAAAGAAATCCCACTACTGAAAACAATACTTCCGTTTCCATTTGAAGTAGCAATGTTAAAAGGAAGAAAGCATTATTTGTGTTTACATAAATTTGAGCATGCATTGGGAGAAATTGAAAACAATTATGATAA
This sequence comes from Bacillus sp. S10(2024), assembly GCF_050473865.1. Taxonomy (NCBI): domain Bacteria; kingdom Bacillati; phylum Bacillota; class Bacilli; order Caryophanales; family Bacillaceae; genus Bacillus; species Bacillus sp. S10(2024). The sequence continues at coordinate 1,976,628 of NZ_JBFLUR010000002.1, read as the reverse complement.
TGCATTGACGAAAGCGAAAATTTTAGTCTGGCTCCTTGATACAGAATCAGGGGATCGAGATGAGTTGAACATTCCTGCTGGCGGGAAGCTATTGTGGGAACGAATTTGCAGTGATGCACAGAGTCCGAGTCGGATGCAGAGCGCCTGGTTTAGCCGCTGCTTTTATCAACGTGCCAAAAACAAAGCATTATTTGCAGATGTTGTAGTCACAAATCATACTTTGTTATTTCAGGATTTTGTAAGTGAAGAACCATTGCTTGCTTCATGTGAACATATTATCTTTGATGAAGCTCACCATCTTGAAGAAACGGCAAGTAGAGCGCTAGGAGAGCAGTTTTCTTGTATGTATTTTCAACTCGTATTATCAAGATTTGGTACGCTTGAAACATCTAATGTATTAGCTAAAGTGTATGATATGATGAAGCAGTCACAAATTGCTGTACGTTCTACGTTTCAAACAATTAGCTATATGTTGAAAGAAATAAAATTTGATGCAGATGAATTATTTCAAATGCTGCGTACTTTTATATTTCAAAAAACAAAGCAGGAACACGTGCTTGGAAATATACCGCTTATTTATCGTTATGATGTAAATAAAGAAAGAGGCAAGCTTTGGCGTAGTATTGTGGAATTAACGGATCGTTTTGTCCACCAGTTAGGACGGGTGCTTACATTATTAGAAAAACAATGTGAAATGTTGCAAAAACAAGGTGAATGGGAACGGCATATGGTTACGGGAGAATTTGTGCATCTTACTGAATTTCTTTCTAAAATGACCCAATCGTTACGGATGCTTATTTTAGAAGAAACGAGTCATGTGACATGGATGGAAGCTGAAACGAAAGGAACAATTCATTCAACTATTTTATACGCACAGCCGGTTAATATCAGTGACCTATTTGCTGATCAATTTTTGGCACGTAAACGAAGTGTTATTTTTACCTCAGCGACTTTAACGGTAAATGATACGTTTGATTATATAGAAGCGGAGCTTGGTTTAGAAGATTTTACACCAAATACAGTAACCATCCCATCACCATTTCATTATGAAGAGAAAGTAAAGTTAATGATTTCAACAGATGTTCCGCATATTAAACATGTAAGTGAAGAAGAGTATATCAGAGCGGTTTCGAAGCATATTATAAAAATTGCGAAAGCTACAAATGGTCGAATGCTTGTTTTATTTACATCATATGAAATGTTAAAAGAAGTATATGAGGTATTAAAGAAGAACGATGAGTTAGAAGAATTCCTTTTATTAACACAAAGTGTTCATAATCGTAGTCGGAGCCGAATGATTCGAAAGTTTCAAGAGTTTGAAAAGGCGATTCTATTAGGGACGAGCAGTTTTTGGGAAGGGATTGACATACCAGGAGAAGCATTAAGTTGTCTTGTTATCGTGCGTCTTCCATTCACATCACCGCATCAGCCGATGATGCAAGCGAAAGGTGAACGATTAAAAGAAAAGGGAGAAGATCCATTTACACAGCTTGCTCTGCCGCAAGCCATTCTTCGCTTTAAACAAGGGTTCGGACGCCTTATTCGTACAACGGCGGATACAGGTACAGTGTTTGTGCTAGATCGTCGTCTTACTGCATCTTTTTATGGAAAACGATTTCTCCAATCGATTCCAACCGTCCCATTATATGAAGGACCATTAGATGATTTAATAAAAAAAATGAAATAATAGTTTACGCCTGAAGCAAACTTGCTTCAGGCGTAACATGTGGGTAGGAGGAATTTTTATTTTTTCTTACATTAAAGATAGAAATACATCGGTTTTCGACTTCAAACCTTTTTTTGGAGAACATGTCCTGCTATAATAGATGGGTGATGAAGCAGGGGTTGGAAAGAATGTACCCTTATTGTAACCGCAATGCGTTCTTTTATAATTAGAAATTTTGTGTAACGGAGGAGTTTTCATGGAGAAGAAAATTGAAGTATTATCAACGACGCGTCTGACGTACTCGTCTGATTTATATAAGGTTGTTGATAGTTTAAATCGAACATTAAAAGAGAAAGATCTGATGTTCGGATTAGCATTAGACGAAAATGAAAAAGAGACAGCAATTTTTACGATTTACAGAACGTAGTGATACAATGAAAAAGTGGATCTTAACAATTTTTATTGTAATCGTTGCAGTTGTTTTATACGGGGGCCACATTTATAATACGACTATGGAGAAAAAAGTCCCGAAAGAATCGAAAACAGTTGAGATTGCAAAGGAAAAAGCAAAGCTCACAAACGTAACAAAAGTCGATTATTATAATGGACAAACTCCATATGAAGTTGTACAAGGTGTGAATGAAAAAGGAGAACAATATATCGTTTGGGTGCCTGAGAAAAAAGGAGATATTCTAGTGCAAAAGGCGAGCGAAGGTATCTCTGAAAAAGAAGCATTGCAAATTGTTGCGAAAGAACGAAAGCCAAAACAATTGGTGAAAGCAAAATTAGGCGCTGAAAACAATGTTCCATTATGGGAAGTTACATATATTGATGATGAAAATCGTTATACTTACTATTATCTTGCCTTTCAAGATGGTAAGTTTTTGAAACGATATAGTATTGAAAAATAAGTGCAGGGGGAACTCAGGATGAAATTAGCAAAGCGAGTAGCTGCTCTAACACCATCTACAACGTTAGAAATTACAGCAAAGGCACAAGCGTTAAAAGCAGAAGGATATGATGTGATTGGCTTAGGAGCAGGAGAGCCTGACTTTAATACGCCAGATCATATTATAGAGGCTGCTTATAAAGCAATGTTAGAAGGTTATACGAAATATACACCAACTGGTGGATTAGCTGCGCTAAAACAAGAAATTATCAAAAAATTCGAGCGTGACCAAGGCATATCTTATGAACCATCTCAAATTATTGTTTGTAACGGTGCAAAACACGCTTTATATACGTTATTTCAAGTGTTACTTGATGAAGGTGATGAAGTTATTATTCCAACGCCGTATTGGGTAAGCTATCCAGAACAAGTGAAGCTTGCAGGCGGAGAGCCAGTATATGTAGATGGTTTGGAAGAAAATCATTACAAAATTACATCAGAGCAATTACGTCAAGTCATTACAGAGAAAACGAAAGCTGTCATTATTAATTCACCTAGCAACCCAACAGGGATGATTTATAGTAAAGAAGAGCTTGATCAGCTTGGACAAGTATGTTTAGAGCATGACATTTTAATCGTTTCTGATGAAATTTATGAGAAATTAATTTATGGCGATGCAGAGTATACATCAATTGCTGAGCTTTCTCACGAATTACAAGAACAGACGCTTATTATTAACGGTGTATCAAAATCGCATTCGATGACAGGATGGCGTATTGGCTATGCAGCAGGCAATAAAGAGCTCATTAAAGCGATGACAAACTTAGCGAGTCACAGTACGTCAAACCCTACTTCAATTGCGCAATACGGAACGATTGCTGCTTATGCTGGAGATCAACAGCCTGTAGAAATCATGCGCAGAGCATTTGAAGAGCGATTAAATATCGTATATGATAAGTTAATTCAAATTCCTGGGTTCTCTTGTATTAAACCGCAAGGAGCGTTCTATTTGTTCCCAAATGTAAAAGAAGCAGTCGCATTAGCTGGTTATGAAACGGTTGATGAATGGGCAAAAGCATTGTTAGAAGAAGAAAAAGTTGCCCTTGTTCCAGGAACGGGATTTGGAGCGCCAAACAACGTTCGTTTATCGTATGCGACTTCACTTGAGCAGTTAGAGAAAGCGTTAGAACGTATTCATAGATTTATGAAGAATAAAATGAAAGGCTAAGCACAGTTCTTTCATCCTTACTTCTACAAACTGTTTTTAATTAGACGGTTCAAATGATACCTCCCTATATGAAAGGGAGGTTTTTTTTGACGAATTGTGCCAAAAAGAAATGTGAAAAGGTGTGTTATACTAGAAAGCGAGGTGTTTGAGTATGAAGAAGAAAATCATGTTAGAGTGGTTTGAACAAGGTAGTATTGCGATTCCAAAATTATTAATGATGCATTACAAAAAACTCGGTTTAAATGAAATTGAGTTTATGGTACTGCTGCATGTGCACACATTTTTAGAATCAGGAAACTCTTTCCCGACTCCAGGAGAAATTGCAGAGCGGATGACGATTACACAAACAAAGTGTATGGAGATTATTCAGAAGTTAATTCAAAAAGGGTTTTTAGCGTTAGAGGGAGGCCGGAAACCTGCGGCAATGATTTGTGAAAGTTACTCACTACAGCCTCTTTGGGAAAAAATATTACATTTTTTAATGAGTGAAAACATTGAAGAGGAAGAGCGCGAGCAAAAGCAATTACAAATAAATTTATATACAGTATTTGAACATGAATTTGGTAGACCTTTATCTCCATTTGAGTGTGAGACGTTAGCGATGTGGCAAGATCAAGATCATCACGACCCACTTCTAATTCAAGCTGCTCTTCGTGAAGCCGTTATGAGCGGAAAACTGAACTTCCGTTATATTGATCGTATATTGTTTGAATGGAAGAAAAACGGAATTAAAACGGTCGATCAAGCACAAAATCAAGGCAGGAAATTTAGAGAAAGTCAACAGCGGAATCAGCACGTATCACGCCAAGAAACGAAGTATACTGGAAAAGTGCCATTTTATAATTGGCTAGAGCAGTAATGGTAGGAGGAAATAATGCTAAATAAAACACAAATTAGACATTGTCTTGATGTAATGGGAGAGATGTACCCAGAAGCGCATTGTGAACTGAATCATGACAACGCATTTGAACTTGTTATTGCGGTTGCGCTATCTGCACAGTGCACAGATGTTCTTGTCAATAAAGTAACAAAAGGTTTATTTCAGAAATATAAAAAACCAGAAGATTATTTAAAGGTGTCTTTAGAAGAATTACAGCAAGATATTCGTTCTATTGGTTTGTATAGAAATAAGGCGAAAAATATTCAAAAGTTATGTCGTATGCTTATTGATGAATATGATGGAGAGGTGCCGCAAGATCGAGATGAATTAACGAAGCTACCAGGTGTAGGACGAAAAACAGCAAACGTTGTTGTTTCTGTTGCATTTGGCATTCCAGCTATTGCAGTTGATACGCATGTAGAGCGTGTTAGTAAACGACTTGCCTTTTGTAAATGGAAAGATTCTGTATTAGAAGTAGAAAAGACATTAATGAAGAAAGTACCGATAGAAGAGTGGGGAGTAACACATCACCGCATGATTTTCTTTGGTCGCTATCACTGCAAGGCACAGCGTCCGCAGTGTGAGGAATGCAAGTTATTAGAGTTATGCCGTGAAGGTAAGAAACGTATGAAGGGAAAGGAAAAGTGATGAAGCAAGTACTTGAAATACCGAATGACTTTCGGCGGGGTCCTTTCTTTGAAGATGAGACTGTCATTGCATACAATGCAGAGAAATCATTTGGAGAGCTTTTAGAAGAGACGTGTTTTTTCTACGATATTGAGCAGGGATATAAGCCATGGAATGAGATAGAAATGAGCATTCCTACCGTATTAGGCTTATGGAAAGAACAAAAAGAAGAGATTTCTATGTTATTTCGAAATCGAAACAAAAAAGAAGCGAAAGATCCGATGGTGCGATTTGCAGGACATCTTTTATCTATTTTACACTGGATGAATGGAACACCTGTTGTCAGTTTACAGAATATGAATGAACAAATAGAAAGGCTAGAACAAAAACCAGTTAACTTTGTGGAGCGTTTTTTGTTTATTATAAATCAGCCAGATCATTATCATTCTTTTATTCAGCTGACACAGTTATATGAAGAATTGGAGAAATTATATGTAAGAGTACTCATTATGCAAAAGAAGCCATCTTCTCGGTAGAGAAAATGGCTTCTTTTTTATTAATGTGTAGCTGGTGGATTCGGGTTCGGGTTCGGGTTCGGGTTCGGGTTCGGAGGATTTGGAGTGGTTCCTCCGCCCGGTGTGGTATTTCCGTTATTTTGATTTTGATTCTGTTTATCTTCTTCAGCTTTCTTTTTCGCATCTTCTTCAGCTTTTTTCTTAGCGTCATCTTCAGCTTTCTTAGCGTCATCTTCGGCTTTTTTCCTAGCGTCATCTTCAGCCTTTTTCTTAGCTGCGTCATCCTCAGCTTTTTTCTTCGAATCATCACCGCCAGGTACTACATACGTTATTGTTGCTGGAGCACTAGTACCACCAGTCTTTTTCGCAACAAGTGAGATAGTATAAGTAGCACCAGGTTTGACACCGCTAATTGTTGCGCCTGTACCGCTTATTTTTGGACTGCCGCTAGATCCGTCACTACCTTTATAGCTTACAGAATAAGATACGTCTGAATCGTCTGAAGCAGACCAGCTTAAAGCAATGGATTGCGATGCAGCATCATAAGATGCATTTAATTTTGGTGCATCTACATTGACTTTTGGAACATCATCTTTTTTCGCACCTTTAACATACAGTTCATCACCGATGCGTTCTACACTACTTGGCATTTCAAAGCGAGATGTATCACTTCCAAATTCACTCATCATCGCCTTAAACATGCGCTGTGCGATAGGTGATGTATTTTTGTCAATATAGCCTTCACTTGGTTTGTCATACCCTATCCATACAGCCATCGTATATTGTGGTGTAAAACCTGCAAACCAACAATCAGGACTTGCAGAATCAGGGAAATCGTATTTCCTAAGGTCCTCTGCAGAATAGTTTGTTGTTCCTGTTTTACCAGCAACGTCTAATGAAGGAATATTTGCCGCTTTACCAGTACCAGTACTAGATTTTACAACACTACGCATCATATCAGTAACCATGTATGCTGTATAATCCTTCATCACTCGTTTTCCTTTTGGAGTAAAGTTTACTTCTTTCCCATCTGGATAGACAACTTTTGTGACGAAATGTGGTTTATGATATATACCGCCACTTCCGTAAGCTGCATATGCTCCTGCAACTGTGAGTGGAGAAGCTCCATTACTACCGATTGCTGATGATTCTACAGCACCATCTTTTCCAAATGTAAAACCAAGTCCTTCAGCGAAAGCTTGTGCTTTATCTCGTCCGACTTCATTCGCGATTTTTACAGCTGGAACGTTTCGTGATTGCGCTAATGCTTCACGCATAGACATTGTACCTTTATGACCGTTGTCAAAATTTCTTACTTCTCGTTTTCGGTCTGTTTCATAATAGTATGTTGAGTCATCAACTTGGTGATACGTAGACCATTGTTTGTATTCAACAGCAGGGCCGTAGTCAAAAATCGGCTTCATTGTTGAACCAACTTGGCGCGTTGTCGTATCAACAGCTATATTATGTCCTTTAAATGTTGCTTTATTTTCACCGCGCCCGCTGCCGAGTGCACGGACTGCGCCTGTTTCAGTATCCATAAATGTGAATGCACCCTGGAATTTTTCATCAGGATAGTTAATGATCTCTTCAGTATTCAACATTTTATCCGCAAAATCTTGAGCTTTTGTATCTAATGTTAGATAGATATTAAGACCGTCAGAACCAATGTTTACATCTTTATCTGCTGCTTCGATTTCTTTTACAGCAGCATCTAAAAATGCTTGATATGGCATTTGCGTTGCTTCTTGAGACGGTTTAATACCTTCTGTTACTGGAATTTTCTTTGCATCGTCCATCTCTTGCTTTGTAATATAGCCATGTCTGTTCATTAAATATAATACCGTGTCACGTCGTTCTGTTGCAGCTTTCACATTTTGTGGCTTCGTAGGATCATATTTATTAGGACCTTGTGGTAATCCTGCAAGCAATGCTGCTTCGTTTAATTTTAAATCTTTTAAATCTTTTCCGTAATAATTTTGCGCAGCAGTTGCAATTCCGTATGAGCGGTTACCTAAGTTGATTTTGTTTAAGTACATTTCTAGAATTTCATGTTTTGAATATTGCTGCTCTAGTTTGTAAGCTAAATACCATTCTTGTACTTTACGTTTCGTTGTTTTTTGCATCGTTAAGAAATAGTTTTTAATAACCTGTTGTGTAATGGTACTACCACCTTGAGAACCAAAACCACCTGTTACGTTTTCGAAGATGGCTTTCGTCGTACGCTTAACATCAATCCCATTGTGCTCGTAAAAGCGTGAATCTTCTGTAGCTATGAAGGCATTTTCTACTACTTTTGGAATTTGATCATATGTGACATTCGTTCGCTTCTCAGCGCCGTATTCATATAAGAACTTTCCGTCTTTATCATAAAACTTTGTTGATAATGGATTGACAAGTTTTGCTTTATCTAGTTTTGGAGCATCTTTTACCATAACAAAGAAAGCAGAAACTCCAGCTACTAGTGTCACAATGCCGATTAATAAGCAAGCGATTAGAAATTTACGTAGAAAAGAACTTTTTTTCTTTGGTTTCTCTTTTTTAGGCTGTTCTTGCTTCTGTTTTTGAACTTGTTTTCGTTCTTCACGAGAACGATAATTTTCTGACATTATACTTTCTCCTACCTTTCATTTTCTCCCCAAAAAGTCGAAAAATGAGCCTTATTGTTGACTCTATCACGAAAAATAAAGTGTGTCTAGTGTGCGAATATAATCAATGCGAGGATGATAACCGCATTGTAATAAGTATCCATATTCTTTTATTTCTTCTTTTGTAATGGATTTACGTCCGCCATCTTCTTGTCGATTCCAAAACGTAATGATATGTTTGGCTTCCAATAAATAAAATTCATCGTAAAGAGTAAATTTAATAATAACGAATGCAATTCCGCTATGAGCTAATACTTCCTTCATATGATTGATTTGATGAAGATGGAAGTTTTGCAAAGGAAAACTCGTTTTATTTCTCGTCTCTTTCGCTTCAAAATCAATGTACATGCCTTTGTATACACCGTTGTAATCAGTTGTAGAAGGTTGTTTAAAGTACGCTTCTTTAATTACGGCAGCGCTCCGTTTTGGATAATCGACCTTTACGATTTGAAGAGGGGTCGGCTTTTTATGCACACAAGCAATATTGTGAGTTAAATAGTATTGATTTGTTTCATTCAGCTCTTCTTCAAGGGACATCCCTCTGTTACTATAAGTATGTTTACTTATAGATGACAGGTTATGAGTTGGCTGAGTCTGAGTATACTTTCTTCCGTTTGGGTAACGAATGGTCATAATTTGTCCACTCCAGATTGCATAGAATTACTTACAAAGGTGATTATATCAAAAAAAATAAAAAATAGGCTATTTTTTTAGATAGATACGAGGTGAGAACATTGTGTTTGCACAAAGTGAATATGAAAAAATAAGAAAAAAAAGGAAAAGTTATTTATATACGAATGAAGAAAAAGAGCTTATAAATTGTATTCAGCAACAAACGATTCTTGCGAATGCTGATAACATTTCGCGTACGCATGCTTACAAAGAATATTACGAGCGTAATAAAGAAATTCGTTGGTCATTTTTAGCTAGTATGGTGTCTCGAAATGCAGGTTGGAATATGACAGATTTAGAAGGAAAATATTATCCGAAAGTTTTATCTAAGGAGATGCGGAAACAATTATTTCTTACATATGAACGTGCGAATTGGCTTATTTTTTTAGATGCGTATCCACAGTTACTGTTGTATGAATATAGTAAACGAATGAAAAAGCCATTGTTTCATTTATTACAAATGTTTTCCGTTTCGGTATTTATGGAAGGGGAATGGTCTCGTTTTTGGCAGCAAAAAAAAGAAGAACGACTTATGACAGCTCTTATTATTAATGAACAATGTGTCATTCAAGAACCTGTTATTGAGCATCCTTTTTATCAAAAGCATATTTTTCAAACATTAATGTTCAAATTTCAAGAGTTATTTCATTTTAGTGCAGTAATATTTCCGACAATAACTGGGGAATTATACGGTTTTTCTGTACATCAATTTGAAACGTTAACAAAGAGAATTGAATTAGGAAAACGATTAGCATGGTTGTTATTTCATCCAACTTATAAGGAGTTATTTCATACATTTTCTTCTCAAACAGTTCACACGGGTTCAAGATTTGATTATGAACAATATTTTATTTTATCTAAGGAACAAAATACACCGCAGCTTCGGGAGGTATTTTCTGTTGTTTCCCATCACCGCAAGGTAGAAAATGATTGGTTTCAGACAGGAGTGGATGTAGAAAAGCTGTTTTTATTTGAAGAACCGAAAGAAGAAGTTGAAATGACAGAATGGTTTTTAGAAAAACAGAAGCAATTACATTTCTTTGCCTCATTAAATAGCCTTTTTTAACTGGAGATAGAAGAGCGAGTGTAAAAAGTCTTAATAAAATAAAGAATTTCATATTCGTGATATAATAAAAAAAACCCGCTTTGTAGAAAGCGGGAGTTAAACCAACTGTAAGAGCCCGATTGGTTCAACTAGCCTTTCATGGGAAAGGTTAGTTGAATCTTATGTCGCAGGGAAATTTGGACCGTCTAATTTTGGATTCCCTGTTTCTGGTTTGTTTTGCTTGTTTTGAGGTTGTTTTTTCTTGTTTTCATTTTTGTTTTTAGCCAATGTCGACACCTCCCTTTCGTATTGTTGCCACTTTCATAAACTTCATACAAAAAATCACTTTCTTTGCCGAATTACAACTAGTTTTGTCAAGCATGCAGGAGCAAAAATAGAACTGTCGAATTAACATGACAAAGAAAAAGCAAAGAGGGAGGCATGTTAAAGATGAAAATGGTTCAGAAAGAAGATGTAATGAAAAAGATGGATCAGATGTTAAATACTCTTGATTTGCTTGAAATGAACGTGTCGCTTAAGGTTGATCATGCACTTAAGGATAAAAGAGAATATGTCGTTAATAAAGTAGAGGTAATGGAAATGCATATGAAGCATATGGAAACGAAATTATTGAATCATGAAGAGAAAGGTAACTGGGTACAAACGTTTCAGATCGTAGCCGTTAGTATATAAGTAGGTGGAAATAGTGGAATATATAACATTGATTGAATCAACAAAGAAACTAATTGAGTATAACGATGAAACAATTATAAAAAAAAGAGAAAGTGAAGAATGTGAATTCGACTTTTATCATGATATAAAGCCATTCGTATCTGTAGTGGATCAAAACTTAGAAGAGTGGAAACAACTTGCTTTGGAATGGTTGCAGCGTACAAAGCCTAAATACATACATGTACAGCAAATTGAACAAGTATGTACAAATTTACAAAATAATTCTTTACAGTGCTTTGCAAGGAAAATGAATGGAAAACGTTTTTTTGAAACGCATCAAGCAATTCATTATACATTACAAAATATTTTAGAACAATGTAAGTAATAAGAGGGGAAATCCCCTCTTATTTTTATGCTTCTGTTATAATATCTTTTTCTGTTTCGTAAGTTGGTTTTGTAGCCCCTATTGTTTCTAATTCACGTATTACACTTCTATACTCTGATAAACAAATTTTACCTTGTAGGTAATAATGTCTTGCGAAATCAAGTAACTCATTTAAATCTTCAGGTTCATACCCCTTTTTTACAACAAATTCTTGTTTTAAGTCCCCTAACACCATGTTGATTCCTCCCCATAAGAATCTTTTCTATTTAATGGTAGCATATAAACGCTTACTTTTTTATTTTTCGAAAATTTAAACTTCTTAAAAATTAAGGCTTGTATTACGTTATCTCGCCATTTTTGGCAGTGTGTACTTTATTTCAAGTTTTTAGTGAAAGAAAATAGAATGTAGAAGATAACTGCTGGCATGTGTCTGAATAATGAAATTTCCTCATCAGTAGATAAATCATTTTCCATCAAAATTTGCAATTTATAGGACAATTACACATTTTCTTTTTGCTTTCATATTCTAACTATATAGAAAATCGTGAGAGGAGGGAGAATGTATGTTTCAACGCTCTAATATGTATCAGAATGCGCAAGACCCATACTTACGTTCTAACATATATCAGAATGAACAAGACCCATACTTACGCTATAATATGTACCCTTTTATGCCTTACAATATGAATTACAATAATTATTTTCAGCCTTTTCAACTTCCGCATATGAATCAACCCAATATAAATCAACCCATGTTTTATCCACCGAAACAACCTATTCAATCTTCTTTTTATCCACATACACCATATCCAATGATGAATAAACAAAACTACACAAAACAACAGCCAAGTCAATTTTCTAGTTTTATGTCGCAGTTTAAAACAACTGACGGAAATTATGATATTAATAAAATGATGGGTACTGCAGGTCAAATGATGAATGCAATGAACCAAATTACCGGTATCGTTAAACAAGTAGGGGGCTTTTTTATAAAGTGAAACTTCCTTTCATGGACGGATTTCCCATGAAAGGTTAGTTGAACCAATCGGGTTCTTACGGGGAGTTTTTGGAGTCTTTTATATAGGAAGATAAGTGTAAAAGGTTAAAGGCGAATGTCTTGAAATATTTGTATGAAGATTTATGAATACCCAAATTTTGCATATAAAATGGCATGAAAAATAGTTGTTCGGACCTCCTATCCATTTTACAATGACAGTAGCATTAAAAATAAAGTATATGGAGAGGGCGAATGTGAAGAAAGTTATTTTACTTTTGTTTTTTATCATGATTACATTGACTGTTTTTATTTTCACAAACTTTAAACAATTTTTATAGACTAATTTCCAATATAGAAATAGGTATTTGTAACAAACGGCTTTTACTCTTTTCACATATTGTAAAATGTAAGGTTATTTCAAACTGTGAGAGGAGAGAAAGACTATGTATCATTGTAATCCTTGTTTTGGAGGACTGAGCCCAGTTACAACAACACCTCCAATTGTGCATCCGACAAAATGTTGTGAAACACACACATTTTCAAAAACGGTTGTACCTCATATTCATCCAACGCACATGAAACACGTTCACCACCAAGTAGTACAGGCGCAGCATTATTTCCCACAAACAAACTCTAGCGTGAATGTTATACAACCTGCACCTCCAACTGTAGTTGGAGGAGTTGGCGGATTCGGCCCTGGAGTTGGAGGGTTTGGCGGACCTGGCCCTGGAGTTGGAGGAGTTGGCGGATTCGGCCCTGGAGTTGGAGGGTTTGGCGGATTCGGCCCTGGAGTTGGTGGATTTGGCGGACCTGGCCCTGGAGTTGGAGGGTTTGGCGGACCTGGCCCTGGAGTTGGAGGAGTTGGCGGATTCGGCCCTGGAGTTGGTGGATTTGGCGGATGTGCCCCATGCGGTCAAGTATCGCCATTTGGACCGAATGTGAGTCCGCAAGCTGTATCACCAGCAGCTATGGGACCAAATGTAGGTGGCATGTTTAAAAAGTAAGTGCTATGCTAGAACTAGCAAATTGCTAGTTCTTTTTTTTGAGAAGAAAAGGGGCGTTTTATATTGAAAGTTGTAGCTGTTACAGGATATAAACCATTTGAACTGGGGCTTTTTTCAAATGAACATCCTGGTGTAGAGTACATAAAAAAAGCGGTGCGCAAAAGTTTACTTTCTTTGTTAGAAGAAGGGTTAGAATGGGTAATGATTAGTGGTCAATTAGGCGTGGAATTATGGACAGCTGAAGTAGTATTTGATTTACAATTGGAATATCCAGACTTAAAATTAGCTATATTTACCCCCTTTTTAGAGCAGGAAGAAAATTGGAAAGAAAACAATAGGGAGTATTATGAATTCATTTTTTCGCAAGCGGATCATGTAGATAGTATAACAAAGCGAAAATATGAAAGCCCAGAGCAATTTCGTTTAAAGAATCAATTTTTTATTGAAAAAAGTGATGCCCTACTTGCTATGTATGATGAAGAAAAGCCAGGAAGTCCTAAATATATGGTGGAAATAGGAAAGAAAAAAGCAGAAACTCAAAATTATCCATGTTATTTCATACTTTTTTCTGATTTACAAGATATAATAGAAGAAGAGCAGTGGAATAAAGATATATGATTGACAAAATGGGCTGTTTCTGAAAAAATTTAAGTAATGAAAGTTTTGGTAAAGACTTGAGGTGGAATGAATGATTTCTGATAAAATTAAGTTAACAGCAAAAGATATTTTAGAAAAAGAGTTTAAAACGGGAATGCGAGGATATCAACAAGAAGAAGTTGATAAGTTTTTAGACTTAATTATTAAGGACTATGAGGCATTTCATAAGGAAGTTGAGCAATTAAAGCAGCAGAATGCACGTTTAAAACAAGAATTGGAAGAACAAAAACAAAAAGTGGTGAGTGTACAAGTACAACCAACACCATCGCCAATTTCTACTCCACAACCAGTATATAACAATACGAATACAGACATTTTAAAACGTCTTTCGAATTTGGAGAAAGCTGTATTTGGAAGTAGACTATACGAGTAATGGAGGAGAATAAATAAGTTTGTAGTATTTTCCAGATAAAAAACGTTGCAAAATATTTATGTTTCCACTATACTAATTCATGTCATAACGTTTGGGTAATCGCTGCAACGCTTAGTTGTAGAGGAAAGTCCATGCTCGCACGACCTGAGATGGTCGTAGTGTTCGTGCCTAGCGAAGTCATAAGCTAGGGTAATTCGGCGTAAAGCTGGATTAACGGCAGGGAAAAAACCTAAGTCCATCTGGATATGGTTTGACTACCTTTAAAGTGCCACAGTGACGAAGTCCCGGAAGAAATGATGGGAGTGGAACGAGGTAAACCCCACGAGCGAGAAACCCAAATATTGGTAGGGGAACTTTTCCTAAGGAAATGAACGATGGGAAAGGACAGATGCAATTGCTCTGTAGATAGATGATTGCCACCGGAGTACGAGGCGTGGGCCGTTTGCAGTACAAAGGTACAGAACATGGCTTACAGAACGTTATGAACCAATCATGAATTTGTTCAGCTCTCCTTTGTAAGAGGAGGGCTTTTTATTTGTATGAAGTTTTAGAATGTGAGTTAAAATGGTAAAGAAAGTTTTTTAAACTTAATAAAAGTGAATTAAATAAAGATGTCATGGAGTTAACTAATCAGCAAGAGAAAATGTATTGCTGATTAGTGTTAGATTATACATTATGAGGAGAATGAAGATGGGAAAAGTTACTTTAATTGCAACTGCTGCAATGGGAATTGAAGCGCTTGTTGCAAGAGAAGTTCGCAATCTTGGTTATGAATGCCATGTAGATAATGGGAAAGTAACGTTTGAAGCGGACGAAAAAGCTATTTGTCGTAGTAATTTATGGCTCCGCACAGCGGATCGTGTGAAAATTAAAGTTGGTGAATTTAAGGCTACAACATTTGATGAATTATTTGAAAAAACAAAGGCACTAAATTGGGGGGATTATATTCCTGAAAACGGTGAATTCCCTGTTATCGGTAAATCGATTAAATCTACATTGTTTAGTGTACCAGACTGTCAAAGTATCGTAAAAAAAGCAGTCGTGGAAAAATTGAAAAGTACATATAGACGTACAACATGGTTTGAAGAGAGTGGCCCGTTATTTCGTATTGAAATAGCGTTATTGAAAGATGTAGCAACGCTGACAATTGATGCTAGTGGTGTTGGACTTCATAAGCGTGGATACCGTGTTGGACAAGGGGATGCTCCGTTAAAAGAAACGTTAGCAGCTTCGTTAATTATGCTCACAAACTGGAAACCAGATCGTCCGTTTGTAGATCCATTTTGCGGTTCTGGAACAATTCCACTTGAAGCGGCGTTAATTGGTCAAAATATTGCTCCAGGATTTAACCGTGACTTTGCTTCTGATGGTTGGGGCTGGGTTGGTGAAGACAATTGGAGCATCGCTCGTGAAGAAGTAGAGGACTTAGCAAACTACGATCAACCGCTTCAAATTATCGGATCAGATATTGATCATCGTATGGTACAGGTTGCACAAGATAATGCTGATGAAGTAGGACTTGGTGATCTTATTACATTTAAGCAAATGCAAGTAAAAGATTTTACAACAAAAGAGGAATATGGTTACGTTGTGACGAATCCACCATACGGAGAACGTTTAAGTGAAAAGCCTCTAGTTGAAAAAATGTATGCGGAGATGGGACAGGCCTTCCGTCCGTTAGATACTTGGTCTTTATACGTATTAACAAGCCATCCTGAATTTGAGAAATGGTATGGCAAAGATGCATCGAAGAAACGAAAGTTATTTAATGGATTTATTCGCACTGATTACTATCAGTATTTCGGTAAACGCCCGCCGCGTGATTAGTATAAAACTTCTTTAGAACGCATATACTTGCTATTATGCGATAATCTAAAGGAGGAGGCGCTAATGGATGGTTTGCAATTTTCCATTATTCAAAAGGCTATTCATCGAACTTATGATGAATTAGAAAAAGAAGTAAACCTTCACGGCGTAGCCAATTATGAGTTAGCAAGAGCACGTGAAGAGTATTTAGCAGCTTTATCACATGAAACTTTAATTGATAAGCGATATTTAAAATCATTGATAGAGTAGAAAAGTTTTCCTGCATTCAGGAAAACTTTTTTCGCTCAATTGTTATGCAAACAACAAGAAAACAGCAACTGCTCTTTTTATGAGGAGTTGCTCTGTCTTTTTATATAGAAATTGAGTAGTTGGAGGAATAGCATGTTTACGAAGCAAAAGTTGCCATTTGAAGTGGGGAAACAAGATAATTTTTTCGACAAGTTAAATGAATGGATTGGAGACGTTTTTTACGACGTTTTACCAGAAAAGGGATTTGAAGAGCGCGATGAGCAAATTTTTATGGCGTTTCAATTAGAACGAGCATTTCAAGAGAAACAAGTAATGTTTGCGGAAGCAGGTGTTGGAACAGGAAAAACGATTGTATACCTTTTGTATGCAATTTGTTATGCGCGCTATACAGGAAAGCCAGCTGTTATTGCTTGTGCAGACGAAACATTAATTGAACAGCTAGTAAAAGAAGAAGGCGACATTGCGAAATTATCAGAAGCATTAGGACTATCAGTTGATGTGCGTCTAGCTAAATCAATGGAAAATTATCTATGCTTACGTAAACTTGAAGATGTAATGAGTGGACGAGCTCCAGAAGTAATTGAAGATTTATATTATGAATTGCCGCAATTCGTATTTGATCATGGAACGATGCAAAACTTTACTCATTACGGTGATCGCAAAGAGTTTCCGTTATTAAATGATGAAGAATGGTCTAAAGTATCGTGGGATTATTTCCAAGATTGTTTTACATGTGAGTCTCGCCATCGCTGCGGACAAACATTATCTCGTGAACATTATCGTAAAGCTGCAGATTTAATTATTTGTTCGCAAGATTTCTATATGGACCATATTTGGACATATGATGCGCGTAAACGTGAAGGACAAATGCCGTTGTTACCAGAAAGTAGCTGCGTTGTCTTTGATGAAGGTCATCTTGTAGAGTATGCAGCACAAAAAGCACTTACGTATCGTTTAAAACAAGCAATGATGGAACAACTTTTAACAAGACTACTGCAAAATGATATTCGTGAAGAGTTTGCTTATTTAGTGGAAGAAACAATTTGGCAAACAGAGCAGTTTTTTGAGGCGCTTAAAGAAAGTAAGAAGGAAATTGCTGGTTCTGATCGTTTAGAAATTCAATTAACAGAAAAAGTAACGAAAGAAGCAAAACGCCTATATGCAAAAATCTCTGAAGTCGGCGATGCGCTAGTTTTTGAAAGTGAAATGTACACAGTAAACACATATGATTTAAATATTGTTGATGAGCATTTAGATGTATTAGAGCATTCATTACGTTTGTTTATGCATGAGAAAAATGTAATTACGTGGGGAGAAGAAAACGATGGTTCTTTTACGCTTGTAATTATGCCGCGTGCTGTAGAAGAAGTGCTGCAAGAAAAAGTATTCTCTAAAAAAATCCCGTACATCTTCTCATCTGCAACATTATCAGAAAATAATTCATTTGCTTTTACTGCAAATAGCTTAGGGGTAAAAGATTATTTATCATTCTCTGTTGCTTCACCGTTTGATTATGAAGAACAAATGAAAGTGTACTTACCATCATATACGAAGGAAAATGAATGGGAACGAAAATGTCAGTATACACTTGAGAACATTCAAAAAACAAATGGACGTACGCTTGTATTATTCCGTACAACGCAAGAGCTTGCGGCATTCAAAGAATATGTGAATAAAGAGCAAATGTCTGTTCCCTTCTTATATGAAGGAGACCAGGAAATTAGTCAGCTTGTTTCTCGTTTCCAAAATGAAGAAGAGACTGTACTTTGTGCGGTTCATTTATGGGAAGGTTTAGATATTCCGGGATCATCCTTATCTCATGTCATTATTTGGTCGCTTCCATTCCCTCCAAATGATCCTGTATTTGAAGCGAAGCGTAAGCACGTAAATGATCCATTCTGGGATGTTGATGTACCGTATATGATTTTACGTCTTCGTCAAGGAATCGGTCGTTTAATTCGTACGAGTGAAGATGAAGGATATATTTCGTTATTCCTATCAGAAGATGAAAACGAAAAAGTAGTAAAAGCTGTGAAACAAGTGCTTCCAGTAGAAGGTACAGTACTATAGAATGAAATCTTTCTCTTTTTAATCAGAAAAAGCTTGGCGGTTGCTAAGCTTTTTTTCTATTAGAAAAGGAATTTATTTGTTTATGTCGAAATAAGGGTGAGGTAGAAAAAGGAGGTTTTTATAGTATGACGATTGCTACATATGAAGTAGAGAAAGAATTTTTAGCATATGTGAAAAAGATAGAAAATTATGGGGAAGCATTAAGTCTAATATTTTGGGATTTACGAACGGGGGCACCAAAGAAAGGTGTCGATCAACGTTCGGAAGTAATAGGAATGCTTTCATCAGAGGTGTTTTCATTATCGACTTCTGATGAGATGGAAAGATATTTAAAAGAATTAGAACAGCTAATTGCAGATAATAAAATTTCTGAAACAACGAAGAAAATTGTAGAAGAGTGCCGTAAAGAGTATGATCGGAATAAAAAAATTCCACAGGCCGAGTATGAAGAGTTTGTCAAATTACAAGCAAAATCAGAAAGCATTTGGGTAGAAGCTCGTGAAAAATCTGATTTTGAAATGTTTCGACCATACTTAGAAAAAATTGTTGAATATAAGAAGAAATTTATTACATATTGGGGTTATGAAACTTATAAATATAATACGCTTTTAGATATGTATGAGCCAGGTATTACGGTAGAAGTGTTAGATCATGTATTTGGACAACTACGTGAGCGTATTGTTCCGCTTGTAAAAGAAATTTCCAAGTCCGATAAAGAATTAAAAACAAATGCTTTATTTGAATATTTTTCAAAAGAACAACAAAAGAATTTCACTTTAGGGTTACTAAAACAGTTAAATTATAATTTCGAGGCCGGTCGTCTAGATGAAACGATACATCCTTTTGAAATTACATTAAATAGAGGAGATGTTCGCATTACGACTCGTTATGATGAGAATGACTTCCGCATGGCAGTTTTCGGGACGATTCATGAATGTGGACATGCTGTATATGAACAAAATATTTCAGAAGAATTAGAAGGTACACCGCTTTGCAGTGGTACATCAATGGGAATTCACGAATCACAATCACTATTCTTTGAAAACTTTATTGGACGTAATAAATCATTTTGGAAGAAGAATTATGATGTATTGAAGCAATTTAGTGATGGACAATTTGAAAACGTATCTGTAAATGAATTCTATGATGCGATTAATGAATCAAAGCCTTCCTTTATACGTATTGAGGCAGATGAACTTACATATCCCCTTCATGTTATGGTTCGTTATGAATTGGAGAAAGAATTGTTTGATGGCACATTACAGGTGAAAGACTTACCAGCAGCATGGAATGATAAAATGGAAAGTTATTTAGGTATACGTCCAGAAACGGATGCACAGGGTGTACTGCAAGATGTGCATTGGTCAGATGGATCATTTGGTTACTTCCCATCTTATGCACTTGGCTATATGTATGCAGCGCAATTTAAACATAAGATGTTAGTAGAGATTCCGAACTTTGATGCATTACTAGAGGAAGGAAACGTGACGCCAATTCGTGAATGGTTAACTAAAAACATTCACCAATATGGAAAGATGAAGAAGCCTTTAGAAATTTTACAAGATGTAACGGGTGAAGGGTTGAATGCGAACTATTTAGCGGATTATTTAGAAGCGAAGTATAAAGAGATTTATGAATTATAAAAAGGAAAAGGAGCTACATATATGTGGCTCTTTTTTATGAATTAGTATTTTACTGTATGTGCGTTGCTTAAGGAGGTATAGAGGTGAATTATATTTTTGAAGTGATGACACAAGAGCAAGCAGAAGAAATTGCGTATACTTGGCACTATAGGGGCAAGTATTCTTTTTATGATATGGAAGCTGATCAAGAGGATTTGGCTGAGTTTTTAGATCCTAAAGAGCGTGGAGAAACCACATTTACTGTTTGTGAGAATAATGAAATAGTTGGATTTTTTAGTTTTAATAAAATAGATATACATACAGTGGATATTGGGCTGGGAATGGAACCAAACTTGACTGGAAAGGGCTTGGGTTTGGGTTTGGCATTTATAAAGGCAGGTCTAGAGTTTTGCGTAAAAAAATATCAACCTAAATATATAACGCTATCAGTTGCGACATTTAATGAAAGAGCGATTAAAGTATATAAAAAGGCGGGATTTGAAGCGGTTGGTACATTTGTTCAAGAGACAAATGGTAGTTGCTTTGAGTTTCTGAGAATGATTTATTCGACCTCATGTTCATCAAGTTAAAAAATAAAAAGATAGTAAAATAAATAACGGATCCTTTAACGTACAGGGAACCAGTTTACATATATCGAATATGCTTCAAAATGTACAATTAAAGTAAAACAGGAAAACTCGTAAAGTACTTTCAATACGATTTGTGCTTGAGTGTGATGAAGGGATTGTGTGATAAATTGAGTAAATCCAGTGAAAAAAGTAGATTTGAGAAAAAATTCACAGAAAATGTTATTGAGGTGGCAGCTGTCACAGGGGCATCGGGAATTGGTGCGGGAAAAGCAGGTAGCGACATTTTATGGACTGCGTCAATTAATTTGATCGCATGGAAAGATTTATATAACAATGAAACTGTTATAAAAGAAGGGCTACGACTTGAATGGTTAGTTGATGATGAAGAATTGAAACAATCAAGAGAAGTTTTAAAAGAGAATGCAGTTGTGAGATTACAGGTGCGTAGAGCAGAAAATTCGATGATGCTTGTCAAGGTTCTAGAAACATTATATAGAGATGATGAGTTGGAGATGATATTACAAGATTCGATGAAGCCGGTTTACTATAATGATGAGATGTTCGGCGGATTTTTACTAAATAAAAGAGTTAAAGTTTTTGAAAAGACAATTTCTTGGGTTGGTGAAGAGTGTAATTTGGGTTTTGATTGGAATGAAGACCAGAATAATATGAAGTCAGCGCTAGAAACAGCATATGTACTTTTTAAGGAGCAGGATGAATGGAACAAGAAAATTAAAATGTATGCTTCAGAAGAACTAGTGGAATTAGCAAATGATTGGCTACAGGATTATGATGAGGAAGAGATCAATGAGATTACAAAAGAAATGTTTATGGATTTAATGAAACTAGATAGCATAAGTGTTTATCCGGAAGGTGATTTTGAGATGTTCTTCTTTGATGGAGATATGTTTTTAGGGCATTGTATCATTGTAGATGGAAATATTAATGGGATTCTCAATTCGGCTGATATTGCAGGTTAAATGTGTGAAGTGAATGATTGGTGAGAAATAAAAAAACGAATGACTTATCATTTGTAGTGGAGTTAATTCATAATCAGGTACATTTTTTCTAGGTAGAAGCAAATTTTTTAACATAAGATGAATTCGATTTAAGTCTGCAGGTACATGGATGAAATTGTTACGCTTGAAATGAAGCAGAGGGGTACCCCTCTGCTTTTTACTTACCACAATTTAAACCCTTTCGAACCAGGCGGGGCATTTTGAATCATATCTATAAACGGAATTGTGTATGCGAATAAAATAAGCAGTGCTGTAATGCCGAGCCATAGTTTCCAATTCTCGAAGACAATTGGTGGTTGATCAGATGCATCAGATACTTCTGCAACCGGAAATTCAGTATGGCCTTTTGGAGCGAAGAAAGCAAGGTCTAAGAAAATAATGATAGCTAAAATAATACCGACAAATAAAATCGTGCCGCCAACTGCTTGGGCAATTTGATATGGTATCCATTCAACTGCTTGCGGTGCATTGCCGTATGTGGAAAAAGAAGAGCGACGCGGAGCTCCTAATAATCCAGCAAAGTGCATCCCAGCGGACATAAATAGCATTCCAAGTGTCCATACACAAGTTTGAATCATCGCAAGGCGATTCATTTCTTTTGTCATAACACGTCCTGTTAAATGGGGAATCAGCCAATAGCCAATACCGAAGAATGTTAGTACGACAGATGTAGCCAACGTTAAATGAAAATGTCCTGTTATCCAAATTGTATTGTGAACCACCTGGTTTAATTGATGACTTGCATTCACTAGCCCACCTGCTCCTGCTGGAATAAACATAAGCATTCCAACGAACGGTGCAAAAAATCTAGCGTCAGACCATGGAAGCATACGAAGCCAGCCGAATAGGCTAGTTGCTCCTCTTGAACGTCCATATTGTTCAAATGATGCAAATAGAGAGAATGCAGTCATTAATGAAGGGATAATAACCATAAATGTTAAAACAACTTGTAAGTATTTCCATCCTGGGTCAATTCCAGGTTCTGTTAACTGGTGATGAAATCCAACTGGAACGGAAAATAATAAGAATAAAATAAATGATAAACGAGCGAGAGAATCACTAAAGATTTTTCCACCAATAATTTTTGGGATAATGACATACCATGCCATGTAAGCAGGAAGAAGCCAAAAATAGACGAGTGGATGGCCGAAGTACCAAAATAATGTTCTACTAACAAGAACATCAATTGTATCAACAATGCCTAAGCTCCAAGGAATGAATTGTACGAGTGCTGTGGCAGCAACGCCAAGAGTTGCAACGAGCCAAAGTAGCATTGTAATAACAGCCATGAAGCTCAGTAAGGGACCAACTTTTCCTTTATTGTGTTTTTTCCATGTGTGATAGTGAGTAAACATTGCAAAACCGCTAAACCAACTGCCGACAATAACGAGGGTAAGACCGATGTAAAAAGCAGGATGAGCCTTTAACGGAGCATAAAATGTATAGAGCACGGTAGCCTTATTTAATAGTATGAAAATAGCAGTAATGGCGGTTCCAATTGTCATAAGCCAAAAACCAATCCAACCGGTCCTGCGCACTCCTTTTGAAAGAGTGCCTGTTGTTTTGCTCATACAAGCAAATAAAAAGCCGATAATAAAAAATGTTGTTAATACGAGTCCTAGTAATACGCCGTGTGTTGTTAACACTTGATAATAACCGATTCCAGCTGGAAGATTAAACTTTCCAGAACGGACAAGTACTTGTAATAGTCCGCATAATCCACCTAAAAATAGAGCGATAAATGCAACATGAATATGAGCCATTGCTAATTTTGCATCTCGTTTACTTATTTTATCTTGCAGTGCGATCATTTGTCAGTCACCTCTACTTTCGCGCTCATCATATGATGGCCTGTTCCGCAATATTCATTACACACAATTAAATACTCACCAGCTTTTTGAAACACTTGAGAAGCTGTGCTTACATAGCCAGGCTCAATCATCATATTCACATTTGTTCCTGCAATTTCAAAGCCGTGTACAACATCTTTCGTTGCGACAACAAAGTCAACTTTGGCGTCTTTTGGCACTTTAATGACATTCGGTGTAAAGGAAAAGGCTTGTGAAACAATTGTTACTTGATAATGATCTTTACCGACTTGCTTTACACCAGGATGATCAAAAGGAGCATTCGCATTTACTTTTTCTGGATCGATTGTCGTTAAGCAGCTAGGCGGCTGGTTTCCCATATAAAACGCACTGACTCCAATTACAGCTAAAAATACAAATAATGAACCGATACCGAAAATGAGCCAAATTTTTTCGTATTTATGCAAGTGCATATCGCATATCCCCCTTGTTTCTGAGTAACACTACAATCGATTTAAAAAAATTTGATATACACTAAACCATGTGAAGATTAAAAAGAAGCCGAGGAAAAAAACAAAAATCAATGTACCTTTGAGTGAGCTCTCTTTTTGTTTTCTCTTCATCAATTGTTGTAATTTACGTTCTCCCATATTTCTCCCTCCCTGAGAAAGTGAATCTTACATTTTTATGATACAAAAAATTCTGATAATTTCTACATTGTTAGCGCTGCTTTCAAAAAATGTTCATTGATATAATTAAAACTATGTTCATGATGAAAAGTTGATAAATCGTGATTTATTACTGATTTTGTAATGAAGAAATGTGAAAAAAATGTGAAGTTCATATTGAATTTGCGATATGACTAAGGACATTGATTTTGAAATTTGTGGATTATAATTATAGAATGAAAAAGACTATAAAAGTCGAACGAAATTGGTTGGAAAATGATTTTTTGTACGTGTTTTTTTAAGAGGATACTTTTCAAAGTGAAAAAAGTACGTTATAATCCTTCTATAAAATAAATAAGTTAGCAACACTCATATAATCGCAGGGATATGGCCTGCAAGTTTCTACCGAGGTACCGTAAATGCTTCGACTATGAGTGAGGACGAATATATTGCTATAGTTGCATTCTTTTTTTGCAAGCTCCAAAAGCACGTCCCTCACTTGTATTGGGTGAAGGCCGCTTTTGGAGTTTTTTATTGCATAAGAGGAGGAACAAACTATGAAATTATTACAAGAAAAAATTATGAGTGAAGGAAAAGTATTATCAGACGATGTGTTAAAAGTAGATGCATTTTTAAATCATCAAATCGATCCAGTGCTTATGCAAGAAATCGGAAAAGAGTTTGCAAAGCGTTTTAAAGACGATAAGATTACAAAAATAGTGACGATTGAGTCTTCAGGAATTGCTCCAGCTGTGATGGCTGCATTGCAATTTGGTGTAACAGTTGTTTTTGCAAGAAAGCGTAAATCGTTAACATTGCAAGATAATATGTATACTGCAAAAGTATATTCCTATACAAAGCAAGAAACGAACGAAATCTCTATATCGAAACAATATATACACGAAGACGATTGTGTTCTTATTATTGATGACTTTTTAGCCAATGGTCAGGCAGCACTTGGTTTAATGAATTTAGTAGAACAAGCTGGAGCAACAGTAGCAGGTATCGGAATTGTAATTGAAAAAGCATTTCAAGATGGAGGAAGTAAATTGCGTGAGAGCGGTGTTCGTGTAGAATCGCTTGCGGAAATCGCATCGCTTGATAACGGAACAGTTCGTTTTGTGGAGCGCGCAGTAGCGGAGGTAGAATGATGAAACAACATCCTTTTAAAATTGCGTCTCTTGGTATTCAACATATGCTGGCGATGTATGCCGGGGCAGTAATCGTTCCGCTTATTGTTGGCGGCGGACTTGGATTAAATCAGCGTGAGCTTACGTATTTAGTATCAATTGATTTATTAATGTGCGGCATTGCGACGATTTTACAAGCGTTAACGAATCGTTTCTTCGGCATTGGACTCCCAGTTGTGTTAGGCTGCACTTTCACGGCAGTTGGACCAATGATTGCAATTGGAAAGCAGTACGGGGTATCTGCAGTGTACGGCTCTATTATTGCAGCAGGACTTTTCGTTGTGATATTTGCTCGTGTGTTTGGAAAACTTGTCAAACTGTTTCCACCAGTTGTTACAGGTTCAGTTGTAACAGTTATTGGAGTTACATTAGTTCCAGTCGCGATTAACGATATGGCTGGCGGTGTAGGAAGTAAAGACTTCGGTAGTGTATCCAATTTAGCATTATCATTCGGAGTATTGTTATTTATTATCATCATGTACCGTTTTTTTGACGGTTTCATTCGTTCTATTTCGATCTTATTAGGATTATTATTTGGCACAGCAATTGCTGCGTTAATGGGAAAAGTAAGCTTACAGGCTGTAGCACAAGCAGATTGGTTTCATGGTGTGCAGCCATTTTACTTCGGTACACCGACATTCGAAGTAACGCCGGTCATTACAATGATTCTCGTTGCTTGCGTAGGAATTGTTGAAGCCACAGGTGTATATTTTGCCCTTTCTGATATTTGTAACAAAGAAATTGGTGAAAAAGAATTAGCAAAGGGATACCGCGCAGAAGGAATCGCAATGGTGTTAGGTGGTATTTTTAACGCTTTTCCGTATACGACATATTCACAAAATGTCGGCCTTGTCCAATTAACTGGTGTGCGCAATCGCGTTGTTATCTATACATGCGGTGGTATGCTAATTGTCCTTGGATTTATTCCGAAGATTGCAGCACTTACAACAATTATTCCAAAGCCAGTACTAGGCGGTGCGATGCTCGCTATGTTCGGAATGGTTATGGCATATGGGATTAAAATGTTAAGCAGCGTTAATTTTGCGAAGCAGGAAAATTTATTAATTGTAGCGTGTTCAGTTGGAATGGGACTTGGCGTAACTGTTGTGCCAACATTATTCTCACAGCTACCAGAGAGCGTTCGTATTTTAACAGATAACGGCATTGTATTAGGAAGTGCATCAGCAGTGCTTTTAAATATTGTGTTTCATATGATTCCGCAAAGGCAAACGAAAGTAAAAGAGGAGCAGAGTTCAATACAAATTAATGTTTCTGAAGCATAAGAGAAAGCAGTGTCTCAAGATGAGACACTGCTTTGTTTTTTTAGTGGCATGCTTTTTCCATATGTACCAAGACGCCAAATATATTCAAGCGGTCCATATTGATAACGAGAGAGCCACCAGCGGCTAATAAAGATTTGAATGATATAGAAGCTAATGCAAAAAAGTATACCGCCCCATAGTGGGAACGTGATATTCATTTTAAATAGTAATCCAAATACGAATAACGTGACAATCGTTTGCGAGATATAGTTCGTTAATGCCATGCGGCCAACATATTGAAAAGGACGGAATACCTTTTGCCATTTCGCATGCTGCAAGAGACGCATAAGTGTAAAAATATAAAAAATGAATAGTGTCTTTCCACTTAGTGTAATAAAGGAAATCATTGAAAACGGTACGTATAGTTCGTTCATAGTAAAGTAGGTAATAATAATCCCCCATGTTGGTAAAGTAGCAAGGAAGGTAATGATTTGCCATTTCTTAAGTTTTGTATCAATCTCGTTTACGCGGCGAAACATTTCTTTCTTTCCGGCGTATAGACCGAGTAAAAAGAGACCAACTGTTTCTGGTAGCATGATTAGAGAACCGCTAATTTCTTCTGAGTAAAAAGTAGTAAAGCGATCTTGAACTTGTAAGTTCCAGTCTAACAATGGAACGACAGGTGCAGATAAAGCGTCAAGTGCTCCAGGTGTCATATTTAGTGCTACTAAATTTAACATCAACACAAAAAGTTCCCAAATACTTAACAAAACAAGCGACCAAATTAATAAAGTTTTTGGCTGTCTTTTATAAAATAATAGCAGTACCAATCCACTTATTGCGTAATTATGTAATATGTCGCCGTCCCAAAGTAGTACATAATGTAAAAATCCGAATAAAAATAAAATAAGAAGTCTTCGTATAAATAATAATTTTGGATGATTTGTTTTTTCTTCTGCGCGCTTCATAAAAATATAAAAGCCAAGACCAAATAAAAAAGAAAAGATAGTGTAAAATTTTGTTTGGACAAATAGATCATAAAATAATCGGATGTAACGATCAAACCCTTCGTAAACAGTCGTTAAATCTCGAGACTCGATTCCAGCTAACGTAGGCCAATTTACAAGGAAAATACCCAAAATAGCAATCCCTCGTATCATATCAATAGAATGAATTCTTTCATTTTGTGAAATGCTGTTCATATTTCATCTCCTTACCGATATTTCTTTCAGTATAATACAGGATGAATTGTAAAGGATATATATTTCCAAAATTTTCAACTGTTAACAATTCACCTGTGAGTTATAATAAAAATGCACAACAATCTACAATTCCTTTAAAACAGGCAGTATGAAAGCTCTCTAAAAGGGAGCTTTTCTTTTTTAAATATATATTGATAATCATTCTCTTTAATGATACAATATCTTTAAAATTGATAATCATTATCAAAAAGTAAGGTGTGATAAATATGGTATATGCATTTTTAGGAGGAACAATTGTTTTATATGCAGTTGTCACAAAGCATGTGTTACATCGAGTAGGAGCAACTAAATAATGAACTATTCTACATAGAAATCCTTTTCGTTTCCACGGAGAATGAAAAGGATTTTTTTATTTTTTTACTGTGAAGATGCTGAAAATTTAGTAATATAAGAGATGGATACATCATGGAATAAAGGGGCACGAGGGGATGACAAAAACAATGCAAACAAACAGTTTAGAAAAACTCGTTTGTTTTTATGAAGAATGGCAGAAAAAAGGAGATATTGAACAGAGCGAAAAGTTGCTTGAAGTTGTACGAAAGTATAAAGAAGACCAACTGATGATTGCGTTTTGCGGGCATTTCTCCGCTGGAAAATCTACAATGATGAACTATTTATTTAAAAATCAATTGTTGCCAACTAGTCCGATTCCAACGAGCGCGAATGTTGTAAAGATAGAAAAAGGACAGAATCGCGTTGTCGTTATTTTAAAATCAGGACAGAAATACGAGTATGACGGTATGTATACAGCAGAAGAATTAAAAGAGCTTTGCAAAAATGGTGATGAAGTGATTGGTATTCATATTCATCGCGTTGATGCACCGCTTCCAGAAGACGTTGTTCTTGTTGACACGCCAGGTATTGATTCAACTGATGATGCCCATCAACTTGCAACTGAATCTACATTGCATCTTGCTGATGTAATTTTCTATATGATGGATTATAATCATGTGCAATCAGAAGTAAATTTACAGTTTGTTAAAGAGTTAAAACAGCGTAACAAAACCGTTTATCTTGTTGTGAATCAAATTGATAAACATAAAGAAAATGAGCTGCCTTTTGAGGTATATCAAAAAAGCGTAGTGCAATCATTTTTTAATTGGAATATAGAAGTTGATGGTATCTTTTATACATCCTTACGTATGCAGAATCATTCACATAACGAATTAGGGCAGCTAGAGGAACGTCTTTCTTCGATAATAAAGGAAAAAGACGTATATGTGAAAAGAGGAATGGAGAGAGAAGTATCTTATTTGTTACAAGAGCATTTTTCATTCTTACATTCACAATATGAAAAACAATTGGAGCCGTTTCAAAAAGAGTTAGCATCGATGTTATCGCTTCAAGATGTAACCGCGATTTTAGAACAGCTTGAGGAAAAAGAAAAACAGATTACAAATACAGTATCACAAGTGAAAGAACAGTTTTTTAACGGCTTGCAAAATATTTTAGACAATGCATATTTAATGCCGTTTGAGATGCGCGATTTAGCAAATCAATATTTGGAAACGAAGCTTACAAAGTTTAAAGTTGGTTTACTGTTTTCAAAAGGAAAAACAGAGCAAGAAAAGCAGCGTCGTTTAGAAGTGTTTTATGAGGCACTACAGAAAGCAGTAGAGACGCAACTTGACTTTCATTTGAAAGAGTACGTTGTCTCCTTTTTTAAGAAAAAAGAGCTATTCACAGAAGAATTTGGAAACGTAATACATGACTTAAATGCAGATTTTACTCCTGCATTACTGGAAGCGACTATTAAACAAGGAGCTGGATTTACTGGAGACTATTTGCTTCATTATACAGAAGATGTTGCAAATGAATTGAAGAAGCGTTATCGCCGCGAAGCACAAAATATATTTGAAAAAAGTTTGCCGCTCCTGCACAGCAAAGTACAAGCTGATAGTCAACATATGCAAGAAGAAATAGCGCAATATGAAGCGATAAAAAAGGCGAAGGAAATAAAATTACAGTGCATGCAAGAATATGATCAGTATGAAAACTATTTACAAGATATATGGCACAATCGTTTTTCTGTTCCACAAAGTATAGATATAGAAAAAGCTTTACAGCAAACAAAGAAAGTAACAAACGAAAAATTCCAGTTACAAACACAAGTTGAAGTAGAGGATGAACTTACTGTCAATGAGTCTAAACCAAACATGGAAACAAAGCTTAACATTGCTCGGATTATAGAACATGTTAAGGATGCAGAAGATGTTTTGCAGCAAATTCCAGCTCTTAAACATGTACAACAAGAAATTATAGAGAAAAGGAAACGTGTGGAAGCGAAAAAGTTTACAGTGGCGTTATTTGGAGCGTTTAGTGCTGGGAAATCTTCCTTTGCGAACGCATTATTAGGAGAAAAGGTATTACCAGTATCACCTAATCCTACAACAGCGACAATTAATCAAATTTTGCCAGTAACAGATGAGTTGCCACATGGCACGGTAATTGTACAGTTTAAATCAGAAAAGGCACTTTTTGAGGATTTAAAGGCTGTTTATAAATTATTTTATCGTGATATTACTTCCTTGGAAGAAGCGCTTCAGCAAATTGATGATATCTTGCAATATCCAGCACCAAGTGGTAGACAAAAAACAACGTTTAGTTTTTTACGTGCTGTGCAGCGTGGATATGATGATGTAAAGCATCGATTAGGAGAGCAATCTCATGTAACGTTAGCTGAATTTGCTAATTATGTAGCTAACGAAGAAAAATCATGTTTTGTAGAGTATATGGAGCTTTATTTCGATTGTGAGTTAACAAGGCAGGGCATTGCACTTGTAGATACGCCGGGGGCAGATTCTATTAACGCTCGCCATACAGACGTAGCATTCCAGTATATAAAGAATGCAGATGCAATTTTATTTGTAACATATTATAATCACGTGTTTTCACGAGCAGATCGAGAATTTTTAATTCAACTTGGTCGTGTGAAAGATACGTTTGCACTTGATAAAATGTTTTTCTTAATTAATGCGGCTGATTTAGCACAGTCCGAAGAGGAGCTACAAACAGTAAAAGGATATATTAGCGATCAATTATTACAGTATGGAATTCGTAATCCACGTTTATTCGCAATATCTAGCTTGTTTGCATTAGAAGAAAAACAAGGAAAAGATATTTCGAAAG
Organism: Bacillus sp. S10(2024); assembly: GCF_050473865.1. NCBI lineage: Bacteria > Bacillati > Bacillota > Bacilli > Caryophanales > Bacillaceae > Bacillus > Bacillus sp. S10(2024). The sequence continues at coordinate 1,945,674 of NZ_JBFLUR010000002.1, read as the reverse complement.
AAGCGTATGGCATTTTACAACAATCTGGCCTTGTACAATTTGAACAAGCCTTCACTTCGTTTATTATGAGAGATTTAATGCTCGTGTCGGTTCATTCTTTATACGGCGCACTTCAAAATGGTTATAAGCTCCTTGAAAATATGATCGAAAGCGCAATGCAAGGCAATGAAGTGAAAGAACAACAACGAAAAAGATATGAAGCAGAACGCGAAGAACTGCTTCACATAATCTCTTCTCATAGCGTTATAACAGAGGAAAAGTCTTTGGAGAATGAAGTGAAAGAACTTCTGTATTATGTAAAGCAACGGTTATTTTTACGTTACAATGATGTGTTTACAGAATTTATTAATCCGGCTTCTTTACGAACGCAAGGGAATGTGAAAGATAAATTACAAGAGTGTATGATGGAATTAATTGCTTTCGTGCAACATGACTTATTACAAGAAATGCGTGCAACTTCACTGCGTCTTGAAAAATGGATAAATGAAACGATGAGACATGTACAAGAAGAAGTAAGAGAGCAATGTGTTACAAGAAATGAACAAATCGTAGTTCAGACAGATGTAACATATGACTATCGCGTTCTTACTCATGAAAACCCATTTCCAAATATAGAAGAAATGCAATTTAAAAGAGCGTTAGCTCATTTCAAAAGCGAGAAAAATTTCTTTGAGAAAAATGATAAAGCATTAATGCAAGAAGAAATGAAGCAAACGTTAGAACCGTTTGTAGCAGATTACGTTACAGAAGAACAACGCTTATTTATTAGTCATTATAAACAAGAATGGCTTCATAATTGGCAACTTGTGAAAACAGCTATGATGCAAGATATAACACAATACTATGAAAGTTTATTATTTGCGTTATTGGAAACAATTGATGTTTCTGCATACGAACAGCGAAAAGAAGAATTAGGAAAACAGTTAATAAAGCTAGAAGGTGAACTAGAAGATACGTATTAAGAGAAAAAAATACGTTCAATACGTTTTTGTAGAACGGTATCTAATGATTTTACAAATCCGGCAAATTCATCTGAGGAAACCATATGAGTTAGGACGAGACGCCTTCCATCTGGCGTTTCGCCGCATAAGACGAAGGAAGTGAATTCATATGGTTTTCCTTCTATCATTAATTTTGGATAGGAGTACGTACCGTTTTTCTTTTTCTTCTCATCAATGGAGATTATATTGCACTTCTTTTCATTGTTGTCCATAATGATGACCTCCTTTGTATTACTTATGGAAGACAAGTATGGTTTAGAACAAAGAGGAGAGAGAATTTTCATGGAAGAATTAGTAATTGAACTTGTTTCACCAAATGAAGCGCCGCTCCAGCTACTATTACTCGCTGATCCAAGCGAACGACAATTGGAATCGTATCTCCATCGGGGCATCATTTATGTCGCAAAGCGCCTTGAAGATGTGATAGGAGTGTATGTATTGTTAGAAACGCGCCCAAGTACAATGGAAATTATGAATATTGCTATTTCTGAAAAAGAGCAGGGAAAAGGCAACGGAAAGCAGTTGTTACAGCATGCGATTCGAACTGCAAAAGAACAAAATATGCACACGCTTGAAATTGGCACAGGCAATTCTAGTGTTTCACAGCTTACTTTGTATCAAAAATGTGGATTTCGCATCTTTTCTATTGATTTTGATTACTTTTCAAAGCATTATGAAGAAGAGATTATGGAAAATGGCATTGTATGTCGTGATATGATTCGACTTACAATGGACTTGCATTAGGAGGAAGAGGACATGGAAGTACATGAAGCAATTACAGCACATTCTCGTAAACAAAATGAAGTGGTGAAAGCATTTCTACAGTTAGATGCACAGCGTGAAGCGGCGATTGAAGCGGCTGTATCACTTGCATCAAACGGAAAATCTTTCTCTGTTGATGTAATTAATATGGTAACAAAACAAATTAATGAACTTGCAAAAAATGGCATCGCACAGCAACGTAAAATTGTAACAGAAGAGATGGTAATGGAATACGTAGGTCGTTTAAAGAAGAAAGAAGGTCGTTAAGTATGATTGTTACAGTCGAATGGTTACATGAACATTTACAAGATGAACATGTTAGAATTATCGATTGTCGTTTTGACTTAGCAAATCCCAAATGGGGAAGAGAACAATATAATGAAGCACATATTCCGTTTGCGCTCTATTTTGATTTAAATAAAGATTTATCTAGTCCAGTTACAAAGCATGGAGGACGTCATCCGCTTCCGAGTATAGAAGAGTTTGCACAAAAACTTTCACAAGCTGGGATTGATGAACATACGACAGTTGTAGCGTATGATAGCCAAGGAGGAGCGATGGCTTCTCGTTTATGGTGGCTCTTAACATATCTTGGTCATAATAAAGCATATGTGTTAAATGGCGGTTTCCCAGCGTGGAAGGAACAAAAGTTTGAAGTAACGAATGAGATAGCAGTCTTTGCACCAAAGACTTTTGTTCCATCAGTGCAACATGATACTGTCGTTACAATGGAAGAGCTGCAAGCTAAAATTAGCAAACATGCAGATATTACACTGATTGACTCGCGAGAACCAAAGCGTTATGCAGGATTAGAAGAGTCAGTTGATAAAGCAGCTGGCCACATTCCAACTGCGCAAAATTATTTTTGGAAAAATGGTGTAACAGAGTCTGGTGCTTTTAAGAAACAAAAGGAACAAGAAGATCGTTTTATGCATCTTGATAAAGAGAAAGAAACGATTGTCTATTGCGGATCTGGTGTAACGGCATGTCCAAATGTATTAACATTAAAAATGGCTGGTTTTACAAATATAAAATTATATGTAGGCAGCTGGAGTGATTGGATTTCTTATCCTGAAAATACAATTGTAAAAGAAGAACAGTAGCCTATTGCAAGTCAAAAAAAATTGTATTACAATAGGAGCACAAACAAGAAATACTAAAAAAACAAATTATTTTACACGTTGCGAACAATGTGATAAGATAACGACAAATAAATAAAACATCCTGCGGTGTGCGTAACTTATTTATGTCTAAAACCGATGATAGTAATACGGAAGTTCGATATTTAGATGCCAACATCATGCCTTTCTTTGAGAAGGAAGATGAAAGGCAACTGTGAGAACATCCACCTGCGAGTAGCGGGTTTTTGGACATTTACGAGAGACGGCACGTGCGGGGTTCTATTTATACTTATAATTATAATTAATAATAACTGCCTACAATGTACGTAGCTTGTGTATGTCTTAAACCAATGATAGTAATACGGAAGTTTAATATTAAAATGTGGCCATCAAGCCATCTTTTTAAGAAGGAAGATGAAAGCATTTTTGAGAACATCCACCTGCGAGAGCGGGTTTATGGACATCTAGAAGAGAACGGCATATGTGGGGATATAAGAAACCTTACGTTTTATACGTAAGGTTTTTATTTTGTTTAGAAAGGTTGTATAGCGCTTTTCGTGTTATCTGTATTCGCCAGTAAATTCTCCATAATAAATATAGCACTTTCGATCTTCATCAATCTCCCTAGAGTCTAAGGTGAATTCCATCAATAGTCCGTCCTTTTGAACGTACAAAATATCTGAATGGAGGTATGTTAAGATCTCTTCATGATTCCATACATCTTTACTTTCTATTAAAATTGAATTTATTCCTTGTAGTTCTCTAATCTCAAAACCTATATGGGAATATGTTTTTTCTGAGGAATCATCGAAGAACTTTTCTTTTTCGACATATAATACTGCTGTTCCGTCAGAGTCCATCGCCGTCGCTGTTACGACATACGTATCCCCTTCTTTAACGAAATACTCACAAGTCATCCTTGCGACGGTTTCAGTGATAGAAATATCCGCATAGTTCCATAAGGCAGGATATTGTTTAGCTTCATCATTGAGTCGATATTCTAACCGCAATAGTAATCCCCCTTCCTTTTTCTTCTATTTTATCATGTATTCTATTATAATAAAAAAATAATCTATAAAGGAGTGTGGGAAGGTGACAAAAACGAAATGGTTAGTAACAGGTGTTCTTACTTCTTTGATGGCCAGTACTTTATCTGGTTGTACAAAAGATCTCCCTCCAAAACCAAGTGATAAGAGCTGTTCTGATTGGGATTGGGATGATGAACTTGGGGTGTGGCGGTGTGATGATAAGCATTCAAGTTATCATGGGCATTATTATTACAGTAGTAACTATTATCAAGATAAATCAACTTTCAAAAATTCACCTGAATTTAAGTCCTATCAAGCTTCGTCTGATTTTAAAGGGGGAATTGGAAGCGGTTCAAATGGCGGATCTGGAGGTTAAATCATGTCGTTTTACATAAAGGAACGAAGTCAATTTTATTCAAGGTTCCCTCACTTTTGGTCTAACTTATATGGGAGTGAGTATAGCCTTTTTCATGTTTTTGAAGTAACAGAACAAATGATTAGGCAATTGCAATTAGCAACAGAACGAATGGGAAAAGTATTTTTTAAGACTGCTAGTCTTCTTCGGACTTTACCGGATGAACAGCTTCTTGAACTTGGTTTTCCATCTTCGAGTCTACCTTTTATTAGAATGAAATCTCTGTTTCCTGAATCTGTTATTTCACGGTTTGATTTTGCCGTGACAGATGGTGGTATCAAAATGCTTGAGTTTAATAGCGATACCCCAACTTTTATTGTGGAATGTTTTCAAATGAATGGAAAAGTATGCAAAGAATTAAATTATCATGACCCAAACGAGAATCAGGAACGTCTTCTTTCTTCTGGTATCACAAAAGCTGTAATGGAAGCTGCTAAAGGAATAGAGATGCCAAACGTTGTCTTCACAGCCCATCATGAACATATAGAAGATTGGAATACGACTAGGTATTTGAGTCAGCTATGCCAGGTGAAAAACAAAATGATGTCAATGTCAGAACTCAGAATTACTCAAGATGCTTTGGTCGATAGAGACGGTGTGCCAATTGATGTTTTGTATCGTCAAACATATCCTATTGAAGATTTAGTTAAGGACCGGGATCCTAAAACTGGAGATTTTGTAGGGCTTGAGTTATTGCAACTTGTACATAAAGGAAAGCTTTTTATTATTAATCCGGTCTCATCCTTTCTACTTCAGCCGAAATCGATTCAATCCTTAATTTGGGGATTAGCTGAGATAGGTGCTTTTTATACAAATGAGGAACGACAATGGATTAAGGAATATATGCTTCCTACATACTTAGAACCAGATCTATTTTTAGGGAAAAGCTCTTTTGTGCAAAAACCTTCGTTTGGTAGAGAAGGTGACACGGTTACAATTCGTGACAAAAATACGAATATTGTAATTCAAAATTCATATCAAACGTATAAAAAAGAACTTCCTGTATTTCAAAAGTATATAAAGCTTCCAGTTGTTTCTCTTGAGACTGAAAAAGGGAACGAGGAGCTGTCGTATGTGTTTGGATCGTTTTTAATAGCTGGAAAACCAAGTAGTATCGGTATACGTGCCGGTGAAAAAATTACGGGGAATGAATCATATTATTTACCTGTAGGGATTAAAAAGGGAGGATTATAAATGGTGAACTTTTTACTTTATTTAGCAGTTTCGCTAGGTCTTTTATGTATTGGCCTGCTTCTTATGGAAGTGACAACAAAAGTGAAGGAATTTTCGTTAATGGCTAAAGGGAATCGAGCAGCAAGCTACTCACTTGGAGGAAGACTTCTTGGTCTTGCTGTCGTCTTGTATTCGGCTGCCGCTCATTCTGTTTCACTAATGGATATGGCTCTATGGGGAGCGATTGGAGTTTTGGCACAAATCGTTGTGTTTTATTTAGCTGAATTGTGCACACCGCGTTTTAACATTAATCAAAGCATCGAAGAGGATAACCAAGCCGTCGGACTTTTCCTTATGTTTTTATCAATTTCTATCGGAATTATGATTGCTGGGTGTTTAACATATTAAAAACCTCAAACAATTCGTATTAGAATAAGAGTGTTCCAGTCCTAAATTATTTTCTGGAAAATACTTGTTGTAATAAGAAAAAGTTTGAATGCAAAGTGTTGACATCTATTTTAAATAGGAGTAACATTTTCTATATAATAAAATATGTCTCTGTTAGGTGAGGCTCCTGTATAGAGAGATGCTACTGCCCAAAAATGTCGAGAGACGCCAATGGGTCAACAAGAATGATCGAATTAAGGTCTTTTTTAATGTAGCTGGTTAAGAACCTATGCTATACAGTGCTAAAGCTCGGCGAGGGAGAGGTGCAATTGTTTTTAATATAGGCTACATGATATGTAGTTGTATTAAACGTTGCTTATTTATGTATGTTCAGACCTTTACTCGCTATCGGGTAAAGGTCTTTTTTATTAGGGTGTATCAATTATACATAGCTAAAAATAATCATATGAGGAGGTGAGGAGCAATGTCAGCTTCGGACTCGGTTCCGTTACCCAGGTATTTCGAAAATAGAATGTGTAATGTAGGTAGGAAACGACTTGTTCCTCCCTCTATATCTGTAAATAGATAAATTGAGAAACAATGAGTTTCTTCCTGCATGTGCGAAGGAGGAGACGGACGATGTTATATGTAAACAAACGAGAGGGAATTATAAATAATATAACTCATAAAAAAACGATAAAAGTACAGGAGATCTTACAGAAGAATAATGAAATGCTGATGGAAGTTGCGATTCGAGATGTAAAATCTGTTTATGCTTATTTTAAAACAACAAGAAACGGCCTTTCTGTTAAAGAGGCAAAAAGACGTATTGTACAATATGGGAAAAATGAACGATATGTGAATAAAAAAGTGATATTGACTCATATGATGATAAAGTTGATGGAAAAAGTAAATCTGTTCGAAAAGAAGGCGAGTCAAACGAATGCAATAACACCAAAAACAGTTACTGTTTTAAGAGTAGCAAATGATAAAGTGAATGGGATAGACAAAGGTTCTGAAATGATGAATATTCCAATAGAAGAATTGGTCCCAGGAGATGTGATTTGTCTTTCTGCAGGTGAAACAGTACCAGCTGACGCTCGCATTATTTACGCAAAAGATGTACTAGTTGATGAATCTCCTTTAACGGGAAAAGAGATGCTTGTAGAAAAGTATGAAAGCTGTTATCACATTGAAAAAAAACGATTCATGCCGTTAAAGCGTGTAAAAGATTATAATCCACTTTGTCTTGAAAATTTATGCTATCAAGGTACTCATATCGTTAACGGAACAGCTAAAGCTGTTGTGGTTTCCACTGGAAATAATACGTATGTGGAACTATTACATCAATGTTGTAAGTAATCTTTATGGATGCTAAATAAAGCAAATCATTGTATAATAATAATTACAATCATTATTTGATTATACAACCTTGCGTTAAGACGTGAGGTTTTTATTTTTGTCATTAGGAGAGGAATTATGAAAAAAGTATTATTAGTAGATGGTATGGCATTGTTATTTCGTGCCTTTTATGCAACAAGTGTGTACGGACAATTTATGAAAAGACAAGATGGCGTTCCGACAAACGGGATTCATGGTTATATGAAGCATTTATTAACAGCGGCTAGTTCAATTGACCCGACTCATATTGTAACGTGCTGGGATATGGGGAGTACAACGTTTCGAACAGAAGCATTTTCAAACTATAAGGCGAATCGCGGAGCACCGCCAGAAGAATTAATTCCACAATTTGATCTAGTGCAAGAAATGACTACACATTTGTCTATTCCGGTTATTGGTATGAAAGGATATGAAGCTGATGACTGTATAGGAACTTTAGCAAAAATGTATCAACATGAAGCGGAAGTGTTCATTTTAACAGGTGATACAGATTTACTACAGTTAGTTGATACAAAAACGACAGTTATGCTTCTTCGAAAAGGGATTGGAAATTATGAATTTTACACACCAGAAAAAATCCTGGAAGAAAAAGGTGTAGAGCCGTGGCAAATTGTTCATGCAAAGGCATTTATGGGTGATTCAAGTGACAACTATCCGGGTGTTAAAGGTATTGGTGAAAAGACAGCGTACAAACTTATCCAAGAGCATGGAACAGTTGCAGGTGTTTTAGAAAACATTACATCACTAACAAAAGCACAGCGTACAAAGATTGAAAGTGACTTAGACAATTTACACATATCACTCCAACTTGCACAAATTCATTGCGAAGTGCCAATTTCGTGCCGATTAGAAGAAGCGTTTCACACAATTGATAAGGAAAAAATACACTTCGTTTGTGAGAAAATGAACTGGGGCAGACCGGAAATGTTTGTAAATATGTTATAGAAAGTGACTTTTGAAAAGAACTTATATTATAGTTAACGCCCAATCAAATTAAGAATTTGATTGGGCGTTATTATTTATATAAATACAAATAAATCCCTTTCTTTATAGGGAGGGACGAGAGAGTCTGGCATAGAAGCGGTTAGGCCACGCATGGCTTACAAAGGGAGACGGGTGTAGGTTATGCTTTGTTCTGCACAGCAGTTTATATGTTGAAAAACTAAAAAGATTTATCAAGAGGTGGTTTCTACAATTATGAAGCTTCTTTAGAAAGATAGTAAACAAGCTATTGAGAAGTTTTTATTTGATTAGTAGAACGAAATACAAACAAAACTATTGAGAAAATATACGTAGTGTTCATTTGAATTTCAAATGGATTTCACATGAATCTTTTATGATTACACAATACAGATAATTATTTATCTTTCATATAAATAAAATCTTTTATTTCGTATGAACGGGCATTCCCGCTCCAAGATTCAAAGAGAAACGAGGAGCGGGAATGAAAAACTCTCGCTTGTAATAATTAAGGAGGAAGATTGATATGCGAAAAAAAATAAGAAAATCCTTTAAACAGTTATTAATAGAAAATAAACAATTATTATTGAATGATAAAGAAAATATAAGAGAAATTGAAGAGAAAATTGAAAAAAGACATATATCATATAGAGCAGCGAGTAATTGAGTAAAGAATAGCTGGAAAATAAAGTGGAACTAAGAAGTTTCACTTTATTTTTTGAGGAAAAAGAGGGTTCTAAAGGAGTTGTCAAAGAAAATTCATTCTCATTGTGTCAGAAAACATGTATGATAGGAAAGGTAAACTTTTTGAATTTAGGTGGGGAAATGATGCAAACAGTTCAAGACTATCTTTCATTCTTACATACGAAAGGGTTTAAATTATCAGAGGAAGCGCAAGGATTTATTATGTTTGGGCAAGGTTATACAGGTTCATCTGATGGAATTGTGAATGCGGCAATTGAAGCGACCATTAAGCATCAATTACAGTTTGATGGTAGTTATTTTATCGCTTTGCTAGAACGATTGAAAGAAGAAGAAATTACCGATAAAAAAAGCGCGATGGCTTTTTTGCGGAAGTTACAATCATAACTTCACGCAACCCGCGCTTCTTTTTTTTGTTTGTTTGGTAGTTCTACAAAGATCATGCCTAAGAAAATACAAATACACCCAATGATAGCTGATAGCGATAATTGCTCATTTGCAACAAGAACACCTGTTATTGCTGCAAAAACGGGTTCCATTGCAAAAATAATTGCAACCCGGGTAGGAGATGTATATTTTTGTGCTGTTGTTTGAATGAAAAATGCAAGGGAAGTGGCAAATAGTGATGTTAGCAATAGTGCAAATAAAAATGAGCGATTTGTCCATAGTGACATCGAAAGTAATTTCTCCCAATCTTCAAACAGAAATGCACAAATAGAAGAGAAGAGTCCAACCGCTAATATTTGTGTTGTACTTAATAATAACGGAGATATCTTTTTTGAAAAGAATCCATTTACAAGGATGTGAGCAGCGAATGCTACAGCACAACCTAATATAAGAAAATCTCCCATATTGAATTGAAAAGCCTCTCCAGATGTTAATAAAAATAATCCAATTGTAGATGCTGTAATGCCGAGTACGATAAATAGATTTACTTTTTGTTTTAAAAAGATAAGCGATAAAATGGGTACCATGACAATGCTGAGCCCTGTTAAAAATCCAGCTTTAGAAGAAGTTGTATATAATAAACCAAACGTTTGTAGTAAATACCCAACAAATAAAAAGAATCCTATTATCATACCAGCACCACTACTAAAGCCTACGTTTTTAATGGGTGTTTTTTTCATAGAAATGAGCTGAATGATGAATAAAATCAGTCCGGCTAATAAAAAACGTACACCATTAAAAGTAAATGGCCCGACAAATGACATGGCATTTTGAACGACAACAAATGTAGCTCCCCAAATGAAAGCAACAAACAATAAAGCGAGGGGAGCAATCCACTCTTTTTTCAATACACTACCTCCGTTCATTTTTTTGTATAGCTTTTCGTGCTAATTCATCGGCTGCTTTATTTTGGCTGCTTGGAATCCACTTTATAAAAAAGAGATCAAATTGTTGGATTATTTTTAGTGCTTCATTTAAAAGAGGGGCATATAATGGATTTTTTACATATTGTTTTTCAATCGCTCGTTCTACAAGCTGTGAATCTGTTCGAAATGATACAATTTTATAATTATGTTCGGTGCAATATTTTAATGCAGTAAGTAATGCGTGATACTCTGCTTCGTGGTTGCTCATAGTTCCAAGTGGAACAGCGAGCTGTACAGGCGGCTGAACCCCTTTAATAAAAACCCCAGCGCCGGAAGGGCCAGGGTTTCCTTTTGATGCACCATCAATGTACACTTCAATCAAACTGAAACCCTCCAATTAACCGATTGTAATACTATAGCAACATGTAAATGTTTCATTCGCTTTTAACATTTGAATTCCTTTTTTCTCTTTAAAGTCTTTTGCAGGTTCTAATTCATCGGCGATGCCATACCAAGGTTCAATACATAAGAACGGTGCATCGTTTCCTGGTGTCCATACACCGACAAATGGGAATCCTTCAAATGAAACTTTGACAAATTTATTATGATTGTGAGAACGGATGGTAATTTCCTTTTTGCACATATTTTCAAATATAAGCGCATCGTTTTGAAATAAATCATATGTAAGCGGAAGCTCTGTTGCTTCTTCTGCTACTACGAGTTTTTGTTTGGAAAGAAACGGTCCTTCTAGTACACTTGCTTCTAATCGCTCTGGAATACCGAAAGATAAATAATAGTCTGTGAAAGATTCATTCGGTAATAATGGACAATTAAAACCAGGATGTCCTCCGATTGAAAAATACATTTCTTCCGAGTTGGGATTGAATACTTCATATGTTACGTATATAGATGTTTTATTTAATTCATAAGAAACAAGCAATTCAAATGCAAACGGATAGTTTTGTAAAGTTTCTTCATTACTTGATACTGCGTATGTAATTTTTGATTTACTTTGCTCTTTGATTGTAAATGTTAAATCACGGGCAAAGCCATGTTGTGTTAATGAATATGGTTTACTATCAACTAAATATGTATTGTCTACTAATCTTCCGACGATTGGGAATAAAATAGGAGCACGTCGCCCCCAATGCTTTGCGTTTCCTTGCCATATATATTCAGTGCGATCTTCTTGTAAGCGAACACTTTGCAGTTCTGCACCTTTTTCAGAGATCGACACAATCATTTTTTCGTTTTGAATCGTTGCTACCATGAACAAACCTCCTAAATCTTTCATGTTTTTATTATACGTCCTCTAAAAAGAAAAGGACAGCACATGACCATCTTTTTGTAACAAAGTAAGGATTTTGCTATATTGACTTGGATTTGAATAATAATTATAATGTAATTTTGTTTATTAAAATACTCGCGTGGTTCGTAACCATCCCACGTAAAAAAACTAAGGAGATCGTATAATGAAAGTTAAGACACTTGTTGGTAATGGTATTTTAGCGGCACTATATATTGCTGTTACTATGCTTATTCAACCTTTTGGTTTTACGAATATTCAATTCCGTATTTCAGAAATGTTTAATCATCTTATTGTGTTCAATAAAAAATATATTTACGGAATTGTGTTAGGCGTATTTTTAGCAAACCTCTTTTTCTCACCCATGATCGCATATGATCTTGTATTTGGAGTAGGGCAATCTATTATCGCCTTGCTTTGTACAATTGTTTCGATGCGTTTTATAAAAGGGGTATGGGCTCGTATGATCTTTAATACAGTGGTCTTTACCTTTACAATGTTTATCATTGCAATTGAACTCCATCTTGCTTTTGATTTACCATTTTTGTTTACATGGTTAACATGTGCGATTGGTGAGTTTGTTGTAATGGCAATCGGAGGACCTATTATGTATTTTATTAACAAACGAGTTCAGTTTGAGAAATTCGTGTAAGATTCAACAAAGAGTTGTTCACTGTAATGTGGCAACTCTTATTTATTTTTCTTGTGTTATCTTGCTGCTGGATATAAATCCATTTTAATTTTGCAACAGATAAGTCACGGCTAGATACACACTCATCCGCCTAAAAAGTTTTTTTACTTGTATTTATAGAGATAAATGAATTTCGAATAGAATACTGTCCGCATAGACAAAATAGGATAAAATAAGAGCGTAATATTTAGTAGGAACGTGCACGGAAGGGGGAGCATAATGAAATATAAAATTACTTGGTTATATCGAACAAAACATGGCCTAGAGACTAGCTTGGAAACAAATTTCCTTCGATTAGAAGAGGTAATACTGTTCGCGGCAGATTTTGAAAAAACAGGGAGAGCAAAGGAATTGTTATTTCAGGATGAAATGGGGGTAGAATGGACATTAAAAGAAGTTAAAAAACTAAGTAAACAAGTTGAGGAAGAGCCACAAGATCTTACGCTGTATTTTGACGGAGGATATAATATTGAGACAAAAGAAGCGGGCGCAGGGATAAGTGTTTATTATAAGAAACAGGGAAAATTGTATCGAATTCGCCGCAATGCGTACATAGAAGGAATTGATGATAATAATGAAGCGGAATATGCAGCGTTATTATACGGAATGAACATATTGGAAGAGCTAGGGGTTAAATATGAATCAGTTATACTTCGTGGTGATTCTCAAGTTGTTCTCCAACAACTAGCGGGTGAATGGCCATGCTACGAGGATAATTTAATTCATTACTTAGATCAAATTGAACAAAAAGCAAAACAGATGAAAATAAAATTAGTATGTGAACCTATTTCTAGAAAACAAAATAAAGAAGCTCATCAATTAGCAACGCAAGCACTGGAAAGAACGAGCATTGATAGTCATAAAGAAATAACGGAATAGGAGTGTAGAAGGAGTGAATCGTAAGCAACTGATTACTGAGGTAAACGAATTATTAGAGACATATTGCGATGACTGCTTTTTGCAGAAGCACTTTCGCAAGGAACATAGTAAATATTATGCTCACTCCTTTTGCATTCGGCAATGTACGATAGGAGAAAAGCTACAAGAGTATGGAAAACAATTGTCTTGAACAATTATCTCTTGTGCAGATTTTTATCCCATGAATGTGTATAGAAAATGAGAGGGACTTACACAGAAAAACACCCAGAGAAGCTTCTCTGGATGTTTTTTAATTTTTTGCTTCTTGTAACTGATGCGCGCATTTTTCTAATTTTTCTTCTTGATCCAATAAAAACGGTGCATCTAAATCGGTTGATACTTCTTTCATTGTTTCGAGCTGCTGACGAGCTGATTCAACGGCATTTGTAGCGTGTTGCAATGATTCAGGGTCCATTGTAATCGTCGCAGAACCAACCATCTTTTGCGCAGTTTCTACGCGGAATCTTACTTCTTCAAAATCATTTATAGGTGAACCCATTGTTTTCTCCTCCTTATTTTCTCATTTCACATAGTTTTTACTCTGCGGAAAAGAAATATGCAGAAGAATAACAAAGGAGGTTATCGGTAGATAACCTCCTGTCATGTATCAAATTAAAGTTTTACTACGTTAGCAGCTTGAGGTCCGCGATTTCCTTCAACGATCTCGAAAGAAACTTCTTGACCTTCTTCTAAAGATTTGTAACCTTCACCTTGAATTGCACTGAAGTGTACGAATACATCGTCAGCACCTTCAACTTCGATAAATCCGAAACCTTTTTCGCTATTAAACCATTTTACTTTACCTTGCATATTGCAATGCCCCCTAAATATAATTACTTTCTCATTTAGTGAATATTACCTAAAATAATAACAACTTCATAAAATTGAAATTATTATACTCTCGAATATTCTGCTGAATGATAATTTAAATATATATGTAATGGGAGATTTTAGTCAAGTAAGCGTTTTTATTTCTTGTATATTTGTGGATAAAAAGGATATTTTAGACATGGATATTTTTATCGCAGATTTCAAAGTGTAAAACAAGGAATTTTACATTCAAATATCGAATATAAAGAATAGGAAGAGATAGGCAAACTTCATGGCAAATTTAAAATGGAGGTTTCAATCCCATACAATTTATTTTGGAGTATATGAACGTATAATTATTTTATGAGATGTAAATATTACTTTTTCTATTCATTTTGCGCTTAAAGCTTTACAATTGTTTATATAAGATTGAAGGGGAGATTTCTATGTATCGAACCACAGTAAATGAAAAGGAAATTATTATAACATTAGCAGCAAAAATACGTAAAGAAATAACAGACAGAAATCCATTATATGAAGCTGTTCTTCAAATAGCTGAACCATTGCTTCAAACAAACCAACCGACATTTGCTGTAAATCATGAAATATTAGGATTGATTATTGGAGAAGTACAAAGAGGAGAAGTGACAGTTTTTGCAGTGGAACATATCATTCCAAAACAGAATATATTCGGTTCGAGCAATATTTTCTATCCAAATGGGGGAACAAGCAAACTTGTAATGGGAATAGAATAGAAATAAAAAAAGCGGCCATAACAATATGTTACGGCCGCTTTCTAAAGAGAGAGGGGAATGGGGATGAAACGGGTAATAAAAGAGTATTTCTTTCAGCACGATATTGTCATTATGATTGGAGTTTTAATTGCTTTTATCGTATTTTTGAACATGCAATTGTTTACATGGATTGCAGCTATTGCTATTATTGCAGGTATTATCTTTTATACAATTAACGAGTATGTAACACATCGTTTTTTATTTCATTTAAAACCGCCAAAGAATCCATTTTTATTAAAAATGTTAAAACGTCTTCATTATGATCATCATGTATATCCGAATGATTTGAAATTGCTATTTTTACCAGTTTGGTATAGCCTGCCTGGATTTACGATTTATTTATGTATTGTATATGGTATTACTTCTAACATCACGCTAACATTATCATTTGGAATTGGGATGATTCTTATGCTATTGGTATATGAATGGAAACATTATATTGCTCATCGGCCAATGCGTCCATTGACGCCATACGGAAGATGGCTAAAGAAGCAGCATTTACTGCATCATTATAAAAATGAGAATTATTGGTTCGGAGTATCGAATTTATTTTACGATTTTTTGTTTAAGACATTTAAAGAAGGAAAAGATGTTGAAACGAGTGAAACAGCTCGTAATTTAGAAGGTGAAAAAGCGGTGCGATAAGCACTGCTTTTTATTTTAATAAAAGTCTATGAGGATTTGGAGAAAAATGACAGAATTTGTCTATCGAAAAATCTTTGCTTACAAAAATAGATTGTCTACAATAAACTTAAGTTTCAGAATATTTACAAAATTATGTTTCAGGTTATAAAAGAAATCTTTTGACGAATTGGATTGAATAGAAGGGGGTAGGTATGAAATGAAACAAGAAACATCTGCGCGTAAATTGAATGGTGAAATCAATTATACAAATGTAGTACAGTCTACCGAATTTCAAAACTTGTTACAAGCAAAGAAAAAATTTATTGTACCGATGAGCATGTTCTTTTTCAGTTTTTTTATTGCTCTGCCTATTTTCACATCGTATTCAAAAGTGCTCAATACATCAGCAATTGGTGATATTACATGGGCATGGGTATTTGCATTTGCTCAGTTCGTTATGACGTGGGCATTGTGCATGATTTACAGTAAAAAAGCAGAATCATTTGATCGGTTATCGAATCAAATTCTCGAAAACTTGGATAAAGAGAGGGGATAAACATTGAATACAACAGCTTTTACTTTATTTCTAGTCATTGTTCTTGGAACGCTTGTCATTACGTACTATGCATCGAAAAAAACAAAAAATGCAAGTGATTTTTATACAGCAGGCGGTGGGCTAACAGGATGGCAAAACGGTTTGGCAATTGCGGGTGATTACATGTCCGCTGCTTCTTTTCTTGGAATTGCCGGAGCAATAGCATTAACAGGGTTCGATGGATTTTTTTATAGCATTGGTTTTCTTGTTGCCTATTTAGTTGTACTGTATCTTGTTGCAGAGCCGCTTCGAAACCTTGGGAAGTTTACGTTAGCAGATATGATTGCAGCACGTTTTGATGCAAAAAAAGTACGGGGAGTAGCAGCGCTTAATACGATGACAATTTCAATTTTTTATATGATTGCACAGTTAGTTGGAGCCGGAGCCCTTATTAAATTATTATTAGGAATCGAATACCGGGCGGCTGTACTCATTGTTGGGGTATTGATGACTGTATATGTTATTTTTGGAGGAATGACAGCAACGAGCTGGGTGCAAATTGTTAAAGCAGTATTATTAATGGCTGGTACCTTTGTTATTTCTGTTATTGTGTTTGCGAAGTTTAACTTTAGTATTACAGAAATGTTTGCACAAATGAAGACAGCGACACCATTGAAAGAAGCATTTTTAAATCCTGGTGTAAAGTATAAAGTTGGATTAGATACAATTTCGTTAAATTTAGGGCTTGTTCTTGGTACAGCGGGATTGCCACATATTCTCGTTCGTTTCTTTACAGTGCGTGATGCGAAAACAGCCCGTCAATCTGTTGTATATGCCACGTGGTTAATCGGAGCTTTTTATATTATGACAATTTTCTTAGGATTTGGTGCAGCAGCATTTGTTGGGAATGAGGCTATTGTGAAAGCGAATGCAGCTGGTAATATGGCAGCGCCAATGTTAGCAGAAGCGTTAGGTGGAAATCTTTTATTTGCTTTCGTTTCGGCAGTAGCATTTGCAACAATCTTAGCTGTAGTAGCAGGACTCGTTTTAACAGCGGCATCGGCGTTTGCTCATGATTTCTATAATGAAATATTACGCCGCGGAAAAGCAACGGAAAAAGAACAAGTAAAAATGGCGCGCTACGCTTCAGTGGGAGTTGCAGTGTTTTCTATTATTTTAGCGCTATTTGCACAAACGTTAAATGTAGCGTTCCTTGTATCGCTTGCATTTGCTGTTGCGGCAAGTGCGAACTTACCAGTTATTTTATTTACGATATATTGGAAACGCTTTAATACGACGGGGGCAATTTGTGGTATGATTGTTGGCTTAACTTCTGCGATTGTGCTCGTTGCGATGAGTCCGAATGTATGGGATCCAGTGGCTGGAAAAGCAATTTTTGTTGGGGATCCATTATTTCCATATACAACACCAGGAATCGTTTCTATTCCACTAGGATTTCTAGCAGCATATCTAGGAACGATTTTCTCAAGTAAGAAAGAAGATGCAGCGAAGTTTGATGAAATACTTGTAAAGTCGAATACTGGGCATGGAATTAGTGACATTTCAGCACATTAAGAAACAGAAGTGCTTTCCGTCTAAAGGAAGGCGCTTCTATTTTTATTTGTTTTTTTAATTAAATGTATCAATTTTACTTTGGATTTTTTTTGTAAATCACTATTTTCGTAAGAATTTTTGCTCTTTTGACCATATTAATAAAAGGTTGAGTTTCAACTCGTACATTGGAGTTAAAGGATGGTTTACATGAAAGATGAATTAAGTATAAATATTTATTTAGATGAAACTGATACTCCGTTTTCAAAATATTATAGCTCAGATGATGTTCATCTAAGTTCTGACCTTGTAGATTTTCTTTTTTCAAAGCTGCACAGTGGCAAAAGAAAAGAAGTGAAAATATTTTTTTTAGGTCAGAATGAATTTGACGAAAAGTCATTGAAGACTGCCACATGTAACTCTTTTTCTAACCTCTTGAACGAAGAAGAATATACATATGGTAGAAATGTTAAGAAGGCCATTGTTTTGTTTGTGATTGGTATTATTGTTGGGATAATATACTTAAATCTTACAAGTAGTCATGCTTATCTTGCAGGAATATTAAGCATTGTGTGCTGGGTTTTTATTTGGTCAGGTACAGAGATTTACTTTTTTGACAATCAGCAAATCAAACAAAAAATTAGAAAGTACAAAAGTATTGTAAATGCGAATGTGTACAAAAAATAGAATTTTGGGGATTGTTTAGACATAGAAGTTATAATGAAGAAAGTGTTTATAAATACTTAAGACCTTGAGTTGATCCGAGGTCTTATTTTTATTGCATAAAAACAACATCCTATACGGAAAGAATCTTGTTTATATTTGTTTTAAACCTTGCAGGCGGTAGGAGAGGGTCCTGACCGCTTCTATGCGCTTGCTCACCTAAAAAGAAAGAGGGTTTTAGGTCATTTTTTCAATTTGTATGTAAACAGTGTTGGAAATTTAGTTATTTATAATATAATTCATACACTTGTATAATAAAGTAAACAATGGACAAATAAAAAGAACGGAGTAGTAAATATGCTATTAAATCAACGTTTTACAATTGGAGAAATGGCAAAAATGCATAATATTCCTGAGTCGACATTGCGGTACTATGATGAAAAGGGAATCTTTCATCCAGCAGTTGTTGATTCACAAACAAATTATCGCTACTATACAATTGATCAATTTTCAATGTTGGATACGATTAAGTTTTTACGTCAGTTAAATATACCACTAAAAGAAATTAAACGATATATAGATGAAAGAACACCAGCCTTTGCGCTGGATTTATTAGAGAAACAAGAAGAGATGTTACTGAAAAAGCAAAGGGAAATTGAATATAAGTTAGCAAAAATAAAGCATAAAATTCATTTAATGACAGAAGCTGTTCAAACAGATGGTCATACGGTCTTTTTTACAAAATTACCAAAGCGGAAAATTACAGCTCTTCCTATTACTTCAAATGTAACAGAAGATATGTTTGAATATTATATTCATTCACTTCAAAAAAATATAAAACAAGTGGAAGAAAGCATATTTTCGGGCGATATAGGTGTTACCGTAGCAAAAGATGCATTGTTACACCATGAATTTCAAGCATACAATAGTGTATTTATTCTCCTTGATTACATGCCATTTCAAGCTGCTGCTTTTAATGTAATTGAAGAAGGGACGTATGCGTGTGCGTATCATCATGGACCATACGAAGAAACTGGTAAGACTTATAAGAGGCTCCTACTAGCTATTGAGAAGGATGGATATAAAATATGCGGTGATGCAATTGAACTAGCTTTAATTGATTGGTCTGTAACGAGTAACCAAGAGGAGCAAGTGACAGAAATTCAAATCCCTGTGGTGAGAAAAAAATAAAAGCACCATTCATAACAAAATATATTTTTTACTTCTCTCTTGACCTTAAAGTTACTTGAAGGTTTACAATGTGAACAGAGAGTCGTAAAGGAGAATTTTGTAATGGAAACAACTGAGCATTTAAGAGAAAAACCGGTTAAAAGTTTATTTATTTCTTATTTGATTCCGGCTGTACTTGGAATGGTACTGATGTCGGTGAATATTATGATTGATGCAGTTATGGTGAGCCGTGGTGTGGGAGCGAATGGATTGGCAGGCGTAAACGTTGCTGTTCCCGCATTTTCTATCTTTTTCTCTATCTCGTTATGGATCGGGATGGGCGGAGCTACATTGTATTCTATCGCTTTAGGAGAAAATAAAATAGAGCGAGCGCGTTCTATTTTCACACAATCTATGACGGTAGCTGTTGCGATTGTTGCTATGTTAATGATTGTTTGTTTATGGAAAATAGAAGACATAGCATACTTGTTTGGTGCAAATGATGTGATTTTACCGTATTCATTAGATTATTTACATGTATTATTCACCTTTGGAGTTATTTATGTATTAGAAAATATTATGAGTACATTTATACGAAATGATGGAAATCCAAATTTAGCCATGGCAGGTCTTATTGTCACAGCATTGTTAAACATTGTATTTAATTATATTTTTATCTTTATTCTAGGCTGGGGAGTAACAGGATCAGCATCTGCAACTATTTTATCTGCAGCAATTGGTTTTCTTGTGCTACTAAGTCATTTCTTTAGAAAAAACAGTATTTTAAAATGGACGAAACTCCATTTAGAATGGGGAACTGTAAAGCAAATTATGATTATTGGTTTTCCGAGTTTCACGACAGAGGCTACAGTAGCGATTGTAACGATTGGATTTAATGTCACTTTTATTCAATATGCTGGTGAACAAGGCGTTGCATCATATGCTATAGTAAACAGTATTCATGCTATGACGTTACTTTTATTCTTTGGCGTTGGGGCAGCACTGCAACCTATTGCGAGCTTCCACTATGGTGCAAACTTAACGGAAAGATTGAAACAAGGGCTGCAACTTGCGGTAAAAACAGCGGTTGTACTTGGTATTATCGCAACACTTATTGGTTTGTTTTTTGGGAAAAATCTTATCGGTTTATTTAACGTTCAATCTGAAGAATTATTAAATATGACGGTAATTGGAATTAGTTTATTCTTCACGCAATACGTATTTTTAGGTTATAACATCGTATATGGAGAATATTTTCAATCTGTAAGACAAACAAAAAAATCTGTTTTTATTATTTTAAGTCGCGGGTTGTTACTTATTATCCCTCTTCTATGGATGATGCCAAAATTATTTGGGGTAAATGGAATATGGCTTGTAATGCCTGTTGCGGAACTATTAACAGCGTGTGCTGTATTTATGATGAATCATTTCTCACATCCAGTTTCTATGCGGATGTTGGAAGAAAAACATATATAATGATGAAGTCCCCTTAATATGTTAAGGGGATTTTTTTTCTATACGAATTAATACAAATATTACCTTTTAAGGATAAATTATTGCGAATTGGAAAATAAAACTATACAAGTAATTGGAAGAATATTATGATGGAAAAAATGGCGAAACAGGAGAATTCATAGGAATGTTAAAAAGAAAGAGATTCAAAAAGTATTGCTTTATTTTCATTATCATTGCAGCAGTTTATATGAGTATTTTACAATATGTTATTTATAAGCATGGTCACATGGAAACGCCGAATGATGCAGATTATATGATTGTACTTGGTGCTCGTGTGAAAGGGACAGAGCCTTCTTATGCTTTGCAATATCGTATTGATAAAGCAGCAGAATATTTAATAACACATCCACAAACAACTGCTATTGTATCTGGTGGTAAAGGAAAAGGAGAGGACATTTCCGAAGCTTTGGTCATGAAACGCGGATTGGTAGAACAGGGAATACAAGAAGAACGAATTATAATGGAAGATCGTTCTTCGAATACAGATGAGAACATAAAATTTTCAAAACTTCTTATTCCAGCAAATAAGAAAAAAGGAATCATTGTAACGAATGATTTTCATATGTACCGCGCGAAAAAAATTGCCGAAAAACAAGGATTGCAGCTAGAGGGATTGTCTGCAAGAACACCAAAGCCTATCATCATTCAATCTAATTTTAGAGAGTATGTAGCAATTACGAAGTATTGGCTTATGAACCAAATATAATGTGAAATCTTACAAAAGTGTAATTCAGATGAAAGGTAAAGCGATAGTTTCTAAAGTTTTGAAGTGCAATAATGAGAGTAACAAAACTTTAGAGGTGAATCGTATGAAAGGCAATCATATTTTATCTGCATTATGTTACTTTAGTATTTTCTTTGCACCATTGTTACTTCCAATTATCGTCTACTTTATAGCAGAGGATGACGTAAAATACCATGCGAAAAAAGCATTGTGGACACATGTAATTCCATATGTAGTTCTATTTGGAGGTCTTAGTCTTTCTGGTGTGTTTGGTCTAAGTATGGGAGAATCAACAGTGGTAGGAATCGCTATTATTGCAACGTATGCAATCTTTGCAGTGGTAGGAATTTATTATTTCGTTTGGAATATTGTTAAAGGTGTAAAGATATTGAAAGCAGCATAATGTTTAGGAAAGGACCAATCAATTGCGATTGGTTCTTTTTCATGTATCATTTTGTTTTAAGCATATCGTTTGTCTGTGTACAAAAAATATGGTAATTATTGAGTATTCGGACTATAGGGGGTAGGAAATGATGAATGAAATGATACATACAATGGAACAACACGTATCAGTACGGAAGTATAAGAAAGAGCCAATTCCAAAGAATATAATCGAAAGAATGATTGGAGCGGCACAACATGCGGCATCATCACATTTTGTGCAAGCCTATTCAGTTGTATATGTAACAGATGAAGCATTGAAAGAGCAATTAGCAGAGCTTTCTGGAAATCGCCACGTGAAAAATTGCGGAGCATTCTTTGTTTGCTGCGCAGATTTAAAGCGGTTAGAAGTTGCATGTGAGAAGCATGGAACAGAAATTAAATCTCATACTACAGAAAATTTCATTGTGGCAACGGTAGATGTTTCCCTCTTTGCTCAAAATTTAGCGCTTGCAGCGGAATCTCTCGGATATGGTATTTGTTACATTGGAGGAATCCGTAATAATCCAGAACAAGTAAGTGAATTACTACATTTGCCAGATAACGTGTACCCAGTTTTTGGAATGACAGTTGGTGTACCAGATGAAAAGCATGGCGTGAAACCTCGACTACCAGTGGGAGCTATCCTACATGAAAACACATATGATGAGAACAAATATAACGAATTATTAGATGAATATGATCATACGACCAATGAATATTATAAGGAAAGATTAACAAATCAAAAGGATGTGACATGGACAGGATCAATGAGCAAGTTTATGTCACAGGAGAAGCGATTGCATATGAAAGAGTTTTTGGTTAAAAAGGGATTTGATCAAAAATAATGTAGAAAAAGCAAATCTGTTTAGACAGGTTTGCTTTTTTTGTTTGTAAAATAAAAATATTTCCAATTTTCGATTGACGATTGATTCCTATACTGCTAATATACTGAATAATTTTGCAAAATTATAAAACTGATTCGATAAATACCGAATCAAAGGAAGGAGACCATATGGTACACATTACATCTTGGTTTGAACGACATGTCAAAGTTGTTTATTCACCATTTCGCGAAATGTTATTAAGTCTGCACGTTTTATCTAATCCAGCACATCATGTGAAGCGACTACGGTGGGCAGAAAATTTATTGAGTATGATGAATGAAAATGAAAAGGAATTACTGCATGAAATTAATAGGAAAAGTGATGATTGGCTTCGATTTATCGACTGGTGTTCAGAGTTTCCAGTTGAAGTGTATGTAGAAGAAGGGATTGAAAGATTACGAGCTACAGATGAAAAAGCATTTCAAAGTTTTTTTCCAGATTTAGAGAAAGAAATGATTTGTAATTTTTTATACGAATACCATCAATGTTATTTCGCAAGGGAGCTTTTTCGAATTGAACCTTGGCTCCAGCAATCCGTACATGATTTGAAAGAAATGATAAAACAAAATCCATTATTGCTTTCTAAGAAGTTACATCCGAGGTTTTTAATTGAAGGGAAGCAAATCACATTTTTTAAGGCACGTACATGGCAGTATCGTTTTGAAGATTTATCTGCGCTCACATTTTATCCATCAACTTTTATCGCACCGCACTTGCTAATGGATAACTTCATTTCTACTCATATAAAAGTGTATTATGAAATCGAAATTGCTTCATCCTATCCAGATGAAGTACCAAAGGATTTATTGCGAATTTTACAAGCGATATCAGATGAAACACGTTTAAAAATGTTGCGAGATTTATCATTTCAATCGTTTTGTACGCAGCAATTAACAGAGAGGTATAACCTTACGAAATCAACTGTTTCGAATCATTTAAAAATACTTGAAGCAACTGAATTAGTACAAAAAGAAAGAAAAGGCTATTACGTATTTTATCAAACAAATCGTGAAAAGTTGGAACAAATTCGAGTGGATTTAGATCAATTTATGGATTTTCCAGCCTTTCATAAAACAGAGGAGGAAAAACCGTGTGGCTAACGTTTTGGGCTACATTTCGCCGTGATTTTTATACGATGCAGAGAGCATATCCATGGGCATTTTTTCTTGGGCATATTTTAAGTGGTATTTATATTGTGTTGTTTTCTTATTTAACATACCATTTTATGTTCCAAGGAAAATTAAATGATAGCTTTATGAAACTAGGAAAAACAGATGATTATCTTTCCTACGTTATATTAGGTGCTGTTTTTTATTCGTTTGCCGTTTCTTTATTAATGATTGTGAGTCGAACGTTAATTACAGAATTACGTGAGGGAACGCTAGATGTACTGTTGTTAACTCCATCATCGCGGCAAGGATATTTTTTAGGAGCAGCTGTGCAAGGAATGCTTCGAGTTGGACTTGAATTTATTGCGATTTTTATGTTTGGTTTGTTGTTTGGATTGCAATTTCGTGAAATGAATATCGCTGCTGTATCACTGTTATTACTTATTTTCTTTTTTTCAATTTTTGCGCAAGCATTGGTGCTTGGAGCTTTCATGCTTTATTTTCGAGATACATATTTAACGCAAAACACGTTGTTTATTTTTATGAGTCTTGTTAGCGGAGTATTTTTTCCGGTAGGCTATCTTCCGGCGTTTTTACAGACTATAAGTTTGTTCATGCCATTATCACATGGCCTATCAGCATTTCGATTATGTATGATCGAGGGCGGGAATGTAACTGCTATACAATCTGATCTTATGTGGTTATTGGGATTAGGGGTTGTTTACTTTGTAATTGGTGTGATGGCCATAAAACGAATGGAAAAGTATGTTATTGAAAAATATTTTGCATAGGGGAGATTTGGATGATACGGGCGAAACAGCTTGTGAAACGCTATGAATTAAAAGAAAAAATAGGTTTTTTTCGCAAAAAAAGAAAAATAATTGAGGCAGTGAACGGGTTAGATTTAACGATTGAGAAAGGAGAAATTGTCGGTTTGTTAGGTGTGAATGGTGCTGGAAAAACAACAACCATTAAAATGTTAGCTACGCTTCTTGAACCGACTTCAGGTGTCATTGAAATTGATGGAACAGATAGTACAAAGCAGGATATTCTTGTGAAGAAAAAAATTAATATGATTGCTGGTGGGGAGCGTATGCTATATTGGCGCTTAACAGGGGCAGAAAATTTACAGTATTTTGGAAGTCTGTATGGCTTAAAAGGAGCAGAATTAGAAGAGCGCATTCATTTTCTTTTGAAGCAAGTGGAGCTAGAAGAAGTTGCTAATACACCTGTTGAACGCTATTCAAAGGGAATGAAACAGCGCTTACAAATTGCAAGAGGCCTCATCAATGATCCAGATTATTTATTTCTTGATGAGCCGACATTAGGATTAGATGCACCAGTAGCGAAAAAACTAAGAGAAATGGTTTATAAATTAGCGAAAGAACAGAATAAAGGAATCTTATTAACAAGTCACTATCTTGAAGAAGTAGAAGCGCTTTGCGATCGTCTTTATATTATTGAAAAAGGAAGTCTTCTTTATGAAGGAACGCCTCAAGAAATTATACAATCTATCGTACGTGAGCATCATTTAGAAATTGTGATTTCTGTATTATCAAATGAATTAACGGAACAATTGGAGCGTTCTTTCGGAAAAAGAGAAATAAAGTTTGTAAAGGAACATATGGGGGATGGACTGCGCTATGAACTCACAGCATCTTTCGATATGACTACGGTAGTTTTATCGTTATTAGCAAAACATCAAATTAGCATACTACAATTAGAAACACATAAAGCGAGATTAGAAGATGCAATCTTGCAAATTGCAAATGGGGTGAGCGCGTGAATATATTTTTTGCAGAGTGGAAGAAGAGTCATCGTAATCATTTTCATAGCAAAATGGTCTATTTCTCTTTATTCATTTGGCCTGTATTATTATTTGCGACTGCTTATTTTTCGGTGAAACCATTTGATACATCAAATAGTAGTCCACTGGCAAAATGGATGGATCCAAAGCAAATTAGCTTTTTTCTCATTACAGGTTATATCGGCTATGTTTTCTTTTGGAGTCTTGTTCAATCAGCATGGCAAATGTCATGGGAACGTCAAAATGGGACACTAGAGCTCATTTTTTTAACACCTGTATCACGCGTATGGATGATGTATTGCCGGGCGGGAGCAAATTTAATAGAAGGTGTATGGATGTTTACCGTTTTCTCTATACTCATTGTCTTATTTCTTGATGATGTGAAGGTACCACCAGTTGAAAATATTGCACTTGCTTTTATTGTGTTATGTATTTCAGCAGTTGTATGGGGAGGGATATTGAACACTATCTTTTTATTTTCAAGGGATGCGAGCATTCTCTTTACAATTTTAGAAGAACCAATGCAGTTTTTTGCTGGTGTCCGTATTCCTGTTGTTGTGTTGCCTTTATGGGGAAAAATAATGGCAGCATTGTTTCCATTAACATATGTACTGCAAATATTTCGCGCGCTATTGATGGAGGGAGAGAGTGTTATAGATTTATTCCCAAACTTATGCTTGTTATTTAGTATGTTAGCCTTGTTGGTAGTTATATCTTATTTGCTCGTTCGGAAGGCAGAAAAGCATGCAAAACGAACAGGGAATATGGTTTTGTTTTAAGAGGAGGGAGAAATAATGGAGGTTTTTCAAGGTGCAGCAGCATTATGTAAAAACGAAGATGGAAATTTATTAATGGTACTACAAGGACGACCAGATGTAAAAGAAGAGGAATTAAAATGGTCTATTCCATCTGGTGGGAAATTTGAAAATGAAACATTTGAACAGTGCTGTATTCGTGAAGTAAAAGAAGAAACGGGATATGATGTACAAATCATTCAAAAGGTACATGAAAAAATTGGTGACAGCAATGGGTATAACGTTCATATTGTGTACTATGAAGTAGAAGTGATTGGCGGAAAAGCAGAAATATGTAATCCGGACGGTTTAATTCATGAAATTAGTTGGAAAAGTTTGAGTGAAATAGAAGGAATCCATTTATCTTTTCCAGAGGATAAAGGGTTGTTTCATCAATTTGTTTTAGGGTACCGTCAACAAAACGAGAATTTCGTACGCTAAGGAATTTTTAAGGAAAAAAACTTGGTTTCACCGTACGTTAAGAAGGTTTCATAAACGATATTTTGCATTTGATAGGGGACTTTGTTTTTAGTACTGAGCTTTGGTACTGATTTTTGACCGTATTTCAGTTAGTTTTATTAGAATCCAGTGAAGTTCCTTAAACGTTCGTTTTCGGTTCTTTCTTCATAGGGATAAATTGGATATTTATGTTAATAAAGAAGTGAGATTGTAAAGAATTGTACTTAAACTAAAGGTCAGTTTTGTGGAAAAGGATATTGTTCAATGCAATAGAATAAATATGGTAGATGCCCTTTTAACATGAATAAAAAAGGTAAAAGTTCATTGGAAATCTTTCTGGAGGAAGACAATGCTAAAACTCTGTATTGGTAGAGAAATAAAAGAAAATTAGAATAAATTGAAGGGAGAAGAGTGATGATTGATATTTTAAAGATTTTTGCGGCCTTAGCTTTGGGCTACCTTTTAGGCAGCCTGAATACAGCGGTGATTGTAGGGAAAATATACGGCAAGGACATAAGAAGCCATGGAAGCAAAAACGCTGGGCTTACGAATACTCTGAGGATACTTGGGAAGTCTGCTGCGGTGTTTGTTCTTGCGGGAGATATATTAAAAGGGATAATTTCCTGTTTTATAGGATTGTTCCTTAGTGTTTACTTTTATTCGGGAGAGGCTAAAGATTGCGTAAGTCTTTTAGCGGCAGGTGCAGGAGCGGTTATAGGGCATAACTGGCCGGTATATTTTGGGTTTAAAGGGGGCAAGGGAGCACTTACAGCAGTGGCTGTGCTGTTTATGGTTGACTGGGTTATGGCTCTTTTATGTCTTGGCTTTTTTGTAATAATAGTAGCTTTAACCCGTTATGTTTCTTTAGGTACAATATGTGCTACAATGCTTGTTGCGGCTATTTCATTTATTCCTGTTTTTGAGAATACCTTATATTTTTATATATTTGCGTGCCTAATGGCGTTTATAGTTATTTTCAGGCATATGGAAAATATACAAAGGCTGCTTTCAGGAACAGAAAATAAACTTATTTTTTCACGGTGTTGAGCATGTCGTCCAAATAGAAAAAATTTGGAGTTAGTTAACTGTTTAAAACAGAAGGTCATATGAAAACAAACAAAGCCCATGTGCTCTCTGACAAAGAACTTCGCAACCTTTAGATGGTTCTTCTGGAAATGCTTTTGAAAATTGATTGGGTTTGCAAAAAAACGGCATAAGCTGTCGGGGGCGTTAGTTTAATATGACATTATTTGGAGATGGTGGAACTGTTAAACAATAAGGCTATATAGAAAACCTGATTCTTTTGCCTAGTATAGAGAAATCAGGGTTTTAATTTCGCGAAAATATCTTAGCGTACAAAATTTGGCGGGACCCCATAATGAAAGAAGAGAATAGTAATATAGAAGAAATCGCATGAAAAATGTTCATGCGGTTTCTTCTATAAAATATATGTGTGGTATCTTTAAAGTATAAACTGTTACTGCTTACAAGCCTCAACATCGATCCCAGCAGCAATTAATTTTTGTTCTCCATCTTTTTCAATAATCTTTTGCAACTTTGATAAGAAGGAATCAAAATCTGTATGCTGGGAAACTTGGAATGTCATTTTATGTTCAATAGGAAGCCACGTGTCGATGTCTGCTTCATTGTGCTGAATTTTTACTTCTAGCTTATCTAAAGCATTTGCAACTTTTGCTTCATAAGTTTCTTTTTCTTCAAACTCCATCCATAGTCCATATAATTCTTCCCCAAGCGGGCCTGAGAGTGTATGTTTAATATTTAGGATTGCTTCTAGTTCTTTTTCTTGTTTTTTTCGTCGTAATTCTTCACTATTCATCGTATCGAATGCAGGGATATCACCAGCTTCAGCTTCGACTAGATCGTGGATAATTACCATTTTAAGTAATTTTTCTATGTCTACCTTTTTATCTAAATAAGGATGAACGAGGATAGCCATGAGTGACATACGCCATGTATGCTCTGCTACACTCTCTTGACGACCGTTAGAAAGCCAGCTGTGCCGCATTTCATATTTTAGCTTTTCTGCTAGTGCAATCACTTTTAAGATATTATATTCCATATAAATTCCCCTCCATATATTTTAATCTTAATACGAAAGTAGAATGTGTCAAATTTATAATTATATTGGGATAAATAGATAAAAGGAATATAGTTAGGCAGAATAAGTATTTGTACGTCTAGAAAAATTGATTCAATTGCTAGAAGCGGTCTATGACATTCTATCATCGTGTTTAGCTGCAATTAGTTATTAGAAATGATTCTTTAGACAATTTGAGAAAATTATCTTATTAAAATATAAAAAAGATATTTTGTAATTATTTGGAAGTAAATGTAATTTTATTGCATTTTTTTGTTCGGTTTTAAAAAAAAATAATAAAAAATGCATGTATTCTTAAAAAAATATTTAAATTTTACTGCTATCTTATTGTATAATAAAAAATGTTAACGTTAAATATTAAGATATTCTTATACATAGAAGGAGAGAATTAGAACGATGGCACATAAGATTTTAGTTGTAGATGATGCAATGTTTATGAGAACAATGATTAAGAATTTATTAAAAAGCAGCGCGGATTTTGAAGT
Organism: Bacillus sp. S10(2024); assembly: GCF_050473865.1. Lineage (NCBI taxonomy): Bacteria > Bacillati > Bacillota > Bacilli > Caryophanales > Bacillaceae > Bacillus > Bacillus sp. S10(2024). The sequence goes on along the minus strand of NZ_JBFLUR010000002.1, from coordinate 1,916,030 downwards.
GATTGGCGAAGCTGAAAATGGAATTGAAGCAATTCAAAAGTTTAAAGAGTTGCAACCAGACATTGTAACACTCGATATTACAATGCCAGAAATGGATGGATTGGAAGCATTACAGGAAATTATAAAAATTGATGCGAGTGCAAAAGTTGTCATTTGTTCCGCAATGGGACAGCAAGGTATGGTGTTAGACGCGATTAAAAATGGAGCAAAAGATTTTATTGTAAAACCTTTCCAAGCAGATCGTGTAATAGAAGCATTAACAAAAGTAGCAACAAATTAACATAAATAATAACTGGAGGCACCAACTAGAACATAAGGGATTGTATATGTAATAAAAAAGGGTGTCTCCTTTTTGTATCCTTTCTATTAGTTTATGAAACATCAAATTAACATACTTGAATTATAGGTTTTCAGGACGGACAGGTAGGGGATTGATATGCAAACAGACTTATTAAGTATTTTTTTCGAAGAGTCAGAAGAACATTTGCAAGCATTAAATGAAAATGTACTCACATTAGAACAAAGCCCAGGAGACACGGAAGTTGTTGGAGAGATTTTTCGATCTGCGCATACATTTAAAGGGATGTCTGCTAGTATGGGATTTACAGAGATGGCGGATTTAACACATAAAATGGAAAATGTATTAGATGAAATTCGTCATGGTAATATCGCTGTAAATGCAGATATTATCGATGTGATTTTTGAATGTATTGACAATTTAGAGAAAATGGTCGCAGATGTGCAACAAGGTGGCATGGGGAATATAGATGTTACGAGTACAAAACAAAAATTAGAAGCACTGCTTCATGCTGAACAATCAGCAGAATTAACGGATAACGACCTAGAGCAACAATTTGATAATGAGGCACCTTACGTTGTACATATTTCTATTCAGGAACAGGCAATGCTAAAGGCCGTACGCGCAATCATGTGTATTGAAGCATTAAATAACATTGGAGAAGTTACAAAAACAGTTCCAGCGGTAGAAGACATTGAAGCAGACTCATTTGATTTTGAATTTCATGTCCATATAGAAACAGATTGCAGTGAAGAAGAAATTAAGCAAGCTGTACTTCATGTATCTGAAGTTGAAAAAGTAGAAGTAAAGAAAATAAAGAACAATCAAGCAGTTGAGCATAAGGTGGAAGTTTTACAACAAGTATCAGTAAAGGAACCTTCTAAGCCACAAGCCAAAAATAAGAGTACGAAGGTTGAAAATCGTTCAATTCGTGTACAACTTGAAAAAATTGAACGGTTAATGAATATGTTCGAAGAAAGTGTTATTGAACGAGGAAGAATCGATGAATTAGCGGAAGCGATTCAAAATAAAGAGTTAATCGAGCATTTAAACCGATTAGGGGATATTTCAAAAGATATTCAAAATGTTTTATTAAATATGCGAATGGTTCCAATTGAAACAGTCTTTAATCGTTTTCCACGTATGGTACGTATGGTTGCAAAAGAGCTTGGGAAGAAAATTGATTTACAGATTACGGGGGAAGATACAGAAGTAGATAAAATTGTTATTGATGAAATTGGAGATCCGCTTGTACATATCATCCGTAATGCAATCGATCATGGCATCGAAACTGTTGATGTAAGACGTAATGCCGGGAAAAGCGAAACAGGCACAATTAAATTAGAGGCGTTTCATAGCGGCAATCATGTTGTCATTCAAATCACTGATGATGGTAATGGTATTAATAAAGGAAGAGTACTGAAAAAAGCGATTCAAAATGGTGTTATTACAGAAGCGGAAGCAAATAAGTTAACAGATCGTGAAATATATGAACTTATTCTTGCACCTGGATTTAGTACAGCAGAAGTTATTTCTGATCTATCTGGCCGCGGGGTAGGATTAGATGTTGTGAAACATACAATTAATAGTTTAGGTGGACATGTAATTATTGAATCAGAAGAAGGGAAAGGAAGTAAGTTTCGCATCGAGCTTCCGTTAACGCTTTCTATTATTCAATCCATGCTTGTTCAGACAAATGAAACGCGCTATGCTTTACCACTTGGTAACATTGTTGAAGCAATCCGGATTAGAAAAGAAGATATTCAAACATTGAAAGAAAAAGATGTTTTAAATTATCGTAATCAAATTATAGAAGTAAAGCATTTAAGTGTTATTTTCGGTGAGAAGACGTTGGAAGATGCATTGGCTACAGAGGGACAAATGGTGCCAGTTTTAATTGTTCGTAATTCGCATCGTAGTTACGGGTTAATTGTAAATACGATTATTGGTCAAAGGGAAATTGTATTAAAATCACTCGGGGACTTTTTCGCTGATAGTGTAACATATTTTTCTGGTGCAACGATTCTCGGTGATGGACGAGTAGTCCTCATTTTAAATCCAGAAGGTTTATAACACGAACAAACTCCTCAATATATATGGTTGAGGAGTTTTAGATTATCAGATAGAGGACAGAGAGTTCTTTACAGTAATATTAGTAGAGAATATAGATGGTGAACTATAGACAATAAAGTTCAAATAGATTGGATTAAATATTAGCGGGGATGATGCCCCCTCCCGTTAATGAAAATGTTACGTGATAATTAATAGTTATTTTTATAATAAATCTGTTAAAATGTATGAAGTATAGTTGTTTTCTTTTATAATTTTGTATTTAATTTTTATATAAACATTAAAATATTGAAATAAAAAAATGAAATGATGATATAGAGAAAGATTGATATAAGGGGGATAACCAATGTCTGAACAACATAGACAAGGAGACGGTGATACACTTGTACACGAGAAAAATAATTCGCAATTATTAACACAACAAGAATGTGATATTCTCGGAGAAATTGCAAACATATCATTTGGCTCAGCTTCTACAATATTGTCGACGTTATTAAATCGCCAAGTTAGTATTACGACTCCAAGCATTGAAGTAGTAGATTTGTATGATACAAGCGAGGTTGAAGTTCCGCATGTCGTATTAAATATCCATTTTACAAAAGGGCTTGAAATGGAAAATTTACTTGTTATTAAGCAAGATGTTGCGTTAGCAATTGCTGATTTAATGATGATGGGGACGGGCGAAGTTGAAGATGGAAAAGAACTGTCTGAATTAGAATTAAGTGCTGTTAAAGAAGCGATGAATCAAATGATGGGGTTTGCAGCAACTTCGATGTCCGAATTTTTCCAAGATGTTGTAGATATGTCTCCACCGACAATTCAACTTGTTACACTTATAGAAGAAATGGAGAAAATGAATTCTATAGATGATAATAATAGCGGTGCGATTATCAAAGTATCATTTGATTTAAAAATTGATGATTTAGTAAATTCGAAGCTTGTACAGATTGTCTCAATAGACAGTGCAAAGAAAATGATAGACAAGCTTATGCAATTATCGGGAAATGAAGAAGAAAAAGAGGCTCCGGCAGCAGAAGTATTAACACAAGAAGAGAAAGATGTGCTTGGGGAAATTGCTAATATATCAATAGGTTCAGCTTCTACTGTTTTATCGACCTTGCTGAATCAACCTGTAAATATTAGTACACCAAATGTGGAAATGATTAATATTCGCCAGTATGAAGATGTACCAATTCCGTTTGTTATTTTAAATGTAGACTTCGTTGAAGGATTACAACATGAAAATATATTTGTATTTTCAAAAGAGGTTGCTTTAACGATGGTAGATTTAATGATGATGGGAACTGGTGAAATTGATCCAGAGCAAGAATTAACTGAATTGGAATTAAGCGGTGTGAAAGAAATTATGAACCAAATGATGGGGCATGCAGCGACAGCGATGTCCGAAATGTTCACAGAGAAAATGGATATTTCACCGCCAACAGTTAAATTTGTTACTCTTCACGAAGAAATGGAGAATAGGGGTACAGCAAGTAAAATGGATGAAATCGTCCAAATTACGTTTCAACTTGAAATTGGCAATTTAGTACATTCGAAATTGTATCAAATTTTGTCAATACCTGAAGCAAAGGAAATGGTAAAACGATTACTTCCGCCAGTAGAAGAGGAAGTAATCGAAGTGAAGCAAGAAGAGGTGTCTTTAATAAAAGAAGAGCCTAAGGTACAGTCTGTACAGCTGCAAGAAGTTTCTACTAATACAAATGTTCAAGCTAACACACATATAGAATCGAATATATTACAAAATGTAGAAGTGAATATGAAGTTTATATTTGGTAATACGATGAAAACGATTGAAGAGATTTTAAATCTACAAGAAAATGAAACGGTGCTACTAGATGAAAATATTGAGGAGCCAATCCAAATTTATGTAAATGATGTGTTAATAGCTTACGGAGAACTTGTAAATGTGGACGGTTTCTTTGGAGTGAAGGTAATCAAAGAGCTGTAATTCATCATGTAGGAGTTTGAAATGAAAAATATAAGGTGTTTTCTCAGCGTCTGGATCGTTTTACAGCTACTTATATTCTTTCCTATGCATAACAGAGCAGAAACAACTGAGAGTTCTTCTGCTGCGAAACAAGAAAAGGATGAAAAAGTAGAAGAATATAGTGTGAACACAGAGGTAGGACGTGTTACTGTAAATCCAACAAAAGTTGTTGTTGGACAAACTGTGCATATCACTATCAATCAGAAAGAATTAAGTGATCAAAATAAAGAATTAAGTAACTCAAAATTATTAGGGTGGCTTCGGTTGTCCAAAACAGAACAACAATACGAACAAGAACGACAGTTATCTTTTTCATATGATGCAGAGATGAAAAAGTGGGATGCGGATTATACAGTTACTCCGTATGATTTAGAAGGAACTTGGCAACTTGATGTCCTAATGAGTAGTGATGGTGAACCTATAGAACAAAAAATAGATCTTATGCAGATTGAAAATAAAGAACCTCTGCCTGATAAAGAAGGATCAAAGGTGGAGGACATTATCGTTTTGGATCATGCAGAGGGCACAATTGAAATGAAGAATGGTGAACCGCTGATCATTCGTGTTAAGGCAAAAGATGTGGAATCCTCAGTTAAACAAACTGTAGTTCGAATAGAGGGAGAAGATGCTAATTTTACTTTTCCACTTCAATATGAGAAAAAAGAAGACAGTTGGATAGGAAAGTATGAATTTACTGAGACGATACCGACTGGTACGTACAAAATTATGATTGAACTAGTTGATGCAGCTGGAAATAAAAGCGTAACAGAAAGTAATTATGTAGTTTCAGCGGTAGCAGAAACTGCGAAACAAGAAGAAACTGCGAAACAAGAAGAAACTGCGAAACAAGAAGAAACTGCGAAACAAGAAGAAACTATGAAACAAGAAGAAACCGATTCGCAAAAAGAAGAACCGAAAGAGCAAAAGCCGCAAGAAGAAACCTTTTCGCGAGAGGCAGTTATTACAATAACAGAACCTTCAAAGCAAAAGCCGCAGGATATTAATTTTGATCAAGTGGTAGAGGCGAAAGAGAAATCAAAAGTGGCGCATAATAAAGAAGCAGCCGAGAAAAAGAAAGAACATGCTGAGGGAAAAAAAGAAGAAAAGAATTCAACGAATGGAGTACATCCGTCGGATTTATTTGCTATTATATCTGGAGGATTTTTATTGTTTTTTATATTAAAAGGTAATAAAGAGTGGGGTTCATAACATGAAACGAACATCAGTAAGATTTTTTAGTTTTTACTGATGTTCGTTTTCATGAAATGTAAAAAAAAGCTGGAATGCTATAAAAAGGAGGCGTGTGTATGGAAATCAATCGAGTTACAATAGGAAAAAAAACGCTTGAACCATTACAACAGCCTTCCAATTTCGATAAAAAGGAAATAACTATAGAAAAACAAAAAAATGCAATTTCTTTTGCTATTGATCATCATATTGTTACAAAAGGAGAACAGATTGGAATTATATTATCAAATGTTCATGATGGAGAAGTTGCCGTGCATACGATTTTAAATGAATTAAAGTCAGTCTTACAATTGTTGCAGCAACTCCCAAACTTATTAGAGGAGAAAAATGGACAAAATGAGCAAATGTATCAAGAAATATTAAAAAACGTGCAGGAGCTTGTGAAAAATATACATGTTCGGCAAATTCCTTTATTAGATGGAACCTACGATTTTATTGAACTGCCAGTCTCTTTTCTGCAGCACGGAAAACAAATGATGATACCTTTACTAGATGTGGTTGCGCTTACTCATATGCTAGGGCAAGATTTTTCTAAAATAGAGATGGTTATTCAAACGATAACAACTTATATGGCAAAAGTCTCGAATGATAGTGTATCACATGCAGTTACGCAGGAACGTGATGTTGGTACGTTGCGGGCATTAGCTGAAATGAGTATGACGCAGTTATCGCAACAGATGAAACAATTAGTGAAGGAACATAAATGGCCGATTGCGATCTTTTTTCTACTCATTTGTGTGATTTGTATATATGTAGTACAGAGGTAAAATTGGAACCAATAGAAAAGGTCGCTTTCATCATGAATGGCGACCTTTTCCATTGGTTTTTCTTATGCTAATTGTGGGCAGTTTCACTTTATATTTTTTCATAGAAAAAGGTATCAAAACGCTGTAAGTGATAGCGTTCAGGAGTTAAAATTTGTTCTGTACTACCAACAAATAATACGCCGCCTTTCTTTAAAGAACGACTGAATTTCTCATAAATTTGTGCGCGTGCTTCCTCTGTAAAATAAATCATAACGTTCCGGCAAATAATTAAGTCGAAATTTGTCTCGAATGATTGTAACAATAAGTCATGCTGCTTAAATGAAATTGGTTGTTTAATATCTGGTTGAATGTGATATACTTCGTCTTTTTTTGTAAAGTATGCTTGTTTTATATCGCTAGATACTTCTTTTAAAGAACGATCATAATATGTGCCGCATTTTGCTTTTTCTAAAATGTTTGGATCGAGATCGGTAGCCAGAATTTCAAAGCGATATTTTGATAAAATTTGTGAAAGAATAATAGATAACGTATAGGGTTCTTCACCGGCTGCACAGGCGGCACTCCACATTTTTAATTTCCCGTTATTTTGCTGAATGAGTTTTGGCAATACTTTTGTCGCAAGAGCATCCCATCTTTCACGATTTCGGTAAAATTCAGAAACGTTAATTGTTAAATGATCAATAAACATAGCGAATAGGTGGGGATTACTTTGTAGTTCACGAATGAATTGAGAGTAGTTTTCGTGACCTCTTCGCAAAATGAAAGAATCGATTCTTCTTTTCATCCTATCTTGTTTATATAATGAAATATCGATATTGAAATATTGCTTAAATTGTGTAATAAAATAGGTATAGTCCTGTTCTAGTAGAGTCATGGTATAAGCACAATCTTTTCTATTGTGCACCCTCCTTTTTTGATATTCAAAGGTAAATAGAGTGTGTTTAGTAAAACCTTCTATCAATTCTTCTGATAGAAGGTTTATTTAAAAAGAATTTATAAACGTTAAAGATGGTTAGCTCCAGTATTTCATTTTTGAGCACTAGAATTACATCATGCGCATTTTTTGTTCGAAATTTTTTCTGGATTGCTCATTTTCGAGACCGGGTAAATCAAAAATAACAGCATTTGTTCCGGCTTCTTTTGCAACATCCACTGGAATGACTGACGTATGTTTATCGCCATTATAGAAACAAAGTACTAAATCTGTTTCTTCAATGATTTGCTTTACGAAAAACTTATACTCCGAACGATAAATTGATTCACTTGGATGATTAAAAGAAGAAAATCGCGCTCCTTGTACTTTCAAATACGCCACAATGTCTTGGAATTCATCTGATAACAAATGTAATGGTTGTAATGTGTATAGCGATAAATTAGGAGCAAGACGCTCGTTTTCAACAAAAAATCGAAGTACTTCATTTTCAATAGATTTATAGCATAGTACATAGATCTGATGTTTATAAGCATATTCAGATAAGAAGTTTTTTATTTCTGCTTGATCTAAATTTGTTAATTGATTGGAACCACAAAGAAATATATTCATAAAAATCTGCCACCTCATCGTAAATTGTAACATATCTTCCGAAAAAAATAACTGCAAATTATCGTTTAACAGAGTATAATTATGAATAGATAGATTTTACGATGTAAATAATGATAAAAATTTAAATAGGTGATAAATATGTTACGTTTTGTACCAAACAATCTGGCTTTATCGCATATGCCAACTCCTGTACCAATTCAAAAGGAAGCAAAGGGGCAGTTCGGTCCTTCTTTTCTGAATAACTTACATGCTGATCCGAAAAAAGAAAAATTACTTGAGGAAATGGGGGTATTTGTCGATAATATTGGTGAAATAAAAGAAAAAATTGAACAGGAACTAACGTTGGATAACATTATGGAATATAAAAGTACAGTAAAGTCATTTTTGAATTTCTATGTCGATAATTTAATGCAGTATAAAGATGTATTAGCACGTCATCCACGTTATGGTTATTCGCAAAAAATGACGGTTGTAAAACAGGTCGAAAATGAATTAAATGACTTAGAAGACATTATGAATTTAGTAAACACAAAGACTGGACATTTAGAAATATTAAACCAAATTGGAGAAATTCATGGTTTAATTGTTAATTTAGTGTTGTAAGAAGGAGGTGATACTATGTACACAAACTTATATGAACAGCTTGTGAAAATTAAGGATGTATATGAAAATATTGGTATGCTTGGAGACCAAATTTTTGAGTGCTTACAGCAGAAAAAAATAGAAAACGTACAATCCTTACATGTGAAACAGCTTCAGTATATTGAGCAAGCAAAACAGTTATCACTTTATTTTCAAGAAACAGTAGAGAATTATTGTAAAGAAAAAGGCGCAAGCTCAATAAGAGTCCGTTCTTTATTTTCCTATTTTTCAGAAGAGGAAATTAGTAAAATAGAAGAATTACAAAAAACAGTGGCATTCATAGAAGAGAATATAAAAACGATGCTTTTAAAAAATCAATATTACTTAAACGTATTATTAAAAATTACAGAAGGTATTGTGGATTCCGTTTCCGAATTTAACATCGAGAAGAATCAAAATTCGCAAATTTTTATGAATGAGTTATTGTAGATAAGGGAGAAGTGAAAAAATGAGATTAACTGATTATAATACTTCGTTGTCGGGAATGTTAGCGGCACAAGTAGGAATACAAACAACTAAGCAAAACCTTTCTAACATACATTCACCAGGTTATGTTCGACAAGTTGTGAATTATAGCGCTATTGGGGGCAGTCAAGGTTATACACCTGAACAACGGATTGGTTATGGTGTAAGGACTGTAAGTGTAGATCGTGTAACAGATGAAGTGAAGACACAGCAATATAATCAACAATCATCACAAGTATCTTATTACTCATATATGAATTCAACTTTATCACAGGTCGAAACAATGGTAGGTTCTACAAATGAAAATTCATTATCAAGTTTAATGGATAATTTTTTTAATGGATTTCGAGAAGTCGCGAAAAATCCTGATCAACCTAATTATTACAACACGTTAATTGCCGAAACAAATAAATTTACCAATCAACTAAATCGTCTTGCCAAAAATTTCGAACAAGCAGAATCACAAGTAGGAACAGATGCATTGCAACATGTAAAGGAATTTAATCGATTACAGAGCAGTTTAGCAGAGGCAAATAAAAAAATTGGTCAAGCGGGAGAGCATGCCCCAAATCAATTGCTTGATGAACGAGACCGAATTATTTCAGAGATGTCGCAATATGCGAATGTTGAAGTGTCATACGAATCTACTAATCCGAATATCGCGAGTGTTAGAATTGATGGGATGTTAATTGTGAGTGGACAAGATACGAATCCATTGCAAGTAAATACAATGAATAACAATATATCTGTTTTAATTTCCGGAAAAGAAATGCAGTTTCAAGGTGGTACAATTCAAGCAGCTATTGATGCAAAGAATACAATCGCAGGATATCAAGATCACTTAAATAAACTAATGGGTTCTTTAAAAGACAAAGTAAATACTGTAATGAATAAAGATTTCTTTGTTGGAACGAATGCGAAAGATATGCACTTGAATCCAGACTTTGAAAAAGATATTTCCAAAATGAAAATTTCTGTTGATACTGCAAATCAACTTGCAGGAGTAGGAGATATGCAGTATGCTGACGGACTTACGCACAAGCAGTCGCTAGATAAAATGGTTGTTCAAGTTGCAACAGATACGAATGCATCGGGAGACTATAAAACGATTCATGAAGATTTATTAAATGGAATTGAGCAAGAAAAAACAAGTTTAGAAGGCGTTAATATGGATGAAGAGATGGTCAATTTGATGACTTATCAAAAATATTTCGTTGCGAATTCAAAGGCAATTAACACGATGAACGAAGTATTTGATAGTTTGTTTTCAATTATAAGATAGATAAAACTCTATCCACCATGATTAAACATCGCTTACATATGAGTTAAAAAACTGACAGAAAACCTTCTTTTTTTAGGTGGACGAGAGCATCTGACTGCGCATAGAAGCGCTCAGGGTGTTTTCCTGCCACATGCAAAGTTTAAAACAAAAGGAGAAAGCAAGTAGCGGTCATGTTTTGCTCTATGTATCGGCGACTTATAGGAAGAAAGAAGAATATTTAAATATCATGGTGAATAGAAGTAATATACCTTAAACGAATAGAATAGTTACTGTTTGTTTAAGAAAATAGAAAGGGAGATTTTATGAGAGTAGCAACATTTCAAAATGCGAACTGGGCAAAGGACCAATTAATGCGGTTAAGTACGCAGCAAGTGTATCATCGTAATCAGGTGACATCTGGTAAGAAAAACATTCACATGAGTGAAGACCCGCTTGCTGCAAGTAAATCATTTGCAATTAACCATTCTTTAGCAAACATTGAGCAAATGAAAAAAGATTTAACAGACTCTAAAAATGTCTTAACGCAAACGGAAAGTACTTTAAAAGGTGTTTATAAATCTTTATCACGAATAAATGAACTTACCGTTCAGGCGTTAAATGGAACAAATGGACCGAACGAGTTGAAAGCAATTGGAGCAGAAGTAGATCAAATATTGAAACAAGTTGTGTATTTAGCAAACACAAAAGAAGAAGGCCGTTACATATTTGGTGGTGAAGGTGCACAGCAGCCGCCATTTGCTGACGATGGTACTTACCAAGGTGGAGCAAATGATGTTACATGGACATTGAATGATGGATACGAGGTGAAAGTATTTCGAAATGGAAAAGACTTATTCACACCAACAATTCAAACGTTAGTGAAAATGAAAGATGCAATGCTAAGTGGTGATCAAAAGGCGTTAGAACCATTAATGCAGCAAAATAAAGATAACTTAGGTAACGTGTTAAATCGTACGACAGAAGTTGGTTCGACAATGAATACATTAGATGCATTTAACGACATTTTAAATGAACAAAATATGGCACTACAAGAAAATAAAAAAGAAATTGAAGATGTTGACTTAGCAGCCGCTATTTCTGACTTATCATATATTAACGCAACGTATGAAGCAACATTAAAAGCTGTAAGTACAATGAGTAAAATAAGTATTTTAGATTATATGTAAAAAATGAGGAGTGAGAGAGAATGGCAGGAACAATTACAGGTATTGGTGGAGGTCAACAAATTTGGAATTTAGGTGATAACTTAATTGATACGTCACAATTAGTACAACTTGAATTGCAAACATTAGAAATGAGGAAAACGCCTTATAATAACCAAAAAAAACCATTAGCAGATGAAAGAGATGTGTATAGTAGTTTAAAAACACAATTTAAACCATTTGTTCAAACTTTTAAAGACTTAGCAGCTTTTAAGGGAAACCAAAAAAATGTGAATTTATCACAAGATGGATATGTGAGTATCCAAGCAAACGAATCCGCTATTACAGGAACGTTTAATATCGAAGTAAAACAATTAGCAGAACGTCATCAAATTGCAAGTGGGACAATTGCTGATCTTAATGCGAAAATTGGCGTAGATGAAACGATTAAAATTAACGGAAAAGAAATGCAACTTACAGTTGATATGACATATAAAGATATGATTAATAAAATAAATAATGGGGGTTATGGTGTATCAGCTTATACACTTGGAGATAAAATTTTTGTATCTTCAACAAAAGAAGGTACAAGTGGGGCGATTACACTAGAAGATGGGGCAAATAATTTTCTGAAAAACAGTGGGTTTTTGATAACAAAAGTAGATGGTACGACGGCAATGAACGAAATAAACCCTGCGAAAAATTCGATATATACTATTAATGGTATAGAAGAAACGAGTGAATCTAATACAGTAGACAAGCTTCCAGGTGTAACAATTCATTTAGAAAAAGTAACTCCATTAAATCAGCCTATTAAATTTACGGTGGAAGATTCTAATATAAAAGACTCTGCAGATATAATAAAAAAAATGGTATCAGATTATAATAAAACTGTTTCTACAATGGATTTGTATGGTGGAAAAGGAGGTTCACTTCAAGGACAAACTATTATGCAAACGATTCGACAAGCGATGAATGACGCGGTGACGTTTGCGAAAGATGGAAAGTACTTATTCTCGTTTGGTATTGAAATGAATAAAGATGGTACGATGAAAGTTGATGAGACAAAATTAACACAAGCTTTAAAAGAAGATTCAGAAGCAGCAAAACAATTTTTCTTTGGAGCAGATGGAATCGGGAAACAAATGGAAGCTAAGCTCGACAAAATATTTGGTGATCAAGGTATAATTGGAGATCATGTAAAAGTGCTTGATGAGCAAATCACTAAATTAGACCGAAAAATTCAAGATATTGATTTACAAAATAAGCAAAAACAAGAATCGATTGTTGATAAATATTCAAAATTAGAACAGCAACTATCTATGCTGAATTATCAATTAAAATCTATCCAAGCAATGACGAAACAAAAGAATGAGGATTAAAGGAAATAGAAGGAGTTAATAGTATGCAAGCGTGGCAAAGATATATGCAAAATGACATTATGACGAGTAATCCAATTAAAAATACAATCTTTATTTATGAAAGATGTATTGTTGAGTTTCGTAAAGCAGAAGGATTACTAAATGATTTTCATTTTCAAGAAGCAGATGAAGTATTAGATAAATTAGAACGTATTTTTGATGAATTAAAGTTGCAGTTAAATCCGGACATTAGTAAAGATTTATATGACAACTTATATTCATTATATGACTGGATTAGTAAGCAAATTCAAACAATGCAGATAGCACGTGAAGCAAAAAATACAGACGCGGTTGTTCAAGTACTACAAGATTTAATTGAAGGATACCGCGGGGCGCTAGAAAATGAACAGTGAAGCATATAATAAATTTGTAAGTTCTTTTAACGATACATATGAAGTCATTGTGTCAGAAGAGGAATTAAACGTGAGAATGAAAGAGTTTAATACATGGTTTATTACATTAGATAAGGCGATGCGTCTTCAAGTAGCAAATGAAGTAACTCCACTTATTACCAAGGCGGCAGAACAAATTCACTATAAACAGTGTACTTTGGAAGAAATGATTTTGGTAAACGATGGAAGAATGAAAGCAAATTCATACTACGGCAAGTATTAAGATTTTCATATATAAAGGAGAAGCGATCGTATTCGGAAGGATCATCGCTTTTTCTTTTGTTTTCTTTCAAAAGGTACTTAATTTTATAAAAAAATTCGTATTAAAAGAATATAGCGTGAAAGAAATGTTCATTTTTTTTATTTTTTTTTATTTTTTTAAAGACAATATTGTGAAAATGACATAAAATATTAAAAGATACTTAATAAAGCGGTATTTAAATAAATAGATGTATATTAAATCTAAATATAAAAATGAATCGATGGAAGAGGGTGGAAGTATGCCAGATTTTATTAGTAGTGTGGGTCATTATATGAATTATTTAGTGACAAAGCGAAATGCCGTTTCAAATAATATTTCAAATGCGAATACGCCTGGATTTAAAGCGCAAGAAGTTGATTTTTCTGAGCAGCTTACAGGTAGTAATGAATTGTATAAAAAAAATGAACTAGATTTGCAAACAAATAGCCAAATGTATCAAACGAATCCAATGCACTTACCGCTAGCAAATGAATCGAATACATATGCAAAAATTAGAACAAATACTTTATCTGATAAAGAAGATGGAAATAGTGTTGATATGACGAAAGAAATGATTGATCTTGTGAAAACGAATCAGCTATATGGCATATCTATTAATGCGATTAATACGGAATATGCAATTAATCAAGCAGCTAGAGGACGTTAAAGAAAGAGGGGAAATACATGTTTCAGGCAATTAATGCTAGTGGATCTGGATTGACAGCAGCAAAGAAATGGATGGAAGTTACTTCTGATAACATCGTGAACGCAAATACGACGAATGGACCTAATGGAGGCCCGTATCATCGTCGCAGTGTTGTGTTAGAACAAAATAATAGTTTTGCAAGTATGCTGCAAAAAGAACCGGATACAGGGGTGAAAATATCTTCTATTGAGACGGATCCAAATGAGAACCTTGTTTATGATCCTTCGCATCCACAGGCAAATGCAGAGGGGTATGTACGCTATCCCAATATTGATTTGACAGCCGAAATGACAAACGTAATGGTTGCACAAAAAATGTATGAAGCAAATACAAGTGTACTTAATGCGAATAAAAAAATGCTTGATAAAGATTTAGAAATCGGAAAAGGTTAAGAGACAGAAAGGAAGCGGGAATATGAAAATTCAGCCACTTGTTAATACGCAGCCATTTAGCGGGATTCAATCGCTGGCAGCACCGAAAAATTCTTCTACACCAGTGGAGGGGAAAAAGTTTATTAATTTATTGGAAGAAATGAATCAAACACAAAATAATGCCCAAACGGCAGTATACGATTTACTTACAAAAGGTGTAGGGGATACACATGAAGTGCTTATTCAACAAAAAAAGGCAGAATCACAAATGAAAACAGCAGCTGTTGTTCGAGATAATCTTATTGAAAATTATAAACAGCTTATGAGTATGCAAATTTAGAGATATGGACGGATGTGTGTGAAATGGAAAAAATAAAAAGCCTTTTCCAGTCGTTAAAAATGTGGCATAAGATGGTGATTGGAGCCGCTCTTTTGGCCATTGTTACAGCTGGATTGCTATATTACACTTTGCCTGATAAGTATGTTGTTGTTTATCAAAATTTAAGCGATAAAGATAAACAGGACATTACTGTTGAATTATCAAAGCTAGGAGTTGA
This sequence comes from Bacillus sp. S10(2024), assembly GCF_050473865.1. Taxonomy (NCBI): domain Bacteria; kingdom Bacillati; phylum Bacillota; class Bacilli; order Caryophanales; family Bacillaceae; genus Bacillus; species Bacillus sp. S10(2024). The sequence goes on along the minus strand of NZ_JBFLUR010000002.1, from coordinate 1,900,877 downwards.
CTATAAGCTAAATCAAGACGGATCGATTGGTGTTTTAAAGAAAGATGCCACAATGATTCGAAAAGAAATGACAGGAATGGGTTTACCGTTCAACTCAAAAAGCGGGGAAGATATTTTGCTTGAAAGTTCTCTAGGTTCTAGTGAGCAAGACAAAAAGATGAAGCAGCTTGTTGGAACAAAGAAGCAATTAGAGCAGGATATTGTAAGGAACTTTGCGACAATTGAAAGTGCTAATGTCCAAATTACTTTGCCAGAAAAAGAAACAATTTTTGATGAAGCGAAGGAAAAAGGGACAGCAGCTGTGACAATTGGTGTGAAAAGAGGACAAACATTAACAGAAGACCAAATTATGGGCATTCAATCTATGATTAGCGCTGCTGTTCCAGGTGTGAAAGCGGAAGAAGTGAGCGTGATTGATAGCCAAAAAGGCATTATATCAAAAGGTGCAAGTGAATCAAAAAATATGGGTTCATCTTCTTATGAAAAAGAACTAGAATTACAACAAAAAATTGAAGATAGATTAAAGCAAGACATTGATTCAACATTAACGTCTATGTTTAAGTTAGATGAATTTAAAGTCAATGCAAAAGTAGCTGTAAACTATGACGAAGTCACAAGACAATCTGAAAAATACGGAGATAAAGGTGTACTTCGCAGTAAACAAGATCAACAAGAGAAATCAACAGCACAAGAAGGCGCAGCACAACAAAGTGCAGGAATTACAGCAAATGGTCAAGTTCCAAATTACGGAACGACGAATCCGCAAAATGGAAAAGTTGTGTATGATCAAAATAGTGGAAATAAAATTGAAAACTATGAAATTGATAAAACGGTTGAAACAGTTAAGAAACACCCAGAATTAACAAAAACGAATATCGTAGTTTGGGTAGATAACAAAACATTAACACAGCGAAACATTGATATTAATGCTTTTAAACAAGCAATTGGCACAGCGGCAGGACTGCAGGCGGATCAAAATGGAAACTTTGCAAATGGCCAAGTTAATATCGTAACTGTACAATTTGATGAACCGAAGAAAACAGAAGCAAAACCTGAACCAGAAAGTAGCTTCAATTGGTGGATCATTGGAGGCGTTGCAGTTGGCCTATTATTAGTAGGCGGTGTTTTATGGTATTTCTTAGCGAAGCGCAAGAAAAAACAGGAAGAACAGTTTATTCCAGAATTTGATCCGGAAATAAGCGAAGAAGCTGCGACAGTTGAAGAGGATGTGTTGTTTGATCAAGAGATAGAAGAACCAGAATCGAAAGGAACATCTTTAGATCAAGAAGTACAACAAGTGACAAGAGAACATACTGAAGGTACTGCAAAAGTTATTAAAAAATGGTTAAACGGACAGTGAGGGACATAAGTTATGATAGAAGGAATCTCTTCAAAAGAAAAAGCCGCCATACTAGTTCGTATGTTAGAAGAAGATGTGGCAACAAAAATTATTGAATATATGAATGAAGAGGAAAAAGAGGTACTGCTTCGAGAAATTGCAAAGTTTCGTATGTATAATCCTGAAACGTTAGAAAACGTATTAGGAGAATTTTTATATGAATTAAACGTGAAAGAATTGAATTTAGTTACGCCGGATAAAGAATATATTCGTCGTATTTTCAAAAATATGCGGGAAGAAGAGTTGGAGAAGCTATTAGAAGACTTATGGTACAATAAAGATAATCCATTTGAGTTTCTCAACTCACTGACGGATTTAGAGCCATTATTGACAGTGTTAAATGATGAGTCACCACAGACAATTGCAATTATTGCGTCGTATATAAAACCGCAGCTTGCTTCAAGATTAATTGAAAGATTGCCAGATTATAAAAGAGTGGAAACGGTTATGGGAATTGCAAAGCTTGAACAAGTTGATAGTGACTTAATTGCACAAATTGGTGATTTATTAAAATCGAAATTAAACATGATGGCGTTTAGTGCGATTAACAAAACAGATGGATTAAAAACAATTGTAAATATTTTAAACAATGTTTCTCGTGGTGTAGAGAAAGCAGTGTTTGAAAAGTTAGATGATATTGATTATGAACTATCTGAAAAGATTAAAGAAAACATGTTTGTCTTCGAAGACTTACTGCGTCTTGATGATATAGCAATGCGCCGCGTACTAGAAGAAATTACTGATAATGGACTCATTGCAAAAGCATTGAAAATTGCAAAAGAAGAAATTAAAGAGAAATTCTTTACTTGTATGTCTAGTAACCGTAAAGATATGATTTTAGAAGAGCTAGATGGCATTGGTCCATTAAAAGTGACAGATGCTGAAAAAGCACAGCAAACGATTACAAGTACGGTGAAAAAGCTAGAAAAAGAAGGACGAATCGTTGTTCAAAGAGGTGAAGAAGATGTCCTTATTTAAAAACAGAATTCCTAAGAATTCTGTTTCTTTTTCACATGAAACGTATGAGTTACAATTTCCAGAAGAAATCATATTGTCAGAAGAAAATATGGAAGAAGTAACAAAAATAAGCGCGGCTAAGGAAGAATTGCTTGCACAACAGGAACAATTACAATTACAAATGCTTAAGGTTCAACATATGGAAAAAGAGCTAGAAAAAGAGAAAATAAGACTTCAGCAAGAGCGAGAACAGTTTAGCTTATTACAAGAAGAGCATCGAAAACAATTGGAAGCCGATCGCAAGGTATTGCTTGAAGAGCAGAAGGAAATGGCCGTTGAATGGTCAGAATTGCTTTGGGATCAATCACTGCAGCTTGCACAAAAAATTGTCAATCAAGCGATCGATATGCGGCAAATGGAACTATTACCAATTTTAAAAGGAATCGTTCAAACATTACCAACATCGTTTGAAAAACTTATTATAACGGTTCATCCGGAAACATTTGAACAAATTGAACAGGAAAAGGTGACAGCAAAAGAATACTGGCTTCTTGAACTTGTTGAGTGGAAATATGACTTTTCTCTACAGTTTGGTGAGTTTATTTTAGAAGAGGAAAAAGAGTTTTTCGAATTTAAGTTCAGTCCAATTTTTGAAAAACTACGCCAGCAATGGGAAGAAAAGCAATTATTTGAGGGACAGAAAGTATGAAAGAGCGTCTTGTAACAGAACATGAAAGATGGAATGAGTTTATTGAAGTGCCGTTCTATATTCAAAAAGGGAAAGTACATAGTGTACAAGAACAATTTTTTGTTTCAAAAGGACCGAAAGCAAAAATTGGTGATGTTTGTCACGTTGGGGAACATAACGTCTTATGCGAAGTGATTGCGATTGAAAAAGAAAACAATATGTTGTTGCCATTCGAACAAACAGAAAAAGTATGTTATGGTGATGCCGTTACGCTCATTAGTGAAGACGTTGTTGTACCGCGTGGAAAGCATTTACTTGGAAAAGTGTTAAGCGCAAATGGCGAAATCATAAACGAACGAGAAGTAACTGTGCCATTACAAAAAATAAAGCTGGATGCACCGCCAATTCATGCGTTTGAACGTGAAGAAATTACAGAAGTGTTTGAGACAGGAATTAAATCGATTGATGGAATGCTGACGATTGGAATTGGCCAAAAAATTGGTATTTTTGCAGGTTCAGGTGTCGGAAAATCAACACTGCTTGGTATGATTGCGAAAAATGCGAAAGCTGACATTAATGTCATTAGTTTAGTTGGTGAACGAGGTCGTGAAGTAAAAGACTTTATTCGAAAAGAATTAGGCGAAGAAGGCATGAAGAAAAGTGTTGTTGTTGTAGCAACTTCTGATGAAAGCCATCTTATGCAACTTCGTGCTGCAAAGCTAGCAACTTCTATTGCAGAATATTTCCGTGATCAAGGAAATAATGTTCTTTTAATGATGGATTCTGTGACTCGTTTTGCTGATGCAAGAAGAAGTGTTGACATTGCGGTGAAAGAATTGCCGATTGGCGGGAAAACACTTTTAATGGAAAGCTATATGAAAAAATTACTTGAACGTTCTGGGAAAACGAAAATAGGCTCTATTACGGGTATTTATACAGTTCTTGTTGACGGAGACGATTTAAATGGTCCAGTACCAGACTTAGCACGGGGAATTTTAGATGGACATATTGTGTTAACACGTGATTTAGCTACATTAAATCATTATCCAGCGATTTCTGTGTTAGATTCTGTAAGTCGGATTATGGAAGAGATTGTTACACCAGAACATTGGCAGCTTGCAAATGAATTAAGAAAAACATTATCGATATACAAAGAAAATGAGTTGTATTTTAAACTGGGGACAATTCAAGAAAATGAAGAAAATGCTTATATTTTTACATGTAAAGATAAAATAGAAGGTATTAATATGTTTTTAAAACAGGGTCGAACGGAAAGCTATCGTTTTGCCGATACAATTCAACATATGTATCATGTTGAATAAAGACCTCAATATTGAGGTCTTTTTTATCTTGCTATTTTGGGCAGTGAGATCCTCTACATATGGAAGCATAATTTTATTGCAAATCATTATTACATTTTTGAATATTTCACAGATTTTTTTATGAAAAAACTATATAATAGGATATAAGGAATGTATAATAGAGGAGGGTAAAAAAATAGGTGAATGAAAAGCAGTATGACATTATAAAACTACAAATGAACCAAGAGAAAGAACAAGTTTTAAAAGAGGTATACGAATTAACGGCACAGAAACGAACTTTAGAAGAAAAAAAAGCGTATGATTTGTATGTTTTCAAGTCACGAAGTAAAGTGATACAAACAAACGAGCGCATTCGTATTGGTATGCTATCTTCTCATACATTTTCACCTGAAAGAATCGAAGAATGGAATCGAAAAATACAAAAGATAGAAGGGTTTATTCAAAAAAATGAAAGACTTTTGGAGAAAATAAAAGAAAAAGAGCGTGTAATTAATGAAATGTTTCAAGAAGATTGTAAGAAGCTTCTAAAAAAACATGAAAAACACGAAGAAAAAATGTTACTTGACTTAAGAATGTGCATGAATAGATGAGGTGAAAAAGATGATTGAATTTGTCCTGCCAGTGCAAATCCAGATGACACAACGAAGAGACAGTCAACTTCAGTTGCAATCAAAAGAAGAGGACAATTCTTTTTCAAAAAAAATGAATGAGAAGTTAGTGAAAAAGAACGATTCACAACAAACAGAAAAAAATGAACTACCGACAGAAATAAAACAATGTGTTCAAGAAGGAAGTAAACTTCAGAAAAAAGAGTTGCCTGTCTTAAAAGAAGAGGCGGAAGAGAAAAAATCAACCGAAGAATTATTAGTAGCCGTTTCAGAGCAAATACTGGCAATTCAGCAATTACATGCGCAACCAGAATTGTTATATCAATACATACAGAAATTACAAGAGTTGTGTAAAACATATGGTAATATAAAACTAAACGAATTACCACCGAATGAATTGCAGAAGCTCGTTTCGTTTGTGAAAGATTTAAATATCCAAAATACTGTATGTTTAGAAGAAACAATTCAAATGACGTTAGATAAATTAGCACCTCCTGAAAAAATGATGGAATTTGCAAAAAATGTTCAAAGTGAAACTTGTGATTTAACGAAGAAAGATTTACCGCAAGAAGTAACAACAGTACTAAAGAAAGAAGAAAAAGCGAAGCCGATTGAATTAGGTGATACAGATGTTCAGCTTATAACAAAGGAGCATGATGTAAAACAAATTTTTTCAGGAAATGACCAAGTTGTGAAGGAGAATATCCAAACACAAAAAGTATCTCTTCCTGAACTTGGAAAGAAAATGGAAGCGCAAGTTGAAGAGTTGCAAAAATTTGTTGTGAGGCAAGAACGTGTTCTCTTTCAGTTAAATCCAGAAAAGCTAGGTACATTAACGGTTTATATGAAGAAGCAAGGAGATCAAATTGAAGTTCATGTTGAAATGGATAAACATGATGTGAAGAAACGCGTAGAACTTATCTTTGATGAACTAAAAACGAAATTAAAAGATAAAGAAATCCATATTGAACTATCTTATACAGATAAAGACCAAAAGCGGGAGAGACATGAAAGAGAGCAACCACATAAGCCGAAACAAGTGGTTGTAAGGGAAGAACAGAAAGCAGAGCAAGACTTTGCTGGGTTATTGGAGGAATAGAGAATGCCATCTATTGGACTAAATACAACAAATACAAATCAAATCTCGGCGCCGCAAATGCAGAATAATGGGATTGCAAGTGCAACCCAGCAAAAAACGAATGGAGTTATGGGAAAAGATGATTTTCTAAAGCTCTTTTTAACAAGCTTACAATATCAAGATCCATCGAATGCGATGGATATGAATCAAATGATGAATCAAATGTCGCAAATGTCTCTTATGGAACAAGTGCAAAATATGACAAAGGCTGTAGATTCTTTGCGAGAAACAATGTATACAACACCATTAGATAGTGGTATGAAATTTTTAGGTAAATATGTTAGAGGTGTAGATGGCAACGGGACGGAAGTACAAGGTAAGGTCGATACTGTCCGTCTTGGAGCAAATAATGACGTGCAACTTGTAATTGGCTCGAAAGTAGTGTCACTTCGTTTTGTCGAAAGGGTTTCTGATCAAGAACTTGACTTATCGGAAGGAACGCAGCCAACTACTGAAACAACAAACAAGTAAAATAAAAAAACAATTGTTAAGGAGTGTACAAACAATATGATTAAAGCATTATATACAAGTATTACAGGGATGAACGCAACACAAAACGCATTAAGCGTTACTTCAAATAACATTGCTAACGCACAAACAGTTGGTTACAAAAAACAAAAAGCAATTTTTGATGATTTGTTATATAACAATACGATTGGTTCCAGAGGTAGTGACACTTATGCTGGTACGAATCCGAAAAGTATTGGTAACGGTGTAAAATTAAGCGGAACAACAACAGATTTTACAACAGGTTCTATTACGATGACAGGTGTAAAAACACAAGCAGCAATAGACGGTAATGGATTTTTCATGGCAGGCGATATAAATGGAGGGAATGTACAATATACACGTAAAGGTACATTTGATGTATCAAGAGATTATAAAGTAATTACTGGTGATGGCCAATATGTTTTAGGATATGGTGTAAAACCTGGAACAGAACAAATTGATACTTCAGGCTCACCACAACCAATCTCTATTCCACTAGGATCGGCCATTCCAGGGGTGCGTACGGATAAAGCTTCCGTACTTGGGAATATCGACAGGAATCTAAAAGATATGGTACAAGATTTTAATGTTTTTGATGATGCTGGAAATAAAATCATTATGCGTGTGCAGTTTAACAAATCAGCAAATCCTGGTGAATACGATTATTCAGTATTAACAAAGAACGTTTCTAAAAATGAAAAAGAATTTACTCCAGTAATGGATAATGGGGCACCGTTCAACAAGTCTCTTACTTTTGATAATAAAGGAAACCTGATTAAAACAGATGTTCCAGTAGTACGTGATAATGTTACTGGTGAAATTACACAAGGTGGAACCGTAGCCGTTCCGTTTGACGGTACGTCAATCACATTAAATATTGGTGGTTTAACAAATTATCCTACGGAAAAAACTTTAACTGCAAAAGACATAACAGGAAATGCAGCAGCAGTAGCAAATGATTATTTCATTGCTGATGGAGGTTATGTGATGCTGAAATATTCAGATGGTGGTATGAAAGTAGCTGGACAATTGGCAGTAGCAACGTTCCCAAATGCAAATGGATTGATGAAAACAGGTAATGGTAACTACATTGCAACATCTTCAGCTGGGGAGCCTTCTGTTGGAGGAGCTAATGGTTCATCTACCAAAGTGATGGGAAGCTCACAAGAAGGATCTAACGTTGATTTAGCAGTAGAGTTTGTTGACTTAATGCTTTATCAAAAAGGATTCACGGGTAATGCAAAAGTAATTAAAGTAGCAGATGACGTGTTAAATGAAGTTGTAAATTTAATCCGCTAAGCAAGAAGATATAGAATCTATATCTTCTCATTATGAATAGTGAGGTTTCTATAAGTATGACAAGAGAACAAAGAATTTTACTGTTGCCATTTTTTAAAGATAAACGAGGACTGGCAGAGCAAATAATGAATATAGAACAACAAGAACATCAATATTTACCAAACCAATTTGAAATTAAACAAGTGCCGCCATACACGTTTGGAGATAAACAAGTAGTAATTGGCCGCATTCATGAGTTTTATTTTATTGGCATTTACAAAGACAACGTTTGGAAGTATCAAGCGTTTACTGATGTGATGAAGTGTCGCTCATTCTTTATTGGTTTGTCGGGTATTACGGATCAGCAGTTAGCTTTTTGGTTCAATAATATAGAGTTGTTGGCAGTTTCATAAAGTACCCCGCTTTTTTAGTGGGGTTACATCCTTCCTTAGATAAGAAACTTTTATCCCGCATTAACGGCTATGAGTTTCCCGTTAAATGCGAAATAATAAGGAGAGAAAACGAATATGGCACAAAATAAATACCGCGTAACGTTTGTTTCGCCAAGTGAAATTGAGCAGCGGACTATTATGTCAGGAAATAGTTTACCAGATGTAATTCGCAAAGTTGAAAGTGTGATGGAAGATCCTAATGGCTATTTCATAAATGACAAAAAAAATAATTGTTATTTCAAAGTTATAAAGCAAAATGTTTCGTTTATTCAATATGAGCTTTTATTTTCTGATAAAGCAATTCATATTGAAAAGATAAAGCACGTTGCACCAAATGTTGTGAGAAAATTATTTCAAACGATGCGTACTCCCGAAGTATATGCACTTGCATTACTTGATGTTGATGAAGAGACAAAAGTATTTCTTTTAGCAGAAATGGATGATCATCTTCGTGTACAGGTTGAAAAGGAACTTACACAAAAGTGGGAAGTTACACCATCTGAAATATCAGAAGCACAAGAACTATTACTTGATACGCTCGTTTCACATACAAATGAATAAGGTTACCTTTATTCAACGAAGTATAACAATAATATAACCAGTGGAGAGGGGATTAACTCACTTATGTCACAAGCACAGAGTATTTTATTAGAAAGTGGAACAAATGAATTAGAAATCGTTACATATACAATTGCGGATAACTTATTTAGTATAAATGTTATGAAAGTACGTGAAATCATAAATCCATTTCCTGTTACAACAGTTCCAGAAGCACATCAAGCGGTAGAAGGTGTTGTACAAGTACGTGGTGAGATTTTACCAGTTATTAACTTAGCGCAAGCATTAAACTTAAAAACAAATAAACCATTAGATCAAACTAAGTTTATTATTGCAGAACTAAACCAAATGAAAGTCATTTTCCGTGTTGAGGAAGTACATCGCATTCAACGTATTTCATGGGAACAAATTGATGAACCGGCATCTTTATCGATGGGATTAGAAGAAACAACATCAGGAATTGTTAAGCTTGACGGGAAAATCATTTTATTACTAGACTATGAGAAAATCGTTTGTGAAATTAGTAATACTGGCTATGACACACAAAAACTTCCAGCATTAATAGAGAAAACAGATCGTGCGGAAAAAATTATTTACATCGCTGAAGATTCTGCAATGCTTCGTCAAATATTAGAAGAAACATTAACAACAGCCGGATATACGAAGATTAATTTCTTCAGCAATGGTGCAGAAGCATTGGCACAAATTGAAAAACTAGCAGAAGAACAAGATGAGAAGATGTTCCAGCATATTCACTTGCTAATTACAGATATTGAAATGCCGAAAATGGATGGACACCATTTAACGAAAGTAATTAAAGAGCATAAAGTAATGCACAAGCTACCAGTTGTTATTTTCTCTTCATTAATTACGAATGAACTGTATCATAAAGGTGAATCTGTTGGTGCAAATGCACAAGTAAGTAAACCAGATATTCAAGAATTAATTGGACTTGTAGATAAACTTGTTTTATAAAAATATGAAAATTCCCCCTTTTTATAAAAAGGGGGAATTTTCATATTTTTATATTTTTATACAGTTTTGTTTGTTAATTGTTGACATATAAATTTAGGATATTATAATATTAACATGTAAAATTTTCTATTTTTATAAATGATAAGGGGAGTATTCATAAGAAATGAGAGGTGTAAAATAGGGAGATGGCACATCAAATAGCAATTTCCGTATTAGAATCGTTGCAGAAACTAATACAAAAAACAGAGGAAAATTTAGAGGCAGAATTTCGAAAAATAGAAAAGAATTTTCATGTAGGTTATGAAGAGTTAATAGCTTTATATAATAAAATGTCTATGTTTCAAATCGATATAGAAAAATTAGGTGGTTTTGCAGTATATGAACAATCAGATATTGCATGGTTAAAATCTGAATTAGACTTGCTACTAGAAGTGTATCATTTTTGTCAGCAGCACGATATGAATATTTTGAGTATTTCAGAATATATAAGTCAGGACAAGTTGCAACTTTTTTCAAAAACACCGAGCCAATTACAAAATACGTACTATAAATTACGAAAACAAGAAATACCACTGGAAAATATAATGAAACAAAAACCAGGACGAAAACGAAAAAACGATTTTACAAAACAATCAATTTCTAAACATATGGAAAATCGAGAAGAAGAAAAAATGAAAGAACCAAGTGGAAAAACAGAAAAAAATCTCGTGACCTTATTATCAGGAATCGTGAATAATTTTCAAGTGATAGATACAAAAGATTATCAGCAAGAAAATGAATTACATCACTTTATGGAAGGTATTTATAAACTATCTAGTATGGCGGCAGAGCGCACGAAGGAAGAGCAGAGTGTAGATGAATTAAAAGAGCAAATTAACGCTCTGCGTGCTGAAACAGAGCGATTACGAGTAGAAAAGGAAGAACTCCTTAAGGATATGAAAGGAGTCACAAATAATATTATTCATTTTATTACAAGTTCCGACGTGGAACAAATTCGGACACTTCCGTATTTTGTAAATGTGTGCAAGCAAGAGTTATATAAACTTGGATTATATAATGGTACAGCAGAAGGCCAATTAAAAGTTATGATTGATCGTAAGTGGGCAGGTCGTGTCAGTGGTGAAATAAGAGAAGGCATCTGATTTGAACTGCACCTCCAATTGTTAGACTGTGTCTAACAATTGGAGGTGCAGTTATTTATGGCTAACTTTTCTTCAAAGGAGAGAATATATATATAGGGTACTGAAGGGGAGAGGGAAATTGCTAAATCTATAGGTTTTGATTCCAGCGTTCTCTAGCTTGCATACGAGTCATAGTAGCAAGTTTAGTTGCATCATCAGCGGCATAGTTAATACGTTTACTTGTTTATTTCTATATAGAAAAATACACCGCACTGCAAGCAGGGCGGTGTATTTTAGTTATATCATCAAATGGATTATTGTAATAATTTACTTACCATTTGTGGTGTTTGGTTTGCTTGAGAAAGCATGCTGATACCAGCATCGTTTAAGATTTTGAATTTCGTCATTTCAGACATTTCTTTCGCCATATCAGCGTCTTCGATTTGAGAAGCAGCTGCTGCCATGCTTGTAGCTTGGCTAGTTACGTTGTTTAAGTTATGGTCTAAACGGTTTAATTGAGAACCGAAAGTTGCACGTGCGTCAGCAACTGTTTGGATAGCTGTATCTACAGCGTCCATTGCAGTTTTAGCATTAGCTGCAGATTTTAAATCACCAACAGCACCACCCATTAGTGTTTTTGAATCTGCATCGACAGCTGAAATTGTAAGTGTATCGCCAGATACATCAGAAAGTTGTAGGTCAACGTCTTTACCGCCACCAGTTTTGTCTAAAATTGTATTTCCGTTAAAGTTTGTTTTATCAGAAATATGATCAATTTCTTTAGCTAATGCTTGGAATTCTAAGTCTAAAGAATCTTGGTCTTTTTGTTGGTTTGTACCGTTTGCAGATTGTGTTGCAAGATCACGCATACGAAGTAAGATGTTTGAAACAGAACCTAATGCTGAATCAGCAGTACGAAGTAAAGACATACCATCTTGTGTATTACGAGCACCTACTTCTAGGCCGCCTTCTTTTGAACGCATACGAGTAGCGATTGCTAAACCAGCTGCATCGTCAGCTGCACTGTTAATACGTTTACCGCTTGATAAACGGTTCATAGCAGTATTCATTTTGTCTTGGTTTTGGCGCATGTACTCTTGAGTACGCATGCTGTTTACATTTGTGTTAATTCTCATAATAAAGAACCCCCATTTTTTTGTTTGTATTTTTTTAAATTGATCTTTTGTTAATCGTTAAAGTTCGATATATCAATCAATCAATTTCTGACTTGATTGTAACTCTTATTTTGGGACATGTCAACAATAAATTTGAATTAATAAATATATAAAAATATAATTTTAATGATTTACTTGTTTTTATAGGGTTTTTGGAGGTTTTTCTCTAAGTTTTTTTGATTATATAACTATATAAATCCATTTTCATTAGTAATTTTAATTATTATTCATCCTGGTTAAGTACTTTAGAAGAAATTGATGAATCATTATGGTTCAAATCGATAGTGGAAGAGAAATGGTCGGTAATTAAGATTATCGCTCATATATATGAATGGGGATCATCATCTATTAATAGAAATCCTTCCATCTGTACAAAATGATAAAGGAATGGAGTTTCCGGATTTTGATACATATAATAAAAAATCAAATTACGCAAAAACAGGTATATCATCATCAAAATTTTTTATAGAAGCAAAAGATAAAAGGGAACTACTTATAAAAGAACTTAGCAAATTGCCGACCGAAAAGTTAACACAGCTATTAACTGCAAATAATGGAACTCATTGTCCTCATACTGGAACGCCTTATTCACTTATATATATTGTTAAGGAATTTACAGATCATGATAACCATCACAAAAGACAAATGATACAATTTTTAAAGGAAAACAACTTGGACTAATTCAAGTTGTTTTTTTATTTTTTTACGTCTTAGGCATTGTCGAGAGGGATATTTGCCATTGTGTTTAATGGATATGCTTTATGAATCATGGTGTACTCTTATTTCGTTTTTGTGAAAATAATTCTTGTTATATAGGAGTAAATAGTGCTATTTGTTTTCATGTTATTGGTAGAATTCTTCATATATATATCTTTCTTCATATTTATATACCTTCTTACATTACAGTGTATTTCATCTTTTAGTATGCTGAAAAAACAACAATCTTCACGAAAACGGCTTATTTTTAAAAAGGATTATTGCAAAGTAAAGCAAAAAACTCTAATATTAAGTTATCTTTGTTTCTTAAAAAGGTGATATTATGATAATAAGAAATGTAGTAAAAGAAGTTCTTTCTTATAGAAAAGAACAAGTGCAACAAAAATTAAGTAGTCCAGAGGCATTTGTAAATAGTACATTTGGACAAGCGCTTCAAAGTGAAACAATAAAGGAACCGAAAGAGATTGCACAGGTTTCGAAAGTAGAAAATGATCAGGAAGTAGAAATGGCGCAGGCAACGAATACCGATTCATTGCAGGTGGCCAATCAGGAATTTACGCGTCGTTTTTCTGATAAGAATAACCAAGGAATAGATATGTGGGGATTAACGAAAAAGTATGATATTCAAAATATACGTCCTAGTAATGAAGGAAAGTATGAGGATATTATTCAAAAAGTTAGTACTACATATGGAGTTCCAAAAGCGTTAATTCAAAAAATGATTGAAGTAGAATCAGACTTTAATCCAAATACAGTTTCTTCAGCAGGAGCAACGGGATTAATGCAGCTTATGCCGGAGAATGTGAAGGAGCAAGGTGTGAAAAATCCATTTTCACCAGCTGAAAGTATTGAGGGCGGTGTGAAAGAATTAACCGGATATTTGAAAAAATATAACGGTGATCTTGTGTTGGCGCTTGCTGCTTATAATGCAGGGCCAGGAAATGTGAATAAGTATGGAGGTGTACCGCCGTTTCGAGAAACAGAAAACTATATTAAAAAGATATTAAACATCGCTGTTTCTAAATAAAAGAATTCTTATAAGTATAACGGAATTTTGTAAACACGATATGGGAGTTGCTAGAAATGAAATTACATGAAGATATTCCATTAACAATTCATTTTGAAGTTGGAAAAACAAAGAAAAAGATTGATGATTTGCTTCATATTACGAAAGGGACATTGTATCGCCTTGAACATTCAACGAAAAATACAGTTCGTATTATGTTAGAAAACGAAGAAATTGGTATTGGTAAAATTTTGACCAAAAACGGAAAAATGTACGTTGAAATTATCGAGTTGAAGGGATAGGAAAGGGGATTTTCATGAGCGGCGATAAATTAAGCCAAGATCAAATTGATGAATTGTTAAGAGCGATGAATGAAGGGGCAGAAATGCCTGATTTTGCACAAGAAGCGGAGAAGAAAGAGAAGTTTCAAGAGTATGATTTTAATAGACCGGAAAAGTTCGGAGTAGAGCATTTACGAAGTTTACAAACGATTGCGATAAACTTTGGAAAGCAGACGTCTCAGTCGCTTGCGGCGCGAATGCGTCTTCCGGTTGATTTAGAACCACCAACAGTTGAGCAAGTTCCATTTACAACTGAGTATGTGGAGAAGATGCCAAAAGATTATTATTTATATTGTGTAATTGATTTAGGTTTGCCGAATCTTGGTGAAATTGTCGTTGAAATGGATTTAGCGTTTATTATCTATATTCATGAATGTTGGCTTGGTGGCGATTCGAAGCGTGATTTTACACTTCGCAGGCCGCTGACTTCATTTGAGTTTTTAACGCTTGATAATCTATTTACTGTTATTTGTGATAATTTGAAGAGGGCGTTTGAGGGAGTAAGTGAGATACAGCCGCATCTTGTGGCAACAGAAACAGATCCGAATGCTCTTAAAATTACAACTGCAAGCGATATTATTTCACTCTTAAATGTAAATATGAAGACGGAGTATTGGAATACAACAGTGCGGTTAGGAATTCCGTTTTTATCAGTCGAAGAAATTATGGATAAGTTAACGTCAGAAAATATTGTTGAACATTCTTCTGATAAACGAAAAACATATTTTACAGAAGTCGAGGCAGAAATACAAAAAGTACGTAAGCCAGTACACATAGCGATTGGCGAACATAAGATTTCAATTGGTAGTTTGAAACAGCTTGAAGAAGGAGATATTATCCCGCTGCAAACAAAGGTAACAAATCAACTGCGTGGATATGTTGATGGTAAACATAAGTTTAACTGTTTTATCGGAAAAGATGGTACGCGAAAAGCATTTTTATTTAAAAACTTTGCAGAGTAAGAGAGGGGGATAAGGATATGAAGTATGAGGTATCATCTGTTGCGCTAGTAAATTTAGAAGAGTGTACAAAAGATGAAAACCAGCTACCCAAAGCGCACATTGAAACCGTTTCAGATATTTCTGTTGAACTTGGTGTACGACTTGGAAGAACAAGATTGACACTTGGTGACGTGAAAAATCTGAGGGTTGGCGATATTTTGGAAGTGGAGAAAAATTTAGGGCATAAAGTAGATGTCTATTTAAGTAGTGAAAAAGTAGGGATTGGCGAAGCGATTGTAATGGATGAAAATTTCGGCATTATTATTTCTGAAATTCAAGCAGATAAGAAAAAAGTCGTATTAGCTGCCATGAAGCAAGAGTTAAATGAGAATGAATAGGGGAGGTGTCATATGAGCTATATGACGACCTTGTTGCAAGTTTTATTATTATTTGGTGCTCTCGGCTACGGTGCATACTATATGATCAAAAAGACGAGAAAGCATCAGTTTTTTAAGCAAGGAGAAAATGGTTTTATTCAAGTGAAAGACGGCATGTACGTGAATCATCAAACGAGTGCCTTCTTATTTGAAGTAGACGGAAAGCAAGTGTTTACGATTGTAAGTAATAACGGCAGTCATTCGATCCAACTGTCAGGAAATCAGTTTCATAAGGTACTAGAAGATGCGATGAAAGAGGAACAAATTCAGCAGAAAAAAGTAGAGGATGTATTATGAAAATAAAAAAAATTATATCTTCTATTAGTATTGTTTTTGCATTTTCTATTGTTTTTTGTATTATTTTTGCAAATTCGGCGTATGCAGAACCAAATGGTTTTATTCATTTCGATAATGGAAAAGAGTTTACGAATAATTCAAGTGTACAGCTGTTCTTACTTGTAACGCTTTTATCATTATCTTCTTCCATTGTGCTGCTGTTTACGCACTTCACATATTTTATGATTGTTCTTGGAATTACTCGTCAAGGGTTGGGTGTTATGAATTTACCGCCAAACCAAGTGCTTGTTGGTTTAGCGTTATTTTTATCATTATTTACGATGCAGCCTGTTCTTGGACAGTTGAAGAGTGATGTATGGGATCCGATGACGAAAGATAAAATTACAGTAAGTGAAGCAGCAGCGAAGACAGAACCGATTATGAAAACTTATATGGCAAAGCATACATATAGCCATGATTTGAAGATGATGTTAAAAGTTCGAAATGAAAAATTGCCAAAAGATATGAAGGATATTTCTTTATTTACTCTCGTTCCGTCTTTTACATTAACTCAAATTCAAAAAGGGTTATTAACCGGAATGTTCATTTATTTAGCGTTTGTTTTTATTGATTTAATTATCAGTACATTGCTTATGTATCTCGGTATGATGATGGTACCACCGATGGTTTTAAGTTTACCATTTAAAATTCTCGTTTTT
Organism: Bacillus sp. S10(2024); assembly: GCF_050473865.1. Classification (NCBI taxonomy): domain Bacteria; kingdom Bacillati; phylum Bacillota; class Bacilli; order Caryophanales; family Bacillaceae; genus Bacillus; species Bacillus sp. S10(2024). The sequence goes on along the minus strand of NZ_JBFLUR010000002.1, from coordinate 1,884,280 downwards.
GTATATATAGGTGGATATACGAAAATCGTCGATATTATGTTTAAAACGGTTTCTTAGCGACCTTTAGTCGCTATGTATTATATGTGATAGGAGTCATATTTTCATGAATATATCACCAATTACAGAAATTTTTCAAACGTTTTTTTATAAAGGATTTGAAATTTTACTCCCGGTTGCAGGGATAAGTATGATCGTCGTAATTATTCTGGCGGTATTAATGGCAATGATGCAGATTCAAGAACAGACGCTGACGTTTTTACCAAAGATGGCCGCTATTATTTTTACAATCATTATACTTGGACCTTGGATGTTTCAAGAAATTACAACGTTAATTGTAGATTTGTTTGATAAAATTCCGACGTTACTACGTTCATAATGAAGAAGGGTGACGGAAGATGAATATGGATTTATGGGTTGCAACATTTTTTGCATTTTGTCGTATTGCTTCATTTTTGTATTTTTTGCCGTTTTTTTCAGGACGATCCATGCCGGCAATGGCGAAAATTACATTTGCACTTGGATTATCGGTGACAGTAGCTGATAAAGTGAATATTTCTCATGTTCAGACGATATGGGATATCGTTGGTTACGCGGGAACGCAAATTGTAATTGGGTTAACGCTTTCGAAAATTGTAGAGCTTTTATGGAACATTCCAAGGATGGCAGGAAATATTTTAGATTTTGATATTGGGTTATCACAGGCGAGTCTATTTGATGTAAATGTTGGCTCGCAATCGACATTGATTTCAACGATATTTGATATTTTCTTTATGATTATTTTCGTTGCGCTTGGCGGAATTAATTATTTTGTGGCGACAATTTTGAAGTCGTTTCAATATACAGAAGCAATTTCACAGCTATTGACGAAAAGTTTTTTAGATAGTTTACTAGCAACGTTATTATTTACGCTCACGTCTGCAGTGGAAATTGCACTCCCGCTTATGGGTAGCTTATTTATTATAAATTTCGTATTAATTTTAATCGCAAAAAATGCACCACAGCTTAATATTTTTGCAAATGCATATGTATTAAAGATTACGTGCGGTATCTTATTTATTGCGATGAGTATACCAATGTTTGCGTATGTATTTAAAAACTTAACAAACGTATTACTTGATGAATATACGAAACTATTTAATTTTTTCTTAACGAAATAGAGGGACGGTTATGGCAAAAGACAATAAAACAGAAAAAGCCACCCCGCAGAAGATTAAAAAAGCACGTGAAGAAGGGAATATTGCAAGGAGTAAAGATTTAAATAATTTGTTTTCTGTGCTTGTTTTAGCAACAGTTATTTACTTTTTCGGTGATCGTCTCGGATATGATATCGCGAATTCGGTTACAGTACTATTTGATCAAATTGGAAAGAAGACTGATACAACGGAGTACTTTTATTTAATGGGGATGCTTCTATTAAAAATATCTGTACCTATTCTTGTGCTCGTTTATGCGTTTCATATCTTGAATTATATGGTGCAAGTACGTTTTTTATTTTCAGCAAAAATTATTAAGCCGAAAGTATCGCGTATTAATCCGAAAAACTATTTTACGAGATTATTTAGTAGAAGAAGTGTCGTTGATATTTTGAAGTCACTATTTTATATGCTTCTTCTTGGCTATGTGGCGTATGTTATTTTTAAGCGGAATTTAGAGAAACTTGTGAGCATGATTGGATTTAATTGGAGTGCGTCACTCGTTGAAATTATAGGACAAGTTAAATCAGTATTTTTAGCGATTTTAGTTATCCTTGCTGTTGTTTCTATTATTGATTTTATTTATCAAAAGTGGGAGCATTCACAAGATTTGAAAATGAAAAAAGAAGAAGTAAAACAAGAGCATAAAGATAACGAAGGGGACCCTGAAGTAAAAGGAAAGCGAAAAAGTTTCATGCATGCCATATTACAGGGAGCGATTGCGAAAAAGATGGACGGTGCCACCTTTATTGTGAATAACCCGACCCATATTTCTGTAGCACTTCGTTATGATAAGCTAGTCGATGCAGCACCGATTGTTGTAGCAAAAGGTGAAGATGAGCTAGCGCTCTATATGCGAACGCTCGCACGTGAACAAGATATACCGATGGTAGAAAATCGACCATTGGCGCGTTCCATATATTATCAAGTTGAGGAAAACGAAGCGATTCCGGAAGATTTATATGTTGCTGTTATTGAAGTTATGCGCTATTTAATTCAAACGAAACAAATTGAAGTATAGGGCGCGTTTGGAGGAGATTCTGTTTGTTTAAGATAGATTCTGCAAGAACTTATTTTTCTATCTTTTTAGCAGTGTCATTTATTGTGGCACTTTTAATTCCATTGCCAACATTTATATTAGATGTCGTTATTGTCTTTTTACTTGGTATGGCAGTGCTCGTGTATATGAGAGCAACGAGTATTAAAGAGTGGGATGAGTTAAAGTCATTCCCAACATTACTATTATTAATTGGGATTTTCCGCGTTTCGATTAACGTTTCGACAACAAGGGCCATTTTAACGGATGGAAATGCTGGTCATGTTATTGAAGAGTTTGGTCAGTTTGTTATTGGCGGAAATTTATTAATTGGTATTGTTATTTTTATAGTACTTATTATATTCCAGTTTATTGTCGCAAATGGTGCGTCTCGTACTGCAGAAGTTGCGGCACGTTTTACACTGGATTCTTTGCCGGGTAAACAAATGTCAATTGATGCGGATTTAAATCAGCGCATTATTACAGATACAGATGCAAAAGAGAAACGTAAGAAATTGAATATGGAAACAGAGTTTTACGGTGCAATGGATGGTGCCGGGAAATTTGTAAAAGGTGATGTTGTTTTTAGTATCGTCATTTTATTCGTTAATATTGTTTTCGGATTAATTGTTGGGATGATGCAGCAAGGGATGGGATTCCAAGAAGCTGCCTATCATTACACAAAATTAACAATCGGCGATGGAATTGTGAACCAAATTGGTTCGCTATTATTGGCTATTTCGACAGGGATTATTGTTACACGAGTATTTGATGGATCATCTGATACCGTAAATGAAGGTATTTATAAAGAGTTAATGGCACATGACGTTGTTGTTTATGCGCTTGGTGGATTATTTATTGCGATGGGTATCTTTTCACCGCTGCCACTTATACCATTTCTAATTGTTGGTGGGGGCATTATCTTCTTAGGATACACCAATAAGCAGCGCTTAAAGAAAGAAAAGGATCAAGAGCTGCAAAAAGAATTAGAAATGATTCAAAATGATGAAGATCAAATTAAAAAAGTGGAAGATTCATTTGGTGTCTTTACGGATAAATATCCAATCATTGTTGAACTAGGTCTTGATTTAGCCGCGCTCGTGAAACAAAAAATTAATGGGGAAACGGCTCGAGATAAAGTTGTATTAATGCGTAAATCGATTATTACAGATTTGGGGATTAACGTTCCTGGTATTAACTTTAAAGATAATACTAGTTTTAGACCACGCGGACGTTATGTGATTCGGATTAAAGGTGCAAAGGTAGCAGAAGGTGTTCTAAAATCGGGTTATTTATTAGCACTGAAAACACCAAACGTTATGGCAGATTTAGATGCTGAGCCCGCAAAAGACCCAATTTTTGGTGAAGATGGCTACTGGATTTTAGAGCATCTCGTACAAGATGCGCAAATGAAAGGCTATCAAGTATTAGAGCCGCTGAGCATTTTAATTACGCATTTAGATGTAATTATTCGTCGTAATGTACATGAACTACTGCAACGTCAGCATGTGAAAGATTTAATTCAATCGTTAGAAAACGATCACGCTGTATTATTAGAAGAAATTAAGAAAAAGGAAATTGATTTATCTCTTATTCAAAATGTCGTGAAACAATTGTTAAAAGAGGGAATTTCGATTCGGGATTTACCAACGATTATGGAAGGAATTATTGATGGAAAAGAAATATATCAAAATCATGCAGATGGCGTAACGGCTTTTGTACGTGAATGTATTTCCAAAGTAATTTGTGAGCATGCGAAAAACTATGATGGAAAAGTTTATGCAGCGTTGTTTTCAGATTCGATAGAACTTGATGCAGATGTTGTAAACAATTCATATCAAGGTTATTTATTAAACTGGGATTTAGAACAAGAAACACACGTCGTTGATCAAATTCAACATATCTTTAAACAGTCTCGTTTAATGGGAAGAGATCCAGTTTTATTAACACGTCGTAAAGATTTTCGATTCGGTATTGTAAGGTTGCTTGATCGCTATCAACTTGAAGCAAAAGTACTGTGCATAAGTGAATTAGCACCTGAAGTTGTTGTAGATCAAATTGCGTATATTGAGTAGGGCTGAGGTGAACAAAGGTGGAAAGTACAGCAAAGAAGGAAAGTATAAAGCGAATTCAAGCGGAGTCTAAAAGTGAATTGTATCATAAGCTTTTTGAAGAGCACGGAAATGATTATTATTACGTTATTGATGAAATAGTAAAGCGAAAAAAACCATTCTTTTGGAAAAAACAATATGAAATGATTGTGAAATTCCCTGAAAAAAATGAAGAAATGCAAGAACAATCAGAAATAGTAGAAGAACAATCAGAAGAGATGGTTCGTGCGCACAAGATACAATCGATTTTACATGATCTTGAGAATAAAACGCATAACATTCCGTATACACCAAAGCCATTTGCTCAAAGTGAAGAGTGGATCCAAAAGAAACAAAAATTGCTTCAAGTGTTCGATAACGGATTTGTTGTGATGAAAACCGTAGCAAAACAAGAAGAAAAGGTAGAAGCACCTACGTATACTGCAGATGAAACCTGGCAAAAGAAAGAACAAAGAGCAGCAGTACCGTTTATTATTAAAAAGGTACTTCGTACACTTGAGCAAAATGAAGTGGAAGGGCATTTCCTAGCAGTATATGAAAAGAAATTGAGAGCGAAGTTTGAGCATACGTCTTTCATAACTGAAGAAGAAGTATTAAAGTTTATTCTTGAAGATATGAGAACATATTTTCATACAGAAAATGTGTTTGATAAGGAAGTGCAAACGATTGCTTTAATTGGGCCAACAGGTGTTGGGAAGACAACGACGCTTGCAAAGATTGCTTGGCAGTTATATGAGAAAAACAAAACGGTTGGATTTATTACAATGGATCATTCTAGGGTTGGAACGGTTCAGCAATTGCAAGAGAGTGTAAAAATAATTGGAGCAGAAGTTTTGGCGGTACGTGATGCAGACGGACTGTCCCGAGCACTTTCCTATTTTAAACAGGAAGCACCTGTCGATTATATTTTAATTGATACAGCAGGAAGAAATTATCGCACAAAAGAATCTGTTCAAAGTATAATCGAAATGATGGAGCAGACCCAGCCAGATTATATTTGCTTAACATTATCAGCTTCAATGAAGAGTAAAGACATGGTTGAGATTATTGCAAATTTCAAAGATATACAAATTAGTGGATTAATATTTACAAAGTTTGATGAAACGGCAAGTAGTGGTGAGCTACTAAAGATTCCAGCTGTTTCAACTGCACCAATTGTATTTACAACAGATGGACAAGATGTTACGCAACATTTGCATATTGCAACAGCTGAACATTTAGTTGAAAAGATGTTGTACATATCATAAATAGAGAGAGAGGGAAGAGTAAGGTTTAAGCCTTATTCAGCACAATATGAACGGTCTATATATTGGTTCTATGGGAATGATGAACTACATGCAGCATTTAAATGTACATGCAAATAATATTGCTAACGCCCCAACAACAGGGTTTAAAGCAGATCAAATGACATCAAAAGTGTTTGATACACATGTGACGTACCGCCAAGTAAATAGAAATAGAACTGCAGTTGGAACAGTTGATTATGCGGTTGTACCGGCTGCTACTCATGTGAATTTGGCACAAGGGACGATGCAAATTACAAATAGTGATACTGATTTTGCTTTAGAAGATGGAACGAATAATGTGGCTTCTTTCTTTGTTGTTTCAAAAAATAATGAAACGGTTATGACAAAAGATGGTCATTTTACTGTAAATGCGGATCGCTATTTACAAACAACATCTGGTGCATATGTACTTGATAGTAATAATGAGCGTATTCGTATTCCTGAGGGGGCAAAACTTGCTGTGAGCAAAGAGGGTACCATTTATGATGAAACGACACAGCAAAATATTGCGCGTCTACAAACGAAGTCAGTTGACGGAGACATGAAAGCACGTCTTGTAAAGCATGAAGACAAAAGCTTTACAATAGATGGAACGAACATTGCTGATTTACCAAATGGGATGTCCGCTGTTCGCAACTACATGTTAGAGAATTCTAATGTAGATATGGCGAAAGAGATGGTTGATGTAATGACGAACCAGAAGATGGTTCAAGCATCGCAGCGTGTAATGACAACATTTGATAAAGTGTATGATAAAGAATCTAATGAAATATTAAGATGAAGAAATACCTGAATAGGGTATTTCTTTTTTATGTTAAAATAAGGAAGAGGGAGTGAAGAAAATGAAATTAGACATTGAAAGAGTTGTATTTATTGGCCGTACGTTTGAAGAGTACTGTGATATGTTCCAATTACGTGATGAGGACATACAAAATAAGAAAATATTAGATTGTCCAGCTGGTGCTTGTTCATTTACAGCAGTTGCAAATGCAAAGGGTGGAGATGTAACAGCTTGTGACGTTGTATATCAATTTGATGGGGAAGCATTATATGAAAAAGGATTACAAGATGTAATACATACGATGGAGCATATGAAAAAAGCAAAAGATAATTACATATGGAATTACTTTTCTAGTGTAGAAGATTTACAGAAGCACCGATTAAATGCACTTCAAGTTTGCAGAGCGGATATGAAACATAACCCAGAGAAGTATGTGTATGCTACGTTACCTAACCTGCCTTTTCAAGATGAAGAATTTGATATAGTCTTATCAGCACACTTTTTATTTATGTATAGTGACCGCTTCGATTATGACTTCCATGTTGAGACGATTAAAGAATTGCTCCGCGTTGTGAAAAAAGAAATTAGAATTTTCCCGTGTGTCGACTTAAAGGGTGAACGATATGAATTTTTAGACGAGCTCATAGAAAACTTACGAAACAAGGGATGCGAAGTAGCAGAAGTACAGGTCCCATATGAGTTTCAAAAGAATGGAAATACGATGCTGCAAATTAAGAAGGGCTATTAGTAAAAAGCGTCTGTTTTGAGTAAATAACAGGATATCAATATACAGAAATTAAAAAGAAGATAATCTTCTATTTAGTAGGTGATTATCTTCTTTTTTTCTTTTAAATCCATTTTATTGATTAAAAATTCAGAATATTATTGACTCGGTAGAAATCTTTTCTTATATTAGTAGGTATAGTTATAACTACTAAAGAAGTGAGAGGATGACAGAAGGAGTGTGTTCAGGCATAGAAGTGATTATGGACTGTGAAAATCTATGATTCAGTTTAAGTTCACCTTATATAAAGATAAGGAGGAGTGGGAATGGAGCGAGTAACAGTGTTACAGGCGCAAGATGAAACGTTTATGCAAGGTGTAAAAGACTGTTTGCCGACAGTTCTCGGTTATTTAAGTATCGGGGTGGCATCAGGTATTATTGAAAAAACAGCAGGATTTTCATTAACAGAAATTGCGCTGATTTCATTGCTGATTTATGCAGGTTCAGCACAATTCATTATGGCTGGAATGTTTGTAGCAGGTGCACCAGCTTCTACTATTATTTTTACAGTTTTCTTTGTGAATTTAAGGCATTTTTTAATGAGCGCAGCATTAGCTCCATATTTAAAAAACGTATCAGTTTGGAAAAACGTAGTGATCGGTTCGCAAATTACTGATGAAACATTTGGCGTTGCAGCGCAGCATGTAACAGGAAAGCAATATATAAGTGAAAAGTGGATGCTCGGTTTAAATATGACAGGTTATATAAACTGGGCATTTGCAAATATTATTGGCGGCATTTTAGGAGACTGGATACCAGATCCGCACACATACGGGATGGATTATGCAATTCCAGCGATGTTTATCGGCTTATTTGTTTTACAACTTGTAAGCAATCGGCCGGATATATTTGTTCATCTTTGCGTTGCTATTTCATCCATGATCATTGCATATAGTGCCCATTTCTTTGTATCAAATAGCGTAGCTGTTATTGTTGCTACACTTGCAGCAGCGACAATTGGGGTGGTGATTGAAAAATGGAAGTGAGATGGGATTTGTTACTTGTTGTGCTTGGAGCTGCGATTGTCACATTGCTTCCAAGAGTTATACCACTGCTTGTATTAAGTAAAGTAGAAATTCCAGAATGGGGATTAAGATGGCTGGGTTATATTCCGATTGCAATATTAGCAGCATTGTTGGCACAAACGTTATTTATGTATGAAACGATGAAAGTAGATTATTTAGTAGCGGCTATTCCGACGTTTCTTGTTGCGATTTTCACACGGAGTTTACTTGGAGCTGTATTAACGGGAGTTATTGTGGTGTTTTTGTTGCGTTTCTTTCTCTCGATTTTATAATTATGAATGGAGTTTACTGAAAAAATTCTCAATAATGTAAGTTTCGTAGTTTAGAAAAAGGAGTATCTCATATTGTATCGAACTTTGTAGTATAACGATTACAAAGGGAGGGTGCCATGTTCATTTTAGGAATTGCTGTTGTTATGTTTACAATGTTGTTATTTGTTATCATTGGGCTTACAACATATAAAATGCTTGTTCAAAAAGTGACGCCTCAAATTTACTACACACCGTTTGATTCCATCAGTGCGCAATCGCGTGTGGAGTTTCATGAAGAGCAGGGAGATAGAGAAAAACGTGCAGAAAAAGATAATAACAGATAAAACTATTTTATGTTGAAAGGGAAAAAATGAAGAATTTGAAAATAATTAGTATTACTGGTATTGTAACAATTTTGATTGTCTTGGGAATCTCAATTTTTTCACCTTATAATGTTTTAAATCGTGTTCATGCAGAAGAGATTTTGCAAGAAAAAGGATTAAAAGACGAATTTGAAGGTAAAAATGTACAAAATGTTATTTATAAAGGTGACCACACTTATGTTGTTAAAGCAGATACAAAAGAATATGTTGTAATTCAGGAATATTACACATTTATGAACTATAAATGGAAGATATATGAACTTCAAAATACGTGGGAATAAAAATTCTCATGTCTTCTTAGCACTTTCACCACATCAAATTTTATCATTTACAATTTGATGCTTCTTGCATACGTTCTCTATTTAATGGTTCCTATTCGAATCGAAAGAAGAAATATAACAGAGGAGTAGGTGCTACTTCTCTGTTATGTTTTGAAGAAAAGAACGTATCATCTCATACCCCTGATCTGCAATTTGTTCATTGTACGCTGTAGAAAATGGATCAAGAAATCCATGTTCTCCGTTCAGTTGCTTTATATTTAGAAGTTGATGACCTTTATCTTGTAAACTTTCAATTAAAGCAGAAACTGAAAAACTAGTTTCGTTTGCTGGGAATAATAAAAGCGCCCGGCATTTCGGTACAATATTTGTGTAATCACGGATACGTGAACCATAACATCCGATAACAAAATCAATTCTAGAATCTTCACTATATAACCAAGCAATTGTTGCGCCAACGCTAAATCCAAGAACTCCAACAAAAGCATAGTTATTTCGAAGTTCAGTGAGCATACTGTCAATTTGTTGCTTTTCCTGTTCAAATCCAATGTTATTCATAAAATGTAAGTATGCTTCTGTTTCTTGATCGTAATGAAAAGGAGTGGAGCGCTGTAATAAATTTGGGCAAACCACGTCTATAGTGGAGGATGATAGTGTCTGAATAACATGCTTCATATGTTGGTTGATTCCATATATTTCGTGTAGGAGTAGAATTGCTGTTTTCTGTTCCATTAAGATTTTTTCTCCTTTGTGGCTTGATACTCTCTTTCAACAAGACAAATTCTTGTATGAAATTGTTCATACCATTGTTCTCTTCCTCTTTTTCTAGCAACTGTATGGGCAGCGTGTTCTTTCCACCGCTTGATTGCTTCAAGCGATTCCCAGTATGAAATAGTGATACCAAATCCAGTTTCATTACGGACGCTTTCAACATCGATAAATCCGGATTGCTCAGCAGCTAGCTTAACCATTTCATCTGCAACTGTTTCGTAATCGTCAGTTTCAGATGATAGTTGCGAAGTGAAAATGACAGCATAGTATGGAGCTTTGTTCATTGTGTTTCCCCCTTACTATAAATTTTTTCTTTTTAGTTTATCACGAAATCTGAATAATGTGTCATTTTGTTCGGAACCATACATTAATTTCATTTACCGTAATGAATGTAATATCAAACAATAAAAAGAAAAAATAAGGATTCTCTCATTTTTTGTGTTTACATCAGCAATAAGACAGTTTCTTAAGAGGGGAATTGCCTGCAAGTGTTGAACATAAAAGAACTCCCACTTCAAAATAAAATGAAGTGGGAGTCCTTATATTTCTTCTAAGCTGTTTATTGGAACGGTGAGTTCACGATTTGGGTTTGTTGCCTCGTATATGCGCGCAGTTTCATTTGTTTCATCGACATGTTGGATCATAACAGACATGCCTTGAAATGTTACATTGGTTTGTTCCATTGATTCTGAAATTTCTTTTGCTCTTTGAATGTTCATTTTCAAACTCCTCTCTATATCCGATTGGTAAATCATCAAGATGGAAGTTTTCTTGTACTATTATGTTCCCTAAGAACAAGGGATAATATACCAATTGATAGAGAGTTTAAAGTTTTTGAATCATTTGTAATGTTTCTTCAGTGAAAGAAGAGAACACTGGGGCATGGTAATCTTGCATAGCATTGTGTGCTTGTTGTGCTTCATACAGTGCTTGTTTTTTATTTTCTAGGTGCATATAGCATAGTGCACGAAAAGAGCCAGCTGTAGTCAATAATGCTTGGTCTATTGGATGGTGCGTATATGAAGGAATTGTTACTTGATCCAACTCATGTAATGCTTCGTGATAACGCCCTAAACCATATAATGCTTTTCCTTTTTCAAGATAATAGAAGCCGTTTTTTTCGGGCTCTAGCTTTATAATAAGCTCCCTTCCATATGTTTCAACATGAGAAAGTGCTATTTCATATTGTTTCGTGATTGTATTATGAAAATAACCTTCTAATAGATGAAGCGTGGTTAATGACAAATTATTTTCTGTAAAGATGGCAAATTGCTTTGATTTCTCTAAATTGTGTAAATATCCTTCTGTATCTTTAACAAATATAGCTTGAAAAGATAAAATACGATAAAACTCATCCATTTTATAGTACACTTGATTTTTTTTAGAAAAATCAAGTGTTTGTAAAAGGATAGCTTTACATTCCTCATAATTCCCAAGTGCTAATAAAAGAATAGCTTCATACCAAAAAAGCTCAATTTGCATGATTAAATCCATTTCTAAATGTTTTTCATTATATTCGTCACGAATATAATGAATCAATTGTAAGCATTCATTATATTGTTTTTTTCGAAACAATGAGTAGTAGGAAATAAGTTTTGTTTCGGTACTTTCCCGATATAAAGCATATTTTTCAAAAATGATGATGGCTTTCTCGATATACGTTTGTACATCGTAGTTTCCTGTATAAGCTGTTACTCTTGCATATTGTTTATATAAACGTGCAGCGTTCAATGTAGACGGTAGTGCATCATGTACAATAGGATGAAGGATTTCATATACCTCTTTAAAACGCAAATCTTGTATATGTTGTTCCATCTCTTGTACAAGAGTAGCAAGTTCATTTGCGTCTTCTTCTAATAAAAAGCTTGCATCGCAGCCGAGCTTGTCAGCGAGATAATGTAATGTTTTCATAGAAGGAGTTGCCTTACCATTTTCAATTTGACTGAGCATGCTTTTTGTTAGTTCTGTCCCAGCAAGTTCAGATTGGGTAAGTTTTTTTTCTTTTCGTATTGTCCGTATTTTTTCTCCGAGAGTAGTCATAGAACTTCTCCTTTTATACAAAAGTTAAATATAATTAAACTTTCTGTTGCTGAATTCTGAAAATTGATTATATAATAAGTTTAACACAATTTAACTTTTAAAGGGAGAGTGATTCTATGGAGGGTGTATTAGAAAATCAAGATGATACACGATTGAAAATTGCAACGCGAAATATTGTTTTGATGATGATTGGAAAATTATCATCAATGCTTGGAGCAAATATTTATACGTTCGCAATGGGGTTATACGTTTTAAAAACGACAGGATCTGGAATGGGATTTGCGATTACACTTGTTTGTGGTTCCGTTCCACGTTTAATTTGTGGACCAATTGCCGGGGCAGCAGCAGACCGAATGAACCGGAAGAAGCTCGCAGTTGGAGCTGATATATTAAGCGCTCTTATAATGTTCATCATGTTTTTACTTTCAACTTCATTTGGACTTTCGTTAATCTTCATCTATGTATCCGCAGCACTGTTATCGATATGTGCAAGTTTTTTCTCTATTACTTTAACATCTTCAATTCCATTTCTAGTTGATACAACACGTATTCAAAAAGCGAATTCATTAAATCAAACAGCTATATCGCTTGCAACCATTTTAGGACCGGTTATTGGTGGTCTTGTATACGGCTTATTTTCTATGAAATTCTTTTTTTTACTGAATGGTATTACATTTGCTCTTGCAGCGCTGATAGAAGTATTTATGGTTTTTGACTTGTATAAAGGAAACAAAAAAGAAGAGAAGGAACATATTTTAACGAGCATAAAAGAAGGTTTTGTATATGTGAAAGAGAAAAGTGACATCTTTTCGATGGTAAAACTTTCATTTTGGCTGAATTTCTTTTTTTGTGCAGTTAACGTTTCACTACCATATATAATCGTTCAAAAATTAGCACTTTCCTCTCAGCAATTTGGAGTCATAGAAGGAATGTTTGCGGTTGGGATGCTAATTGCTTCTATTATTTTATCCGTTCGAGCAGAGACAACAAATAAGTTTCAGACGATTCGCAGGAACCTTTTTATATTATCAGCCTTATTGTTTTGTATTGCATTGCCAATGTTTCTTTCATTATCTAATACAATGATTTTTATATATTACATTATCCTTATGATTCTTTTTGGGGTGAATTTAATCACAATTAATGTTCCAATGCAAGTATACGTTCAAAAAACGATAGCACCTGAATATTTAGGACGTGTATTTGGATTAATTGAAACGATTGCAACTGCAATTATCCCTCTTGGAACAATTTTGTATGGAGTGCTTTTAGACTATATACCAGCATCCACTGTGATTTTCATATCTACGTTAGGACTGTTTATTGTTGTGTTCTTTGGAACAAGAAAATGGAAGAATATTCAGCAACAAGAGGGTATAGCTGTTTCGTAAAAAAGAGCAGTCATTGTTACAAAAATATGAACTTCCTACATTTGGAGAAAAAAAGGAGTATACTAGTATCATAATCCAATTACAAGGAAGTGTCGGAATGAGTACGGTTAGTGCTGTATATGGAGTTATTCTTTCTTCTCTTTTTGTTTCTTTCATTATAGGCGTAACACGTTATATTCATAAGTGGAAAGAAGGGAATGCAAAGTTAGACCATATTGAAGAGGAAGTAAGTGATTTCATGTTACATCACGGGGAATAATTTTATTTATTATCCGTAACATTTTTAATCTTATAATTTTATTATGTAAACAAGAGAAGCGTGGTGTTCGAATAAAACATCATGCTTTTTGCTAAGTAAAGCATGATATTACTAAACTTATATAAGTTTAGTTTACAAATAATATAGGAACCCTGTTTTGGTAAGAGAATGAGAGCAACTAGCTATGCATTGAAGCGACTTATATGTTGAAAAAATAATAAATAAAGTAAAGGGGATAGGGGAATGACTATTATTTATTTTGTACGGCACGCACATTCTACATATACACCTGATGAGAGGGAAAGACCGTTATCTGAGAAAGGTTGGCAAGATGCAGAAAGAGTGACACAAGTATTGAAAAATGAACCGATAGATGTTGTCATTGCTAGTCCGTATAAGAGGGCTATTCAAACGGTAGAAGGGGTTGCCGCACATTTCGAATTAACAATTCAGATAGAGGAAGACGTAAGAGAGCGTTTATTAAGTTTGCAGCCAGTTCAAGATTTTGAACGAGCTATTACAAAAGTATGGGAAGATCCCACGTTTTATTTAGAAGGTGGAGAGTCAAACGTTATAGCTCAGGAGCGCGGAGTTTCTTGTATAATGAAAATCTTAGAGAAATATAAAGAGAAAAATATTGTAATAGGAACACATGGAAATATTATGGCTCTTATCATGAATTATTTCGATTCCAAATATGATTTTTCATTTTGGAAGGAACTACAGATGCCTGACATATATAAGCTGACATTTACAGAAAGCCAACTTGTTCAAGTAAATCAAATTTGGAAAGAAGATTTTGTAAAGAATGTATGAAGATTGAGGAAAAGAGCAGGAAATGATACAGCAGTAATAGAAATAAATGGCTGGAATACAATCGTTTTTAATAAAAGGAGGCTGTTCATATGTTCGAGAAAAATAATCGATTTTCATCCATGCCAGGAGAAGTTGTAGAAGTTCATAATGTGTATGAGATTTTACCACCTGACGGAACGATTATTGGCATGGCAACACCTGAGGAAATGGAAATTGCTGCAGAACTAGAACTAAAGCATTACGCTTTTTCACGTTTAATGGAAGCAAATATTCAATTAGACGGTGCCTCCTACAAAGAGATGCTAGAAGAATTTGAAGAATATGAAAGAAAGTCAATGGCTTTTTGGCGGGCATTGCATGAGAGATTATCTGTGCCATGGGCGTGGGTATTACGCGTTGATGTCGCAAACGGCCCTATTCATGTAAGTACTGGGAACTTGTTTTATGATGTAGAAGAGTTAGAAGAAGACTTTGAATAAAAAGAAGAGGAAAGCAGTGCTATTTTAAATAGACTAAACTAAGAAGAGGATATTATGTTCAATATATGAGCATATATCCTCTTTTCTTATACATATAAAATTAGTTATACAGATATTGGAAATGTAGTTCAGTATGTATATAATATTCAGAAAATAAAGTGTACTTAGGCGGAGGACGTAGCCCATAGCCTATAGCGGGAGGCGTAGTGAGGTCTTTAGACCGAGCGTTAATATTTTTTAGGGGTGAAGTGCTATGAGGGTACAAGAGGTTCTCATAGAGAATAACAACAAAAGATACATATTACTGGATCAAGAAGGATTCCCTGTAATGCCAGTTATGAAATATATAAAGTATTTATAACGTTATCAAAACATTTTCAATACCCTACAAGAAGGAAATATTATCTTTGGTAGAAAAGAGCGGATGAAACGAAAGTTAGGTGTTAAAAATGGCAATTAGAGTTTATCCTAGATGGGAAAATCCCACTAGCAAACAAGCTATCGAAGCACAGAAATGGCAATTAGAATATTTTGTTGGGATGAACAATACAAATAGTTTACCAATACAAGAACTATTAAAGCTATACTCTAACTAAAATTGGATAGCCATAAGCTGGCAAATAGTTGTGAATTTATACACTTAAACTATCAGGTGTAAAGTGATAATAAAGTTATTTAATTCTGATTTAAAAATATAAGAGCCTCGCTACAAATCATATTGTAGTAAGGCTCTTTAAAGTTGTTTAATTTCTAACCTTTTAAATGTATTTGTAGACAAAAATCAATAATAAAGTTGTTTAAATCTTGTTCAACTAAAGCACCCGTTAGTTGAAGTGTAATGCTTTACAAATTATTGAGATTATTCTTCTTCGTCTAGAAAATTAAAACCACCATCAAGAAGATCCTGTAAATACTCATCAAAGCTGTTTGCAATCACTTCATATTCATCAGGGTCGTGCAAAAAGCGAATTATTTGACCACATACACCTTCATCAGAAGGGTTAAAATCAATATAGAGTCTTGATGTTCCACCATTGTTCATACAGTCTGAAAAATGAATATACGTGCCAGGGAGAAGTCCTTCTGGATTTATCTTAGAATCAACAGCATCCTCGTCATCTTGGTATTCTAAAAGATAGGAGACGTCTTCTTCTTCTTTTGAACTTTCGAGCATCTGCTGTGTAGAAAGCAAATAATATGGATACTCTTCAACATCTGAGCCTAAAATACATACCGCAATTTTGTTTTCTCCATATTTTCGCCAATATGTACCATCAATATTTTCAAGTAAAGAGATTAATGATTCTGGACAATTTGGATATTCTGACCGTAATGTATCAATATCCTCTTTTGTAGCACCGTACGCTTTATTTAGTGCCTCGAGCTCATCTGTTGATAATGCTGATCTCAAGCCGTTTAAAAATTTGTTTACCAAATCCATTATTTCGTCCTCCCAATAATAAAATATAAAATTTATTTATTAGGCTATATGCCTAACATACATAAGATTATTCATTTTTATCGAAAGCCTCATTGCATCTTTTTGTTCAAGCAAATGTAAGCAGATAATCCCATTGTAATTATTGATAGGATAATTTTAGCATATTTCACTATTGAAATATGTCCGTAAATATCAAAATCAGGTCATTTTCACTCTACTAGGGGCACGGCAATGATTCGTTCTTTTTGTAATAAATTAAAATTTTTTAGAGAGTTAACCTGCACGGTTAATTCAATAAGAATTAAAGAACTTTATTATTTTTCAAAGGATTTTATTGTAAATTAAACAACTTTGTAGTATGGAGAAAGTTCATTTGCAACTTCTATCCAATTATAAAAGGAGCAAAGCATACCGGTTTGAATCACAACAGTTTGTTTACCTTGTCCTGTAATCAGCACTTCAACTTTTTTTCCGAAAACATCTACACGTGCAATCAAAATAAAGCACCCTTAAGTTTGAAAAAATCTCTGACAAGTTAATATTATTCCCCATACTCCTATACCGAATAGAATAGAAGTGCTAAGTGAAAATGAGTTGCGAAGTCCTAAATAAACGATGAATAATAGTAAGGCTGATGCAGGAAACCCATATAACACGCCAAGTGCAAAATCACTTAATTTTTCTTTAGAACCTTCTTCAACAGAAAGCCAGAATAGACTGAGTAAGCTAATTAACGGAAGTGCGGCAATGAAGCCACCGAGTGTACTATAGTGCTTGGCAATCTCTGTAACGCCCCCGATAATAAGTGCAGAGACGATTACTTTAATGAGAAAAGACATCGTAAGCCTCCTTTGCTAATAATTCGAATGCAGATTGAATCAGCTCTTTTTCTTCTTCAGATAATTTCTCTGCTATTTGTTTTAGTTTCGCTTCATCGAGCAATGTGTGTGTAGCTAATGCTTGCTGTCCTTTTTCAGTTAGCTTTACAATTACAACTCGTTCATCTTGCTGGCTACGCTCCTTTATTACAAAGTTTTTTTGAATTAATCGTTTAATATGTTCAGAAGCTGTGTTATGCGAGAGGTGCAGTTTTGCTGCAATCGTACTAATGGTTTGAGCTTCTTGTCGAGATATCATTTGTAAAATTCGAATGGCTTGGTGAGTTAAATTTTCTTCATATTCATGACGGAGATAAAAATAAATTGTTTCCCAATGTTTATTGATTAGCATGATTCCAACTCCTTTTTTATATCGTATAATACGATATAATCGTTTGTAAAGATGCATATGGCTTTATTTGTAAAAAATTTCATTGAAAAGTATCTTTTTTTTAGTAGATAATATAAGCTTATCTTATAATCACAATGAAACGAGGGATGAGGATGAAGGCTGTACATACCTTTAAATGGATTGGTGATAAAAAAGCGCGTTTAAATGAAATGCATGTTGAAAAGCTCGGTCCTCTTTTTATCGGATTATATGGCGGCAATACAAATGAAGATGCTGTGCTTGCTTGGTGTGATCCACAAGGTACATGGGAATTTGTGATGATTTTTGATGCAGACCATACAATTGAAAGAGCAAAGTTTATTATAGATATAATTTGTGAGAGAAAAGAGAAATTACTACAACTGTTTTCATATCCAAATCATTTAGTTTTTCATCATACGCATATGTATTTATTATCGTTATTTACAGATGAAACATTTATTGAAGAAAGTGAGAAGATGCAAGGAAAAACAGATTGTCTCATTTGTCTTCGAGTAGACCAGTTTATATATTGGTTGTCAGTAGGAGAATGTTTCATTTATTTATTTCAACCAGAGTCACAACAATGTAAACAGGGCCGTTTAAATGAACAACAGTTTTATGAGCGAATAGGTAGACGAAATATTTTTGCAACAGCAACTCCTTGTTTTACATCTGGTGTTCGTGAATTACAGAAAGGAACCAATCATCTTGTGGTCGTAACAGATGGAATCATTGCATGTGGTGAACGAATGTTTAAAGATGATCAGTTCTTAAACCAATCGTTGCTTAATGTTGGAGCTATACTAGAAAAGATGAACGTTTGGAAAGAGCCTAATAGTGCTGCAATGATAGGTTGGACCGTGGATGTAAATTGTCTAACTGAGAATGAATAAAGCAAATATAAAAAAGTTATGCTATTTACAAAACGCAGAAAAGAATTAATTCTTTTCTGCGTTTTTCTTTACGATAATAGCTTAGAGTGTTAATGATATTTCAATGCTCAAAATAAAATATGAATCTTTTTTATTTACTATCATACATATATATAATGTGGCCACAAAACGTTCATGCAGTAAATTGTCGAAAGGAGTTTGAAAAAGAATGAGTTATGGACTTCGTTATACTGTAGAGAAGAGGAAAAAACAATTGATTGAGAAGTTAATTGATGTAGGGATATATAAAGTATTAAATAAACAGTTATACGAATTAACTTTAGATGAATTGGAAAAAGAATATAAAGATCTTTTAAAATATGAAGGAGTGCAAGCTTCTGTATATACTAGTTAAAAAGCGACATAAAAGTCCTTCCTTTTTAGAGAGGACGAGAGCATCTGGCAGTGCATAGAAGCGGTCAGGGCCTTTTTCTACTACTTAAAACAAAATAGAAAACGAGTGCACATCATGGTTTATTTTGCATAGTAGCAACTTATATGTCGAAAAATTAAAATGAATAGATGGTTTACTCAGTATTCTTTTCTTTAGAAGAATTTTGATTGATGGAAAAGTTTAGCTGCTAGTAGGAGATAAAGAAAGCTTTATTTATGAATTCCCCTTTCACAGCGTTATGCAGAGAAAGGGGAATTTGTTTATCCCGCATTAATGGACAGTAATACTCCCACCCAAAAATTCAGCGAAAGCATTGTCCAGTTCCAGTGGCTAGAATGTTCGGTGGCTTCGCTTCTTCCTACGAGGTAAAAAGCACCTCTACGTCAGAAGCTCCATCCCCCTCACATTCTGGGCGAGCCGCTTCCGCTTTTCTGAAGAAGTTAGCCCGATTGGTGAGGGCTAATAATCAGTGGGGATGAAGAAAACCCCACTGATTAAAGTTTCACTTTATGAGACAGTCGTGAAGGGAGGGAGAGGATCATGTAGTCGATCCCAAGGTTGGCACATTTCTAGTTCCATTAATAAGCATTGATCTAAAGACTGTTCTATTTCTTGTTTATTCATATCAATACCGATAAAGACTAATTCTGTAATCCGATCCCCGTATATGTCATCCCATCGTTTTAAAATGTCAGGGTCCTCTGCGATGAGTTGCTGTTGTTCTTCTTTTGAAGCAGCTGCAACCCACTCACCAGCTCCTTGAATGATAATCGACGAACCAGCTTGTGAGAGAAGCCCGATCATATGATTGCGAGAAGCAAGCCAAAAGAAACCTTTTGCCCTAACAACGTCAAGTGGCCAATTTTCAAGCCATTTCATCAATCTTTCCGGGTGGAATGGACGTTTTCGACGATACACAAATGATGAAATATTATACTCGTCTGTCTCAGGAATGTGCTCACTGTTTAATTCTTTTATCCATCCAGCTGCTTGACTGGCTTTTTCATAGTCAAATAGGTTTGTATTTAAGATTGCTTGTAATGGTACTTGTGAATAAACAGCTTCAATGATACGAGCTTCCGGATTTAATCTTTGTAATAATCGATGAAGCTCTGTAATATCATCTTGCTCTAGCATATCGATTTTGTTTAAAATAATTACATTTGCAAATTCAATTTGATCGATGAGCAAATCAATCACTTCGCGTGTATCTGTCTCATCAATTGCCTCTTGACGATCTAATAAACTTTCACCGGAAGCATAATCATCCCAAAAACGATTCGCATCTACGACAGTAACCATTGTATCTAGACGGCATGCATTTGATAAGTTGATTGCTAATTCTTCGTCCATATATGTGAATGTTTGGGCAACTGGAATCGGTTCACTAATACCTGAAGATTCGATAACGATATAATCAATGTCTCCAGATTCAACGAGACGGTTCACTTCAATAATTAAATCTTCACGTAAAGTACAGCAAATACATCCGTTTTGAATTTCAACAAGTTTTTCTTCAGTTCTAGAAAACCCACCTTGTTTGACAAGTGCAGCATCAATATTCACTTCGCTCATGTCATTTACAATGACGGCAACTTTTAGCCCATCTCGATTTGTAAGTATATGATTTAATAATGTTGTTTTACCAGATCCTAAATATCCACTTAATACAGTAACCGGAACTTTTTTCATAGAAAGACTCCCCTTTTAAATCGTAATCATTACGCTTTATTTCTTGTTATATCATAAAGGAGATAAAAGGAAATTTCAATGATAAATCGTAATTATTACGATTTGTAAAATAAATGTAATAAACATGATACGAAGGGGATAAATTATGGAAATAGTTTACAGGATATTTTTGGAATGATACACTTAAGTAACCTGTAATAATGGATTGCAAAGTGTGATGCTTCCTTTATTTTGGATTACATATATTGGGGGAGCTGCCAATAACATATACCTATTTTAAAATTTGTTTTTGCCAATTTAAAATGGCGTACAAATTATGATAGGAGTGTAAAAATGATCGAATTAAACACTGAAAGATTAAGACTAATTCCTTTGAGTGCAGAAAACTTGAAATTACTAATTGATAATCCAAAGAAAATGGAACTAAGGTTATCTTTGAGTGAATCAAATAGATTTCTTAGCCTGGAGCTTAAACAAGCTATGGAAACAAGGCTTTCAAAGCTGTTAATTGATGAGGGGAATTATATATGGTATACCAATTGGTTAATTGTGTCGAAAGATAAAAATTGTAGTGTTGGAGGAATCATGTTAAAAGGTCTTCCAAATGAAACTGGTGAAGTAGTAATTGGTTATTATACTTTTCCTGAATATCAAGGAAACGGCTATATGACGGAAACAATTCATACTATGAAAAACTGGTTGTTAAATCAGAACGGTGTTATGTACGTTATTGCTGATACTGATAAAGACAATATCCCATCGCACAGGGTATTACAAAAATCAGGTGCGGAAATGTATAAAGAAACAGATGAATTATATTTTTGGAGATTTGTCTGAAATAAGTTCCATGAAAAAAATAACTAAGAGTCATCATTTTATAGTGATGTCTCTTAGTTAAGGCATCAGTACAATGTAGATTAATAGAATGACAAACCTTTGTTTAATTAACAGATGCCTCAGTTGAATATTTTAAGAGCGTGTTTTGATTAAATTTTTTTCAAAACACGCTCTTTCTTTTTGTTCGTTTATACAGAAGTCAAAAGAAGTTGTTTCTATTTCAATCGCATAATGGGTTTTTAACTTTCACATAAAAATAAGCATGAGCTTCTCCCATCATCCGCATAAGAGTTAAAGCTTTATAATCTACTTGATCTGCAAAAAAGACAGCATAGTCAGATATTGTACATTCTTTGTAGTTAACATCTTCTTGTAAATCTACAAAAATATTGTGTAAGACTTGTTTTACGATATTCCATAGCAGTTGTTCATCGAATTCATAGAACTGACTGATATGTAAAAATAATTCGCCAAAGTGATTTTGCATCACAGAGTAAAATACTTTATTACGCATACTTTTTTCATCGTCTACTAAAATTCTTGATTTATGATGAAACATGTTTAAATCAAACCCTGCATTTTGTAAACGGTTACGATGAACACGAATACCTTCCCAATCACGCACGAGTAATCGATCCGGTGTACCATCTTTTTTAAAGACAGGGACTGTGTTTTGCAGGTGACCTTCTAAGCCAATGCCGTATTTCACCATGAGGGGAATAAAACCGGTAAGAGCATTTGTTACATATTTCTCAATAAACATAACAATTGCATCGTGTAATGGTAGGTTATGGTTCTCTTTATATAGTTCAATTAGTTCTACTATGACTGGTTTATTTGTACCGTGTACGGAAGCGACAAGGGCAGATCCGACAATCGCCCATTCATCTTGATTCACATAAGCATGAATATTATCACGTATGACGCAAGCAAGATTTTCACTTCGTAATGTTTGGAATTCATCGTCTACGTCATTTGGATGAAGAAAATGAGCACCAGCCCGCTCCAAAATAGGAACAAAACGAGTATCGTCAATCATTGTATCTTGCGTAACAATTTGTTTTAAAATGTTGCTCATAATTGGTCCGTTATGAATCGTTTGTTCTGATAATGTTCGTACTTCTCCAGTTAAATGAATATTTGTTGTTAGTTTATAATGTGGTCTAATCGTATCGTATTGTGCAGGAAAGATCGTACGAAACGACATACCAGCTAAATATGTTGCTCTATAATCCAATAAAATAATCATTTGTTCTTCAAGTTCTTCAATGTAAATTTCACGTAACGTATGAGTAGCTTGCCATGGATGAATTGGTAATAGTATATAGTCGTCTATTTTATCACCAAGTTTCAGTTCTGCTTCTACTTGAAGTGCAGGTTCAAAAGAGAATAATACCGCATTCCAATTTTGTTCTTCCATAAAAGCTGAGCTTATGTAATTTTCGTGTACAGCTACAAAGCAGAGTGGAATGGCATTTTTAAACTCTGCTGAATATGCCAATGTTTCTTCAGGGCTTAATCCCTTTCTCATTTTGGCACCAGGATGACAAGGATGCCCTTCAATAACAAGCTGTTCAAAAAAGGCATAGGAATCGCGTGCCTGAGAAGCAGCTTGTAGCGCCTTCGTATTCTCAGTTTGTTTATGAAATGTATAAGCAAGAGCTAAATTAGCAGCGCTATTTGTAACATCTTCTTCAAACATATGAAAATAGGAAGGAGGTCCTTGCCAATTTTCCTTCATTAGTAATGTCAATACTTCATTCGGATGTGTAATTTCTTTTTCATTAGATGGTGATACGAGAATATACGGTCCACTTATAACTGGTCGTTCAAAAGCATAAATGTGCCGAATAGGTATAAGCAGGTATGCGTTTTGCTTCTTAAAATATAGTCCTTGTACCATTGGAAATTCGTTAAACTGCCGTGTATGAGTATTTATATAATCTATTAAAAAGTCTGGGCAGCACTGTTCTGAAAATGAAACAAATACCCCTTTATGTTTGCGAAGCAAAATCCCAGTCTCTGTCATGTTACATATATTTTCACGAATGAAGGAAGATAGTAATCGTTCCAGTATACCAGCTCGTCCTTTTTGAATCATTTGTTGATAGGTTTCATGTAGCGGTGCGTGATGTTGTTGTAAAAAAGAAAGCAAGTTTTGTTCCTCTAATTCTAATGTTTGAATTTTATTGAGTTGCATAGAAACCACCTTTCTCGAATTTTCTATCTTTACAGATAAAAAAGAATATTTTATATTATTTTACAAGGATAATGATAATCAATTTCAATTATAAAGAGTGCATGTAAAAATGCAACTGAAAATTTCGGGGTGGTTTTTATTCGCAAACTATTTTTTAGTAGTTCATTTTTCTTATTTATGGGGAATTGGCTTGGAATGACTGCGATCAATTGGTACGTTTATGACCTGTATCATAGTGCCACGTATTTAGGATGGATTAACTTTGTAAGGCTGATTCCTATTGTATTGTTTAGTGTATATGCAGGGAAGCTTTGTGATCTGTATCCGCGTATTAAGTTAATGAAGTCTTATTCTTTTTGGGGACTAGTGGTTACAACAGCACTTGCTATTTATGTTGTGTTTCTTACTCCTTCTTTTTCTATTTTTCTTCTTTTCTCATTTGTGAGAGGAGTAATTAGTGCATTGGAAACACCAAATCGAAATACGATTCTTTCTGATATTGATACGAACCATCAAATTAGTAAATTAATATCTATGAACTCATTTGTAATGAATGTTTGCCGCTCGACAGGGCCAGCTGTAGCTGGATTTTTAATTGCAGGAGGACATATTGAGCTGACATTAATGATGCAGGCAATTTGTTCACTTATTGCATTCATTCTCGTATTACCGATGAAAGATCGAACGATGAAAAAACGAAAAGAAAAGAAGAAGGCAAGCTGGGAACAAATTGTTCAATACTTTTCCAATGATCATATGGGAAGAAATATTTTTATTACATCAATGATTACAATGGCTTTTGGCTTTTCGTATACATCTGTATTGCCTGTACTTGTTTCTCATCAATTTACTGGAAAAGCGGAAGTATTCGGCATTGCGATGTCTGCAGCAGCAGTTGGTGCGATTATAGCAACAATTATTCTTCCTAGAATATTAGAGTATATTTCAGAAATTAAGATTTATTACATGAGTGTATCTTTGTTTTCCAGTAGTATAGCGCTCCTAATTATTAGTAATACATTTATGTTTTTTATACTATTATTCTCTATCGGTCTTTTTGGACAGTTGTTACGCTCTAGTAATCGTGTTTATTTTCAAAACAATGTTCGTGAAGAAGAACGAGGTCTCATGCTTAGTGTTGTATTAATGGACCGAGGAATGATTCCGCTCGGTTCAATTATAGTAAGTTACGCAATTGAGTATGTGGGGATTTCTGAGACATTTGTGATGATGGGGATTTTATGTATGATCCCATTTGTATTGCAATACATAAAAGTGAAAAAACAAAATAGGAAGGTGAAGAGTTTTGTCCATTCAAAGTAAACAATCCAATCGAGTACAAGCAGAATATCGTATTTTAAATCGTTTTTGTAATGCGTTAATTCGTGAAAAAAATTTATTAGAAAGTTGTGCTGTGCTAAAGCATGAGCATGGTATTGAAATTATAGATAGTATGAATGAAGCAGAATTATTACTAGAAGTGCAACAAGAAGGGGCATTTGAACGATATGAATTTTCTTTCCCACTTCGTTTTAAAGTAAGAGGGCATGTGATATGGATTGATTCATTGCAAGTGTTCTTTGAAGAGGTAGCACCATTCTTTCAGCTCCATGTTTCAGATGCTCTGCAAAATGAATTACAGAACAGCGTTGAGAACTTAGAATTGGCTTATGAGGCATGGGAACAAAAACAGGAATGGGTAAAACAACAGCTTGAAACAAACATGATGTTTTATGCGAAATACAAACCAAATAATCTATATCAATTTTTCGAAGAGTTAAAAAGATGTACGTCGTTTGATGAACTCTTATATACAGAGTCATTAGTAATTGAAGGACATCCACTGCACCCTTCAACAAAAACAAAACTTGGTTTATCGAAAGAAGAAGTAAAGCGCTATGCACCTGAATTTGAACAAGTTGTTCCGTTATATGTATTACTTGTTCATAAAGGTGTAATAGCAGTTACAGGAGAGCGTTTTGGAAAAACATTATTATATGAAAGTATGCCAGATTTATATGAAACAGCATATGAAACATTAGTAAATCAAAGAAAACAAATGGAAGATTATTATCCATTTCTTGTTCACCCATGGCAATATGAACATGTGCTAACCAAAGAGTATGATACGGATTTAGCAGAAGGGCGCATCATTCCAATTCCGTATCAACTTCCGTCCCGGGCGACGCTTTCATTTCGAACGATGAATCTACTAGAACTGTCGTATCATGTCAAGCTTCCGGTACGTGCGCAAGCTACGAGCGCGGTCAGAACGGTATCACCAGAAATAACTGTAAACGGACCGGTTCTTTCTTCGTTGTTTGATACGATTTACGCAAATGAGAAAGAGTTAGCACAGTCAGTAGTTGTTGTTCGTGAACGAGTTGGAGCTACTTTTACGAAAAATGATGATGTTCATTTAGGACGGAATCTTGCATTTATTTTACGAGAAAGCCCACATGTATATAAGCAAGAAGGAGAATTACTATGGGTTGGAGCTAGTTTAACAGCGAGTAATCCATTAAGAGAAGATGAACCGGTTATTGTAGATATGATGCGCACATATTTTGAAACTGAAACGATTGGTAAAAAAGAAGTATTTCATTATGTTGCTCACTATACTGAGAAAGTTATGATTCCTTTACTACAGCTTGTTTTACAATATGGAATTGCACTAGAAGGGCATATGCAAAACTCTATTATTGTTACAAAAAGCGGAGCAATCCAACGAATTTTTGTGCGTGATTTAGGAGGCGTGCGAATTCATAAGAAGACATTAGCGAAGGTAGTAGATATTGCGAATCTGAAAGAAGCAGTTGTATTTACAGATGATAGAAATGAAGTTTATAACAAGTTTATTCATTCCGTATTGCAAAACCACTTTGGAGATGTGTTATTTACATTAGCTCTTGCGATAGACGACGTACAGGAAAAAGAGTTATGGGGAATCGTTGCTGCGATTGTGAAAGAGTATATGGTCGATGCAACAGAAGAGCAAAAAGCAGCCATATTTGCAGATCAAATTGAAACAAAAGCATTGTTTTCCATGAGAATACAAGATCAAGCGAAATCTTATTTATATACAAAGTTTCATAATCCGCTCTGTATATAAATACAAAGTGAAAAAAACTTTCTTTTAGGTGGGAGGGAGCAGCTGGCTGTGTATAGAATCGGTCAGAGCCTTTTCCTGCCACATGCAAGAGGAGCGAAGGTAAGTAGCGGTCATGTCTTGTTCTACATAGCAGCGCCTTATATGTTGAAAAATGAAAATTTATTTATGTAGCAGGAGGAAGCAACATGATGCCTATTATGAAAGTAAATCTTTCAAAATTGAAGCATAATGCTATGATGATGAAGCGATTATGTGAGCGTTCAAATCTGATATGTTTTCCAGTGACAAAAGGGATTGGCGCTGCGAGAGAGGTCATTGAAACGCTTCAAGAGGCAAAGTATACAAGATTTGCTGATTCTAGATTACAGCATCTTCATCACATTCGTTCTATTGTCGGAAAAGAAGCTGAG
The DNA here is from genome assembly GCF_050473865.1 of Bacillus sp. S10(2024). Classification (NCBI taxonomy): domain Bacteria; kingdom Bacillati; phylum Bacillota; class Bacilli; order Caryophanales; family Bacillaceae; genus Bacillus; species Bacillus sp. S10(2024). The sequence goes on along the minus strand of NZ_JBFLUR010000002.1, from coordinate 1,857,127 downwards.
CTTTTATTGATTCGTACGCCAGCTTTGTCGGAAGTAGAAGAAACGGTTCGCTGTGCGGATATTAGTTTGAATTCTGAACTAAGTATCATAGAAGCATTAGGAAGAGCAGCGAGAACATATGGAAAAGTACATCGTGTCATTTTAATGGTTGATTTAGGTGATCTTCGTGAAGGAATGATGCCGCATCAAGTAGTAGAAGCAGCGCAAAGGGTATCAAATATTCCCGGAATTGCACTTGATGGTATTGGAGCAAACTTTACTTGCTTTAGTGGTGTGATTCCAACTGAGAGTTCTTTGCAAGAATTAACGCAATTAGCAAATTTAGTAGAAAAGGAAATAGGCGCACAACTTCGGTTTATCTCAGGAGGGAATTCAAGTTCGTTACCACTTATTATGCAAAAGAAACATATTGGACGTGTCAATTCTCTACGGATTGGAGAAGCTATTTTTCTAGGAAAAGAAACAGCGTATGGAAAAAATATTCCCTTTATGTACCAAGATGTATTTTCAATTGAAGCAGAAATCATCGAAATAAAAAGGAAGCCGTCTATGCCAAGGGGAGTCATTGGAAGAGATGCGTTTGGCCAAGTTCCGTCTTTTGAAGATAAAGGAGAGCGACTACGAGCAATTGTTGCAATCGGAAGACAGGATCTTGATATTAGCGGTTTACGAGCTTCTGATAAGAATATTAAAATTCTGGGTGGAAGTAGTGATCATTTAATTGTTGATATAACGGATAGTACACCACACCGCATAGGGGACAAAATGACATTTGTTCCAGCGTATAGTGCATTGCAAAGTGGTATGGTTTCATCACTTGTACGAAAACAATATGTGTATGATGAAGTGCTGCAAAAAGCGCTTATTTTATAAAGTGAAACGAGAGCTATTGCTAGCCAGTCGAGTGTATGAATCATTCCCCCAACACTTTTTTTGGGGAAATAATAGACAATTCCTAAAATTATGCTATCATATTAGATGAAAATGATTATCAATATTACTCGTATGGGGGATTACATAATGAATAAGAAAAAAATGAGTACTTTACTTGTAGCGATGTCATTAGCGGTGGGAGCGCTTGCTGGCTGCAGTGGAGGGGCAAAAGAAACAGCTAAAAAAGAGGATAAAGCAGAAGCAAAAAATCAAGCGGGGGCAGTGAAAATTAAACATGAGTGGGGAGAAACAGAGTTAAAAGAGACACAAAAAAATATTGTAACTCTTGACTTTTCATTTATTGATACATTAATAGATTTAGGTGTTACACCAGTTGCAAATGCTGGAGTAGGGAAAACGAAAATTCCAGAATATTTACAGGATAAAGCATCGAAAGTCAAAGATGTTGGGGAACGAAAAGCACCAAACTTAGAAGTGATTTCATCAGTGAAACCTGATTTAATTATTGCAAGTAAAGATCGACACAATATGATTCAAAAAGAATTAAAAGACATTGCTCCAACAATTGCATTTGATGATAACAGTTATGAAGAAGTAATGAAAAATATGGACACCATTGCTAAAGCAGTTGGAAAAGAAGAGCAAGCAAAAAAGATTCGTACAGAATTACAAGATAAAATTTCAAAAGCAAAAGAGAAAGTAAAAGGAAATCCATCAGTACTTGTTATTGGTGCTTTTGATGATGAGTTTTCTGTATGGATTAAAGATTCATTTATTGGTTCGTTAATGACAGATGTTGGCGTGAAGTACGCATATGAAGGGAAAAAAGAAAAAACAGAAGGTAAAGCAGAAATTGCCAAAATTACGATGGAACGTCTAAATGAAATCAATCCAGACTATATCTTCTTATATGGAGAAAATGTAGAGAAGTTTAAAAATAATCCACTGTACAATAACTTAAAAGCAGTAAAAGAAAAGCATGTCATTAATGTGGATCGTAATCTTTGGGCACGTGGGCGCGGACCAATTGCAGCAGATAAAATTTTAAATGAGGCACTCCCGGCATTAACAGGTCAGTCTTCTAAATAAGGAGTTGGAGACTTTGTATCATACACAAACTAGAAGCAGACGGGCATTACACCCGTATGCTTCTTCTACTTTGCAATTTATTTTCTTTTTTCTACTATTAGTAATGGTTGGAGCTCTCTCTGCATTATTTCGTGTAAAAGGATTATCATTTCATAACATATCGGAAGTATTTGCAACGGATACAAAAAATTTAATTTACTATACAGTTTGGCAAGTACGTGTACCGCGTGTCGTGCTAGGAGCTTTACTTGGCGCGGCATTAGCTGTTGCCGGGTGTCTATTACAAGGGATTACGCGAAATCCGTTATCTGATCCAGAAAATATGGGAATAAATCAAGGAGCTTCTTGTTTTGTTGTCATTGCCCTTTTACTATTTGGAGAGAAGGATACGAGTTTTATTATTTTGCTAGCAGCTTTTCTTGGGGCGACTGCAGGTGGAAGTGTGATTTATTCATTAGCATTTCGCGGTGAATATACACCTTCACGTCTTGTGCTTGCTGGGATTGCGATGAGTCTATTCCTTGGATCATTAACGACAGGAGCGATTTTGTTATATGAAACACAACTAACAGAGATTTTATATTGGATGGCTGGAAAGTTATCAGGGGCAAACTGGCAAGATATAAAAATGATGTTAGTTTCGGCAGTTCCTGTTATGATTCTTGTGTTTTTTCTAGCAAATCAATTGAATATTTTATCTCTTGGTGAAGAGACAGCACGTGGACTTGGTGTAAATGTACTTTGGATTCGGAGACTATTTGCGTTTTTAATTGTTATTCTTGTCGGTAGCACGGTTGCGGTAGCTGGACCGATTGGATTTATCGGACTTATAGTTCCACATATTGCAAGAAAACTAGTTGGTCAAGATTATCGAATTATTATACCATTTTCGGCATTGCTCGGTGCTAATCTTCTTGTCATCGCAGATTTTGCAGCGCAATGGGTGTCTTATCCAGCGGATACACCTGTTGGCGTTATTACAGCACTTTTAGGTACACCATTCTTCATATATTTAATGAGAAGGAAGAGAGGTGCTGTGAAATGAAGAAGCTTGGCCGATTTACAATTGTTATCATAGTAGGTTTTATATTGCTAATTGCGCTTTCTCTGCTAAGTTTACGGCTTGGCGCTGTACCAACACCACTTGCTGAGATTATAGAAGGACTGATGATAGGAGAAGGTGTTGTACTAAAATATCGTTTACCGCGTCTTATCATAGCGATTTTAGTTGGAATTAACATGGCGTTATCAGGATCGATTTTACAAAGTGTAACACGAAATCCCCTTGCAGCACCTGATATTATTGGAGTTTCTGCTGGCGGAGGATTAGCAGCTGTTATTATGCTCCTTATGTTTCCAAGTGTACCGGCAATTATGCTCCCTATTGCTGCATTTGTCGGGGCGATGATTGCGAGTTTGCTTGTGTATGTATTATCGTATCAAAAAGGAGGAGTAAAATCGGAGCGTCTTGCACTATGCGGCGTTGCCATTTCTACGGGTTTACAGGCCCTTATTACATTTATTATTGTGAAATTTGCGGTTGATTCCTCACAAGCTCTTGTATGGCTAAAGGGAAGTTTATATGCAAGGTCTTGGGAACATGTTGATATGCTATGGCCATGGACGATAATTGGAGCGGTCATTACATTTGCAAGTTATAAACAAATGAATCTTTTATTATTAAATGAAGAAATAGTAAAAGGTTTAGGCATGCGTATTAATGCTGTTCGTCTTGTGCTAATCGGCGTAGCTGTTGCCTTAGCGGCCAGTTCAGTAGCGGTAGGAGGGACAATTAGTTTTGTAGGGCTCGTTATCCCACATGCGGCGCGACTTCTTGTTGGGTCAGACAGTAGATTGTTTTTGCCAGTTTCAGCGTTATTTGGTGCAATACTCGTTACGGGTGCAGATATGATGGGGAGAATTATTATTCCGCCAATTGAAATACCAGCTGGTATTATTACAGCTCTTATTGGCGCACCGTATTTTATATATTTACTCGTGATTAGAAAAAGAACATAGTCTCCTCTAAATAACAAATAAGGAGTGAACAAGATGACCAGTTTACATACGGAACAGTTAGAGCTTACGTACGGAAATCAAACGATTATTAATCATCTTGATTTATATATTCCAGAAGGAAAAATTACGGCACTAGTCGGCCGAAATGGATGCGGGAAGTCAACGATTCTAAAATCGTTAGCACGGCTGCTGCAACCAACTAAGGGTCACGTATATTTAGATGGTAAAGCCATTCATACGATGCCAACAAAGGAAGTATCAAAGAAATTGGCAATTTTACCACAATCACCGACGGCACCTGAAGGATTAACGGTAGAAAGTCTCGTTTGGCATGGGCGTTATCCGCATCAACGCTTACTTGGAAAGCGAACGGAGAAGGACCATGAAATGGTAAACTGGGCGCTTGAAGTAACTGGAATGAATCAATTTACAGATCGTACATTAGAAGAACTGTCAGGTGGACAGCGTCAGCGCGTTTGGATTGCGATGGCACTTGCGCAAGATACGGAGTTATTATTACTAGATGAACCGACAACGTATTTAGATATGGCCCATCAGTTAGAAATATTAGAGTTATTGAAAAAATTAAATGAAGAAGAAAATCGAACGGTTGTCATGGTTGTACATGATTTAAATCATGCCGCTAAATATGCACATCATATTGTTGCGATTAAAGATGGAGATAAAGTAATGGAGGGAGCACCAAATGATATTTTAAATGATGAATTGTTTGAAACAGTGTTTGGTGTGAAAGCTCGTGTTGTATATGATCCAGTTGCAATGACGTATATGTGTACACCGTATGCATTACTTTCAGAGAAAAAAGAAAAGCTCGAAGAAAGAATTGTTGGATGAAAAACTGTTGAGAGAAGATTCTCAGCAGTTTTTTTATCGGGAATTTTAGCTCGCTATTTCGCATCTCAAGATGGAGAAAGAAGTGCAAATAATAAAGTTATTTCATTTTATTGTAGGCTGTTTTCTCAAAGATTGTTGTTTTTGTAACATAAAACATAAAAGGAACATACGTTTTGGTTTTTGGAATTTTATGTTATAATTATATTAACTTAATTTAGAAAGAGGGATTAATTTGAGTGAGGTGAAAAATATAATTAGTCATTTTAATCATTATTCATTGTGGTTAACCACTTTAAAAGAAATCGATGAAACATTATGGTTTAAACCGATAGCTGATGGTAAATGGTCTGTAAGTGAGATAATAGCACATATTATGAATTGGGATAATCATTTATTAACAGAAGTCCTCCCATCTGTACAAAATGAAAAGGGAATGAAGTTTCCAGATTTTGATACACATAATAAAAAGGCGGCAAACTACGCAAAATCAGGTATATCACAATCAAAACTTCTTGAAGAAGCAAAAAATACAAGGGAACTACTTGTAAAAGAACTTAACGAACTATCAACCGAAAAATTAAAAAGGCCATTAACTGCAAACGGTGTAACTCATTGTCCACATACTGGAACTCCTTACTCACTTATATATATTGTAAAGGAATTTACAGACCATGATAACCATCATCAAAGGCAAATTATACAATTTCTAGGGGGAAACAGTCTATTTATAAAATAAAGATGTAGCTTAAAATCAGGCTTGATTAAAAGTGTTCCTCAAAACTGGATTGTACGATAAAATAAAGTGAAACTTCCATCAGTGGGTAGCTTCATCCCCCACTGACGGTTAGTTGAACCAATCGAGCTTTTACGGGCAGTTATCCCCAACCTATCTTCTTTGCTTCCCTTTGAATCTTGAGGTGGGGGTCTTACTGCCCGTTAATGCGGGATAAAAAGCAGCCATTTTGAAAAAGCTTAGTCAAAATGGCATTTATGTTTGAATGTAGATTTTTGGTTTCATGGAAAAGTTGATTATTTCTTTTGATGTTAACTAGATGCTTTAAGAAATACTATAATGTTATTTTTAACTTAGTATTTTATTTAGCGCTGTAGTTGCTTTCGGCCATCCAACATAAAAAGCCATATGTGTTATCAAAGCAATAATTTCTTTTTCGTTAATTCCATTCTTTTTAGCTAACTGTAGATGAAATGGTAGTTGCTCCGTACTGCCAATACTAATTAGAGCGGAAAGGGTAATTAAACTTCTTTCTTTTGATGTTAATGCCGGATCTCTCCATACCTTTTCAAATAATATGTTTTCACCGTAATCAACAAACTCGGGAGCAATCTCTCTCATTTCCTTTGGTATATTGGAGTCGATACGATCATTCATTATTCTTTTTCCTCCTTCATAGTAACCATTTGTACTTTTCCTTGACCAAATGACCAGTTTTCAGCAGATGTCTCGTTTAATGTAATAAAAATATTAGTTGTAGGGATGTTTAAACGATTATAAAAAGCTTCCGCGATTGATTGATATAAATCTCTTTTTTGATTTATTGTTCTTCCTGATCCGCATGTAATAGAAACATGTATCATTTTATCTGTTCTTTTTTTTTCACCCTCTAAGAGATAATACGGATCATAAAAAAATTGATTAGATGGATAGGATAAAAACATTTGAAAGTAATCATTCTTGGGAATATTAAAATGTTCAATTAGTGAATGATGAATACTATTGCTAATCTTTTTTAATTCCTCTTTATTCAATTGCCCATCTGGATAATAAACATTAACAAACGGCATATATGCACTCCCTTTCTTATAACTTTATTTTACATCGGTGTTCTTGATTTATATAATTGAAAATAAATAATAATATTATCAATAAAATCGATGGAGATTAGGTGTGAAAATGGAAATAAAAGAGTTAAATACATTTAAAAAAATTATAGAAGAAGGAACTTTTTCACTCGCAGCTAAAAAATTAAACTATGCGCAGTCAACTGTAACAACACATATAAAAAAACTAGAAAATGACCTTGGGTTTCTTCTATTTGAACGAGGATGGGATGCTCGATTAACAGATGAAGGTATATTATTTGCTGAGGAAGTAGATAACTTATTAATGCATTGGGATTATTCAATATCTCAAGCGCAGCGAATAAGTAATGAAGAGAAGGGGAATTTAAGAATTGGTTTATTGGAATCAGTTGCAGAAAAAGTAATTCCATATATATTAAAGTATTTAGACGATGAGAAGCCATACATACATTGTGACTTTGTCGTGGGAAATACAGCACTTTTATTAGGAATGATTGATCAAAATAAGATTGATTTTGCTGTTTGTGGAAACAACAAAAATATTTCTAATGTGAATTTCACTCCACTATGCAAAGAACAAATCGAATTTATCGTAAGTAATCCCAATCATCCAGTATTATCAAAAGAATCAGTTGAAATATCTGATATTATTAATTACCCCATTTTGATTGGAGAAAATAGTTGTTATTATTATCAATCTGTGAATGCTTTTTTATCAGAGAACGATTTATCTTTTAAGAGAGTCTATAATTGTAGTGCGCTACACCTTATTCCACAACTCGTTTTTGGAGATGCAATAGGCATCATCCCTAAAGGAACTATTTTAAAACAAAATTCAATAACCTTTAAAGTTAAGGGATTTGATCCTAAAATGCCGATAGGATTATTAATTTCTTCTAAAAAAAGAAACTATTTAAATCAAACAAAGCAGCAACTTATGACTTTGATTGAATCGTTGCTGTTATAAATAAATAATTATTTATTTGATTAAATGCATTATATAAACTTTTGAAAGTTGAGAATATAAAAAGAAACTATTTCTATCAATTTTAAAATAGTTTATTTTTTTGAATATTAATGAAATAAGAAAAATTAATGTATTTTTTCAAATTAGCATTGCGAAATACATGCGGTACTTTTAAAATAAAAAGGTCGTGTATTTATTATACTAAAAAAACAAATCGGAATAATATGAATATTTATGTTTATGTAAAAAATAACTAAACGATATGCATCATGTTATTGCTTCATAAGGAGAGAAGAAATTTGAAAAGTGTAAGATTACCATCGATGATCGAAATCATCATTCTTTTGCTATTATTTTTAGGGGTTGTATTTTCATTTCAGACAACTTTTGATTTACCAATTCAGCTTGCGTTATTTATTTCATGGTTTCTTGTCATTGCGCTTGGATTAAGACTTGGGTTTCGTTATCAAGAATTACAAGATGCAATTACAAAAGGAATTTCGAATGGACTTGAAGCAATTTTAATATTAGTGGCGGTTGGTGCTCTTATTGGAACTTGGATTGCTGGCGGTGTTGTGCCAACACTAATTTATTATGGTTTAGAGTTTATTCACCCGAGTATCTTTCTATTAGCAACATTAATTATTTGTTCGATTACATCTATCGCAACAGGTACTTCTTGGGGGACGGTAGGTACAGCTGGTATTGCCATGATGGCAATTGGTGAAGGACTTGGATTACCACTTCCTCTTGTAGCTGGTGCAGTGCTGTCCGGTGCGTATTTCGGAGATAAATTATCACCATTATCTGATAGCACTGTACTTGCAGCTTCTATGGCAAAAGTAGATGTTATTGCGCACGTTCGTGCTATGTTGTATTTAGATATTCCAGCTTATATTATTACGGGTATTATGTTCACTGTTGCAGGCTGGGTATATGGCGGGAAGAATGTAGATTTAGAAAAAGTAGATTTTCTAAAGGCATCTTTACTAAAGCAGTTTGATATTCACATTTGGATGCTCGTTCCAGCGGTCGTAGTCATTATCCTTTTAGCGATGAAACGCCCATCTATGCCTACAATTGCAATGGGGGCTCTTCTTGGTGCGATTTGGGCAGCTGTGTTCCAAGGCATGCCTTTTGGAGAAGCGATTGGTACAGCTTACAAAGGGTTTTCTATTGATTCCGGTATCGATTTCATCGATAAATTATTAAATCGCGGTGGAATTGAAGGAATGCTTGGGTCAGTTGCTGTTATTATTTTCGGACTTGGTTTTGGTGGTTTATTAGAAAAGCTTGGTGTTTTAAAAGTTATTGTTTCAAAGTTTGAGAAAAAATTAACAAATGCAGGTAATGTAACCCTTTCGACTTTAATTGTTGCATTTTTAGCAAATGTATTTGGCTGTGCCATGTATGTATCGTTAATTTTAACGCCAAAAATTATGGAAGAAAGCTATGATAAATTAAAATTAGATCGCCGCATTTTAGCACGTAACTCAGAAGTAGGTGGAACACTTACTTCTGGGATGGTTCCATGGTCTGATAACGGTATTTTTATGGCGGGTATTTTAGGCGTCTCGACGCTATCTTACCTACCATTTATGTGGCTGAGCTTTGTATCATTAGCGCTCGCTGTTATTTACGGCTATACAGGTAAATTTATTTGGTATGTAGATGATGTAGAGAAAGAAAAACAAGTATCATAGTATGGAAAAAATCATCCTTTCGCTTATGGCAAAGGATGATTTTTTTATAAGCTAATTTATATTATCAAAATCATCATTCAATAGGTAATTTTGATTTCCGGTGGCAATATTTGTTATTTTCTGTGTTTTCGATAAAATGAAAAAGAAGGTATTTAATTCTAAGGGGATGAAAACATGGATTACAGAATGGAAAGAGATACATTAGGAGAAATGAAAGTTCCAGCTGATAAATTATGGGCAGCGCAAACACAGCGTAGTAAGGAGAACTTTCCAATTGGAACAGAGCGGATGCCGCTTGAAATTGTTCGAGCATTTGCCATTTTAAAGAAAAGTGCAGCGATTAGTAATCAAAAGTTAGGGAAGCTAGCAGATGAAAAGGCAAATGCGATTGTAGAGGTGGTTGATGAAATTTTATCAGGAAAATGGGATGATCATTTTCCGCTTGTTGTTTGGCAAACAGGAAGTGGTACACAATCTAATATGAATGTGAATGAAGTGATCGCTAACCGCGGAAATCAAATTTTACAAGAAAAAGGGCTTGATCTACATATTCATCCGAACGATGATGTGAACATGTCTCAAAGCTCAAATGATACATTTCCAACAGCACTTCATATTGCATGTGTGGTAGCTGTAGAAGAACAAGTCTTACCAGCAGTAGTGAAATTAAAAGACACGTTACAAGAAAAAGTAAACGAGTTCTCTCATATTATTAAAATTGGTCGTACTCATTTACAGGATGCAACGCCGTTAACGTTAGGGCAAGAGGTGAGCGGCTGGCATCGGATGCTTGAAAAGACAGAACGGATGATTATAGAAAGCAGCACATATATGAAAGAGCTGGCAATTGGTGGTACTGCGGTAGGAACAGGGATTAATGCCCATCCAAAATTCGGTGATATGGTTGCCGAAGAAATTAGTAATTTTACAGGAAAACAATTTGTATCGGCGCCAAATAAATTCCATGCGTTAACAAGTCATGACGAAGTTGTTTATACGCACGGTGCATTAAAAGCGTTAGCTGCTGATGTGATGAAAATTGCAAACGATGTACGCTGGCTTGCAAGTGGACCGCGCAGTGGACTTGGGGAAATTACGATTCCAGCAAACGAGCCAGGGAGCTCTATTATGCCAGGAAAAGTAAATCCAACGCAAAGTGAAGCTATAACGATGGTCGCAGCGCAAGTTATGGGAAATGATGCAACAATCGGTTTTGCAGCAAGTCAAGGAAACTTTGAATTAAACGTCTTTAAGCCAGTCATTGCTTATAATTTCTTACAATCTACTCGGTTATTAGCAGATGCAATTGTTTCATTTAACGATAAATGTGCAGTAGGTATTGAAGCAAATAAAGAAATTATTGGGCAGCACTTAAATAACTCGTTAATGCTTGTAACAGCACTAAATCCACATATCGGTTATGAAAATGCAGCAAAAATTGCCAAGCATGCACATAAAGAGGGATTAACACTAAAAGAAGCAGCACTGCAATCAGGTTTGTTAACAGAGGAACAATTTGATGAAATTGTAGATCCGAAGAAAATGATTGAGCCGAAGGAATGAAATGTTTTTCAAAGATAGGATCCTCGAGTGTTTTACTGAAAGACATGAAAAATAGAGATTGAAACTTAATCTAACCACAGAAACATATTGTTTAATAAATATAAGGGTGTAGAAGGGGAGTGGGTATACCACTCCTTTTATTACGATAAATTATAGTTGTAAATGTTCCGTTAAAAAATGTATTAGACTATTGAAAAATAGTTGTAGTGTGGAATTGAAATAAAGTCACGAAGTTCTTATATTATCAAGACCTAAAATATAAAAGTCATAAAGTATAAAGGATGCTACATATTATACATGACTAATATGTAGCGCTCTTTTACTTCTTACATAATGGATACCGCCCATAGGTAAACTGGTTCGTATATTTGGCTAAAAATAGGTTTTCATAAATTAAGTTTTTTGTCACAATTGAACCCCTCTATCCGTCTTGATTAATGAAAAGAATAGGAGGGATTTAAATGAATAAATTTGATGTTGCTATTATTGGTGGCGGGTTTGCTGGATTAACAGCTGCACTTTTTCTAGCAAAGGAAGGTAAGAAGGTAGTGGTGCTTGAGAAATCAGATCGATACGGAGGACGGTCGATGACCATTAATAAAAATGGCGTTCTCATGAACCTAGGTGCACATGCCCTTTATAAAGGCGGTGAAGCAATGAAGATATTTGATGAACTCGGGATTACAATCAAGGGAAATGAACCCTCTACGGATGCACATGTTATTTGGAAAAATGAGGTTTATCAAGTGCCGATGGGTTTACGTTCCTTATTTTCGAAGCAATTTCTTAATGGGTTAGGGAAGGTCCGTCTTGCGAAGCTTATGTTTCAGCTCAGTAAAATGGATGTGAATTTGGTTTCAAATGAAAACGTGCAAGCTTGGGCAGAAAGGGAAATCATTGATCCAATGGTACGCCACTTCTTTTATGCATTATGCAGATTAACCACTCTAACATATGCTCCAAGTATACAGCTAGCTCGTCCAGTTGTAAGGCAGATCCAGAGGGGGATGAAAGAAGGTGTTCTCTATGTCGATCATGGTTGGGAATCTATTGTAACCGAATTAAGGTCTAAAGCTGTTAGTTTCGGTGTTAAACTTCTTGAATCTATGAATGTGAATAGCATTGACCACAATGGCCAAATTGAACGAGTGAGTTGTACGAATGGAGAATCGTTTGATATAGAAAGTGTGATTATTGCAACACCCCCTAACGAAGCATGTCGTCTTGTACCCCATGTTGAAAAAACCTCCCTGTATCGTTGGAAGGAGAAAGCAATTCCTGTAACCGCATCCTGCTACGATTTAGGATTAAAAACGTTGCCTAATATAAATCATCAATTTGTGCTGGGGCTTGACCAACCAGTCGCCTTTGTAAATCAATCTAGGGCAGCGAAGCTGAGTAATAACGGAACATCTGTAGTTAGCTTGGTTAAATATCATGATTTGAATAGAATTTCGATAGAGTCTCAAACAGAGAAACAACAATTAGAACATACAATGGATTTGCTTCATCCAGGCTGGAAAAAAGGGGTGGTCGAACAGCAATATTTACCTAAAATAACCGTTGTGCATAATTTTCCTCATACCGGTAGAACGGAAAAACCAGGTCCAGCTGTTCCGGAAATAAAGGGCCTTTATATAGCAGGGGATTGGGCCGGAGACGAGGAACTATTGGTTGATGCATCTGTTGCAAGCGCGAAACGTGCAGCATTACACATATTGAAAAAAGATTGGGTGTTAGTATGAATAAAGAGAAAAAGAAGATGGAATTAGAACAAATTTATCAAGATTACAAGCCACTGCTTTTTTCACTAGCATATCGAATGCTAGGAAGTGTGATGGATGCAGAAGATATTGTTCATGAATCATTCGTTACTTTTGCAAAACGTAAAGATTCCAAGTCCATTACAAATGTAAAAGCCTATTTATGTAAAATTACGACCAATTGTTGTATTGATCATTTAAGGTCTGCTGCCCACAAAAGAGAAACTTATGTGGGCACATGGCTTCCTGAACCGATTGTGGAAGATTACTTTGATGATCCAGCTAATTCATATTTTATGAAGGAATCTTTATCCACCGCCTATATAATGTTGTTGCAACAGTTATCAGAAGTTGAAAGAGCGGTGTTTCTTTTACGAGAAGTCTTTCAATACGACTATGATGAAATCGCCTCTATGGTGGATAAAAGCAGCACAAACTGTCGGCAAATATTTCATAGAGCGAAGAAAGGCCTTGTATATGAACCGAATGTTTACCAACAAGATTATCAGCAATTTAGTAACTATGTAGAAAGGTTCACTGTGGCATTGCAAAACGGTGAAGTTTCGGAAATGATTCAAATGCTGCAAAAAGACGCAATCTTTTATGCAGATGGTGGTGGGAAAGTTACAACTGCACTTAAACCTATTTATACTGCGGATCGAATTTCACACCTATTCTTGAATGTAATTAAAAAGTTACCTGAAGATGCTTTGTTCAAATTTAAAAAGATTAACGGTGGACCAGGGGTTGTTATTATGATTAACGGTTACCTAGCCTACGTAGTTTCATTTGAGTTTAAAGAAGGGAAAATCAATTCCATTTACATGGTGGCGAATCCTGATAAGCTTAGCCGTTAAAAGAAAATATCTAAGGGGTTATCAAAAACATCAATAAAAAATGATGTTGGGTAAACCTTGTAGTCTACGTACTTCATGATTTCGGGAGACAAAATAGCTACTATCAGATGCAAAGTGTGTTCAAAACTTTATAGTGTACTAAATCCAGCAAAGATACATTTATTTAAAGATACAAAGATAAATGTATCTTTTTTCACGAACAATAAAATTTCTGTCGATATTTTAAATATTTCTGTACATTTTTACCTTGACATTTACAATCCTAAATAAATAATATTCTTTTAGTTCTTTTTAAATTTTATTTAGCTTGTTTCACTAGTTCATTTGATGATAATTTATTTAGGATTTTTCACCGTTATCTTTCTTGATTATCATAATATGTTTTATCTGCGTATTTTTTATCATTTCCTTTTAGATAGGCTAAGATTATTTTTGGATTTTTAAGTAAAGCCCAGTCTCCATATTTATCAAATCTTCTGCATGAAGTTATCATCCCATTCTTAATTGTACCGAATTTCTTATTATTTTGCTTTCCCCATTTTTTTAACCGTTTAGCAAAATCTGCATCTTCTGCCATAAGCATGTTTTCATTAAATCCGTTGATTGCTATAAAGTCTTTTCTATAGCACCAAAAAATCCCTACAGATATAGCTCCATACTTAAAAAGTAAGGGGATTATTATTAATATTGCGGAAACGAATATTCCTAAAGATATTCTTTCAAACTTCCCAGTTACCCCACCGCCAATGTATTTACCTGAAGCTAAATATTTATCTACATTAGACAACAGAGACTCTGTCATTTGGGTATCAGCGTCTATAGTAATGATTATTTCTCCACTAGCTATTTTGGCCCCTGCATTTCGGATTTTGGATAAGTTTTTATCGTTATTTTTTAATGTAATACAGTTATAAGACTTTGCTATTTCCTCTGTTTTATCTGTGCAACGATTTAAAACAACTATGACTTCAGTTTGATCTTTATATGCCTCTGATGCCTCTGCGATTGAGTCCAAACATTTTCTAATGTACTTTTCTTCATTGTGTGCAGGGATTATAATAGAAAACTTCACATCTTTTTTAAAATCTACCTCTGAAAATTCGTTTGTTTCAGTCATAATATTCCTCCTTTTTTAAGTTAATATTTTCCATACATAATATATATTAACATGTATGAGGTTGTATTATAGAAACTAAAATTAAACTATTATTCAAAAGTTTAATTTTCCTAGAATGATATAATGCCTCCATGCCCATCAAGCTAAGGAGAACAGGTTCCCCAAAACAATAAAAATGAGCAAAATGCACAAAATGTTCATTATGGGGGTATTATGTGATCTTAAGTTGATGGGCATAGGGAATCAAGTATGAATGCTAAGAAAACAACATAAATACCGCTTTCATTTTTGACGGGGGCGAGAGTATCTGGCCATGCATAGAAGCGGCCAGGGCCTGTTCCTGCCACGTGCAATGTTTAATACATATGTTGAAAAAACAAAATGGAATGTATATAAGTTTAAAAAATATCTTTTTTTGTCAAAAAATACAAAGTTACTTCACAAATTTCACACAATTGTTTGTTATCATGCTTACAGGTCGACATAAATTAGAGGAGATTTCTCTATGAAAATAACTCGAGTTTTTTTTCTCTTTTGTATTACTTTTTTTAGTTTTTTATTCCATGCTGATGCACAGGACACGTTGCAATCTCAAATTAACGCTGCTCCTGAATATGGAATCGTCAAAATACCGAGTGGTATCTATAATGAAACGATTGTTCTTTCAAAACCTGTTACTTTAGAGGGAACAGGGGAAGTCACTATTCGTTCTTGTCGTAAAGAACCCGTTATTACGGTAAATGGACAATCTGTCACTTTACAGCATATAAAGGTAGAACAATGCAGTAGTGAGCCAGACGCGGAAGCTATTCTTGTTTCTGGTAAGAATCATCGGTTGGAAAATCTTCAAATCTACACAAAGCAGTTCGGGATTAAATTAAATAGGGCGAGTGGTACGGTTGTAGAAGGCGGTTTGATTAAAGGGAATTCTAAAGGAAACGGAATTGACTTATGGGAATCAAATGACAATATGATTCAAGGAGTCGAGATTGAGAAAGTAAGAGATGGCATTTATATAGAAAACAGTCATTTTAATCGAATAACTCGTAATGCTATCGGAAATTCTCGTTATGGTATACATATTATGTTTTCAAATCACATAACCGTACAAAATAACAAGTCTCACAACAATATTACAGGTGCCATGGTGATGGGAACAAAAGAAACAAAAATTGAAAGGAACGAGTTAACTTTCAATAATCGGAATGTCAACGCACAAGGTTTATTGTTGTATGATGCAGAGAAAACAGAAACGATTGAAAATCGAATTTCTTATAATCGTGTTGGGATGTATGTGGAAAATGCGAATAACAACCGTATTTCAGATAATGAAGTAAACGGGAATTTTATTGGCATGCAATTTAAAAATGCGAATGAAAATCATGTGTCTGACAATGTCTTTGTTGGAAATGTAAACGAGTCTCAAGCGATAAACAGCACTGAAAACAAAATTATACATAATTATTGGGACACATCCTTGAAGCTGGATACAAAGGGAAATGGTATTAGTAGCATTCCACATAGAGCAGATCCGTTTTTTCTAACACTAACAAATGAAGTCCCTGAATATCAGTTGTTTTTCCAAGCACCTGGTATGATTGTACTTCAAACGTTGTTGAAAAGTCCTGAAAGCCAAGTTTTAACTGATTATGAGCCTATGATGACAATGAGAGGAAAGAAGGAAGAAAACAAATCCTCATTTAAGATGCAAATCGGAATGATTAGTGTGAGTATGTTAGCAATAAGTATCACTTTATTTAAAATTGGGAGGAAAAGAAGATGAAATGGAAAGGTTTATTTATTACAATAGTTGCAGCTCTTTTATTGACGGTAGCTGGCTGCGGAAAAAAGGAAGTTAAGCCAGTAGCAATTGACGAGAAAAATGATAAATGTGCCAATTGTAATATGCTTGTGACGAACGATCAATTCGGAACAGAAGTAATTCTTGAAAACGGTAAATCATTAAAATTTGATGATCTAGGTTGTATGTACAAGTGGATGAACAAAAATAAAAATGAAAAGTTGCAAGCAAAATTTGTACGTGATTACAATACAAAAGAGTGGGTTGAAGTAGAGAAAGCGACTTATGTTTATGACAAAGAGATTAAAACACCGATGGCTTATAATGTAATTTCTTTCAAAGATAAAAAAGACGCGGACAGTTTTGTTTCTAAAAATAAAGGTGAAGTGTTAGCAGCAAAAGATTTAGAAAAGCATGAATGGAACAAAAACATGGATATGATGATGAAAATAAAAGAAGAGAATGCAAAGAAAAAGGATATGAATCATTCTCATTAATAAAAAAGGACAACCGTTCCGGTTGTCCTTTTTTGTGGAAAGAGGGATATTATGTGGCACATTTGGCAATCTGAGTGGCGGATTACGATAAGACAACGCTCATCTTATACATTTGTAATCCTTTGGACGAGCGTTCTGTCTTTACTATTTTTACTAGAGCGAAATACGCCTACTATAACAGGATACACAAATATGACAGGTACAATGGCGAATGTAGTACTGTATATTATACCGTTATTCATGCTTATTATTAGTTCTTTTTCTGTTGCGAATGAAATGGAAAACGGACAGTGGCGGTTATTAAGTACGTATCCCATTTCTAGTGTTGCATACGTAATGGGAAAAGCATTTGGACAATTTACAGCGCAACTTATTATTTTTACACTTAGTTATGGCATAAGTCTTCTAATCGGTCTCGTTTGTGGAAGTGCGCTATCTATGAAATGGATACTGGCTCTTTATGTATTCGGGGTAGTATTAATACTTTTCTTTTTAATAATTGGTTTCGTGATCGGTTCTTTTGTCGTAACAAGATGGCAAGCGTTAACAATATCTGTTGGGGTTTGGTTTTTCTTAATTATGATTTGGCCTACTGCGCTTGTCGCTGTTCTTAGTTTTGTTCCGTATCCGATGATTGCTGTGCTTTTAAAAATAGCTTTGTTTATTAATCCTGCTGAATTGCTTCGCATCGTATTTGTTGTTCAATTAGGCGGTGGTGCGATATTTGGACAAGCGTACGATTCTCTCATTACTTTCTTACAATCTGAGGCTGCGTGGGGAGTTCTCATTTTATATACACTAATATATGTGGCTTTTGGTTTTACTCTCTCTGCATGGAAGCTAGAAAGGAGAAAAATGCAATGACACTTTTACAAGTTAAAGAGGTTTCAAAAGAATATAAGACAAAACAAGCACTTACTCACTTTTCACTTCAAGTAGACGGGGGAACGTGCATCGTATTATGTGGTGGGAACGGTGCGGGAAAAAGTACACTTCTTCATATATTGGCAGGTATTTCAAAACCGACAGAAGGTACGATTGTATTGAATGGTATTGCTCTTCATGAAAACAGAAATGCATACGTGTCTCAAATTGGATATATGCCAGATGACTTCCATGCGCAGGAAATGATGACTGTGCATGAATTTCTTTCTTTTTATGGTATGTTACGAAGGGTAAGTCAACAACAAATACAGGGAATCTTAGAAAAGATAGGTTTGGTTGACAAGGGGAATGAACTTGTAAAACATTTATCAAAGGGAATGCGGCAACGCTTAGTATTTGGACAAGCGTTATTAGGGAAACCGAAACTATTATTATTAGACGAACCAACAAATGGTTTAGATCCATTTTGGGTTAATGCATTCGTCGAGGTTTTACAGGACATTAAGAAGAATGGGACAATTGTTATTTTTTCCACACATATGATGGACGTGGCAGCGGAAATAGGAGATTGTATTTTGTTTATGAAAGATGGGATTGTGACGAAGCGTATTGAACATAAAGGGAGTAAAGAAGAGAAAACACTGCACTTGTTACAATTGCATCGGCAGGGATGAAACCAAAAGCATAAATTCTTTTTGGTGAAATAAGGACATGCGTTGCAGTGTTAACTCTAGACAGCTTCAATCAATTATTCCATTTAGACTATCTTCAATTATTCTTCATCTTTTTATCTACAATAGTTGCTTTTATTATCCTCAAGTTAATTAAGAAAAAAGAATTTAATAGAACTAATGAGAAATAGGACTAGTATGATGACTAGTCCTATTTGTTATTTTATTTTTCATATACATTTGTAAACAAAATTTGCATTTGTTTATTGCACTACCGAGGGACAGGGCTTTTTCGTTGATAAAAATTTTGCTTTATTAGAGGGGTGTAAAACCTTAAAGGTATAAACGTTATTTGATTTTGTTTAAAAAATAGATAAACAGAACGTTGAAATGTTTATTTTGCTGTGGTATTATAAATGAAAATAAACCAAATCATAATTTGTTTGTTTTTAAAATAAACTTTTTAGGGGATTGTTTAGCATGAATGATATTTCAGAATGGTTTTGGAATGCCACAGTAGAGGAATTGAAAAAAGGATATGTATTTGAGAAGGATACTGAAGAATACGTTTGTTTAGCTTGTGGAGAAAAATTTATGAAAGGTATTATATATCAAGAGCAGAACATTTTTTATGAAGCAGAGAAGTTTACGCAAATTCATATCGCAAACGAACATATTTCTATGTTCGACTATTTATTAGGGTTGGATAAGAAATTAACTGGTTTAACAGATTTGCAGAAGAAGATGGTCCAGTTCTTTTATATGGGTTTAAACGATAAAGAGATTGTACAAGAAATGGACGGTGGAAGCACTTCAACAATTCGAAATCATCGTTTTACATTAAGGGAGAAAATGAAACAAGCAAAAGTGTTTCTTGCGCTTATGGAGCTATCAGAAGAAAAAGCGACGAATCAACCTAAATTTCTCCCGATTCATCGTACAGCTATGATGCTTGATCATCGGTATGACATTACCGAAGAGGAGAATGAAGAAGTTTTAAAATTACATTTTACAGAAGGGTTAGACGGACCGCTTTCTAAATTTCCGAAGAAACAAAAGCGAAAGCTCATTATTTTGAAACATTTAGTGAAAAAGTTTGATAGCGATCAAAAATATACAGAAAAAGAAGTTAATGAGATTTTAGAACGTGTATTTCCTGATTATGTCACGTTAAGAAGGTATTTAATTGAATATGGTTTCCTTGACAGAACATCTGATGGAAGTCAGTACTGGGTGAAATTATAGAGAACAATGTAGATAAATACAAATTAAAAAATGGATATAAAAAACATCTTTCTTTTTAGATGGGTGAGAGCATCTGGCCGTGCATAGAAGCGGTCAGGGCCTTTTTCTACCGCATGCCAGGTTAAAACAAAAGGAGCAAGCAAGTAGCATACATGTTGAATTCTGCATAGCAGTGACTTAGATGGCGAAAAGATATATATAGATAAAATGAAAGGAGAAAGGAAATTGAATAGAAAAAAAGAATTAAAACAACTGTATAAAGAAACAGAAATAGAAGGAGGGATTTATTGTATTAGAAATATAAAGAACGAAAAAGTGTATGTAGAGAGTACAAGAAATTTCAAAACGATGAGTGGAAGACGGCTTTTACTTAATATGGGTTCTCATACGAATAAGGCATTGCAAGATGATTGGAAGGAATACGGGGCAGATGTTTTTGAATTTGAAATATTAGAAGTGCTGAAAAAGAAAGAAACGGGATATTTTAATGAAAAAGAAGAATTAAAGAAACTAGAAGAGAAGTGGTTAGAGAAATTGCAGCCGTTTGGAGAGCGAGGATATAATCGCGACATTTCTCAATAAAAGGGGTTATGAAACTTGAAAATAACTGAAGAAGGAACAGAAAATAAACCGATATGGCGTTCTATGGCCATGTTTCTTATTCCTTTATTGTTAAGTAATGTATTGCAGTCACTTGGACAGTTGTTTGGTATGGTAGTAGTAGGGCGGTGGCTTGGCATTAATGAATTAGCTGCTATTTCCGCTTTCTTTCCATTGTTTTTTCTACTCATTTCATTTGTAATTGGGATTGGTTCTGGTAGCTCAATTTTAATTGGTCAGGCTTTTGGGGCTCGTAATGAAGACCGCTTAAAGGCCATTATTGGTACAACGTTGACATTTACGTTCGTACTTGGAGCAATATTAGCGGTAGTGGGTAGTATGTTTGCAATGGATATTATGCGACTAGTCGGGACACCGGAAAATATTATTGATATAAGTGTTCATTATGCGCGAATTTTATTTATTTCCATGCCAGTGCTATTTTTGTATTTTGCATATACAACATTTATGCGTGGAGCAGGGGATTCAAAAATACCATTTTACTTTTTAATTGTGAGTACAGGACTAAATATGGCATTCTTACCTATTCTTATATTTGGGTGGTTCGGCCTGCCGAAACTCGGTGTGTACGGCGCAGCATATGCTTCTGTTATATCAACAATTGTTACATTTATAATTCTGTTAATTTATTTAAGAAAAACGAAACATCCATTGCAATTTGATGCAACGGTTCGAAAGTATCTTCGCATGGATGGGGAGTTGTTAAAATTATTATTACGTCTTGGGATTCCAGCAAGTATTAATATGATACTTGTTTCATTATCAGAGATTGCTGTTATTTCCTTTGTAAATCGCTTTGGATCAGATGCAACTGCAGCATACGGAGTAGTAAACCAAGTAGCAAGTTATGTACAGATGCCAGCAGTGAGCCTTGGGATTACCGTTTCCATATTTGCAGCGCAGTCCATTGGCGCAAATCAATTTGATCGCCTGCAAAAAGTAATCTGGGCAGGACTTGTTATGAACTATGTAATTGGTGGAATATTAATCTCATTTATTTATTTATTCTCAAAAGAAATTTTAGCACTCTTTTTAACGAGTCAGAATACGATTGATATTGCACATAGTCTCATTATGATTACGTTATGGAGTTACTTGATTTTCGGTCATGCGCAAGTTATTGGGGCAACAATGAGAGCGAGCGGAACTGTATTGTGGCCGACTATTTTTGCAGTAATAGCGATTTGGCTTGTGGAAGTTCCAGTTGCTTATTTCCTGTCATATCATACGAGTCTTGGGATAAAAGGAATATGGGTTGGATATCCAGCTGCGTTTATTATGAGTTTACTTTTGCAATACGGATATTATAGGTTGTCATGGAAGAAGAAGCGAATTACGCGTCTTATAAATTAGAATTAATTGCGTAAATAAGGAATCCCCTTTAGATAAGCGATCTGAAGGGGATTTTTGTAGTTCTAGATAAAGAATAAATGCCACTAATTCATATATAAAATCATTACATGTTATTATAAAAAGACAGAATATTCTTTAATGAGGAGGGGTTAATTTGCTTGGGGAATTAGAACTAGTCATTGATGCGAAGGCTACTCTTGGAGAAGGGCCTTGTTGGGATAGTAAAAAGAAGCTATTGTATTGGGTTGATATTTTGGAGAAGAAGGTTCATATCTATAATTCTATTACAAAAGAAAGCAAGGGAATTTTTCTTGGACAAATGGTAGGATCAGTGGCTCCGAGTGAATGTGGTAAAATGATTCTTGCGCTAGAAAATGGTTTTTATTTCTTAAATCCAGATACGGAAGAATTGCGGACTATTTGTGACCCTGAAAGTCATTTGCCAGAAAATCGTTTTAATGATGGAAAATGTGATCCGAGGGGGCGTTTTTGGGCGGGTACTACTGATGGTGTTGGCATTGATGGTAAGGGAGCTCTTTACTGTTTAGATACCGATTTAACTGTAACAAAGAAAGTAGAACAGGTAAGTACTTCTAATGGGTTAGCGTGGTCACCAGATCATAAGTATATGTATTTCATAGATACACCGACAAGAAAAGTAGTTCGTTTTGATTATGATATTTACACAGGAAATATTGAAAATCCACAAGATGTTGTTGTCATACAAAAAGAAGAAGGACTTCCTGATGGAATGACAATTGACGAAGAAGGAATGCTCTGGATCGCTCATTGGGGCGGTTCTAAAGTATCGAGGTGGAATCCTTTGAATGGAGAGCGGCTGCTAAGTATTTCTATCCCGGCCAAATATGTAACGTCTTGCACCTTTGGCGGAAATGACTTAAAAGATTTATACATTACGACAGCCAAAATGGATACTACAGATGCAAGCGCTGGTGGAGTATTTCGAGTAAAAACGAATATAAGAGGATGTCCTACATATCGGTTTAGTGGAAAATGAATTCTTTTTTCTAAGTTATGGTAAATCAAATTCGTAGATATTGCAGGATTTAAATCCGAATTATTAGTACTTAGTGGTATTCCCGAATAGGAAGATAACGTATTATTGAATCCTGATATACATGTGTTAGAAGGAACTTTTATCGGATGATAAAAAGGAGTTGACCTTTATTTGTCAACTCCCCTTTATATTGTAAAGAATGATGATACGATATAGTCAATATAAGATAAAACGTTATTTGTTGCTAATACCTTTATTTTTAGAAAGTAGTATCCTTTTCTCTTTAGAAGATAAGTAGACGCCAATTCCAATTAAACAGGCTCCTAAAATGAAAGTGATGCCTAAACTTTCATCAAGTAATAAAAAGCCTAACAAGCTACCAACTATAGGTTGAAGGAAAAAGAAGAGAGAACCAGTACTAGCATCTAGATATTCAAAGCCCTTGTTCCAAAAATAAAAGGCTACTGCAGTTGAGATAATCCCTAAGTACAATACTCCTAACCAAATCCATACGTCTTTTGGTAAATCAGTAGGCGTAACTGCTTGCTCCCAAATTACAATAGGAATAGTAAAAATTACACCAAACAAATTAGACCAAGTAGTAACTGTAAGAGAAGAATATTTTTGTGTTTGTACTTTACTTAGTACTGTATAAATAGCCCAAGTAATAGCAGCACCGAAGAGTATAATATTTCCTAGATACATACTTTCGGTTTGATTATTGGTGGATGGAAGACCGATAACACAAAGTACTCCAATCGTTGCAAGAATAAGTGCGGTTATTTTATTTATTTGCAATTTTTCTTTTAAAATATAGAAAGCAAAGATAGAAATAAGTGCTGGAGAAGCAGCTGTAATCAAAGATCCCATTGCGGCACTAGATAGGTTTGTCCCAACAAACTGCATTCCAATAGAACCGGTATATCCAACTAAACCAATCATAGCCATTTTAAAAACATCTTGTCGGTGAATTTTCCATAACCCTTTCCACCAAGTTATGGATCCTAAAACAAATAAACTAATAATAAAACGAATTTCTAATAATAGCCAAGGTTGAATATATCCTAAAACAATTTTACTAATTACATACATTCCGCCCCAAATAGCAGCAGCCATCGATAGGGCTAACGAGCCTTTTAAAAAGTTCCTATTCATATACATACCATCTTTTCGTTTATTTATATCCAATAGCAAGATACATTTGACCGACTTTGTTATGAATTCTACTATAAATATGCTCTTGGATGTCTATAAATGCATCAAATTCATTATCTGGCTGAAAAGAAGCCATCTGTTCATCTGAAAATGGAATGATATTTTGAATTTTAGCATAGGGAAATATTGAATCTATTAACCCTTTAAATTCTTTAGCAGCCATACTATTATTCTTTAATTTAACTTTTTCTTGTTCGTTATAAAATGATAAAAATTCAGTGAAAGAACAATCAGGGTCCCAAGATGAAATAATAACAAAACCTCTTGGTTTTAAAATATATTTAACTTTTTTAAGAAAACCCTCATACTGATCTTGGTTCATATGACAAATAGTACCCATCATACACGTAATTAAATCAAATGAATTTTCAGGGAAATCAAGCTCTGTTGCATCCATTTTAAATAGATTAACTCTATCCGAAACTCTTTCTTTCATAACATTATTAGACGCGATTGTCAGAGCTTCTTCGGAAATATCTATTCCAGTAACCTCATATTTCTTTTTAGCAAATAAAATTGGATATCTTCCCGTTGCGGTGCCGATATCTAAAATTTGTGAAATATTTGGATTTTCATTTACAATTTTTAAAACACTTTGTAGTTCTAAATGTTTTTTTACCTCATCAGCGTTAGGTAACTGCATATATGTTTCATATCTTTTTTCATCATATTTAATCATATTTATCCCCTCTTTTTTCATTGTAATAAAATCCATTTATAGAATTATATTACAATAAGGGCGCCATGTTTTTAAAGGAATAAAAACTTTCTCAAGTGAACCATTAATGTAATAGAAAGAAATAATGTAAGAGAGTCATCTAAGAGGGGATTACACATATAAAAACCCTTATGGAGGAATTGAAAATGAAAAATGTACGAATTCGAAAAATTAAAATAGCTGAAGCGAGAATAGCCTTATATAAAAAGTCAGGGTTCGAAATTGAAGGAATAAAACGTCATTCTCTTATCATTGGGGATGAATTTATTAATGAATATTATATGTCGAAAATAATGTAGACCCTATAGCTTACCTATAGGGTTTTGATCATACAATTCAAACAAGCTTATCTTGCATTGCTTTTGCTAACGCCACAACTTTGTTGATTGTATTCCAGTTACGCGTTGTTGCTGTATTGCCAAGACTTTGCATATTTTTTGCCAACTTGGAATCTAAGATGCTTTGCCGAAACAAGAAGTAAATTACACGTCGATCGATATGGTATTCATCGTTATTACGTTCGCTGCTTGCCAATCGATCGACTATCTTCTGCGGCGGCGCTTCTGTCAATATTGAAATATGAATGCTTTCTCCTTCAGCTAAAGGGACATCTGCATATGGGCATTCTGCAATGATTCGCTCCAGTTCATCAGCTGTTCTTAAGATAACGGTGACTGAAATGCCAAAATTGGTTCTGATTGCATCCTCGATTCGGAGGCGTAGCTGCTCTTTGCTTTCATCCGATTTGAAAAGGACATTGCCAGTTTGAATATACGTTTGCACTTGGCTAAGGCCTAGTGTTTCGAAGGTACTTCTTAGTTCAGCCATCTTAATTTTGTTATGTCCACTTACGTTAATAGCTCGTAATAACGCGATATAAATTACCATCTAGTCACCTTCAGTCATTTTATGTTTTAAGTTGTAATTAACAAATTCGTTGATTTAGGGAAGGACTCCTTTTTTTCGCAAAAAAATAGTAGTTTTATATTCCAAAATTTTCTTATCATATGCTGTCTGGTTACACTATCTTTGAAGTAAGAGGATTCACTCACAATTATGTTAAACTAAGAATAGGATTCTTAAGATTCGGAAATGTTTTGTAATTACTGTCTGAACAGCGAAATTTAAATAAGTTATAACATTTATATACAGAAAGGAGGACTAGGATTGACCCTTAAAAAAGAAACAAGGTTCAACTCATCGTTGCCAACGAAAGAAAATAAGTGGTTATCAAAAGTTACACATTTACCTAGTTCCTATATGGTTTTTGTTTCTAGTATACTCATTTCTCGGCTCGGTGACGCTTTTTATACGTTTGCGATTCCTTGGATTGCTTATGAGTTGACTGGTTCGGCAGTAGTTATGAGTTCGCTTTTTGCTACTAGTGTATTACCTATTGTTTTATTTGGTCCTATCGTTGGTGTAATGGTAGACCGCTGGAATCGACGAAGGTTGATGTGGATAGCTGATTTAGGAAGTATGTTCTTGGTTGGACTAATTCCAATCCTCCATTTTTTGGAGGTGCTCCAAATCTGGCATCTATACGTTATTTCTTTTATTCTAGCTGTCTTATCCATGTTATTTGATGTAGTTACTGTTACAGCAATTCCGTTTATTGCAGATCAAAAGTTAATAAAAGCGAACTCGGCATATCAAATGGTTAATCAAATTGCTAGTTTAGTAGGTCCAACATTAGCAGGTATGATAATCGCCATAATTGGAGGGTTTAACGCGCTTTGGTTAAATGTCTTTTCCTTTGCAGCTACTGTAATCGCAGTATTACTCTTACCTGAATTAGGGAGAAATAAGGTCGGCGTTAAAGAAGGCAATGTATTACAAAGCATAGCGAGAGATCTAAAAGAGGGACTGAAATGGCTGACGAATAATCGCCTTAACCTTGCTTTATCTCTTCAAGCTTCGGTTGGTAACTTTGGTGCGAGTGCTGTACTGGGCGTGTTCATGTATTATTTGCTTTCAACATTACATCTATCCGCTGAGCAAAGCGGTTATAATTACACCTTAATTGGAGTTGGGGGACTTATAGGAAGTATTATTGCAGTTCCACTCGAAAGGCACTTTCGGCGTGGAATTCTTATCCCTGTTCTTCTAGGTATAGGTGCAATTGGGTTAACATATGCAATCTGGAGTAAATATTGGCTAGCACCCGGTATTGCTCTTGGTGTTGCGATGATTTGTAATATAGCTTGGAACACGATCGTAGCATCAATCCGGCAAGAAACAGTGCCTACCGAAATACAGGGAAGGGTTCTAGGCTTCTCGCGAGTACTTACTCGTCTTGCGATGCCATTAGGAGCTTTAATAGGTGGGATAATCTCTAGCTATAATCCAGTTGCAGTGTTTGCGTTGGCGTCAGCTGCAAAGATGGTGGAAGTTTTTATTGCGGTTATGAGTCCTATCCGTAAGTTATAAGCTGAAGATTTCCTTATATTGGGTTGTGTTTACAAGGGAGTTCCTAAAAATTAGAGAAACTATGAAGAAGAAAAATGATTTATCATATGTATAAGGAGGGAATACAATGGCAGCATTTTTTATCATTTTAGGTGCGAGCATACTTGTGTTCATCAGTCTCATTCATATGTACTGGGCATGTGGTGGATCATGGGGGAGTAAGGTTGTTCTTCCGATGAAAAAAGACAGCGGCGAATATGCTTTTGTTCCGCGAAAAATAGGGACTTTTGCAGTGGCACTTGCCATTTTATGTTTTGCTATGATTCTATTAGCACAAAGTGGATATTTGTCTTTTTGGAATCCAAGTCGCTACACAAGATGGGGATGTATTGTTTTAGCTGGGATTTTCTTGTTACGTGCAGTCGGTGATATGAAATATGTTGGGTTTTTTAAAAAGGTAAAAGGGACAAAATTTTCGGTGTATGATACGTGGTTATATAGTCCTATTTGTTTATATATCGCACTTACTTTTGTAGTGGTGGTTTGTTGATAGTAGTATGTGGAAGGAAACCTTTCATTAAGGGAGGTTTTCTTTTTTTGTATTTTCTCTCTTTACAATAAGAGTTTAGAAGAGTATATTAACAGACAAATGGAAAATTTTAGAGATCAATATCGCTTAATCCAATAGGAGCGGGGGAACCAATTTTGTGCTTTGTCACTCGGGGTGAATCCTTTTTAGGTAGGGCTACTCTCAAGGTCCGAATCCGACAGCTAACCTCGTCAGCGTTTTGAGAGGGGGGGACTTGTGTGTAAAAAACACTAGGTGCGGCCTAGTGTTTTCTTTTATTCTCTTTGTGGTAAATATTCACAAATAAAATCATTTCTATATTTAATGGAGAAAAATATAGAGATAACAGAGGAGAGGAAAAGAGTGAACTGGCTAACAAGTCTACTTACAATTTGTCTATTTGTAGTTGTCGCAAAACCGATGGGGGATTACATATACAATGTTTTTCAGCAAAAGGGATCATTTCAAAAGATATTTGATCCACTAGAAAAAATTTTGTTTAAAATCGCGGGCATAAAGGGCTATAGTCAAAGCTGGCAGCGCTATTTGTTTTGTTTAATCATAACGAATCTATTTTGTATACTTGTTGTATATTCTATATTTCGATTACAGGGCATGTTACCGTTAAATCCAAATCATTTTCCAGGAATGGAGCCAACATTAGCATTGCATACAGCCATTACGTTTATGACAAATGCGAATCTACAACATTATGGGGGCGAAAGTAATTTATCTTATTTCTCTCAAATGGCTGGGATAACGTTTATGATGTTTGCAGCACCTGCAACTTCACTGTCGATTGGGATTACGTTTATTCGTGTGCTAGCAGGTAGAAAGGTAGGGAACTTCTTTGTTGATTTTGTTCAATCTATTGTAAGGGTATTGTTACCAATTTCATTTGTAGCGTCGCTCATTTTTCTAGCATTAGGAACACCGCAAACATTAGATTCTACAGTTATCGCAAAAACGTTCGAAGGGACGGAACAGGTAATTCCTCGCGGGCCAGTAGCATCTTTATTAGCTATTAAAGAACTTGGAGATAATGGCGGCGGTTTTTTTGGAACAGTTTCGGCACATCCATTTGAAAATCCAAATATGATTAGTAATGTGCTTCAAATGATGCTGCAAATGTTAATTCCGATGGCATTCCCATTTGTATATGGACGAATGGTTGGAAATCGGAAACAAGGAAGAAGTTTTTTTGTATCGATGTTTATTTTGTTTATCGCTGGATTTTCAACACTTGCCATATCTGAATTGAAAGGAAATCCGTTGTTGAATCAAATTGGTGTAGAAAGTTCACAAGGAAATATGGAAGGGAAAGAAATGCGCCTTGGCGTTATATCTTCTGCCTTATATGCAACTGTTACAAGTGCTTCAGGTACGGGGGGCGTGAATACTACACATGATACGTTAACGCCAATTGGAGGAATGGTCCCGCTCGTCAATATGCTTCTAGGAACTGTATTTGGCGGGATTGGAGTCGGATTCATAAACGTAATCATGTATGCAATGATTGCAGTATTTTTGGCAGGGCTAATGGTTGGACGTACACCGGAGTTTCTGAATAAAAAATTAGAAGGGAAAGAAATGAAGTTAATCGCCATTACCATTGTGTCTCAGCCATTACTTATTCTTGGTGCTGCGGCAATTGCTTTTTCAACACATTTAGGAACAGACAGCATTTCGAATCCTGGTTTTCATGGTTTAACACAAGTTATATATGAATATACATCGTCTGCGATGAATAATGGCTCTGGATTTGAAGGATTAAATGATAATACACCGTTTTGGAATATTTCAACAGGTCTCGTTATGTACATTGGTCGTTATTTTAGCATTATTACGATGCTTGCTGTTGCAGTTGGATTAAAAAAGAAAAAAATTGTACCAGAAACGATTGGTACGTTTCAAACCGATAGTCGTTTGTTTGGTGGAATCTTACTTGGTACTATATTTATAGTAGGTGCTTTAACATTTTTACCAATACTTGTACTGGGCCCAATTGCCGAATTTTTAACAATATCATAAAATTATAAAAGCGAGGGGTGCAAAGGCCTCTCGTTTTTATAATGAATTCTTTGTGGTTTTTGATGGCATTCATTATAGTATAGATATACGCTTTTGTTGAAGGATTTAATTATAGATTGAAAAGTTTACTTTACATAAAGAAGGATGTGCAATTGAAATGTCATTACAATCAAAATATATAGCGGGAATTTCCCTTGGAGTGATGGGAGTTGGGTTTGCCGCAACACTTCCGATTCAAGGAACGATAGCAGGTGGAATCATACAAGGTGGATTTGAAGCGGGTTTAGTAGGCGGGCTTGCCGATTGGTTTGCAGTTACGGCGCTGTTTCGCCATCCGATGGGAATTCCGATTCCGCATACAGCACTGCTGCCAAAAAATCGGAAACGAATTACGAAAGGACTTGTTTCCACACTGGAAAATGACTGGCTGACGAAAGAAAGTATAACAAATAAAGTGAAAGAGATGCAGTTAGTACAAATCGTTTTACAAATTGCAGAAAAAGAGTTGCAATCGGATAGCGTGAAAAAAGTGATTGTGCAACTTGCTGAAAAAGCGATTCTTCAAATGAATATTGAAAAATTAGCTATTGTTATTGAAAAAGAATTAAAAACGTATTTACATACGATTCATACAGGAAAAATCCTGCAAATTCTTATTGATCAACTAGTTGCAAAGCAATACGATGAAAAAACATTTGATTTTATGTTAGTTAAAGCAAAAGAGTGGACAGTTCAAGATGAAGCGCGTTATCAGCTCGGAAGTTTAGGGATGAAAACGATGGAAAATATAAAAGTAGATGGATTTTTACAGTTTACGCTTAAATCTTTTATGAATATTGTAGATGAAGAAAAAATCGGAAGTGTTTTACAGAAGTTTATAATCAGTAATATTAGTAGTTTGCAAAATCCTGATAATAGCACAAGACAACTTATATTAATGAAGATTCGCCAAGAACTTATCCGTGTAAAGGAAAGTGAAGCGGTATTGCAGGAGTTAGAGAATTGGAAAGAAAGTTTGATTGCAAATTGGAAAGCAAATGAAAAAATAACAGAATTGTTAGCTCAAGTACAGGAAAGAGCAGTTGCTTTTGTAAAAAAAGAAGAGTTTATAGATAAATATCTTCTTTCATTTTTAAAGACGCAAATGAATCAAGTAAAAGAAGATCCAGTAACGATTCAAAAAATAGATGATTGGTTACAAAAACAAATTGTAACCCTTGTCGAAAACAATCATTCTAAAATTGGAAAGCTTGTACAAGAAAATCTTGATAAGCTAGATGATCAAACGCTAATTGAAATGATTGAAAATAATGTAGGGAAAGATTTGCAGTGGATTCGCGTAAATGGAGCTGTTTGTGGATTTATGATTGGGTTAGTT
Organism: Bacillus sp. S10(2024); assembly: GCF_050473865.1. NCBI lineage: Bacteria > Bacillati > Bacillota > Bacilli > Caryophanales > Bacillaceae > Bacillus > Bacillus sp. S10(2024). The sequence continues at coordinate 1,826,069 of NZ_JBFLUR010000002.1, read as the reverse complement.
TTAGAAGGGTTAAAAGCGATTATATAATGAGATAATTTGAATAGTACTGCTGAAAAAATATATATCATCTTTATTCTTATAAAAGATAAAAATTATAACCTTGCACAGCCTTCCATATAGCATTGCAAGGTTTTTTATTGGGTTTTAATTCAATATTTTGTTGAGATGTAATTTTTTGTAGTTTTTCTTCTAAGTAATGAAGGGAAAGGAATTGCATTCACGGAAATATTTACAATGTTTGTTTTCATAAATAAGTACATGCATCAATCAAAAAGGGGGGGAGTTCAATGCAAATAAAATTTAATGAATATCTTCTTCCTAGGACTGAATTAGAGCCATATGGGATTACAGTCGGTGTTGATAGAGCTCTTTGGTTTACGGAACATAAGGGAAATAAAATAGGAAGAATGACTATAACCGGTGAAATACAGGAATACTTCGTTCCTACATCAGATGTAGGGCTTTCATGTATAGCATCTGGAGCGAATGGAGATCTTTGGTTTACAGAATACAAGGCCGATCAGATTGGAAAGATTACAATGCAAGGTAAGGTTACTGAATATATGTTACCTACTGTAAAGTCAGCACCTTATGGAATAACTGAAGGACCAGATGGAGCGATTTGGTTTACGGAACTTACAGGTAATAAGATAGGAAGAATATCATCGTTAGGTGAGATTACAGAGTATACATTGCCTAATTCGGAGTCTTATCCGTCATTTATCGTATCAGGACCAGATGGGGCACTTTGGTTTACGGAGAACAAAAGTAATAAAATAGGTAAAATCACTATATCTGGTCAAATTACTGAATATTCTATACCTACAATAAATTCTGCTCCAGTAGGCATTACGAATGGACCAGATGGAGCAATATGGTTTGTAGAGATAAACGGAAATAAAATCGGAAGAATTACTACATCGGGAAAAATTAGCGAGTACCCTATTCCAACCGAAAATGCCCGGCCACATGCTATTGTTGCAGGGGATGATGGAGTACTTTGGTTTACCGAATGGGCAGGAAATCAGATTGGACGAATTACGGTGGATGGAGAAATTACCGAATATCAAATTCCTACCAAAAACTCGGAACCACATGGAATTGTACTTGGACCAGATGGAGCAATATGGTTTGCAGAAGAATGTAATCAAATAGGACAGTTAATTTGTTTATAAAACCTTGTAAATCTAAATAATCGATTAACATGTAAGGAATAACAGTGCCAGGTGGATATTGCCTGTTACGCGCTTGAAGATAGGGACTTCTTTCGGAAGTATGTTAAAGAAATATGTAATGAAGAATAGTAAAATTGTATATTGAAAGGGTGTGAATGTAAGTAAGGTAACACTTACTTACAACTATGAAAATAAAAGTGATAATAGCTGATGATAATTCTTTTATAAGAGAAGGCATGAAAATCATTTTAAGTACATACGAAGAATTTGAGGTGTTAGAAACAGTTAATGATGGACAAGAGGCTTTGGATTATTGCCAGAAACATGATGTAGATATTGCACTTTTAGATGTACGTATGCCAAATATGAATGGCGTGGAAGCAACGAAATTAATTTGCGAACAAACAAAAACAAAGCCGCTTATTTTAACGACATTTGATGATGATGAATACATTTTAGATGCAGTGAAAAATGGGGCAAAAGGTTATCTATTAAAAAATAATGATCCAGAGCGAATTCGAGATGCAATAAAAAGTGTTCATCACGGCAATACTGTGATGCAAGATGTAGTTCTTAATAAAATTAAATCTAACTTACAAGGCAATAAAGAAGAAGGATCAAAAATAGATAAGAGTCTTTTCACAGAAAGAGAGCTTAGTATTATTGCTCTGATTGCGAAAGGCTTTTCGAATAAAGAGATTTCAAAACAGCTTTTTATATCAGAAGGGACAATTGCGAACTATATTACGTCAGTTCTGAATAAAACAGGGCTTGAGCATCGTACGCAAATTGCAATTTATTATTTAACAGGAACTGTGGAATAAAAAAATGAATTTTTGGATGATTATTAGTAAGCTTATCGTTTTCCTTTACATCGTGTTTAGTTATGTCCATTCTAATGCTACAAATTTGCCATGGATTGTATTTACGTTACTTTTGTATCTTTGTATAAATGTTTCGATCTACATTTTCAAAATAGATGCAGTGAAAAAAGTGATTATATTTATATCAATTGTGACTATAGCTGTTTCGTATAAACAAATTCATCCGTTATTACTTTTATTTTTACCGCTGAATTTATATGAATATACTTCTTATTACATACAGAAAAGAGAGATGCTTCTTTTTATTATGCTTCTTCCAGTTATGTTTGCCCAGGAAAATATACGTATGACATACGGTTTAATCGCTGTATTTAGTTTTGTTGTTTTTACAATGGCCAAGCTTTATATGGAAAGGTTATGTAAACTCGAATCAGAAAATGACATGATGCGAAAAGATTTGCAAAGGCTCACAAAAAACTTGAATGAAAATAAAGCATACATCAGACAATCGGAATACACATTTAAACTAGAAGAACGAAATCGATTATCACAAGAAATTCATGATAAAATTGGTCACTCTATGACATCTGCGTTGATTCAAATGGAAGCTGCGAAAAGATTGATGGATACTGAAAAGAAGAAATCGGCAGAGTTGCTTCAAAACGCCATTCATATTTCTAAAGACGGAATTGAGAGTATTAGAATTACGTTGAAAAATATGAAACCACCAACTGAACAAATGGGTATTCATCGTATGAAATTATTCATAGATGAATTTGCGGTGAAACATGATATGAAAATTCTATTTGTACATAAGGGGAATTTGGAAGCTATTTCGCCGATACAATGGAAAATCATTGGAGAAAATGTAATGGAAGCGTTAACGAATGCTATGAAATATGCTGAGGCCACAGCTGTTTCGATTGATATTCATGTGCTCAATACTGTTGTGAAGGTGCAGGTGAAAGACAATGGGAATGGTGTACCGCAAGTGAAAAAAGGGCTCGGCATTATCGGTATGGAAGAGCGTACAGCTTCTATTAACGGGACGATAATTGTAGATGGTACAAATGGTTTTTCTGTAACAATGCTATTGCCAATGTAATAAAGATTAAGTGAGATGAATGATTTCATGTGAAAAAAGTGAATATTCTCATGTGGAAAGAATGAACTTATGCACTGAGCAGGTTCATTCTTTTTACTTATAATAACAGTAGAGAAACTGAAACAGGGGTGAAATGATGAACGCATTAGAAATCAAAAACTTAACGAAAAAATTTGGTGATTTCATCGCAGTAGATAATATGTCTTTAGTTATTAAACAAGGGGAAATATTTGGGTTTTTAGGCTCAAATGGTGCTGGTAAAAGTACAACAATTAATATGATTGCTGGATTATTACGAAGTAACGAAGGTGAGATTTGCATACTAGGTAAAAATGTAAAACGGCATAACCGTTTTGCAAAAATGAACATCGGTATTGTCCCGCAAGACATAGCAATTTACGAGGAATTAACAGCCTATGAAAATGTAAAGTTTTTTGCGGGATTATATGGATTAAGAGGAACGGAATTAAAAGCGAGAGTAGAAGATGCTCTTCAGTTTGTAGGACTTAGTGATAAACATAAAAGCTACCCGAAAAATTTCTCTGGTGGAATGAAGCGAAGACTTAACATTGCTTGTGCAATTGCGCATCGTCCGAAGCTAATTATTATGGATGAGCCGACAGTGGGAATTGATCCACAGTCAAGAAACTACATTCTCGAGTCTGTTCGAAAGTTAAATGAAATGGGGAGCACAATCATTTATACAAGTCACTATATGGAGGAAGTAGAAGAGATTTGTACGAAAATTGCGATTGTCGATCATGGAAAGATTATTGCAGAAGGAACGAAAGAACAGTTAAAAGCAATCATTACTGATACGAAAGATATTTGGATTGAAGTAAAAGCAATTGAAAATATGGATGTAAACCAACTGAAGGAAGTTAGTGGTGTTAAGGCTGTTCAAGTAGAAGAAAACGTAATTAAAGTGAATTCTGATACTGGAGTGAATAATTTAAATAAAATCATTCAATATTTTATTAGTCACGATGTAGAAATACGATCATTAGAGGAACAGGCACCAAACCTTGAAACAGTGTTTCTGACGTTGACAGGAAGAAAATTACGAGATCAATAGTAAATAGAAAAGGAGGTTCACCGCTTGAACATCTTCAATATTGCTATCACGCAACTGAAAAAAGAGTTTCGGGATTTAAGAACATTAGTTTTTATGTTAGCATTCCCAGTGGTGCTTATGCTCATCTTGGGAACGGCTTTAACAAATGCATTTAATGGTGACAGTCTCTCTATTAAAAATATACAAGTATTATATAAAGATGAAGCAGATAGTAAATTCTTACAGTCATTTGAAGCGTTTATAAAAGAAACAAGTAAATCGGGAATTCGCTTTAAAAAGGTTTCAGCCGATGTAGATGGAAAAGAAGAAGTGAAACAAAATAAATATGCTGGCTATGTAGAAATGAATCAAGATGGTGTGAAATTATATGAAAGTGATCGAAATAGCATTGAAGGAAGTATTCTCCAGGGGATGCTTACTACATTTGTCGATAAGTACAATGTAGCAGTTGAAGTCGCAAAAGTAGATCCTGGGAAAGTGAGTACAGTAATTTCAAGTGGAAATCATGATGATTATATACAAGAGACATCCTTACAAGCTGCTAAAAAACCAAGTTCTATGGATTATTATTCGGTTGTGGTGACGACAATGATTGCCTTGTACGGAGCGATGGGAGCAAGTTCTCTGATTCGAGAAGAGCGAGTACGCAAAACAGGAGAGCGTTTAATTGCAGCGCCTGTTAGTAAAGCGGAGATTTTCATAGGAAAAATATTAGGTAGTCTTGTCACAAATGGACTTTGTCTACTTCCTATTATTTTCTTTAGTAAGTTTGTATATCAGGCAAATTGGGGCGACCATCTTGGCGTAGTGTTTCTTATTCTACTGACAGAAGTATTACTTGCGATTAGCTTTGGGTTAGGAATGGGATATATTATGAAAACAGGTGAGGCAGCTAGAGCGGTTATTATGGTTGTTGTACAGTTAGCTTCATTTTTTGGCGGAGCATATTTTGTAGTCGAAGAAAATATGATTACAAGCATGTCGCCATTAACATGGGCAAATACAGCGATTATGAAAATTATTTATGCGAATGATTTAGGAGCAGCATTTCCGGTAATTTCATTAAATCTTGGAATTTCAGCACTGTTTTTATTGATTGCGATTATCGCATTACGCAGACGGGAGGGGCTATAATATGAAAGATATTTTATGGCTCATACAAAAAACATTATCTGTACTTTTGAAAAATAAAAAAGGATTACTTATTATTATTGGATTGCCAATAGCAGGAGCATTACTTTCATTTCTGATTTATGGAAACGTAGGGCAGGGGACATTGCGTATTGGGGTTGTAAATCATGAAAATCAGTATATAGCAAATGATACGGTGAAATTTATAGAAGGATTAGATCATGTAAAAGTAAGTAAAATTCAATCATCAGAAATCGAAGAGAACCTTGCCTCAAAAAAACTTGATGCAGTGATTACATTAGATTCTGGTTTTTCGCAAAGTGTTCGTGACGGTAAACCCAGTCATATTGAAGTCTCTTCCATTAAAGGAGAGCAAATCACAAGTTTTATCAAATCTTATTTGTATAATTATATTGATAATATAACGGCAATAAGTAAAGTAGCGAAAGATGATCAAAGTAAGTTTGATAAGATGTATACAGGTTATCAAAAAAATTCGTTCAAGTTAACAGCCCATACGCTTAAGGATACTTCGAAAAATAAAGATATGACGAATCAAACAGTTGGTTATCTCATGATGTTTATGCTATTTTCAGCGGTGAATTTTTCAGAACTCATTTTGAAAGAAAAAGAAAATAGAACGTATTTTAGATTATTGTCGACACCGATAGATGGGAGAAAATATATATTATCTAACGTTGCTGTTAATATGGTTATCATGATGGTGCAAATCATTGTAACGGTACTGTTTATGACCAATGTATTTCATATTGATCCCAATATACCGTTAATTGTTATGATTGGATTATTGATGATATTTGGTTTAATTGCAATTGGTTTATCGTTAGCGATTGTATCTTTTGCGAAAAATTCAGCTTCAGCAAATGCATTGCAAAATATTATTATTACACCGACATGTTTGCTTGCGGGATGCTTCTTTCCATTTGACATTATGCCAGCATCAGTACAAAAAATTGCTGAATTTCTTCCGCAGCGTTGGTTATTAGATACAATTATGAAATTACAGCAAGGAACGCAGTTTACAGACATATATTTAAACATTTTAATCTTATTCGCATTTGCCATTTCCTTTTTCTTAATTGCTATTTATAAATTTGGGCGTAATAACGATGCTAGGAATTTTATTTAAGCTAAGTAGTTCAGATAACGTGGAGAAACACTAGAATTAGCATTCGAAATCGAGTGTGAAATCGTAACGGTTTTATACTCGATTTTTTATTGATATGTAAGGTACTATCTGCTTTCGTTATTTTGGGTGCAATTCAGGGTGTTATTTGAGATGTGAAAAATAAACAAAAATAGGTAATTTATGTTAAAGTGTAAAGAGAAGCAAATTTATCATTGTTCAGTTAATGGACAGGTTTGTTGAACCTAGTTCGGTAAAGTTAAAAAAAGTGGAGGGGCAAATGGATAATCACAAGTTTGATGAGTTTATTAAAATTGCAAAAAAACTAAATGATATTGAAATTATTCCATTGTTAATAGGTTCGGTTGGTTTAGAAGTCATTACAGGAAAGAGCTGGGATGCCCAAGACTTAGATGTTCATGTACCTGGTGATAAAAGAGGATGGGAAGTGCCACCTGAACTATCTATACATAACTGGAATGATATTGTGAAAGTCATGACTTCAATGGAATATAGCCTAATTGATTTGCATGAACATGAGTTCTCTAAAGAGGGATTATCAGTTGAGTTCGGTATTATTGACACTTTACCAAATTTTGCAGGAGTACAATTAGAGGATTTAGAAATACATAAAAATGGAGACATAAAGTATTATTTACTAAATCCTGAGCAATATTTACGTGTTTACGAGTCTTCATCTAAGGATAGTTATCGAGCAGATAAAAATAATAATAAAGATATTAGAAAAATAGATTTCTTAAAAAGTATGATATATAATGACTACAATTCTTACTAATTTTATTGTGCTAACGGAGTGCTTTAATTAAGAAGTCCTCCTTAAAAAACAAGCTCAGAGAAATAAACCCTGAGCTTGTTTGCGCGTTAGTTACTCTGTGATTTAACTTGTGAATTCAAATGTTATTTAGCTTATTATATTATTTTAGGTTTTCTCCACAATAACAGAACTACTTAGTTTGACGCTACCCCCCTTTTTTTCGTAGGTTAACTAAAGAATCCTTTGTAATATAGGTATGCATTTATACAAGACTACATTGTGTGTTCCTTGCACAATGTAGTTGTCCCCGTCTAAAAGAAACACACTATTTGTGGTAACATTTCCATCACCAAATTTGGTAGTTATGTCTCCTACTACCTTTCCATCTATCCATTTTTCTTTAGAATGAGATGGAACTACTTGTATATATTTAGTCGTTTCTTCTCCATCACCTGAGATTAGTGTAGTATGAATATTTCTTTTTTGAATCACGTTTCTATTTTCGTTTAATTCATCGAGAAGTGATTTTGTGTTAAGACTTTTCATCTGTTCCTCCCGTATGTATATATAATAGTAAAAAATAATATGAAACGACCTGTAAACGAGCATTAAAAATAACTTCTGCTGAAATACTATGTAGAAACAATTATTTTGTGCGGAAGGAAATCGAAATGGTGAAAAAAATACTTCGGATTATTTCTATTATTATTGCTATATTCATTCTTCTACTCGTTTGTATGCATGTTGATGTTACACTGGGAAGAAAGATAGAAGCGAAAAAAAATCAAACGAAAGAATATGCACTTCACTATAGTGATTTCCAACTATATGTTGAGGGGCAATCTTTGTATCAGCAGCTATTTTCTGATATAAAAGAGGCGAAACATTCGATTTTCACTTATTTCTTTATCATTTCAGATGATAAAAGCAGTCATACTTTTTTGGAGTTGTTGAAAGAAAAAGCAAAAGAGGGTGTACAAGTATACCTAGCAATCGATCGGATTAATGATTTGTCTTTCAAAAGAAAAATGAAAAATGAATTGCAAGCAAGTGGTGTTCATTTTTCATATAGTAGAAAAGCTGAATTGCCATTCTTTTTTTATTCGCTACATCATCGAAATCACCGCCGAATTACAACAATTGATGGAAAAATAGGATACAGTGGTGGTTTTAACATAGGAGATGAATATTTAGGAAAAAATAAGAAATTTGGATATTGGCGAGATTATCATATGCGAATAATAGGAGAAGGGGTGAGAGATTTAGAAGAACAGTTTGCCTCAGACTGGAAACATGATACTTCTGAAGCGATAACAAGTATTTCGCAACAGAGTGCCCCAGGGAAAACGTTACATACATTAACTAGTTATAATGGCCATGATCTAATCCAAAAGTATATTGAATTAATAAAGCAGGCAAAACAATCTATTGTGATTGCCACTCCGTATTTTATACCAAAAGATGAAAAACTTATGAATGCTTTAATTCAAGCGAGGCAGAGGGGTGTTTCTGTTAAAATATTGTGGTCTTATAAGCCGGATGTTCCTTTTATAAAAGAAGCTGCCTATCCTTATATTCGTCAAGCAGTCGAGAATGGCATTTCTGTATATGGATATAAAAAAGGGATGTTTCATGGGAAAGCTATGGTGTTTGATAATGAAACAATTGTTATAGGAACAGCAAATTTTACCCCGCGCAGCTTTCATATCAATGATGAGATGAACTTCTATATAAAGGGCGGTCCTATTTTACAACAATTAAATCAAGCATTAGCGCAAGATATTCAAGATTCAAAAGAAATGACGATATCATTCTTAAACAATTTGTCCTTTTTAGAGAAGTGTAAGGAAAAGATGGTAGGGATGTTTAATTATTATTTATAGAAATATGAATGAGAGAAACTGCGATATGATACTGCAGTTTTTTTCTTATTTATCCCGCATTAACGGGCAGTAATACTCCCACCTCAAAATTCAGCAAAAGCATTGTCCAGCTCTAGCGGCTAGAATCTCCGGTCGTTTCGCCCCCTCGGACGAGGCAAAAAGCGCCTCTCTGTCGGGTGCTCCAACGGCCTGCGATTCTGAGCAAGCCGCTTCCGCTTTTCTTAAGAAGTTAGGTGGGAGATAAACTGCCCGTAAAAGCCCGATTGGTGAGGGCTGATAATCAGTGGGGGATGAAGAAAACCCCACTGATTAAAGTTTCACTTATATTAATAGCTCAAGAAATGAATACATATTTTTACAATATATACTTTGGGTGATAAACTAAACTGGCAGGGAAGAATTATTTTTCATAAAGACTAAGGAAGTATGTGGGAGATTCTATGAGGGGGAATTGAAGTGAAACGTCAAACTGTTATTCGCGAAATTGCGGAGCATATATGTGCGCTTACATTAAATCATCCTGTAAGAGTGGGTGTTAGTGGTATAACAGCTTCAGGGAAAACAACATTTGCTAATGAATTAGCGAAAGAAGTTGAAAATCAAGGAAGAAAAGTAATTCGAACAAGTATTGATTACTTCCACAATCCAAGAGCAATTCGATATGCACAAGGGAAGGAATCGGCGAAAGGCTATTATGAGGATGCTCATGATTATAAAGCTATTTCTGAACGATTATTAATCCCATTAGGACCAAATGGGACAAAACGTTATGAGATACAATCACACGATTTAGAGAGCGATCTGTATATCCGCTCTGAACCAATATTGGCTTCAGAAGATACGATATGTATAGTAGATGGAACCTTTTTATTTAAAGAAGAACTGAAACATTTATTTGACTATAAAGTATATGTGGAAACAGATTTTCAGATTGCTAGAGAACGTGGTTCCAAGAGAGAAGCAAAAGCTTTTGGAAGTAAAGAGAAAGCTGAGGATATGTTTATACAGCGCTATCATGCGGCTTGTCGTATGTACATAGAAGGGCATGCACCAAAGGAGTGTGCGGATGTAGTTGTAAACAATAATAATATAGAAGGGCCAGTAGCTGTATTTAATGGGGGTTCTTTTTAGATTATACGGAATAATCTGATGTTTTATAAATTCTAATTTTTGGTTGTATAATGAAGAAGAGCACAATTAATTGAAGATTTTAAGAAAAAAATTTGAAAGTTTTGTGACAAACTTGTAGTTTTTTGTCTGATTTTGTAGGTTCGTCTTTATCATGTGATTATGCTTTTATATATTAGGAATTGAAAGCGTTCGCATGGAAGGGATGAAATACATGAAAAAATTCGGATTAGCTACACAAATTTTTGTAGCGCTTATTTTAGGGATTGTTGTAGGGGCAATCTTTTATGGAAATAAAACAGCTATTTCCTATATTACACCGCTTGGGGACATATTTATTCATTTAATTAAAATGATTGTCGTTCCAATTGTTATATCTGCACTTATTGTTGCAGTAGCTGGTGTGGGCGATATGAAGAAGCTCGGTAAATTAGGTGGGAAAACAATCCTTTATTTTGAAATTATCACGACGATTGCTATTTTAATGGGCTTAGTAGCAGCGAACGTGTTCCATCCAGGAACGGGCGTTGATATGAGCCATTTACAGCAAACTGATATTTCAGCTTATAAAGCAACAGCTGATGCAACGGAGAAAAAAGGTTTTGCAGAAACAATTGTTCATATTGTACCAAAAAACGTATTTGAATCTATCACACAAGGGGATTTATTACCAATTATTTTCTTCTCAGTGTTATTCGGTTTAGGAGTTGCTGCAATCGGAGAAAAAGGAAAGCCAGTCTTTAATTTCTTTGAAGGTGTATTAGAAGCAATGTTTTGGGTTACAAATCAAGTCATGAAATTTGCTCCGGTTGGTGTATTTGCATTAATTGCTGTTACGGTTGCAAAATTTGGAGTGGCTACTCTGCTTCCGTTAGGGAAACTAGTTCTCGCTGTTTATGTAACGGTTGTGTTATTTGTTATTGTGGTATTAGGTATCAATGCGAAAATAGTGGGAGTAAACATTTTCACCTTAATGAAAGTTGTAAAAGAAGAATTAATTCTTTCTTTTACAACAGCAAGTTCAGAAGCTGTTTTACCAAATATTATGAGAAAAATGGAAGAGTTCGGTTGTCCGAAAGCCGTTGCTTCTTTCGTAATACCTACGGGCTATACATTTAATTTAACAGGATCAGCTATTTATCAAGCGTTAGCGTCACTATTTGTAGCGCAAATGTATGGTATACACATGTCGTTAACAGAACAAATTACGTTGTTATTTGTTTTAATGTTAACGTCTAAAGGAATGGCTGGTGTTCCTGGTGCTTCCTTTGTTGTTGTATTGGCAACATTAGGTTCAATGGGACTTCCATTAGAAGGAATTGCTTTAATTGCTGGTATTGATCGCATTTTAGATATGATTCGCTCGTCTGTCAATGTATTAGGGAACGCATTAGCGGCGATTGTCATGTCGAAATGGGAAGGCGAATTTGATCAAGAAAAAGCAAAACAGTATGTAGAAACTGTAAACCAAGCTAAAGCAGCATAAATTAAAAGTTTAATTAGTGAGAGATTATTTAGCTCTCGCTGATTATTTGTGAAACGAATTGATGTATTACAAATAGTATATCTCCAGATTCATTATTTATTTCTTGTAAAATTTGAAGTAAGAGAATGGTTACATATGGGGCAAAATAAGGTGAGGAGTGGAATATATATGGCAACAGTAACTGAAGCTAAAAAAGATGTGCGAATTGAAAGAGATTTTTTAGGTGAGAAAGAAGTACCAATGCATGCATATTATGGTGTTCAAACGATGCGTGCGGTCGAAAACTTTCCGATTACAGGTTATAAAATCCATGAAGGATTAATTAACGCATTAGCGATTGTAAAAAAAGCGGCAGCGCTTGCAAATACAGATGTTGGACGATTAGAACTAAAAAAAGGTACAGCAATTGCAGAGGCAGCAGAAGAGATTCTTGAGGGGAAATGGCACGAGCATTTTATCGTAGATCCGATTCAAGGCGGAGCTGGAACTTCTATGAATATGAATGCAAATGAAGTGATTGCCAATCGTGCTCTTGAATTATTAGAAATGGAAAAAGGCGACTATCATTACATTAGCCCAAATAGCCACGTGAATATGGCGCAATCAACAAATGATGCATTCCCAACTGCAATTCATATTGCAACGTTAAACTCATTAGAGGAATTATTACAAACGATGGGATATATGCGTGATATCTTTGAATTAAAAGCAGAGCAATTTGACCATGTTATTAAAATGGGACGCACGCATTTACAAGATGCTGTACCGATTCGTCTTGGACAAGAGTTTAAAGCATATGCTCGCGTACTTGGACGTGATATTAAACGTATCGAGAAATCTCGTCAACATTTATATGAAGTAAATATGGGAGCGACAGCTGTTGGTACTGGATTAAATGCAGATCCGCAGTACATTGAGGCTGTAGTAAAACATTTAGCGAATATTAGTAAATTGCCTCTTGTTGGAGCAGAAGATTTAGTAGATGCAACGCAAAATACAGATGCATATACAGAAGTTTCAGCTGCGCTGAAAGTATGTATGATGAATATGTCCAAAATTGCAAATGACTTGCGCTTAATGGCATCAGGTCCGCGCGTTGGATTGAGTGAAATTATGCTTCCAGCTCGTCAACCTGGTTCTTCTATTATGCCAGGGAAAGTAAACCCTGTAATGCCAGAAGTAATTAACCAAATTGCGTTCCAAGTAATTGGGAACGACCATACAATTTGTCTTGCTTCAGAAGCAGGTCAATTAGAACTGAATGTAATGGAACCAGTGTTAGTATTCAACTTACTTCAATCAATCAGCATTATGAATAACGGCTTCCGTGCTTTCACAGATAATTGCTTAAAAGGAATTGAAGCGAATGAAGCGCACTTAAAAGAATATGTTGAGAAAAGCGTTGGTATTATTACAGCTGTGAATCCACATATCGGATACGAAGCAGCAGCCCGTGTTGCAAAAGAAGCAATTGCAACTGGTCAATCTGTCAGAGAACTTTGCTTGAAAAATGGTGTATTATCACAAGAAGAATTAGACTTGATTTTAGATCCGTTTGAAATGACGCATCCTGGAATTGCAGGAGCATCTCTTTTAAAGAAAAATTAAAAAAGGGGGGGACTTTCCCCTTTTTTTTGTTTACAATATAGAAATGTTATATATCAATAAAGGTAGGGGTTATATGAGTAAATTTACAGTTTCCTCGAATGGAACTTTAGAAACAACATTACGAGGAGCAGAAGTATTAGCAACACCACTATTAAATAAGGGTGTCGCTTTCTCGGCGGAGGAAAGGGAAGAATTAGGGTTAAAAGGGTTGTTACCGCCAGCGGTATTAACATTAGATGAACAAGCACGCCGTGCGTATGAACAATTTTGTTCACAGCCTGATGACTTATTAAAAAACGTATACTTAACAGCACTGCATGATCGTAATGAAGTATTATTTTATCGTATTCTTACAGATCATTTGCGAGAAATGCTACCGATTGTATACACGCCAACTGTTGGTGTAGCGATTCAAAGATATAGTCATGAGTATCGTAAGCCACGTGGTGTGTATTTATCAGTTAATGATCCAAATGGTATTGAGGAAGCTTTTTCTAACATTGGTGCAACTGCGGAAAATATTGATTTAGTCGTTGTAACAGACGGTGAAGGTATTTTAGGAATTGGAGACTGGGGCGTTGGCGGTATTAATATTGCTATCGGAAAACTAGCTGTCTACACAGCAGCAGTTGGTATTGATCCAAGTCGTGTATTACCGGTTATTTTAGATGTTGGTACAAACAATGAAGAGTTATTAAATAATCCGTTTTATATTGGAAATCGCCATCCACGTGTAACGGGAGAAGCATATGATACATTTATTGATTTGTTTGTAGAAGCTGTATGTAATAAGTTGCCGAATGCACTGCTGCACTGGGAAGATTTTAGTACACGTAATGCGCGCAAAATTTTAGACAAATATCGTGATAATGTATGTACATTTAACGATGATATTCAAGGAACTGGCGCGGTTTCATTGGCAGCTGTGTTATCAGCTGTGAAAGCTTCTGGTGTTCCGCTATGTGAACATCGCGTTGTTGTTTTTGGTGCAGGTACTGCTGGAATTGGAATTGCAGATCAAGTACGTGATGCGATGGTACGCTTAGGTTTATCAAAGGAAGAAGCAAATCGCCGTTTTTGGTGTATTGACCGTAATGGTTTACTTACTGATAATATGGATGACCTTCTTGATTTCCAAAGTCCTTATGCACGTCAGATGTCTGAAGTCGAACGATGGAAGCAGTCAGAAACGATTGGTCTTGCTGAAGTTGTAAAACATGTACAACCAACTATTTTAATTGGAACGTCAACAGTTGCTGGTGCATTTACAGAAGAAATTGTAAAAGAGATGGCAGCACATGTGGAACGACCAATCATTTTACCAATGTCTAATCCAACGCCTCTTGCGGAAGCAAAACCAGCAGACTTAATTTCTTGGACAGAAGGGCGAGCGCTTGTTGCAACTGGTAGTCCATTTGATCCAGTTACATACAATGGGGTTATTTATGTAATTGGACAATCTAACAATGCACTTATCTTCCCAGGTCTTGGTCTTGGTACAAATGTTGTTCGTGCTCGTGTCATGACAGATGGTATGTTTGCGGCAGCAGCAGAAGCGGTGGCAAGTATGGTAGATACAAGTCAACCTGGTGCACCAATTCTTCCAGAAGTAGAGGAGTTGCGTAATATTTCTGAGATCGTTGCTGTTGAAGTAGCTAAAGCGGCAGTTGCTGAAGGTGTTGCTCGTGATATATTAAGTGATAACGATATCAGGAAGGCTGTAAAAGATGCAATGTGGCAACCTGTTTATCGTCAAATAAAAGCAGTTGAAAAAGTAACACTATAGGAATAGAGCCCGTTTATATATTAAGCGGGCTTCCTTATTATATTTAAAGACTCAATAACGGGAAGTGACGTATTTGAACTGGCATCAATTGTGGAAGAAAGATATTTCACTTTTAATTATGTTAATTTTGATTGTTCCGGTTGCTGGAGAACTGAACTTTCATCCATTTAATGATACGTTTCGTGTTAGCTTTGGAACACCGATTTTCTTCTTTTTACTATTATTTTTAAGGAAAATCCCAGCTGTTATAGCGGGAATTTTAGTTGGGGCATCTGTAGTAACATTTCGAATTGGCCTTGACTGGATGCTACATAGTTCTTTTCATTTCTCAGATTCCTTTAGTATGCGTTATCCAGTTTTCTTTTATTATTTCGTATATGGAAGTCTTTTTTCAGTATGCAGAGTAAATCGATTTCATCAAAAACCATTTGTAATCGGGTGTTTTGGCATTACGATTGAAATTTTTTCAAGCATGGCAGAACTTGCTTTTTATCATATTTTTGTGCTCAGCACGATGATTACAGTTTCAGAAGTCAATAAAATTATTATTATCGCTATTTTTCGCAGTTTTTTTGCACTCGGTTTTTTAAATATGATGAGTTTATATGAGACAAAATTAAAAGAAGCGCAGGTTCGGAAAGAAAATGAAAAGATGTTTATGCATCTTTCCAATTTGTATGTAGAATCTGTTCATTTGAAGAAAACACTGCAAAATGCAGAAAGGATTACACAAGAAGCGTACCAATTATATCGAAACTTACAAAAGAAAGGTAGCGCTGAGAATAATATAGAGTCGTATAGTAAGAACGCGCTGAAAATTGCAGGAGAAGTACATGAAATAAAAAAAGATAATCAAAGAATTTTTGCCGGGTTATCTAAACTTCTTTTAGATAAAAATCTATCGGAATATATAAATGGAAATGAACTGGCGGAAATGATTATAAGAATTAACGAGAAATACGCACAGTTATTACAAAAGGAAATCGCATTTTCTAAACAGATAGAAGGGGAGCATACGCAGTATCATGTATATACCGTGTTGTCGATTTTAAATAATTTAGTTGCGAATGCTGTAGAAGCGATTGATAGTGTTGGTACAATTACAATTTATGTTAAGAAACAAGGAGCGTTTGTTACGTTTGAAGTAATAGATGATGGTCCGGGTATTTCGGGGAAATATAAGGAGTTAGTATTTAAGCCTGGTTTTACTTCAAAATATGATCAAACTGGAACACCGTCAACAGGAATTGGTTTATCTTATATAAAAGAGATGGTGACGGAACTTGAGGGAGAGGTTATACTACAAGACAGAGATGCTGAAAGAGGCTGCAAGTTTATTGTACGGCTGCCGGAATCTAGCCTGACTAAGGAAGGATGAGCCTATGTTTTATTACATCGTAGATGACGACGAAGTATTTCGTTCTATGTTAGCACAAATTATTGAAGATGAAGACCTTGGAGAAGTAGTTGGAGAAGAAGAAGATGGGGCTTTCGTAGAAGGAGATCAGTTAAATTTTAAAAAAGTAGATATATTATTTATTGACTTATTAATGCCAATTCGTGATGGGATTGAAACGGTTCGGCACATTCTCCCGTCATTTTCCGGGAAAGTGGTTATGATTTCTCAAGTAGAATCAAAACAATTAATAGGTGAAGCTTACTCTCTTGGTGTTGAATATTATATTACAAAACCTCTTAATAAAATTGAAGTTGTATCCGTTGTACGAAAAGTGATAGAACGTATTCGTTTGGAACGGTCTATTCAAGATATTCAAAAGTCATTAAACAATGTATTCCAATGGGAGCAACCAAAGGGGCGAATAGAATCAGGGCTAGAAGAGAAAAAATTTGCTGATTCTGGCCGTTTTTTATTAGCAGAACTAGGGATTGCTGGGGAGAACGGAAGTAAAGATTTACTAAGTATGCTGGAATACTTATATCAATATGAAAAGAAGGCAACCTTTGAACATGGATTTCCAGTATTAAAAGATATTTTTCAACATATTACGGTCAAAAAGTTAGGTGAAATGGCTTCGGAAGGTGAGATTGATAAAGAGAGAAAAGCTTCAGAGCAAAGGGTGCGCCGAGCAATATATCAATCGCTCAATCACTTAGCTTCTCTTGGTTTAACAGATTTTTCGAATCCAAAATTTGAAAGCTATGCTCCGAAATTTTTTGATTTTACAATTGTGCGTAAGCGAATGACAGAGTTAACAAACGAATCATTAGCAACGGCCGGTCATACACGAATTAATACGAAGAAATTTATTCAAGTGTTGTATTTTGAAGCGAAGCGATTGACTGAAGATGACTAAGTGGATAAAGAGCGGTAAAAGAAAAAGATGTTTGCTTATTTGTGGCAAACATCTTTTTGTATATCACTTTTACTGTTTGATAAACGCCCATTTTTTCATAATATATCGTATTAATGAATTTTAAAAGTTGTCTTTTTACAATGAGTAACCACCTGTTTTGTTGTTTTAAATCTTTGCCTTTCTCCGCAAAATAAACCCACACAACATCTATCTCACACTTACACGAAAGATGTCAAACGGAAACAGCAGTCCCTATCTTTCGGATTTGTCACCTGTATTACTGTTTGTCTTTGCGCCACCTGATTTTTTAACACCTTTGCTTGTATAAGGTTTGGCACTCTTTTTTTTGTTGGCACTGGCTTTCCAGCGGTTCCAGCCCTTACTGCCTGTTCCTCTACCTGTTCCGCCTTTACCTTTAGCTTTACTCATATAATATAATCACTCCGTTATTATTGTATAGCAAATCTGTTTCCACAGTAGTCAATAAATCTTTAAAATATAATTTGGGTTTATGACTTTTTCCTTTCCGACAGTTGCTCATAAAAATGAACAGCAGGATATAATAGTATATCATAACATGGACAGTAATGCGCAAAATTCTCAGGTTTATCCCGTTAATAGAAATCTTTTAATTTTTGCTGATAGTAATGTGTTATGTAAAAGGTGGTGAATCTTGAATACATTGTAACTACTCAGTCACTCTGTAAAAAAGATAGAAAAGAATTTTTAAAAATGGCCTGGGAGGGGCTGGCCATGCATAGAAGCGATCAGTGCCTATTTCTGCCATGCGCAAAGTATGGTAACAAAGAAAGGCAGCAAAGTGCATTGTCATTTGTATCGTCACGGCAGCAATCTATGTGCTGAAAGGTAATAAGTGGTGTATAGCTGAGTAATTCCTTTTTTTTACTGTTTAATATACGCCCATTTGTAACTATAGAATCCAGCAAAAGATTATTTTAGAGTAAAGGGATAGGAAAGAGATTTAAATTCTATTATTTCATGGAGGAGTAATATGGGGAAAAAACAACAGTAATATCTATTTCAGCTGTTTCTGGCGGCGGTAAGACAACCGTTACGAAGGAGTTAGCTAATAGACTGAATAACGCCAAGACTTTTCATTTTGATGATTATAATTTAGATGGGCCAAGTGACATTTGTGCATGGATGGAAAAAGGTGCAGATTATAATGAGTGGAATGTTAGTCCCATACTGACAGATATTCTATCAGTATTAAATGATTCAGTTGCAGATTATATTATTTTGGACTATCCATTTTCGTACCTTAATAATGAGATGAAAGATGTGATAGACATTTCATTTTATATTGATACGCCATTAGATATAGCAATGGTGAGAAGACTTATTCGTAATCCTTTACATACTATTGATGAGGTTCTTTTCGAATGTGAGGTATACTTGCAAGCTGGGAGAGAGGCATACTTAGAGATGGAGAAAAGTGTGAAACCTAATGCTGATTATGTAATTGATGGGGAGCTGACGGTTGAAAATATCATAGAAGCAATCGTAAATAAGTTGTAAAATCTAGTGTATTCATAAAGGATTCTTTATTGCAGAAATTTTTTTCTATCTATGTCACGATTTATAAACTTAATCTGTCTTATATATGAACAGCAAAATAGCAGTTTGAAAAACTAGACGAATAAGTTGAAACGTATATGGGAGGAATAGAAATGAAAATTTTTCTTGCCGGGGCAACTGGTGTAATAGGTCGTTCTTTAATTCCTTTGTTAGTGCAAGAGGGCTACGAAGTGTTCGGGATGATTCGTGATGAATCGCATGCAAGTACAATTACAAAAATGGGTGCAAAGCCCGTGGTGGCAGATGCATTTGATCGAGATGCTGTATTCACTGCATTGCAAAATAGTCAGCCAGATGTAGTGATTCATCAACTTACATCGTTAAGTGAGGGAAGCTCGGTAGATAATGCAAAAATGCGAATTGAGGGGACAGAAAATCTTGTAGAGGCTGCAAAATCGGTGGGAGTTAGACGAATCATTGCACAAAGTATTTCATGGGCGTATGAACCTGGAGAGGTTCCAGCTACAGAGGAAGAACTGTTAGATATTACTGCTTCGTTTCCGCGAAAAACAACGATAGAAGGTATTATGGCGTTAGAAGAAAAAGTGTCTCAAATGCCAGAGTTTGTTATACTTCGTTACGGAACGCTTTATGGCCCAGGAACTTGGTATGCAACGGATGGAATGATCGCTGAACAAGTACGACGACAAGAAATGGCCGCAACGGATGGTATCGTTTCTTTTTTACATGTAGACGATGCAGCTAGAGCGGCATTACTAGCACTAGAATGGCCATCTGGTCCGGTCAACATTGTTGATGATTATCCTGCACAGGGACAGGATTGGTTGCCAGTTTATGCTTCTGCAATCGGCGCGCCTCAGCCTTCTGCTCAAACTGGTAGTAATCGAGGGGAACGCGGCGCTTCCAATACAAAAGCCCGAAAAGAATATGGGTGGGAGCCCATTCATTCTTCTTGGTCTAAAGGGTTTCAAAATCATTTGTAGAATCAATTATAAATACAAATTGTTAGGTGGGAGAGAGCGTCTAGTTATGCATAGCAGTAACTTCTATCTGGAAAATCAGAATAGATTTATTTAGTTCGTAATTTTTTGTAAATATTATTTTCAAAAAATGTTTTTTGAGAAATTTACATAGGTATACCCTAGAAAGTTTTTTCTAGGGTATTTGTGATTGTATATCATGTTAAAATTTGGGTGAGTTAACTTCGAGGAGGGGTAGGGTGAAAGAAAATCATTTAGACATAAATGAATTGTATGTAATGTACAAACCTTATTTTATTGCTATTGCCTATAAAATGCTTGGATCGATAAGTGACGCTGAAGATATTGTTCAAGATACATTTCTAAAGCTACAGATGAACGAGGTTCATTTAACTGATATTAACAATATAAAGTCGTATGTAAGTAGAATGGTTGTAAATCGTTGTATAAATGAATTACAATCAAGTCGAAAAAAAAGAGAAACTTATGTTGGTACTTGGTTGCCAGAACCGATTGTACAGGATATGAAATGGGATCCTTCGGAGAAAATCATTCAAGATGATCAACTATATTATACATTTGTTGTTCTTATGGAAAAACTCTCTGCCACAGAGCGAGCCGTTTATGTTCTAAAAGAAGCATTAGATGTAAAACATAGTGAAATAGCAGATTTACTAAATATTACAGAGATGAATTGTCGTAAAGTATTTAGTAGAGCGAAGAAGAAGATGGACGTATCTTTTGATGAAAATCCTACATCATACGAAATTCAACAAGGTCAAATTACGAAGTTTATTTCAGCTTTATCAAGAGGTAATGTTCAAGAAGTTTCAGAAATTCTTACTACTGATGTAACTCTTATTGCAGATGGCGGAGGGAATGTCGTTACAGCGATTAATCAAATTATTAGTAAAGAACATGTCCTAAGGTTGCTATCTGCTATTGCTACGAAATTCTTTGCCGGGAAAAAAGCGCAAGCAGTATTGGTAAATAATCAACCAGGTGTTCTCATAGTAAAAGGTAAAGAAGTAGTTGGTGTTTTCAGTTTCGCTTGGAAACAAGATACCAATCAAATTGAGCAAATTTTTTATGTCGTAAATCCAGATAAGCTCAAACGTATCTCAGGATATTAAAATTAAGATTGAAACATAGAGCTGTTCTAAATGTCATGACATTTAGAACAGCTCTTATTTATCCCGCATTAACGGGCAGTAATACTCCCACCTCAAAATTTGGCGAAAGCAAAGAAGTTAGGTGGGAGATAAACTGCCCGTAAAAGCCCGATTGGTTCAACTAATAATCAGTGGGGGATGAAGAAAACCCCCACTGATTAAAGTTTCACTTTATATTGTTAGAAGTTAATCATTTTGATTAACTTGTATATTTTCGTAGAAATAACTTTGCTTCTTTCGTAAAGAAAGTGATATTAGGATAGTCAAGAATAGGACCGAGAAAATAATAAGCACGACATATTTAAATATCATCTTTGTCCCGATATATGGACCAATACTAGATCCTAAAAATAAAGTAAATGTATAAAGTGCCATTGCAACTCCTTTTTTCTTCCCGCTTATTTGTCCAATATGAAAAATGATAGAGGGTAGTACAATTGAAATTCCAGCCGCAAATATAATTGTAGTGACAGATAGAAAATAAAGACGATCCCATTTTAAGAACAAAAGCACTCCTGTACACGTAATAATAAGCCCTAGAGTAATTATTTTTGGGGCCTTAGTATGTGTAATAAAATTATTTATAAAAGGAGAAACAGACATTCCAATTAAGCCAAGGCATTGAAAGAGCAAAATTTCATGATTTGTAAGGTGATACATTTGGGTTAATAAGTGATGCAAAGAACTATAAATGGCAACGAATGAAAGAAATTGCGTAAAGGTAATCGCAAGACAAATTGCTAAGTAGCGATTTTGAAATAATTTAAACATATCAAGCCAGTATGTGATAGATAATGGACGATTACTTTTGATAGATGTAGGCAGAATGAAATACAAAATTGCCCCGCATAAAAGATGAATGAAAGCGAAAAAATAAAAAAGAGTAGGAAAAGTATATTGAGATATAAACCAATTACTGAGTATTTGTCCTAATATGCTAGACATTGTGAACGCTGTACTTAAGATTCCGATGACATAGCCTTGATGCTTTGGAATAAACAATTCAAATGCATATGCAAGAGCTAAAGGTGTAAATGTTGCTGCTACTAGTCCTTGCAGAGCTCTAAGGAACAAAAATAGGTTGTATATTTTGCAAAAGCTAATCGTTAGTGTACAAAAAGACAAAGCGAATAGCCCGAGAACTAGTATATTTTTCTTTCCGAATCGATTGGATAGAGGAGCGAAAATTAAGAATCCGATGGCGTAGAAAATGGAAAATGTACTGCTTGAGAGATAAGCAGTATCTTTAGGGATTTGAAGATGGAATATAAGTTGATTTTCGATTGGAATCATGATGAACCCTTGAGAAACGACACTTATCCCAGCAATGCAAAAAATAAATACGTATAACCATTCAGGAGCTTTATTGGTTAAATTACTCATGAAGATCCTCCTTATAATTAATCTGTATTAATAAGACAGATTAATTTGTTGAAGTGTGACACATTGTATTGTGAATTTGCGAATGTTTCTTTATAACAAATTATTCATAAATACATAAAATAAAAAATTAAAAAACATTTTAGAACTTTTTGTTGACTTTCTTCTTTTTTTGTATAGAATAAACATTAATAAAATGTTTCAGAGATGTGACAGTAAAACGACTGTGAAAGGAAGAGTAGTAATAGGACGTAGTCCAAGCGAGTCAGGGGTGGTGTGAGCCTGATACGAAGCCTGTTATGAAGAACCTCCTGGAGTCGCTAACCAAAATCCTTTTTAGGAGAGTAGACTTAGCCGGGAACTTCGCCGTTACAAGAAGAACAGTATCGAGTTATCTCTAATCTCCGTACTGATAAGTGAGCAACCTCTGTTGCTAATTTGGGTGGTACCGCGGAACCAAAGTCTTTCGTCCCAGTTTTTTGGGAAAGAAGGGCTTTTTTTTATTGGTTTCTTTCCTCATTACATCAAAACATTTTAGGAGGAATACATCATGTATCAAACATTAATGACAGTAAGAGAAACACAAATCGCAATTAAGGAAGTTAAAACGTTTTTTGAAGAGCAATTATCAAAACGTCTTGAATTATTCCGCGTATCTGCACCATTATTTGTAACGAAAAAATCAGGATTAAACGATCATTTAAACGGCGTAGAGCGTCCAATTGAATTTGATATGCTATATTCGGGAGAAGAGTTAGAAATTGTACATTCACTTGCAAAATGGAAACGATTCGCACTGCATGAATATGGGTATGAAGCGGGTGAAGGTTTATATACAAACATGAACGCAATTCGCCGTGATGAAGAGTTAGATGCAACGCATTCCATTTATGTTGACCAATGGGATTGGGAGAAAATTCTTCAAAAAGAATGGCGTACAATGGATTATTTACAAGAAACAGTACGGACAATTTACGGAATATTCAAAGATTTAGAAGACTATCTGTTTGAAAAATACCCGTTCCTTGGTAAATATTTACCAGAAGATATTGCATTTATCACATCACAGGAGCTTGAGGATAAATATCCAGAATTAACACCGAAGGATCGTGAGCATGCGATTGCAAAAGAATACGGTGCTGTCTTTATTAGTGGGATTGGCGGGGCATTACGTTCTGGTGAAAAACATGATGGGCGTGCAGCGGACTATGATGATTGGAAATTGAATGGTGATATTTTATTCTGGCATCCAGTATTGCAGTCTTCATTTGAGCTTTCTTCTATGGGGATTCGCGTCGACAGTAAATCTCTTGATGAACAATTAACAATAGCAGGAGAAGATTTCAAACGTGAATACGATTTCCACAAAGGAATTTTAGAAGATGTACTGCCGTTAACACTTGGCGGTGGCATTGGACAATCAAGAATGTGCATGTATTTCTTACGTAAAGCACATATCGGTGAAGTACAGTCTTCAGTATGGCCAGATGAAATGCGTGAAGAGTGTAAAAAGCAAAACATTCACTTGTTCTAAAAGACTTTGCTTCAGGTGCTAGATTATTCTTGTGTCGAATCGTCGATATATTGTGAAAAGAACTGATAAATGTACCATGTTCACCGATATATCGATGAACACGTAAGAAGGAGCCGATTTCCCAAAGGCACATAGGTGCTTTGGGGAGTCGGCTCTTTGTTTTTTAATTGATTGATACAAAAGGTTCGATTTTTGTCATAAATGATTCATGAAGTGCTTCGACACCTTTTACCAAATGAAGGCGGTCGATTACGACAGATACTTTAATTTCCGATGTACTTACCATTTTAATGTGAATATTTTCTTCTTGTAATGTGGAAAACATTTTCGCAGCGACACCTGGATTAGATACCATACCTGATCCAACGATTGATACTTTTGCTAAGTGGTTTTCATGCTCTACAGATTCATATTGCATTGATTCACGATTTTCTTCTAAAACGGTTAATGTTTCATTTAAGTCATTTGAATGTATAGAGAAGGATAAATGTACAGTTCCTTCATTTGTAATACTTTGAATGATAATATCTACATTAATATGAGCGCTCGCTAATGTGGAGAAGACTGTGGAAAGCTTTTCTGGTTGTAAGCCTTTCATTGTTACACGTGTTATATTATCTTCAAATGCAATGCCTTTTACGATTGATTGTTGCTCCATGTTACATTCTCCCCTTACTATTGTTCCATTTTCTTGTTCCATGCTTGAACGAACTTCTAACATAACGCTATGATTTTTGGCAAATTCGACTGCTCTTGGATGAAGTACGCCAGCACCTAGATTTGCGAGTTCTAACATTTCATCATAGGAAATTTCATCTAATTTGTAAGCGTTCTTTACAACGCGTGGATCGGTTGTGTAAACGCCTGTTACATCTGTATAAATATCACATTTTTTTGCCTGTAATGCTGCAGCTAACGCAACTGCGGTTGTATCAGAACCGCCGCGACCAAGTGTTGTAATTTCTTGTTCTGCGCTTAATCCTTGGAAACCGGCTGCAACAACAATCGTTCCTTTTTGTACATAAGATTGAATCCGCTCTGTATTTATGTCGGTAATTCTAGCGCTGCCATGTATGGATTCTGTTGTAATCCCAGCTTGCCAGCCTGTAAGTGAAATTGCCTCGTACCCTTTCGTTTGTAAAGCCATTGTTAATAGAGAAATTGAAATTTGCTCACCTGTTGTAAGTAACATATCCATTTCTCGTTTACTTGGTTGATCTGTAATATTAGCAGCTAAAGATACAAGTTCATCTGTACTATGTCCCATTGCAGAAACAACCGCTACAATTCCGTGTCCTCTTTCATATTCTTCAATGATTAAATTCGCAACATGTTGAATCCGTTCAATATTTCCGACAGATGTGCCACCAAATTTTTGAACAATAATTTCCATGATAAAAGCCCTCTTTCAAGTTGATATAGATAAAGTGAAACTTTCGTCAGTGGGGGGGTCATCCCCTACTGATGGTTAGTTGAACCAATCGGGCACTTACGGGAAGTTACCTCCCACATAACTTCTTTGCTTCCTCTGAATATTGAGATGGGAGTCTTACTGTCCGTTAGTGCGGGATAAATTAGGAAAAATGTTGTTAAACATAAGATGGGGAATATAGATTCCTTTTACTCCTGTAAAAAAGTAAATAAAAAAACACCATCTCAAATAGGTGAGGATGGTGCTGTTACAGGAAAAAGGGAACAGAAAACGGAGCTAACAAAAAAACCGCCAAAAAAGAAGATGATCATAAAAAACATGATCACTCTTTTTTGTAGATAGCTCTTCATATATACACCGCTGTATATATGACAGTTCTGTTTCTATTCGAAAACAGCCCCAATGTATATGCTCAGAGGCACATATACATTTCGGCAACTTTTCCTTTCATCTACATTCACTGACAATCTCTGTGTCTCCTATAGAATACTCATAATAGTTGCGACCTCTATCTCACGTCATTAGGCGAGAGTAATTGGTTGTATGAAGTTGTTTGTAACATTTGTTTCATAGTAATCAAAATGTCGAGAGAAATCAAGTAGGTTATAATTATTTTGAATATTTAAACTATCGTGGAAAAAAATAAAAGTGGTATAAAATGTGGTTAAAAGAAGTAGTTCCAACAAAATTTTACATGTAATTGGAGTGGAGGGGTGAGAATGAAAAAACAAAATCCTATTTATGTAAAAACAGAAATAGAAACTAAAATGGATGAACTTTGGAAGTATACACAAGATCCAAAGATACATACGGAATGGGATGCACGGTTTACAGAAATATCGTATTTAGAGAAGAACGAAGGTGAACCACAGCGTTTTTTATACAAAACAAAAATTGGTTTCGGATTTGAAATTGCTGGAGAAGGAGAATCAATAGGAGAATTACAAAAAGAAGGCGGGGAATGTATTTCGTCACTGAAATTTTGGACAGATAGTAAGCTTTCGTTAATTTCGGTAGGGAGAGGCTATTGGAAGTATATACCGAATGAGAATAAGGTTCGTTTTGAAACGCAGTATGATTATGAAACGAGGTTTGGAGGTATAGGAAGATGTATAGATTCATACATATTTCGTCCGTTATTAGGATGGGCAACGGCTTGGAGTTTTGATGCTTTAAAATTGTGGTTAGAAAAAGGATTTCATCCACGTTTATTATTAAAAAGAGCTGTTACATATTATCTCATTTGCTTTTTGCTATCTTTTGTGTGGATCTATCAAGGTCTTATTCCGAAAATATTATATACTCATCCAGAAGAGGTACAGATGCTTTCCAAGCTTATAGGTTCAGAAAATTATGCGTCCGCAATGATTAAAGTGGTTGGATCTTTGGAAATTGTGTTTGGGGTGATCTGGTTGTTACCTTTCAAAAAACAGAAATTATTTTTTCTTCATAGTTTCATACTATTAATCTTGACAGTTGCGGCGGGATTTACAAATATCGCTAGTTTTATGCAACCTTTTAATCCGATTACGTTAAACATCATATTAATCGGATTCTCAATAATCGGTTATATGAATAGTAATGACTTACCGCAAGCGAGAAATTGTAAGAGAAGTAGAAAGGAGTAGAAAATTGTCTTCCATTTATGAAACATTATTAGGAGAATCCTATCATCGGTTACATCCAAAATTACAAAAACGGTATGCGATTACAGAGGAACTTGGTTTTACAGGAGAAGGGAAAATGGATGAAATTACAGAAGGTTCTGCTGCTGTAAGAATGTTTTTAAAAGTAGCAGCAAAATTCCGGATGTTCTTTTCAGAAAGAGGGACAGGAGTACCGTTTATTATCCAAAATAAAGCAGAGAAAGACAGGGAAGGAAAGACATTTATAAGATGGAATCGGATGTTTTTGTTCGGTGAAAAAAAGCGTTATTTTCATGCTGTCATGTATTTGAATGATAAACAAAATGAAATTGTCGATTATTTTGGTGAACCGCATTTGCTTGTATCGACGCTTGCGTTTCATGTTGATTCAAAAGGAGCAATGCATATTTCATCTAAAAAACAATGGTTCTACTTATACGGAATGAAGATTCCATTGCCAAAGTTTTTATATGGGCAGGCAAAGATTGTAGAAAGCTATGATGATGAATTAGAGTGTTATCGGATACATGTACAAGTACAAAATTCATTATTAGGACCACTTTTCTCCTATAAGGGGACGTTTACAGAAAGGGATACAAATCTATGCGAAATATAATGATTGGCTGCATGTGCTATGTCATTTTTCTTATATTAGAATGGCCAAAATTACACCCTGTTGAATCGATTATATTATTGTCTATTCTTTTATTTATCCCAATAGCGTTTTCTATTGTAGATAAGAAAAAAAGAAATGGAGACGAACTGTTTTGTTATAAGCTCGCAGCATTTTTTTATCCGGTTGCAGCAATAAGTGCAATGCTTGCTTTTGTAACAGACTATTTTCTATTTGCAATAATTTGGTTTTTATATACCGGTATTGTCGCACTGTTTGGAGTATCCCGATTGTTAGAAAGAGGATGGAAACCGTTAGAAGAAACTGCAATTGATAGTGGATTTATATATTTATTTTTAGGTGGATTTTGGTTCTTTGCCTCTGTAGCAAATATACCAATTATGCAGTTTAGTTCAGATATTGTTTTACTCACAGCGGCTCATTTTCATTACTCTGCTTTTTTACTTCCTTTGTTTGCAGGTTTATTAGGAAGAAAACAACAAGAGAAAAGTAAGTTGTATACAGTCGCTATGTTCATTATGATTATTTCACCAATGACAGTTGCAATTGGGATTACATATTCAAGAACGTTTGAATTTTTTGCAGTGTTACTTTATCTTATTTCCCTTTATATGTACGGGATTTTTGTATGGAAAACAAAGTTTACTTCAAAGAGTGCAAAGATTCTTCTTATCATCTCTTCTAGTACACTTATGGTAACTATTCTTTTTTCGATTTTCTATTCATATGGCAACTTTAAGCAAGTCATGACGATTACAATTGCGCAAATGGTTTGGATTCATGGCGTTGTGAATGGATTGGGCGTAGCATTACCTGGTTGTATTGGCTGGATGATTGAAAAAGCTGCACCTATATATATTCGTTATGGAAAACCGGTGAGTCGTATAAAAGGTAAGATGAAAATTGGAGAAAATATTTTATTAGAAAATAGTTTAATAGAGGAGAAGGAATATACAGGCCTTATAAATAAAGTGATAGATTTTGACAGTAAACAGTTTAATACAAAGAATGTATCACCGCTTATTATTGATTTTTATGAGAACACGAAAGAATATGAGTTAAAAGCAACTATTCACTGGTCACGTTGGTTTTTGCCATTTGCTTTTCTATATGAAAAAATAAGTCGGCGTGTACAACAAATTCATTTAGGGATGGGAAATCGCTTAGAGAGGATGTATGGGGAAATTGTTGCTATAAAAGATGAAAAAGATGGTAGAAATGATGTTAGAGCGTGGGTTCGGAAAAATGAACAAAATGAAACAATCTTTGTCGCGCTCTATTCTCAGCATGAATATAACGAGGAAACATACATGAATATTGCATTGCCATTACCGTATGCAAATATGACGGGGATATTAAAATTTCGTAATGATAAAAACAATCTTATCATTACGAGTCGATTAAGGAATAGTGCAAGAGGGGATGAGGGGATATATTTACATAACCGCTTCTTTACCATTCGCTTGCCACTCGCAGAAACGTTTACGATAAGAGAGAAGGCTACAACAACGTTAACAGCACATCATCAAATGTGGCTGTTTGGTGTGAAGTTTCTCGAGATTGATTACGAGATAGAACAAAAAGAGAATATTGCTTAACGAAAAATGAGTTTGGTATGATACCAAGTTCATTTTTTTTCGTATTTATATCGTAAATCTTAAGAATTCTTAAGAATTTACCTACAAGAAACTTAAAAAATTTCTGGGAAGATACTAATAGATACTAAGAGATAGGGGATGAAGTGATGAAAAATGATGTAGTAGAAGTAAATCAAGTAGAAAAAATATATGGAAAGAAAAAAGAAAACCATTCAAGGGTATTAAAAGGAATAACGTTATCGGTAAAAGAAGGTGAGTTTGTTGGAATAATGGGTCCATCGGGATCAGGGAAAACGACGTTGTTGAATGTAATTTCGACACTTGATCAAGCGACTAGTGGTACCGTGAAAATTGCTGGAACAGACATAACAAATATGAAAGGAAATGCATTATCTGATTTTAGAGCGCAAAAGCTAGGGTTTATTTTTCAAGATTTTAATCTTCTTGAAAACCTTTCAATTTATGAAAATATTGTGTTGCCGTTGTCACTGCAAGGAGTGCCTTCAAAAGATATTGATGGAAAAGTACAAGAGGTAGCGATAAAACTTGGGATAGAAGCAATTTTAGACAAATATCCAACTACAGTTTCTGGTGGTCAAAAGCAGCGTACGGCAGCAGCTCGTGCACTCGTACATAATCCAGCTATTATTCTTGCAGATGAACCAACAGGAGCGCTTGATAGTAAAAATGCGAAAAGTTTATTAGAAGCGATGCGTGATTTACATGAAAATCATCAAGTTAGCATTATGATGGTAACGCATGATGCATTTAGTGCTAGTTATTGCGAACGAATATTATTTATCCAAGACGGATTGCTCTATGAGGAAATTCACCGCAATGGAAGTAGAGAAGCATTTTATCAAGATATTTTAAATGTGCTAGGAAAAATGAGTTCTTCTAAGGAAGCGATATAAGGAGGTGGGGACATGTTACTGAAATTATCTGTACATAGTATACGAAAGATGATGAAAGATTATCTTGTTTTGTTAATTGGTCTTATCGTTAGTATAAGTATTTTTTATATGTTTCAAACGATGGCCTTAAATACTGAATTTACGAAAGAAAATAGTATCATTAACAGCATTCGTATTGTCTTCGGGATTGGTTCTGTGTTACTTTCGTTTATTACCTTATTTTACATTCTTTATGCAAATTCATTTTTGCTTACATTGCGCCGAAAAGAATTAGGTATGTATATGATGCTTGGGGCAAAAAAGAAGAAGGTTGCACAGTTGCTATTTATCGAAACATTAGGGCTTGGAATAGTTGCTTTAATGATTGGAAATGCGGTAGGGATTGGATTAGCCAGTGCAGTAGGAAAGACTCTTATAAAAAGTATGGATGTATCAGCGAAGGGATATGAGGTATTTTATTTTCCTGCTTTAATTGCAACGTTCCTTTTTTTCTTTGTTCTTTTTGTAGTGACAGGGATAATTAATAGCTTTCGTCTTCTGCGCAAAACAGAATTAGAGCTTATACGAGAAGATGAAACGCAAGATGAGGTTGAAAAAAGTAAACTTCGTATTACGGTTTTTACGGTGCTCGGAATTTTGATGTTAGGTATTGGATATTACGCAATCATTCATGTGAATGACTTGCAGAAACTGGGACTTATAGTTGCAACATTTTGTACAACAATTGGAACTTATTTTATATTTGGTTCATTATTTCCTTTATTTGTTACGATGTTAAAAAGAAATAAAAAAAGAAACGAAGCAGGACTTAATAGTTTTACGCTTGCACAGCTACGTTTTCGAATTAATAGTTTATCAAGAGTGCTAGGAACAGTTTCTATGTTGATTGCACTAGGTGCTGGTGCGATGACAGCTGGGATGGCATTTCAAAAAAATGTTGGGATGACAACGGAATTTTCGCGAGTGTATGATGCGACGATTCATGATCCCAATGCTGAAGAAATAAAAGAATTAAAGCAAATGAACATTTTAGAAGAAAAGAAGTATGCTTATAAAGAAACTGAAGAAGCGGTATACTTTTTACGTGACGATTTACTTGATCATCCACCGCTTATTTCAGAGCACAAAAGTGCGAAAAAAGGTAAAGAGCCAATTCGTGTCCGCGTAAGTGAGACACTACCTGAATCTATATATACATCGCTTGAGAATCCATCAACAAGGAAATATCCAAGCATGCCTCAGCAATGGGAGGAGGCGCTCGTTCGTGAATTTCAAATTAGTTACAATCAATTTGAAGGAAAGCCGCTCCGCATTGCTGACAAAGAAAATTATGAAAAAGTACAAGGGACAACACATTTACTCCTTTTAGTTCGTGTTGATGATCTGCAAAAATATAAATCGTTTCTTACGAAAATTGATCAACGCCAAAAAGAAGCCGCTGAAAAACATGTTGGTGAAGAAGTACCGATGCAAACGAAAATGACAACGTACCAGTTTATGTATACTTTTATGAGTGGCACAATGTTTATGGGTTTTTTCCTAGGCGCTTCTTTTCTTGCGATGATGGCTAGTTCACTTATGTTTAAAATTTTAACAGGAGCATCTAGAGATAAACGCCGCTATGCTATGCTTCGAAAAATTGGTGTTCGA
The DNA here is from genome assembly GCF_050473865.1 of Bacillus sp. S10(2024). NCBI lineage: Bacteria > Bacillati > Bacillota > Bacilli > Caryophanales > Bacillaceae > Bacillus > Bacillus sp. S10(2024). The sequence goes on along the minus strand of NZ_JBFLUR010000002.1, from coordinate 1,794,131 downwards.
AAAGGAGTGCTTTCTCGCAGTATCTATAAAGAAGTATTCTTCATCTTCTTATTTCCTGGGATTGTAGGAATTGCTCATGTATTAGTTGGCATGAATCTATTTTCATTCATTTTACTTGATCCGTATGTGAAAATTTGGATGCCAATTAGTTTGTTTGTCTTCATTTATCTTGCATATTACTGGATAACAGTACAATTATATAAAGGTATGGTACTGCCAAAAGGATAGTAAAGGGATAGACGATTGCTTGAAAAAAGCAATCGTTTTTTGTAAATAATAAAATATATAAAGGAAGTTTCATAAAAGAATTACAAATAAGTTTGAAAATTCCTCACAAAATGTTCACATATATCCGATATATTAAAAATTAAAATTATAGTTTTATAAGTTTCTATAAAGATAGGAAGGATAAGTATCATTTAGGAGGAAAATGAAATATGTTTGCAAAACAACAAACAGTAAATCATTCTACTAGAGGACATGAGGCTCAGGTAGACAGTTCAAAAGCACAATTTTTATATCGAGCTGTATGGCGCTGGCATTTTTATGCTGGTCTTATTTTTGCACCTTTTGTAATCTTATTAGCAATCACAGGTATAATCTATTTATTTAAACCGCAAATTGAAAATGTTATATACAAGGATTATTACTATGTACAGGCTACAAAAGAAAAGTTGACTGCTGAAGAGCAAATAGAAGCAGTCAAAAAAGCGTATCCTGGTGCTTCTATTACAAAGTACAAGCCATCTTTTGCGTCAAATCGTTCAGCAGAAGTAGGAATCGTAGATAAGGAAGTTCTAATGACGGTATTCGTAAACCCACATAATGGAAAGATTTTAGGCGATTTAAAGAAAGAAGAGAAATTTATGAGCCAAGTGGAGCGGATGCATGGCGAGCTAATGATTGGCAAGGCAGGAGATCGGATTGTAGAAATGGCTGCTTGCTGGGCCATGATTTTGTTGATTACCGGTCTATATTTATGGTGGCCGCGCAATAAAAAATCAATTTTTGGTACATTGATTCCAAGGGTTTCTAAAGGAAAGAGGATCATGCTAAGGGATTTACACTCTGTTCCGGCGTTTTGGTTTTCACTGTTCATTTCTCTATTTATACTGACAGGGCTTCCTTGGTCTGGATTATGGGGAGATTATATTAATAAAATCGCAACGGCTACAAAAACAGGATACCCGACAGGACTATGGGATGGTAAATTGCCGCAGTCTACTGTTCCATCTAAAGCGGTAGCGGATGTTCCTTGGGCAGCAGAAAAGTTACCAGTTCCAGAATCTAAGGAGAATAAAACAGCTACTCTTATGGTGGCAGACATTATGGAAATAGCAGAAAAAAACCATTTAGAAGATGGATACGTAATTACATTCCCTAAAGGAGAAAAAGGTGTGTACACATTATCCGTTAAACCTGATAATCCAAAAGGGGAAGCAACGCTGCATATTGATCAGTACAGCGGAAATGTGTTAGCGAATTTGCAATTTGCAGATTATGGAATATTAGCTAAGGCAATTTCTATAGGGATTGCGCTGCATGAAGGGCGTTATTTCGGATTAGTTAATCAACTATTGGATCTTGTAATTTGTCTTGTATTAATCGGAATTGCTGTAACAGGCTGCATGATGTGGTGGAAACGCAAGCCATCTAGTACGTTAGGTGCACCTTCTTTACCAAAGAACTTTAAATTAATGAAAGGAGCAGTAATACTAATTATCATGCTAGGGATTTTGTTCCCGCTAGTAGGTATTTCGTTGCTTGTGGCTTTGGCGCTTGATTGGCTGGTAATAAAGAGAGTGCCAACTTTGAAAAAATGGTTTGGTTAATGTAGGTTACATTTATGATAAAGTAAGGGGAATTATATGAAAAAGAAAAACTTTGTATACATAGTAGGGAGTGTTTTATTAATAATAGGTATATATCTATATATAGACTATTATAAAACATATGAAACAAAAGTTACAGATACGCCGCCCTGTCATACCAACAAGTAGAGTACTGAAAATAGTGGATCATTTTAAGAGAAATAAGAAAGCACAATTGTATTCACAAAAGTTTTAATATTTATCTCGCAATAATTGACAGTAAGATTCCAAACTCAAGATTCAGAGAAAAGTGAAGAAGATAGGTGGGGGATAACTGTCTGTAAAAGCCTGATTGCTTTAACCAACCAACAGTGGAGGATGAAAAACCCTCACTGTTGGAAAATTTAATTTATTTTAAAACGTCATTTGATTATTATTGTTCCTGCTAGCGTATATTGAACAGAATGTTTTGAATGATATTTCCGTAATTTTCTGTTTTATATTTCTTACGTTTTTTCGTTTTGTTTATCCCGCATTAACGGGCAGTAAGACCCACACCTCAAGATTTAGAGAGAGCAAAGAAGATAGGTGAGGGATAACTGCCCGTAAAAGCCCGATTGGTTCAACTAACTGTCAGTGGGGGGTGAAGAAAACCCCACTGACGGAATTTTCATTTTATTTAAATAGATGAAAGTAGGTGTATACGGCTACAATAGAGGCGACAATTGGAGCGATAACAGGTACCCATGCATAGTGCCAGTGTGAGCTTCCTTTTCCCTTAATTGGCAAAAGTGTGTGAGCCAGACGAGGCATAATGTCACGGGCGGGATTTAGAGCAGGGCCAGTTGGACCTCCTACTGAAAGAACGAGTCCCCATACTAAAAAGCCGATAACTACATGGGCTGTTAGATGTTCCTTTCCCATAAGCGGAGAATGTACGATCCCTAATGCACAAAAAATTAAGATGAACGTACCAATGAATTCCGTTATGAATGCGTTAAAATATGTCTTTTTGTAAGACGGGACGGAACCGAAGCAACCTAGCACTTCTATAGTATCTTCTGTATCATCCATAAAAGGTTTATACATTATCCACACAATGACAGCGCCAATAAATGAACCGATGAGTTGTGCTGTAATGTAGGGAACAACTTTTTCCCATGGGAATTTGCCGTTCAGCGCCAAACCAATGGTAAAGGCAGGATTAATATGATTCCCACTAATACCACCGAAGATAACAGCAGGGATTCCAACTGCAAACCCCCAGCCAGTAGCTATTACCATCCAACCTGTTTTGTGACCTTTTGCTCCTTTTAAATGAACATTTGCAACCACGCCGTTTCCTAATATGACAAGTAAAGTGGTGGCAAATACTTCTGCGATGTATGCTGTCATAGTATCTCCTTTCTAGATATGTAAATTAAATACTAAATATAGTTTGCTTAAAAACGCAGGAGATTATTGTAACTTTCAATAAATAGTTTAATTAAGCTAAAACATTGTTTTTTTACTTTTCATTAGTGAATAGTTCACTCGATATGCTCGTTAGAAAATAACAAATATCAAAAATTCTTATGTTTATTCCATCAATTTCAAAGTCTAAAAATCCTGCAAATCAATTCCCAGCAAAACTAAATTAGATAGATGTGTATCTCTATGAATAATCTGTTTTGGTAAAAATGGCAATATATTTACTATATATGGATTTTGGTGTTTCGTGAGTTGTATAACTTTAGGATTAGCAACTTGACTTTCTTCAATTAAATGCATTTTTTTCTCAAGGTTTATTTTTCTTTCCGCTCAATTAGAATATTAAAAAATATTCTAACAATGGATTGGCATCTTTTTGTTTGTTGTTATAATTCATTTCAATCGATGTTAGAAAACCTCGTATAGGAGGGTGCTGGATGAAGCAGATTGAAGCTATTGCTATTATAAGACCTGAAAGGTTAACGGATACGGTTAAGGGGTTGGGAAACATTGGATCAGTGATGTATCGTGGGAGGAATTATAAAGTTACTCTTCATCCGAAAATAAAACTTAAAATCGTTCTCTCAGACTATATGGTGGAAAGGACGATAAAGGCTATTATTGCTTCTGTCCAAACAGGTGAAGATGGTGGCGATTCCAGAGCCATGAGCTTATGAGGATGAGATGGATCAAGAAAAAAGAGCTTTTTATGAATAACATAGCAGCGACTTATATGTCGAAAAATTAAAATGGAGTTATATAAATTCAAACAGCATCCTGTATGTGGATGCTGTTTTATTAGTTAGACAAAAGGAATTTCTACTTCGCAAACAATCATATTCTCTACTTTCGCAACCGCTTTAGCTTTTCCTATAAAACTTCAAAAACTAATGATTCCTATTTTTGGATGGAATTGGTCTCGAGGATGAAATTGTTTTCTAAAAAAACTTTTTTGACCCCCTTAAAAATAAGGTTTCCTGCGAAATAAATATAGATAGAAGCCATATAGGAGTGAGAACAATTAGAATTCCTGCGAATGGTTCATATTATCTTTTTAGGTCTTATTTTTACTATGTATAAACATATATAGACAACATAGATGGGTATGTAATACTATCCTTAATTTTGTTCTGCTATTTTGGTGCAGTAAGGTCTCCTCCTCAAGATTTAGAGAGAAGCGAGAAAGATAGGTGAAATCACTGATAGAAGTTTCACTTTATCGATATGGACGTTTATTTCGCTTATGAAATCTATGAAAGACAAAACTGAGTGATACCTAGGTGCGTATGTAGTATATAAATTCTACACCTATACTGTCTGAATAAATAGAAATTCAATTTAAAACACTGGAAAACGTACTAGAAAGGGAGATTCAATTTGAAGGAATTTACTGTTTGCTATACTTTGGATAATGATATTAAAAAAGAAAAAATAATTAAAGGATTAGGTGTTAAAAAGGAAGAGGTTATACAAGAAGTCTTAGAAAAGGTGAAACATGACAAGTTTTTTGTTGCGAAAAGTGATGAAGGAGATTATATCATAAATTCTTATTTAGTACGTTATGTACGTGTTATAGATGAGAAAGTACTAGGTCAAATATAGTATTCATAATTTAGTAGGTAGTAAGCTAACAATTAACATGGTCTTCAACTTTCATAAGTAAACTAAACAAACGTAGGTGAGAAGAATAATGTCAGAAATGTATCGTTCTCGTGAAGAACGAAAACAGATAAAGAAAAAACAAAAAGGGAGTGGAAAGTCCTCCGAAAAAGGATCATTGTTGAAAAAAGTCTTACTTGTCTGTTTACTGATTGGCATCAGTTTAGTAGGGACAGGAGTCGTTATTTTCTATTATATGATTAAGGACGCTCCCAAAATAGAGGCCTCAAAATTGGAGGACCCGCTATCCACGAAGTTTTATGATAAAGATGGAAATTTTATCTATGAATATGGAAAGGAAAAACGAACAAAAATCACGTATGATCAAGTTCCAGAAGTGTTGGAACAAGCATTTATTGCTACTGAAGATGCTCATTTCTATGAACACCATGGTATAGATGTAAAACGAACGGGTAAAGCAATTTTCGAAAACTTGACTGGGGACTTCGGATCTCAGGGTGGAAGTACCATTACACAGCAAGTTATTAAAAACTCATTTTTGTCTCCTCAAAAAACGTTAAAACGAAAAATACAGGAATGGTACTTGGCGTATAAGTTGGAGAAAAAATATTCCAAATATGATATTTTGACAATATACTTGAACAAAATTAATTTTGGAAACCGCTCTTACGGCGTTGCTACTGCAGCCAAAAATTACTACGGTATTGAAGCGAATGATTTGAAAAAATTGACCCTTCCGCAGGCTGCTATGTTGGCAGGACTACCGCAAAGTCCAAATAACTACGATCCGTCCAAACCGGAAAACGAAGAAGCAGCGACAAAGCGCCGTAACCTGGTCTTAATTTCTATGCATAAACAAGGATATATCACGAAGCAACAAATGCAGGATGCGATGAAAGCTCCAGTAGCGAATGGGATTGTTTCAAAAATTAATCAAGAAGCTATGCCTTACGAAGCGTTTTTAGATGCTGCAACAAAAGAAGTTGAAGACAAGTTGAAAGATATCAATATCGGTACGGATGGTCTTCAAATTTATATGACACTCGATCCGAAGGCACAGCAGTATGCCGATAAAATCATGAATACGCAAGACATTGTGAGTTATCCGAATGACCGTTTCCAGGCAGCTTTCACGTTTATGGATTCGAAAACGGGTGAAGTACGTGCGATTGGAAGTGGCCGCAATGAATACAAAGCAACATTCCGAGGAAATAATTTCGCTATTGATATAAACCGTCAACCAGGTTCGACGTTTAAACCAATCTTTGATTATGGTCCGGCGATTGAAAATTTAAAATGGTCAACGTACCACCAACTTGTAGACGAACCGTATCATTACTCAAATGGAAAACCTATACGAAACGTGTATACAGATTATAAAGGTTTTATGTCTATGCGAAATGCTTTAGTAGAGTCACGTAATATTCCAGCCTTGAAAACATTACAGGAAGTTGGTTTGAATAAAGCAAGAGAGTTTGCGCAATCACTTGGGATTGCGTTTCCAGATAATCAGGTTTATGAGTCTTACGCAATTGGAAGTAATCTTGTATCTCCTCTTGAGATGGCAGGAGCATATGGTGCATTTGCAAACGATGGTGTGTATACAAAACCGCATTTTGTTACAAAAGTTGTTTTCTCAGGTGGCAAAGAAATAAGCTTTAAGTCGAAAGGTAAACGAGTTATGCATGACTATACGGCTTATATGATTACCGATATGCTTCGTGGTGTAGTGAATGCCTCTAACGGAACAGGTACAGCGGCTAATGTAGCGGGTCTTGATATTGCAGGGAAAACGGGAACAACAAACTTTGACGAAAAGACACTCAGTCAGTTCGACTATCCATCTAAAGCGACAAATGATAGTTGGTTTGCCGGTTATACATCACAATACACAATGGTTGTTTGGACTGGCTATGCGAAGAATGGCCCAGACAATTATATACTTGGAGATACAACAAAAATTTCACACCTTATTTTTAAAGCAATGATTCAAGCGTTTGGAACAGACACATCCAGATTCCAACAGCCGAGTAGCGTATATCCAATGAATAATGAGTTATACATTAAGGGGGTTAGTCCGGACACTGTTCCACCAGCAGCAGTCCTATCCACAGTTGTTTTACCGGAAACTCAAAAACCGGAACAGGATGATAGTAAAGGGAATGATAATGAAGACTCACATCATGGTGGAGATAAAGATAAAAAAGATAAAGATAAAAAAGATAAAGATAAAAAAGATAAACATAAACATAAGCATGACTAAAATGTGCACAAACAAGGTGTAACTTAGTTATAACTTGTAATAGTTTTAGTTAATTGAAGATGTAGGAAAAAGTCTTCATAAGAAAAGAGGTACCTCTCAAATGGTACCTCTTTTTCGATATGCTTTCGTTGAAATAGTTACAATTAGGGAAATGGCAATAAGGATATAGGCGATACCTCCAGTCAAACCTAAGGCACGTGGCGTAAGGTATTGGAGCGCCAATCCAGAAATAAACATAGATATTCCCAATACGGTATTTATGATTGTTGCTAATAGTCCAAACATGGTTCCTTGGTGTTGTTCAGGAATTTTCTTCATAAGAATGGTATCAAAACATGCATTACCAATCCCGGACATAAATGCGATCCCGCAAAACATAAGAAATGCAAAAACTATTAAATGTGTTTGACTTAATAACAGTTGAAATATTCCCTCAAGCAATAAACATACTAAACCTGTAACAAGGAAATTTTTTCGTAGTTGATTTGCAACAGAAAAGCTTAATATTAAGCCAATACCTAATGCGGCATAAAAAAGACCTACACCAACATCCCCAAGATGGAACTCGTTAATCGCATAGACACTAATTAAAACATTATCAATTCCATTTATTGAAGCTATTAATATTTCACAGAAAAAAAGAATTTGCACCGTAATAGAAATCAAGATTACCTTTTTAAAGGTAAAGAGTAGATTTTCGGACTTCCCTACTTTTTTTACATCTTCATTTCCTGGAAACCTAATCGTATAGTTGATAGCAGCAGCCCCTAAAAATGATCCTGCATTTAACCAATAAGTCACATTAGGTCCGAAAATAGACGAAACTATTCCGCCTGAAAGTGCTCCAATGGTTAAAACAATCCCTATCATTACTTGTTCCAAACTATTTACTTTTATAAGATGTTTTTTATTAACAAGTTGCGGTATTGTTGATTTTCTTGCAGGTCCATATATAGCTTCTCCTGCTGCCAAAATAAATGAACTAAAATAAACGATCCAAATATCTTCTTTACTTTGAACAAATAGAAAGGATAAGGCAAATGGAATTCTTATAAGGTCTGTTATAACTAATATTGTTTTTCTTGAAAATTGATCAGCTAACATTCCGCCAATTGGTCCAAAAATTAAAGAGGGTATGAGACGGATTGCTAAAGTCATTCCTACAGCGAATCCTGAACCGGTTACATGTAGTAGCATCGCTAGCACAGCTACGGAACTAAAACGATCCCCAATACCATTCACAATACCAGCTAAAAATAACTTCTGATATTGTTTTTCTTCATTTACAAAGGAAATATTCATAGCCATCCTCCTTGTTTTATAACTACCTAATTTGATAATTATCTAATTAGATAGTTAAAAAAATAAGGGCGTGAAGTAACGCCCTTTATCCCGTATTAACAGGAAGTAAGCTTCCAATGAGGTAAGTTTTGTTTTATTTTAACCACCATAACTCAACGGGGTTTAACTCATATTGATTATTTTCTCGGTACATATATTGGCACATAATGAGTTCGCGTCTTAATGTTGCGTAATCTTCATGAAATTGCTTTAAATATTCATTGATTTCCTTTTCTGGGTAAACTTTTCCGAATTCTAATCCTTTAACCATATGTGCAAGTATCACAAGTTTTTTCTTTCGCTGTGCAGGATAGGTTTTTAGTTTTCCATCTTTTGTGAAGAAATTATTGATAATAGCTGACCGCTCTTTTTCAGTAACCGACATTTCCATATTTGAATCGCCTCCTGTTCCTACAGTAAAAATAGCCTTAGCATTCATCTCCAATATTTTTGTATTAAGAGAAAAATAAATCGTATTTTTATCACGACGTTCTTTTATCAGTCCAACTTCTCGGAGTTTTGTCATATGGTGGGTAATTGTTGGGGGTTTAAGTCCTAACTTTCCGGCAATCTCTTGTCCGCTCAAATGACCTTGCTGGAGCAAGGCAATAATACGAACACGTGTAAGATCACCTAACGATTTATGAAACGCAACAATTTTGTTTAATTGCATTTAGAAATCACCTGCTTTAATTTTTATCTAATTAGATTATAATCTAATTAGATTTGTTATTCAAGTAATAAAATGATGAAAATGTGTATAGAGGTAGTCAAACTTATTTTTCTACTCTGTTTTACGTGAGGACAACTGGATAGTAAGAAGCGAAGAGGTACAAAAGGAGTGTATTATATAGATGTTTTTGCAATATATTTCGAAGTTTTTCTGAATTTATTGAATGGATTTTAAAAAACTACCCCCACAAAGTGATGAATAGATTCGAATGTTATATAAGGGGAGGAGAGAATAATTGTAATACTTGGTTTCATGTACTCATGTTGAATCTATTTCAGTTTCAATAAAAAACACATTACTTTGTATTGAAATTGAATATAAAGATGTTAAAATATAAATATGTGGTAGATTTTCTTATTAGCAAATTTATTAGTGATTTTAGAGATTTTTAGTAGTTGTCTTCTAAAAGTCTTGAGGGCTACAATCTATAAATAGCAGGATAAAATCCATTAATATTCTCTAAAGGAAGTGTAAGTAAATAATATATGAAAATGGAAAAATAATACTATTTTAAAAATATAAACAAAAACAATCAAAAAATTATATTGAAATAGTAAATTGCTATGTAATAGAAGGCGCCGTTTATTTTTGTTAAATAGGAATAAACAAAAATAAAAAGGTTATTTAAGGGTATGTATGTTAAAAAACAGGGGAATTTGTCGAAAAAACTATATGAAAAATTCTATAAAAATAGTAATATGTAAGGGTAGTAGAGAGGGACAAAAATGTTAGGGATCTTATTTATTAAAATATATATTAAAAGATTACATGAAAATAGACCTCTTCCAGCTACAAGATTATTACAATTTAAGGAGAGGGTGTCTAGAAGTGAAAAAGTTTTGGCTATCTGTATGTACCGCGGTTACGGTTTGTGGTACCCAGACAGTACTTGTTGGAAATGCAAACATTGCTTTAGCAGCTAGTACAGTTACAAATGAACAAGTGGTAAATTTTGATGGCTTGATGAAAGCTAACATGAATGGTAATGGCATATGGTCCGTACCATATGGCTTACAAGGTGGTAGTTACCTTGGAGACGTTACTAAGTATAGTGGTATGATGGTTCATGTTGTTGGTAGTGTGCAGGTTGGGGATACGCTTTGGTATCATGTACAGGTAGATGGAAAAGATGGAGGATACCTTGATAGTAAAGTCCTAAATGTTGCAACGAATGTCAATCAGAATCAGTTAATCGTCTATACAGCAGGGAATGGAGTTTGGTCTAGTCCATATGGTGTAAGTGGCGCGAGTTATGTCGGTTCCACTAATAATTATGTAGGAAAAGACATAAAGCTGCTTCAAAAATTAACGATTGGAAATGTCACATGGTATCAATTTAGCATGAATAATCAAGTCATTGGTTGGCTCGATGGTCGTGTGTTAAGTGGTTTGACAAATATACAAGCTATAAACCAGGCGGCTGTTATGGGATCGACAAATGACAATGGTATTTGGAGCATGCCATATGGCCTTCCAGGTGCAAGTTATATGGGATCGACTAATCAATATACTTTTCGAGATTTACAGTTAATCGAGAGTGCTACATACCAAGGGACACAATGGTATAAGTTTAGTCTAAATGGCCAAGTTATTGGCTGGATTAGTAGTTATGCATTAGACAATGCAGGGATAGTAAAGCCAGCAAACTTTTCGGTTGTTATCGGAAGTACGAATGGCAATGGCATATGGACAGTACCGTACGGCGTTGCTGGTGCACAATATGTACAAAGTACAAATGATTATGCTTATCAAACGCTTCAAGTTGTGAAAACTGCAACAATCGGAAACGTTAATTGGAATCAAGTAGCAAAGAACGGTAAGATAATAGGATGGTTGGATGCTGGAAAGTCGCTTACAGATTTAACTAATATTAAAGATGAAAATCGATCAGTAGTTATAAAGCCATCTACAAACGGTGATGGTATATGGACTGTACCATATGGAGAATATGGAGCGAAATACGTAGCGTCTACAAATGATTACAAATTTCAAATGGTACAAGTTGTCCAAAGTGCTACAAAAGGTTCGACCACTTGGAACAAAATTAAGCAAGGAGATCGTATTTTAGGCTGGGTTGATGCGAATATACTCTCTTCGCAAACTGCATATACTCAACTCGATCCAAACGGTGAAGTTCATTATAACTGGGGATATGGAGGGCCTGCTGGTTTTCCTTCTCAACAGTTCCAAGGTGATTTTGTTCAGAATAAGCAACTGTCTGGAGGAGATTATTTTGTTCAGTCGTTTGCAGATGATGGCGTAAAGGTTTCGTTTGATAATAATTTAGTCATTAATCGCTGGTCATTAGCTGCTGGTGAAACGAATCGTGTTTTATTACCAAATGTAGCGGCAGGTTCTCATAGTATTCATACGCAATATTATCAAGATGGTGGACAAGCAGCTGTATTTTCAGATGTAGTACCATTTGGTAGTTGGCTTGCCTATTACTATCCGAATGAATCTCTTTCTGGATATCCAGTTGCAGCGAAGACTCTTTCACAAGCAGCAAATGGTGGCTTGCAAGATGATAATGGATTTGAAGGTTCACCGGCTACAGGTGTACCAGGAGCCCATTTCTCAGCACGCTATGTTACAGCTAAGCGCTTGAAAGCTGGTGAGTACCTTCTGTATACAGGAGCGGACGATGGAATTCGTGTATATGTTGATGGGAAAAAAGTTGTAGATGCATGGGGGTATCATGGTTACAATGAAAAAGCATTAAGAATGAATATTCAAGATAACCCAAATGCGGCAAATGGATTGAGGGATGTTCACTGGATCGAAGTAGAATATATGCAAGGTGCAGAAGACAGTAAAGTAACGACAACACTGAAACCTTCTTATACATTTATTGACGTTTCACATTGGGAAGGAAATATAGATTGGAATCAAGTAAAGCAATCTGGTATTAATGCTGCTTATATGAAAGCAACTGAAGGTGTTTCATATACAGATCCAACCTATGCACAATATGTACAAAATGCATCTGCAGCAGGTCTTTTAGTTGGAGCTTATCACTTTGCTCGTCCAGAACAAAATGACCCAATTGTCGAAGCAAAACATTTTGTTGATGTATTAAATCGATATCATACGGATTTAATGCCTGTCCTTGATCTGGAATCACCATCTAGTCCGACAGGTAATATAACAGGGCCGTATGTGACAAATTGGGCACGTACTTTTATTGATTACGTAAAACAGAAAACAGGAAAACGCGTTATGATTTATACGGGACCATGGTATGTAAATGGCTTTAACATATCCGGACTTGGCGATGTACCTCTTTGGGTTTCTAGATATAACTCTACTACTCCAACTACATTAAGCGATTGGAAAAACTGGAATGCTTGGCAATATACAGAAAGCGGGAATGTAAATGGAGTAGAAGGAGCGGTTGATATTAATGTTACTACTTCCTTAGATGGACTTAGACCATAACAGATTTCAAGTTTGTGTAATCAAAGAGAAGAAAAGTTAAAACTTAATAGAAAAGCAGACCTTTTTTAGAAAAGGGTCTGTTTTTTTATTTCCTAATATTTTTTTAACAAACAATAAGAAAACTTATACACAGTGTGATGAAAATATATAAGTTAGTGTATATTTATAAACCGTTGTTTAAATACAGTTTCTTTATGTACAATGTAAGATAATTAAATTACAGTTTACAATAAACGCATAGTCAGAAGAGAGAAGTTAACATATAATAAGAAAGGAATTTAAAAAAGGTGAGGTGGAACTATTTTATGAGTAATCCGAGCATAGGAGAGTCGGATATAGAAACGACATCAGAGGCAGTCATACAACTGAATATTCGAAGCGGATTACTTTGTAAAAATAGTTACCGCTTTATTGGGATTTTGGAAAGATGACTTCCTCTATAAAATGAGGAGGTTTGTACAATGGTACAAAAAATCTGGAATCAAATTAAAGGACAAAAAAAGAGGCTACGAAAATTCAAGGTTTTGATATTGATTTAAACCATGAAAGCTTAACACGTATTGACCGACTTGTAGATCGTTACGAGTCAGAAATCCTTCATCAACTTGATAGTGCATATACACAACGAACAAAGTGGGCAGACCGACTAGCTGATAAAATTGCACAGTTTGGAGGTAGCTGGCGATTCATCGTTTGGTTTGCATGTTTTCTTGGTTTCTGGATTATGTGGAATAGTTTGTCTATTACAAAAGGAGAACACTTTGATGCTCCACCATTTATTTTATTGAACTTATGCTTATCTTTTATAGCAGCATTTCAAGCTCCTGTTATTATGATGAGTCAAAATCGTCAAGCTGCGCGTGATAAACATGAATCTGTTATTGACTTTGCGATTAATTATAAAGCAGAGCAAGAAATTGATGATATGCAAAGTCGGCTGCATCATATAGAGAGTGAACTAACGGAAATTAAAGACTTATTGAAACAATTGAAGGGAAAATAAATTGATTTTTATATAAAACTTTTAAAAAGAAGAAAAGAAGAAAACTCCTGGTCAAACAGGAGTTTTTTTCTATGTCTAGATTAATAGGGCTAATACAGTTTATGCTTAGAATATTTTTATCCTGAAAATGTAGTAAAGAGTAGATAGGCATTTAAAATAGCGATAACAATAGCGATAAACCAAGCGATTCCTTTGGTCCAAAGTGAGTTTGTAAATTCACCCATTTTCTTTTTGTCACTAGTAAACATAACAAGTGGAATAACAGCAAACGAAAGTTGAAGAGATAGGATAACTTGGCTTAATACTAAAAGATCTGTTGTTCCTTTTTCTCCATATAGTAACGTTACAATGACCGCAGGTATAATTGCGATTAAACGTGTAATTAAGCGGCGAAGCCATGGTCGTAAACGAATATTTAAAAACCCTTCCATTACAATTTGCCCCGCTAACGTTCCTGTTAGCGTAGAATTTTGTCCTGATGCTAATAAAGCAACGGCGAATAATACGCTCGCAATTCCACTTCCAAGAATCGGATTTAACAATTGATACGCTTCTTGAATTTCCGCCACTTCGGTATGCCCTGTTTTATAAAAAGCAGACGCAGCTAATATTAAAATTGATGCATTAACAAATAAAGCCAACATTAATGCGATAGTAGAGTCAATCGTTGAAAACTTAATCGCTTCTCGTTTTCCTTTAGGTGTATCTTCATAATTTCTCGTTTGCACGATAGAAGAATGTAAATATAAATTATGCGGCATAACCGTAGCTCCTAAAATTCCAAGTGCAATAAACAGCATTTGTGGGTTTTGAATAATCTCTTTACTTGGAATAAAGCCTTTTGCAATCTCACTCAGTTGTGGTTGTGACATAAAGAGTTCTACACCAAAACAAACGGAAATTGTTGCGATTAAACTAATGACAATCACTTCAATATAGCGAAATCCTTTATTTTGCAATAAAAGGATTAGTAAGATATCAAATGAAGTAATGCATACACCCCATACAAGGGGAATGTGAAATAAAAGATTTAATGCGATTGCGGCACCTATTACCTCCGCTAAATCACAAGCTGCAATAGCTAATTCACATAACACCCATAAAACAAACGATACTGGTTTACTGAAATGATCCCGACATGCTTGCGCTAAGTCTCGTCCTGTTACAATCCCTAACTTTGCTGATAGTGCCTGCAAAATAATAGCCATAAAGTTTGAAATCAAAATGACAGATAGTAACGTATAGTTATAAGCAGAACCTCCAGCCAGTGATGTAGCCCAGTTTCCAGGATCCATGTATCCTACTGCAACAAGATAACCTGGTCCCATAAATGCAAGAAGCTTTCGTAGAGAATTTCCTTTCTTCGGTATTCTCATACTTTTGTACACTTCTCGCAAACTAGGATCGCTGTTCTGTTGCCGCCAGCCATCCTGGGGTGACACAGCAACCGTATTTTGCACTTTGGCTGTTTCTAATTCATCCATAACATACCCTCTCCCGTTTAATTTGGTTTATTTAAAGTGAAAAGAAAGATAATATAATATTTTTTATTTTTAAAACCTAAAATATGGTTTGTTTTTCTTTGGACAAAAAAACGGCATTACGCTTTAAATTTTTACTTAGACCAACTTTTTTAGTTTGGTTTAAAAATATGATGTGTGATTAAATTTTATGCAAAAGAGAGAAAATAGGTGAGTATAAATATGTTTATTTCTTCCACGGAATATATGTACTTGTTAGCAGACAACATTTTCCCATAAAAGCCCGATTGGGTGGGCTTTACATCAGAAGAAGAAAAAACTGTATTGATGGTTAGTTTCACTTTATTATGAGAAGACGCATGATTCTGAATAGAATTTGAACTGGAATTATTAATATGACGGATAGACTTAAATTTGTTGATAATATTTAAATGCTCCTGTAAAATTATACTAGTTTCTACTTATGCAAACGTTTTCGTAGATTGGAGATTTTAGCTTGTAAACTACAGTTTTTCTATATTTTATGAGAGGCAGGTGTAAAAAGAATGAAGGAATTTATTTGATTGCTATAATACTTCAGTTGTATAACGGCTAATATTCGGAAAAGGGGAAGTAGGAGATTTATAAATGATTGAAGTAAAGAATGTTACGAAGAGCTATAAAATTTTAGAGCGGAAGCCAGGTTTAATGGGTGCAATAAAAGCTTTAATAAAACGTAAGCATTATGATAAACAGGCGGTAAAACCGATTTCTTTTTCTGTTGAAAAAGGGGAAATGGTTGGGTATATCGGATTCAACGGTGCTGGAAAGTCAACCACTATTAAGATGCTGTGTGGAATTTTGACTCCAGATACTGGTGAAATTAAAGTAAATGGAATTATTCCATACAAAAACAGACAGGAAAATGCCAAAAATATTGGAGCAGTTTTTGGACAACGTACACAACTTGCTTGGGATATACCGGTGAGAGAGTCTTTTGAACTATTAAAACATGTTTATGAAATACCAGAAACAAAATATCAGGAAATGTTGCATTTATTTGAAGATGTACTGGATCTTGGGGATTTAATGCTATTACCTGTTCGCCAGCTATCACTCGGACAAAAAATGCGTTGTGAGTTGGCTGCTGCTTTTCTTCATCAACCTTCTGTTGTGTTCCTAGATGAGCCTACAATTGGTCTAGATATTGATGTAAAGGCGAAAATACGTAGTTTTATTAAAGAAATGAATAAGAAATTGGATGCAACAGTTGTATTAACTACACATGATATGCAGGATATAGAAGAGCTTTGTGAGCGGATTATTATTATTGATAAAGGGACTATTATTTATGACGGCGACTTACAAGAACTTAAAGATCGTTTCTCTTATAACCGCATTCTATCTTTAGAATTAGAAGAGCACACAATGTTTGAGATTCCTGTATCATTACAAAATGACATCGTGATTCATAAGAGTGAAGCAGAAAATACATCTCATGTAGAACTAAGTTTTCATACAAAAAATGTTTCATCGGAATTTGTGCTGTCAGAACTGGCAAGGCACAACAAGATACTAGACTTAACGATTTCAAATCCGAAATTGGAGACGATTATTAAAGATCTTTATCAGCACGGAGGTGAGGAGTCCCTTGAGAAAATATTGGGAAATGCTTAAAGTGCAGATAAAGCTAGATACTTCCTATGCGGCGTGGTATTGGGCAGGTACGTTTGCAATTATCGTTAAATTATGTACGTTATATTATTTTTGGACTGCTGTTTATGAGAATAAAGAGACTGTTGGAGAACTTTCACTTATGAATATGCTAACGTATATGGTTATTGCTTTATTATTGGAACAATACGTATCTGGAGTAGGGAGCAATTTAGCGAGAATGATTAAACAAGGTGACATAGCAATGGAACTTATGAAGCCCTATCATTTGTTAGATAAACTTGTAGCGATGGATATAGGACAAAAAATTTCTAATTCTATGCGTACAACGTTTCCTATGCTGCTTTTTGCCATCTGGTTTGTAGGGATTCAACTACCACAATCAATAGAGTCTTTTCTATTATTTACGGTAAGTGTAGTTTTTGGTATTTTAATTGGAACTCAATTAGATCTTATTATTGGTATATTAGCTTTTTGGACTGTGAATATATGGGGGCTTCGACTGTTGCGAGAGTCTGTTATTCAGTTTTGTTCCGGTGCACTCGTCCCATTATCACTTTATCCACAATGGTTTCAAGAAATTAGTATGTTTTTACCTTTTCAGTCTATGGTCTATATACCTGTTTCTATTTATACAGGTTCAATATCAGGTACACAGGCCTATATGGCAATTGCGACACAATTCATCTGGTTAATTGTTATTACAGTACTCGTCAGAGTTTTATGGGCTTTAGCAATTCGAAAAATCACAATATTTGGGGGGTGAGTGTATTGTTGCATACTCTTAAACGATATTCATTCTTATACATAGTCTATTTTAAGCAACATTTAAAAGTAATGATGGAATATAAAGTAGACTTTCTAATAGGAATTTCTTCAGTCTTCATTCAACAATTTGCCGCTATCTTTTTTATAAAAGTAGTATTTGATCATATTGAAACTTTAAAAGGATGGAATTTTTATCAAATTCTCTTAATCTACGGAATTGCTTTTGCAGGAAGAGCAATCCATCACATTTTTTTTGATAATTTATGGACAATTGGATGGCAATATATTCGGACAGGAAATTTAGACCGTTTACTTATCCGTCCTATTAACCCTCTGTTCCAAATTATAGCGGAGCGTGTTCAACAAGATGGAATAGGGCAATTGATTATAGGGGGAGTTGTTCTTTATTATTCCATTAGTAATCTAGATATTGCTATTACGTTTGGAAATGTACTGATACTCATCATCATGATCATATCAAGCGGTCTTATCTTTGTTGCATTAAATTTATTTTTTATTACGTTTTCTTTTTGGATGACAGATAGCCTTCCTGTTGTATCAGCAGTATTCAATTTAAGTGATTTTTCACGGTATCCGATTACTATTTATAATAAAGTTATCGCATTTATTTTAACGTTTATTATTCCTTATAGTTTTACATCCTTTTATCCAGCAGCCTTTTTCTTCGATAAGGGATATAAGTGGGTTTCCTTATGTACACCACTCGTTGCGATAATTCTATGTTTCATTGCTTATCGTTTTTGGAAATATGGGCTAAGTGCATTTACTAGTACAGGAAGTTAATCTGGAAAAGGGTATAGTAGTACAAAAAGATACTTTGCGATATTTCATGAAATGGGGAGACCAGCTGAAAATACTTTCTTTTGATAGAATGTATTGCTGCTGATCTCTTTCTCTTTATTAATCTATTAGTTAGTCTATTTTTAATGAATTTTAGGCTCTTGTTTAACAGATTAAAAGCTATAACATAATATATGATTTGCTAATGATTCAAAGTAGGATGTTTTAATAAAATGTCGCAATATGTTTTAGTAATATATCCAATTCCCAATCTACATCTACAAATTAACTATCCGATAAAGTTGCGTTTACATCTTCACTTATAATCCGAAAATAAAGCTTGAAATCACGCGGATTTATCTATTTTCCAATTAATCATTGTTTCTGTAGTATCTATTTTTTTCATGTTTAGTTTTTCTAATACACGAATAGAACCATGATTGTCATGTAGTGTTTCAGCTATTATTCTATCAACCTTTGATGTTTCAAAAGCCCATTGAATTAAGGCTCCTACAGATTCTGTTGCATAACCATTATTCCAATAGTTTTCAAGAAAACCATATCCAACTTCTACTGCTTTATTCTTATCGGGTTTTCCCTTAAAACCTATGTCTCCGATAACAACACCGTCTGTTTTTCGAATAACAAGCCAAGTACCCCAATACAATAAAGAGGAATCTTCTTTTAATCTCTTCAAATAAGTTGAGATTTGCGGTCCGTTATCGTATTTCTGATTTATAGCAATTTCAACTGTTTCTTCCGTACACGGTATAATGGTTAGTCTTTTCGTTTCTAATTTCATGGTTATTCCTCCTTGTTATGAAACGCAATCACCTCAATGAAAATAGATGTGCAAAACATAAAATCCTCCCCTTTAACAGTTAATATTTCTAATTATATCATTTTTTTACTTTTCTAATTTGTTTGAATGTATGAATTTCAAAAAACAACCCCCGCAAAATGCTTAATTGGTCCGAATATTGTATTAGGGAAAAAAGAATCATGTTAGTGCATTATATATCGTATTCCCCCTTAGTCTAGGTAAGTAGTATTTATCGTTACTTAAGAAGAAAAAGGATATATATTTGCAAAGCCAATGAGTGATTAGTTAAGTTGGGAGTCGCCGCTTATTAAAATATTTTATGTTTGTATCAGAAGGAAATAAAAGGAGTATATCAAAAAAAATGATGGATAAAACAATGCTGCAAAAGAAAAAACAATCTAAAGTTATTTTTTACGATGCTAAAGGAAGAAGGAAAATATTTTTTAATTGGTTTCTATGTCTTACGATAATTATTATGATTATTGTTTTTTACTTTTTCTTTCGAAGTATTTTATCAGATGTGAATTTTCCGTATAAGGAGCCTTTTATAAATCAAGATAAAAAAATTGTACCTATTAATGAAAAACTTAACGATCAGCAATTACAGAAAGAATTAAAAAATGAAGAATATAAGTACTCTAATAATAAAATAGATAATAAGAATTATTCCCAAGATTCAGAGTTTAATAGTAAACAACCTAAAGAAGTATATGGTTTTTATGTAAACTGGGATGCAAATAGTACGACCTCTTTAAAGGAAAATATTCGGTCATTAACTATGTTAATACCAGAGTGGTATCACTTAAATGCAGATTTAACAATTAGTAGTGAGATTAAACCTGAGATTGTAAAGTTAGCGAAAGAAAATCATGTGAAAGTTATGCCTTTAATCAATAACTTTACTCAAAAAGGTTCTGGTTCGGATGCTGCATTAATTCATAAGTTGCTGCGTGCGCCGGCTAATGTACAGACAAAATTTATTAATGATTTAGTAAAACAAATTGAAACCAATCAATTTGCAGGTATTAATATCGACTTTGAGTCAATACCTGAAGAAGATCGAAATGGATTAACAAGATTTATGAAAGAACTTACTACTGTGTTTCATCAACATCATTTGCTTGTGACGCAAGATGTTCCGGCTGCTGATAATACTTTTGATTACGGAGCATTAGCAAAAGAAATAGATCGTATGATTGTGATGATGTATGATGAACACCATCAAACTGGGAGTTCAGGTCCAATCGCTTCAAATAAATGGTTTGAGAATACGCTTAGGCATTTAAATATTCCTGCAGAAAAACTAATAGTTGCTTTCGGGAACTATGGATACGATTGGGAAAGGGATAGTAAGAAACCTGCTAAACCTTTAACTTTTTCGGATATTATGAAGATGACACATGATTCGAATGCAAAAATTCAATGGGATAAGATAAGTGGGAATCCTTATTTTCGATATAGAGAAGGTACACAGGATCATATTGCTTGGTTTTTAGATGGTGTAACTCTTTACAATCAAATGAAAGTAGCATTGAAAAATGATGCAAAAGGATTTGCATTCTGGAGATTGGGAGCTGAGGATCCTACTGTATGGAAATCATTAAGAAATCCAATAGAAATACAAAAAGATCTGAGTCCATTACGTAAAATCGATAGTCTAAATCAAGTAAGTTATTCCGGGCAAGGTGAAATCTTAAAAGTTATGCATGAAGGCCAAACAGGACTTAGGGATTTTAAAGTCGGGAAAGATAATTATCTTACAGATGAAGTGTATCAATCACTTCCATCGTCATATCAAGTGCAACGCTATGGACAACCAAAGGGGAAACAAGTGGTACTAACATTTGATGATGGACCTGATCCTAAATATACGCCGGAAATCTTAGATATATTAAATAGATATAAAATAAAAGCTGATTTCTTTGTAGTTGGTGAAAATGCTCAATTAAATACTAGTATTCTTAAAAGAATATACGATGAAGGGCATGAAATAGGTAATCATACTTTCACACATCCTAACATAGCGGATACTTCTTCATTCCGAACAAAAGTGGAGTTAAATGCCGCTCAACGACTTATTCAAGAAACAACAGGCCACTCATCGATTTTATTTAGACCGCCATATGAAGCGGATGCTGAGCCATATTTACCAAATGAGATACTACCTATTTTGCGTGCTCAAAATATGAACTATACAATGATTGGAGAAAAGGTTGATCCTGAAGACTGGACTAAACCACCAACAAATGAACTGGTAAAACGTGTTCTTAAATCTGTTTATAGTGGTGAAGGGCATGTTATTCTCCTCCATGATGCGGGCGGAGATCGTACTCATACAGTAGAGGCGCTACCGATTATTATTGAAGACTTAAAAAAACATGGATATAACTTTGTGACAATTTCAGATTTAATGGGTAAAAAACGAGATGATGTTATGCCCTCTATTTCTGTTGAGGATAAGCCATACCTATTTTATGATCGAGTTGTTTTTTCAGGTTCAGGATATTTGAATCACATATTCACGACTATTTTTTATATTGCTATGGGATTAGGTATTTTTCGGTTCCTATTTTTAATATATTTTGCATTTAGGCAAAAAAAGAAAGCTACATCCCGATTGTCTACTAATTCTACTTATCAACCTTTTGCTAGTGTTGTGATAGCAGCATATAATGAAGAAAAAGTTATTACTAAGACGATTCGTTCTATTTTGGATAGTGATTATCCGGATTATGAAATTATTGTTGTGGATGATGGATCAAAAGATGGTACGTCAAAAGTAATTCAAGAAGCATTTCATAACCATCCTAAAGTATATTTAATCCAAAAAGAAAACGGTGGCAAAGCATCCGCAATGAATTTAGGATTCCAAAAATCGCGAGGAGAAATTGTTATTTCATTAGATGCTGATACCGTTATTGCTCAAGATGCAATTTCTTTAATGGTTAGGCATTTTGAAGATGATAATGTAGCTGCAGTTTCTGGTAACGTTAAAGTAGGAAATAGACGAAATTTGTTAACTACATGGCAACATGTTGAATACATTACAGGCTTTAATTTAGAGCGAAGGGCTTTTGATGAGTTAAATTGTATTACTGTTGTTCCAGGTGCTATCGGAGCATGGCATAAAAAACGTGTGGAAAAAGCGGGATATTTAAGTGAAGATACACTTGCGGAAGATACGGATCTTACTCTAACATTTTTACGTCAAGGATATCGAATTGTGTATGAAGAAAAAGCATATGCGTATACGGAGTCGCCTGAAGATGTAAAAAGTCTTGTTAAACAGCGATATCGTTGGTCGTATGGAACGCTTCAGTGTCTATGGAAGCATCGAAAAGCTTTATTTAATGTAAAACATAAAACATTAGGATTTATTGCACTGCCAAATATGTGGTTATTCCAATTCATTCTGCAATCGATTTCTCCATTAGCAGATGTATTAATGATTATGGGCATATTTAGTAGTCATCCTTTGAAAGTTTTAGGATTTTACCTTGCATTCTTTGTAATTGACCTTCTAGCTTCACTCTTTGCCTTTCGATTAGAAAAGGAAAATCCTAAGCCGTTAGTCTGGTTAATTTTACAACGCTTTATTTATCGTCAATTTATGACTTATGTTGTAATTAAATCTATAGTTTCTTCTATTCGAGGAGTAGCGGTGGGCTGGAATAAACTGAAGCGCATGGGAAGTGTCGAGGAATCCTCTTGTCATAATAAAGCATCGTAAGAGAGCAGAAAGTCTGCTCTCTTTTTGTTGTTAGTTGAACCGTAACTGTAGCCTAATAGTCATTATTAGTCCTTTTGGCTTGCACTAGGTAATATTAAATGAATTTCATTGAATACAGTTGCGGTATGGGATGGACTTAATCATTAATTAGTAGAAGTTGCAGTATTAAAGCAAAATTTGCGGTTAAATTGATAAATTGTAGATCTGATTTTTCTAACACTAAGTGAAATAATTGCAAGATATAAATTGTTAAAAAAATACATTTAATATAATATTATTAATATAATCCGATGTGCTATGTGTTCATAAGGGGGAGGGGAAAAGTAGTTGGAACTAGACGATATGAACATTACGGCATTAAGAAAATATGCTGGTGAATTTTCTGAGGATAAGAATAGAGAATATATCTTAACAGTAGTTATACAGTTATATGCGACAGGGGTTAGCTCTAAACAAACATATTTTTCTATATTCTTAGTAGGAGAAATTTCACCATATAACATGGAAGCTCTCGACTTTTTAAGATATAAAGTTAGTCAAAATCATGATTGGCGGGCTCAAGAGGTATTAGCCAAAGCATTTGATACGTTTTGTTCTAAAACAGGATATGAAAATGCTCTTCCAATTATAAATGAATGGCTGTCGGATAAGAATGCAAATGTAAGAAGAGCTGTTACAGAAGGATTGCGCGTATGGACAGCAAAACCATTTTTCAAGGAAAATCCTGAAGTTGCAATACAATTACTTTCAAATTTAAAGAATGATCCTAGCGAATATGTAAGGAAGTCGGTTGGAAATGCAATTAGAGATATCTCTAAAAAACACCGAGAGTTAGTACAGAAGGCGTTAATTAATTGGAACTGTAACGAAGCATTTGTATTATTTACTTATCAGATTGCAAGTCGTCATATGATTTGAGATAAATGCTGTTTGGGTTAGTAGTGATAATTTTTTATATAAGGAGTCTAGTTATGGAGAAGCATATATTAGAAGATTATTGTCGAAATCAGCCTGCTGCAACTCATGATTACAAAATAGAATGGCAAGCAGATCGTTATCAAGTGGGAGGTAAAATGTTTGCTATGTTTGGCGGGGATTCAGTAGGAAAGCCTATACTATCATTGAAATGTGATCCTGAGCGTGCTGAATATTTAAGGGAAACATACGAAGGTATTATTCCTGGATATTACTTGAATAAAGTACACTGGAATTCCATTTATTTAGATGCTGATATCCCTAAAGAGTTATGGGAGAAGTTAGTTATTCATTCCTATGAGCTAGTCCTTCAAAAGTTACCTAAAAAGATTCAAAAAGAAATTGGTAGTAGGGAATAGAGCTTGAAACAATGAATGAATGGGATTAAAGGACTAGGAATTAATGATGAGGTAAAGTCATTCTAAGGGGAGGGGAAATACATGCTACATAGATTTGAAAATGCAGCATTAGTAATTATAGATGTTCAGAAAGCATTTAATCATGAAAAATGGGGTAAACGAAATAATTTAGAAGCAGAAAAAAATATTGAAAGTTTACTAAAATTGTGGAGAAAAAAGAAATATCCAGTTATTCATATTCAACATCTATCAGATAATATTCATTCTATTATGCACCCTAGTCATGAGGGTTCTAAATTTAAAGATATGGTAAAACCAATTGAGGGTGAAGTCATTATTCAAAAGAAGGTAAATAGTGCATTTATAGGGACAAACTTGGAAGAATATTTACGTACGAATGGTATTGAAAAGGCTGTGATAGTTGGATTAACTACGCCTCATTGCGTTTCAACTACTACTAGAATGAGTGGTAATTTAGGATTTGATACATATCTTATTTCAGATGCTACCGCTGCATTTGGAATGAAAGGACCAAATGATATTTACTATAGTGCAGAAGAAATTCATGCTATTTCATTGGCTACCTTGCATGAGGAATTTGCTACGATTCTTACAACTAAAGAGATGATGGAAACTATGGAAATAGGGATCTTAAAATAATTTTTTATAAGGATAGCATCACGTTGTTAGCGAATGATATGTAGTATTTGCAAAGAATTTATATGCTATAAAACAAAAGAGATTAGACCTAGAACACATATTAAATATGTATAATATGTGTTCTTTTTCGTTTTCTATAATATTTTTGTAAGCGTCAAATATCCTCTGTCCATTATTTGTAAAAAAACCATCAAATAATCTCCTTATATACTACACGTGAACGATATTCTATGTGCAAGGTATTATACTATTACTTGTACTGAGGCTCTTCTTGTTCAATTTGCTGAAGACGAGGGTTTAAAGATTCAATAATTTCTTGAGTTTGTTGTGCTGCACCTTTATATAATTGTTTTGCTTGCTGGTTATCAGTATCAAGAACAAATCCTTCTAGGCATGCTTGAGCACTTTTTAATCCAGCGATAGTTTGTTTAAGTTTAGTGCTTACTGTCATGTAGTATTTCCTCCTTGTAAATGTACTTCAAAATATAGAATACCTATTTTGTTATCATAGTACGATTTCCAATTTTAGGGTTATGTGAATGAGAAATTTTACAGTTAATTATTCGAAGGAGGCTTTTTTTAGCTACTAGCTACATGGAATACCGTTAAGTGGTGTGATGTTAACTTAACGTGAATAGAATATACATAAGAAGAATCTACCATGTAAGAACATAATTTATTTATATATTATAAAGATTAATTTCACGGATGGATATGGAATAGTTTTGTCCCAATAACAAAAACTAACAGAAAGAAAACGATAATATATAAATAAAGGAGATTAGATATGTTGAAAAAAATAGGAAAAACTTTCCTGGTACTCCTCTTTGTATTTATCGGCGTATGTTTTGTTTTGTTTGTTTGGGATGAATTTGACAGAACAGCAGCTGAACAAAGTGGGAGATTTGTTCAGCAACCTAGCCAATACCCTATTCGTCAAAGTGATATTACTATGTATACAGACGGGAAACAATTAAACAATCAATTATTCTCAGATATAAAGAAAGCAAAATATTACGTGCATATTAACTTTTTCTCTATTGCTGATGATAAAGTAAGTCATCAGTTTTTAGAGTTATTGAAGCAAAAAAGTCAGGAAGGCGTAGAAGTATACTATGCAGTGGACAGGCTAGGTGGAATTTTACTAAAGAAAAAGGAAAGAGAATTATTAGTTAAAAAAGGAGTGCATTTTACGTATTACAATAAGCCTACTTTCCCTTATCTTTCTTCTTCTTTGGATCATCGGAATCACCGTCGTATTTCAGTTATTGATGGAAAGATTGGGTATATTGGCGGATTTAACATCGGCAAGAAGTATTTGGGGGAAAAAGAAAAACTTGGTTACTGGAGAGATTATCACCTTCAAATACGAGGAGAAGGAGTTGAAGATCTAGAACACCAATTTGTGTTAGACTGGAAGAAAAACTCAGAGAAACCGATTCCGATACACAGTGCGATAAAGGAAAAGGGAGCAACCTCGCATCGATTTACTGCATATTATAGCGGAGAAAAACTTGGACAAGATTATGCAATGCTGTTTCAACAAGCAAAAGATTCCATCATTATATTAACACCTTATTTTATACCAAAAGACAGAACTATTTGGAACGCATTAGTAGATGCAAGAAAGAGGGGAGTCCGTGTCAAAATTCTGTTCTCACCTCATTCGGATGCACTGTTAGTTAAAGAAGCAGCGTATCCATACATCCGAAAAGCATTAAAACAGGGAATAGAAGTATATGGTTATAAAAAGGGAGTGTTACACGGTAAAGTATTTTTGATTGATGAAAAAGTATTGATGGTTGGGACCGTGAATTTTGATTCGCGCTCGTTTCATTTAAATGAAGAAATGAACTGTTATATTCATGACCCTGTCTATATTTCGAAAATAAAGCCAGTCATTAATGAAGACTTACAAAATTCAAAGCGAGTAACATCCTCTGACGTCAATCAATTATCTATAAAAGAAAAAATGAAAGAAAAGGTTGCAAAAATGTTTGAGTATTATTTGTAAAAACAAAGTATTTTTATATTAAGGAGTAGTAAACTACATTTTACTAGAATAAATTAAATTACTGACACATTGGTGAAGCTTAGTAATGCAATTAATCAAAATCAAAAAATTGTTAACCAATGTGAGCAGAATAGATGGATACACCGAGAAAACTTTATTTTAAAGGAACTGAAAAAATTTTATGAATGAGTATGGATATGATTTGTCTTCTGCAATCAGTAGCTTTAATGAAATAACATGGGGTTCGCCAAATATTTAGCAACAAAATTTTAAAATGTTAAAAGAAATATTGAATTGTTGAATCAAAAAGAGGTTTTCCGAATAATTTCGCGTGGAAAACCCCTTTTAAGCATTTAAATATCTAATTCAAGCTACACTCTAGTTTTTTTTCGGATACCCTTATTTTAAATAGTGTCTTTTTGTTTCTTGCTAAATAAGAATTCTCAAAATATTTTTGATTAAACTTTATTAAGGTGGTTTTAACATTTCGTATCTTCTTTTATCATGTCTCTGTATAACAATTATAAGAATAATCTGATATTAGTTAACTGTGTATTCGAACAGTGAAATTAAGTGAATCATGAAATGTTTTTGAGGAGGGATATTGATGGGTTTACAAGTAGGCGAAAAAATCACCTTTGAGCGAACATTTACAAAAGAAGATGTTGTATTATTTACGAAGGTATCAAAGGATGAAGGTGTTCATCATGTGACACCAGATGAACAAGGACGATTTGTTGTACAAGGACTTTTAACATCAACACTCCCTACGAAAGTTGGCGGTGATTATAATGTATTGGCTCATAAGATGAATTTTGAATTCTTTCGCCCGGTTTTTAGTGGTGATACGATCTGTTGTGATGTAATTATTGAACAATTTGAACTGGATGAAAAAAATCGTACAAAAATTACTGCGGCGTTTACATGTATGAATCAACTTGAAAAAGAAGTATTAAAAGGAAGTTTCTCAGGCATAATTCTTTAATCATTTATAAAAATATGTAGTCAGAGCAATCTTTGGGTTAATTGGTGTAATTGATAAACTAGGTTCTGGAATCCAAAACTTTGAAATTTCTAACGCTCGCTCCATATCCCTTCTCCTATTCCATCATTCTTCTACAATATGCATGTAGTTTAGATTGCATAAAGGCATCTATATTATTTTTCGACAAAAACGACTTCGATTCTTTTGAGGTAAGACATGTTGTAGATCATATCGTATTGAAAATGGTTCGGTTTAAAGCGGAAATTACGGTTAAACCGGTGACTTGTGAATCTGACTTTTCTGATGATAAGTGAAAAGTTGTAAGATGTTAATTGTTAAAAAAATACAATCGATATGATACTATTAATATAACTTAATTTGTTAGATGAATAATATATAAAGGGGCTCAACTCTTAATGGCAAGAAAATTATTAACACAAAGGTTTCCTTTTTTAATTCCTATTAGAATCAGACAACGTAGGCTGTTTAAAAAAATAAGTGATCATCTTGAAGGCCATATATTTTCAAAAACATTTGAGCAAAATCCATTACCTTACAGGATTTATAAACATAAATCTTTGCTTATTAGAAAGTTAGGTGATACGGATATACAGTTGCAATATAACAAAATCACCAATCTAAAGCTAGCTATCTGCAAAATAAATCAGGTTGTAATTAAACCGGGAGAAACATTTTCATTTTGGCATCTTGTTGGCAATTCCAGTGAAAAGGCTGGATATAAAGAAGGTATTATTCTAATGAATGGTGAAGCGATAAAGGGAATAGGGGGTGGTCTCTGTCAGTTAGGGAATCTTCTCTACTGGATGTTTCTTCATACAGAATTGGAAACAGTGGAAAGATATCGTCATAGTTTCGATCCATTCCCTGACTATGGACGTGTGATTCCATTTGGAACAGGCGCCACTTTGATGAATGGTATTATTGACCTCAAATTAAAAAACAATTCAAACATTTCTTATCAAGTTAATCTACATATTGACGAAGAATACATTTACGGAGAAATTAAGGCATCTCAGTATCCTCCATATAAGTATTCTATCGTTGAAGAAGATCATCGTTTTGTAAAAAAAGCAGATGGCCAAGTATACAGACAAAATAAAATTTATAAAAAAATAGTTGACCGTGTCACAGGTAACTTAGTTGCCAAAGAACTAGTCATGGAAAATGATTGTTTAGTAAAATATGAAGTTGATGATGAGAAAATTGCGGGTTCTTTATAGACAAGGATTTTCACTCATCTAAAGATATTTGAAAAAGCTACATAGATAGTTTTAAAATAAAATCTTCCAGGGCAAAAAATATGGTTGAAGTGAATTTTTTAATACTAAATCGAATGTAAGCAGTAAGTAATATTTCATACATGGGCCCTAGGATAGAATTGTGAAGTCAGCTATCCTAGGGATCTTTCTATTGTGTTTTTGATTTTGGAACGAAACAAGTAGATGGTAAATCAAGGAGTCCATGGAAGTAGTTTTGCTATTATCCTTGGGTTATTTAAGTCACCATTCGGCATTTGTTCAAGCATGTACTTCAAGTTTTCATATCGCATCAGCCAGTAAAGAGGATGATCTAGGATATGTAATAATTACAATATAGATGTTTAGAATAAAATTATTAAACTGATAAGAATTTTTGAGTACGTAATTGTTTGTTACGATATTCGGTAATGGTTAACCATATACCACTCAAAACAATGAGAAAAGCTAAGATACAGAATGGAGCAGTATAGCTATGTAAATAGTCAACAAGTATACCAAACAACGCAGGTGCAAGTACAATAGCAAATTGATTTAATGTTAAAGCAAAACTTACAGTTAAACCGATAAACTGCGGATCTGATTTTTCTGATACTAAAATGATAAATAAACTAAACCACCCGATAGCAAAGAAACCAAGAAAGAAGCATAAGATTATAAGTGACCCAAAAGTTATATAAGATATGAAATAGCTCATACAAAGAAGCAATAAGACAGTGATACTGATAGTTATTTGTAAGGGAGTGACACGATTTCCTTTACATACAGTATCACTAGCCCACGCTAAAAGAACCCTCCCGATCATTCCACCTAGCAATACTACACTTAATAATGTTCCAGCATGGTGAAGACTCGTATGAACTTCGTTTGTAAGATAACTCATTAGATGGGCAACGAGCACCATTTGTAGGGACATCATTGTTATTCCAGTTAGAAAGACAGGATAGAGAGAAGAGTTTCTTTGTACCTTCTTTAATTTTGTAAGGAAGGAAACCGCTTCTGCCTTTTGAATAGGGGAATGATCATCAGGATAAAATAAGATGAACAATAAGCCGCCACAAATAGGTGCAATCGCTTGCACAAGGATGACAGAAGATAACCCATAATTATAAAAAAAGAAAGGGAGAGTACTAGAAGCTAAAGCACCTCCAATCGGAATCCCAGTTTGACGGACACCCATCGCAAGTCCTCTACGCTGAGGAGGAAACCACTTTACAATAGCCTTACTACCTCCAGGTTGTGCCGTTCCATACCAGACTCCTACAAATAGCAAAATAACAACTACATATGTGTAATTTGTGACTGGATAGGCAAATAACATACTCACTCCAAGTAAGATAGAACCTCCACCTACAATCCATCTTTCGCCATATCGATCCATTAAGTTTCCGAAAAACAGCATCGAGAAGATCGGTCCAATATTTACAGCTGATACAAGTAACCCAGTTTGAAACTGAGATAGGTGATGCACTTGCTGCCATAAAGAAGCTAAAGGACCAATCCCGTACGTAACAAACGTAGCAAATGTTTGTGAAATAGTTGCAATCAATAAAATAATCCATTTGTAAGAACTAGTGGAATCATTTTTAGTTTGTTGTCTCTGCATTTTTATCATAACCTCCTCTTGCTTTAATTGTATGAATATATAGGTATCATGTAAAATAAACAATAAAGATAAAAGATATCAAAAAAAATGATATCTTAAGAGGTGAGTTATGTGGATATTAAAGATTTGACTGTATTTATAAAGGTAGCTGAAGAAGGAAGTATATCGAGAGCAGCAAAATCACTAAACTATGTTCAATCAAATGTAACGATGAAAATTAAACAGCTAGAGGATGAGTTACAAGTTCCTTTATTTTACCGCAATGGCAAGGGAGTTACTTTGAATTCTAATGGTGAGATTTTGTTAACATATGCTAGGCAAATACTAGACTTAACTGAGCAATCAATCAGATTGGTACAAAGTAATCACTCAACACCTTTAGGTACGCTGAAGATTGGATCTACCAACTCTACAGCTGCGGTCCGCTTACCGCCACTTCTGAAAAGTTATTACGAAAATTATCCTAAGGTCGAATTATTGTTAGAAACCCATACAAGCACTGAGCTAATTCAACTTGTGCTCGAACGCAAACTAGAAGGAGCTTTTATTGTTGAAGATGTTCATCACCCAAATTTAACTTCCATTTTGTTCTGTGAGGAAGAACTAACGGTTATTAGTCATCAACCTTTACATACTTTACAAGAGCTTGATAAAGTCACAATGTTAGCCTTCGGGAACGGCTGCCACTATCGAAATACTGTAGAAAGATGGTTAAAAGAAGAAGGTATTTATCCGAAGCGTGTATTAGAATTCGGTACGATTGAAGCGATCATAGGCTGTGTGAAGGCGGGAATGGGCATAGCCATCATGGTCAAATCAATTTTGAAAGACCATGAGCAGTCTTTAACTATAACTGATTTACCTAAGAAATATTCCAATGTACCAACTTATTTTATTATGAGGAAAGATGTACTTTTTTCGGCTGCTCTTCAGAAATTTGTTGAGATGATTAAATAAAATGCTGTGTGGCTTAATTCTGGTTATTGAGGATCAGTTTAGCAGCGGCATATAGGATAGAGGCCCTCAAGGTTGTCTATGAATGAAATTATAAGCTTCGCCGTAAATGGTTGTTTTCGTTAAAATATTCTACTGTACTAGAGATATGGGAAATTGTATTGAAATTTAGTATATAGTCAGTAGTAACTTACAATAACTGTTTTCTTCATGATCATGAAGAAAACAGTTCATACTTTACACTTGAGCACGCTTTTTAAGAGGGATATCTAGATAGTTTACATATTTGTTTGTTTCTTTTTCTTGATATATCCTAATGAAGTTCACTTCAAATGTAGGATAAGGGCTGAGTTCTTTTTCAGTTATTGTAGCCATATTTTTTAATTCTTTACTAGATAACCCCCAATGTGTTTGTCCCATTGTTAAATGAGGTACATAATTATCTAGTTCCATATATCTTTTTATCAACTCATTATCAGGAGAAATCGCATTAACAATTTTTTGATGTAATTCAAAAATTTTTTCTGATGTAACACTTAGGAATAGAACACTTTCTCCAAAAAATTTTGGTGGATTTAGGGAGACATTGAACACAAAAAAACTTGCACAAACCTTTTTCAATTTTTCAATCCATTCTAAATCAGCGGTTAAACCACCTTGAGCTTTTACTGTAATGTGTGGCTCAACAACATCGACAAGTAAATTATTCTCCCATTGATGTTGAACTTTAATTATTTTTTCTTTATATTCGTCTGGAGGTACGATCCCAATAAAATATTGCATATGTATTCTCCCTTTTTATTGTTAATTTAAATATGTGTACTTAAATATAATTTTTTGTAGATTAGTTTCAATTCAGCTCTCTTAATCTTAATTTTTATAATTATCTTAACATGATTTTGAAAAAAATATAAAATTTAAATTTTTTGGTGTATAAAGTTGTGAGGACAACAAGCTAACTTTGGTATAAGCACATAAGAAATAGGATGAGGTGTGAGTTGAAGTTCAGATTTCTATGAAAAGAGGGTTTTCTACCAGTATTACAAATATAAAAATTGTGGTGGATAAATCATTTTGAACCTTATACATATCGACTATCTTTGTTGAGAAATAAATTAATTACTTAACAATAAAAGGGAAATTATTGTAAAAAGCGAATGAGATTTAAGAAGAATTTGCCGATATATGAATTTTCTTCTATTACGTTAGTTTAAGGAGGACTATAAAATGTCTGATCTCTATTCTCGTCTTTCCAAAAATGATGCTGCTGTTCTTTTAGTGGATCATCAAACTGGTCTTATTTCCAGCCTAGTGCGTGATTATGGTGTTGATGAATTTAAGAACAATGTTTTGGCTCTTGCTAATACCGCTAAGTTTTTTGATTTACCAGTCATTTTAACAACAAGCTTTGAAAACGGCCCGAACGGCCCACTAATACAAGAATTGGTTGAGCTCTTTCCTGATGCACCGAAAATAGCTCGGCCTGGACAAATTAATGCATGGGATAATGAAGAATTCGTTAAAGCCATTGAAGTAACAGGTAAAAAGCAACTAATTATCGCAGGGGTTGTAACTGATGTTTGTGTTGCGTTCCCAGCACTATCTGCTGTAAACGCAGGATATGAGGTATTCGTTGTAACTGATGCATCAGGGACTTTTAGTAAACAAGTTGCAGATGCTGCCCTTATGCGTATGGCTCATGGAGGAGTCCAATTAATGAACTGGTTTAGTGTTGCAGCAGAATTACATCGTGATTGGCGAAATGACGTTGAAGGCTTTGGTGCTTTACTTACTAAACATCTTCCTAGTTATCAAAATATCATGGAAAGCTATATGAGAGCTCAAAGAGAGCTTAGCAAGTAAAATGGCTTAACTTAATAGTTGTACTGTTTCATTTTTTGATTTTGTATCTCTATATTTATTTTTTATGTGATTCTGTCTAACTGTAGCTTTGAAATAAAGTTCAATAAATCATAAAAAAGTCTGATTGTTTATAATAAAGTTTAATCAACAATCCTGTATTGATATGCAGGATTGTTTCTTATTCAGCAATCGGGTCATTTAGGTGAATAAGAGGTCACATAAAACCTTGCCTTTTTATATAACCATCAAATGTACTTGAGCGTGCGCAAACACTTATTTATCAAGGGAATAAATTATGCTAAGTTAAATTCTCTTGGCATCCAAGGGTTTATTGATGGAGAACTTTTGTTAGGATGAATTATATAAACTTCACACTAAGTAAATACATGTTAAAAACAGGGGGAGATATGAATTTTTTGATTTTATCATTATAGCTATCACTCACTTGTTTGTTATTGAATTTTCTGAATCTAAACAATAGAATATACCTGTCAAATAATTTAATGAGGTGTCTGAAATGAGAAAATTGATTTATCTGTTCTTTTTTATACTGTTTACAGGGATAATAGGTTTTACAGCTGAAGCTCAAACATTAAGTAAAGAAGTTACTTCTAAAGAAAAACTTAATGTTAAAAAATTAGATGTCGCTGAATATTTCTCTGATCATAATGGAACGTTTATATTGCGTGATGTTAAAACTGGAGAAACCTTTGTCTACAATCAGGAAAGAGCTAACACAAGACAAACTCCGGAATCTACATTTAAGGTCCCTAATGCCTTAATTGGTTTACAAGTCAAGGCTGTTCGAGATGAGTATGATGTAAAACGATGGGATGGCGTAAAACGTGAATTTGATACATGGAACCATGACCATACCCTTGGATCGGCTATGCGTGAATCAGCTATTTGGTATTACCAGGAAATGGCTAGGGATATTGGAGAGCAACGTATGAATGATTGGATACAAAAAATCTCGTATGGAAACGAGGATATTAGTGGAGGAATCGACCATTTCTGGTTAAGCAGCACTTTAAAAATTAGTCCTCTTGAACAAGTTGATTTTATGGAGAAGTTGTATAAAGAAGAGCTTCCGTTTGATAGACCTGTAATGAAAACTGTTAAGCGAATGATGATCCAAGAAGAAGGGGATTACTACACACTTTACGGAAAAACGGGGACAAGATTGTCTGATTTAGGATTAGGCTGGTTTGTTGGATTTATAAAAATAGACAATCGTTCTTATGTCTTTGTAACAAACATTGATAGTACGGGTACAAAAGCTAAAAACATCACATTGGATATCTTAAAGAAGTACCGCTTAATTACAGAATAGAAAGGATATAATATACTGATTTTTCAATGCATGATATCTATATACAGTAAGCAGAAAAAGAAATATGTTTTTTATGTTGTTTGACAATCAGGCGCGATTCTGGAGGGACACAGATAGAAAATGATTAAACTTTATTTCAAAGCTACAATGACTATAAAAGTCTTGTTCTAACTTAACTAAAGCTAAATTATTTCCAACAACTGTTAAGTGTTTAAGGTCTGTTTTTGAAGAATTCTTGCTTAAACGTATGAAGTGTTGCTTTACTTGTTCTTGACTATAAGGAGAAACAATATATATCTTAATAAATCATCTGTTTTGTTCGATTCTAGAGTTTTAATAAAATTTTTAATAACTTTTTGAGCCTCGTTTTCTAGCATAGTTGCTTTATGTAATGAGTAGGGGTAAAGATAAGAGGTGCAAATTGCACCTCTCAGTTTTTAGTTGGAAAAGTGTTTTTTCTTATCTTCAAGTTTGTCAATTAATTCATTAAAATTTTGAACTACATCTGGCATCGATAATTGCTTTGCTAATAAACGCCCTTTGTGAATGGATTTAGAGGCTTCTTCTAATAAATTTGCTTTTATTTGAGCATCTGCGAGACAGTACCAATAAAACCAGGCATCCATTGCAGAAATTTTATTGGTATAGAATTTTTCAATAATAGGATAGTATTGAGTATATAATCCTTCATTAAAAATCAATGTTTTACCATTCCATTTTAATGTATCTACAAGATAACTATCAGCAAGATACCACTGCCAAACTGCTAAACCTACCTTTTGGTTTCCGTTCAAAATATCCATCCTATGATAAGGGACTTCGGCAATCTTTTTAAATGAGTTATCATTCCACTGGAACACTTCAAGTTTATTTCCTGCTGCTGCACCAATTGTGACACCGAATAAATATTCTTTTATACCATCACCAGTAATATCGACTAGACTTGAAAAATCCAAACCTACGCCTTGCGTTTTTGTCTCCCAAATTTTTTGCCAATTATTATTTTCTCTCTTTAAAACCATTACTCCAAACTGAGAAGGTTGATCTTTTTCTTTTAATTGAAAAGTAACGATTATTTCTTTCCGCCCATCGTGGTTGAAGTCGTAGAGTTGAATTGGTGGTGTAGAGGGAGGATTTTCAGGGCTTACAAGTACCGAGTTTGATGGTTTAAACTCCTTAACAATTTTCATTAGACTGTTTTTTTGGCTCTCGTTAGCAAAAATAAGTATCGAAGAAGAATTTAAAATTCCTAATGAGAGTAAGATAATTAGCATTATTTTCATTTTTAAATAGCCCCTTTAGAGTGGTATTAAAGGTTATAATTCCCTGACATTAATTTTCCTATCATCCCCGTAACTTTTTCAGTAGGAAAATCGTTATATAAAGTGAATGCTAATTTTATAGGTTATTAAAATGAATGGGGGGATTTTATGAAGGTCCTTATATTGGGAGGGACTCGTTTTTTAGGAAGAGCTTTAGTAGAAGAAGCATTGAAAAGAGGGCATGAAGTCACCTTATTTAATCGTGGCATAAATAAAGATATATTTCCTGAAGTAGAGCAGCTAACCGGCAATAGGGACAGTGATGTATCATGTTTAGCAAATCGAAAATGGGATGTTGTAATGGACACATGTGGATTTGCTCCTCATCAAATTAAAAAAATTGCCGCTGTACTTGGAGATAACATCGAACATTATACATTTATATCAAGTATTTCCACTTACAAAGATTGGATTCCACTTCATATTAAGGAAGGTTATCATTTACAGCATATGCCGCCTAGTGAGAAGTTGAAAGCGGTTGAGGATGGGGAAATCTCTCCTTACGAGTATTATGGAGCACTTAAAGTTTTATGTGAAGAAGAAGTAGAAAAACATTGGCCGGGGCGTGTTTTGCATATAAGAGCAGGGCTTCTTGTTGGGCCATTTGACTATTCAGATCGACTCCCGTACTGGGTTCAGCGTGTAGCACAAGGTGGAAAAATAATGGTGCCAGGGCGTTCAAACCGTCCTGTTCAACTGATTGACGTGAAAGATGTGGCAACCTGGGCATTCAATATGGCAGAAAGCAGAAAAGTAGGCAAGTTTAATGTAACAGGGCCGAATAATGAATTGACGATAGAAGAATTATTAAATAGTTGTAAAGCAGTAACAAATAGCGATGCTGAATTTGTATGGATAGAAGAACAATTTATAATTGAGAATAAAGTAAAGCCATGGACGGAGTTGCCTTTATGGATTCCTGAAAATTTCCCATTAGAAGGAGAGATAGAACCGTGGAAAGGTAGTTTTTTCATCAGTATAGAAAAGGCTGTTAACGCTGGTCTATCTTTTAGACCTATTGAGGATACTATTGGTGATGTGTATCTATGGGAGAAATCGAGGCAGGATACAGAACGAAAGGCAGGTATATCAAGAGAAAGAGAGACCGAATTACTAGAGGGTTGGTTTCAGAAGGAGAAATTTTGATGAGAGTATATACCCATCAAGTAGAGAAAGATTTTGCAAGGAAATAGATCCTTCTAAATTAAGATTCCCAAAGATCTGATATGATTGTGTAATGAAATTTAGATTTCAAAAAATATTCTTGCCCCGTTTTAAATTTAGACGGGGTGTTTATTTTGATTTTGAATTTAAATTGTATATTATTGAAGAATATCTTGAACGAGCTATATAATGGATTAACCTGTATAAAAAGTTTGGTGCTGAGGAACTAAAAAGAAAAAACTTCTCTTATTCTATTCAATTTATTCTGAATGTTATAAACTGGAATAAAAAATGATATAGGAGAAAGATGATGACAATGAAATTAGTGAAACCAACACATCAGCATAGCAAACAAATCATGGCTTATCGGCAGGCATTCCTAAATTCAAGGGAGCAACCATATGGCAGTTGTTCCTTACAACGCTTTGATTCCATTGATGAATGGCTTGACAAGGTCAAAATTCAAGAAAAAGGAGAAAATTTACCATCAAATCGAGTTCCATCCACTCAGTTTTTGAGTATTGAAAAGGGGAAATTACTCGGATTAATCAATATCCGCCATCGATTAACGCCAGAATTACTGATGGAGAGCGGACATATCGGTTATAGCGTGCACCCTAACGAACGTCGAAAGGGTTACGCCGCTGAGCAACTTCGGCTTTCTTTATTTGAAGCAAAAAAATTAGGATTGGAGAAAGTGTTGATAACTTGTGACAAAGCAAATATCGGCTCTGCCAAAACCATTCAAAAAGTTGGAGGTATCTTAGAAAATGAAGTAATTTCCCCTGATACTGGCGAAATTGTTCAGCGTTACTGGATAGAACTATGATTGAGTAAGTTTTCAAAAATTATATTTGAAGTCGTATTGAAACTGGATAATAACGAAAGGAAAAACCAGAGTGAGGAATCATTTCGAAAAAGGTTTAACTTTTGGTGCTTAGTACAAATTGCATTTCTTATTGTCATTAGGTGGATAAGAAATGATTCGTTTTTTAACTTACGATAACACTCGTTATATCAATTTTACATATATGATATTCATATTTGAATAAATGATAAAAGCTCTCTAATTTTAAAGAGAGCTTTTTATCATTTATTTTTGATCGAACACAAATATTTCTTTATATTTTCTTGCATGTATTTTTTGACCATTCTCTAACGTCTTTGGTAGCTCCTCTTGCCATGTAACAATAACCGTAATACCTTTGGCTGTTACTGACAAAGGAAAATTAGGGAAATGACACTCATTAGTGGTGACTGCTTTCTCAGTCTCAAGCGCGTCCATATTTCCCCGCAAAGTCTTGGAATCGTTAAAGTTACTGTATATATCCACATCTAAATTATAAACATCTTTTCCTAGGTTCTTCACATCTAGACTATATGTATTTACTACGCCTGGTTTTGGTTTTGAAAGCCTTGGATCATCGTCAGCTTTATCAATTTTCAAATGCCAATGTTTAGAGGACTTTGATATAGGAAGATTACTAAACGAGGAAGCTTCCGTTAATATATTGCTACTGAATATAAAACATACCATATAAAAAAGAACAACTGTTATCTTTCGCATATTCCAACCTCCAAAGTATAGGATTTT
Organism: Bacillus sp. S10(2024); assembly: GCF_050473865.1. NCBI lineage: Bacteria > Bacillati > Bacillota > Bacilli > Caryophanales > Bacillaceae > Bacillus > Bacillus sp. S10(2024). Next base: position 1,755,090 of record NZ_JBFLUR010000002.1, on the reverse strand, counting down.
ATCTTATTTACTATTTCTTTAAATAAAAGGTAATATGTATCAAATGATTATTGTTAAAATACGGATTAGACAATATCTGCTCCCGATAGCACTGATTATGTGAAAAGAGAGGAGTCTGTAATGTTTTCTTGTATAAGATAGACATACACTATAAAAGTGGAATTTTCATCTCATAACATAATATGGAACCACAGGCAGGTATAAAAGCCCGCCGCGTGGCCCTTTTTCTCTTTTCTTTTTTAAGGCAATATTTAAAGGGTGCTCATTCAAATATTTAAAGACTTTCAACCAAATGGTAAACAACCGTTGTATATCCAGTTGATAGAATAGGTTGTAGCAGATGAATATTTAATTAGATTGTTAGAAGTTTAAAAAACAAGACTACATTTGAGCAAGCTGTCAATGAAGTACAAACAGAGTACATAATGAATAAGGATATAGACTAAACATGTAAGAAAAGGGGAGTCTAGTATGGAACTTACTCTAAATCGGGTAAAACTTCAGCTCATGCAATTAGAACATGCCGAACAATTATATAAAATTATTGAGGAGACACCTTCTCTTTGGTCGTATATGCCAAGACAAATGAGAAGCCAACATGATATGGAAGAGATGGTGAAAGAAGCTTTAGAAAGTTATAAAGAAGGCACTGTACTTCCGTTTGTTGTTGTAGACCAGTTTACTAACAGTATCGTTGGTAGCACTCGCCTATACGATATATCTGCTGATTATAAAACATTGGAGTTAGGCTATACATTCTATGCTCCTAGTGTTCAAAGAACAAGTATTAATACAGAGTGTAAATATTTATTATTAAGGCATGCCTTTGAAACATTACAGATGGTTCGAGTTCAAATTAAGACAGACCTTCAAAATAAGTGGGCACAGAAAGCCATTGAGCGTTTAGGAGCTATAAAGGAGGGCGTCTTACGAAATGAAAGAACTTTATATACAGGACAAACAAGAGATGCCTGTGTTTATAGTGTTATTTCTAAGGAATGGCTTACTATTAAAGAGAATTTGCAGCTCTTACTTCAGAAAAATTACTAAATAATTTAGATAGAATCGTGAAAGTTACGGTTTTAAGTTGTGGAAACGACATATTATTTTTAGTAGGAGTTCTGTTTGGTATATGTTATGTAATGAAATAAGAAGAAACATAATGAAAAGAGTTGCGATTTGCGCCTTTTCTAATTGAAGGAATAAAACAAACAGTCCGTATTGATATTAAGGGACAAGAAGTAAGTCCTGATGAAATGATTGAAATAGTACAGAAAATTAAGATGAAAATAAATAATAAAATTATTATTAAAATTAAATATTATTATATTGAAATTATAATATATTATACGTATGATTTGGGCAGTTTTTTGTTTTTCTCTTTTAGAACAAAAAGAACGAATGGAAATGCTATTGAATATGAAACAGTAATCATAGTACATTTAAAAAAGGGGAGATTTTTTATAAGGAAGGTGAGGGAATGCTAGATAAAGCTGATGATTCAATAATGAATCATATGTATACAGTAGAAGAACAACAAAAGTTATATAAACGGACGTTAGTAATCGTGAGTATTTCACAAATGTTTGGTGGTGCGGGGTTAGCTGCTGGAATTACGGTAGGCGCACTTCTCGCACAGCAAATGCTTGGGACAGATGCATTCGCAGGGTTGCCAGCTGCTATATTTACAATGGGATCGGCAGGAGCCGCTTTCATAGTAGGAAGGCTTTCGCAACGTTATGGGCGTCGAATAGGGCTCGCGACAGGATTTATGGTAGGAGGGCTTGGGGCTATTGGAGTGGTAATTTCCGCTTTAACAAATAGTATTATTCTCTTACTTGCTTCCCTGCTGATTTATGGTGCAGGTACAGCCACAAATTTACAAGCTCGTTATGCCGGTACAGACTTAGCAAATGAGAAGCAAAGGGCAACTGCTATTAGTATTACAATGGTTATGACGACCTTTGGTGCGGTAGCGGGACCAAACTTAGTAGGTGTAATGGGGAGTTTTGCTCGTTCTATTGGTATTCCTGAACTTGCTGGTCCTTTCATATTATCAGCAGCTGCATTTCTTTTAGCGGGTCTCGTACTTTTCGTTATGCTTCGTCCAGATCCATTACTTGTAGCAAACATGATAGAAATATATAAACAGAAGCATATATATAAAGAGCATTCGATAGCTAAAAAATTAATAACAAATAAAAGAGGCATTACAGTTGGGGCAATCGTTATGATACTTACGCAAGTTGTCATGGTTGCTATTATGACGATGACTCCTTTACATATGAAACACCACGGTCATGGCTTAAGTGAAGTGGGTCTTGTCATTGGGTTTCATGTAGGCGCAATGTACCTTCCATCACTCGTTACAGGAATCCTTGTTGATAAGATTGGTCGAATGGCAATGAGCATTGCTTCCGGAGTTATACTACTTAGTGCTGGGGTGTTAGCTGCTATTGCCCCGAGCGATTCTTTAATACTTCTGGTTGTTGCCCTTTCTTTACTAGGATTAGGATGGAATCTCGGTTTAATAAGTGGAACGGCTCAAATTGTTGATTCAACAGAACCTGTAACACGTGCAAAGACGCAAGGAAAAGTGGACGTTTTTATTGCGTTGGCAGGGGCTTCTGGTGGAGCGATGTCCGGCATGGTGGTAGCTAATTCAAGTTATGCAGTATTATCATTAGCTGGAGGAGCTTTAGCTTTATTGCTTATTCCTGTTGTGATATGGTCTAGAAATGATAGAGAGCATTAAATAGAGTAGAGGGCCAGAAAGTTTTGTAGATGGAATGGCACTAATAGAGAAAAAGATGGATAGATATTTACTAAAGAAATTAAAAAGGAGATCCTTTTGATACCATCTAGTTTCATGTTTGGATTCTGAAACGGTGATATCACATTGCCTTTATTTATTTTTGATAATGATAAATCAGTGTGGCTTTCTTGTGTAGATACATCTCCGCTATCACTATAATTTGATGTGATTAAAATATAAAAATTATAAAGTTATTCTTTCGCATTAAATAGAAGAATTGTCTTTGCTTTGTAGTTGGACATAAAAAGAGAGAAGAGGCAGAGAATAAATTGGGTTAATTAAAAAAGCATCTCACAAAGTTATTAGTGGAATGCTTTTTCTGTTTTAAATAAAGTGATCATTAAACGGATCTATAATTCTCTCAAAAATATTTTTTCAGCTAATTCTCTAAAACTTTTTTCGTCTCTTGGTACAATTGATAAGTCCTCATGCCAGATTTCAACAATTGACCAGTTATTTGTAGTTTGAAAGCCTATTGCATCACCAGAAAAGTTATCACCAAATAATAAAATGTCTTTTATTTCTGGGTTGTCATCTGCATCATATATTTCATCAGCTTCGATTAGTCCTCCATAAAACATAAAATATCCATCAGAAACAGATCCATATCCAACTTCTTTTAAGAAGTCAATATAATCTTGGGGAATACCATCCAACATTGAGTCTTCATCAATAACGGAATCAATTAATTTATCAAATTTATAATCAGTAGGTGTATCATGGATTTTTTTTAGGATCTCTTTGTATACCACATCTCAACACTCCAAATAATTTTTTGAAAATCCCATATTATATTTCTACATGCATTCGCTGACTTTAATTTTTTTCTTATAAACCACAAATATTATGTGATTTTTGTAGTTACCTATATATATTAATTCTAGAAATACAGGCTTACTATTATTGGCACAATACAATAGGACTATTTAAATTTACTATATACTTCATTTTTTCTTATAGCAACATTGACGTGTTGTTCTGATTCTCTAAAATCTGTAATTCTTAATGAACTTATCATATTTTAGAGTTAAAATTAAATAAAGATGCGTATGAAGAATTGAAGGTGAGAAGCTTTGGAGTTAGTTCGAAAATTAACCCGTATTTATGGCTTAGGGCTTTGCTGTGGATTGTGGAGTAAAGCTGAAGTAATTCAATGGTGTGATAAATTGATTGAGGCAAGTGACAGTCCGCCATATGAAATAATTGAGATATCCTTAATGTCTAAAGCAAAGATAGATGATATTGAAGGGAAGTTATTTGAGTTTAGTAGCACAGTTGCTGAAGAATACACTGTTAAATTAACTCTTTCCGTCATTCATGAAAAACTAAAAGAAAATGAACTGACGATTGAAGAATCAACTAAATGCACCACCAGACTTTTAGTTAACAGGGGATTGCATTGGGAAGATGAATATTTTGATTTATATAGTCTGGATGATAGCTATGACTTAGCTAAAGATGGTGTTCATTTTGATTTAAGCGAAGTTATTAATACATATATTGAGACGTTAGGCGTTTACAGTAAGTATTTTAGGGAATTTGAAAAGCTGTATTTCAAAGTAATGAAAAATAAGTGGGTTAGATAGAAAGAATTGAAGAAAAATTATTTGGTAACAAGAAGGTTTGTCCGTAATCATGTTAACAATGTGATGTGAAAACTAAGAAATAAGAAAAACTCACAACGCTTACTCATTGATTTTACTTAGAACACTACTCCTGCTCCATATAAGGTGTAAACACGGGCGGAGAAATAGAAGAATTAAATAAACAAAAACACGACCCCTAACTTATTTATAGTTAGGGGTCGCTTCTTTATAGAACAATAGAAACTTTTAATAGTTTCTATTGTTCTATTTTTTAAATCGATACGGAACAGTTGAAACAATAACATTCTTTTTATATAAAAGGTATATCCTTAATAAAACACTTGATTGGTTGTGTAAAAAGTTATGCCAACTTTTCTTTGTTATAAACTGTGGAATGAGAACAGTAACTGAATGATGATTTTCTACTGCTTTATCTTGGATGATAGCTATTAATTTTGTAATAGGTCTCATTATGCTTCTATAAGAAGAAACGACTGTAATAAGACGAACATTCGGCTTCCATTCTTTCCATTTTTGCTGCATTTTTATTTCACTTTCTTTATCGAAGGCTACGTATACAGCGATGACAGTATCACCAATGGCCTCAGCGTAATTAATGGATTGTTCAACTACCTTTGTAATTCCTGCAACAGGTACGATGACAATGTTTTCTTCGATTTTGTGAGGAATTTCATTTGGATCGATACGTAATTGTTCTCCAACTGAATCGTAATGTTTATGGATACAATGAAAGATATACACAATAATTGGTAGGAATATAACAACAGACCATACTTGTGTAAACTTTGTGATAAAGAAAATAAGTAAAACCGATAATGAAATAAGTGCACCTACTAAATTTGTTAGTAATTTAGGCAACCAACCTGCTGGTTTTTCACGCAACCATTTTATAATCATTCCCGTTTGTGACAAGGTGAAAGGAAGGAACACACCAACTGCGTACAGCGGGATTAATTGTTCTGTTTTTCCTTGAAACGCAATAATTAAAATGATAGAAGCGATTCCCAAAGTCATAATTCCATTTGAATAGCCTAATCGATCACCGCGCATTAAAAACATACGAGGCATATATTTATCTGATGCTAGGTTGAAAGCTAACAATGGGAATGCGGAGAATCCCGTATTAGCAGCTAATACTAAAATAAGTGCAGTTGTTCCTTGGATAAAATAATACACATAATTTCTTCCGAATATATCCGAAGCAATTTGGGAGACAACAGTTTCATTGTGTTTTGGAGCAATACCGTACCAATATGCCAAAACGGTGATACCAGTAAATAAGACTGCAAGAATTGCTCCCATCATCACTAAAGTAGTCGCTGCATTTTTAGCAGCTGGTGCCTTAAAGTTAGGAATTGCATTTGAAATCGCTTCTACCCCTGTTAATGCAGAACATCCAGATGAGAATGCTTTTAATAAAAAGAATAATGTAATTCCTGGTGCTACCGTACCAATTGGGGTATGTAAAGATGCCGGCGCTTGTCCAGTGGCAATTTTAAAGACTCCAACAGTAATTAATACGATAAGTGCTAATACGAAGAGATAGACAGGATAAGCTAGAACAGAAGCTGATTCTGTTACACCTCTAAGATTCAGAATGGTAATAAAAATAACAAGTATTACAGCGATTATTACAGTGTACTGATGTAAAGCTGGAAATGCGGATGTAATTGCATCTGTCCCTGCGGATACACTTACAGCTACGGTAAGAATATAATCTACCAGTAAGGATCCCCCGGCAATAAGACCCGCATTTATACCTATATTTGTTTTGGAAACAACGTAAGCTCCTCCGCCGTGTGGATAGGCATAAATGATCTGTCTGTACGATAAAATAAGTGCCGTTAACAAAACGAGAACGCCGATTGCGATTGGAATAGAATACCAAAAAGCGACCGATCCAATTGTTGCAAGAACAATTAAAATTTGTTCTGTTCCATAAGCAACAGAAGAAAGAGCATCAGATGAAAGAATGGCTAATGCCTTTAACTTATTTAATTTTTGTTCACCTAATGCATTTGATTTAAGAGGTCTACCAATTAAAAACCTTTTGAACGCTGAAAACATGGATGCACCACCAATTTGTAAATTTTCCAATGAACAGAATATCACAATTGGCAGTGGGTGAATAGATATTTTTATTATGAATTCATTCTTTTTTAATAGTAAATTGACAAAATAGTGACAGAATAACCTTTTTACTCTATAAAAAAATGGATATAGAGAAGAGAGAAAATGAAAGGGATTGACTAAATCTGGGGTTTAAAATTGTAAAATAAAGTATGAGGCTGCAACTTATATTCAATTTCTTACGTAATACTTGCTATATGTGAAAATGAATATCTGTTTGATTAAGGAACAAGCCTTCGATATGTTGAAGACTTGTTTCTTTTAAATTCTTATCAAGTAGGGAATTCAAAGGTTTCGATACCCATTTCTCGTGTTATTAACGTAAAATCTTCTTTGTTTATTTTGAGATGTCCATATCTAAATGGATATCCCCACTTTTTCTTATCTTGAATAAAAGATAGTTGATCAATAAGAGGATGAATGTCTATTTCTTTACATGGATAAAATTTGATATTTCTACGAAAAGCAATAAAGCCGCTTCCCATATCAAACTCGTAAATATGGTCATCAATTACTTTGCCATTGGGATTAACGTTTCCTGCTTCTGCGGTAAGTATTCCCATTATAAGAGATATTTTTAGATTTTTTGATAACGAAAGAGTTGTACTTCATAACGAAGTTAAAATAACGAAAGAGGAAGGACCAGGACTTTATCATGAGTATAAGAAGTACTCGAATGAACTTAATCTTACTCAGGAGAGTAACGGAATTAAATTCACTATACATAATGCGATTTATGATGGACAGAAAGTATCTTTAACGTACTCTATTGAAAGTGATCAAGATTTAGGTGACAATTCATTTACTTTGGATTTTCTAAAAATAAAAGGGGCTGGAGGCGTATCGGGAAGTAATGGGATTAAAAAAGTAGATGAACATAAGTATGTAGGTTTAATAACTGCTAGTAATTTGGAAGGTACTACAGAAGATAGTGTAAATATGCAATGGACAATAGATAGTATTACAAATTCAAATACACAAAAAGAAATAAAAGGGAATTGGAACTTTGACTTCACTTTAAGTGCAATGAAAAGTAAAGAAAAACTAATTCATAGTAGTGTAGAACAAGATGGAGTAAAGGTATCTATTGAGAAGCTATCCATATCACCGATGTCATTTATCGTTTCGTATAAACAAGAAGTTTCCGAGTATATGAAAAATAGATGGGATGAAGTATATGTTGATTTGAGAATTAAAGATGATTTAGGGAATCGTTATGCCGGGGAAGGAAACGGGAGTATACGTGATGAAAGTTCTTATACTTTGAATGGGAGTAAAACATTTCAAAAAATCAATCAGAATGCAACAAAACTTATTATAACTCCTTATATTATGTTAAGTAATCACAATGCTGATAATTATGGAGAAGCAGGAGGGACTGGAGAAAGTAAATTTAATATACTAAAGAAAATCGGTAGCCAAGAAGAAAATATTGTATTAAAAGATATCGTTGTCGAATTGGAAAAATAACATAGTAAACGAAAGGACTGTTTTCTTGAAGTAGGACAATCCTTTGTATGCTAGTAACAAAATTATTAAGAGTGATGGTGGAATACCTGAAGCCATAAGGAAAACAATGCTTTACATAATAAAGTTCTTTATAGATGCTGTAAATAATTAAAGCATATGTAATGCGTGTTGTTATTCGATATATGTATACGCAAAATACTGAAAATTATGTTAAAATAGTGTTAATTGTTTGAAAAGGAGGATTTTATTGTGAAAAAAGATCGTCTTGCAAAAATAGATTTAACGGAAAGAATAGAATCAAAAAAAATATATAATAAGAAGCTGGAAAAATATCAAATGCGTTTACTGGCATTGCAGCAGATTTTACGTAATGAAAAAATAGCTGTTATTTTGGCTATGGAAGGCTGGGATGCTGCTGGAAAAGGCGGTGCAATTAAACGAATTACCGAGCATCTTGACCCGCGCGGCCTGCAAGTAAATCCTATTGGTGCACCTGCTCCCCATGAAAAACGCTATCATTATATGCAGCGATTTTGGCGAAAAATCCCGCAATATGGTCAAATCACAATTTTCGATCGCTCATGGTACGGTCGTGTATTGGTTGAACGTGTAGAGGGTTTTGCTACAAAGGAAGAGTGGACTAGGGCATACGGTGAAATCAATGATTTTGAAAAACTATTAACAGATGATCGTTACATAGTAGCAAAGTTCTTCTATCATATTAGTAAGGATGAACAGTTAGCTCGATTTAAAGAACGAGAACAAAATCCTCTTAAGAAATGGAAAATCACAGATGAAGATTGGCGCAATCGTGAAAAGTGGAATGAATATGTCGAGGCTATGGAAGATATGTTTGAAAAAACAGACAAACCAAATGCAAAGTGGCATATTATACCTGGTAATGATAAGTTGTATGCACGTGTGAAAACATTGAAAGTGATCATTTCATTAATTGAAGATTATTTCTTAGAACACGATATAGAACTACCATCATACTATCATGAAATGAAAGAAGAAAAGCAAGAGGAAGATGAACAAATGAAAATGTAAGTTGTTAAAGATAAGAATATGTATGTAGGGAATAGTGGAAGAAAAAATATAGTAATATAAAGGGCGGTCTTACTTTTGTGGGACCGTCCTTTATATTTTAGGAATGGTTGTTGTGAAATAATTATGGCTTAATCTTTAGTAGATATGAAGTAAGTTCATTCTTTTGTACACTTAGTTTAGCGGTATTGCTGAAAAAATAATCAATGAATATAACACTAGATAATTCTTTAAGGTGTGCACTTTAGTAAACGTAAATTTTAAAAGTAGAACCTAAACAATCTGCAAGCTTTCTCATTTTAATAGTACATGCTCAATTTCTATTAGAGCTTCTTCAGGGATTTGTTTATAAGCATCTTTTTCTGTCCCATTTTTTGCAAATGTTAAGTAACTACCTAAACTAATTTCACTAATCTTTAAACCTGATTGTCCTAGTCTGTTATATTTCAAACAAATTCCTCCGTAACATAATTTGGGATTTATCAAGGTAGAGCGTAGTAGATATCATTTTGTTTTTTATAATTGTGAGTGAAAGAAACAATGTTACTCTAATGCTTCCAAGAAAAACATGATATACTTTCGAAATTACTGATTATTTTTGGAGTCTTTAGTAATTGTGCTTGATTTTTGTGGACCATTGATAATTAGTATGTTCTTTTGAGAAAACCATATTTTCTTGTATTAAAAGAGATTGCTATTTTATACAAATTTTATCAGATTATTAATAACTTTAGTTTTTTTAATTTATTTAAAGTGTATGAATTCAAATGGTTGTTCATATTATTGCTGTAAAAATTGGATAGGACAAATGAAGGGAAGTTGCAAAAATGATGAATAAACTAGAAAAATGGCGATTTTCTTTATGTTAGTAAATGGAATTTATTCTTGTGTCAGCTACATAACTATGCTAAAATTTATGTAACTTTTAATGAACGGAGGGGTCTCCTTTGATCTTAATCAGATTACGTCTCAATACTTTGTGCCAATAATTGAATAGCGCTCAAAGGCTCTGTCTGTGTACAGAGTAAACGGGATTGGTCTGTCTCTTTAAAGGAACCCTATTGAACTTATATGTGAAAAGAGGGGAGGACGAATACGCCCTCTTTTTTGTTTTACCTTTAAAACAGAATGATGCGATGCATGTATACAAACATTTTTATGTTGTATGATGCTGGATTTGACGACCATTGAACAAGTGAGAAGCGATGCTTTTTATGTTTATTTGTTGTGCTCTCATCCGTTTATGAAAAACACAGGCAGCAGCTTGTGTTTTTTAGTTTGCGCGTAATCGAAATGGAGGAATAAATATATGGAACAATTAGTACAAAAAGCAATATTAGTCGGAGTGAATTTAAATAGTGAAAGTGATTTCGAATATTCAATGGAGGAGTTAGCGAACTTAGCAGAAGCTTGCGATGTAGAAGTGATAGGGAAAGTGACGCAAAATTTACATCGTGTAAATCCATCTCATTATATTGGAACGGGTAAGATTGAAGAAGTGTCAGCGTTCGTGAAAGAAGCGGATGCGAATTTGGTCATTTTTAATGATGAGTTATCGCCTTCACAAATTCGAAATTTAGAAGCAGATTTAGATTGTAAAGTGATTGATCGTACGATTTTAATTTTAGATATTTTTGCGCAGCGTGCTAAGACGAAAGAAGCGCAATTACAGGTTGAAGTAGCTCATTTACAATATATGATGCCTCGTTTAATTGGCCTCCGTGAATCGTTAGGAAGACAAAGCGGTGGTGTTGGTACGAAAAACAAAGGTGTAGGGGAAAAGAAGTTAGAGCTTGATCGCCGTAAGATTGAAGAGCAAATTGCCGCATTAAATAAAGAGTTAGAAGCACTTGTTGCACAGCGTCAAACGCAGCGTAAACAGCGTAAGAAAAATGAAGTGCCTGTTGTTGCATTAGTAGGGTATACAAATGCCGGGAAATCAACAACGATGAATGCAATGCTTGAAATATTTAACGGATCTGCAGAGAAGCAAGTATTTGAAAAAGATATGTTGTTTGCGACGCTTGAAACAGCTGTGCGAAATATTCAATTGCCAGATAACAAATCATTTTTATTAACAGATACCGTTGGATTCGTTAGTAAATTGCCGCATCATCTTGTAAAAGCGTTCCGTTCGACGTTAGAAGAAGTAGCGGAGGCTGATTTATTGGTTCACGTTGTTGATTATGCAAATCCAAACTACGAGCATCTTATTGATATTACAAATCAAACGTTAAAAAAAATCGGCGTGGAAAATATCCAGGCAATTTATGCTTATAATAAAGCAGACGTTATTGATATTGAAATTCCAAAAGTACAAGATGATCGGGTATATTTGTCTGCGAAACAAAAAGTAGGTATTGATGAGCTTGTGCATATGATTCGCACACAAATTTATAAAGATTATACAAAGTGTGAAATGTTAATTCCTTATGATCAAGGACACCTAATTTCTTATTTTAACGAGCATGCTAACGTTTTATCGACAGACTATGAAAATGAAGGTACGAAGATTACCGTGGAATGTAAAATGAGTGATTTCGAAAAGTATAAAAGGTATGCAATACGCTAAAAAATTCACATGAAATAGGAAAAGAGGAGCTGCTGGAAAGTAGCTCTTCTTTTCATGATCTTTTCGTTGCATATATACATGTATCTCTTAATTCAGTCCCATCTATTGATACACTATTATTCTCTAAGATACCTTCTAATTTAAAACCTAACCTTTCTGGTATGGCACGGCTTTTGACATTTCTTGAGTCACAGCGAATTTCTATTCGATTTGCTCGTAATTCATGAAAAGCAAAATCTACAATTCCTGTAACAGCTTCTGTCATGTAGCCTTTTCCGCTAAAACGGGAGTGAATCCAATAACCAATTTCAAATTTCGGAATATCCCAGTTAATGCGGTGTAACCCTGAAGAGGCAACAAACTCTCCTGTGTCTTTAAGGAAAATGAGTAATCGTAAATCTTCACGTGCCAAAAATTTTACGTGAGAATCTCTAATATTTGTTTCTACTTCTTGTTCTGTTTGTTCTTTTTGAGCAAAAGGCATCCAAGGTTTTAATTCTTCTATAGATTCATTGATAGCGTTATATACTTCTTTTCCATCTCCGGGTCTTGGCATCCTTATGAGAAGTCTTTCCGTATAGAACTCAGAGGGGAAATCTAATAGCAGTGGATTCATAAGAAACGCTCCTTATTTGTTATTTTATATTATGATACACGAATGGATGTATATGGTAAATGTTTTTTCTGAATTTTAATGAAAATGAAGTTTTACTAGGTTTTAGGAGTTACGTTCATTTCGCAATGTAGTAAGCACAGAAGTGGAAAAAAAGGAAGAAGAGGTATAGAATAGGTTTTGTTTAAAAAGTCAGAAAAATAAAAGTGTGTGAAACATATGCAGAGGTTGTTTTCAGCACAAGAGGAGAGGAGCGTGTAGCATGCAGACAATAGCAAAGCCGAATGCGATGAATACACCAACGCTTTACCGTATTTTATTTGCGATTAGTTTAGGGCACTTTCTTAACGATTCGATGCAGGCGGTTGTACCGGCGTTGTTTCCTATTTTAGAAAAGTCGATGAATTTATCCTATATGCAGGTGGGGTGGATTGCCTTTGCTCTCAATATGACATCATCTATTATGCAACCGGTGTTTGGGATGTATTCAGATAAGAAGCCTTCCCCGTTTTTGCTGCCGCTAGGAATGTTTTCAAGCATGCTTGGGATGATTGGACTTGCGTTTGCACCGAACTTTTTTATTGTTATCTTATCTGTTTTATTTATTGGACTTGGATCCGCAGTCTTTCATCCAGAAGGCGCACGTGTTGCTTATATGGCAGCAGGAGCAAAGCGTGGTTTAGCACAATCCATTTATCAAGTAGGGGGAAATACAGGGAACTCGCTTGCGCCAATTTTTACGGCACTTGTATTTGTTCCACTTGGACAAATTGGTGCAGTATGGTTTACAGGCTTTGCGATGGTTGGAGTTATTTTACTATACTTTGTTTCAACGTGGTATAAAGGAGAGTTAGTGAGCGGGGCTGTAAGAAGGAAGAAGCGTGCTGCGCTAGAAGCTGACAGTTTAGTAATAAGTAGCCGAATTAAGTTTGTTATTGTTTTACTTGTATTTTTAACGTTTGTTCGCTCATGGTATGGAGCAGGGATTGGAAACTTTTATCAATTTTATTTAATCGAGCATTATGGATTATCTATTAAAAATGCACAGTTTTACGTATTTGCTTTCATGATTGCTGGCGTACTTGGAACGTTCTTTGGTGGGCCGTTAGCAGATCGGTTTGGAAAGCGAAATATTATTGTTTTTTCCATGCTTGGTTCAGCACCTTTAGCGCTGTTATTGCCGCACGTTTCACTAGTTTGGGTTGTTCCATTGTTTCTTTGCATAGGGTTTATTAGTTCTAGTAGCTTTAGTGTGATTGTTGTGTATGCACAGGAGCTTGTTCCAGGAAAGGTTGGTATGGTATCTGGATTAATTGTTGGGCTTGCATTTGGACTAGGTGCGTTAGGAGCAGTTATACTCGGAAAATTAGCAGATATATACAGTCTTAACTTTATTATGATACTATGCAGCATGTTACCGTTAATTGGGTTATCATCATGGTTATTGCCAAATGACCGTAAGAAGATGTAAACATGAAAAGATTTATTTCATATTAATACAAAGAGGTGTAACTTATATTTCCAGTTACACCTCTTTAATTTTTATCGTTTTAATTTCTTCAACAGTGGCAGTCGATTGATACGATCACCGAGAATGTCAGAAGCGAGTCCACTTGTAAATACAAAAGCGAAGTAAACAATTCCGCCAAGAGCACCGCACACGACCACAATTAATAACGACTCTATATATGATTGTCCAGGAATTAACCATTTTAATAACACTTTTGCGCCAACTACTACAGCAGACATTGCAGCCGAGTAAATAGTAATAAGTAATATCGTTTTACCAGTTTTTACGATGTTAAACTTTGTATATTTTACAATGCAGTATAACATGATTACATCAGAAACGAGGTAACCAAGTATAGTTCCTAATACAGCGCCGTGTCCACCGAGTAGGTATAGAAGTGGTGTGTTGACAACAACTTTTACAAGAATACCAGCAGTGAAAGCAATCATTGTTTTACGCTGATAATCAATGCCTTGTAAAATAGCAGCTGATACGGTGAAAATCGCACTCATAACAGCAGATGGTGCATATGAGATTAAATATTGTGACCCATCTAATGCTGTATTGTGATCGAAATATACCATGCGAAATGCATCGTACGCGATGCTCGCAAGTCCAAATGATGCTGGAATCGTGAAAAATAATAAGACTGTGAAAATCTTTTCAATTTGGTTTTGCAGCTCATCTAATTTGCCACCCGTAAATGACTGTGTAATTGCCGGGATGATTGAAAGTGAAAACCCTGTTGCTAGTGATGCTGGTATCATAATCAACTTTTGAGCATAGTTTGTAATGTAAGCGAACACAGCGTTTGCTTTATCAAGCGGTGTGCCTATTGCTCGCAGTGCATCAGCAACTGTATATTGATCCACTAATGTATAAAGTGGAATGGCAATACCTACAAAGACAATTGGAATCGCATATCGAAGCAGTTCCATATAAATCTTTGTTAAGGATAATGAAGAAGAGCGTGTTTTTCTTTCTCCTTCTGGTGGGCGAAGTCCATTGTATTTTTTCCAGTACATAATGAGCATGGAAACACTGGCAATTGCTCCAATAACCGCGCCAAATGTTGCAACTGCTACAGAAGATGCGACTGATCCGCCTAATAGTTTAGAAACGATAAAGCTTCCAACTAAAATAAAAATAACACGTGCAATTTGTTCCACAACTTGTGAAACAGCACTTGGTTTCATATATTGAAAACCTTGGAAATAACCGCGGGTAACGCTCATTGCTGGCACGATAATAAGTGCAAAGCTTAGCGCGCGCATTGTTAATGTTACATCTTCGACAAATCCAGGTTCAGGTGTTTTAGAACGGATAATTAATTCCGATACGTAAGGTGCGCCGAAAAATAAAATTAAGAAACCAAGGAATCCCATAAACATCATTACTTTTAAACTTGAGTTGTATAACTTTTTACTTGTACTGTAATCTCCTAAAGCGTTATATTTGGCAACGAATTTAGAAACGGCGATTGGAATACCTGCCGTTGAAAAGCTTAGTAAAATCCCATACCAGGAGTACGCATAAGAATATAAAGCAACTCCTTGACTCCCGACTAAAGCTTGGAATGGGAAGAAATAAATAAAACCTAAAATACGTGAAATCATTGTTGCACCGCTTAGCAGGGCGGTGCCTTTTAATACTTTTGAAGTAGACAAAATACTTCCTCCTACTCTGGTTGCTTAAGAATCATCTTTTTCTACTATAAACTTGTCTTAGTATTTTATAAAGTAAAATACTAAATTTATTATTACAGAATTTCTACAAAGTGTGTTTGTTTGCGAATTTTTAGTATGAAGTTTTAATTTTGTGAAAAATCAGATAAACAAAGCGATTCTTAATACCACGATCGTTAAAAAGAAATGAAGGTGCAATTAGGAAAAATTTATCATATAATAAGGTTGATTCAAAAGATATATTAGGGGGTGTTGATATGGCAATTACAATGAAATTGCTAGATACTGCAGCGTCTCATGCAAAGCCAGGTATGGAAACGGCGATACTTTGCATGAGGTAGAGATCTAAACATACAATCGCCTCAATGGACTTGTATCATTTCTCTTATATTTGGCTTTGCACCTTATTTAGATGAAACATAAAAAATAAGGGGCGAGCGGAAATGAAATATGTAAAAGCAGCGACTGTTTTACCGGAACAGTTAATTATAGAAATTCAAAAGTATGTACAAGGTGAAACGATTTATATTCCAAAACAAGAAAGTTCTTATCATAAGTGGGGCACGCGCTCTGGAGGAAGAAAGCAACTTGATGATCGAAATCGAGCAATTAAACATGCTTTTCAAAACGGAACTTCAATTCATCAACTAGCTGAAGAGTATTTTCTCTCCATTGAAACTATAAAAAAAATAGTGTACTCGAAATAAAGTGAAACTTTAATCAGTGGGGTTTTCTTCATCCCCCACTGATTATTAGCCCTCACCAATTGGGCGCATGCCACCAGTTTATCTCCCGCCTAACAAGCGGAAGTGGCTCGTTCAGAATGTGAAGCGAAGCCACCGAACATTCTAGCCACTGGAGCTGGACAATGCTTTCGTCGAATTTTGAGGTGGGAGTATCACTGTCCGCGAATAGCGGGATAAATAAAGATCAATCATTGGCACTGTGTATTTTATATAAATACGTAGTGCTTTTTTATGTAAAGTTTGTTTCTAAATGATTTTCTGCATTTTATAAAGCAAATTCATTGTATAAAATATAAAATAGATAAACAATTTTGTATGGAGTGATAGAAATGAAAGCCTTTATTAGAAGTGATCAATACAATTTTATAAAATCACAAGCTTATATTCTAGTGAATGGACATGCAACTGCGAATGATAAGGGAGTTATTGCAGCACTGAAATCTCTGGCGATAGAAAAAGTACTACATCTGTTTGAAAATCTGACAGATGAACAAAAAGAATTAATGGATATGATTTTGACGATTCAAAATAGAGAGGATGCAGAATCATTTTTGCTCAAGTTATCGCCGTATGTCATACCGTTTCAAGAAATGTCCGAGCAAACATTAAAAAAATTATTTCCTAAGGCTAAAAAGCTTAAACTGCCTGAAATGGAAGAAATCAATATGAAAGAGACATCTTATCTAAGTTGGATTGATAAAGGATCAAACAGAAAGTTCATAATAGCTCGTAAAGATAATAAGCTTGTAGGTGTGCAAGGTACATTTCAAAGTATAAACAAAAAAAGCATTTGTTCATTGTGCCATAAACATGAAGAAGTGGGAATGTTTCTTGTTGAAATAAAAGGTGATGTACCTGGTACCTTTGTTAAAAAGGGAAACTATATTTGTAAAGATAGTATAGTGTGTAATCAGAATATGACTTCACTGGATAAATTAAATGATTTTATTGAGAGATTGAGAAAATAAGTACAGAAAAGGGTGATCTTTTATCATCCTTTTTATATGGCATGAATTATATATTATTAATGTCTAAAAAGACTGATGAAACAACTTTTCATCAGTCTTAAAAAATGTTTATTTATTATTCTTTTGCCAATTTTCCTTAATAAATTCTTCGCGACCAGATTCTTTCCGTTCTTGTGCATATTTCTCTGGATTCTTTTTATAAAAATGTTGATGATATTTTTCAGCCACATAGAATGGAGCAGCTGGGCGAATTTCTGTTACAATTGGGTCTTTAAACATACCGCTTTCTGCTAATGCTAACTTCGATTTTTCAGCAAGTTCTTTTTGTCCTTCATTATGATAAAAAATTGCTGTACGGTATGATGGACCTCGGTCGAAAAATTGGCCACCATCATCTGTTGGATCGATTTGTGGCCAATATAAATCTAATAACTTTTGAAAAGGGAATATAGTAGGATCAAATGTAATTTGAACGACTTCTAAATGTCCAGACTCCCCTGATTTTACCTCTTCATATGTTGGGTTTTCAACATGTCCTCCTGCATAACCTGAAAGGACTTTATGTATACCAGGCAATTCATCAAATGGTTTGACCATACACCAAAAGCAACCGCCTGCAAAAGTTGCAAGTTCATATTGTTTTTCTTCCATCGTATCTAATCCCCTTAAATTGATATGTTTCATATAGTATCGTATATGTTTTGAATCACCGCAAGAGAAAAGTCAGGAAGGTTAGTAAAAAAATTATTGTGCACGTTTATTCATAATATCTCCATTTTGATTAATTTGTACATCGTTGGAAATAGACTGTAAATATTGCAACATATTTTGTTTTTCTGTACCTTGAAGCGGCGTGATTTGGTTATTACGAATCATATAAGGATTAAATGACATGCGGACGTCGTTTCCTTTAAATTTAATCGTTAGAACTCCAGTTTCTGCACTATGTTCTTTTACATAATCAGGGAAGAGAAAGTTTCCAAGTGAGTATGCAACAGGAACTTTGTCGTAATATTCAAAGCCCTGTAACCAGTGAGGATGGCTTCCTACAATCGCATTTGCACCTGCTTCTACTATTTTTTGTACATATTCTTTTTGATAAGCAGCAGGACGATTTGTTTTTTCGACGCCCCAATGCATATACACGATCATATAATCGGCATCTTTCTTTTGTTCTTTAATTGTTTTTGTGACAAGGTTTAAATCGTAACCATTTGCAATACCAGGTTTGTTATCTGTAGCTACCCATGTAGTATCGGGCATAAAACGAACGAAAGAGAGGAATTTAAATTTTTTACCTTTAATTGTAACTTCTTTCGCTGTATATGCATCTTTTGCATTTTTTCCTGCACCGATATACGGAAATCCCATTTTTTCAACATGTGAAATGGTATCCAATAAGCCGTCTTGAAAATAATCGAGTGTATGGTTATTTCCAATATTAACAATATCATAGCCTGTATTTTTAATCGCTTTTAGTGTAGAAGGATCGCTTTTAATCCAAAACAGTTGGCCGGGATATTTTTTCTCGCGAGTTGTAAACGCAGATTCTAAATTTACAAATGAGTAGTCCGCTTTTTCTATTTCCGGTTTTACATGCTGAAATGGATAATCAGCACCTTTACTTTGAATAACAGGGCGCAATTGCCAATCAAACATTGTATCACCGGAGAATGTAAGAGTAATCTCAGGATCTTCTTTCGGTTTTTTTGTTTGCTCTTTTCCTTGTGCTGTTTGCTTATTTTTTATCCCTGTATTTTGCTCATTTTTCGTTTCTGAACTTAGCGCATAGTTGATCAATAAGACTATCGGGGTAAAAAGTACGGCTAATACTATCGTGCGTTTTAGTAATGTTCTTTTGCGAATTTTCATAAGTAGTCCTTTCCTTATAAAGTTAATAATATTTAGCAACATTAATTTTGAAGTATATTTAAATATTAATTATTAGTGATTTTGATATTAAGGTAACACGAGAGGTTTCATTAGAACAATGGGGGAGTTTCATATACTGATTTTTTATAAATCTATAATTCTACTTATAATTTTAAATGACAATGTATATTAAGAAAAGTAGCAATATTGAATTTTTTAGTAAAATGTCAAAATATGAAGAGAAATGCAATGTCCTATATAAATACAAATTGAAAAACCGACATAAAAGCCCCTTTCCTTATAGGGGAGAACGAGAGCATCTGGCCATGCATAGAAGCGGTAGGGGCTTTCTCCTGCCACATGCGAGGTTTAAAACAAAAGGAAAAAGCGAGAGCAGGTCATGTCGACTTATAAAGAAAAGCGGAAGCGGCTCGCTCAGAACAAGAGGGGGATTGGAGGAAAAGGTATGAATTATTATCATTCGATGATGTTACAAATTTGTGGAACGCTAGATTTGAAGGGGATTTTATTAAAATTAAAATGAAAATAGAAATTTCTCTTTAAGGACAATAGTATCTTGTTTTATAATGATAATATTCAGATTTATTCGTCTTTTCAGGAAGGAAGATGGAGTTTATGAGGAACTTAGTGAATGGTCTATTTGTTAGAGCAACTACACAAGAAGAACTTATGATCAAGCTATTTACGGTGAAATTGATACAACAGAAGAGAATATTATCAACTCATGGAAAGGTATTGATGTGAGTAAGAGCTCTTATGTAGTTATAAATGAAGATGAAAATGTAATCGGATACGGAATTCTTACTGGAAATGAAAGACAATTTCCTTCTGCTGTATTCATAAATCCTGATTATATTAATCAAGACATTGAATATTCATTATGGTCGAAGCTTGAAGAGCGTGCTACGGAGCTCGTAGAGTATTCACCTAGCTTGGACGGTATGATTGTAACACAAGCAAATAATAACTATGAGGAAAAAATATTAGAAGAAGCTGGTTTTATTCCAACTCGTATTTGGTGGGGGATGGGAATTGAATTAAAATCAAATGTTTCATCACCATTATGGCCAAAAGATATTACTGTACGACATTACATATCAGGTGTGGACGATGAAAGGTTGCATCAAGCTTTTAATGAAGCCTTTGCAGACCACTGGAATTCGCATCCTTCTACGCTAGAAGAGTTTTTGGAACGTACCGAAAGAGAGGGCTTCCATCCTACATTATGGTCACTAGCGATGCATGGAGATGAAGTAGTTGGTTTTATCTTTAGTAAAAAGGGCACTGACAATAAAGCTGAAATTACTCACTTAGGTGTAAGTCGTTCTAGGCGTAAACAAGGATTGGGATTAGCACTATTACATCATGCATTTGGTCAATTACACCAAGAAGGGATTACAAAAGTTCATCTACATGTAGATTCTGAGAATATGACAGGCGCACCTCGCGTATACGAAACAGCTGGAATGAAAGTGCAGAGTAAATTTGTTCGCTTTGATAAGGAAGTTTCCGTTAGAAAATAAAAAAGAAATTGATAAAGTTTTTTGCTTTGATCAACGGATTTACCGTCTAGATGCAGAGTACCGAAAAATATTAGAAAAGCTTGGGTTTCAATTTAAAGAGAACGTACAAAACTTAGTGGAAACACTTAAAGAATATGGAGGAATGCTTTATTTTTACATTGCAAAAAAATTATTTTTAAAAAGGATGGGATTAAAATGAACGTTACATTAGAAGCTGTATCCACAGAACAGCTAGAAAAATTAAAGAATTTCTATGCCCTATACTTACATGATTTATCTGAATTCTCCCCTACCCTTCATCCAAATGAAAATGGATTTTTTGAATTTGATGCTTTTGAACTTATTTGTACTCGTGAGGAGCTTATCCCGTATTTCATTAAATATGAGGAAAGATATGTTGGCTTTATCCTATTAGCGAAAGTACCATTTACGGCCCCAGAAACAGACTTTTGTATTAACGATTTTTTCTTATTAAAGTCGTATAGAGGAAAACAAATAGCGGATCAAGCCATTTTAGAGATTTTCAAACAACACATGGGAACATATTATGTGGCCCAATTAAAAAGCAATTCGAGAGCAGTGGCTTTCTGGAAAAAATTCTATCAAAGAAATGAGATTGAGTATCAAGAAATTGAGAAAATGGATGAAGATGATTTGTGCTTAACACAAACCTTTACAGGACCAGCTTTACTTTTTAAATAATAAATCCGTTATACATATTTAGTCCATTTTGGCACGTTACCTAGCGATTTAGTGAAATACGGGGCTACCCATAATAAACTATTCCCTCGTTGAGATAGATAGTCCCGCCGTCGTAGTTGAGGAATTTAGGGTTATAATAATTTGCATATCCGATTAAATGTTGGATTAACAACGATTGACATACCGCCGTCAAACGCACCCCAAATGCGTGCTTCTCTCATATATGAATTATTGGTAGCCAGCTCACTCGTTCTGTTTCTTGTATATATATATAGTATTAGAGCGATAAAACATAGTACCTCCCCAAATCCATTTGTAACTACTAAAGGACATTGCGCCGAACGGGTACGCGTTTAAACTGTACCCGTTCATGTTTTGGCGAAGACCGTTTTGCTTCTGCTGTTGCGTTGGTTGTTGTATCTGTTTTATTTCGGCTTTAGAGTAAGTTTTAATTACATTTTCGTCTTTATCGACATCTTTCATAAACACTTTGCCAATATCCATATAAGTCACTGCTACGCAGAATGCAATATGACCGCTACTTGCTTACTCCTTTTGTTTTAATATGACATGTGGTAAGAAAAGACCATGACCGTTTCTATGCGCGGCTAGATGCTCTCGCCCCTCTCAAAAGAAAAGGGGTATGTCGTTTTTTACTTGTATACATAGTAATTAAAATTGTAAACAAAGATAACTTAAAGTTCCAAACTCATAGCTGCGATGAATTATTTTTGGCTTTTCATTGCCACTTCCCATTGCAATGAATAGAGGAACAAAATGTTCTGCTCTTGGAACAGCTAAACGTGCATGGGGAGCTTCATCTTCCCAGTTGAATAGGGCCTCTGTATTGTTATTCTGAATTTGATCAATGAGCCATTCGTCAAATGCAACAGCCCATGGTTCAGGTATAGTTTGTTCCCATTTTAGCATCCGTAAATTGTGCACCGTAACACCGCTGCCGATGACTAAAATATCTTCTTTTCCAAGTCCCTGAATGGCTTTTCCAATTTCATATTGCTCTCTTGCAGGGAGGAATGGATTTACTGAGATTTGAACGACAGGTATATTAGCGTTTGGATACATACGGTGTAGGAGTGTCCAAGAACCATGATCTAATCCGCGTGTTATATTTTTTTGAACGGCAATCCCTCGGTTTTTAAATTTCTCTTCTAACATTGTTGCAATGGTTGATGAACCTCTTGCAGAATATTTGATTTCATATAATTCAGAAGGAAAGCCGCCAAAATCATAAATTGTTTCATATGCATTGTTTGAAGAAGAAATCGTTAAAATCTCACTTTCCCAATGAGCTGTAAAAATGACAATTGCTTTTGGTTTGTATGTTTCACCAAGTGTTTGTAAAAAACCTGTATAGTCTGTATCTTGAATGGCTAGCATAGGAGAACCATGTGCTAAAAATAATGATGGCATCATAATTATTACCTCCGATAATTTAATTACTTTATGTAAGTAACTATATAACTTTAAAATTGTTTCGTCAAGAATGAAGTGGCAGAAATGAAAATCTCATGATTTGTAATAAGGAAAGCTTTTACATATAATTTATAGGAAGAAAAATGAATCATGGTTCATTTTGTGGGGGATAGATTCATATTGTTGTGAAATAGATTATAGGCTTGGGGGAGTCAAAATGAATAGACAAGAAGGATTCGTAATGACGTCGGATGGAACGGAAATTTATTTACGTCAATGGTTACCAGAAAATAAACCTCGTGGGATTGTCCAAATTGCACATGGTATGGCGGAACATGCTGGTGCATATATAGAATGTATTGAATCATTGTTAGATGCTGGATATGGGGTATATGCTCATGATCATCGGGGACATGGAAAAACAGTAAAGCAGGAAGAAGATTACGGCCATTTTGAGCCGAATGTGGGCTGGAATCAAGCTGTTTCTGACGTGATTTATGTTTCAGAGTTAATTCGTAAGAAATATAGCTGTCCACTTTTCTTATTAGGACATAGTATGGGTTCTTTTTTATCAAGGCGTGCTGTGCAGATTCGCGGTGAATTATATAATGGATTTCTTATTTCAGCAACGGGAGGGAATCCGGGACTTTTGGGAGTCATTGGTCATAAAGTAGCAACCGTGGAAATGAAACTTCGAGGTGTAAAAGCGAAAAGTCCGATGCTGAACTTTTTATCATTTGGTAATTTTAATTCACATTTTAAGCCAAACCGTACGAAGTTTGATTGGTTGTCATCTGATACGAATCAAGTTGATAGATACATAGAAGACTCATTATGTGGGTTTATTTGTACAACGAGTTTTTACCGTGAATTATTTAACGGTGTGCTAACTGTGAACAAGCTTGAAGCATATAAGAAAACACCAAAAGATTTACCTATTTATATTTTTTCGGGAGACCGTGATCCAGTTGGAAACATGGGAAAAGGTGTACAAGAAGTGTATGACATGTATAAAAAATGCGGTGTCATAGATGTAACAATTCGTTTGTATGAGAATGGAAGGCATGAAATGCTCCATGAGGTAAACAGACAGGAAGTGTTCCAAGATGTGATTTCTTGGTTAGACAAGCATATACAGTAGCGGTTTGTAACAGAAAAAGGTTCAACAATTATGAGTGGTATTAGCTGTGTGTTAGACAATGGAGATTGAAGTGATGAAAAGGTTAGTAATTATTACAGTAGGTAAAACGCATAGTGGGAAAACTACATTTGCAAGAGTTCTAGAAAAAAAGTTAAATAACTCATTTGTTATGGACCAAGATAACCACGCTGAATTTATAAACACTTATTATAAGAGTTTACAACCAAAACGAGGACCTAATATTCTTAAACATGCTCTCTCGAAGCTAATTGTCGATTATGCCAAAGAGCACACTGATTTAAATCTTATTATTTGCAACTCAAATCGAAGTTGAAATGGACGATTGTATTTGCTTGAAGGATTGTTTCATAAAGATGAGTTTGTCCGTATCTTGGTTCATTTTGATATTCCAGATGATATTCTTCAAAAACGAGTTACTCAAAGTGGACGAAGTACTAATATATTTAGAGGTGCGTACTCTAATTTTGAGGAAGTGCTTGTTCGGCAACAGTCTGAATCCCTAAAAGAAGATGTAACAGATCCAACAGAAGGTGAGGCAGATCATTTATTTATCATTAAAGACAATAAAGAAATTGATTTTGTTATTAAAGAGGTTATTCATATTGCTGAATGTTTATGATTACTCTCAGTTCGTTGATAATTATTAAGTGGCGTTAGATAAAGAAGAACACAGTTGAATTTATAAAGAGCTTGGAAGAGTTTCCAAGTTCTTTTTTTGTGTGAATTTACTCGTGGATTATTTAAAATTTGTACTAAAAAATAGTGTGTTATTTTACATTTTGTACCTCACAAGTAAAGTGATTATTGCATAGGTTGTTTTTTGAGAATATAAAATGATG
The DNA here is from genome assembly GCF_050473865.1 of Bacillus sp. S10(2024). Lineage (NCBI taxonomy): Bacteria > Bacillati > Bacillota > Bacilli > Caryophanales > Bacillaceae > Bacillus > Bacillus sp. S10(2024). The sequence continues at coordinate 1,730,374 of NZ_JBFLUR010000002.1, read as the reverse complement.
TTACAATGAATATTCGGAAATAAAAGAAATTTATTTTCTGTATCTATACGAGAGCAAAAGGGGAGAAATCAATGATTGTTAGGGAAGCATTTTTAAAAGAAGCAAATAAGCTAAGTAACGTCGCATTATCCTCAAAAGCAACTTGGGATTATAGTGAAGAATTTATATTGGCGTGTAAGGAAGACTTAACAATTACAGAACAATATATGAAGAATAATTATGTGTACATTTTAGAAGAAAACCAAGAAATAATCGGCTTTTTTTCTTTTCTGAGAAAAGAAGTAGACAGTCTTGATTTTCTATATCTACACCCAACATACAAAGGAAAAGGCTATGGAAGAATTCTTTGGGAAAGCGTTGTTCAAAAAGCAGTTGAGTTAAATATAAAGAGTTTTACGATTGATAGTGATCCAAATGCGAAAGGGTATTATGTAAAAATGGGAGCGAAATTAATAGGAGAAACCCCTTCTACTGTTTTTAAAAATCGTGTATTGCCACTATTGCGGTATGATGTGTAAATTAATTTTCATTAGATATTTTGAATTCAGTTAGGAGATGCTAAGTATGATGTATATGGTAATAGAACAGATGAGAGAGGTTTTGTTTCAATCTTGGTCAAAAGAGACAAGCACAAAATGGACACTAGACAATCCAGCGAAAGGGCAATGTGGTGTAACAGCATTACTAATCAATGATTTCTTTGGAGGAGAGATCATGAAAACGAAAGTTTCTGAAGGGTGGCATTTTTATAACAGAATCAACGGTAAAAGGTATGATTTTACAGCATCACAATTTTTTGAAGAGATTACATATATGGACGTTCTTTCTAATAGAAAAGAAGCATTTGCAGATACAAATGAAATACAATATGATGCTTTAAAACAAAAGGTTCGTATCCATATAAAGGAATGTATCTTGTATTAATTATCTTTTGACTCTTATCGATAAATAAGTTACTATAACGGTAGTAACTTATTTGAAGAGGATATTTATTTCTAAAAGAGTCGAGAGGGGAAATTCTTTTGAAAACAGCATATGTAAGCGCTACAATCGTGACTTTAAATGAAAAAAATGAAGTGTTGAAAAATGGATATATCATTGTAGAAGATGATCGAATTATAGAAGTACAATCAGGAGAATTACCAAGCGGAAAAGAAGTGGATCAAGTCATTAACCTTCATGGAAAATGGGTATTGCCAGGTTTGGTGAATGCGCATACGCATGTCTTGATGAGCATTTTGCGTGGCATAGGTGATGACATGCTTTTAAAGCCATGGCTTGAAACGAGAATTTGGCCGCTCGAAAGTCAATTTACACCAGAACTTGCTGTTGCGAGCACAGAGCTTGGCTTATTAGAAATGGTGAAAAGCGGAACAACAACATTTTCTGATATGTTTAATCCAATTGGAGTAGATCAGGATTCTATTATGGAAGCTGTTCGTAAAAGTGGCATGCGCGCTGCTGTTTCTCGAACATTATTTAGCTTTGGAACGAAAGAAGATGAAAAGAAGGCAATTCAGGAAGCGGAGAAGTATGTGAAGCGTTATGCCAATAAAGATGGTATGTTAACAACGATGGTTGCTCCTCATAGTCCGTATGCATGTTCTACGGAAATGTTAGAAGAGTGCGCACGAATTGCAGTGGAAAATAAGACGATGGTCCATATTCATCTTTCTGAAACAGATCGTGAAGTTCAAGATATTGAAGCACAATATGGAAAACGGCCAGTAGAGTATGTAGCAGATTGTGGATTGTTCCAAAGACCGACAGTAATTGCCCACGGTGTTGTGCTGAATGATAATGAGCGCATTTTCTTAGCGGAACATGATGTGCGCGTTGCTCATAATCCGATTAGTAATTTAAAATTAGGATCAGGTATCGCGGACGTTAGCGCAATGTTAGAGAACGGTATAAAAGTCGGAATTGCAACAGATAGTGTTGCTTCTAATAACAATTTAGATATGTTTGAAGAAATGCGCATTGCGACTTTATTGCAAAAAGGTGTTCATAAAGACGCGACAACATTACCTGTTGAAACACTTCTCACATTAGCAACAAAAGTAGGAGCAGAGGTAATCGGGATGGGTCAAACAGGGTCATTAGAAGTAGGCAAGTGTGCCGATTTTATTACAATTGATCCATCTAAAAAGCCGCATTTACAACCTGCAGAAGAAGTCTTGTCACATCTTGTATACGCAGCAAGTGGAAAAGACGTTTCAGATGTTGTTATTAATGGAAAACATATTGTCTGGAACGGTGAATGTAAAACGTTAGATGAAGAGCGTATTATTTTTGAAGCAAGCCGCTATAAACAAGGATTGAATATGTAAGTAATAAGAGAAGTCTATCCTTTCATTAAATGAAAGAATAGACTTCTTGTTTATATTTGGAAGAATAAAAATTCGGTGAAATGTAACACTTTTAAGATAATTATTCTGTTATAATATAAAGCGCTTTATAATTAAATTAAAGGAGCCGATTTATGAAACAACATGAACGACTACTGATGGGAATTATACTTGCCACCACCTTATTGATTTCAGCTTGTAGTAATAATTCGAGTAAACAGAAGGAAGTAAGTGAAAAACAAGTATTAAACGTAACGATATCAGAAGAAATTCCGTCTTTAGATACTGCGAAATCTATGAACGGTACATCATCGCATGTCATGCAAAATATTTTTGAAGGACTATATGTACTTGATGAGAAAGATAATCCAGTGCCTGGTGTTGCAAAATCTTTTGAAAAAAGTACAGATGGAAAAACATATATCTTTCATTTGCGTAAAGGTGCGAAATGGTCGAATGGGGATGCTGTAAAGGCAAATGATTTTGTTTATTCATGGCAGCGTTCAGTGAGCCCGAAAACAGCATCACAATATGCATACATATTATTTTACATAAAAAATGCAGAAGCAATAAATAAAGGAGCCTTAGCTGTAGATCAACTTGGTGTAAAAGCGATTGACGATGTTACATTAGAGGTACAGTTAGAGAAGCCAGCTCCATACTTCCTTAATTTATTGACACTTCCTATTTATTTACCACAGCACAAATCGTTTGTTGAGGGAAAAGGAAATAAGTATGGGTTAGAATCAGAAGATATGATTTACAATGGTCCATTTGTATTATCGGAATGGAAACATGAACAAGAATTTAAGTTGAAGAAAAATGATACATATTGGGATAAAAATAACGTGAAATTAGAAGAAATTAATTTTCACATTGTAAAAGATACAGCGACATCTGTTAATTTGTATGAAACTGGTGGTGTCGATCGTACACCAATTAACTCTTCGTTTGTTGATAAATATAAAGGGAAAAGTGACTTTCATACAACGGAAGACCCTGCTATAGCTATGCTGCGATTTAATCAAAAGAATTCTGCACTAGCAAACACAAAATTACGACAATCGATTTCTATGGCTTTAAATAAAGAAGCAGTAGTAGATCATTTTCTCAACAACGGTTCAACAGCAGCTCAAGGACTTGTACCAGAAGGTTATAAAAATGAAAAAGATGGAAAAGATTTTAGAAAAGAAAACGGTAATCTTGCCGTATATAATATTGAAAAGGCAAAGACACTTTGGGAAGATGCGAAAAAAGAGCTCGGTGTAGAACAGATAACACTTGAATTTTTAACATTTGAACAGGACCAAGCAAAGCAGATAGCGGAATATATAAAAGGAGAACTTGAAAAGAATTTAAAAGGATTAACAATAAAAATAAAACCGCAACTATTTAAACAAAAATTACAACTTGAACAAACAGGACAGTATGATATATCGATGTTTATATGGGGACCGGATTACAAAGATCCGATTAGTTATTTAGAATTATTTACGACAGATAATCTAAATAATAAAATGAATTATTCTAATAAGCAATATGATGAACTTATAAATAATGCGAAAAATGATCTTGTATTAGAAGAGAAAAAACGCTGGAAAGCCATGCAAGAAGCAGAAAAAATCTTATTACAAGACACTGCTATTGCACCGCTTTACCATACTGGCTCAGCATACCTTCAAAAGGAATATGTAAAAGGTATTGAAAAGCATCAATTTGGCGGTGTTTATACGTATAAACATGCTTATATAAGTGGAAAAGAGAAATAGATTAAGAGATTAAATAGCTAAGCGCTTTAGATAAGCCTTAGCTATTTTTTTATAGCATTTAAGCAAATAAACCTTTTTAAGTGGGCATGAGCATTTGGTCATGCATAGAAGTGACTTATATGTTGATCAAAATGGATATAGATTGTTTGGAGTTTAGAATATTTAGAAGTTTTTATGTTATGAACATGATACTATGAAGTTATGGAAAATATTTCAAACGAAAAAGAGGATGAAGTATGAAACAACAATCTATATTAGTCGTGGATGATGATAAGGATATTGTTCAAATGATTGAAGTGTATTTACAGCAAGAAGGCTACAAAGTTGTAAAAGCTTATAACGGAGAACGAGCATTACAGTTATTTTTGGAACATGATATTGATTTGGCAATCCTTGATATTATGATGTCAACGATGGATGGAATTGAAGTGTGCAGGAGAATACGAGAAAATTATAATATACCTGTTATGTTCTTAAGTGCGAAATCAACGGATGTAGATAAAGTTATTGGATTAAGTACAGGGGCAGACGATTATATTGGGAAGCCATTTAGTGTAATTGAGCTGGTAGCACGAGTAAAAGCGCAGTTAAGAAGATATACATACTTAAACCAAACTCCGGTACACATGCTTGAAAGGAAGATTCAAATAAGGGGATTAGAAATAGATGAAGCTTCTAGAAAGGTACTGTTATATGGAGAACATATTAATCTTACAAAGACAGAGTATGAGATTTTGCATCTGATGGTAACACATCCAAACCGCGTATTTACACTAGAAGAAATTTATGAAAGTGTTTGGCGAGAAACAGCGTATGAAAGCAATAATACTGTGATGGTCCATCTAGCAAGATTAAGAGGGAAGATAGAAGTGAATCCGAAAGAATCAAAATTTATCCAAAATGTATGGGGAGTAGGATATAAAATTGAAAGCTAAATTATTTCAAGGGTTAAGAATGAAGCTTTTTTTCATTTTTATATGCAGTATTGTATTAGCGACTTTATGTATTGTGTTCTTTCAAAATGCTATTAATCATGTATATGAAAATACAGCGGAATTAGAGGAGAAGTATTCTTTTCTATATTTTGTTGTTTTTCTTATTTTCATTTCATTCTTTTTCTATCTATTATCAAAGAATATGATAACGAGATTAGAAGAAATTAATCAAAATGTGAAAGAAATTAGCATGGGGAATTTAGATGTACAGATACAGACAATGAAGAATGATGAAATAGGACAACTTGCAACAAATATTAATAAAATGACAAACAGTTTGAAAGGTTCAATTGAAAAGGAGAAATCCGCACAAAAGATGAAAAATGAGATGATTAGTAATATTTCTCATGATTTGCGGACACCAGTAACATCGTTAATTGGTTATGTTGATTTAATAGAACGTGATCTTGATATGAACAAAGAGAACTGTCAGCAATATGTAGAAGTTGTAAAACGTAAAAGCCATGAATTGAAAAATCAAGTAGATGATTTACTTGAATATTGTCATATTAATTATAGAGAAATTCAGTTACATAAAGAAATAGTAGGAGCTAAACAATTAGTAGAACAAGTTATGATTGATTTTATTCCTCAATTAGAAGTGGTAAGAATGACCTTTCATATAGAGTGTAATCAAGATTTACAAATAGAAGCTGATATCAGTTTACTAGTAAGATTAATGCAAAATGTAATTAGCAACAGCATTTTTTATGGGAAATCTGGAAAGAAAATTGATGTGCTAATTTTTCAGGAGGATAGGGATGTTAGGATAAGCTTTAAAAATTATGGGAAGAAAATTTCACAAGAAGATATCCCTTATATATTTGAAAAATTTTATCGGGGAGAAAAGTCACGAAGTGCTCATACTGGTGGAAAAGGAATGGGACTTGCTATTGCTAAAAGCATTGCCAATATACATAAAGGTGATATTACCGCATGTAGCGATGACAAGGAAACAGTATTTACACTCATTTTGCCGCAATATTCAATAAAACTGTAAGAGATTTGTAAGTATTTCTTTCAAATGTCGTAATTATTATTTTGTACGATCTTAATATGAGACATGACAAATGGAGGGAATACGATGTGGAAGAAATGGATAATAATGATTTTTATTACAGTATTAGTGGTAGGGTGGTGTTCTGTTTATTTAGCTACTGGTATTGTTTCTGTTTTTGCTTGGTGGGGAATGCAAGCTTTTAGTATAGTAGGTTTCGTTATTGTAATAATTACATTATGTGTAATAGTGGGTAAATGGTTTTCTAGAAGTAAAATACATAAAACAACCGTTACGATTTTTATTCTATCCACAGCAGCAGCTTGGCCGGCATGCTGGTTTGTTGGAATTGGACAAATCGCTTATCCAATAAATGTTGATTTGGCTACACCGAAAGTAACAATTCGACTTCCGTTTAATGAAACTGTTCGGATAGGGTGGGGAGGAGATCGACTTCAAACAAATTACCATGCTATCGAGCCAAATCAACGTTGGGCGTATGATATTATTGCTCAACAAAAAGGAGTAACAAGTTCACAATTAAAGGATTATGGCATATACGGAGTGGAGGTAATAGCGCCTGCTTCAGGAGTGGTGATATCTGTAAAAGATTCAGAAGCTGATTTAACACCAGGAAATGAGAATTTTAAGTCTATGGTAGGTAATCATATTTATATACGGTTAGATGAGACAGGAACATATCTTGTTCTTGCTCACTTAAAACAGGGATCTGTCAAAGTGAGGGCAGGACAACACATAGAAGAAGGAGCAGTAATTGCTCGTGTTGGTAACTCTGGAAGTTCTAGTGAGCCGCATTTACACATTCATCATCAACGGCAAGATCCATCTAAGACGAGTATGTTTCTTACTGAAGGATTACCATTATATTTTCGCGATATAGACGGACGATCTATGCCCAAAGGTGGGATTCGCACAAAAGGTGGAAGAGATGTACCGACGGGCGATGTCATTTCACCAATTTGAAATCATTATTTTCCTTATACATACTAAAACAAAAAAAGAGAATGCCATACAACTCTAATCATTTAGAGTTGTAGACATTCTCTTTTTTCTTAACCAACAAATGTTTGATACAACAAAAATATATTTAAAGCGATAATTAATACCGCAATTATCCATGCAAGTGCTGTTGTAACACGATGATTGACAAGACCACCCATAATACTTTTTTTACTTGTAAAGACAATAAGTGGAATTAATGCAAATGCAATTCCAAATGATAAAACGACTTGACTCATTACGAGGGCATGAGTTGGATTCACACCTAATGCAATAATAACAAGCGGTGGAACCATTGTAATAAATCGTCGCACATATAAAGGAATTTGCATACGGATAAATCCTTGCATAATAATATCACCGGACATCGTACCAACGGAAGAACTGGATAAACCGGCAGCTAGTAAACCAATTCCAAAAAGAGCTGCTGATGCAGGTCCGACTAGATGGCCAAATTCATGAAAAGCGACATCTAAATCTTCGACATGTAGTCCATTTTTGAAGAATAAGGAAGCTGCTACAATTAACATACTCGCATTAATTGCTCCAGCAATGACCATTGCGATTACAATATCGATAAATTCAAAGCGGAAAATTTGTTTTCGCTCTGCATCTGTTGTTCCTACTACACGTCTCTGTGTTAAAGCAGAATGCAAATAAATTGCATGTGGCATAACGGTTGCGCCTAAAATTCCTGCTGCCAGTAAAATGCTATTTACACCTTGAAAGTGAGGAACGAAAAGCCCTGATAGAAGAGGACTTAGTTCTGGCTTTGCGTAAAACACTTGGACGCCAAAAGCAATAACAACGATAAAGACCATGCCAGTAATGACTGCTTCTAGTGGACGAAATCCTCTGCGTTGAAACTCTAGAATAATGAATGAACCTACTGCTGTAATGAGTGCAGCGGGTAGCAGTGGAATATTAAATAATAAATTTAATCCTAAAGCAGCACCGATAAACTCAGCAAGATCAGTTGCCATAATTACTAATTCACCTTGTATCCATAAACCAATGGAAACAGGTTTTGGAAAATGCTCCTGAGCAACTTCAGGAAGATTTTTCCCAGTGGCGATTCCTAATTTGGCTGATAAGGATTGAATTAGCACTGCCATTAAATTTGAAACAAGGATAACCCAAAGTAGTAAATAACCGTATTGGGACCCTGCTGCAATATTCGTGGCAAAATTCCCTGGATCAATATAAGCAACAGACGCGATAAAAGCGGGGCCTAAAAAAGGTAATAATCGTTTCAACCCTTTTGTTTCACCGCTTAAAGCTAACTGTGCCGATTGCATTGTCCTATTATTAGGCGGAAGATGTTCACGTTCTTTTGTGTTTTCTGTCATATTTTGTTTCCCCTTTTGCTTGTTAACTTGATGCAATTTGTTTTATTTATTTTAGTAAATGCAAATACGTAAACTATATTTCTTTTATTTGAACATAAATTTTGCCTTTGTGCAAATTATATTACATTAGGAAAAATAGTGCTAGGTTATTCATGTATATAATGCATAAATCAAGTGTTTATCAAGTATAGAAGAAATAGAGTGTTTTGTCATGGTTATTTACATGCATGAAAAATAGTAGCAACAAAGTTTTGATATAGTGGTTGTGATTGTTCCGTGAATTATGCTTTTTGTTTACAATGTTCATCGCTATCAAAGGACATGAAAAAAATGATTCCGGTATATACCGAAACCATCTTTTAAGTACTTAAGTTTTAAAGCCTTTATTCAATTGTCTATTTTATAGGGTATAGTTCGAGCGTAATTGGCTTTTGTATACTTAATAGTTAATAGAAAAAGAAACTATTTATTTTCTTTTAATTTTTCTAATGCTTGTTTTACTTCTTCTTGTAAACATTGGTCTAAAATCTCTGTTTGGTTAGGAGATTTTAACTGAAATGCTGGTGATACCCCATGCCCATCAACTTAAGAAATTGGTTGTTTCCTAAAACAAAAATTTTATATCTCTACAGTTATTTATGAGAATTCAGCTCATTTCTTTCGATTTGGGGAGAGTGTATTTCTTAAGTTGATAGCAATATGACGATACCCCACATCCATCAAGCTAAGGATTTTAGACTATTCTTGAAGTTAAAAGCACGTTACTATTCTTTTATATTAACGAGAAAGAGTGACATACTTTTTTATGCATAATTTCAGTGTACACAATGACATTATTTTTCGCACCAGAACCGGATAAACTGTTGGTGTGCTATATTAATCTCCATTTTCCTCGTTATTACAAGCTAATAATGGTTCGTACATCATTATAGCGTGATTCTCCGTTACATATTGATCTTCTACAAACTGTTTCTGTTGGCTATATACTCTACGTTGAATAACATTGTGTCGTATATAACCACCCCAGTATGCAGATTGGATTGAGTGTTCTTTTTCATAAACTTCATATTGATAAAGCTGCGGATAGGCTGTTCTCCATTCACCAACTAAATGTTTATCTGTGATATAAAGGTGAAGTTGATACGGTTGGTCCGTTTCATTTTTAATTTGTAGGTCTAAATAATTATAGGAACAAGTCGCTCCGCTTCCAAACGGCTGGGTCCGCTTAGAATCAGGAAAGACATCAAAGCTATGACGATATCGCTCTGTTACTGTCAGTGGTGTATGTAAGGTCATCCAATATATTAAGTTTGAAAGCTGACAAAGTCCCCCTCCAATGCCCGCTTGAAAAGATCCATAGTGTAATATCATGCCTTCTACATACCCTTTTCTCCTAGTAGGCTTACCTATTAAACGCCAGTAAGAGAATGTTTCTCCCGGTCTAATGACGATACCATCTAGCTGTTTAATGGCGATTTTTAAATTAACAACTTTATTCTGTTGATACCACATATCTACATCCTTGAGCTTACGAAGTAGTATCGTTCGGTGCTGAATCGCTGTACAGGGTAACTTTTCTTGTTGTAAAGTTTTTGCATATGTTTTTCCGTCTGCTAACCACTGGATGTACCTCTTTGTAGAGTAATACCATGTTCCTAGTATAATACGATACTTAGACCGCTGTTTAGGACGTAAGTTCACTATATTCATTTTATTTCCTCTCTCTATAGTTTTCATATTTTGACCTGGTCAAGAAAAACTAGAACACTATTTTCTATTTCAGTATGGAAAGCATAACCTTTTCTAATTCAGCCTTATTTAAAATACTAACGGTGATTACTATTTGATATACACTTTTTCCATCTTTCGTAGGAACAATCATCTTCATTCCTGTTATATTACTATCACTGGACTTACCAAAGATCACTTGGTTTCCACCGATCATCTCCATACGGGGTACAATCGAGATACCTTAAAAGAAAGATGGCTTTACATGAGATCCAACATCTTTTAATTTTTTATCCCATATTTTACTTTTGGGTGCCATACGGCTAAACCTGTTTGCTTAGCCATTTGCGAACAGGTTTTTATAAAAATGTAATACCTATACGTTGTTATTCTCCTCTTTTTTATAGAAATGGTTCGAATCACAGGCAATAACCCATCCTATGATTATTAATGTTACAGAAAATAACTTAAGACACGTCTTATATATAATCTAAATCTTTAAGATAAACAAAGGATAGTATCCCTAGGACAGCACCAAGTATCCCTAGAATCAAACCCTTATATTTTTGTAAAAACATCTAATTACTCCTTTCGTACAAATAAAATATTCCGCATACAAATAATACCAAATTATGGGTTATATTTGAAATTAAAAACGTATCTATCAAATTGGTAACTACGATTAGGAGTACTGAGGCATGCCCATCAAGCTAACATTTTTAGGGGAGGACGAGAGCATCTGGCTGTGCATAGGAGCGGTCAGTGCCTTTTCCTGCCACATGCGATGTTTTAAAACAAAGGGGGCAAAGCGAGCACAGGTTGTGTTACAGTCTACATAACAGTAACCTCTATGTCGAGAAATTAAAATGGATTTATATAGATGCTATCCATTGGAACAAATTTCTGAGGCTCATAGATACGTAGAAAAAGGACACAAAAAGGGAAATGTAGTAATAATTTTGTGGAAAAGAATCTGCTAAGAAAAGCGAATACTTTTTTATATAAAGAGGAAATAAGTTTGGATAATTATGGTGAATATTAAATAATCTAGAGATTCTAATGAGAATGCTTAATAAAAAATAAATCTATATGTTGTTCAAAAAAATTTCCAAAATATACTTATAGCCAGTTGCTTTATATACCCCCTACCCGTATAATGTATATAAAGATTGGTATTACAATACATGAGGTGATAGGAATGGATCATTGCGAAGGAAATCATATAGATCAAAAAATGGTTCCTCGAACAGAAGAGGAAATCCAAAGTGTGATGAAACGTTTAAAACGTATAGAAGGGCAAGTGCGTGGTGTACAAAAGATGGTTGAGGATAACCGTTACTGCGTTGATATTTTAATTCAAATTTCGGCGATAAATGCGGCATTAAATAAAGTAGGTTTTTCTTTATTGGAGCGTCATACAAAGCATTGCGTTGCAAAGGCAATTCATGAGGGAAATGGAGATGAATCAATCCAAGAATTGATGAACGTAATTAAGCAATTTTCAAAATAGGAGGGTATAAGATGGAAAGTCAAAAACATGTTACGCTTGGAATAACAGGAATGACATGTGCAGCATGTGCTACTCGGATTGAAAAAGTACTGAATAAAATGGATGGGGTAGAAGCTAGCGTAAACTTAGCGATGGAAAAGGCGAGTATTCAATATGATTTATCGCAGCAAGAAATTTCTAATATAAAAGAGAAAATTGAAAAATTAGGGTATGGTGTATCGGCAGAAAAAGTTACCCTTGATATTGAAGGGATGACATGTGCAGCTTGTGCCACTCGAGTTGAAAAAGTATTAAATAAAATGGAAGGCGTTTCACAGACCACTGTTAATTTAGCTACCAATAGCGCCGTTGTCGAATACAATGAAGGTTTAGTTTCAACAGAAAGTATTGTCGAAAAGATAAAGAAAATTGGATATAAGGGGCAAATACGCAACGAGAATGAAAAGCGTTCAGATAGAAAAGAAGAAATCATTAAGGCGAAAAAGCGTCAACTGATTATTTCAATTCTTTTGTCCTTACCTTTACTTTATACAATGCTTGGACATTTGCCATTCGATACCGGATTACCAATGCCGCATATTCTTATGAATCCGTGGTTTCAACTTTTATTAGCAACGCCAGTGCAGTTTTATATTGGAGGGCATTTCTATTTAGGTGCTTATCGCGCGCTTCGAAATAAAAGTGCAAATATGGACGTTTTAGTTGCCTTAGGAACATCAGCAGCCTACTTTTACAGTCTATATGAGGCATTGAAAACATTAGGAAATGCAAACTACAGTCCAGATCTTTATTTTGAAACAAGTGCTGTTTTGATTACATTAATCTTAGTTGGAAAGTACTTTGAAACATTGGCAAAAGGACGTACAACTGAAGCGATTTCTAAATTGCTAAGTTTACAGGCGAAAGATGCACTTGTTGTTCGTAATGGTCAAGAGGTGCGAGTGCCGTTAGAAGAAGTTGTGATTGGAGATATCATGATTGTAAAACCCGGCGAAAAAATACCGGTAGATGGTATCGTGATTTCGGGGGTATCTTCTGTTGATGAATCTATGATTACTGGAGAATCTATTCCAGTGGATAAAAAAGAAGGAGATTCTGTTATTGGAGCGACGATTAATGCAAATGGAATGCTGACCATTCAAGCTGAGAAAGTTGGAAAAGACACAGCATTAGCAGGCATTATTAAAATTGTTGAAGAAGCGCAAGGATCTAAAGCACCTATTCAAAGATTAGCAGATATCATTTCGGGGATTTTTGTTCCTATTGTTGTAGCGATCGCTGTAGTTGCCTTTATTGTATGGTATTTCTTTATAACACCAGGAGATTTACCAAAAGCATTGGAAGTAGGAATTGCGATTCTTGTCATTGCATGTCCATGTGCACTAGGTTTGGCTACACCAACTTCGATTATGGTTGGTACGGGAAAAGGAGCAGAGAAGGGTATTCTCTTTAAAGGAGGTGAATATCTAGAAGGAACACATAAGATCAATGCAGTGTTGCTGGATAAAACAGGAACAGTAACAAAAGGGAAGCCAGAAGTTACCGATGTATTAGAATTTCAAGAAGGTATGCTGGATTATGCGATTTCAGCGGAAAGTGCTTCTGAACATCCGTTAGCCAATGCGATTGTTGAGTATGGAAAACAAAATGAGATACAAGTGAAAGAGTTACAGCACTTTTCAGCAATTCCAGGTCATGGCCTTGGAGCGGATATTGAAAACAAAAAGGTTTTTGTTGGAACACGTAAATTGATGAATGAACAATTAGTAGAAATATCACAGCATGAAGAAATGATGAAAAAACTAGAGCTTCAAGGTAAAACAGCGATGCTTGTCGCAATTGATGGGGAACTTGCTGGAATAATCGCTGTTGCCGATACGGTAAAAGAAAGTTCTACGGCTGCAATTGAAACACTGAAGCAAATGGGAATTGAAGTATACATGGTAACAGGTGATAATCAACGTACAGCTGAAGCGATTGCAAAGCAAGTTCATATTGACCATGTATTTGCGGAAGTATTGCCAGAGGATAAGGCTAAAATTGTAGAGGATTTACAAAAACAAGGGAAGAGAGTAGCGATGGTAGGTGATGGTATTAATGATGCACCAGCTCTTGCAAAATCTGATATTGGTATGGCAATTGGAACAGGTGCAGATGTAGCGATTGAAACTGCAGATGTTACGTTAGTTGGCGGTGACTTATCACATATACCAAAAGCAATTGAGTTAAGTCGTAAGACGATGAAAAATATTCGTCAAAACTTGTTTTGGGCTTTATTCTATAACGCAATCGGTATTCCTGTTGCGGCATTTGGATTATTAGAACCTTGGGTAGCCGGAGCAGCGATGGCATTTAGCTCTGTATCGGTTGTGACGAACGCACTTCGCTTGAAACGCGTTAAAATATAAATATGGAGGAATTTAATATGACTATCACATTAAACGTACAAGGAATGACATGTAATCATTGCAAAATGGCAGTAACAAACGCACTTACAGAGTTAGAAGGAGTACAAAATGTAGAAGTACAGTTACAAGAGGGAACTGTAAATGTAGAATATGATGAAGCAAAAGTAGATGTAGAAAAAATGAAAGAAGCTATTGAAGATCAAGGGTATGACGTACTATAAAAATAGATTCAATAATTTTTAGCAAAAAGGTCGCTTTATGAAAAGTGGCCTTTTAGTATGTTAAAGTATAGTTATTGTGTCTGTTACCGGCATTATGTAATCTTTTTAAGTTTTAATAATTACACTTTTTAACGGTATTTTAAATGTAGCTGCAAGTATAAGTAGTAACAAAGAAATGGGGAGTCAAACATATGAACAAAGTAGAAATTCATATTTTAGGTGGTTTTTTAGGGAGCGGGAAATCAACGCTACTTCAAAATCTTTTATTAGCGGAAAAGAAGAAAAATCGAAAAGTTGCAGTACTAATGAATGAAATAGGTGAATACTCCGTAGATACAGATATTGTAGGACGAGAAAATATTTTAAGAGAACTTTTAAAAGGCTGTATTTGCTGTACGATGAAAGATGAATTAGAAATTCAGCTACATTCCTTATATCAAGAGGAGCGACCGGATGTGGTTTATATAGAAACAACTGGCGTTGCGCATCCGATTGAAGTATTAGACGCTTGTCTCTCACCTATTTTAGCTCCGTATATTGAAGTAAAGTCCATTATTGTTGTAATAGATGCAAACAGGTGGTTAAATCGGGAAACATTAAGTAAAAGCATACAACAACTTTTAAACGAACAAATAAAGTTTGGAAGTCATATTCTTATCAATAAATCAGATTTACTTAGAGACGAAGATAAAAAACGGATTGTTGAGGAAGTAGCATTAATAAATACACATGCAAAATTATATGAAACACAGTATTGTAATATATCTTTAGAGGATTTCGAAGATATAAAGCTAGCAAGTGATCAAAATCATGAAAAGTTACATGTGAAACAGCATTTACATATTCAAACTATGACCTATCCATTTACAAAATCAATTGATCAGGGCAAATTGTACGAGTGGCTTTCTAATTTACCTGAGGGAATTTATCGTGTAAAAGGATTTGTGAAATTTCATGGTGATAAATACCCAACTTTACTGCAATACTCATTTGGTGTGCCATCTTTATTGGAACAGGATTTTGGTTTCCCTACGAACCTTGTAATGATTGGAGAGAATTTAGATAAAGCGAAACTGAAGAAAGAACTAGAAATTTTGGAGCAAATTGAATTGTAAGGGTTTGTGTACGGTTGTTTTTAGATGAATATATTAATAATGAGGGAAGGGCTATTTTTTAGTCATTCCCTTTTTAATTTAGGATATAAACTTTACCTAGTGAATATTTATAAGTGAACTGGAAGGGATTTGGGAATGGTTGGAGAAGTTAGAGGTACTTCAAGAAATTTTGTTTCATCGTAGCGGTTGATAAATGTCATGATTACGGGTGTTTCGTTTCAGTGTATTCAATTCTCTAGGAAGGTAAATGATAGGGGAGGAATTGTGATGTCAGTGAAAAAACGTAAGTGGCTAAAGATAGTGTGTACAGGTTGTATACTTGGCTCACTGCTTGTATCAGCTGGATGTTCTGGAAAGAAAGCAAGTACAAGTAATGAGGAAACAGTTAAGGTAGGTGTTCTTGCTTCGTTAACTGGACCGCTTGAATCGTATGGAAAACAAACGGTAAATGGATTTGAGCTCGGTCTGGATTATGCAACAGGTGGAACAGGAAAAGTAGAAGGGAAAAAGATTAAGTTTGTTGTAGAAGATACAGAAACAAAAGCAGATGTAGCTGTTAAGAAGGCTACAAAACTATTAGAAGAAGATAAAGTAGATTTTTTAGTTGGTTCATCTAGTTCAAGTGATACGTTAGCAGTTTTACCATTGGCTGAAGAATATAAAAAAATAATGGTTGTTGAGCCGGCTGTAGCAGATAGTATTACAGGGAAGAACTGGAATAAATATATTTTTAGAACAGGACGAAATTCATCTCAAGATGCAATTGCTGGTGCAGCATCAATTGCTAAGAAAGATGTGAAGATTGCGACGCTAGCTCAAGACAATGCATTCGGAAGAGAAGGGATTGCCGCGTTTAAAGATGCAGCAAAGAAGTTGGGTGCAAACATTGTAAACGAACAATATGCTGATACGAATTCTACTGATTTTACGGCAAATATCCAAAATATTATAAGCTCAAAACCTGAGTATTTATTTATTGTTTGGGCAGGTGCAAATTCGCCGTGGAAGCAATTAAAAGATATGAATGTGGAACAGCAAGGGATTAAAATTTCGACGGGTGCACCTGATATTGCAGCATTAAAAACGATGGATGCGCTAGTTGGCATGCAAGGATTTTCAGTGTATTATAATACGCTTCCAAAAAATAAAGTGAATGATTGGTTAGTAGAAGAACATAAAAAACGATTTAACGGTGCTGTTCCAGACTTGTTTACAGCTGGTGGGATGTCAGCTGCTATTTCAGTCGTTGAGGCCTTAAAGAAAACAAAAGGTGATACGGATGCTGATACGCTCATTAAGAAAATGGAAGGAATGGAATTTGAAACACCAAAAGGGACAATGAAATTCCGGACGAAAGATCATCAAGCTTTGCAAACGCTTTATTCAATTACATTGAAAAAACAAGAGGGGATTGATTATCCGATTCCAGTTTTAGAGCGTGAATTAAAAATGACAGAAACAGAACCACCAATTCGCAATAAATAATCAGAATAGTTAGAATAAATAGGATATACAAATTATCTATTATAGGCAGCTTTTTATAAAGACTATTGATGAAAGTTATCCATTCTGTAAAAGGAATGGATAACTGATTTAAAGAAAAAGAAGATACATGGGAAATAACGGCTAGAACATGATTGAGTGGTGAAGGAAACATCCACTGATGGAAGTTTCACTTTATGTCGCTTTTTCAATTTGTATTTATATATAAAGAAATCCTTTGTGAGGAGGACATAGTGTGGAGAAATTGTTAGAGACTCGGAACCTTTCAGTTTCGTTTGGAGAACATCATGTTATTAAAGACGTAAATTTAATGATACCAAAAGGAAAATTTGTTTCCGTTATTGGACCAAACGGAGCAGGGAAAACCACCCTTTTTAATTTATTAAGTGGTCAACTTTCTCCGACGAAAGGAGAGATTTATTTTAAGGAACGTGACATTACAAAACTATCGATTTCAGATCGAACACGTCTTGGTATGGGACGTTCTTTTCAGCTTACAAACATTTTTCCAGAATTAACGGTTCTTGAAAATGTTCGGCTTGGTGTACAGTCTTTTGCGAAAGATTATTATCGTTTTTTCCCGCGATCATCTCGATATAAGCAGCAACAAGAAGAAGCGCGCCATTTACTCGAGGCTGTGTTGCTGAATGGAAAGGAAGAAGTACCGGCAAAAGATTTAGCTCATGGAGAAAAGCGGAAATTAGAACTTGCAATGCTTTTAGCACTTAAAACAGACATGCTGTTGTTAGATGAACCAACAGCTGGTATTTCTATTGAAGAAGTTCCCGCTATTCTACAAGTGATTGAAAATATAAAAGCTGATCATGAAAAAACGATTGTGTTAATTGAGCACAAAATGGATATGGTTCTTCATTTATCTGATCATCTCGTTGTGTTATTTCAGGGGGAATTATTAGCTGAAGGGTTACCAGGAGAGATTATGAAGGATGAGCGTGTTCAGACTGCCTATTTAGGGGGATTATATAGTGACACTATTAAAAGTGGATAATATCGAAACGTATTTAGATCAGTTTCATATTTTACAAGGTGTTTCTTTTGAAGTAGAGAAAGGGACAATAACAGTCTTATTTGGAAGAAACGGAGCAGGGAAAACGACAACGCTACGCTCTATTATGGGATTTCACACAATTTCTAACGGAGCGGTTTATTTCGGTGGTGAGAAAGTAAATGGGCTATCAACACATATGATTTCTCGAAAAGGTATGGGGTATGTACCGGAAAATCAAGGGATATTTTACGACTTAACGGTTGAAGAAACATTTGCTCTTGCTCAAACGAAAAAAAATGAAGAAACCGATGAAAAAGTGGAATGGATGCTGGATCTTTTTCCAGACTTAAAACAATTTTGGAAGAAAAAGAGTGGGTTATTAAGTGGAGGACAAAAGCAAATGCTCGCTATCGCAAGGGCTTACATTAATAATGAAGGCTTGCTGCTTATTGATGAGCCTAGTAAAGGCTTGTCACCAATTATGATTGAGAAGTTGATGATCTCAATTTTAAAAATGAAGGAAAAAACAACTGTTTTACTTGTCGAACAAAACTTTATGATGGCCAGTCAAATTGGTGATTATTTTTACATTATGGATAATGGGAAAATTGTGCATAATGGTCCGATGAGTGAGCTGAAGGAAAATAAGGAAACGTGCCATAAATATTTAGGGATTTCTTAACCTTTATATAGGTGAGGTGAAAAATGTGGATGTGTTAGTTAATTTATTTGTAAATGGTGTTTCGACAGGGGTACTTATTTTCTTATTAGCATCTGGCTTAACGCTCATTTTCGGTTTGATGGACGTTCTTAATTTCGCTCATGGCGGGCTATTTGCATGGGGCGCTTTTACTGGAGTGTGGTTGTTTCATGTAACAGGCAGTTACATGTTTGCATTAATTGGTGCGATTGTGATCGGTATGTTTCTTGGCTTGATATTAGAAAGATTTCTTATTCGTCCTGTTTATGGAAATCACGTTCGTCAGTTATTAGTTACACTTGGTGGCATGCTTGTACTTAGTGAATGTATAAAAGTATTTTGGGGACCAAATCCGATAGGAGCTAAATTACCGAATTGGTTACAAGGAAGTTTTACATTTGATGGGATCATATTAATCAAGTATCGTTTATTTGTTATTTTTATCGGTGTATTGGTTTACATCGGATTTATATTGTTACTTCGAAAAACGAAAATTGGGCTCATGATTCGTGCTGGTGTAATGGATAAAGAGATGGTTCAAGCACTTGGAATTAATGTGAAGGCCATCTTTTCTTTCGTGTTTTTATTAGGAGCTGGAATGGCGGCGTTAGGTGGGTTCCTTCTTGCGCCTTATTCGGGTGTTATTTTTGCCGAAATGGGAATGCAGTATGCTATTTTAGCTTTTATCGTTGTAATCATTGGTGGATTAGGTAGTGTGCAAGGTTCTGTAATTGCATCCTTAATTGTTGGCTTGGCAGGGGCTTTTACAGCGTATTATATGCCGGATCTATCACTTGCGATAAACATGTTAATGCTGTTATTTGTCTTATTAGTTAAGCCAACAGGAATTGTTGGTGAAAAGGGGTGAGACTGTTATGAACACATTATCTAATCGGGTTAGTTTGTATTTTGGAGTTGCAGTTTTTTTCTTTTTTATCATATTTCCTTTTATAAACGATTCGAGGAGCATGTTAATCTTGTTTACACAAATATTCATCTTCGCAATCTTCGCGATGAGTTTTGATATTCTATTAGGTTACACGGGAATTGTTTCGTTTGGACATTGTATGTTCTTTGGAATCGGTGCTTATTGTGTCGCACTCTTATTCGATCGACAAGAGGCATCGATATCAAGTTTTTTAATAGGGATTATAGTAGCAGTCGCTTTATCAGCAGTTATTAGTTATATGATTGGTATGCTTTCCTTACGATTAAAAAGTCACTTTTATGCGATGCTAACACTGGCGATTTCTCAACTATTCTTTGTGCTCGCTGAAAAGTGGAGAACGGTCACGCATGGGGGAGATGGGTTTACATTCCGTGTACCTGATATATTTCGAGACCGCTTCACATTTTACTATATTACATTAATAAGTCTTTTGCTTTTTTATTTATTACTACAACTGTTTACAAAATCTTCAATCGGAAAAGTGTTGAAAGCGATTTCGCAAAATGAACAACGTATGGAGGCACTTGGTTATAAAATCCTTCACTATAAAGTAATTGCGAGTGTTGTAGCTGGAATTGTAGCATCTGTGAGCGGTGCATTATTTGTTATTACACTCCGCTTTGTAAATACGACCGTGTTCTCAATTGACATGACGCTGAATGCTTTATTAATGACAACAATCGGTGGCATTGGGACATTAGTAGGAGGGGTAATAGGGGCAGGGATAATTGAATCTATGAAATACTATTTGTCAGAGCTTGCTGCACAGTATCCAATCTTTGAACGATGGACAATTTTTCTTGGTTTATTATATATCATCGTCTTATTAGGTCTTCCAACAGGTATGATTGGAACAGTTAGGAAGTTGGTGAACTGGAAACGCCATAAGAAAAAAGAGAAGAAGGAACAAATTGAGCATAGTGTTTAATGCAATAGAAAACGGACTCTTTGATTGGAGAGTCCGTTTTTGTATAAAATGGTACAATTGTATGTTTTTTATTTTGAAAATTAAATAACTAAAAATTAATTTATTAAATGAAATACTTTTATCTCCAATTTAGATAGTCGAATTTTACAACATGAAATGTTATGATGCCATTAAGATAGAATAAGTTTGGAAGGGGTCTAGAAATAACGAATATGGATAAAGAAAAACAACAATTGAGCGTTGAAGTTGCAAGGTTATATTACCAATCCGATTATAGTCAACAAGAAATTGCAAATAAATTGAATATTTCAAGGCCGACTATTTCAAGGTTGTTAAAATATGCAAAAGAAAAAGGGTTTGTTCAAATTCATATAGCCGATCCATTTGCTGATTTAGATAATGTGGGTAACCTACTTAAAGAAAAATATAATTTATTAGAAGCGCATGTCGTATTTTCCCCTGTACCAGAGTACACGGCCATTACGGAGTATATTAGTAAGTATGCTGCTGAATATATGGAAAATAATGTTGATAATGGTGATATTGTCGGTGTGAGCTGGGGAACGACAATGTATGAAATCGCCAGAAAAATTATACCACAGCATGTAAAAGGAGTGGAGGTTGTCCAATTAAAAGGGGGCATCAGTCATTCAAGTGTAAATACATATGCAAATGAGACAATCGCCTTATTTGCAGATGCTTTTCAAACGACACCGCGAAATTTACCACTTCCAGTTATATTTGATAATGCAGTGACAAAGGAATTAGTAGAACAGGATCGACATATCCACCATATTATTGAAATGGGAAAACAAGCGAATATTGCGATTTTTACTGTTGGAACTGTTCGAGATGAAGCTTTATTGTTTCGGTTAGGTTATTTAGATAAACAAGAAATGAGCCTATTAAAAGAGCAAGCTGTTGGGGACATTTGTTCACGTTTCTTTGATGCAGATGGTAAAATTTGCAGCGAGGAAATTAATAAGCGTACAATTGGAATTGATTTAGATGAACTACGTCTAAAGAAACGTTCTGTTCTTGTTGCTGGAGGTTTTAGAAAAGTAAAGGCAATTGATGGTGCGTTAAGCGGAGGGTATGCGAATGTATTGATTATCGATCAGCATACCGCAAAAGAGTTGCTAAATTATCAAAAAGGATAGAGCAGGAGATCTCTCAAAGTTCATTTGAGAGATCTTTTTTCTACAGTTGTGAACAAAATTTCAAAACTGTGTTTACATTTGTTCAAAATAGAGTTAGAATGAAGTTGTTAAAAGACATGAGGAGTGAAGAAAATGAACATTGCAAAATTAATTGATCATACAGTTTTGAAACCAGATACTAAAAAAGAAGACGTTATGAAAGTTTTAGAAGAAGCAAAGAAATATAATTTCGCTTCGGTTTGTATTAATCCTACGTGGGTAAAATTAGCTGCTGAAGAATTAGCAGGGCATGATGTAGATGTTTGCACAGTAATTGGTTTCCCTTTAGGTGCGAATACAACTGAAACAAAAGTATTTGAAACAAAAGATGTAATTGCAAAAGGTGCAACTGAAGTTGATATGGTAATCAACGTTGGCGCTTTAAAAGATGGCGATAATGAATTCGTTGAAAAAGATATTTACGAAGTTGTACAAGCTGCAAAAGGAAAAGCACTTGTAAAAGTTATTATTGAAACATGCTTATTAACAGATGAAGAAAAGGTACGTGCTTGTGAATTGTCAGTAAAAGCTGGTGCTGATTTTGTAAAAACTTCAACTGGATTCTCAACTGGTGGAGCGACTGCTGAAGATATCGCATTAATGCGTAAAACAGTTGGAGAAAACGTTGGCGTGAAAGCATCTGGTGGAGTTCGTACAAGAGAAGATGCAGAGAAAATGGTGAAAGCTGGCGCTTCTAGAATTGGAGCAAGTGCTAGTGTTGCAATTGTGTTAAATGACACAACTGGCGGTTCAAGTACTTATTAATCTATAAAAAGGTGTAAGTAATAGATACACAAATTGTTGAAAGACATAGTGTATCTATTACTTTAACACTTAAAAAATATGTAAGCGGATACGAAAGGGAGGGAGAATGTAATGAAGTACTTAATAGGTATTTTAGGCCTCGTTATTATTTTATGTATCGCATGGCTTGCCAGTAATAACAGAAGAAAGATAAAATACCGTCCTATTGTAACGATGATTATCCTGCAGTTTATTTTAGGTTTTTTGCTTTTAAATACAGGTGCAGGGAACATCTTAATAAGTGGGATCGCAGATGGATTTGGACAATTATTAAAGTACGCTGCTGATGGTGTTAATTTTGTATTCGGCGGTTTGGTAAATAAAAATGAGTTTTCGTTCTTTTTAGGGGTATTAATGCCAATTGTATTTATCTCAGCTTTAATAGGTATTTTACAACATATTAAAGTATTGCCATTCATTGTGAAATACATTGGTCTCGTTTTAAGTAAAGTGAATGGAATGGGAAAACTTGAATCCTATAACGCTGTAGCTTCAGCGATTTTAGGGCAGTCAGAAGTATTCATCTCTGTTAAGAAACAGTTAGGGTTATTGAGTGAAAGAAGATTATATACATTATGCGCGTCTGCAATGTCAACGGTGTCGATGTCTATAGTGGGATCCTATATGGTTCTTTTAAAACCAGAGTATGTTGTAACCGCTTTAGTGTTAAACCTGTTTGGTGGGTTTATTATTGCCTCTATTGTTAATCCGTATGAGGTTACTGAAGAAGAAGACATTTTAGAAGTACAAGAAGAAGAGAAGAAAACCTTTTTTGAAGTGCTAGGGGAATATATTATAGATGGTTTTAAAGTTGCGATGACTGTAGCTGCTATGCTGATTGGATTCGTTGCTTTAATCGCTTTTGTTAACGCTATATTTAAAGGCGTAATTGGAATCTCGTTCCAAGAAATTCTTGGATATGTATTTGCTCCATTTGCCTTTATTGTAGGGATTCCATGGGATGAAGCTGTTAACGCCGGTAGTATTATGGCAACAAAACTCGTATCGAATGAATTTGTAGCGATGACAAATTTAGCCCAAGGGAATTTCCATTTTACAGGAAGAACAACTGCTATCTTATCAGTATTTCTTGTTTCATTTGCAAACTTTTCTTCTATTGGGATTATTGCTGGTGCTGTTAAAAGTTTACATGAAAAACAAGGAAATGTTGTGGCAAGATTTGGTTTGAAATTACTGTTTGGGGCAACATTAGTTAGCTTTTTATCAGCGACTATTGTTGGCTTAATATATTAAGCGTTTAACAGGGTTAATTTTTAATAACTAAAAATGAAAAGGATTGGTGATCAGAATGAGAATGGTAGATATCATTGCGAAAAAACGTGACGGTAAAGAATTAACAACAGAAGAAATTCAATTTTTTATTAAAGGATATACAGATGGAACAATCCCTGATTATCAAGTAAGTGCACTTGCAATGGCTATCTTTTTCAAAGATATGTCTGACCGTGAACGTGCAGATTTAACAATAGCAATGGTTGAATCTGGAGAAACGATTGATTTATCAGAGATTGAAGGGGTTAAAGTAGATAAACATTCAACTGGCGGTGTTGGTGATACAACAACATTAGTTTTAGGGCCGTTAGTGGCAGCTTTAGATGTACCTGTTGCGAAAATGTCTGGGCGCGGTTTAGGACATACAGGTGGAACAATTGATAAATTAGAAGCAGTAGAAGGTTTCCACGTTGAAATTACGAAAGAACAATTTATTGACATCGTAAACCGTGATAAAGTTGCAGTAATTGGACAAACTGGAAATTTAACACCTGCTGATAAAAAAATATATGCCCTGCGTGACGTGACAGGAACAGTAAACTCGATTCCATTAATCGCAAGTTCCATCATGAGTAAAAAAATCGCAGCTGGTGCTGATGCAATTGTCCTAGATGTAAAAACAGGTGCTGGTGCATTTATGAAAACAGAAGAAGATGCGATTGAATTAGCTCATGCAATGGTGCGAATCGGGAATAATGTTGGCCGTCAAACAATGGCTGTTATTTCTGATATGTCACAACCTCTTGGGTTTGCAATTGGTAACGCTCTTGAAGTAAAAGAGGCAATTGATACATTAAAAGGAGAAGGTCCAGAAGACTTAACAGAATTGGTGCTTGTATTAGGAAGCCAAATGGTTGTACTTGCTAAAAAAGCAAATACGTTAGAAGAAGCACGTGAAATGTTGAAAGAAGTTATGAAAAACGGTAAAGCAATTGAGAAGTTCAAACAATTTTTACACAATCAAGGCGGAGACAGTTCGATTGTTGATCAGCCAGAAAAATTACCACAAGCGAAATATGTAATTGATGTACCTGCTAAAACTTCAGGAGTTGTGTCTAACATTGTTGCTGATGAAATTGGTATTGCTGCGATGCTTCTAGGAGCAGGCCGAGCTACGAAAGAAGATGAAATAGACTTAGCTGTTGGTTTAATGTTACGTAAAAAAGTTGGCGATGCGGTAAAAGAAGGAGAGCCATTAGTAACGATTTATGCAAATCGCGAGGAAGTTGAAGAGGTAAAAGCAAAAATTTATGAAAATATCTCTATATCAGAAAAGGCTGAAGCTCCAAAATTAATCTATACTGTTATCACTGATTAATAATGAATAATCACATTTACTTTGAGGAGGAATTGATATGAATAAACAAAAATATATTGAAGAAGCAAATAAAATGTTGTCGAAAGCTTATATTCCGTATTCAAAGTTTCCTGTTGGAGCGGCACTCGTTACGAAAGATGGTAAAATTTATACAGGCTGTAATATAGAAAATGCATCATACGGTTTATGTAATTGTGCTGAAAGAACAGCAATCTTTAAAGCAGTGTCAGAAGGAGAACGTGATTTCAGTTATTTGGTTGTAACAGGTAATACCGATGGACCTATTTCACCATGCGGAGCTTGCAGACAAGTGATTGCAGAATTTTGCGATTCGAAAATGCCAGTGTTATTAACGAACCAAAAAGGTGATGAAAAAGAAGTAACAGTTGAACAATTGCTGCCAGGTGCATTTTCGATAGAGGATTTAAAATAAGTATTGTATGATTTGAAAATTATAAATGAACTTTTTTTCTAATTGAACTATACCTCGAGTCGTGGACACTTAAAAGTCTATGGTTCGGGGTTTTTTGTATTTTCATAGTTTTGCTTTATTTTGTATTAACGGGTTATTAAAATGGTGAGGGATTCTTCATAATAAACTAGTTCCTTTAGTGGTAAGTTTATATATTCATTGCTTTCAAAATAATAATATAAATAATTATTCTGTAAAAAAATAGCTTATTACAGTGTAAATTACGCCCTATTCTTATGCAATTTTACATACCCAAATATAGGGAACGTTTATAAAGAATAGTATTTTGTTATATCAAAAGCATTTTTATGGGAATAAAAACCTGTATTAAATTGTAATAATTATAAATTTAATAGAAATATCAAATGAAAATTAATGTATTACATGAAAAATGAATTTACTAATTTTTTATTAATATAATTATTTTTAAATTATATTATCTGAATATCGAGTTGTTATTTGGTGATGAACAAAATTTTATGATTTACTTGATAAAAACATAATGTTTTAATAAGGACATAAGATCGTTACAGTGTATGGGATACAAAATCAAGTTTAACTTCGACGTGTCTTTTATGTAACTTCTTAGGGAATAGGGCTGTAGTAGGGCATTATGTACAAGTATTTTTAATGTATACTCAGATTCCCATTATCAACATCTATTTAACAATCTATAAAGATAAAAAGTAATAAGGCTGGATTACATAAGTTAAAATTTGAAAATTCAGTCTAACTGCTTTGTCTGAAAAATCATAATTGATAGGAGGAATTGCTATGAAAAAAACGTTAGTCGCAGGGTTATTAGTTACAGCAGTATCTACAAGTTGTTTCTCACCTGTAAATACTTTTGCAGAAAGTAAGACAACTTATTTACAACCAAGTAGTATACTTGGACCCGCTACGGATAGGTTATCAAATTCGATTACGACATTAGGATCACAGACGCCATTAATTCAAGGATATGGGCTAATCATATTACAGCAACCAGATCTTGATGTAAATACTATATATGGAATAACAACTGATCAAGGTACTATAAGAAACCATGTTCGAGACTGCCTGGATGTAAATAACCACAAATTATCCGTTGTAAATCAAGACATACAGAGTTTTGGAATAAGATTTACAAATTATTACAATACATTGGTTGAACTAGCTGGAAAAATGAATGAAGATCCGCAAGCAAAAGCATTATTTGTACGTATTTTTAATTTAATTCAAGGTGACGTGCAAAAAATTCAGTATAATATGAAAATAACTTCAGAAGACTTAAACTATTCTAAAAACGAATTGGTTGAAGATAGTAATAATTTTTCTAGTAAAGTTAGCAGAGCGTTTGAATCTTATAAGGGTTCAAACGGAGACATTGAAAAATTAAGAACGGAAATGGGACAACTTAATGCAGGCATTCAAGAAGATTTTGAAAAACTTCTAGCTCTACCAAAAGAAAATCTAGACGGCTCTTTAAATATTACAAAGTCGATTATTAATATTTTGAAAGATGGAGTTAAGGAGAAAACTGTAGACGTGTCTAATTTGGAAGCAGTTTATAACCAATATGGACAACTTACAAATGATAAAGTAACAGAACTGAATAAAGCTATTGCTCAGAAGCAACAGAAACTAATTCAATTGGTACAAAATTTAGCGAATATTGAAGTGCAAGCAACTCAAATGACACTTATTGAGCAGCAATTAAATAACCTTACAAGAACAGTTAAAAAGCAAACTCAGAGTTTTGACAATCTAGTAAGTAGTTGGGACACCTTTAATAACATAGTGACTGAAACGGGGACAAGTCTTAATACTGATGCGAAAATAGATTCTAATTCATTACAAGCACGATTAAAAGAACTCAAACAGTTTACGGATGAATTGAAAAAACAAACAACGGAATATCAAGAGAGTGTTACAAAAATAAAAGTAACAGGATGAAATTTGTAGAATGAAGAACTATAATTCTTAACAATATCATATGAGGAGAGAAAAATGTGATGAAAAAACCTTATAAAGTAATGGCTTTATCTACATTAATAGCAACAATCGTAGCGGGTGGCATTATGCCATCATATGCCTCGGCAGAGGAACCAGCACCTATTTATGCAAATCAAGACCTTAAATACCCTAGTTATTACCTTGGACCAACAGGGCTTGATCATGCGATGAAGGACACTAAATCCAATATGTTGGTAATGGACCTGTATGCTTTAACTATTCTTAAACAAGCAGATATTAATTTGGATGGTTTACCTTCAGTTGGCGATAAGTTAAAAACAGACATTAAAGCCAACCAAAATCTTACTAGAGAAAATGCAACATACTGGTTAAATAATTTGAAATCAGGGATAGTTACGACGAATCAAAATATTATCAGTTATGATACAAAATTCCAAAATTATTCTCGTTATTTATTACAATATAAAAATGATCCAGTCAAACTAACAGCTTTGCTTACAAAGTTGAATGGTGAAGTTTCACAGAATAAAGATCAAGTGACCAAATTAGTGGAGGATTTAAAAAGCTTTCGCGGCAAATTAGAAAAAGATACACAAAATTTAAAAGGGAATGCTGAAGAAATCGTAAATATTTTAACTGGTCAAGAAGCTGGAATTCCACTGTTTCAGAAACAAATCGAAACAAATAAAGCGGTAATCGATGAGAATAACAAAATTTATATTGCATCGTCGGTTGCAACTGCTGCTGGTGCATATTTAGTTCTTTCACCTTTTGCGCCCTTTGGTGCACCTATATTAGGAGGCGGGATATACGGAGTAGTTTCATCGCAGCAGCAGATAATCAAGGCACAAGAAGAAATTATAACGCTAACACAAAATATTTCAATGGCGCAACTACAGTCAGCTAGGTTAACGATAGTGCAAAGTGATATTAAAAATTTAACAGATACAATTGATAAAGCTATTGTTTCTCTTGAAAATATAAAGACTGCGTGGGATGGAATGGGAACAAAATATGACGCATTGATTAAGAGTGCTAAAGCTGTTGACCCAGAATTCCTTGCTATGGATATAACAGCAGATCTGGATACAGCGAAGGATCATTGGGAGCAGATTAGAAAGTATGCTGAAAATATTCAAAATAGTGAGATTTCGTTCTTGAAATAATAATAGTACTTCAAGAAATTGCCGAAGTAATGAAAAATATAATATACTGAGTTTCCTTTTTGAAGAACATATAATGTGAGTCTCCTGTTCAAGTTTGAGCAGGAGACTTCCTATATAGTTATGAAACTTAATAAAGATTATAGAATAAGAAAGTATGAGAACCTCTATTTTAATATGTTGTTTTATTTGCAATAATCATAATTCATTTGAAGTAAAGAATAGAAGCTTATGAATTTAATAAAATATGTGATGCATGTGAAAGAGTAGGTGAAAAAGATGAATAAGAATTTATATAAGAAAATTATTTTGTCAACAATCATTACGGGAATGGCAGCGAGTAATGTAATTCCACTTCATGCTTTGGCAGCAGAACAAACTGTGTCCCAACAGCAAGAAAGTTTGAAGAACTATTCCCTTGGTCCTGGTGAATTTAAAGAAGTAATGGGAAAAATGGTGGCAAATATCCTTACAATGGATTCATATGCCAATACAATCAGTAATCAACAGCTGACAGATTTAAGTAAAATAAGTTCTATAAATAGTGATTTACAAGCAAACATGATTAAGCATCAACGGGATGCAATAGAGAATGCCGATTTTTGGTTCATGTATTTTAAAACTCGTATTATGTACACGCATCAGAATATTGTAAGTTATAATGATACGTTTCAAGCAAGTTATAAGCTTTTACTAACTGCTATAGAGCAAAAAGATACAGAGAAATTAAAATATGAACTAGAAAATTTGTACAATAGTATTTTGTACAATAGTCAAAAATTAGATGTACTGTTAGAAAAATTGAAAAATTTTCAAGGTGAAATAGCAGAAAATACAAGAAATTTCAAAGAAGATTTCAATCAATTGGAGAATATTCTAGAAAGTACGAACGCTGGTATTCCGCTTCTACAACAACGAATTGAGAATTGTAATAATACAATTAAAGAAAACTATGATAAACGTGGTGGCTATATAGCTTTATCTGTATTTATGCCTCCGATTGGTATACCACTGATTGTCACTACTGACAAGAATATCGCATCTGCACAACAAGAAATAGAACAATTAAAGTCCAGAATTTCTGGAGCAGAGGCAGAAGTAGTTATTTTGACTGATGCCAAAAATAAAACGGAACATATGGCTGCAACAGTTGGTACAGCTGTTACTGCTCTTGAAAATATAAAGACTCAGTGGGATGTAATCGGGGTCAAATATAAATCATTGCTTAAAAGTGTTGACCAAATTAGCCCAGACCTGCTTGCTCTTATGATAACAGCAGATCTGGATACAGCGAAGGATAATTGGCAAGACCTTAAAAATTATGCGGATAAATTATATGAAGGTGCTAAGATTGTACAAGGAGAATAGATTATAAAAGTAGACCCACCAGAAGAACGAATTATACAAATGGCACCGGATTGCACCTGAATACATGTAAATAATATTAAAAACATACAACCTTGTATTTGTTGGTAAGGTTGTATGTTTTTTTATAGAGATGTATTTCAATATCCAAATCTATTTGTAAAAACATAAACTTATTTAAATTTATATATATAAAGTATGGTAATGCAGAATAAAACATGATTTGTTTTCTCCTTATTTCTGTAGAAAGAGTATAATAAAATGGAAGAAGTAGACATTATAGGGGATTGCTTTGTATTGGTGTAGAAATACAATTAACATCCTATTTCAATTTTGTATTAAGTATAAATGATAAAAGAAGAGACGGTGATACGATGACGAAGAAAGAAAGAATAGAAACAGGATGGAACTTTGATAACAGTTATGCCCGTCTACCGAAATCGTTTTTTTCGGGTCTTAGTCCAGCGCCTGTTTGCTCACCGAAATTGGTTATTCTCAATCACCCGTTGGCAACATCATTGGGATTAAATGCCGAGGAATTAGAAAGTGATGAAGGGGTAGCAGTACTTGCAGGAAATAGGATTCCTGAAGGTGCGTTTCCTCTTGCTCAAGCATATGCAGGTCATCAATTTGGGCATTTTAACAGGTTAGGGGACGGTAGAGCTTTGCTACTTGGCGAGCAGATTAATTCTTTAGATGAGAGGTTTGATATTCATCTGAAAGGTTCTGGCCGTACGCCATACTCTCGCAGAGGAGATGGACGAGCAGCATTAGGACCAATGTTACGTGAATATATTATTAGCGAAGCAATGCATGCGCTTGGAATTGCTACGACCCGCAGTCTGGCAGTAGTGACAACTGGTGAGTCAATTATCCGTGAAACGGAACAGCCTGGTGCAATTCTCGTTCGTGTGGCTGCAAGTCACCTGCGCGTTGGCACTTTTCAGTATGCTGCTCAGTGGGGGACTATTGAAGAACTCCAAATGTTAGCTGACTATACATTAGATCGACATTATCCAGGCGGTGATGTAGCTGAAAATCCCTATCTTTTCTTACTTGAGGAAGTAATTAAGCGTCAAGCTTCGCTGATTGCGAAATGGCAACTAGTTGGTTTTATTCATGGGGTGATGAATACTGATAATATGACTATAAGCGGAGAAACAATTGATTATGGCCCTTGTGCGTTTATGGATATTTATGATCCGGCAACAGTATTCAGTTCCATTGATATTCAAGGGCGTTATGCTTATGGTAACCAGCCGCATATGGCAGGCTGGAATCTTGCGAGATTTGCTGAAAGTATACTACCATTGCTTCACAGCGATGATGAAATGGCTATTAAAATGGCTCAGGATGCCATTTTAAATTTTAACGATTTGTATAATGCGAACTGGCTTGCGGGAATGAGAGCGAAATTGGGGATATTTAATGAAGAAATACAGGATAAATCCCTTATTGAAGATTTCCTTACGATCATGCTGAAATATCAAGCGGATTATACGAATACCTTCCGGGCGTTAACTGTTGATAAGCTTGAGAACATGGCCTTGTTTGAGACTGCAGAGTTTGCCCAGTGGCATGAACGGTGGCAGGAAAGACTCGGTAGACAGGAAGAATCTAAAGAGTCCTCACATATATTGATGCGAAAAAGCAATCCGGCGATTATTCCTCGAAACCACAGGGTAGAAGAGGCATTAGAAGCTGCAGTGAAGCATGAGGATTATAGCGTGATGGAGCGCCTTCTTAATGTCCTTTCCAATCCTTACGCGTACTCACCTAAGCAAGAAGAGTATACGGCGCTACCTGAACTATCGGCCTGTGCTTACCGAACGTATTGTGGTACTTGATAGAAGTATTAGGAATAGTGCTTTTTACAAGATAGTTTACGAATTGTACAAAAAATGCTACTTCTTTATTTGAGGTAGCATTTTTTAATTTGTTTTTAGTAGGGGTCACAGATTTCTGCTTTTAATTTGTCTGGAATAATAATGAAACAACCGTTTTCATCAACAGAAATTAATTCCCTTCTTTTTAACTGATTAATTGTGCGACTAATTGTTTCTCTTGATGTTCCAATCATATTGGCGAGTTCTCGATTCGTAAACTGTGTTGTTAATGTGTATGTACTATTCATTTCTACACCATTGGACTTACATAAACGGAGTAATAACATAATAATTTGTTCGTAAGTATCGTGAAGAATTTGTTCTTCTAATCGGTTCTGAAGATCCACAATTTTTTCTCCAAGAACCTTAAACATTTTAATACATAATTCAGGATGCTGAATCAAAATTTTCTCGAAATCAGCGATTGGAGTAACGATCAATTGTGCAGTCTCAAGTATTTCAGCATGTGCTGGGAAGGTGCCTTTTTGGAAAAAGCCAGCATGAGGAAACATTTCTCCAGCTTGAAGTACTGAAACAATTTGCTCTTTTCCAGTGGTATCTGTTTTTTGAATTTTGACTTTACCAGAGTGGATAAAAAATACGCGATCAAGTGTGTCGCCCTGCATAAATACAAATGATTTTTCCTTATACATTCGTAATTGTGAAATGTCTACAATAGGCTGAAGTTCTTCTTCGGAAAGTTCTTTAAAGAGAGGGACTTCCTGTAAATGTTTTTTTATCATTTTTGCTTTCATATACACAACTCCTTAATAATTCCAATCATATCTATATAATAAAGTTATACCAAATTTTTAAATGAAGCAGTGATAAAAATCATATTTGTGATAAAGTGAAACTTTTATCCGTAACAGAAAAAGTACATAAGAAATAGAACATGAGCAAAAAGTGCTTATGTTCTATTTTTTACGTATAAGCGGAATCTATTTAAGAGTTTATTCAAAATCAAAAAATGTTTTTTTGAGCCTTAATTTGATATCTATAGACTCACCTAAGCCTGTGCAATTGCACGTGGGAACAAAATATTATTTTCTAGATGAATGTGCTGGAATAGGTCGGATTCAAGTGCTGCAAGTCGGTGATAGACAAGGCGATAAGTACCACAAGCTCCTTCTGGAGGAGTAAAATCATTCGTAATGTTACGAAGTTCTTTTATAATATCACCAGCATGACTATGCTCAATTTCCAGTTGTTCTACCACTTTGCTT
Source organism: Bacillus sp. S10(2024) (assembly GCF_050473865.1). Lineage (NCBI taxonomy): Bacteria > Bacillati > Bacillota > Bacilli > Caryophanales > Bacillaceae > Bacillus > Bacillus sp. S10(2024). The sequence continues at coordinate 1,697,143 of NZ_JBFLUR010000002.1, read as the reverse complement.
AATTTCATATAATTTTCATCAGTTGGATTTCGCTCAAATGCTAAAATCAACGGAAAATCTTCTGTTTCTTCTTTTATTATATGCTGTTCTAATTCAGTTTTTAGTTCATGGAATAGCTTGTGAATTTGAGCTAAATGAGGCTGTTTTGCTCCATGAACTCGGAATACTTTTGTTACATATGGACTTAACTGTGGTAATTCTTCATTTAAAAAGTGATGATGTTTATTCACAATATAGTCAATTAATTCGTTATAAGAGGCGGTTGTCCAGTCAATCTTTGATTCATTTAATACTTTTGTTTCATGATAAAGAGTATTTAAGTTTGTTATAACCTCTTCTACTGATAAATTTCTCTCATGAATTGCATCGATAAGTGGTCTGTTACCTCCACAACAAAAATCTATTCTATATGATTTGAAAAGGTCGCTTGCTTTTGGAAATTTCGTAACAATATCACCAATCACAGAAGTCTCAGTAAACATATGTTCCATATGAATGCCTCCATAAAATTTAAATGTTGTATCTAGATTAAAAATATCAATAAATTTAAGTTGATGTAGTGATATATATCACTGATAACCTGTGAATTTCACCATACGTTGTTTGTGTATTATAGCCATATGCTAAAAGAGCCAAGTATGAAAATGAAATTGCTGCATTTTTCAAGAGTAAATAACGATATTTTCATAGAGTGAAATGTATTTGTTTATTTGACGGAAAATTATAACAATAATACAATGAAATAAACTGGATAGACAGTTTTGAGGGGATTTATAGAACTTAAGGGGGATTGTTATGAAACAATCATTTTTTATTGGAAATCGAAAAAGATTAATAGAAACATTGCCGGATGAATCTGTTACCATTCTATTTGCTGGCCAGGCGCCTCATAAGTCGGCTGATTACCATTATAAATTTGTGCCAAACAGAAACTTCTATTATATGACCGGTATTGATGAGGCGAACGTTATTTTTGTGTTAAAAAAAGTAGGTGAAACAGTAGAAGAAATGCTCTTTATTGAGAAGGCAGATCCGGTTCTTGAAAAATGGGTAGGCAAAACAATTTCAAAAGAAGAAGCAGAAGCTATTTCAGGGATAAAAACGGTTGTGTACTTAGACAGTTTTGAATCATCAATAGAGAGAACGTTTTTTACAGAACAAGTTCAGCACGTGTATTTAGATTTAGAACGTCGTGAGTGGGCAGGGACAGAGACACGGACATTAACATTCGCCAAACAGGTAAGGGAACGTTATCCACACCTTACAATCGGTAACGTTTATCCGAATATTTCTGAATTACGCGTATTTAAAACAGATGAAGAAATTGAAAAGATAAAAGAAGCAATTATGGTTACAAAAGAAGGTATTTACAATGTACTTAAGCATGCGAAAGAGGATCAGATGGAATATGAATTAGAAGCCCATTTTGATTTTACACTAAAATCAGCTGGTATTAAGAATCATGCATTTAATACGATTTTAGCAGGTGGGAAAAATGCAACGGTACTGCATTATGAAGACAATGATTCTAAAATTAATAAAGGTGACTTAGTGCTGCTTGATCTTGGAGCTCAAAAGGATTACTACAATGCTGATATTAGCTTTACATTCCCAGCGAACGGAACATTTTCGAATCGCCAAAAACAGATTTACAATATTGTATTAAAGGCGTTGAGGGAAACAACTGAGCTTATGAGGCCTGGATTAAAATTCTCTGCGTTAAATGAACATACGAAAAAGGTGTTCACAGAAGAATGTAAGAAAATTGGTTTAATCCAAGAAGACTCAGAACTCTCCAATTATTATTACCATGGAGTGAGCCATTTCCTCGGTTTAGATACTCATGATGTAGGTTCGTACAAAGATCGAGTACTCGAAGCTGGCATGGTCATTACAGTGGAACCTGGCCTATATATTGAAGAAGAAGCAATTGGAATTCGTATTGAAGATGATATTCTTGTTACCGAAAATGGATATGAAAATCTGTCAAAGGACATAATCCGAACGGTTGAAGAGATTGAGGATTTCATGAGAGTACACAACCCAAATGTGAAGGATAGACAGATCGTTGTAAAATAAGAAGAGCGAAGGCGCCTAATGTGAGGCGTCTTTTTTCATGTTGTTTTAGAATTTAAGTAATATGTTATATAATGAGTTCTTATTGTGAAGGTACTAAAATTGAGCGTATAATATTAAAAGTCTATAGTAGGGTATACAAGATTATAGGTTATAATTATTTATGAAAATTTGTGAAGGCTTTAAAGAATTTATATGGAATTTAAAGAGATATTATTGAAGCAATACTGGAATGTAGATAGGGAGTTTTAAAATGAAATTAATTATTGCCGAGAAACCAGATCAAGGTTTGGCGCTTGTTTCTCAATTTAAATACAGGCGGAAAGATGGCTATTTAGAAGTAGAGGCGAATGAATTGTTTCCGAACGGGGCTTACTGTACATGGGCAATTGGTCATTTAACGCAGTTATGTAACCCGGAACATTATCATGCAGAGTGGAAAAAATGGTCATTAGATACGTTGCCAATGATTCCAGAACGCTTTCAGTTTGAAGTAACAAAGTCAAAGTATAAGCAATTTAATGTTGTGAAACAGCTGTTACATAATCCGCAAGTGACGGAAATTATTCATGCGGGAGATGCTGGGCGCGAAGGCGAATTAATTGTACGGAATATCATTAATCTTTGTAACGTACAAAAACCGATGAAACGCCTTTGGATTTCTTCCTTAACGAAGCAAGCAATTTATCAAGGGTTTAAAAGCTTACTTGATGAAGCTGATACGGTGAATACTTATTACGAAGCATACACACGGTCATGTGCCGACTGGGTAGTTGGGATGAATGCTTCTCGTGTTTTTAGCATTTTACTAAAGAAAAAAGGAATGAATGATGTTTTCTCTGCGGGGCGTGTTCAAACTCCAACACTTGCATTAATTGTGAAACGTGAGAAAGAAATTGAAAACTTTAAATCGGAGCCATTTTGGGAAGTGTTCGCAACCTTTAGTATAGAAGGAAAAAAATATGAAGGTAAGTGGGAACAAGATAATGAGTCACGCCTAAAGGACCCAAATATGGCAAATAAAATTGCTGCATTTTGTCAAAATAAACCGGCTGAAGTGAAAGAAATGAAAACAGAACGGAAAGAGTTTCAGCCGCCGTTTTTATTTAACTTGTCATCGTTACAAGCAACAGCGAATAAAGCATTTAAATTTTCGCCAAAGAAAACACTTGATATAACACAAGCATTATATCAAAAAGGAATTGTCTCGTATCCGCGTTCGGATTCTAACTATGTAACAGAAGGCGAGGCTGCTACGTTTCCTGATATTTTACAGAAATTAAGTCAGTTTGAAGAATATAAGGATGTATTGCCAGCGCCAATTCCTTCTATTATGAATAATAAGCGTTATGTAAATGAAAAGAAGGTTACAGATCACTACGCAATTATTCCAACAGAACAAGTAACGAATCCAAATAAATTATCAGGCGATGAAAGAAAAATTTACGATATGATTGTAAGAAGATTAATTGCAGCGCATTATGAAGCTGCGATTTTTGACTACACTACAATTACAACACTTGTTGATGGTCGTGCTGAATTCGTTTCGAAAGGAAAGCAGCAAATTCAAGAAGGATGGCGTAAAGTCATTTTTCAAGATGATAAAGATGAAGAAGCAATTCTTCCTATTGTACAAGAAAGGGAACAAGGCAAAGTTGTTAAGGTGAAAGTGAAAGAAGGAAAAACACAGCCGCCAAAACGATATACAGAAGGTCAGCTTATTACGTTAATGAAAACGGCTGGGAAGTATTTAGAAAATGAAGAACTGGAAAAAGTCTTGAAAAAGACAGAAGGTTTAGGTACTGAAGCAACTCGGGCTGGTATTATTACAATGCTGAAAGATCGAAAGTATATTGAGGTAAAGAAAAACCAAGTGTACGCCACTGATAAAGGGAAGGTACTCATAACTGCAATTGGTGATAAAATATTAGCTTCACCAGAAATGACAGCAAAATGGGAGCAGCGCCTTGCAGAAATAGGAGAAGGTACAGCGTCACCAGCTACATTTATGGAACAAACAAAAAAGCTCTCAGCAAAAATTATTGAAGATGCAATTGAAATGTCTGAGAAATGGGATTTTACGGGATTACACGTAGAATCGATTGAACGCTCCAATTCAAAATTTACAGTTGGTAAAAAGGTAGGGACATGTAAAAAATGTGATGGGGATGTCATTGATAAATCTACTTTTTATGGATGCTCGAACTATAATACAACGAAATGTGATTTTACAATTTCAAAGAAAATATTAGGAAAAACGATTTCGCAAAAGAACATGAAGAGGCTACTAAAAGGTGAACAAACAGAATTAATGAAAGGCTTTAAGAAGAACGATAAAACGTTTGACGCGAAGTTAGAGTGGAAAGATAATAAGATTAATTTTGTGTTTGAGAAGTGAGATGTCAACAAATAAAAAAGTTCTTTACTGGATAAAAATGTGTTGAGGAAAAATTAATTAGACTAGAAAAGACTTAAAAGGAAATAATAAGTTTTTGTTATTATTTTGATAAAATGTCGAGTTAGGAAAAAGAAGCGATAAGAATAAATCACATTGTTTAAATACAAATAAGTCAGTAAGCAAAAGAATGAATTGTTGTAGAGTTGCAAAAAAGTTGCAGACTAATACAATTTTGTTACGAAATATATGATAAAAAGCATGTCAATTTTATTAAAAGAAAGCCAATGATTCTTCCTATAATAATTGAAGTTTATAAAATGCCTATTTTCCCCCTAAATAGGCAATTATTTAAATTAACAGTATCCTTATTAAACTCTATCCATTTAGTTTAATAAGGATACTGTTATAAATTCCTATATGATGTTAATAATACATTCGCTATAAATAAATAGAAAAATCTTTCTTTGTATATGATGGGTTTACAAAGGTTTAGTTAGTTTAACAAAGCTTCGAGTCAAAAATCCCAATAGGAGGGAGAGATGGGGAAGTATTTTATTTACAACCTTGCTAGGAAAGTTAAATTATCTTTATAAAACATTTTAATCTAAAATATTATTAATTTAATTTTGTAATTCAGAAAAGATTTTTTTGATTTGTTCTTTTTTCTCTACGGGTAATTTTTTTAGAGATGAATCTGTTATACCATTTCTATTTAAAATATTTGAAATTAATAGATCGAACATTTCGCTATTTTGTTTTCCGTCAAGTGTTGAAGAAATCATTTTTTTAAATCATCCATTCCAATATCCCTCCAAATTGGGTTTAAATTAGTAGTTAGTATTATCTAACTAGCATCATTATATGAAATAGAACAGATATGGTTAGGACAAGTATCATTTTTCAAAAAATTTTCACAATATTTTTTAGTAAATAATAGATTACATTAGTCTTCTTTCCACAATTTTGTAGAAAGGCTTTTTTGATAACTGATTTTAACTTACTCTCAACATTAAAAAATGATATTCGATATATATAGATATATTTCGATGCGAACCTTTTTAAGGAGAAAAATTGTTTTAAGAGTTTTTTATTTGAACTAAATTTCATTTTGTTTCTATCCTTAAGTTGACCCCTAATCCTTCAAATTCCCCACATAAAATATTTCATTAATTATATATAAATCCTGTTTTCTAACGTCACTTAATAAGAAAATAATATCTGGATTATAAGCGATTAAATCGTTTTCTATCATGTAATCTTTTATCCCATTAATATCGACAAATATAAGATGATCGTCTTATTAGAAGAATTATGAATAATGATTATTGGAGAGGCCCAGATAAAACAGAAGAAGTTATAAAAAAGATCGAATTTTCCATAATTGAATTAGTAACTTTCTTTTAAATGATTGACTAAGCTTGATGAAAAATAAGGTAGCAACAAATTCATAATGATCTTTTAGTCAGTACATACTATACCTAACTAGGTAGTGTATTTTGGAATTGTTTTCAATTGGACGACTTACTCGAATATTAATTGTAGGGATAAAGTATCTTTGTAGATACCTACTTGCTATGAATTTTTTTATAGTAACAAAGAGTTTAATTTTATTTTAAACCAACATTTAAATTAGGACGGGGCAAAAAATTTGAATAGGGGATATAGCCATGGAAAATTTATATATGTGTCAAAACTAATTTTATACAATTTACAAAGTTGGAATGAGTAGCAGATAAAGAGTTGTTGATTAATAAAAAAAGTAAGGAGTGAAATGAATGAAATATGAAGCGGTATATACAGTTGAAATTTCAGTAGGTACTGAATTAGTAGTAAATCATAACATTAAGGCTCGTGATATTGAAGAAGTCATTAGAACACTTTCAAAAAAATATTTAGATAAAGATAAGAGTACATTGGATAAAGTTGGAGATTGAGGAGTTTGTATAAAGAGTACAATGTTTATGAAATGTAAGGGTAGAACGAGTAGGTATGTTCAAGGAGGATAAAGAATGGCTTGTCATGATAGTGAAAATGAAATGAAAGAGCAGAAAGATTTAACATGGTGGCAGCTATCACTAATTGGCATTGGATGTACAATAGGAACGGGTTTTTTTCTCGGATTAAGTATAGCAATTAAACTAGCTGGACCTTCAATTGTACTCGTGCTTATTTTAGCAGGTTTTACTACCTATACTGTATTTGAAGCTTTAGCAAAAATGACAATAGCAGATCCGCAAAAAGGTTCTTTTCGTACATACTCCAGAAAAGCATTTGGACATTGGGCAGGATTTTCGCACGGATGGACATATTGGTCTTCCGAACTATTAATCATGGGTAGTCAACTAAGTGCATTAGGAATATTTTCGCGATATTGGTTTCCTAATATTCCACTTTGGATATTTATTTCTATTTATGGAATAGCGGCTTTAATGGTCATTTTTATTGGTACTAAAGCTTTTGAACGTTTGGAAAATTGGATTGCAATAATCAAGGTGATAGCTATTGTAGGGTTTATAATAATAGCAATTATGATTATCTTTGGATTCATTCATGGCGGAATTCATAGGCCGCAACTTCCTAAAAATATAAAGGAATTCTTTCCAAAAGGTGTGCTAGGTTCTTGGTCAGCTCTGATTTATGCTTTTTATGCATTTGGAGGTGTTGAAATTATGGGGCTAATGGCAACGCGGCTTAAGGAGCCTAAGGATGCAACTAAATCAGGACAGGTAATGTTGTTCCTTTTGACAATTGTTTATATGTTATCTATAGGATTAGCTATAATAATGGTTCCAATTAATCAATTTAATATGAAAGAGAGCCCATTTGTAATAGCTTTACAGGACTATAATTTACCGTATATTCCTTTCATTTTTAATATCATTTTAATTTTAGCTGGATTTTCAACATTGGTTGGTTCTTTGTTTGCAGTAAATAGTGTATTAATAAATTTAGCTGAAGAAGGAGATGCACCAGCCGTATTTTCCAAAAAAGGGAAGAAGAATATCTCTTTACCTGCTTTCATACTTATCGTAATTGGGCTAGGAGCTTCAATTATTACAGCTTTATTGCTTCCAAAAAGTATATATGAGTACATAACAACAGCGGCTGGTTTGATGTTGTTGTATACTTGGATTTTAATTCTTCTATCTTTTAAGAAGTTAATGAATCCTAAAGGATGGGGACGGCTCAAAAGCATTATAGGTCTAACTGTTATTGTATTGGCTATAAGTGGAACAATATTTCAAAAAACAATCCGATTAGGCTTTATGGTCAGTTTTTTATTCCTAGCTATTATCATAGGGGCGACAATCTTCATGCATTTTTTATGGAAGAGAAAAGGAACTGTGTAATTTGCATGAAATGATAAGATGTTGAATTATACAGCAGTGTAGATTCAGTCGGCTTCTTTTTCAAAGTAATAATTATATTAGAGTATATTTATAATTTAAATGTGAGTTGCTTACATATGTAGCAATTCTTTATTCTTTAAACGGTTCACACACGATTGGTTATTTATACCACTATCTGTAGGCAGTAAGACCCCCACCTCAAAATTTAAAGAGATACGAAGAAAATTGGTGGGGGGACAAATGCCCGGAAAAGCCCGATTGGGTGGGATTTCCATCAGTGGAGGCTAAAGAACCCCCATTGATGAGATTTTCAATTTATTAGAAAATAATTTGAAATGCTTGAAAACCAAAGTATATGCCATAAATAATAAGTGAAATTCCAGATATGACTGTAATTATAGATAACAAGCGCGCATCTAACATTTTACGGAAAATACTAGAAGTACTTGCTATGGTAAGATCCCATAAAAGTATACCTAAAATGATACCTATGCTGTATAACAAAAGCTGTTCTTTATTATAAGAGGAAGCAGCCTTGGCTAATATAGATCCGAAAATTCCAAGCCAAAATAAAATGGTTAATGGGTTAGATAAGGACATAAAGAAGCCAGAAAAAAAGGTTTTAATAATGGAATCATTATTTTGAGATCTTGTGATACTAATTTCATTAGCACCTCTTAAACTTTCTATACCTGTATAAATCAAAACAAAAGCTCCGAAACACCATAGGAAGAGTTTGATAATATTTTCTTCAAGAAAATGAATGACACCTAAATAAATAAGTATCATATAGAAAATATCTGCTATTAAGGCACCTATGCCAAGAATCCATGCGTGAAAAAAACCACTTCTAATACCTTTTTCTAATTGTGCAGCGTTAATCGGCCCGATTGGAGCAGATAATGATAACCCTAAGAAAACGTAGCTTAAAAATATGCCCACTTATAACAAGCTCCTCCCACTAAATCTTTATCTATACTTAATCTATTCAGTAGTCAATGTTTGTACAACTAAATAATAAATGTCTTGATATTAAAGCATATAATTCATGCAGCTTACTAAATAGAGGAGCTCGAAATATTGAGTAATTACCTATTTAAAGCGAATGTAGCAATTCATAAACCTAATTAGGAAATTTATAATTATAATTCACTTTTTTTGTAAAAAATTCATGATTCGGGAAAATGGGCACTTTGATGGAATTGTTTCGTCATCACGCAAAAAATATTGTTGCCATTCATAATTTTCTTGCTGGCCATAGCTTTTAAGAGAAGGGTGAATGGGAGCTTTGTCATAGGTAGTTAAACGTTGGCGTATTAAGTTTCTTAGTTTTCGACTATATTTGTGAGATTTCATAATTTCTTGTAACACCCATCGAGGAGTTATAGCAAGCATCATACAGGGGAAATGTCTGCTCTGTCTCTTAACATGGGCAGGAGTAGCGCAATAAACAAAATAAGATTCATTATGGAAACAAAACTCCCATGTGTTTTCCAAAGGATCATTAGGGATATGCTTGGGCCATTCTTTCTCGTCTAATATGCTAGTTTGATTAAGAAGCGACCAATAAATATGTTCAAAGTTTTGAATTGTAGCTTTTTCAACAAGCTCTGTTGGTGTTTCAATAAAAAGAATAAGAGAGGCATATTTACCTGTGTCTTTAGAACATTCTGTGTATGTCTTAAGTAACTTTGCGAATTGTTCGCTAGCATTTGGTGTTCTAGGATCATCTATAAATCCATATCTAAGGTGATTGAATGTAAAACCATGTTGTGCAGGGATACAAGGAAAAGGCCTACCTTTATCGGTCATTTTTAAAATAAAAGAATGGAATGCATTTTGTTGCCAAGCTGGAAGAGTAGTAATGTCCCTTTGTAGAGAGTTTTTATCGTAAAGTGTAATCATACTTTATTCCCTCCAAGAGCAATGATATATAGCGTATTAATTATTTGAAGAATAGGTGAATGACTAGATTATAATTTATGTTTTTAGGATTTATTATAATAAATTAATGTTGTTGGAATTTAATTGGAAGGTTCCTGTTATTATTTTTTCTCTTGATACGAACCATTACGATTAAATGATACTTGAAAAGTATATATAAAATGAAGGTACAATGTTCCCGTCAAATTTTTTTGAATAATATGTTTATAACACAATAAGAAAGGGTGTATCGTTATGGAAAATGATAAGGAAGAAAAAATCCAATTTATAGATTGTAAAGGTGTGGAGATAACTGTAAAAGTTAAAAAGGGAAAAATAAAGAAAAAATAAAAATACAGTGTAGTAGGATATTAAATGAATTCAAATTGCTAAGTTGTTCAAGACCGTTGTTAGAATTGAACATCTATACATTGTTATGTTAGAATGGGTAATTTATTAATTTGTATCATGATTTTTTATTGAACAAATAAAAAAATGTAAGTTAAGCTAATTTATTTATTATAGAATAAGCCCTTTTTAAACTTTGGTGCATAATGTAATGTGAATGAATTTTAAGGGGGACTATTTATGGCTTATCCTAATCATTTAGCTTGGCATGAAACGCTAGACTTGCACGAATTAGTTGCATTTCAAGCAAACGGTCTTATTAAATTAAAAAAATCAGTTAGAAACATATCTGATCAAGCACTTCAATCGTTATATATTAAAGCAATAAACGTTATACAAAACAATTTAAAAGAGTTAGTGCAGTTTTATTCCTATGCTCCTGAGGTTCAATCACAGCAGCGTGAAGACATTGGATTTTATGCTGGGGATTTACTTGGATTTGCAAAAACATCCGTTCGAAACTATGCAATAGCCATTACTGAAACAGCAACACCACGACTTAGAGAGGTTTTAACTCGTCAAATAAATGGTGCTATCCAATTACATGCGCAAGTTTTTAATTATATGTATGAACGAGGTTACTATCCATCCTATGATCTTAATCAGCTATTGAAAAATGATGTGCAAAATGTGCAAAAGGCAATACAAATGCAATATTAATACATTGCTATGGAAATTATCTTTGGCATGAAACTAGCACAAAGTAATATAAAAAGGTGATTATTTAAAGGTAATTTCCTTTCCTTTCATAAAGTAAGTAGGGTTTGATGAGGAATTTAAAAACGTTGCGTGAAAGGATACAGAATTTTATGAGGATAATAATTTTTTAGTAACTCTATATACTAAAGAGCATAATCGAAAAAAGAGTTTGCTCTTTTCATCTTCATCATAGGAGAATATATTTTAATCCATTTATAAATGGTTACCTCTGATACGCCATACTCACTGCTTAATTGTTTGACAGGTTGTCCTGAATGATATAATTCAACAACCATTTTTTAAAATTCTTCATTAAATTTCTTGGTTGTCATACGGACACTTCCTCCTTGACCCCCATTGTAAGGACTTAAATAAGTTGTGGCCATATGACTATACTAACTCTATGGTGTATTCATAGCAGCGACTTAGATGTCGAAAAGTTAAACTGAATTTATATATTCACTTATGCTTTGTTACATACGCGCATTATCAATAACCTCTGTTCCATTTATTACATCTTGCAAACATCTTTTTAAAAGTTATACTTTTTATATCAACGAAGAAATTTGTATTATCAATTATAAAATTCGACTATACCTTTGACTTAGGAGTTTGACAGGCTAAATTTTGGTCTGTTTTCTTGCTGTAACAAAGACATGTGCAATACTACTACATCTTGTGATAAAACAGATAAACATATTTTTTCATTAAAATTCTCCAATTATCTTATATTTTCATGGGGTGACTGAGTAGTTATCAGGTAAGCTACAAATTAGGATTGTGTTTCATAGGAGGTTTAAATGAAAAGAATATTGCCAGAAGCCATTTTATCTTATACCCAGTATGGATATTTAAAAGTGCCAAAAAATATTAAAAGCCAATGTCCAAATTGCGGTAAATCAAGTGAATTTGCGTTGAAAGCGAATTTTTACCAAGTGAAAAAAAGCGGATTATTCGCAGAAGGGCTTTGTTCTGAATGTAAAAAACCATCAGAGTTTGTCATTATGTTTCATAATTGTTCAGATCAAATCAATGAAGTAGATATCTATATGTATAATCCTTCAGCTTCAAAAGATCCTTTACATCGACTCGAACACAACAAAAAAATCCCGATAGATCTGCTCAAATCATATCGCTCTACCTTAAATATTAGTCAGTCAAAAGATCATTCTGCTACTGCAGTAATGTCAAAACGAGTTCTTGAAGGTATCCTCAAACATTTCCTTGGGGAGAAAACGAATGGGCAGTCTCTTTCCCAGCAATTCGAGAAATTTCCAAAACATGTTGATTTAACGAAACCAATTCAAAATATCGGACACCTTGTTCATCCGGACAGTCCTTTTTATGAAATGCTTGAACTAAAGCAAGAAATTGACGATGAAACGATTGTTTTATTAACAGAATTATTGGAAGTCCTGATCGAATATTTATTTGTACTGCCTGAAAAAATCGAATTGATACATGACAAGATTGAACAGAAATTGAAATAGGATTCACATATGCGACTATCCATTTGAGAATAATAATATCCTTTCATATAAAGTGAAACTTCCATCAGTGATTCTTCATCCCAACTGACGGAAGGCCCGCTAATATACAAAAAAGAAGATAGCCACCTATATATGAGATGGTTATCTTCTTTTTTGAACGTGCTTTTAAAACGTACATTTGCTCATTGTAGGTATATATCTTTTGATTATTCTCATGTGTACATATGTTACGCTTGAATATCAGAAAAATAAAATTAGTAGTATTTTCTAATATGGCTAATTTTTGTTTTTCTAACGGGACCTATAACATTTACTTTTTATATTTTGTTAGATAGGAAAAAAGTATGTCGTTAGTACAGTTGTAGAATGCTTATTTATCATTGTGAAAATTTTGTGAAGAATGAGTGTTTCAGTTGATTATATAAGCAGTTAATTATATGCTTATTTCGAAGGAGAGGAAATTAAAAATAAATCCTTTTAACGAATGTAACGTTTAAATTCTGCTCAACATATAAGTATATGCTTATTTAATTATAAAAAGGTGGGTGTGGATATGGAAAAAATAGTTATAGAGTTAACAAGAGTATCACAATTGTTGAAACTTTTAGGAGACAAAACGAGACTAACAATTGTATCGATTCTTAAACAACGTGAGTGTTGTGTATGCGAACTTCTTGAAGTATTCGATATGAGTCAGCCTTCTATCAGTCAACATCTTCGAAAGCTAAAGGACTTAAGCTTAGTACAAGAAGAGCGTAGAGGTCAATGGATTTATTATTCTTTAAATCAGTCAAGTGATTTATACATGCTTTTGGAAGATATTCTAGAACATGTACCAAACCAAATAGAAAAAATCAAACAAATTGAGAAGAGTAATCCTACACTTCGGTGTGGTTGTTAGCAATTAAATAGAAAGGGAAGTGAGAAGAATGAGCAACACGGGGAAAAAACGTCTGTCTTTCTTGGATCGATATCTAACCTTATGGATTTTTCTTGCGATGGCAGTAGGGATTGGGGTTGGATATCTATCGCCTGGATTCGTTGATGGAATGAATCGTTTACAGGTAGGGACAACGTCTATTCCACTAGCCATTGGATTAATTTTAATGATGTATCCTCCACTTGCTAAAGTTCGCTATGAAGAGATGGGGCGTGTTTTTAAAGATGTAAAGGTACTCATACTATCACTTGTACAAAACTGGATTATTGGTCCGGTTCTGATGTTTGTTTTAGCAATCATATTCTTACCAGATAAACCAGAGTATATGGTGGGACTAATTATGATTGGATTAGCTCGTTGTATTGCAATGGTTATCGTATGGAATGATTTAGCGAAAGGTGATACAGAGTATGCAGCGGGATTAGTTGCTTTTAACTCTATATTCCAAATGTTATTTTTCTCGGTATATGCGTATGTGTTTGTAACAGTCATTCCAGAATGGTTAGGAATTGAAGGTGCTGTTGTAGATATCACAATGGTAGAGGTTGCAAAATCAGTCTTTATTTATCTAGGAATTCCATTCATTGCTGGAATGCTAACACGCTTGATTTTTGTAAAAACGAAAGGACGAGAATGGTATGAAAAAGTATTCATTCCAAAAATCAGCCCAATTACATTAATCGCATTATTATTTACAATTATTGTGATGTTCTCCTTAAAAGGTGAGGTCATTGTTAGTGTACCACTTGATGTTGTACGTATTACAATTCCATTGCTCATTTATTTTGTAATTATGTTCTTTGTTTCTTTCTTTATGGGCAGAAAAATTGGTGCAAGTTATGGAGTAACGACAACATTAGCGTTTACAGCTGGAAGTAATAATTTTGAATTGGCGATTGCTGTAGCTGTAGGTGTATTTGGAATTCAGTCTGGTGCAGCTTTTGCAGCAGTTATCGGGCCTTTAGTCGAAGTTCCCGTTATGATTGCTCTTGTAAATGTCGCATTATGGTTCCAGCGTAAATACTTCCAAACACAATCAAACTAGAAGTTCATAATAAAGGTGGAATTATCATGGAAAACAAAAAAACAATTTACTTCTTATGTACAGGTAACTCTTGCCGTAGCCAAATGGCTGAAGCTTGGGGTAAAAAATATTTAGGTGACAAATGGAATGTACTGTCTGCAGGGATTGAAGCACATGGAGTCAATCCAAATGCCATTAAAGCAATGAATGAAGTAGTTATTGATATTACTGACCAAACATCTGATATTATTGATCGCGACATTTTAGATAAAGCTGACCTTGTTGTAACGCTTTGTGGTCATGCGAATGATGTTTGCCCGACAACACCTCCACATGTAAAACGCGTTCATTGGGGATTTGATGACCCAGCAGGTCAAGATTGGTCTGTATTCCAACGTGTACGTGATGAAATTGGTGCGCGTATTAAAAAGTTTGCTGAAACAGGTGAATAATTGAAAATCGTATATAAATAGCCGAGAATTTTTCTCGGCCCATTTTGTAAAAAAAGGGGAGAACTCAAAGATGAAAAAAATCGAAATTTTTGATCCTGCGATGTGCTGTTCTACAGGAGTTTGTGGACCGAGTGTTGATCCTGAATTAATTCGAATTTCAGTGGCTGTTAACAATTTGAAGAATAAAGGTATTGATGTGACTCGTTATAATCTTGCAAGTGAACCAGATGCTTTTGCTAATAACAGTGTCATTAGTCAGTTATTAATGGAAAAAGGGCCAGAAGTGTTACCTGTTACTTTAATAGATGGAAAAATAGTAAAAGAAAAAACGCATTTAACAATTGAAGAGTTAGCACAACTCACAAACTTAACAGAAGAAGAGTTAAGTCAGAAGCAAAAGGTACGTTTAAATCTTAATGTAAAAAAATAAAGAAAGAAGTGAACGGCAATGGCAAACCTATTTAATCCACATAGTATGACATTTACACCCTTTTTATTCTTTACTGGTAAAGGTGGCGTAGGGAAAACATCAACTGCTTGTGCAACAGCCATTACGTTAGCTGATATGGGAAAACGAGTTTTATTAATTAGTACGGATCCCGCTTCGAACCTACAAGATGTATTTGAAATCGAACTAACCAACAAGCCGAAAGTAATTCTTAATGTTCCAAACCTACAAGTAGCTAACCTGGATCCAGAAACAGCCGCTTATGAATATAAAGAACGGGTTGTTGGCCCATACCGTGGGAAATTGCCAGATACGGTGATTGCTACGATGGAAGAGCAATTATCTGGAGCTTGTACAGTAGAAATTGCAGCATTTGATGAGTTCTCCACGTTACTTACAAATAAAGAGTTAACAACGAAATTCGATCACATTATTTTTGATACAGCACCAACTGGTCATACGTTACGTCTTCTTCAGCTTCCAACGGCTTGGAGTGGATTCCTAGAAGAAAGTACACATGGGGCTTCTTGTTTAGGACCATTGGCAGGTCTTGGAGATAAAAAAGAGTTATATAGTCAAACAGTTCAAGCACTATCTAATCCGAAACAAACAACATTATTACTTGTGACACGTCCTGATAGTTCTCCGTTGCAAGAAGCAGAACGAGCAGCTAAAGAGTTGAAAGAAATTGGAATTAGTAATCAATACTTACTGATGAATGGTATTCTTACAAATTATATGCAAAATGATGCTGTCTCTAAAGCGTTGTTTACAAGACAATTACTTGCATTAGAAAACATGGCAGAAGAACTGAAAGGTCTTCCAACCTATGAAATTCCATTAGTGCCGTTTAATGTTACTGGAATAGAGAATATGAGAAAGTTGGTTCAACCAATAGAGAATATTTCCATTTTAGATGAAGAACAACAAGAGATTGCTGTACCTACTCTTCAAACTTTAATTGCAGATCTCTCTAAGACAGGAAAAAGAGTTATTTTTACAATGGGAAAAGGCGGAGTAGGAAAAACAACTATAGCTTCAGCAATTGCAGTTGGTTTGGCCGGAAATGGAAAATATGTACATTTAACAACAACAGATCCGGCAGCTCATATTGATTATGTTATGCATGGAGAACAAGGAAACATTACGATTAGTCGAATTGATCCGAAGATAGAAGTAGAAAATTATCGTAAGGAAGTCATTGAGCAAGCAAAAGAAATGGTAGATGAAGAAGGTTTAGCTTATTTAGAAGAAGATTTGCGTTCCCCTTGTACAGAGGAAATTGCAGTCTTCCGTGCTTTAGCTGACATTGTTGAGAAAGCAAATGATGAAATCGTGGTAATTGATACAGCGCCAACAGGCCATACATTATTGTTGTTGGATGCGACACAAACGTATCATAAGGAAATTGTACGCTCTTCTGGTGAAGTACCACAGTCTGTGAAAAATTTATTACCACGTCTTCGTAATCCTGAGGAAACAAGTGTTGTCATCGTAACATTAGCGGAGGCTACACCAGTACATGAAGCAAGTCGTCTACAAGAAGACTTAAAACGTGCAGATATTAATCCAAAATGGTGGGTTATTAATCAAAGTTTTTATGCAACACATACAAGCAATCCAGTGTTAAGAGGAAGGGCACAGTCTGAAGTGCAGTGGATTCAAGAGGTTCAAAAGGAATCACAAAATAATTGTGTTATCATTCCTTGGCAATCGGAAGATATTGTGGGATATGAGAAGCTTAAAGCTTTAGTAAAGTAAAAGGTTTCAAGTAGTTACATTACTTTGAGGAGGAGAAATAGAAATGAACATTACAGATAAAGCAAAAGAGTTTATTGAGAATGCTATGAAAGAAAACAATGTGTCAACACTACGTTTTACATTTGAAGGTGCTGGATGCTGTAGTCCAAACTACGGTATTAGTTTAGAAAAGGCACAAGAAAATGATGTGAAACAAATCGTAAATGGTATTGAGGTTGCAATGGATTCAAAGGTAGCTGAAATTGTTAATAATTTAACTTTAGACTATGTAGAAGATCAACAAGGTCCAGGTCTTGTGATAAGCGGTGGATCCAATTGTTGCTAAATAATAATTAACGAGACTAACAAACATGGCTAACTTTCACGAACTCGTAAAAGGAAAAGTTGGGGTTTGAAAAAAAGTCACGATGGTTGTAAGAAAGACACGAAGCTTTGAACAAAGTTGCGATGTTTATAAAAATGATGCGATGCTTTATCTCTTTGATCGAAGAATTTTAAAGGAATTTGGATTTTTATCACATGAATTGTCCATTCAAAAAGAAAAGAGTCCATTTTGATCAAATTTTGTTTTAAAGTCACACAATTTAGGGTTAAGGTTTTTATGGAAGGGGAAGTATAAAGAAAGAAAGAATATACATTGTTGATTCTAAAGAAGTAGTTAGCAGTAATTTGAGATGAAGATAATTGTGATATTGCATTCTATAAAAAAGAATGTTACCCTAAAAATAGAATTATGAGAGGACTGATGAGTGAATAATGATTAACTAATCTATATTTTAATTTGAAATTAATAACTTCAAACTACAAAATATAGGGTTAGTCTATCCATTTTTTATAAATCAGTTCATACTTTATCTGTCATAATTCCAATGATTAATAAGGACTTATTAAGTATAAGTGAAAGACTAACCCTTCCAATTACAAATTGGGAGGTTTTTTTATTCTCTTATAGGTAAGTTGATATTTATTAATCTGTAACTGTAACCGAACAAATAAAGGGGAGAGAAAAATGAGTAATTCAGACACTATTGTTACACATGTAATGCTCTATATAAGTCGCTAATATCCATCACGCTTATATGGAGGAATTAATAAATTGATGGATATTCCGACTTTATATGAAAAGGGTTGATATATAAAGGAGGAATTATTATGTCAATGATAAAGGTTCAAGACTTAACTTTTTCATACCCAGGTAGCTTTGATAATATTTTTGAAGGTGTAAACTTTCAAATAGATACAGATTGGAAACTGGGGTTTATTGGTAGAAACGGACGAGGTAAAACGACATTCTTTAATTTATTATTAGGTAATTATGAGTATAGTGGGAAAATCACATCTTCGGTAGAATTTAATTATTTCCCTTACCCAGTTTCGGATAAGAACAAGTTCACTCATGAAATTCTTGAAGAAATTTGTCCCCAAGCAGAAGATTGGGAATTCCTGCGTGAAATATCCTATTTAAATGTTGATGCCGAGGTTATGTACCGACCATTTAAAACATTATCAAATGGGGAACAGACAAAGGTGTTGCTTGCTGCACTGTTTTTGAATGAGGATCAATTTCTATTAATTGATGAGCCAACAAATCATCTAGACACTGATGCACGAAAGATGGTCTCTGATTATCTAAGGAAGAAAAAAGGGTTTATTTTAATTTCACATGACAGAATCTTTTTAGATGGATGCGTTGATCATATCTTATCTATAAATAGAGCAAATATTGAAGTTCAAAGTGGTAACTATTCTTCTTGGAAGTTAAATTTTGATCGACAGCAGGAGCACGAAGAGGCTACAAATGAGCGTCTACAAAAAGACATAGGGAGATTAAAACAGTCTTCAAAGCGTTCAGCAGATTGGTCTCATCAAGTGGAAGCTTCCAAAAATGGAACAAGGAATTCAGGATCTAAGTTAGATAAGGGTTTTGTAGGACATAAAGCGGCCAAGATGATGAAGAGAGCGAAGAGCCTTGACTCAAGGCAACAAAAAGCTATTGAAGAAAAGTCAAAATTACTAAAAAATGTGGAGAAAACTGAGTTGTTAAAATTAGAACAATTAAAATTTCAGTCAAATGAATTGGTTGTTTTGGCTGATGTGTCTGTTAAGTATGTTGACCAAATAGTAAATGAACCAATTAGCTTTATAGTTGAACGAGGGGACCGAATTGTACTTGATGGAAAGAATGGAAGCGGGAAAAGTAGTATCCTAAAACTCATTCTAGGACACCTAATACAGCATACAGGCTCAGTTAATTTAGGTTCAGGACTCATCATTTCCTATGTCGGGCAAGATACTTCTCATTTGAAGGGATCGTTATCGGACTTTATTGAAGAGAACGAGATTGATGAGACGTTATTTAAATCCATCCTACGTAAGATGGATTTTGACCGAATTCAATTTGAGAAAGATATATCTCATTATTCTGGTGGACAAAAGAAAAAGCTGCTTATCGCTAAAAGTTTATGTGAAAAAGCTCATTTATATATATGGGATGAACCATTAAATTTTATTGATATTTATTCGCGTATGCAGATTGAAGAGCTTATTCAACAATTTAATCCCACAATGGTTATTGTTGAGCATGATAAGGCATTTCAACAAACAGTTGCAACAAAAACTATATCTATATAGTTCAAAGTGAATGATTGAAGATATAATCAGTAAATTAAGTCATTAAACTATAGGGTGCTTTAATGGAGTGATGAAAAAAGCCTAATTTCTCTACAATAAATTGAGAAATTAGGCTTTTTAACAGGAAAAGTAGGATACATATTTACAGAATGCACTCATAAACGGGAATATGATATAAGACCATAAGGTTTTCCTACTATTTTAGTAAAAAGCTTTTTTATACAAGGACATGAGTTTAAGTCAGGATAAAGGACTATGTGAAAATCAGGAACAAAGCATGAAAAAACAGTAATTCATGCTTTGTTTTTTATTTGTAATGATATTACCCAAAAGGTAAGGGGGATGAAATAAATTAAACATGAGATGTTTCAGATGAAAAGAAAACGTGAAACTTGTCCTTATGGTACATAAGTGTATACAGCTTATACATTGGCTGCATATCTTTAAAATAACTGTATAAATCAATCGTGTCAGGAGAGATTTTATGAAAGTCATAATTTTGTGTGGGGGGAAAGGACTAAGGATGCAGGGGATTTTAGAAGATGTTCCTAAACCACTAGTTCGGGTACAGGGAAAGCCTCTCATTTGGCATATTATGAACTGGTATAGTAAATTTGGACATCAGGAATTTATATTGCCGTTAGGATATAAAGGGGAACAAATTAAAGAATATTTCATGAACTATAATTGGAAAGAGTCTGATTTTGTTTTAGATCTTCAAAAAAATCAGTATCAATTGCTTGAGGAACAAAAATCGTGGAATATAAAGTTCATTGATACAGGAATGGAAACAATGACTGGAGCAAGGTTGAAAAGGCTTGAAAATCATGTGCAAGATGAACTGTTTTTATTAACTTATGGTGACGGATTAGCACATATAGATATTAATGAGCTTATAAAATTTCATAAAGAAAAAGGAAAAGTTGCAACACTGACTGGCATTAGGAAAAATAGTCAGTATGGTTTATTGCAGGTTGAAAACGGAATTGCCACAGAATTTAAGGAAAAACCTTTGCTTGATAGTTTAATAAATGGAGGTTTTTTTGTATTTGATAAAGCGATATTTAATTACTTAAGTGATGAAGATACGTGTATTCTTGAGGAAGAACCATTGCAAAATTTAATAAAAAATAACGAACTAGCGGTTTACGAATATAATAGTTTTTGGATTAGTGTGGATACACCAAAAGATTTGAAGGATGCCAATGAAAATTGGGATCCTCATAAAAAATAATTTAAAGGAGTGAAAAGATATTGAACTCTAATGATAGAAAAGGGAATGTATCTCGTCCATTTATTCCCTCTAAAGAAAAAATAAATTTTCAACTATCTCGAAAACTTCCTGTCAAAAATAGGTCCACACATTCTACAGTCAATAAAAATATTCAATTAGATTCTAATAAGAACGTTAGACAAGGCAAGCATCTTTGCGTCATAGTAGGAAGAGAATATGTTTTAAAAGTAATTGCTTTACAACAATCTTTAATGGAGAACACAAAAGAGTGTACATTGTGGATTTGTTGTATTGATTCAGTTGCTTATTCAATATTAAAGGAAATGAATTTGAATCAAGTCATGCTTATACGAGTAGAAGAAGTGGAGGATAATCGTTTAAAAAGTATTAAGGCAGAAAGAAAAGTTAATGAGTATTGTTGGACTTTGAAGCCTGTTTTCATAGAATATTTACTTGTGAATTTTGAATTACCATCCGTTCTTTACTGTGATGGTGATTTGTATTTTTTCTCTAATCCCGCTGTTATATTTGATGAATGGGGAGGGAATTCTGTTTTTCTTTGTCCGCAGAGGGATCTTGATTGGGTAGAACAAGCATATGGTAAATATCAAGCAGGATTAATCGGCTTTAAAAATGATTCTTACGGATTAAAAAGTGTAAGATGGTGGAAAGAAAAGTGTTTGGATTGGTGTAGTTCAAATCCTGACAATGAAAGGTTTGGAGATCAGAAATATTTGGATGATATTCCAATTTATTTTCCGAAGGTAAAGATATCAAAAAATCTAGGAGTAAACACAGCCCCATGGAATTGTATTTACAATAATAATTTTAGTATTTCTAAAAATGTAAACGAAGTATATATTGAGACAGATCGATTAATTGTTTATCATTTTGCATGTATTACAATTTTTAGTGAAAATGAATTTGATCTTTGGTCTTTAGGGAAAATTGACATACCTAACAATATATTAGATTGTATTTACACTCCTTATTTAAGTCGAATTCACTCCATTCTTAGTGAATTAAAGTTTAAAATTGGTGAAGATGCAAATAAACTTTTAAGTAGTAAACACATTAATGAAGCAATGACCCCATATAAGAATTCAAATTTAAGAAGACAAATGAATCAGTGGAATAATTTCTTGAATTTTTCATTCATTATAAGTCAAAAATATATTATTCAAGGGCTAACCTGTTATTATTCACTAGTAAATCAGGCAGAAAACTTTAATGTATGGATTTGTTGTATGGATGATGTAACTTACCAAACTTTAGTAAAGTTGCAGTTAAAACATGCTATTCTCATTCACGTTAAGGAGATAGAAAGTCAAGAATTCCTAAATGTAAAGAATCAAAGAAGCTTGAAAGAGTATTGCTGGACGTTAAAAGCCCCATTATGTCTTCATATATTGCAATATTTTCCCGAAGTTGATCACATTATATATTGTGATGCAGATATGTACTTTTTTTCTAACCCTAACATAATTTTGCGTGAATGGTGGAAATATTCCGTTTTTCTATGCCCACAAAGGGGCACAACAGAACTTGAAAAT
This sequence comes from Bacillus sp. S10(2024), assembly GCF_050473865.1. Taxonomy (NCBI): domain Bacteria; kingdom Bacillati; phylum Bacillota; class Bacilli; order Caryophanales; family Bacillaceae; genus Bacillus; species Bacillus sp. S10(2024). The sequence goes on along the minus strand of NZ_JBFLUR010000002.1, from coordinate 1,674,756 downwards.
ATACATGGTATGTATCAAGCCGGTTTAATTGGATTTAAAAATGATAAAAATGGTAAGGAAATTTTAGAATGGTGGAGAGATAAGTGTCTCGAATATTGCGAAGATAGGTATGATGTTGAATTTAATAGATGGGGAGACCAAAAATATTTAAATCATATTCCTAATTTATATTCCAATATTAAAATCATAAATCAAAAAGGGATTAATGCCGCCCCGTGGAATATCATTTTAAATAATCAAGATACAATAAGAATAGAAAACAAAAAGGTTTTTGTAACTAACGATGAATTAATTGCCTTTCATTTTGGTAGCATGCAAATTTTTAATATGAATGAGTTTGATTTATGGAAGCATGAACATCTTAAAATTTCCCCATTAATTTTAAAAGAAATTTACGTTCCTTACATCGAAAGCATAAGAAACACATGCCATATACTCTACAATAGTCTTATAATGCACCTCACCCCATTATATGTAGAAGCATCGCATAAATTTTCAGTTAAAAACTATTATCAGTATACTTCCCTGATAAATTTAAACTATAATTGAAATTTTAAAATATGACGTTAGCTCATATAAAAACTATAAAAAAGGGTGTAAGAAAATAATAATGAATATCCTTTTTAAAGATTGTAAGATACTTGTTACTGGTGGATATGGATTTATTGGTTCCCATTTAATACAGAGGTTATTAAAACTTCAGGCAAATGTAGGCATTTTGACAAGAGAATCATCAAATTCATGGCGGTTTAATAACGCATTAAGTAGTGTGGAAGTGTATAAGGCAGATATACGAAATAAAATACAAGTTCAAAATATAATAAAAAAATTTCATCCGGATTATATTTTTCATTTTGCTGCATACGGTGTGAATCCAACTCATAAAGACTATATGAGTGCAATTGAAACAAATGTTATAGGGACTATAAATGTTATTGAAGCTGCTAAGTTAGTAGATTGTAAAAAAATTATAAATTTAGGAAGTAGTTCGGAATATGGAGATAAGAGTGAATTGATTGATGAAAACATGGTATTAACTCCTGTAGATATATACGGAAGTAGTAAAGCGGCGGCTACAATAATAGCTCATCAAATTGCTCGTGAAAATAATATTAACATAATAACCCTTAGACCTTTTGGCATATTTGGAGAAATGGAAGCACCAAATAAACTTTTTGCGCACATCATTTTACAAACATTGCAAAGCAGGAATGTGGATTTAACTCTTTGTAATCAATTGAGAGATTATTGTTATATAGATAATGTTGTGGACGCTTGTATTCTAGCAATTGAGAATGATTCTGTGCAGAATGATATTTTTAATATTGGGAGTGGTGAGGTGCATCAATTAAAGTATTATGTAGAATTACTCTTTAGGCACTTACAGACGGATAAACAACCAAATTATGGTGCGCTTCCTTATAGAGAAAATGAGAGGTGGGTTCCTAAGCCGAATATTAATAAAGTTAAGAAGATTCTTTTCTGGGAACCGAAAATAAGTGTTGAAGAAGGAATAATTAGAACAATTAGATGGTATAAACGTAATGTGCATTTATATCCAAATTTATAGTTTAAAGGTGTGAACCGCTTGTTAAATCATAATTTTAATAATGTATTTCACGGAAAAAGGGTTCTCATTACAGGACATACAGGCTTCAAAGGTTCTTGGTTATCGATATGGTTGAGGGAACTAGGTGCGACCGTTATTGGATATTCTTTGGACCCTAAAAATAAAAAGGATAATTTTGTTCTAACAGATCTCCAAAGAGACATAATTGATTTACGGGGAGATATTAGAGATTTTAATAAATTGAATGATGTTTTTAGTAAATATAAACCCGAAATTGTATTTCATATGGCAGCACAATCACTTGTTAACTATTCATATCATCATCCCAAATATACGTACGACGTAAATGTTATGGGAACGCTAAATATATTAGAAGCGGTTAGAACACATGAATCGGTTAAAGTATGTATTATGGTTACTAGTGATAAATGCTATGAAAATAAAGAATGGGTTTGGGGCTACCGAGAAAATGATTCTATGGGTGGGCATGATCCATATAGTTCTAGTAAAGGCTGTTGTGAACTTTTAATTTCTTCTTATCGAAATTCTTACTTTCCAGAGAAAAAATATGAGCGCCATCATAAAGTTATTGCCAGTGTTAGAGCAGGCAATGTAATTGGTGGAGGCGATTGGTCTGTAGATAGAATCATTCCTGATTGTATACGTGCGTTGGAAGCGAATCAAAAAATTATAATAAGGAACCCTCATGCAGTGCGCCCTTGGCAACATGTTTTGGAACCGTTAAGTGGTTATTTGCTTTTAACTGAAAAAATTTTAACAGAAGGAACACGTTTTTCGGGGGCATGGAACTTTGGGCCAAAACCAAGTTGCATTGTCCCAGTAGAAGAAGTTGTAATTCGTTTAGTAAAGAGTTGGGGATCGGGTAATTGGGGGATAGTAGATGTACAAGAGGAAGAATTTCATGAAGCTTCATTATTGAACCTTGACATTAGTAAAGCAAAATTCCAACTGGATTGGAGCCCAAGGTGGTCTCTTCAACAGGCATTAGACAGAACGGTTGAATGGTATAAAAATTATAATATAAATACTAGCATGAGAGGGATATGTGTAAAGCAAATTCAGCAATATTGTCAATCATAAGTAAAGAGAATAGCACCTTTTATATGTTAGGAAGCCAATGATCAAAACGTGAGTGAAAAGGAACCTCGAGTAACGTAAACTTGTAAAGAGTCGTTAATTCAAGGTTTTGTTTATTTTTAGCGAATGAATTCATTTTTTTACTTCTGTTCTTGAGAGTAAGAGAACTACCTAATTCATTGATGTTGATTTTGATGAATTATAAAAAACAGGGAGTGCAATGAAGAGTAAGAGTCTCCATTTTAGGGAATAGATAAGAGAACATACTGTATATTTTATATTTTGACAGAAACGAATCCTATTTGATAAAAAAGTATATAATTCATTTGTTAAAAAGGAAGTGTAGCATGAATAAAGAAAAAAAGTATACAATTGTCGGCACTGATATTGATGAAGTGAAGAGTCTGAATAAGAACTCTGGTTTATCATATAACGAGGTAAAACAATTATTAGCAAAACAAATGAAGAGAAAGTGAATATACATAAGGCCATAAACACATTGTTTATGGCCTTATGTATATTGTTATAACTGATTACACATTAAAAAGGCATTTATTATAGGTGTATTTTCTTTAAATGCAAGGCTAATTTGGCGATATTTTTTTTGCTTTAGTTTTTTTATTTCAATGTTTTTATGAGATTGAAAAAATAGTTCAGGTCCCATGCTTATTCCAATGTTTTGTGAAATCATATTCACAATCGTTTCACAATTCAATACTTCTAATATAATGTTTGGATATACTTCATGAGCAGATAAAGTTTCTACAACTAATGATTGATAGGGGCCCTTTGGCATAATAAAATCCATATTAGCGAGGGTCTTTATATCAATTGTTTTCTCTTTAACAAGAGGATGATTTTCCGGTAATCCTAAGACAATTTCATCTTTTGTAATAGGTATTGATTGGAATTGTTTTTTTGTATTTTCTTCTATAATAAATCCTACATCTACAGTGCTGTTATGAATCCACTCGACAATTTCCACGTAAGTGCCTTCAAATAGTATCACTTTAATTTCTGAATAGTTCTCTTTAAACTGTGAGAGCATTTTGGGGAATATTTGAGAGGCTGCACTTGTAAATGCACCTATTTTTAAAGTGCCCTCTAATTGCTTGTTTTGCAGAGAGATTTCTTGTTTAATAATAGATTCGCTGTTTAAAATTTGTCGTATATGAGGAAGGATTCGATTTGTAAAAGCAGTTTTTTGAATCTTTGCTTGTTTATTTCGATGCAATAAAGGATAACCAAATTCTTTTTCTAAACTAGAAATAGCATGACTTACTGCGGACTGTGTCATGTTAAGTTGTTCAGCTGCTCTTGTGAAATTTCCTAGTTCAACTACTTTTTGGAGTACCTCGTATCTTGCTATAGTCATGAGTTTATTTCATGCCTCCTATGCTAAATATTAATTTCACTAATTTTATTATACCCTTTACGATAGAAATTGGAATAATTACAAAAGGGTGATGACTTTGAGAAAGATCTTTTTATTAACAATAGGCATGTTCGCGTTAGGGGTAGACGCTTATGTAATGGCAGGGATTTTACCAAGTATTGCGGATGAATTTCATGTATCTATAGGGAAAGCGGGGCAGACTGTAAGTATATTTACATTATGTTATGCGTTTGCAGCACCTTTGTTCGCTTCAATAATGAGTAAAACGAATGCAAAACATATATTATTAATAGCGTTGTCTATTTTCGTATTTGCTAATGTGGTAAGTGCAATTACTAACAATTTTATTATGTTATTAATTTCAAGAGGAATAGCAGGTATAGGTGCTGGTTTGTATTCACCATTTGCATCATCGGCAGCTATTACAGCCGTTCATGAAAACAAAAAAGGTAGAGCGCTAGGAATGATATTACTTGGAATGAGTGCAGGAACGGTAATAGGTGTCCCTTTCGGTATATATATTTCGGATATGTATGGATGGCGAATGACAATATGGTTTATTGCTGTAATCGGTGTAATGGGAATATTAGGCTTATTGTTTAGGTTTCCAGCAATACAATCAACCCATTTGCCAACATTAAAAGAGCGACTAGCGATGTTTCAAAACAAAGCTATTTCATTGGTCATGTTTATAACGACGATATTAAGTTTTTGTAGCTTAGGTTTATATACATACTTAGATTTAATAATAGCTTCTTATGGATTTGAAAAATCCGTAGTCTTTATATGGATGTGGGGGATAGGGGGCATCATCGGCAGCTTAATTATAGGATATGTGATGGATTTCTATAAGAAGCCTAAAATCATATTAATATTTTTAATGGTTATCATGTTTTTATCTTTAATATGTATGGGGATTTTTCAGCACATAGCAATTTTGGTAGCAATCTGTTTAATTTTTTGGGGAGCGACTGGCTGGGCCGGATTAGCGACTCAACAAAAAACATTAATTGAAATAAGCCCTGAACATGCTACTATTTCTATTGCTTTGCTTAGTTCTATTAATTATTTTGCTGGTTCGATGGGAACACTGGTAAATGGTATATTTTTAGAAAATAACATACCTCCTTTAGATTTGCCGTATTTTACAGCTTATATATTAATAATTGCGATTGGAATGCAAATTATTTTAATAACAAAAAAGAAGTATAGAGAATTAAATCAGTAATGTATTGTTTATACAAAAATAGTCTAAGTCATGTATTTTGTCTTAGGCTATTTTTATTTTTTAATTTATTTTGGATAAAGAAAGTGAAATGAAAAAATTTATTTATATTTGCACAAACAATTCTATAATAATGGATGATATGGTAAAATTTTATGTATTGTGTGCATTATTATACAAGATAAGTATGTTTATTACGATAATGTACTATTTTTGTAAACCTTTTCTAATGAATTTCGTTTATACTTGTTAAGTGGAATTGGTAGAATTTCGAAATGTAAATATTTACATAGTTTTTAGAGAAAGATGGGGTGACTAGAATGCCCACACCAGTAAAGAAAAATAGTCGTTATATGGTTGGATTAGATAGTCTAAGAGGCCTAGCCATACTAGGTGTTATTTTGTATCATATCAATTTTAACTGGTTGCCTGGAGGATTTTTAGGTGTTACTGTGTTTTTTGTCCTTTCGGGTTATTTAATTACGGATATTCTTGTTGTTGAATGGAAGGAAAAAGGAAAAATTGACTTAAAGAACTTCTGGCTGCGCCGGGCGAGGAGATTACTTCCAGGAATGTTTGTCATGCTCGTTATAACCTTAGCGTGGATTACAATTTCTCATAACTCATTACTTTGGAAAATGCGTGGAGATTCAGTAGCAGCTTTATTTTATTTTAGTAACTGGTGGTATATTTATCACAAGTTATCATATTTTGATAGTTTTGGTACAGTTTCTCCACTAAATCATTTTTGGTCGTTAGCTGTTGAGGAACAGTTTTATGTAGTCTGGCCGCTTATCATTGGTTTAGGACTTTCGTATGTAAAAAAACAATCACGTCTGACTTTATTTATTTTTCTCGGAGCGATTGCTTCAGCTGTCGCGATGGCAATGATATATGTACCAGGGGCCGATCCAAGTAGAGTTTATTACGGTACCGATACTAGAGCGTTTTCTTTACTGATTGGTGCAGCACTTGCTTTCATTTGGCCGAGCAGTAGATTGGCTCAGAAAATTATCCCACAAGCTCGTCTTGTTCTTGATGTAATTGGAGGGATAGCTCTTATTGTTATTCTCGGTATGTTTTGGAAGACGAATCAATATGAACCATTCTTATATCGCGGAGGAATGTTCCTTTTATCGATTGCTACGGCAATATTAGTTGCGAATCTTGCTCATCCAGCTAGCCGTATTAGTGTATTTTTAAGATTTAGACCTTTACGTTGGGTTGGTGTTCGATCTTATGGGATATATCTTTGGCATTATCCGATTATCACATTAACAAGTCCGCAAGGAAGTGCTGGGGAATTTCAGCTCACAAGAGCTATTTTTCAATTTTTTCTTATTTTGTTTATGGCACAAATTTCATGGAAATTTATCGAAAATCCAATTCGTAAAGGCGCATTGAAGAATCTTCGTTTGCGTAACTTTAGAATAAGAAACTTAGCGATAGGTGGTAAGTTAGCTTTAGTGTTTGCAATATTTGTTACGATGACAGCTAGTTTTGGTTTATCAACGGCAGGTAAAGCAAAAGAGAATACTAGGAATAAAGTAGAGTCGGTACAAACGGAGAAAAAAGATCAGCCTAAGCATCCAGATGTAGTTTTTGAAGAACCCGCTAATAAACCAGCAGAAAATAAAGAAGAAGTTCATTCTACGGAGTCTAAAGAATCTGCGACGATGACAGCTATTGGAGATTCAATTATGATCGATGTCACTCCAAACTTAAAAAATGCATTTCCTAATATTAATATTGATGCAAAGATTGGAAGGCAAATGTCTGAAGCGACCACTGCGGTTGACAGAATGAAAAAAGAGGGTACTTTAGGTCAATGTGTTATTATTGGATTGGGTACAAACGGAGCATTTACGACTGAGCAAATAACATCATTAATGAAGTCAATAGGTAATGAGCGTAAAGTTATATTGGTAAATACAAGAGTGCCGCGACCATGGGAATCAGTGGTGAATAACAAGTTAAAAGAAACAGCGTCAAAATTCCCAAATATTACGCTAGTTGATTGGTATTCAGCAAGTGCTGGGAAGAAGGAATATTTTGAACCGGACGGGGTTCACTTGACGAAAGCAGGGGAAGATGCATATACTACACTTGTAGTGCAGAGTATTAAAAAGTAGAGTAATAGCAAATCGATATTATTTTACTTGCTATCACTTAGATGTGAAGAACCTTATTTTTAAATATATTTTTATATGCATGCAAATTTCAAATATATGGATTAGATAGGTAGAAAAAAGTGAGATTGCACTTACATTTAGTTTACATATGAGAAGAGAGTCGCGTTTGAACGTGACTCTCTTTATTATATTATGATGATGTATTTTGTAAAAAGTGAGAGTACAAATCGTAAAAATAATTTGGGCGAAAAATATTTGCAGCATGACCGGCTAATGGGATTTCTTTATATGAAACATTTGGAAGGATAGACTTTAAATCAAATAAACAAGATTTATAGAGATGATCATGTTCTCCCATTACCCATAAAATTGGTTGCGTTAGTTCTCGTAATCGGGATTTTAAATCGAATTCCAAACGATGCCTTAGTGACTCTCGAATAATAGATCTGTGTAATTGTAATCCAAATCGATAGTAAATGTTTTTGGAAACGATCGCAAATGGGTTTGCTTTTAGAATGCCACTTGGAAATATAGTACTTGCATACTGATAAAGCCAAGAAGAGTACTCATTATTACGTTTGTCCCAAAACTTTTGAAAGACATTAAATAACTTAGAGGGGTTATTGTAATGACCTCCAATATGGCAAAGACTTAATACTTTTTCCGGGTACCTATGAGCAAATAAAGTGGCAATATAGCATCCATAGCTTAGGGCGCAAATGTGAGCTTGCTGGATCCCCTCTTTTTCATATAAATCAGATAATTGCTCTACTAATCGATCTAAAGAAAAATCAATGGCTTGTCCTTTGTCATCACCATGGCCAAGTAAGTCGTACGTGATGATGTTATAAGATGAGGAAAATAGTTTACACTCTTTTTTAAATGCACGACGATTTCCAACTAATCCATGAATGAATATAATAGTTTTTTTCTCAAACTCTTTTTTTGTTTGCAAAAGTATGCCCCTTTCAAGTCTATGGTAGAAAAATATGTTCTACTAGAATGTTGTTATCGCTAGTAAGCTTAGGCACTGATTATGCTCGGAATATTGAAATAGATAAAGAATATAACTTTATATAATAATAGAAATCATATGCCCCTTTTTTTAGGGGGCGAGAGCATCTGGCCATGCATAGAAGCGGTCAGTGCCTTTTCCTTTCACATGCAAGGTTTAAAACAAAGAGAGAAAGCAAGTGTAGGTCATTTTTTATTCTGCAAAGAATCGACTTATACGCAGAGGAAATCAAAATATCTATATAAGTTAAGTTGTTTTTCATGTTTAGTAGATTGAGTATAACTATCTTTAAGTACCAGGTAATAATACCAGATGATTGTATGAGTTGTAAAGATAACTTTCCAACATGGGTGTATTAATCTTAGGTATATCGGAAACTGTAAAATAATTCAATTTATTAATTGCTGACGTAGTTATCAAAAAAAGAGGATCTTCCAAGTATTTGTATAGTATTCATTTTGTAAAAGTATAGTGAAAACTATGCGAACTGAATTTCATGTCTTTTAATTACAGTCATCCATCATTTTTTTTAATGGTTTCTATTAAAATAATTCATTTTATTTATTTCTATTATAAATATATAATAGCGATTAGGTGAGTGTATAGGACTGTTAGCTATTTTCTTTCGTTTTTAATTTAGATGTGAAAGATTAAAAATGTATAAAGTTTACCTATGAAGCTAACTATTTCTATGAGAATAGTTAGCTTCATAGGTGTTTGAGAAAAGGTTTTATTTCATATATTTTCTAATATCATTTTTCATTATGATGGAAATGTAGTTATAATAATGAATTGATGATACCAAAATCTTGTAATCTTTATACATACATAAACCGTAATTTATGCTATTGAGGATGAAATAATGATTGTACAACAGGAGGCATTATTATGGAGCTGCGTCATTTGAAAACTTTTATTATTGTAGCAGAGAGCGGAGGATTTACACGGGCTGGGGAAAGACTCGGATATACCCAATCAACAATCACAAATCATATTCAATCTTTGGAAGAAGCAATTGGAAGTCCGTTGTTTGATCGCCTCGGTAAAAAGATAGTTTTAACTGAAGTAGGAGAGCATATGCTTTCTTACGCGCAAAAAATATTGGCATTATCAAATGAGGCACTGGAATCATCTCAAATGAACGGCAAACCATCAGGAACGATACGTATTGGGGCAAATGAGTCTTTAATGATATATCGATTACCTGTTATTTTATATGAATTTAAAAAGAAGTATCCGCAAGTCCATATCATTTTACAGCCATCAGAGAGCCAGGAGTTGCATAATGAATTGAAGTCAGGAAAATTTGATTTTGCTTTATTTACAAATCCAGAAAAACTAGGTGTCGATATTGTCACTCGTTCACTTGTTAGAGAAACGATTGTGCTTGTTGCTCCGCCGGGGCATCCGTTAACGAAGAAAAAAGTTGTTACTCCTGCTGATTTGGAAGGAGAAATGTTATTGCTTACTGAGCCAGGAAGTTATCGAGACTTACTAGAAAAATGGCTAAAAGAAGAAGGGATTAGCTGTTCACGTATTCATTTTTGGAGTATCGAGGCAATTAAACAAACTGTTATGTGCGGGCTAGGGTTATCGTATTTACCGCTTATTACAGTTAAGGAAGAAATTGAGCGTGGAAAATTAATCGCGCTGCCGTGGATGTACAGTGAGGATTTTGTTACAACTGAACTGGCGTATCATAAAAATAAATGGTTGACTCCAGCGATGAAGAAGCTGATAGAAATGATAGAGAAACATGCAGAGAACTGGCGAGAGACAATTTAGTTTCCTAAGGTGTATAGAGATTAGAATAAAAGAAACACCTAGGAATAGACGGGAGGAAAACGTAATGAATGAACGTATGAAAGAAATTATACTTGTTGTAGTTGGATCGCTATTATTCGCGATTGGAATTAACTTTTTTGCTATTCCAAATCGATTATCAGAAGGAGGAATTATCGGTCTTACGGTAATTACTTACTATTTGTTTGACTGGTCTCCTGGTACTGTAAACTTAATAATGAATGCCATTTTACTTGCAATTGGTTATAAATTTTTTGATAAGAAAACGATGATATATACAATTCTTGGGATTATATCCACATCATTCTTTTTGTATATCACAGAAGGTGTGGCAACTCCAGTAAATAATGATACATTATTAGCAGCTCTGTTTGCAGGAGTTTTTGTTGGGGTTGGTTTAGGATGTATGTTTCGTGCGGGTGGTACATCAGGCGGTTCAGCTATTATAGCTAGGTTAGCAAATCAATATTTAGGCTGGAGCGTTGGAAAAGGTGTACTCATTATCGATATCGTTGTTATTGCTGGCTCAGTATTTATTATTGGACAAGAGAAAGCTATGTATACACTTGTTGCGGTCTTTATCGGTGCAAAGGTTATTGATTTTATTGTGGAAGGGTTAGATACAAAAACAGCAGTGACTATTATTTCAAATTATCCAGATATTATTCGAGAAGCCGTTATGCAAAATATGACACGTGGTGTAACAGTATTGGAAGGACGAGGCGGTTACACAGGAAATAATAAGGAAGTGTTATATGTTGTTATTAATAAACAAGAACTTGTTCAATTAAAACAAGTTGTGAGCCGAAAAGATAACAATGCCTTTGTCGTTATTCATGATGTACGAGATGTATTAGGCGGCGGCTTTAAAGCAAGTTAAAAAATCTAGCCTTCAAATAATTGGAGGCTAGATTTTTTTGTATAGTAAAAAGTTATTATGGTTCTATGTTGGAAATCATGGCAATTGAGAGGGGAATTACTCGGAATTTATAAAATATCTGTTTTAATTTCAATATAGTTATATTATAATAAAACGATGTATTTTTGTAACGAAAAGCTATTCTTTTTGTATTATGAATTCTTACAAAAATGTAAGGTTGCTGAAATGTAATTCGATTCTATGGGTGTTACTTTTCAATTAAATTAATAGAAGATGCTTTGAAAGGAGAAGTGAAATGAAAACAGACATGGAGGTAACAAGTAGAAGTGAAAAGAAAAGGAAGCGCTCTAAAAAAAGAGTTTTTATATGGTTTTTAATAATTCCTGTGCTGTTTCTTGTTATTGGAGGAATAGGCTACAGTTCCTTTATATATAGTAAAGCAAAAGCGGTTGTAAGTAATTCATACGCTGAAATAAATAAGTCTGATAAACGCGATACAGAAGTGGCTCCTTTAAAAGATAATATTTCTGTTTTAATTATGGGTGTAGATGAAAGTGAGCAAAGGAAAAGTCAATATGGTGAAGCGGTTCGTACGGATGCCTTGTTATTAGCGACAATCAATAAAGATGATAAATCAGTAAAGTTAGTTAGCATTCCTCGCGATTCGCGCGTATATATACCTTCAAAAAAGAAATTAGATAAAATTACGCATGCGCACGTATTTGGCGGGGTGGAAAGCACACGTGATACGGTTGAACGCTTTTTAAATGTTCCTATTGATTACTATGTGAAATTTAATTTTGAATCATTTATTAAAATAGTAGATTCACTTGGTGGTATTGATATTGATGTCCCGGTTACTTTTACGGAACAAGATAGTAAAGACCAGGCTGGTGCCATCCATCTTGAAAAAGGGTACCAACATTTAAATGGAGAACAAGCGCTCGCATTAGCGAGAACACGGAAAATTGATAGCGATGCAATGCGTGGTCAAAGACAGCAACTTGTAATCGAAACAATTATCAAAAAAGCAGTATCAGTTAATTCCATTACAAAACTTAGTCCATTATTAGATGCAGTAGATCAAAACTTGAAAACAAACTTAACCTTCAATGATATGTTGGCAATTACAAAAAATATGGCAGGAACAGACTTGAAGTTAGAAAAACTACAAGTACAAGGTACAGACAAACGTATTAAAGGTATTTATTATTATCAACCAGATGAGAAAAATGTAAAAGAAATATCAAAGCAATTGAATGATCACCTTGGGATTGCTGAAAAATCAGTATCCAATAAATAAGAAAAAGGTTGGCTTTTTGCTAACCTTTTTCTATTTGTTATTATCATGAGCAGCACTCCGTTATGTATGAATTTTAGAACATATATAACAGGGCCGTTATTTTTTTACATCATACATTGTTAAAACAAGTTGCCGGGAAAAAATTCTTAAAATGATAACTAAGAGATACCGTCTAAATCGCGAAGGGTGTTTCTTAGCTATATAAGGATATTTTCGATAGTGGAATGTAATTATGTGAATAGTTTCGCTAACATATAAAACGCAACACCCCAAATAATCACACCAGAAATTTTATTTAATAGTTGTATTCGTTTTCCGGATGCATCAACTTTCCCTAGTATCCGTCCAGCAATCGCTAATCCGATAAACCATAACCAAGAAACGAAAATTGTTGCGAAGGTAAATGCCCATTTTTCAGTTCCTATATATTGAATGGAATTTGTTCCAATCACTCCAATCGTATCTAAAATAGCATGTGGATTTAATAAAGAGACAGAAGCTGCAAATACAATTTGTTTTTTTATAGTGATTGTTTGTTCTTCATTTTTGGACGCGGTAGGTTCACTTTTCCATATTGCCCATCCCATGTAAAGAAGAAAGAAAAATCCAATTGTGTAAAGTGCAGTTGTTAACCAGGAAAATGTTAATAGTACAAGAGATACACCTTGTACAGCAACCAAAATTAAAATAGTGTCACAGGTTGCCGCTGTTATAACAACTGGAGCAGCTTTAAATAATGTAGATTGACTGGCACCTTGATTAAAAACAAACACATTTTGTACACCTAAAGGTATAATAAGTCCAAATGCAAGAATGATACCATGAAGAAATGCTTCACTCATTTTTTTACCTCCTATGTAAAAGCGTTTTTGGGGTGTAATAATTTACTTATTGGTGTCTAGTATATAAAGCGAAATATGAATTGTATCCATCCATATGGATGGACGATGACCCAACCAAAATAAATACTGTAATTGTAGAAACAAAATTGGAGTGATATTATGGAACAGCTTGATTGGAAACCCAATACTTTGTCACCAATTCCTTTATATAAGCAAATTGAAGACTATATAAAAGAGAAAATTGCAAATGGAGAATGGACAATCGGTACGAAATTACCGTCTCAACGAACGTTAGCTGATGCCTTTAAAGTGAACAGAAGTACAATTGTTACTGCATTAGATGAATTAGCTGCTCAAGGATTAATCGAAGGAAAAGGAAGACAAGGAACGAGAGTAATAAATAACACATGGGGGCTATTAACTTCTTCGGCACCTTTGAATTGGAGTTCATATGTTGATACTGGAATGCATTATCCTAATTTACCTACAATTCGAGAAATTAACCGAGCAGAGTTTGATCCAAATATCATTCGATTAGGAACAGGTGAACTTTCGTCAGAACTTTTGCCGCAAGAGAAGACCAAGCATATTATGAATATACTTTCGAGGCAGTATATACCTTTAGGGTATGAAGAACCAAAAGGGGATATTTTACTACGCGAGCAGCTAGCAAAGTATTTACAAACGTTAGGAATACAAGCATCTCCTTCAACTATTTTAGTTGTTTCAGGCGGCATTCAGGCTTTACAGTTAATTTCTATGGGGATATTACAAAAAGGAGCAACAATTTTAGTAGAAAAACCCTCTTACTTATATTCTCTTAACATTTTTCAGTCAGCAGGGATGCGTTTAATTGGTATTCCGATGGATCAAGATGGAATACAACCAACACTTATCTCAAAATATAAAAAGCAATTTCATGGCTCGCTGCTTTATACTATTCCTTCTTTTCATAATCCGACTGGTACCTTGATGAGTCACGAGAGAAGAAAGACGCTTGTAGAAACTTGTAATGAAATTGGTCTACCTATAGTAGAAGATGGAGTGTATCAAGATTTGTGGTTTGGCTCGCCATCTTCAAAGCCATTAAAAGCGTATGATAGAAGTGGGAGTGTTCTTTACATAGGAAGTATGTCTAAGATAATTAGTCCAGGTTTGAGAATTGGCTGGATTGTAGGACCAGAGGCTGTTATTAATCGATTAGCAGATATTAAAATGCAAACAGATTATGGATCAAGTTCTTTGTCACAACGAGTTGCTGCTCAGTGGCTTTTGGGCGGATTGTACGAAGAACATTTAGATTATATTCGACGACAGTTACAAATGCGTAGGGATATTGCATTGCATGCATTGAAAACACATTTTGCGCATATTGCAACGTGGAATGTACCAGAAGGTGGTTTTTACATCTGGTTACATATAAATTTGAAAATTTCTATGCAGGAACTATTTTATAAAGCTTTACAAGAAGGTATTTTACTGAATCCAGGCAATTTGTATGATCGGCACGCTGAGCAACATTTGCGAATTTCTTACTCTTATGCATCACTGCACGATATTGAAAAAGGAATTGAAAAGCTTGCACGAATTATACAAGAAATAGAACAATAAATACGATAAGATAAAAGGGGAATAAAAATGAAACGCTATGTCATTTGCCAAGTGATAAATGGAACAAAATATTTAGCTGCTTATGCAGAAACAAAACAAGAAGCGATTGAAAAAGCAGAACTGTTAGGGTTAAGAACGGGAGAGCGTTATATAGTTATTACGGAGGAAGAAGCAGAGGGATTGCAATATCCGTAACAGGATGGTAGCCATTATGGCTACCGTCTTTTTATTTGTGTGTAGTAAGACTCCTATGATGAAAGGAGAAGGGAACAATTGTCCGTACAGCCCTTATTAACGAAAGTAGCACTTTTCCTTACGTACATATTTTTTGATATTATAATAGATAGTTATTATTTGGAAGATTAATCATAAAATTTTTTGTGTTTTCTGCAACTTTTCGTGATGTAAGAACGTGTTATATGTGAAAGGGGGATGGAATTGGCATTCTTAAGAAAACGAAAAACAGGTATGTATAAACAAGAAACGTGGTTAGGAACATTTTCCTTGTTGTTAGCGTTAATCACTTTATTATATATAAATATTACTATGATGTTAGAAGATGTATTTATAGGAGAATATGCCTATGTGATGATACAAGTTGGATTAGTGTGTTCCGTAATGGGAATGATTACAAAACAAAAGAGTCGGAAACGTGCGGTATGGGCGTTTAGTTTATATGCGTTTATGCTTATATTTATCTTTTTCTCATTTATGTTAGCTTGGATGTTAAACCCAATGCCATGATAAAAGGTATTATAAAAATCCTCTCCCATGATATTACTTAGTAGGATTGGATATTTGTTTTCTTCAGTGAAAATGAATTAGAAAACATGAACAAATTTTTTTGTACGAAGAGAAGTTGAATTTTGACGGAGATATTAAATATTCATAGAAGAATATATGCCAAAGGGGGAGAAGAATGAGCCGAATTCAACATATAAGACAGAAAGAAAAAGAGTATCACGAACATTGTTATTCTAATCATAAATTATTTGAAGAAGGATCATGGTTACATAAGCCAGTTTCGGGTGTTATTGAGATGATGAATTTATTTCAAAATCAACAAAGCGTTACTGTATTGGATTTTGGATGCGGGGTTGGCAGAAACAGTATTCCGATTGCGCAAAGAATGAAAGCAGGGAAAGTGGTATGTGTAGACTTGCTCTTTTCCGCACTGCATCGATTGCAGCAATATAGTTATGATTTTAACGTTGCTGATCGTATTCGAACTGTAGAGAGTCATATTGAAGAGTATCAAATTATCACAAATGAATACGATTACATTGTGGCTGTATCTAGTTTAGAGCATGTCCCTTGTAAAAATACCTTGGAAAAAGTATTGCATAATATGAAAATTGGGACGAAAGATAACGGAGTTAATTATATTGTAATAAATTCTAGTGTAGAAGAAATTGATATGAACACAAATGTAAGATTGAATCCTTTATTTGAAGTAAATCTTTCAACAGAAGATATGCTTTGTTTACTAGGCAAGGTATATACAGGATGGGAAGAACTAAACGTAGAAGTAAAACCGCTAGAATATCAGATTGTAAGGGATGGACAGCCAGTTTTATTAAAAACAAATGCAATTACTTGTTGTGTAAAGAAAACCCTTTGAAAATATATAAGTAAGTTTTTTGAATTTACGTTTTGAAGGAAAGAAGAACTAAATTAAAATTTTACTGCTCGAAGTTTTATATTATTGCTTATCATAATTAGTAGTTTGGCTGTGTAAAGCGCGAGATGGTTCGCTACGATATTGACGTATATACTGTTTAAAATTCCAAGCGCTTAGAAACTTCTCAGCTGCTCGATAGCCAGAATGAAAAAGCCATTCTTTTTCTTCATCACTTAAATTGAAGTTTGTACTTGTAATATTTCCAGTAGGGATTTTAATTGTGCGTGCCCTTGCTTCTGTATTGAGATAGCGTAAATCGTGGGCTTGCATCATTGTTTTAAATAATCCTTTAAACATGGAAACAGGTTCCTCATAATGCACAGGTTCAGCTTGAATTTCGGCTTTCACGAAATGAAATCCAAAAGTAGGCCAGCGTGGGATGTTTGATGAGTCAAAAATCCATATCGGATAATTACTGAGAATACCCCCATCAAGCATATAGCAAGGTTGCTTCCACTTAGGAGTTTTCCATTTTACAGGTTGAAAAAAGAAAGGAATCGTACTGCTCATTCTTGCTGCTTTTGCAATAGAAAATTTTTTATCTGAAAATCCATATTGCGGTAAGTCGTCGGGAAAAATGACCATTTTACCATTGCTAATATCAGAAGCAACAATCTTTAAACCGTTGGGATTAGATAAGTCGCTAAAACAATAAACTCCTTTTTGAGATAGTAAATCTTCCAACCATTGTTCTATAAAATCATTTTTATATATTCCCATTTTGAACCATACATTTACTCCTTTTCCGATAAAGGGGATTTTATCCAACCATGTTTTTGTGAGAAAGTTTGTATAATTAGCATCATTTATAATTGTTCTCAATTCTTTTCCTGTATAACCGCATGCGAGCAGTGCAGCTATAATAGCACCGGCTGATGTGCCGGCTACTCGCTCCCATTCATAACCATGCTCTTCTAATGCGCAAATTGCTCCAACATGTGCAATTCCTCGAACTCCGCCACCTTCAAAGACACCATCTATTTTCATAATCGCGGTTCCTTTCAATTTATTATTTATTCAGTTAAAGAAAATAAAAAAGCACGACAAACACGTGCTTTTTTACAATAGTTGTTTAAGATTACTTAGCAGAAAAAGCCGCCGGTGCAGCTCGCTCCAATGATGATAAGAAGGATAAATAAAACGATTAATAAAGCAAAACCGCCAAATCCACAACCGCCATATCCTCCACCGCCGTAACCATATCCACAACCGCCATATCCATAACCCATATTTATTTCCTCCTAACTATAAAAATTTTGGGTAAACAAAGTGGGAATTATGAGGATGTCTTACAAAGGATGATAAGTTTGCATGTTTGTAGGAACACTGTATATTATGTGTTAGGAAGGCATTTCGATTATAATGAACAAGCCCTTTTTCATAATGGGCAGTGGAGATAGATGGAAAGATAAAAATGAAAGAAGCTTTATAAAATTTCATGATATGATGTAGATAATCATGTAGAAGAAGGAGTTTGGACGTTGAAACATATTGAAGAATTAATTGAAAAGTATCACTTAAATCATATAAAGGATGAATTGTTAATGGCGGCATTTGAATGTATAAAAGTAGTACCATCACAAGAAGCGACATTACCGATAGGGTGTTCAAAAATGGGGGGATCACCTGACTTACCAGGGGAGTTAGCATACCCTACTTATAAAGGAAACCTTCTTCACTTTGTTGCTCAGTTTAATTTAGCTGAAATTCAAGTTGTAGGTATAAAAAATGATTTGCCTGAAAAGGGCATGTTATATTTCTTTTATTTTGCTGATGATGAGCAGGAGGATTTTTATGAAGTGTACGGAAATTCGAACGTAAAAGAAGGCTGGCGTGTTTTATATTATGAAGGAGCAATAGAGGATTTACAAAAAACAAATCAAATGAAAGGGCAATATTCTCAGTGTAGAATTACATTTGAAAAGGTGCAAAAACTTCCTGAGTTGTTTATTGAGAACGAAGATGATTCAGATAGTTTCTTACAACTGTTAGAAGAATTAATACCGGATCACTATGACAATCATCAAATTTTTGGTACACCATTTTCCGTTCAAACAGAAGTGTTTGAAGAAGCACAAGTATATATGAATGTACATCACAGCGAGATGAGATTATTATTTCAGGTAGATTCTGATGAGCAACATTTGAACATGATGTGGGGAGATATGGGAATGTTATATTTCTGTATTGCAAATGAGGATATAAAGCAACGCCGTTTTGAAAATACTTGTTGTATTTTACAAAGTTTATAAATTAAAGAAGAAGCAGTTTCACGTGTGAACGGAAATTGCTTTTCTAATTTTTAGCGAGTAATGAATTAATATAGATTTACTGTATACACACGAATATATAGTTTAATGTTGTTTGAATTATTATAAAGCACATACATTTTTAAGTGGATTTCTTTCGAAATACGTTAATTTAAATTAAAATGTATTTTCTTTTTTTATAGAAATGAGATATATTTATATATATAATAAAAAAGTTGTATAATTATTTCAATTTAAGAGGATGTGATGAAATGAAGAAATCTGTAAAATGTTTATCAACTATAGTACTTTGTTCGTCTATTATAAGTGGAACTCTTCATATGCCTTCAGTCTCATATGCTGCTACAAAACAAGTAACAGATAATAGTTCTGTAAGCGATGCGAAACTTATTGCAGCATTTCAACAAGAATTACAACGGCACTTAACTAATCATGAAACAAATATTACAATTGTTTATAAGACAAAGAATTCAAACATAAAAGAGGTTTTGAATACACTGGTGCAAGCTTATAACCAAACGTTAGAAAAGGATGAATATTTAAAATATAATGTGAGCGGTGCGAAATTTTCGATTCGTGGTGTACCAGGGAACTATTCATTTACATTGAATATTTCATACCGAGAAACGAAAGAGCAATCACAGTACGTGATGAAGCAAACGAAATCAATTGTAAATTCAATAATTAAAGTCGGAATGGATCAAAATGAAAAAGTAAAAGCTATTCATGACTATGTAGTGAAAAATGTTTCATATGACACATCACTGCGTTCCTATACTGCATACGACGCGTTAGCAAAACATTCTGCAGTTTGTCAAGGATATGCACTATTAACTTATCAATTATTAAAAGAAGCGGGAATTCAATCCCATATTGTAACAGGAACTGGAAATGGGCAGTCTCACGCATGGAACCTTGTGAATATTGATGGGAAATGGTATCACCTTGATACGACATTTGATGATCCAATTCCGGATAAACAAGGACGTGTTACGTATTCTTATTTTAACATGTCCGATGAACAAATGAGTAAAGATCATCAGTGGGATCGTAGTAAATATCCAGTTGCAAATACAAGTTACTATAATGAACTAACAAATAAAATTAAAGCAGGAAATAAGAAAGCTCCTATTTATCAACAAATCTTAAAAGATACAAATCTTGTTTATTTAGCAGCAGAATTTGGAGCTGAAAATTATAACCAGTTAAAACAAAAATTACAGCAAAAATTTACAACGAAACAAGAAAAAGTAGAGTTGCGTTATCATCAACCAGTTAATAACACGATGAATGATGTTAAAAAAGTATTGAATGAAGTTGCTTGGCCAAAAGGAGCAAAGCGAGTGTCATATCAGGTAGCTCCTTACCAGGCTCAAAATGGATATTCATTGTTAACAATTACATTTTCATATTAATCACAAAAAAGAGCATCTTTATGAAGATGCTCTTTTTTGTGATTAATATGGTTCGGTCGCTTGTAAAATAGCGTCTAACAATCCTGGGAATCTCTTGTTTATGTCTTCTGTCCTGATAGAGATGAAGCGTTGTGTTCCTTCGATTCTCGTATACATAACACCGGACTCTCGCAAAACTTTAAAGTGATGAGAGAGTGTAGATTTTGCGATTGGGATGTTTAAAGCACCGCAAGACTGTTCACCGCATGTCAGTAAGTTGTTTACAATTTGTAATCGGATTTGATCACTAAGTGCATACAACACAGAGGAAAATTGGATTTCTTCACGATTTGGATGATATAGAGTTCGCATTTTTTCACCTGCTTTTAAAAAATGTATTTTATTTTCTATTTGCGGATAGAAAATTTCACACCGTAATATTAAAAATTAAATATGATAAGCCCAATTGATGAGAGCGTTTTATTGTTTGAGAAGATTTATTCTATTTGCACTATAACACATATCATGATATATTTCTATAGTTCGAATATATTCGAACTATAGAAATATAAAGGGGATAGAAAAATGAAATTGGCAACTTTACAGAAGGCAGAATTGGAAGTTTCACAAATTGGTTTTGGAACAAATACGGTTGGAGGCTACAACTTATTCTCAAATATTGATGAAGCAGAAGGGAAGAAAATGATAGAAGAAGCTTTGTATCAAGGAGTTACTTTTTTTGATACAGCTGATGTATACGGATTTGGACGTTCAGAAGAGTTGTTAGGAGAGGTGTTACGAAGCAAACGAAAAGATATTGTACTTGCAACGAAAGGTGGGGTACAAAAGTTATTAGGAGCTACTACCCGTATAAACAATGAACCTAGTTACATAAGAACAGCTGTAGAAAGTAGTTTAAAACGATTACAGACAGACTATATAGATTTATATTATTTGCACTTTTCAAATCCAGAAATTCCATTTACAGAATCTGTAGGGGAATTAGTGCGTTTAAAAGAAGAAGGAAAGATACGAGCGATTGGTATTTCAAATGTCAATATTGAGCAGTTAAAAGCAGCAAATCAGTATGGGGATATTGCTGTTTTGCAATCATCATATAACATGTTAGATTGGACTGCGGAAAAAGAACTAATTCCGTATTGTATTGAACAAAATATTTCATTTATCCCATACGGACCTCTTGCTTTTGGGATTTTAGGTGGTAAATATCCTAGGAATTTGCAATTAAGTGAGGGGGACTGGAGAAGGAGTATTTCTTTATTTGAAGAGGATGTATATAAGAAGAATTTTGTGAAAGTAGAAAAACTAAAGAAATTTGCAATTGAAAGAAGGATGACTATGCCGAATTTAGCGTTAGCTTGGTTGCTTGCACAAGACGGAGTTGATGTTGTCATTCCAGGAGGAAAACAGGTAGAACAAATAAGGGAAAATGTAAAAATAAATGATTTTACCTTACTTAAGAGTGATTTGCAAATGATTCAATCTATTTTAGAAGATGAATAAGTTAAAAGTCGCATGATTTGCTTTTATGAATAAATAGAAAGGGTGGTTATAGTGAAGAAAACGATATTTTTATTTTTTTTGATTATGTTTATGATAGGAACAGATACATTTTTAATTTCCCCCCTCTTACCTACGCTGCAAGAGTTATATAATGTCTCTACTGAAATATCAGGTTGGATGGTAAGTGCATACGCATTAGGATATGCTATATTTGCGTTAATTGCTGGTCCTATTTCTGATGGTCTAGATAGAAAACGGGTTATAATAGGTGGAATGATATTTTTTTCAATTAGTACGTTTTTATGTGGTATAGCTCCTGCTTTTTGGTGGATGATTACCTTTCGTTTTTTAGCTGGTGTTAGCGCAGCTTTTGTATCACCGCAAGTATGGGCGTCTATTCCGCTTCTTGTATCACCTCAGCATATTATGAAATGTATAGGAATTGTTACAGCTGGGTTATCTTTGTCACAAATGTTTGGATTACCTATCGGGGCTTATCTGGCATCTATTCATTATTCTACTCCGTTTTTTGTAATTGGAATTTGTTCGGCTATCTTGGGGATACTCATATATTTTACACTGCCTCATCTACGGCCGTTACAACAAGAATTTCAAAAACAAACCGTTTTTAGTCGTTATAACCAGTTATTACATGTATCAAAAACAGTACCATCATTTTTTGCTTATTTCTTATTTCAAACGGGAAACTTTGCAGCCTTTTCATTTTTGGGCAAATGGTTATCAGATCAATTTCAATTAGAATTAAATGAAATTGGAATCGCTATGCTTATATTAGGATTTGGGAATTTAACAGGTAATTTGTTTGGGGTTAAAGTTGTCAATAAATTTGGTAAGACCTGCTCGTTATATGGGGGGATAATTGTACTTGTTGCTTTGTATTTGATATTGCCTCACTTAAAATATGTGTTACTTATAGAGGTATTCTTCTTTATTATATTTTTTATAACAGGTATTTTATTTGCCATTATGATGAGTGCATTACAAACACTATCACAGTCAGCAAGAGGTACTATTGCTGCGCTTACTAATTCATCAATGTATATTGGACAAATGATTGGAGCGGCTTTAGCGGGTTTTTTATATGTAATATTTCACAATTTTTCTGCAATCGGGATGTTTACAGCTAGCATGTATATTTTTTCTTTATTCATGTTTAAACGCGCGGAAATTATACAAAATATAGAACCTGAAACAAAACAAAAAATAGTTACATAATGTATATATATATATATATAAACATAAATACAGTGTGTAAACGTTAAAAAATAAAGCACTGTTTCATGTACGTACTAAAACAGTGCTTTTCGCTTTGGTTGAATTGTTGCAGCATTTTCATCTTTAATACCGGCTTCTTTAATAATACGTTGCTTTGCTTTATCTAACAAATCGTTTACTGTTTCACCAAAATAGTTTGCTTCTCGCCTTGTGCGGGCTGCTCGTAAACATTTGTAGTTTTCCATCAGCTCCTCTTTTTCAGAGTCTGTTAAGAAATCTTCTATCTTTTTGTTTGTCATACGAAACACCCTCTCTTCTGACAGACGCTTTCATTCAGAGTTTTTATTTTCCATTATACCAACAAATTACAAGTTGTAGTACATATTAACGCTTTAATAATTTGTCAATTTCTTGTATTTTTTCGTTAGCCTTATTCATTTGTGCATTCTTTGCTTGTTCTCCTCCAAGTGCTTGATGGAGTAAAAATGTTTGACCAGAAATTGCAGTAACGATTGCAACCTTAATGATTTCTTTTATAGTTGTCGCATCAAATAAAACAAGGCCCAGTAGCGCAGCGAGGCTACCAGTGATGATATCAGCTAAAAAACCCAGATGGAAAAATGTTTTTAAGCGGCGTGGAAGCAATAATTTGCCTTGATGATTGATAAGATGGGCAACAAAACCGGTAATTCCACCAATGAGAAGAGCTGTTAGCCACGAATACATATCCATCAAATCCACTCCTTTTAGTAAATATCATTCTGTTTTTGATGTACTTACTCCTTTTAAAATTTTAGATGTGCATATTGAGAAAGTTTGTTTGGAAAATGTTTTTGTTATATAAGATTTAGTCAGATAATTCTGTTATAAGGGGTAGATATTTTATTTGAAATTTCATATAATATAATTAAATCTAAAAAGAACGGAGTGATGTATTATGGCGAGTGTTTATAAAATGTATGCGGTTAATACAAATAAGGAAGGAACGGGCGAGGCTTTTTAAAGAATCGTTTTATCCTTCCGCAGAAAATGCTAGGGAGGATTCGAGAGTGAATCGTAATTATTTAATGGAATTTGGATGGGATACACATTTTGAAGATCAATTATCGGAGCAATATGAAGTAGGACGGGTTTTATTAGAGCATAAACATACGTATCGGATTATATGCGAAGATGGTGAATATGTAGCTGAGTTAACAGGGAAATTTCGTTTTGAAGCAATTGAGAAGGGGAATTATCCTGCAGTAGGTGATTGGGTAAGTATAACGAAATTGCCAGAAGAAAAGAAAGCAATGATTCATACAGTGCTTCCAAGAAAAAGTTCTTTCTCTAGAAAAGTAGCTGGAGAGAAAACAGTGGAACAAATTGTAGCAGCAAATGTGGATTATCTCTTTTTAGTTAATGCGTTAAATGCTGATTTTAATGTAAGGCGCATTGAGCGTTATTTATTGTTAGCATATGAGAGCGGAGCGATGCCTGTCGTTATTTTAACAAAGAGTGATTTATGTACAAATGTAGAGGAAAAAATAATGGAGACAGAGGCAGTTGCAATTGGAGTACCTATTTTTGCAGTTGATAGTTTGCAGCAAACAGGGATAGACCGATTGAAACAATTTTTACACCTAGGAAAAACGGTTGCGCTTATTGGCTCTTCGGGAGCAGGGAAATCCACGTTACTGAATGCTTTAATGGAAAACGAAGTGGCTAAAACAGGTGAAATTCGTGAGAGTGATAGTAAAGGAAAGCATACGACAACACATCGAGAATTGTTCCAATTACCATCGGGTGCACTTGTAATTGATACACCGGGAATGAGAGAGCTTCAGCTTTGGGAAGGGAGCGGTGCAATGCACGCAACTTTTTCTGATATTGAAGAAATTGCTCAAAAATGTCGCTTTCGAGATTGTCAACATGAAAATGAGCCTGGTTGTGCAATTCGTGCTGCGATTGATGAGGGAACATTGGAGAAAGCTCGATTGTTCAATTATAAAAAATTACAAAAAGAAATTGCTTATGCAATGAGAAAGCAGGATGCTCTTTTGGCCCGTGCAGAGCGAAATAAGTGGAAGAGCATAACAAAACAAATAAAGAAGAAAAAGTAAAAGAAAACTCCAAGGCATATACGCTTTTGGAGTTTTTTTATGTATTTGTAATTTATATTAGAACATTAAAATGTAACATTTTGTATATAGACAAAGATAATTTGGTTATATAGAATTTGTAATATAGTGATTTAAAAATGTCGTACATTTAACGAATTCATATTCTTCTTTACTGTATATACTTTTAAAATATCATCTTCGATAGAACATAAAGGGGTGGGCTGTATGTCAAAGTTGTCTAAATTATTTCTGCAAATGAATGTAGGAAAAAAACTTCTACTTTCATTTTTTGTCATTTTAATCTCTGCTGTGTCTGTAATTGGTACTATGTCTTATCAAAATACAAAAAAGAATTTTGATAGTCAAATTACAAGTAGTGCAAGTCAAAATATTAAAGTACTAGATAGTTTAATTAATCAAATGATTAATGCAAAGTATAATGATGTTACCCATTTTTCTAAAGTGATTCAGCGTAATATGTATGAGACTGAAAATGGAGAAAGTATTAGGAGAATATTTACAGAGTATGCAAGTTTACATCCTGAGATCATATACACGTATGTAGGATTTGATAATGGGGCATATATTCAAGAACCAAACGAACAAATACCGGCAGATTTTAATCCAAAAGAGCGTCCTTGGTACATAGATGCAATGAAGCAAAACGGTGGCATTGTGATAACACCCCCATATAAAGACGAAATTACTGAAGAAGTTGTTGTGACAATCTCGAAAAAATTAGATGATGGCAGTGGCGTTATCGCTATTGATTTAAAGCTTGATAGCTTATTAAAAACAACAAAAATGATTAATATTGGTAAAGAAGGATATGCATTTATTTTAGATCAAAATCAAAATATTGTAGCTCATCCACAAGAGAAGTCAGGCACAAAAGCACCTAATGTTTGGGCGAAACCAATGTATCAAGAAAATCATGGAACGTTCACATATTCATATGGAGATTCAGATAAGAAAATGGTCTTTGCAACGAATGCGAAAACGGGCTGGAAAGTTGGCGGTACGATGTACGTGAATGAAGTCACTACTGCGGCGGCGCCTATCTTTTACAATACGTTAATCGTTGCAGCGATTGCCCTTTTATTAGGTGGAGTGATTATATACTTTATTACGCTTTCCATTACAAAACCTTTAAAACAGTTAGTAGTCTCTTCTCATAAAATTAGTGAAGGCGATTTAACAGAAACCATTGAAATTCGTTCAAACGATGAAATTGGTCAGCTAGGAAAAAGCTACAATGAAATGGCTGGGTCACTGCGTGAGTTGATTTCAAGAATTAACTCTTCAGCAGGTCACGTAGCCGCTGCATCAGTAGAATTAACGGCAAGTGTGAGACAAGCAAGTGAAGCGACTGAACAAATTACAATGGCAATTGATCAAGTGTCAAGAGGTGCAGCAACACAAACAAAAGGTGTTGAACAAGGCGCAATGTTACTTCATGAAGTAACAGAAGGAATTCAACGTGTGACAGATACTTCATCTGTTATTGCAACTTCATCTGCATATACACGTCAAAAAGCGGAAGATGGCGATCAACTTGTTGCACAAACGGTAAGTCAAATGCAGTCAATTCATCAGTCAGTTGCAGAATCTGATGCGATCATCCAATTGCTAGATAATAAATCGAAGAAAATTGGCGATATATTAGAGGTAATTCAAAATATTGCAGATCAAACGAATTTATTAGCATTAAATGCTGCAATTGAAGCGGCAAGAGCAGGAGAACATGGCAGAGGCTTTGCCATCGTTGCGGAAGAAGTTCGTAAATTAGCAGAACAATCAAGCGCATCTTCAAATGAGATTGGAAAGTTAATTACAGAAATTCAAGAGGATATGAGTAAAACAGTTAGTTCTATGAATCACGTAAATACAGAAGTGCAATCAGGCCTTGTTATTGCCGATGAAACAAAGCAAAGCTTTACTGAAATACTTCAATCTACAAGTGAGATTGCAAAACAAATTGAAAACCTAGTTCAGACAGCAAAGCAAATGTCTAAAGGGGCGGATGAAGTATCAGTTTCAGTTGGTGAAATCGCAATAACAGCGAATAACAATGCATCTAGTACACAAAATGTAGCTGCATCCGCTGAAGAACAACTGGCATCTATAGAAGAAATTAGTTCAGCTACAGGAACATTATCACAAATGGCTGAAGAGCTACAATTATTAATTGAAAGATTTAAAGTATAATGTAAAAGTGCGTGGATTAAAATTCACGCACTTTTAGTTTATGGCTTGAAAATACTTCGATCACAACGATTTAATGTATTATTTTTAAAAAGATAGATATTAAAAAGAAAGAAGAAAGGCTGCTATTTTTATAAGATCGTATGCTGATCTGTATGATTCAATTACATTTAAAATTATTTTTAGCAATTGAAATGAGAATAATAATTGAAATTATGTGAAGATTACGTGAAATATTATCTGTTACTAATGAATGTTTTCTGCTATTTGTAATCAGTAAGAGCTTCGTTCTTCAAGATTTTGAGGATTTGAAAGAAATAAAGGGGATAACAGATAGCGTTTGCCCGATGAAATTTTAAGTATAGCAATTGATTGTATATAGAATTAAATCTGTATTTATGTGAAAATTTTATAATGGTTATATTTATATATAGACAAATAACGATTAATTGTATAGAATCTACAAATAATGAGTCAGAAAATGCTGTATATTCAACTGATTCATATTTTTAAAAATTATTATGTTGGATGGCACATAAAGGAGGAGCTATATGTCAAAGTTGTTTAGACCATTCCACAATATGAATGTAGGAAAAAAACTGTTGCTTTCATTTTTTGTTATTTTAATTTCTGCTGTGTCTGTAATTGGCACTATGTCTTACCAAAATGCAAAGAAGAATTTTGATAGTCAAATTACAAGTAGTGCAAGTGAAAATATTAAAGTGTTAGATAGTTTAATTAATCAAATGATTGATGCAAAGTATAATGATGCTACACATTTTTCTAAAGTCATTCAGCGCAATATGCATGAAACTGAAAACGGAGAAAGCGTTAGGAAAATGGTTTCACAGTATGTAAGTTTACATCCTGAAGTAATCCAATTGTATGTAGGAACCGATAATGGAACATTTATTCAAGAGCCCAACGTACAAATGCCGGCAGGTTATAATCCGAAAGAACGTCCTTGGTACATAGATGCGATGAAGGAAAATGGAGGTGTTGTGATATCAAGCCCATATAAAGACAAAACTACCGGGGATATTGTTGTTACAGTTTCAAAAAAATTAGATGATGGCAGTGGTGTTATTGGTATTGATTTAAAGCTTGAAAACTTATTAAAAACAACAAAAATGATTAATATCGGGAAAAAGGGATATGCATTTATTTTAGATCAAAGTCAAAATGTTGTAGCACATCCACAAGAGAAACCGGGGACCAAAGCGCCTGATGTTTGGGCAAAACCAATGTACCAAGAAAACCATGGAACATTCTCGTATACAAATGGTGGTTCAGATAAGAAAATGGTCTTTGCGACAAATGCGAAAACGAGCTGGAAAATTGGCGGTACGATGTACACGAATGAAGTCACTACAGCGGCAGAGCCCATCTTTCACAATACGTTAATCGTTGCAGTGATTGCCCTTCTTTTAGGGGGAGTGATTATTTACTTTATCACGCTTTCCATTACGAAACCTTTAAAACAGTTGGTTGTTTCTTCTCATAAAATTAGTGAAGGTGATTTAACAGAAACCATTGAAATCCGTTCAAATGATGAAATTGGTCAACTTGGAAAAGGGTTCAACGAAATGGCAGGTTCATTGCGTGAGTTGATTTCAAGAATTAACTCTTCAGCAGGGCATGTAGCTGCTGCATCAGAAGAATTAACAGCAAGCGTGAGACAAGCGAGTGAAGCGACTGAGCAAATTACGGTGGCAATTGATGAAGTATCAAGTAGTGCAGAAACACAAACAAAAGGTGTTGAACAAGGGGCAATCTTGCTTCAAGAAGTGACAGAAGGAATTCAACGTGTGACAGATACTTCATCTTCTATCGCATCATCATCTGCATATACACGTCAAAAAGCAGAGGATGGTGATAAACTCGTTGCGCAAACGGTAAATCAAATGCAATCGATTCATCAGTCAGTTGCAGAATCTGATGCAATCATCCAATTGTTAGATAATAAGTCAAAGCAAATTGGTGATATATTAGAAGTGATTCAAAATATTGCAGATCAAACGAACTTATTGGCGTTGAACGCTGCAATTGAAGCGGCAAGAGCAGGAGAACATGGCAGAGGCTTTGCCATCGTTGCAGATGAAGTACGTAAATTAGCAGAACAATCAAGCTCATCTTCAAATGAGATTGGAAAGTTAATTACAGAAATTCAAGAGGATATGAGTAAAACAGTTAGTTCCATGAATCACGTAAATACAGAAGTGCAATCAGGTCTCGTTATTGCCAATGAAACAAAGCAAAGCTTTACTGAAATTCTTCAATCGACAAGTGAAATTGCAAAACAAATTGATAGTTTAGTTCAGACAGCAAAACAGATGTCAAAAGGCGCATATGAAGTATCAGTCTCAGTTGGTGAAATCGCAATAACAGCCAATAACAATGCATCTAGTACACAAAGTGTAGCAGCATCGGCTGAAGAACAATTAGCATCTATAGAAGAAATTAGTTCAGCAAGTGGAACGTTATCACAAATGGCTGAAGAGTTACAAGTATTAATTGAAAGATTTAAAGTATAAAAGAAAAGCGTGTGAATCAAATGGTTCACACGCTTTTCTTTTTTGTTACGCAATTAAAGAATAAGAGGTAATATTTCGTTTTGAGCGGGGGAATACAGTTGTTATAGTCGTTTATGGTACAATAAATGTACTTAGGGTATATTGAGCAAGAGGTAAGAGAGGAGTTATTTGTATGCTACACGAAGAGATTAGAGCATTTTTTCAAGTTCTTCCACAAGAAGACGGAACACGAGGCTGGAAGTACTTTATTCAAGAAGAAAAAGGTACCTATTTAATAACAAACACAATTTCATTAACAGGTACAAGTATAGAATTATTTTTTAATGAAGACGATGAGATTCGTCTTGTTTTATATAAAGATGGTCAGGCGATTACAACGATTCAACGTATTTCTGTTCAAAAGCTCGATATTATAGAAGAAGAGGAAAGCCTTCAATTTGTGCTAGATCGTATGCCAAGCCGTATGATTCGATTACAGTTAAAACCGTTTCTTGCAGTTGAAATGGGACTGTATTGGGAAGTGTGTGAAGATTGTGAGTAGAAACATCCTGTTATTAACGGATGTTTTTTTATTTTGCTATTGTTAATAAGAGATTTCTTCAATTCATTATAAAATAAAGGAGGAGTCTTAATTATGGGAATAATCATTTTATACAAAATAAATCTTTTTGTCTATATATCTTAAAATAATATTATCTATATATAGACAAAATGCGATTATTTATATAGAATTTACAAAGTATGATTCGGAAAGTATTGTACTTTTCATTGGTTCATATTCTTTCTTTGTTTTTTTCTTTATTGTATACACTTTTTTAATATCATCTTGGATCGAACATAAAGGAGGAGCTGTATGTTAAAAGTGTCTAAAATATTTCAGAATATGAATGTAGGAAAAAAACTACTACTTTCATTTTTTGTTATTTTAATTTCTACTGTGTCTGTAATTGGTACTCTGTCTTATCAAACTGCAAAGAAGAACTTTGATAGCCAAATTACAAGTAGTGCAAGTGAAAATATTGAAGTGTTAGACAGTTTAATTAATCAAATGCTTGATGCAAAGTATAATGATGTTACACATTTTTCTAAAGTCATTCAGCGCAATATGCATGAGACTGATAATGGTGAAAGTATTAGGAAGATGTTTGCAGAGTATGCGAGTTTGCATCCTGAAATCATCTATACTTATGTAGGAACTGAAAATGGGTCATTTATACAAGAACCAAACGTACAAATGCCGGCAGATTATAATCCGAAAGAGCGCCCTTGGTATATAGATGCAATGAAACAAAGTGGCGGTATTGTGATAACAAGTCCGTATAAAGCTAAGGCGAGCGATGATATTGTTGTGACAATCTCGAAAAAATTAGATGATGGTAGTGGAGTTATTGGTATAGATTTAAAGCTTGATAGTTTAGTAAAAACAACAAAAATGATTAATATTGGTAAAGAGGGCTATGCATTTATTTTAGATCAAAATCAAAATGTTGTAACGCATCCAAAGGAAAAGCCAGGTACTAAAGCATCAGATTCTTGG
Source organism: Bacillus sp. S10(2024) (assembly GCF_050473865.1). Taxonomy (NCBI): domain Bacteria; kingdom Bacillati; phylum Bacillota; class Bacilli; order Caryophanales; family Bacillaceae; genus Bacillus; species Bacillus sp. S10(2024). The sequence continues at coordinate 1,643,398 of NZ_JBFLUR010000002.1, read as the reverse complement.
GCAAAGCCAATGTATCAAGGAAATCATGGAACGTTCTTGTATACATACGATGGTTCAGATAAGAAAATGACCTTTGCGACAAATGTAAAAACAGGCTGGAAAATTGCAGGTACGATGTACACGAATGAAGTGATAAAAACGGCAGAACCTATCTTTTATACTACGTTGATTATTGCGGTAATTGCTCTTATTATAGGTGGAGTAATCATTTACTTTATTACGCTTTCCATTACCAAACCTTTAAAACAACTGGTTGTTTCTTCTCATAAGATTAGTGAAGGTGACTTAACAGAAATAATTGAAATCCGTTCAAATGATGAAATTGGTCAACTTGGAAAAGGTTTCAACAAAATGGTTGGGTCGTTGCGCGAATTGATTTCAAGAATTAATTCGTCAGCAGGGCATGTAGCTGCTGCATCAGAAGAATTAACAGCAAGCGTGAGACAAGCGAGTGAGGCGACTGAGCAAATAACAATGGCAATCGATCAAGTGTCAAGTGGTGCAGTTACACAAACAAAAGGTGTTGAACAAGGCGCAATCTTGCTTCAAGAAGTAACAGAAGGGATTCAAAGTGTGGCAGATACTTCATCTGTTATTGCAACTTCCTCTGCGTATACACGTCAAAAAGCAGAAAATGGCGATCAACTTGTTGAACAAACGGTAAGTCAAATGCAGTCAATTCATCAGTCAGTTGCAGAATCTGATCAGATTATTAAATTATTAGATAATAAGTCAAAGCAAATTGGCGATATATTAGAAGTCATTCAAAATATTGCAGATCAAACAAATTTATTAGCGTTGAATGCTGCAATTGAAGCAGCAAGGGCAGGAGAACATGGCAGAGGTTTTGCCATCGTTGCGGAAGAAGTACGTAAATTAGCAGAACAATCAAGCTCATCTTCAAATGAGATTGGAAAGTTAATTACAGAAATTCAAGAGGATATGAGTAAAACAGTTAGTTCCATGAATCATGTGAATACAGAAGTGCAGTCAGGTCTCGTTATTGCCAATGAAACAAAGCAAAGCTTTACTGAAATTCTTCAATCGACAAGTGAAATTGCAAAACAAATTGATAGTTTAGTTCAGACAGCAAAACAAATGTCTAAAGGCGCAGATAAAGTATCAGTTTCAGTTGGTGAAATCGCAATAACAGCGAATAACAATGCATCTAGTACACAAAGTGTAGCAGCATCGGCTGAAGAACAATTGGCATCTATAGAAGAAATTAGTTCAGCAAGTGGAACGTTATCACAAATGGCTGAAGAGTTACAAGTATTAATTGAACGATTTAAGGTGTAATGAAAAAAGCACGTGAATAAGATGATTCACGTGCTTTTGTTTTAGTTTGATAAAGATCCAATTCGTTTCATTAATTCTTAGTGAGAGATAAGGAGTTTTACTTTATGTTTTATTCTGTTGTTTGAATGCAATAATTGGAAGGAGGATTAAGCTAATCCATCCAATCATAGGGTATAACATATGAAGTAATTCACTATAACCGATATAACTAAAACAATAACTAATAAGTAAGATGAAATAAATAATGATGTTACTTCTCCAGCCGGTGATAGATTGAAGTTGTTTAGTCATACCAAATATGTTACCGACAAGTGTTGTAAATACTTCTCCAAAAATAATTAATACAAAAAAGAAATGAAAAGTGGCATTGAAACGACGTACAACTTCTGCCATTGGGATATTATATTGATAAAATTGTTCGACAGATAAAATGGCGAAGTGACTACATAATAAAATTAAACAGAGACCAGCTCCACCTAACATACCACCCCATTTAATGGCTTTCTGGTCCTTAACTTCACTTGCTAATGGTACAAGTACACTTTGAGCGAGGGAGAGGTTGAGTGCAACATATGTAATGGGACTAGTAACCCATTTGATATTCCAATTTTCAGAAGGTGTCATGTTGAAAAAAGAAGATATATCATGAAAAAGTGTTGTAATAGATAGCCCCACGATGAAAGTCATCATAATTGGTACGACGAGTGAATTGACTTCAAATACCCCTTGTAATCCTCGGCTGCCAATTATAATACAAGCGAGTATCGTTATAAAGATTCCAAGTTGTCTTGGGAGACGAAGTTGCTCTTCAAATACCGCTCCGGCTCCGGAAAGCATGACGCTTGTCACGCCAAATAATACGAGAAGTAATAAAATATTGACAACGTTCCCAAAGACATCACCAAATAAATATTTGTTAAATTCTTGAGCAGAAAATGCTTTAATTTGTGAAGAAAGTAGCATCATTTTTGTACCTAGCCAAATAAAGAAAATACCGCTTACTAAAATGCCGATTGTTCCATATGTTCCGTGAATTGTAAAGAACTCAACGATTTCTCTTCCAGTTGCAAATCCAGCTCCAACGACAGTCCCTATATAAGTAGCAGCAATTTTTTTAGCTACTTTCCATTGCTGATTATCCATGTAATCCCTCTTTCTTATGTTATGAGCTGATTTATTTATTACCTAGACTTTGAGAATAAGGTGAGATAAAGTGAAACTTTAATTAGTGGGGGGGCTTAATCCCCACTGATTAAAAGCCCTCACCAATCGGGCTTTTGCGGGCAATTTATCTCCCGCCTAACTTCTTTGCTTTCACTGAATTTTGAGGTGGGAGTATTACTGCCCGTTAATGCGGGATAAAGTAAAACATTCATCAGTCATCTCTTACATTTTGAGATAAAGAAGTTTCACTACTTACTGAAAACTGTACTTAATTTCATACATATGAATGAGTTTGGACAAACATACGATAAAGTGATAATTTCATATAATTTTTTACAATGTAAGACTAGTGAATAGGCTTATCGGTAAATTCCAGGTGTGTTTTTTCATTATTCATATTTATCTTGTAATTTATGGTATAATGAAGGAAAAGGGGGGCGGAGAAGATGTTTCGCTTTTTTAAAAAAGGCAAGGAAGAAAGAGAGATTACGAAAGATGAATTAGAGCTTGCTATGGCAAAATTTCTTGAAGCGAATGCTAATGTTGTATATACAGTATTAGTAAATGATGACTACACGGTTAATTATGACTTGTTAAAACCTTATTTACCTGCTTTTCCTACGAATACATTTATTATTACAAAGGAGACACTTGAAGTCTTTGAAAATACACAGGAAAATCTTGCGTTTGTTAAAGAAATTGATGATGTACAACGTGCTGTAGATCAATATGTAACGGAGAAGGAAGTTTTTCCGATCGTTGAAGGAAATGATAATCGCCTTATTTGTTCAATCAAGTTAGGTCCATACTTAAAAAGAGGATTAGAACGAAATTTATATGTATCAGAGAAACATTATTTAGTGACAAGTAAACCTGATAAAATAAGTACAACCACTGTGCAATAAAGAAACAACAATGAAGTATTGTTGTTTCTTTATTGTAAGCATCATGCGGAAGGTGTAGAGAAGAGGAAACTTCATGATTCTAAAAAACTGGGATTTAAATTTAAAGATTCGTCTAGTAGGAGAATGGCTCTTCGGACTTTTCTTTTGGATGCTTCTTCCGTTTATGGCGATATATTTTGCGGAAGAACTAGGGAAAACAACGGCTGGAATATTACTTGTATTGTCGCAAGTATTATCTGTTTTTGCCAATTTAGTAGGCGGCTATTTAGCGGATACTTATGGCCGTAAGCGCATGATGGTGATTGCTACATTTGTACAAAGTGCTGCCTTTGTACTATTTGCTTTTGCCAATTCACCATGGTTGCAATCACCGCTCTTAACATTTGCAGCTTTTTCTCTAATTGGTATTATGGGTTCTTTATATTATCCAGCGAGTGCAGCAATGGTTGCAGATTTAGTACCCGAAGAGCAGCAAAGTAAAGTATTTGCGGTTTTTTATACAATGATAAATATTAATGTTGTGTTGGGACCGATTTTAGGAGCGTTTTTCTTTTTTTCATATCGTTTTGAATTGTTACTGGCGAGCGTTATTATTAATTTTATATTAGCCTTTGTATTACTTAAGTTTATAAAAGAGACGTTACCAGAGAATATAACAAAAGTAGAAAAGCAAAGCGGATGGCTTACTGTTATGAATGAACAGATAAAGAATTATCGGATTATTTTTCAAGATGGTGTCTTTCTGTTGTTCATTGTTGCAGGTATTCTTGTTGCTCAAACTTTTACCCAGCTTGATCTACTGTTAGCCGTATACATAAAAGAAAATGTACCTACGCAAGAGTTTTTTAATCTGATGATAAATGGTGAGAAATTGTTTAGTTGGATTATTGCGGAAAATGGATTTTTGGTTGCTTTATTTACTGTCTATGTAACGAGATTAGCAAATTACTTTTCTGAGCGAACGGTCTTTTTGTTGTCATCTCTTACATACGGAATAGCGATGGTAATTTTTCCACACACTGTATCAGTCTGGGGCCTTATTTTTGCTATGCTCATTTTCACGTTCGGAGAGTTATTAGTTGTTGGAATTCAAAATAGTTTCGTTTCTAAATTAGCACCTGAACATATGCGAGGACAATATTTTGCGGCGGCAACACTTCGTTGGTCTGTCGGCCGAACAATTGCGCCAATTGCGATTCCTTTAACAGCGTGGATAGGTTATCGATACACATTTTACATCATTGCAGTACTTGCGTTTTTAAGTGCATTTTTATATTTTGTGATGTTCCAATTGTTACAAGGCAAAAACGTTCATGCGAAAAAAGTGATGAATGAGTAAGGCGAGTAATTATGAAAATAAGTATAAATGATAAATGTCCTCTTTCTGTGAGAGGGCATTTATCATTTATACTATATCTCGTTTGTTATCTGAAAGGAATTATATGTTCAGTTACTAAAAGTATGTATTTTTTATCAAGAGGTTCCGTATCTGAGTAGGAACTTAAACTTCGGGTTAACTCCCGTTATCAGCAATTGGATAGCTACTAAGGGCCGCAAAAGAATTTGCTAATTTTTTTGCGAAATTTAATGGCGGCTCTACGGATTGAACATGAATATACATAATTAATGGATTCATATATAACCAATGATTATGCAAGGCACTAACAATAATTCCTTGTTGTGTGATGGATCGTATAAATGAGGGGATTTCTTCTTGCAAAACAGCAATTTCAGCTAAATTTAAAGCATTACCATTTTGATCCAAAGATTCAAATCCTACTCCCACAGGTATTACGGACATACTCGGTTTTCCTTGAACGAGTACCTTGATATTACGATGGAAAGATACCGAGCAAGAACTGTGATTGATTTTACTTTTCCCTTTCAGAATTGTAGCAAATTGTTCGCAAAGAAAGTTAAAATTGTTCATAAATGTATCCCCCTCTATTAAATGGAATGGGAATTTCTACAAAAAATAAAGGTATTACTATATTTGCTAGCCGCTGTTTTGTTCTTCACCTTTTTTCTAATTAACACTCCAAAATTAGAATGTTTTTATCACTATATGCATAAATTGTCTGTTTTAGAATTGGGAAAAAGAATGATACATACATTGGAATTCATAAAGAAAAGTTAATGTATAAGATCCATTCGCACTTATTTTGCTTTTATATAGTTATATGTTATTCGAAGGTCAACAGTTGGAAAAGATAAAGCTATATGATAATGAGGACATAAAAAGCATAGAACAGGGCAGGGGTAATAGTGATATCTATGATAAATCAGATTCTGTAATTATCTATATGGTAAATATAGGAGTGGATAACTGTAACATATTAAAAATGTATGTAAGATTATTCTGTGTACAAGGGAGTTTTTATGAAAAAAACGGGTAAACAAAAAAAAGGGTTACTAAAAGGATTAATACTTATTACCAAAATAGCTTTAGCTTCAGGAGTATCATGGGAAATAGCAAAAATGTTAGGATCAAAGCACCCTTATTTGGCACCATTAACTGTTATTCTTTCTATGCAAGAAACTGTCCAGCATTCTGCCGTATATGCTTTTTACAGAATTATCGGTACGATTTTTGGAATTACTGTTTCTGTTTCTATTATCAGTCATTTAGAAGTGAGCGGATGGACGATAGGATTATTACTGTTAGGCGGAATGGTGCTTCCGGTTATATTTAGGGTGCATAAAACAATCATACATCAAGTGGCTTTAACCATTTTACTAGTGTTTGTCTTTGTACATAAAACGAATTATTATGTGTCAGATCGAATTAGAGATACGATCATCGGTGCGCTTATCGCCATTATTATTCATATGGTGATTTTTCCACCTAATTATGTGAAAGAAGCTCGTTTAACGTTGAATCAATTTGGTTTCCATCTTGTACAGTTGTTTGAACAGACAGCTATTTGGGTGAATACGAACTGTGACCTTGTTACAGAACAACATTTAAGAAAGAATATAACAATCCTACTTCAGGAACTACATCAAGTGCAAAAAGATTTTAAGATGGCAGAAAAAAGTTTGAAATTAAATCCATTTACGAAAAATAAAAAACAAGTTTTAAAACAAAACGAACAACTTCTCACACAGTTAAAGACAGGATATATTTATATTTCAAGTATATTAAACACATTCAGTGATTGGTCCCAAACAGAGTTTATTTCAAAAGCTGATCAACAACAATGGACTATTCAATTGCAAATGTTGGGGAAATACATAGAAAAGCAACTCAATGGGAGTTCAGAGAATCATCCAAACTCTAAGGGCTTTCATTTTAGTTTAGACTTATTGGATTTATCTTCTATTTCTGTACAAGTCAATATTTCACCAGAAATAGAACCCTATAGATATCAATTAAGTTTGTATAATGATACGCTTAAATTAATTCAGGAGTTAAAAAAGGATAATAGTAATAACTATATAAATACAAATTAAAAAACGAAATAAAAACCTCTTTCTTTTTAAGGGAGGAAGAGAGCATCTGGCCGTGCATAGATGCGGTAAGTTCCTTTTCCTGCCACTAAAACAAAGGGAGGAAGTAAGTAGCGATCATGTTGTATTCTGCATAGCAGTGACTTATATGTCGGAAAATTCGAATGGACTTATATAGTAGGCTTCATCAAAGATGAGGCCTTTTCCTTTTTTATGCTTTATGTAAAAATATACAAATGTTTGTTTACTCACTATTTGTGGGCAGTAAGATCTGCATAAGGATGTAGAGAGGAATGAAGAAGGAGCTTTCCATCAGTGGGAGAAGAAGAAATACCCAACTGATGGAATTTTTATGCCTTAATAATTTGTGCATCCGTTTTAATGAGAAATTCCTCTTTCAAAATGATTCATTTCAACTAAAGTAAGAATATATTCGTAATTATCAACCATTCTCTTAATTTCATTACGTTCACTTTCTGTTAATTTCACATCTGTTAATTGTTTGCATAGCTGGGATTTTTGATTTTCTAATTGTTTTTTGATCTCATGATAGTTGTAAGAGCGTTTCATATTCCCATCCCCTTTCTTACATTTTCTATCTTCATTTTTATTATACGAACAAATAACAGAAAAAAGTGCAAATCTCTTTGAAGTTTTTATGAAGATTCAGAAAATAAAAGTATGATACCTTCTTTCTTTGAATACAATGCATTGAACTATGAATTTGTGCTGATGAGTAGGGGTGGGGATGATGCGGTTGAGTTTGCAATCCCGTCTTACAACAAATGAGATGGTATCTATTATTAACAATGGCTTATCAAAAACTACAGTACCGAAAAGTATTGTTATTATTGGAGCGGGCATGGCTGGATTAGTGGCTGGATCATTATTAAAGGCTGCTGGCCATCGTGTAAAACTATTAGAAGCAAATAATCGAATTGGTGGGCGTATTTATACGATGAGAATGCCAGAAACAGGCTTATATCTAGATGTTGGAGCCATGCGGATTCCTTATTCACATGAACTAACACTTGCATATAGTAAGAAGTTTGGTTTGAAGCTAAATCCATTTATTAATCGAAATGAAACGGATATTATATATGCAAATGGTCGTAAAACAGCATTGAAACAATATGAGAAAAACCCAAGCATTTTACGCTATCCAGTTGCAGTGAATGAAGAAGGAAAATCATCAGAAGAGTTGTTGATGTTAGCGATACAACCAATTCTTGATTTTATTAAAAGAGATCCAGAAAACAATTGGAGTATTGTAGAGAAAGATTTTGGGCGGTATTCTACAGCAGAGTTTTTAAAGGATTATCCTCATCAATATAAGGTGCCTTTTTCACCAGCTGCTGTAGAAATGATAGGGGTACTTCTTGATTTAGAAGGATTTTTAGAAAGGTCTTTTGTAGAAACATTGCGTTTTATATATATTTTACAACAATCCACAGGGTTTTATGAAATTGAAGGTGGTAACGACGCGTTGCCAAAGTCTTTTTTACCACAATTGAAAGATGATATTATCTTTCAACAAAAATTAATGAAACTAGTGCAGCACGAAAAAGGAGTTACAGCATATTGTCGTAATGAAAAATCATTCGAATATAGCAGTATTACAGGGGATATTGTCATTGTCACCATTCCGTTTACAACAATGAGATTTGTTGTAATAGATCCGTATGATTCTGTTTCTCATGAAAAGTGGAAAGCGATTCGAGAGTTACATTACATGGCTGCGACGAAAATAGGCATTCAATTTAAACGTCGTTTTTGGGAAGAACAAGGTCAACGTGGTGGACGCATCATTACCGATTTGCCTATTCGTTATTCGTATTATCCAAGTTATGGAATAGGTACAAAAGGGCCTGGAATGGTATTGGGGAGTTATACGTGGTCGTATGATTCATTACTTTGGGATGGTTTATCTGAAAGTGATCGTATTTATTATACGTTGCAAAATTTAGGGACAATACTTGGAAATCAAGTGTATGATGAATTTATTTCTGGTTTATCGATGAGCTGGACATTAGATCCGTACGCATTAGGAGGATTTGCAATCTTTCAGGCAACCCAAGAATCAGAATTACAACCTCACATTGTGAAACCAGAAGGGAGAATATATTTTGCAGGTGAACATACTACGTTGTATCATGGGTGGATACAAGGGGCAATTGAATCAGGAATTCGAAGTGCAGCAGAAATTAATCAATTACAGATGTGAAAAGGACATGAGAATGAATTTCATGTCCTTTTGTGTACTTATGGAACAGGATGACCGTTTGAGCTTTCAAAGATGGTAAACCATTGCTGACGATCCAATGTTAGTTTTGTTGCTTTAACAGCTGTTTTGACACGTTCTAGTTTACCAGAGCCAACAATCGGAAGCATATTAGCTGGATGAGCAAGTAGCCAAGCATACGTAATCGAATCAATGCCAGTAACGTCAAAATCAGCAGCAATTTTCTCTAGTGTGTGACGTAAACGAAGTGTGTGCTCACTTTCTCCTTTGAAAATTTCACCGCCAGCAAGAGGAGACCAAATCATCGGAGGAATTCGCTTTTCTTGGCATTGTTCAATCGTACCGTTTTCGAAATGCTCAAGTTGCATAACAGAGACTTCGATTTGATTTGTAATGAGTGGAAAATCTAAATACGAACTTAACATATTGAATTGGGAAGGCAGAAAGTTTGATACACCAAAGTGTCGTACCTTTCCTTCTTGCTTCAAACGAGAAAAAGCTTCTGCAACTTCTGCTGGATCCATAAATGGATCAGGGCGATGAATGAGCAATACATCAATATGGTCAGTATTTAGGTTTTGTAGTGATTGTTCGGCACTTTTTAAAATATGTTCAGTACTTGTATTATAGTGAGCGACGTAGCGCTCTGGAAATTTAGGTGATGGGGGAGCGATTCCACATTTTGTAACGATTTGCATGTTGTCACGTAAACTCGGTTTTAATTGAAGTGCTTTTCCAAATAAAGTTTCACATGTATAATCTCCGTAAATATCAGCATGGTCAAACGTTGTAATGCCCATCTCCATGCATGATTCAATGAAAGAAAGTAATTCCTGATCTGTCATATTCCATTCTGCTAAACGCCAAAATCCTTGAATAATTCGGGAAAACTCTAGGTTTTGGGCCATTTGAATTCGTTCCATTTATGTAGGTCCCCCTTGTTGATGTGTATGAACCGATTCGGTATGAAAAGGTTTTCTTATTAACCATTATTATATATTTGTGTAGACATGCCTACAACTATTATGTTCTATATTCAAAAAATAAAAAGACAACCTATGATATAATTATGTAATTAGATATATAACAAGGAGATGTAGAATTGTGATTCCAGTAACAATATTAACCGGGTTTCTCGGATCAGGCAAAACAACCTTATTAAATCGCATTTTATCTGAAGAACATGGTAAGAAGCTTGCGGTTATTGTAAATGAAATTGGGCAAATTGGTATCGATAATCAATTGATTATGAATGTAGAAGAAGAGATTATGGAAATGACAAACGGCTGTTTATGTTGTACAGTACGTGAAGATTTGCTTGTCGCATTAAAGCATTTATTAGAAGTAAAAGCGGAAGGGAAAATGGATTTCGAAGGTTTAATAATTGAAACCACTGGGCTCGCAAATCCGGGCCCTATTATTCAAACATTCTTTTTAGATCCTATTATTCAGTCTGCATATCAAATTAATGGTGTAGTAACCGTAGTAGATAGCTATCATATACAGAAACACTTTGAAAAAGGGTTAGAAGCAAAGGAACAAATTGCTTTTGCTGACATGGTTTTAGTAAATAAATTAGATTTAGTAGAGCAGGAAGAAAAGGAGAATTTACTCATTGAATTACAAGGGATCAATCCAACTGCACAATTAATTCCAACAACAAATTGTGAAGTAGATATCTCTTCATTACTAGATATACAAACATTTAAAACGCGTGACAAGTTAGAAATTTATCCGCATAAAGAACAGCATCATTTAGAAGGGGTAAAGTCCTTTGTATTAAGAGAAGAGCGTCCTCTTGATCTGCAAAAAATCAATGAATGGATGTCAGCTGTTGTACAAGAATTAGGAGAGTATTTGTATCGTTATAAAGGTATATTATATATTGAAGGAGTAAATCGCCGCGTTGTGTTCCAAGGCGTACATACATTATTTGCGGCTACATATGACAGAGAGTGGCAAGAAGGGGAAAAGCGGGTCAGTGAGATTGTTTTCATTGGTAAAAATTTAAATAAAGAATGGTTTCAACAACATTTTCAAGAATGTATAAAATAAAATAAGCCTGCATTTGCAGGCTTATTTTATTTTACCTTATGTAAGTTTTACTTTATCTAGAAGTAACTCCATCACAACGCCAACAACAGGACCTGCATCGTCAATATCACCAGTTAAATGAAAGCCAAACGATTCATATAGTTTCATAGCTAATTTGTTGTTAGGATGAAGACTTAAATAAATCTTTTTGCATTGATATTTTTGTTGTAAATATGAAATTAATAAACGGAGAAAACGTTTCGCGTAGCCGTTTCCTTGAAAGTTGTGATCAATCATAAATCGGTCTAACCATATACTTTCATTTTTTTCGGAATACCATCCATACATTGCGTATCCAACAAGTGTTTTGCTATCATACAAAGCTAGTGATGTTGCATTTCCTTCATATAATGATTCGGCTAAAGAAAATGTATTACTTTCAATAAATTGTCGTTGCTCCGCTGTTACGTCTAAGGCAGCTATTGAACGCCAATTCGTTGCTGTTACTTCACAAATGTGAAGATTCATAGTTTCATCTCACTTTCTTATAACTATAAAACCACTATGGATAATTTTACTATGCAATTTTTGTAAGTCAAGGCAATCTGGAAAGAGGTGGCATAAGAAAAGACCGCAGAAACATTTTTCAGCGGTCAGAAATGAATCATTATATTAATTTGTTGCTTCTTTTAAAGTGTTAATGTTCTCTTCCATAAGTGTAAAGTAGTCTTTATTTTTTTTCGCATCATCATCGGAGATAGTTGCAAGATGATTTAAGCGTAAAATTTTCGTTCCTGTTTCTTTTTGAATAACTTCTGCTACTTTTGGTGTAGAGAAGGTTTCAAATAAAATATATTTTAATCCATGCTCTTTTGCTGTTGTTGTGATAGAAGCTAGTGTTTTTTGGGATGGTTCATCAGAAGCAGAAATACCTGCAACTGGAATTTGTTTTAAACCGTAACGTTGTTCCCAATATCCGTACGCTGCATGAGAAACTAATATTTCTTTCGTTTTTGCATGATCAACAACTTCTTTAAATTGATTATCTAAACTTGTGAATTTTGCTTGCAGTGCAGCAAAGTTTTTTTCGAATTCTGCTTTATGTTCTGGTTGTAGTTCAATAAGTGCATTTTTAATTGTTTCAGCTTGTTTCATTGCAAGTGTTGGATCTAGCCAAACGTGAGGATCTTTATCATGATGATGTTCATTTTTATGATCTTCCTCGTGTTCGTCTTCAGTTGAAGCTCGTAGTTGAATATCTTTTGATGCATTTACAACTTTAACATTTTCATTTTTTAATGTTTTTTCCATTTTTTCAGCAAATGCTTCTAATCCAGCTCCGTTATACACAAATAAATCAGCTTTGGCAACTTGTACAGTTTGTTTTTGACTTGGCTCATACGTATGGGAATCTGCACCTGGTGGATAAATAGCCGTTACTTCTACATAATCACCACCGATTTTTTTGGCGAAGTCCGCTAAAGGAAAAATAGTTGTATAGACGGACAGTTTACCATTTTTTTTATTTGTTGTATTATCTTTGTTTGAACATCCAGCAAATATAAGGGTAAACATTAGTACGAATGAAAATATAATTGATCTTTTCTTCATTTTGTTTGCCTCGTTTCTTTACTTTCTAAAAAATATTTTCTCCATAATAAAAGAAAGAATAACTTCTTTTGTTGTAAAACGTAATAATTACGCTTTATGCTCCTGGTTTAGTATAATACATCTTTGACGATGTTGCAATAAATAATAATGATTACGATTTATGATTTGTTCTAAAATTGTCACAATGCTATGGCTTATTTTTTTTGTTTTTGCATATATCCTGCTAGTCGCTTCATATAGTGTGATAGAGGGTGCAGAGAAGGAGATGAGCGAATGGGATATGTGAGTGAAGCGATTTTATTAATATTGGCTGTTATATTTCCATTATCATGTGTGCTGTTTTTTTTAAAAGGACTTATTCGAAATTTAGGCGATACAAGTACAATTACTGAGGCACCAAAAGAAGAAAAAGAGTAAACAAAGCGCTTGCATACTGCTTGCTTATGATAGAGAAAGAGATTAGAAGATAAAGAGGTATGGAAAAGGATGAAAACAAGAACAGCCTTAGTACTTGGAGCAAGTGGTCTAGTTGGACAAGAAGTGATACAGCTACTGCTTGATTCGGATTATTATGAATCAGTTACAATTTTTGTGAGAAGATCACTAGACTGGGAACATGAAAAGCTCCAACAAAAGCAGGTAGATTTTTCGATTTTGGAACAATATAAAGAGTTTTTTGCTGTAGATGATGTGTTTAATTGTCTTGGTACGACAATTAAAAAAGCAAGGACGAAAGAAAATTTTAAAAAGGTTGATTATGATTATACATTACGAGCAGCTCGTGTAGCTGAAGAACAAGGGGTACAAAACTTTCTTGTTATTTCTTCGTTAGGGGCAAATCCGAGGTCGCTATTTTTCTACTCGCAAGTAAAAGGACAGATGGAAGAAGATATTAAAAAGCTAGTCATAGGAGGCATTCATATTTTTAGACCCTCTCTTTTACTTGGAGAGCGAGATGAGTTTCGTTTTGGAGAAAGAATGGGAGAAAAAATTTCGGGAATTATGCCGTTTTTATTTAAGGGGTCTTTTTCAAAATATAAGCCAATTTTAGCAGAGCAAGTAGCAAAAGGAATGTATGTGACAGCGCTGCGAGAAGAGTCTGGGGTTCATATACATGAATCTTCGGAAATTGCTGAGATGAAATAAAGTGAAACTTTAAGCAGTGGGGGGGCTTCATCCCCACTGCTTATTAGCCTTCACCAATCGGGCTTTTATGGGCAGTTTATCTCCCAACTAACTTTTTTGCTTTCGCTGAATTTTGAGGTGGGAGTATTACTGCCCGTTAATGCGGGATAAAAGTGATGAAAATATTGCTTATATAAAATAAAGAAACTGCTCAAAGATACTATTTTGGGCAGTTTCTTTATTTAGATGTATTTTTTAGTTTTCCTGGAGCACGGCTATATTGAAGTGGCTCAGCCAATTCAAAACCAAGCTCATTCGCTGCTGTTCTTGGAAAGTAAGGGTTTCGTAATAGTTCACGGCCGACAAAAATTAAGTCAGCAGCTCCTTGTTGTAAAATTTCTTCTGCCTGTATGCCGCTTGTAATAAGGCCAACAGTACCTGTAGCAATAGAAGCATGTTCTTTTATATGTTTTGCATAGGGTACTTGATAACTAGGGTACACATCGATATGTGCTGGTACAACAGCTCCCGAACTACAATCAATGAGGTTAACACCTTGTTCTTTCATCCACTGTGCAAACGTTACATAGTCTTCTACAGTTAAACCTTCTGGATGATAATCATGAGCGGAAATACGAACAAATAATGGTCCAGTCCAAACTTCTTTAACCGCATCAATGATTTCGCGTAAAAAACGATAGCGATTTTCACAAGATCCACCGTACTCATCTGTACGATGATTTGTGAGCGGAGATAAAAATTCATTAATTAAATAACCATGTGCTCCGTGTAATTCAATAATATCAAATCCAGCCTTTTGGGCACGTGTAGCTCCATTTTGAAAGGCTATGATGGTTTCTTGTATTTGTTCTTTGCTCATTTGTACTGGGATTTTCATAGAGGAATCAAAAGGAAGAGCTGATGGTGCAATAGGGTCTGAATCAAGAACAGCTTTTCTACCGGCATGTGCAATTTGAATAGCAGCTTTTGCTCCGTGTTCATGAATCAAATTGACAACTTGATGTAGGCCATTTATATGCTCATTATCCCAAATACCTAAATCTTTATGGGAAATGCGTCCTTCTGGTGTTATGGCTGTAGCCTCTAACATAACAAGTCCAACTTGACCAGCTGCACGTGATGCGTAGTGGACGAGATGGAAACTCGTTATTTTTCCGTCTTCGTTTTCAGAGGAGTACATACACATAGGTGACATAACAATTCGATTTTTTAGTGTAACATCTTTTATTGTATACGGTGAAAATAATTGACTGTTCACAATAAAAATCCTCCTTTATTTTCTTAAATGAACATATACCCAAGTATCATTTCTTAACTAATGGGAGTGCCATTTTATTGTAGCACCTTGCACCCTTTTTCCATAACAAAATGCTTAAAGAAATGTTATGATGAGTCTATGTTTAGTGAATATGAAGAGAGGTGGAGTATTTTTCATGTATCAAGCATATTACAAAAGTGAACTTGGATGGATTGAAGTAAAAGGGGATGAGACTGGCATTTCCTCTGTATTATTTGTAGAACAAAAACAAGAAGATATTCTTCATCCAATTGTTGAACGATGTGTAATGGAGCTAGATGAATATTTTCATAAGAAGCGAACGGAATTTACTGTCCCGCTACGAGCGAAGGGAACTCCTTTTCAAAAACAAGTATGGAATGCACTTTGCAGTGTTCCGTATGGAAAAAGTGCTTCTTATCTTGATATGGCAGAGAAAATCGGCAATCCAAGGGCTGTACGAGCAATCGGCGGAGCGAATAGTAGAAATCCTATTTCGATTATTGTGCCTTGTCACCGAATTATTGGGAAGAGCGGGAAGTTAGTAGGTTATGAGGGTGGACTTTGGCGGAAAGAATGGTTATTAAAGCATGAAGGTTTTTTAAGATAATGGAATATTTCAAATGAAACAATTTAGTTGAATTATATATATAAATTAAGAAAATGACATAAAACCTCTTTTTTTTTAAGGGAGACGAGAGCAGCTGGCCGTGTATAGAAGCGGTCAGGGACTTTTCTTACCATATGAGAGGTATAAAGTAAAGAGAGAAAGCGAGTACAGGTCATGTTGTATTCTGCATAGCAGTGAATGATATGCCAAAACATTAAAATAGAGTTATGTAGATGATAAGGTAGTGAAAAAGTGACGTGTGTCACTTTTTAATTTTTTAAAAGATAGTATTTGAAATTATCAGAAAATTATGTATAATACTATTCAAGAGTATTTGGTTTTATTTTTAGTTGTTATAAAGAGAAAGAGGGGAAATGGTCTATGAAGAAGAAGGTTTCACTTATTACAGCACTTGCACTTTCTACGAGTGTGTTAGTTGCAGGGTGTGGAAATGGGGAAAAATCATCAATAACTGAAAAGGGAAAAGAAGGAAATGCAGCGCTTGCTGATAAACAAGTATTAAATTTACTAGAAACAGCAGAAATTCCTTCTATGGATACGTCAAAGTCAACTGATGGTGTATCATTTCGGGCATTTGTAAACGCAATGGAAGGATTATACCGCTTAGATAAAGATAACAAACCAACATCTGGTATGGCTAAAGATATGAAAATTAGTGAGGATAAGAAAACATACACATTTCATTTACGTGATGCAAAGTGGTCGAATGGGGAGCCTGTAAAAGCACAAGACTTTGTGTTTGCTTGGCGTCGTGCTGTTGATAAAGCGACAGCATCAGAATATGCGTTTATTTTGTTCGATGTTAAAAATGCTGAGAAAATTAATAAAGGAGAATTACCACTTGACCAACTTGGTGTTACGGCAAAAGATGATAAAACATTAGTGGTTGAGTTAGAGAAACCAACACCATATTTTCTAGAGCTTACAACATTCCCAACATTTTTCCCATTGAATGAAAAATTTGTAAAAGAACAAGGTGACAAATACGCATTAGAAGCAGATAAGTTATTATATAACGGACCATTTGAGATGAGTGAGTGGAAGCATGAACGAAGTTATCAGTTAAAGAAAAATCCGAACTATTGGGATAAAGGTAATGTGAAGTTAGAGGAAATTAATGTAAGTGTCGTAAAGGAAACATCAACAGCTGTAAATTTGTATGATAGCAACGAAGTAGATCGAGTCATTTTAAGTTCGGAATTTGTTGATAAATATAAGAAAAGTGAAGAATTTAAATCGGAATTAGATCCACGTATGTATTTCATTCGTTTTAATCAGAAAAAACAGATTTTTGCAAATAAAAAAGTGCGTGAGGCTATTAATTTAGCATATGATAAAAAGGGAATTGCAAATGTAATTTTAAACGACGGATCATTACCTGCATATTACTTAGTACCACAAAAGTTTACAAAAGGACCGGATGGAAAAGACTTCCGTGAAACAAATAAAAACTTTCATGAAGGTAAAGATAATGCAGCAAAAGCGACAAAACTATGGGAAGAAGCGAAAAAAGAGTTAGGTCAAGATACAATTACAGTTGAAATGTTGAACTATGATAAAGATAACTTGAAAAAAGTTGGGGAATACATTAAATCAGAGTTAGAGAAAAACTTACCTGGTTTGAAAGTGAATATTAAACAGCAGCCGTTTAAACAAAAGTTAGATTTAGAAAAGAAATTAGAATATGAGTTCTCTTTATCAGCATGGAGTCCGGATTATCCAGATCCAATGACATTTATTGATATGTTTACTACAGATAGTACATTTAACGAAATGGCATATTCTAATAAGAAATATGATGAACTAGTTGCAAAAGCAAAAGGTGAGTTGTTAACTGATGAAAAAGCACGGTGGAAGGCTCTTTCTGAAGCAGAGAAAATTTTATTTGATGATGAAGCCATTTCTCCGGTTTATCAGCAGGGCATTGCTTTTCTTGAGAAATCTAAAGTAAAAGGAATAGCTAGGCATACATTTGGAGGAGATTCTACTTATAAATGGACATATATTACAAAAAAATAGTACGATAAAGATGCGTGAATATTGCGCATCTTTTTTTCTGTGAGGAGATAATGACAATGATAAAAGGAATGAATCATATTTGCTTCTCTGTTTCAAACTTAGAGAAATCAATACAATTCTACGAACAAGTGTTGGAAGGAAAGCTACTTGTAAAAGGTAGAAAACTTGCTTATTTTGATTTGTGTGGGATGTGGATTGCCTTAAATGAAGAAAAGGATATTCCAAGAAATGAAATTTATCAATCGTATACACATATTGCATTTTCGATAGAGAAAGAAGATTTTACAGCTTTAATACATCGTCTAGAATTGAATAACGTACATATTTTACAAGGAAGAGAGCGTGATGTACGAGATTGCCATTCTGTTTATTTTACAGACCCAGATGGACATAAATTTGAATTTCATACAGGAACGCTACAAGAGAGAATACAATATTATAAAGAAACCAAAACGCATATGTTGTTTTACTAAATATTGAAAGGGGGAGAGGGGGATGCATGTACTTGTTGTTGGTGGCACTGGAATGTTACAGAAAGTGTCAAAGTGGTTTATTGAGCAAGGGTACCATACTTCTGTAATCGGTCGAAATGTAAAACGTCTAAATGAGATACAAAATTCATGTCATGCTCCTGAAAGTGTTACGTGTTTAGCAGTTGATTATCATAATAGTGATGAGTTGCGTGCCAATATTAAAAGTTCGATTCATAAAAATGGACCAGTTACGCTTGTAGTTGCTTGGATTCATTCAACGGCTGAAGATGCATTGCAAATCATTAGTGAGGAGATTGGAGTATTTTCGAAAGAATGGGAATTGTTTCATATACTTGGAAGCAGTGCTTACAAATCAGGGGGGGAAGTAAGATGCTCTTCTTTATGTACATATTATCGAATTATATTAGGTTTTATGGTAGAAGAAAAATGTTCCAGATGGTTAACACATGATGAGATTGCGAGTGGTGTTATAGATGGACTTCAACATAAACAACGGGAATGGATTGTCGGAACATTAGAACCATGGAATGCTAGACCGAGTTGGTGAAGGAGAAGATGATGGTGAAAACAATGGTATATATTACGCGTCACGGGGAAACAGAATGGAATGTAGAAAAAAGAATGCAAGGTAGAAAAAATTCAAATTTAACGGAAACTGGAATACTACAAGCAAAACAATTAGGGAAACGCATGAAAGATATACCGCTTGAAGTGATTTACAGCAGTCCAAGTGGAAGAGCGATGCATACAGCTCAGTTAATTAAAGGAGATAGAGATATTCCAATTGTAGCAGATGAACATTTATATGAAATTGATATGGGAGTTTGGGAAGGACATACTCAGGTTGAATTACAGGAGAAATATCCGAAAGAGTTTGATTTATTTTGGAATGCACCACATCAATATGAAACAAAATCAGGAGAAAGTTTTTATGATGCGAGAATACGGGTGTTAAAGGGACTTGAATACATACTTAAAAAACATGAAGGTGAAAGTGTTTTACTTGTATCCCATGCGATTACTTCCTTACTTATGATGGGGCACTTCGAACAACGCCTTATTGAAAACATATGGAATGGTCCGTTTATGCATAGCGCAAGTTTAAGTATGGTTGAAGTTAAAGCGGGAGAAAGTACAATTCACTTATTTGCTGATATTGCGCATTTTGAAGAGGTGTAAATGATTATAAAGGAAAAATTATATTCTATGAACAATTAATTTGTTTTAATAGATAAATAGACCGCTTAAAGCGGTCTATTTGCATTTTTGAAAATGCGAAGAATATTTTTTGTATGTTATAGAGCAGGATTAAATTATATATTATATTAGCGACGGGAACGACAAGAACGAGAACGACCGGAACGACAAGAACGAGAACGACCGGAACGACAAGAACGAGAGCGACGGGAACGACAAGAACGAGAGCGACGGGAACGACAAGAACGAGAGCGACGGGAACGACAAGAACGAGAGCGACGGGAACGACAAGAACGAGAGCGACGGGAACGACAAGAACGAGAGCGACGGGAACGACAAGAACGAGAGCGACCGGAACGGTGAGAACGAGAACGGCAAGAACGGTGAGAACGAGAACGGCAAGAACGGTGAGAACGAGAACGGCAAGAACGGTGAGAACGAGAACGGCAAGAACGGTGAGAACGAGAACGGCAAGAACGGTGAGAACGAGAACGGCAAGAACGGTGAGAACGAGAACGGCAAGAACGAGAGCGAGAACGGCAAGAACGAGAGCGATCAGAACGGCAAGAACGAGAGCGATCAGAACGGCAAGAACGAGAGCGATCAGAACGGCAAGAACGGGAGCGATCGGAACGGCAAGAACGGGAGCGATCGGAACGGCAAGAACGAGAGCGATCAGAACAACGAGAGCGAGAACGTTTATAGTTGGATGTAGGTTCTTGGTTTAGAAATGTTTCCATTCCAGCCCCTTTTACCTCTTCCACTGCTTTTTGAATGTCGTCTTTTGTATACATTTATGAAAAGCCTCCTTGGTGAAAATATGCAATTTCATCTATTTATTGAATAATGAACTTTCTATTAATAAAGTATGTCAAGCTGATGTATTGTGTTTGTTCTTTTTTGAAAATGGTGGTATATCCTAAAAAAACAGACTGTGATAGGCAGTTAGTTTATAGGGATTAATATCCAGATTTTTCGGGCATCAAGAATATTTGTCTGATTTATCCCGTATTAACGGGCAGTAAGACCGCCACCTCAAGATTCAGGGAGAAGCGTTGTCCAGCTCTAGCGGCTAGAATCTCCGGTCGTTTCGCCCCCTCGGACGAGGCAAAAAGCACCTCTCTGCCTTTGGCGCGGGCATCCTGCGATTCTGAGCGAGCCGCTTCCGCTTTTCTAAAGAAGATATGTGGGGGATAACGGCCCGTAAAAGCCCGATTGGTGTGAGCTTTCCATCAGAGATGAAAAAACTCTCCACTGATGGAAGTTTCAATTTATGCTTGTAGGGATTTGGTTATTGACATAAAAAGTCTTCCATTCCAGTAGCTGTTACTTCTTCAACAGTTTTTTGAATATTATGGCCCATAAAGAAATCCTCTTTAATTCAATAGTTTGAAAAGGAATTCCTCTTTGTACTAATACTTTATGAAGAAAGTAAAAAAGAAGTGTTAATAACTAATAAAAATGAATATATAGTGGATGTGGCAATGAAGAAAGGAAAAGCATACATTGATTGTAGATGAAAGAGAAGGGAAGGGAGAAAATGATACCTTCTTATGATTTTTTTATTCACCCAATGTATATTGTAGAGTTACGAAAAGATGTTTGGTCTGATGATCCTGTTCCAGCTAAGTTAACATATGATAAAAGAAAGTATGATATTGATATCGCATATCGTGGTTCACATATTCGGAAATTGAAGAAAAAATCATATCATGTGATGTTTTATAAACCAAAATTTTTTCAAGGTGTGCAAGAACTGCATTTAAATTCGGAATTCAACGACCCATCTTTAATACGGAATAAGTTATCAATGGATTTTTTTTCAGACATTGGTACGTTATCGCCAAAAGCGCAACACGTACTTGTAAAGGTCAATAATCGATTTGAAGGAGTTTATTTACAATTAGAATCGGTAGATGAAAATTTTTTGCGGAGACGAAATTTACCAAATGGTTCGATTTATTATGCAATCGATGATGATGCTAATTTTTCATTAGTAAGCGAGTTAGATAAAGATATAAAAACGAAATTATTCTCAGGGTATGAATTGAAATATGGGAATGAACACAGTGAAGAAGCTATTAGTGAATTTATTTATCAATTGAATACAATTTCAAGAGCAGCATATGAAAAAGAAATCGTAAAATATGTTGATGTTGATAAATATTTACGGTGGTTAGCAGGTATTGTATGTACGCAAAACTTTGATGGATTTGTGCACAATTATGCACTTTATCATAATGGAGAAACAAAGTTGTTTGAAATGATTCCATGGGATTATGATGCAACATGGGGGCGCGATGTCCAAGGGCGAAAGATGGGGCATGATTACACTCGTATTCAAGGGTTTAATACATTAAGTGCTAGATTACTTGATGTTAAAATCTTTAGAAAGCAATATAGAGAAATTTTGGAAGATATACTTTCTCATCAATTTACAGTAGAATATATAAAACCGAAAGTAGAAGGAATACATGAGGAACTTCGTCCATATATTTTGCAAGATCCATATGTGAAATCGAAAATAGATAAATTTGATAGTGAGCCGAATTTGATTTTTCAATATATAGAAAAGCGTCGTGAATTTATACGAGAGCATTTAGATGAATTATGAAGATAAGAAAAAAAGAGGATTGAAAGATCAATCTCTTTTTTTGTTATATAATAAGTGTAATATTAAATGAGGAGGAAAATAATGGGGATAAAATGGATTGAATGGGTAAAACAAATACAGGCAATTGCGCAGGCCGGATTAGCATATTCAAAAGATGTATATGATATAGAACGTTTTCATGAGCTTCGGAAATTATCGATTGAAATGATGTCACATTATACAAAAACGGATTGGGAAGTAGTCGAGCGTTTATTTGCAAGTGAAACGGGTTATCAAACTCCGAAAGTGGATATTCGAGCGGTCGTGTTTCAAGAAGGTAGGTTACTTTTTGTAAAAGAAAAAAGTGATAGGAAATGGGCACTTCCAGGTGGATGGGCTGATATTGGATATACACCTACGGAAGTTGCGCGAAAAGAAGTTTTAGAAGAGACTGGTTACAAAGTAGAAAATTTTCGTTTGCTTTCTATCTTTGATAAACAGAAACATCAACCATCACCTTCTGCAATTGATGTATACAAAATATTTATAAGCTGTGAAATAGTAGGCGGTGAAAGAAAAATCGGTATTGAAACAGAAGATGTTCGCTTTTTTGGAGAAGAAGAATTGCCGGAACTATCGATAGGAAGAAACACAGAATGGCAAGTTCGGCAAATGTTTGCTTATATGAAAAATCCGAATAAAGAAAGATTGGTTGATTGAAAAATTTCTTTGTGAAGAATTAGTAAATTTTTTATAACTTGCTTGTTTTTTGGAATAATTTCTAGTAATCTATATTCCATCGTGCACTTTCTCCTTTCAAAATAGAAATGGTAAGTATGTTTTTTTTATTATTGCATAATTTTATACTATAAAGTAGTAGCATATTGGCAAGGATAGATTTTTATGAAATAATAAGAAAGTGTGTGTGCGTAGAAAAAAGGAGATAATGAAGAATGTTAGCAAATTTGGTTGAGCAGTTACTACAATTTTTTATAAGTCTAGGCTATTCCGGAATTGCGCTAGGACTTATGATCGAAATTATACCGAGTGAAATTGTATTATCTTACGCGGGTTATTTAGTTGCTAAGGGAGAAATTAATTTCGTTGGGGCAGTAATTGCCGGGACGATTGGTGGAACGTTAGCACAAATTTTCTTGTATTGGCTTGGATATTACGGCGGACGTCCATTTGTTGAAAAATATGGTAAATATATATTGATTAATAAGAAACATTTAGATGTAGCAGAAGAGTGGTTTAATCGATATGGTGCAGGCGTAATTTTCTCTGCGCGCTTTATCCCATTTGTACGTCATGCAATATCGATTCCAGCAGGACTAGCTAAAATGTCATTGCAACGATTTACAGTATATACAGTACTCGCGATTATTCCATGGTCTATCCTGTTCATTTATTTAGGTGAAAAACTTGGTGGGAATTGGCGTCATATTAAAGAATATGCTGCTGATTACACGCATTATTTCATCGCAGGGGCGATTCTTTTTATTGCTGTATACATAGGTATGAAATTATTGAAAAAAAGAAAAACAGTTCGTTAAAGTCAATGAGTTTTCATTGGCTTTTTTTTGTTTATTGAAAAATTGGCAAGGAAACTCCATCACGAGATTTTTTTGATTGTGATTGAAAAAATACATCATGGAAACAAAACAGTGGAATGGGAAAACGACAGAATCAATCCTTTTGCTATATCCCACAGAATATAATCATTGAAATGATCACCTATAAAGCAAAACGAAAAGGTATTCCTGTACAAGTGTTAGAAAAATCATATACAAGCAAAGCATCCTTTCTAGACAATGTTGCGATTCCCACTTACGGTGAGGAAGACATTCCTGTATTCAGTGGAAATCGTATTAAACGTGGCTTGTATCATACGAAAGAGAATAAACTACTGAACGCAGATGTGAAAGGTTCTTATAACATCTTAAAAAAGCAGTTCCAAAGGCATTTGCCGATGGAATAGAGGGGTTGTGCCATCAGGCAGCTGTTTCAACTCTACTCGTGCAAGATCTGAAGAAGATAATTGCCGGGAGTTTTCATCTTATATCAGTTCTAAAAGTAGAAAGTTGTCCATATTGTGTAGTAAAACAGTATAGCGGAGGAGTTTCATGAAAGGATCACCGTTTTTACGTGGAACATTCTTTTTAACAATGGCAACTATGATTTCGAAAATGTTAGGTTTTATATATGTTATTCCTTTTACAGCGATGGTTGGAACGGGAGGATATGTATTATATACATATGCTTACCGCCCTTATACAATTATGCTTAGTATCGCAACGATGGGACTTCCTTTAGCTGTCTCCAAAATGGTATCTAAATATAATGAATTAGACGATTATTATACGGTGAAACGAGTATTAAAAAGCGGGCTTATTTTTATGGGAGGTATGGGAGTAATATCGTTTTTATTGTTATATTGTTTAGCTCCCTATCTGGCAAAGGGTGTTATAGATAGCGGAGATCAAACAGGTAATAGTGTAACAGCTGTTACATATAATATTCAAATTGTAAGCTTTGCTTTACTAATTGTTCCTTCTATGAGCTTATTACGTGGGTTTTTTCAAGGGTTTCAATCGATGGGACCGTCTGCTTTAAGTGTAGTAGTGGAACAGTTTTTTCGCATGTTAACAATCTTAATCGGAAGTTTTGCAGTGCTTCATATAAACAAAGGATCAACAGCGGTGGCGGTTGGTGTTGCTACGTTTGGTGCTTTTGTAGGAGCTGTAGCAGGACTTGGAATATTAATTGCTTATTACTTAAAGAGAAGACGTCATTTAAAGAAAAAAGAACATATGAGTGTTCCGCAAACAACAAAATCATTTTTCGCATTGTATAAAGAATTATTTGCATACTCTATTCCATTTGTTGTCGTTGGTCTTGCAATTCCCTTGTATCAAACAATTGATACATTTACAATTAATAAGTTATTAATGCAAATGGGATATTTACAGCGGGAAGCGGAAAAAATAAATGCTGTGATTGGGCTCGTACAAATGGTAGTGTTAATTCCAGTTTCGGTTGCTACAGCTTTTAGTATGTCACTCGTTCCTGAGATGACAAAGGCGTATATAGCCAAAAATGAACAGTTATTATATAAACATTTTACAAGAACAAATTTGCTCGTGGTATTTCTAACGATTCCAGCATCGTTAGGAATGATGATTTTAGCTGAACCAGTATATACATTACTATTTGGGACAGGAAATGATCCTGCGCTTGGAAGTGTGATTTTACGCTATTATGCACCGGCTTGTATATTATTTTCGCTCTTTGCTGTCACAGCGGCTATGCTGCAAGGGATTAATCAACAGCGAAAAACGATAATTGGTTTGTTTTTAGGAATAGGGATAAAAATTGTGTTAAATATTGTATTGCTTCCACAATTTGATTATATTAGCTTTATTATTGCGACATATGTTGGTTATACTGTTTCTGTTTCGTTTAACTTGTGGATACTTTCTAAATATGTTATAAAGGCAACATAATGTCTATAAAAGACAGAGAATGCTCTGTCTTTTTCTATTTTAATAATTTGTGAAGAAAAGCGTTTTCAAAACAATTTTCTATTGAAATCTTTTCATTTGTTTCATATGCTGAAAATGGCGGTTTAAAATAGACTGTTATTTCAAAGTGAGGTTGGTTCCTACATGTAAAAAGAATCGGGGTGATAGTATGTTAAATATTTATTTAACAGACCGAAACGGAAAACTACAAGAGATCGAGGAGATTCAGAAAGGCTGCTGGATTAATGTACTCCATCCGACAGAGGAAGAAATTCAATTTTTAGTTCAAACATTAAATGTTGAACTGGACTTCATTAAAGACCCTTTGGATGATGAAGAACGTTCGCGTATTGAAAAAGAAGATGATAATGCTTTAATTATCGTCGATATTCCAACAGTTAGACATGACGAAGAAGGAAATTCAATGTATGATACGATTCCGATTGGTATGATTGTCATGCCGGAATGTTTTGTTACAATTTGTTTGGAAGAAAATCCGATTTTTGAGCGTTTTATTAATCAGCGTATTAAAGAATTTTATACTTTTAAAAAGACACGCTTTGCACTGCAACTCTTATATACGATTTCTACTTATTATTTACGTTATTTAAAACAGATTAATCGAAAAACAACGGATTTAGAGCATGAGCTCAATAAATCGATGAAAAATAAAGAGATTTTTACGTTATTAGGGCTTGAAAAAAGCTTAGTGTACTTTACGACATCTTTAAAGGCAAACAAGATTGTGATTCAAAAATTAATGCGAAATAATACATTTTTGAAAATGTATGAAGATGATCAAGATTTACTTGAGGATGTATTAATTGAAAATAAGCAGGCGATTGAGATGGCCGAAATATATAGCCATATTTTAAGTGGTATGATGAATACATTTAGTTCTGTCATTTCCAATAATTTAAACAGTGTTATGAAGTTTTTAACTTCTATGACTATCATATTATCAGTACCAACAATGGTTTCCAGTTTTTTTGGGATGAATGTTCCGGTTCCTTTAAGTGAAAATCCGCATGGTTTTTTAATGGCTATGATTATATCGGCAATATTATCTTGCTTAATGGCCTTTGTTTTTTGGAAAAAACGTTATTTTTAATATGAAACTCAGCTGTTTTGGAACATTTCCAAAACAGCTTTTTTGCTTTAAATTATTGATAAATTAGCATTTTTGTACACTACTGTTCATGAATTGACGAAAGGGAATATGTATAATATACCATTTAGGTTAATTTTTATAACTACTTGTTCAATCTACGGATTACAGTTACAATTACATATTGTTAATGAAAAGATGGGGGATATGCATCATGGAAATGTTTCATTTACCAAAAGCGTTCCTGCAAATGAATACGATTTTTATTTCAATTTTAATTGAAGCATTGCCATTTGTATTAATTGGTGTATTTATTTCAGGATTCATTCAAATGTTTGTGACAGAAGATATGGTAGCAAAGTGGATGCCAAAGAATCGTATTCTGTCTGTCTTATTAGCAGTTTTTCTAGGGATGATGTTCCCAGGGTGCGAATGTGGAATTGTTCCCATCGTAAGGCGCCTTATTGGGAAAGGAGTACCACCATATGCAGGGATTGCCTTCATGCTGACTGGACCAATTATTAATCCTGTCGTTTTATTTGCGACATATGTAGCGTTTGGTAGCAGTATGCATATGGTTTGGTATCGCGCTATTGTCGCTATTATTGTCGCTGTTATTGTGGGTCTTGTCTTATCGTTTATGTTTAAAGATCATCAACTACGGAATACTAATTTTCCAGTGATAGATCATAATCGACCATTTCGTCAAAAATTTTGGGATGTATGTACACATGCTGTTGAAGAATTTTTTTCAATGGGAAAATTTTTAATTATTGGTGCGCTTATTGCGGCAAGCGTACAAACTTTTGTGAAGACTTCTACCCTCCTTACGATTGGACAAGGACCGTATTCTTCACCAATTGTTATGATGGGACTTGCTTTTATTTTATCATTATGTTCAGAAGCTGATGCGTTTATTGCATCTTCATTCCAAAGTACATTTGCAACACCAGCTCTAGTCGCTTTTCTTGTATATGGACCGATGGTAGATATTAAAAATATGATTATGATGCTTGCGAATTTTAAAACGCGATTTGTTATTGTTGTTATTGTTTTAATTACAGTTGTTGTTTATGCAAGCTCACTACTCATTTATATGATGGGGTGGTAATCGATGTTTCGAGCTTATATTTTACTTGGATTTACAATTTTGTTAGCACAACTTCATATTTCTGGTGATATCACGAAATATATCAATATGAAATATGCGTATTTATCAAAAACAGCAGCGATTATTTTAGGATTTTTAACTGTTATCCAAATGATTATTGTATTTCAAAAAGAACATGTTAAACATGATCATGATCATGAATGTGGATGTAATGCAAGTCACTGTGGTCATGATCATTCAAAAGACGAGAATACATGGTGGAAACGTACGATTGCGTACACACTATTTTGTTTTCCAATTATTTCGGGGCTCTTTTTTCCAATTGCAACACTAGATTCTGATATTGTAAAAGCAAAAGGGTTTCATTTCCCAGTTGCACAGCCAGAAAGTAAAGATCCGTTTATGAATCGACAGTTTTTAAAACCTGATACGAGCATTT
Source organism: Bacillus sp. S10(2024) (assembly GCF_050473865.1). Lineage (NCBI taxonomy): Bacteria > Bacillati > Bacillota > Bacilli > Caryophanales > Bacillaceae > Bacillus > Bacillus sp. S10(2024). The sequence goes on along the minus strand of NZ_JBFLUR010000002.1, from coordinate 1,615,155 downwards.
ACTATGCACAAGAAGGTTATCGGGAACTCATGGAAAAAGAGAAGAAGCAATTCGCAACAAAAGGAAAAATTGCTTTAAACGATGCTGACTTTTTGAAAGGGATGGAAGTCGTTTATAACTATCCTGGCGAATTTACGGGTAAAACCATTTCTTTTAAAGGGTTTGTATTCCGTGATGATTCTTCTAAAAAAGAACAATACTTTGTATTCCGTTTTGGAATTATTCACTGTGTTGCTGATTCAGGTGTGTATGGGATGCTGGTCAAGAAACCAGAAGATGCACAGTGGAAGAATGATGAGTGGATTCAAGTTGAAGGAACAATTTCAACAGAGTTTTATCAACCGTTTCACGCAAATATCCCTGTATTAGAAGTTAATAAATGGAGCACAGTAGAATCTCCAAAAGAACAATATGTATACCGAGGAGCCGATTGATAAAATCGGCTTTTTTTATATAAATGTAAAACAGATAAGAGAGATTCCAGTTATTTTAAATTTTACTTTATGATTCTAAATAGAAAAAGAACATCTAAATATTAGATGTTCTTTTTCATAGTTTTTTTGTCTACATAAAAGTTGTATGGAGCGGATTGCTAGTTAGCAAAAACAAGCAGCACCAACAATAATTAAGAGGATAAATAATACAACAACTAACGCAAACCCGCCGCCGTGACTTCCAAAGCCCATTGTTTTTTCCTCCTTTTGTTTTAAGGTACATAATACAATATGCACTTTTATAATGATGTGATTGGGATATATGCCATATAAAGACGTTTTTTTTGTATAGGGATAGAGGTAGAAGGAAACATATAAGAATGATGATATAAAAGTGTTGTTTTGTTATTTAAGTGGCTTGTATACATTACGGGGTTTTAAAGCGGAAGTATAGCAGCATTGAGATGGCTTTTTTTATGGGAAATTAACTCTTATTGAAGATGGATTTGTATTTGGATTTTCAGCAAATAAAACAATTTTTGAAAACAAAAGTATAGGGGGAGTTTTGTAAGATTCACAAAAGTTCTGTCGTCCTATTTAGAGCATACATATCAATAGAGAGGAGGAAATATTGAATGGACCATATTGAAGATCTCATGGATTATAGTTATGAAGTAATATGTGTGATTGGTGAATATATGAAAGAAGTACGGGATCATGAATTAAAGGAATTGCTACAACAACATTTACCATACTTATTGCAGGCATACAATGAACAGATTAACTTTCAAGAAGGTGAAAATGTGCAGCATATCATTTGCCAGTATCCAGTTTCATCATCAATGGAAATGATTCATACGAACTATAATGGACAAAAAAGTGATATAGAGATTGCCTTTTCGTATATTTCATATTTAAAACGGTTAGCACTTGAATATGCGCAAGTAGCAATTCAAGTAGCAAATCCAGAATTTCGCTCTTTTTTAGAAAGTTGTTTTTTGAAAATGAATCGAAATGCCTACAGTGTATGGCAATATGTGATGAAAAAAGAATATAGCATACAAGCAATGATAGATGATGAGAAATATGGGTGAAAAAGACAGCTGTATTGCTGTCTTTTTGTAATTATTTCGTTAAAATTCAAAACTTTTAAGTCGCCATATCGTCAAGAGACAAAACGTGATTAGTATGGCAATTGTATGAATTAAAATGTTATATATAAATCCGTTTTAATGTTTCGACATATAAGTCGTTGCTATACAGTATACACCATGACCGCCACTGGCTTGCTCTCTTTGTTTGAAAACCTCGCATATGGAAAACAACTCCTGGGCAGGTGCTCTCGTCCTCTCATAAAAAAGAATGTCGTTTTTTATCTTACATAGTTAAAATTCAGAAAATTAACAATGATTTACTATTTCTTTACTAATCTATAATATTTCCTTTAAAAAAGAGAAGTAATATGAGAATGTACATATTCTATCAAAAGGGGGATAAGCAAATGAGTAAATGGGTTAAATCGTTATCTGCCGTTGCACTTGCTAGTTCTTTATTTGTGGTGGGTTGTAGTAAGAATGAAGAAAAGAAAGAAGAGAAAACGCAACAAGAAGGTAAGACAACTGAAAAAGAAACGAGTGGAGAAGTAAAAGATAAAAACTCGAAAGATAGTTCTTCAAGTTCTACTGAAAAGAAATAAATTTTATATGATGATAGAAGCTTTCTCAATCAATGAGAAAGCTTTTTTGTTGTGTATTTTTGCTTTTTCAGAAATAATAGAGAGATTGAAAGGGTGTGAGTTAGTATGAATATATGTTTATTTGGGGCAACAGGTCGAGTTGGAGTCGAAATTTTAAAATTTGCATTACAGGATAATCATAAGGTGACAGCGCTTGTGAGAAATAAAGAGAAGCTACAAATACAACATGAGAATTTACGTGTAATAGAAGGCAATGTATGGAATGAAGAAGGTGTGAAAGAGTGTGTAAAGGGAGCAGATGTTGTAATTAGTGCACTTGGTACCGATGGAAACGGCACGTTATCAAAAAGTTTGCCGCATATTATAGACGCTATGAACGAGGAAGGGATTATAAGAATTATAACAATTGGAACGGCTGGGATTTTGCAGGCACGTGTGAATCCGCAATTATATCGCTTTCAATCCAGTGAATCACGTCGAAGGACAACGGCTGCAGCAGAAGACCATGTAGCGGCCTATTTAGCTTTAGCGAATAGCAAATTAAAATGGACAATTGTCTGTCCAACACACTTAATAGATGGAGAAGAAACAGCTATTTATCGTACTGAAGAAGATGTGTTACCGCTAGATGGTATGAAGATCACAGTTGGAGATACAGCCCATTTTGCTTATCAATTACTTTATTATGATATTCATTATAAAAAACGAGTTGGCATTGCCTACTAAAAAGCCATCCTTATGATAAGGATGGCTAAAAAATAATACAACATACAAAAATAATAATCATAATGATTTGTAAAATCGCTTTAGCGATCGTGCTGCTTAAAAATCCGATGACAGTAGCAATCCCAATCATACAGGCTTCTTTGGGTGCTTTTTTATGCATTAATTCAGTTGCGAAAACGGAGAGGAAGGGGATAATAATCAGTCCAAATGGCGGGAAAAAGAATGATCCAACAATTATCGAAACCATACCGACACGTTCGCTCCATTTTGTACTTCCATACTTTTTTAAGAAATAGCTATTCGTAATAAAATCAGCAATGAAAATAATAATTGTAAATACAATTTGAACGATCCAAAATGACTTTGTTAATTGTAAGTCGTTAATCCCAAATTGATAAATGAAAAATCCAGCCCATAAAGCGAGTATACCTGGAATGATTGGGTAGATGAACGCGATAAACGATATAATAAAACACGCGATAATACATATAGTTAATAAGAAATTCACGACATAACTCCTTTTTGTGCATCTATTTTACTAACCGCAATTTTTTTTACTTGATGTCCATCTAATTCTAATGCTTTAAACTGATAATTTTCATATTGAATCATATGACCAGGCTTAATATTTATGTCAATGGTTTGTGACAAAAACCATCCTCCAATTGTATCTAAATCACTATCATCAATATGAAGACCAAACATATCATTTACATCAGAGATAAGTACTTTTCCATCAAGTACCGTTAGTGTCGGATTACGTTTCTCAATCATTGGTGTTTCATCAGTGTCAAATTCGTCTTGTATTTCTCCAATAATTTCTTCGATAATATCTTCCATTGTAAGAAGGCCTGCAGTCCCACCGTATTCATCCATAATAATTGCTAGTTGGACGCGGTTTTTTTGTAAGTGAATGAGCGCCTTTTTTATTGGTACAGTTTCGAATACTGTTAAAACAGGATGTATGTATGCTTGTAGCGGTTTGCAAATTCCTTTTGTTTGATCATGGAAGATTTCTTTTGTATTAATTATACCGACAACGTCATCCTTATCTTTTCCGATAACTGGATAACGCGTAAATTTTTCGGTAGAGATAATTTCCATATTTTCTGCTAATGAGTTTTCAGTTGATAAACAAATCATTTCAGTACGTGGAACCATAATCTCTTTTGCAACTCGATCATCGAATTCAAAAATATTGTTTACATATTTGTATTCCGATTGATTAATTTCTCCGCTCTTATAGCTTTCACTTAAAATAAGACGTAGCTCTTCTTCAGAGTGAGAAAGTTCATTTTCTTTTACTGGTTGTAATCCAAGTAGTTTCGTGAAAAAGAGCGCTGTACTATTTAATAACCAGATAAAAGGATACATTATTTTATCGAATAGAATTAAAGGTCTTGCAAACTTTAATGTAATTTGTTCGGCTTTTTGAATAGCAAATGACTTTGGAACGAGCTCACCTAGTACAACATGAAAGAACGTAATGATGCTAAAAGCCATAACAAAAGACAACGTATGCGCCATTGTACCTGTTATATTTATTTTTTCAAAAAGCGGCTTCAATAAATGCTCCACAGTAGGTTCGCCAAGCCAACCGAGACCTAATGATGTAATTGTAATACCAAGCTGACAAGCAGATAAGTATACGTCTAAATTCGAAATAACCTTTCTTGCTAGAATTGCCTGTTTGTTGCCTTCATTGGCAAGTTGATCAATCCGACTTTTGCGTACTTTAACAACAGCAAACTCTGATGCAACGAAAAATCCAGAAATAAGAATAAGTAAAGCGATGAGAAAAAGATTTAATATGTCCAAGGATATTCTTTATTCTAAATTTAGAATAAAGATGTCACCTCCTGAATAAAAGTTTTACTTTAATAATATATGGAAAAGGAAAGGATAGTCAAAGAAAGCAGAGGAAAAATAATGTTTTAGTAAAAAAACAGCTATAAGAGGAGGAGGGCTGATAAAAGATTTGATTAATTGGTCCTTATTGCAATTTTTGAAAATGGAATCGCTAATAAGGACCTCAATTGATTAACTAATGAATAGTGTGAAGAAAAGGTTCATTTTATTGTTGTGCGAGATAGGCTATGAATGTGCTCGGTATTGCGATTTCTTTTCCATACTATTTGTAAAAGGGAAAGAAGCATATATGGGATATAAAGTAATAAAAGGCCTATCGTAACAAGTATAGGGGAAGTAACACAGTATTGCACAATAAATTGAAATAACCCATTTACATGAAAAATACATTCCATATATGTAAAGGAAATTAATATGGATCCAATGATAGACTTATGATTGGCATGTAGAGAAACGAACAGTGTATTGCTAAGAAAAGCTGAATCAAGTATATGTGCTGTTTTTTGGAATGTATGCAAGAAAGGAATCCATTTTTTGATGGTCTGGATTATAATGACCATGGACGTACTACAAATAATTAAAAGAGAAGAAAAGTATGGAAGGGATATGTATGATGCTAGGAATAGACAAAAAATAATGACGCTACATTGTAGTAAAACAGTTCCAAATGAAAATGGAACCCAACGTAACACTAAAAAATGTTTTCTATTTTTAGAAGATAATTTAGTAAAAAATTGACCAATCCCAAAACTGATGAAAAAACCAATAGTAAGTGAAAAGAAGAGCCGTATCATAGATAAGAAATATAATTTCCATATGTATGGGAACAATGCAGTTGAATGAAATGATTTTGTCATATGTTCTGGATGGTAAGAAAAGAAAAAGAATGGTTCATGAATCCAATTCGTTATTGGAATAGTAATGGAACGAACATGCATCAACTGATTAATCATTGTATGTAATGCTTCAGAATAGGATTGTTCACTGTTTAGAAAAACGGAAGGAATTGGACTAATAAGGATAATGACTATCATCCCCAAAAGACAACGATATACATAAGAAATAATAGAAGTTGCCATACACCCCCACCTTATCTTAGAATATTCTGAAAATTGTTTCTATTATTGTAACGTTTTTCTTTAGAATATACAATCTCTTTTAGGGAGGAAAGAAAATTTTTATAGAATATTTTCTTCGATATTTGTTGAAAAAATGAAAGGTTTAAGAAGAAACTGTGACGGGTAATAATTATAATTCAGAAAAGTTAAATAAATTTATTTATTTTTTTCTGAAAATATTATATATTTATGTCACAGAAATTATTTTAACATAAGGGGGATTTTTATGAGAGTAAAGGGAAACTATGTTTTAAAAAGAGAGGTATTATTTTGCAAGGAAACATATTCTTTACAAGAAGCATTAGATCATTTGAATAAAACGGGATATCGATGTGTTCCGGTTTTAGATGAAAAAGAAGAAATGTTTTTGGGGAATATTTACAAGGTAGATGTTTTAGAATACAAAGGTTCTTTAGACGATAATGTGAAAGAATTATTGCGCAATAAAGATGGCTATGTAAAAGAAGACTCTTCCTTCTTTAAAGTTTTCTTTACAATTAAGGAGTTACCATATATTTCTGTTGTGAATGATAACGGAATCTTTCTTGGGATTTTAACGCATAAAAAAGTGTTTGAGTTACTAGAAGATGCGTGGGGTCTTCATTCTAGTGTATATTCAGTCATGATTGGAACACAAGATTATAATGGTGCAATTCAAAAACTATCAACTGTATTGAAAAAGTATAACGGGATCCAAAGTTTAATGACATTTGATAACAAGGCATTATACGTACGTAGAATTATGTTTACATTAGGAGAAGAGTTTGCGGCAGAAGAATTACAAACGCTTTTAACGGATTTAGAAGACCATGGATTCCGCGTTATACATGTAGAAGAAATGAAAAATTCACGTGAAGTGGAAATTGTAGAGTAAGAGGGAAATCCATCTCTAAAAATAAGAGATGGATTTTTAATTTATATATAAATTAAAAAACAGCATAAAAACTTCATTTCTTTATAGATGAGCGATAGCATCTGGCTGTGCATAGAAACGGTCAGGGCATTTTTCTACCACAGGCAATGTTCAAAACAAAGGGAGAAAGCAAGTAGCGATAACGTCGTATTCTGTGTAGCAACGACTTATATGTCGAAAAATTAAAATGGATATATATATTCAGAAGTCTTGCAGGAAGTATAAAAGAAAGATGTATAAGCATTTTTTCTTTACAAAGGAAAATGTAGGCGATTGTCTAATATATAATATTGAATAAAGACAAAAAAGCTCTTTCAGTATAGTTGGATACATATAAGCAGTTAGGGTCTTTTCTTACCGCATGTAAGGGTTGAAACAAGTGCAGGTTAAGTTTTGTTCTACATAGAAGCGAATTAGTTGATACTCAAAATGAATTTATATATGAATAGTAAGGAGAGGGATTGAAATGGCTACTTTTGAAGATTTCATGAAATTAGATATCCGTATTGGAACAATTCATCAAGCAGAAATATTTCCAGAAGCCAGGGTGCCTGCAATTAAGCTAGAGATTGACTTTGGTGAACTTGGAATGAAACAGTCAAGTGCACAAATCACGAAACGATATACACCGGAAGAACTTGTTGGAAAGCAAGTTGTTGCGGTTGTTAATTTTCCACCTAAACGAGTGGCTGGATTTAAATCTGAAGTACTTGTCCTTGGTGGTGTTCCTGAAAAAGGGGATGTCATTTTACTAGAACCGGGTATGAAAGTGCCGAATGGAACAACGATTAGCTAAAAAATAGGGGGAGAAAAATGGACATAGAAAAAGCTTATTTACAGTGTGCAGTAGATAATTTTCAAGCTATAAAAAAGCAAGGGGATCGGGTGTTATCGCAGCTTACTTATGAAGAATTATGCTGGATTCCTCATGAAGAAGCAAATAGTATTGCGATTCTTGTAAAACACTTATATGGGAATATGCGTTCAAGGTGGACAAGTTTTTTAACGACAGATGGCGAAAAGAAGGATCGGAATCGTGATGATGAATTTGAAGGTGGTTATGCTTCAAAAGAAGAATTGTTACGTGCTTGGGAAGAAGGATGGTTATTTGTATTTCGAGCGATGGAAACTATTAGAGTTAACGATGTTCTAAAAACTGTATATATACGCCGAGAGCCGCATACGGTGATGCAAGCGATTGAAAGACAAGTTGCCCATTATGCTTCACATATTGGGCAACTGATTTATATTGGTAAACTATTGAAGGAGAAAGAATGGACATGTTTAAGTATTCCAAGAGGAAAGTCTAATCAGTTTCTGGAAAAATAATGTTGAATGTACAGCAAGTAACACAAAGAAATACGATAACATAACAGGAAATAATCTAATCATCAGCTTCAATTCTTTTCACCCAAGTAGCAATATTGCCAAATTTCATTTGGTCTATTCTCTATAGCTTGTACATATGTTTAGAGAGAGAGGGTGATTTAGTGAATCGAAGCTATTTTTATGTGAAACGGACAAGTCTTCCGAGATTTATTTTTCTACTTTTATTGGGGATTATGGCAGCTTTTTTATTTGCTAGTATGATCGTAACATCACTAAAAGAAACAAAGTCAACGTATTTATATAAATGGCTAAATGAACTGTCTATGAATGGCTATATGTATGTAATTGGTTCAGAAAATCGTTACTTTATACAAGAATATCGACATTTAAATACAGATTTTTCGATTTCTTCTTTTGTTTTATCTGCCGCGACAAATATTCGTTTTGATGACGTTCGCAGTTTAATTGGAATAGAGCTTCCTGGATTTTCGAAATATGACACGGAAATTGTAATCGCTGGGGAAGGAACAAATTATACAAATTTACCTATTGAATCGAGTGTACCTTTAGAAGAGCTTGTTAAAGAGCGGGCGGGGGAACAAGGGAAATCTAAAAATAACGAATCACATGAAGAAAAAAAGAAGCCAGCACAAACGACAGGAAGTCGAAAAGTGGCATTTATTTATCATACGCATAGTTGGGAGTCATATTTACCATTGTTAAATTTAACGAATAACCCAGATTCAAATAAAGCGACGAGCTCAGTAAAGAACATTTCTATATTTGGAGATAGATTCCGTGAAAAACTAGAAGATTATGGAATAGGTGCAACGAATGATAAAACAGATGTTGGAAACATGTTGGTGAATCGAGGGTTAAATGATCGCAGTTCTTATAAAATATCTCGTGAGATTGTGCAAGAGGCAATGACAAGTAATAGAGAGCTGCAATACCTTTTTGATTTGCATAGAGATAGTGCGCGGAAAGAGGTCACAACGAAAACAATTGGTGATAAATCCTATGCGAAGTTGGCGTTTGTTATTGGCAAGGGAAATAAAAATCATGCGAAAAACCTGCAATTGGCAACAGCGCTGCATGAATCATTAAAGGAAAAATATCCTGGATTAAGCCGAGGTGTTATTCAAAAGGATTTTAGTTCGGGAAATGGTGTATATAATCAAGATTTATCCGGTCAAGCTACTCTTATTGAAGTAGGTGGTGTTGATAATACAGAAGAGGAGGTCAATCGTAGCATAGATGCACTTGCAGATGCATTTAGTGAGTATTATTGGCAGGCTGAAAAAGTGAATGGATAAGCGTAAGCAAACGTTGCTTACGCTGTTTGTTTTGTATCGAAATTTGTCTCTTTATCTTATGAAAATGGAAAAGGAATTTAGAAAAATAGTATCGAATGTTCATGTATCAAGAAATCTCCGCAAATAATAATATTATGTAAACTTAAGGGCTGGATAAATGGTAAAGAGAGAATTAGAATCGTTTTGATAATGTGGAGAGAAATGTTTAAATCGATGAGAGAATGGGAAAAAATATATGGTATATGATGAGTTGTAGAATTGACTGTTACGGTTATAGCGAAAGTTGATGAGTTTTATCGAGAAAAATTATTAGAATAAAAGGATGTTATATGAAGAAAAAATGGATGTTGTTGAGTATAGCGATTGCTATTTGCATAATTACATTGCTTCAATATATAGAACATCATAATGAAAAGCAAGCGATAGAAGCACAAGGAAACGTTATTTTTCCAAAGGTACAAGAAACAATTGCAAAAATTGAAGGTAGGCTTGCAGTTGTTAACAATCCAGATTCAACTCTTGTTCTTGTAAACAAGAAGAGACGCTTACCTGATTTGTATGAGCCGCAAGATTTAGTAATACCACAAGTTCGTTTTCTATATGAAGGCGATAATGAAAAAAAGAAAATGCGTAAAGAAGCAGCTTTAGCATTGGAACGTATGTTTCAACAAGCAAAGCATGAAAAAATCTTTTTATTTGCTGTTTCGGCATTTCGTTCATTTGAAAGGCAAAAAGCATTAAATACGATGTATAAAAAACAAGATGGAGAAGAAAAAACAGCGATGTCTAGTGCAATTCCTGGTACAAGTGAACATCAAACAGGATTAGCAGTTGATATTACATCACAATCGGCAAAGTTTCAATTAGAGCCTTCCTTTGGAGAAACGAAAGAAGGAAAGTGGCTTGCTGAAAATGCCCATAAGTTTGGGTTTATTATCCGTTATGAAAAAGAAAAAGAAGAGGTAACAGGGTATATGTATGAGCCGTGGCATGTTCGCTATGTTGGAAATCCATACGCTACCTATTTATATGAAAATCAACTTACTTTAGAAGAAGCTATAAAGTGAGTATCCGTTAGTGTTTGTCTTTATCCTTTACAAACAGATGTTTTATGTAAGAACAAGTACAAGTATAAACAAAAAAGCAATATGTCTTAGAGGAAGTAGTTCAGTTATTGTGGAGAAAATCTAAAATAACAGTCTAAATAATATTGGAATTCGCAACTTAAATCACATAGTAAATAGCACGTAAAAAAGCTCAGAGTCATATGGCTCCGAGCTTAAATTTTTTAGAGGCATATCCCATTAAGCTACATTTAAAGGAATACATGTTATTATTATTCCTTTAAATGTTTTAATATATATTACCTATTCGTTTTGAGATTTTTTAATGCTATAAATAACAAGCGAAATTGCATTCCAATATATCCGGTGACAATAACTATTGTCATCATGTAAATTTACTAAAAAAAAGAGTGATAAACTCTTATATAACAGCAAAAAATCGAGTATAAAACCTTTGAGATTTCATACTCGATTTCATATGCTAGTTTTATTATTTGTCCACGTTATCTGAATTACTTTATCTTGATGGAACATTGCTTTTTATTGTTATGATTTAAAGTGCATATTATATAATGAGAAATTTCCTTTTTTAGAGAAAATTTTTCTTTTTTTGTCACTTTTTGAAAGGATTTATCATGTATAATAAAGAATATATTAATATATAATTTTAATATATTTTTTATCTATTAATGGATGTTGCGGATGCAACGTGATAAAGTTTTCTTTCTCTCATATACATATAAAATATAGGATGGAAGCGAGGGTTGCACATGACAGGGTGGGTGATTTGGTTTGTCATTGCTGGTCTTTTATTTATTGCGGAAATGTTGACGGTGACGTTCTACTTATTATGGCTTGGGATAGGTGCTGTGGTCGGAGGTCTAATTGGATTATTTGTACCAAACTCTTTGCTACTTCAAGTTGTGATTGCATCTGTTGTCAGCCTTAGTTTGACATTTTTCACAAAACGAATTTCTAAAAATTTTCGAGAAGCGAAAGGATATACAGATGCAGTAGATAAGCTTATTGGAAAAAAAGGTATAATTGTGCAAGCGATTACAAATGAGTCGAATGGTATTGTGAAAATAGAGGGAGATATGTGGACTGCTGTGTCAGATGAACCAATTTTAGATGGAGAAAGCGTTATTGTTGTAAAGAGAAGTAGCACGGTAGTGCACGTGAAAAGGGAGTGTGAATTATAATGGTAGGTTTAACATTATCAATTATTTTAGCATTAATTGTTATTGTATTTATCGCATTATCAATTAAAATTATTCCGCAGCAAAGAGTAGGTGTTGTAGAGCGGTTAGGTAAATTTCAGCGTGTTATGCATCCGGGGTTAAACATGATTATCCCGGTTATCGATCGTGTACGTCTTTATCATGATTTACGAATTCAACAAACGACTGTTCCACCGCAAAAAGTAATCACGAAAGATAACGTACAAGTTGAGATTGATACAATTATTTTCTATCAAGTTGTTGATCCAGAGCTTGCGACGTATGGTATTTCCAATTATGAACTTGGGGTTCGTAATATTACATCTGCAACAATGCGACAAATCATCGGGAAAATGGAGCTTGATGAAACATTATCGGGACGTGAAAAAATTTCGACAGAAATCCGTTTAGCACTTGATGAAGCAACAGAAAAATGGGGTGTTCGTATTGAACGCGTTGAAGTTGTAGATATTAACCCACCAAAAGATATACAAGCAGCAATGGAAAAACAAATGAAGGCAGAGCGTAATAAACGTGCTATTATTCTTGAAGCTGAGGCAGCAAAACAAGATAAAGTTCTTCGAGCTGAAGGAGAGAAACAAAGTAAAATTCTAATGGCTGAAGGGGATAAAGAAGCGCGCATTCGCGAGGCAGAAGGTTTACGACAAGCAAAAGAATTAGAAGCACAGGGGGAAGCGAAAGCAATTGAAGAAATTGCAAAAGCAGAACAAAGTCGGATTCAAATGTTACGCCAGTCCGGACTTGATGAGCGAGTACTTGCATACCAGTCATTTGAATCGCTAACTGAGATTGCAAAAGGACCTGCAAATAAAGTATTCCTTCCGTCAAATGCCGTTGAAACATTAGGAAGCTTAGGTGCAATTGGAGAGTTGTTTAAAGAGAAAAAGCTGCCTTCTATAGATACAACAAGAGAACAATAGAAACGAAGAAGAGAAATGGTTGTCATTTCTCTTCTTTTTTTGAAGTTGATATTTGTAATACCTTTTTTTCGAATAAAATGAGGCTGAAAATATATAGGAATTAGATAATAGGTATATTTTCAAACTTAAAAACGTGTAGGACATAATAGTGTAAATCAGAATGTATATCGCATAAAGCTTGTACATACCCATGTATAGAAAGGGTGGTACGATGAAAAAGCATTTTATACATTCTCAAGTACATAGTAAGAAGATTATCATTTTATTGTGTTCTTATGCATTTATTATTTTAGTGGCTGCATCTTTAGTTACTACAATGTTACATACAATGAAATCATTTTATGTGAATCAATGGTTTGGAAAAGTTTCCTCACAAGGATTTATGCAAATGATTGAAATGGAAAATCATTATTTTTCTTTTGAATACTTTCAAACAAAGAAACGAGAATCAGTAGGGGCGTTATTGTTTTCATTAACAACAGATATGCGTTTGCAAGATATTCGAACATTTATGGGGAAAGAAATACCTGGAATGGCAAACTATTATTCTGACATTCTTGTAGCTGGAGAAGGAACAGATTATACAAATATACCAAATGAATCGAGTGTCCCGCTAGAAGAAATTACGAAAGAGCGTGAAGTGGCTAAAGAAAAAGTTCAGGAAGCAGAAAAGGATAATCCTGTTCAAAAGAAAGGAAACGCTATAGAGGGAAAAAATGCTGTATTTATCTATCATACACATAGTTGGGAGTCATTTTTACCGTTATTACCTGAAGCGAAAAATCCAGATGAGGCATCAAGTCCAGAGGTAAATGTATCACTTCTCGGTGATAGGTTAAAACAGCAATTAGAAGGACAAGGAATTCAAGCCTTACATGACAAGACAAACATGGGAGACTTATTAGCGCAGAAAAAGATGAAGTGGTATCAGGCTTATAAAGCATCACATGGATATGTAAAAGAAGCACTAGCCCAAAATAAGCAAATCGTATTTCCGATTGATATTCACCGAGATGATCAGCGTAAGAATGTTACAACAAAAGTGATAAATGGAAAGTCGTACGCAAGACTTTATTTCATTATTGGAATGGAAAATGAAGGACGAGAAGAAAATATGAAAATTGCAAACGCAATTAACGCTTATTTGGATAAACACTATTATGGACTTAGCCGAGGAATTTTCAAAAAAGACAAAAGAAAGGGCGATGGGACATATAATCAAGATTTATCTTCGAATGCTTTACTCGTAGAAGTTGGTGGTGTTGATAATAATTTAGAAGAGTTGTATAACTCAATAGATGTATTAGCAGAAGCTTTTAGCAAGTATTATTGGGATGCGGAGAAGGTAAATAGGTAGTAATGTGATCCGCAAATTTCTTTATTTCTTATTCGAATAAGGGAATTAGCAGATCCTTTACGTGTTCTACTAATAGGGTATGTAATTGACCGCGATGATGATAAAAATGTGCAACAATTTCCAATAACCATTCAAACCGAGAGTAGGAGGCGCCCCAGTAGGAATGGGTGACTTCTTCAAGTTCTGTTAAGGAATAGGCTTGAAATATTTTAGAAAGAAGCTGGAAACCTTCTATCATTGTCTGCTGTACTTCTTCAAGCGTGTGCGGCGTATGTTGTTTGTAAAATGTATCTAACTCTTCCTTTGATGATTCATTTAAAATGAGAAAATCAGCATGGCAAATCAGAGATAGATGCGTACAAATTTCAAAGAGAGATCGTTTATTTTCGAGCGGTCGTTGCTGTAATTCATCGTAAGTAACCTGTTCTAACATCAGTATTGTAGAATCAATCGCAATTTCTAATTGATGCAGTGCAGCTTGAACAAACATTGTATTTCTCCTCACATCTGTTTATAATAAGTTTTTAAGGGTATTATATCACACTTAATGTTCTGAAAATTCTAGTAGTTTGACTAGGAAAATGAAAAGTATTATAGTGTTAAAGGTCCTATTGAACGATAAATAGAATGGAATTATTGAGTTAGGAGTTAGAATAATGATTTCAAGATACGGAAGAGATACAATAGTTGAAATAAATTTAGATGCTGTAAAACATAATGTGAGAGAATTTAAAAAACGTGTAAACGATGAAAATATTGCAATGATGGCAGCTGTAAAAGCAAATGGTTATGGTCATGGTGCTATTCAAGTTGCAAAAGCGGCGCTAGAAGCTGGAGTAAGTCATCTTGCAGTTGCTTTTGTGGATGAAGGAATTGAACTTCGTGAAGCGGGTATAACAGTACCGATATTAGTTCTGGGATATACGCCAGAGGAAGCTGTAATAGACGCAATCGAATACGATATTATGATAACTGTATACAGAATTGAAGATTTGAAAAATATTGATTGTATAGCAGAGCGTTTGCAAAAGAAGGCGCGAATTCAAATGAAAATTGATACAGGTATGAGCCGGATTGGTTTACAAGAAGAAGAAGTGGTACCGTTTCTTCAAGAATTGAAAAAGATGCAACATGTAGAAGTAGAAGGAATATTTACTCATTATTCTACAGCTGATGAAGTTGATAAAACATATACGTTGATGCAAAAAGATTTATTTGAGAAGGCTGTAAATATTGCAAAAGATATGGGGATTCATTTGCCATTTATTCATAGCTCGAATAGTGCGGGAACAATGGAGCTAAATAACGAATTTCAAAATATGGTTCGCGTTGGGATAGGGATATATGGAATGTATCCATCGAATGAAGTGAATCATAAGACAGTAGCACTTCAACCGATTTTAACATTAAAGTCCAAAGTGGCTCATGTGAAACGAGCTAAACAAGGAAGAGGGGTAAGCTACGGCAATACGTATGTTGCGACAGGGGAAGAATGGGTTGCTACGATTCCAATCGGATATGCAGATGGATTTAGTCGTCAATTGTCAAGTAAAGGGTATGCGCTTATTAATGGGATGAGAGTACCTATTATTGGTCGTGTTTGTATGGATCAGCTTATGCTCGATGTAACGAAAGTGATGCCTGTACATGTTGGGGATGAGGTTGTCCTATATGGTAAACAAGGTAATGAAGAAATTGCGATAGAAGAAGTTGCTGATATGTTAGGAACAATTAATTATGAAGTAACATGTATGTTAGATCGAAGAATTCCGCGTGTATATAAAGAAAATGATAAAATTGTTTGTGTCAAAAATCCATTAAGAAGAAAATAATGCATAAATAATTAAGACATTACATTCTCCTATATAATGCTACACTCTATAAAGGAGAAAAAAGAAAAGGATAGATAAAGCAGAGCAGTCTCTGTGTTATCTATCCTTTTTGTATAGCTTAAAAATTTTCTATACTAAATTCTCTTCTGTAAATAATAGTGATTATGTCCTTTGGGGAAATCTTCTATAACACCATATACTTCATAACCATGCTTTTTATAAAATTCGGGTGCTTGGAAACTAAAAGTGTCTAGTTTGATGAGCGTACAATCTGTCTCTTTTGCTATTTTTTCGGCTTCTAACAGAAGTTTACTGCCGTAACCTTGGTGACGTAGGCTGTCATCGACCCATAAAATATCAACGTGTAGGCATTGCCAAAAAATAATCCCGATTAAACCAGCTACGATTTCTTCATTTTCATTTTTTACTGTTAAACAGACGTCTTTTAGAGGTGATGGTTTACTTTCTGAAACTTGTGAGTTATTGAAGGAAATGAGTTGTTTTCTGATATAATCGCTATCTTTTTTACTCCATTTGTTTTGAATTTGCATCTTGTATTCTCCTCCTTATATTGTGTTATTTGATAATTAAAAAAAAGATGGGTGTTCCATCCACTCGCCTAGGTCCACACTTCCTTGAACAGAAAGTAAACGATATAAATATCGATATGGTTCTCTGCATTGTGTCAAGTTTGGAAGAGGGGAGATAGTCTCATAGCCTTTTCGAAATGCTGCAGCTTCTGTTTTTGTAAATAAATATTCTAATCCAATCAAATCAAATTCTCGTGGTCCAATAGCGTAAGCTTCTGTATCTACAAGTCCCGTAATTTTTTGCCCGTCTGTTAAAAATTGTGTTGGATCCATATCAATAAGAATGAATGATGCTTCTTTTGGTACGGGAAGAGACGCTGTTTGAGAAATAAATTTTTTAAACCTATTACGAATTTTTGGATTATGTGAGTGAAATCGTTCTATAAGTTTTGTGCTGGTTTGTATCATATGTTGATGAAATGTATGTAATGGAATTTGATGTGTTCTAGATGGATTACCGACATAGTTTGTTTTGTATTGATGAATTTCAGCTAAACCTTTTCCAAATTTATATAGTAGAGAGTCAGGCTGATTGATGAAAGATTGCAGCGTTTGTCCTTCTAGTTTTTCAACGACAATGTACTCTCGATCTAGTACGTACTTGCTTAACAACTTAGGAATAGGGAGAGTCGTATATTGTCCGAGTGTATGATTGACAATTTCTAGCTTATGAACAAATCGTGGGTCAATTCCGAATAATTGTTTACACCCCCACCAAAAATCATTATTTGGTTCTTCGTCTAATTTAGAAGAGCGAACAATGACTTCTTCATCTTTTGTTTTTACTAACCATACATTACTTGCATGGTCTTCGTAGCCAGGATGTAATTCTTCTATGTGTAAAATAGGGGAAGGAAACATTGTTTGTAGCATCATATCGTATATGAACTCCCTTTTCGAAAAATTCATTCAAATTTATTATATAATATTTATTGATAAAATAGGGATATTTTAGGTAGATATGTAATGGGATAGAATCACAAAAAGTGTTGTAAATAGATGAAATACATCGTTTACAGCACTTTTTGTGTATGTTACCTAAAACCAAGCTTTCTTTAATAATTGTATAGCACAGAGAATGTTGTCTGCTGATAGCCCTCCAAACCCCATCAATACGTAAGATTCCTTTCGTAAATCATTTACTGCATCATATGGAGAAATAGGATATACTTTGACGCCTTTTTCAGCTGCCTTATCAATAAGCTCTTGTTCATTCATCCCGTTATAAACGTGTAATACAATATGAAGACCAGAATCAGAACCTATGATATCTACTAGAGGTCCCATCTCTTTTTGGATGGTCTGTACTAAGAAGTGATGTTTCTTTTTATATACAGTACGAATTCGGTTTAAGTGCCGCTCCCAATATCCTTCTTTCATAAATGTTGCAAACGTAAGTTGCTGTATTTTGGAGACGGTTTGTTTGAAAATGGTTCCATCATGTTCATAGTTTGCTAGTAAAGTTTGCGGAAGAACCATGTAACTCATTCGAAATGAAGGTAAAAATGATTTTGAAAATGTGCCCATATAAATAACACGCCCGTTGGTATCTAACCCTTGTAAGGAAGGAATCGGTTTTCCTATGTAACGAAATTCACCGTCATAATCATCTTCTATAATGTACCCGTTATTGTCGTTAGCCCACTTTAGTAGTTCCATTCGACGGGAAAGTGGCATAATCATTCCATATGGAAATTGATGAGACGGTGTTACATATGCGACATTCGCACCACTTTCATATAAAGAAGAAATGTGAATCCCTTTTTCATCTAGAGAAATTGGCTGTATTTGTAATCCGCAACTTTGCATGACAGCTCTTACGCGGTGGAAGCCGGGATTTTCCATTGCATAAATGTTCTCATAACCAAGTAATTGCAAAAGTAACCAAAGAAGTGGCTGTGTACCCGCTCCAATAATAATTTGTTCTGGAGTAGATTGAACACCGCGTGCTTGATAGAGATAATGAGAAATTTCAGAACGTAGTTGCCATTCACCTTGAGGGTCTTCTTTTGTAAACAAATCATTCTCATATTCTAAGAGACAATTATTTGTGATCTTTTTCCAAGTAGATAATGGAAAGGAAGAGGTATCAATGCTTCCTTGACTGAAATTGAAACGGAAATTCTCCTGAATAGATGTTCTTCTATTTACTATATTTTTATTATTTGTTGTTCGAATCAAATCGTAATCTATACTCGCCGCAAATAAACCACGTCTATGTTTACTCTCTACATATCCTTCAGCTATTAACTGTTGATATGCATATTCCACTGTATTACGGCTTACATTAAGCTGCAAAGATAAATTCCGATGAGATGGCAGGCGGCTACCGGCTTCAATACCTCCTTGTAAGATTTCTTTTTTCATATAGTTATAAATTTGTATGTAAAGAGGTATTTCACTTTTTGAATCTAATGGGATGGTAAGTTCCATTGGCATCAACCTTTCAAACTGCCCCTGTAAAAAAGAAAAAAACTGTCACTTATAAAAGGGGTATGTAATTTTTATAATAACAATCATAAAACATTTTGAATTTTTGATAAAGTGAAACTTTAATCAGTGGGGAGCTTTATCCTCCCCTGATTATTAGTTGAACCAATCGGGCTTTTACGGATAGTTGTCCCACACCTATCTTCTTTAGAAAAGCGGAGGCGGCTTGCTCAGAATCGCAGGACGTTGGGGCCCCCGACAGAGAGGTGCTTTTTGCCTCGTCAGAGGGAGCGAAACGGCCGGAGATTCTAGCCGCTAGAGCTTGACAACGCTTCTCTTTGAATCTTAAGGTGGGGGGCTTACTGCCCCGTTAAGGCGGGATAAATAGCTGGGGGGAAAGAATATGAATACACATGTACAAGAGGTAAAAACAGAGCAAGAATTTTGTAGAGTGTTACCGGTATTACAACAACTGCGACCTAAACTTACTAGAGAAGAAGCGCTGTCTCTTTTAGAAAGGATGAAAGAAGAAAATTATCGTCTATTTGCTTTGTATAATAGTGAAGGGGAAGTAGTGAGTCTAGCAGGAACGGCAATTTGTACAAATTTTTATAATAAGAAACATGTTTTTATATATGATCTTGTTACAGCAGAAGCACATCGTTCAAGAGGATATGGAGAGAATCTACTTTCCTATATTGAGGAGTGGGGCAAAGAAAATGATTGTTCTTGTGTTGTATTAACTTCAGCGTTTCCAAGATTAGAAGCCCATCGTTTTTATAAGAGAGAAGGGTATGAGAAGGTGAGTTATTCGTTTTGGAAGGAAATAAAATAAAGCAGGGGGAATCTCCTGCTTTATTTTATACAAAGAGTTGCTTTACAGAGAAGAAGACTGCTTAATAGCAATTGTTCCATGTGTTCCTTTTGTTAGAGTAGAAGTGGGATTTCCGTTGAAATCCCACTTTGTTACGACTTCAGGTGGTAAGAAAAAGTATAGGATGATGTTTGTCGTAATAATGATACATGGCAAAATGAAGCCGAATTTATTTTTCTTAGAAATTCCTTCTTTCTACATATTTGCAGGAGACCGATAAGGGTGTTCAGGTTTGTTAGCGAATGTAAAGGACTGCTTATCCTTTTTGTATTGAGATGTTTCTTTTTTTCTTTCAATCTTTTTAATAGAATATTCTTGCTTGGCTAAAGCATCTTGAATTCCTGTTGTCATTAGTTTCAGTATGAGGATAGTTAGAAATAGAGCCACAAGTGTGCTAAAAACAATCCATATAGAAATATTTAGTTCAAAATAGTTGAGACCAATAAGTCCTGCCCAGTCGTTAGATAGTGAAATAAATTTATCTTCTCCAAAATCGGCACTTTTCTTTTGTACCCCTCCGATAAATTGGCTTACCAGTGCAAGATGGGTGATTAACAGAAGAGTTTGGATAATATGCTGCATAAACAATAGGAAGAGACGATCTTTAAGTAATACGCGTAAATGTGTACGAACAATGTGTATGCGGCTTGCTCCCATCAGCTGTGAACTTAAAATATATTCTTGTTTTATAAATTCATCAATTTCAGAAGATACATATGTTGTTATAGTAGGTAAAACAACAAGGACGAGAACGATAGCTTGATAAGAAAGAAGAGAAAAGTTGACTTCGAGTTTACTATCTAAGTTTGAAAAAAACATTTTGTTCATAGGCTGCATTAATAAATATGCAATGAAAACGGTTGGTAAATAATAAAATACTTCTGTGCATGTTTTTATAAAAGATTTTAATCGCGTTACATATAAGCTTAATAACACACCAAGTATTGTGCCAAGTAAGACCCGCAATAGACTAATTCCAATTGCGAATAAAATTGTAAATTTTGCTCCATCTAATATTTGAAAGAAGATAGATTCCCCAAAGCGATCCGAACCAAGCGGAGGCATTTGCTTTGGGGAAAATGGTGAAGCGGCAATTAATTCTCCATTCTCATCGTATAACAGTCTCATTGGCTTTAAAGTATCTTCTTTGAAGTAGAGGCCATAAATAAAACTAGCGATGACAAGTACGACAATATATGTTAATCCCAATACAAAACGTTTTGATTTCCAAATAGCCTTCATATAACCTCTCCATTCATTTGTGTTTGCCATCTTTTCATAAAATAAGAACAAATTTGAAACAAAAGGTAAAAAGGCATAACAATCATTAAAAGTACGATAAATGTAATGGATGGTGAAAAATGATTTGTGAAAATAAGGAATTGAATAATGCCTGACATGTGAAACACACATTCTAGTACAAATAAATTAGAAAGTAAAAAGACAAAAATCATTTTTGAATGATGGAATAGGTGAATAAAAATATTTTTAAATAAATGTATACGGATGATATGGCTTGATGAAAGGCCCTTCCCATAGGCAACTTCAACATACGGTTTTATACGCTCTTCCTCTATGTACAATATCATCATTCGGAACATTTGAATTGTAGGGAGTATTGACAAACAAGCAATAGGTAGTATATACGCTTTGTTTTCATTGAATGTCATAATATGTACTGGCAATTCACCTGTTTGACGAAAATACCACATAAAAAACATTTGTATACAGATCATAATCATTACATCAGGGATAGCTTCCAATACGAAAACGGTGCGCTGAATCAAATTTTTAAGCCGTTTTGATGATAAAAAATAAAAATAAGCAATACTTACTGCAACAAATATAGAAAGAAATAGGGTGGCAAATAAAATAGTAAATGAATAACTGTATGGTTCTAATACATTAGGAAACAAGGGAACGGTTTTCAAGTTACCTGTAGGGGCAGGAGTTTGAAAAGTAAGCGATTGTAAAGAGAAAATTTGTTTTCCCATTTTAGTGATGGCCTGTATGAATTGGCTTGGTTGAAATGAAATATTTTTGCTTTCGCTTATAAATAGGGCTGGGATGTTCAATAGAATAAGTAACGAAATGAAAACAGTTAGTAGCTGTATAAAAGATTTCCCTAGTTTTCTTAACATAAAACCCCTCCAAAAGTACATTTTTACAATATTATACAAAATAATCGGCTATTTGTTTTGATTTTTCAGAAAAAATATTATAATAAATAAAACTAGCAAAAATATAATGTTTATCTAGTTCGTGTGCAAGGTTTCAAACAAAGGGAGAAAGCAAATGCATGTCAGATCAGTGACTTGTATTGCGAGTAATTTAAATGGATTTATATAGCAATTGAAAGAAAAGAAAGTACTTATAGGAGGATTTTATGAAACAAATGTATTTAAAAGGTGAAAAAGTAGTTGTTCGAATAATAGAAGACGAGGATTTGTACCCGTTATGGCAGGAAGTTTATAAAGAAGAACATCCAGAGTGGAAAAAATGGGATGCACCATATTTTCCGTTCGTAAGACAAGAGTTTGCTGCTTTTCAAGAAGGGCTACATTCTAAATTAATGAAAGACCCATATTCAAAGTTTCTTATTGAAAAAGATGGTGAAATTATAGGGATTGTAACGTATTACTGGGAACATGAGCCGTCACGTTGGTTAGAGATTGGAATTACAATTTACAATCCAGCATATTGGAATGGAGGTTATGGAACAGAAGCTTTACGCATGTATATTGACTTTCTATTCCAGCAAATGACGATTGAAAGGGTTGGTTTGACAACATGGTCAGGAAATAGCCGTATGATGAAAGTAGCTGAGAAACTCGGTATGCAGTTAGAAGGAAGAATGAGAAAATGTCGTTATTATAATGGGGAGTATTATGACTCAATTCGGATGGGAATGATCCGTGAGGAATGGGAAGAAATGAAAACAGCGAAGAGATAAGTCGTTTGTACCAAGTGATTATAACGTTTGATAAATGATTTGTAAGACGTATAAAAAGGAGTAGGAGGAATCTCTATGAATTTTGTGATTCGTGAGATGAAAGAAGAAGATATTCCATCTGTTCAATATGTGGCTAAGACTTCTTGGAACGATACATATAAAGACATTATTCCAGTAGCAGTACAAGAGAAGTTTTTAGAGCATGCTTATTCTTATGGCATGATGAAGCATCGTTTACAACATTCACATTTGTTTGTAGGAGAAGTAGATGGGAATATTGTTGGGTTTGTCAATTTCTCGCCAATAAAGTATCAAAATGAAGCTGAGTTAGGAGCGATATACTTATTGGCCGCATATCGAGGGAATGGTATCGGAACAGCGTTATTGCGTAAAGGAATTACAATATTAGAAGGTGTTAAGAAGATATATATTAACGTAGAATCAGAGAATAAAATTGGAAAAGCATTTTATACTGCAAAAGGATTTGCAGTGGTAGATGCGTTTGAAGATGACTTTGACGGGCATATGCTGAAAACATTAAGAATGGTATTGCATGTATAGTAGAGGAAGGAAAGTGGTTCTTATGATTCAAAGAGCAACTGAAAGTGATGCGGAAAAGATTTTAACTTATGCGGCTCAGTCTTTATATGAAGGGACAATGAAAACGAGTAAGTTTAGTCAAGAGAAAGTACTAGAAATTACGATGCCTCTTTTAGAAAAAGGCGCATATTACCTTGTAATTAAACAAGATAATATTTTAAAAGGGTGGGTATTGATTGGTAGCAATAAGGATTATTTTTCTGGGGAAGAACTGGGTTTTATTTATGAATTGTATATATTTCCCCCTTATCGTGGGGAAGGTCTTTCAAGACAGCTTATGAGGGCAGCGGTTGATGAACTTGATAAGTTGGGCTACTTAGAAATTCGTTTGAATGTATTTGCAGGGAATTTTGCGAAAGAGTTGTATAAAGAAATGGGGTTTGTTGAAAGACAAATTGTTATGAGTTTGAGACGTGAGAGTAAATAAATAGGGAAGAAAAGTAGAATTTCGCAACAATTAGAGTCAAGAAGGTGAAGAAATGGTAAGAGAAAATGAGTACGTTCAATACTTGGGAAATATTTACCCGAACCTTGACGTGCAGACTGCCTATGTAAATGATATTGGTCAAAATAACGATGTACTAATTGTAAATGAAAATATAGTATTTCGTTTTCCAAAATATAAAGAAGGAATTGCAAAACTCATTGCTGAGACAAAGCTATTAGAGAAAATACAAAGCTATGTTTCGCTTCCCATCCCTTGTCCAAGCTATCAACATTTTCAATCAATGGAGCCAGGGAAAGTATTTTCTGGTTATAACAAAATTAATGGGGAGCCATTCTGGAATACAACATTTTTTCAGCTGTCCGAAGAAGAACAAAGTACAAGTACAGCGCAATTGGTAAATTTTTTAAAAGAGTTGCATAGCATACCAGTTCCTGAAATTAGTTCCATTCTAAAAGGAGATATTGCTGATATATATAGTGAAATAGAAAGTTTATATTTTCAATTGAAAGAGAAATTGTTTTCTTATATGAAAGAAAGTGCAAGGAAAGATGTCTCTCAATCTTTTGAAGCTTATTTAAGTGATAACAGTCATTTTACATTTCAGCCATGTCTTATTCATGGAGATTTTGGGATGACAAATATTTTATATGATGGTGAAAAGAACAGAATCTCAGGGATTATTGACTTTGGCGGGGCCAGTATTGGTGATCCGGCATACGATTTTGCAGGATTATTATCTAGCTATGGAAGTCATTTTTTAGAGAGATTTTCATCGTTGTATCCGAATTTTGACCAAGTGATGGATAGAATGAATTTTTATAAAAGTACGTTTGCTTTGCAAGAAGCATTATTTGGATTAAGGAATAATGATAGAAAAGCATTTGAAAAGGGGATAAAAGATTATATCTAATAAGGGCATACGTAATATAGAAAGTATTACAATGCAGTGGCAATTGGGTTATTACGAGAAGAATAGAATTTACAAATTTCGACTTGTAATAAAAAATTAGGAGATGATGGTGGTGATATTAGAGACAGCGATGCTCAAAGTGAAGCTTGGAATGGAAAATGAATTTGAACATGCCTTTCAAGAGGCTTCTAACATTATTTCTTCTATGAAAGGTTATCGTGGTCATATACTTTATAAATGTATAGAAACCAAGGGGAAATATCTTCTATTAGTGAATTGGGAGACGTTAGAAGATCATACGGAAGGATTTCGAAAATCAAGTGAGTATGAAGAATG
The DNA here is from genome assembly GCF_050473865.1 of Bacillus sp. S10(2024). Taxonomy (NCBI): domain Bacteria; kingdom Bacillati; phylum Bacillota; class Bacilli; order Caryophanales; family Bacillaceae; genus Bacillus; species Bacillus sp. S10(2024). Next base: position 1,590,199 of record NZ_JBFLUR010000002.1, on the reverse strand, counting down.
GAAAAAGAGATTACACCACTTTTATGAGCCGTTTCCAATTGTAGAGCATTTTCAGTATGTAAAGTGAGAAAGGATTTAACATGAATATAATGAAACTGCCATCAGTAGGAATGAAGATATTCTATGCTGATGGCAGTTTCGTTTTAGCGATACATTGTCCAAGTTCCAATATCTTCAAATCCTAAACGTTTATAAATTCGTCCAGCAGCAGGATTGCTGTAAAATAGACAAAGCGTCCTGCCTTCCGCGATAAAATCTTGAATCATTTTACTTACGATATTGGAAGCGTATCCTTTACCGCAGTGATTTGGATGTGTACATACACCTACAACCATAGCAGATAACGAGTTTTCAGCAGATGTGGACGCACATGCAATAATTTCTCCGTTTTTCTCTATGTAATAAGTCCGGCCAGTGTTTGTTTCAATTGCTTGGCGAAGGAGTTTCCCGCTATTGTCTGCCAACGTAAATTCAGTAATTTGTTTTCGTAAATGCATAATGCGATCTACGTCGAAGGCAGTTGCTATTTTTATGTCCTCTTTGCTTGTATCTTTGATTAATTGTTTTGCAGTTGTACATTCACAAAAGTATGTCTGCAGTTTTTTACCAAGATTTAAGTTCGTAAAATTTTCAAACTGCTCGACAACCTCTGATTTTCCAGAGAGTTTAATATGGTCATAGTTAAGAAATTGATTCATGAATGCTTCTGGTTGGAATGAATCCTCAGCATAAGCAATAAAGGAGTCATGGAAACGCAATAGGACAGCGTGTAATTTATTTTCTATCGTAAATTGTCCCCATAATTCTTGAAATTCTTGATTATATCCAAATGCCTCAATATCACCGATTAAGAATAAATTAAATGCAGCTTCTTTTCTTAAGAAAGAAATTACTTGTTTATGATCTTGTTCTGTTAATTTGCGAATCATATTTGCTGCCCCTCCTTTTTTGTATTTTCTAAATATTAGTACGCATTATTTTAAAAATCAACAAAAAATTTATGTTTAGTTCACAATGTTTAGGAAAAACTAGGAAGGATATGAAAAAGGAGGTTATGAACGGTGGATCATCCAATTCAAGGGCTGATGAAAGCAGCTATGGAAAATTTGAAGGAAATGGTTGATGTCAATACAATTGTCGGTGAGCCTGTTCAAACAGCTGATGGTGGCGTTGTATTAACTGTTTCAAAGGTAGCGTTTGGTTTTGGAGCAGGGGGATCAGATTTTTCCACAAATGATGTACAAAAGGTACAAGGTAACCCTGCATTTGGTGGTGGAAGTGCTGGTGGAGTCTCTATTACACCGGTTGCTTTTCTTGTTGTAAATAAGGATGGCGTAAATATTCTTCATTTACAAAATGCAACACATCTAGCGGAAAAAGTAATTGAACTTGCCCCGCAAACCATTGATAAAATCCAGTCGATATTTCAAAATAATAAAAAGCAAGATCATTTACATCATCCAAAAAATCCAGATGAAATCGTATGAAAAATGCCTGTTTTTAAACAGGCATTTTTTCTTGTAATGGAGATGTAATAAAACTCATAAAAATGTAAATAGTTTTTGAAGTTTTTTCTATATTTCTAAAAATTTTCGTGATAAAATATCCTATAGTATTGAAACATATAAAACGAAGGTGGCTAGGTGCTTTGTCTGGAGGATCTGACCAAATCAAGAATATGATTTACATTAATGGTAATCGTCGCAATCATTGTTTTATCACGTCTGGAATTACGTTTGAGGAGTTTGCAAGTAATATTCCTTCACCGCTTCATCAAATGCTGCTTTTAAAGCATAGTTTTGAATGGACGGATTTTCATTATCATACTTTATTTGAATATGTAGAAGAAGAGAATATGCATAAATTAATTTCAGCAGATGTCGGGGAGTTTGAGGGATTTTGCTGGGTTGATTTTGATGATGTAAATGACTTGGATGAATTGGAGCCAAAAGAAATTGCAGAATTGCTTTATTTGGCACACAAAAAGGAACCACTTGGGAAGCCTTTTTTCCCGCTTCTGAAAAATAGATTTGTTTATCTTTCTCACGATGATGGCTGGTATAATAAAGTATATTACCGAAGAATGCAGGAGTTTGTAGGCATGCTTAGTAAGGTAATTCCTTATAAACTTGGCTCATTTGGAAAAAAACGATTTGCATTCTTTCAAAAATCGAAAATTTATCCAGCAATATCAAAAGAGGTTATTCTTGAACTTCTGCCATTTATGGAAGATGGCTTATACTTAGACTTAGCAGGAAAAATAGAATCAAGACGAGGTTTAGAGATTCCTGTTTATGTCATCGGTTCTTATGAAAGTACGGATGAAGTTTTAGATGGGTTAGAAGATTTGAAAAGTGAAGCTTCTAAAACAGGATGGCTTATCTTTGAGAAGAAAGAACAAGAGTGGCAGTGGATAATGGATTAAGGGAACTTGACGATATGAGTCAAGTTTTCTTTCTTTTTTGGAAAGGAGACAAGATGGAGAAAAATTTTATAATAATAGGGATTAGTAGTATTATACTTGTTGCAATCTTGCTGTTAACATGTCCGAAAGAAGCGGACTTTCAAAAGCATTTAGAAGACAAATATTCAATAGTGTGTAATGAAGTGGATTTTAAGTGTACGCAGAAAAAAGATCAAAAAGAAGAGAAATTCGAGTTTGTTAGTAAGGATGTTCGAAATGGTGTATTTTTTATAAAGGTAGAGCAGACGTTTCAAACAGAAACAGAGAAAAAGAAGACGTACAGCGCTATTGGAGTATTGGGCATGTTTCTCTTTTCCTCTGAAAAGACTTTCTAATCTTGAAGGTCTTTTTTTTGTACCCCCCTTCATATAGTTAAGATAAGACAAGCTTAGGGGGGAGTTATGTTGAATAAGATTTGCATGATTTGCGGGGGAGCAGACTTTTTTTCGTCCACCTTATATGCTCGTACAAAACAAGACTGGGCATATGCACCGAATATGTATCGATTTGAAAAAGTATTTATTGAACAGCGAGATGAGGAGAACTATCCGGTGTTTCAAGAAATTACTGCCTATCATTGTAGTAGCTGCGGTTATGTCATGTTATTTCGTTAATAAACACCAGGCATGTAAGGGAAAGTATATCTTTCTTATGCTTGAAAGGAAATAGGCAAAGTTTTTTTGTTAGTTGGAAAGAGTATATAAGCGTTTAAGAGATAAAAAGTTTAGGTCCGCCGTCGGAAAGTTGTTGCTTTGAGTTAAAGCTTTTGGAACAACCTTCTATTTGATCGCTATCCATTCCGCTGTTGAACGCTAGAGAATCTTTAGCACCACCAACTGAAAATTGTTGTTTTGTGTTGGAACTTTCAATTGCAGAGTTTGTGCCACTTGCACTGTATGTGCCGCCGCTCGCTACTTGAGTCGCAGAAGAGGGGGATTCAGTTGCACTTTCATCAGTAAGATGAATTTGATTATTAAGAACAATAACAATTTCATTGTCGCCGCAACATTGTTTATCTTTTTCATGTGGTTCGAGTTGCTTACCTTCCATACCTTCATTTTTTGCTGTTCCTTCTGCACCAACACTTTCTTGTTGCTCTGTGTTTGATGAATCCAAAGCTGCATTATTTCCTGCCGCACTGCTGCGACCGGCGCTACTCGCAATTTGTGTAGTATATGGTGCATTGGTAAATTGGTTATTAATTACAACAACAATTTTCGTTTTCTCATGTGCTGGTCGTTCAACAGTTGTTTTCTTTCCATCTATTTCGACGGAGACGGCTACTTTTTCATTTTCCAAATTAATAAAGTACTCCTTTTTTTTATTAGTATATGTACTCTTATTCATTTTGAAATGGACAAACTTCTAGCTTTAAAATGAATGGTGAAAAAATAAGTTGTATATGAGAAAAAGGAGTGACAGACTCACTCCTTTTTCTTAGTGTGTATATATTTTGTGTCATAATTTGTATGAAACAAGTGTTTTTTAAAGTGCTGATAAGAAGAACGGATATAATAAACTAAACAGTAAAGAAAATCCTCCGAATCCAATGGCTGTATATCCGAGTGTTTTTGCTTCGTAATGAACAGCAAGAAGTCCAATTAAAATAGAAAGCGATCCAAGTGTAATGGGATAGAAAGCAATTGAAAATAAAGAGAGAAATAACGCAACGTATCCAACAATTCCACCGATGTCTGTCCGCTCTGCTTCTTTATGAATTTCTTTACGGCGACGTCTAATTGGAAGTCGCTGAGGGGTAATTTCTATCGCATATTCTTCCTGTTTTTCTCCGCTTTTTAGATGATGTGTTCGTTTTTTTTGCAAGGAATATCCCTCTCTTTCGAATTAGGGTATGCTTAGTATTTTTTATTAAATAAGAAAAAATGCTTATTATTTATATACAACCAAAGAAAAAAATGGAGAAATAATTATCTGTTGCTATATTATCCATCTCTTCTGAAGAATAAACAGGAAAAATGCAAAATGATGTAGAATGCCTTTTACTTAGATGTAAATTGGAAAGGTGGGAGAAGAATGACGGGATTTAATTGGCATGAAGCAGCGCAGCAAAAATGGGATGATAATGCGGATTTTTGGAATCAAAATAGTCATGAAATGTGGGATAATGGTAGCCGCAGTACAATTATTCCGTTTTTACAAAAATACATACGAAGTGGAGAAACTGTTCTTGATGTAGGGTGTGGGGATGGATATGGTACATACAAACTAAGTAAAGCTGGTTACAAAGCTTGTGGTATTGATTTATCAGAGCAAATGATTGAAAAAGCAAAAAAGCGAGGTGAACATTCTAATTTATCGTTTATAGTGGGCGATCTTACTTCATTGCCGTTCCAAGATGAGGAGTTTGCATCTGTTTTAGCGGTAAATTCATTAGAATGGACTGAAGCACCTCTTCAAGCGTTGCAGGAAATAAAACGAGTGTTAGGAAAAGAAGGTTATGCCTGTATTGCTATTTTAGGACCAACTGCAAAGCCCCGTGAGAATAGCTATCCGCGTTTATATGGGAAAAATGTCATTTGTAATACAATGATGCCATGGGAATTTCAAAAACTTGCACAGGAGCAAGGGTTATATTTGATAGATGGAATGGGAGTATATAAACGAGGAGTAAATGAAAAAATGATTGGGCAACTTCCGCTTGAATTGCAGCAAGCTTTAACATTTATGTGGGTATTTATGTTCCAAAAGAAGTAACTTTTCTTGCTGAAAATGGGTACTAAATCTGCACTTATGGAAGTTTCGCTTTAAAGTTGGAATATAAGTGCAGAAAATACAAAAAACTGATACAATATTTTTAGAAATAATTAAAGGGGGATTAGGGAATATGACAGCAATAACTACAGTAAAATCTGACATTGAAATTGCGCAAGAAGCAAGCATGAAGAAAATTCAAGAGATTGCAGCGAAATTAAACATTTTAGAAGAAGAATTAGAGCCATATGGTCATTATAAAGGGAAGTTATCTCTTGATGTTTTTAAGCGCTTACAAGACGAAGAAGATGGAAAAGTTGTACTAGTTACAGCAATTAACCCTACTCCAGCAGGGGAAGGAAAATCAACGGTAACAGTTGGTTTAGGACAAGCGTTTAATAAAATCGGTAAAAAAGCAGTGATTGCGCTTCGTGAACCATCTCTTGGACCAACTATGGGATTAAAAGGTGGTGCAGCAGGCGGAGGTTACTCGCAAGTTGTACCAATGGAAGATATTAATCTTCACTTTACAGGTGACATTCATGCGATTACAACTGCAAATAATGCACTTGCAGCATTTATTGACAATCACATTCAACAAGGAAATGATTTGCGCATCGATACGCGTAAAATCGTATGGAAACGTTGTGTAGATTTAAATGATCGTGCGCTTCGTAATGTTGTAATCGGCCTTGGTGGACCAGTACAAGGTGTGCCACGTGAAGACGGATTTGATATTACAGTTGCATCTGAAATCATGGCTGTATTCTGCTTAGCAACAGATGTACAAGACTTAAAAGGACGTTTAGCACGCATTGTTGTTGCTTATAACATGAATAATGAACCAGTAACAGTAAAAGATTTAGGTGTAGAAGGTGCATTAACACTATTATTGAAAGATGCGTTAAAACCAAATTTAGTACAAACGTTAGAAAATACACCAGCAATCATACATGGCGGCCCATTTGCTAACATTGCACACGGCTGTAACAGTGTAATCGCAACGAAAATGGCAGCAAAACTTGGTGATTATGTGATTACGGAATCTGGTTTTGGTGCGGATTTAGGCGCTGAGAAATTTTTAGACATTAAAGCACGTGCAGCAGGAATCAAACCTGAAGCAGTTGTTATTGTTGCAACAATTCGTGCTCTTAAAATGCATGGTGGCGTAGCGAAAGATGGATTAAAAGAAGAGAATGTTGATGCGTTAGCAAAAGGTATGGAAAATTTACAAAAACACGTTGAAACAATTCAAGCATTTGGTGTTCCATTTGTTATTGCAATTAACAAATTCATTACAGATACAGATAAAGAAGTGGCATACTTACAAGAGTGGTGCAATGAGCGCAGCTACGAAGTATCTTTAACGGAAGTATGGGAAAAAGGCGGTCAAGGCGGTGTTGACCTTGCTGAGAAAGTATTAAAAGTAATTGAAAAAGGTGAGAATACATACGCACCTTTATATGATTTAGAGCTTCCATTAGAAGAGAAAATTCGTACAATTGCCCAAAAAGTATACGGTGCAAAAGATATCGAATTTGCGCCAAAAGCTCGCAAACAATTAACGCAATTTGCTGAAGAGGGTTGGGGTAACTTACCAATTTGTATGGCGAAAACACAGTATTCTCTTTCTGATGATCCAACAAAATTAGGACGTCCATCAGACTTTATAGTGACAATTCGAGAATTTAAACCATCTATTGGTGCTGGTTTTATCGTCGCATTAACAGGAACAATGTTAACAATGCCAGGTCTTCCAAAAAAACCAGCTGCTCTGCAAATGGACGTAAATGAAGATGGAAAAGCAGTAGGTTTATTCTAAAAGGTTGTATTTCTTCTCTTTTATCGGTAAACTATACGTACATCATTCGGCGCCTTTCGATGGAAAGGCGCTTGTTTTTTGGAGGAATATATGTTTGATCCAACTGCTTTTGAAAATTTAAAAGTTGTCGTTGAAGGAGCTGTATATGATTTTGATTTACATGCTGATATCATTGTAACGAATCGAAAAGATATAATGGATCTAGCATCACTTAGTCGTACATATACCATTTCGTTTCAGCTTACAGAATATATTGAGCCATTAGTAGAAGCGACGTTTTTATTATCGGTTAATGCAAAGAATTTATCAGGTGAGATATTAGAGGTACCAAATTTTGTTCCTGGTTGTGAAATGAAACTGTTCTTTGAATTTCCTATTAGGCATCCAGAAAAAGATTGCCAAGAAATCGAAGCGTTGCTACAATCCATATGGGGAAAAGAACGAATGATTACGCAGCAAATTTCATACGAATATAATAAGCAAGCGATTTCATATCATAATAAAGTAGACATCTTATTTCAAAAAGTGATTACAGAAGACCATGTTGATGACTTAGTAGCAGTTATTCCTCATATGATAGAAGCGATGCGAATAATACAACAATTTCTTCAAAAATAGAGATAAAGGAGAAAAAGAAATGATAAAAGAGATGCAACCATTTTTGCAACAAGCTTGGGAGAAAGCTGGTTTTAAAGAGTTTACTGAAATTCAAAAGCAAGCTATTCCAACAATTTTAGAAGGACAAGACGTTATTGCTGAATCTCCAACAGGAACAGGTAAAACATTAGCGTATTTATTACCACTTTTACATAAAATTAACCCTGAAGTGAAACAACCTCAAGTGGTTATTTTAGCACCAACACGTGAACTTGTGATGCAAATTCATGAAGAAGTACAAAAGTTTACTGCGGGTACTGAGATTTCAGGTGCATCTTTAATTGGCGGTGCAGATATTAAGCGTCAAGTAGAGAAGTTAAAGAAACATCCGCGAGTAATCGTTGGGTCGCCTGGACGTATTTTAGAACTAATCCGTATGAAGAAATTGAAAATGCATGAGGTGAAAACAATTGTATTTGATGAGTTTGATCAAATTGTAAAACAAAAGATGATCGATGCCGTTTCCGATGTAATTAAATCGACAATGCGTGATCGTCAAGTCGTATTTTTCTCGGCAACAATGACAAAAGATGCAGAAGAAGTAGCGCGTGATTTTGCAGTTCAGCCGCAATTCATTCGTGTGAAACGCACAGACACGAAGAGTCTTGTTGAACATACGTATATCGTTTGTGAACGCCGAGAAAAAAATGATTTTGTTCGTAAAATTATGTATACTGGTGATGTAAAAGCAGTTGCCTTCTTAAACGATCCGTTCCGTTTAGATGAAATTGCTGAGAAGCTGAAATTCCGTAAGATGAAAGCAGCGGCTCTTCATGCGGAAGCAAGCAAACAAGAACGTGAAGCAACAATGCGTGCATTCCGTCAAGGTAAAATAGAAATTTTATTAGCAACAGACATCGCAGCGCGTGGATTAGATATTGATGACTTAACACACGTTATTCATTTAGAATTGCCAGATACGCTGGATCAATATATTCATCGTTCGGGACGTACAGGTCGTATGGGGAAAGAGGGGACAGTTGTATCCCTTGTAACACCGCAAGAAGAGAAAAAGTTACTTCAATTTGCGAAGAAGCTAGGCATTCAGTTCAATAAGCAAGAAATGTTTAAAGGTTCGTTTGTTGATTCGAAGCCGAAAGCGCCAAAGAAAAAGAAACCAGCGTTTAATGGGAAGAAAAAGCCTAGATAAATTGAAAAGCCGTGGCTACGAATATGATGTAGCCACGGCTTTTTTTATCAGAAAATATGCAGCTGTTCTATATAGAACGTACTTTTATAAAGAGAGGTTTCTATATAACCAATAATTTGATTCATTGTAAATACTTGTAGTGGTTCAAATAAATCTTGCTGTGGGTACATCATATCTTCAAAAACTAATGTTTTGAAAGAATGTATGTTTTCTTCTGATACTTCATCAATACATATCAAATTCGCATTCATATTTAAAGTATGAAATAGGCTCTTATCACAATCATAATATTGAAGCAGTTTTCCGTTTAAAAGCTTAAAGTCGTGATGGTATAAAGAAAGAAGATTAGGATCATGCTCTATTCGATTTTTGAGCCAAGGGAGATAGAATCCCTGCAACCATATATCATCAGCAATGAGGTGTGTGTAATATCCTAATATGAAAGGAGAATCTTTGTACGCCTTATATTTATGTAGGAATGCTTCATAATCAATTTTTCTTGTATAATTCTTTACTGTGCCTTTATAAAAGTGCGATATTTCTTTTTCCTCTCGTGAATGGACTGCATCTGCCGCAATTCCTCCGAGTAGGAAAGAGGTTTTGTCTTGAATCTCTAATTTTTTTGCAACCAAATTCGCTACAATTACATGCATAATTCTTGATCCCATGAAAGGTACCTCCGCTTGAAAGAGAATTATGTTATGTTGGCTGAACATTTAATAAAACTTTTCCGGTGCTTTGTCTACTTTCGACCCATTCATGTGCTTTCCCTGCATCCTGAAGTGAAAAACGTTTTCCAATTTTAATTTGTAAATCACCATTTCCTAAAAGTGGAAATATTTGGTCTGCAGTATGCCGAAGTAGATGGGGGCATTTTTTTCGAGTTGTTCCAAAGCTAAAGCCAAGAACAGATCGGCAGCTTGTATGTAAGTCTTTAGTCTCAAATGTTCCGATATCACCGCTTGCATTTCCAAAATGAATAAGGCGTCCATAAAATGCAAGACATTGTAAGCTTTGCTCTGATATGGTACCAGAAATAGAATCTAATATAACGTCTGCACCTTCTCCATTTGTAATCTCATTTACCTTCTGCGCAAAATCTTCTTCCTTATAACAAATAACATGATCTGCTCCGGCTTCTAAAGCAATTTTCTTTTTTGCTTCATTTCCAACGGTTCCAATGACCTTTCCAGCACCTAAAATTTTAGCGAGTTGAATAGCTGTTGTGCCAATTCCTCCTGCAGCGGCATGGATCAGTACAGTTTCGCCTTGTTGTAACCTTGCAATATTTGCTAGCAGTGTATAACTTGTAAACGAAACAATCGGACAGGCTGCAGCCGTTTCAAAATCAATTTCATCTGGTAATACAAAAGTAAGTTCTTCATTTGCTACAACATATTCGGCGTACGATCCGTTAACTGGAAAAGCAATAACGCGCTGTCCTACCTTAATATTTGTTACGTTAGCCCCAACCTGTTCTACAATTCCAGCAGCATCTATACCAGGTATAAAAGGAAGATTTCCAGTGCCCTTTTTTCCATATCGAGATTTAATATCAGCAAAGTTCACACTTGTTGCGACAACGCGAATTAAAACTTGATTCATGTTAATAGACGGCATAGTTACATCTGTATATTTCATCATATCAGGGCCTCCAAAGGCAGTTACAATAATTGCTTTCATGATATGTCCTCCTAAAGTAGATTCTATAATTTATTTTAAAAGGTCATCATGAATTGGAAAATTATATAATGGTTATGAAGAGTTATAAGAAAACGTTATGAAAAATTTATCCCGCTATTCGTGGACAGTAATACTCCCATCTCAAAATTCAGTAAAAGTAAAGAAGTTAGGTGGGAGATAAACTGCCTGTAAAAGCCCGATTGGTTCAACTATTAATCAGTGGAGGATGAAAAACCCCCGCCACTGATTAAAGTTTCACTTTATTTCAAAAAAATCGAACGAAATTTTCTGTTCTTGCCAATATATAGTGTACGACATAAGGAAGGAGGGGATGAAGGATGGAGAAAGAAGCTGAATATGGTTATCTTATCGAGCAGACGTTATTAGGAAATCAGGAAGCATATAGTGAACTATACGATAAAACAATTGAAGATGTGTATAAGACAGCTCACTTTTTAATGGAGGAAAAGTCGGATGTAGATGATGTTGTTCAGGAAATATATATGCAATTGTATCAATCGCTTAGTCAATTTGATCGGGGGCGCTCCTTTAGGCCATGGTTAATTGGCCTTACTGTAAGACAAATTCATTCCTATAGGAGAAAGAGATGGATGCGTCTACGGATTGTGAAAAAAGCAGAAGAACAGCGAAAACCATTTGAATTTGATTTTTCTACTGATCTTGTCAACAAGCTGTCCAATCAAGAACTTATTACATCGATACATAAGTTACCTTATAAATTAAAACAAGTCATCATCCTGCGGTATTTACATGATTATTCTCAAGAAGAAGTAGCAAATATTTTAGATGTACCAGTTGGAACAGTTAAATCTAGAATTCATGCAGCCTTAAAGAAATTACGGCAAAAAGAGCGTGAGGGAAATATTTTATTAAAAGAAGTGGGGGATGCATAATGAGCCTTGATTACGAAGTAAGAGAATCTTTGCAAGAAGAAGCAAAAGGAATTGTACCATCACCGGAATTGAAAGAAAAAGTAATGAATCAAATAAAAATAGAACGCGGAGGGAAACCAATGAAAAAACGTCTTATAACGAGTGTGTTAGCAGCAACATTACTTATTCCAACGAGTGCTTTTGCGTATCAATCTCTTGTGGCAGATGGTGTGTATGGATCATTTGATAATGTAAAGAAACATTTTGCAAATGCAACACTAGAAGGGTATATGCATGTAAATGCGAAGTTATCGCAAGCAACAGGTGAAATGGGAGACAAAGAGTATACAGAGTTTACAACATTGTTAAAAGTACTACTAGATGCAAAAATGAAGTATGGAGATGCAAATGGTAATATTGATTACGATCAACTTTCTCAAGAAAAACAAGAGGAAATGATGAAGGCTTCAATGGTAATTCAACCGTATTTTGATAAGTTAAACGGAGAGAAATCAAGTAAAGAAGTGTTAACTTCTGAAGAATTTAAGCAATATATACATGCTCAAATGACATATGAAAAAATACAAGCAAAAATGAAATCAAGTGAACCTATAACGATAGATGAGGTTCCTGAAGAATATAAAGCAGAATTTCAAGAAGCAGATCATTTCATGAATTATGTTAGTGAAAAAGTACAAAAGTAACATATCGAATAAACTTCAAAACAGAGTCCATGACAAGAAAAATGGACTCTGTTTTGTTACAGCGACAAACATTTTGGTCAAGATAGTAAAATCCTTATTTTGGAGTTGTTTCTGTTTGTTCTCGTTTTATCAAATAATCAATAATTCCCATAGCCCCGATTTCTAAATCGAGTTTTAGCAAGTCATAAATAGAATGTGACGATGGGACACCTTGGTTTGTAAGATGTGATGATACTTTTTCAAGTAATAAATGGGACAGCTCTTGGCTTGCTTTTTCAAAGTTTTGTTGATGTTCAAACACTTGCTTTCCTGCTTCAACAAATATTGGAAGCCAATATTCTAGCTGATTGCAAATTTCAGAAATATGAGAAGAAGCACCGTAATGACCGAAATAAATAAAATCAACATTCATATTTTGAATACGGTCTTTTGAAGCTAACATAGCTTCAGGCTGAAACTGTGTAGGAGATGTTGTTGGCAAATAAAGTTCAACACCAAGCTCGGCTAATTGGCGGTAGTAAATACCAATCGTATCGCCTGTAAATATACCGTTTGTTAAAGAGTCATGAATGCTAATGTGATGTTTTGCATGACCAGGCGTATCGTAGAATGTCAGTGTCCGGTTTTCGGCAATTTGTAATGTTTCACCATCTTGTACGATGTGAACACGTTCTTCTGGAATAGGTAAAATAGGGTGAAAGAGTTTATCGAATGAATCACCGTAAACAGCTTTTGCACCTTGAATGAGTTTTGTTGGATCAATCATGTGACGGGCGCCTCTGGAATGAACGAACAGCGTTGCATTTGGGCATTTTTCCATCATTAAGCCAGCAGCACCAGCGTGGTCCAAGTGAACATGTGTAACAATAATATTTTTTATATCTGTCAGTTGGATATTCAACTGTTGTAATCCATCTAACAGATAAGGAACAGATGGTGAGGCGCACGTTTCAATGATCGTAATTTCATCACCGAGTAAAACATATGTACCTGTACGTTGTTCATGTTGTAAGTCGTAATCGTCGATAAGATATAGCTGTGAAGATAGTTTTTCTACTTTTTTCAAACTTATCACTCCTTGTAGGCTATTATTCTTTTATTATAAAAGAAAAGGCAGAAAACGAAACATCGTTTTCTGCCTTTATGTAATACGTTTAGTTATTTTGTTGTTTGCTAAGTGCCATAATAAAGAAGCCGACAAGACCACCAACTGCTGGAACAGTAATCATTCCTGCGAGTGTGAAATATTTGCTTAAGAAAATACCGTTAACATCCATAAACCAACCTAAAACAAATAACATCATCATGTATAGTACGAAATAAAATTCGCGATTAGAAAGCTTTTCACTTTGTGCAGTTTTCATTATCAACACCATCCCTTTTTTTAATAATGGAATTGAAAATGTCACAATTTAGAATGTAAAATGTCACATTTTGTTCACATCTTTATTGTAAAACTTTCCAAGGAAAATGTCTAGCTAATTGTGACAATTTTTTGAACGGAAATAAAGCGTTCTTATTAGACAATGTGCACCATACATTTTATGATAAATATATGAGAGTGTATGAACTTAAGGAGTCGATATAATATGACAATTTATGATTTTTCGGCAAAAACAATTTTAGGAGAAGAGAAGTCGTTACGCGAATATGAAGGAAAAGTAGTATTAATTGTGAATGTTGCCAGTAAATGTGGTTTTACACCGCAATATAAAGGATTGCAAACTTTGTATGAAAAATATGAAGAACGAGGCTTTGAAATACTGGGATTTCCATGCAATCAATTTGGAAGTCAAGAACCTGGAACAGAAGAGGAAATTACGGAATTTTGCGAGTTAAATTATGGTGTAACGTTCCCCATGTTTATGAAAGTTGATGTAAAAGGCGATAACACCCATCCATTATTTCACTATGTAACGGAGCAAGCACCAGGATTATTAGGAATGAAAGCGGTAAAGTGGAATTTCACAAAATTTTTAGTAGGGCGTGATGGTAAAGTAGTAAATCGCTTTGCACCGCAGACGAAACCAGAGCAGTTAGAAAAGGAAATTGAAAAGGTATTATAGAAAGAAGAGGCTCATTTATAAGAGCTTCTTTTTGTGTGGAACCATTCATAGAAGCGATGAGTGCCCTTCAAAGTTGAAAATTTATATCAGGGACTTATATGAAATAAATTTAATTGTTAATACAGAACAGTTTTTATTTGATAATAGGAGCATTCGAAAATAATATAGTAGTATAAGGTTGTAGGAGGAAAAGAGCTTGAAAAAACTTATTTTTACAATAGGATGTTTTTTAATCATGTTAGCTGGATGTAGTACTAGTAATTATGACGCGCATGTTGAAGCTGGTATGAAAGCATTGAAAGATGCGAAGTATAGTGATGCAATTATGTGGTTTGAAAAAGCCGACCAAGAAAAATCTACAGATAAAACCAAAACATATATGAAAGTTGCAAATTGGATGGAATATGGTGCGAAAGCGTTAAAAGATGGAGATTATAAACAAGCGCTGGAAGACTCAAATCAAGTGATAGATATAAAAAAAGATGCGACACTTGAAAAAGCTGTAAAGTCCAATGCTGAAGATATGTTGCAAAAGGCAAAAGATATAGAGAAAAAAGAAATAACGAGAGAAGAAAAGAGAAAGAAAATAGAAGAAGAAGGAATTGATAAAGCAATTAAAGCGGTAGATAGCATTGATGAAATAAGGGAAAAACAAAAAGATATCGGAGAATCTTTAGATAAAGCTGAAAAAGTAAAAGAAAAAATAGAAGCAAAGAAAAATTAATATGCGCGTAATAAGTAAGATGATTCTTCGTTTTGGAGATGATTGTAAATTTCTAAAAGGCTGGAATTTGAAGGAACTATAGTAAAAAGATGCTCATATAGAAAAGCTTCTTTTTACTGTGTTCATTTTACAAAAAAAAAAGAAAAAGTTCACACGGAATACAAATGTATTCGATACAATGTGGCGGTGAGAAAAAAGCCATAAATATAATGAAAAAGTATTATACTACTGCTGTTCAGTCAGAGAGGGAGAGAAAAATGAAAGAAGCGTTAAAAAAACAATTTCAAAATATGCGCTTTCCGTTATTAGTCGCTGTTTTGATTTGGTTAAAAACATATATTGTTACGCGAACTAGTTTTGATTTAAAGCTAGAATCTACTATGCAAGAATGGATTCTGTTTATTAGTCCATTAGCGTCTTCTTTAGTGTTAGTTGGACTTGCATTATTTGCAAAGGGTCAAAAACGAAATTATATAGCTATCGTTATTAACCTTATTATGACCATTATCTTAATCGGTAATGTAATGTTTTATGGTTTTTATAATGACTTTGTTACACTTCCGGTACTAATGCAAACATCGAATATGGATGGATTAGGATCTAGTGTCAAAGCGTTGTTAAACGTTAAATTTATCTTAATGTTTTTAGATATTATCGTTTTATTTTACATTGCTAAAAAGAAGCCAAACTTTGCAAAAACAGAACGTGTTTCTGGCTCTATGAAGTCACTTTATTTTTTAATCTGTATTGCCATTTTCATGGTAAATCTTAGTTTTGCGGAAAAAGAACGCCCTGAATTGTTAACTCGTTCATTTGACCGCGTGATGCTTGTGAAAAACCTTGGATTATATGTTCATCAATTATACGATCTTGGATTACAAGCAAAAACAAGTTCACAAAAGGTATTTGCGGATGGAAGTAAAATTCAAGAAGCTGAGAACTATATGAAAACAGTTGACACGAAGCCTGACCCAAATATGTTTGGTATGGCAAAAGGAAAGAATGTTATCGTTGTTTCTTTAGAATCAACGCAGTCGTTTTTAATTGATTCTAAAGTGAATGGAAAAGAAGTTACACCGTTTTTGAACCAATTTAAAAAAGAAAGTTATTATTTTGAAAACTTTTATCATCAGACAGGACAAGGAAAAACATCTGATGCCGAGTTTATGATTGATAATTCTTTATATCCGTTAGATCGTGGTTCTGTATTCTTTACGAATGCTGGAAACGAATATGAGGCAACTCCAGAAATTTTACATCAGCAAGGCTATTATACAGCTGTATTCCATGCGAATAACGCTACGTTCTGGAATCGTAATATGATGTATCCGTCTTTAGGATATGATCGATTCTACAATGAATTAGATTATAAAGTTACTCCAGAGAATAAAATAGGATGGGGATTAAAGGATAAAGAATTTTTTGATCAATCTGTGGATAAATTACAAAAGATACAACAGCCGTTCTATACTCGTTTTCTTACTTTAACGAATCATTTTCCGTTTACGTATGATGACAGCATTAAAATGATTGAACCATTTAATTCAGGTGACGAGACTTTAGATAACTATTTTGTTACAGCACGTTACGAAGACGAAGCTTTAAAACGTTTTATTGAACGCTTAAAAGAAACAGGAATATATGACAACTCAGTTATCGTATTTTACGGTGATCACTACGGTATTTCAGATAACCATAATCGTGCAATGGCACAATTCTTAGGGAAAAATGAAATTAATCCATATGACCACATGCAACTGCAACGTACACCATTATTTATTCACGTTCCAGGTCAAACAGAAGGGAAAACAATGACTGCTCCTGCTGGTGAAGTAGACGTAAAACCGACGATTCTTCACTTATTAGGAGTTGATACTTCTAATGATATTGAGTTTGGTCATGATTTATTTTCACCAGAACGCAAACCATTTGTTGTAGAACGTGATGGAAGCTTTATTACAGACAAATATATTTATTACAACAACACATTCTATAATCGTCAAAATGGCCAAGTCGTTCAAGTACCAGAGCAAGAGGCGAAATCACTTATTGATCGAGCGCAGACAGAATTGAAAATGTCCGATAGTATTATTCAAGGTGACTTGCTACGCTTCTTTGATGGAAATAAAGTAAAATCAGGAACGATCAAAACAGCTATTAAAGAAGAAGAAAAAAAATAATGAAAATCCCGATGCTTGGGAAGGCATCGGGGTTTTTATTATTCATTAATTTTATACTTGGTAAAAAACTTCAACGAGATGAATATAAGCCCCAAAATCTCACTTTAAAATTTCACATATGTACATTATCTTTCACATACAATACCATCACCATCTCTATCTAACTTACTACTGTAGCCAGGATCACCAGCGTGTAAAGGGGCTTTTCCAGTAGCTTTTACTTCTGAGCAATTTTTATAATATACATTTCCATTGCTTTGAGCTGGAGCAGCTTGTGGTTTCGTTCAACATGTTTGTTCGTTTTGTTTATAAAAAATAATCGTGGTATAATTTTACAATATATGTGTATGAATCAAATTTATAGTTAAAATGAAGGGAGTATGAGATGAAATCTGAAAGTATATCACACCATTTTCAAACTTTACAACAGCAGCGACATTGTTTCTTTCAAAAAATAGAAGATATTTCAAGTGAACAACTATGGCATCAAAAAGAAGGGAAATGGTCGATTGGAGAGCATTTATATCATTTATATTTAATTATAAGAATGCTTAAAGTTGCGACAAAACTTTCTTTTGTTCTAATTCCGTATGCAAAAATGAGAAGGAAGAAACCATTTCATAATCAAATTCATGATATATATGCTGAATATAAAGAAAAGCGTGGAAAAGGGATGAAAGCTCCTTTTATATTGGTGCCGCCGAAAAAGGTGATTTATGCTCTGGATAAAGAAGAGTTAATAGAGTTGCTGTTAAATGAAACGAATAGATTGAGAGAATTAGTTGCGAATATTGAAGAGGATATTGCTGGACATATTATATTTTTGGATCCGCTTGCGAACTATCCTAACTTAATTCAAGGTATTCACCTTTTAGCGATACATGAAGAGCATCATTATAAGCTCATTGAAAAAAATATGGTGAAATAATTAATGAATTTGGTGTTGAAGAAAGTAGATGCTATTTTTCTTACGAATAATTGAAAGGAGAAATGGTGTAGTTTATAAATTAAAGTACTGGATGATTTTTATATACAAATATCCATTATTAACTCGATGATACTTACATAAAAGAGTAAAAAGTTGACTTAATTGATTTTTTAGAACTTTATTTATAAATTACATAAAAATGAAGAAGAATTATTATTTTGTACAGTGAAAAAGTACCAATGAACCTAGTATGAGACGGTAAATTGGCACTTTCATAGTTTGTATGTTTTACGAACCGAACAAGTTTAAAATTGTTCATTAGTCGAAGAAGTAACTTTATAACAAAAGCGTTATTTGTGCGACACGTTTCCTCATAAGTGTGTAAACACGAAATAGGAGGGTTATCAATTTGATAACAACAACTGATTGACTGAAAGTAGGAATGAAAGCCGTCAGGTTGAGCTGAAACTACTTATCTGATACTCCTACATGCAAGGCGTGATAGTAGTCATAAATTGTATGAAGCTAGGTGAAGTCGGCTGAACAAAACCTAAGTGAGAAATCATATGGTAATGGATAGGTCGGGATGCTACAAAATATCTATGGTGAGAATGTCCAAATGGACTGGCAAACTTGCGAATGTACGGGTCTAAACGCTTAATACATTAGAAATGTGTATGTCGTCAATGACGACGTTATCTACCGAAAAGTAAGAGTAATTAATATGAAATTCGGAACATCTAACAATGAGGATGTAAAGATAACAGGCTTAAAGCAAGCACCTAAGGATATATGTATAGCTAAGTCAATCGGAACGTGGTAAGCAAGAAACTGTCACTAACGTCTACTAACAGACAGGTGTATATAAGGTTCTAACGAACCGAAAATACTTCATTCTTGTGAAGGTGGGGACACAGTACCGACGAAGCATGTAACAAATGTGGAGGGATAGTCCCTAGTCTTGTTCTTTGAAAACTAAATTAACTAGATGTAACTCACAGGATCGAGTAAGATGATGGGACTTTTCGTAAGAAAGGGGATTTAATACATCGGTGAGTACAACATTACGACATGCAGAATACTACGATATGCAAAAAGTGTTCGATGATTTATATCAACGTAGCAAAAACAATGCTACTAAAGGAATAAATTTATATAAACACATCATATCAAAAGAAAATATTCTACTGGCATATAGAAACATAAAGGCTAACACTGGCTCTAAAACTGAAGGAACAGATGGTATCACAATCGACCATTATAAAATGAAAGACGTAGATTCTTTCGTTGATAACATAAGAAATGCTCTTATAGACTACAAACCAAACGCGGTACGTAGGGTAGAAATACCCAAACCAAATGGAAAGAAACGCCCATTAGGAATACCTACAATGAGAGATAGATTGATTCAACAAATGTTCAAACAGATTCTAGAGCCAATATGCGAAGCAAAATTCTACAAGCATTCATATGGGTTTAGACCCAATAGGTCAACACATCATGCGATGGCTAGGTGTCAATTCTTGATGAACCGTGGGGGATATAGTCACGTAGTTGATATTGATATACAAGGTTTCTTTGACAACGTAAACCACTCCAAATTACTAAAACAACTATATAACATAGGTATAACTGATAGAAGAGTGCTGACAATCATCTCGAAAATGTTAAAAGCACCAATCAAAGGAGAAGGCATTCCTACAAAAGGCACTCCGCAAGGAGGAATTCTAAGCCCATTACTAAGTAATGTTGTATTGAATGACCTAGATTGGTGGATATCTAGTCAGTGGGATAATATCAAAACAAGAAAACCATATACACTACCAAATAAAAACTATCATCTATCAAAAACAAAATTGAAGAGAATGTATATAGTTAGGTATGCAGATGATTTTAAAATATTTACAAACAATCACAAATCTGCAACTAAAATATTCCATGCAGTGGAAGGTTATCTCGAGAATCAATTAAACCTTAACATATCTAATGAAAAATCAACTATAACTAACCTAAAAAGAAAATCTTCGGATTTTCTGGGGTTCTCTATTAAATTCGTTAAAAAGCGCAAAAGATATGTGGCAAACACACATGTAAGCGAGAAAAAGAAAAAGGATATCCTTGAAAAATCAAAAATAAGGATTAAAGCAATTCAAAAGAATCCATCAGGGAAAACAGTGCAGGACTATAACTCTTACGTGCTTGGCATTAAAAACTATTACAAAATTGCAACACATGTAACTATAGACTTTGCTGAAATAGCCTTTCGTCTCTCGAAAACTTTGTTTAATCGTCTAAAATCAATAGGGAAATATAAGATTCCTACCAATGCAAATGCATTATACAAAAGAACTCACAGGAATAATTATAGAACCTTTGAAATAGCAGGTAATCATGTATATCCACTAGCGGACATACAAACAAGATTCCCTCAAAGTTTCAGTCAAGACATATGCAACTACACTATAAAAGGAAGACAAAAGCTCATCAAAAGCCTAAAAGGTAACATTGCCAATGAAATGCAGAAGATGTTGCTATCCCCCAATAAAGGGCAGAGCGTGGAATACACAGATAACAGAATATCAAGATATTCCATGCAAAATGGCAAATGCGCCGTCACAGGAATCTTTTTACTAGCTGAAGATGTGCATTGCCATCATAAACTACCAAGAGATATGGGAGGAACTGATGAATTCAACAACCTAATTATTGTGTATGAATTTGTCCACAGACTGATACACGCTACAAATGTAGAGACGATTAGAAAATATATGAGATTACTTCAACTAAGTGATAGTCAATTGAAGAAAATAAACAAACTTCGTAAAGTTTGTAATCTAGTTACTTTAGTATAAAAGGATAAGATGGGGCGCTGTATGCGATGAAAGTCGCACGTACAGTGCTAAGCGGGGGAAAAGATGGAGATAACTTCAAAGTCTTACCTATCGCAACTAATCAAAATGAAAAGAGCATGCACAAAAACTGTGTTGTGCATGTCTGTAGTGATTAGATGGGTATTTATGCTACAAAAGAAAAAAGTTTAAATATATAACCTTAATCTCATGACCACAAAAGCTACGTATAGTAGCTATTCTTTGTTCCGTTTCTAATCCAATTAATCATGCTACTTGAAAAATACTTATACTCGCAGATACAGCTGTTAAAGAACCTCCATCAGTATTTGAGAGAGTAATGGTACCAGATGAAGAAATATTGTTTACTAAAGTTAATGTTGAAGGTATAGCTGTTACTGTAAAAGCGACAATACCTTGATTTAGGGCATGCGGTGAACCTGTTCCATATCTTCCACCTGAAATTGGTGTACCGTTTAACTCAAAGGAAAATTGATTTTCACGAGTGGCCATTAATTGAAATTCTGCTAAATATGTTCCTAGTGTATTAATTATAATATTTCCTGTACCTGCTATATGAGTAAGAGCAGTTCCTATTATAGGCCCATTTGTATTAAAGGTAACATTACTACCGACTGCAACTGACTGGTTAGTAGTATCAAAAGTATATAGGTAGTTTGTTAATCCTAATCCGGCAGGTCCAGTAGCACCAGTAGAGCCGGCAGGTCCAGGTGGCAAATGAGGAAGAATTATTTTATTGATATCCATAAATAGGAGATCATTGAAAAAATCTTTGTTTTTTGGATCTATGTTTTCTATCAAAATCACCTCGCTTATGTGTTAAAAAATTAGTAAGATAAAATCTTTTTAATAGATATCTCATTCTTATGTTATTAAATTAATTTATTTTAGAAACAACAAATAACTAATATAATGTATTATTGTTTAGCCTGAATTTTAACCAAATAGTTATTTGACAGGAAGGAAGGGTGAGATGCCTAACGCTAATTATCAGTACCATGTATATAACGAGCATATGAGCTTTATAGTTTCAGTTCCTGTAAAAGAAGATGAATATGCAGAGAGGTTCGCAAAACGTGTAGCCGTGGATTTTTACGATTATACAGAAGAGCAATTACAAAATGTAAACGTGGAATTCATCGTGAGCTATCGGATAGAATCAGCAATTAATTTAAATAAGTTAAACAAAGCTTAATAAAATTCTTATTTTATAAAAGGGAGCATTTTATAAGTTTGCTTTTGTTCTTATCTTAATCACTTGATGTCGTATCGTTCGACTTGCAAAATATAAACCAACATTAGGTGACTAGGAAAAGAATGAAATTTCACATATCGTATGTTGATTAGATAAAAGAATAGTAGAAGTTAGAGCATCCAATATGGGTGCTTTTGTCAAATATTGATTAGGACAAGCTAACCGCTTGTTCTAATCAATATTTACACTCCTTGTCGCATTGAGAGCATCCACTAAATCGGGTCCTCTTTTTTATTTGTAAGATTCTGTTTTATTATTTATCGAATAAACGGATTAAGAACACGGAAAATATGGGGAATATTTTTGTGATAAAATAGATTATAGAAAGAAAAAGCACCAAAATCCCTATATTTAAGGTTTTTTGGCACTTTTATCGTTTGTATGTGCTACAAAATAAATAGATTTAAAACTGTTCATTCTTCTCCCAAGATTCAACAATGTAATGAGCAACTGTTGGATTGTAACCTTTTCCAATTAAGTATGTGATTGCAGCAATTTCCGTCATTGCGTGTGATACGGATGTATATTTTGCTTCTTTTACACCATATTCTACCCAAGGTTTAACGAGGCTTAATACGGGTTGTTTTAAGTGTTGAAATTGTGCAGCGTATTGTTGGATTTGTTGTTCAGTTGGTTCCGTTGGCATTGTAGGGCCGGCTTGAGGGAAACGTGGATTGTATTGATAGTATGGCTGTTGATCAGGATGTGATTGATAATAGGGTTGCTGCGGATAAGGCTGTTGCGAGTTATAAAACATTTTTTTTCCTCCTTCAAGATACTAGTTACAGCATATAGTATGGGCGGACAAGAAAATATGTGATGAAAAAATGAGAGCGTGTTACAATATTAAATTGGGTGAAGATATTATGAATAAACAAGAACAAATTGAAAAAACGATTACATTTGTTAAAAGCATATTGGAAAAGGATGCAAGTGGTCACGATTGGTATCATGTTGAACGCGTACATAAATTAGCGATTGCATTGTTTGAAAAAGAAGGTGGGAATCGCTTTGTTATTGAAATGGCGGCTTTACTTCACGACGTTGCAGATGAGAAGTTAAATGAGAGTGAAGAAACTGGCATGAAGAAAGTAACAGATTGGCTTGAACTATTAGGGGTTCATCAAGAAGAGGCACGGCATATTGTTCATATTATTGCAAATATGTCTTATAAAGGTGGAAACGGCGGAACTGTGGCAACGTTAGAAGGTAAAATTGTTCAAGATGCAGATCGTCTTGATGCACTTGGAGCAATCGGGATTGCACGAACTTTTGCTTATGGAGGGGCAAAGGGCCGTTTACTGTATGACCCAAACATTCTACCGCGTGAAACGATGACGAAAGAAGAATATCGAAAAAACGATGAACCATCGCTAAATCATTTTTATGAAAAACTGTTAAAGTTAAAAGATTTAATGAATACAGTTGCAGCGAAGGAAGAGGCAGAAGAGCGTCATCGCTATATGGAACAATTTATTGATCAATTTATGAAAGAGTGGAATGCACAAATATGAGAATGTTAACAGTCGAAAATGTATCGAAATCATATGGAGACAAACCATTATTTAATGGTCTATCTTTTAGTATTGCGGAGGGGCAGCGTGCTGGTATTATCGGTGTAAATGGAACAGGGAAATCAACGCTATTAAAAATTATTGCGGGTGTGGAAATTCCAGATACAGGGGAAATGACGCATACACGTGGATATACAATTAGTTATTTATCACAGCAACCTGATTTTAAAGAAAATTTAACTGTACTGGAGCAAGTGTTTCATGGGGATACACCGTTAATTCGTCTTCTTCGTGAGTATGAGCAAACATTATTGAACTTAGAAAGAAATCCAACAAGTGAAAAAGCGCAGGAGGCATTATTTGCAGTGCAGCAGCGTATGGATGCAATGAATGCTTGGGAAGCGAATGCAAATGCAAAGTCATTGCTAACGAAGCTCGGCATTACTGATTTTTCTGCAGCAGTAGGAAATTTATCGGGTGGGCAGAAAAAACGCGTTGCGATGGCGCAATGTTTCATTCAAACACCAGATTTATTAATTTTAGACGAGCCGACGAACCATCTCGACCATGAAACAGTAGAATGGCTAGAAGAATATTTATCACGTTATACAGGTTCCGTTTTACTTGTTACGCATGATCGATATTTTTTAGATCGTGTAACGAACCGTATTTTTGAATTAGATAATGGTAAGTTATATAGCTATGAAGGAAATTACGGTGCTTTTTTAGAAGCGAAAGCACTTCGAGAAGAACAAGAAATGGCACAGGAAGCAAAGCGCCAAAACTTATATCGCCGTGAGCTTGCTTGGATTCGCCGCGGTGCGAAGGCACGCTCTACGAAGCAAAAGGCACGTATTCAGCGCTTTGAAGAATTGCAACAGCAAGATGGACCAAGTGCAAAACAAAACGTTGATATTGCGCTTGGAGGCAGCCGATTAGGAAAGAAAGTACTAGAATTAAAAGATGTGACAAAAACATTTGGTGATAAAACTGTTCTTCATCATTTCCAATATATTGTGAAACCGGGAGATCGCATTGGGATTATCGGTGCGAATGGTAGCGGGAAATCTTCTCTATTAAACATGCTTGCTGGTAAAATCACACCAGACAGCGGTGAAATTGAAGTTGGACAAACGGTAAAAATCGCATATTATACGCAAGAAAATGAAGACATGAATTTAAATCAGCGGATGATTGAGTATATTAAAGAAGCAGCTGAGGTTATTCATACGACAGATGGAAAAATGATTAGTGCATCGCAAATGTTAGAACGTTTCTTATTCGAACCGCATACACATGGTACACCGCTTAGTAAATTATCAGGTGGTGAAAAAAGAAGATTATATCTATTACGTATTTTAATGGGAGAGCCGAATGTTTTACTTTTAGATGAGCCGACGAACGATTTAGATACGCAAACATTAACAGTGCTTGAAGACTATTTAGAAGAGTTTCCTGGTGTTGTCCTTACTGTATCGCATGATCGATACTTCCTTGATAAAATTGCAGAAGAACTGTTTGTATTTGAAGGGAACGGAAACGTTCGCATCTTCTTTGGCAGCTATAGCGATTATTTAGATGAGAAAAAAGCACAAGAAGCACTGGTAAAAGCAGAAGTTCAGAAAGAAAAGAAAGTAGAAGAAGCGCCAAAACAACAAAGGAAACGTAAGCTTTCCTATAATGAACAGCGTGAATGGGAAACGATTGAAGATAAGATTGCAGAATTAGAAGCGAAAATTGAAAGTATTACAGAAGAATTAGAAAAAGTGGGTGCTGATTATACGAAAGCACAGCAACTCTCTGAAGAGCAGCAGCGAACAGAAGAAGAATTAGAACGGACAATGGAGCGTTGGAGTGAATTATCTGACATTGTTGAAGGATTAAAGTAAAAACAAGCCGCATATGTTGAAATGTAAAGGGAAAATCTTTACACTATTGGTAGAAACTATTTTAGGAGGGAAATCATGCGCACATCTAATCCAATGTTAAAAAAAGATGCGTTTCGTAAAGAAGGCGTAAGCACTTCAGCGATGACAGTCGGTGGTGCAGTTGCGAAAACGTTCATTATGCTTATTTTGTTATTAGGAACGTCAGTGTACGCATATATGCAGATGATACAAAATAAAATGCAAATGCCAGTGTTAATTGGTGCTTTAATTATTGCGGCAATTATTGCATTTGTATCGATCTTTGTACCGCGTATTTCACCGATTACAGCACCGATTTATGCAGCAGTAGAAGGGATTGTATTAGGAAGTATTTCTGCTGTATATACAATGAAATTTGGTGATTATATTATTTTACACGCAGTATTATTAACAGTTTCTATTTTACTAGCAATGTTAGTGTTATATGCAACGCGTGTTGTGAAGGTGACAGATAAGTTTCGTACGGGTGTGATGGCAGCGACGTTTGGAATTGCGATTATGTATTTAATCGTTTTAGTTTTACAACTATTTGGCGTACCAGTTCCATTTTTACATCAAGGTGGAACAATTGGTATGATTGTCAGCGCAGTTGTAATTGTTGTTGCTGCATTAAACTTAATGTTAGACTTTGATTTCATTGAAGGCGGTGCACGTGGCGGCGCTCCAAAATATATGGAGTGGTACGGTGCGATGGGCTTAATGATGACATTAGTTTGGTTATACTTAGAAATTTTACGCTTCGTTTCTTATTTTGTAAAAAATGATTAACGTATTGAAATCCTGCATGATTGTAACATGCAGGATTTCTTTTTGAAAATTTATAGAGAGAAAGTTGGCTTTTCGTAGTAAAAAATAATTTTTTACATTTTTTACTACACGTTTCGTTTTTTCTACAATAAAGAAAAAACGAAGAGGTGGCATGAACCGTATGATGAATCGAGTTGCGTTAATTGGCAGATTAACAAAAGATCCAGAGTTATTCTATACAAAACAAGGAATTGCTTATGCACGTATATGTGTTGCGGTAAATAGAGGATTTCGTAACAGTTTAGGAGAGCAACAAGCAGATTTTATTCATTGCATGATTTGGCGGAAATCAGCGGAAAATGTAACGATGTACTGTAAAAAAGGGGAACTTGTTGGTATAACAGGACATATTCATACGAGTCAATATAATAATGAGAGCGGTAAGAGAATATATAAGACAGAAGTTGTGATTGAAAGAATTACATTTTTAGAGAAGAAAAAAGAGCAAGCACCTCAGTAGGAGTCTTATTTAAGAACATGTTACAATACAGCTAAGAACAGCAATAAAGGAGAGACAATTTACGTGAAGATTAAAGGAATTGAACCGACACCGAGCCCAAATACAATGAAGGTTATTTTAAATGAAGTATTACCAGCAGGAGCACGTAACAATTATACGCGTAATAATGTAATAGAGGCTCCAGAGAGAGTACAGCAAATTTTGCAAATTGAAGGTGTAAAAGGTGTATATCATGTAGCGGACTTTTTAGCAGTAGAGCGTAATGCGAAATATGACTGGAAACATATTTTACAGCAAGTTCGCGCAGTCTTTGGTGAAGAAGTCGTAACGGAGAGTGAACAAGAACAGAATGCCCATTTTGGCGAAGTGAAAGTATTCATTCAAATGTTCTTTACGATCCCGATGCAAGTGAAATTAACCGATGGTACAACTGAAGAACGCGTCGGACTACCAGATCGTTTTAAGGAAGCAATTATGAAAGTGCAAATGTCAGCGCCAAATGTTGTGAAAGAGCGTAAATGGGTGGAGCAAAGTACGCGTTATGGTAGTTTTGAAGAGATTGGAAAAGAAGTTGTGGAAGAGGTTGTTGCGGCATATCCAGCCGATCGTGTAGATGCGATTGTCCAAGAATTATTAGAGCAAGCAGGAGAGGTAGAAGTAACGATTACAAAGCGTGAGCCATATAAAGTAACAGAGGAAATGATAAAAGATTCTGATTGGACAAAACGCTATGCAGCACTAGAACAAATGGATCCAACAGAAGAAGATATTCCTGTACTAGAGAAAGCGTTAGAAGATGAAAAAGTATCGATTCGTCGCTTAGCAACTGCTTATTTAGGAATGGTTAAAGGGGATCGTGTCTTACCTTTACTCTATAAGGCATTATTAGATAAATCAGTCAGTGTACGCCGCACAGCAGGTGATTGCTTATCAGATATCGGTGACCCTGCAGCAATGTTTGTGATGATTAAGACATTAAAAGATTCAAGTAAACTTGTACGCTGGCGCGCGGCAATGTTTCTATTTGAAATTGGTGATGAAAGTGCAATCCCAGCACTTCGCGTAGCACAAGAGGATCCGGAATTTGAAGTAGCAATGCAAGCGCGTTTAGCACTTGAACGCATTGAGGGCGGTGAAGAAGCAAAAGGTTCTGTTTGGAAGCAAATGACAGAGTACCGAAAAGGAGAATAATAACTATGATTGTCTTTTACGATAGTTGGTGTCCGATGTGTACAAAGGTTGCAAATCGAACGAAGGAACTAGATAAAAAGGGAAAAATAATATTTGTTTCTTTTCGTGAAGATGAAATTGTTCGGCACTATTGTTTATCAGAAGAGATGCAGCAAAACATGGAACAACATTTATACATTTATAAGGATGCCCGCTGGTATAAAGGGATTCAAAGTATATATGTCTTAGCGAAAAGAATTCCTGCATACTGGGCAATCGTACCTTTTATTAAACTATCGATTCTTTTCGGGTTTGGTCACGTCTTATATGATTATATTGCGACAAAGAGAGAAATTGTTCCTGTTGGACATTGTAAAAATGGTGCTTGTGAAATCCAAAGGGAAAAATAAGAAAGTCAACATGTTTCTTTTGCGTCTAGTATTAGAGCGTGATATGATGAATCTGGAATGAAAGTTGAAGGAGAGATTGGTAACATGACAAATGCATACGAAGAATATATGCGCCAAATGGTAATTCCGATGCGTCAAGAATTAGTACGCTCGGGATTTAAAGAATTAACAACAGCAGAAGATGTACAAGAATACATGGAAAATGCAGAAGGGACAACATTAGTTGTTGTGAACTCTGTTTGTGGTTGTGCGGCAGGCTTAGCACGTCCATCAGCTGGTCAAGCGGTTGTACGTTCTGAGAAGCAACCTGATAATCTTGTCACTGTATTTGCAGGTCAAGATAAAGAAGCAACAGCGATGATGCGCTCTTACTTTGATGATATCCCGCCATCTTCACCATCAATGGCACTATTAAAAGGAAAAGAAGTTGTTCACTTTATTCATCGTCATGAAATTGAAGGTGCAACAATGGAAGAGATTATTCACAACTTAGAACAAGCTTTTGAAAAGTATTGCTAAAAAGGGAGAGATTTTCTCCCTTTTTCTTTGTAATGAGGTGACAGAATGATTGTAACGACAGCAGGCCGAACAAATAAAGAAATGACCGCATATGCAAAAAAAATAGCAACCGACTTGCAAAGCTCTTTTCTTGTGAGAAATGACCGTCCTATTTATGAATTACATGAACAATATAAACAAGATATACTTGTTGCCCAGAAAAATCGATTAGCAATTTATCCGCAAGGAACGGAAGAATCGTTCTTTTTTCATCCGAATTCAGCTATGTTTCGCGTGAAACGATTAATGCGCGGTGAACATGATCCGTTTCTGCAAGCCGCGCAGCTAGAAGAAGGGATGAAAGTGTTAGATTGCACACTCGGTATGGCATCTGATAGCATTGTGGCAAGTTATGCTGTAGGAGAAGCGGGAGAAATCACTGGATTAGAAGGTAATTGCTATATGGCATATTTGATTGAAAAAGGTCTTCAGCAGTGGGATACAAGTGTAACAGAAATGAACGAAGCAATGCAGCGAATTACAGTTAAGAATACGGAACACTTATCTTTTTTACAACAATGTGAAGATCATAGCTACGATGTAGTATATTTAGATCCGATGTTTGAAGAAACGGTATTAGAATCAGATGGTATTCGTGGTTTAAAACATTTTGCGTTGTACAACGATATTACGGACGAAACAATTAAAGAGGCTAAGCGTGTAGCACGAAAACGTGTTGTGTTAAAGGATCATTTTCGCAGTATGCGTTTTGAAAAACATAACTTCTTTGTCTATAAACGAAAAAGCGCAAAATTTCATTTTGGTGTAATTGAAACTTGCTAATTATTTGGCAAGATGTATAATGGATTATAATAAATTTTATAGGAAATCTTGGATGAAGAGAGTAATTATTTTCAGAAGCAAAAGCGAGCTAGGGATGGTGAAAGCCTAGTGCAGAGAAAATAATGAAGCGCACTTCGGAGATGCTGCTTGAACAGTGTAGTAGAGTAAGCCGGGGCTCCCTAACCTCGTTATAAACGGGAAAGTGGTTCATTATGAACAACAAGGGTGGTACCACGGGTGTAAACTCGTCTCTTTTTTTAGAAAAGAGGCGAGTTTTTTTATTGATAAAAAGGAGGAAGATACTGATGGAATATAAAATGAAGTTCGCACAGCATGTATTCGACGTATTAGAACCAGGTTTATCATTAGAACAAATTACCGTTTTAATTGAAACACCAAAGCAAGATGAGTTTGGAGATGCTGCTTTTCCTTGTTTCACATTAGCAAAGCAATATAAAAAAGCACCGGCAGTTATTGCACAGGAACTAGCAGATAAATTATCACACCCATTTTTTACAAAAGTTGAAGCGGTTGGACCATATGTAAATGTGTTCTTTAATCGTCAAACTGTAAGTAATGAAGTGTTAAATACAATACTAGACGAAAAGGAAGAATATGGGCAGTTACACTTTGGGCAAGAAAGAACGGTTGTCATTGACTATTCATCTCCTAATATCGCGAAGCCATTTTCGATGGGGCATTTACGTTCGACAATGATTGGAAATGCATTAAAACAGATATGTGAAAAATGTGGTTATGAAGTTGTAGGTATTAACTACGTTGGGGACTGGGGAACACAGTTTGGTAAGCTCATTATTGCTTATAAAAAATGGGGCGATGAAGAGCTTGTTAGAGAAGATCCGATTCGTGAGTTATTTAAGTTGTACGTACACTTTCATGAAGAAGTAAAAGAGTATCCAGAGCTCGAAGAAGAAGGGCGTGCATGGTTTAAGAAGCTAGAAGATGGCAATGAAGAAGCGGTATATTTGTGGAACTGGTTTCGTCACGAATCGTTAAAAGAGTTCTCTCGCATTTATGAGCTGCTTGGCGTAGAATTCTTTAATTTTCAAGGAGAAGCATTTTATAATGATAAGATGGATGATTTCGTTAAGCTTCTAGAAGAAACAGATTTACTAGAAGAATCAGACGGAGCACAAGTTGTTAATTTAGAAGCGGAAGGAATGCCGCCATGTTTAATTAAAAAGTCAGATGGTGCTACACTCTATGCAACGCGTGATTTAACGGCTGCACTATATCGTCAAAACACGTATAAGTTTGATAAAGCACTATATGTCGTTGGAGATGAACAAAGCTTACATTTCTCACAATTTTTCACTGTACTAAAGAAACTAGGATTTCAGTGGGTAGAAGGCATGTCTCATGTTCCATTCGGACTTATTTTAAAAGATGGGAAGAAAATGTCTACTCGTAAAGGGAAAGTTGTTTTATTAGAAGAAGTGTTAGAAGAAGCAATTACGCTAGCAAAACAAAATATTGAAGAGAAGAATCCGAACTTAAAGAACAAAGATGAAGTAGCAAGACAAGTTGGGGTTGGCGCAGTTATTTTCCATGACTTGAAAAATGAACGCATGCATAACATCGAATTTTCACTTGAAAATATGTTGAAATTCGAAGGAGAAACAGGACCATATGTACAATACACACATGCACGTACTTGTTCGTTATTGAAAAAAAGCGATATCGATATTGAAAAACAAGAGTTACAGTTAACAGACGATATAAGCTGGACTGTTATAAAACTGTTGCATCGTTTTCCGCAAGTCATTGAAACAGCGTTTGCCAAATATGAGCCATCTCATATTGCGAAATATTTATTAGACGTAGCGCAAGCATTTAATAAATATTACGGAAATGTTCGTATTTTAGAAGAAAATGCAGAGAGAGAAAGCAGACTTGCGCTCGTATATGCGGCGGCAGTTGTGTTGAAAGAAGGTTTGCGTTTACTTGGGATGGAAGCGCCTGAGGAGATGTAACAGACGTAAAAGAGAAAGGGATTTAATATGAATCAATTCCTTTCTCTTCTTTGTATATATTTATCTTTTTAGTATATTTTTAAGATCCAGCAAATTTGAAATCTCATAAGTGGGTTTTAAGTCGGATGTATTTACGATTTGATTAGGGTTAAACCAGCACGTATCGATACCAAAATTGATTCCACCTTGTATATCAGAAGTTAAGCTATCGCCTACCATCAATACCTTGCTCTTGTCAGTATGTTTTAATTTGTTTAAAGCGTATTCAAATATTTTAGAATCTGGCTTTGATACATGAACATCTTCAGAAACTACTATATCTTCAAAATATTTTGCTATAACAGATTTCCGGATTCTAGTATCTTGAACATCTTTAAGGCCATTGGTAATGATAGAAAGTTTATAGTCTTGATGTAGACTCTCTACAAGGTCTATACTCTCATCATATAAAAAAGATGCATTAGATAAATGTTTCATATATAATTGTGCGAATTCAACTTCGTCAAACTCATCATCTAATTGATTTGATAACCGTTTAAATCTTTCAACATTTAATTTTTTCTGAGTAATAACTCCATTCTCTAACTCTTTCCATATGGCTGTATTGATAGACTTGTATACTTTCAAATGATAACTTTCATCATATTCTATATTACATGCCAGCATCGTATTTTTAAGAGCGTCTTTTTCTGATTTTTTAAAGTCAAATAACGTCTCATCTGCATCAAATATTATAACTTCGTACTTCATAGTAATCCTCCAAATATAGTTAGTTTTTGTAGCCGCCTTTTATAAAAAGTCTTATCAACGTACTCATTTAAGATACCTTTATACGTCAAAGCGCAAAGGCTAGACTTTACACAAAATACCTTCTATGATTTCACAACACTTTATAAAATACAGTATTTATAAAGTGTTGTATATGACAAATGTCCTATTAAGCTTGGGGTAAGAGAAACACATTAAGCTTTTAAGGGAAGATAACATTCAAAGGAACGAGATTATTTTTTCTCAATCCGTATGAGAACGTTTAATCAGATGCTTGCAGAATTCTTCGTCGTTTCCGAATCCGAAATAAAGGGATTTAAAGCATTTATAGTTGACTGAAGTGCCGTAGCTTTGGCACAAAAACTATTATGTATATTGCGCGAATTGGAAACAATACGATTATATTTTTCATAGTATAAAAACGCTTTTAATTCTGCTACTAGTAGTGTATTCACTACTTTTTCTAAGTGCTCATGAAAATCACTGTAATATCTTGTTTTTGGGCTAGTGGTTTAGTAATTTTTGATGTAAACTGATTTATAGGAAAGATTCTTTTCTGTGAATTTGGTGGGGGAGATCAATTCTACGAAGAAAAGGTCTTCTTTTATACGTCTTTGTTCATTTATACAAAATATTTTATACTCTTTAAAGATTCGAATAAAACAATAACAAATCAACTTAACTTATAAATTTAATAGGGGATAAGAATAATGAGTAAAAGTAACACGTTAAAGGTATGTAACAAATCAGTTGCGGTAATAGGAGTAACTGGGATATGTTTATTTTTATCAGAACCAACGTTTATAAAAGCTGAAAACTTACAATCTAATAATATAAAAGTACAAGATAATCAAGTTGGTGATAACTTACAAAGTAAAGATATTAAATCAAATAATTTACAAGATAATAGTTTTACAACAGATAATTCACTAACTGACGGAGTGAAATCGAATAATCCGCAAAACCCACAAGATAGTAATATTAAATCCGAAAATGTACAAGGTATAGATGTAGAATCAAATAGCCAACAAGATAACAGTGCTAAATCATCTAACTCACAACCTAGCACAACAAATGTACAAGAGACTCAAATTATTGAGTTTTCACAAGGTAATGGTATTTGGTCTGTACCATATGGATTACAAGGTGCAAACTATATTGATTCTACTAATAAGTATGCAGGAAAATCAGTTCAACTGATTCAAAAAATGATAGTAAACAATGCAACTTGGTATCAATTTAGTATAGATGGTAAAACAATAGGTTGGATAGATAGTAAAGTATTAAGTAAATTATCCAACATACAAGAAATAAATCAAGACGCTATAATGGGTGCGACATATAATAATGGCATTTGGTCTTTACCATATGGCGTTAAGGGTGCAATCTATGTAGATACTTCAGATAAATATGCATATGATAGCATTAAATTAACCGAAAAAGCAATGTTTGGAGATACAACTTGGTATCAATTTAGTGTAGATGGTAAAGTAATCGGTTGGGTTGATTCAAAGGCATTGGCAAAAGATGAGGTAAAACCTGTTAATTTCTCTGTAACAATTGGAACGACCAACGGTAATGGGATATGGTCAAAACCTTATGGTGTGATGGGTGCTCAATACATAGGTTCTACTAATGTTTATGCTTATCAAACATTACAAGTAATAAAGACAGTTAAAAAGGGAGCTACAAACTGGTATCAAGTTAAAAATGATAAAGGGGTAATAGGTTGGATAGATGGTGATAAAGCTGTAACTGACTTGGAAAATTTACCTATCGAAAACAGTTCAGTACTAATTGGTGGTTCAGCAAAACCTTCTGACGGTGTTTGGAGTGTACCATATGGAGAATATGGTGCTAACTGGATTGCATCAGTTAGTGATTATAGCTTTAAACAAGTTAAAGTTATCCAAAAAGTAAAGAAAAATAATGTTGTGTGGAGTAAAATCAAATTAGGGGATAAAGAACTAGGTTGGGTTGATTCAAGAACATTATCTAATCTTGTGATTAATGATGAAAATAAAATTGTATTATTAGGAGATACATACGGTCATGCAATTTGGACTTTACCTTATGGTGAAGAGAACGCTAAATATGTTGGTTCTGCAAATAACTATGTAAATAAACCTATTAAAGTAATTGGTAGTTTAACTAGGGAACAAACAGTTTGGTATCATTTTATGGTAGACGGTAAAGAAGTTGGTTGGATTGACTCTAAAACAGTTTCTAATGCATCTAACATAATAGAAATGAATGAGACTTATCATGTGGAAAATAATCAAGGTCATACAGTATGGACTAGACCTTACGGAATGCAAAATGCTTCATATGTAGGTTCGGCTTCAGACTTTACTAATAAAAACTTGAATGTAAAATTATCTATAAACTATAACGGTGTAACATGGTATGGTTTTAAAAATTCTAGTGGTAATTTAAATTGGATAGATAGTAAAGCGGTTGTAAAAGGTTCTACTTACCCATATTTGGATGTACCAATTATTAGTCAACGTGATCCTTATATTCCATCAAGAAATTTAGTATCCGGTTGTGAGATAACATCAGTAACGATGATGTTACAATATGCAGGTGCGAATGTAGATAAAGTTCAACTTGCATACGAAATGCCGTATTCTAGTTTTGATCCAAATCAAGGTTTTGTAGGAAATCCTTTTGGTAAAGGTTGGACTATATATCCTCCAGCTTTAATGGATTTAGTACGTAAATACACTGGTAGTGCAATAAATCTAACTGGTTTAGAAATAAAAAGAAATTTAGACGACGGGAAACCTGTTGTCGTTTGGATGACTATGCATGGTTTTACAGTCCATGCTATTACGCTTGTAGGGTATGATGAAAGCTATTTTTATTATAACGATCCTTGGACTGGTGAGAAAAATGCGTCTATGTATTGGTCTGACTTTTATAACAATTGGTCTACACAAAATAGACGAGCTATTTCATATTAAAGTATTGGGTAGAGTTTAAAGAATAACTCTACCTTTTTATATGGATGTATAAAAACAAAAAAGGTTGGTTTCAATAAGTATTTCAACATAATAAATTTCGTTAAGGTGTTTCTATAGAATGTCTTCTTTATGGCAAAATAAATGCCCCCTTGTTTGGTTATCTCAAGCAAAAACTACTCTTAGTAGGTGTCCAAATTTATTAGGGGGCTAATGAGGAAATAAAAATATCATATATTTAATTATCAAAAAATCCTAATGCATATTTTACTCCTTCATGGATATCGGTTGTTTCGTATCCTGCTAATTCTTCATTGGTAATTTGCATTTTCACATTATCTAATTCGTAACCACTGTCTAAATCAATATTCAACAGAACCTCATATCCATCAGTAGTAACGTTTGTTTCTATAATGCTGAAGGTTTGAATCGCAGTACCTGTTTCGTATTCGATTGGTTCTAAAAAGTCCGACATAAAAACACCACTTTTCCTGATAATAACCATGTTTGGTTCTTTCAGTAGTTTAACCATGCGACATGCTGTTATTCGTGTAACGTTCTTAAAGATGTAGAATAAAAAAGTAGTAAAGATAAGAATATAATAAATTCAACTCGGAAAAAATTCTAAATTAATTGACAATTGGTGTTGTGTTGGAATAAAATAACTGTTAATAAAAGTATACAAATCTGATGACGAGAACGAGTAAAATATATCACTGTTCCCCAGAGAGCCGGTATCTTGCTGCAAGCCGGTGTTCGGTATATATTTGAAAATCATCTCCGAGGAGTCGAGCTGAACATAGTAAGTTCGAACGGTTGTCTACCGTTACAAGGAACGCGTATGATTGTACGTTGCTGAGTGCTATTGATGAACGATTAATCAATAGAAGTAGGGTGGTAGCGCGGGTAAACCCGTCCCTAATGATAGGGACGGGTTTTTTGTGTACTTTTAATTATTTCTTAAGGAGTGATTGTAGATGAAGAAGGTAGATGTGAAAGAAGCAGCTGTAAGGAGAGAAGCGCGAATTCGTAAGCAATGGAATGAACAGGATACCTTTATGCAATCGATTCGAAATCGTGAAGGTGCACAATCTTTCGTATTTTATGAAGGACCGCCAACTGCGAATGGACTTCCGCACGTTGGGCATGCCCTAGGACGGACCATTAAAGATTTGGTTGCAAGATATAAAACGATGACAGGATATAAAGTGCTGCGTAAGGCTGGATGGGATACACATGGATTACCGGTGGAATTGGGCGTTGAAAAGCAGCTCGGTATTTCTGGTAAACATGATATTGAAAAGTACGGTGTAGAAGCCTTTCTGGCAAAGTGTAAAGAGAGTGTATTTACGTATGAAAAGCAGTGGCGTGAATTTACAGAAAGTATTGGTTACTGGGTTGATATGGGTACGCCGTATATCACGTTAGATAATTCTTATATTGAAAGTGTTTGGCATGTTCTTGGAACGATTCATGAAAAAGGATTGCTGTATAAAGGTCACCGCGTTTCTCCTTATTGCCCAAGCTGCCAAACGTCATTGAGCTCACATGAGGTGGCGCAAGGATATAAAACAGTGAAGGATTTAAGTGCAACAGTTAAATTTCAGCGTACAGATCGGGAAAACGAGTATCTTCTCGGCTGGACAACAACGCCATGGACGCTTCCAGCTAATGTAGCACTAGCTGTTCACCCAGAGCTGGAATATGTAAGGGCCCAGCAAGGGAATACGATTTATATTGTTGCAAAAGAGTTAGCGAAAGATGTACTGCAGCAAGATTATAAAGTGTTATCTGTTCACAGGGGAAGGGAGTTAACGGGGATTTCTTACGTATCGCCATTTCAATTTGCAGAAGTCACAAATGGTCATTGTGTAGTAAAAGCTGATTTTGTCACAGCTAATAGCGGTACAGGAATTGTTCATATCGCCCCTGCTTACGGAGAAGATGATTATAAAGTGGTTCAAGAAAATGATCTATCATTTGTTAATGTTATAAACGAGAAGGGAGAGTACACATCTGATGTTCCTTTTTTACAAGGGAAATTTGTAAAAGAGTGTGATGTTGAAATTGTTCGCTATTTAGCTGAGCATGGTCTTCTTTATCATAAGGAGAAGTATGAGCATAGTTATCCGCATTGTTGGCGCTGCGACTCACCGCTACTTTATTATGCAAATGAAAGTTGGTTCATTCGAACAACTGCGTTAAAGGAGCAATTTTTACAAAATAATAATGAAGTAACATGGCATCCAGAACATATCCAACATGGCCGGTTTGGTAACTTTTTAGAAAACATGGTGGATTGGAACATTAGCCGGAAACGATATTGGGGTACACCGCTAAATGTATGGGAATGTGAAGCTTGTTACCATCAATTTGTGCCGAAAAGCATTGAAGAATTAAGAAAATATGCAATTGGAATGGTTGATGAAAATATTGAATTGCATAAACCATATGTAGATAAAGTGAAAATTAGTTGCCCAAAATGCAGTGAAACAATGAAACGTACGCCAGAAGTAATTGATGTTTGGTTTGATAGTGGTTCGATGCCATTTGCTCAGTATCATTATCCATTTGAAAATAAAGAGTTATTTGAAGAACAGTTTCCAGCGGATGTGATTGCTGAAGGAATTGATCAGACGCGCGGTTGGTTTTATAGCTTACTTGCGGTGTCTACTCTATACACTGGAAGAGCGCCGTATAAGCGTGTATTATCACTTGGGCATGTGTTAGATGAAAATGGGCAAAAAATGTCAAAAAGTAAAGGGAATGCGTTAGACCCAGTAGATTTAGTAGAGAAATTTGGAGCGGATGCTTTGAGGTGGGCGCTGCTTGTAGATAGTGCGCCTTGGAATCCGAAACGATTTTCAGAACGAACTGTACAAGAAGCAAAATCAAAACTCGTTGATACGTTGTTAAATGTGTATAGTTTTTACGTATTGTACGCGGAGTTAGATGGATACAATCCAAAACAGGAATATCGTACAAAGAAGACAAAACTGGATGAGTGGGTATTATCAAGGTTGCATAGTACGATTCAAAAGGTAAGTATAGCTTTAGAAGATTATCAATTTACAACAGCTGCACGTGAAATAGCATTATTAGTTGAAGAAGTAAGCAATTGGTATGTAAGACGTTCGCGCAATCGCTTTTGGGCGTCTAGTATGAATGCTGAAAAAGCGGCAGCATATGCTACACTTCACGAAGTACTTGTTACGCTTAGTAAGCTGCTTGCACCGTTTACACCATTTTTAGCTGAAGATATTCATTTCAATTTAGAAGACAGCAGTGTTCATTTGGCGGATTATCCAGTATGTGAAGAAGCGCTAATTCAAAAACAGCTTGAAAGAGAGATGGAAGCTGTTTTACAAGTAGTTGAGCTTGGACGTAGTATTCGTAATCAACACACATTAAAAGTAAAACAACCATTAACAAAATTAGTTGTATTTGAGAATACGAAGCGAGAAATGGATTGGAATTCTTATAAAGAGATTGTAATGGATGAGTTAAACGTGAAAGAAGTGACAATCGAATATAGTGAAGCGGATTATATGTCATATCAGTTAAAACTAAACTTTAAACAAGCGGGCCCGAAATTCGGAAAACAAATCAATACGGTCAATCATTGGCTGCAAAATTTATCTAATGAAGAAGTAAAAGTGTTTCTAAAAGATGAAAATGGAGCATGTCAATTGTCGTCTGGAGAAGTTGTCGCAGTAACATTAGAAGATGTGTTTATTGAAAAAATACCGAAAACAGGACTTGCTGATGCTGCGAATGGGGTATACACCGTTATGATGGACACGCATGTAACGGATGAATTGCTACAGGAAGGAATGGCGCGAGAATTTATTCGCGCTGTGCAGGAATATCGCAAACAATTGAATTTGCCAGTAAATTTGCGAGTAGATATTGAAATTGAATGTGACGAGGAATTACAGGATGTAATGATGAAGTATAAAGAATTACTGCAAGAAAACTTACTTATGAAACAATTATTCATTAAGGAATCGATGCAACAAGCAGAACAAATTCAAGTAGGAAATAAGCAGGTATTGATTCATCTTCGAGCGAACGAAATATAAGAGAAGAAAAACAGAGTGTACGCTCTGTTTTTTCTTTTAAAGAAAATGTGAAAAAACGTTGTAAGTTCTATACCTAGTATATACAATTATGAAAAAAGAATGGAGTGAAAAGATGCGAGATTTTGAGAAATTAAGGGTATTTGTAAAAAAGAAAGAATTTTTAAATGGTTTATCGGAAATTCAAAACGAAATTGAGGAAATAAGAGCAAAAAATTCCCTTTCCTATATGAAAGAACGGTTAGGTGAAATTTCTTCAGAAGAAGATTTTTATACAATTATTCAACTGTTGGATGAAGGCTTGATGCCATCTTATAGTAGATTTGTAGTGCGGTATGCACATCGTCGTTTTAACAGTTTTCGGACGCTTACTTGGTTTTGTGATGATTTAATTGATGAACGAAAATCATTAGATGCAGAAGATTTGTTAAAAGAGGCATTGCAAAAAGAAAGTCACGCTGTTAAAAAAGAGCACCTTGCAAAGGCGTATTTCGTATTGGCACGTTGCGTACTTGAAATGCGTCGTTATGAGGAAGCTTATAGATATATGAAGAAAGCAGACGAATTAAGTGAAATTCCAATCTTTGATAAATGGGGTTACTTCTATTTATTTAAAGGCGATTGGCTGAAGGCAGAAGAAGTACTGCGAAAAGGAATGAATTGTGAGGAATGTGTAGATACATCAACATATTTATTAGCTGAGTTGTATTCTATGAAAGGAGAACATGAAGAATCCTTACAAATCATTACGGAAGCGATGAGGAAATTTCCACAAGTTCCGTTCTTTTATTTAGAAAAGATAAAAAGATTATATGATAAAAAAGCATATGATGAGTTGAGCCAAGTTTTACATGAAGTTCAAAACTTGTTGCCATTTCATAGTTATCAACCGTATTTCTCACAAATTTGGGCGGAATTCTATTATATGGAAGGTGATTGGGATAGTCTACAAACATTGCTAGAAAAGGAGAAAAGTTTAAAAGATTCTCCTTATCATAACGCACTTCGTTTTACTGAGAAAAAAGAAGTGATGCTTTCTATTGTACCTGTCGTACAGAAAGATAACTATTGCGTACCTGCAAGTATCGAAATGATATTGAGGCTTTTTGGAAATCGCAAAACGCAAGATGAAATTGCTAAGCATATTTTTGATGGAATAGGGTCAAAGTTATCAAAAACAGTAGAATACGTGGAAGCGATCGGTTATAAAAGTCGTTTCTTTGTAGGTACAGTAAATATGTATAAAAAATTTATCGATGCCGGTGTTCCAGTTTTGCTTAGTGTTGATATAGACCATGTTTCGCATGTGCAATTGGTAGTTGGTTATAATGATCAGCTGCAAGTTTTATATATTCAAGATCCCAATTTTGCAGAGCGCATACTTGTTACATATGAAGAATTTGCAAAGCAGTATGTAAATACGAATTATTTATCCATCGCAATTGTTCCAAATGAGAAAAGTGAGCTTCTTTCTTCATTATGTAAAGAAGATGATTTGTATTTCCGGCGCATCTTTTCGTTAACAGATCAAATGGAATTTGCTGAACATGACGATGTGGAAAATTTGTTAAGGCTTTTACACGAGCATAAAGAAAATCCGTATACATGGTTATATACGATTAAACATTTAGATTTACAAGATGGAAAGGAGTTTGTATATAACTGTGCGAAACGTGCTTTACATGCTTATCCCGAATCCGATTATGTAAAGCTTCATACAGCGCAATGTTTTGTACGTATCGAAGAACTAGAACAAGCGTATACAGTATTAGAACAAGTGAATCATAAAATTACGAATCCATTCTACCATTTTACGCAAGGACGCATTGCGTTCGATGAATCTCGTTATGATGATATGATTGCTAACTTTCGTGCGTCGCTCCAGCTAGACCCTGATCAGCCAGTAGCTTGGAGTTATATGGCCATTGGCTATATGTATTTAGATGATTTGAAGCAGGCTCTAAAGTATTCATCTATTGCAACGAGTCGTCATGAAGATCGTTTTGTTTTTGTTAATCATGCCCTGATTTTAACGGATGCCGGCCATGGTGAAGAAGCATATGAAGTGTTTACTATGTTATTAAAACAGTATAAAAGAGACGGATTTGTTTGGTGTGAGCGTGCTCGGTGTGCTCATAAATTAGGAAAGATAAGATCGGCAATTCGCGGACTTCAAGTTGGTAAGGAATTGGATCGTCAATTACCGCTGCCATATATCATGTTAGCTGATATTTATGAAGCAGAATTAGAAGATAAAAGAAAAGCAGAAGAAGTTTTACTAGAAGGAATGCAAAATGATGTTCAATCAGCTGTGTTGTATGCGAAATTAGGTGACCTTTATTTAGAGCGAGAACAATATGAAAAAGCACTGGAAATGTATGAAGGCGGGCTTCGATGTGACGAGGAAGAAATATCCTGTCATATAGGAATCAGTGAAGTTTACATGAAACAAAAAGGGTATGAAACAGGAAAACAATATATTTTTAGACTGAAAGAACAATTTATTGAAGATAGCGACTTCCTTATTAATGCTGGAAAGATATTATGGAACGCAGCTATAGATCAAAACATCGAACA
This sequence comes from Bacillus sp. S10(2024), assembly GCF_050473865.1. Classification (NCBI taxonomy): domain Bacteria; kingdom Bacillati; phylum Bacillota; class Bacilli; order Caryophanales; family Bacillaceae; genus Bacillus; species Bacillus sp. S10(2024). The sequence goes on along the minus strand of NZ_JBFLUR010000002.1, from coordinate 1,548,080 downwards.
AAAAGAAGTTGAATCAGCTTTACTGATTATGGAAGAAGGAATCGTTTGTATACAAAGTAATTTCCGAGATGCACTAGAAATGTATGTATCGCAGCTTGAAGATACACCATTTTTACAAAGAGGAATTTCATTTTTACGTACGTTAGTTGAAAAAGATAATTGCAATATAGATTATTTATGTTATTTAGGCATTTTACAAGAATCTGCAGGGAATTATAAGAAAGCTATTCAGCTGTATGAGCAAGCGACGCAGATCACAGAAGATGCATTCCCGCATTTTAGGCTCGGAGAAGTGTATAAAACATTGGAAGAATGGGAACAAGCAAAAACAGCGTATTTACAATGTGTGAAACAAGATTCTACTTTCGCAATGGCACACTTGAAATTGGCTGAAATTTACTATGTTGAAGAAGATTTAGAGAACGAACAGCATTACATGTTTGAAGGTTGTAAAAATGCCCCTTTATTAGTAAATATGGAACATTTAGCGAATATTTCAGTAAAAACCGGGCGTCATGAGGAACTGATTACGGTTTTAAACAAAAAGAATGGAATTATTTCTGAGTCATGGCGTTTAAATAGCCTTGCATATGTGTACGGGGCAATTGGTGATGGCCAGAAAGAACGTGCTTATATAGAGCAGGCGCTGGCAAAGGAAAATAATCATGAAGAGATATTACATCATTATGCGAAAATATTACTTGCCTCGGATGAAAAGGAAGGCTTACAGGTTATTGAGAAGATTATTATGCAAAATGCTCACAATGAAGAAGTGTATGTAACGTATATAGAAGAATTGCGGAAGAAAAGAAAAAGTATAAGTGATAGTTTAGGGAATTTAGACGTATCAAATGAAGAAAAAAGCTATGCGTTTATGTATGCAGCTTCTGCACTTGAACAAAAATTTTTGGAACAGATGGAGCAAGAAGAACAAACAGGAGCATTTTTCACAAAAATATATCACCGCATTCGAAAACGTGCAAATGATGTACTTTCTTTTACATCTATTATTGATTTGTATGAAACGGCAATCCGCCTAAATCAAGAAAACAGCGCAGCGGTACAACGATTTTCTCACTTTTATGTAAATGGTGATCTCATTGATGATGCAATTAAAACATTACGTAAGTCGCTCAGGAAACATTGGAATTATGAAGTTGCACATCAATTTATTATGCTGCTCCTAGAACATGCAGATGACAATGAAGCAAGGTTGCAAGAGGCATTGCGTGAAACGGAGCGCATATTACAAGAAAGACCGATTGACGCATCGATTCGAATGCTGGAGGGTACGATATTACTAGATTTACAGAGGGAAAAAGAAGGAGAATATATTCTTCGTACTTTAGCAGAAGATGTTCCGATGATGAGTGGAAGCTTTATACATTTAGGTGCCCTTTACAATAATCAAGGTCGTTACCGAGAAGCTATTGCTATATTAGAAAAAGGATTAGAGCATCATCCAGAAGAGGATGAACTATATATCGGTCTTGGTGTTTCTCATCATTTAAATGATGATACAAAAAGAGCGTTGGAGCTCATGAATGATGTGTTATCGATGGATGAATCACATTTAAATGCTAGATATAATAAAGCATGCTATTTAGCTGTATTGAATCGAAATGAAGAGGCGACCATTGAATTAGAGCGCGTATTGCAAGAAGATGAAAGCGGCTATTTTGCAGAATTAATGGAAGAGGACCCAGATCTAATACGTATTAAAAAGTATGTAAAGCAGTATATTTGACGAATTTTTGGAAAGTTTATAACAAAACCAATATCAGGTAAACTGAAGAAGTAAGTTAAATAACCTTTCAAATTATTAAAAAAATAACTTGCATCTCGTTGTTTGAAAGGATAAAATATTCCGTAAATATAAAAAGCGATGAGCAGGAAAAGTACATCATGAACGATCTACAGAGAGCAATCGGTAGCTGAGAAGATTGCGGTGCAGCGTGATGGAAAGACACCTGTGAGTGTTATTTTGAACGTGAATAACTAGTAAAAGTAAACGGAACCTACCGTTATCAGGCGAAAAGTGGTCAATGTGACAATTTGGGTGGTACCGCGGTGAAATCCGTCCCTTGTATAGGGGCGGATTTTTGTATTCTTTGAAAGGGGTGAGCGGCTGTGGATGATGATGACAACGATAATAATACATATACAATCATACAATTAATAGTAGGAGGCGGAGTGTATGAGTCAACAGATGAAGCGGTCGCTTATTAGCGAATGTACACCGCATAAAACAGTTGTGTTACAAGGATGGGTAAAGAAAGTTCGTCATTTAGGGAATATTAGCTTTTTATTACTTCGTGACCGAACAGGCGTCATGCAATGCGTACTTGAAAAAGAATGGGCTGGATACAAGGTAGAAGTAGAAAGTGTTGTGCAAGTGACAGGAAAAGTAATTGAGACAGAGAAAACGGAACTTGGAGTAGAGTTGTTAGTAGAGGATGTGCAGCTTATAAATGGCGCTGAACCAATTCCATTTGAAGTGAATAAAAAGAAACTGCAGGTCGGTTTAGATCAAATGTTACATTCACGAACGCTATCACTTCGGCATGATAAAGTGCAAGCGATTTTTACAATTAAATCAATGTTTGCACATTCATTTAGCGAATATTTACTACAACATGACTTTACAAGAATTTTCACACCGAAAATTGTTTCACAAGGAGCGGAAGGCGGAGCAAATGTATTTCAATTTCAATATTTTGAAAAAGAAGCATATTTAGCACAATCACCGCAGTTTTATAAGCAAATGATGGTTACGGGTGGATTAGAACGTGTTTTTGAAGTGGCACCTGTATACCGCGCTGAACATCACAATTCATCTCGTCATTTAAACGAATACATTTCCTTAGACGTCGAACTTGCATTTATTGAAGATTTTTATGAAGTAATGCAGCTTGAAACGGATGTACTCCGGTATATGTTTGAAAAAGTAAAGCAAAATTGCGTAAAGGAGTTACTGTTGCTTCAAATTGAAATTCCGGTTATTACAGACATTCCAAAATTAACGGTGACAGAAGCGCAAACGATTTTACAAAAAGAGTATCGAAAAGAGTCCCCAATAGGAGATCTAGATTCAGAAGGAGAAAAGTTGCTTGGGAAGTATATAAAAGAAACATACAATAGTGATTTTGTCTTTATCACTCATTATCCGAAAGAAACACGTCCGATGTATACAATGCCAAATCAAGAGAATCCTTCCGTCACAGACTCTTTTGATTTACTGTATAAAGGATTAGAAATTACATCAGGTGCGCAGCGTATTCACAACTATAATATGTTAGTTCGCTCCTTTGAAGAAAAGGGATTACATGTGGAAAACTTTCAATCGTATATTGATACGTTCCGATATGGTTGTCCGCCGCATGGTGGGTTCGCGATTGGGTTAGAACGACTTGTATATAAATTTTTAAACTTATCGAACGTTCGTGAAGCAAGTGCATTTCCGAGAGACTGTACTAGGTTAGTGCCGTAATAGAAAGAGCAATAATCCCCGGTTTGTGTTTTTACTGGAAGATAGAAAAAGTGAAGTTTAGGCAGTATTCTTTTACGATGACCTATGTTGTTTAACAATTATAGAAAAAAGGAAAGGAGTGGATTCCCCACTCCTTTTATTACGACATACTGTTATTTTTTTATCACGACTTTTATCCTTCGTAGTTCTTAAATAAATCTGATAAATATTTAGTATTTTCTTCCGCGATATATTGTTCAGCTTCTATCAAGCGGGCTACCAGCTCGGCTTTCATCAGACTCATGTACTGACGGTAAACATGTTGTAGATCTCTATCAGGCTTTAAATGCTCAAACTCCCTGAATGAAAGCTTTTCATGCTCATGATAGGGAAGATGTTTTTCAAGCTCCTTTTGCTTTTCTTATAAGTATTACTCTTCTCTTTATAATAATCATAAAGTTCTTCATGATTTCTAATCGTATTAAAATGAATGCCTTTTTTCTCGTAAAATTCCTTCGTTTTTTCTGCTCATTCTAGATAGGCAACTAACTCATGCTTTTGCTCTGGCTCATGTATTTTTGTAACACAACCTACACATGCAAATTTTGTTGGACAAACCTTATTAGTAACACATGTGCTTCCAACTTCCGTAGAATTGATGCTCTAGAATCGGTAAAAACCAAAAGCTTTCTGCTTCTTCTATTGGTTCACCTGTTTTATCATCTAATATTTCTACTTTTAAAAATTCAATAATATATTCATTGTAGCATTGTCACTACACCTAGTTATAAACATGCAGAATTTTATACAGTATTTTAAATCGGAAGTGATAAAAAGGAATAGGAAGAATGCTTTCTTAATAAGTTTGTATAAAAATGTGCATACAAAAGAAAACAAGGTAGGAACTATAAATCTTTGCCGTTTCTGTGTTTGGAGCAAAAGAGAACTGCTGATAATGTTATGTTATATCAATCTTACATGAATACCATATTCATCCAAAATTGCACAAAATTTCCCTTGCTAATGGTACAATTAAAGTCATGGAGGGATACTATGGAGTATATTGTATTTTATGGAATACCGTTTCTTATAATTGGTACTGCAATATTTTTATTTATTACGGCTATAGCACAGAAAACACAAAAAATTTGGGATGACTTAAATCTATTATTCGTAATGGTCGGTTTAGGGATAAATATACTTGCTATTCCATTGGCACTTTTTATAGGTGGGATGTCAACAGATTCCCCGGACAGTACTAGACTTGATTTTTGTAAAGGATTTCTCTTTATTCAGGGAATACCGATTATCATACTACTTCTAGCTTTGGTTTGGTGGTTTATTCGTCGGAACAAAAAAGTCCACATGTAGAATTTTAAAATGACTTCCGTTTTCGAACCGTATGTTAACAGTCCCAGTCGGGGTTGTTTTTTTCTTTCCATACGTATACATGTTTTTTATGAGGACTTCAACAAATGTAGTAATAAAAATAGTAATAAAACCTCAAAAAAAGGTGCATTAACCGAATCGTTGATACACCAGTAAATTGCATTGTTAAACAACATAGGTCGTCGTGTAATAACACTACGTAAACTTCAATAACTGTAAATTCAGTATTACATATTAATCGGGGATTTGTTGTGAAGAAATCGCTGTGAATTTGTGATGGCAGTTTACAAGATTTTAGTTGAATTGTATCTTGGATGAGCAAGGTGTAAATGAGATTATCCTGTATTAGCGGAAAGTAAGATTCTAAAATCCAAAGATGCAGAGCGAGCAAAGAGGATAGTTAGAGGTAACTGCCTGTAAATGATCAATCGATTTAACTCACCATTAATGGTGAGTCAAACTTTATTTTCCTATATGGACTTGTTTTCTTTTTAGTAGTGCCTTACGTTTTGTACGGCCTTCCTCCTGCTCTTTTCTAATCATGCAAAATATAAATAGTGTTTTGCTAATTTGCTTTCCGTCTGTAAAATTGACTGTACACCAGAGCTCATCATATATGCTACTAATATAAGTAGAGTAAAAAAAAGAACGGAACCATATGTAACCCAAGGAGTAAACATAAGGAGTTGTAAAAAAAGGGTCTTCTATCTTAGTTAAGAAGCCCCTTTTTTAATGTGCAATTTTTAATTCATAATCGAAATAATCCACAATATCCAATGTGCTCCTGGTACAAAAAGAAGCTGAGCTAGTAATGTACCAAAAAATCTAGAAATCATAAGCCATCCGTACATTTTCCCCATTGTTTCTGCCCCGTTTTCTTTTTGGAGAGCTCGTTCTGTTAATAGTGCAATCCGTGGGTCTAATAGTACCGTTAATAAGATTGTTGCAAATCCGTTAACGAGACCGGACGCTGTACTTGCATTCGATGCGTAAGGAGGATTTAAGAAAGAGGCGTATAAAGCAGAAAGAACGCCTGCCGTATAAATAGCAGTAGCAAACATATTAATGAGCATAATTCGCTTTGGAATGCCGCCAATTCTCATCCGATGAATCATTTGCAACTTTGGAAAACGGACATATTTTTTTGTGTATTTTAATTTTTGAATGTTATTTGTTTTCATCATACGTATGAAAGAACCGTCTGTTTCAAAGTTTTGAATAACATAGCCAAATAGTTTTGTAAGAGTTGGATACAAAAAGATAGCTAGTAATGTACCGATTGAGGCAGCGAATAAAATAAGATGAATTATTCCTTTTAAATCGATAGAATCGTCTTGTTTTGCTTGATCGACAATACCGCTAACTAAAAAAGCTTGCAGCAAGTTAGATGTTCTCGCAACAAGTAACACAATTCCAACTACAGATAAGGAAACAGCAATCTTTTTTAACCGAATGCCTGCGAGTCGGATGCTATAAGAACTTGTTTCTACTGCATGAATGATAATTGTAAAAACTGCTATGAAAATTAATTTTGTTGTCATATGTATTCACCATTTATTAAAATTTGGAAAATAAATCTAATCATACATGATAGGAAAGAATTTGTACATCTTACTTTTTTGTTAGAAGGTGACTTATGTTGTTTTTATTGACAGAATATTTACATTAAAGTGATTGTTTTGTAAAATGGTGAGAGTTGTGGTTAGGATGACAAGGGGGATTGGAATGAAAACATATTATAGTAACCGAGCAAAGAGTTATGAAGAAGTATATTTTCGAGATGACCCTATTAGACAGACAGAATTAAAAGAAGTAAAAGATGTTTTGAAAGAAAAGTTTGCAGGGAAGGATGTACTCGAGGTTGCTTGCGGTACAGGATACTGGACACAATATGTTGCTGAGACAGCTAAGCACATTACTGCGATTGATTACTCGGAAGAAGTACTAATTTTAGCGAAAGAAAAGAAACTTGTGCCATCGAAAGTTTCTTTTGTACAAGGAAATGCATATAAACTAAATCAGTTAGCAAAAACATTTAATGGAGCATACGCAAATTTTTGGTTTTCTCATATTCCGAAAGAAAATATTTTCTCTTTTTTAGAACAGTTTCATGCGGTTTTAGACAAAGGATCTATTGTATGTATGGCGGATAATATGTATAACGAAGGAATTGGTGGAACACTTATTTTTAAGCCAGGTGATGAAAATACATATAAAATTCGTTCATTAGCAGATGGCCAGCAATATGAAGTAATAAAAAATTATTATTCGAAAGAAGAACTTACAGCTATTTTCGAACCATTTGCAGTAGATTTAGAGATTCATATGAATACATGTTTTTGGATTGTAACATATAAAGTAAAGTGAGCGGAGGAGAATAAATGTATACAACTTTTTTATTCGATTTAGATGGCACATTAACAGACCCAAAAGAAGGTATTGTAAATTCAATTGTATATGCCTTGCGAAAAATGGGGATTGATGAGCAGGATGATAACAAATTACTTTCTTTTATTGGTCCGCCGATTCAACATTCATTTGCGAATATATATGGAATGAATGAAAAACAAGTAATAGATGCAGTTACGTATTACCGTGAATATTTTAAAACGAAGGGAATGTTTGAAAATCATGTATATGAGCATATTCCTAGTGTTTTACAAGAATTAAAGGATGCAGGAAAGCGATTATTTGTGGCAACGTCTAAGCCAACTGTATTTGCAAAACAAATTTTGGAACACTTTCAGATGGCGCATTATTTTGAAGAGATTGTCGGTAGTAATTTAGATGGAACACGCATTGCAAAGGCAGAAATAATTCAGCATATTTTACATACATATGATAATTTAGAGAAAGAGCATGTAGTTATGGTAGGAGATCGAGAGTATGACATAATTGGTGCGCGCCAAGTTGGTATCGATTCTATTGGAGTCATGTATGGGTACGGTAGTAAAGAAGAGTTAGTGACAGCAGGAGCTACTCATATTAGTAAAGATGTAGAAAGTTTAAAGAATTTTCATTATGCGGTAAAACAAGTAACAGATTGAAAAGATAAGGTCATTTCCTTATCTTTTTTTAATAGTGGCGTTGTAAAAAAATGACTATATTTGATGCTTGAAAAAGGAATTTCATTTATAAAGTGGAATTCTACTAAATAAACTGAAAATTCTATAAATATTTCCTCGGAAATTAGAAAGGAGAAGATCATGGAATTAGTCATTATTTTACTGGCACTTAGTATGCTTATGTTTGTGGCATATCGCGGATTTTCTGTTATTTTATTCGCGCCTATTTGTGCACTGTTTGCTGTTTTGTTAACAGAGCCGACTTATGTTTTGCCTTTTTTCTCAAATATTTTTATGGAGAAAATGGTTGGTTTCATTAAATTATATTTCCCTGTGTTTTTACTAGGAGCGATTTTTGGAAAAGTAGTTGAGATTTCAGGAATCGCAGAGTCAATCGCAAAAACAATTATTCAAATTGTTGGTGTAAAACGGACCATACTGGCGATTGTATTAATGGGAGCGATTTTAACCTATAGTGGTGTTAGTGTATTTGTAGTGGCATTTGCTATTTTTCCATTTGCAGCTAATTTGTTTCGTGAAGCAAATATACCGAAACGACTCATTCCAGGTACAATTGCACTTGGTGTGCTTACATTTACAATGGATGCGCTTCCAGGAACACCGCAAATTCAAAATGTTATTCCGACAACATTTTTCAAGACAGATATTTATGCTGGCCCGTTATTAGGAATTACAGGAGCTATTTTTATTTTTATTGTCGGTATGGTGTATTTAGAAAGTCGACGTCGCAAAGCAGAAGCGCAAGGAGAAGGGTATTATGGATTTGGCGATGGACATACGGAAATGGCAGCATCCATCGAAACGGAACAAGGTGTAAAACGATCACTGCCATCGGCTGAAATTACCCCACTTCGACAAGTGCTTGCTTTCGTACCGCTTATTTTAGTCGGCGTCATGAATAAAATTTTTACAATTGTTATTCCAAAATGGTATCCAAATGGCTTTGATTTTACATCCATTGGTTTAAAGAGTTTTGGGAAAGTAGAGTTGTCTGGGGTGCTTGGAGTATGGTCAGTAGAATTAGCACTTATCACAGGGATTATTGCAACATTATTATTAAATTGGAAACGTGTATTTGTAGACTTTCAAACAGGGTTAAATGCTAGTATTGGTGGCGCGTTACTAGCAGCAATGAATACAGGGGCAGAATATGGATTTGGTGGTGTAATTTCATCTCTCCCAGGATTTGGTGTAATTCGTGATGGTATTTCAACTACTTTTACAAATCCACTAATTAACGGAGCCATTACAACAAATGTACTTGCAGGTATAACAGGTTCGGCTTCCGGGGGGATGGGGATCGCATTAAGCGCAATGTCTGATAAGTATATTGCAGCTGCAGAGCAGTTCCATATCCCGTTAGAAGTGATGCATCGTATTATTGCAATGGCATCAGGAGGAATGGATACATTGCCGCATAACGGAGCTGTTATTACATTACTTGCAGTAACAGGGTTAACTCATAAACAATCATATCGGGATATCTTTGCAATTACAATTATTAAAACAGTAGCTGTATTTGTTGTAATTGGCATGTATAGTTTAACAGGTCTTGTATAATTTTCAGATAAAAGAGAGTGCTACTTATTCCCTTTTGTTTCTATAAATAATATTATTATGTAAACTGGAGTATTATTCATGGAAAATATTCGGAGAATATATTATAATGTAAGTGGTTACAAAAAGGGGGGATACGATGTTTTCGTTACAACCGATCGCTTTTGTACATAATGAACGAATCAGTGTAGAAGATGATTTGTGGGGAGAAGTTGAATCTGTTATAGAAATGACAGATTTGTATACAGAAGAGAGTTTGCAAGGGGTTGAACAATTTTCACATATTGAAGTAATTTTTTATTTTAATAGAGTGAGAGAAGAGAACATTCAGTACACGGCAAGACACCCTCGAAATAATAAAGAGTATCCAAAAATCGGTATTTTTGTACAACGGGGGAAAAATCGTCCGAATCGATTAGGTGCTACGATTGTAAAAGTAGTACGAAGGGAAGGAAAGCGCTTAGTTGTGCAAGGATTAGATGCGATTGATGGTACCCCTATTTTAGATGTGAAACCAGTTATGAAAGAGTTTTTACCAAATGAAGACATCAAGCAGCCAGATTGGGCAACGGAGTTAATGAAGAACTATTGGAAAGGAAGCGAAGAGAAGTGAAAATATATCAAGCAACTATGGAAGACTTACAAGGAGTAGCATCATTATTTAATGAGTACCGCATGTTTTATCGACAAGATTCTAATATTGAAGGTGCTGAACAATTTTTACGTGCACGTATAGAACGAAAAGAATCTGTTATCTTTGTAGCAGTAGAAGATGGGAAATACGTTGGATTTACGCAGCTATATCCTTCTTTTTCTTCTATTTCGATGAAAGAGCTGTGGATATTAAATGATTTATTTGTACGAAGTGAGGCAAGAGGAACTGGAGTAGGGAAAGATCTTTTAGCAAAGGCGAAGCAATTTGCAGTAGAGACAGGGGCAAAAGGATTAAAGCTCCAAACAGAAGTCGATAATGCAACAGCACAGCATTTATATGTAGGCAATGGTTATATAAGAGATGATCGCTATTTCCATTATGAATTAACTTTATAAAAAACATTTATAACTAGTGATAAATATCCAAGCATATTGCAATATTGTTTCATAACATATGGATATGTAAGGACAAGCATTTCATAAAGAGATAGTTTTCATATTTTTGCAGTGAGGTATGCAAAGCGAGTGGAATGACAAACCAGCAATGCCGTTTTACGTGGCATTGCTGGTTTGTTTTCATATAGAATGCGAAAGAAGCCATGAAACAGCATCTTCTAAATTTTTGGCAATATAATCAGCATTCATGTTCGCCCATTTATGACGGTATGTATGCAGAGCATCGTATCCAGCACCTGTTTGCACTAAAATCGTTGTGGCACCGACTTGTATACCTGCAACAATGTCACTCCATCTATCACCGATTACAACACATTTTGTTAAATCAAGATGATGTTTTTTCGTTGCTTGAAGGAGCATTCCTGTTTCTGGTTTACGACAATCACAGCCATCACTATGCCGGTGGGGACAAAGATAGATGTCATCAAAGCCGAATGCTTCTAATTCTTGAATAAAGTCTTCAGTTTTTGCTTTGCCATCCGCAATGCCCGGTTGGTTTGTAAAGGAAAATAGTTGTATGTTTTGTTTTTTTAGCTTATTTAGAGCCATCTCAGTGAATGGGAATAACTGAAACTCTCCGGGATAATGAATCGTTGTATCGCCGCCGATTGTACCGTCACGGTCGATGAAAATAGCTTCAATGTTTAGTTTAATTGTCATAGTAAATATCCTTTCTCGTTGTTTGATAGAAGTATTTTATAAGAAGGTGTGCATGGAATAATAAAAAATATTTTGTGCTCAGAATATAAAGTATTCTATTATTTAGCTTATTTTCCTGCATATGGATGGTGTCTTTGCTATGGGGCATTTTTTCCCTTGAAAAATATGTTATTATTTTCATAGAAATTTATTGTAAGTTTATATAGGGAGAGGGATATAGTTGCTGCAAGTAAATATAAATTCAGCTGGATACGAAGCTGGAGAACAAACGATACATAATATTGCCTTTTCAATTGAACAAGGTGAACTCGTTGCTTTAATTGGTGCAAACGGAGCAGGAAAGAGTACAACGATAAAAGCGATTCTTGGCTTATTGGCGCATATGGACGGGGAAGTCTCATTTGGAGAAAAAAAGAATCCGTATGCCTATGTTCCAGAGCATCCGACGTATTATGATTACTTAACATTATGGGAACATATTGAACTTTTAATGGCTGCTAGGGATGTAGAATCAGGAAGCTGGGAAATAAAGGCGGATGAGCTGTTGCATACATTTCGGATGGACAAGCATAAGCATGAATATTTGTCGAAGTTTTCAAAAGGAATGAAACAAAAGTCAATGCTCATTTTAGCTTTTTTAACAGAGCCTGATTTTTATATTATTGATGAGCCGTTTATTGGGTTAGATCCAACGGCAACTCGTGATTTTCTCAATTTTTTGTATAAAGAAAAGGAACGGGGAGTAGGTATTTTACTGTGCACACATGTGTTAGATACAGCAGAAAGAATATGTGAGCGTTTCTTATTAATTTCAGAAGGAACGTTATTTGCAAATGGAGATTTACGTAGTATTCAAACGCTTGCTAACATGCGAGAAGGCACATTGTTAGATTGTTTTGATGTGATTGTAAGGCGGGAGAAACATGATTAGAAAATTATTTTATAAGAGGCTATTCTATGAATTAAAACGAAAATGGAAAGCGGTGCGTTCTGTTGTCGATTGGACAATCGCATTATATGCAGTTGTTCCAGCACTTGTATTTAGCTGGATATATTACACCTCACTTTGGAAAAATGGACCGGAAAATGAAGATGTAATATATTGGGTTATCGGACTTTTTATCCTTTACAGCACAACGTTTTCAAGAAGTGTACGTTCGTTTTTGGAACAAGCAGATAGTTTGTTTTTAATTCAATTTCCAAATCGGATTAAACAAATGATGAAATATGGAATGGTTTATTCTTTTTGTCGTATTTGTTTTACAAGTGCACTTGTAATAATACTATTCTTACCCATCTTTTTGAAAGGTTTACATGGAACGGGAATACAGGCTTTTAGCTGCTTTGTCTTTTTGACTTGCTTTCGTTTCACAGTTTCCTTGATACAACGGTATATTGATGTTCGGTTTTATAAACAGTGGCAAGTGATTATTATTAAAAATATTTTCTTTTTTATAGGTATTGTATATGTAGGCATAACATGTAGATACATATTACAACAGTCTTTTTATGCGATTTTGTTCTTCCTCCTTCTCTTTATCATAAATTTTTTCTTAGTAAAAGAAAAAATGGAGTACCATCGCTTCTTCTTTAAAGAAACTGAAAAAGAAAAAGGAGAAGCAATGAGATGGACATCACAAATAATGGAAATAGGGGGCCAAGTACAAAAACCTACAAATACAGCGAAGCCGTGGTTATTTCCGCGTTCTAAACGTATATTATTAGGAAAGGACAATGACGCTAGAATCATTGAAGCTTTTCTAAAGGAATATTTTCGTTCGGGTGATGCAAGTGGTTTTTACATTCAGATTATCATTTTAAGCGCAATTGCCATTTGGCGTACGCCGTGGTGGATTGCTGCAATCATTATTTCGTTTGCGTTATTTGCAATCTATCGTTATTCGAGTGGAAAATGGAAAGTTTTTTCAGGGAAACTATTTTTACAGTTATATTGTTCGGAAGGGAAGAAACTTTGGCTGTCACAGAAAGCAAAGGCATATCTCTTTATACCCGCTTTATGTGTATACGGCATTGCAGCACTAGCTCATTTTTATTTGATTCCTGCTGTAGTTTGTGCAGGGATTGCAATTGGACTAACAGTGTGGATTTTATTTGTTCCTAATAAAAAAAGAGCTAGGTAGCTCTTTTTTTAATCCGTAATCGACACATACATAAAATAAATTAGAACACAAATGCTTACGGCTGAAAAGAGAAGGTCAAGTGTCAAATGGAAACCCTCCTAGTCAAATCAGGGAATTATATTTATTATATGAAATCTTACTATTCTATATTCAAATGATGTTAACATTAATAAATTTGTAAAGTGCAAAAATTGGCATCATTTTGTATAATAGAAGAAATAGTTATAAAAATATAAAAAGAAAGGGAGGGATACAACATGCCAAATTGGATGAAAAAGACACTCGTCGCGTTAATTACTGTATTAACATTTGGATTAGTAACACCTCCTTCTGTACTGCTTGGTACTGCAAAAGCGGACAAGCCTACAAAACAACAAAATCTAGAACAACCGTCGTATACACTGGATGAGAATTTAAACGATATAAGCTCAGAAGCATTCCTTTCCTATGCGATGCAAGAAGCAGAGCGGCAATCGATGGAGAAGTTCGGATCGAAAATCGGTCCAGTAATTGAAGATGAGTTTAAAGATATTATATTGCCGAAAATAGAAGAAGCACTTGCAGACCTTGCGAATCATACACCAGAAGATTCACTGCAGTCTTTAGCAATTTCACAAAAACCAGCCGGTGGGAAAAATGAAAAGATTTTCCATGTTTATAATACAAAAACTGGAGATGACTTACTTCGTTTTCACGTAAGAAGAGATCATCCACCGCAAGATGGTTATTATTTTAATTTTCATTATCATCGTTATGATGATGACTTTATAGCACACCACGAGCTTGGTGATATTTATTGGAATACGAATACACCGCCGCAATGGCTGTCATAGAAAAATGAGAACAAGGAGATATACCTTGTTCTTTTTTGTAAACAAAAGGTTATATCAATTTGAAAGAGAATTCTTAGGTGTAAAGAATATGATAGCAAGGAGCATTGGCAATGAGTAAATATGTTATGTTTGATTTTGACGGTACCTTAGTAGATTCTAAAGATATCTTTATTCCTATTTTTAATGAAATAGCAGAGAAACACCGTTTTAAACAGGTAAAAGAAGAGGATGTTGAGGCATTACGGAAGTTATCAATTCCAGAGAGATGTAAATTGCTTCACGTGCCTTTATATAAAATTCCTATGATTGCATTAGAGTTCTATAAATTATATCAGCCATCGATTCAAAGCCTTTCTTTATTTGATGGAATTAGAGATGTTTTGCAGACGTTGAAAGAGAGTGGCTATGAAATTGTCATTGTATCATCGAACGCTGAGGAACATATTCGGGAATTTTTACGTCAGAATGAAATTGATTATATTCATAATGTTTTTTGTTCCCATAATATATTCGGAAAAGATAAAATGATAAAGAAATTTCTAAAAGAAAAGAAACTAAAAAGTTCCGATGTGATTTACGTAGGAGACGAACTTCGAGACATTGTATCTTGCAAAAAAATTGGTGTAGAAGTGATTTGGGTAAGTTGGGGATATGATGTGATAGAAACAGTACAGGCTGAATCTCCGAATTACATAGTACATGTACCAGAAGAAATTGTAAGTGTTGTACATTCGAAATAATGTGAAGCGGGAAAGGGAGCAAGGGAGTATGTCGGAAAAAACGTTTGAACCAGGTATTCACCATATTGAATTTTGGGTAGCAAACTTAGAGGAGTCTATTGAATTTTATCGTCAATTATTTTCGATTATTGGCTGGAAACAACTAAATGAAACGGCTTTTAGTACAGGGAAAACAGAAATTTATTTTAAAGAGATTGATGCAGAGCTTGTACGAACATTAGGGCCAAGACATATTTGTTATCAAGCAATGAATCGTTCTGTAGTTGATGAAGTAGTAAGTTTTTTACATAATGTTCAAGCTACAATCATTCGTGGTCCAATAGAAGTAAAAGAGTATTCAGAAGGATATTATACAGTAGATTTTTATGATCCAAACGGTTACATCTTAGAAGTTGTGTATGCGCCGAATATGGAGATGTAAATGGAGTATAAGGAGAATGACTTCTATTAGTTAAACAAACTATAATTAGAAGAGGATACTATGATCAAGATTATCGGAAATTCTCTTAACACTTAAATTAGCAAGAATGATTCACTCTTTATTAAGAAATACATCAAAAAGGATGTAATAGGAAAGTAGAGACTTTCATCTCAAAACAAGCAATGCCTAGGAGGAGCATTGCTTGTTTGTTTCATTCACCTTATGCAATTTTTGTAACAATAAGTGAAGGATTGTCATAACCGGAAACTCCTGAACCACCACCAGCAACTGAAGTAAAACGAAGAGATACTTGATCTCCTGCATTGAGATTTCGCTGTATGGTTTTAGATGGGGTCCATCCAATAGTTAGAAAAGCATTATCTATTGGATTGATTATAAAAGCCGCAAAACTTGTCAAATCATCTACGCCATTAACATTTGCAATAACTGTCACAACTTCGGATTGGGCGCTAGCATTGACAGCTATAGCAATAACAATACTAAATTCGATACTATAAACTCCCGTACTTAAAACAGTAATAGTATTTGTTGCAAGATCTAGAATTGTTCCGGATGATGGTCCTGGTGGTACCATAAATTATCAAACTCCTT
Source organism: Bacillus sp. S10(2024) (assembly GCF_050473865.1). NCBI lineage: Bacteria > Bacillati > Bacillota > Bacilli > Caryophanales > Bacillaceae > Bacillus > Bacillus sp. S10(2024). The sequence goes on along the minus strand of NZ_JBFLUR010000002.1, from coordinate 1,532,062 downwards.
TATTTATATTTAGTATATTAAATGAAAAAGGAGTTTTTTGCTTGTATGCTTGTCCAACATAATTTATAAACACGAATACCTCATTCATATGAGGTTGACATAACATAATATTATCGGAATTTCCCCTCATCATTTGTAAGGCAAAGATTCTCGTCCTTCCTTATATAGGTTTTTTAACAGGAAGTAATACTGCATCAAATACAATGTTTATCAAATTACAAACACAGACTGCAGTTCAAGTTGGATTATCTCCAGTCTTATTAGCTTGTATTCAAAACGTAAGTTCCTCTTTCATGACGATGGTTAATCCTTCTAGGATAGCATTAAGTACTTCGATTTGCCAGATTAGTAGTAAAGAAAATGATATGCAAAAACAAATGACGCTTGCGGGATAAAGATAAAAACAATTTACGAACATACATTCTTTTGTTAAAATTTACATGGGATAATATGGAGGTGGATTTGATATGGAATTAAGGAATATAAATATTTCAGAGCGTATGGAGCACTATAATGTATCTGGTTTAAGCATTGCTTTCATTGAAGATGGTGAGGTGCATATGACAAAAGAGCTTGGTGTCATGAAAGCGGGAACGAATAGAAATGTAAACAGTAATTCTATTTTTAATGCTTGTTCGATTAGTAAGTTTTTAACAGCAATGCTAGTTTTAAAGTTAACCGAACAAGGAATCTTTCATTTAGATGAGGATATAAATAATAGACTTATATCTTGGAAGCTTTTTGAAAATGAATATACGCAAAATAAAAAGGTTACGTTACGAACATTACTTAGCCATCAATCTGGAATTATCGATCCTGAAGGGAGTTTTTGCGAATATAATTCCACTCTAGACGAACTTACAATGGGTGAATTATTAGAAGGGAAAACACCATATTGTAAAGAACGTATTGAAGTGAATTATGAACCAGAAAGTGACTTTCAATATTCCGATGCAGGTTTTTGTATCATACAACAAGTAATAGAAGATGTTTGTGGTAAACCTTTTGAGGTGTTAATAGATGAGCTTATATTTGAACCGTTACGTATGAAAAACAGCACATTTGGACCAATAGCATTAACTGGAAGTAATAGACAATTTTCTTGTGGTCATAATAAAAAAGGAGAAGTCGTTTCGAGCAGATATCCAATTTATCCATATCCAGCAGCTTCCGGACTTTGGACAACACCAACAGATTTAGCTATTTTGGTAATTGAAGTAATGAACTCGTTAAAAGGTAAAAGTAAAATTGGTCTTTCTGAGATTCAGGTAAAAGAACTCATTACTTCACAAGGCTGTAAAGAATGGGCGGGTTTAGGTGTTTTTCTTGATGGTACAGGACAAGAAATTGAATTTTCTTCACTTGGTTGGGGGATAGGATTTCAAAGTATGCTCGTAGCTTATCCATATTTAGAAACAGGTGTAGTTATTATGACAAATACCGATTTAGGGGTTCATCAAATGAAGGGTATTATTGGAGAAATTTTAAAATGAGATTTTTGTTTTAATCTCTTCGCAATTCCATGAGTAAATTGCAGTCGAACCCTTTCACAGAATGAATCATATAGTGATTTAAACAATCCTTGATAAAGTAGGTGAAAATATGCCGTCTCTTGTTGGAAACTTAGTCGTACAAAATAGTAATGGTTCTTTTAACTTAGGAGACTTTTATAATGTATCTCCGAAAGAAAATACGAAAGCTTATAACGGATCCGGTTCATCTAACGTTGCTTTTGTTCTTAATACTTTTAACGGTGTAAGCGGTACGAATACATTTGATTCAGATGTAGCTGATCAAAATCAAATTGGAACAGTCTAAAATTATTTATCCTTTTCTCTCCACTGCATAATATTTCAAAGCCCGTTTATACTACAGCTAGTTTCAGCGAAGCGATCTTATATATCTTTTGTAGAGCAGTTAGCTATTGCTAGCTTTTTTTATTGAATTTGTACCACTTTCGTTTTCCTTCATTACGATAATCCTCAAAAGGATCAAATTTTACGGACATGAGTAAGTATCCGTTAAACAGCTATTATTTTTTATTATTATTTATTATAAATTGTATTCAGTTCCATACGGAATCGTTGAAATAGATATTCCATATTGTGTACTATGCATTGGATAATAATATTGCAAGTAATAAGGTTGCATACTTTGTTGCATTTGTTGCATTTGTTGCATTTGTTGCGCCTGTTGTTGTGCTTGTAATGCTTGTTGAACAGCTTGAATTGTACTTTGCGCTCCACTTTGCGTTACACTAGCACCATACCCAGCAGGAATTCTCATTTGGTTGTTAAGATAAGGATAAAACATTATTACTCAACTCACTTTCGTATAAGTTTCTACAAAATATGTTATGAAGATTAATTTTGGAAAGTGTAAAAAATGAATTTTCTAATTCGTTACCTCTTGTACGCCGTGAGTTAAGGCTAATGCAAAGAGAGTAAGGTAACGTGTTCATTGATTGGAAATCTTTTGTAGGATTTTCTAAATGTAGAAATGAAGGAGGAATATCCTCTAAAGGAGTGATTGCTTTATGTTAGGAAAATGGTTGAATAAAGTAAGAGAACCAAAATGTATACACAAGTATATATTCATTAACACTCAGGGTAGTGAAAATTTTAAAACAGGGCAGATGGGGACAGCTAGCTTTTATAAGTGTGAAAAGTGTGGAAAAGAAAAAATTGATTATAAATATAATAATGATATAAATATTAACCCTTGGAATATATAAAATAACTTGCTTAAAGAAACTTCATATCTTTTATATTCTGTCCTTGTATATGAAAAATTGGTTAGAAATATTTGTTACTGTACATGAGGTTACGTAGAGGTCTTATGAAACAAAAAAGTACACCACTATATAGAAGAGTGATGTACTTTTTTTGTTTTGAGAAAAATTACAAAAATAAAAATGCTAGTTATTTATTTTCGTAAACAGAAGTGGCTTGGTGCTTAACGTTGCTGGGAGGTGTACTTTCAGTTCATGCAGTTCACCAGCTGGATTCATTTCATAAGAAATTAATATGTCCATTTCTACTTGGAAAAGATTCCATTTCGTATTGAACATATCATAGTGGTGATGGTTCATTTCAATGTCGAATGACGCAAATTTTAAATTTAATGATTCATTTCGTTTGTGTACTTCAATTGTGCCGTAAGCAGGGTGTTCGAACGTTCCTGTATAATCTTTTAACGGATGGGAAAGAACAGTTTCCTTTACTTGTGGTAGCGGTTTGTTCATTTCTTTCATCATTTCTTGAAACTTTTCCGTATCTTCTATCGAACGTTTGTGCCAGTCAATTGGTTCTAATTCAAGCAATTCATCATAAATTTGATGTGCAAGATATGGAGGGAGTAACGTGTTACCACGGTTCGTTAATATGACAAGACCAATATTATGTTCTGGCATAAAGGAGACAAATGCTGAAAATCCATCGATATTCCCTCCGTGATAGATTTCCTTATGGCCGCGATAGGCAGTAATAAACCAGCCAAGACCGTAACTGTTTACTAGAGTTTCTGGCATAGTGAACATTGGTGCATCTGGAATCGGGATATGCGGTGTATACATTTGCTCAAGCAGATTTTGCGCAAGAAGTTCATGTTCGCCAACTTTTCCTTTATTTAAATGCAGTAACACCCATTTTGCCATATCCTCAATATTAGAGTTCATACATCCAGCAGCACCAATTGTATTCAGATTGCAAAAAGGTACTTCTGTTATGTTTCCATCTTTCTCGATGTAAGGAAGTGCATGGTCATTTGATTTTTGTGAAGTGGTTACTGAGAAGTTTGTATGTTCCATTTGAAGTGGATTTAAAATATGTTCTGTTGTATATTGTTCCCAGGTTTCATTTGTAATATTTTCTGCAATAGAGCTAATTGTAGCATACATTAAGTTGTTATATAAAAATGCAGAGCGGAACGGCGCATCTAGCTCTAAGTGGCGAAGGTTTTCAACGATATTTTTTCTACTTAAGGAGTCTGCGCGCCATAGTAAATCGTGGCGACTGACACCGGTGCGGTGAGATGCAAGGTCACGAGCTGTTGTTTGTGCGCTTGCTAGTGGATCGTGAAGTGAAAAAGTTGGAATATACGATTGTACTGGTGTATCCCAATTAAATTTTTGCTGCTGCTCGAGCAAGCTTAAAGAAAAAGTACCAAATGCTTTTGTTGCGGAACCGATTGCAAATAATGTTTTTGGTGTAACGGGTTTTTTATTTTTTGTATCACGGTACCCATAACCTTCTGACAGCATTACCTCTCCATTCTTTACGATGGCTACTGCCGCTCCAGGGACCTTTAAATCTTTCATCATGTTTTGGATTGTCGTATGTAATTTACTTGTAAGAGGCATTTCAGTTTTTTGCATAGTAAAACCTCCACTCATATATTTTTACTACCGCACTATAGTTTCTTGAAATAGATAGGAAATCCCTTTTTCTTTTTAGCAGAAAGATTGACGAAAGTATGTCAGATTTTAAAGGTGTAAAAATATTTAAATAATGAGTTTTTGCGTGTGTATTCTATATTAAAGAGTTTTTATAAAAAAGTCCGTGTGAAATTCGAAGGCATATATGATAAACTCCATATAGGAAAAAATAATGTTACATAAAGCAATTGTGAAAGAAGGTTACTTGATGAAACACGCAGAGTATGAATATTTAAATATGTGCCGTCATGTTATGGAAAACGGTACGAGAAAAGAAGACCGCACTGGTACAGGAACAGTATCTGTATTTGGGTATCAAATGCGCTTTGATTTAAGTCAAGGTTTTCCGTTACTTACGACAAAACGTGTGCCGTTTCGTTTAGTAGCGAGCGAACTTCTTTGGTTTATGAAAGGTGATACAAATATTCGTTATTTGCTGCAGCATAATAATAATATTTGGAACGAATGGGCGTTTAAGAACTGGGTAGAGAGCGATGCATATACAGGTCCAGATATGACGGATTTTGGACTTCGTTCCCAGCAAGATGAAGAGTTTAATAAGCAATACGAAGAGCAAATGGAATTGTTTAAAGCAAAGGTGTTAGAAGATGATGAGTTTGCAAAGAGTTACGGTAATTTAGGTGATGTGTATGGGAAGCAGTGGCGTGCATGGAAAACGACTGTCGGGGAAACTCTTGATCAATTACAAGATGTAATTGATATGATTAAGAAAAGTCCTGATTCTCGCCGTCTTATTGTGTCTGCATGGAATCCGGAAGATATACCAAGTATGGCATTGCCGCCTTGTCATACGTTATTCCAGTTTTACGTGGCTGACGGAAAATTATCTTGTCAGTTATATCAACGCAGTGGTGATATTTTCCTTGGTATTCCGTTTAATATAGCGAGTTATTCTTTATTAACACATTTAATTGCTCATGAGTGTGGCTTAGAAGTAGGAGAATTTGTTCATACAATTGGTGATGCTCATATTTACACAAATCATTTTGAACAAGTGAAAACACAATTAGCACGTGAGCCACGTCCATTCCCAACGTTAAAGCTAAACCCAGATGTGAAGTCTATCTTTGATTTTGAAATGAGTGATCTTACTTTAGAAGGATACGACCCACATCCAGCAATTAAAGCACCAGTAGCTGTGTAAACAAAGATAGGGGGATATATATGATTTCATTACTTGTAGCAATGGATAAAAATCGACTAATCGGTAAAGACAATCAATTACCTTGGCATCTTCCGGCAGATTTGGCGTACTTTAAAAAAGTAACGATGGGTCATCCGATTATAATGGGACGAAAAACGTTTGAATCGATTGGCAGACCGTTACCTGGCAGAACAAATATCATTTTAACTCGTAATCAAAATTTTGAAATGGAAGGCTGTGAAGTCATTCATTCTATTGATGATGTGAAGAAAATGGACGAGCAAATGATTGATGAACTCTTTGTAATTGGCGGTGCAGAAATTTTTAAAGAAGTGCTTCCTTTTGCCGATCGCTTGTATATTACAAAAATCGATGATGTATTTGAAGGTGATACATTTTTCCCAGAAATAAACGACAATGAGTGGAAAGAAATATCTGTAATACAAGGCGTGACAGATGAGAAAAATCCATATACATATGCTTATCATGTGTACGGTAGAAGGAAATAAAAAGAGAGAAGATTGGTGTGTTACATACCAATCTTCTTTTGCTGTTGCCTATGATGAAATGTCTTTAGTAAAGTGATGCAGAGAGGAAGTAACATACAGAATCCTGTTACAAAGAAGGCTGTTTTTATGTCAAAGATATCATGTAGTAGTCCAGATAAATAAGCTCCTATTCCTCCGCCTAAAACAGCGAGTAATGTCCATGTTGCAAATACTCGCCCTAAATACTGTTCTTCGCATGACTGTTGAATGTAGATTTGCGCCAATACAACACTTTGATTAAAGGTAATGCCTAGTAAAAAGGTTGCAATGATGCTAAGAACTGGAGAGGGCATACCTAATAAAAGAAATAAAATGCCGCTCATACTTATGAATTTCATATAAGCTTTCTTATTGTTTAGCTGTTCTCGGTATTTTGATACTTGTGTCGCTCCTAATATACCTCCTGCAGCAAAAATTGCTAAATATACTCCCATACTTCCAAGTTTAATCGTGCCCCAATATTGGTTACTCAGTTCTAGCACTAACACTTCAAAAACTTTTCCGCCAAATGCAATTGGAGTCATGAATAAGAGAATATATAAGAGATTTTTTTTCACGAAGACGTATTGAAATCCTTTTAGAGCGTTTATGTGGAAAGGCAGTTGCTGTTGTTTTTCTTGCGCCCCAAATTGGACAAAGGAAATACAGATAAAACTGACAAGAAAAGAAATTGCATCTAAAACAAATAAAAATTGTATATTTCCATTTGTTATCGCATAAATGCCTGTAGCAAGAAGCGGCCCTAAAATGATAGTAATTTGTCCTAATATCGCATTACATGAGTTAGATATATGTAGCGGTGTATGAGATGAAATTTGCTTAAAGGAAGCTTTTGCTGCCGGATCAAAGAAGCGATTGATTATTTGAGAAATAGGGGAAAGAATAAGTAAAAGCCATATATAGTTTGATGAATTTAAAAGAATAAAACAAAAAGAAGTAGCCGCACTTGCCATATCTGTAAATAATATAATCTTTTTCCGGTTATACAAATCAGCGGCTATACCGCCTAACGGAATAGTAAGTAAACTAGCAACGCCGCGGATTATCCATAGAAGACCTACGGAAGATAAAGTATTAGTAAACATGTATGCTGCAATAGATTGTGCAAAGAATGAAAAATGGTTTCCAAGATTAGAAATAAATCTCCCCAAAAAGTATATACAGAGATTATTGTCTTTTCTAAGTGCATGCCACAATTTTAGATTCACTCCTTTCTGATTCTATATTAAGAAAGGAAAAAATAAAAACAAAGGCTTATATAAAAATTTTCTGAATGTTATAATGAGAATATAAAGAACGGCGCATAGTGCGTCGTTTTTTTTGTTGGATTAAATTTATAAAATTGGATTTTTATAGTATGATAGTATTGAAATATAAAGGAGGAAAAAATGTGAAAAAGATATGGGGAATGCTTCTTATTTTTTCATTGCTACTAGTAGTGGGTTGTGGGAAAGAAGAGAAGCCAGAACAAGCGATGGATACATATGTAAAAGCATGGAATGACAAAAAGTTTGATAAAATGTATGGTCAGTTATCAAAAGAGGCAAAGCAGTCCATTTCAAAAGATGATTTTGTAAAAAAATATGAAAATGTGTATACGGGAATTGCGGTGAAAAATTTAAAAGTGGCTGCAGAACCGAAAAAAGAAGATAAAAAAGATGAGAAAAACAATGCGAATGTACCTTTTAAAGTAAGTATGGATACAATTGGTGGAAAAATCTCGTTTGAAAATGAGGCAAAACTTGTGAAAGAAAAAGATGGAGATAAAGACGTTTGGAAAGTGGATTGGAATCCATCATTTATTTTTCCAACTATGAAACAAGATGATAAAGTGCTTGTACAATCATTTTTGCCAAAGCGCGGTGAAATTTATGATCGAAATGGAAGCGGATTGGCTATAAATGGGAAAGGTGCAGAAGTTGGAATTGTACCTGAGAAATTAGGCGAATCAGCACAACAAACGAAAGAAACGTTAGCGAAATTATTACAAACGCCAGTTGAAGATATCGAAAAGAAATTAACAGCGAAGTGGGTAAAACCAAGTTACTATGTACCACTTTCTATTTTACCAGAAGGTGCAAATGAAAAAGATTACATTTCAATGCCTGGTGTAGCGATACGCACAGTAAATGCTCGGACATATCCTTTAGGAGAAGCCGCTGCTCATTTAACTGGCTATATGGGTAAAGTAAATGCAGAGGATTTGAAAAAGTTAGAAGAAAAAGGATATAAGGCTGATGAGCCGATTGGAAAAACAGGCCTTGAAAATGTTTTTGAAGAAAAACTCCGTGGTGAAAAAGGCGGACGTGTTTATATTGCCGATGCAAAAGGAAAAGAATTAAAAGAGCTTGCTAAAAAACAAGCGAAAGATGGCGAAAATATCACCCTTACAATTGATGGGAACTTACAGCAAAAAATTTATGCAGAAATGAAGGGCGAAGCAGGTTCAAGTGCAGCGGTCCATCCGAAAACAGGGGAAACACTTGCGCTTGTAAGTAGTCCATCATACAACCCGAATGTTTATATGAGAGAGTCAGCGAAAGCAGAGCGAGAAGCTTTAAACAATGATCCGAAAAAGCCGATGACAAATCGCTTTACACAAGTATACGCACCGGGCTCAGTTTTCAAACCGATTACAGGAGCAATTGGTCTTGAAACAAAAGCACTTGATCCGAAAGAATCTCTTAAAATTGATGGTATGAAATGGGCAAAAGATTCTTCTTGGGGTAACTATTATGTAACGCGAGTAAAAGATGCAAATCCAGTAGATTTTGAAAAAGCAATGATGTATTCCGATAACATTTATTTTGCGCAGGAAGCATTGAAAATTGGTAAAGATAAATTTACAGAAGAAGCGAAGAAATTTGGACTAGGTGAAAAGTTACCAATTGAATATGGATTTGCAACGTCGCAAATCGCAAAAGATGGCATAAAAGGTGATATTCAACTTGCAGATACAGGATATGGTCAAGGACAAGTTTTAATGTCATCTCTACACGTCGCACTATCATATGCGCCAATTGTAAATGAAGGAAATATTCCATCTCCGCATCTTGTGAAAGATGATAAGCAAGTAAAGGCGTGGAAAGAAAAAGTGATATCTAAAGAGAACAATGATATTTTGAAAAACTCTTTAATAAAAGTTGTAAATGATCCAGAAGGAACGGGTAAAGTTGCAAAATTAGATGGTATTACACTTGCTGGAAAAACAGGAACAGCTGAATTAAAAGAATCAAAAGATGCTGATGGAAAAGAGTTAGGATGGTTTGTTGCATTTGATGCAAATTCTCCAAATATGATTATCACAATGATGATTGAAGATGTAAAAGGAAGAGGCGGAAGTAGTATTCCGGCTGAGAAAGTAAAGCATGTGTTTCAATAGTAATCGAAAAGGAGTTGTCTCGTTTATAAGCGAGATAACTCCTTTTCTATATGGTTATTTACTTACTAAAAAAAAGCAACTATTTTTTCATTGACAAGAAAGCGTTAATTAGGTATTATTACTTACGTAAGGTAAGTAATTTACTTTTTTATTAAAAATCTCGAATTGAAGATATCTATGAAAAAGGGAGAGAAATGAACATGTCAAAAGTATTATTTATTACAGCAAATCCAAATCCAGCAGAAGTATCATTCGGTATGGCGGTAGGAGAAGCATTTATTGAAGCATACAAACAAGCGAATCCTCAAGATGAAATTTTAACGATTGATTTATTCCATACAAACGTACCTGCAATTGATGGTGAAGTGCTTGCTGCTTGGGGGAAACTTGGAGCAGGAGAAGGCTTTGAAACATTAAGTGAAAGCCAACAACAAAAAATTGCAGCTATGAACGGAAACTTAGAAACATTTATGCATGCAGATAAATATGTATTCGTAACACCGATGTGGAATTTAAGCTATCCACCAGTTGTAAAAGCATACTTAGATAACCTATCAATTGCAGGAAAAACATTTAAATATACTGAAAATGGTCCGATCGGTTTATTAGAAGGCAAAAAAGCACTTCATATCCAAGCGACAGGCGGTGTGTATTCTGAAGGCCCGTATGCAGGAGTGGATTTTGGACGCAATCACTTAAAAGCAATACTAGGCTTTATGGGAGTAACGGATGTCGAATATATCGCAGTAGAAGGTATGAGCGCAAATCCTGCGCAAGCACCTGAAATTAAAGAAAGAGCTATTGAAAAAGCTCAAGAGTTAGCAAAACAATTCTAATCTATTATATTATGAAAAATGTCCAAACGATTGTCGTTTGGACATTTTTTCTTCTTTTTCCTTCGTTTGTCTAGTATAATGAAGAACGGAATGACAATATGTGGGGGTTCTATATGATTCAGACGTTTTTTAAAATTTTGTACTTAATTTTAATTGTAATTGGTATTACACCAAGAATGTGGCGTTTAAAACGAAAGATACATACACTACCAGTACAAGAAAAAGATCAGCTAGTGTATCAAACAACAAATTGGTTTGGCAAGAAGATGATTCATGTAGTTGGATCAACAATACAAGTGAATGGACTCGAAAATGTGCCACAAGATAAGCCGGTACTGGTTGTAAGTAATCATCAAAGTGATATGGATATTCCTGTTTTACTAGGATATTTAAATAAGCCAATTGGCTTTGTTTCGAAAGTAGAAATTAAAAAGTTTCCACTTGTTTCAACATGGATGGAAATGATGAATTGTGTATTTATGGATCGTAAAGATCGACGTCAATCGTTGCAAGCCATTAAAAATGGGATTGAACTGTTAAAACAAGGGCACTCTATCGTGATTTTCCCTGAAGGTACTCGTAGTAAGGGTGGTGAAATGGGAGAATTTAAGGCTGGTAGTTTCCATCTTGCTGTAAAAGCGGGTGTAGCGATTTTACCTGTAACATTGGACGGAACGTATAAAATGTTTGAAGCAAACGGTAATCGAATGAAGCCGGCGCATGCAACAGTCACAATTTCGAAACCAATCACTGCAGAACAATATGAAAATATGGATATTAAAGAATTAGCGAAATATACGCAAGATATTATTGCAAGTCAGTTAAAAAAGTAAGTAAAAAAGGTCTCAGCTATAATAAAAGCTGAGACCTTTTCTTATGCTACAGGTAATACATAAAATAAAACGCAGAAAAACATCATCGTGCTTCCGCCTAATACGAAGACGTGCCAAATTGCATGGTTAAATGGGAGCTTCTCCCATAGGAAGAAGATAGCACCGACAGAGTATAAAATTCCGCCAATTAATAATAATGAAAAACCGCTCCCCGTTAAGTTTTCATATAGTGGTTTAATAGCAACGATAATGAGCCATCCCATCAGGACGTAAAATAAAGTTGATAATTTAATAAAGCGACGTACAAAAAAGATTTTAAAAATGATTCCTGCAATTGCAAGTGTCCATATAATTGCAAGTAATGTCCAGCCTAGTGGTCCGCGTAGTGTAACTAGTAAAAATGGTGTATATGTGCCAGCAATTAACAAATAGATGGCTGAGTGATCTAAAATGGTGAATAATTTTTCCACTTTTGGATGATGGATGCTATGTAATAGCGTTGAACATAAATACAGTAAAAACATGCTCACACCATATACAGTAAAGCCTACAATTGCTGATGCAGTTCCATGTTTTGATGCATGAATAATTAAAATAATTAACGCAGGAATACTTAAAATGGCACCGATGCCATGTGTAATTGCATTTGCAATTTCTTCTTTAACAAATTGAGTCATTCGAGTCATTTTTTTAGTCATGTTTCGACCTCTTTCTCATGAGTGAAATGAAGAGTATAGTTTCATTCACCATATCATATACAACAGGAATAGGAAATAAAAAATGTATAAATATTATATTTTCAAATTTTTCAGACAAAAAACAATGGATACATTGACGTTTACAGACTTTTTTGACAAAATGAAATTAATTGAAGATAAGGGGGAAGCAGTATGCCGAATATTGGGTTTCCAGGATTAATTTTAATTTTAATTTTAGCATTAATTATTTTTGGACCAAAGAAATTACCGGAAATTGGACGAGCATTTGGAGAAACCTTAAAAGAATTTAAAAAATCTGCAAAAGGTCTGCATGATGATATAGACGAGAAAAAATAAAGTTTTTTATCAGTAAGAAGGAGTTCCTGCTTATTATTAGTTAAATGAAACGGATGGCTACGGCCGTTTGTGAGGGGAAAAAGGTGTAAGAGGAGCTTGCATCTTTTTCCCAGTTACCAGAGAAATGGGTGAGAATATGAACAATCACGAAATGAGCATAGTAGATCATCTTGGGGAGTTGCGAAAACGACTTATTATTACAGCAGTGGCATTTTTATTTTTCCTTATTATTGGTTTTTCTTATACGAAAGAGATTTATAGTTTTATTGTGAAAGATTTACATATGAAATTAACAGTTCTTGGGCCAAGCGATATTTTGTGGATTTATTTTGTTATTGCAGCTGTGTTTTCAATCGTATGTACTATTCCAATCGCATCCCTACAGCTTTGGTTATTCGTCAAGCCAGCATTGCTTCCGCATGAGCAAAAAATGACGCTATTATACGTACCAGGATTATTTATATTATTCATTGGTGGACTATGTTTCGGATACTTTATTATTCTACCATTTGTACTCAATTTTTTAGTTAGTCTTGGTGATGAAATGTTTCAAACGATGTTTACAACAGACAAGTATTTTTCTTTTGTTATGAACATGACCGTACCATTTGCTGTAATTTTTGAATTGCCTGTTGTAACAATGTTTTTAACGAGCATTGGGATTTTAAATCCAGTAGCACTACAAAAGATTAGAAGATATGCATACTTTATATTAATTGTTATTGCGGTTTGTATTACACCACCTGATTTTATTTCGGATTTTTCCGTAGCAATTCCACTGTTAGTAATTTATGAATTAAGTATTACGATGTCAAAAATTGTATATAAAAGAAAGATAAAACGAGAATTACAATCTTCATCGAAAAGTGCCTCTTTATGACGGGCACTTTTTTTATTTCTTTGTTATACTATTAATGTAAGCGTATACAATATAAAGAAGAAAAAAATAAAGCTTCTCCAAAATTTAGACAAACTTTTTGTCTTTGTCGGTTTATACTAACATTATAAATCAAAAAAAAAAGAGGATTGATATCGTGATTATGAAGAGTTTTTATTTCACTCATCCAACAGGAAAGTGCGTAAAAGTGGTTGAAATTCCAGTATTACAAACACAGCACCCATTAGCGTTTCAAATTCAGTCGCGTCTTCAGCTCTTTATTTCTAAAATACAAAAACAAAAACAACCAAGGTTTTCGTACTCATTTCGAGAATATTTGCAGAGTTGCTTAAAATGGAATGATTATTCAAATGTATATGAAATAAATACGTTAGAAAAAAATGCATAGGAAAAACTCGCGGCAGAGAAAAAGAGCTCTGCCGCTTTCTTTTTAGGCATAAAAAACAAGAATTTCGTTGGAAAATTACCTTAAACTGTTGAAAGCAGTAGGATTACTAGTATAATAACAGGGAGAGCGTAGTGGAAAGGGAAGAAATAAAACATGCAAAAAATTAAAATTGTCACAGACTCAACGGCGGATTTATCACCAGATGTGATTGAGAAATATGATATTCATGTTATCCCATTATCAATTTCTGTGAACGGACAAACTTATTTAGATCGTGTAGATTTACAACCAGATGAGTTTATTGAAGAAATGCAAAAATCAGAAGAATTACCTAAAACATCGCAGCCAGCAGTTGGCTCATTTGTAGAATTGTATGATCGCTTAGGAGAGGACGGTAGTCAAGTTCTTTCAATTCACTTAACAAATGGATTAAGCGGGTCAGTTGCAACGGCAAATAGTGCAGCAACAATGACAGATACAAAAGTAACAGTAGTAGATTCTTTATTTATTAGTCATGCTTTGGCTTATCAAGTAATTGAAGCAGCGAAAATGGTGCAAGAAGATCGTTCTTTAGAAGAAATTTTAAAACGTATTGAAGAAGTTAGAAAAAACACACGTCTATTCGTTGTTGTTGATACGTTAGAGAACCTTGTGAAAGGCGGTCGTATCGGTAAAGGAAAAGCAATGATTGGATCTTTATTGAATATTAAGCCAGTTGCTAGTATTGACGATGGAGTCTATAATCCGATAACTAAAGTACGTAGCCAAGGACAAATTGTAAAAACTTTGACGAAAATATTTGAAGAGGATATAGCTGGTAAAACAGTAAAAGCAGTTGCGATTCCACATGCAAAAGCATTACCATTAGCGCAGAAAATGAAAGAAGCAGTTGAAAAAATTAGTGGATTTACACAATCTGAAATCTTTTTTACAACACCTGTTATTAGTACACATACAGGTGTTGGAGCAATTGGATTTTCGTATTTTGCAGAATAGAAAAAAGCTACTTGATTATATTCAAGTAGCTTTTTTCGTGATAGATAAATATTTTTAATTTTAAAGGTGCATGGATTTTGCATGCTATACATGCGTATTTGCTATTTCCACCTTTGGGTCAGGAGGAGAATGAGTTATATATGCTTGCTTAAGAAATAAAATATGTAATTCTTCTCATGGAAGCATTCGTAAATTCTAATTGTTGTGAAGTCTTGTGATACCTTCTTTTGGAGAAATATGCAACCATTCAGGTTTATAAGCACCAATTGGTATGAGGATGATATCGATTGAAAAGTGTTCTCCAGTTTCTTTAAAACTACAAAAGAAGTAAATAAAATTGACTAAGTATTAAAAAAGTGTAAAAATACAACAGGGTATTGTTTGCATAAAAAGAAGGGGTGTTCAAATGAATAAAGACAAAGTAGTACAAATAATTGCAAAAAAAATGAAACTAATTCGAACAGAACATAATTATACACAAGAAGAAATGGCAGAAATTTTAGGTCTTTCTAAAAAGACGCTTGTTCAAATTGAAAAAGAGCGCATTTTGCCTTCGTGGACGACTGTTGTTGCGATATGTGCCTTGTTTCAAAGCAGTGAAGTATTACAGGTTGCATTTGGTGGGTCTGCTCTTGAAGTTGTTCAAACAATTGCTCACGATCAAATGGAATATAAAAAAGAAAAAACGATGGGCGGACAGATATGGTGGAAGGAAATTGAGAGCAGAGGAGATTTCTGTTTACAACAAAACATTGTTAGCCAACATTATCGGATTTTAGACGATGAAAATTATAGATGGTTCAGCACATTTCATAAAGAAGAGGCGCTTGAAAAATTAGTACGATTTAGTGAACAAGTAAAGTAAACTGTTTTCTCATAGTGTTTACCTTTGCTACAATAAAGTGAACCTTCCGTTAGTATGGGATAAAAGAGATGGTTATATTTTGAAGGAGAGAAGGGTGTTTTATAATGAAGCGATTTCAAAAATGGATTGGACTTCTTACTGCCATTTGTTTGCTAGTCTTAGCCGGATGTAGTTCAGGATCAAAACTTCGCAAGCCGTTAAATTGGGATGTTCAAAGTTTTCAATACATAAATCAAAATGGTGAGAAATTTGGTTCAAAAGATTTAAAAGGAAAAGTGTGGGTAGCAGATTTTGTATTTACAAATTGTCAAACCATATGTCCGCCAATGACAGCGAATTTGGCGAAGTTGCAAAAGTTGGCGAAAGAAGAAAAACTAGATGTTCAATTTGTATCGTTTAGTGTAGATCCAGAGGTAGATACGTCTGAAAAGTTAAAAACATTTGTACAGAAATTTACTGATGACACGAAAAATTGGAATTTGTTAACCGGATATTCGCAAGATGACATTGAAAAATTTGCGAAAGACAATTTTAAAGCGTTTGTTGATAAACCAGAAAATCAAGATCAAGTTATACATGGTACAAAATTTTATTTAGTGGATCAAAATGGTAAAGTGATGAAGGAATATAGTGGTATGAATAAAACACCATACGATGATATATTGCGTGATATTAGACGCTTAACACAATGAAAAAAGGATGCGGATGAGCATCCTTTTCTTATTCAATCGATAAAATATCGTGTTGCTGCGGTAGTTTAGGTGCACGAATTTCTAATATGCCATTTTGATAGGAAGCTTTTGCTTGTTTTTTGTTAATTGGATAAGGTAATTTAATAACGCGAGAAGCTTCCGTCATTGTGCGTTCGCGTCGATAATAATTAGGCGATTCATTTATTTCTTCGCCTAAAACATCTTCTTTTACGGCAATCTTTAAGTATTCACCTTCTATCTCAATTTGAATTTGTTGTTTTTGGATACCAGGAAGTTCAGCTTTTATAACTAGGTTTTCTTCTACTTCAAATAAATCAACAGGAAATGTTACTAAACGGTTTCCTTTTTGGAAAAAGTGGTTCATATCTGCAATAACATCGCGTAGCGGAGTTTGTTCGAAAAAATCATCAATTTGTTTTAAGTAACTTCGAAATTGTGGACGTGAAGGCTTTCTTTCATCACTCATCATTTCTCCTCCTCAAGATAAATCTGAAATATCATATGACAAAAACGCCTAAACGTGAGTATGATTTTTCAGGTAAGTAAAAAATTAGGAATTGATGAAAGGTAAGAATAGAATTGTTTTATATAATTACAAATTGAAAAAGCGGCAGAAAACATCTTTTTTAGGTGAGCTTGAGTAGGTGACCATATACAGGAGCAGTCAAAGCCTTTTTTCAAAAGGAAAAGGAGAAAACGAGAAAAGTATTTTTTATTTTGCATAGCAGTGATGAATATGTTGAAAAAACATAATGGATTTATGTACTTTTTGTCGCCATATTGCTATGATTATGCTAGTATAAATAGGGTTGATATTGTAGTATAGAAAAAGAATGAAAACCGAAAGAGGGTAAGAAAGTATGTGTGGTTTTGTAGGATGTTTATGTGAAAACCCTAGAGGGTTTTCGGAAGAAGAAAAACATCAATTTGAAAATATGAATACGATTATCTTTCACCGTGGTCCAGACGATGAAGGGTACTTCCGTGATGAACATGTACAATTTGGCTTCCGCCGTTTAAGTATTATTGACTTAGAGGCAGGGCATCAGCCGTTAACGTATGAAAATGATCGCTATGTAATTATTTTTAATGGTGAAATTTATAACTATGTAGAACTTCGCGAAATGCTTCTTGAAAAAGGGGCAACATTTGCGACACAGTCTGATACAGAAGTAATCATTTCGTTATATGCTCATATGAAAGAAAAATGTGTAGATTACCTTCGTGGTATGTTTGCATTTATGATTTGGGATCGTGAAGAGAAAAAGCTTTTCGGTGCACGTGATCATTTCGGTATTAAACCACTTTACGTTGCACAGCACGAGGATACAACATTTTTTGCATCTGAAAAGAAAAGTATCCTACATGTGATGGAAGATAAAGGGGTAAACCCAGCTTCTCTGCAACACTACTTTACGTATCAATATGCTCCAGAGCCTGAAACGTTAACAGTTGATATTAACAAAATTGAGCCAGGACATTACTTTGTGAAAGAAATTGGAAAAGAAATGGAAGTTCGTCGTTATTGGCAGCCATATTTCAATGCATCTGACGCAACGAAAGAAGAGCATATTCAAGCAATTCGTGACGTATTATACGATTCCGTGAAAATGCATATGCGCAGTGATGTACCAGTAGGTTCATTCTTATCTGGTGGTATCGATTCATCGATTATCGCATCTATCGCTAAAGAAATGAATCCAAATCTATTAACTTTCTCTGTTGGTTTTGAACGTCGTGGCTTTAGTGAGGTTGACGTAGCAAAAGAAACAGCAGAAAAATTAGGTGTGAAAAACTATAGTGTATTCGTAACACCACAAGAATTTATGGATGAATTCCCAAAAATTATGTGGCACATGGATGACCCATTAGCGGATCCGGCAGCTGTACCATTGTACTTCGTTGCAAAAGAAGCGCGTAAACATGTAACAGTGGTTCTTTCTGGTGAAGGTTCAGATGAGTTGTTTGGCGGATATAACATTTATCGTGAGCCAAACTCTTTAAAAATGTTCTCTTACATCCCTAGCCCAGGAAAACGTGTGTTAAAAGCGTTAAGTGGTGCATTAAAAGAAGGATTCAAAGGGAAAAGCTTCTTAGAGCGTGGATGTACACCGATTGAAGAGCGTTACTATGGAAATGCAAAAATCTTCCGTGAAGAAGAAAAGGCAGCACTTATGAAGCACTACAATGAGAGTGTGAATTACATGGATATCACGAAGCCGTTGTATGATGATATCAAGAACTATGACGATGTAAGTAAAATGCAATACATTGATATGTTCACATGGCTGCGCGGTGACATTTTATTAAAAGCGGATAAAATGACAATGGCACATTCGTTAGAACTTCGTGTACCATTTTTAGATAAAGAAGTTTTTGATGTTGCATCTAAAATTCCAACAGAATTAAAGATTGCAAATGGTACAACAAAAGCGATTTTACGTGAAGCAGTACGCGGCATTGTACCGGATCACGTATTAGATCGTAAGAAGTTAGGTTTCCCAGTACCTATCCGTCACTGGTTAAAAGATGAAATGCATGATTGGGCTGTAAATATCATTAAAGAAAGCAAAACAGAGCATTTAATTGATAAGCAGTACGTATTAGACTTATTAGAAGCACATTGTGCAGATAAAGGTGATTACAGCCGTAAAATTTGGACAGTCCTTGCATTTATGGTGTGGCACCAAATTTTTGTTGAACATAAATATGATACAAATGCGTTTCATGAAGAAACAAAGCGCGCTTATAGCTTAGTATAAAGTGAAACTTTAATCAGTGAGTCGGGGCTTTATCACCTCACTGATTATCAGCCCTCACCAATCGGGCTTTTAAGGGCAGTTTATCTCCACCTTACTTCTTTGCTTCCACTGAATTTTCAGGTGGGAGTATTACTGCCCGCGAATAGCGGGATAAAGAAAAAACCTTAAGATAGCATCTATCTTAAGGTTTTTTTCATAAATACTTGTCCTACCCGATACAATAATAATAAGGAGTGAAATACATATGTTAACGTTTGAAAAGATAACAGACGAAACAAAGTTAGTAGTAGAAGAAATGTTTTCTTCTTATGATTTACCAATTCGAGATGTAGGGTATTGTATAAAAGCAGATGATACATATATAGGTATCATTGACTACACTGTGCAACATGAGAAGGCGCTATTATCGTATCTTCTTATTCATCATGATTATGAAGGATACGGATATGGAACGAATGCGTATTATACGTTTGAAGAAATAGTAAAAAGTGAACATATGAAGGAGATTCAAATATTATGTATAGATAAAAACGAAAGAATAGAATCGTTTTTTGGACAACTCGGTTTTCAAAAAAATAATGATGTTTGCATAAAGAAATTGTAATGGGGGAGACAAAGCAATGGAAATTCGTAATGCATATAGAGAAGATGTAAGAAATATTTTACACATATATAATGATGCAGTTATACATACAACCGCTACATTTGATTTACAAGAGAAGACATTAGCAGAAATGAATGTGTGGTTTGAGGCGCATACTGAAATGTATCCGATCATTGTTGCAGAGGAGGAGGGTAGCATAATTGGGTATTGTTCTTTATCACCATTTCGTGAGAAAGAAGCATATAAGCAAACGGTGGAAATTTCAGTATATGTGGAAAAACATGCACGTGGGAAAGGGATAGCAAGGAAATTGATCAGGTGCATACTTCAATTGGCAGAAGAGGCAGAGCATCATGCTATTATTGCTGGAATTACAAAGGGAAATGATATAAGTGTGAAACTGCATGAACAGATGGGATTTACATATGTAGGATGCTTTCGAGAAGTTGGCTATAAGTTTAATGAATGGCAAGATGTGTTGTTTTATCAATATATCATAAAATAAGGTGGTAGGTGTATGGGGATGACACTAGCGCTTATTGTAGTTCTTTGTTGTTTTTTGTTTGCAGAGATCTTTCAATTTTTCATAAGAAAAATATTAAGAAAGAGACGTACACCATATGAATTGCAGTATTTCCCGCTATTTTTAATGTTGTTTCTAATGCTATATAGTTTGCAAAAAGTCACTCTTTTTCCACCAACCATTGCAATTTTCTTGAAATTTGGTTTGCTATATAGCTATATCGGAATGGGAATCTTATGTAGTTTATTTTGGCTGAGGTATGTTCACTATCAAAGTTATATTTTGATTTTAAATTGGTTGAATCGAGATGATGGAAACCGTCTTTCATAAGATGGTTTTTGTCTAGCGTTGTAATTTTATAAATAAAATAGGATGAGCGCTTCAGCCGATCTATTTCCCTCTTATATTAAATACACTTTATATTAAGTTGGAAGGAAAGAACACAGGACCTATGGATTTTTTTATTTTAACTTTAGGAAATGAAGTGAAACCTCTTTAAAAACACCTAGGGTTTCTTGTGATTTACAAGAGATCCTAGGTGTTTTTGAGTAGAGAGTTTTTGACTTGAAACTTTTTATTATGACAATTTCTTCATATAATACCGTCTTCTTTTATGTGTTCGCAATAAAAGATGTTGTTTTTTGTGAACTTTTTTCTTCCACCGCTGGCTATAAAAATGAATTGAACGAACAATTAGGGGAGAAAATGCTCCACTGAAATTATTATACCCCTCCAATAACCCCAAGTTATTTCCTCCTTTTAGGAGATGAAAAACAATGAGCATCAATAGTTTGCGTCTAATATTGTATGCTTTTATATCCAATATGAGCAAGTCTTTTTGAAGAATTTAATTACTAATAACATTGGTTATTAGTATGTGGTAATAATTTAATTCGTTGTAATTTTATCTTGTACAAATTTATATATGATTTGAAATTGTTCGTCTGGAATATGGGTAACACGCTCTTCTTTTACGGAAGGAGAAAGAGGTTCTTCGAGATAAATTGCATTTGTTTTTATCCCTAAAATATGACCAGTACGAGCGGTGCAACTTGTAAAATCACGGTAGTGTATGGTATGACATTTCACGCTTAAACCTTGTTGTTCACCCATAATAATTTGTCTATCCGTAAAGAATAAAAAGCCAATTGCTGTATGACGAAATGCGCCTGTCGATAAATAATAGAAGCATTCGTTAGGTGCTAATTCTCTCCTTAATGTTGCAACCGCATATAAATAGAATTGCTGCATATTTGCTGGAAGCTTAGACGCTTCTGATTCTAACTGCTCATAAGTGAAACAGTCATAGTTTGTTTGAATAGATAAATTTTGGATATGCACATGTGTTCTCCTTTTGAATATTTTAACATAACGATATTATTATAAAACAAAATTCACTGTAGATAAATTAGAAAATCTGGTAATTTCAAATTTGTAACGTTGTTTTTATATTTTATATAAAAACAAATTGAAAAAACTTCTTTCTTTTTATGTAGATGAGAACATTTGGCCATGCATAACAGAATTTTATATGTAAAAAGCAAATTCGCTAGTAAAAGGAGAAAATATTTTTTGGTAATCAAAAGTTAGAATATTGTTTCTCTTTAGGTAATTTAGGTTGTACAATGGGAATATATATGAAAAGGAGGCGAGTAACAATGCACAGTGCTTATAAAGATTGGATTTTATTTAATGGAAGTATTATAAATACGAGAGAGAAAGAACCAATGATTTCATTAGATGAGCGAGGATTACAGTTTGGAGATGGAGTATATGAAGTATTTCGTTTATATGATGGAAAGCCTCATTTATTAGATCTCCATTTAGATCGTTTTTTCCAATCTATGAAAGCAATTGAATTAGAACCGCCCTTTACAAAAGAAGAACTTATTTCTCAGTTGCAGCAATTGATTGAGAAAAATCAATTTGAAGAGGATGGAAATGTATACATTCAAATTTCAAGAGGTGTTCAACCTCGAAATCATTTGTTTGAATCCAATCTTCAGCCTACATACTACGCAAATATCGTACCATTTCCAAGGCCAGATACTTTAATGGAAAACGGAATTAAAGCAACAGTTGCCGATGATATACGTTGGCATTTTTGTCATATAAAATCACTTAATTTACTTCCGAATATCATGATTAAAAATAAAATTGCAAAAGAAGGTTATTACGAAGCGATTCTAATTCGTAATGGCATTGTAACAGAAGGGTGTCATTCTAATTTCTTTATTGTTAAAAATGGAACTCTGATTACACACCCTGCGAACCAGTTTATTTTGTATGGCATTACACGTCATCATGTCATTTCGTTAGCAAAACAATTGCATATTCCGGTAGAAGAACGTCAATTTTCTCTTCATGAGGTATATGAAGCAGATGAATGCTTCTTTACCGCTACACCAATTGAAATTGTACCCGTGACGCAAATTGGGGAAGCTTGGTATCAAACGGGAGAACAACGACTTATAAGAAAGTTGCAAGCGGCATATAAGGAGAGTGTGTATAGGGTTAATGTAAATTAGATGCTACAAACGAGTAAATATGAAAAAGGCTGGAATATCTCCGGCTTTTTTCATTATATGATATAATCAGTCAGGTAGAGATTTTGAAAACGTTATAAAAGGGGATTTTGAATCGTATGGATTATCAAGCATTTAAAGATATTATTCACGGCCGTCGCAGTGTTCGGAAATTTACTGACCAAGACGTTCCTGTGGAAGATATCGAAGAAATTATTGATTGTGCGAGATATGCACCGAGTGATACAAATTCACAAACATGGGAATTTGTCGTGATTATGAACCGAGACAAAATTAAAGATATAGAAGAAATGACATGGAATGCGCTACATACGCGAGCTGAAGAAGCTACGCAAAAAGGAGAGGAAAAAGCAGGGAGATTATTGACTCGCTCTTTCGGACCATATGCAACAGCATTTTCAGATGCACCGGTTTTAATTATTTGCTTAGCAACGCCATATCAATCGAAATTTCGGGAAAAGATTTTTGATCCGATTGAGTTTGTTCCAGAGTCTGTTTGGGAAGAAGAAGGCATTAAAAGTAGTTGCTTAGCCTCACAAAACTTAATGCTTGCAGCGCATGCCAGGGGCCTTGGTACATGCCCGATGACAGGACCAGTGTTATTAGCGCAAAACGAGCTAAGAGACTACTTCCAAATTGAATCTGATAAACAAATCAATATGGTAATTGCATTAGGATATCCGAAAGAGCAGCCGAAAAAACTAGCTCGAAAAGCAGTAGCAGAAATTACAACATTTATTCGATAATATAATCTCTTTATTAGTAAGAAGAGAAAGATTGAAATAATCTTAGTTATAAGGACTAAGATTATTTTTTGTGGAGATGAATAGTGAAAATAGATTTACTAAAAATTTCTTGAAGAAATAATGGTGATAAACAGGGAATAAGTGTGGTACATTTAATGGTGTAATGAGAGAATTTGTTTATGAAAGTAATATGTGTATATATTTAAGAATTATTTTTGTATAATAAATTATACATTGAGATACAGGGGGAATGGATTTTGAAAAAATTCATAATCACTGGATTATCTGTTATGTTGTTAGTAGGTTGTGGAGTAACAGAAGAAAAGAACGTTAAGGAAGAAAAACAACAGGAACGAGCTGTTAATGCACAGCAAGAAATAAAATATTCATTCCCAGAAGGGGTAACTTCAGTTGGTGAAGGAAAATTCAAAATTGTTACACCAGATGGTACATCGGAAAATGGGAATGTACCTGTAGTATTTATAAAAAAAGATACGCTTATCCAACAAGTTGAAATTGAAGTTGCAAATTTCCAAGAGGATAAAGAAATATTTGTATACATCGATAAACAATTTGAAGACAAGCATGAAGTAAATAAATTAGCGCAAACGACAATCGCGTTAAAGGAAGAGACACTACAACCAGGTATCCATACCGTAACAGTAATTCAGTATGAAAATAATGATCCAAATGGAAAAGTAATCAACTTTGTCCAGGCGCAGCTTGAAAATAAACCAGCACAGTAAGAGGAAATCTGCTTTATAAGCAGGTTTCTTTTTCTTTTATAGGGATTTTTATTATACATGTCGAATATGTAATAAAACGTCGTTATAACACGTTTTCTATTGTTTACTGTGAAACGAAAGGAAGAGAAAAGATGAAACGAGTACTTATAAATATTGATTATACATATGATTTCGTCGCAGAAGATGGAGCTTTGACATGTGGTAAACCTGGGCAAGTTATAGAAAAGAACATTGTAGAAATAACGAAGCGGTGTATTGAAAATGGAGATTATGTTGTATTTGCTGTTGATAAACATGTAGAAAATGATTTATATCATCCAGAGAGACAATTATATCCACCTCATAATATAGAAGGAACAAAGGGAAGAGACTTATACGGTGAATTACAAAAATTATACGAAATACATAAAGATGATGAAAATGTATATTACATGGATAAAACAAGGTACAGCGCCTTTGCAGGAACAGATTTAGAAATTAAACTTAGAGAAAGAGGGATACAAGAAGTGCATCTTGTTGGTGTTTGTACGGATATTTGTGTGTTACATACAGCAATTGATGCCTATAATAAAGGATTCCGCATTGTAATTTACGAAAACGCAGTTGCCTCATTTAATCAACAAGGGCATGAATTTGCCCTGCAGCATGTAAAGTCTTGTCTACAAACTACAGTAAAATAGGAAGAAACGACCGCCAGAAAAATAAAAATTTTGGCGGTTTCGTTATTTTCTTGCAATTATACAAATTGAACCTCTATACTCATAAAATACTACGTTGCTAAATCCCGTTTCTTTCAATAATTTTTCTATATCTTCTTTTGTTTTGAATTTTTTCATATGATAATTTATTTTATATAGCTCAGCTGCGATAATAAAATAGCCATTTGATGTGAGGACCCGAAATACTTTTTTTACATCATTCTCTAAATTTGGCCAAAAATAATGTGTTTGAAAAGCAGTAATAATATCAAAAAAGTCATTTGAAAAAGGCATATCCGATACGCTTGCTTGTTCTATAAGCACTTTCCCTAAATCTATATCTTTTTTATTCAGTTTGATAGAGTTTTCTACTGCTTGTTTGGAATAATCAATACCATATATTTTTCCGTCCTGATTCATTTTCGAGAGAGTATGTATTGTTTTTCCACCGCCGCAACCTATATCGAGCATTCTTGCACGCTCGCTAATTTTAACCTTGCTTAAAGCCCATTTTGTCATACTAGTATGAGCTACATTCATGATGCATAACATAGATGCCCCTACAAAACCTCTTGGATTTTTAGCTTGTTCTATTAATTTAGTCAATACACTCAATTTTATATCACCTTTCTTAATTATTTCATATAAAAATTTTTTATGGAGCTTCTAACTGTATATGTTTCTTTATACTTTTTTCAAATTCCTTTCTTATGGTACAGGGTATTTGGAAGAATATCACATAAAAATCAAAGAGAATAAAATTGGTATAGGGGCTGTATTTTATTTATAGTATTTAGAAATTTCTTAATGTTATAATAGGAAATGGTGATGAACATGAATGAAAATGATAGACAAATGCATCGATTGCAAGCGTTAAAAGAAATTGCGGAGTTATTAAATGAAGCGACTAATTTGCAGCAAATGTTAGAAAAAGTCCTGCATACGCTCTTGCAAGTGATGGATTTACAAACAGGATGGATTTTTTTTATTGATGAAAAAGGAACGCATCGAATGCTCGTTGATACAAAATTACCACCAGCACTTACATGGGAAGAAAAGAAACCAATGTGCGAAGGTGATTGTTGGTGTATTGATCGATTTGTTGCGGGGCGTTTGCAAAAAGCAACAAATATTATTGAATGTAAGCGTATAGAAGATGCGATTAAATATGAATGGGGAGAAACAGAGAGTATTACGCATCATGCGACGATTCCACTTCAGGCAGGAGGGGAGAAGTTTGGATTATTAAATGTTGCTTCTCCTCATAAAACGTACTTTACAGAAGAAGAATTAGCTTTATTAGAAGCGATTGCTTTTCAAATAGGGACAACGATTCAACGGATTAGGCTAGTTGAGAAGGAGCGGAAATATGTAATCGTTGCAGAAAGAAATCGCCTAGCACGTGATTTACATGATTCTGTAAAGCAACTTCTCTTTTCCATTATGTTAACGGCTAGAGGAACAATGGATATGACGAAGAATACAGAATTAAAGGAGATGTTAACGTATATAGGAGAGTTATCACAAGAGGCGCTGCAAGAGATGACATTATTAATTTGGCAGTTACGGCCTGAAGGTTTAGAAAAAGGTCTTGCTGAAGCAATTCAAAATTATGGGAAGTTTCTTGGTATCCATGTAATTATGCGAATTGATAGGGTTATTTCGATGGATGATGAAATAGAAGAAATGTTATGGCGTGTTAGTCAAGAAGCACTTCATAATTGTAAAAAACACGCTTCTTGCGAAAACGTATTTGTACATATAAAAATAGAAAACAATATGTTGAAGTTTCAAATTGAAGATGACGGAGTCGGATTTATGAAAGAGAAAGTAAGAGATTCTGCGCTTGGTTTGAAAAATATGCAAGAGCGTGTTGAGTTAATGAAAGGGAAGTTTCATATTCAAACGAAACTAGGTGAAGGAACGAAGATTGAGATTCAGTTACCAGTTCAAAGGGGAGACATGTATTGAAAATTAAATTACTGCTTGTAGAAGATCATCATATTGTCCGAAGAGGACTTGTTTTCTTTTTAAAAACAAAAGAAGAATTTGACATTATTGGTGAAGTGGGAGATGGAGAAGAGGCATTACAATTTATTCAAACAGAACGACCTGATGTTGTATTAATGGATGTGTCAATGCCGAAAATGGACGGAATTGAAGCAACGAAGCGTATAAAACAATATGACTCATCTATTAAAATACTGATGTTAAGCAGTTTCTCAGAACAAGATTATGTTCTTCCAGCAATGGAAGCAGGTGCAGATGGATATCAATTAAAAGAAGTGCAGCCCGATCAACTTGTAGCTTCTATTATTGCAGTTCATCAAGGTAATGCTAATTTTCATCCAAAAGTAACGCCTGCCTTATTAGGTCGCCCTGCGGCAATTGAGAGCAAGCAAGATCACTTGTCTATGTTAACGAAGCGCGAAAAAGAAGTGTTGCGAGAAATAGCCAAAGGGAGAAGTAATAAAGAAATTGCGTCAGAACTACATATTACAGAACAAACTGTGAAAACGCATGTTTCAAATGTCCTAGCTAAATTACATGTAGATGATCGAACGCAAGCAGCCTTGTATGCGGTAAAACATGGCGTTGTATAGGAAAAGTAATGACAGAAACTCATACGAAAGTATGAGTTTCTGTTTTGTTTTTTCATACTATTTTCTCAACTGGTTTCCGCCTTTCTTCCGGTTTATAAGAGGGAATTTTCTGATAAGATAAATATAGAAATTCAAACAAGGGAGAGAAATAATCATGAAACTAGTTGTCATTAACGGTACGCCACGTAAATTTGGTAAAACTCGTGTCATTGCAAAGCATATTGCACAGACTTATAACGGAGAATTATATGATTTAGCTGTTGAAGCGCTTCCGTTATATAACGGAGAAAATTCTCAATATGAATTACAAGCAGTAACAAAATTAAAGAAACTTGTTAAAGAAGCAGATGGTGTTGTCCTATGCACGCCGGAATATCATAATGCGATGAGCGGTGCACTGAAAAATGCATTTGATTTTCTTGGAAGCAGCGAGTTTATGCATAAACCGGTTGGGCTTCTTGCAGTTGCAGGCGGAGGTAAAGGTGGTATAAATGCCTTAAATAGTATGCGCATCGTGGCAAGAGGCGTATATGCGAATGTGATTCCGAAACAAGTTGTTATTGATAGTCTTCATGTACAGAACGGAGAATTAGGGGAAGATGCGAAACCGCTAATTGCGGATTTGCTAAAAGAATTGAGAGGGTACATGAGCATTTTTCCAGAACTGAAAAAACAGTTAGGAGCTGATTAATTTGTCATCTCTTTACCGTGATTCTCGGTTGTACTATATTCTTGGAGCCAATAGCCTATCAGCGATTGGCTCTGGGATTACGATGATTACAATTTCGTGGCTGCTTGTAACGGCGCCTGGTGGCAATACAATGTTTGGTTATATTTCGATTATGGCTACACTTGTTATGTTTTTGTGTACACCGTTTATCGGACATTGTATTGATCGCTTTTCTCGTAAAACGTTACTTTTAGTGAATGAAGCCATTGGAGCAATCGCAGTCTTTGTTATGGTATATTGGGGATTTACAGGTCACTCCTATGAAACAATCCATTACATTGTGCTGTATATAGCGGGTTCGTTTTATTATCTAGTATTTTATCCGAATATTTTCGCATTTAACCAAGAAGTGTTTGCGCCAGAGCATTATAAATCACTTAGTGGTACGATGGAAATACAGGGACAATTGACACAAGTTATCGCTGGTGCCGTTGCTAGTTATATGATTTCAATTGTTGATGTCAAATGGATCCTGTTTATTAACATGTTAGCATATGTAGGAGCATTTATTTTATTATCGTTTATTCCGTATACAAAACAGAGAACAAAAGTGGGGAAACAACCATTCGTAAAACAAATTTTTGAAGGTGTTCATTTTATGAAGCAAAGAAAGCGATTATTTTGGTTTTTATTTGCGACATATATGCCGTTTATCGGTGTGATGATGACAAATTATTTAATGCCTGTATACATTTCAGACGTATTAAAGGCAAATGGATCAGTATATGGAACAGAAGGAATGATGTACGGAATTGGTGCGATGCTTGCGGGAATTGGCATTCCAATTCTTATGAAATATGTAAAAACAGAAGTATCTATTGTATTCACAATGCTCATATATACAATTTCAATTACCGTAATGATCATACAACCATCCGTTTACTTGGTATACGGCCTTGCTATTTTTAAGGCGATGGGAAATGCCGGCACACGTGTTGCACGAAGTGTGCTTATGATGGAAGAGGTTCCAAATGAAATAATTGGGCGTGTTGATAGTCTATTTCGATTTGTTGGTACAGGTGTACGAGTTATTCTTCTTATTGCCTTTACAACGTTTGTGTCTCAAATCGGCGTTATGGTTCCGTTTTATGCACTGAGCATATTATTAATTGGTGCAACGTGTATTGGGATTTCATATGTGAAAATGCAGCAGAAAGAACGAATTCACATTACCAATAAAACGGTTGTATAGTAACGAATCTAATACACATCCTATAAATATAACATTTAAAAAAGGTGTGAAAAGATATGGGAAAAACAAAGGCATTAGGTTCAGCAAAGCATAAAGGCAATCAAACGCAAGATCATACTTCTTCAAAGAAAGCACGCAATGCTCAAAATGCAGGACAGCGTCAAGGATAGGGAGCGTAGCGAGGATTGTCTCCTCGCTATTTTTTTGAATTTTAAATAGAAATAGGTAAATTACTTCTGTATGATCTCTTTCTTTTATATAATATAAAAAAGGGAGAGAATTGCTATATGAATAAATGGTTATTATTACTGTTGTTATTGCCGCCAGTATACGTTGTGTATATTACGTATCGTATGAAGAAAATTGCTAATGAGAAAGTTAGTCATACAGCACCGCATGTTTTAATTTTAGGTGCAAAATTAATTGGCGATAAACCATCGTTATCACTACAAAACCGATTAGATGTAGCGCTAGGCTATTTACATTCGCATCCAAAAGTAAAAGTAGTTGTGTCTGGTGGGCAAGGAGACGATGAAGATATTTCAGAGGCTCTTAGTATGAGTCGATATTTAATGGGAAACGGTATTGGAAAAGAAAGAATTTTACTTGAAGATCGTTCTACAAGTACATATGAAAATCTAAAGTTTTCTAAGGAGCTATATGATGTGAACCATGCGGTTGTAGTAAGTAACACGTATCATTTATACCGGACGAAAATCATCGCAGACCGCTTAGGTATGAAGATGGAAGCACTTGCTGCACCAACGCCAAAGCATTCGCGAAAAAAGGCATATATACGTGAGTATGCGGCAATCATAAAGACAATTTTAAAAGATTATTAGAGCTCAAGATAGAGCTCTTTTTATTTTGAAAAGACAAATCATTTGAAAATAGCTCAAACTTCCTTGAAAATAGAGGAAAGAATGAAAAAGGAGTTGTGTATGTGATTCGATTTGAACACGTTTCAAAAACGTTTGATGATAAAACAAAGGCTGTAGATTCCTTGCAGCTAGAGATCCGTAAAGGAGAATTTTTTGTTTTAATTGGCCCGAGTGGATGTGGAAAGACAACGACGATGAAAATGATTAATAGATTAATTGAAACAACAGAAGGTTCAATTTTTATTGATGGGAAGAACATCCGGGATTATAACATTCATGAATTACGATGGAACATTGGGTATGTTTTGCAACAAATTGCGCTTTTTCCGCATATGACAATTGCAGAAAACATTGCGGTTGTACCAGAAATGCGCAAATGGAGTAAAGTAAAAATCGAAAAGCGTGTTGATGAGTTATTAGAAATGGTTGGTTTAGATCCACATATATATAGGGAACGTATGCCAGATGAATTATCTGGCGGTCAAAAGCAGCGCGTTGGTGTTGTGCGGGCACTTGCTGCCAATCCGAAAATTATTTTAATGGATGAACCGTTTAGTGCGCTTGACCCTTTAAGCCGTGAGCAGCTGCAGCGTGATTTAGTAGACTTGCAAAAAAAGATTCAAAAAACAATTGTTTTCGTAACTCATGATATGCAAGAAGCGTTAGCGCTTGGTGATCGTATTTGTATAATGAAAGATGGAAAAGTTGTCCAACTTGATACGCCAGAAGTCATTTTACAAAATCCTGCAAATACATTTGTAGAAGAGTTTATTGGGAGACCACGATTATCTTGGTATGATCATAGAAAAGTAGAAGATATAGTATCAATATTAACGAAAGAAGGAAAACAAGGTGATGGTCATCCACTTTCGACTGAAGTGGCCCTGTATGATGCTTTGCTTCGTTTAGAACATGAAAAAGAAATACCTATCGAAGAAAACGGTACATATATCGGTACATTAACAAGCCAACATATCGTTCAATACATAGTAGAGCAAATGAAAGTGAGGGCATAGACAGTGACAACCTTTTTACAAACAATGAAAGAGCGTAAACAAGAACTGTTAACTGCCCTTTTGGAACATTTGCAAATTTCGTTGATTGCGTTATTTTTTGCTATTTTTATCGCAGTTCCGCTTGGAATTTTGTTAACAAGAAAAGAGCGTATTGCTGAATGGGTAATTGGTACTTCTGCTGTGATGCAAACGATTCCTTCTTTGGCACTACTTGGGTTATTAATTCCGTTAGTTGGTATTGGGAAGGTCCCAGCTATAATTGCCCTTGTGATTTATGCACTGCTTCCTATTTTAAGAAATACATACACAGGGATTCGTGAATTAGATTCGTCGCTTATTGAGGCAGCAAAAGCGATGGGGATGAACAATTGGAGACGTTTATGGAAGGTAGAAATACCACTTGCTTGGCCTATTATTATGGCAGGGATTCGAACAGCAATGGTACTAATAGTTGGTACAGCGACTTTAGCTGCTTTAATTGGGGCAGGGGGGTTAGGGAAGCTTATTCTGCTTGGGATTGATCGAAATGACCATGCTCTGATTTTGTTAGGCGCAATTCCAGCTGCATTATTAGCATTATTTTTTGATGGTGTGCTGCGCATGACCTTGCATGTAAGACGTTCACCAAGGCGAACAATTGTTACAATTGCCGTTGTAGTCGGAATCATCATCGCACCATTTCTTTGGAGTACACAAAAGAAAGATATTATAATTGCTGGTAAGCTTGGTTCGGAACCGGAAATTTTAATTCAAATGTATAAACAATTAATCGAACAGGATACAGATTTAAATGTGGAGGTAAAACCAGGATTCGGAAAAACATCTTTTGTATTTGAAGCGTTAAAATCTAAAGAAATTGATATTTATCCAGAATTTTCAGGAACGGCTTTATCGACTTTCGTAAAAGAAACACCCAAAAGTACAGATCGTCAAGAAGTATATGAGCAGGCCCGAAATGGGATGGAACAAAAATTTAATATGAAGCTATTAAAGCCAATGCAATATAATAACACGTACGCATTAGCAGTACCAAAACAAATAGCGATGCAGTATAACATCAAGACAATTTCTGATTTGAAAAATGTTTCTTCTCATATGAAAGCTGGATTTACACTTGAATTTGCAGATCGTGAAGATGGATATAAAGGAATACAAACACTTTATAATATACAGTTTCCTAATTTAAAGACAATGGAACCGAAGTTGCGATATAGTGCCATTCAATCTGGTGATGTGAATCTCATTGATGCCTATTCAACAGATAGTGAATTACAGCAATACGGCCTGCAAGTGCTAGAAGATGATAAAGGGCTGTTTCCACCATATCAAGGAGCACCATTAGTACGTGAAGAAACGTTAAAGAAATATCCCGAAATTGAAAAGTCATTAAATAAACTTGCGGGGAAAATTACTGACGAAGAAATGCGTAAAATGAATTATGAAGTGAACGTAGGAGGGAAAGTCGCAGAGAATGTAGCAAGAGAATTTTTACAAAAAGAAGGATTATTGAAATGGGATTAATTTACAAATACATAAAAAAAGTCGTTTATGATAAGAATAAGCGACTTTTTTTATGCATACTTATACTTTTTTTCGAAAAAGTATTCCATTTTTGCTCGTTTTCTTTTAGAATAAGTAATGTTTTTCTGAAAGAATATAAAGTGAAACAGTTCGTTATTTTCGAGGTACGTATTTTATATATAAATAACTCACAATATGAATGCCTGGTAGAACGGAATGAGCACATCAAGAAATTGCAGACGGGGTGATACCAATAGAAAAGAAACTAGGATTTTTTCCATTAATCGCACTTGTAGTAGGAACAATGGTTGGAGGCGGTGTATTTAGTTTACCGCACGATTTAGCAGCAGGCGCAAACAGCGGTGCTATTTTAATTGGTTGGTGTATTACAGGACTAGGAATGATTCCGCTTACTCTCGTATATCAATCGTTGGCATATCGAAAGCCTGAACTTGAGGGTGGCATTTATAGCTACGCACGCGCTGGATTTGGGGAATATATTGGATTTAACAGTGCATGGGGATATTGGATTGCTGGAATATTAGGCAACGTTGCAACAATTATGATGTTATTTAATTCATTAGCATACTTTTTCCCAATTTTTAAAGGCGGTAATAATGTCCCGGCTATCATCGGTGCATCACTTGTATTGTGGACGCTTCATTTTCTTATTTTACTTGGAATTCGTGAAGCCTCTATTATGAATTTTATTGCGACAATTGGTAAGTTTGTTCCAATTCTGCTGTTTATTGTAATTATGATTGCGGCATTTCGTTGGGATACATTTACGCATGATTTTTGGGGAAAAGGTACAGTCTCATTATCTTCTGTATTTGGACAAGTGAAGAACACGATGCTTGTTACGCTTTGGGTATTTATTGGCGTAGAAGGAGCCGTCGTATTATCAGGACGAGCAAAGCGTAGTCGTGATGTTGGAAAAGCAACTGTATTTGGTTTACTGTTAGTAATGAGTGTTTATATACTAATTTCTGTTTTATCGCTAGGAGCGATGCCACGAGAGGAATTAGCGGCACTTGAAACGCCGTCAATGGGACATGTATTAGAACATGTCGTTGGTTCATGGGGAGCATATATTATTAACTTAGGGTTAATCGTCTCGCTTATTGGTACCTTAATTGGTTGGTTCTTACTTGTTTCGGAAATTTCTCACGTTGCTGGAAAAGACGGTGTGTTTCCGAAGGTATTTACGAAAACGAACAAAAATCATACACCACATATGGCATTATGGATTTCAAACTGTGTTGCCCAAACATTATTTATTATTGTGTTATTTTCAGAATCAACATATCAGATCATGTATTTTATTGCATCAACATCAATTTTACTCCCATATGTATTTTCAGCACTATATCAGTTAAAGCTAGTGATTACAAAAGCATATGAAGGAAACAGATGGAAAGATGGGATACTTGCTCTTATGGCAGCTACATATGGTGTTTGGCTTGTGTATGCAGCTGGATTGAAAAATTTATTGCTTGTTTCTTTGGTATATGGTATCGGTCTTATCGTTTATGTCGCTGCAAGAAAAGAGCAAGGGAATCGCTGCTTTACTCGCGTTGAGCAGTATGTAATGGTTATTATCTTATTTGCAGCCGCTACTTCTATTTATATGTTAGTTTCAGGGAAGATCGGAATGTAAAGATATTAATATATAAAAGGATTTATGCATGAGTGTGGGCATAGATCCTTTTTTAATGAGGGAAAAATTATTTGGCGTGTTAATTTACAAAGTATTAGCAGGGATTTCTAGTAATGAGCAGAATATATAGATTGAAAAGGTATGTAGGAGGGGATTGTTATGGAAGAAAAGGAAAAATTAGCGCGAATTGTAGAGCTAGCAATAGACGTCCGAAAATTACTAGTGCAAGAATCGTTCTTTAACCGACATCCCGAACTACGTGGAGCGGTAGAAAATTTAGCATGTTCTGTAGAAGTTTTAGCTAATATGCAAATACATGAAGATAAGAATGTAGAAGATACGTTACGTTATGTCCTAACAAAAATGAAGATTGCTCACAACGCAATTTCTCAAGAAAAAGAAGGCTTTCATTCAACCTGACAATAAGTGTCAGGTTTTTTTGTTTCTAGTTTGCTTTTATTCTTCATACAATGATAAAAGCATCGGAAAAAGAAGGTGAGCAAGATGAAATTAGAGAAACCTCTTCATCCAAGCTTTGTAAAGAGATTACAGCATATGCGTTTTGTCGGGAAATTCGCAAAAGAGCAGAAGAAAGAATCCTTTTTTGTCGTTTGTCTTTCACCAATCCCTAACATAATTGAGGCAGCTTTTGGAGAAGGTTGTTATATCTTTGAGGGTTTATATAAAAACAAACAAAATGAAAAGTTTTTTGCGAGTATAAAAGAAGGAAACAGAGAAAAACAATTGTTGTTATTCCGACTCTCTTATACAGGTGGCAATTTATATGCAGAACTAATACGTTGTGAAGAAAGGGATATAGCAAATTCCTATAAAATGATTCCTTCGCCTAAACTATCAGTCTTAAAGGAAAGAGAAGTGTTTGAAAGAAGGCTTGGGAAAGGATATGTTTCATTTTTGATACCAAAATTCCCGTATGATTTTGGTGTACCAGAGTTGTTATGGTATGAAGGACGGATATATGGAAATGTATCTTTAAAATCTTCTATAAGTGCCATTACATATCGAGAACAGAGAAGAGATGTTCGTTACCTTGATATTGATGATTGGATGCAATATGTCGATATGAATGTAGAGAATAGTATATTTTTTGTTCGAACAGAAGTATATGAACAATTAGAAAAACAAATAAAAGAGAACGGAAAAGCAATTGAAATTATCGATACAAGCAAACAAGAAAAAGGAAAGGAATGGAATGAACGTGAATATTCTTTTATACAATATGTGAAGCAAATTCTCGCAGAAAAAGAATTATATATTGATGAAAGCGATATTTACAATTTTCATATTTGTGTAAAGACAAACTTTTTAACAATAGTAGGTGGTATGCCTGGGATTGGGAAATCACAGTTTGTGCAAGCTTATGCGGAAGCACTCGGATTAACATTTGGGAAAGAGTTTATTTGGGTTCCAGTCTCACCGTCATATCAAGAACCACATGATGTGCTAGGGTATCTCCATTCAAATGGAACCTATATGGAAAGTGAAACAAAACTTATTCGAACGTTTTTAGAAGCAGCTGAGAATCCAAATCAATTATATATAATTGCATTTGATGAAATGAACTTATCCTATATTGAACATTGGTTTACTCCTTTTTTATCACTCCTACAGTTAGAGAGAAAAAACCGTATTTTATCTTTGTATGCAGCGGATAACGGAAAAGAACAGGATGTGCCATCACAAATAGAAATTGGTGATAATGTCATTTTTGTTGGAACAGTTAATTTTGATGAAACAACAAAAGAGCTATCCGATCGTTTATTAGATCGTGTAAATGTTGTATCCCTTCAAAAAATCCCATTTTGTGAGATGAGTATGATTGAGAAAAAAGGGCTGAAACTTCCGTTTGCATTTTCTGTTTCAGCACTAGAATTTCGAATGAACTGGGTTCATCACAAGGCAATGCTTAATGTGTTTACAGAAGAAGAATTGGAATTATTAGATAAAATGCATCAGTTATTATTTCTTCACGATGCGTCAAAAGGAATTTCTTTTCGCGTTGCGTCAGCAATCGCTAATTATTTACAAAATATCCCGTGTGATGAGGAGGGAACCTTATTAATAAGCCGTGAAGAAGCATTTGACTTACAAATAAAACAACGTATTTTAACAAAGTTACGTGGTACAGAAGCTACAATAGGTGTATTACTTCGTGAAGAGGGGAAAAAAGAAGTATCTCTTGTACAATTATTACAATCATCACTTGCAAATTGTGTATCAACTTTTGAACATTCGCTATTGTATTTGAAACAAAAACGGCGAGAATTGGAGCTATACGGTTATGTTAAATGAAAGCACGTATGAGACAGAAATTATAGAAACAGGAGAGAAGCTTCCGTTTGTATTGAAAGTGATAGTAGGGGCAGAAGAGAAGGGAGAACATATCATATTAAATAAACTTTGCGCTTCACCCGCTACGATTTCATCGTGTGTGTACAAAGTACAAGAATTAAAACCTCTTAGGCTACATATACAATCACAATATCCTATAAAGATTACGTTTATTTGGAATAAAGTATATGAAGGACAAAAGCAACATATGGAATGGAAATATGAGCTGCATGAAAAACAACGTACTATTTTACTGTATGAGCATGGAAAAACGGATTATTTATATCCATGGCGTTGTGGTGTATATCATTTTGAAGTGCAGATTGGAGATGAATTGTTTTACGGAGCGTTTCAAATCGTTCCGAAAAATTTTTTTGATGATCAACTAGAATTAATTCAACAATATGTAAAGTCTGTGCTAAATGGGATTATTTTAGATCGAGGATATTATAAAAAGACATTTGTTACATTTGCAGAGATTGAAGACTATTCATATATGCGTATGCTCAGGATGTTGCCGCAAAAAATGAAAAAAGTAAAGCAGTTATACTATGAAGTGCAGCAAAAAGTAAATTTTGAAGATGATTATATATGGGAAATGCGGGAGAGAAAGCAGGGAAGAAAAAGCACTATTATGCGTGAGAAAAAACCGTATGAAAAGTGGTATAATCGACGTTTTAGGGAGAAAAAGCATGATAAAATGAATGGCTATGTAAAATATAAAACGAAATTGTTTTATAATCAGTTATTAGAAATTGATTTATTTTTGCACGAAACGATTCAGAAATTAGAAAGGGCGCAGCAAACGCGAAGAAATGAGAAAAAAGCAGTGCATACTATTTTACAAACGATTGAGCGAAATGGTTCTGTGACGGAGCGAGACAAACAGAAATATCGTAACATTCACTTGTTAAAAGACACAGACTTACGCAAAATTGCTATGAAAATTCAAGAATATAAGGTGCTTTATATAGTTTTGCAAAGTACACTAACGTATTTTTCAAGCCTCTTACATACACCGTTTTGGAGAGAAGTTCGGGAAGAAACTACACTTACAACACATTCGCTGTCTCCTGTATACTATCAATTATTACATCAGCTTGAATTTTCATCGCATCGTAATGAATTAGAACCATCATTTTTATTTGTTTATAAACCGACATTTTTAATTTATGAGTATTATGCGTACTTTACTGTTGTGGCAATTTTACAAGAACTTGGTTTTAATGATTACATGTCAATTGCAGAGCAAATTCAATCGTATTTTTATTTAGATGGTTTACAGGATGGCACGACTATTATATTGGAAGACGAAGATTTGCAGCTGCATGTAGTATTTAATGATTTAATTGAAACGCATCCGCTTATTGCGCTCAGTAAACAAAGTCACTTTTATAATGGAGAGGATACAAAAAAACCGGATATTCGTATTGATTGCTATAAACGAGGGGAAACTTCCTATGAATATCAATCATCTATTATAGTTGAAGTGAAATATAGCCCGATGTATAACATTTTTCAGCCAGTTGGAAATACGAAAGCAACCGAGCAGATGTATAAATATTGGTCAATTAAATATGTAGAAGAGCAGAATGGAAAACGGTTATTTCACCGCCGTGCAATTTATGAAGTTATATGTGTATATCCAGGTAGTAATATGCATGCAAAAAAAATTGAAACAGGTTGTGGTGTATTTTTACAATTGTATCCGTATAAAACAAAAAAAGGTGAAGAGAGATTAGCGGGAAAAAAAGAACTGGTAAATATTTTTCAGTATTGGTTAACAGGGATTAAGAAATAACGTTTCACTTTATCTAGCATTAACATGTAGTAATACCTAGCAAGAAGTGGGGATAAATGCGCGCTCTCCATCAGTGAGGAATTAAGAAAATCCAAACTGATGGAAGTTTCATATTTTTCTTCTATTGGTTAGTTTTTTAGGTTTTAAGATGAAGGAAACATTTCCTAAACGAAACATTCTTGTATATATAGTTATGTTTTGAGATTTTTTGTATAAACACACAAGTAATACAGGAATCTTGATTTATGTATAGAAATTATAAATGGAAAAATAGTTTTTCTTGCATAGCAAGTTTCCTTTTTATATGATAGATGTTGAAAGCGCTAACAAAAGTAAAGGGTGATAGGAAAGGCGGGGGAATATGTTCCAACGTGTTCAAACAAAGGAAGAACATTTTTGGTTCGAACAATTATGGGGAGATTTTTGTGAAGAACGAAACATAATGTTTATAGAACGAAATTTAACACCTTCAAGATTTTTATTAATAGAAGATAATCATTATATCGGAACTGTTGAATGCATATTTTATACAACACCTGAACAATCAAATTCCGAGTTTTTTTATCTGTTTTCTGAAAATGAATATATAAAAGGATTAAAAAACGTATACGAAATTGGAAAGTTAAGTATTGCAAAAACATCTCGCGGTCGTGGACAATTTAAGCAACTTGCGACGATTTTATTTATACATGCATTAGAAGTAAAAGCAGAGTGGTATATTGCAGTTGTAACAAAGCGTATGTATATGTACTTACGTTCATTAGGATTCCCGATAGAGCCTATTGATGATGCATTTGCTGTAAATGATCAACTACAAGGTGTACCAGTTCGTATTCATGTTATGAAAGGATTGACACATATGTATTCTTTGAAAGAATTTCGTGATGTCATTCAAGGAAATGCATATGCACAAGCCTTAATTAAAGAAAACAGTAAAAATGTTATGTTAACAAGATAATTATTGTCACAAAATTGCACCATTTCATGTGATTATCATCACATCTCTCGAAAACGATTTGTACTACGCTTACATTATAAAAACCGCTAGAGAGGGGATGGGAATGATGTTTTGTCATCAATGTGAACAAACGCCTACTGGAGGATGTAAAATTATCGGAGTTTGTGGAAAAGATGAAATCATAGCAAGTTTACAAGATATTATCGTCTTTGCTTTAAAAGGAATTGCTGCATATCGTACCCATGCAGCACAGCTTGGATACACAGACCCATTTGTAGATGCAGTAACGCATGAAGCGTTATATATGACGTTAACAAATTCAAACTTTAATGAACAAGAACACTTAGATATGGCAATGAAAGTCGGGAAAGCCGCGATTCGCGTGATGGAATTACTTGATAAGGCACATACGGATCATTTCGGAGTGCCAGGACCAGTACAAATTACACAAAATCGCGCTTGTGGAAAAGCAATAGTTGTTACAGGACATAATTTATTTGCGCTAGAAGAGTTATTAAAGCAAACTGAAGGAACAGGTATCAATATTTATACACATTCTGAAATGTTGCCTGCACATGGTTATCCGCAGTTGAAAAAATATGTTCATTTAAAGGGGAATATCGGAAAGGCTTGGTATGATCAGCGCCGCTTATTTGAAAAATTTTCAGGAGCTATATTAGCGACGACAAATTGTGTGATGCCAATTAAAGGTACATATGCAAATCGTTTCTTTTCCTATGATGTTGCAGGATTAGAGGGAGTGCGAAAAATTGAAAATAATGATTTTACATCGCTTATTGAAACGGCGTTGGAACTTCCAGATGTCCAAATGGAATCAGAAGAACAGTTAACAACGGGATTTCACCATGAAACCGTATTATCGCTTGCACCAGAAATTATTGATGCGGTGAAAGCTGGTAAAATCCAACGTTTCTTCGTTATTGCTGGTTGTGATGCACCTGGAAAAGGCGGAGAATATTATCGGGAATTAGCAACATCCTTACCACCAGAAACAGTTATTTTAACGACATCTTGCGGGAAATTCCGCTTTAATGATGTAGATTATGGCGTTGTGCCAGGAACGAATATACCGCGTTATATTGATCTCGGACAATGTAATAATTCGATTTCAACAGTAAAAATTGCAGCCGCTTTAGCGGAAGCATTTCAATGTGAAGTGAATGAACTACCAGTCAGCATTGTATTATCTTGGTTTGAGCAAAAGGCTGTAGCTATTTTACTCGGATTATTTAGCCTCGGTATTCAAGATATTCGTATCGGTCCGAAAGCACCAGAGTTTATATCACCAGATGTACTACAAGTGTTACAAGACGCATTTCGTTTACAACTCATTACAACAGCAGAAGAAGATATGAAAGCGATGTTATCATAATAAAAAAGGTGATGTTTATCGAACATCACCTTTTTTATTACATATATTAAAATCCAAAAATACTTAAAATCATTTTACGGCGCTTAGGCTTTTCTTCTTGTTTTGCCGCTGCCACTTCTGGTGTAATATAGATAGATTCTTTTCGTTTAAGTGCTGTTTCTAATTGGTCAATTTTTGCATGCATTTCTTCCATTTCATTACGGTGGTGTAACAACTGATAACTTACGACATCATCTGCTTTGTCTTGTAATTTTTCTTCTAGCCGATCTAAGCGTATGGAAATGTGTTTTAATTCTTTTATAAATTGTTGCATTTCATTTGACGGTGCTGCTTCAGCAGCATGATAGGAAGATAGTTCATGATTATGACTTGGTACAGAACGTTGAAAATCAAGCATTTGTTGTAAATCTTTTTCATCAAAAACATAGTGGCCAAATTTATTCTTTTTTAACTCTAATCCGATTTGCTGTGCAAGACGGATAACAGCTTTTGGACTAATACCTAATGTTTTGGCAATCATCGGCGTTTTATACTCCACAATAACCCCTCCTATGTCTCGTTAGTTAGAAGGTTTCGTGATAACTCATTCGTTCCCTGCATGACTGACAAAAGAAGTGAGAAATCGGCAAAGAAAGTGCTTTTTGACAAAAATATTTTTTTAGGAAAAAAACATCGCGAAAATGAAAAAAAGTTGTCTAATTCCAGTTGTTTCTCTTATTTGACGGAGAGTATAAGTTTCGTTATCATAAACGTAAATATCTTTTTTTGTGTAAGCATATAATGTATAAAAGGGAATTACTAGTGTAGAAACTTGTAAGATTGTTAGAGAAGTTGTTTTTAGAATAAAATAATTAGGAGGTGGCTTCCTTACTTACAAAGTGGGTAAGGAAATGTATTTGGACATATTTAGTATAAGTATGGTGATTGTTTTAATTGCCTTAACTGCTTTCTTCGTTGCTTCTGAATTTGCAATTGTCAAAGTAAGAAGCTCGCGTATCGATTATTTAATTGCAGAAGGAAACAAACGCGCAATTGCTGCGAAAACAGTCATTACAAACTTAGACGAGTATTTATCAGCATGTCAGTTAGGGATTACAGTGACAGCGCTCGGCCTTGGATGGTTAGGAGAACCGACAGTGAAACGTATGCTGGAGCCGATTTTTATAAAATTGGAAGTGCCTCCCTCGGTGACATCCGTTTTATCTGTTTTACTAGCTTTTATGTTCATTACCTTTCTTCACGTTGTCGTAGGCGAACTAGCTCCGAAAACATTTGCGATTCAGAAGGCGGAAGGGATTAGCTTATCAGTTGCAAGACCGCTTATCTTCTTTTATCGACTTGCATATCCTTTTATTTGGACATTGAATGGTTCAGCGCGTATTGTTACGAGAATGCTAGGTTTAAAGCCAATGCAAAAGCATGAAGCAGCCCATTCAGAAGAAGAGCTACGTATGCTTGTATCAGAAAGTTATAAAAATGGTGAAATTAATCAATCAGAATATAAATATGTGAATAAAATTTTCGAATTTGACGATCGAATTGCGAAAGAAATAATGGTTCCACGTACAGAAATGGTGATTTTAGAGAAAGAGCAATCTGTTATGGAAGCAATGAAGATGATGTCAAATGAGAAATATACGAGATATCCTGTCATTGATGGTGATAAAGATCATGTTATTGGTTTTGTAAACTTTAAAGATGTTTTCACAGATTTTGTGAAACATGATGGGACAAATAAAGAAACTGTTGCACAGTATGCCCGTCCGATTATTCAAATTATTGAATCCATTGCTATTCATGATTTATTTGTAAAAATGCAACGGGAACGTACACATATGGCAATTTTAGTGGATGAGTACGGCGGAACGTCAGGACTTGTAACAGTTGAAGATATTCTAGAAGAAATTGTTGGCGACATACAAGATGAATTTGATACGGATGAAAAGCCAGAAATTCAGCGCATTAGCGAAACAAAAACAATTTTAGAAGGAAAAGTACTTGTTAGTGAAGTTAATGCATTGTTAGGACTTTCGATTGATGACGAAGACGTTGATACAATTGGAGGTTGGATTTTAACAGAACATCTTGAAATTGAACAAGGTGAAAGTATTGATATTGAAAATTATAAGTTTCGTATTGTTGAATTAGATGGACATTACATTAAACAAATTGAAGTGACAAAGCAGCTTGCAATGCAGTCTATAGAAGTAGTAGAACAACCTGTTTCATTTCAAGAACAAGTCAGTTCATAATTTTACCTTTACGGTGAGGTTTTTTGTTTATCCCGCTATTCGTGGGCAGTAATACTCCCACCTCAAAATTCGGCGAAAGCATTGTCCAGCTTCAACGTCCTGCGATTCTGAGCGACCCGTTTCCGCTTTTCTTAAGAAGTTAGGTAGGAGCTGAGCTGATAATCAGTGGGGGATGAAGTGCCCTACTGATTAAAGTTTCACTTTATCGTAAAAAATACGCCCGTTTAGAGGTCGGGCGTATTTTGTCAATTCATCTCTTGCCTGTAAATTTCATCTTCTACAAAAATATGTTCTTTTTCAACTGCTGTATTATGTGCGAGAACAAGTCCAATCGGTGTATTTGCATCTTTATTTTGTACAATTGTAAACGGCACTTGTTTTTCATTTGCTAATTTAATGTATTTAGATAAATGTGAATAAGCTACGGTACCGTTCACATACAATGTTAATTTTTGTTCAGAACTCATCGTGT
The DNA here is from genome assembly GCF_050473865.1 of Bacillus sp. S10(2024). Classification (NCBI taxonomy): domain Bacteria; kingdom Bacillati; phylum Bacillota; class Bacilli; order Caryophanales; family Bacillaceae; genus Bacillus; species Bacillus sp. S10(2024). Next base: position 1,488,492 of record NZ_JBFLUR010000002.1, on the reverse strand, counting down.
TTTTAATTTCTGGATATACGTTGGTTTGCATGACTTGCCCGATCGTTAATGCTATTTCCACACGTTCACGTAATGTGCTTAAAAACATGTTACGTTCTTCAGGTTTATTTTGTTTTTGTCCATAAATGCCTTCTTGAAGATAGTCTTCCACATTTTTATTTGCCATTTTTTTCACACCTTTCCTGTTTCTATTGTATGAAAAAGATGAAAAGGATGCAAAAAAATAATTTCACATACTAAATTGAAAAATTTTATCAACATGAAATAACAAAATGTGACAATAGTGTCTTAACGAAAAATGTTTTTTGTGTTAATATTCAAAATATATAGGGTGTTTTTCGTATGGAGATGGAGGGAATGGGGGTTTTTCCGATCGAAAAAGATATTAGTAAAATGTTTTGTACGTACTTAGAAAAGAATAATAAGCAATTTGTAGAGAACTGGAAAAACAAAATTATTATTTCAGAAAATGATCCTTTTAAACAAGAAATTTTTGAGAACGGAGAAAAATTGTTATCATTAATGATTAAACTTATTATGAGTGAAGATGATATTGAGCTCATTAGACCAGTATGCGAAAAAATTGCTATTGAGCGTGCGGGGGCAGACGCAAATATTGGCGATTTTGTCTATAATGCGAATGTAGGACGGAATGAATTATTTGAAGCAATGTGTGAATTAGATGTGAGTGCTCGTGAACTAAAACCAATCATGGGAAAGATACATATTTGTTTTGATCGTTTAATTTATTATACAGTTTTGAAATACTCAGAAATTATATCGGAAAATTTGGAAGAAAAGCAAAAATTCATTAACGAAACACATAAAGAGAGATTGACAATATTAGGGCAAATGTCAGCAAGTTTTGTTCATGAATTTCGTAATCCATTAACATCTATTATGGGATTTGTAAAATTGTTAAAATCTGATCAACCGCATTTACCGTATTTAGATATTATTTCACATGAGCTTGATCAATTAAATTTTAGAATTTCTCAATTTTTACTTGTGTCGAAAAAAGAAATATGGAATGAAGCAGAAAGATTTTGGCTGAATGATTTATTTCATGATATTATCCACTTCTTATATCCGAGTTTAGTAAATGCAAATGTTTCTATTGAGAAAAATTTACCGTATCCAATACCATTTACGGGGTATCGAAGTGAAGTTAGGCAAGTATTTTTAAATATTTTAATGAACTCTATTGACGCTCTTGAAGGAATAGAAGAGAGTAAGAGAATTGTTATTGATGTGTGTGAAGACGAAGAATTAATACATATTTTAATTAAAAACAATGGACCAATGATTCCAGCAGAAAATATAGAAACAATATTTGAACCATTTGTAACTACAAAAAAGTTAGGAACTGGAATTGGATTATTTGTTTGTAAACAAATTGTGGAGAAACATAAAGGGTCCCTTACATGTAAGTCAACAGAAGAGTGGACAGAATTTCATATTTCATTTGAAAAAGTAATATAGAATACAGTGGAATGTAGTATAGTTGTGGGAAACTGCAGCGACTGTATATATAAGGGAAACGTCTTTCCTTTTAAGGGGCGAGATTATCTGGACATACATCGCGCGGTGAATTGTATGCTGGAAAATTAAAATGGATTTATATATTTTTTTAAGTGCCATACTGTGGTTGTTTGTTAATTTTAAAAAGACACTGTTCTCATTTTGAACGGTGTCTTTTTGTGAAAAGAAATGTTGATATATCAAAATGTGAAGTAGATAAAATGAGTTGATAGTTTTTTATGTTTTGTCACAAATTTAGAATGCCCAGTTACCTTTTCTAAAGATAGGCTCAAGTTTTCCATCTGATGTTTCGCCGTCAATATCGAGGGTGGCAGATCCAATCATAAAATCAACATGAGTAATGCTATCATTTAATCCATTCTCTTGAAGATCTTCTTTGCTCATATTAATACCGCCTTGAATACACATAGGAAGTGCACTGCCTAATGCGAGATGACAAGATGCATTTTCATCAAATAATGTGTTGAAAAAGATAACATTTGTATTAGAAATAGGTGAATCGTGCGGAACGAGCGCAACCTCTCCTAAATGCAGAGCTCCTTCATCTGTTTCCAGTAATTTTTTCAAAGTTTCATAGCCAGTTTCAGCTGAACAATCAATAACTTTTCCTTCACGGAAGGTCAGAGAGAAATTGTTGATTAATGTACCACCGTAATTTAAGGGTTTTGTACTGCTTACTACACCGTTTACCCCTGTTTTTAAGGGGACAGTAAATACTTCTTCTGTTGGCATGTTCGGTATAAACGGAGTATGTAATTTATTTTGAAATTGAGCACTTAACCATTTGTGGTTATCTGGAAGTTCAATCGTTAAATCTGTTTTTTCAGATTTATAATGTAGCTTTTTATACTTTCTCTCATTTAAATGATGTGCTTTACTATTTAATAATTGAATATGATTTTTCCATGCCTCTATTGGGGTATCATCAGTTACTCTCGTCATTTGAAAGATCAGATCCCATAATTTATTGACACCTTCTTTAGCACCCAGTTCAGGGAAGATTTGCGAAGCCCATTCGTTGCTTGGGACAGAGATAATTGACCAACTACATTGACTATTAACTCGGTATTCGGTAAGCTCCTTCAAACCAGAGGCATTTGTTTTCATCGCAATTGCAAGTCTTTCTCCATCAATATCTTGAAGAAGAGTAGGGTTAGACGCATCGATATATAAAAAAGCAGCATTATTTTTCGCTAATTCAACAAGTCCTTTTGCTTTCCAGTGAGGGAATTCCTTCAACCCTTCTAATGGTGAATGCAGGTACTTAATTAGTGTTAATTCTTCATCTGAGTATTCGACATGGACATTTTTTGCTCCAGATTGATAGGCTTGCTTTGATAATTCACGAACTAAGCGAGAAGATGTAATAGGTGCGTGAATTACGAGAGTTTGTCCTTCTTGAATATTAATTCCAACTTGTATAACTAATTGCGCATACTTTTTTAAATTTTCTTCAAAACGATTCATGAGTAACCCCCTAGAAATATACAGATTTACCTATAATTATAAATAAAGTTAAATATTTTTTCTATTCTGTTTTTTTGTTTGTGAGAAATTCAATTTGTCAAAAATAAACTTTCCAACTTTGGGGATTTATTTACATAGCCAAGTGTAATAATCGTATAAATTTTATTTGCCTCAATTTTCACTTCAGGAATTGTTAATAAAACGTTTTTGGTTCCCGCAACAGCTATTTCTATATCTGCTACACCAGGACTCACTTGTAAATAATCTGTTGCTTGTTTAAATGAAACCTTTTCAAACAGTTTTTCCCCATCCTTTAAAGCAACATCTACTTGAGGTGCATCAGGAGATAAATGAACGAATCGTATTTTTGCTTGTCCATATGGAAGAGGTGTATTATCAGTTACATGTAACAGCTGCAGTTTATCAGCATTACCAACTGCAGCAAGAGTATATACATGATTTCCCATTACAGGAATGAGCGTTGAAAAGATGGGAGTTTCCTCGCCGGCAGGTACGATATCAACGCGGTATTGCCCTTGTGTGAGTGAAAGATATGGACTATATTGCTTAAACGAAATGTTTTTTACTACTTTTTGTCCATTTATGACAATATCAATAGAAAATGAATCAGGAGAAGCGTGTAAGATTCGAACGTAAGAAGGTAATGCTTGCTCACTTGAATATGGTGGTGATACACGGCTTTTCTCGTAAGCTTGTACAAGTTGTTTCATTGCCTCAAATTGTTTTAAATATACCTCCATATATTTTTGCGGATTTGTATATTTGTAATAACAAGCAAGCTGTTCATACATTACAGCTTGCTGCGCATATTTTTCTACTTCTAATGAATTCATTGATTTGCCTCCTCTGTTATCATTAATACAACTATATGCATGTACAAAGAGAAGATATGCAAATAAAGTCTTGTTAATCTTTAAGAAGATGAAATCTCTAGCTAAGATGGAGATTTTTTTAATTTCTAGGCAAACACACATACAAAAAGATGTTTGTCCTACATATTTTATCAATGTAAACTATTTTAAATGGATGTAGGGAGTGAAAAACTATGTGGGGTTACGGTGGAGGATATCCAGGTTATGGCTGTGGATATGGCTACGGTGGATATGGCGCTGGGGGCTGTGGATATGGCTTTGCGATTGTTGTTGTGTTATTTATTTTATTAATTATTATTGGAGCTACTTGCGTACGCTTCTAGTTATGCAGAAAGAGCGTCATGGTGAACCGATTAATTATACATTGATCGGTTCTTTCTTTTTTTAGCCCCCTTTTTCAGCCGGTAATTATGAAAAAACCATTTTTTCACGAACGATAATTTTATATATCATTATATAGTTCGTATATTCTATTGACATTCTAAATGGAGCATGATACCTTTAGTAAGGATTTTCTAAGGAATGCAATGGGGGAATGAATATATGAATACGAACTATGATGTAATTGTCGTAGGTGCAGGTCCTGCGGGGATTTTTTCTTGCTATGAAACAATTGGTAAAATGCCAAATGCAAAAGTGCTATTAATTGATAAAGGACATGATATTTATCGGCGTAATTGTCCGATTCTTCAGAAGAAAGTAACGAAATGTCCACCTGCCGCTGGAAAGAAGGAGTATGCAGGATGTTTACCGGCATGCTCAATCACAAATGGATTTGGCGGAGCAGGAGCATATTCAGATGGTAAATTTAACATAACAAGTGAATTTGGTGGTTGGATGACCGATTATTTATCTCCATCGACAGTAATGGACTTAATCAAATATGTAGATGAAATTAACTTAGCACACGGTGCAACTATATCAATTACAGATCCATTAACGGATGAAGTTCGTAATATTGAAAAACGTGCTTATGCAGCTGGATTAAAACTATTGCGTGCACAAGTTCGTCATCTAGGGACAGAACAAAACTTAGAAATTTTAAAAAGCATTTTTGAATATTTAAAAGAGAAAATTGATATGAAATTTAAAGTGGAAGTAGACGATATCGTAACGGAAAAAGCAGAGAATGAACATACCGTACGTGGAATTATTTTAAAAGATGGAACAATGTTATCTGCGAAAAAAGTAGTCATTGTACCAGGTCGTGATGGGTCTGCTTGGCTTACAAAAATTATGAAAAAACGTCGTTTGAAAATGAGCACGAACCAAGTAGATATTGGTGTTCGCGTTGAAACTTCGAATATCGTGATGGAAGAAATAAATAAGCATCTCTATGAAGGGAAATTTGTATTCAACACATCTGTCGGAACGCGAGTGCGCACATTCTGTAGTAACCCGTTTGGTCATGTTGTTGTTGAAAATCATTCTGGTATTATGACAGCGAATGGTCATGCATACAAAGATCCGGCACTTGGTAGTGATAATACGAACTTTGCGCTCCTAGTATCACACCAATTTTCTGAGCCGTTCGATCAGCCGAACGAATACGCACATGAAGTATCACGCTTAGCAAATCGCATTTCAATGGGGGGAGTTACGGTACAAAAGTATGGAGACATGTTAAAAGGTCGCCGTTCTACGCCGAAACGTATCCAAGAAGGATTTCTTGAGCCTACGTTAAAAGAAGCGGTACCAGGAGACTTAGGTCTTGTATTGCCATACAATACAATGAAGAGCTTAATTGAAATGACAGAGGCATTAAATCACGTCACACCAGGCATTGCCTCTGAACATACATTATTTTATGGTGTAGAAGCGAAATTCTATTCAGCAAGACCAAAACTTAATAAACATTTCGAATCAGAAATTTCCGGTTTATACTTAGGCGGAGACGGTGCTGGGGTAACACGTGGATTAGCACAAGCGAGTGCATGTGGTGTTCATATTGCTCGTAATATTGTAGAACATTTAACTAGTAAAACAGAAAAAAGAGAAGAAGTTGTAGTGGGATAATATATAGTAGAAGAAACTTGTCTTATCATAGGACGAGTTTCTTTTTTGTGAAAATTTTGTCTAGATTTGTTTGAAAGTATATGAAATAAAATGAAGAAGTAAGAAGGAAATTCACTAGAGGGTTGTCGAAGTTTACACATTAGCAGCAAGTTTTCGCCTCAAATGATATTTTAGAAGAGAGGAGTATAGAGATTTTTAATTGATGGTTTTGTATAGATAGGGAGGGATGTAGAGAGAAAGTTGTTGGCTTATAGATTATTATTTCTGAAATTTCTTTCTATTTTATTTTTATGCACTTATTTTTATATTCTGTAATAATGGCTTTTTAATAGATTCACTGCTTAGGCAGAGAGTTCTTTTTTTTATGAAAGAAGAATTGATTTTCTACATAATTTATATATGAGTTGAAGAAACGGGGGGAACGTCATGCGTGATTACTTAATTAAGCCACTTGTTGGTCAACCGTATCCAATGATTTCACACGGGAAAGGTGTTTATTTATATGATCAAAACGGTAATAAATATTTTGATGGTTCGTCAGGAGCGATTACAGCAAGTATTGGTCATGGCGTAACAGAGATTGCAGAAGTTATAAAGCAGCAAGCAGAGGAAATTGCCTTTGTGTATCGTTCGCAGTTTACGAGCGAACCGGCAGAAAAGCTCGCAAAGAAGCTGAGTGACTTAAATATGGGAGATTTAAATTGGAGCTTTTTCGTTAATAGTGGTACAGAGGCAAATGAAACGGCAATGAAAGTTGCAATTCAACATTTTCAAGAGCGCGGTATTCAAGGAAAGCATAAAATTTTATCGCGTTGGATGAGTTATCACGGAATTACGATGGGAGCACTTTCGATGTCTGGACATCCCCTGCGTAGACAACGTTTTGTTTCCATATTGGAAGATTATCCGACACTACCCGCACCGTATTGTTTCCGTTGTCCGGTACAAAAGGTGTATCCAACATGTCAACTTTCGTGTGCAACAGAGTTAGAGCGTTCCATTGAACGTATTGGTGCAGAGCATATTGCGGCGTTCATTGCGGAGCCGATTATTGGTGCAGCTGGGGGAGCTGTTGTACCGCCGAAAGATTATTATAAGGTGATTAGGGATATTTGTGAGCATTATGATATTTTATTTATCGCTGATGAAGTAATGACAGGACTTGGACGTACTGGAGCATGGTTTGCGATGGAACATTGGGGTGTCCAGCCGGATATTATGACGCTTGGAAAAGGATTAGCAGCTGGTTATGCTCCGATTGCTGCAACGATGGTAAGTGATCGTGTGATGGAACCGATTTTACGGGGCTCTCGTTCTGTGATGAGTGGGCATACATTGAGTGCGAATCCACTTTCTGCGGCGACAGCTTTAGCGGTAATTGAATATACAGAGAAACACCGTTTGCCAGAAGAAACTGCTGAAAAAGGGGAATATTTAATGGCAGGTTTGCAAAAGGTACAGCAACAATCAACAATTATCGCTGATGTACGTGGGAAAGGTTTTCTGATTGGAGTAGAATTGCAACCGTTTACAAAGGCGTCTGAACTGATTTCGGTTGCGGCGAAAAATGGTCTTCTTTTATACCAGGCTGTATCAGGGCAAGCGGGTAAAGAAGATAGTGCATTGTTAGTTGCACCGCCGCTTACGACTACATATGCAGAGATTGATGAACTTCTTCATATTTTTGCAAAAAGCGTAGAGGAAATGATGCAAAAAGGAGGGCATAGTATCGTATGACAACTATTACAAATACATTTGGGAAAATAAAAACAATTGAAGATGTTATGCCATATTTTCATGATGAAATGATACTTATGTTTGGAGGGTTTGGAGGCATTGGGTCTCCTCCCTCATTAATCCAAGCGATCTTAAATAAAGGAATTCATGATTTACATTTAATCGGTAATGATACTGGTTTTCCGGATGTGGGAATTGGCCGCCTTGTGACAAATGAACGTGTGAAGTCGTTAATTACTTCGCATATCGGCTCAAATCCAAATGCAGGACGCCAGTTAAATGAAGGAAGACTACAAATTGAATTTTCCCCTCAAGGTACACTAGCAGAACGAATTCGGGCTGGAGGAGTCGGACTTGGCGGTGTTCTTGTTGATGTTGGGATGGATACAATTGTGGAAGAAGGAAAACGAACAGTTGAAATCGATGGGAAGACATATTTGATTGAAACAGCATTAACAGCAGAAGTATCTATCGTGTTTGCGAAACAAGCAGACCCGTTTGGAAATCTTGTGTTTGATAAAAGCGCGCGCAATATGAACCCACATGTCGCGATGGCCGGTGATATTACGATTGTCGAGGCTGAAGAAATTGTTCCTCTTGGAGAACTTGATCCAGAAAAAATTATCACGCCTGGTGTATTTGTTGATTATATCGTTCCATCGGAAGGAGTGAACTGGAAATGGGCATGGGAGTAGATGTTCGTAACAAAATTGCTAAACGTGCTGCAAAGGAAATTCAAAACGGAATGATTGTAAATTTAGGAATTGGTATCCCTTCTCTTATTCCAAATCATTTACCAGATGATATGCATGTTATGTTTCATGCGGAAAATGGCATTGTTGGTATGGGAACAACACCGGTAAAAGGGGAAGAGGATGAAAATTTATGTAATGCAGCCGGCTTGCCCACATCAATTATTGCTGGAGCTAGTTATTTTGATAGCAGCACAGCATTTGGGATGATTCGAAAAGGATTACTTGATATTACCATTCTCGGGTCACTGCAAGTAAGTGAAAAAGGTGACCTAGCAAACTGGATTGTACCCGGTAAGCGTGTACCAGGAATAGGTGGTGCCATGGATTTAGCGCAAAAGGCAAAACGTGTTGTCGTTGTAATGAATCATGTCGATAAATACGGAAAATCAAAAATTGTTTCAGAATGTACGCTTCCACTTACATCAAAACGATGTGTAGACGTAATTATTACAGATATGGCTGTAATGGAAGTAACACAGGATGGATTAGTGCTGCAAGAATTAATGAGTCCATACACAGTAGAAGATATAAAAAAATGCACAGAAGCTGCTTTTCATGTAAGTCCGTCTTTACTAGTGATTGACTGAAAGGAGAGGTAACAATTGGAGCAATATAAAAAACAAGTGTGTGAATATATTGAAAGTCATGAAAGTATGAGTGTGAAATTATTAAAACGTTTAATTCAAGAAAAAAGTACGAGCGGGGATGAAAGCGGTGCGCAGGCAGTTGTAATTGAAAAGTTGCGCGAGCTTGGTTTAGATTTGGATATTTGGGAGCCGTCGTTTACGAAAATGAAAGATCATCCGTATTTCGTTTCACCGCGTACAAGTTTTAATGATAGTCCCAATATTGTAGCAACATTAAAGGGAAACGGCGGCGGAAAGTCAATGATTTTAAATGGTCATATTGATGTTGTGCCTGAAGGAGATTTGAAGCAGTGGGAGCATAATCCGTATGCAGGAGAAAAAATTGGGAATCGTATATATGGGCGCGGTACAACTGATATGAAAGGTGGTAATGTATCGCTCATGTTGGCGATAGAAGCCATTGTAGCAACAGGCATTTCTCTAAAGGGAGATGTATATTTTCAAAGTGTAATAGAAGAAGAGAGCGGCGGTGCAGGTACGCTTGCGGCACTTTTACGAGGTTATGAGGCAGATGGTGTGATTATCCCAGAGCCGACGAATATGAAATTTTTTTCGAAACAACAAGGTTCAATGTGGTTTCGTTTATTCGTAAAAGGGAAAGCTGCGCATGGTGGGACGCGTTATGAAGGTGTAAGTGCTATTGAAAAAAGTATGCTTGTGGTAGAACATATGAAGAGGCTAGAAGAAAAACGAAATGAGCGGATTATAGATCCGTTATATAAAGGGATTCCGATCCCTATTCCGATAAATATCGGGAAAATTGAAGGTGGCAGCTGGCCAAGTTCTGTACCTGATTTTCTTACTTTAGAAGGAAGATATGGTGTAGCACCAAATGAAAGTATGGAAGATGCAAAAAAAGAATTTGAAAATTGGATAGGACAGTTAAATCAGGTAGATCCTTGGTTTACAGAACATCCAGTAGAAGTAGAATGGTTTGGTGCACGATGGGTTCCGGGGGAATTAGAAGAAAAACATCCGCTTATCACGACGTTAAAGGACAATTTTGTACATATTGAAGGGGCTGAGCCGATTATTGAGGCATCGCCGTGGGGAACAGATGGAGGATTATTTACACAAGTTGCAAATATTCCAACAATCGTGTTTGGTCCAGGTGAAACGAAAGTCGCACATTATCCAAATGAATATATTGAAATTGATAAAATGATTGCAGCGGCAAAGGTTATTGCATGTACACTGCTAGATTGGTGCGAGGTGGACCAATGAAATATTATGAAGAATTTGCAGAACAAACGAAGTACTATACCGTAGAAGGTGCGTTAGATTATTTTAATAAACGTATTCGAGTTGACCATTATAAGGGAAATGTTGAAAAAGTAATGCATAGAGTTGAAGAACTCGCAAACTCTCATTCTTTTACGAAATTAATTATAAAAGGAAAGAATGAGAACGTTCCTGTGTGGCTCTCTCTTGGCTTTGCATTAGAAGCAAGTATTCCGCAATACTTCCAAGGGCATGATGCATATTTTATGGTGAAATATCGGGATGATGAGCGCCGTAATAGCGTGCATTGGGTGAAAGAAGATGAAATTTTGAGTGGTGTAATTGCGAAAAAAGTAATGGAAAAAGAAATACCAGTACAGTTTATATTGCGAAAAGCGACAGAAGAAGATGCAAAGCAGCTTGCAGATGTATTTGGAAAAGTATTTGAGATTTATCCAACACCTTTAAATGAAGTCGATTATATTGTGAAAACGATGAAGGAAGATACAATTTATTACGTGTATGAAACAGAAGGGAAAATTATTAGTACTGCTTCAGCAGAAATGAACGTAAAAGAAGGGAATGCAGAATTAACAAATTGTGCGACATTACCAGAGTATCGTAAGCATGGTTTTATGAAAAGTTTACTTATGAAGTTAGAAGAAGAAATGCAAGAGAGAGGTATTTTCTGTTCGTATACAATTGCGCGGGCACTTTCATTTGGTATGAACGCTGCGTTCTATCAGCTTGGATATACGTACACAGGACGACTTGCGAATAACTGTTATATTTTTGATAAGTTAGAGGATATGAACGTTTGGGTAAAGGATTTATCCTGTATTAACGGGCAGTAAGCCTACCACTTCAAGAATGAGAGAGAAGTCAAGAAGAAACTGTCTGTTTGGGCGGGCTTTCCAGCAATGAAGATGAGAAAAACCCCTGCTGATGGAAGTTCCACTTTATCACAAATATAGTAGATAACAGTTCAAAAAGAATCAATTCACTTAACTTCCATAAGCGTAGAAGAAAAAATCTTCGCTGATGGGAGTTTCATTTTAGCGTTAGGTGCTCAAAATTTGGCACCATAATTGCTGAATTTTGAGCGTAGGAGGGGATTATGTTGCTGGCGATTTCAACACAAGAAGTGATTGAAGCGATTTTAAGTAGTATTGATGAAGCTATTCATGCAGTAGATGAAAATGGAATTACGATTTTTTATAATACAGTGGCGGCAAAACATGATGGATCCAATGTAGAAGATGTACTTGGTAAATATTTATTAGAAGCATTTCCTTCGTTAACGCCAGAAACGAGTACACTGTTAAAGGTATTGCAAATGAAAAAGCCAATCCTACACCAAGTGCAGCGATATCAAAATCAAAGGGGAGAAGATGTATACACAGTGAATACAACGCTTCCTATTTTTATAGAAGGACGAATTGCTGGTGCTGTTGAAATTGCAAAAGATTATTCTACTATTCAAAAGTTGACGGAAAAAATTGCTGACTTGCAGTCGAAAATGAAGCGGTCATCACCGAAAAAAGCACCATACAGACATATAGCATTCGATACGATTATAACGAATGATAAGCGATTTTTACAGACGAAACAGCTGGCGCAAAAGGTTGCGACTACGAATGCAAACGTACTGATTTACGGCGAAACAGGAACGGGAAAAGAATTATTTGTACAAGCGATACACGAAGCATCGAAAAGAAGAAATAATGCGTTTATCGCTCAAAACTGTGCTGCTTTGCCAGAATCATTACTTGAAAGTTTACTGTTTGGAACAACAAAAGGAAGCTATACAGGTGCAATGGAGCGCGCAGGTTTATTTGAGCTTGCGGACGGTGGTACATTATTTCTAGATGAACTGAATTCAATGCCATTAGACTTACAAGCGAAAATGCTTCGCGTACTAGAAGATGGTGTTATTCGCCGCATAGGTGATAGTAAAACAAGAAAAGTTGATGTGCGTGTGATTACAGCAATGAATCAACCTCCGGATGAGTGCCTTCGTGAAAATAAAATTCGTACAGATTTATATTATCGATTAAATGTGTTTTCTTTATTTATTCCGCCGCTTCGCGAGCGAAAGGAAGATATTTTATTGTTAGCTCCGCACTTTTTGAAAGCTTATAACAAGGAATATAAAAAGAATGTGATTGGTATAGATGAAGATACGAAGCAGCGATTACTTCAATACAATTGGCCGGGTAATGTACGTGAATTAAAGCATATGATTGAACATGCGGTCATTGTAGCAGAAGAAAAAACGCTAACATTATCTTGTTTACCACGTTCGTTTCGACAAACGCCTTCGCTGCAGAAAACGTTGATATTACCGCTTCGAGAAGCGCTTTATAAAACGGAAAAAGAGTTGATTGAACAAGCGATGTTAGAAGCGAAAGGAAATGTTTTGCAAGCCGCGAAGTTGTTAGGCATTCCAAGACAAACTTTGCAGTATAAATTAAATAAATATGCGAAATATGCCGAATAATTGGCAGCTTTTTGTGCATTTGCACCAATAAATGAGCGCTTACATATATAAAAGTAAAGAAAATTCTGTTTTTTTAAAGGAGTATTTTTGTATAAAACGATATTTTTATAGTAAAGAAGCTTGTAATAGCAAAGGTTGTACGAATAGATGGGAATTAAAATCTAGATTTAACAGTTAAAGTTGGCATGATTATTGCTTTAATAAATAGTGAGCGTTTGAAAAAGGGGGAATGGCAATGTTACACGACGTATATAAACCAAAACGTCATTGGAAAGAGATTGAATTATGGAAAGATGTTACAGATGAGCAATGGAACGATTGGATTTGGCAATTAACAAATACAATTAAAACATTAGATGATTTAAAGAAAGTCATTAATTTAACACCGGAAGAAGAAGAGGGTGTTAAAATCTCAACAAAAACAATCCCATTAAACATTACACCATACTATGCATCTCTTATGAATCCAGATGATCCACGTTGTCCAATTCGAATGCAATCTGTACCGATTTCAGAGGAATTATATAAAACGAAGTACGATTTAGAAGATCCGCTTCATGAAGATGAAGATTCACCAGTTCCAGGATTAACTCATCGTTATCCAGACCGTGTTCTTTTCCTAGTAACAAATCAATGTTCTATGTATTGTCGCTATTGTACACGACGTCGTTTTAGTGGACAAATTGGAATGGGTGTACCAAAGAAACAATTAGATGAAGCGATTGCTTATATTCGTGAAACGCCGCAAGTTCGTGACGTATTAATCTCTGGCGGTGATGGACTTCTTATTAACGATAACATTCTAGAGTATATTCTAAAGAACTTACGTGCAATTCCGCATGTGGAAATTATCCGTATTGGAACGAGGGCTCCTGTTGTATTTCCGCAGCGTATTACGGAAAATCTTTGCAATATTATAAAAAAATACCATCCAGTTTGGTTAAATACACATTTTAATACGTCTATTGAAATTACAGAAGAATCTAAACTTGCTTGTGAAATGCTGGCGAATGCTGGTGTACCGCTTGGAAACCAAGCTGTTATTTTAGCAGGCATTAACGATAGCGTACCAATTATGAAAAAATTGATGCACGATTTAGTAAAAATTCGCGTGCGCCCTTACTATATTTATCAATGTGACTTATCAGAAGGGATTGGTCATTTCCGTGCGCCAGTATCAAAAGGTCTTGAAATTATTGAAGGATTACGCGGACATACATCTGGTTATGCGGTACCAACATTTGTTGTAGATGCACCAGGCGGCGGTGGTAAAATTGCCGTTCAGCCAAACTATATTATTTCACAAAGTGCTGACAAAGTTGTCCTTCGTAACTTTGAAGGTGTTATTACAACGTATCCAGAGCCAGAAAATTATGTATCAGGCAGAGCAGAAGGATATTTCAAGGAAATTTATCCTACTTACGAAGAAAAGCGCTCTGATGTTGGTGTAGCAGCGCTGATGAGCGATAAGAAGTTTAACCTTGTACCAGAAGGCTTGCAGCGCATGAATCGCCGCAAAGATTATGAAACAAATAATACACATGCTTCATTAAAAGATAAACGTGATAAGCGTGACCAATTGAAAGATAAAAAATATAAAGCGCAAATGGAAAAGTTAAATGAGAGCACAAAAACTGAAGGAGATGCAGTATGAGGTGTATGTGGTGTGAAGGTGAAGAAGCAATTGAAAGTGTAAATACTGTATACTGGGAATTACCAGATGGTACACAAACAGTTACAATTGAAGAAACACCTTGTATCGCATGTCCAAATTGCGGAATGCATTATCAATCAGATACTATTGTGAAAGAAATAGAAGATCAACTCTTTTTGATTTATACGAAAGATCTGCCAAAACAAATCAAATTTACAGAGCTCATGGAGCGTCCGCGTTTATTAAAGCGAAACTACTTTGACTTTTAACCAGTATTCTTTATACTGGTTTTTTTCTTGTTTGCCTTGTATAATGTAGCCAAGTTAGAAAGGTAGGGAATATTGTTGAAAAAGTCATTTTATCATTATATGATGAAGCACCGTGCTTCTTTATTAAAAAATGAACTATGCGACTTGGCAGAAATTATGTATGAAGATCATAGCTTTCCAAAGCAATCGGAGGATTATGATGAAGTTAGTTCGTATTTAGAGTTAAATGGTTCATTAGACAGTATGAGCATTTTTGACCGTGCATGGGAATTGTATATGCAAGAGCGGTAGAGTGAAACATCTATTTGTAGACTGTTTTACTACGAATCATTTTTCAATTTGTGTTATGTACACTCCGATAGTGGAGTGTATTTTTTATGAAAAATATTCAAGTATACAACCTCATGTGATAAGCGTTTTCGGAGTGGGTCGCATATACTGTTATCGTCACATACTTAAAATCACGACTTCAAAAGGAGAGAGAGACATGACGAGAAAAAAACAGCCCAAATACAATATAGGAGATATAGTCGTGATTACGTTATATGGTACGGTAGGAAAAATCACGAACATCAAAATGCTTGACGGCGTCTATGTATATGAGGTAAACAATCACGATGGATTTTATGTAGAACATACACTGCAGCTTGTGACAGAGCAAGAAATGAAAGATGGCGAATCAGAGTGGATTGAACTTCATTATAAATTTACGTTTGGTGATCTCGTTCAAGTTACAGGCTATGAAAAAGATGTGTTTCGTGTTGTTGGCTACCGGACGGAAGTATGGCGTTATAAAAATGATGCTTGGGAAGATACAATTTATGAATTATCTCGTATTACTGATGGAGAGTGGCTAGAAGCAGATGAATCAGATTTGACACTGATTGCGAATGCACAAACAGCAAATGTTATTTTAAAGAAAATGAAACAAGATAAAGCCGGTATGAATAAGCTAGATCTAGGAAAATTAAAGTCTATTAATAATTCGAAAAAAGTAAGTATAAAAACGAATCGAAAAGAGATTATTGATGGTTTACTAGATATTTTTAATGATTACAGAACATTGTATGAAACATTTCAAGATGAAGAATATAAAATTGTGATGGAAGTTGTACGTAATTATTTAGTTAAATTATCCGAGAAAAAATAACTTAGAAAGAGAAAAGGAATTGAAAGAGAATATAAGTTGTATATGGTATGCCTACAATTGTTAAAAAGATAATAAATATAGAAACTAGTTTGTCCACCCACACATCTTCATGTACGAAACCTTCTTCTGTATGTACGATTTCTTGTTTATATTCCATTGCGTTTTCCCCCTTATATAGCTTGTACTACATCTTATGCAAAATCGTTTTTTTATATAACCTATATATCTAGCAAAAAAAGAAAAATGTTTTTCTATTGTTATACATAATTTCTATTTTTCTTCATAAAACAGAATTAAAGGGGTGATGCTCATGAAGGAAATAGAAGTCGTAATTGATACGGAAGAAATTGCGGAATTTTTTTATGAGCAATTAATTGTAAGAGGTTATGTACCAAAGCGTGAAGAAATTGAAGATCTTGCAGATATTGCATTCGATTATTTGTTAGAGAAATGTATGATTGATGAAGTATTTGACGAAGATGATGAAGGGAAGTAACGACGGGATAGACTCGTCGTTTTTTGTATCGTATAAAGTGAAACTTCCATCAGTAGGGGCTTACTGCCCGTTAATGCGGGATAAATAAAAAACTAATATCACTATATCGTATTATATTTGGTATAATAAAAGTGAAAATTTTCTGAAGAGGTGAAGTGATGTTCAAAAAAATTATTGATTCTTTACTTGGGAATAAACATAAGCACCGCTCATACTCCAGTAGTGATTATCGTCATCGACGTCGTTCGTATTCTAGTAGCGATTATCATAAACAACATCCATCCCATGGGTATGGGCATCATCATTATAAAAGAAAACATAAAAGTCGCAGCTTTTTCTCTAGTAGCTGATGAATTTTCAAAAAGTAATGGCCTGGTTTGATCGACCGCTGTCTATCGATACTATCGTTGCACAGCGGTATCAAATTCATTGTATTCTCGGCATGGGAAGTTATGGTTTTACGTATCTAGTTTCGGATCTATTGTCTGGTGAAAAAAGAGTATTAAAACAACTTCGGAAAAGTAAACAGCGTTACGCATCAGGTAGGAAATCGTTTACATATGAGCAAGCGATTTTACAGCAGTTAGAGCATTGTGCAATTCCTCGTTTCTATCATAGCTTTACATGGAGAGAAGGATCTTTTTTTGTAATGGAGGAAATGCGCGGAAAGACATTTGAAGATTTTATTTTTGAATATGGAGAAATGTATACAGAGAAAGAAGTTTTTCTTATTTTATATAAAGTGCTTCATGTTGTTTCCTATTTTCATAGTCAAGGTATTGTGCATCGCGATTTACGAATTCCTAATATTTTAATGAATGATGATGAAATATCTATCATTGATTTTGGATTAGCCCGCTTTATTGGTGAAAATGATGAACGTGCTCATTCTTATAAAGGGGAACAAGCGTATATGCGCGAAATCCATTATCGCAGTGATTTTTATGCTCTTGGGCATTTTGTTTTATTTTTGTTGTATTCTAGTTATGAATCTTCAAAAGAAGAACGGCCTTGGCACGAAGAATTAACATTATCAGCAAATAGTAGTGACGTAATTATGCGGATGTTACAAATGAAAGAGCCATATTATGAAAGTGTACAAGAATTAAAAGAAGATGTGCGCTGTATAATAGAAAGGATGGGGGATACATGTTCCAAAAGTTTTTAGCAAGCGTTGGTATTGGCAGTGCAAAAGTTGACACTGTGTTAACACAAGAAGAATGGCTTATCGGTGAAGAAATTACAGGAGTTGTACATATTACTGGCGGATCAGTAGCACAAGAAATTGATAGTATTTATTTAACGTTGTCTACGACATATATTCGTGAAGTGGATGATAAGAAAATAAGTTCAACATATGACTTAAAGAAAGTTCGTTTAACAACTCCTATTACTATTGGGGTAAATGAAAAACGAGAAATTCCGTTTTCTTTCCCCATGCCGATTGAAGCACCGTTAACAATTGGAATGAAAAATGTTTGGGTACAGACTGGTCTAGATATTAAACGCAGCATTGACCCAAGTGACCGGGATTACATTCAAATACTACCAAACTTGTTATTAAAAAGTGTATTAGAGGCAGTCCAAAATCTTGGATTTCGTCTTCGTCAAGCGGAATGTGAAGAACTTCCATACCGTTTGCGAGATCATGTCCCATTCGCGCAAGAGTTTGAATTTGTTCCTGTATCCGGACAATATTATGGAAAGCTCGATGAATTAGAACTTCTGATCATTCCGCGTTCGTATGATAGTTTAGAAATTGTGATGGAAGTAGATCGAAAAGCAAGAGGGATTGCTGGACTATTATCTGAAGCTTTAGATATAGATGAAAAAGTTTTACGTTTCACAGTGAAGCGTGAAGACATTCCAACAATGCAGCAAAAAATTAACAGTTATATTTCATGCTGATTCATGCATAAAAAAGAAATGGAGAGGGAAAATAAAATACCCGCTCCATTTTTGTATAGTGAGGTTATGCAGATGAAGAGATATCGACATTTATATATGCTACTTTTTGTTTTACTCGTTTGTTTTGTCGTACTATCTTTTTCTTATGAAACATCTTTTATTGATCAATTTGATCATGTTGTCAGTGATTATATACAAAGTTTTCGTAACGAGTATTTTACCGCTTATTTTGTATGGATGTCTTATATTGGTTCAAAAAAGGTATATTTTCCTGCATTGTTTATCCTGTTTATGTATTTCTTAATTCGAAGACGATATATGACAGCGATTTTGTTAATGATAAATTTTTATGGTTCACGCTATTTGAACTATATGTTAAAGGTATGGTATGAACGACCAAGGCCCGATATATCACAACTTGTTACTGCGACAGGCTACAGTTTTCCGAGCGGACATGCGATGAATGCTGTTGCATTTCTTGGGTTTATTGCATACATTACAATTACTGAACACCGCCTACAATTGCATCAAAAATTACTGCTGATTGTTATTGCCTGCTTTCTTATCTTCTCCATTTCTATTAGTCGAATATATTTAGGAGTACATTATCCATCTGATATTTTAGCGGGCTGGGCTGCTGGAGGAAGTTGGCTTATTTTATGTATCATGTTTCATCAAACATTTCTCCCACATGTAGCCCACAATAAATCTTCTGTATCAAGTTAATCAATCATGCGTAATGACTCATTTCAATCCATTTTGTATTACAGAAAAAGAACCTATGAGAGCATAGGTTCTTTTTGCATTGGCTCTACATGAATATGTGTGTGCCAAATATTGTGTTTATGTTGCAGTTTTTCTTCAATTTCATCAGTAATACGATGGCTTTCACTTACATCCATGTGTGCGTCTACTTCGATAGTAATATCAACATACGTTTGATTCCCATACATGCGTGCTCGAATGTCAACAATGTGTTCAACGCCTGTAATAGTTTTAACTGTTTCGGCATATTGCTTCATTTTGTCTGGATCAATGCCATCTGTTAATAGGTGTGATGCTTCTTTGAAAATATCCCACGCAGTTTTACAAATAATGATACCGACAATAAGTGCCGCAATTGGATCAAGAAGAGGCATTTGAAACTGTGAACCGAAAATACCAATAACGGTCCCAACACTTACGAAAACATCAGATAAATTATCTTTTGCAGCTGCTTCTAGTGCTTTACTTTTTGTTTCCTTGGCAATTTTACGATTATAAACGTATACGCTATACATAATAGCAGCGCAAAACAAAGCAACCCAAGCTCCTATTAAACTAGGGGGTGTCTGTTCTTCCTTGAAAAAGGATTGAACAGCATTTACGATAACTTCAAGTCCAACAGTCATCATAATAAAGGATGCGATGAGTGAAGCGATTTGTTCCGCGCGTAAGTGACCATATGGATGATCTGGATCACGAGGTTTTCGGGAAATTTTTAACCCGATTAATACAGCTAATGATGCGCCAATATCAGTTAAATTATTAAGACCATCTGCACGCAGTGCGCTAGAAACGGCTATGTAGCTTATTGTAATTTTAACAGTTGATAAAAATATATAGGCAACAATACTTAGAATAGCCCCTTTATCAGCAGCTTTGTTAGAAAGTGATTCCATACTATTTACTCACCTTTCTCTCAAAGATTATATATATAAGCGTATCAAATGAAAGTCGTGTGGGTCTATACAAACATTGTTGTGTACTTTTAGCATTTTAAGAAAGGGAGAACATTGTTTTATGAGGGCAAAAAATAAAAAGCGCTTAAGTATATCTCTAAGCGCTTTTTGTAAGTTGTTATATTGTATTAATATACTTCTAAAAACTCAGTAACTTGTTCTTCTGTTTTTGCATTTGCACTATGTAGATGACCCAATTTTTCACCGTTTTGATACACTAATAAACTTGGAATTCCCATTACTTGATATTCTTCCGCAATACTTGGGAACTCATCTTTATTAATGGAATACCATTCAAATTTATTGAACTCTTCCATTACATCACCGATAAAATTGTCCATACGTACGCAATCCGGGCACCATGTTGTGAAGAACTTAATGACTACTGGATTTTCTTTTGCGATAAGATCGCGGAATTCTTTTTCAGACTTGATTTCTTTCATGTTTTTGACTCCCTTCAATGTCAGGTGGATTTGCGAGTAGTGTTATGCAAAATCCTCATTTGCAAACATTAGCGTTTTTGAAATAGATTGCTTGCAAAATCTTCTACAGCTTTTTCTTGGAGACCTGGTAGGTATCCAATGTGATTCCTATTCTTTTGTGTACAAGTCGTTCGTTTATACTCTTCGGATGAATACCTTGCCTTTGTATGAAAATAGCATAGGTATGCCAAAGATCATGAAAACGAATATTAAGAACTTCACTTTTCTTTATAAGCCTTTTCTAAAGATGTGTCAAACTTTTGAAATTGTTAGGAAGCCACAAAAGAAATTGGTATGGTTCCCGAAGCCTTTTTGTTATAAAAAAAGACACTCCTAGGAGTGTCGCCATCCATCTTATTGCTTTCGAGGTTTGAAAAGGGAAGTAATGAAAAAGAAACCTTTTTCTATTCAAATTTAACATGAATGGAATATATAGTAAATTGAGAAACATTATCCGGAAGATTTAGTATAGATGCTTTTCACTATTGGTATAGAGGAAAAAACCTATTTTTTTTTGACAAAAAACTACTTAAAATAGAAGGTTGGATGTATTTTGACCAAAGTTACATGAACTGGATTAGATAAAAAGAAACTGGCTCCTTGGGCGGATAGCTCAAACCAAATAAAGTAGTTCTTATATCTTTTTAACGTATATCATTTTCTTCTTAACTTTTATGTAATGTATGAAATAAAGTTGTGAGAACTTTCGATTAGAGATCGTATACATATTGTAAAAGAGGGGTTTGCTATATAACGGAGTCTTTTTTGATAAAAAAAGACACTACATGAGTGTCTTTTAATTGAAAGAAAATTCTTTCTATTATATAATTAATTATGGGAAAGGTAATGTTAAAGTGTTATTTTTAATGTTATCTTATTATTTAATAAGCCACGAAATCAAATCAATTGATTTTTTGGCTTTTTTTATTATTGTAAGCAGATTCTTTATTGTTCATATTTATATGATACTTTCTATTTAACAGCGAATGACAGTGCCGGAATAACAAACTAGGAAATAGTCTCCAGTATCTATAACGGTCACTGCGGAAATAACTCCTTTAAAGCCTTCTGAAGAGTAATAGATTTCTTTAGGGATATTTTCAGCAGATTGATACTTTCTTTTTTCATACTTTACATGATGGTGCTTAATTGTTTTTGGTTCAGATACAATGGATTGTTTGCTTGTGACAATGGAAGTATTTGCATTCAAAGAATCTTGAGAAGTGATATCTAATCCTGCTGCTTTTACATTCTCCGTTTGTGAAAAAGCACCAATACCACAAAATCCGATAAATGTTGCTAAGGTAACCTTTGTGAAATTTTTCATTTTCTTTTTCTCCTTTTCTAATTTTTGGTAATATTGTTCTTACAACTAACAGTCTATATGTAGTGTATATGAACTGTAAATATATATGAAAAGACAAAAAATGAGAAAAATAGACATTTTTATTATTTTTTGTATAATAAACCGTTGTTCAGAAAATTGTCAAAAATTGAAGGTTTTTCCTATGCGAAAAGGAGAACTATTTATGCAAAAAAAGAATAAATATTCATTGTTCAAATGTTTGAATAAAATGTGAACTATTTTAAATAATTAGAATGGTTTATAGGCATAGAGTCCTATTACAGTTATATAGCGGATTTCGATTCTATTAAATGGACTGCATATGTATTGGAAAAATAAAAAAGTATGATCTAGTTATGATATTTGGATAGAATGTCTAGAAGACGGAAATCACCGCATTATATATAGTTGGAGATTTCAATTCAAAACATGGTGTGATGAGACTGTTGTGAAGTTAAAAGTAGTTTATCCAGAGTATGGAATGTGGATTTTACAAGTATGACAAGAAAAGTTGACTCCTATGAGTCAGCTTTTCTATTTTAGGATAGCGCTACATAAATATGGTTAATGTTGTGAAAAACCTGGGCGTAAAACGGTGTTTTGATAAAAAAATCCCATAGCCTACAAACAAAAAGAATGATATTCTTTTTGTATAGTTTTTGTGAAAATTCCCTTTTAATTATAGAGATATGTACCTAGATTTCTTCAAAGCAATGGGAAAAAACTAGAATGGAGGCATAGGGTAATGATTCAATATAAAGATAATTTCATAACGATCTTTCAAAGTGCTATTTATCAAACCAATTCAGTTGTTGTAGAAACAGATAAATTGGTATTAGTAGTAGATCCGACTTGGCTACCGAATGAAGTAGATGAAATTCAGGACTATGTATATAAAAATAAAAAAGATAAAGACCTTTACTTACTTTTTACACATTCCGATTTTGATCATATTTTAGGTTATGGTGCGTTTTCGCATGCTAAAGTAATTGCAAGTGAAAAATTAAAAGATTGCCCTGATAAGCAATCAATTATCAATAGTATTCAAGACTTTGACGATTCTTATTACATAACAAGGAAGTATGAAGTAAAGTTTCCAGATGTGGATATTTCCATTCGTAAAGAAGATGAGGAATTAGAAATAGGAGATATAAAATTTCACTTTTATCAAGCCCCAGGTCATACTGATGATGGCATTATTACAGTTCTTGAGCCACTCGGAATCATAATAGCTGGTGACTACTTATCAAATATAGAATTTCCTTATATTTATCATAACAGCGATGACTATCTATCAACTTTAACAAAATTCGAATCCATAATAGAGAAATATGACATTAGTCTCCTAATACCAGGACATGGAGGATTTACAAAAGAAAAAACAGAGATGAAAAAGAGGATATCCGAGGCAGTTCATTATATATTACAAACTAAACAGTTACTATTAGAAGGCAAACAAGAAGAAACATATGACCTTATAAAAAAATATAGTTATCCAAAAACAATGAAAAAATTCCATGATTATAACCTTACTTTGTTAAAAAAGGAGCTCGAGCTGTAACATACTAAGTCATATAAAAAGAAACCTAATCAAGGGTATTATTTTGGTTGGTTGTTATGTTAATATCCCCAATATTGAAATGGAAATTGATGTTGTTGGCAATAATATGGTGAATGCTGTGCATGCATTTGGTTTTGATTAGGGATATGATGAAATGCATTTCGACTTTCACTTGGATTGCAGCCTTTAGGAGGACCAATTACAGTAGTAGATTGAATAGGAGATACTGCTTGTTTCCATTGTTGTTCATCGAGACAATACG
This sequence comes from Bacillus sp. S10(2024), assembly GCF_050473865.1. NCBI lineage: Bacteria > Bacillati > Bacillota > Bacilli > Caryophanales > Bacillaceae > Bacillus > Bacillus sp. S10(2024). The sequence continues at coordinate 1,464,866 of NZ_JBFLUR010000002.1, read as the reverse complement.
TATGAGCCATAATATTTGCGGGTGTTAATCGTAATATATCTGATCCAAAAGTAACTTCTGGAGTAGGGGCATTAAAAATGGCTAATAAATGTGTGTTGTCTACAGTGGCGGTTTCATAATGCCACCAAGCTTGTGGTATATTGACAACTTGACCTGGTTTTATAGGGAAACTCAAAATTTGGTTTGTAAAGGGATTAAGCAAAGAAACGACAGCTGCACCAGAAATACAATAAACGAGTTCAGCCGCATTTTGATGTATATGAGGCTCTATAATATTTCCCGCACTTAAAAAAATGTCGAGTAAAGATGTATTATTTAATGTATTTAACTGTTTAATCCCTAGAACATTTATATAATTTTGCGCATCTTTTGTAAAAAAGTTAGTTCTACTTACATCTTGAGTGAATTGGATAGATGGAGAAGTATAATCTATAGGAGAAGTCATTTCATTTTCCTACCTTTCTGATTCGAAGTTGGTTTCGGTATCTGGAATAGGATATGAGTCTATCCCCATTGTTGTGCAGTTGTTTATATTGCCGTAAGGGGAAAAAGATATCTGCTCTTTCGTTTACTAAAGAGCAGATATGATGGTATAGCAGCTTTTATGGAGCTTAAATGTAAAATATCAAAAAACTTAAACGAATGCACTAAGTAAATATTTCCATATGTATATTACGAAAGAAGATGTTATGTTTTGAAGTGTTTGTTAAGGGGAAAATAGTTGAAAGGCGTTTAATTCGAATGAACATAATTTATAGGAGAGTATAGGTATATTACCTTTTGGTTTTATAAATATATAAGAATTAGGTAAATAAGTGGAACTTTTGAATGAGTACAAATCAGCCTCGAGTCTCATGCACATAGCATGAGTTATTATATAAAATATTACATAACAAAGAAAAAACATAGAAAAAAGGAGTGGTTTTTTTAATGGAGCATAAAGGATTGAAAATATTTATTCATGCTAGTACTTGGTTTGCACCTGTATTAGTCCCTTTTATTATATTTCTTGTGAGTTCAGATCGAGAAATTAAAAATTTATCATTACAAGCGGTCATATTTCATTTTGTCATCGGCGTATTAATTGGTATTTCGGCATTTTTCTCTTGGGTATTAATTGGAATTCCATTTTTAATTATTTTTGGACTCATGGCTTTAATTACTCCAATTATTGGTATTGTTCGTGCATTGAATGATCGACCTTTTCAATATCCGATTGTTGGATCGTGGTTGAAATAAACTAAAATAAAATGTTTGAAAAGGATAGCAAATTGCTATTCTTTTTTTTTAGAAATTATAATGGAAAAATAAATCGATTGTATATCCAAAGATAAAGAAAATAAAATAAATTGTAATTTTCTAAACAGTCTGATATATTTGAGTAGAAAATGAAATGATTGTAAAACGGTCGAAGATAAATCGTTCGTTTTGCATATCAAAGTCTGCGTGGGGAGAAGGTGCTAATTTACGAAGATCAGTTATAGTAATAGTTTCTTTAGAAGATATTTTTATTGTCGTAATCATTAACAAAAATGAAGCTTATGAGAGATTCTTTGTTTGGAACATTTTCTTACAATCTCAATCCTTTCAAAAGTACTATTATGAACAATCTAAACATAGAAAAACCTTGTACGCTGCTAATCTCATATTCTTTGCGAGCAGTAAAATAGAGAATCGTGAGGGAAATATATTTGTGCAATCTTGGAAAGGCTTACAGAAGTGTAAACGAAGATCTATTTGGATTGGAGGAAAACAAAATGGGAGCTGAAGAAAAATATTTTCCAGGACTTGAAGGGATAATTGCAGCAGAGACGAAGATTTCTTTTCTTGATACAAAAAAAGGAGAAATTGTTATTCAAGGGTATGATTTGATTGAGTTATCTAAAACGAAAGGCTATTTAGATATTGTTCATCTTTTATTAGAGGAGAAACTTCCTAATTCAGATGAAAAAGCGGCATTGGAAGAAACGTTAAAGTCTGAATATGAGGTTCCGAGTGGAATTTTTGATGTTTTAAAAGCACTGCCAAAACAAACGCATCCAATGGATGGATTGCGTACAGGAATTTCGGCGCTAGCTGGTTATGACAATGAAATTGATGATCGCTCATTAGATGTAAATAAAAAGCGTGCTTATAAATTGTTAAGTAAGGTGCCGAATATAGTAGCTAATAGCTATCGAATTTTAAATAATGAAGAACCAATTGAACCGATTCAAGAATTATCTTATAGTGCGAATTTCTTCCGTATGCTTACGGGTAAAAAGCCTTCTGAATTAGAAGAAAAAATATTTGACCGATCGCTCGTTCTGTATAGTGAACATGAAATGCCTAACTCTACTTTTACGGCTAGAGTAATTGCGTCGACACAATCAGATTTGTATGGTGCCTTAACTGGAGCAGTTGCCTCTTTAAAAGGTAATTTACATGGAGGCGCAAATGAGGCAGTGATGTACATGCTGCTTGAAGCAGGTACTGCCCAAAAATTTGAAGAATTACTGCAAAAGAAACTGTATAACAAAGAAAAAATCATGGGATTTGGACATCGCGTCTACATGAAGAAGATAGATCCAAGAGCGCTTATGATGAAAGAAGCATTAAAACAGTTATGTGATGTGAAAGGCGATTATACATTATATGAAATGTGTGAAGCTGGAGAAAAGATTATGGAGAAGGAAAAAGGAATCTATCCAAACCTAGATTATTATGCTGCTCCAGTCTATTGGATGTTAGGTATTCCAATTCAACTATATACACCAATCTTTTTCAGTTCAAGAACGGTAGGCTTATGTGCGCATGTGATTGAGCAACATACAAATAATCGATTGTTCCGCCCGCGTGTAAATTATATCGGCGAGCGACATATGCTTAGCAAATAAAAACAACTGGGGAGTTGTTAAGGCCGCCCGCCAGATGAGTGTTTGACCGACACCCATTCTTAATAATAACGAATTTTTGATAGAAAGGGAAGGATAGCGTGATTAAAACAAATGAAATTAAACAAAAAGATGCAATTTTAGAAGAGATTACAGATTATGTATTAAATAAAGAAATTACAAGCTCAGAAGCATTCAGTACAGCACGCTATGTGCTACTTGATACACTTGGATGTGGGATTTTAGCACTGCAGTATCCAGAGTGTACAAAATTACTAGGGCCTGTCGTACCAGGAACTGTCGTGCCAAATGGCACACGTGTGCCGGGAACATCATTTGTGCTTGATCCAGTACGCGGTGCCTTTAATATCGGATGTATGATTCGTTGGTTAGATTATAACGATACGTGGCTTGCGGCTGAATGGGGACATCCGTCTGATAACTTAGGTGGAATTTTAGCCGTTGCAGATTATGTGAGCCGCGTTCGTATTTCAGAAGGAAAAGAACCATTAAAAGTAAGAGATATACTTGAAATGATGATTAAAGCACATGAAATCCAAGGTGTACTTGCATTGGAAAATAGTTTAAACCGCGTTGGTCTTGACCATGTGTTATATGTAAAAGTAGCGACAACAGCAGTTGTTACTAAAATGCTTGGTGGCACACGTGAAGAAATCTTTAATGCATTGTCTCATGCATGGATTGATAACTCTAGTCTTCGTACATATCGTCATGCTCCAAATACAGGTTCACGTAAGTCATGGGCAGCTGGGGATGCAACAAGCCGTGGTGTTCATCTTGCACTTACTGCATTAAAAGGTGAAATGGGTTACCCAACAGCATTATCTGCACCAGGATGGGGATTCCAAGATGTATTGTTTAACAAGCAAGAACTAAAATTAGCAAGACCTTTAGATTCTTATGTAATGGAAAATGTATTGTTTAAAGTATCATATCCAGCAGAATTCCATGCTCAAACAGCTGCAGAATGTGCAGTGAAATTACATCCAGAGGTGAAAGAACGATTAGATGAAATTGACCGTATTACAATTACGACACATGAGTCAGCAGTTCGTATTATTGATAAAGAGGGTCCATTAAATAACCCAGCTGACCGCGATCATTGCTTGCAATACATTACTGCAATCGGTTTATTAAAAGGTGACATTGTTGCAGATGATTATGAGGATGAAGTAGCTTCTAACACTCGCGTAGATGAATTACGAAATAAGATGGTTGTTGTTGAAAATAAACAATACAGTTTAGATTACCTAGATCCGAACAAGCGCTCAATCGCCAACGCTGTTCAAATTCATTTTAAAGATGGTACAGTAACAGAGAATGTAGAATGTGAATATCCATTAGGTCACCGTTTCCGTAGAGACGAAGCGATTCCAAAGGTTGTTCAAAAGTTCTCTGCAAATATGGCCGTTCATTATTCTAATAAACAACAAGAAAAAATTCATGAGGCTTGTTTGAATGAAGAAAAATTAGAAAATATGAATGTAAATGAATTTGTAGATCTTTTTTTAATTTAAGTATAGGGGGAATAAGAATGGCTTGGGTTGTAAATAAACAGTCAACACAACAAGAACTTGCCAATCGATTCCGAGCTTTAGTAGAAGCACCTGAAATCTTACAAATTCCTGGTGCACATGATGCGATGGCTGCTCTTGTTGCAAAAAATACTGGGTTTTCAGCTCTTTATTTATCAGGAGCTGCTTATACTGCAAGTAAGGGGCTACCAGATTTAGGCATTGTAACATCTACTGAAGTGGCTGAAAGAGCAAGAGATCTTGTTAGAGCAACGGATTTACCTCTTCTTGTCGATATTGATACAGGATTTGGTGGAGTATTAAATGTAGCAAGAACTGCTGTAGAAATGATGGAGGCAAATGTGGCTGCTGTTCAAATCGAAGATCAGCAACTCCCTAAAAAATGTGGGCATCTAAATGGAAAAAAACTTGTTTCCATTGAAGAAATGCAACAAAAAATTAAAGTTATAAAAGAAGTAGCACCATCGATGGTTGTTGTAGCCCGTACGGACGCTCGGGCGGTTGAGGGATTAGATGCATCGATTGAGCGAGCAATTGCTTACATAGAAGCGGGGGCAGACGCTATTTTCCCAGAAGCTTTGCAGTCAGAAGAAGAGTTTCGTTTATTTACAAAAAAAGTAACGGTACCTTTACTTGCTAATATGACTGAATTTGGGAAAACACCGTATTATACTGCCGAAGAATTCGCTAATATCGGTTATCAAATGGTTATATATCCAGTGACTTCTCTCCGCGTAGCAGCAAAAGCTTATGAACGTATTTTTCATCTTATAAAAGAAGAGGGATCGCAAAAAGAAGGGCTTTCTGATATGCAAACAAGAAGTGAATTATATGAAACAATTTCTTATCATGACTTTGAGGAGTTAGATAAGGGAATTGCAAAAACAATTTTATCTGATGGGCAATAGATGAAGTGAAACTTCCAGCAGCGGAGGCATCCTCTCACTGCTGGTTAGTTAAACCAATCGAGTGCATGCCAGCATCTCTCATCCTCACTCTACTCTGAATCGTGGGGATAAGAGTTTTACTGCCCCAAAATAGCGAGATAAAATAAGAAAGCGATGATACACATTTTTAGCAAAGACACCTGCTTGATGTGAAATGAATCATCGCTTTTTTGTCATATTAACGGATAGTAAGAATGAGATTGATAAAAGTTTTTTGACGAAAAAGAAACGAAATCCTCGTTTGTGTAGTTGCATTTTATTATAATATTTTTTCCACGGTAGAAAAGCATTATCATGTTATGCAGATAGGAAAAGAGGAGTATAGACATTCTAAAGGAAGGGAAATTCAGTTATGATGGCTGCAAAATATGACTCTGTTCGAAATTGGATGAAGCAGGACCCGTACACTTTGAGGAAAGATGATACAATTCGAGAAGCATTACGAATACTAGCTGAATCAGAGAGCACAGAACTCCCTGTTTTAGAAAACAATCATGTGATTGGGGTTGTGAAACTAATTGATTGTGTAAAGTGGTTAGAGGATCATTCAGAGTGGGATGAACCGATTGTCACTATACTGAGACATTTTTTTTATAACGTAAGGGAAGAGTTTTCATTAAGCGAGTTAGAGAATATTCCACTTTACGTTACTTGCGAGAAAAACAGAGAGCTTAAAGGAGTGTTCGGTAATAAGGAATTATTAGCTTTTCATAAAGATTTGGTTCAAGAAATCGAATGTGCACATGAAATGATAGAGTGGTTTAAACTTTGTTTTGATACTGCATACGAAGGTATTGCAATTGTGGATGAAAATGGAGTTATCCAAATGTTTAATGAAACGTACAGTCGTTTTGTTGGTGTTACAAAGGAAGAAGCAATTGGGCAGCACGCTGAAAATGTAATTGAGAATACGCGACTTCCAGTTGTATTAAAAACAGGAGTACCGGAAAGAAATCAAGTGCACCGTCTGCAAGGACAGAATCTAGTTGTGCACCGGATGCCAATTTGGAAGCAGGGAAAAGTGATAGGTGCTGTAGGGATGCTTATTCATGAAGGGATTTCAGATGTTTATAAAATACTAGAACGATTTGATCAAAAGGATAGGGCAATCAAACCAACGTTTTCTAAACCGAAAAAGAAGCAGATTCGATTTGAAGATATTCTTGGAGAAAGTCAAACAATTTCTGAAACGAAAAAAATGGCTCGAAAAGCAGCTGGATCAAAAGCATCCGTATTAATTACTGGAGAAAGTGGTGTTGGTAAAGAACAATTTGCACGCGCGATACACTATACCGGTATAACAAAAAACGGTCCGTTTATTAGTGTGAACTGTGCTGCTATTCCTGATAATTTACTAGAATCTGAATTGTTTGGTTATGCAGAAGGTGCTTTTACAGGTGCGAAAAAGAATGGGAAGGCAGGGAAATTTGAACTTGCAAATCATGGAACATTATTTTTAGACGAGATTGGTGATATGTCACTATTAACGCAAGTGAAAATTTTACGTGTTTTACAAGAAAGAGAAATAGAGAGAATAGGTGGTACACATCCAATTCCTGTTGATTTCAGGCTAATCACAGCGACAAATAAAGATTTAAAACAAATGGTTAGAGAAGGAACCTTTAGGGAGGATTTATATCATCGTCTTCATGTTATTCCGATTCATATTCCACCGCTTCGTTTTCGAAAACAAGATATACCACTCATTGTTGAAGAACATTTACAAAAGTTATGTCAAATGTATGGTGCTGAAGAAAAGACCCTTGATAAAGAGGTATTACGCCTTATGTTCCATTATAATTGGCCGGGTAATGTCAGGGAATTAATCAATATGTTAGAAAGGCTATTTGCACTATCAGATGATGCACATATACGGGCTAAGGATTTACCAGAAGAATTTTATTACCGGGATATGGAGCAGAAGAAATTAGTACCTATGATTCAGTCTTTACCAGCAAGACAAGAAGAAATGAAAGTAGTGCGTGAAGAGGAAGAAAGAGGATTAATTGAACGTGTTTTAAAAGAAGCAAAAGGAAATAAGTCAAAAGCAGCGGCATTGCTAGGGATTTCTAGGGCGACCCTTTATAATAAATTGTCAAGATTCAAAATCTAAACAATTGTTATATCAAGTGTAAAACTGTCTAGACAGTTTTACGTTTTCTTTTCATTTTGCCCTTGTTCTATCAATTTTTAGATTGGCATAGATTTTGCATATAAATAAAATGAAGACCGAAATGATAGGGGGATACAGATGGAGAAAACAAAGTTGCAATGGAACGAATTTTTTTCGCTGAATCAGGAGCTTAATACAATTTTTTTTACACCTGAGGATTTTTCAGGTGATGAAGATTTAATCGCAAAAACAACAGAACAATTTGTGAAACAGGAAATTGTTCCTCAAATTGAAAATATCGAGCAGCACAATTATCAAGTTTCCCGCAGGTTGTTTGAAAAGGCTGGAGAACTTGGATTGTTGAGTATAGAGGTTCCTGAAGAATATGGTGGATTTGAATTAGGGAAAGCAGTTTCTGGACTTGTGGCGGAAAAGATGGGATATGCAGGAGCTTTTAGTGTTTCCTTTAATATTCATGCTGGAGTAGGAACGCTGCCATATGTATACTACGGAACAAAAGAGCAGAAGGAAAAATACTTACCTAAAATTGCATCAGGCGAATGGATTGGAGCTTATGCTTTAACAGAACCTAATGCTGGATCTGACGCATTAAGTGCAAAAACAAGTGCTGTCTTAAATGAAGAAGGAACAGCTTGGACATTAAATGGTGAAAAACAGTGGATTACAAATGCTCATATGGCTGACGTATATGTTGTTTTTGCAAAGACAAATAAAGGAATGACAGCATTTATTGTTGAAAGAACATGTGAAGGCGTTTCGATTGGCCTAGAAGAAAAGAAAATGGGTATTAAAGGTTCTTCAACTGCGACACTGATTTTAGAGGATGTCGTTATACCAGCTGAAAATGTACTAGGAGAAGTAGGAAAGGGACATCACGTAGCTCTTAATATTCTCAATTTTGCTAGATTGAAACTTGCTTTCGGAAATATTGGAACAGCAAAGCAGGCAATCGGCTTATCTGTTCAATACGGAAAAGAACGAAAACAGTTTCAAACAGAATTAATTGATTTCACGATGATTCAAGAGAAAATTGCAAATATGATTATCGCTACATATGGTGCAGAGAGCGCAGCTTATCGGACAGCAGGAGTAATTGATGAAGCAATTCATGAGAGTGATGAAGGTATTATGCAGAAAATGTCTCAATTTGCAATGGAGTGTGCGATCAACAAAGTGAATGCTTCAGAAACACTTGGAAACATTGTGGATGAAGCGGTACAAATTCATGGTGGTTATGGTTATATGCAAGAATATGAAGTAGAACGATTATACCGTGATGCTAGAATTAGCCGTATATTTGAAGGAACGAATGAAATTAACCGCTTAACAGTTGCAAAAATGTTAATGAAACAAACGAAACAACTAGGGGACAAAGTAGATGAAGACAAGTTTGAAAATGTAGAACGAAATCATCGTTATATTTTATTATCGAAACAATTATTGAAGCAATCTTTGAAAACGCTATCTCAAACTCCTGAATTAAAAATCGAACAAGAGCAAGAATATTCACGCGTGTTAGCAGACATGTTGAAAGATGTATATGTAATGGAATCGGCATTTTTACGTACAAAGAAAGCGATAAGTAAAAATGGTGAAGAAAAAGAATATACAAAACAGTTTATAACGGATGTGCTTTGTGAAGAAGGATATCGAAAAGTAGAATCAGCAGCAATTGTTCTTCTTTCTGCAGCGGTGCAAGAAGAGCAAACTAGAAAAGCCATTCTAGATGAAATTCGTCAACTGTCAGTACCTTTATACACGAACTTGTTTACGAAAAAGAGAGAAATCGCAAAAACGATTATAAATCGCGGGAAATATATTGTTTAAATAGGAGGAGAGCGGTATGAAAAAGATTGGTTTTATAGGCTTAGGTAATATGGGTCTTCCGATGTCTAAAAATTTAGTTAAATCAAATTATGCGGTATATGGAGTCGATTTAAATAAAGAGGCTGAAGCTTCCTTCGAGAAAGAAGGAGGAATCATCGGTTTATCAATTAGAAAATTAGCAGAAACATGTGATTTGATTTTTACAAGTTTACCGTCACCGCGAGCTGTTGAAGCTGTTTATTTTGGAGAAGAAGGTTTAATTGAGAATAGTCATTCGAATGTTGTTTTAATTGATACAAGCACAGTAGCTCCGCAATTAAATAAAAAGCTTGCAGATGCTGCAAAGGATAAAAAAGTCGATTTCTTGGCTGCACCGGTTAGCGGTGGAGTGATTGGAGCGGAAAACCGCACATTAACTTTTATGGTTGGTGGACCAAAAGAAGTATATGAAAAAGGTTTACCAGTGATGGAAGTATTGGGATCAAATATATTTCATGTGAGTGAGAAAATTGATAGTGGTACGACTGTAAAATTGATTAATAACTTATTAATTGGGTTTTATACAGCGGGTGTTAGTGAAGCTCTGACATTAGCAAAGAAAAACAATATGGATTTAGATAAAATGTTTGATATTTTAAATGTGAGTTATGGACAAAGTAGAATTTATGAGCGTAATTATAAAAGCTTTATTGCGCCCCAAAATTATGAACCAGGATTTACAGTAAATCTACTAAAGAAAGACTTAGGATTTGCAGTTGATTTAGCAAAAGAAAGTGAGCTTCACTTACCAGTAAGTGAAATGCTTTTGAATTTGTATGATGAAGCTGGTAAAGCAGGATATGGTGAAAAAGACATGGCTGCTTTATATCAAAAGGTAAGTGAACAATTAATCTCTAGTCATAAACAACAATGAATACTAGCAAATATATAAAATAAAAAGGAGCGAATACAATGATTACAACAGAAATTAAACGCGTGAGAAATCATATTAATGGTGAATGGGTAGAATCTACTGGTACAGAAGTGGAAGTTGTTCCGAATCCTGCGACTGGGAAAATAATTGCTTATGTTCCACTTTCTCCAAAAGAAGATGTGGATCGTGCTGTTGAAGCTGCAAAAGCAGCATATGAAACATGGTCTAAAGTACCAGTTCCAAATCGCTCAAGACAGTTATATAAATATTTACAACTTTTACAAGAAAATAAAGATGAGCTTGCAAAAATTATTACATTAGAAAATGGTAAAACATTAAAAGATGCAACTGGCGAAGTACAGCGAGGAATTGAAGCTGTAGAACTGGCAACATCAACACCAAGTTTAATGATGGGGCAAGCGCTTCCAAATATTGCAGGTGGAATCGATGGTTCAATTTGGAGATACCCAATTGGAGTTGTTGCTGGTATTACTCCGTTCAACTTCCCGATGATGATTCCACTATGGATGTTCCCATTAGCAATCGCTTGTGGTAATACATTTGTATTAAAGACATCTGAAAGAACGCCACTTTTAGCAGAAAAACTAGTAGAATTATTCTATGATGCGGGCTTCCCGAATGGGGTTTTAAACTTAGTACAAGGTGGAAAAGATGTTGTAAATAGCATTTTAGAAAATAAAGATATTCAAGCTGTTTCATTTGTTGGATCTGAGCCAGTTGCACGCTATGTATACGAAACAGGAACAAAATATGGAAAACGAGTACAAGCACTTGCAGGAGCGAAAAACCATGCAATAGTTATGCCGGACTGCAATATTGAAAAGACAGTACAAGGTGTCATTGGTTCTGCATTTGCGAGCAGTGGGGAGCGCTGCATGGCATGCTCTGTTGTAGCGGTAGTTGATGAAATTGCTGATGAATTCATTGATGTTCTTGTAGCAGAAACGCGTAAATTAAAAGTCGGTGATGGTTTCCATGAAGAGAATTATGTAGGTCCATTAATTCGTGAATCTCATAAAGAGCGTGTACTAGGCTATATTAATAGCGGTGTAGCAGATGGAGCTACTTTATTAGTAGATGGCCGTAAAATTAATGAAGAAGCCCGCGAAGGGTATTTCGTCGGAGCAACAATCTTTGATGGTGTGAATCAAGATATGAAAATTTGGCAAGATGAAATTTTTGCTCCAGTATTAAGCATTGTGAGAGTAAAGGATTTAGAAGAAGGAATTAAGCTTACAAACCAATCAAAATTTGCAAATGGTGCAGTCATTTATACGTCAAGTGGTAAACACGCACAAACATTCCGTGATAATATCGATGCAGGGATGATTGGCGTAAACGTAAACGTTCCAGCTCCAATGGCATTTTTCGCATTTGCTGGAAATAAAGCTTCTTTCTACGGTGACCTAGGTACAAATGGAAAAGATGGTGTGCAATTTTATACACGTAAAAAAGTAGTGACAGAACGCTGGTTCTAAGGGGAATATAAAAAAGTGTCCATTGTAGTGGACACTTTTTTATTGGAAAAACGTTTAGCGCTGGAAATTCATTTGCTATTATTAGTTTTTTGAGGATGGAAAAAGTTGTTTACAACTTCGTCTGAAACTTCTTCTAAATGTTTATATTTATATTGAGGGTTTTGGTCTTTATCGATGACAACAGAGCGTATTCCTTCGAAAAAGTCTTCATGTTTCAGAAAGTTTTTAGCGAGCACAAGATCAGTAGCAAAGCATTCTTCTAATGTTTTTTCTTCCCCATCAATAAATTGTTTTAGCGTTACTTTTAGGGAGAATGGTGATTTTGATAATATTGTTGCCTTTGTTTGAGTTGCAAAAGGGCTCGCATCTTTTTCTAAAGAATGGATAATTTCTTCAACAGTGTGAAAAGAAAAGTGCTTATTAATTTCTATTTGGGATGGTGAAAGTTCACTTTCGGTAATAGGAAGTTCTGAATAATCATTGATTAGATCTGTTAATGCTGTATGTATGTCTTTTGTATGCCAATCTACTTGTTTAATGCGATTAAGGAAAGCATTCAAATTTTCACTAGTTAAATAAAAATCAGCAGCATTGATATATAGTACATCAGGTGCTTTAATGACAGAAGCTGTTAATGCTAAGTAACGTCCTATACAACCCGGTGCTTGATTTAAGAAATAAGCAGATCCGACATCAGGGAAAAAACCGATATTCATTTCCGGCATAGCCCACTTTGTTCGCTCAGTTACAATTCGATGACTAGCTCCGTATGTGAGTCCAACCCCTCCGCCCATAACAAAACCATCTAAACATGCAACAATCGGTTTAGAAAACTTATAAATGAGCATATCTAATTGGAATTCATCTTCAAAAAATCTCTCTGCTTTTTGCATAGAAGAGTCATCTAAGCGTGCTTCGTAAAGAGTTTTAATGTCGCCTCCGGCACAAAGTCCCTTTGTACCTGTACCTTTTATAATGACAAGATGAATTTGATTATCAACTTCCCATTCTTTCAATTTTTGTGTAATCGGTCCTATCATTTCATAAGAAATAGAGTTTAATGCTTTCGGACGATTTAGCGTAATGGTGGCTACACCGTTTGTGCTAATTGAAAATAGGACTTGATCAGTCATAGTATATCCTCCTTTGTAATTCTCTGTTTATTTTCACAAGTTGTGTCAGTGTCGAAACGAATAGACATTTTGTAAAAAACAGAAAAAGTGTGCTTTTATATATAAATTTCTTGTTTTATTTCTTTATTCCTGCAATAATGTATGTCTTTCTGGGTTTTTAAATGCAGAGTAAGTGAATATACTGTAGAAAATAGAAAAAATTTTAAATGGTAGTGTGTTTTTTGAGGAAAGAAAGAGAATATTCTTTATATTAATGAATAAAGTAAAAGTACCTCATATTTTGGCGAGTTATTTTGGAAGGATTTTATGAAAGAAAAAGGAATATAAAACTTCTAGTGATTAATTGATATGATTTGAAAGGGTGTAATAAAACATATAAGTTGTAATGTTTTGAAATATAGGTTATAAGTATAATGGATTTTCTATATTTAGGTTTAATGCTATTCTTCCATATATATGTGTTAGATGTGTTGATGATAGTATGTTTAACTCCATGCGCCTTAAAAAAGTAAAGGAAGGGGAGATTGGAATGCCAGGGCCTTTGCTATTCTCGGTCATTATTTTGTCTTTTCTTATGGTTGGTTTAACTTTTTATTTTCATCAAGAAGATAAAGAGCAGGATACGATACAAGATAAAGTACGGTTAGTATTCCCAATCTTCATTTTAACAATTGCAATTAGCTTTGCATTAACTGAAAATAATTACGTTGCAATTCTTTCATGGCTTTTTATGACAGTGTTATTATTCATTATTTTGTACGTTGTAATGAGGGATTATTTACAAAAATAAAAGTGCTGTTAAGGTACTTTTATTTTAAAGTGATATTAAATTTCACATACCGTAATAAGAAGAAATAAAAAATTAATAGTAGTAAATCTCTGAGGGGATTTAAAACGGTAAAGTTCACTTTATATTCTGTTGCTACTTTTCTCATACTATAAATGAATGATGACAGAAGCTGAATGAGTTTTTATTAGGGAAGTCATACCTTTCTCGTTCATTCTCTTGTCAATCAATAATGCCCGCTATACTAGTGAATACCCCCTCCTTATCCATCTTGTGGTAGGGGCTTTCTGTTCGATAGACCGTTGCGTAGTGAGGGGTCCCACTGCGTCTTACATAGTCTCCACAGGCGTAGATTATACTGTTCGGACATAACCTTGCCCTACAGTTTGTAGACTTTAGTTTGTGGCAAGCAATTCTTCTAATACTTTTCGTAAGATGTTCCAGCTCGCGTTATAGTCTCTATCCAATATCGTTCCACACTTTGTACAAATATGGGTATGAATAGAGAGAGACTTCTTCACGCGATTCCCACAAACAGAACAGCCTTGTGAAGTATACTTTGGTTCTACTTTAATCAGTATACCGCCATGGTTTTCGCACTTGTAAGCAAGCATATTTCGAAACATGCCCCACCTAGCATCAGAAATAGACTTCGATAATTTTCTATTTTTAACCATGTTTCGAATGTTCAAATTTTCTACAGCGATAACAGAATAATCTTTTGCTAGATTGTAACTGAGTTTATGAAGAAAATCTTTGCGCTGGTTCGCTACTTTTTCGTGTAGCTTGCGAATACACTCTGCCTGTTTTATGAAGTTAACAGAGCCTTTTTTCTTCTTAGAAAAGGATACGTATTCTTGTCCAATGTAAGTTGTCTTTGCATATCATAACGATTGTAATTTTCTTTGTTTTGCTTATATTTCCGTTCTTTGTCTAGCAAGGCAGAATTATAGGTTTGACGACAATATTGTAGCCAACGATCTAACACTTCTTTTTGTGCTTCTGTTGGAAAGATTTCATATTTTTGATTCAACAACATTGTCGTCACCTCCCATTCGTTTTATCATTGTGTTTCGATGTGTTGGTTTAGAACTTTTAATGGTGCACCGCCCACAATCGATAAACAATAACTTTGAGACTCGAAGTATTCTTTACATACATTCTATCTGATTTGAGGAAATTCCTTTGGCTTACGTCAACCAAAATTCATTCCCTCTCTACTCATTGGGGTTTCACCCTTCTCATTCCTTGAGGAAGAGGAATTCTTTTGGAAATATGTTAAAATAGAGACATAAAAAAGGGGTGTTTTTGCATGAAGTTTGAAATGCATACAAAGATTATTGCGAATGAAACCGAGATACGATTACATACAGAAGATAATATATTTCAGTTAGTGTTAGAAGGATATCATTTATTTGTTGTGGATGAAATATTACCAGTGTATAAAACAAGACAAGAGCTTGTTGGAAGTGCCGTTGTTAAGAAAGTGGAATGGACAGAGGGAAGAACGACGCTTTTATATCAACTTATTTCACTTCAATCTGTGAATTAAAAGAAAAGAAAGGAAGGGAAAGATGAAATTTTTTCATACGGCCGATTGGCATTTAGGAAAGCTTGTTCATGGTGTCTATATGACAGAAGATCAGCGCTATGTTTTAGAACAATTTATAAAAGCGGTAGAAGAAGAAAAGCCAGATGCTGTCATTATTGCAGGAGATTTATACGACCGTGCCATCCCGCCGACAGAGGCGGTGGATTTATTAAATGAAACATTACAAAAAATTGTAATTGAATTACAAACACCAGTACTAGCGATAGCGGGGAATCATGATAGTCCAGATCGTATTCATTTTGGAAGTAGTTTAATGAAGAAGCAAGGTTTACACATTGTCGGACAATTTCAATTTCCATATGAACCAGTTGTTATGCATGATGAATATGGAGAAGTCCATTTTCATTTAGTTCCATATGTCGATCCAAGCATTGTTCGTCATGTCATGAAAAATGATGACATTCGAAGTCATGACGATGCAATGCGTATTTTTATGAATGAATTATCGGGAAGGATGGATAAAGAAGTGCGTCATGTCTTTGTCGGACATGCTTTCGTAACATCATCAGGAGAAGCAGAAGAAAATACAAGTGATGCTGAAAGGCCATTATCCATTGGCGGAGCAGAATATGTAAACAGTCATTATTTTGATGCTTTTCATTACACAGCGCTTGGTCATTTGCACCAGGCGCATTACGTACGAAATGAAACAATTCGTTATGCAGGTTCACCGCTCTCATATTCTATTTCAGAAGAGCATCATAAAAAAGGGTATTACATTGTTGAATTAAATGAAGTAGGGCAAGTAACACTTGAGAAACGATCGTTAACACCAAAGCGGAAAATGAGAACGGTTGAGGCAAAAATTGATGAGTTGCTACAACATCCTGTATGCGAAGATTATGTATTTGTAAAATTATTGGATGAAAATCCTGTATTGCAGCCAATGGAAAAGATTCGTTCTGTTTATCCAAATGCAATGCATGTAGAGCGAGTTATACAAAGAAAAGAATTGGTAAATGAAGATATTGCAGTTATTTCACGTCATAAAATGGATGATCTTTCTCTTGTGAAAGCTTTTTATAAAGAAATGAAAGGGACGGAGTTATCAGAAGAAAAAGAACGTCTCTTCATAGAAGTATTAAAAACAGTTCATGAACGAGAGGGAGAGAGAGCATGAGACCAATTAAACTTGTTATGACAGCGTTTGGTCCATATAAACAGCAAGAAACGATTAATTTTGAAGAACTAGGCGAACATCGAATCTTTGCGATTTCTGGAAATACAGGTGCAGGAAAAACAACGATTTTTGATGCGATTTGTTATGCATTGTACGGAGAAGCGAGCGGAGAAGAACGAAATGATACGAGTATGCTTCGTAGTCAATTTGCTGATGACAACGCTTATACAAGCGTTGAATTATTATTTCAATTGAAAGAAAAAAATTATTGTATAAAGCGTCAACTTGGTCATAAAAAGCAAGGAAATAAAACGATTACGGGCCATGCAATTGAGTTTTATGAAGTTGTAGATGACGAACAAATTCCATGTGTAGATCGCTTCCATGTGACGGATATTAACAAAAAAGTGGAAGATTTAATTGGCCTTAGTAAGCATCAATTTAGTCAAATTGTGATGCTCCCACAAGGCGAATTTCGTAAACTGTTAACATCTGAAACAGAAAATAAAGAGGAAATTTTACGCCGTATTTTTAAAACGGATCGATATAAATTAATGAGAGAGTTATTAGATCAAAAGCGTAAAGAATGGAAAGATGTTTTGCAAGAAAAGCAAAAAGAACGTGAATTGTACTTTCGTAATGTTTTCAAGCTTCCTGTGCGGGATGGTACACTGCTCGAAATATTAACAAATCAAGAACATGTGAATACACATCAAGTAGTAGAAGCGCTTCAACAAGAAATGGATTTTTATGAAAAACAAGCAAAGCAATTAGAACAACAAGAATCAGTGCAGTTAAAACAATTAAAAGAGGAAGAAGCTGGTTATCATGAAGCGAAAGCTTTGAATGATAGATTACAAGATTTGCAAACAAAACAAAATCGTTATGATTCATTAGTGCAGGAACGTTCTTCAATTGAAGCGAAAGAACAACAATTTACAAAAGCCGAGCAAGCACACCGGTTATTACCGTTTGAACAATGGTATGATGAAGCAGTTCAAAGTGCAGAGCAAGCTGAGCAATATATGAAGCAAATGGCTGGCAAACAAGAACAGCTAGTATTAGCTTATGAACGTGCGGAGCAGCAGTACGAACAAGAAAAAAACAATGAAACGGTCCGTGAAGAAACGAAGCGAAACATTCAAATGTTAGAAGAATTAAAAGAAGTAATTGCAACATTTGCTGATAAAAAAATAAAATTAGCAGCGGCAGAAAAACAATTGGAGCAATTTAAGCGTGAGATAAGTAAATTAGAGGAGCAGCAAGAATTCAGTAGTGCACAAAAACAACAGCTTGCCAGTAAGCTAAAACAAATGGAACAAGCACTTGAGCAATATATAACAAAGGCGGAGCAGTTAAGCCGTATGCGTGAAGATGCAAAAGTATTAAAAGATACTTACCAAGTGTGGCAAGAATTGCAAAAGTATGAGAAGGAAAGAATGGGTACCTCCGACCAGATGAATGCTGCTCAGCAAGCGTATGAAACGTTAGAAAAATCATGGTTAAGCGAACAAGCTGGTCAATTAGCAATTCATTTACATGATGGAAAACCTTGCCCGGTTTGTGGTAGTACTGCTCATCCGAATAAAGCGACTGAACAAGAAATGTCTGTTGATGAAGAACAGTTAAATCGTCTTCGTGAACAAAAAACACAAGCTGAAAAGCAATTCGTTCAAATAGAAGAAAAATGTAACTTTTATAAAGGGCAATATGAAGAATTATGTAAAGAAGTACAGAACCGTGGATACGCTGCACTAGAGCTTGGAGATGTGTATCAAACGTTAATCCAGCAAGGAAAACAACTAGCTGCCGAAGTAAATGAGTTAAAAGCGACTGAAGAAGAACGGAAACAATTATCACCACAGCTGCAAAAGCTAGACGAACAATTAGAGAAATTGCAGGGAGCTAAACGTGATGTAGAAGAAAAATTACATCGCTCTGAAATGGAATTGATTCAACTGCGAACAGCGTATGAAAATGATAAAGAAAAAATTCCAGCAGATATGCAAACATTAGAAGCGTGGCAACAAGCATATGAAGCAAAAGCTTCTTTACTGCACCGCCTGCAAGCAGCGTGGCAAAGAGCACAGGAAGAATTTCAGCGCTCTACGAGTGAAAAAATTCGCGTGGAAGAAGCATATAAAGCAGCGCAGCAACAATTTAAACAAAGAACAGAAAAAAAAGAAGAACAATATGAGCGTTTCATGAAAGAACTTGAAGCAAGCGGCTTTGCAAGTCAGCAAGCATACACAGAAGCTAAACTATCTGATGCAGAGCGAACAGACTTACAACAACACATTCAATCGTATTACGGGGCGCTTGAAGTATTAACAAAACAAATTGAAGAATTAACCGGAGCGCTCCGTGGAAAAGAATGGACAGAGTTAACGAAAATAGAAGAGCAGTTGAAAGAGTTAGAAATTCAGCTTGATATTATAAAAGAACAACGTCAGCGTACGAACAGTGCGAATGAATATATTGCTGATCTTCATGAAAATATACGCCGCATTGATGAACAAATACATGAAGAAGAAACAGCGTTCCAAGAGCTTGTTGATTTATATGAAGTGATGAAAGGTGACAATGAAAGTCGCATTTCATTTGAGCGTTACATTTTAATAGAATATTTAGAGCAAATTGTCCAAGTAGCCAATGAACGGCTTCGAAAATTATCGAACGGACAATTTTTCTTAAAACGAAGTGAACGGGTAGAAAAACGAAATCGACAAAGTGGTTTAGGATTAGATGTATACGATGCCTATACAGGGCAAACACGTGATGTAAAAACATTATCTGGCGGTGAAAAATTTAACGCATCACTTTGCTTAGCACTCGGTATGGCCGATATCATCCAATCATATGAAGGCGGTATTTCAATTGAAACGATGTTCATTGACGAAGGCTTCGGTTCATTAGATGAAGAATCGTTAACGAAAGCAGTAGATACCTTAATTGATCTTCAAAAATCAGGGCGATTTATTGGTGTAATCTCACACGTACAAGAATTGAAGAATGCAATGCCAGCAGTGCTGGAAGTAATGAAGCAGAAGGATGGATGTAGTAAGACGAGGTTTGTGGTGAAATAGATATAAGTGTCTGATTTTTCAGGGGCGGCACGTGTTGTATCTTCGGAAGAATGCTTATTCCACCCGTGATTTCTGATACTATTAAATATCTTTATATTGTTCAGTTTTGGACTCTGCAAAATTGCAGGGTCTTTTTTTATGTAAAGGATTTACTGTATATTGATGTTGATCTGGTTTATGATACATATTTTACAAAAGGGAGGAATGTCAAATGGAATCAGTAAATATTAGTGGAAATATTTATTATATTGAATGTATTCCGTTCGAAGACAAGAGTGAGAAGGACGAGGAGGGGTACTACGAATATTATTACAAAGGAGTCAATATACTGTTTCACTCTGGTAAAGAAATAATAACAGCTAGAATTTATGATGGAGAAGAAGAAATGTCTTTTTCAAGCAATCCAATTCTTGCTTTTGGTGAAGACTTTGAAGCGATAAAAGCACATATAATTAAAAAATTCGGTGTGAATAGATTTAAGTTCCTAGGTGGAGAAAAGGGTTATACGGAATTATAGTCAACATCATTTTTTAACTTGGTCTGAGTAAAAGATGTTCTATACTAGCTTCACATGATTACGAAGGTGTTGAAGTTGTTTCGTAATCATAAGATATGTTAAGTGTAATAAGATGAAAAGCCACTTTCAATAACTTATTCACACATGCAATGGATGCAATTTTGTATCGTAAAATAAAATATTTTGCGTAAATGACTATTTATCGCTGGGTTATTCTTTATAAGTTTAAGTGTTTTCGTTCTTTTTAATGGTGTCCTTATAAAACTAAATGTTAAATTAATTCTTCCTTTAGAGTAGTGACCTTCCTCAAGCAATGTATTGATATAGTGCTGGATATGCATAGTTGTATTCTCTTGCATTCTCAAATGTCCAATACGTGGTATTACATCCAATGCAATTAAATAAATCGTGTAAATAAATTTCTAAAAAAATCTTGACTCTAACCTTAGGTAATACTTCATAGTTAATTTTGAAAGGAGGAAATAATGAAATTTACAGTTAAAGATTTATCAGATATAGCAGGCGTTTCCATCAAGACCCTTTACCACTATCATAAAGTTGGTTTGCTTATTCCTAATGAGATTGGTGAAACAGGCTATCGGTATTATGGTGTAGAAGAATTAAATAGATTACAGGAAATTCTTTTTTATAAAGAGTTGGATATCCCGTTGTTAGAAATTAAAAATTTGTTAGACGAAGAATCAAATAGGGTCGGTACTTTAGAAAGACAGATGATGCTTTTTGAAAAGAAAATTGAGAAGTATCATCAGCTAATTGAAACAATAAAAGTATCTTTAGAATATAAAAAGAAAGGTGAGACTATGGACAATAAACTAATGTTTAAAGGATTTGAAACAGAGGAAGAATGGAAAAATGCTCTTGAAAAGCAAAAAACACATTTAAAAGAAAAATATAATTTTGACCTTAATACTGATTCCATCAATGTGAATGATATGAATAAGATGGCTATTGAAGTAAAAAATTTCACAGATAGAATGGCTGAATTTTTAAGAAATGGAGTTAAGTATGACGATGCAAGTGTACATGATGTCGTTAAACAGCATCTCAAGTTTTTAAATAAAAACGGTCATACAATTAGCAAAGAAGATTACGTGAATCAAACAAAGTTTTTCCTTCAAGATGATTTTCATAGAGAGATGTTAGAAAAACAGCAAATCGGATTATCATATTATTTACTAGCCGTTGCAGAAAATTTATAAATACTTTTTAAGACAGCAGGAATAATGCCCTTGCTGTCTTTTTTGCGGATAACTCTTTATCAAAGTATATAAATTAAAATGTAAACCCGACTCATGTCACATTGAATCGGATTTAACAAATACCTTACATTAGTTGGAATCACGGTTTTGTAAGTAATTCTCATACTCTTCTAGCCATACTAACATCAAGTTCTTTAATTCAATTGTTTCAATTTTACAAGTGTACTCTTCATCTTCCACATAACGATGTGTAATCATAGTGAAATCTGATCTAACTTCCAAATCGCAAGAGTTTCCACCGAAATTTGCACAATCAATTTCTTTATTCAAAACTTTATCAAGTTCTTCTATCCACTCTATACCATGAATATCAGATCGTAAAAACTCACCAACTAAAGCGATTTCTTCAGGTAAGTTAATAAGTAATATATCAAAAGGTCCTTTACTAAATTCATAGCTATATTTCATAGTTATATATCCTCCTATTAATAAATTGGAAATGCTGATATAATCCTACCGGTTGATTTATCAAGAAACATTTGAATTTTCATTCCGTTTGCCGCTTTACCGATATATGTATTTCTAGTTCCTTTTACAAATTGAGCGTTTAAATTGTAGTCGGTAGAATAATACTGGATATTTTTATCAGGGACGGGGGAGATTTTCTGGATTTTGGTTCGCCGGGTGTCTGGAAAAGCCGTGCTATAGATAGTAGGTGGTATGTGAAGTAATAAATAAGGCTGACCTCTGTATGACGTCAGCCTTTTAAATTATTTTACTCCTGTGTTTTCTCTTTTTTAAACTCTTTTTGTTTGTCCAGCCAAATTATAATTAAATGTACTAATTCAACCGTTTCTATCTCACAAAATTCACCTTTACCATCTTCAGCTAAATTGTCTAGGACAATAGTTGTATCCCTTCGAATTTCTAAACCACAAATGTTGCCGTTTACTTCTCCATAATCCTTTTCCCCGTTTAAAACACTATGTATGTCTTCTAAAATCCAATCTCCAAAAGCAGATACTTCAATGCCTAAAAAAGTTTCAACAAGTTTAATTTCTTGGGGGAGTCTCATAACTAATTTTCTATTGTTAAGTACTTCAAAATTATATTGATATTTCATTACTATTGTACTCCTCTATGTTAAATATAAAATTTATTCTGATGGGAAAGCAGAAAGAATCTTTCCGTTTGAATCTAGATACATGGTAATTTCTATACCATCTGAACCTATTCCGGAGTATGTGTTACCATAATCATAAGTTCTATTATTATATGCTTCATTTATATTATCTACAATTTTTTGTGGGCTCCAATCTTTAGGGGAAAATGTGGAGTATCCCCTATTTGCAGTCTTAGGGACTCTATTTACTTCTACCTTAGCTTTATATACTCCCTGATTATTTACTGTTCTTTCTGTTCCTGCAACTATTTTTCCAGGTGTATTCTCTAATACTTCAGTGTGATAGCCAACTGCTTTACCAATGCTATTTATTTCACCCTCTAGAATATGCTTAAGTCCTCTTCTTGTGAATTTTTCTGTTCCTCTTAAGCTAGATATGATTTGTCTATTAGAGAGTGATGGAGTATGGTTTCTTCCACCAGAATTAGCGAACTGATAGGTTGATAGTTTTTCCTCAGCTTCAAAAGCAGTAGAATTCATACTAGACTTTAAGTTTAGTCCATTAGTATCGGCAAACGCCAATCGATTTCCTATGCCTAAATTATCAACCCAATTTGTAACAGTTTGTTGTATACGTGGTACTTTGACGTCCTTTACTTTTGCATATCTAGCTTCTCTTAACACTTTTGCAAATGTACCTATACCTTTATCAAAAAGTACACCTGTTGCGAATTGTGTTGCGCCATAACTGAACCATATTACTGCATCTTCAAAATCACCATGCCAAAAAAAGTATGGAATGAAAATTGTTCGAAATAAAAGAATTGATTATAACGTATGCAGACGGATACAAGGTGTTTATCAATACTTCTAAAGTTATAGGAAAGGTATAGGAAAGGGAGCGTCAGTATATGAATGATAATAAAAAGAAGAGGGAAATTCCTCTTCTAAAATAGAACTTAAAGTGGCCTATACTGGTTTTGAAATATATTAAGCTATAGTATTTAGAGGCCTTATTATTCAAGAGATTTAGGCTTGCACATTTTTACTTTACTCCAGCTTTCTGAAGAGCCTTAGCAACCTCTTTTGCAAACGCTACTGGATTTTGAACCGATTCAAGATGCACATAAATGAGTCTAGGTTTTTCAAATAACCAATGGTTGTGTATAGCTGAAACTTTAATATGCTCGCTTCTTTTGATAGCTTGTAAAAAAGGATTTACTTCTTCTTGTAAAAAAACGAGCTCAGCTAAATTTAAAGTCTCATTTTTCTTAGTAATAGGTTCGAAACTAAATTCAAGTGAGATTACCATTTCAGAGTGTGTAGGTTGGCCAAGGATTGTTACGTTTAAATCTTTTCTCTCCCTAGTTACCATACATACATCATTTTTTTGTTCTGCCTCACCTTTAAGGATTTTTGCTAGCTCATTACATAATGTCTTAGCTATAAAAATCACCTCCTAGAAAGTTATACTTCAAAATATGAAAGAGATTGTATTTTGGAAATAGCTAAAGGTCTATTATTACAAAATAAGTTCAAAGTTTGTTTGTAACCTTTCTCTTAAAGGAAGCTACGGTTATTAAGAAAAAATAAATAGTTAAACAAGTTAGTATACTCATCTCTTTAAATGTAAGATTTTATATGGAAATATACATTTATTTTGTTTTATTGACAAGAATTAACTGGAATTCTTAATGCTTTGTTTCAAAGAAATATTCTTAAAAATATCTTAAATGATTCAGGTACGGTTATAATTAAACGGGACGGGAGAGGTAATCGTTTTTATTCACATTACAAAAAGCGTTGAGTTAGACGAATTATTAAGGGCTTTCTAAGGAGTACATTAAACAAAAATAGAATCTAATATAAAATTTATTTAGGGAAATATAACTCTTGAAACTCGTCTTTCGTAATTCCGAAATAGATTTCATCATAGAATGCGCCATTTGTATATATCATATTTCTTAAGCGGCCTTCTTCTACAAACTGAAGTTTTCGATGAAGGTGGATAGAAGCGGTATTAAATGAATATATTTGAATGGTTGCTTTTTGATATCTAAGCTCGAAGAAGTAATGTTTTAGTATAGTGATAATCATATCTTGCGCGTATCCTTTCCCTCTATGAGAAGGGAATACAGATATACCGTAGTCAAATGTTCCATTTTTAGAATCGCAATTCGCAACGTCAATTGTCCCGATTATGTTTTTATTGTGATCTTCGGCAATCCAATAAAAGTCATCACAGTCAGTAGAAGCCCCTTTGGATATCTCGGAAATCCACTCTTCAATTTGTTCTTCTGTGCGTGGGAAAGCAATTGAATCAAGGTTTTTAATTATTTCATCATCTAATTCTTTAAATAAATGAATGTCTTCTTTTTGAGGTGCCCGTAATCGTACTTTATTGCCGCTCCAATATGTAACTTTCATTCTCTTCATCTCTCTTTCTAACTATTCTATTAAGTTGAATTATACCATTTTTTAGGTTTTTTTGTATAAAAATACATTGGAACGTCATCTAGTAGATCAAATAAAAAAGGACCTGCGTCCGAAACAGGTCCTTTCGTCAGATAATGAAACTCGTTAGGAGCTCACTTATTATGTTAGCAGCTGATAATTGAGCAGTCTATAGGTTAGAAGTTGAGAAAGTTTTTTTACAGGCTGGCTGAGGTTCGTTTCAAGATTAGAAGAGGAGAAAGTCAAACATTCTTTATAAATCCATTTTAATGTTTTGACATACAAGTTACTGCTTTGCTGAATACAACATGCTTGCTCCTTTTGTTTTAAACTTTGCATCCGGCAGGAAAAGGCCCTAATCGTTTCTATGCATAGCCAGATGCTCTCGCCCGTCTAAAAAAGAGTTTTAATGTCGTTGTTTTAGAATTTTAATTTTTGGGATTAGTATGATAATATTTTATAATAAAGTTAAAATAAAAGGATGGGGAAAATGAAAAAGAGACCGGAAGCGAATGAATATAACCCGTATTATGCAACATACATAAATTTATTACCAGAGGGAGATATCGTACATATTTTAGAAGATTAAATGAAAGAGACGAACCTCTTATTGAAGGATATTTCCGATAGTGAAGGACATTTTCGATACGCTCCTAATAAATGGAGTATATTATCCATCCAGTTGAAATATGAAATAACAAAAAGAGATTGATTCGTAAAAATGATGAATTAGTCTCTTTTTGTTTTACGTCGTATTAGTGGCATTATAAAAATTTTTGTGTCAAAATAAAATTCTCAATGATTCGGAGGGTGATTTGTTATATTTAGTGTAGTATATAAATGTTTGTAATGAAAACTTGTAAAAGAGGGGGCATATTTTGAAAACGAGAAATGTAGTAAATATTTTTATTTTATTTACTTTATATACGCTGTTAATGATTTACATTGGCTGGAACGGCTGGATTTGGATTCATACGACTTTTCATATTCAATCTTGGGGATATTATGCGATTGTAGTTGGACTATTATCATACGCTTATATTTTAGATCGATTGATTAAGTTTGCTTCACCGCTTAGAACAATTGGTTCTTATTGGTTTGCGGTTATCCAATATGCGGTCATTCTTTTGCCAATAGCGGATGTAGCCGTGTTTATTTTAAATTGGTTATCGTTTCCGAAAGAACAATCTATTTTTTGGACTGGAATCATCGTTCTCATTACTTTTGTTTTTATTTTTGTTTATGGAACATTTAATGCGTATAGTCCGATCGTTCGAAAATACGAGATTCATGTACCTGAAAAAGATAGTAACCGTAAAACACTTCGAATTGCAATGGCTTCAGATATGCATTTTGGTAAGTTGTCTGGCTTGTCTCATTTGAAAAGATTGGTTCATCATGTAAATCATATGAAACCAGATATTATACTGTTACCTGGAGATATTATTGACGATCACCCAGAATATTTTATAAAAAAGAATATGGGACAAGTGATGAAGCAAATGCATGCCCCACTTGGCGTATATGGGGTGTTAGGTAATCATGAATATTACGGCGGAGCGATTCCTGAATTTTTGCAAGAAATGAATAAGATTGATGTAAATATTTTATTAGATGAAGTTGTGAAAATAGAAGATTGGTTTTATATTGTAGGCAGAAGAGATAAGACGGACCGAGATCGGAAAAGTTTCGAGGAATTAATGAGCACTGTAGATAAAAGTCTTCCCGTCATCGCAATGGATCATCAGCCATTTGAGTTAAAACAAGCTGAAGCAGCAGGTGTTGATGTATTACTGTCTGGACATACACATAGAGGACAAATGGCACCGAATCATATCATTACAAGAAGAATGTATGAATTAGATTGGGGATATGTACAGAGACACACATTTCATGCGATTGTTTCTTCTGGATTTGGTTTTTGGGGGCCACCGTTAAGACTTGGCAGCCGATCAGAGATTATTGAAATAGAGCTTACATTTGATTAAGTAGCAAGGGGTAAGATACCTTTGCTGCTTTTTTTTGAATAATATGTAAAATCGTTTATATTAGTAACCATGTTGACGATTACTCAGGAGAAGTGGTATTCTATATTTGTCAGCATGGTGACGAAAAATGGAAGGGAGTTACATATGGATATCAATCGTTTAATGAAAGAACTACATTTTATGCAACAAAGTTACGCTACTTTATTTTCGGTTGTCAATAAGGTGCAAACCCGTGGGGATGAGTATTTAGAGGTATTAACTTCTCGGCAACACATGGCTCTTATTGCTATTGCGCATTTGGCAATTGAAAGCACGACCCTTATTAATATTGCGAAAAAGTTAGGTACAACAAAGCAGACCGCTAATAAGTTAATTACAGGCCTTGTGAAAAAAGGATATGTTAAAACTGTGCCGAGTAAAATGGATAAACGTTCGATTAATATTGAGATTACTCCTGAAGGAAAAAAAGCGTTAATTACTTGTTCCGAAAAGTCTACTTATTTTTTAGCGGATATGTTTCATGATTTCACAACTGATGAAATTGAAACGTTTTGGAGATTATTACAAAAACTCTATAGATTCGATGGTGAAGAACAAGATGGTTTTGAAGAAAATGCCAAACTCGAAGTTGATGAACAAGTGCAGTTAAATGATCAAGAAAAAGTGTTGGCTGAGTTTTCAAGACGACGATATGGGGGGGCGGAATGATGAGTAAAGTTTATTTGAGTAATGTCTTTTATGAGAAAGCAAAAGAGACTGAAAATAAGTTGAAAGAAAAAGTCTATTATGTAAAGAAAAAAGTCCAGGAATCAATTTCTCAAGCGAAAGACAAGTTTCACCGTAACAAGAAACGGAACAGGGTAGGCAATTGTGTATCAATTATTATTGCACTACTTATTATGGCTGTTTCTTCGTTGACCGCAACAAATTGGCTATTTTGGATAGGTGTAGTAAGTATTATAAGTAATGCTTTCATGTTTAGTATAAGCTTTAAAAAAGAAAATTTAGTTAGTAAATAAAAAGTGTATTTCTTTTAGTAGTTCTATTATTTATAAAATTTTGATATTTCTATCAAACCCCTTTAAAATAAAAGTATTGAGTTTTAATCAAGCTTTCACGGGAGTTAAGGGGGAAATTTGGATGTTAATTAAATCTATTATTTGTAAAGTTAGCGACGAAAAAAAGGAATTATTTTCAGCTGCCCAAGAACAATGGGACGAGTTGAAGTCATTAGATGGCTTTTACGGACAAATCGGGGGATGGGATGAATCAGAGGCTTGCATATTTAGTTTATGGGAAAATATGAAAATGTATCAAAGTTTTATGAATGAATCACACGATAAGATTTTTAATGATAACAACCAAGAGAGTACGTATACATCATGTGAAACAGAATTATATCAATCTTTATTTGATATGACGGAGACTCCATTTGTTGAAGCATTAGCACACAGTTCCTTTTTACGAGTAGCAATTTGTGATGTAAAACAAGAGAGTGAAAAGCAATTTTTACATATGCAAGAAACAGTTTGGAATCCAGGGATAGCGAGAGCAGAAGGACTGATGGGCGGCATTGTTGGAAGATCTCTTTCTTCTAATCGTTACATTGTTTTATCTTTATGGAAAGACGAAGCAGCACATCGACATTATGTGAAAGAAATATTTCCGCATTTACTACATACAGCAAATCCATCTCAACAAGTGCTACATTTGGAAGGGAAGCAGACAACGCTTGTTAGCTCTTGGTCTGTATTACCTGTTCATTGTATGTAGAATGTTAGCAATTTGTCTAAAGGGGGAGTAGGTATGCCTTATCCGAAACATATTGTAAGTGCTGCAACGGTCGTGTTAAATGATAAAAACGAAATTTTACTATTAAAAGGTCCAAAGCGAGGGTGGGAACTTCCTGGCGGTCAAGTGGAAGAAGGAGAAGCGATTCCAGCAGGTGCTATTCGGGAAGCGAAAGAAGAGACTGGCATTGATATTAAAATTGTGAAATACTGCGGAGTGTATCAAAATGTTTCACAGTGTATTTGCAATCATTTGTTCGTTGGTAAGCCAATTGGAGGGCAATTTACAACAAGTAGTGAAAGTTTAGAAGTTGGATATTTTTCAATTGAAGAAGCGCTGCAAATGGTAACATGGAAAAATTTCAAAGAGCGCATTTTACATTGTTTAGATGAAGAGAATCAGCCGTTCATCGTGACTTTTTAAGATAATCGAGATATTCTATTTTGAGATAAGACAGTAGCTATTAAAGTATACTTACTGTCTTATCCTTGTGTTTTTTTATCCCGCATTAACGGGCAGTAAGACCTCCCACCTCAAGATTGAGAGAGAAACGAAGAAGATAGGTGGGGGATAACGGCCCGTAAAAGCCTGATTGGTTCAACTAACCATCAGTAGGGGGATGAAGAAAACCCCACTGATGGAAATTTCACTTTATAAAGGGGGTAAATCAATTTTTCCTTCTTCAAATAATTCTTTCAGCATGTGCTTAGTATAGCCGGCTGCTTGGGCAAACGTAATTTTTGCAGGCATTGGAGCTTCGTTGACATCAACGAGTACGTCGATAATACATGGTCTGTTTTGTTTTACAGCTTGTTCAAAAGCAGGCATCAATTCTTCGGGCTTTTCAACGCGGTAACCGACTCCACCGCAAATTTCAGCGTATTTCGCGAAATTTGGATTGGTAAGTTCTGTCCCAAATTCAATATTCCCCATTACTTCTTGTTCAAATTTAATCATAGCGATTTTATGGTTATTTAATACGACTACAACAATGGGAAGTCTATATTTTACAGCTGTTACAAAGTCGGTCATCGTCATCCCGAATCCACCATCGCCACAAATTGCGAAAACTTGTTTATTTGGGTAAGCAATCTGTCCAGCAATCGCTCCAGGGAGACCGCAACCAAGTGTTGCTAACCAACTTGATAAAATAAAACGTTGATTTGTTATACGGAAATGACGTGCCGTCCAAACCGTTACATTCCCAACATCTACTGATAAAATAGCATCATCATCTGCAACTTGCTGTAGTGCGTGCATTACTCTTTGAGGTTTAATTGGAACAGAGGTTTCGTTTTCTTGATTGTGCAATTTCTCTTCCCATTTCTTCATTAGTTCCTGATGGTGTTCTAAAAATGAGTGGTCAGTATGTTTTTCAATATTTTGCGTGAGCCACTTTAAAGTTTTAGCAGCATCACCAGCAAGCCCAATATCTGTTGGATAACGTTTACCAATTTGTGCTGGATCTGTGTCGATATGAAGCGTTTTGGCCTTTTCTGGTAAGAAACCTGTGAATGGGTAAGAGGTGCCGACCATAATGAGTGTATCTGCATGTTGCATAGCTTCATATGCAGGTTTTGTCCCAATTAAACCTAATCCTCCAATGCAAAGTGAATGTTCATCTGGAATTACTCCTTTGGCTGGAAGTGTTAATACAATAGGCGCTCCAATTTTCTCGGCAAAAGCAAGTAACGGTTCCTTTGAATCTCTTGCGCCTTTTCCTGCTAGTATTACAGGTTTTTTTGCTTCATTTAATGCAGTAATAGCTGTTTCTAAATCGTGCTGCTTTGGGAATAATTCTGGCATCGTAAAAGCAGGTGTGGTAATCCGCGCTTTTGCATCTACCTCAAATTTTTGAATATCATCTGGAATGGTAAGAACAGATACCCCTTTTTTAGTATAAGCCATGCGAATGGCTTGGTTTACTACAGCGGGAAGTTGTTCCGCTGACATGATGCGCTGGTTATAAACGGCGACATCATCAAACATTCTTTCTAAATTTACTTCTTGAAAAAAGCCAGTTCCAATTAAATCTGACTCAATTTGACCAGTAATAGCAAGGACAGGCGCTTGGTCTAATTTAGCATCGTACAATCCATTGAGTAAATGTATAGCACCTGGCCCAGCGATTGCCATACATACGCCGAGTTTACCAGTTAATTTTGCATAAGAAGCAGCTGCTAAAGCGCCAGCTTCTTCGTGACGAACTTGAATAAATTTAATTTTATCTTGCGTTTTACGAAGTGGCTCGACAATAGAATTAATGGAATCACCGGGCATTCCATATATGTGATCGACGCCCCATTCGATTAATAAATCAATCAGTACTTCACCAGCAGTTTTTTGAAACATGGAACTTCCTCCTTACATACTGAGATACTATTATGTTTTGGAGAAAAAGGTAAAATATACAAACAGTTATGGAAGTTCTCTTTTAATGATGACTTATAAAAGGCAAAAAAACGATAATAAATAAACATCCAACAAAAGTCCAAGAAAGGAAAGAGGATAATGATAAGTGTTTTTTTGCTTTCCAAAGCATTTCATGGAGTGTTACATATCCTAAAGAACCGATGGCGCTTCCCATTATTAAGCCTGGTAAATGAATCGTTTTGCTGTTAATAATCATACCAAACGCTGTGCTTAAACCAAGAATGATTGATAAAAAGAGGATGATTAAGATGAAAGATATATATTTATGCTCTGTAAATAGGAAAGAGATAATTAAAGCAAGACCTTCAGGAACGTGATGAATAATAATGGCTAGTAAGAAAGAAATAGTAGATTCATGATTCGTTGTAAAAGCAGTTCCTAACGCAAAACCGCTAGGCAGATTGTGGATAAAAATTGCAAAGGAAAGAAATGAAAACGGTTGCCATGTTTGTTTATCATAATTATGTATCATAAAATGATGACAGTAGTGATCAATTAAACGCATCATTAAAATTCCAATAGTACTACCGAGGATAGGGCCGATTATTTCATAACTCGAGAATGTTTCTGGAATGATTTCTATTAGTAATAATCCAAGTAGAATCCCTCCGCAAAGAGCATATAAGTGATATGTTTGTTTTTCAATTATCCGTTTAGTTGTAAGACCAACAATTCCGCCAAATAACAACCCTCCAAATGAAAAAAACGTAACAATTATCGGAAATAAAATTCGCTCCATAAAATCACACTCCATTTTTTTATCTCTCAATTTTTAAGTAGTAACGCTCTTATCTCAATGTTTTCAAAAAAGAAAATAGTGAGGAGCTAGCTGCTAACATAATGCTTGACTGGTTCAATTTATAAGTAGACATGGGAGGAAAAGTTCAATTATTATAAGTTTACTTTATAACAACTTATTATGGTCAAGAAGAGGTTAGTCCCAAAATTGAAGAAGGGGAGTTATTCATATAGATTTGGAGTCAAACTTGAAAGCATAAAAAACCCTTGCAGAGAATATTCTGCAAGGGTTTTACAAATATTTTATCCCAATCGAGGCAATAAACGTTCTCCGCTTTTCATTTCACTTCCACATAAAGGGCATTTTGGGTGCTCTTCAAATGCGAAGTTTTTTCGCATCCACCCTAAGCATTCCTCTGACTCACATTCCCAAACTGGGATTTCTTCCGGTGCTACTTCTGCAACGTCATTCTTTTTGTTACGATACACGAGACCACTCCTTTTATGTGAAATAAGTGTTTATATAATTAAAAAGGTTGTTAACCGTTCGTGTTAACAACCCTTTTATTGTCTAAATTATAGCTTTACAACGTTTTTAGCTTGAGGTCCGCGGTTGCCTTCTTCAACTTCGAAGCTTACTTCTTGACCTTCATCAAGAGATTTGAAACCGTCGCCAGTAATAGCTGAGAAGTGAACGAATACGTCGTTTCCGTCTGCAACTTCGATGAATCCGAAACCTTTTTCGCTGTTAAACCATTTTACTTTACCTGTTAATGTCATGGTAAATGCCTCCTAAAAATAAAGAAAATAAGTGTAATATGATCCGTCTTATTTCTAAGCAAAATAAAAATTCACATATTATCAAAAACCCATAAGGAACGCATATCATCCCTATTGATGCTTGATAATATGTGAAGTGGATTTGCCTGCATATCGTATACTATGGTTTCATTTTACAATGAAATGAGAAATATTGCAAGTGATGGTAACATTTTTGGTTTTACTAGTATACTGCTTCTCCATATGTAATGAATTAGCTTGGAGAGGCGATGAATTAAAAAGAAGCAATGAAGTAAAAGCGATGTGCTTTTACTTCAATAAATCTATTTTGTTGAATGTGGTTATGGACATGAAGCAATTGTTCTTCATATTTTGATACCGAAAAATCAGGGATTTGCCATGGAATTGCTTTTAAATAATATATAATGCTTCTGATGTTGTAAAATCGTTGATAGGGGAAACATTCCTGCTGTTTAAGGATTTGAAATCCAAATTGTTTCAGTTTTGAGGAGGCATATTGCATATCTCAATAATTGTACTCACTTTCAGTATATGCATGAAGTAGGTGGTTTAATTCCAAATTATCTAATCCACCGACTTGTTGAGTAATAAAAATACAGTTCGGTTTTAAAATTCTTTTTACTTCTGTTTCACAATATGATTCATGTTTGTTAATAATCAAATCAAATTGTTCGTTAGCAAATGGCCAATGTGTATCATCCTCGATTGCATGAGCAGATATACCTAAAGGTTCGATCTTAGCTTTTGCCAAAGCGATATTGGGAGCGTATCCTTCTGTTACTGCAGTTTTAGCAGGAAGCAGGGTTAGTAAAGATAAAAATTCACCACCACCAGTTCCCATGTTAAGCATGTTATCTACATTATGGATATATTGTAATGCTATGGATGAATAGCTCCACGGAAGTGGCTCTGTACTTAGTCTTCCGGTACCTGTTAAAAACGAGAAATTCCATCCTTGAAATGGTGTATTAGGTTGTTTAACAAAATGATAAAAAGTATCCTTCATGGTTAGCCCTCCTAATTTACATCTTATAGTTTGAATATAAAAGGAGGTCCACGACACGCATTACAGTTACTATATGTCTGTTACATAGTGATACATATGTAAATTTCCTTTCTAAATAAAATACGGTATGAATTATTTTAAACTAGTATTATTGAGAAACGAATGAAAATTAAGAAAATTAGAATTTTATATGGTTTTCGAATGACGTTATGAATTATAAAGATTTATTACATGGAGAATTAAAATGAAAAATTTAAAAAAAATAAAAAAATAGGATAAAAAGAATTAGGTAAAAGACAATGAAGGAAATAAAAAAACGAAAATAGAAATGAAAAAATAAAAATAAAATTCAAATCTGATCAATTATTTTTAGTTTGAAATATCCATTAAAACCAAGTGTTCACAGTGTTTTATTTATAATTATTATATTAATATATAATAATATTCTTATATTCAACTTTAGTGTAACGAAAAATATTTTTATTAATATAGAACTTTTTTAAAAAATTTGTGATAATATGTTGAAATATAGCACTTATTCTTTACATCACTTCATAATATTTATAGCCAAAAAGTAAGGGGAATAAGTAGTAATTTGCAAGCGGAGGAACAACATGGATAAAATTATGGTTTGTGCTAATTACACGTTTGAAAATGAGCGAAGAGAGCGATTGTACGATTTGTTTGAAAGAGTATTTCACATTCCAACACATACATTACAAGATTTTTATAAAAAAGGATTTTGGAATGAAACATACTCACCGTTAACTTTATTTGAAGAAGATGTAGCAATTGCAAATGTATCTATGTTTTCAATGCCAATGATGGCGGGCGGAGAACGTATAAAAGCAGCTGGTATTCAATCTGTAATGACACACCCTAATTATCGAAATAAAGGTTTTATGAAGCAGTTGTTTGATGAAGTGTTGAAAAAGATTGATGAGCAATATAACTATTCATTTTTATTTACAGAAACACCAGAGCTATATACACCATTTGGTTTTAAAGTAGTTAAAGAATATATTTCAATTATGAAGTATGAAAAGAATGAGCAAAGGTTATCATCTATTCGAAAATTAGACTTTTTTGATGAAAAAGATGTGCAGATTATGAAAGATGTATTTGAAAATAAAGAATGCCTTTCACGAGTTTTTGCACCGTTACACTATCAGTCATCTTTCTACTTAAATATGTATGATGAAAAATGGAACAAGAAACTTTATTTTTCAGAAGAACTCAACGCTATACTTGTATATGAAATTGAAGAGGGTGTGTTGAAGTTATATGGAGTAATAAGTGAGCTGATGCCTATTTTAGATGAATTATGTGCGGTAATTCCAGAAGCATTCCACACAATTGAGTTTTATTTCTCTCCTGATCAATTAGGGGTGGAGAATGCGGATTTAAAACTATATGAATCAAATAAACATTTAATGGTAAGAGGAGAAATTCCTGTTGAATTTAATGAGAGTAAGTTTCCAATCCTAGCTGAATTTTGATTTTCGCTAGAATTGTTAAAATATACAGAACATAACGTTAGTTCTAGAATAATGGATATTGTATGCGCTGTTATTTTCAATTTTTACAATTGATATGTTGAATTTTTTGGAGATGCATAGATTGGATATAAAATTTGGTTTTTCTAGAACAGTACTTTGCATAAAGAAAGAAACACTCATCTTTTTATGATTGATGAGTGTTTTTTGATATAACGAATTTTTCTTCTATCCAATTCACGACATTTTCTAGCATTGGTAAGCTAATAGAGTGGTTTATGTGAGGATAGAGAGTAAGTGAGAGATTAGTATTTTCAATTTCTCCATATGCTAGAGCTTGTTCATAAAAAGTTTGCTGCCCAATTGGAGAAATAATTTGATCTTCCAGGCCGTGAAGTAACAGGATAGGTCTATTTTTAAAATTATGTAAAAAGTTAATAGGGTCTAATCGCTTGATAGCATCGATATCACTGTATGCATCGGAACCTTGTTTTTGAAACATTTCTTCAGAAGTTAACCAAGCACCTGAACCATTTACATTAATTAGAGCTTCTATTTGGTGTTCTTGAACAAAAGTACCAGAAGCAATAAACCCCCCCATAGAACTTCCGAAGACAATCAGTTTATGGTCAGAAAGGGAAAGGCCGTGAATAAACATTGGTACCTCTTCAACAGATTGCAAAATCGTTTTCCAAAAATATTGTTCCATAATAGTTTTAGAAAAATAATTCAACAAAGGTTGTCTAGAATCATGGTATATAATTTCAGGAATTATAACAGTGTAGCCGAAATTTGCTAAAATATTTGCGAAAAAAGTTTGATTGTATATACTTGAACCCCAACCATGATAAATAATAACTGTAACATGTTTATTATAATGAACAGGTTCAAATAATAAATAATTGATGTTATTGGAATTCATGAGTTGTTTCTTATACATGTTCACACCTCTTTAATTATTTGAAAATTTTAATTTTAAGAATTAATTACAGTGTATCTGCTAAAACGAATTTGTGCAAAATAGAATTGGAAAGTATTTTTAATTTGATTTGTGATGGAACAATTTTAGAGAGAGTTCTTGGATATAGAGAAATATAAATCGAAAGCCTTACTGAAAATGAGATTTTTCGAGTAACTATATGCTGTCAATATGGAGAAAGATAAATATATAGGAAAACTGCTACTTTTAGGAGGGAATAAACATGAAGATTGGTTTAATTGGTTTAGGGAAAATGGGACTTAACTTAGGACAAAATTTAATTGATAAAAAGCATGAAGTAGTTGCTTTTGATTTAAATGCAAATGCGGTGAAGGAAATAGAGGGATTCGGGGCTATTGGTACAGATACATTAGCGGAACTTATTCAATCATTAGAAAAACCGAGAGTAATTTGGATTATGGTTCCGCATGCGGTTGTTGATTCCGTGATGAGTGAAATTACGCCATTTTTAAATCCAGGAGATATTGTAATTGAAGCGGGTAATTCTCACTTTAAGGAATCTATTCGACGTTATAATGAGTTCAAAAAAGTTGGCGTGCATTTTATGGATGCAGGAACATCTGGCGGAACAGAAGGTGCGCGTCACGGGGCTTGCTATATGATTGGCGGAGATCCGGAAGCTTGGACGATTGTAGAACCTGTTTTCCGGGATACAGCGGTAGAAAATGGTTATATATATGCAGGGAAAGCGGGGAGCGGACACTTTTTAAAGATGGTTCATAATGGGATTGAATATGGAATGATGGCTGCCATTGGTGAAGGATTTGAAGTATTAGAGAAAAGTGAATTCGATTATGATTATGAAAAAGTAGCAAAAGTGTGGAATCATGGTTCAGTTATTCGTTCATGGCTAATGGAGTTGACAGAACGTGCATTTTCTAAAGATGCAAAATTAAATGAAATCAAAGGAATTATGCATTCTTCAGGTGAAGGGAAATGGACAGTTGAAACGGCTCTTGATCTGCAAGCGGCAACGCCTGTTATCGCTTTGTCATTACTAATGCGGTATCGTTCGTTAGAAAACGATACATTTACTGGGAAAGTGGTAGCAGCATTACGTAATGAATTTGGTGGGCACGCTGTAGAGAAAAATGAGAAAAAAGAATAGTTGCTGTTATTGAAGATGTAATAAATGCATCAATCTAAGTAATTTAGGTAGCCCTATTCCAATGAGAATAGGGCTATTTGTTGATTGGGATAATGATTCAAGTCTGTATGTTTTTTATAAGAAGAACACGTGCTGGAGAGGCATCTGTTCCAATTAACTTTAATGGTGCTGCTACCATAAAGTAGCTGTCAGGTAAGATTTCTTTTAAGCATAATCCTTCAATAACGATGATATTAGCACCAAATAATATTTTATGAGTAGGATGCCCTGGTTGATTACGTTCAACACCAAGTGCATCAATCCCGATCCCTCTAATCTTTCGTGCTGCTAAATAATTCGCCCCGTCCTCTTTTAAAAAAATAAAGTCAAAGTTAAATTCGTTTTCAAATGAATTGCGTGTTTTAAATAGCACAAAATCATTTTCTTGAATATCAAGGTTTTCTAAATCAGCTTTTGTAATTCCATCTTGTACTGCTGTTAAGTCAAAAACTTTAGCAGTTCCTATTAATGTTTCTAATGGTATGGTTTCAAATGTTTTTCCTTCATTGATCATATGAAGAGGTGCATCAATATGTGTACCGGTATGAGCATCTAATTCAATTCGTGACTCGGTAACGTGAGCGTTTGTGACTTTAGAAAATTTCGGCTGTTTTTCAGGTTTATTTTTGTAAACAGTCATTCCTTCAAAAATGGCTGCTGTTATATCATATATTTTCATTGTCGTTTTCTCCTTTGAAACGAGTTGTTATAGTTGGCCACCAATGAAAATCATCTTTTTCTAATAAGGCATCAGATTTTGTAGGACCCATTGATCCAGATTCATAGTTAGGGAAGTCTATAGCTTTATTATTTGCCCAAACATTGGAGATAACATCAACAAATTTCCAAGAAAGGGCTACTTCTTCCCAATGCGCAAAATTGGTTGAGTCACCGCGCATGCAATCATATAGGAGTATTTCATAGGCTTCGGGTGTATTCATTTTATCTGCACAGTTATTACAATAGCTTAATCGAATAGGGGTTGATGTTACACTGCTATTTGTTTTTTGTGCATTTAAGTGTAGTGTAATTCCCTCATCTGGTTGAATATGAATAATGAGTAAGTTAGGATGAGTCATTCTTTCTTTATTTAAATATAAATTCATTGGCAAATCTTTAAACTGTATAACAATTTCAGTAGATTTTTCTTGCATACGTTTGCCTGTTCGTATATAAAAAGGAACTCCCGTCCATCTGAAATTTTCAATCATTAGCTTACCTGCAACAAATGTTTCTGTATTCGATGCTGGATCTACATCGTTTTCTTCTTTGTAGCCAACTACCTTTTTTTCGTTTGTGATGCCAGGACCATACTGTCCGCGAACGAAGTATTGATCGATGTCATTATTCGAAAGTGGTTTTAAAGCACGGAAAATTTTTCTTTTTTCACTGCGAATCTCATCTGCAGTTAACTTAATAGGCGGATCCATCGCAAGAAGAGCAACCATTTGTAGGATATGATTTTGTACCATATCGCGAAGTGCGCCGGAAGACTCATAATAGCGTCCTCGATCTTCAACTCCTAATATTTCACTTGAAGTAATTTGCACGTTGGCGATATATTGATTGTTCCAAAGAGGCTCAAAAATAGCGTTAGCAAAGCGAATGACTTTAATGTTTTGGACCATTTCTTTTCCTAAGTAATGGTCAATCCGGTAAATTTGTTCTTCTGTAAACGCTTGACACAGCTGATTGTTTAGTTCTTGGGCTGAGTCATAGTCATGTCCAAACGGCTTTTCTATAATTAATCGAATCCATCCTTCTGTAGAAGTTAATCCTTCTGATTTTAAATTTGTAGCAATTGTTCCAAAAAAATTAGGTGCCATTGCCAAATAAAAAATACGGTTTCCAGTCGTATGATACCTGTCGTCAAGTGTGCTTAACAGACTTTTAAGCTCTTGAAAAGAAGAAGTATTTGTTACATCAAAAGGATGATAGTAGAAGTGGGAAGCAAATGTATCCTGACTGCCATTATCATCTGGAAAGTGATGCACAGATTGTTTAACATTTTCACGAAATATTTCATTAGACCAAGGTCTTCTTGCGACGCCAACAACAGCGAAATCTTCAGAGATTTTTCCACTTTGATACAGTCTATAAATGGAAGGGAACAATTTGCGTTTTGCTAAATCACCTGTCGCGCCAAAAATAACAATAATAGCTTTAGGAGTTTTCATCATGTAATAAGCCTCACTTTATTGTATATAAGTTCAAACTTAGTATGTGGTTTATTTAGTAATACATGTAAGATATAGGATGAATAATTTACTATAGATTATTGAATGATGAGAAGTACTTAGAAAAGAAGGAGAACTTTGGGAAATAAAGAAATATAGAATAAAATCAAAGATGAGGAGGTCCTCCAGGTCATTTTAGTGCATGTAATTGAACTTTTAGAATTTAGTAAAGAAGAGGTAATGCAATCTTGAACAAGTAGGGGAGAATCAGATGGAAGTGAAATTAAAAGCGGTGACCAGAGAGAATTGGCAAGAGGCTCTAAGATTAAAAGTAAAAGATGTCCAAAATTATTTCGTTCCTACTGTAGCAGTATCGCTCGCTAAAGTGCATGTTAAACCAGATGGTGATAATGTGAATTATCTGCCCTTTGCTATTTATGAAGAAGCACAGGGCATGATTGGTTTTGTGATGCATGCTTTTGTTGAAAATACGAATGATATGTATTGGATCAATGGCTTTATCATTGATGAAAAGCATCAAGGTAAAGGATACGGTCGATCGGCGCTATGCGAGATGATAAACTGGATTATAAATCAATATCCAAAGTGCGAAGAAATCCGCTTAACCGTTCATAAAGAAAACGATGCTGCTCGTCAATTATATAAAAGTCTCGGTTTTTTGGAAGCAGGCGAATTTGATGAAGAAGAAGATTTATTGCGCTTACTAATTAGTAGGGAAAAATAGATGTTAGGTAAATTTCAAGGTATATTAGTTAGAGCTAATGTACCTTTTATTTTTTTGCACTATATTTCGATTTAAATGAGAATATAAATTTTATGATGGTACTTTTGGTGATGGATATGCTTAATCACCTTAAAATTATTAACTGTTAATGCATAAAAGAATATATCCGTAAGTTATTTGTTAAAACACAGTAATATTCGTTTATAATTCTATATCTATGTGTACGAAAAAATATTATAATAACTTAATAAATAAATGTTATTTTAGGAGGAACTATTTTTGAAAGAGTTGGTATATTTAGATAAGGACTTTATACATTCTTTTATGATGCAAGTAAATATTGAATTAGTAGGTACTAAAAGTATAGAAGCTCATGAACAAAGAATAGAGGCAAAGGAAAATACGGTAGTACAGCAGTATAGTGCACTAAATCAATTTGAAGATTATCTTCTTAAACGTTCTTCTTTAGTCAATTTTAATGAACAGAAAGACAGTGATGAAGTAACTTCAGGTTCATATATTAAGTTTACTTCAACGTTTCAACCAATAAACTTTGATGTTGTTCAAAAAATGATAAATGATAAATTTATTAAATTTCTTTTTAATAAATTAGAAGAAGCAAAAAATGTTGAGGTACAAAGTATCCTTGAACAAACATTAACACTTGAACAAAGGACTGTTTTTCTGAATGAACTTGAAAAAACATACGAGAATATGGTGAGTGTTCAAAAGAATAAGATTCATTCAGTTAAAGATATGTTGGTATATATTAAAGAGGCTATTCCGTTTAGCTCGTTTATAAAGATGGGTAATTGTTTAATACCAGTTAAGGAAAGCTATTTAAGAGAGAGCATAGGAGAACTCGCTTTTAAATACGGATCAGAAGATACAACGGTCGAAATTACCCTTATTGGAAAAATAACGAAAAAAATAAATAAAAAAGAAATACATGCCCTCGACTATTCGAATTTGGTAGATAAGCAGCCAAACGAAATTCTAAATGAATTTCTCGGATTCCCTACAAATTTGCTCGGGGGATTTGGCGTGATAACAGCGAATAATTATATTGTTTCACCAGTTGCTATGTATTTTGAGTAAGACTACATTTTTTGATTTTTCTTCCTATGTTACAATTTAGATGATGAACGTAGAAAAAGCTAGGGGGGAAGAACATGGGGAGAGAAGTACGCTTTGATGACGAAGGGGTAATTTTAAAATTAAATGGAGTAACTGGTTTTTTTGCAGTGAAATTATCTATAAAAATGCCATTTCATACAATTAAAAGTGTGTTTGTAGACTATTTTGATGCTCCGCAGTGGATGCTTCGGATGCCTGGAACATCAATTCCTGCCCTTAATATTTTTGAGGGAAGTTTTAAATATGCTGATGAATGGTATTTTCTATCCTATGAAAATAGAGTACCTCTCGTAATGATTGAATTAGAAAGTCATGAAAAATATAAGTATGTTGTTTTTGAAATTGATAATCCTACTAAGGTCGCAGCGGATATTAGGAAACGAATAAGAGACTAATATTGGATAAAGGAGAAGAGAAAACAGAAAATAGATACATTATACTATCTGACAAGCATTGACATATTTGCTAATTTAATAAGCGAATTAATACAGCTACAAAAAGTAATAAAAATGCCGAATCCGTGAAGGAGCCGGCATTTTTAGTTAATTATTTATCACAAGCAATTCCATCACCGTCTCGATCAAGTTCAGGTGAGTACGCTGGGTCGCCCTTTTTTATATTTGAGAAACCAGTTGCTTTGACTTCTTTACAACTTTTGAAGTTGTAGTTAGTTTGAGTGTTTTGTTCGGATTGAGTTTGTGTTTGTTGTGAAGCTTGTCCTTGTTGCTTTTTAGCCTCTTCTTGTTTTTTGAGTTCTTCTTGTCGTTTTGCTTTTTCTTTTTTGCTCGATTCGTGCTTTTAGTTACTCAAAATCTATGATTTTATGCAGGTTTAACTATATGAAAAAAGGTCGTTCCTTCTGCAATGCTTTATGAATTGCCAATTGTGCTTTAGAAGTATTAGCAAAATTCAACCATTTTACTTCAAGATGAATGGTATGAGAATCAATTATCATTTCAACAATATCTAGGTGTGAAAGAGTTGTTATAATTGAAGTTTTCTCGCCATTTCTTTTTGCTGAAGACATATACATTGCTAGTTCTGTGTTTACTGCGAATGCAAAATCGATAATCGTTGCTCCTTGAGGTAAATGAATAGGCTGTAATTGTGGTGTGAAAACAACGATTGTATCTTGAAAGAGTTCGTAGGAAACTAAATCATAAAAAGCAAGCGGGTCTTTTGTTAATTCTAAGTTGTTCATAATTGTATCATCCATAAACTGCGCAGAAAGCTGTTGTATTCGAGAATGCGGCATATCGCTTGAAAGTATAGAAAAAATACCTCCATCATATCTTTGTTTACTATCTTCAGTTTGAATCCAGATAGTCATCTCGTGATTTTCGATTTTGACCTTTGTTTGCAAACATTTATTAAATAAATTGCTATTGATGGAAATGGTATCTTCAAATTGATTTGGAATTGGTTCATATAATCGATGTACCATGCCAAGAATTTTATAACAATCTAAAATGGATGAAGTTGTAATATGAATTTTTGAAATCATAGCTACATCTTGAATGACTTGTAGACGGGAATAAGCGGTACTAATAGGACCTATTTCATAATCCAGGTGCCATGTTAATAGTTCGGCATGAAAGCTTTGCATGTCTGTAGAAATCGTATCTGTTAGATTGCGTAATATTTGATTATAATTTTGTAAAAGTTGTTTCATGCCTTTGTACTTTTGATTATGGAGATAAAAAAATGCAAGATCTTCTAATTCATATTGTATCGTTTTTAAATGTAGCTTATGGCAAAGTGGAGCAAATATCTTTAGTGTTTCGTTTGCATAAGGAACTTGTTTATGTTTATTTTTTACTTGCAGTGTTCTCATATTATGAAGGCGGTCTGTTACTTTTATAATGATCACTCGAATGTCTTTTTGTGCTACTATAAGTAACTTTCTGAAATTCATAGCTTCATATTCTTCTTTATTTTGTACAGATTTTTTATCCACTTTCGTAAGTCCATCGACTATATAAGAAACTTCTTTTCCAAAGTGTTTTTGTATATCTTCCAATGTATAATTGGTATCTTCTACGACATCATGTAATAATGCCGCAATTAATGTTACACAGTCAGCCTTGCAATCTAGCAATATGTCTGCAACAGAAAAAGGGTGTAGAATATATGGTTCTTCGGATATGCGAAATTGTCCTTCATGTGCTTGTTCGGCAAACGAAATAGCAACTTGAAACTTCTCAAATTCATTTTTAGTTAAATAGGTAGCTTTATGAATCAGTTGTTCTTTCACGAATTCACCCTCATTTTTTTATTTTTTCAATTAAGGAATAATAGTTCGCCTTCACACAGGAAAAAGCCTTTCTAATAGCATATAATTGTAGGTAGACCTACATTATATTTTTGACATCATCCATAGACTATTTTTCATGTTTAGAGATGAAAGGGGAATATGTATGAGAATAGAAGTAGAAAAATTACTGCAAGATCTTGAAGTATTCGGATTAGAACATGATTACACAAAAGAAACGAGAGAAGAGAGATTGCGTAATGTTTCTAAAGAAATGGGACAGTTTTTATCTATTATGGTGAAAATGTGTGAAGCGAAACACATATTAGAAATTGGCACATCAAATGGATACTCTACATTATGGCTTGCTAATGCTGTTGTGGAAATGAAAGGAACTGTTACAACAGTTGAACTTTCATCGAAACGAGTGGCAGAAGCAAATGAAAACTTCCAAAAAGCAAACCTCACAAACTATATTCATATCCATAATCAAGAAGCTGGGGCTTTTTTATCAGAACAGCTAGACAAGTCGTATGATTTTATTTTTTTAGATGCAGAACGAACGCAATATTTATGGTGGTGGGAAGACTTAAAACGCATTTTAATGCCAAAAGGAATTATCGTAGTTGATAATGCAACTTCACATGCGGAAGAATTACAGAATTTTTTTGATTTAGTCGAAGAAGAGAAGCAGTTTGAAACAGTGTTATTGCCTTTTAAGATGGGCGCTTATGTCATGCGGAAAAATAGTTAAATAGAATATACAAGAAGAATTGTTAATATGTAAACAAAAGAATCCGTCTTAAGAATGGATGTTTCTCAGCCTTAAGTCTGAGGACAATTAAAAATACAAAAGGTATACTTATAATATAAAACGGGGAATGAATGCAATATAGACTGTTTAAAGATATGATCACCTAACTATAATTATAAGTGTATGTATATAAAGGAGCGATTTTGTTGACGGAATTGCAAAAGAAAGAAACCTTATCAGTAGAGGACAATATAGAAGTAGTCGTAGATTCAATCATTAAAGACGAGGAATTAGTTGAACTAAATAAAGAAGCGAATTTGTATGTGCAAAAGTTAAATAGTGAGCATAATACAGACCTTTCGAAAGTGCTGGCGCAACTAGCTGATTTAGGAGATAAAGAACAACGTGATGCAGGACAGACATTAACTGCACTAAAACGTCCAGTAACGGCGATGATGAATGGGGAAAATGAAGATATTCCTAAAACGTTGCTTGATTTACGTAAAGTTGTTTCAGAATTAGATCCGAATTCATTACATGTAACTGGTATGAAACGAATTATGTTCAAAGTATTTAAGAAAAACCCGATGGAAACGTATGTTCATAAATAT
The DNA here is from genome assembly GCF_050473865.1 of Bacillus sp. S10(2024). Lineage (NCBI taxonomy): Bacteria > Bacillati > Bacillota > Bacilli > Caryophanales > Bacillaceae > Bacillus > Bacillus sp. S10(2024). Next base: position 1,419,990 of record NZ_JBFLUR010000002.1, on the reverse strand, counting down.
CAATCCATTGATAAACAAATTGAAGAGATTATAAAAGCACTATTAGTAGGTCGTGATAATTTACGAGAAGACAGCATCGGTTTAGAGATGTTAAAGGAACAATCCGAGCAAAAGATTCATGCGCTTGATAAACAAGTGTATTTAGGAAAAAAGCTTGCTGAAATGTTAGAAGTAGAAAAACAAAACCCAGAGCGGCAAAAAGATGTTCCATTAATTAACGATGCGCTAGAAAAGATTCTTGTACGTACGCGTAACATGCAGCAAGCAAAGAGTGTGTTACTACAATCTATTGCCTCTGTTGATATTATTAAGAAAAATAATGAAAAGTTAACAGAAGCGATTCGCAATGCAATTACAATGACGCAAAACGTTGTTACAGTATCAGCAGCTATTCAATTAGCGTTAACGAATCAAAGGAAAACGATTGATGCAGTAAATGCAACAAACGAAGCAATCGAATCGATGATATTAAGTAATTCACAGGCGTTAAAACAAAATACAGAAGAAACGACTAAGTTGTTAGAAAATCCAGCAATTGGCATGGAGAAACTTCGTGAATCATTCCAAAATGTATTTGCGGCGATTGAAGCGTCTGAAAAATCAACAGAACGTATTATTGAATCAAGTAAAATGTTTGTAAAAGAACTAGACTCGTTTAACGATGAAATGAAAAAGAAGCTCATTCAGCGTCCAACTAAATAGACTGCAATAGAGGAGGTGAAAACATGGGTTTCTTTGAATTTATTTTGCTGCTTATCGGCATAGTCCTTTTGTTAGGACTTACAGCAGTAATTTTACTTGCTTATTTTGGCCGAAAATTTTATTTATCGTGGACAAAGCCGTATAAACGAGCGTCAGACTCAATGGAGCGATTATCACATAGCACAGTACCATACTTACAAGAATTCACACAGCATCCGTTGTTTTACCGCTGGGTTCGTACGGAAGGAAGCAGTAGTCAAACAGCATTTACCGTTCTTTTTTGCACAGCTAACGAGCGTACAAAAGAACAAATTTTTTCAATGTTGCCGAAGGAAAAACAGAAAAAACTCCATCATACTGTAAAAACAACAAAGCAAGTTACAAGTGAAGATATGGAAATGACAACGATGAAAGTAAAAGAATTCTTGAAACGAGAAATACAACAACCGTCCAAACCACAAGACTTCTCGTTTTACAAGTTATACTTTTATGACCGTTATCCAGATGCATTAAAACATATTGAAATGTATAAACGTTCCGTAAATCAATCATTGCAAAGAAGTATTGATGATGTGACAATCTCTGTGCTGCAAGCTATTCCGTACTATCAAGAAAATCGTATGTTTGAACAGCAGCATAAACTTGAGACTTTCTTAATGAAAGATTTAGTAGATATGTTGTCACTGATCGCGCAAATTCCACCAGCACAGCGTTCAGAGAAAGAAGAAGAACTCACGATCTATCTAAAAGGATTTCAAAAAGAGATGGAAGCAGTAGAACGAAACATTCGTAACGCTGTCGATCACGATTTACAAGTGAAGATGCGTGCGGCTAAAGAAAAATTTAAGAACTAAAGAATCGAGCATTGATATTTCAATGCTCGATTCTTTAGTTTAGAAGCAAAAAATGTAAAATTTCATATACTGTAATGATGGTTAAATTTATAAAACTACAAATCACTTTAAAACTTTTACTGAAATAAAGTAAGGAGAAGATTTGTTATGGAGTATAGCCAGCATTTTGGAAAACTCCCACGCTAAGAACATGCAGGATTTTATACAGTTTTTTGGCTAATCCAGTAACAATCGTGAACTTGAAAAACGGCACTATTGCGGTAATGTATAAAATTCCGCATGTTTTATAATATCGGAGAGTGAGCGAATCCCTTGTTATAAAAGGATTCTAGACGATATCCAACTTTTTATTATGATGCGTTATGTTAACCGTTCATGTATACAATATACAGGGAAGACACTTGTATCCAACAACCATCTACGTTGGTACAATATAGATGGGGAGGGATTATTGTGAAAAGAATTGCAATAGATATGGATGACGTAATAGCGGCCCCCTTGTCTAAACATTTGGCACTTTTTAACAAAAGGTACAATGAGAATATTTCAATACAAGACCTACAAGGAAAATATTTAACAGAAATACGTCCTGAGTTAAAAGAAGAAATCATAAGCATGTTAGCTGAACCTAATTTTTTTCTTGATCTAGACGTAATAGAAGATAGTCAAGAAGTGATAAAAGAATTGAGCGGGCATTACGAAATTTATATCGTTACAGCTGCAATGGAATTTCCAACGTCATTTACAGCAAAATATAAATGGTTAAAAGACCATTTTAGTTTTTTAAATGAAAGAAATTTTGTCTTTTGTGGTGATAAAGGTATTATTAATGCAGATTATCTAATTGATGATAATCCCAAACACTTTAAACAGTTTAATGGGCAGGGAATTTTATTTAATAGTCCCTATAATACTCTTGAAACTAACTACTTTAGAGTGAATAACTGGAAGGAAATAAGGGATTATTTTCTTAGAATGGACAAAAGGACTTTTTAATTGAATAAGCTGAACACATTTACTTCTAATAACAAAAACTATGTGAACACTAAAGTCCTCCAGTTAAACAAATCTGGAGGACTTTTAATAGTCTTCTAAATACATTGAATCCCAATAATATGGCGTTATGTCGACTAACCCTGTATAGGATATACATCCAAAAGTATACAGTACATCATTTTTCTTCAATGGTATAATTAGGAAAAAGGGAGAGGGAATGAATTGGGCAGTCTTTGTTGTGCTTACAACCATTCTGACGTTCCTTAGCGTAAATAGAGCGGACAAGATTTACAAATCAAGAAGTTAATACAAAAGGAGTGGTATATACATGGAGATTTTTGGTCTATTCGGATTTATTTTTGGAATATCTGGATTTACCTTCGGAATAATTGGAATGACTTTTAGTTCTAATACTCAATCTAAAATAAAAAAATTAGAAAAAAGAATTGAAGAATTAGAAAAAAATAAAAACCAGTAGACATTCTTTAGGTAAAAAGGAATGTCTACTAGGGATAGCATCAGGATTTTGCGAATTTACAACGTTAAGGTAGAAACCCTTGTATCAATAGGGTTACTCTATTGGGGCTTAATCCCTTTTGCATCAAATAAGGCTTGCAAATGTCTCATATGACTTGTCTCGAAATCCTTATCGTTGTTAAACTCTTCATTTTTAATACTCTAAACAGCTTAATGTTGTAGATCCGTATTTTCGGGACGTTACCCCATATAGTCCTTACAATGATTAATGGCAATTCTCCACAACCATGTTTTTAAATTTGATTTTCCTTTGTATGTATGAAGGGACTTATAACATTTACCAAATATATCTTGCGTTAAGTCCTCAGCTACCTCTTTATTATTCACATATGAATAATAAAGCTGTAAGATTTCTTGTCCATACTTGTTCATTACCTCATCTATAACGGGTCCCGCCACATCGCTATCAAGCTAAGAAATACAAATACTCCAAAATGAAAATTTCTTCACTAGATATATTTATGAGAATTAAGTTCATTTTTTCGTTTTTGAGAACAACCAATTTTTTAAGTTCATGAAGATGCGGCTGTACCCCATATTTATTGAAAACATTGCAAAGAAAGCCCCTTAGAATGTTGGTTCTTTACTCCCACCAATGCTTCATTTCACTGAATCTAACGTCCCATAGTTTAGCATTTCCGGAAACGATAATCGTAATTTCGCTTATTTTGTCATCAGATGCTAAGTTTAAAGGTTCTACGTTAGGATATTGTTCAATATGAGCTTTTTCTTTTCCATCTAGCAGTATAGTGATTTCACCCTTGTCTGGAATGCTAAAATAAGAGTAGAACATCACCTCTTTCTTGTTCTCCAAGATGTAGGTATATGATTTGCTTTTATCACCTTCACTGTTATACACGTTCATTTTGGGTTCTATTTTCTTGCCTGCTACGGTGAAGCTTGGAAGATTTTCAGTTATGGGCATGGTTCCATTCATTTCTTTCACATTGTGTAATGCTTGAATCGGGCCTTCTCTTTTCGCCACAACATAATTGATGGTTTCTGAGATCACGATTACTCCAACTAGAAGAACAACAATAGATAGGGCCGAAGTAATAAGCTTTTTATAAGACATTTTTGAAGAAAACCCCACCCTATAGGCGATAAATCCTATCGCTGCACCTAATGTATTAGATAAAACATCAGCTACATCAAAGCCGCCAAGATGAGTTAAAGCCTGCAACGATTCCAGAACGAGAATCGTTAAAACAAACAAGGATATGAACTTCCCAAAACCAGAACGATACAACAGAGGAATTACTATTCCAAAAGGGATAAAAGCAGCAATGTTTCCAAAGTCAAATAACCATGAAAAAGTTGGTTCTGGAAATTGAAGCGGAACACTGTTCAGAACAAGCAAAAATGTGTATCCATAATCGCTGGTTGCATCATCTAATCTATTAAAAGCAAAGAACATAAAATATAAAATTAAAATTGTATATAAAATGGTTCCTGCAATGATGAATTTCCGTAACTTTGCTTCCATAATCTCTCCTTAATTTCAACATATTATTTACCACAAATTATTATTATACTAAATTGTGATTATAAAGCGTATTTTTCTTCAGGGGTTCAAAAAAGAAAGAATCGTTGCCGTCCCCCCTATATAAGAGTAGGTAATTATTTTCTTTTTCTCTTTTAATGGACTTTTTCAGTGCCCTTATTTCCGGAGGGGGTCTTTTTTCATAAGAGATCCTCATTTGGTAACGAATAACAAGTTAGAATTTACAATTTTATTACTATTACACTGTTTTCAGTGTCCCAAAAATGATGGTATTTGAGACAAATGAAATTAAATCTAAAATAGGCTGTAAATAGCTGAAAATATGTCTCAAAACTCATCTCTAAATCAAAGTCTCAATTGGAATAGTTAATATCGAGTCTTGAGAATTTTTAGCGTATAAAAAGGTTAAAATGTGTACACCACTCCAAAATATAATAAGTATAAATCTCATGAAAAAATTCTTCATTGTCTTTTCATGAACTTAAAAATTAAAAAATCTAATTCTCGACTTAATGTAAGTACCTTTTTATGGTTGATACCATATTTGATAACGAGTTGAATTAATTCGTTCTTTTTATCCTCTATCGTACTATGTAGCTTTGTTAATTCCATCTATAATCTCCTTTATACCTATTTTACCGATTGAAAAAGTATTCAAATAAAAACAAGACTGATAATGACAGCCTTGTCTTAAAAACACATATACAAAAAACAACACTAGTAAAGAGGATACAATACAAATTAGATTTTTCATAGGTAATATACCTAAAAGTTTGAATAAATTTCATATTTTACTAAAGTCTTGCAGATTAAATAAAAACAGTGAGTTCATATCTCACTGTTTTTATTTAACCTTAGCTCTAGGATAATACACTTTATTATCTGTAAAGGTATACTTTTAAAGATTGTTCAAAGGGGAAACGTAACACTAAATACATGAAAGCTAAAAACATATCTAAAGGTGTACCTTTTGGAATAGCGCGAATGAAATCTTTCAATATAGAAAAAGGGTTTTCATTTGTATTAGAGAATGATTAATCCAATATGGAAAAATTAATCGGGACGTACTTGGATACTAAATTTGTTACTATAAGTCAAAAGAAGCAATAGAGAGGGGATTGAGATGAAAAAGGGAAAAGAGTTGTTTGCAATTCTATTTTCACTCACTTTATTATGCTCCTGTCAAAACGATAAAGAAGAAGCAAAAAGTGAAGAAGCAAGAGTTATGGACACTATTATGAAAACTGTAGATAAAAAGGACTTCCTTAGTGCTTCCATGAGCGATACACCAAGAACAGTAGACCTAGAAATAGCCGATACTGTAAATACAAGTAAGTTAAAAAAACGATTAATACTCAATTGAAGAATCAAGATATTAGACCATACACAATTAATGTGAGTCAGAAAAATATGGATATTGTAAAGAAAGAGCGTAGATGGAGCGAAGTTTACAATTCTATTTTTGATGAAGTGTTTACCAAAAGTGGATACAAAGGTTTTGGAATTAAGGAAGTTAATTTTGAATCGAACCAACCATTTACCCTTGCTATACATACCACAATAAATAATTCAGATTCAGGAGCCAAAGACTTTGGAAAGAAAATAGAAAAAGAAGTTGATGATTTACTAAAAACAAGTAAAGTAAAAAAATGGATTGAAAATGATTCCTATGCTGTTGAAATTTATAGTCAAGATGAACAAAAAATCAACTAATGGGGGTCACTATACATACCCATCAACTTAAGAACATTAACTACCCCCAATAGGGATAGCACGCACATTTTAACGTTTCTATACGCTAAGGGATTCTCAAAACTCATTGCTAATAATAATAATTCCAGTTGAAATTTTGAGTTAGAGATAAGTTTTGATACGGTTTTAAGGCTATTTTTAAGGCATTTTAAGGTGAATCTTATTTGTCTCAAATACCTACGTTTTCGAGATTAATGACTGTCCTTTAAAAGTCCTCCAGTTAAACAATCTGGAGGACTTTTGTGTTCATATAATTCTTGTTATTGGATGTAAAGTAAACCTTTTTTATTCAAAGAATGGTATTACATGCTATTCCGAATGCAATAAAACAAATAAAATACTAAGACAACAACAGTAATAATATTCAATGTTGTTCTGAAAGTTTTGTTTTCATACGTTTTATTTAACAAGAAGAAGAACAAAACGACCCAGACTCCGTTGGAAAAGAATGATGTTAGTACATTAAAAATAACTCGAAACGCAAACATAGAGTCTTCCATTAGTTTTTCACCCCTATATTTTTCCTTATTGTACCATTTACCAAAAGTATGTGCGGTGTTTTTTTGATTGTATATCCTATACATACAAGATCAATATAACGTAACATTATGTGGATACGTTTCAAACCGTGGGGTTTTGTCCCCACACGACAAGCCAGCACTCCAAACAAAAAGCTACATATCTTAATTTAATACGCATGTAGTGATATCTCCATGAATAACATTTACTGGAGGTGTATGGATATGGACTGGTATAGTATTGCATTGATGGCAGCCGGGGTCATCGGCGGTAGCACCGCGATAGTTCACGGCATACTGATGAAACGGCTGATAATCAGGCCGATTGAGGCAGTTTTTGTGGCGAATGGGCAGATATCTGCACCGATACAAAAGATCGTACGATTGCTTTTGCATTTTACCACATTTAACTGGTTAATCAGCGGGCTCACCTTGATTGCCGTCGCAATCTGGTTCAAGCAGGACGCAAGGTTTGTGACTGGCCTATTTGCAGGTAGCTCTTTTCTATATGGTGCTGTCATCTCTTTTTGGGTAATGCGCCGCCCTCATCCTAGCTGGATTTTATTTTCCGTTGCGCTCCTTTTAATCGTCTTAGGATTAACGCCGATGGCCTAAGGCTCTACTTGGAGTACCGCCAGCATTTTAGAAAAACCCCACGCTAAGCAAAAAAACAATGAGCCGTCATATGGACGGCTCATTTACATAATTCTCGTTCTCGGAAGTAAGGAAATGTAGTTCATTTAAACATTATTTAATATTCATTAGTACGTTTAATCATTTTTATAAATTCTTTTACTATTGGAAAGTCAGGAGGACTGATATTACTTGGAAGTTCACGAATGTCGAAAAAGTGTAGATTTTTAACTTCTCTTTTATCCATTTTTAATTCACCTTTATAATCATTGCATATGTAAGCAGCAACTACATTATATACTTCATCACCGTGAGGATATTTGTAGTAAAATTCTTTGCCAGAGAAGATATTAAATAATCTTAAATTATTGGCTATTAAGCCTGTTTCCTCATACAATTCTCTCTTGGCTACTTCTTCTAAGGTCTCTCCACATTCTAACGAACCTCCCGGTAATCCCCAACAATTATTATCCTGTCTTAGCTGTAATAATAAATTATGATTTTTATCTAATAAAATGATGCATGCTCCCGTCATAATTAACGGGCGACTACCTACTACCTTTCTTAAATCCATAATATATCCCATAATAGACTCCTAAAAACAGATTTTTTTGTGTATTCAAAATTAATTATAAATGCAATTCCTTGTTTATGTACATAGAATAGATAATTTCTTAATTATCTTGGTTATAGATTGTATATTTGATACACTCATAGTTAACATAACGTAACATTATAAAAAGTTGGATATCATCTAGAATTCTTTTATAACAAGGAATTACCCTACTATCAGATATTATAAAACATGCAGAATTTTATACATTACCGTAATGGTGCTGTTTTTCGGATTCCCGTTTGTTATTGGATTAGCTGAAAAACTGTATAAAACCCTGCATGCTCTTAGCTTGAGGTTTTTCCGAAATGCTGGCGGTGCTCCTTATAAGCTTGCTAAACAATATGTAGGAAAGTATGCAAAAAAGCTAAAGGGATATTTAACATGGACGTAGAACCCTGTGTTTGAAAGAGAGCTGTCAAAAAAGCAGCTTTTGAAATGTCTTGCTGAATTGGACAACATTATTGTCTATGTAGAAAACTCCATTTATCTGTATGAAATAAGCAATCCGCGAAATATTAAGAAGAAAGTAATCGGTATAGAGAAAAGCTTTGAGGACTTATTCCTTTAATGTACTATCTATGATATAACAAATTAACTGAGAAAAATTAGAGGAATAAATAAAATAATTTTTGCAGTGAATCACTCTTGAGCACAAAATCCAGTAAGCCCTTGTGCCGTAAGAGTTCTGCCCATTTTTGAAAATTGGTATGAAACAAGACTGGTGGTTCAATGCAAAAGGCTAAAAATTTGGTATGATGCTTTTGTTGATATAATGCGGTTTTGGTTTTGTTTTGTGTAAGGGGGTTTATATGAACGTAGTGGGATATAAAGTTCTTTAATAAAAGAAAGAGGGTGAAAAAGGAGAGGGTTTTATCTGAACTATATGGGAATTTGTCAAAAGAAATGAACGGAACAAAAAACATAAAGAAAGTTTAGTTAATGATACAGAATACCGAAAATTGTGGGATATGCTTGATAGTTAAAACCGAATCCAATCATTGAAATAGAGTCCTAATATAGGACCCTATTACTTGTTATTTCTAATGAAATCTTCAGGTGTTATTTGTGTGTAGTTTACAACTGATGATGATCTATTTATAGCGTCATACATCTTTTCATATATAAGTATTGCATCATCAACAGATTTAACTAAATTAGGTTTGTTTTGTAAATAAGCAATAGTTAAATCTTTTGCAATCTCTTTTTTATCCATGGTTGCACCTCTTATCATAGTTGATAGAAACATTATACCAAATTAGAATATTTATAGGTAAAGGGATAGCACACCATTGCCATCAAGCTAATAAAGATGGGTTACTCCAAAACGATAAAAACGATTAGAGACTCTGATTTTTTTATACAAGTCAGAAAAATCAGGGCTATTTTTAAAGATTGAGTAAGCAATAGTTAATTAATTATGCCAGTATTTTTATTCTTCACTAATAAAGGGAGCAATTATTCTTTTTTCATAAGAAGATAACACGATATTCGTTGATGGCGTACCATATTGCATTGAATCATCAATAAATTGTTCTAAACTTTCTACAGAATACGTTGCTAATTTGACAATATAGCTAATTTCCCCTGCTACTCTGTAACACTCAAGTACATCTGGATGATTATAACAAAAGTTAGCTAATGATTTACAATCCTTTGATTTAAACAATATAAGTGCAGAAATTGGACGGTTCATTTTTTTTAGAGAAACATGTGCATGGTAACCTTTAATAATTTGTTGCTCCTCTAACTTCCGTACTCGCTCAGTTACTGACGGAGAAGATAAGTGAACGGCTTCTGCTAAATCCTTCATTGAAATTTTTGCATTTGACTGTAATAATCCCACGATTTTTTCATCAATTTGATCCATAAATCATCCAACCTTTTTTTATAAAATAGAATACCCCAAATTCTTAATATAATAAAGCTAAATAATCAAATTTCCTTATTAAAGTCATTTGTTAGACTTCTATATTTGTATAAAATGAAGATATGGGGAGGCGATTTGCGATATGAAAAAGATTTTATTATTATTAGCTGACGGATTTGAAGCAGTAGAAGCTAGTGTATTTACAGATGTACTAGGTTGGAATAGATGGGAGGGAGATGGATCAACCGAGGTCGTAACAGTTGGTCTTCGGAATAAATTAACCTGTACTTGGAATTTCACTGTCATACCCGAAAAAACGGTTGATGATATTCAATTAGATGAGTTTGATGCACTAGCTATTCCAGGAGGGTTTGAAGAAGCTGGTTTTTATCGAGATGCATACAGTAGAGAATTCTTAAATGTTATTCAACATTTTTATGCTAAGCAGAAGCCTATTGCCAGTATCTGTGTTGCATCATTAGCGCTTGGTAAAAGCGGAATTCTTACAGATAAAAAAGCCACCACATACAGTCATCCAACGAGTAAACGAAAAGAGCAGTTGAAAAATTTCGGTGCAATAGTACAAAACGATTTAATTGTTCAGGATGGAAATATTATTACATCTTCAAATCCAGGTACAGCTTTTGATGTTGCATTTTTATTACTTGAAAAACTAACATCTAAAACGAACGCTAAACATGTAAAGGATCTTATGGGATTTTAGGCATGGAACTTCAACATAGGGGTGCTTTAATGGTATAAGGACCATAGAAGTGAACAATTTTTTTATAAACACGGGGTACCGCCACATCGCTATCAAGCTAACAAAACAAAATACCCTCAGAACGGAAATTTTGTGCATTTTACTCGTTTTTATTGTTTTGGGGTAACTCGTTCTTTTTAGCTTGATGGATATATATAGCCAAAACGATTAAAATAAAGCTTTTATGAAATTAAGTTACTAAAGCATCTTTCATACGGAAAGATGCTTTTTAAATGTTTATGTTGTTTCACGACATATGTCGTGTTACGATGTGTGAAGGGAGGTGGAAAAATGGATAAAGAGATGATGAAAGGGAGTATTGATATACTTGTGCTCTCTATAATTTCTCACCATGATACTTACGGTTATGAAATTATTCAAAAACTTAAAGAACAAAGTAACGACGTTTATCATATGAGTCAGGGTACACTATATCCAGCACTCAAACGAATGGAACAAAAGAAGTTGATTGAATCTTACTGGGGAGAATCAGAGACAGGACAAAAAAGAAAGTTTTACCGTATTACTATAACTGGAAAGAAAGAACTAGAGAAGAAACTGAATTATTGGGAGCAAATCACTGCACTTATTCAAGCTTGCAGGAAAGGAGAATTCGCATGAAAGATTTTGAAAATTACATAGAATGTATTGTAAAAAAGACTAATCTAGATAAGTCGGCCCGTGAAGAATTAACTTTAGAATTGCTCGATCACCTCAATAGTTTAAAAGAGGAATATGTTAAAAAAGGGATGCCTGTAAAACAAGCAAAACAATTAGCTATACAACATTTTGGAGAACCAAATTCTATTGGTGGGGAACTTCAAAAATCTATTTTTCCATGTGAAAAGTTCATAAAGCGTTTTGCATGGTCTTTATTTGTTCCTTACCTATTATTTTTCATTTGGTATGAGTACTTAGGAAATAGCGCTGGGCGTGAGTGGTTTCTTGGGATTATTGAGCACTTTTCAAGAAATCATGATGTGATGTGGTTGCTTCGCACTTTTATTGATATTACACCTTTCTATACTCTTTTTCTGTATAACATCCCTGGCTTTTGGATAGCTCATGCAGTTAAACCTGTTATCTTATTGATTCCATTGGGATTTTTAATTCCTATTCTATTTCATAGGTTCCGTTCCTCTAAGACCGCTTTTATGCTCTTTGTTAAATTAACTTTAGGCATTGAGTTGTTGTATATTGTCATGTTAGTAGGTACTTTTGGCACTACTAGTATTATTTTTCATTTGGTTGGTCTCCTAGTTGGGTTTATGGGATGGAAATTACTACAGAAACTGCAAGCTAAAAAATTTCTTAAACCATCTAATATGAACTATGTGAAGTGAAAATTTTATTGTGGTTAATTTACAAAAGATTTTGGAACTAAATAAAAAATGTACAAGAATTTAAAAATGTTTTGTCTTTATTATTCAGGTAGCAATTTAGGCTATTCCTTATATGTAAATAAGCGGTATTCTTTTGTTAACCACATACACGAAAGGATGACGTTTTTGTATATCTATTTCTGTATCCTAAACAACTTTTTTGTCACTTAACAATAAGGAACTAAGGCTCTTACTTTGTGATCATATCCACGAAGTAAGAGCCTTAGTTTTTCTATTCATTTTTCATTTTAGTCTTGCTTTCCCCAAGGGGTGGGCAAAAACACTCTGATTAAAATTTAAGAACTTGATGTAATGTACTGACTCATACACAACCATATTTAATAAAAATTCCTCCTTATTTGGACTAACTTTAGATACTAAGTTATGACACCTACTTATCTATTGATAATACAACACCTTAAAAATGGAATCATAACTTTTAAGTTATGAACATGGTTTTGTTAGAATTATATTTATTCCAGAATCTTGCGAGTGGAAGGGTTATCGCCAGCATTTTAGAAAAAAACACGCTAAGCAGTTTTGAAATAAAAGTAAGTATTTTTAATAACGTTAAAAACATGTAAGATTTTATGCGAAAAATTGGGAGACATTGGGAACCATGGGGAGGCTGGAAGGCGCGACACAATAGAAATGTATAAAAAATTGCATAGATTGATAGCAAGAAAAAAAGGTGGATTCCTTGTGAGAGTAAGGGGCCGAATTTTTCCTTGCTACTGATAATGAGACGTTATGTTAACCTTACACGAATATAGCATGCATAATATTTTGGTATGATAGAGCAATAAGATGTCTTACATAGGGAGAGGAATTTTAATGAAGGCTATTCAATCCGTTCAATTAGATTTCATTGTTCAAACAATGAGCAGTTTTAAATATCCTTGGTTTATTGCTGGTGGATGGTCCATTGATTTAGGAATGGGGAAAATTACAAGAGAACACGAAGACATAGATATTTGTATTTTTAGAGAACATGCCCAAGAAGTTCTTAACTATTTCAATGATTGGGATATTTACGTTGCCATTCCTGGAGAAGGAAAGTTGGAACCATGTTTAACTATAAATGATTTAATTCTTCCAAGATATGGATTACACTTACATAAAGGTCAAGATTTTATTGAGATTCTATTAACCGATCGAAACGAAGATAAGATTTTGTTTCGCAAAAACCCAAGTATATGGATGAACTGTAACCAATTTGTTCGAGAAGATATTTTAGGTAGGAAATTTGTAGCACCAGAATGGCAATTATTATTTAAAGCAAAAGAAGGCCGAATAAAGGACGAAGAAGATTTTAAGTCATACTTACCGTTTATGGATAAAGAGCAAAAACTATGGTTGTCTTCAGCTTTAAAAGAACAATTTCCTACTTCTTCATGGATTGAAAAACTAAATATATAACTGTTCTTCACTGTACAAATAAAAATTCGTTATTGTGTTTAACTTCCAATAACGAGAATTATGTGGACACGAAAGTCCTCCAGTTAAACAATTGGGGTGCACTTCAGAGCAACAACCCTGTGATTACCCCTAAAACGGTTATCGCTTTTCTCAATTTGCAATAAATAAAAAGACAAGATTAAAATAAGAAAATAACTAATCCTCACAAAAAAATATTATGTCCATAAATAATAAGGGAGAAACTAACATGACAAAAGAAAATAAAATTAACAATGAAAAAGAGTTGTCATTAGAACAACGTGAAGAATTACTCAGAGTATTGAAAGCTCGTTTTGAGAAAAACATGAACCGCCATAAAGGTCTTGAATGGGCTAAAGTTCAAGCTAAGCTGGATGCTAATACTAAAAAACTATGGTCGCTCAATGAAATGGAAAGAACTGGCGGTGAACCGGATGTTGTTGAGTATGATAAAAAGAAGGGTGAATACATTTTTTATGATTGTTCAGCGGAAAGCCCTAAAGGTCGCAGAAGTGTTTGTTACGACCGTGAAGGGCTAGAGTCAAGAAAAAAACATAGACCAGAAAATAATGCTATTGATATGGCAAGTGCTATGAACATTGAACTATTAACGGAAGAACAATACCGAGCTTTGCAGAATCTTGAAAGTTTCGATAAGAAAACGTCGAGTTGGGTGCAAACACCGACTGATATTAGAGAACTCGGCGGTGCCCTTTTTTGCGATTGTCGCTTTGGGCACGTCTTCGTGTATCACAATGGAGCAGAGTCCTATTATGCCGCCAGGGGGTTTCGTGGCTCGCTAAGGGTTTAAATTTTGCAAAGACAGCTACATTTGAATTTGAGGATGGATCAGTAGGGAAAAGTTTTAATTTTATTTTTCAACTATCGGGCACAATTCTGTAGCAAGAATTGTGCCCGTTTTTTATGTATTGGACTACTATGTTGAATAAGAGCTAAAAAGCTAGAATAGGTTTGCATTTATGAAATAGAAGTATGAAAAACTGTAAAAATAATTCATTTTGTTAAGGATTATAGTACATAAAACTAATAGCTTCCGAACATACCTCAATCTTTTTAATAAATTTTTATAATAATCTTCTTCTTTCAAATAGCTCAGTCCTATATGGACAGCTCCTCTACATAAAATTCGTTATCAGAAGTTGTTTTTAGATGAGCAGTTTTTATATTTCAGGCTCTGTTAATATTAATTGTTGACCTTCAAAAAAAAAACCGCTTCTTATAAAGAGCAGTTTTACTTATATTCATTCTTATTCAAATTCTGAAGCGTATTCTTCATATACCTTTAATGTATTAAGCAGTCTAGCTGATTTAAGCATGATTTCGTTTGATGAATCAGTTACACAAATGTCAATAAATCGGTTATCGTTTCTGTCACCAAACAATCCTTCTGACTCAAGTTCCATTAACACTTTTAATAATTCATTCAGCAATGTATCTATTAGCGAATCAAAGTCTTCTTCGACGGTTTCATGGTATCTTTTAATAGTTTTATTCACTTCATCAAACATTCCGAAATCGTCCCACTCACTCCACTCAACAGCCCCATATCTATAATAGTTGTATAAAGGGTCTGATTTATTCACCTTAATCAGTCTTTCTTTATTAGCCACTGGTCCAATGCTACTGAAACAGTCATCCGTCATTAGGGAGTATCCATATATTGTGTCATTACCACACCTAGATGTAAGTTCATTATAATGACAACGAATTGCATTTTTCAACTGAACATATAAACTTTCTTGAAGATGCATTTTCACCGTATCTCCTCCGTTCTTTTTGTAACGACACGTTGTTACATACTTCAATCTTAACATGAAAATCAACATTAAACGTTAACTGAGCCATATTTTATAATAGTTCCGTTTATATCTTTAAACTTTAAAGCAGTCTTAATAAAATCTAATGATTCTGGGCCATCGTCTAATTTATTAGGAAGGATTATGTACCATAAACTCCATCCTTTATACTTTGATTCGTTAGGTAAGTATTTATCTAAATTTATTATATATCCCGAAGCAGATTCGTATTTTGAATGTATACTTTTGTTGTTAATTTTGATGATATTAGATAGTTTGGTTTGAACCCAATGATTTAGGCAATTTGAAAGTAAACTAATATTCAAAAGTTTACTTTTAAAATAACTAGTTAAAGATTTAGTTCTAAATGTAAGTTTAAAATAAAGTTTGATTAAAAATATCTTTTAAACACATATATGGCTCCAAATAGAAAGAATCCATTTTAAAAAAAGATTGATTAAAATGGATTCCCTTTAGGCAGATTTAAGTTGAACTTTTATAAAAAAATTTAATCATTTTCCAGCTACACTCTTTCTACAATCGTACCCATTGACTATTATAAATGTAACGACGCTATTGCTAAGGGCTATTCAAATATTAAATACCAATATATCGCCACTTCTTCAGTTAGGTGATTGATGCCTTTGTAGACAAATTTGTCAAAGCCACCAATAATGAAACCATACCGTTCATAAAACTTACATGCACTTACATTATTATTTTGCGTCTCTAACATAATACCAGCCAAATCGTTATCTTGAGACCAATTTTTGACCTCATCCATGAGAAGGCGACCGATTCCATGACGCCGATTTTTTCGATCTACTTTGATGTCTTCGACGTAAGCAAACTTATTCCAGTTTCGTCTAACTAAGACCATGCCGACAATATCACCTCCATCAATCGCTAAAAAAATCGCTTGATCTGGATGATTGATATATTTTTGCAAGTCAAGTAGATCATCTTGATTCTCTGAATACTTTTTCTCATAAGGAAAGACTTCCCTCACACTATACTGGATGGAATGCTCAGTTGCCATTAAGAGAAGAATCGAATCCACTTCGAACTGATCATCGATGGTAAAAGAATAATTCAGATCTTCCTTTGTAAATTTTTTAATAGTTATATCCACTTTTGGACCTCCCATATTATTTGTAACCTAAGGGATATGTTACCTAAACGTATTGTAATATGGAGGACCTCTTATAAAAATTGAAAAAAGTTATGTGTTATGCTCAAATAACATAAACAATCCCTCCCTCATAGTTGACTTTAATATTTTATCCCATAAAATGGATCGTTTGTTGTATTCTTGCAATCCAACTTGTCAACATATTGTATCAAACTTTTTTATGAATTATCGAACTTTATTTCAAATGATCATTCTTTATTATAAATTATCAAACTTTGTTTCAAAACCACACTAAAATATAATTTTTGGTGTAATATTTCGCTTTATGGATAAAAATTTATATTTATTGTATTATTGAATGAGATTAAAAAACAATTTAAGTTTTGGTAATTGTTGATATTAATCTCATTTTTTGTTTTATGGGAGGTTATATGAAAAAGATCATTTTTATTTTTATACTAATGATAAGTTTAATTTTAAACATTAAACTTTTTGTTGTAGATAAATACATATATGTAGGAGAACGTGAAAAACGAGAAGAAACCATTATTGCTATAATGTGGCATTTGCAAGACAAAGGATATAAAGAAAGTGATATTTTATCAATAAAACCAGCTTTATAGTAAAAGAGATTCTTATGGTATGAATGTACAATTCAAAGATGAACCTAATGAATCATATACTTATATAGTTTTAAAAGATCTTAAAACAAATAAATTATTTGTTCGTCAAAATAGTAATGCTCCAGGCAGTATGGGTGGGAAACATCAAGAGCTTAAATAAATTAAGGTTTACATTACATAAAAAAATATATTACTTAGAATTGGGGTACAGCCACATCGCTATCAAGCTAAGGTTAGGAAAGATCAGTTTCAGAAGAAATTTTTTTCTTTTTCTAAAAATCAGTGTAGATCATTGGAAATTTTGCATATCAAATAAACCCTATAGGGTCTCAATTTTTTTGATTACGCTACATGATTGCGAGACATAGTAAAGTTGTATATGACACCTAATATATCAAAGACTGTTTTCTTCTTGTATCGATGAGATTTTCGTCCGGTTCGCTGTAGGAGGTTAAACAGACGAAGAAGAATCTTTGATAATCCTTGGGTGTCTCTTTGTATTGCTCGAAACAGAAGAAAAAAATAGTCCTTAATCATATATATGGCTTTATATTCACTCAGCTCTTGTTTCTTTTTCATGAGAAGTAACTTCCGCATTTGAAACATAATAGAGGAACAGAGTAGAATGGCAATCAATTGCCCATACAAATGGCATTCCAATCGTTCTCGTTTTATCTTTTTACAATGATGAATGTGAAAGAATGATTTCCATGTTTTAAATAAAATTTCGATTTGCCAACGTAAAGAATACCAATCATGTACTTGTCCCATCGGGACAATATCTGTAGGGGTGTTTGTCATATATACATTGATACCACTAAGTCGTTTACTACGAGCCGAATACTTCATTCCTTTCTTTTTTTCTCTTACAGTTTGATCTTGTAATCGTTTTTGTTGTTGTTCTTTTGTTAGTCGATGAACAATCACACGAGTTGGGACTTTATCAGTCATTCCTACATAAGCGTTGGATATTTCACATGTTTGTCCTGGTTGAAGAGACTTCATTAAAACCTCCATATCTATCTGGATATACTCTGTACCTTTCTTGATTCTTCCATCTTGAAAGTAATCAGGTTTGGGGTTTTTTTGATAAATACGTGTATTCGACTTGATACGAGAGAGATAGTAAGCCTTTTTATCTTGTATATGTTGAAGATCTTTCAAATGAAAATAACCTAAATCTCGGATACATAAATCATTCACTGTTATAGTTGGGACACACAGAGAACCGTAGGTTCGATCATGTTGTTTACCTGGACCTGTATGAATATGAAGGAACTGTCCACTTAATAAATCATACTCAAGCTGAATCTTTACTCCCGCTGTATGGCTGCATCCTCCTGCACCTGGATAAACGAATGAAAAGGGATCTGGGAGTTAAAAAGCAGTGGAATCTAAAATACGAATACGCTTGAAAATAGACATCATGTGTGCAGAAAGCGATTGATTGGAACAAAGCTTTTGTGTGAGAAGAGAAGTAAAGACTTCTCTTAGAAATGCGACAGCTGCTGGATTAAAGCGTTGATTCAATCCTTCCGGGCTCATTAGTACCCCAGTGGAAGCTTCTAACCGACTGCACAATTGTGTAAGTGATGTGCTAGCGATTTCCTGACTGAGCCATACGCAAAGGGCAATGAGTTCGTTTGCTTGATATTTACTAGATCGCTTTACAAAGCCAACTTGTCTGGCGATGTCTTGTAGGACTGCTGGAGATAGAAAGCGTTGTAATTCTTGTGAGAATAGATGTAATTCTTCAGAAAGCGAGAGGTCCATAAAAAAACGCCATCCTTTCCTATGATTCTAGAGAAAGAATAGCGTATTTTTTCATTTTAAGGGATATGAAGAAATAAATAAAACACTTGTTTTATAACGTTTGTAATATAAAGATGCTTTAAATGACATTATTTATTTAAGATAGCTAAGCAAGTATGCTCGGGTGTCTTAAATAAAATATTTCAAGATTTTTCGGAATTTTATGTTAAAGTGTTTATATAGTTTATGTCTTATTCAACTAAGCATGCGTTAGTTGAATAAAAAATTTAAGGAGATTAGTGGAATGGTTGATATTCAATTATTTAAAAAGTTATGTGTTGAGTCACAACTTGGTGAAATAGCTGGGGTTCCAGTATCAATATCAGGTGGTCTTTTACATAAGATGTATGCTATTGAAACACATAAAGGAAAATATGCCATAAAAATCTTAAATCCTCAAATTATGATAAGATCCGATGCAATGATGAATTATATTAATTCAGAGAGAATTGCTAATTTAGTATCGGAGAAAGTACCTGCTGTTCCAGCTAAAATAATTAATGGTGATGTTATTAAAACAATAGATAACCAATTCTATATTGTTTTCGATTGGATAGAGGGTAAAACACTAAAACCAAATACAATTAATTGTAGTCATAGCGAAAAAATAGGTTCTATACTCGCTGATATCCATAGGACAGATTTTTCTGAGCTTCACATAAAAGAAGATTTAGGAAACAATGAACAATCCATAGAATGGAAATATTACATTCAAAAAGGACAAAAAAGTAATACTGAATGGGTTGAATTACTGCTTGAAATTGTTGATAAACTTTATGAGTGGAGTGAGTTAGCAAACAAAGCAAATAGATTACTTTCAGCAAATTTAGTTATTAGTCATAGGGATTTGGATCCCAAAAATGTTTTATGGAATAAAGATAATCCCGTTTTAATAGATTGGGAGTCGGCTGGTTATGTCAATCCAATGCACGATTTAATTGAAACTGCATTATACTGGTCTGAAGATGAGGCGGGAAACGTAGATAAAGAAAGATTTTTTGCTTTTATAAATGGATATAAAAAGAGACACGGAGAAACTCAGGCAGATTGGTCTACTGTATTAGAAAGTGGCTTTTTAGGAAAATTAGGTTGGCTTGAATATAATTTAAAGCGTTCCTTGTGGATTGAATGTGCAGATGAAGAAGAACAAAAGATGGGTACAACACAAGTAATAGGAACAATAAAGGAAATTAAGGATTATGCAGAGACAATTTCAAAGTTAGTTGATTGGATTAATAATGAAGAATAAACATTAAAAAGTATGCAAAAACCGCTCAGAATAAAATCTGAGCGGTTTTTTAATGCTATTTATATTGTTATTTAGCATTAAAATTGAACTTTTAACCATTTTCCATATACAGAGATATAGAATTTTCGTTTTGGGGGTGTTTCAAAATAATTTTTTTATCTCTCAACAGTTAACAAATTATGGAAATTAAAAATATGAGATGTTTTCTAATTTAGCCTTATTTGGAACATCATCAATGATTACAATTTGATAGGCACTGTCCCTTCCTTTTGCGGGCGCAAAGATCAAGTGAATTTTAATGTAGGCAAATATGTATAGTTAGCTTTCATTTCCCTGCAATCATTGACTTTGTCCATATTCTCCTTATATCCTCAAAATCAGCAAGAAAAGTATAGATTCAAAACATGATAAAGAGGTAGTGACAGGGTTGCTGTCATAGACCGCAAAGTATCGCTTATAAACTACTAAGTTTCATTACCAAAAACCCCTTCCGTATTCTAAGAAAGAGACATCCTATTCACATAATCCTTGTTATCAGTAGTTACTTTAATTAATTTTTTACTTAAAACAACACTTCTGTAATTTGTAATTTCCCAATTGATATATTCAATAAAACGATATCCCTTATCACCATAATATTTAATAAGATGACCGGCTCCCTCAGCTGTATCTAATGCGAGCTCCTCTATCCCTTCTTTTATTGCTAACTCTTCAACTAATTCAATCAACTTTCTTCCGATTCCCATTGATTGATAAGAAGGATGGATGCCAAACTGGCCTATTGTTGCTACATTATCTTTGTTATACCAATTACATCCTTTGTTTTTCTCTGGTGAGTAATAAGAAATTGAACCAATAATTTTATTATTTCGAATGGCAACAAGGCATAATGCCTTATTAATTCGTTCAAGAGTAATACTAGAATCCTGATGACTTGCCAGATAATTAAAACCTAAATCAGCCAGTTTTTTATATGACTTATTTAATACTTGGGTTAACTGTTCAATATCATCTTTCTTATTATCGAAAACACGAATATGTATCCCGTTATAACAAGCTAAAATATTTTTTTGAACTGTGCTCACATATATACCCCCTTTTCTCTATCACATCACTTCCAATAATCTTTCATTAAAACAGTAGACCAATTTGCTTGTTTAATTTCCTTCTTAGGAAGAAATTCCTTCATTACAGGTTTAATATCAATAATAGGCGTTCCATCTATTGCATCTAATCCTTTTACCACTAACTTATTTCCAGTATGCTCTATCAATTCAACTGTAGTTACACCCAATTTATTCGGTCTATTTTTCCCCCTTTGCGAAAAAATGCCAACTTTCGGGAAATTAGGGTTATTTCTTGGGTGCCTTGCTTCATACTGGACTTTATCATCAGATACTTTATCAAAGTAAAAAATCACTTCTAAGTGCGAAAAATCTTCTATTCCTTGTAATGCAGATTCATTTAATTCATCAGTTAGTTCAATTACTGAAAAAACACAACCCCAATTATCATCTCTCATTTCTTCACGAGAATTATGAACATATGCAACTGGTTTAATTGTAATTTCCATATAAACCCCTCCAGACACTCCTTTTTATTAATCCTATAAGACATTTAGCGATAATTAAATTTTGTTTTTCTTATTAATTTAATAAGTTTTACTAATAACCTACTAAAAAAATATTTCACTCCCTAAAATTATTTCTATTATGGGTCCCACCCCATGCCTATCAAGCTAAAAGAGCTAGTTATCCCAAAACAATAAAAAAGAGAAAAACATACAAAATTTCCGTTTTGGGGGTATTAAAATCTCTTAAGTTGATGGGCATGGGGTACCGCCAGCATTTTGAAAAAAAACACGCTAAGCAAAAATATAATGAGCTGCCCATATGGATAGCCCATTTACAAAATTCTCGAGAGCGGAAGTGAAAAATGCTACTTATTTAACATTAGCACTTCGTTATTTCAAGAACCATTGAGTTAATAAATATATCTAAAAGTCTCATATTTTTCATACTTGATAATAGTTTTAAATTCTTCTCCACCATTTTTATCCTTTAACAAAGCATCCATCTTATCATTTTTAATATTGTAATGCTTCTTATTCAGAAAGCCTACACTTCGGAGTGTTGGATGGTCTAAAATTGGTGATAAGTCGCCATCTAAGACATTAGTATCGACAAATCTAAAGTCAATTAGATTAGGAAATTGATTTAAAAAATTCAAATTCTCAAGATTACCGCAAGAATTAAGGCACAGAACTCGAAGATTTTTCAAAGTGAATAATTCTTCATTTGGTACAAATTTCTTTGATTGATTAATATGTAAATGTTCTAGCGTATCGACTAATCCAGACAAACCAAAATCATTTTGTAATTTAGTACAATAATGTAATTCTAAACGCTTTAATTTATTCATTTTTTCTATCCCAAGGAAATCTTGTATATTAGACCAGTTTAATTCCAGATAGAGGAGCTTTTCTGAAATACTAACAAAGTTGCCCGGCCTATTCTTTTTATGATGCCAAAGAGTTAAATACTCAATGTTTTCAAGTTGTATCTCATTAAATTTATCTTCTTTTAAGTTTAAGTAAGCCTGAAGATTATCTGGTATTTGTTCAAACCAAATCGTGTTATTTCTCCAGTTATCCATTTTAAATCGCTCCTATATTCACCATTATTTCTTTTATCTTATCAGTTGGACTTATTAAACTAAACTGCCTGTTAGCTAAATAGAGACAATGAATACCTTAACATAACGCATCATCCTAGGAATAAAAATGAATTTTCTGAAAAACACACTTTTATTACCTTTTAATGTAAAATTATCCTTATGTTTTAATTTGTTGGATATAGGAAGGGAGCCCTATGAAATCTTTAATAAAAATAACATGTACAGCATTTATACTTACAAGTTTAATGGCAGCTTGTAGTGAAGAAACTACTCAACCAAAGAAATCAAAAGAAATATCTGAAAATATGGAAAAGGATGCACTACTATATGGAGAATTTATAAAAGGCGGATTTTACAGGGCGACAGTTGAAAACGCAAAATATGAAACAGTAGATAACATGGGGAACATTACAACTCATGTTACGATCAATAATGTTCGAAACGATGAAAAAGCAATTGATCTTTCAGAAATAAAATATTTCGTTAAAGATGAAAAGACAGGACAAAAATATGAAGGTCAACCTATGCCTATATACGAAGATAAACTTAAAAATGTTCCAGTTGGCTACGCTTTAACTTTTGAAATCTCATTTATGATGAAAAATCCACCAAAAGATTTGAATAATATGTATTTATATATGGACAGTAAGATTGACCCATTAGATACCTATTGGAAACTTGATAATCTAGTATCTAAATAAAAAGATGCCTAATTTAGACGAGTCCACTGAAAAAGTCCACATCATAAAAAGAAGGCCTCTACCACCTACTGTATATAGGTTGATAGAGACCTTTCTGTTTTCAACATACTGATGAAATGCGTATGGTTTTTTCAAAACAATCACTTTTTCAGTGCCCTTAATTTAGACATCTTTTCTTGTTTAGAGCGTTGTTGTACCTCTAAAGTAAAGTTTGATCATTTATAAAAAAGTTTGATAAGAAATCCTGTGAGCTAGGATTTCTTATTTCACTAACGGAGCAGATCAGCTCAATAAGGGAATCAAAATCGACAAACTTAATTCACAGTCTCGATGTTATACAGATGTAGAGAGATATTATAATTCATTCATGATATATTAGGAATAGTTTGATTTCTTTAAAACTAAGTAGAAGAATATAAAATGTATGTGATTTTTTGCTCAATCTCATATGTCTTATTCTATGGAGGAAATATGCTTAAATCTAATTTGAAAATTAGTAATATTCCCGCGGTTTTGTGGGGAGAAAAGAGTGGGGAAATTTTTATTGCAGTACATGGAAACATGTCAAATAAGGAAGATGCAGTTATTCAAATATTAGCCGAAGAAGCCAATCAAAAAGGTTATCAAGTATTAAGCTTTGATTTACCTGAGCATGGAGAAAGAAAAAATGATAATACTCCTTGCAAAGTACAGTTTTGTGTTAATGAATTATCTATAATTATGAATTACGCAAAAGAACATTGGAAAGAAGTAAGCTTGTTTGCATGTAGCATGGGAGCTTATTTTAGCCTTTTAGCATATCAAAATGATGTGTTAAAAAAGGCGTTATTTTTATCACCAGTAGTTAATATGGAACGAATTATCGAAAATATGATGAGATGGTTTAATGTAACACCAGAGCTTTTACAAAAAGAAATGACTATAGAAACACCTAGTGGTCAAAAGTTATATTGGGATTATTTATGCTATGTAAAAGAACATCCTATTAATACATGGAATACAGATACATATATTATGTATGGAGCCAAGGATGAATTGTGTGAATTTGAAACTATTAACAACTTTACAAAAAAACACCGTTGTGAATTAGAGGTCATGGAAGCAGGTGAACATTACTTTCATACTGAAGAACAGTTGAAGGTATTTGAGCAGTGGTTACACAAGCATATCGATTAACAAATTACAATTTATCTAAAGATTTAATGAAGGACCTGCTAGAGAAGAATTGTGAATATATAAACTGATATTATATTTGAGAGACATTATAAATGTGAATTTATTCACTTAAATTATTGGGTACGTTTGTTCAATAAGGTGCATTAATTTATCAAACTTTTTTATAAAAAGGGGGTTCTGAAAAATAGAAAAGAGCCATCGTTTCGATCAATCTTTGTTCAAAACAATGGCTTTTTATATGCAGTATAATCAAGGGTTTAGAGTGATTTTTAATCAATCTTTATTCCAAACTAACATGAGGAAAATTAAATTGTATATGTTTTGACATATTCATTTTAAAATGTGGATGGGACCCCTTTTAACAAAATCGGAGTGGAAATAATGAGTATAAATAGTTTTGTGGGATTGATAAAGGACGAATTATTAAAAGAGGTGAGCATAAGAAGTGAGGATGAATTCGAGCCTGTAGTAGTTAAAGATATTCCTAGACTTTGGAAGTGTTTAGGGGCAGGTAATTATGCCGCAGTATTTATGCACAAAGAATACAAAGATTGGGTAGTGAAAGTTTACGCGCGAGAAGGAGAAGGAATTGAAAAAGAGTCAGAAGTATACCGAAGAATCGGAAATCATCCTTCTTATTCGAAGCTTATATATAAAGGAGAAAATTTCATAGTATTGAAACGTTTAAAAGAAATTACCTTATACGATGCTATTCATAAGGGGATTAAAATTCCTAAGCAGGTAATCCTTGATATCAATGAAGCTTTAGCGTATGCAAGGGAACAAGGATTAACTCCTTGTGATGTTCACGGGAAAAATGTGATGATGGAAAACGGAAGGGGATATGTAGTCGATGTATCTGATTTTTTAAAAACAAAAGAAGATAGTAAGTGGAGAGACCTAGAAAAGGCATATTTTACAGTTTACTTGCCTTTCATTTATAAATTGCCTTTCCCTGTTAAAATACCGTATTTCATGTTAAACATTGTTAGACGTTCATATAGAAAATATAAGAAGCTTAAAAAGAAATTCAAATTGTAAAAGGACTACATACTTATCTTTAGGTTAGATAAGTGAACCACTAGTAAACAAAAGGACCGTACATTTTAGATATGTCTAATATGTACGGTCCTAATTTTATAACTTCATTAGGAAATAACCTAATGACGATTGGAGAGGTAGCAAATAAAGCGAAAATTTCTACTTCTACTATACGATATTGGGAAAAAGAGAGATATGTTAATTCAAAGAGAGGTGAAAATAATTATCGCTATTTTAATTCATATCAGTTTATTAAAATTTTGTTAATGAAGCTTACACAAAAAGCTGTGTATTCACACGAAATTGTTCAATTAAAAAAATCTATTAGAAATTTGGAGGAATACAATATTGAAGGGGCAAAAAGCATTGTCGAGGAGTGCCAACAACATTTAAATAAACGTAATCAAGAACAGTTACATGGACTATACTTTTTATATCGATTATGTGCAAAGTTAGGATTAAAATAACTAAGAAAATATTAATATGGGATACCTCCACATCACCATCAAGCTAATATTTGAGAAACCTCCCAAAACGAAAAATTCACCTTTTCACAATTATTTATGAGAATTCGGCTCACTTTTTGTTTTGGGGAACAATTCATTTCTTAAGTTGATGGGCATGTAGCGATACCCCTATGAAAAAAATATTGAATGGACATGAATTTATAAGCAAAGAGGCTTTACATAAAATATTAAAGGAAAGGTTCGAGTTAGCTGATTATTATGGAGAAAATGCTGATGCTTTATGGTAATGTTTAACTGGATGGATAACTCTTCCTTTAACAATTGAATGGGCATGTTTTGAAGAGAGTAAGAAATTTCTTAGTTCTTATGCAGAACTGATTTTAGAAACTTTTCAAAATGCACAGAAAGAAATGATAGGAGAGTTTTTCATCATTGTAAAGTAATTTTTAATTTTCATATAATCAATATAATTGAAAGGTGAGTTCGTATCCCAAAAAAGATTAAAATATTCGATTCTAGTAATTAAAATATAAAGCTAAGAAATTTCTTGGGTGGAAATTTTTTATAGTCAAAAATGGAGGCAATAGTTATGCAGCAAATAAAAAAAATAGGACATTCATTTTGGTATATGACACCTATTTCTGAAACAGATAGACCTATCTTAGGAATGGTAGTTGGAAAAGAAAAGACTTTGATGATAGATGCAGGTAATTCAGAAGCACATGCACATTTGTTTTTAGAAATGCTAAACGAACAGAACATCTCAAATCCAGATTTCGTTGCATTAACACACTGGCATTGGGATCATATTTTCGGATTACCTGTATTAAAAAATGCTTTGTCTATCGCACATAGTGAAACAAAAAAAGAGATGCATACACTCGTTTCTTATGAATGGACAGATGAGGCCTTGGACACTCGAGTAATAGAAGGTAAAGAAATTGAATTTTGTGCTAGTTGTATAAAAAAAGAATTCAGTGAACGACCAAGAAATATTCAAATTGTCTTACCGTCATTAACGTTTCAGAAACAACTTGAATTAGATCTTGGTGATGTGACATGTGTGTTAAAGCATGTGGGAGGTGACCATTCACATGACTCCGTTGTCATTTATATTAAAGAAGAAAAGATATTGTTTTTAGGGGATTGTATCTATGCAGATATTTTTTCTTCGAAGTGGAACTATACAACGAAACGGACGTTTGAATTAATACAAGAATTAGAGAAATTTGATGCTGAGACCTATATTCTTTCACACGGGAAAGCAATTGATCGAAATGAGTTTTTACAAGAGATTCATTTGTTAAAAACAGTAGGTACATACACGGAAACATATAAAGGCGATGCAGAAAAAATAAAAACAGCATATAAACAAGAACTTGATAGAGAATTAAACGAAGTTGAGTTAGAAACAATAGCGTACTTTGTAAATGGTTATGAAATGGTTAACTTGTAACATACTACTTCATTCCGAAGAACGACATTTAATATAAAAGAGCCACTCTTTTAGAGAGAGGCTCTTTTATATACATGCAAGAGAAATAGGCGCTGATGAGAAATCCACACTGATGGCGAATGTATCATCTTCGTAAACAGTATGCAGAAATGGTTTAACTTGTATCTTTTTTATCACTGCCTTTCTTTATTACTTCTAAGAGATCGTGATGATGATGTAATCTATAAATTACATATGCCCAAACATACCAGTCTAAATTTTGTTTTATATTTGCTAACTCGTTAAATCCATCTATAAAATCACCTTTACCTAAGACAAAAGAAAAAATAATAATTATAGCTGTTGTTACCCAAAATTCAGCACTAATCAAAAAACGAATCACTAATAGTTTCACCCTCCTTTTGATGTATTTATATATTTAGCTAATAAAGATAAAAGGTTATGAAAATTGATTCCTATGATAGATTATGTAAGAGATTAGAAGGGGCTTGTACTATTTTCTAAAACAAAGAGGATTAGTTGGATCAATGAAACAGAGGGATAAAAATGAAGGGTGATTTATATTTCTAAACACTTTGTTTGTATATATTCTTATTTTTATGGAACTTAAGGTCATTTTAGATATTCGAATGATTTAAAATGCTTAAGTAGAATACAGTTAATATTTGGTATAATGTTATGGTAGCTATAATTTATTGGAGGGGAAATTCACTTATGAAAAATGAAACTTTACATAGTATGGATGATGTGATTACAATGTTAGACTCTCTATTAAGATCTCCTGAACCATTTTGGAATCAGTTCTATTCTAATCGCGATAAAGAAGTCCCTTTCTTTGCTAATGTACCGGATGAAAATTTAGTTTCTTATTTTGATAGATGTATGATTCAGAAAGGAAAAGTATTGGAGCTAGGATGTGGTCCTGGTCGAAATGCTTTGTATTTAGCAAAAACAGGCTGTGAAGTTGATGCAGTGGACTTATCAGAAGAAGGGATAAAATGGGCGGAAGAAAGAGCGGCTAAGCAAAATGTGTCTGTTCATTTTATTTGTAAGTCTATTTTCGATTTACAAGCCTATAACCAATATGATTTCGTATATGATTCAGGTTGTTTACATCATATCCCTCCTCACAGAAGAATTCATTATGTGGAGTTAGTCAAACAAGCATTAAAGCCAAACGGGTATTTCGGTTTAACGTGCTTTGCTGCGGGAGAATTAGATGAAAAAAATGGTTCGGAAATATCAGATTGGGATGTATATCGAAGCTGGAGTTTACAGGGAGGAATTGCGTATTCAGAAGAGAAACTACGTGATGTTTTTCAAGAGTTTGAGGTTATTGAACTGCGTAAAATGGAGGAAATTAAGCAACCGAATGAAGTGTTTGGGGAAGCATTTCTTTGGACAGCGTTGTTTAGAAAGAAATAGTAATTATGATGCAAAGAACAATTTTATGTACCTTTACTTGAATTTGTACATATAGTATAATAATTCCATAATTTAGATTTCAATGAGAATAAAAAATAAATTAGACGAGGTGCTTTTTGTGAGCGGAGTAGTATCTAAATAGGCAAAAATTTAATGAAATAAATCTGATGACGAAGGGTATTTTTCTATCAATATGTACCCTGTATTTGGTCATGGATTTATTTAAGTTACCTATGAAGATACCTACAACACTTTATAAAGCATGTAGTGGTATTTATTATTAAAGAGTTAAACCTTTATTTCAAGAAGGTTTGTTTAATAATAAATATTTGTTTCTACACATGTCTTGTAAATGTATGTAAAGCTGTGGTATCCCCACAGTTTTTTTATTTTTTTACGACTTTTGGATAGGAAGAGTTCTTCCATATGGATGGGGACCGATCCTCACTGAGAGAAGTTTTTCCTTATATAAGCTTATTGAAATCTTATTATTAGGTATCTTCATACATGATTCAATTATTAAATCATAGTGAGGAGAACAAAAATGAATACAATGACTTTTGAAAAGTTACAGTATAACGAATTGAAGGAAATAGTCAAATCATATTGTGTAAGCGGATTAGGAAAACAATTATTAGATAAACTGCAACCAAGTTCGAATATAAAAGTAGTCAAAAATCGTTTACATGAAACAACTGAAGCAAAAGCGATATTAAATACAGAAAGTCACGTTCCATTAGTTGGGATCTCTAATATAGAAAATATAATTGGAAAGCTTGAAAAAGGGCTGATTTTAGAAGCAGCTGATTTAGTGAGTGTATCAGATTTTTTAAGAGGATGTAGAAAAATTAAGGGATTTATGTTAAGTAAAGCATTTTTTGCACCTGTTTTAAGTTCTTACGCATACTCGATGTCAGAGTTCAAAAATATCGAGGAAGAGATTCATTTTTCGATTAAAGGGAATCGAGTTGATTCTGCTGCGAGTAAGGAATTAAAGCGAATTCGAAATCATATCGAAACAGCAGAAGGAAAGATTGGAGATCGCTTAAATAAATTTTTAAAAAGTAGTGCAAATAAGGAGTATATTCAAGAATTCTTTATTAGCAAAAAAGATGATCGATTTACTGTTCCTATTAAGGCTTCTTATAAAAATCAAGTTGCAGGAACAATTGTAGAGATGTCTTCTAAAGGTTCAACAGTCTTTATGGAACCAGCTGTTATTTCAAAATTAAGCGGTGAGTTAGCGAGTTTAAAAGCGGAAGAGGCGATAGAAGAGTATCAAATATTAGCCACTTTATCAGGAATGATTTTTGAGAACGTTAGTGATATCAAAATTAATATTGAGCTTATAAGTCAATACGATATGATTTTCGCGAAAGCTAAGTTTAGTAAGAGTATAGGTGGGATCGCACCGAAATTAAATAGTCATGGATATATAAAACTAGTTGAATGTAAACATCCTCTTTTACAAGGTGAGATTATTCCATTAAATTTTGAGATTGGAAAAGAATATCGCAGTTTAGTCATTACGGGACCAAATGCTGGAGGAAAGACTATTGTTTTGAAAACAATTGGATTATTAACTTTAGCAACAATGTCAGGGTTTCATATTCATGGTGATGAAGAGACTGAAATTGCCCTTTTTGATTCTATTTTTGTAGATATAGGTGACAATCAAAGTATTGAAAATGCTTTAAGTACTTTTTCTTCACATATGAAAAACATTTCAGAAATTATGAGAATATCTAACAATAATACGTTGTTGTTATTCGATGAAATTGGTAGTGGCACAGAACCAAATGAAGGTGCTGCACTTGCGATTGCCATTTTAGAAGAATTTTATCATATAGGATGTATTACAGTTGCGACGACTCATTATGGTGAAATTAAACGATTCTCAGAAATTCACAGTGACTTTATGAATGCAGCTATGCAATTTCATAATGAAACATTAGAGCCGATGTATCAGTTAATGATTGGGGAATCTGGGGATAGTAACGCACTTTGGATCTCTAGAAAGATGAATTTACGGGAACGTGTTTTGG
The DNA here is from genome assembly GCF_050473865.1 of Bacillus sp. S10(2024). NCBI lineage: Bacteria > Bacillati > Bacillota > Bacilli > Caryophanales > Bacillaceae > Bacillus > Bacillus sp. S10(2024). The sequence goes on along the minus strand of NZ_JBFLUR010000002.1, from coordinate 1,388,809 downwards.
AGCGAGCACAGTGTTATATGGAAAATAAAGAGTATAACTTAGAGCTTGTAAAAGAAAATAAAATAAAGAAGCCTGAAGTGAATGCGGTGAAAACGAAAGAATCTTATGAGTATGAGATTGGAGACAAAGTAACATTATTGGATTACAATGATTCTGGTATTGTATACAAGACAAAAGATAGTTTCAATAATATTGTAGTACTATACAAAGAAGAGTTTATGGAAGTAAATTGTAAGCGCGTTATTTTGGAACTGAAAGCAGCAGAGTTGTATCCAAAAGGCTATGATTTAAATACTTTGTTTGTAAGTTATAAAGAGAGAAAGCTGCAACATGATATAGAACGAGGTTCTAAAAAAGCATTAAGAAAAATACAAAAAGAAATAAGAAAAAAATAATTCAATTGCTAGTAACCCTTCATTTAAACAGTAGTACGTTTTGAAGTGAGGGGTTATTTTATATTTGAAAAATAGAATAAATGTAATCTTCTTTTTCATATTTAGCAAAATAAATGGTACAATCAATATTTGATATGAAAAATAGTGAAAAGAAGTGATCGATTTGAAAAGTTTTTTAGAATTAGGAATTAGCACTACGTTAAATGATACATTAAGAGAAAATGGAATTGCCGAATCGACGCCGATTCAAGAAAAAGCAATACCAGTAGTACTAGCTGGAAAAGATATTATTGGACAAGCAAAAACAGGAACAGGAAAAACATTAGCATTTATTTTGCCGATATTAGAAAAAATAAATCCGCAGTCTAGTCATGTACAGGCGTTAATTGTAGCACCAACGCGAGAATTAGCATTGCAAATCACAAACGAAATTGAAAAAATGACTGTGCATGTAAATGATATTCATGTACTTGCGGTATATGGCGGACAAGATGTCTCACAACAAATGAAGAAATTACAAGGAAATACACATATTGTTGTCGCGACACCTGGCCGATTATTAGACCATTTACGCCGCGGGACAATTGAATTATCACATGTATCTATGCTCGTTTTAGATGAAGCAGATCAAATGCTGCATTTTGGTTTTTTACCAGAGGTAGAAGAAATTATTGAACAAACACCTGTTGAGAGACAAACGATGTTGTTCTCTGCTACGATGGCTAAGCAAATTCAATCGCTTGCAAAGCGTTATATGAACAAACCTGAAATTATAAAAATTCAAAGTGCAGAGGTTACAGTAAATAATATTACACAACGCGTCGTGGAAACGACTGACCGAGCAAAACAAGATACGCTTCGTCAACTGATGGAACGAGATCAACCGTTTTTAGCTGTTATCTTCTGCCGTACGAAGCGCAGAGTTACAAAATTGTATGAGGCGCTGAAAGGATACGGTTTTAATTGTGATGAACTTCACGGTGATTTATCACAAGGAAAACGCGAGCGTGTTATGAAGCGTTTTCGGGATGCTGAAATTCAATATTTAATTGCAACAGATGTAGCAGCAAGAGGACTTGATGTAGAAGGTGTTACGCATGTATTTAATTACGATATCCCAGAAGATGTCGAAAGTTACATTCACCGCATCGGACGGACAGGCCGTGCTGGTGGAAGTGGGCTGGCAATTACATTAGTTGCGCCAAAAGATAAAATGTATTTACAGCAAATTGAAAAAGGGATTAACACATCATTACAACGCCAAGTAGTAGAGCAACCTAACAAACAAGAGCCTGAGAAAAAAGAACAAAGGTCGCAAAAACCAAGAGAAAAGAAACCATTTAAAGAGAAGAAACAATTTGGTCAGTCTGGACGTCGTGATAGAAAAGAAGGACCAAATACAGAGAAATCTCGTTTTGGTCAACCAAGCAAAAAAAAGCGTAGTGCAAAGCCTGGACAGAAAAAGCGTGGACGATAAAAATATAGTAATGATTGAACATGAGTACCTTTTGAAAAGAGGACTCATGTTTTTTTATGCGTAAAAACTTTAGGACATACTAACTGGCGAGGTGATTTGGTGAAGAAACTTGTTACAATCGTCGTTTTCACTCTATTTATGTTTTCTTTAACTAGCTTCGTACATGGTGAAGAAAAGAAAAACATACAAGATTATTTTGATGTGAATATAAGTGGAGCTCGTTTGTACGTTCTAGACGATTTTACTGAACTTATAAATGAGGGGAAAATTACTTCCCTAACAAAAATGTTTTTTGAAATTTTACGGAGAGAACAACAATGGGTTCTAGAGCCGAGAGTGTATGTAAAAGGGAGTTTGGGATATGTTCATATAGTAAAACAAAATGGTGAGAATGTTCTTTATCATATAAAAAAGATACATAAGAATTGGACGGTTTTACGGGAAGAGAAAAAGGTTATAAATAGAATACCTGTACCAAAAGAACTGTTAAAGGAAGTTCTTATTGAACGACTTGTAGAGTATATCGGTGGTGCTGTAAAAGATTATTATGGTGAAGGTAGGCTATGGTACAGAGGAGACGAAAAGATAGTAAGTATTGAAAAAGATAAAGCGGAATTTGAATTTTATGTTATTGTTCAAGTTATTACGTTTAAAGGGGCCCATAATCCACCGTATGGAGAAGATACGATGCGGTTTCGAGTAAAAGGTGGAGGTAAAGTTCAACTAATGGATTACAAACATCGCGACCTTTCTGACACTGAATTATCTAAATTGAAACTAAGAACAATATAAGAGTAGTACATTATAGATGTAAAACATTTTTTTACTTGGAGGAGATATTGTTATGATTAAGCTTGTGCTTCTTCGTCATGGTCAAAGTGTATGGAATGTGGAAAATAGGTTTACTGGATGGACCGATGTTGATATGTCGACAAATGGATTGCAGGAAGCGAGAGAAGCGGGCCAGATATTAAAGGCGAATGGTTATACGTTTGACGTTGCATACACTTCTGTATTAAAAAGAGCCATTCGAACGCTATGGATTATTCTTCATGAAATGAATCTTTCTTGGGTGCCTGTCTATAAATCGTGGCATTTAAATGAACGGCATTACGGTGCACTACAAGGATTAAATAAAGATGAAACGACGAAGAAGTACGGAGAAGAACAAGTACATATATGGCGCAGAAGTACAAATGTCAGACCGCCAGCACTTACGAAAGACGATTTGCGCTATGAAGTTTCAGACCCTAGATATAAATATTTAAAAGAAGGGGAGTTTCCGCTTACCGAATGTCTAGAAGATACAGAAAAACGTGTTCTGACGTATTGGCATGAAGAAATTGTGCCAGTATTACAAAAGGGTGAGAAAGTTATTATTTCATCGCACGGTAATACAATTCGTTCGCTTGTAAAATATTTAGATCACTTATCTGATGATGGCGTTGTTACATTAAATATTCCTACGAGCATTCCGCTTGTTTATGAATTAGATGATAATTTAAAACCAATTCGGCACTATTATTTGAGTAAGGATGGAGAAGTACCAGAAGGGGAAATTCCGAAGCATGTACAACTCTAATGCTGAAAAAGTGTCTATTTTGAGTAAACGACAGAATTCTTATGAATAAACGGAAATCAAAAAGAAGACAAATTCCTATATGTAGTAGGGAGTTATCTTCTTTTTTAAAAAGGACTTTTTCAGTGCTTTCACAAAATCTGTACCTTTTTTATATGTATTTTTAATTATTATAAATTTACTTCTTTTTTAAAGAAGAAATCAACTACTAACTTAGGAGCATCATTTTTAAGTTTATAACCATCACCGGATTCTTTTATTACAGAAATCTCTTTTTTATCATTAATTAAGATGAAAAGAGTTTCTGTTGAACCGTTTTTAAAGTTAACTTCCATTTCTCTGTTTAAAGATTTTTTGGCCTTTTCATTTAAATGAGATGTAATTGGTGAACCATCTTTTATTGTTCGGACAATATCTTTGATTAAGGAATCATCTGAAGTTTGATGTTTGGTAATTATGAAATCTTCTTTAGCAGTTTGTGATTTTAATAATTTTATATTCTCTATTTCGGCATCTTTCAATATCATCAATTCTGTTGAGTCATTTGTTTCAGATGTTTTTGAAGTATTCGAAGAACAACCGATTAGATTGAAAATTAGCATAATTGCAAATGAATAGTAGAGTAATCGTTTCATTTTTCTATCTCCTTTTTCTTTTAATATACCATTATGTAACTATATATACAATTTTAACCAAACAATTATTAGTTTTCTTAAGATGATAATTACATATGATTAAATTTTAGAAACTAGGCGAATACTATACTACAAATCCAAAATAAACAAAGAAAACACATACAAATTAAATTTTTATTTTATAAGATAAGGTGAAGATAGAAGAAAGAATATAATTGTATCAATAAAGTTCAATCTAGTGGATTTTTTAATGGAACAATACGATATATCTTTTTCGAATTTTTCTCAGTATTTTTTTAATAAGTATAAAACGATGAGAAAATAGCTTATATATCGATTGGAAATGGTACAATACTTATATAAAGTTGTTATTTTATTATAACTGAAAAGAGGAGAAGCAGATGTATAACAATATAGAAGAACTAGTACAACATCCTGTATTTCATCATTTTGCAGAAATTTCAAAGATTCCAAGAGGATCGGGAAATGAGAAAGAAATTAGTGATTATTTAGTCAAATTTGCGCAAGAGAGAAATTTAGAAGTTGTACAAGATCATGCACTAAATGTCATTATTAAGAAGCCAGCAACAGCTGGATATGAGAATGTGCCAACGATTATTATGCAGGGGCATATGGATATGGTATGTGAAAAGAATCAAGCAACTGTTCATGACTTTGAGAAAGACCCAATTCAATTACGAATTGTGGGGGAAATGCTGTATGCAAATCATACGACGTTAGGTGCGGATAATGGGATTGCGGTTGCATATGCATTATCCTTATTAGACGCAACTGATATTCCACATCCTGCTCTTGAAGTCGTGATTACGACAGAAGAAGAGACAACGATGGGCGGCGCTTTTGCTGTTGACCCTAGCTATTTTAGCGGTAAAATCTTTATTAATCTTGATTCAGAAGAAGATCATAAATTGTTAGTAAGTAGTGCGGGCGGCGCGAAAGCGGTTGAAACAATTTCTATTGTTTGGGAAGAAACACCAGCTAACGTATTACCGTATCGTCTTTTTGTTGGCGGATTAAAAGGTGGACATTCTGGCATGGAAATTGATAAAGAAAGAGGAAATGCCAATAAAATTTTAGGTAGAGTCCTTTATGATTTATTCAATGAAATTGTATTTTCTATGAGTGACGTTCATGGTGGATTAAAAACAAATGCGATCCCGCGTGAAAGTGTAGCAACGATTTTACTTTCTGAAAGTGATGTGCAAAAAGTAGAAGAGAAAGTGAAAGAGTGGACAAGCATTTTACAAGAAGAACTACGCGCTGTAGACCCTGATGTGCATGTTTCATTTACGAAGTTAGAAGAAACAATTGGAAGTGTATTTGCAAAAGAAACACAAAAACAGCTTATCTCTTCATTATTCTTAATCCCTAATGGTATTCAAAGCATGAGCATGGAGATAAAAGGACTAGTGGAAAGTTCTACAAACTTAGGTGTTGTTGAAACGTTACATAATGAAATTAAATTAAGAAACGAAGTAAGAAGTTCTGTGAAAAGCTTAAAGCAACATATTGTAAATGAAATTAAGCATATCGCAGAAGTAGTGGGAGCGCAGTTTGAAAAAGAATCTGAGTATCCAGAATGGCCATATAATCCAAATTCTTCAATTCGCAGCTTGTTTGAAAAGGTGCATAAAGAAAAATATGGCACAGATGTAGAGGTTTTTGCAGTTCATGCCGGAATTGAGTGCGGTGTATTTATGGAGAAAATTCCAGGACTAGATGCGATTTCACTTGGACCAGATATGTTTCATGTTCATACACCAGATGAGCATGTAAGTATTCCATCTGTAGTGAATAACTGGGAGTATTTTATTGAAGTATTGCGAGAAGCAAAGTCATTAGTTTAAACGTATTTAAGAGAGGAAAGAGATGCTTATTCATTGAAAGCATCTCTTTTGTTTGCTGCGGTAATAACAAGACTTCTTTTATAATTTCACATACCGTATTTAAAAAATAATATAAAAAATATGAAAAAAGAGGATTTACAGCTGTAAGAGATCTATGCAAAACGTCTATATTAACTTGCAATGAATTAAAAATTAGGAATAGAGGTGCCGATTACATCTCTATTTTTTGTTCGATTTTAAAATAATTAAAAGGGGAAAGTACTAATATTTGGTATAATTAAAATGTGTTAACATACAGAAAGTCACAAAGCGTAGTTGAAAATAAGAAATCTGTTATAGATAGAGGGCGTTGATAAAACCATGGTCATATATAAGCTGTGTTATTTGTTATTCGCTTATATGTTAGGAAGTATATTAACGGCATATTTTATTATTAAATTCAAATATGATGTAGATATTCGCGAGCAAGGAAGTTGCAATCCAGGTGCAAGAAATATGGGACGTTTATACGGAAAAAGCTACTTCGTTATTACATTTATAGGTGATAGTGTAAAAGGTGCGATTGTTGTTTTTACAGCAAGTTTTTTATCAGCAGACTCTAGTTATCTTATACTCTCCCTGCTTGCTGTAGTGACTGGACATTTATATCCAATTTGGTTTCAATTTAAAGGCGGGAAAGGGGTTTCAACATTCATAAGTGGGTTTCTTGTATTCAATCCGCTATTAGTACTTCCTCTTGTTGTCATTTTTCTTATTCTATATGTCTTAATTAGAAGTTTCACAAAAGCGGGTTTAATTACCATTGCATGTGTACCTCTGTGTATGTTCTTTTTTCATTATAGTACTACTGCAATTGGGTTAAGTATCTTTCTTATTTTATTAATTTTATATGCACATAGAAAAAGATAAAGGAGTGCGCAATATGGGGGTAATTTACAAAATTGCAGATAGTCCACAGGAATTTGAGCAAATACATAAACTGAATTATAAAACATTTGTAGAAGAAATTCCGCAGCACGAACAGATTGAAAGTAAACTGCGAGTTGATCTGTTTCATGAAGAAAATACATATTTGATCTGTTTAAATGATGAAAAGTTGGTTGGAATGGTTGCAGTACGAGACAATCGACCATTTTCTCTCGATCACAAAATTCAAGATTTAGATTATCACTTACCAGAACAGGTAAATAAAATATATGAAATCCGTTTGTTAGCTGTGGAAAAAGAATATCGAACTGGGCGGGCATTTCTAGGATTGGTGCGGTTTCTATATCGTTATTTACATTTAAATGGATATGATATGGCAATCATATCAGGTACGACGCGGCAGCTTTCTATATACAAGCAAATGGGTTTTCGTCCTTTTTACAAGTTGGTTGGCACGAGAGAAGCAGCATTTCAGCCGATGTATATTACTCCAGCAATCTTTCAGCAGTCACCAATTGCAAGCCTTATTGTGAAAAAATATACATTTTTGCCTGGCCCTGTAGAAATTGCCACCAATGTGCAAAAAGCTTTTGCTTCTGTACCAATCTCACATCGCTCAAATCAATTTGCTGTCACAATGACAAATGTAAAGAAGTGCTTGCTGCAAATGACAAAAGCTGAACAAGTGCAAATTTTGCTTGGTACCGGTACATTAGCGAACGATGCAATTGCTATGCAGCTGCAAGCATTGAAGGGAAAAGGGCTGGTCTTAACAAACCGGGAATTTGGAAATCGGTTAATTCAGCATGTGAAAAGAGCAAGTTTGTCTTTTCATACATACAAAAAAGAATTTGGTGAACCATTTTCATATGAAGAAGTTGAGCAAATTCTCGCCAATAAAAAATATGAATGGCTTTGGTTTGTACATCATGAGACATCGACAGGTATGCTGAACAATCTCCTGAATTTAAAAGAAATATGTAAGCACTATAATACGAGAATGTGTGTAGACTGTATTAGTTCAATCAAAAGGAATAAAATTAGGGTATATTCAGCCTAATTATTAAAAATAGTTATTTGAACTAATAACTTTAAGCAAAAAAGGGATGTGACATATGGGAGTAAATTATTTGTATGCACATTCAACGAAAAACTGAGCTCGAACTGATAGTTATCGCTTATACCTTCTTGAAACAAGTGGAAAAAAAACGCTTGTTTCAAGAAAAAAATATACAAAAAAAAGAACACCCACAGAGAAATGTATTTTCTTTGTGGGTGTTCTTTTTTAAAAGGGAATTTTGAGAGACCTTATTTTGGTTATCTTAAAGGTGTCGAGTTTTAAAAGAATTATCATATTTATAAAAATATGTAACCTACTACTAAAGTTGTAAAAAATCTAGTCAATATGTAGCAAGTATTATTAATTGAAAAAATGTAAAATAAATTTAAGAATCAAAATGTTGGAAGGGAGAGAGAGAAAACAATTGGATAGAGAAAATAATAAAAAACTTGTGGTAATCACTGGGATAACGCAAGGATTAGGTCGGTCATTAATTGACCGTTTTTATGTACTAGGTTGGTTGATTGTTGGATGTGGTCGTTCCAAAAGTAAGATAGAACAAGTCAAGAGACAATTTGACAACAAACATGATTTTCAATCCATTGATGTTTCGGACGATAAGGCTGTTAAAGCTTGGGGAGAATATATTCTTCAGCGATACGGTGCACCAGATTTACTTATTAATAATGCCTCTATTGTAAATAAAAATGCAACGCTTTGGACTATTTCTTCGAAAGAATTTGCAAATGTTATGAACATCAATGTGAATGGTGTAGTCAATGTGATACGGGCATTTGTACCAGCTATGATTCATAATAAACGAGGGATCATAATCAATATTAGTTCAAGTTGGGGACGTTTCGGTGAGGCAGAACTTGCACCATATTGCGCTTCCAAGTTTGCTATAGAGGGTTTAACTCAATCAATGGCACTAGAATTGCCGAAAGAACTGGCAGTAGTTGCACTAGATCCAGGTGGAGGCATTTATACTTCGATGCTACAATCATGTGCACCAGAGTATGTATCGAGTTCTCCAACTGCCGAGGCTTGGTCACATGTTGCTGTTCCGTATATGCTTAGCATTACATCAAATGATAATGGAAAATCCCTTACTTGTCCTAGGGTTTGCTAAATTCACTGGTTGAATAATGATTGGTGTTAATGAATAAGAAGGTGTAAAGAATGACGAAAAATCCTCCTTTAACATATAAAGATTTATTAAAAAATAACATTCCATTTAGAAATTTATTTTTTGCATTATCTATCAGTACATTGGGTGATTGGTTTTACTCTGTAGCCCTTATGGGATTCATATATAAAACTACTAATTCACCTCAAGTAGTTAGCATGATATTGTTAGCAGGAGCCTTGCCGAGGCTTTTGTTCAGCCCTTTTGTAGGAGTCTTTATAGACCGCTTTAATAAGAAAAAAATAATGATAATAACAGATCTTTTTAGGGGATGCTTAATTATATTGGCGATTCCTTTTTCAAATTATCTACCAGCTTTGTTTATACTGACTATTTTGAACTCAGTAACAAGTATATTTTTCACCCCAGCAAGGCAAACAATTATACCTGCCATAGTCCATGAGAATGATCTTGCTATAGCTAATTCTCTTTCTAATGTGATTTATGGAGCGATGGGAATTTTGGGTGCTTCATTAGGCGGGGCATTAACGGCATTGATTTCTTATAAATTTGCTTTTTTAATTGATTCTTTATCCTTTTTTCTTTGTGCTTTAATCGTATCATTTACTGCAATTCCTTTAATAAAAAACAGCACTCAATCACAGCAGACGACTTACATGCAAAGTATAGTAGAAGGATTTAGATTTATTTTACAAAATAAGATTGTATCAGCTTTAGTGTTTGTTGGTATGTCTTGGGGAATTGTAGCAGGGGCCTATCAAGTACTAATCATCATATATGCTACTAAAATTTTTCATCCAGAAGATATTGGTATTGGGATACTTTATTCAACTCAAGGGTTAGGTACATTATTTGGGAGTTGGATTGTTGCTAAATATTATAGTACAAATACAAACAAAATGAAAAAAGTGTTTGGATGGGCCTATCTTATTCAAGGGTTATTTTTCGTATTTTTTATCATTTCGAGCCAATTATGGTTAGGTGTAATTTTATTATTTATTATGCGAGCAGCTGGAGGATTAATCTCTCCTATAGATAGTACACTGCTTCAAAAATATACACCTAATGAAATGTTAGGGCGGGTTTTTACTTTTCATACTGTTACGTATTCCTCTTTTATGCAACTGTCTACTTTTTTCACTGGTATTTTGCTAAGCTACATTAGTCCTCAATGTGTCGGGCTATTATTTGGTTTGCTTTGTGTGATTGTGAGCTTATATTGGTTAATTTCATACTACACAAACAAATTGACTGAACCTGTTGGAAAGCAACCAAGTATAGAACGTTCTTGTTAGAAGGATTTACATATACTTTCAGTGAAGATATACAACTTCTTTAGGAAGATTGTATTTAACTAGAGTACTAAAAAATTTTACTTCAACAGAATAAGGCAGATCATCATTCAAAATAGATGAATGATGATCTGCCTTATTTTGTCTGTATTTAGAATTCAAATTCCTCTAATAAATATAAATGTTTAGATATTCAGTTGCAATTGCTTATTATATATTTTTGTTTATAAAAAATAAAAATTATTTATTTTCTCCATACATTGCATACAAATAAAAAATATAATCAGTCGAAGTTCCTGTATAACCTAGCTGTCTTAACATAGCCGTTATATTCCCGCGATGATATGTCCCATGATTCACAACATGTTGAATCAATTCAAAGGCGTTCGTGTCTAATCGTCCAAAGTGAGGATGTTCAGGTGAAATGACTTTCTCAAAGTTTTCTTCACGGGCGAAAAAACCTTGATAATCTTCGGATAAAGTAAAAAATAATTGTTCCATTTCTTGAAGAGTTGTATCTTTTATTTTTTCTGTAAGCTGTATGGCAGATGTCTTCATCTCATCAAAAGGTTTTCCTAATAAAGTACCTAGCCAGATTGTATCAGCAATATACATATGTATAAACGTTTGTGAAATAGTAGGGAATACACTTTGTATTTTTGTAGACCAAACGTCCCCTGGTAATGTCTTTAAGTGTTCAAAAAGCCTTTTGTTAGCCCAAACGTGATAATTATAAGTTTGTAAGACAGAATGCTTCATTAAAAATTCCTCCAGTTTCAGTTGAATTCAAATTATAAAGAAATAGCTTACTTTAAATATACAACCAACGTTTATGACTTTCCTGTTAGAAACTATGAAAAAGCGGTTTATTAAGAGAAAAGGGGGATCTTTTCCTTTGCCCTGTATAGTTTCACGTCTCAAAGCAAAAAGTAACGTTGGAGGTGAGCAAAATGGGTCGAAAAATTAAACAGGATCCTTCAAGAGCAGGTCTTGGCTCTTCTCAAGTTGAAGGTCAAGGAACGACTACGAGCGAAACAGGTTCCGCTAAAGTTCCTTCATCAAATAAGAGGCAAAAACGTAGTTAATTATAATTAGTTATTTTTTCGTTGTTGAAAAAGCTTTTATGTTAAACAAGTGCAATTTTAAGATGAAAATTGCACTTGTTTTCATGCCCAAAATATGGTTGACAATATCAGACTACAAACGTAATATATTTATTAGACTACATTTGTAATATCAGAAAGGAGAAAGCATACATATGAAAGAAATTCCTAAAATATCTGAAGCTGAGTTGGAAATAATGAAAGTTCTTTGGTCAAAAGCGCCTCAAACAGCAAATGAAATTATTAAAGATCTTGAAGGGAAAATGGACTGGAGTCCAAAAACAATCCGAACGTTAATTAACAGGTTGGTGCAAAAAGAAGCGATATTGGCCCATCAAGAAATCGGAAAAATGTATACATATATTCCTTTAGTTTCTCAAGATCATTATTTGCAAGTAGAAACAAAATCATTTCTTAAACGTTTTTATGGTGCAGCATTAAAACCACTACTTGTAAACTTCTTAAAGGAAGAAAAGCTTTCTCAAGAAGAAATTAATGAACTTAAGCGTATTCTTGATGATAAAAGTGAAGCTGATCGAAGAAAAGAACGATGAGTATAGAAATTTTAAATAGTCGACTTATGCATGTTTTCAATTGGATATTTGAATCTTCATTAATGGCTAGTATTTTAGTTGGAATCATTTTATTTATTAAACTTGTGCTTAAAAACAAGTTAACGCCAAGATGGCAGTATATAGTATGGATTATCGTTATTTTTCGGTTACTTTTACCGTCTGCACCTTAAAGTTCGTATAGTATATATAACGTCTTCGTACCTAATCGTGAGATTACTCCTACTGTCAATGTTTCTAATGTGAATTATGAAAAGACAAATATTTCCGGTGAAGCAGTCACTATTGAAGGGGGAAAAGGGTCATTTAACCAATCAAAATCGCAACATACAGATTACATTTCAATTTACAAAATTGGATTATATGTGTGGTTGTTTGGAGTTGTTGGTTTTGGAGGTTTTATGATCGTATTAAACAAACGTGTTTATAAGTACATAAAAATACAACCCCTTATTACTGATAAAAGAATTATGAATCTTTTTGAGCAATGTAAACGTACAATGTCAATTAAACGAAATATTCCTATAGTTGTATCTGGTAACATTTCAAGTCCAACAGTTCTTGGGTTTATAAAACCGAGAATCTTGTTATCTGAAAATCATATGAGAACGCTAGATGATGATCAACTGCGTTTTATTTTCTATCATGAATTAGCACATGTGAAACGAAAAGACGTTGGCATGAATTGCTTGATGAATAGTTTACTTATTTTGCATTGGTTTAATCCAATTCTTTGGTATGCATATTACCGAATGCGCGAAGATCAAGAAATTGCATGCGATGCACTTGCACTTACATATATCGATTTTAAACAGAGAATTGATTATGGGTATACAATTATCAATCTATTAGAAGACTATTCAGATCGTTATCAGATTCCTAGCTTAGCAAATTTAACAAGGAACAAGCTGGCACTAAAAAGGAGAATTGTGATGATTAAACAATTTCAAAAAAATCGTATTGTTGGTCGCTATTGGGGATTACTGCTGTTATTTCCATATCAGCGATTTCATTAGTGAATGCAGAAGAACCTACTCAAAAAGCTAAAAAGTTATTTGGAGAAAATCAAAACGACAGACAAATAAGTATGGATGAAGAAGCACCAGATCCTGGACTTAGTATCACAGATATTTCGAAAAAAACAAAGAAAGAGCGCCATACCGTTGTCTTACCAACAGAAACTCATCGTAGTTTATTTAAAGAGGTATTTTGGAATCAATCGAAAAAAGGAGAATTTTACAAAGGGCAACTTCAAACAAATGATATTGATATTGACCAATCTTTTGCAAACGAAACAATAGAAGTAAGTCCACTCCCTAGAAAATATAAAATGAATGCTTCTTTTAGTAGAAAGAACCCATGGCCAGTATTTACTTTAGGAAAATTGAAGGATGACAAGGGGAATACATATACATGGAAACAACCTTATCAAAACGAGCATCCCTATCAAGATCCTATATTACATTTGGATCATGTAGTGAATTTGCCAGATTTTGAAGGAGAAACTGCAAAAGTAGCTCTTCGTTTTATTTGGTTAACTGATGAAGGGAAATGCTACGGAGTTGGTGATAAGTTATTTATGTTAAAAAAACAAGAAACATTGACTGTAAAAGATGAAGAATATTCAGCATTGCCACCTGTAACAAAATAAGATAAGAATGAAATTCTCTAAAAGAAGAGAGTATTGATTGGTAAGATAAAGAGCGTATGTATACTATTATTTCGTGTTAATAGAGAGGTATTTTCAAGATGATTTTCCAAAAAAATAATTATCCATAATAGACTGTGTGTAAACAGAGTCTATTTTTATTTGCGTGATTCTTCTGGGATGAAACAACTATATTTACATCAAAATGATAAAACATATTATTTTTGTACAGAGCAAGAATGTAATGTAGTGTAGTGTACTTTAATGAAGAACAGCAAGTATTTATCAAAAACGATCTTAAAGTTCCTCTTTTTCAAAAAGATATAGAAGAAGATGTGCCTGCTTATTACTGCTTTAATTGGACACGAGCACGTATTCGTGAAGAAATAAAGCAAACTGGTAAGAGCCAAGCTGTACAAGAGATATCAATGCATATTAAAGATGCGAAGTAAATAATCCTCAAGGATCTTGTTGTCTAGGAAACGTATCTGCGTTTATAAGGCAAGTTGAAAAATAGTATGATTAACTTCCGCTAACATTAGTTATGTGAATGAAGCAAAAAATAGCTAGAGCTCGTAGTAGTTATATATTTCAACTCTAGCTATTTTCGTTTATTCAGAATCAATAAGGTTAACAGCCCTAATTTTCATGTCAGGTTGTTGAGTTAATATTTGTTGTTTTGCTTCTTTAACATCACTCGCTTGTACTTTTTTGTAATATACAACTCCTTTAGGACATTGATATTCAACATTATAGTCTTTCTGTTTAGAGTCCATTTTTATTTCTCCTTACATTATGTGAATTTTTTAGGGACTATCTCTTTTGATGTTTTATATATATTTGTTAAAAATATCTTCTTATAATATCTCTACTTATAAAAAGCTCAAAAAGAACGTTATACTTTCGATAGCTTACTTAGTTTTATAAAGTTATCTTGTTCCGTTTCCTTACCTGCCGTAGCACAAGATAACATAACAACCCAAGCGGGCCGAACATTAGGATAAGGAATAAGAGTATAGACTGCAACGGTATAGATACATACCGATGTTCCATGTTATCCCTATAAACGTAATGGCCGATTGCCTGATCGAAACAAAGTAAATGAAGCCAGACGAGTAAGGCAAAGTCCGATTTGGATAACAGTCGGATGACACCCTCCGCTGACCCGAAATCTTGAACGAATCCAAAGCCTGATTCTACGATAACCATGATGATCCCAATAGCATAAAGTGTAGCGAGATACATAGGAAAAATGGCTATGCCCGCGAGAAACCTTGTGACTCGCCACGTCGGTAACAGTATCAAAAGAAGCCAGAGCAGTATAGCTATGCCCGCAAGAGCAAACAACTTTTCATACATCGTTATAATTCCCCTCTCCAGGAAAATATTGTTTTAATTTCTATGTGATGATGGATTGGCAGACATCGGTTTCGGTCTCAGCAGTTTAAATACAGCGGAAACGAATATGGCAAGCCAAATGAGCAGCATGGCGCCAGAAAGAACCGGCAGCACTGTCAGTTCAAAAACGGAACGTCCGAGGATGGTTTGTAAACCAATCAGTACGATGGAAAGTGTCCAGGCGAAACTTCCAAAATGAATTCGCCGCAGGGCATGCCTACTACATGTATATGCCCGCTCCGATACCCATCCTAGCAACGTTAGTGCTTGCAAAGCATGAAAGCTGAGCCCATGAAGGACAATTAAGTTTCCTGTCTCGCCCACATATCGGCTTTGCAGCGCGATCATCCATATTCCTGAGGAAAAGGCAATAATGGCCGAGAAAAGTGCATAGCGGATGCCCAATACTAACAGCGGACGTTCATTCGTCTGTCTTTTGCGATAAAACGGGATGGCAAGCAGTACTGTTACGATGATGATCAATAGCGAATCAAGTCCGAACAAAGTGCCGGCAATCGAATCGATAGCAGAGCCGGCACGCGTAAACCGTGGATTAATCCCGCGAAAATGCTGGATTGTTTCGACCGCATAGGCATATAGAGTTGTCAGTGTGAAAGTCCAACGAATAGCTGCCCGTTTGCGGGAACTCAGCCCTGCTATCGGTAAAATGGCTGCTATGGACAAAATAAACAATGCGATCGCGGCATTGAAAGAAAACGCTCGCTCCAAGTCGCCTTCTGGAAAAACGATTGTCCCGTATAGTCTGATATATACCGCAATACCAACTGCAAGCACAAAGCCAAGCATGCTAATAATTACGAGCAGATTTTCTCCATCAAAGAGCTTCATCCCCGGCACTGTGTCGATCTTTTGATTGCCTGCCTTCATCAATTGATCATTCCTTTCTCATGATTTCTTTTAAGGGAAATGACTTTCATATTTTATTAACAAATAAATAAAATATGAATAAAAAAGGCAGCACTGTTACTACTTGGGTGAAACAGAGGACTATGCAAAATTAAGTGCAATTGATCATGACATGAACAGCATCTATCAAAGTGTGTAGGAAAACCAAAGGATATTGCACAAGCATGTCTTTATTTAACAGTTAAAGAAAATGATTTTGTTACAGGTAGTAACCTTGTTGTAGACGGTGTTTCCTCTACGAAAAGCTTCCAATACAAGGTAAAGCAAGTAAAGGAAGGGATTAGCTATAAAACCTAGTCATACATTTATAAAGAAAGAGTAGCTATCTTTCCATTTTGATATATCAGCGCTTTCTTTATTTTCTTACCGAATAGAACTTTATTACATGTGAATTTGAAATAAAGTTACGATGTTTATCAAAAAGATGCGATGCTCTATCCTTTGGAGATGGTAATCTAAAGGGATGTTTTTATAGTGAAAAGGAAAAGAACAGCTGATTTTGAGTGACGATAAGTTGTTACGTTAAAGGGCAGGATAGTGTAATAACATTAGTAACTTTATTCAGAAATAAATACTGTAAATAATGAAAATATAAAAAATTGGCGGGAGAAACAATATCTAAATGATTAAAGGGAGGAAGAATTATGCCAAATAACGCAAGAGCAAGAAGAATCATTTTAGATTTAGCAGTTACTTTAGATGGTTTTATTGAAGGGGAAAATGGGGAAGTTGATTGGTGCATCATGGACTCTGAGATGGGGTTTATTCATTTTTTAAATCAAATTGATACTATTTTATATGGAAGAAAAAGCTACGATTTATGGGGACAATTTACTCCAGAAATTGAAGATACTAGTACTGAAAAGGAAATTTGGCGGTCGGTTCATAATAAGAAAAAATATGTGTTTTCCAGAACGCAAAAAGGAACTGATAATAAAGCAATATTCATAAATAATAATATTTTTGAAGAAGTAAATAAACTAAAGAATAAGCCTGGTAAAGACATCTGGCTTTATGGCGGAGCGAGTCTTATTACAACTTTTATCAATTTAGGGCTTGTTGATGAATTTAGATTATCTGTTCACCCTGTTATTTTGGGAGAAGGAAAACCGTTGTTTATTGATATAAAACAGAGGTTGAATTTAAAAATGGTTCATACAAGAACGTTCTCCTCTGGTGTTGTGCAACTAATCTATCATTTGAATGGGAATTAATAATATTGCACATTCCAAAGATAAAATACAATAAATATCATTAAGAAATACTCGATAGTAATTGTCACTTTGTCAACAATAAGGCGCGATTCTTGAATAACATAAGTAGAGAATGATTAAATTCTTTTATAAAAATCCAAATATAAATCTGATAAGGAAGAATCCATTTTGATCAATCTTTTTTTAATGGGTTCTTTTTATTTATCGTAAAATAAGGGTTTGCAAGGTATTTTTGTTCAAACTTTATTTCAAAGCTACATCTTCGGGTTACTCGTATACAATTAAACTGTCTGTCATTTTAACAACGTTAGGAATGTTTCATACAGCACAATGTCATTTGTGTTGTATGGCAAGAAGAAAAATTACATTAGAAAAGAGCCGGAATTCCCCTTGTTAAGAATAAACCGATCCTATAATAGTTAAAGGACGAAAAAAAAGAAACATAGAAGCGAAAAACCTCTGTTTTTCTTTTTGATTAATATATAAATTCAAATTAAAAGCCTGACATAAACACCTTTTCTTTTTAGATGGTCGAGAGTGTCTGGCCAAGCGTAGAAGCGGTCAGGGCCTTTTTCCTCCACGTGCGAAGTTCAAACAAAGAGAGAAAGAAAGTAAAAGGTTATTTTTTGTTCAGCATGGCGGCGACTTGTGTGTTGGAAAGTCAAGTTGTAATTATATATTCATTGGAAAATATTCTCTTTCTACCCTGTTATAGAAGCTATTTTGAACGTAAGTAATTTGTAAGGAATGGGTAAGGAAAAAGAAAGTTTCATTGTATATGATAAAAATATAACGAAACGTGAAAGGCGGAAAAGATATGACGTATATATGAAAAGTAAACCAGTTAATAAGAGTGTTTCAAGGAAAAGAAGTAATTTCTAGGGTTAGCATACATGTGGAAAAAGAGGGGATTTACCGTTTGTTAGGACAGAATGGTGTTTGTAAAAATAACTAGTATGAAGATAATTACGAATTCAATGTTGAACTTTTGATATTAGTGGAGATGATAGCTGTGTGGTTAGTTATACAATATGAATAGAGGAGAGGAATGCTTTATGAAAATACGTAGTAAAATTACATTTGCAAGTCTGGCCCTTTTAATAGCTGGAAGTTCCCTGCTATACACATCGCCAACCTCAATTGTAAAAGCAGAAAATGTATCTAGTTCGTTACAAACAAGCACTCAAAGAGATCGTAATTCCGTCAAGCAAGCAATGAGGGATACATTGCAACTTGGAATCCCAGGGATACTTGCTAAAACTTCTGAGGATGGAAAAACGTGGGGTTATGCCGCTGGGGTAGCGAATTTGAGCACCAAGCAACCAATGAAAACAGATTTTCGCTTTCGCATTGGCAGCGTGACGAAGACGTTCATCGCAACGGTTGTACTTCAATTAGCTGGAGAGAACCGCCTGAATCTAGACGACTCCATCGAAAAATGGTTGCCTGGTGTTATTCAAGGAAACGGATATGATGGTAACCAGGTTACTATCCGGCAGATATTGAACCATACAAGTGGTATCGCTGAATACTTAAAGTCACCAAGCGTTGATTTGATGAATACAAAAAAATCATATACCGCTGAAGAAATAGTGAAAATTGGACTTTCTCTACCTCCAGACTTCGCCCCAGGAAAGGCCTGGTCCTATTCAAACACAGGATACGTGATACTGGGTATCCTTATTGAAAAAGTAACCGGGAACAGCTATGCAGAAGAGATTGAAAATCGGATTATTGAACCGCTTGAGCTGTCGAATACATTCCTACCTGGCAATTCAAGCGTTATTCCAGGCACCAAGCATGCCCGTGGATATGTCCAACCAGACGGAGCAAGTGAGCTAAAAGACGTTACTTATTATAACCCAAGTATAGCTAGCTCGGCTGGAGATATGATTTCTACTGCTGACGACTTAAACAAATTCTTCTCATACTTACTCAGTGGCAAATTACTGAAGGAACAGCAATTAAAACAAATGCTTACTACAGTTCCTACAGGAAGTGCTGAAATCAGTGGATATGGTCTTGGAATCTATGAAACTAAGCTTCCAAACGGTGTCTCGATATGGGGACACACAGGTAGTATTCCAGGGTTTATCACTCTTGTTGGGGGTACACTTGGAGGAAAGCATACGTTGGCCGTCAATTTGAACAGTATGGGCAAAGCTAACTTTAAAAATATTTTACTTGCTGAATTTAGCAAGTAGGCAAAAAGGAAAACCGGATAAATTTTGGGGTTTTTGGAATTCCAGCGGCAATCCAACGCTATTAAGCTAATAAAACAAAATCCTCCCTAAAAGTAGGAAAGAACGCTATGCTTATCGTAAACTTCTTACGATAAGCATAGCGTTTTTCATTTTGAGGGTATGATTTTCGCTTTGCTTGATGGGCATGTGATACTACCTCTATATATAAGCTCTTATTATACCTTCACTTACAAAACCTTACAAAAATGTAATATTAATGTAAGGTTATTGGATAGTTCATATACTATTTGGATGTAATAATGAAAGAATAAGAAATACACACCTAGAAAAAATATAATAGAACGAGGTAACTGTAAGATGATTTTAAAACTGTCATTTATCCTTTTTGGAGTTACTTGACGTTTACTTTCTAAATGTTAACAGTAAATAGGTGGATTTGTACGAATTTAGGGGAGATGAAGAGATGTCGATAAAAAAAGCTTTGTTATTCATGTTTATGCTGGTAATTGGTTTAACAGGCTGCTCTATGATTGAAGAAGGTAAGAATTCAATTAACTATGCTCAAAAGGCAATAGACTATGTTAATGAAATGAGTGCGTTTGCAAATGAAGCGCCGGGATTAGTAGAAAAATCAATCAACGATGGTGCCGCCCGCAAAGAATTAGAAACTAGACTCAGAGAAATCCAAAAGGATATTCCAACTTTTAATGAATTGACACCTCCTGATGTAGCAAAGGATATGCATCAGCAAATTGTTAGATATAATGAAAAGTTAAATGAATTAATTAATACAACTATGAAGAAGGTAGAAGAAGGAAAAATGGATGTAGAACAATTCAAAAACTCAGAGCTTATGCAGACAATTCAACAAATTCAAGACTTAAAAGATAAGATTCAAAATTTAGGTAAGTAAATATAGTCTGAAAAAATCCCGTTATATATAACGGGATTTTTTAATTTGAAGGTATAACAATCAGTTATTCACCAATTATTGTATATAAAAAACGATACTCCAAATAGGAGTCCCGCCACATCACTATCCAGCTAAGATAGATTTGTATCCACTTATTTTATTAATTGTGGTGCGTAGTCTTTTGTAGAGGGGATTCAAAAACTACCCTATTAAGGGGAAATTTTCCCCTTATCACCTCTATTTGTTGGTATAATATGGTGTATTGTATGATATAGCCAATACAATGAACATCAATAGGAGGCAGGCATGAAAGAGAAGTATGTTTATCACATTGTTACTAGGAAAAAAATGAATCTTGGGCAGATTATTAACTTTGACAAGAAGCAAAACAATACCTTATATCACTTCTTTTTTGAGAGGGAACAATTGAATGCTAAAGGTGAGGACTTCATTCAGATTTTACAAAATCATTATACAGATAAAGGCTTGAACTTGAATAAAGAAAATACTGAAGTAGCTATTAAATATGTAGACCAAACAATCAGAGCGATTAGAGAAGTGATAGTAGAAATGGTTAGACTACAAGAATATCCTGACTATCCTTCAAGGCTGTCTTGCTTATACGCTGCGAAAAACTATGAAGACGCTTTGAAATGGAAAGAATTATTTGATTCTTACAATCGGAACGTTTTGCAGATTGTTAAACTTCGAGTTATTGGGAATTCTTTTGAGGGAGATGGAAACCTTTTACCAAAGGAAGATGGGACTCCTTTTTCTCAAAAAATTGAACAGGCTAGAGAATATTGGAAGGGTAATGTGAAAAATGAGCTTCCCGAGCTTTTGATTAACGGAACAATTGAAGTGGTAGAAATTATTAATGATTTCTCAGCTTAGATTCTAGAAAAGTCTCATATATTTATTTGTAAAAAATTACGAATTAGAGATTGGTATTTCTTTGGACATTAGGAGAATCTTTAGAAATTGCTGTTTAGGAATAAAGGAGTGAATCAATATGAATCGAAAAATAAAAATATTAAAATACATTATGATTCTAATGGCTTGTCTTGCTGTATTTGGTACAGTTTTACCAAATGCATTAGATCCAAACGAAACAATGGCGGGTAAAATTTCGATTGCAACTTTTGGTACAATAGCTACTTGTTTACTATTTTCTATTACTTATTTTATTTTTAAAAAAGCTATTTTAAGAGGAGAAAAATAGTATGGGAAAAATTTATATAAATCCACTTTAATTTTTCGACATATAGGTTGCTGCTATGCAGAGAAAAAGGAAACTGTAATCGCTTGCTATCTCTGGTTTTCACTGCGCATGTGGCAGAAAAAGACCCTGATCGCTTCTATGCATGACCAGATGCTCTCGACCATCAAAAAAAATAGTTTTATGTCAGTTTTTTAATTTAGATTTATATAGAATTAGAAATTATCAAATAAGAAGCAAAAATGTAATTAATCTTATTGTTTCATGAGTTTGCTATGTAACGTAGTAAAGTAAAAAAGCCATTGGAATTATGCTTATTTATTCCAATGGCTTATTAAAATTAAAAAGTTCTCCCGTGCACTCTCGATATATATTGGATTATGATAACCTTGTATTAAGCATGCAATCTGTACGACTGTAACTTTCGTATGTTAGAAATCTCTTTATATGGTATAATATGGTTCAGTTTGCGCGTATGGAGGGGGACAATGAACAATAATTACAAACAAATAGCTAGATTTGTTTTGGTAGGATGTATGAATACATTAAACTATTGGCTACTTTATTTATTATTTACTCATGCTTTTCATTTTCATACTTTAACGGCACATAGTATAGCTTTTATTGTGAGTATGATTGGTTCTTTTTTTATGAATACATACTTTACATATAGAACAAAAGTAACATTAAAGAAGTTTTTCCAGTTTCCGTTAACTTACATTGTAAACTTTATCATTACGACAATTAGTATTTATGTTTTAGTTGATGTATTGAATTTTAATAAAGATATTGCACCTTTACTATCATCTGTAATTGCAATTCCTTTTACATTTGCAATATCAAAAAAAATATTAGTTACAAAAAAAGAAGCCGTTATGTAAAATTATTACAAAAAATTCTTCAGCATTTATGTTGAGGAATTTTTTTATTTTAAAGCGGTTCTTTAGTCTGCATTTCTTGGATTCTAATGGAAATTCATCTCGTTTTTTGTTTTGTTGAGTTTTCTTGTTGAAGATTACAAGCATTAAAGAAAAGGTGTTTGTAACTAACAATAAAAGAATCTTTTGACATTGATGATAATTAAGTTAAAATAAAAGTGAGTACTCACTCATTAAAATGAAGAGGAGGAAAATTTATGTCTCTAAAAAATGAGGCAGTATCGCTTAAAGGTGTTTCAAAGTATTTTGGAAAGAAACAAGTGATTCAAGATATTTCATTTTCTGTCCGCGAAGCTGAAATTTTTGGTTTAGTTGGCCCTTCGGGGTCTGGAAAGACGACTCTTATTAAGATGATTGCTGGTATTAGCGAATCGACATCAGGAGAAGTAACGGCACTGCAAACAATTATGCCGGATTTGAATGGAATGAAGCAAATTGGATATATGGCGCAAGCTGACGCATTGTATGAGGAGTTATCTGCTTATGAAAATGCTGATTTTATCGCGACAATGTATGGATTAAAGGGAAAACAAAAGAGAGAACGTATATTTGAAGTATTTGAGCTTGTACAATTATCTGAGGATGCCAAAAAGCAAGTGCAACATTTTTCAGGTGGAATGAAGAAACGCTTATCACTTGCTATGTCACTTTTACATGAACCAAAGCTTCTGATTTTAGATGAACCGACTGTGGGGATTGATCCTGTTTTACGAAAATCAATTTGGGGTAAGTTTTATGAGCTGAAAAGACAAGGAACAACCATTATAGTGACAACGCACATTATGGATGAGGCAGAGTTTTGTGAACGTCTTGGTTTAATTCGTGAAGGGAAGTTAATCGCAACTGGTTCTCCGATAGAATTAAAAGAGCGAACAACATCTGGACGTATTGAGGATATCTTTTTATTGGAAGGAGCAGTGGAACGATGAGAGTATTTGGAGTTGTTCTTCGTATTATTCGTCAGTTTTTCCGAGATAAACGGTCGCTTGCGCTTATGTTTGGAGCACCGATGCTTCTTCTTTGGCTGCTTGCACTTGTATTTACACAAAAAGACTACAAGCCTCATATTGCTTTAGTTGATGTACCGGCACCAATTGTAGACGCGATGAAAAAACAAGATGCTTCATTTTATGAATACGATAAAGAAAAGGCACAAGGTAAATTAGAAGATCAAGCAATTGATGCAGTAGTTACTGTAGAACATGGAAAAATGAAAGTAACGTTAGAAGGCAGTGATTCATCAAAAAATCGTGCGGTTATGCAAATTTTGCAAAAAAGTATGGAGAAAAAAGAAACGATGACTATGAAGCCAGATGTTTCTTTTTTACATGGATCAGCTGATTTTACAATGTTTGATGGATTAGGTCCGGTATTGATTGGTTTCTTCACATTTTTCTTTGTCTTTATTTTATCAGGAGTTTCATTTGTCAGGGAGCGTTTAAGCGGTACATTGGAACGTTTATTATCAACTCCAATTCGGCGCTGGGAAATTGTTGCGGGTTATATTATTGGATTCGATATTTTTGCGTTTTTCCAATCTGTCCTCATTGTTAGTTTTTCTGTGTATGTTCTTGATTTATATGTTGCAGGTTCACCGTGGCTGACGTTACTGATTACATGTATGCTTTCATTAACAGCATTAACGCTTGGAACATTTTTATCAGCGTATGCAAACAATGAATTTCAAATGATTCAGTTTATCCCATTAGTTATTGTACCGCAAATTTTCTTTTCTGGTTTATTTCCGATTGAGTCTATGAATAAGTGGTTACAACTATTAGGAAAGTTATTTCCATTAACATACGGTGCAGATGCGATGCGACAAGTTATGATTCGAAATCAAGGATTTAGCGAAATTGCTGGTGATCTTGGTGTTTTATTATTATTTGCGATTGTATTTACATTAGGTAACGTGTTTGCTTTGAAGAAGCATAGAAGAATATAATGGAAAGAAAAAAGGAGTAAGAAAACAGTAATTGATAACATGGACAAATATAGGGAAATATGGTAGAGGTACAGAAACACAACGTAGGTGGAGGTAAAGACTTATGAAAAGGGCATATTTAGTAGAAATTAATCCTACAACTGAACAAGTCAGTAAAATCCGCCAAACTATCGGGGTATGTAGATATGTATATAACCTGTACCTCTCTAAAAATAAAGAAGTCTATGAAAAAGAGGGAAAGTTTCTAAGTGGTTATGATTTCTCTAAATGGTTAAATAATGTCCATACAAAAGAGAACGATAAGTGGATAAAAGAAGTATCAAGTAAAGCCGTTAAACAAGCAATTATGAATGGAGAAAAGGCTTTTAAGGGGTTCTTTAAGGGTTTAGCTAAATTCCCAAGATATAAAAAAAGAAGAAGCAAGATGTAAAGTGTTATTTTCCTAAGAATAACAAAACAGACTGGACAGTGGAAAGACATAGAGTAAAAATCCCTAAACTTGGTTGGGTAAAGTTAAAGGAATACGGGTATATACCTAAAAACGCTATTGTAAAAAGTGGGGCAGTTTCTCAAAAAGCGGGGAGATATTATGTATCTATTCTGTGTGAAGTAGAGGAAACAAAAATAAATCCAAAACTGAAAGAAGCGGGGTTAGGGATTGATTTAGGGATTAAAGACTTTGCTACTTGTAGTGATGGGGAAGTTTACGAAAACATTAATAAATCAGTAAAAGTGAGAAAACTAGAAAAGAAATTAACCCGTGAGCAACGCTCTTTATCACGTAAATATGAAAACTTAAAAAAGAGAGGTGAAAAGTCTGTTACTAATAAAAGAGCGAATATAGATAAAAATATCCTTAGAGTACAAAAACTACATACAAGACTAGCTAATATAAGAGTGGAGTATGTAAAATCTGTTGTGAGTAAACTGGTGAAAATCAAGCCAACGTTTATTACAGTGGAGGATTTGAATGTAAAAGGTATGGTAAAGAATAGGCATTTGTCCAAAGCAATAGCACAACAATGTTTTTATACATTTCACACATGGTTATTGGCTAAATGTAAAGAACAAGGTATTCAATTACGCCAAGTAGATAGGTTTTATCCTTCTTCTAAATTATGTTCATGTTGTGGGTTTAAAAAGGTGGATTTAAAGCTATCTGACCGTTTGTATGAGTGCAAGTGTGGAAATAGAATGGACAGGGACTTAAATGCATCTATTAACCTTTTACGATCAAAAGAATATGCGATTCTAACCTAAAATAGGACGTATATATGTACGGTGGGCTACATCGGAATTAACGCCTGTGGAGAGTCATACAAACCAAAGTAGCGAGCAGTAGGCGAAATGGGGTTCATAGAAGCAGGAAAACTCTAAGAATAGACATTTGTCTATGTTTTTAGTAGCAGTATGTTATGAAAGAGGATTGGCTAGAAGAGTTAATTGCCGCCACAGGGACAGATAAGCGTAATGAACGGCAAATGCGCATTTTAGAAGCGGCAGTAGATATGTTTAGTGAAAAAGGATATTCGGCAACTTCAACAAGTGAAATTGCGAAGCGTGCTGGTGTAGCAGAGGGAACAATTTTTCGTTACTATAAAACGAAAAAAGATTTGTTGTTAGCGGTTGTGATGCCGACGTTAACGAAGTTTGCCGCTCCGTTTTTTGTGCAAACTTTTGCGAAAGAAATATTTGAAAATACGTATGATTCGTATGAAAACTTTTTACGTACGGTGATCCGGAATCGCTTTGAATTTGCGAGAAAACATTTTCCAATGCTGAAAATTTTAATACAAGAAGTACCGTTTCAACCTGAATTGAGAGATGAAATCCAGCAGTTACTCGCAAAGGAAATTTACGCTCGTTTTGAAAAAATTGTGAATCACTTTCAGGAGCAAGGACAAATTATTGCACTCCCAACACCAACAGTTTTACGATTCACCTTATCAGCTGTTATCGGCTTAATTTTAACTCGTTTTTTATTACTACCTGAAGAGAAGTGGGATGATGAGGCTGAGATCGAGTCTACCGTTCAATTCATTTTATACGGGCTAACACCTCGGAGGTAATCATATGAGACAATTTGTAAAACCAGCAGTTGTCGTAAGTAAATGTTTAGAATTTGAAGCATGTCGTTATAACGGTGATAAGCTGTCCGATGCAACAGTACGTAATCTACAGCCTTTTGTAGAATTTATTCCAGTTTGTCCAGAAGTGGAGATTGGACTTGGTATTCCAAGGGAAACAATTCGTATTGTGGAACATGATGGAACACAAAAATTAGTGCAACCATCAACGGGTGCTGATTTAACGGAGAAAATGCAGCAATTTTCAAATGTATTTTTATCTTCTATACCGGATGTGGATGGTTTTATATTGAAAAATAGGTCGCCAAGCTGCGGAACGCGTGATGTGAAAATATATGCTGGATTAGGAAAGGCACCCACAAAAGGCAAGGGCGTCGGGTTATTTGGTAGTGCAGTTTTAGCGAGGTTTTCACATTTAGCGATTGAGGAAGAAGGAAGATTGTCGAATTTTATCATTCGCGAACATTTTTTGACGCAACTATTTACAATTGCGCATTTTAAAGCGTTGAAGAAAAATAAAAACATGAAAGCATTAATTGAATTTCAGTCCGATCAAAAGTATTTATTCATGGCATATAATCAAACGAAGCAAAAAGAATTAGGGCGTATCATCGCGAATAAGGAAAAGTATTCGATTGATGAAGTGTTTGCAAAATATGAGGAGATATTGTACGTATTGTTAAATCGTACACCGCGGTATACATCAAATATCAACGTATGTCAGCATATTTTCGGGTATTTTAAAAATAAATTGAAGAAAGAAGAAAAAGATCATTTTCTTTCTTTACTCAGTAAGTATGCGGAAAAGAAAATACCATTAAGCAGTTTACTGATTATTTTAAAATCATGGGCAATCCGATTTGAAGAAACATATTTACTGAGACAAACATATTTTGAACCGTATCCAGAAATGTTAGTGGAAATCACAGATTCTGGAAAAGGTCGGGATTATTAAACAAAAAACTGCATAATTCGACTTTTTTATTCCTATGTTGTTGTAGAACAATGTAGGAATTTTTTTGTGCATTAGTACAGATTCTGTTTTACAATTAAATTGTGACAGAATTGTAGCAATCATCTTACTACTATTCATTCTTTTTTTAGAGTAAAGTTTGTACAATATACGCGCACGCTGTCGAAATAACGAATTCGATAAGGGGTGTGACAAATGGAATTTACTCTTACTAGAGAAAAACAAATGATCAAAGAAATGGTGCGCGACTTTGCTGAAAAGGAAATCGCTCCGAAGGCTGTGTATTACGACAAAACGGCAGAATTCCCATATGAAACGTTTCAAAAGATGGGCGAACTTGGTTTGTTAGGAATCCCATTCCCTGAAGAATACGGTGGTTCTGGCGGCGACACGTTATCATACGCACTAGCAGTTGAAGAGATTGGCCGTGCATGCGGTGGTACAGGATTAAGTTATGCGGCAACAATCTCATTGGGTGCTTCTCCTATTTATTATTTTGGTACAGAAGAACAAAAACAAAAATATTTAGTTCCAATGGCATCTGGAAAGACACTTGGTGCATTCGGATTAACGGAGCCAAATGCTGGGTCTGATGCTGGTGGTACACAAACGAAATCAGTATTGGATGGAGATGAATATGTCATTAGCGGTGAGAAGTGCTGGATTACAAACGCTGAGTATGCAAATACAATCATTGTAACCGCTATCAATGGCGTGGAGGAAAGCGGAAAAAAACGAATCTCTGCTTTTATAGTTCCGACAAATAGCGAAGGACTAACAATTTCTAGTCCGTACGATAAAATGGGCGTGCGTGCTTCCAATACATGTGAAATAGTTTTAGATGGTGTTCGTGTACCGAAAGAAAATATTCTTGGGGATGTAAATAAAGGATTTAAACAATTTTTATATACGTTAGATGGTGGTCGTATTTCCATTGCTGCATTAGCAGTAGGGATCGCACAATCTGCATTTGAGCGTGCACTGCAATATGCGAAAGAGCGCAAACAATTTGGTCGTTCTCTATCAAACTTCCAAGCAATTCAATTTAAATTAGCAGATATGGCAACAGAAATTGAATTAGCACGCAATATGGTGCATAAGGCTGCTTGGTTAAAAGATAATGATAAATCATTTGGAAAAGAAGCTGCGATGGCAAAACTTTTTGCATCTGAAACAGCAAGCCGTGTATCTAACCAAGCGGTGCAAATTCATGGCGGATATGGATATATGCGTGAGTATGAAGTAGAGCGTCATATTCGTGATGCAAAGCTATTAGAAATTGGTGAAGGTACTTCTGAAATTCAACGTCTCGTTATTTCAAGACATTTAGGATGTCGCTAAGGGGAGGGTTCACTATGTTTCGAAAAATATTAATTGCCAATCGCGGTGAAATTGCTGTTCGTATTATAAAAACGTGTGAAAAACTTGGAATTCAAACTGTAGCAATTTATTCAGAAGCTGATGAGGCTGCCCTTCATGTGAAGATGGCAAGCGAAGCGTATCCTGTCGGAGGACCACGCGTTCAAGAAAGTTATCTAAATCTTGAAAAAATTATTAAAATTGCAAAAGAAACAAAAGCAGAGGCAATTCATCCAGGTTATGGATTGTTGTCAGAAAACACAACATTTGCAGCTCGTTGTGAAGAAGAAGGCATTGTCTTTATCGGTCCTTCAAAAGATGTCATTGCAAAGATGGGAAGCAAAATTGAATCTCGTAAAGCAATGTTAGCGGCTGAAGTTCCGATTGTACCTGGTATTTCATCAAGTATTCCGACAGTTGAAGAAGCAAAAGAAATTGCAAGCCAAATTGGCTATCCACTTATGTTAAAGGCATCCGCTGGCGGCGGGGGCATTGGTATGCAAGTGATTGAAACTGAACAAGCGCTCACTCAAGCTTTTGAAAGTAATCAAACGCGTGCTAAAAATTTCTTCGGCAATGGAGAAATGTATATGGAACGATTGATTACAAATGCGCATCATATTGAGATTCAAGTTCTTGCTGATAAACAAGGTAATACGGTGTATTTGTGGGAACGTGAATGTTCGGTGCAGCGCCGTAATCAAAAAGTAATTGAAGAGGCTCCGTCTCCATTTTTAGATGAGGCAACACGCAAAGAAATGGGGGAGGTTGCAGTAAAAGCGGCGAAAGCGCTCGGTTATACGAATGCAGGAACAATTGAATTTCTTGTTGATGATGAGAAAAATTTCTATTTCTTAGAAATGAATACGAGATTACAAGTAGAACATCCGGTAACAGAAGAAATTACTGGTCTTGATTTAGTTGAGCAGCAATTGCGAATTGCATCAGGCGAAACCCTTTTGTTTACACAGAATGAAGTAAAACGTAGTGGTCATGCCATTGAAGCACGCATTTATGCTGAAGATCCAAAAACATTTTTCCCATCACCAGGGAAAATTACCTCCCTGTCTCTTCCAACATCAGTGCGCATTGATCATTTCTTAGAGGATGGTGTAGCAATTACACCGTTTTATGATCCGATGATTGCGAAAGTAATTGCACATGGGGAAACGCGAGGAGAAGCAATCCAAAAGCTACAAGCAGCTCTAGAAGAACTTAAAGTAGAGGGGATTAAAACAAATACGCCAATGCTTCTACAAGTTTTAGAAGATGAAGTATTCCAAGGTGGCATTTACACAACAAGCTTTGTAACAAAGCAGCTTGTGAAAAAATAAAAGTTACGAAATATAAAGGGGGAAATAAATGATGACAAAAGTATATGCATCGATGGCAGGAAATGTTTGGAAAATTGTAGTTGGTGTAGGAGATATAGTAGAGGAAGATCAAGATGTCGTCATTTTAGAATCTATGAAAATGGAAATTCCAATCGCTGCAGAAGAATCGGGCACAGTCATGAAGATTCTTGTGCAAGAAGGCGATTTTGTTAATGAGGGAGATGTATTGTTAGAAATCGAATAGTGAGAAACGGGGTGCAAGCGATTGAAATTAC
Source organism: Bacillus sp. S10(2024) (assembly GCF_050473865.1). Lineage (NCBI taxonomy): Bacteria > Bacillati > Bacillota > Bacilli > Caryophanales > Bacillaceae > Bacillus > Bacillus sp. S10(2024). The sequence continues at coordinate 1,358,317 of NZ_JBFLUR010000002.1, read as the reverse complement.
CTTCTTTTGCTTCTATTAAAGAAGTTGGACCGCGTGATGGTTTGCAAAATGAAAAGAAAATTGTTAGTACAAAAGATAAAGTGAAATGGATTTATATGCTAGCAGACGCAGGTCTTTCCTATATTGAAGTTTCATCTTTCGTTCACCCTAAATGGATTCCTGCTTTAGGCGATGCACAAGGTGTGTTTGCTGCGCTTGAGCGGAAACCGCATGTTACATATGCAGCTCTCGTTCCAAATCAGAATGGTTTGGAACGGGCGCTGTTGCAAGATGTAGATGAGGTGAACGTCTTTTTATCTGCTAGTGAAACACATAATAAGAAAAATATTAATAAATCGATTGATGAAGCACTTTCTGTTATTGAAGAGGTAACGAAACAATCATTATTTGTTGGGAAAAAGGTACGTGGTTACGTGTCGACTGTATTTGGTTGCCCATATGAGGGCGAAGTGAACGTTCATACAGTTGATGAACTTTGTAACAAATTGTTTTCATACGGCATATATGAAGTATCGCTTGGGGATACAATCGGGGTGGCAAATCCAGTACAAGTAGAGCGTGTACTAGAGCACCTACTTCCAAAATATGATTCTTCTAAGTTTGCGATGCATTTCCATAACACGTACGGCATGGCACTTGCGAATGTAGTAAAGTCATTAGAGTGTGGTGTTACAACTTTTGATAGTTCATGTGGTGGCCTTGGCGGATGTCCGTATGCACCTGGTGCATCTGGAAATGTTGCAACAAATGATTTAGTTCATATGCTTCATAAAATGGGTATACAAACTAACATAAACGAAGAAAAGCTATTACAAGCAACAAAATTTATCCAAAGCAAGCTAGGTACGCAGATCCCGAGTCATGTATACCGCGCTTTGGAACATAAAACAGTGAGTAGGTGATCTAATGTTACAGCTGCAAAATATTTCAGTTGATTATGTAACGCCTCATATTGTGAAAATCACATTAAATCGTGAAGGGCAAGCAAATGCTTTATCACTTGCTCTTTTAGAAGAACTACAAGATACATTAAGTCGCATTAACGAAGAAAACGATGTCCGTGTCGTAATGATTACAGGGGCAGGTACAAAAGCATTTTGTGCAGGTGCAGATTTAAAAGAACGTGCCAATATGAATGAAGAACAAGTGCGTGATGCGGTTGGAATAATTCGCTCTACTATGGATATGGTAGAACAATTATCGCAACCTGTTCTTGCAGTGATAAATGGAATTGCGCTTGGTGGCGGGACTGAATTAAGTCTTGCTTGTGATATTCGCATCGCTTCGGAAACAGCAAGTCTTGGTTTAACAGAAACATCGCTTGCGATTATTCCAGGAGCTGGTGGGACGCAGCGTCTTCCGCGTTTAGTTGGAATGGGACGCGCAAAAGAATTAATTTATACGGCTAGACGTATTTCGGCTGAAGATGCAAAGGAATACGGACTTGTTGAATATGTTACACCTGCTGAAGAATTGGAAGAAAAAGCAGTTGAAATTGCTAAAAAAATTGCAGCGAATGGTCCAATTGCAGTTCGCCGTGCAAAAGAAGCGATTACAAACGGGATGCAAGTAGACTTGCAGACAGGGTTACAAATGGAAAGGCAAGCGTATGAAGGTGTTATTCATACGAAAGACCGCTTAGAAGGACTACAAGCATTTCGTGAAAAGCGGAAGCCGATTTATAAGGGGGAATGAATATGCTAGATCAAAAACAACAATCTCGTACATTAGAAGAGCGTGTAGAAACGATAAAGCAAGGCGGTGCACCGAAATATCATGAACAAAATGCGGCAAAAGGTAAATTATTTGTTCGTGATCGTCTTGCGCTTTTGTTTGATAACGGTGAGTACGTAGAAGATGCATTATTTGCAAACTGTGAACGAGAAGGATTGCCTGCGGATGGAGTTGTTACCGCAACTGGTAAAGTAAATGGCCGCACTGTTTGTGTAATGGCAAATGATTCTACTGTAAAGGCAGGATCATGGGGGTCTCGTACAGTAGAAAAGATTTTACGTATTCAAGAAACAGCTGAAAAATTACGTGTACCGCTTTTTTATCTTGTTGATTCTGCTGGTGCGCGTATTACAGATCAAGTTGAAATGTTTCCAGGTAGACGCGGGGCAGGGCGCATTTTTTATAACCAAGTGAAATTATCTGGAAAAGTACCACAAATTTGTTTGCTATTCGGTCCATCTGCTGCAGGTGGTGCATACATTCCTGCTTTCTGCGATGTTGTAATGATGGTTGAAGGAAATGCATCTATGTACCTTGGTTCACCTCGTATGGCTGAAATGGTAATCGGTGAAAAAGTGACATTAGAAGAAATGGGTGGAGCACGTATGCATTGCTCTGTATCTGGATGTGGAGATGTACTTTGCAAAACAGAAGAAGATGCCATTTCAAAAGCACGTCAATATATTTCTTACTTTCCAAGCAACTACTTAGAGAAAGCTCCAATGACAGAACCTCAAGAACCGAAAGAATTCGAAAAAACATTAGAACAAATTATCCCGGAAAATCAAAATGCACCTTTTAATATGCACGATCTAATTAAACGTGTAATTGATGAGGACTCTTTCTTTGAAGTGAAAAAGCTATTTGCACAAGAACTTATTACTGGCTTTGCGCGTATTAACGGTATGTCAATTGGGATTATTGCGAATCAGCCTCGTATGAAAGGCGGCGTATTATTCCATGACTCTGCTGATAAAGCAGCGAAATTTATAACACTATGCGATGCTTACCACATTCCGCTTTTATTCTTAGCTGATGTACCAGGCTTTATGATTGGTACGAAGGTAGAGCGAGCTGGTATTATTCGTCACGGTGCGAAAATGATTTCCGCTATGAGTGAAGCAACTGTGCCGAAAATCTCTATCGTTGTAAGAAAAGCATATGGTGCTGGTTTATATGCGATGGCAGGCCCTGCATTTGAACCTGATTGCTGCCTTGCTCTTCCAACAGCTTCAATTGCGGTAATGGGACCAGAAGCAGCGGTAAACGCAGTGTATGCAAATAAAATTGCAGCACTGCCAGAAGAAGAGCGCCCAGCCTTTATCGCGCAAAAGCGTGAAGAGTATAAGCAGGACATTGATATTTATCGTCTTGCATCAGAGATGGTTATTGATGGTATCGTTCATCCAAATCAATTACGCACTGAATTGAAGCAACGTTTTGAAATGTATATGAGTAAATATCAAATATTTACAGATCGTAAACATCCAGTTTATCCAGTATAAAAATGAAAAAAACATAAAATCCTTTTCTTTTTAGATGGATGAGAACGTCTGACCGTGCATAGAAGCGGTCAAATCCTTTTTTTGCTACGTGCGGTGCAAAAACAAAGAGAGAAAACAAGTGTAGATCCCTTTTGCTTTACTTAGCAGTGGATCAGATGTTGAAACATCGAAATAAATTTATATATGAGTGAGAACGCCCTGCCAAAGGGTTTTCTTTTTCAAAAAAATTAAGGAGGGACAAATTGTGAAGCAAGCAGTTTGGTTTCCAACAGAGGAATATAAAGCAAACACACGCTTATATCAATGGATGCAATCACTTGGTTATGGTGATTATGAAACATTTTATGAAAAGTCTATTGAAGATCCAGCGTGGTTTTGGGAAGAAGCAGAGCGAGCTGTAGGGTATCAATGGATGCGGTCTTATACAGAAGTGTTAGATTTAGCAAACGGTATTCCATTTGCTAAGTGGTATGTCGATGGAACTTGCAATGTTGTTGAATCTGCACTATCTCGTTGGATTGCAGAAGATGATACGAAAACAAAGCAGGCTCTTATATGGGAAGGTGAAAACGGTACATCAAAATCATTTACATATGAAGAGTTAGATGATTGGGTAAGCCGGGTTGCAAATGGTTTAAAGCATTTAGGAATTGAAAAAGGAGATCGTGTAACCATTTACATGCCGATGATTCCAGAAACAGTAGTTGCCATGTTAGCTGTCATGAAAATTGGTGCAATCATGTCTCCTATTTTCTCAGGATTTGCTTCCGATGCAGTGATGACACGTGTACAAGCAGCGGGATCTAAAATGATTATTACCGCAGATGGATTTGCTCGCCGCGGTAAAACAGTTTCTTTAAAAGAGGAAGTAGATAAAGCGTGTGAGCATTGCCCAAGTGTTGAAAAAGTCGTAATCGTTCGTCATGCCGGAAATGAATTTACACCGCAGGATTATGATATTTCATGGAGTGTTCTTGAAAAAGACAAACCATTTACGCACGCAGAAGAAATGGAAAGTGACGACCCGCTTATGCTTATTTATACATCTGGTACAACTGGGAAGCCGAAAGGAACAGTACATACGCACGCAGGATTTCCGTTAAAAGCAGCATTTGATGCTGGTTTTGGTATGAATGTGAAACAAGGTGACCGTGTGTTGTGGATTACTGATATGGGTTGGATGATGGGGCCGTTTTTACTATTTGGTTCTCTTCTTAACGGTGCAACGATGGTTATATATGAAGGTGTTCCTGATTATCCAGAACCAGATCGTTTATGGGAAATGGTTGATCGTTATGAAGTAACGCATCTTGGTATTTCACCAACGTTAATTCGTTCATTAATGGCAAAAGGCGATTCATGGGTGGAGAAACATTCCTTGCAGAGTTTAGAAGTAATCGGTTCAACAGGTGAGCCATGGAATCCAGATCCATGGATGTGGCTCTTTGAAACAGTTTGCAAAAAAAGAGTGCCAATTTGTAACTACTCAGGTGGCACTGAAATTTCTGGTGGTATTTTTGGAAATGTCCTCATAAAACCAATTGCGCCAATTAGTTTTAACGCATCGCTGCCAGGAATGGCCGCTGTTGTATTAGATGAAAATGGTGTACCAGTTCAAAATGAAGTCGGAGAATTATGTCTTGAAAAGCCGTGGGTCGGTATGACGAAAAGCTTCTGGGAAGAAGACGATCGTTATGTAAGTACATACTGGTCCCGTTTTGAAAACAAATGGGTGCATGGTGACTGGGTATTATACGATGGAGAACAATATATTATTACAGGGCGTTCTGATGACACGTTAAATATTGCCGGAAAACGCATTGGACCTGCGGAGTATGAGTCCATTCTTGTAAAACACCATGATGTCGTCGAAGCCGGAGCAATTGGAGTTCCAGATGAAGTGAAAGGTGAAGTATGTCATTGCTTTGTTGTGTTACGTGAAGGCACTGTGTTTACACCAGAACTAAAAAAAGAATTACTAAGTCTAGTAAACACTCATATTGGGAAAGCATTGTGCCCGAAAGATATTCATGTTGTCGAAGATTTACCAAAAACACGTAATTCAAAAGTGATGCGTCGTGTTATAAAGGCAGCGTTTCTAGGAAGAGAACTTGGAGATTTATCTTCACTTGTGAATCCTGAGGTTGTGGCAAATATTCAAGGAATACAGTCGCAGAAACAATTGTAATTTTAATCATAGTAGTTATAAAAACAGTATAATTATACAATGTTACACATTATTTAATTATTAGTACATCACTTGTTGGAAAGTGGTGTACTTTTTTCTTTGTAGACTACTACACGGTTGCATTTACTAAAGTATTTATTTTACGTAAAATAAAAATGGGTTATTTTGTAAATGTAAAAACCGTAATCAAGAAAATGGATTATAAGAATAGGGGGAGTACTATGACTCGCTGTACGAATTGTAAAACAAAGTGGAAAGGAAAAGATGTGTGGTCACTTTTTATGAAAAATGACGGGAAAGACTGTCCGTACTGTAATAAAAGACAATATTTTTCAGATGAAACCTTTCGCTTTTCCAGTGAAATTTTACGTTGCCTCTTTTTATTACTTTTTCCTTTCTTCGTCGAATTAAGTGATAAGAGTCCTTTAAGAAACTTTAAGAAGAAATAATATAGATTTACCCTGTTTTATCTAGCAACCTCTTTTGTGTATGAGTATTAATTGTGAAATAGAGATTTACAGAAAATATTATTTCCTAAATATAGAAAATTTAGTTTGTTTATGACAAAATGGGAGGTGGATATGAAGCTAGTTAAGAGAGTGGGAAAACTGTGGGTATTTTAACAGCGATTTTAGTGACAGGATCGATTTTATTTCTTGTGTGGAAGGTAGGAAGAAGTGAAGAGCGTGCATGATAATAGAGAGTTAAAAGAGGTTTTTATGAGAACTATACTTGTCTTTTAATAAAAATTTGGAGGAAAAAAGTATGGTAACCAAACAGTCTATTCTTCAAGTACAGGGGCTAAAGAAAAATTATGAAACAGAAGCAGGAATCATTCCTATTTTAAAAGGAATTGAAATACAAATTTATCGCGGAGAAGTGGTTAGTATTATAGGTCCTAGCGGAAGTGGAAAGTCTACATTGCTAGGATTACTAGGTTCTTTAGATCTCCCTAGTGAAGGGCATATTATAATCGAAAATGAGGATATTACATCACTGACTGAAGAAAATTTAGCAGATTTTCGTGCGAAAAAAATTGGTTTTGTTTTTCAATCCTATAATTTAGTGACAACAATGACAGCCGAGGAAAATGTAATGATGGCGCTTATGTGCGCTGGGATGAAGAGTCGAAAGGAAATGATCCAAAAGGCAAGAGAGATGCTCGATCTTGTTGGGATGAAAGAACGTTATCACCATTTACCAAGTCAACTGTCAGGAGGTCAGCAGCAGCGCGTGGCTATTGCCCGTGCATTAGTAAATAATCCTGCTATTGTTATTGCGGATGAACCTACCGGTAATTTAGATACGAAAACAGGACAAACAATTTTGGATTTAATCTTTCAACTACGTGACCAATTCAACATGACTTTTATTATTGCTACACATGATTCTTACGTAGCAAAGCTTTCAGATCGTATTTTACAAATAGAAGATGGACTGCTAATTAAAGAAGGTGAAACAACGTCATGTTACTAAAATCAGCATTACGTAGTCTAGTGCGAAATCGTTTGAGAACCCTCTTTACTGTGTTTAGTATTGTAGTTGGAGTAGCTAGCTTTTTCTCAATGTCAATGTTAGTCGAATTAGTACCTCGTTCTATTCACGAATCTTCCAAAATTCTTCTAGGAGGAGACGTAGCTATTCAATCCTACTTAAACCCTATTAATCGCGATACATTGATCTCTTCTATTCCTAAAGAGGAGCAAAAAGCACTTACAACCTCTTTATTAGGCCAAAGTATGGTGAAATCTGATAAGAAAACAACAAGTCTAATCATAAAAGGGATAGAGCCAAAGCAATATCCGCTGTATGGAGATAAACAGTTTCCTAACGTTCGCAATTTACAAAAAAATGAAGTTCTTCTATCAAAAAGTACTGCGGATCGTTTACAAGTGAAAGTCGGAGATAAAGTGGAGATTCCGAATCGTTCTACTGGAGAAATGTCTTCTTATAAAATTCGTGGTTTCGTTGAAGGTGTGCAAGAATCTTACGGTGATGCTTCTATCTTCGGAACAGCGTATTTGCATTTAGATCAAGCTCAAAAGCTCTTACATGTACCAGAAAATACAGTTAATGAAGCTTTAATTGGATTGGGTGATAAAGTTAACGTTTCTACTTTCAAAAGTAAAGTACAAGAACAATTACCTCAAAGCAGTGTAATTGACATTCATGATAAAGAATTAGAAAAACAAAAAGATTTGCATATGTTACTTCCATTTCTTCAACTATTTAGCGTATTAGCTCTTGGAATCGCAGCAATCACAACTTCAAATACAATGAAAGTAATCATTGCTTCGCGTACACATGATATCGCTGTCATGAAATCAGTAGGAATGAAAACGAGATCTATTATTCGCTATTTTTTGCTAGAAGCGTTCTGGCTAGCAATTCTCGGAACAGCTGGTGGGATTGGAATTGGATTATTAGCTAGTGTTTGGCTCACCTCATATTTATCAAGTGTACTTTCCTTACCTCTTACGTGGGGAATGTCATGGTCTGTTGTTGGTACTACAATCATCGTCGGATTTGTCGTAACCTTTTTAGCATCATGGATACCAGTAAGAAGTGGAATGTGTGTGTCACCTCTTCAAATGTTACGAGATACAGAGAATACTAGTGTTAATTATTCGTTACCTTTTAGGAAAAAACTTCAACTTTTTATTTTAGTTTGTGGTATTCTTTCTGCTTATGTACACAAAATAGCATTTACAGCAAATGAGAATGGTAGTGTGATGTTTAAGTGGCTCCTTGCTTTTCTCCTTACAACTGGAGTTGTGTTATGTATTGTTGCTTTCGTTCGTTTGATTGGGTTTATATACGCTTTATTATTCCGAATGATTGGCACTTTGAAAAATAGGGTGCCACAAAGTCTTTTTCTTGCCTTACACAATATAGCTGCTACGAATAAACGAAATGGATTATTAGCAGTTACCTTAACGATAGGCGTCGTTTCTGTAGTTTCCAGTCACGTATTTGCTGATAATTTAATTGAATCTGTGCAAGGACAACTAGAAAAAGAAGCAATGGGAAATCTTCTTATTACAAGTTCAGCTAACGATGAAGAAAAAGTGGAAAAGCAAATTAAATCGATGAAGGAAATAAAAGCATGGAAAAAAGGTTATCAACTAGATGGAAGGCTTCAAAATATTAACGGTGAAGAAGCGACAACGAAATACACCCAAAAAGTAAAAGAAGATAAATTTTTTAGTTCAACTAAAATTTCAGTAGAAGGTATAGATACCGCTCTTGCTTCCAAAGCATATATCATATCTGAAGGGCGTGATTTAACATCGGCGGATGCAGGAGGAAAAAAAGCAATCCTGTTGGATAGTTATAAAAAGCTAGGGATAAAAACAGGTGATACAGTTGATGTTCAAATAGGAAATGAATTGGTGAATTGTGAAATTGTCGGTTTCTTTCAATCAGGTATTGTAAAAACAGTAGGTATTCGAATTCCAACAAAAACATTAGCTACATATGGAAAACCGAATCGCATTACCTATTCATTAGATAGTGATCCAAAACAAACGAATACGATTCTAGCAGAGTTAAACAATAAACTTCCTAATTCAGCAATGGCCTATTCAATTTCCGCTACGGCAATCGATAGTCTACAATATATCATTCATATGCAAAGTACTTTCTTTTCTATCGTAGCATTATTTGCATTTTTAACGGCTGTTTTGACAATTGGAAATCAAGTGGTCATTCGCTTACTTCAACAAACTCGGGATGTAGCGATTATTAAGACAGTAGGTATGTCTTCTAGTAATTTAATGAAGTCTATTTTATTAGAAAACACCATCATTTCCTTATCAGCCGGATTAGTCGGAGCTGGAGTTGCTTTAGCTTTTTCAGGAGTTGTTTTACGATTCTTATTCCAAATGCCAATGAAAATCGATGTAACTTGGTCTATTTTTGGCATCCTGTTATCTGTTATAACAACAGCAATTGTTGTCTGGATCGCAGCAAAACAATCGTTATCAGCTAAACCGATTCATCTATTGCAAAGTAAATAGATGTATATAACGAATGTAAAAACGTAGTTGTAAAAAGACAATAAAGCTACTAAATTTTAAAACCTAAAACAAGCATAACCCCGTTCAAAATTTAGGACGGGGTTAAAATATAGTTGTTTAATTTTCGATATAAGATACCTCACTGTACTCAAAAATATAACAATAAAGTCGTTTGAAAATCTAAGGTTTATTCAACAATAGCGCCCGATTCTGGAAGATTTCAAAAACGCTTATTTTTCTTTTAACATAGAATACTTTCGATAAGTTTTATAGAAACTGATACCAAAGAAAACAACCATAAGAGTGGTAAGCGACTTCAAAAGGGCAAATGGAGTTTCAAATAAAAATGCTTTCCAAAATAATGCACCTTTCATACTCCAAAGACCTTCATGATATAATCCCGAATCCTTGTAAAACATATAAGAAAAAGGCAATAACAGTATACATAAACCAAATGAATAACCCATCAATCGTTTATAATAATTACTCTTTGATTGGCGATCCGAGAAGATTTCATTTTGATCATCATCTTCTTTTTGCCAATATCGAACCCCACCAAGCCAGGAGTCATTTATATAAATCCAACCGAAGTCTTCATATATCCCTATGTAATCTTTGAACTTTTCCTTTGATAAATAATCTTGATAATCCAGTCGCATCACATATCTCTTGTCGGTTTTTTCGAAAGTGTATATTCCTAATCCACTAATATTTGTACAACGATAGCCTTTTTGTAATTGCTCGTTTAGCCATTGCTCCTCTTTTTCAAAATCAAAAAACATCTTAAATTTCTTCATTCGATTCACTTCCTTTGTACAGGGATAAAATATGCAATAACCTGTTTTGTTCCATTTTCAAAATGGCGCTTCCTTCGGCAGTTATCATATAAACTTTTCTCCGCCCTGACTCTCCAACAGGTTCAATCCAACCATGCTTATTCAAGTTTTCAATCGCACCGTATAATGTACCAGCTGCTAAAATAACAGTACCGTTACTTATCTTTTCTATCTTCTGCATTACGGCATAGCCATGGAGTGGCTCACGCATAGCTAATAAAATATAATGCATGGTTTCAGACAACGGTAATAATTTATGTTTCATATCCTCACCCTTTACTCAGTTCGACTATATAGTTCAACTTAATAATAACTTAATGCAGTTCAACTGAATAGTCAACGAAATTTTTAAAATTGGTCAAAGGAACTTAAAGTAAATAGCTTGATAACAAGGGGAAAATCAAGATAAAAAGTCGCTTTCCTTACATAAGGGAAAGCGACTTTTGGTGTAGTCTTATTCAATTAAATGGCCCAATTGTTGAATAACATGATCAGCATTTTTTAAACAACTTTATTATCTCTGGAAAGTAGTTCGATGACAAAAATCAAACTACGTTTTTTAAGTTCACTTTTTGTTTATTTAATATGGATTCACCGGAATATTTGAGGGAGTGAAAGTCAATATTATAATTGTTAAACGAAAAAGGAGGTTTATAATGATAAACAAACAACGTGCCCAAGAGATTGCTGCTTCACCAGTTATGGCGAATGTAACCTACAATGGGGAGCAAATCTACATTCAAAATGTAAATGAAACGAACGAAATGGCAAGAATTTATCCTCTAAGCGAACCGAATAATGAACAAGAGGTTTCTGTATCTAGCTTAATTGAGCATTAAATAAAAAAATTTGTAGCCGTAGCTGTAGAATTAAATCTGATTTTTTTATAAAAAGAGTGAAATTCTGTATTAATAATGCGGGATTTCACTCTTTTTATTGTTATAAGAAGATAACTGAGTTAATGCAATAGAAAATCTCTGGATGTTAACACTTATATCGTGTTAGCGTACAAAATGGAAAGTCTAACTCTATGGATGCTATAATTGTAAAACAAGCTAGTACTGATTATAAAACTCCTCAAGAAATAGAGGATTAAGCTAAATTTCAATTTTTTTACTCAGTAATTTACACAGATAGATTATAGCCTAAAAGGAGAGAAAGTAATGAATAAGATGGAAAAGAGTAATAATACATTAGATAATATCGTAACGTTATATATTACTAGACACGGTAAAACAATGTTAAATGCTAGTGGGCGTGTGCAAGGTTGGGCGGACTCTCCATTAGTAGAAACGGGTGTTGAAGTAGCTAAACATTTAGGAAATGGCTTAAAAGATATTCATTTTGTTGCTGCATGCAGTAGTGATAGTGGTCGTGCTATTGAAACTGCTAACTTAGTATTAAAATATAGTGAGCAATCAAAGTTAAAACTTGTACAAAGGAAAGACATACGTGAATTAAATTTCGGAATTTTTGAAGGCGATAAGAATGAAAATATGCAAAAAATGATTGGGGTTGTTGCTGGTGTGAAATCAGCAGATGAACTAATGGGGTTGTCGCTTGAAAAAATTGTAAATTCCATTGCAGCGGCAGACGATACGAAGCAAGCTGAGGATTGGAAAACCTTTTCCACCCGTATAAAAAGAGAACTTGATAAAATTAGTGAAGAGACTACCCAAAATGGTGGAGGTAACGTTTTAATCGTATCTCATGGAATTACCATCACAGCATTAGTAGATATGATTGATAATAGTAAAATAAAACTTGGGTTAGAAAATGCAAGTGTAACTAAAATTCTCTATAAAGATGGAGAGTATACAATCGAATCTGTTGGTGATATGAGTTATGTTGAAAAAGGTAAAGAAAGTGCAATAGTGTAAAGTAATAGAATGAGAAGAAGGCAGATTTCTTACGAGAGTCAGAGACTGTTTTTTTCGTGCGGCTGATAAGTGGAATCCTGTCAACAACGTGGAATGTTGACAGGATTCTACTGTCATTAGGGCTGACTCTGTTAATTATAAAGAACCTCTCAAAAAAATTGAGAGGTTACTTTTTTTAGTAAATACTTCTTAGATAAAGAATGATGAACTATATAGAGTGTCAATTGGAAAGAAAGGGGGCTTTCCTCGTGAGTTACGTACAATAATGGAACTAGATCATATAGAGTTAATTATTAAAATGGTTGAAATGGAAGTGAAGTAACTTCTAGTTATTATGGCAGCTAGATTAATAGAAGGAATACCTGAAAGTGAAAAAGATGATTTATATAAACAAGTGCTTTCTTTTAGTTGAGATGAAATAAAAAATTTTTTATTAGAATTTAAAGTAAAATATTTAAGATTTCCTCTATAACTTTCTCAAGTAATTTCAAATAAAATTCCAAGGGATTTTTACAGTTTATGGCGAATTTATGTGGTGAAAAATGGAAAAGGGGGAGTTTTTATGAAAAAGTTTGTAAAACAGACTGCAAAATGGGTAACAGCTTCGACATTTATGGCTGGTATATTATTTCCTTCTGGACTTACTATAAGTGCTTCAGAAAAGGATTACCCTGTAAAAGGAGCATACCATCCAGCAGTTACATCTCCTGTTCACCTGGAGACACCATTTCAGTCGCAATTTATGAACAAGCAAGGACAAGATATATTTGGTCCAGCAAATCCAAACTATAAAATGAGCGTTTACTATGATTCTATCAATCACACTATTCAAGGAAAAATGACAGTCACTTTTACGAACAATACTCGTACGCAGCTGAACGAACTTTATTTTAACTTGTGGGGAAACGAAGAAACATCTAAAGAAAATGGCGGAATTATGTCTGTTTCTAATGTAAAAGTAAATGGGAAAACAGCAAAATTTGCTGTGGATAGTACTGCACTGCATATTTCATCCGTTCAAATTCCTAATAATCAAAAATCTACTGTATCGATGGATTTTGTAGTTCGTGTACCGGAACGACAAGATCGTTTTGGTTGGAACAAAAACACAGCTTCGCTTGGAAACTGGTTCCCAATTCTAGCAGTATACGATAAAGAGGGCTGGAATGTAGATGCTTATTTTCCATATGGAGAATCTTTTTATTCTTTAACTGGAGATTTTGATGTAACACTTATGACTGAGAAAGACCAGGTCATTGCAACGACAGGAACGGAAACGGGACAACCACATATTTCAGGAAATTTAGCAACGCATCATTATAAAGCCGAACAAGTTCGTGATTTTGCAATAGAAATGGATCCAGCTTACAAAGTAAAACAAAAGAAGGTAAATAATGTGAATGTTAATGTGTATTATACAGATGAACAAGCAAAATATGCTGATTCTATGCTTGAGGCAGGGATTGAGAGCATCAAGCTGTTCAGTGACCGTTTTGGAGAATATCCATGGCCAGAACTAGATATCGTTGGCATGGAAGGCTGGTTTGGTGGAATGGAGTATCCACAATTAACGATGATAAGTATCGCTAAAAATCCTTCTCAAGAATGGGTTAAAAATGTTACTGCGCATGAGATTGGACATCAATGGTTTTACGGCATTATTGGAAATAATGAGCACGATGAAGCGTGGCTTGACGAATCATTTGCTAGTTTTGCAGCTGCGCTCTACAGTAAAGAGCTTGATCAACTAAAGGCAGAACCTGTTGGAGACTATCATCTTTCGTATCCTGTTTCAACATTTGCTGAACGTGCTGCAGAAGGCGGGATTGAGGCATATTATAAAATGATTTATGGTTACGGTTCAAGAACAGTTAATGATCTTCGTCTTGAACTTGGCGATGAAGTCTTTTACAAAGCGATGAAAGATTACTTTAATGAAAAGAAGTTTGGTGTGAGTACGACAAAAGATTTTATTCAAATTATGGAGAAATCAACCGGAAGAGATTTGGCAAATTTCTTTGCGTCACATAGAATATTTGTTTCTGATCAAGAATAAACGTATATATAAACCTGTCGTGAATCGAATTCGGCAGGTTTTTGTGTTTAATCTTTACGCTTAATTTTACATACCTCACTATAAATTAGTTGTTTTTTTACTTTTTTGTTTCCTTAAGTTTTCGAATCATCATGGATAAAAGTTCAATCATCGACAAAAAAGTCTTGATGTAATTCCAAAGCCCATCGATTCATTACAGAATAATTTGTGGGAGTGAAGTTCACATTATAATTAGAAAAAGAGGTTATAATCATGAAGACACAACGTGCAAAAAAGACTGTCGCTTCATCTGTTATTATAACGGGGTTCAAATCTATATTCAAAATGTAGATGAAAATAATGAAACAACGAGAATCTATCCTCTTAATGATCTAAATAACGAACAAGAGATTCCATTATCCCGCTTAATAGAGTATTAATTGCTTACATGTTTTCTCGATAAAAACAGCTACCGGAAAAATTTCGACAGCTGTTTTTTATTGTCTCAAATCCTATACATTGATTTTGAATTAACTATTTTCTACAACAATATCTCTCTTGAATTTTGTCGAATAAAGAAGGGAAAGGAGCCTATGGAAAGGAAATAATTATAGAAGGTGTATAAAAGATTGATGAAAGTAGGACTAACTAAGAAAGAAAAAATTGGAGAAGGAAATACAGCAGAGGTCTATTTGTAAGAAGAAAGAGAAATATGGCGGCAAGATTAATAGGAGGAATACCTGAAGGTGAGAAAGATGATTTATATAAGCAAGTGCTTTTTTTATTTGAGATGAAATAATATAGATTTTATTAGAATTTGAAACAAATATACTAAAAATTCATAGAGGGAGGATGGAATGTAATATGTGGCAAACATTGTCCGAACCATGGAAAGAATGTTTCAATCAAGCTTGGTTATCGTATTGTAACGGTTCATTTCCCATTGGTGCTGTTATAGTAGATGGAAGTGGGAATATCATTTCAAAGGGCAGAAATACAGTTTACGAGACGGAAGTGATGCCAAATGAAATTTGTAATAACAAAATTGCTCATGCAGAAATAAATGCGATTTTAAAAATAAACAATTTAGAAACAAATGAAACGCGTAAGGAATATGAACTGTATTCTACGATGGAACCATGCCCTTTATGTTTTGGTGCTATTGTTATGTCTGGGATTAGAAACATACATTATGCAGCAAGAGATAAGATGGTCGGAGCAACAAATTTGAAAGACGGAAATGCTTATTTACAAGGGAAGAATATGAAAGTTTCAGGTCCTCATAGAGAACTTGAAATTGTCCAATTTGTTCTGAAGACAGATTTTGTATTGCGGAGAGGACATGATGTAGACCGATTATTACAAACATGGGAGCAAGATTGTCCGATTGGTATTGCGATAGGTCGAAAATGGTATGAGTCAAATAAGCTAGTGCAAGCGAAACAAGAAAAGAAAGACATCTCAATTGTTATGGATGAAATGATAAGTGAAGTAGCAGTTTTTTAGGAAGAGGTGAAAGAAAAGAATGGATGTAAATTTTGAAGAAAGAAAATATACTTTTGATGATATTGCCGAAGAATATGAGAAAATAAGACCGACATATCCAAAGGAACTTTTTCAAGATTTGTTCACGTATGCAAATATTGAAAAGGAAGATCGAATTCTTGAAATTGGTTGTGGTACAGGTAAAGCAACGGAAGGACTCGCCCAGTTAGGATATAAGCAGATTGATTGTATTGAGCTAGGGGAACAATTAGCACAATTTACCGCTTCTAAATTTCGAAATGAGAATGGTATACACGTGTATCAAGGGGATTTTGAAAGCTGGGAACGGCAGGGTGATTTATATTCGCTTGCTGTTTCAGCAACAGCGTTTCATTTTATAAATCCTGAAATTGGCTATCAGAAAGTAGTGAATTTACTGCACAAACATGGGACAATGGCCTTCTTTTGGACATATCATTTACAACCTGATACAGATGTTTTTCAAGAGATTGGAGCTTGTTATGAAAAGTATGCTCTGCATTTACATCCTAATCAGTTACCAACTCCAGAAGAATTAATTGAAGAACGAACAAATCTAACAATGCAGTATAATTTGTTTCAAAATTTAGTTGTTAAAATCTATAAATGGACTGATACATATACAAGTGATGATTACATTGCATTATTACATACCCAATCTGCCCATCGTTTGCTTTCACAAGAGGTAAAAGAAAAATTGTTCCATAGCATTCATAACGTAATTGAAAAACATGGCGGGAAAATTGAAAAACCACAATTTGTTGCGTTGTATTTAGCGAGAAAAAAATGATAAGAGATTTCTTACAATACAGTTTTCAGCAACGAATCTACATAAGGGAGGAAATGTTTGATGAGTAATTTTGAATGCAAAATGTTAACGATGTGTATGGTGCAAGATGGAGACAAAGTTCTCCTTATGAATCGTCCGGATCGTTTAGGTTTTCCGGGGTACATTGCTCCTGGTGGAAAAGTCGACTTTCCGGAAAGTATTGTAGACGGAGCGATTCGAGAAGTACGTGAAGAAACAGGTTTAATCGTAAAAGATATTATCTTTAAAGGAATCACTGAGTTTTGTGAGCCAAATACAAAGTTACGATATATGGTATTTAATTATTTGGCCACATCTTTTGAAGGCAAGCTACTTGATGAGCCGCCTGAAGGAGAGTTAGTGTGGGTGGATATAAAAGATGTGCTAAATTTACCGATGCAAGATTGGTTTAGAAAAAGGTTTCCACTATTTTTTGAATCGGGAACATTTGAGTGGCATTCGGTATGGGACAAAGAGCGTGATGTTGTTTTAAATAGAGTGGAAAAACATTATAAAGAATCAGAGTTTCATAAAGTGTAAATGTCCGCGCTTTTAGCAGCTTTGACTCACCACCTAGATTCGATTACTTAGAAGATATAGAGAAGGTTTAGCGGAACTACTTGATGATATCGAAAATGAAATTGAAAATAAAAAAGAGTATTTGAAATGTGATTTCGATAACAATGGAGAAAATCGATACTTTTTGGTAGCTGTAGATGCAAATTGTAGCAAAGTTATTGAAACAATTGAATATGGCTCAGCTAGTGAACTGATTAACGGTTGCACAAATAGTGCATTAAAAGATTTACCTGAGATAGGAACTGTGTTTGTACATCCTAATTATCAAAGGCGCGGTATAGGGAATTTACTTTTAAATGCAATGTTTCTTATCTTGTTAAGTAGGGCATTAAAGAATTCTGTTTAGACAGTGGATATACAAATGCACAGAAGGTATGGAAGAAGAAATTTGGAGAACCTGATTATTTGCTGAAGAATTATTGGGGTTGATGGGTTTGATCATATGATTTAAAAGAGATGTGTTGATGATGTGCCAATTATATTTAATAGATGAGTAGGGCGTATTTTGAGGTAGTACTATACCAGCATTGACCTGAATTAGCAGGAGAAATATCATCTCTAACGAAAATAAAACCTGCTTGAAATTTGAACCGGATGGCGAAGCAAACAAAATCAATCAATACATAAAAGACCAAGATATAAAACCCCAGGCTATTCTTTTAACTCATGTCCACTTTGATCATATTGGGGCAGTAGATGAAGTTAGAAACAAGTGGAGTATTCCTGTTTATATACATTAAAAAGAAGCGAAGTGGCTCACTAATTCGAAATTAAATCGTTCTGCTCAGCCTAGTAGAGTTAAAACTACATCAAAATCAGTAGATTATTTAATTAAAAAGGAAGGAGAACTTCATATTGGCTCCTTTATATTAAAAATATTGTTTACCCTAGGGCATTTGTATGTTCTTTAGTATTTAATCTTTTTACAGGTAAATCTGATTGGGATGCCTTTTTCTTATTGATATTTCGGGCAATTTCAGGCTATCAAATTGGTAAAGATGAAATTAAAAAGCAGATAAGCAATATGAATTAAATTACCACTGGTAGCAGTGATTATGGGAAATAAAAGAGGAGTGATATTGAATGTTAGATGTTTTAAAGCAACAATACAGCTTTATTAGTTCTACCAGAGAAATATTATTTGCGTTTTTGGAAGGGATACCACTGCAAAAGTTGCACAGTGAAGTTCCGAATTTTGGAAGCGGAAGTATTATACGGACCCATATTCATGTAGCCGATTGCTATCGATACTGGCTTGGATCATTCGCATTTAACAAAAAAAGAGCAGATTTTTCGTTTACAACTGATTATGAAGTTGAGCATTTAGATATCGAGAAAGTTCGTGCCAGATTTGAGTTGGTAGATGAGATTGTACAACGCTTTTTGGATGAATTCAATGGTTGCTGGTTCGAAAATATAGCAAATGAAGTGAAATGGCAAAAAGAACCATGGAGTACGACTCCGCTATGGCTTTTAACTCATACCGAGACACATGAGTTTCATCATAAAGGACAAATCGTATCAATGGCTCGTCACCTCGGATACAATCCTACTAACACAGACCTTGATTAATTTAATTGTACTAAAAAATGATCTGCTGTGACTGCTGTTAGTGGGTTTTATGTCATTTGGTTGGCGGGGCCCCATTTAAGAAATAGGATCTGTGAAATAAAAATATTGATTTTGAGTAAACCTAGGTAGTTTTATAAAAGAAGGAGTTTATGTTAGTTTAGCGAATTTATATTGATATAATTATAAAAGGGTGATCTACTTGAACATTTTATGGGATTTTGATGGAACATTGTTTGATACGTATCCTGCATATACAAACATACTCTCTTTGGTGTTGGGAGAAGCAGTAGATAAACTGGAAATCTATGAAAAGCTAAAAATTTCATATTCACATGCAATTAATTACTATAACATTTCCAGCAATCAAGAAGAAGAGATAAAAAGATTAAAGAAAACATTATCTCCAAAAGATATGAAACCATTTGATGGTGTAGAAGAAATCTTAAAATTTGCAAATAAAAATGTAATTATGACACACAAGCATAGGGACGGAGTTTTAGCGATCTTAAAATACTATGGATGGGATAAATACTTTGTGGATATGGTTACGATTGACGATGGTTTCCCTCGTAAACCTAATTCATTAGCATATATTCATTTGCACACAAAACACGGAATCGATCTAGTTATTGGAGACAGAGAATTAGATTTATTACCTGCAAAAGAATTAGGAATTGCAACGTGCATGTTTCAAAGTCAATGTGATGTAGCTGATTATCATTTACAAGACTACTCGGAATTTTTTAATACGGATATTCTATTAGCGAAATGAGTGTTCAGTTAATAATAACTACTGTAACAGGATTGAATTTCGCTTTTCTTATTTTTTGATTATGAACATAATTCTTTAACAGAGCCAAAAAATAAAGACGCTTCACATATTATTCATGTCTAATGTGTGAAGCGCCTTTAATACCTTTAAATACAAAAAAACGTTATTCTTTCTAAATAAATTAGAATTAGAAAGAATAACGTTTTTATGTATTTCTCGACGTAAGATCATTTACATCTGTTGTATCAAGTTATACAACAAAAACCAAAGAAATGACAAAGATTCTAATCCACCTGTTCCACCCTCTACAGAAGAATGGGCGGAAATCTCATCAATATGAGAAAAAACGTATTGAAAAAAATTTAACTGGAATTACTTATACTTCGTTTTTCTTATCGAACCAACAACGCAGATTAGTTAAACATCAATAATCAAAATATCAAGACTTTAGGAAGAAGTGGTGAGGATTATGATGAATGAAGAAATTCAAGAATTGTTTGACGATCGCAATTTATTTGCCAGACAAATTGCAAACGTAAGATTTTTAAATTTATCATTTGATGTATATGAATTTAAAAATAAATATGCAATGCAAGTAGACTTAATATTCGCTAGAAAAAGTCAATTTAATAATATTCAAGAGGCATTTTCTGCACTATTTAAAAAGGAATTGTTCGATGTAGAGGAATGGGATATTAGTGAGGAGCCAGATCCTTCAGATGAACAATGGATAACGGCACTAAAAGATATCTGGATTAATGCATATTATGCAAGAGTATGTGCTTGCATAGAGCTAGTAAACAAAGACGATTTTATAAGTAGATTTAAAAGGGATTTAGCTGATGTGAATGCACCAGAATCAGTTGTTAAAGAACTTTTAATTAGATTAAATCATATTGAAACAATACAAGTACAAAAAGGGTATATTTATGATTACATATTCGGACAATCTGATAGCCATTACTTTTTGTTTGAATGGGGAATATATGATTGAATTATTACGACTACTAAGATTGTGAAGAAACGTATTTAAGGTAACGGGAGCGTTAGGGAAATAACAGATAACAAAACAATCAAACATTTTTATACCCATTTTGAAAAAAGACTTCATTTTAATCAATCTTTTTTCAAAATGGAGTAAAGGATGGGAGGATTACTAAAAGCATCAATTTATATGAGTCGTGTCATAATTCGGTATCACTGTGACACATTAGCCGCCAAATTTATTGATTGTTTTAAAGAATATGTGTTATATGCTGAGACTTGTATTAAAAATATAGAAACAAATCAGATGGTAAAGGCTGAATAGACTGTTTCAATGTCTGGGTGTTATCAAACATCGCAATGGTAATATTACCGTAAGTAGTTTGTTCTCAACAAATACCACTTATGATAAGCTCAGATTATCATCGTATCCTTTATAATGCGATTAAATAAAGTAATGGATTCTTGTAGTAGGGTGATTTTATGACTAATGATAGAAAAAGCAAGTTAGAGAAGTTACTGAAGAAAAATAAAGTAAAACAAGCAAAGATACAGCTTGTAGACGACTTAAAGAAATACTACGACATAGATATTTCGGATAAAGAATATACTGATTATCAAATATCTGAGGAAGTGCATAAAAAAGTTTATGAGCGTATTAAAAATGATGAAATCAAATTTTTTAAATTCCCATATAACGAAGAAATACTCAAATCGAAGATAGACTTTATTTTTGAATACTTTAAGAAATACGAAGAAGAAACAGTTCTATTTTACCCTTCTACATTTGGCTTTTATTTTAGGGGTAGTAATCAACTCTATCTTGATTATCCAATTGCTATAACAATACCCTTAATAAAATGTAAAAAGATTATTATGAAATTAATGTTAGAAATGCATAATGATTTGGTTGTTGTTTTAGAGGAATTTAATTTTGGATTTGTTCTAAGTGAAGATGAATATTCAGATGTAACAATCGAATATTTCGGGGAATAAAATCTAAAAAGGACTATAAAATAGATCTTTGTTTTTACTTATAAAATCAACATCATTGTTTAATAAAGCCAAACTTTCAAAAAATAAGATTCGTTTTTTGAAAGTTCAATGTTACCTTCTGTGAGATATATGTATAAAAGAAGCTATGATGGATGAAGAGTTTCAAGTCAGACAGTATGGTAAACTAGTAATAGTAGAAGTAGTGGATAAGAAAGAATATTCAACTATGCGAGGTAACTCCTATGAAATCAAGTACAAAATAAAAGATAAGACTTACTTAGGGAATATAGATAAAGAGTTATACAAGAAGTTAGACAAAGGCTCTAAAATAGAAGTACTAGAATACAAAGGAAAGACAATCATGTAGGATAGTTACGATGTAAAGTAAGGGGTATTATATTGAAAAAGAAACGGTTTAGAATTGGTTGTATTGTAGTGTTTCTAGTGTGTACGTTCCTACTCATAGGGATAGGAACGTACAATGAGATACAAGTCAGACAACATGGTAAGTCAAGTATAGCGGAAGTCGTCGACATGAAAGAGTACACACCTAGAGGGTTTAAGACTTATGAAATCAAGTACAAAGTAGATGGTGAAACGCACACAGGTAGCGTAAGTAAGAAAGTATACAAACGTTTAGACATTGGTTCTCGCATTGAGGTTGTTGAGTACAAAGGAAAGACTATGCTATTTGAAAGTTACGATTCAAAGTAAGGGGTATGGTAAATGAATCACAGACGTAAGAAAAAGAAGAAACCGATAAACTTAAGGAAAGTACCAAATAAAGTAGAACCTGTGATAGAAGAAGAGAACTCAAAAGAGGAAAAGAATAACAAGTTAGTGGAAATTCTCATTGGCATTCTTCTCTTTCCTATCATTATATGGGCTGTATTAGAAGGTTCTAATAAACAATTAAGTAAGAGAACAACCCTTGTTATTATCAGTATTATCGTTTTCTTGCTAGTTGGGGTAGTTATAATAGGAGACAAATAAAGGGGTATGTTATGGGTGAAAAGAAATTCATAAACTTAGAGAAAGACACTGAGTATTCAAACGACTACATTGCGTTTACGAGTAAAAAGTTTGGAAAAACCTACTACTTAGATTCATCTGTGAAAGAGTATACAGAGTATGAACTTGAAGAGTATATTATGGAACTTGAAGCATACAAGAAAAAGAGAAGGAAGAAAGCTTGGATGTATGTAGGTATTTTCGTCTTATTCTGTTTGGTCTTGTCAGTTATAGAGAGGTATCAAAACGATGAATTAGTTAAAAACGGCAAAGCAAAAGAGGTTATGGTTCTTGGGAAACACATTGAAGAAGAGTATATCATACTGAAACACCCTACTTTAGAGTTGTTTGACAATAACAAAATGAAAAAGATATGGGTGAAACAGGAACTTTACGATATGGTGTACCCGACTGACAAGGTACGAATCATTGAGTATAAAGGTGAAGTTAAGTTAGACCCTAGATATGATGATAAAGACTTAGTTATACAGAAGTATAAGTTTGGAAGGTAATTGTAATATGGTTGAGTAAGGGGCATTTTATCAGCCTGCTATGGACCATGTAAATGTACCTCCCATGAAGGATTTCCCGAAAGTTGAAGGATACTATAGCACTTTATTTCATGTATTTATTCATTCAACAGGCCATTCCAGTAGATTAAAGAGAGACGGAAACACTTCAGTGATAGTCAATTTTGGCTCAGAAGAATATTCAAAAGAGGAATTGGTTGCTGAAATTGGAGCGAGTATAAAAATTTATGAAGATGAAGAAGTGATTACACTTGCAATGGTAAGAAATTTAATTGAGACAATAGAAGGGATTGCAAAAGACATAGAAGAAATCGATAATTTAATGTTTGGGAATGATTTGGATGAATCGTAGTCCTGGAATAAATAAAAACTAGCAAAATGAAATGTGCTAGTTTTTATTTATCCTTATAAAAGTGAAGAACAAATTTCGTGTAACTTCTCAGCAAACTCTTTATGATGACTTGTGTTATATCCCCCATGATGTCCGGGAAACTCCACGATCTCTGTTCCAAGTTGTTCTGTTAATTTGACTGCGCAGCGGTAAGCGAAAAAATCCCGTGAGGCATTTCCGCCGGCTGGAAGTGCCTGCATTGATGAAGATTTTAATGCATTCTTCAAAGCATCGATATCAAGCGAATGATTAAGAATTCCCGGGATTTCATACTCAACGAAATACGTTGAATTACTGAAACTACGCTCTGTTTGCACATCCTTTGAATGCTCGGGATTGTTAGTGTCCACTCCCAAATTTGATAATAACTTTACGACCTCACTTCGATGATTCTTCTTAAGGTCTTCCATAAATTTTCTGGCTTGGACCTGCTCCTCACCAAATAAAAGCTGCAATAAGACTGGTTCGTGAGGTATTAGTAGCTTTACTTGTTCCGGATGGTGTATGCATAGATTAAGTCCGATGACAGCACCGGAACTGCTCCCGAATACATACGCCGGTTCATCGGTCAATTTGGCTATGAGGCGATGAGCATCGTCACTATGTGTTTCCACGGAGTAATCTTCAGTTCGATTGGCGAGATTGCTGCGGGAGTGGCCCCGGCGATCGTAAGTAACAACGGTATACCGATCAGCAAGATGCTCAGCAATTTTAAGGAATTTGTCAGCATCACCACCACCGCCATGAATCAAAAGAAGTACAGGGCCATTTCCACGTACTTCATAGTAGATGCTTGCTCCAGGCACTTGCAATGTTCCATTCTTTACTACAATCATTGATAAACTTACTCCTTTCTTCTTATTCTTTATGAAAATTTTAATAAGGGGTTCTAATTTTTATTACTTTTAACTATGGTTATATCCATAAATCGCTAGTCTTCTTTATTTTATATGATTGGCGAATTATATAAAATAAAGAAATTAACTAAGAAACAAACTCACCATATCTCAACGCAACGATCAAGTTGTTGCTCTGAAATAATATGGGATGAATTATAATTTCTTAGAGTTGGTAAGGAAAACCTTGTACCCCAATGCTGTGAAAAAGGAACGTAGCTTTACTTCTTTAGAAAACGTTGTAAATCAATTAGAGGCTGTTGAAGTTCTTGAAGAATTAGGGGAATGAGCTAGTAGAAGATAAATTAAAATTAAGGAGGATTTGTTTTGGATAAAAAAAGTATAAACAAAGCAATAAGGAATGCAATCAAACTTGGTGATATTAATGAGGTAAAACAATTAATAGGAAATGATACAGAAATATTGAATACTATGACTCCGTTTGGTACGTGGTTGCATGTAGCAGCAAAGAAAGGACACCTTGAAATAGTTAAGTATCTAATTGAAAAAGGTATAGATATTGACGCTAGAGGTGGTGCATTCGATGCCTCTGCATTAAATTTGGCAGCAGGAGCAGGGCATTTGGGAATAGTAAAGTATCTAATAGAGGTTGGCACAGAATTAGATGTGAGCTTAGCAAAAAGAAACCCATTATTTGGAGCAATTTATGGCGGACATAAAGAAGTAGTCGAATTTCTAGTTGAAAAGGGTATAGATATTTCAATTAGATATACTGGTGAAAGGATTAACAATATGGATGCCTATGAATATGCTAGAGAATTTGGACAAACAAAAATTGCTGAATATCTAAAGCGAAAATTAGAAGAAAAGTAGCACTAGTTATTAGTTCTCAGGTTAAACATGATTACAGGTTCTTCTAATCAAAATCCAAAAGGTTAAAGGTGAATATAATGGATTATTCTATAGATATTTTAAAACAAAGCAAAATAAAATATGACTGGCAAACAATATATGTAGGCCTAGAACTTAGTATAATTAAAAATAGTGACATAACTAATTATGCTGTGGAATTTTTATCTACTCATCAAGAATGTAATAATCAGTTCATTGCAGAACTTGCTTGGGGAAAAAATGACATTGAATATGAGAGAATACTAGAGAACATATTGAAAGAGATAAATGTTAAAGACCTATTAAAGGATTCTGGTATATGGAAATGTGAAAAAAGAAAATGGAGGTTTAGTATTCTTAAATGTTTAAAAGAAATGTATCAAGATGAACCTAAAGAATTATTAAATAAAATTGTTGAAGTATATACTGACTTTGATTATCCAGAAGATATGGAAAGGTTTGTTAATTATATAACTCCTAGAGACGGCTATAATCCATTGCTATACTCTGAAGAAGAAAATATAGTAAGATTAATCAGTTTTTTTAATGACTTTTTACATAAAGAACAACAATACTTACAAAACAGAAAGGTCAAAAAATGATTTTACCAGAGGAGTTTAATGAAAAATGGGATGTTTTTGGTTTACTGAGATTGAAAATTTATATGAATAATTGATAAGTGCATTATCTTAGGAAGGTTATTGTTGTTATAGGTTTTTAAGTTGAAGGATTGAAAATTATGAATGATTAGATAAGATTGTAGATTTGGATTCAGAAGAACTAGATTTTGGGGATTTGCATATATTTTGCAACCTTCCTTGAAAATAGCAAAATGTATGTATTTATAGCTGAATAAGTAGAGGTTTTGGTAGGAGGGAAAATGTATGAATTACCAGAAAATGAGCAAAGAAATTTCTTATGCGCTTCGTCATGCCCCATGGAAGTATGAATTAGAACTAGATGACGAAGGATGGGTGCCAGTTAATCAGTTATTAACTGCATTGCATCAATCAAAAGAATGGGAAAATATTACGCAAGCAGACATAGAAAAAATGATTTTAATATCAGAAAAAAAGCGGCACGAATTATCAAATGGAAAAATTAGAGCTTTATATGGTCATTCTGTCCCAATGAAGATTACTAAAAAGGAAGCTATACCGCCAAGAAAACTATATCATGGGACTTCACCAAAATTTATGGAGTCCATTAACGAATTTGGTTTATTACCAATGTCTAGGCAATATGTTCATCTTTCGGAAGATATAGAAATAGCTAAATTAGTTGGTAAACGAAAAAGCTCTGTTCCTGTTATCTTAATAATTGATACAGAAGAAGCTCAAAAAAAAGGAATTAAATTTTATCTAGGAAATGAAAAGGTATGGCTTTCAGATTCTATTCCAATAGAATTCATATCAATTAAAAAATGAATGGCTTTTGAAATGTTATTTTGCTAGATTCTGAGGATGAAGAAAGAAAATTTAAAAAGTACAAGCTAAAAAGCTAATGCAAACAGTGGGCATGTTAAGTAGAAAGTGGTTAAGGAACGCTAATGTAGATTACCATTTTGTGAGTTCCTCGGGTACTGATAAAAAACATACCCAATAAGGAGAGTCATTAGTGATGAGTCTGATGAACAAACAAATGAATATATTTCACTTTTACAAATTTAATAGATTCTTAAACCCTGTCGTTGTTTCCATTTTTGTAGAACCGTTTAATAAAGTAATCCCAAGCTCTCCTAAATACGTGAATGTATTTAGGGGAGTTTTTATTATGTGTTGAAGCTAAAATGAAGTCTCAAAGTCAAAATATATCCATGATTTTTCTCTTAAAGGATTTACAACTTTAAATGTTAACAGAATTTGAAATATGTACACAAAATAAAAACGGATAATTAATAATATATTGACCCCTTTATAGAAAGTACTATAAAATTGAAAGCGATAACAAACGGTTTCCTAAAAAGATTTTCTATGATCTTTTGATATTTAGCGATATAACAAGGAATAAGTAAATCTTTTTTTGTGATTTAATGCAAACGTTTTCGTAGATTTTTGTTATTTCTTTTTATGTTTGATTTTCTTATTAAAAGATTATTGAAATAAATACGAATACATTCAATATGGGGGTGTTATAAAGAGATTTTCAGATTAACTTAAGCCGTGTTACTTAGTTAGTAACACATAGTTTTGAAATGAACATAATCAATTGTTCGTAATATTTTAAGGAAGGGTGAATGGAGTGCAAATTACAAAAAAATTAATAAACAAGACGATGTTATTGCTTACTGTAATGGTCATGCTATTATCTGGTTTTTCTTTTCAGATTGCGAAAGCAGATTCAAATACGAAAACAACTGAAATTATCATTCATTATAAGGAGAAGTCTGGAAATACAAAAGATTGGAATCTTTGGATGTGGGCCGAAAATGCGAGTGGCAGGTCCTATGAATTTACTGGGGAAGATGAGTTTGGTAAGTATGCTAAGGTGAAAATAGATGGTGACTATAATCGTGTAGGATTTATAGTTCGTACGAATGAATGGGAAAAAGATGGTGGTGATCGTTGGATTGAAAATATTAAGGATGGCCGTGCTGAAGTATGGGTTCTTTCTGGCGATGATAAAGTATACAATTCTAAACCTTCTTCTGAACTTTCTATTCAGAAGGCCACTATTGATAGTTTCAATGAAATTACTATAACTACCAATGTTCCATTCAATAGTAAGGAGCAAAAAATTGAAATTGAGGGCGTTAACATAGAGAAAGTTAGTCCTTATGATACAAATAATGGAGATATGACCAATAAGGTCAAAATCATTACAGAAAAGAATCTTGATTTAAAAAAAACATACAAAATCAAAATGGGAAATTCCATTGAGGCTAATACTGAAATTGGTAAAGTAATTCGTAGCGAGGAATTTGATCATTTATTTTATTATGATGGTAATGATTTAGGTAATGTATATACGCCATGGGAAACAAAGTTCCGTTTGTGGGCTCCTACTGCGAGTGAGGTAAAGTTGGTCGCTTACAAAAAATGGAATGATGAAAAAGGTACTGAAATAAATATGGGACAAGGTGAAAAAGGAACTTGGACGGCAAAGCTTAAAGGTGATCAAAAAGGCCTTTTTTATACATATAAGGTGAAGATTGGTGATAAATGGACTGAGGCCGTTGATCCATATGTGCGTGCTGCTTCTGTGAATGGTGATAAAGGGGCAGTCGTTGATTTAAAAGAAACAAATCCGAAAAATTGGAAGTGGAATAAAAAACCAAAATTTAAAAATCCGGAAGATGCGATTATTTATGAGTTGCAAGTACGTGATCTTTCCATTCAACCTGAAAGTGGTATTAAACATAAAGGGAAATATCTTGGTGTAACAGAAAAAGGAACGAGAGGACCCGAAGGCGTAAAAACAGGTCTTGATCATATTAAGGATCTTGGTGTTACTCATGTCCAGTTTTTACCGATATTTGATTATGCTTCAGTAAATGAAGAAAAGTTAAATGAACCACAATATAACTGGGGATATGATCCGAAAAATTACAATGTACCAGAAGGCTCGTATTCTACTAATCCTTATGAGCCGACTGCTCGAATTACTGAATTAAAGCAGATGATTCAAACACTTCATGACAATGATCTTCGTGTTGTGATGGACGTGGTATATAATCATATGTACAATGCGGCTGAATCCAATTTCCATAAGGTAGTTCCAGGTTATTATTATCGTTACAACGAGGATGGTTCACTCGCAAATGGAACTGGCGTAGGGAATGATACGGCTTCTGAACGTAAGATGATGAGGAAATTCATGGTTGATTCTGTCACGTATTGGGCAAAAGAGTATAATTTAGATGGATTCCGCTTTGATTTGATGGGTATTCATGACGTCGAAACAATGAATGTGATACGTAAAGCCGTTAATAAAATTGATCCTTCTATTATTATTCATGGAGAAGGGTGGGATTTAAATACCCCTCTTGCGTCTGAGTTGAAGGCAACTCAAAAAAATGCGGAGAAAATGAAAGGAATCGCTCATTTTAATGACGATATTCGTGATGGATTGAAAGGCAGTGTATTTGAGGAGAAGGATAATGGTTTTGTGAACGGAAACCAAAACATGGAAGAGCGCATGAAAAAAGGAATTACGGCTGGTATGGATTATGATAAAAAAGTGTCTACTTATCAGGATCCTGAGCAAGTTCTGACATATGTTGAAGCACACGACAACAATACATTATGGGATAAGCTTGCGTTGACTAATCCTGGCGACAGTGAAGAAGTACGTAAACAAATGCACAAGTTGTCTTCTTCCATCATATTAACATCGCAAGGGATTCCATTCTTGCATGCAGGTCAAGAGTTCATGCGTACAAAATATGGGGATCATAATAGCTACAAATCTCCTGATTCTATTAACCAGATGGATTGGGTGCGCCGCGCGGCATTTGGTAAAGAAGTAGATTATATGAAAGGCTTAATAGAGTTGCGTAACAACCATCCAGCTTTTCGCATGACATCTGCTGAACAAATAAAAAAACATCTAGCGTTCATTGATGCGCCAAAAAATGTTGTAGCTTATACAATAGATGGAAAAGCAAATGGTAATAAAAACGAATATTTTGTTGTAGCTCACAATGCGAATAGAGAAGCCGTGGAAATTACTCTTCCATCAAAAGGTCCTTGGAAAGTACTAGTAGATGGTGAACATGCAGGAAATAAAGTGCTTTATGTTTTCCATGATAATAAGGTTAAGGTTCCTGCATTAAGTTCATTTGTTTTAAAAACAGAAAAACCGATTAAATAAGAATAGATTATATAAAAAGAAATCTTGCTTAAAAAATTCACTAACCATATCGAAAGTTTGGTAACGTTGGTGTATTCAATAAAAAATTGTTTTAAGCTAGCAGTTAAATAACAGACAGCAGCAGAGATTGTAAAGAACTCTGCTGTTTTTTTTACATAATAATTGTTTAAATCATGTTCCGTATCCTAATATAATCATCATTTTAAAATTTCATGTAACGTAATAAAAAGGATTATTTGTATATTTCTAGAATAAAAATTAAGAAACTAGAAGCTTTTTAGGGGGAGTAGAGAATGAACCAAATGATAAATTCCATTTCTCTAACAGGAGATTGGGAGCTAGATATTAAACAAATGCTAGAACAATATAATAAACTTCACACATACGAGCATTCTGTTAGAGTCGCGAATGAAGCAAAAAGAATTGCCAAGAGATTTGAATTAGATGAGGAAGCAGCAGCGATTGCTGGCTATCTCCATGATATTAGTGCCATTATCCCAAATGACCAGCGTATTCAAGTAGCAGAGACGATGCAAATTGAAGTGCTACAGGAAGAAAGGATATTTCCGATGATTATTCATCAAAAACTGTCAAAAAGAATTGCACACGATATTTTTAAAGTGGAAAACGAAACGATATTAAATGCAATTAGCTGTCATACAACATTAAGAAAAAATGCGACACCTTTAGATATGGTGTTATTTGTTGCAGATAAAATTAAATGGGACCAAAGTGGAACACCTCCATATATTACAGAAATTCAAGAAGCGTTAGAACAGTCATTAGAACACGCTTGTTTTGCTTACATTTCATACTTATGGGAGCGAAAACAGAATCTAAAAGTAGTTCATCTATGGTTACAGGATGCTTATTTTGACTTAAAAGAGAAATTAGGAGTGGAATAAACAATG
The DNA here is from genome assembly GCF_050473865.1 of Bacillus sp. S10(2024). Classification (NCBI taxonomy): domain Bacteria; kingdom Bacillati; phylum Bacillota; class Bacilli; order Caryophanales; family Bacillaceae; genus Bacillus; species Bacillus sp. S10(2024). Next base: position 1,327,482 of record NZ_JBFLUR010000002.1, on the reverse strand, counting down.
TTATGCATACCTTCATCTTTTAAAACAACCATACAAGATGTTCACGGAGAACAAGGAAAGCAGTGGATTGAAAAGCTTCCGAGTACGATTCAAGAGATTGAAGAAAAATTATCACTACAAGTCATTCAACCGTGTTCCAATCTATCTTATAACTATGTTAGTATAGCCCGAAAGGAAAATGGACAAGATGTTGTGCTAAAACTCGGTGTCCCTAGTGATGATTTGAAGAATGAAATAGAAGCACTTCGTTATTTTCAAGGAGAAGGAACAGTGACATTACTTGATTCAGATTCTGAATATGGATATTTACTATTAGAATATATCAAACCAGGTATGTCACTTGCCTATATAGAAAATGAAGAAAAAGCAACGACAATTATTGGACAAACGATGAAAAAACTTTGGAAACCAGTTCCTACTCTATATACATTCCCTTCTATTGAACAATGGTCAAAAGGATTGCAGCGGTTACGAGTACATTTTGATGGTGATACAGGACCATTACCAAAAGACCTTGTCAATAAAGCAGAAGATTTATTTCCACAATTAATCAAAACAATTTCAAAACCGCTTTTGCTTCATGGTGATTTACATCACGACAACGCTTTATGTATGGGGACGGATCAATGGCTTGCGATTGATCCAAAGGGAGTTATCGGCGAAGCAGAATATGAAACAATTGCGTATTTAAGAAATCACTTATTTAATAAATCAAATCCAAAGAAGGTATTAGCAAATCGCATACAACAATTGGCAGAGGAACTTCAACTAGACAAAGAAAGAATGATAGCGTGGGGGCTATCTCACTGTATCCTTTCATCATGGTGGTACTTTGAAAGTCATGATCGAGTACCTGAAGAGACAATTGCTTGTGCTCGCTGGTTTGATGAATTAAGAGTTAGTTTGAAATAGGAACGGTATTTGTACATCCAAATTACCAAAGGCGTGGTATAGGGAATTTACTTTTAAATGCAATGTTTCTTACCTTGTTAAGCAGGGGAATGAAAGAGTTTTGTTTAGATAGTGGGTATACAAATGCACAGAAGGTATGGAAGAAGAAATTTGGAGATCCTGATTATTTGTTGAAGGGTTATTGGGGGAATGGATATGATCATATGATTTGGAAGAGATACGTTGATGATATGCCAATAATATTTAGTAAATAAGTAAAATGTGTTTTGGAATGGTACCATATTGTCAGTAAACTCAATTTACATAAGTTCAATTTTTAAAGACGATTTTTTAGTAATTGGCTCTTTAATCCAGTCTAAATCCTATAAACAAGTGAGAATATCGGATATAGAGTATGTTCACTATAATAACAATTGAGTATTTGTATAAGTGAGTTAAGCTGTGCCTAACTGAAATGGATCTCCACATTACCTCTTCTAGGGTGTACTTCACTTTTTACTTTGTGCTTAAAGATGGGGATTTCTTTTGAAGATACATTAAATAAAGTACTTACCTTCAGAATGCCCAAGAAATTTAAAAACGCTATTCTTTTTGTAGAAATACAAGAAAAGAATAGCGTTTTTTCATGAGCTCTACTATGTTCAAAAGGAGAAAGAAGGGTATTGGTTGTAAAGAGCGAAGTAAATGATGGTATATATGACAAAATAAAAACTTGTATTATGTTTTAAGGATACATAATTAGATTATCATTAACTTTAATTCGTGAGGATGTACTATATTTAATAAAAATAAATATTTAGAGAGGAATTTTATATATGAAGCGGATTGCTATCGTAGCAGCATGGGAACCAGAGCTTACGTATTTACATAAATATTATCCAAGCTATCAGAAAGAAAAACGAGCAGCTTGGGAGTTTCATTTTCATAATCTGAACGGCATTGAATTGATTTCTGTCATAACTGGAGTCGGAAAAGTACAATGTGCAAGTTGTGTTCAACTTCTTATTAGTGAATTCCAACCTGAGCAGCTATTTATGACAGGAATTTGCGGCAGTTTATCAAACAAGGTGAAAAACGGTGATATTGTTGTCGCTACTAAAGTTATGCAACATGATGTAACCAGAGCAGGAACGGGAATGGATCCGTTTGATTTGTATACAGGCAGAGCAGCAAGTATTCAACCTTCTAAACAGTTGATTAAAGAAATGAAAAAGTTGCAGTCAGCTTACAACTCTCATTACGGGACATTTGTTTCAGGTGACCAGCGTATTCGTAGTTCAGAAACGAGAGAATTACTTCAGACAGTATACGGAGCTCTTGCGGTCGATCAAGAAATTGCTGCATTTTCTTATGTTTGTTATGTGAATAAAAAACTGTTTCTTTGTTTAAAAGCTGCTTCAGATCAAGCGAATGATAAAACAATAGAAGAACAAAAAGTATTTAAGATGTTAGCTTGTGAGAAAGCGTGCGAATATATGGTTACATATTTACTATATTCTTTAAAAGTAGGATTTGTTAATGAACACTGTTGATATTTGATTCAAACAAGAACGCTTGTTTTGAGTTTTAAGTTGATGTTAAGGGGAATAATATCAGAAATTTAGAAATACATACAGAATTGGAAATAGTGTAAAGTAGGTGAATGAATTGGTAAATTATGAACAGAAGGTTATTAATACAGAAAGAGGTTCTTTTGAAATCTTTATTACTGGTAATGGAAAACCTTTGTGTATAACACATCTATACCAAGAATTCTCCATTAGAGGTTCGATTTTTGCAGATTGCCTATCATCGTTTTATAAGGTTATTTTAGTTAATTTAAAACAGGCTGGAAATTCATCAAAAGCTCGAAACTCAAATGAACTGACAATGAATGAGACAGTTAAGGACCTCGAAAGCATACGAACTGAGTTAGGATACCCAAAATGGTCTTTTGCTGGGCATTCTGCGGGTGGATTTTTAGGATTAACATATGCTACCAGTAAACCCGAGGTATTAGATTCCCTTATATTATGTGATACTGCCGCATCTAATGAGTTTTTAAATTCGGAAAGTTGTCTATATAATTTTAAAACTGGTCAACATCGTAAAGAGGTATCCAAAATATTTTTAGCATTGATGTTACCCTTTGTTTCGAAAGATAAAAAAAGAATAGCTAATAAAAAGTTGATTGAATTGTCTCTCTATGAACCAGAAAAGTATAATGAATATTTTAGTGAACTATCCTTTAGTAAAATTATTAGAAAAAGAATGAGAGCTTATAACAAAGACATTAAAACTTATGATGTTCGAGAGAAATTAAAACATATTAATTTTCCTACTCTTATTCTTTGTGGTCAATATGATGTACAATGTCCTGTTTTGTACTCAAAAGAAATGCATACATTAATTTCAGATTCTAAATTAGAAATTTTTAAGAATAGTAATCATTTTCCTTTTGTTGAAGAGAAGGAATCTTTTATAACAACTGTTCGAGAATTTACTACCATCTAATTAATATGTGAAGATTTAGATAAATATAGACTGTGGCTCCAATTTCCCCTCGTCAATATAGGTCAAATACCTAATATCTCGCCGTTCTTGTTGTACAAATGAGAGGTTTAAATGTCGGTGCTAAACCAACGCTACTAATTAACATAGTCTAAAAGAAATTAGAGTGTAGGAATCTCATTTATGGTTTTTTACTATTTAGTAATGAATGTTTTAGAAAAGGTATGTTAGGTGATAGAGATGCAAATGAAAAAAAGTATGCAAACAGTTGGTATGATTATATTTTTTGTACTGATCTTCATAGTGGTTTTAATGTGGAAAACAGATACAAGTAATGAATTAAAAATATCTACAAAGAAAACAGATAATAATGCGGCTTCTAATTGGATAGATGGCTATATTTTGCTTAAGGGAGATGCTGTGTTTTTCATTGAAGAGAAGCATTTAAAAGATGATTATGACAGAAAAAACTTAGAAGAAAGATTAAAAAGAAAAATTCCCGCTGACGCTGTTTTACACATTAATAATTCAAGTATAGTAAAGCAATTACAAACAGGTGACAAAGTTAGAATAGAGTATAGTGAAATACTCGAATCTTACCCTGCGAAGATACAGGTTACAAAGATGGAAAAGATTTAGGATTAAGAAATGGAGATGTTGCATTAATATTTTAGAGTATGAATGCAACTCTGAAATAAAATTTTATAAAACGGATTACTAAGTAAAATGGAGGATTGTATAGTGGGTAGGAGCTTATCAGAAATGTCACTAGAGGAATTGTGGGAACTGTTTCCGATTATTTTGAAAGAGCATAATCCAATATGGAAAGATTGGTATTTACAAGAAGAAAAATTATTTAGCAATATAATTGGTAAACAATTTATTGAACGAATAAATCACATTGGAAGTACCTCTGTTATTGGATTATTAGCAAAGCCAACGATAGATATATTGCTTGAAATAACAGAAGACTGCGATTTGAAATTTTTAGTTAATGTGTTAGAGAAAAACGGATATATCATCGAAAAGCAATCACAAAAGCCAGCACCTCATTTAATGTTTATGAAAGGTTATACAGAAAGTGGATTTGCTGAAAAAGTATTTCATATTCATGTTCGGTATATAGGCAATTGGAATGAATTGTATTTTAGAGATTTTTTACAATTACATAAAGATGTTGCAAAAGAATATGGTAACTTGAAAATGAGCTTAATAGATAAATATGAACATGACAGAGATGGATATACGGAAGCAAAAACAGAGTTTGTTAACAAATATACTAAAACTGCAAAAACGGAATTTGAAAACAAATACAACCCAAACTGAGGAATTATTATTCAAACTTTATTCTAAAACTATAGTTACAAAAAGTATCTTATTAAAGAATAAGCAAAAGTGGTTATTTACACAAAATAGTAAGGCCTTTCCTAACCACGAAATATTGTTTGAATCTTTTCAAAAATAATACATTAGTCTTTTTGAAATGAAATGCATTATAATGGATAAGACAGATTCTAGGTAAAGAGGTTATGGAAATGGATAAAGTATACAACGATTTATTAAATATATTAGATAATACTAAAGTTAAAAAAGACGAACCGTTAAAAAAATACACTTTCACTAAAACAGGTGGAAATGCGGACTATTTTATTTTACCTACTACGTATCAAGAGGTACAAGATGTAATAAAATATGCAAATCAAAATAATATTGAGTTTACTATTTTAGGTAATGGTTCAAACTTAATTATTAAAGATGGCGGTATTAGAGGAATTGTTCTGAATTTAACCAAGTTAACAGATATTTCATTAAAAGATAATAAGGTCATTGTTCAAAGCGGAGCAACTATTATTGATACTTCTAAATTTGTACTTGAAAATCATCTAACCGGATTAGAATTTGCTTGTGGCATTCCAGGAACAGTTGGCGGAGCAGTATACATGAATGCAGGAGCATATGGTGGCGAAATATCACATGTTATTGAAAGTGTGTTAGTTCTAACTAGAGACGGCGAAATTCTTAATTTAAATAAAGATGATTTAGAATTAGAATACAGAAACAGTTCCATTTCTAGAGAAGGATACCTTGTGTTAGAAGCGACATTTGCTTTACAAGAAGGAGATTACAATAAAATTAAAGAACAAATGGATGAATTGACATTTTTACGTGAATCAAAACAACCATTAGAATATCCATCTTGTGGAAGTGTTTTTAAACGTCCTCCAGGTATGTTTGCTGGTAAGTTAATTCAAGATAGTGGGTTACAAGGTAAACAAATAGGTGGTGTCCAAGTATCTACTAAGCATGCAGGATTTATGGTGAATGTAGGTGAAGGTACAGCGAGTGATTATGTAAAACTTATCAGATATGTGCAGGAAACGGTAAAATCTAAATTTAACGTAGAATTAGAAACAGAAGTAAAAATTATTGGAGAAGAATTAATATCTTAATTAGGAAATACTACTTGAGATGTCAGTGATAATTCGTAAAAAATATAAAAAAAGCAATGATTTACTAAAGAAGTATGTAAGAAATTTGAATAAGATACAGTGCCAAATTGGTATAATGAAAAATGTGGAAAGAAAAGAGAGATACAAATGTATGTCTCTTTTCTTTATATACAGCAAATCATTTTTATTCAAAGGGAGATTGAGGTGTCTTTAAGATATATAGTGGTTTCGGGTGGATCGTTCGATGTATAAGGAGATCATAAAAGCTTCCTTAATAAAATGGGAGCAAGGATGTTTCGAATTCTTTTTCCAAATATGATGAAAGACAAGTATGAAGAGTTAAATCTGCTGTTGAAAAGTAATCTCAATTGGACATTTATTCGTTTACCATTTGTAATGGAGGGGGTAGCCACTGGTAGCATAAAAGTGAGTTTAAGAGATATCCCTGGTTTGAAAATTTATAATGGAGATATTGCTGATTTTCTTATTAAGCAAATTTCTAGTCCTTTATACTTAAGAAAATGCCCTTTCATCGCGATTTAATACGATCTGTATAATTTTGTATCTTCTTATATCCTTTTATTGTAAAATTTATTTAGATAGGAGGAATATATATGAAATTTGAAGATGATAGAGTATTAGGAATTCAACTAGGAGCTTTATTAGTAACAGAAGATCATAGATATTTGGTAATTAAGAAAAATGAGCATTATTCACTGCTTAATGTAGAAACAATGGAGTGCAGCATATTAGAAGTTGCTTTGGAGCATATTGAAGAAGTATTGGCAGAGGATTTGCAGGAAGCAGTGAAACAAATTATTCCTGCTGAGCATTTAAAACTTGTTGCGAAGAATATCGTATGAAGGGGGTATCTTACGTATGGATAATACTGAATATTTCGTTATCGGAGATTTACAAACGCTACACAAACAATTTGAAGATTTATTACAAACAGAGATTCAATCTAGCGAGGAACTTGAAGAGTCGTTGAAGCGACAGTCGCAATTTTTAGATGAAGTAGAAGAACAGCTCAAACAACATTATATTCAATTTCAGTGTAGCACTGATGACAAGCAAGCGAAAGAAGCTTTCGATTTTGATCAAAAGCATGTGCACCCATTAGTGAAACACTACAAAAGCTTACTAGACAGAAAATACTATAAATCTCCATTTCGTTTACAGCTAGATCCTAAATATTTTGGTTTATTGGATAAAAAAGTAGAAAATGCCATTGAATTGTTCAATGAAGAAAATATAGATTTAGAAATTAAAGAAGATGAGTTAGTAACGAAGTATTTCGAGATTACAGGTAACTTAACGGTAATGTGGAAAGGTAAAGAAAAGTCGTTAAGCGACATGCAGGTGTATCTTCAAAATCCTGAACGTACGGTTAGAAAAAATGCAATGACTCTTATTCAAGAAAGTATGTTATCAGTTGAAGAGGACCTTCAAATTATTATGGATAAGTTAATTGCGTTGCGGCATCAAAAAGCTCAAAATGTTGGTTTGCAAAATTACCGCGACTATATGTTTAAAAAATATGAACGATTTGATTATACAGCAACCGAATGTCTTGAGTTAGCAGAAGCAATGCGTCAATATGTTGTTCCGTTACAGAAGAAACTTCAAGAAAAACAGCAAAAAACTTTAGGATTACATACTTTTAGACCTTGGGACATTAGAGCAGTTCCAAAAAACGAGAAGCCTTTACAACCAGTACAAAATGTAGACGAATTAGTAAAAGGATGTTTTCATATTTTAGAAAATGTTGATTCTCGTTTTTCTGCATTACTACATGAGATGAAAGAAAAGAATCTCTTAGATTTAGATAGTCGTAAAGGAAAAGCACCAGGAGGTTTTTGTGAATCTTTACCTGCTTCTAAACAATCGTTTATATTCATGAATTGTTGTAATACACAAGATGATGTCGTGGTACTGTTACATGAAATGGGGCATTGTATTCATAATGAACTTATGAAAGACATTGAACTAGGGCCATATCGAAATGTTCCTATGGAAACAGCAGAACTGGCGAGCACAACAATGGAACTCCTAACGATGGAGTATTGGAATACATTTTATCCAAATCAAGAAGATTTCAATACAGCAAAGCGTGAGCAACTTCGATTGATGGTACAATACTTACCTATAATTACTGTGGTCGATCAATTCCAGCATTGGATGTACGAAAATCCAAACCATACACATGCCGAAAGAAAAGAGAAATTTAAAGAACTAACAAGAACATATGACTCTAACTTTGTGAATTGGGAAGGCTATGAAAATTGGTTAGAGACAAAGTGGTTGTCTATTTTACATATTTTCGAGGTGCCATTCTACTACATTGAGTACGCAATTGCACAAATAGGTGCTCTGCAGATGTATAAGCAATTTAAAGAAAATCCAAAACAAACTTTAATCAATTATAAAGAGGCGCTATCTTTAGGAAGTACAAAATCAGTAAAAGAAGTGTATGAAGCAGCAGGTATTCGTTTTGACTTTACGATGCAAACAATTGAAGAGTTGATGGAGTTTGTGGAGAGGGAACTTGAGTTATTTGAGGAAGAGTAATAAGGTGTTGAGATTATAATTTACAAAAAATATTTTATTATTTTGGCCCATTCACTAATACTATTTAATGTTTTAGGGCGTAAGTATAGTGATAATGGCGAATTAAAGAAACTTATTTCTACTGAGTTTCCAGATGGGAGGTTGGCAAAATGAAAATATCTACATTACAAGGAGAAGTTAGAGAGTTTAGTAAAAATAAAGGTTTTGAGAACGCAACGATTGAAGAAAGAGCATTATTTTTGGTTACAGAAATAGGAGAGGTTGTTCAAGAAGTCTTAAAAATCTCTTCAAAACATGATTCAGATGATATTAATAAACTAAAGGAACAGTTAGGTTTTGAAATTTATGATGTGATATGGAATCTTTTTGATCTTGCTAACAAACTCGATATTGACTTAGAAGATGCATTTAGAAAAAAGAGTGAGATAAATAAATATAGACATTGGGATGAATAAAAACAATCGAATTCTATATTTTTATTCACTTTTCGCTAGACGGTTTGAAAATTATGATCATGTATATCGTGCGAAAACTAATGATGTTATATAGCAGAAATAAAACAGCTTTTAGAAACCTTCTTGCAAGCACGTAGTTAACAAGATGTATATAATTATATTATGTCAACTGTGTGCGGGATGTAAAGAAATAAAAATGATCTTTACTTAACAATAAGAAACATAAGATAAATTGTTTGGAAAGATAGAACTTTTCCTTTATTATAGTAGTGAAAATACTGAAAATTCGGAGTGGATATAATGGAATGCTTAATAGGGGATGTTAAAGTTCATTATGAAATTTATGGTTCTGGTAAACCAATTATTATGCTTCATGGTTTTTCTCCTGATCATAGATTGATGTCGGGATGTATGGAGCCTGTTTTTATACAAAGAGAAGGTTGGAAACGGATTTATATCGATTTGCCAGGTATGGGGAAAACGAAGGGACATGAATCTATTCAAAACTCTGATGGAATGTTAGATCTTGTTTTAAAATTTATAGATACAATTATTCCATATGAATCTTTTTTAATTGTAGGTGAATCATATGGCGGATACATAACTAGAGGAGTTATATCCAAAAGAAAAGAAAAAATAGATGGCGCAGCATTTATTTGTCCTTTGATTATTCCGGATATAAGCAAGAGACAGCTTCCTCCGCATACGGTTATTTACCGAGATGAAAAGTTTTTATCTCAGTTAAGTAATGAAGAATGTGAGAGTTTCAGTTCGAAATTTGTAGTGCTTAATGAATATAATTGGCAACGTTATCTTGAAGAAATCATATCAGGTATTAAATTAGCGGATGAGGCGTTTTTAACAAAAATAATGAAGCAATATGCTTTTTCATTTGATGTGGATAGTCAGTTATCGCTGTATGAAAAACCAAGCCTCTTTGTATTAGGGAAACAGGATTCAGTAACAGGCTATAAAGATGCTTGGGATATGCTTGATAAATTTCCACGAGCTACTTTTGCGGTTTTAGATAAAGCGGGACATAACTTGCAGATTGAGCAGGATGTTTTATTTAATTCGTTAATAAATGAATGGCTAGATAGAGTAGAAGAAAAATAATTATAGAAAAATTTTCATTTTAAATAGTTTAACGAAATCAGCTAATTAATAAATTTTTAATAAACAATTTTACTGCTTAAAAATCAAAAATAAATTGACAAAAAAAGTAATTAGGCGCCATACTATAAATATGACGATATAAATAGGCTAGTAAAGCTAGCTTATTTATATCGTCATATAGTTAGTCTCCTAATTATGTAAATTGTAATTGTTGAATAATTGAAAAGAAGAAAGAAGGTACATACATGAGCAATAGGAAAGACCCTAAAAAAACGGAAGATGCTTATATAGTTTCAACTGCTAGTGCCAATATTAAAGTAACAAATTACAATGAGGTTGTTCCTTCACTTATACAATCTAAGCGTCAAATTGATCGCTACAATTTAGACGTTGATGCACAAGCTGTTCTCGTTGCGACTAGGCTAATGGCGGCGGGGGCTAAGCTTGGACACGCCACGGAGATTCATTTTTCAAGATTTGGTTTATCAACAGGGCGCTATCGTTTATTGGCAGATCTTGAAGATAACGAAGGAGAAGCATTACCTTCGCAATTGGCAGAGCATTTAGGTGTCACACGTGCTACTGTGACAGGTTTAATTGATACTCTTGAACGAGATGGTCTTGTATCCCGTCGACCTAGTTCAAAAGATGGGCGTCAAAAATCGGTCATTTTAACAGAGCAAGGTGCAAAGAAGCTTAGTGAAATGGCTCCAGAGCACTTCGCAAGGCTAGAATGTATGGTTAGGCTACTTAGTATCGAGGAACGTAGTGTATTTCTTGAATTGCTTGGTCGAGTGACAAAAGGTATATCAGCACTTACGGAAGATCTAAATGAATAAAGAATGAACAGTTCGGAAGGGCTAGTAAAGCTAGCCTATTTTCACACTTATATAGTTAGGTGACTAATTATATTAAAAGATTTCAAAATAGAAAGGAGGTGAATACATGAAAACGATAAAGTATCCCGATAAAGCGAAAGGGGTATATGTTATTACAGATTTAAACTCCAAGACAAAAACTTTTGTATTATGGCGTGAAGTATTGATGGCTTATGTAGCTCCTGCCATGATGGCAGGCATTGGAGGAGTGATTACTGGTAGCAAGGACCTTCAAATTGGTGCACTGACAACAATTGGAGGAACATCAGCCATTGTTGCTTTGATACTTGGTCTTTGGCTAGAGAGACAAGGGATTCATAATCAATGGCTTATCAGTGTAAATTACTTAGTTGTGATGGTAGTTTTCACATTGATTGGGGCTACGTTTGGCATTTTTACTGCATGGATGACTACTTTTTTAATGGAAGTGTTGTGGCCGATCAACCACTTTGTCTGGTTAAATCGGGTATGGATTGATTTTCCGCTATCTACAATAATCGCGAGTTCAATAATAATATCGCGTTGGCGAATGAACTTCAAAAACATTATTTCATTCAAAGGAGAAGATAGAAAATGATTGTTATGATTGGGGCAACAGGTACGATTGGCAGTGCGCTTTTGAAAAGTTTAGTTAACCTTGGTATTCCTGTTCGAGCGATAAGTAGAGATCCCGAGAAATTACGTATAAAAATTGGTGATTTAGATCAATCACTGGTTGAAATCAAGTCTGCTGATGCAGCTGAACCTGAATCATTGCGCTGTGCGTTTACAGGAGCAAGTCAGCTTTTCCTTGCGATGTCTAACAGTCCAAGACAAGTTGAGCTGGAGACTACGATTATTCGCATTGCTGCGGAAGTCGGAATTGAGCACATCGTAAAAGTATCTAGTCCAGCTTTTAATCCAAAGTCGCCAGTAGCTGTAGCAAGTTGGCATCATGAAATCGAGAAGACTTTAGCTGAATCTAACATCACTCATACTGTGCTACGTCCATATGCGTTTATGCAAAATATTCTAAGGTTTGCACCTGCGATAAAAACTCAAGACGTTTTCTGTGGTTCTATGGGTGATACTGCATGTAACTTCATTGATTGCCGAGATATTGCAGATGTTGCTGTGGAAGTTTTGACTAACAGTAGAGTGGCTGGGAAAATATATACTCTTACTGGCGCTGCGGTATTCAGCTATCCGCAGATTGCGAGTAAACTTTCCATTCTTCTAGGTAGGTCAATTAACTATATCAACATGAACCCTCAAGTATTACGACGTAATCTAATCGAGCATGAACATATGCCTCATTGGCTTGCAGATCATGTTTTAGAAATTCAAACCATGTCTGTGATGTTGCCAGAAAGACCTATGGGCACCGTGAAGCAGTTGCTTGGTAGAGAACCGCGTACGTTGGATGATTTTCTTTGTGAGAATTTAGAAGTTTTTAGATAAGGTATATAAATCAAGTAGAAAGAGAATAAAAATGATTACAAGTTATAAAATAAAGCCGGTTTCTCGCTTTAAAGTGGTGAAGACTGGCTATTTTTCTGTTCTGCTTTTGTAGTTAAGTCTTGTTGGTGATATATACATGTGAATGTGTTTTTGATATAAAGTTATGATGTTTGTAAAAAAATGCGACTTTTTGATTTTAGCAAGACCTCAATCTAAAATACTTTAAAAGATACGGGGTACACATAGTTATAAATGATGAAGAAAACTTCCAATGTATAAAGTTATGGTTATTTCACAGAATAATCTTGCAATATTAAACTGAAAAGAAATACAATAAAAGGAAACCTATTAAAGATTTTAATAAAATAGTATTTTTGGGGGAGAGAACAGATGGATAATTTTTGTGAATAACGAAATAGATAGGAAGAAAATAAGTAATGGAATGCTGGGGAGGAAAAACGGACAATGAAAACGCTATTAAAAATAATAGGAATCATTGCTGGGATGGTAGTAATCGGTGTAGCACTTACTTATGGAATCTTATATTACCTCAATCAAAGTAAACCAACTACTAAAAAAACACCAACAGTGGCTCCAGCAGTGGAAGTGTTAGCTGATAGCAAAGTAAAAGCAGAAAACGCAAAGCTGTTAGATAATAGTAATTACTCGTTACCAAATAGTGATTTTAATAAAGGTTTTAAGTGGACTGATGAAAAAGTACAAATTGCATTACACGAAATGGCACATCAAAAAGTAAAAGCGGATCAAAAGTGGGGTTATATTTTTATAACGCAAGAACGAATTGAAAGTTTATTAGGGGTTATTAAGAGCGGTGATATGGATCGTAAAGATGCATATATAGATATTTTAGAAAGGTGGAAACAAGGAAAATACGAGAAGGTTAATGCCGATCATAATACAATTTGGAAATTACAAAGCGGGAACCTTGGTGAAGGTAAGGGGGTAATGTCACAAGAGGAAGAGAAAGAGTTAATTAATAAAGTTTTCATACAGAAAGAGACATTTTCAGGAAGTACGTTAATAGCAAGTGGTGAACAAGGTAAAAAATAACCTATAAAAAATATATATAGTGTTGAAAAGATTTGATTGGTAAACGTCAAGTAACTCCAAAATATACAACAAAGGTTGATTTTAGAGTTACTTTTTGTTTTCTTCACTTTTTTTCGGTACTTTGCAACTAGATGATAAATCCATTGACCACGGTAAGACTTTATCAATTTCCTCTTTATTGTTTAAATCAATATTTGGGAGCGTTTCAAACAAATAGGGTTTCATTTATTTAAAGCTATTTTAAAATTATTTGTTTTTATTGAGATTGTTTATCCTTACTTTCAAATGGAGGATCCTTATTTACGTCTGAATAGGATTTAGCAATCTATTCTTAATCAAACTTTATTCTAAAACCATAAAAAATAGGATAGAATTATGTTTACTGTTACAGTTGCCTATTCATTTAACATGCACACCAGTAATATAAATATTTCTATAAAGAAGTAAACAAGGAATACGCTTTGTACATATTCTTTTTTCATTTCATCCTAGTAGGAATATGTATAAATCTGAAGTACCTATGATAATAGGTGCTTTTTTTGTTGTGTAGAATTTACACAATAAATGTGGGTTTTATTAAAATGAACAATTGAGGTAGATAACTTACAATAATGTAAGACAGATGTAAGGAAAATGAATTTCTACATTAAAATAAAAGAATTAAACTAACAATATAGGAATCAATTAAAAATTAGTAAAAGATAAGGAGTGAGCACATGATCTGGTTAACATTAATCATCTCATACGGAATGTTTTTATTGTATTGTGTTCGCACAGCTGAAGAAATAGACGGGTCTTTGATATTGTAACGAAATAAATGAAGACAATGTAGATAAAATATCTGCTCTAAGTCTTAAGAATATTTGATTATGAGACATTAGTGTGTAGCAAAGAATAGTAAATCAAAAGTTGAATTTTGCGAATATATACTGTATCGATATCAATACATGAAGAAATGTAGAATGAATACTTAAACGACTAAAGTAGCTTATCAGCTACTTTTTTATTTCATCTTGTACTTTATATTTCTAAATAAGTAAACGCACCTAACCAAACTCATTTTATATAACAATCATTGAAACTAATACGGCAGCATTATAAATAAACAATGGTAAAAAGATAGTGATATCCAATTTAAAGATTTAAGACTTTGCATTATGTTCACTTCAATTCGATATTAAATTGAAGTGTTTTAATTTTTTTACAGTGGAAATATCGTATTGTAGAGTAAAAACATTGTACTTCCTAATGGAGTGAAATTTAGCTTTATTTCTACAACTCGCCCTGTTTCCACTCTTTATTATGAATAGCTAATCCTTCTTGACCAAAGAAATGGAGAATATATTCTTTTTCATCGCTATCAGTTTTTTTAGCTAGTTTAGATCCCTCCACATTTTGCTTTTTTCCAAAACGTAAATAAAGAATTTCTCGATAGTCTTCAACTGCAGATTCGAAATTTCCGTTGTACCATTTGTTCAGAATAGATTCATATTTTGGCCTTTCATCATTATTGATAACATTTAAGTTGTTTTTTAAGTAGTGAATGTTTTCTTTGGTCATTTGAACTCGACCTACATCACGGGTACCACGGACATGAAGATTATTCCCATTGAATGTGAGTTTTTGAAAAGACATGTTTATCATCATGTCATTTATAGTTTGCTCGTTTTTAATTTCTCCAATAGACTGAGCTGCTTTAGATAAATCATCATTGCTAACTACATAACTATCTTTTTGTTGTTTTTGAATGGTTTGAACTTTCGGTTTTTCCTGAACTTTTTCTTCTATTTTTTTACTATTATATGTTAGAGTGATGTACGTTCCTACTGATAAAGTTACTAAAACAATTACACTATAAGTAATTTTCTTTTTCATAATAAATCCTCCTGCGAATATCTTCGAAAACTGATTTCTTACTCTAATGTGATGAAGGTCCGCTAATCCTAATCAGATTAACTAAATCTTTTTCAAATTCTTTCACTAAAGATTTAGGATAATTTATTAAACTTTAGTGATTTTTAGGCGGGTGTTTAGTCCGTATTAATTCGTAAATTTGTTTGAACCGGTGAAAAAATAAAATGTGTAACAGTATGTGCAAATGGATTTACATCTTCAATGAATTTCTCTGCTTTAGCGAAATCTTCAAACTGCATTTTTAGCATATAACAAGCATTTCCTGCTATACGATAACAAAACTCTACGTTTGGAAGGTTCTCTATATAATTTTTAAACGATTTATAGTCTCCGTTCTTAACTGTTGCTTCTATGATACATTGGATCGGTAAACCTAATTTCTCATAAGCAACTTCTAAAGTATATCTTTTTATGATTCCAAACGATTCCATTTGTCTTACACGTTCTGTTACGGAAGGTGAAGATAAATTAACTCTTCTGCCAATTTCACTCATTGATAACCGACTATTTTTATGTAATTCATCTATTATTTTTTTATCAATATTATCTATTTTCATTATTTAAAGAAAACCTCTTTCTTTTGTTAATTATTTTAAATATTTTTCTTCAATTCGTTATTATTTTAATGGGATTAAATGGGTTTATTTTTTATTATTAATATAACAAGGAGGTGCTTTAAATGGCAAGAATTATAGAATCTAATTTCGGAGAATCACCATTTCAAAGACTTTTAGGACATAACATAGAAGTGATGAAAGGGTGGTCTCGCTTAGGAGATGTACTAGAAAAAGATGGATTACTCTCTGCTGAATTAAAAGAACAAGTAAGGAGAACGTTAGCACAAAGTAATGGTTGTGAATATTGTAAAGCAAAGGGAAAACCTGAGCTTGAAAAGTTTAATGGAAAAATTTCGATTGCTGTAGGATTTGCGGAAGTATTTTTAAAGCAAAAAGGAGATATATCAAATGCAATTTTTGATATTTTGAGGGAATGTTTTAGTGAAGAAGAAATAAGTGAACTTTGTGCATTTATTGCTTTTACGACTGCTTCGCAATATTTTGGAGCGATGCTTAGATTAGAGGCACAAGAGCAGTTATAAAATAATGAATAGAGTATCTAATATCGTTGAAAGCCTGTTTTGATTAGATCAAAACAGGCTTTTTTTCTACGCACTAACGTTTTTCTTCTTCGCTGAAATAAATTTTTCATCTAAAAAGTTTGTACCTAATACGCCGAGTATAATTATGATTGCCCCAATAATATGGTAATACGCGAGCTCTTCTTGTAAGAAGATAACACCAGCGAACATTGTAATTAAAGTAGACACATTGCTAAATACACTCATTTTCGATGCTTCTACAATGGATAAAGCGTAATTTGATAGGAATGCTGTTAACAGTGATGAAAGGATTCCTAAATATAAGATGGAAATTAGAAATAAAGGGCTTGTAAAGGGCTGAAAATATAAATGTATAGTTCCAGCTGCAATATGGTTTCCGATAGATAATGTATTAAAGCAAACAAATCCAATTACAGTCATCATATACGTTACATCAATTAATCGAAATTGTTTTGTCATCTTTCGTGCTAGTACGTTATAGCCAGCTGATGATAATGCTGATAAGAGAATCAGTATAACGCCGGTAAAACTAGTAGTATGGGAGCCTAATCCTTTCATAGTGAAAATGAAAATGACCCCAGATACGGATAAAAGAAGCGAAATTTTTTGCCAAATTGTTGTTCGTTCTTTTAAAAAGTAAGAAGCGCATACCATTGTGAAAATTGGAATGGTAGCTTGAATAATTCCTGCTTCAGATGAAGATGTATACACTAATCCAAATGCTTGAAAAGTAAAGAATAATGCTGGATATAGAATGGCTACAGGTAAAATAGAAAGCATATTTTTAAACGTAATATTTAATTTGATCAAACCGAATATGACTGGAAGGGATGCGGTTAGAAAAGAAACAGTAAATCGATGAGCCAATGTATCCAGCGGCCCTGTGATTGTAAGGGTCAGTTTTACAAACATAAATGAAAAACCAATTATAGATGTATAAAGAATTGCTGCGGCGTAAGCTTTTTTTGTTTGTGTCATAATAACACCTCGTATCATCAATTTTCTTACTGGCCAGTATATGTAAATGGTAATACTTTCTTGTGGGTGCTACAATACAAATAAATATGATCTGTACCGGTACAAAAATATAAAGAAGGAGGTGTAAACGTGTATAAATATTTAATTGTTTTTAATGATTTAGAAAAGTTAATTCAAACTGGTGAATTGAAAGAAGGAGATAAATTACCTTCTATTCGATCATTAAGTATCCGTTTTCAATGCACGAAAAGTACCATAATTCGTGCGCTTCAAGAGCTAGAAAAAAGACATTTGATATACTCCGTTTTGAAGAGCGGATACTATGTTGTGAAAAAAACAAATGAAAATCATGTTAGACATAGTAGTGTCATAGACTTTGCAACATCTGCGCCTGATCCAGATGTTTTTCCATATTTGGATTTTCAGCATTGCATAAATAAAGCAATTGATACATACAAAAATGATTTATTTATATATGGAACTCCGAAAGGCTTACCTTCGTTAATTCGAGTTGTTCAAAGACAACTAACAAACTATCAAGTATTTACAAATGAAGAAAATATCTTTATTACATCAGGTGTACAGCAAGCATTATCTTTGTTAACTTCTATTCCATTTCCAAATAACAAGAAAACAATTTTAATTGAACAACCAAGTTATCATTTATATATCGAATATTTAGAAACGCACTGCATTCCGGTGATTGGCATAGAACGAACAGCTGAAGGGATTGACTTAAATAAATTAGAACGTATTTTTCGAACAGAAGACATTAAATTCTTTTATACAATGCCGAGATTTCATAATCCATTAGGAACATCGTATTCTAAGAAAGAAAAAGAAGCTATTGTCCGCTTAGCGAAAAAGTATGATGTGTTCATTGTGGAAGATGATTATTTAGCGGATTTAGAAAGAGATACTAAAGCAGATCCGATGTATAGTTATGATGATTGCTCTCATGTTATTTATTTGAAAAGTTACTCTAAAATTATTTTTCCTGGACTCCGTGTTGGTGTTGCCGTTATACCTAATTGTTTAACTGAAAGTTTCTTAACATATAAAAAATTACAAGATATCGATAGCTCGATGATTTCACAAGCAGCGCTAGAGGTTTACATAAAGAGCGGGATGTTTGATCGGCATAAACAAAAAATTCGTGCTTCCTATTATGAAAGATCCAAGAAGTTAGCTGATTCTTTGAAAGAATGGAGTAGCATAAACAATCAGTTATTTCGATATCATGATGCAAATTTGCCGTGTGTACATACACACATCATTTTAAATAAGAAGATTATCGTTCGATCGCTTATTCGAAAGTTACTACAAACTAAAGTAATAGTAGATTCGATTGAAAAAAATTATTTATCTTTGTTTCCAAAAGAAAAAATATTGAAGCTGAATGTATCGAATGTAAAAATAGAAAGGATTGAAGAGGGAATATATAAGATTATCGATGAAATAAAACTTATATAAATCAAAGGGAGGTTTATGATCACTGTTTATAATAAGCAATTAGAAAATAAAGGAGCTCACTTCCTAGACAAGATAAATAGATAAGCTCCTTTAGAAATTACTATTAAAAACAAACGTTCATTAAATAAAGGCTAGTGTTTTTTATGCGTACATTGATTACTTTTTATTTACTTGATAATACAACTCAAGAAGATCTGCAACTGGGATATTGTTTATCTTCATACCTGTAATATCACTTTGCTGTATTTCTACGTTCCTAAGATTACTATGAGTGATTTTACTTCCTTTGAGATTGCATCTATTAAACGTGATTGGATTGTCCTGATCTTCAAGATTTGTATCAACGAAACGAACCCCATCTAACGTCACTAAAGCCATTTCGCTATTAGAAAAATTCAAATCGGCAAACAATGTGTTTTTTAAATTTATATTGTGAAACTTTGAATGACTAAGATTACAGTTGTTAATATGGCTGCTCATCATATTACTGTTGCTAAACGAACTGCCTTTTAGAGTTACTTGATAACACTCTGTCTTAGCCATATTACAGTTTTCATATTGGGTATCTGAAATATCCTCATTTTCAACTAAGTTTACTATTCCTGATGAAGTTTCTATTCTCTTTATGTAACAATATTCATCTTCTGTTTTAAAGATTGCTTCATATCCCATCTTTTCATAAAAGAAGTGGTTGTTGATCTGTTTACTAGATGTTTCAAGATCCCAAGCTCGCACATTTAAAAACTCTTTTTCTATCAAAGTTATGACTTTTGATCCTATGCCTTTCCCTTGATAGTTAGGGTCTACAAAAATACGGTCTATCCTCCCAAAAGAGTGACCTGAAATCGTGACAATAATTCCCCCCACCATCGTTTCGTTGTAAAAAATTTTGAAGAAATTTAATTCATTAATCATATACTTGGTCATTTCAATTGAAGCATAACCTGGTGGCTGAATGTTATAGTCAATTATACTTTCTTGGTCTGGGAGCCATTTTTTTGCTTCTTCACCAAAGGTTCTTTTCGAAATTTCTGTTAATGTTTCAGCGTCTATAATAGATGCTCTCTCAATCCTTATTGTTGTCATTTAAACGTCTCCTTTAGACTTAAAATAAGTTGTTTTCAATCCTTATATTACCACAAAAAGAAATATTTAGATTTTTCTTGGTCTGCTTGTATAGTTTAAACATTCAAACAACCTGTTTATATTTTTAATATGTATAAAAAGAGAGGATACTCGTTTCTATATTAAACGAACTATCCTCTCTTCATAGTACTCTAATTAATACACGAAATTCTTAAATATTATATTAATTTAGGTCGTTTATTATAACATTCACTTTACGGTGTAAGATAAAAAGAAACCTAAATTAGGTAATTTTATCAAGACCTAAATTCTAGAAACTCATTAAAAATAAAGGGCGATACATATTATTCATGTATAATATGTATCGCCCTTTTACTTCTTGCTTAACAATCGCACCCTTTAATGGCATAACAATATGTTTCTATTAGCTTGTTTAGTTGAACAAGCTAATATCTTTGTTACATATAATAAGAAGAATGCGTATTAACATAACAACACATAATCCTCGATAAGATTATAGTTTATCGATTAATGTCTCCCATGTAAGTTCAAGAACACCTGTCATATTTTGTGGTTCATTTGAAATATATGTTATAACTGCATTTTTATGTGGCAGCATTACAACATATTGACCATATAAACCATCCATACGATATGAATTAGAGTAAGAGTTCATCTAGATTTGATAGCCGTATCCTTGATGATGGTCTGCCGTAGCAAAATAAGGATTAAAATCGTTGGTCTTTTTGGACAGATGTTGCTTGTTCAATGTAACTTGAAGGAATCAGTTGCTCTAATACATAGTCGGGAAAAAAGTCAATTTGTTCAATTGACTTTTTTCTTAGCCTTGGTTTATCTTCAGGAAAAATTAATTATTTGATTAAAGGACCGTATAATTGAATAACAAAAGGAAAATAGTTTTTAAATGATGCTAGGTTGAAAAAGAGGATTGTATAGTTCTATCACGAAATAAGTTAAAAGATAGAGGGGGGCGATATTATGAATCTTATAATGAAGATAGGTTTGGAGAACAGGTGTAAAAAATTATAATGAATAGGGGTTTTTCTATTGAACCAAGCTTTGCTAATCATTGATGTTCAACAAGAATTAGTTGATGGTAATAATGAAACGAAAAGTGTGTTTAATAAAGAAGCCTTATTAGATAACATTAATTTAGTTATTAATAAGGCATTAGAATCACACGCTTTAATCATCTTTATAAGGGATAAGGATGTTACTGAAGGGAAAGGTCCCGGGTTTCAAATACACACGAAAATAAATGTGCCAACTTCCGCAAAAATATTTGATAAAGCAGCTACAAATGCGTTTTATGGAACACCATTAATGGATTTTTTAAAGGGAAACGAAATCGAACATCTTGTTATGATGGGATGTAAAACAGAACACTGTATTGACACAGCGGTTAGAACTGCAACGGTGAATCATTTTGATGTTACTTTAGTAGGGGATGGTCATTCGACGACGGATTCTTCCATTCTACCTGCTGAGAAGATTATCAGTCATCATAATGAAATACTTCATGGTCATTACAATGTTGACAATTTTTCTGTTGTTCGAACTAGCAAAGAAGATTTGTTCCAACCAATCCATGACAATTATCGGTAAATCTTTAATTATTCACTTAACTTGAAAAGCGCGTTATTGCTATTTTTTAAAATATGGTAAAGTCAAACGTGTATAACCTCGTCCTAAAATTAGAACGAGGTTATACACGTTTAAGACAAAGGAGAAGAGATTATGAAAAAGTCAACTCATTGTATTATTGGAGAACTAAATCAGTTAATCCCTTTTCTTATTTCTTTAGAGACAGTAAATGAAAAGTTATTTTTTAGTCCTATTTGTGAGGGGAAATGGTCAACGGCTGCAATTATCTCTCATTTCATGTATTGGGATCGATATATTTTAGTGGAGCGCCTTGAAGGGATGGTGAATGGAGAGCTGCTTACTAAATCTAAAGTGAATGTAGAAGATATGAATAGGTTGGCGGAGGGATTAGAAGTTAGCTATCTCTCCTCTATATTTATTTAAAAAGAATGCCTCAAAGAACAAAGTAGATCATAGTCTTTAAGGCATTTTCTTTCAACTCACTTTATCAAAGTTAAATCACTACATCGAAGTCAGTTGATTTCGGCTGAGAGACTGCTTTTTTCATAAGTACTTCCCATAAGTGTACAGATTTTTCCCACTCGGCTGTGGCATGTTCTTTTTGATACATGGCCTTTTCATAACTAAGAGTTAGTTGTTGCATATCAGTTGAATTATAAAGCATATCGATACGGAGTGCGTACTCTCGTAATGTTTGACTTTCATTACGGGGAATACCGATTCTTGCAAATTGTTTTAAAAGTGCATTGTAGGCTTTTGGATATACGGTATCATTTTTTCTGTATTTATAGAAATGAGTTATAAAAAATGTTATCCATTTCATTCTAGTAGTAAAGAGAATGTACCCTGTGATACTTATTAGAATAGTAGAGAGGATAAAGTACCACCAAGAAAAACCTTTTTTAGAATCTGTTATCTTTTTAATAGAGTTTACTTCTGTATCTTCCATTAAACCTTTCAACTTTGCCTCATTGTTCCGCTGTTGTATTTGTCCGTTGTTAGAATTAGTTTCTTCGCTATTTTGCGAAGTAGATACAGGAGTATTATTAATAAAATTATAGGGATTAGTAAATCCTTTTGTTGGTTCGAACGGAATCCATCCGTATCCCGGAAAGTATACTTCGACCCAAGAGTGTGCATTATTGTTTGCAATTAAATAAACGTTATCACCTTCTAAGTCGGTAGATGTATTGTCAAGAGTTCCTTCTGTATAACCTTTTACCCAACGAGCGGGAATCGAGGCGGCACGAAGTAATACAATCATAGACGTCGAAAAATTATTACAGTAGCCACTTTTTGTATCGAAAAGGAATTGATCTACATAATCTTGACCTTTAGCAGGCACTGTGACATTCATTGTTTCGTATACAAATAAATTGTTTGTGAAATAATTTTCGATAGCTAATACTTTATCATATCGATTATCTTTATCATTGGTAAGGTTGACAGCCAAGTCCTTTACTCGCTGTGGTAATGATTCGGGAAGTTGTGTGTACTTTGTTAGGAAGTAAGAACTTGTTTCATTACCCTCATGCGGTTTTACAGCTTTCAAATCTTCTATAGAAAACTGCGGAGTTTCATAAGTTACTTTATACGAATTTATAGCAGTAGGAGAGTCTCCGTTAAACGTATAAATTTTTTCTGACAATGAGTCAATTCTGTATGATACATCAGTAGCAGCCTCAACTGATAGTAACCCTGCTGGATAAATTATATGAGGGTAACTTTTTTGTATTGTAATTGATGCTGTAGATACTTCTGTTTTTGTATTTTGTTCATACCATTTCACGACGTCGTTCTTCTTTTGAAAAGACAGCTTTTTGGGATTTTCCGAAACTTCCCAGCCTTTTCCTGTATAAAAATCTTTTGTCTCCACTCTCCAGTATTGTTTGCTTTGCGTTTGCGCTGTAAAAACAACTGTATTATCTGGCTGAAATGGCCCACCTAATTGTGAGTCATCTAATCCGTATCCGATTTTAGAAATTTCTTGTTTTTTACTACCTTCAGATGTGTTAAATTTCAAAAAATTCAACGGATTGGTCCATTGAGGACCAAATTTTGGAGCAAAGTATGCAACAGTTGTTGATAATACAATTAACATCGTAAGAGGTCTAAGTAATTTTGTGAGATGTCTATTGTAATGTTGTAATTGTTCATTTGTCTTTATCCGTTCAATTTGCAAAAGGCTCAGCATAAAAAAGCCGATGACAACTGTACGAATAACCGCATAATTTGAGTTGTATAAATGTAAGTTATGAAAAGTCGAGATATAAATGATAGTCACAAATAGAAATAACAGGCCACGTTTTTTATGAATCATCCAATAAGAGATGAGTGACGATAAAAACCAAAATGATAGAAAAAATAACAATGTCGGAAAAACTGGAGAAATATCCATTAAATTACCTTGAACAAACAAGGATGTGTTTTGAGAAATATCGGTAAAGAATTCTGTCAGCCAAGATGGATTTAAAAAAGCTTTTTTATAATATAGAGAATTAATGATGATGAAGATTGTTACAATCTTCAATGGAATCTTCCATTTTATTTGAAAAAAAGAGAGAGTGAAGCAAATTCCTATAAATATTACAAAAATATCTAATCTACCTACATTTGTAATACCTATAAGCGGTCTTACCCACTCTAGTAAAAGAAGAAATCCGTATATATGTATAAAGAGTCTACTCATGTTCCGTTGATTTTTTGCTTGTAATGTTGTCATTTGTTCACCTCAAAAAACGCGTTCGTATATTGGTTTTCATAAACTACTTTTACAATTATTTTTCGTTTTTGTAGAGTTTCTAATATACGTAGTTCTCGATGTGAGAGTTGGTTTGCTTTTTCTTTCACGACAAACACCATTAATTTTCTATTTTTTGTTGCTGCACAATCCGCCGCTTTTTGAATATCGGGAGAAAGATCGCTTGTTACAAGAAAAATTGTGATTGGCTGATACATTTTTCTTAATTCCATTTCTACACATTGAGAGAACGGGAATATGCTGTCTGCTTGTACTTTCGCTAAATGAAAAAAGATTTGTTGCAATTGAATATCTCCGTTATCTAAAGGGAAAATCGTTCGCTCTTTGCCGACAGACACAAATGAGGCTGGTGAATTTTGTTTTAGGACAGCCTTCACAACCGAAGCGGTAAACGAAACGACCAATTCGAATAAAGGAGATGGGGTTCTGTCCATAAATATCATGACATTATTGCTGCGCTGCTCTTCAAACTCTTTTGTCATAATATTATTTGTTCGTGCAGTTGTTTTCCAATCAATCCAAGAAAATCGATCACCAGGTATATAGTCTCTGACACCGACAGATACAGTAGAGTCCTTTGCTAAATAAATATTTGCTGAAAGTGCTCCTTGTTCGAAATGGTTTTCTAGTTGTCGATACTTTATATCTACATATCGAGGATAGACTAAAAACGTATCAGAAACTGAAAAAGTTGTTTCTTTTTCAGTAATACCAAATAGATCGCCTGTTTTTATTCGTACGCTCGAAAAAGTGTGCTCTCCTCTAGGAATTGTGTCAATGGCATATTGAAACGAAAAAGTGCGCTTTAATCCAGGAAAGAGAATTGTTTTATTTGCCTTTGTTTGTGTACAACTTGTAAAATGCGGTGGTAGTTCATCTTCTACAACTAAATAAAGGATAGGAAAAGGGAGTTTTCTTTTTATTGTAATAGTGCTTATAAATACTTCTCCGGCCATGTATTCTTTTTGATTTGTTATTCGACTTACTTCAACGTCCCGTAATGCAAAGAAGGGTAGTAATAATGAATAAAGCCAGAAAGGAATTGTACTATAAAACAAAAACCAGCTTACAAATCCTCCCTGCAGCATAGCATACACAAATGTTAAAACAAGGCATAAAGGAATTAGTAATAACTTTGCAACATGATAAACTGTTCCTAGTACTCGTTTCATCAAAAGTTCATCGTCCTTTGCGTCGGCACGGTGGTTCGTGCAACGATTTTGGCAATAATTTTTTCTCCCGTTATACCTTCAAATTTCGCTTCCATTTTTAAAATAAGCCTGTGCGCTAAAACGTAAGGAGCTAAAAATTTCACATCGTCTGGAATAACATAATTTCTGCCATGGATGAATGCATAGGCCTGTGAAGCTTTCATTAAAGCTATTGAGCCACGTGGACTTGCACCAAGTTGTATAGAACTATAAGAACGAGTCTGATTAACAAGTTTTACAATGTAATGCTTAATTGATTTGTCAATGCTTACTTCCCGTACGCATTGTTGTAAATAAAGTAATTCTTCTATTGTAGTAATAGCTTGTAAATAGGAAAGCGGATTTGTTTTTTCCATACGGTTTAAAATTTCAAATTCTTCTTCTGGTGTCGGATAGCCCATTTTTAGCTTCAACAAGAAACGATCGAGCTGAGCCTCCGGCAATGGATATGTTCCTTCGTATTCGACCGGATTTTGCGTAGCCATTACAAAGAACGGTTTTGGTAACGGTCTTGTAATGCCATCTACTGTGATACTACCTTCCTCCATACTTTCAAGTAAGGCAGATTGTGTCTTCGGTGATGTACGATTTATTTCATCAGCAAGCACAAAATTCCCCATAATTGGTCCAGGTTTGAACTCAAATTGCAATTCTTTTGGATTATAAATAGAAACACCCGTTACATCTGACGGCAGTAAATCAGGTGTGAATTGGATTCTTTTGTAATTAGCATCAATTGATTTTGAAAGAGTACGGACTAACATTGTTTTTCCGACACCCGGAACATCTTCTAATAAAACATGCCCTTCAGCTAAGAGAGCTGTCAAAGTTAAGATCGTTTCTTTTCGTTTTCCTACCATCAATTTTTCAATATTGTTAATGATCTTTTCTACAATTGGATGTAGTGTATCAAGCTGTGTCATCGTAATCCCCCTAATTTTATAATCGTTTTCTAGTTCATTTACTGTGAAATAGAATTTCAGTTAAAGAAATGATTTTTCTTCGGTTTATTCCAGTAGAATAGTAACCTAAGAGGTAATAAGCATTTGTATTATATATAAATACAAATTGGAAAGCTGACATAAAATTTCCTTTTTTAGGGGAGAAGGAGAGCGACTGGTCGCGCTTTAGAGCGGTCAGGGACCTTTTCTACCACAGGTAATGTTAAAATAAAGTGAACAAACAAGTAGCATGTCACTATTTGTTTTATATAACAGCAACTTAGATGTTGAAAAATCAAAGTAGATATAAATAGGTGAAAATTAAATGCGATATTTTAGCTGAGAAGCTTTAATCATATATTGCAAAAGTTTAAAGGTAAGAAACAAAATGATATACATATAATTTCTATATTTCCAAAGGAAATCCTAGTTGTAATTTTATAAATATTCAGATTATATTTTATAACTATACCTAAAATTAATGTTGCTGTCACTTATTTCTTCTAGTATCTTTATTTAGGAAAACTCGAGAATACCACACCTCTGGCTTATTTGATTATTGTGGATTTCCATAAATAATGCCAAATAGTGGTTCCACTATATATTCGCATTAATTAACAAAATAAAGGTTAGTTGTAATAATATGGTACAATACGGTTTGTAAAGGTAATAATTAATTTTGAAAAAATAAATAAAGGGGGATTTAAATGTTATATATGTTTGTAAATATAGGAATTAGTTTTTTGATTGGCATCATATTCATCTTATCGGCACTGCTATTAAAAAAATATCCGCCTACAGATATTAATGCAGCATTTGGCTATCGAACGCGTCGATCTATAAAGAATATTGAGTTATGGAATGCGGGTAATAAATATAGTGCTGAAATTATGAGACAACACGGTTTTTTGATGATTTTTATAGGAAGTATAATTAGCCTAACATTCAGGTACCCACATACAATAATTGCACTTATAGCTCTTATGCTACTATTAATAATGATTATGTTTCTTAAGGTAGAAATGAAATTAAAGGTAATGGAGAAATGATATAATATCAATTACAAATTTTTTTATAAAAATCGTATCATGATTATAATTGAAGAATCCCATTTGGTCGAACTTTTTTTATAAACAGTCAGTATATTTTATACGTATCTTAGTTAATTTTGCACATTATATAAGGGGTACCGCTGAAGGATGAATTATTGAAATTACGTGGAGTGGGCTAGGATAAATTTTGAGGATCAAAACTGTGCTATTTTTCGTTATTATGGAAGTTTATTAGAATATATCCCTATTAACTTTAGCAAAAATAAGGAGGAATGATTAATTTGAGAACCGGTATAGATAATTGGATGCCAGTAACTGTTTCGAGAATATATGAATCGTTTTCTGAAATTCCAATTGGGTGATGTATTGCTGGAGGTTGGGCATTAGATTTACATTTGGGCAATTATACTTTATTAAAATCAATAGTTACATTGAATACATGTAACTGATGTGGGAACCATTGAAATTTCAATAATTCTCACATCGAAGTTAAGATAATTCTGAATTTTGCACACTAAGGGATGTATAACCAAAAAAAGTCGATTCCCTATACGTTAAGAAATCGATTTTTCATATGACTTGTTAAACTAAAATGTCGATTCTTAAAATATGAAGGAAATAAAACTAATTTAATAAGAGAATGGGGTGATGAAATTTTTGTAGCTCCTTTTATATTGGAATATTAGTAGTTGGTTCCTCTTGTCTCTTTTGAATTTTAATGATTGTAAAGGATAACATCGCTGAGAACGCAATTAAAGAAGCTCCCAATATATACACCCACCTAATACCAATAACATCCGCAATTAATCCTACTAGAGAAATGGAAAAACTCGTGATGGTGGACAAGATTATACTTCTTGATGCATAAACTTTAGGAAGGAGAGCGCTATCCACATTTGTTTGGAGAGCTGTTTGTTGAGCGACATCTCTTAGTTGGTATGCTGGCCCCATACCTAAGCAAAGAATTAGGGATAAGATTGGGATGCTGCTTAATCCATAAAGAAGGGTAAGGATACTGAAAAGAGCCGAACCAATAGCCATACTTAAAATAAGATGTTTTTGTATCTTTTTAGCTAGCCATAAGGTAAATATTCCGCCTAGTATCGTACCAATATAATAACTTGAGTTAATATAACCCCACCATTGTACACTTTGATGTAAAGCTTCTTTAACATAAACTAGTGTAATCGCTCCAACCCAAATGCTACCTGCAATCCCTTCAATCATATCCATTAATGTCACCATCCGTAACATTTTATTCTTCCATAGAAGTATCCAGCCCTCTTTGGTGTGTCCCCACTTGGATTTGTTTTTTTCAATTCGCTCTTCATTTGAGAACGAATGTACGGTGAGATATAAACAATAACTAGCAAACCATAGCAATATTGCTGTTCCGATTAATGTCGGTATATGTCCAAATTGAATAACGATGAACCCTGTGAATGCCTAAGATACTTCCAAATTCATCTTTTAAGACAAGAGATTGATGTGACTGTCTAATTCTATTTACAAGGAATTCTCTCCTTGAATCACCAAAAGCATTTTTATCTAATTCAATAACTGTATTTAAATCATTCTCCCTTAATTCCTCTGCTTTTAATCTAGTAGAAAAGTATTCATCTGATGCTGTATAGTTATTACAGATGAATTTATGTACATAACCGACTTCATGAAAACCCATTTTTTTGTACAAAGGCTTCCCTTCGGTTGTAGCAATTAGCATTATAGATGTCTTTTCTGCTGCAAGATTAATACACTCTTTAGTAGCTTTTTTTCCAAGACCTTGTCCTCTATATTTAGGGTTTACAATTACCATTCCTATTGATGCTAAATTGGTATCATAAGCAATTATTGCTGCACTTGATACAATTTGACCCATCTCGTTTTTATGTCCTAAAATTTTGCCAGAAGACATAACTGTTCTAATTTCATTTCTATCATAATCCCATCCAACGAGTTCTGATAAAGATATTAGTCCTTCAATATCATTTTCATCCAAAATACTTAATTTAAAGTTTTTATTATTCATTGGTGGCTCCTTAAATAATTTTAAATTTAATTAATACTATTTTTCGTTTCTTGATTTTAACATGATTTAACTGTTATAAGAAAACACTTTGTTTAGCAAGCTAGTGATCCTTCTAAAAGACAAAAATACGGACTGAAAAAGTTGTATATTATACAGATTGAACTGTACCCCGAATCATGGACACTAAAAAAGATGTTTCCGATAGCGTATCGAAAACATCTTCTAAGTGCTTGACTTTTTATGGTCTTTTATTAAACTGTCCATTTTATAGAGTACAGTTCAAAGGTGGATAAGGAGGGGGATTCACAAGAAAAAGTTAAATTAACTTGCAATCTGATTGTTAGAAATGTTTGATTTTTCTTCCTGCAAAAACCGTTGTGTTTCTGTAACAACAATCCCGCTTAATCCGATTAGACCGATTAAATTCGGAATTGCCATTAGCCCATTTGCAATATCAGAAAATGTCCAAACTAGTCCTAGTTTTAAGTTTGCTCCAAATATGATTATACTGATAAAAATAAGACGGTAGTAACGAACCGCATTAGGGCCAAATAAATATTCAACGCATTTCTCTCCGTAATATGACCAGCCTAACATGGTCGAATAGGCAAATAAAATAATCGCAATGCCAAGTATCATACTTCCCGCACTTCCAAATACAGTTTGAAATGCAAAGGTCGTTGCTTCAACGCCTGTTTTACCAGAATTCCAAGCGCCTGTTGTGATCAGTACTAAACCAGTGATTGTACATACGACGAATGTATCAAGAAATGTACCTGTCATAGATACGAGTGCTTGTTTAGCGGGGGAGTCAGTCTTTGCAGCGGCGGCAGCAATCGGTGCACTTCCAAGTCCAGCCTCGTTTGCGAACACACCTCGGGCCATCCCGATTTGAATAGCTGAAGCAACAGTTGCTCCGGCAAAGCCTCCAGCAGCTGCAGTGCCATGAAAAGCTCCTGAGAAAATAAGCTGAAAAGCTTCTGGAATTTGACCTATATGATAAAAAATAATAATAAGTCCAGCAATGATATAAAAGAAAGCTTTAATTGGAACAAAAAAACCGGTCACTTTTCCTATTTTTTTAACACCGCCTAAAATAACAATTGCGATAAAAAGAGCCATTCCGATTCCTGATATGACCGGGGATACGGAAAAATTAATTTTCATCGCCTCAGCAACTGAATTAGACTGCACCATATTTCCAATTCCAAATGAAGCTGTTATTCCGAAAATAGCAAATAATATAGCGAGCCATTTCTTTCCTAACCCATGTTCTAAATAATACATCGGGCCTCCAGAGTATTCTCCGTTAGCACCATGCATGCGATATTTAACTGCAAGAATCGCTTCTGAATATTTTGTTGCCATTCCAAACAAGGCTGTAATCCACATCCAAAATACTGCACCAGGTCCCCCGATAGACACTGCGGTAGCAACACCAGCTATATTCCCCATCCCGATAGTAGCAGACATGGCGGTCATTAACGCTTGGAAATGGCTAATATCTCCTTTAGATGAGTTATCCTCTGATTTTCCGAATGCTAGCTTATGCGCATATAATAGTTTGATAAATTGTAGGCCTCGTAGACGTACTGTAAGGAGTATTCCTGTCCCAACAAGTAGTAACAGTGTCGGTAGCCCCCATACATAATGATTGATTACTTCTAATACTTGATTTACTGTTTCCATCTTTACTCTCCTTTAGAAAAAATAAAAAACCATTTCATGTAAACGAAATGGTCTCTGGAGATACAAGGAATAGAAAAATAAACCGATTCGGGAATCGGTATTTTCTGTCGCTTGTCTCTGTCCTTTTACCTGAGAGATTATCCGCTGAAATAGCGGATTTGCTCCTTCGGTGCTCTGTTTCCTCCATGTTGCTTGCAACAGGAGGGAGTCTCTCCAGAGATTCGTCCCCATACAGTTCTACTTGAATACAAGACCTGAGAGTTTCAAAGCTGTCCGACCAGCTTTTTGCCCCATCGGTAGATCATAAGATCTTCTCCTGTATGGTTCATCCGAATGCTATGAAATTAACATGAGTAATTATAGTCATGAATTGTATGGTAAGTCAAGAAAGAAATGAAAAAGGATCTCCCATACAGATATGTATCCTTCTGCGTCATAAGAGTAAATACGTATTGAATTAGTGCTGTTTCGCTTCACTATTTTGTAAATGTGGAAACCTAGTAAATAAAGTTTGTATGAACAATTCCTCGTTTTCTGGTGACAATTTAACACTGCCAAGCAAAGTATTTGGATAGTGAATTTCAACACCGTGAAATGCAGCTGCTAGGCGAAAGCCGATAAGCATATCATCAGTTGGGTGAACTCCAGTAATATTTTCATAGGGAACACTGCACCAAAAAGGACCGCATCTTGCATATAAACTCTTTTCTCGCAATTCATAGCGAATCACAAATATAATCCATAACATAAATAAATCAAATATAAAAATGATACTTGGAATAATGAGGCAATCTACAGAATTCAATGTTTCATCTAACCAAAGTGGAAGTGAGAGGAGTGTATTAGATAAAAGGAGGATTCCAATCATCTTATACCAATATCCTCGGTCTCGCCTTACTTTCCATTTCATTACATTACCTTCTTAATTGTGTGAGATGTTTTCCTATCAGAATTGAGGAATGTTTTATTTTTATAAAAATATTACCATGTTCCCGCGTGTATAATTAAGAATATATTATTTTCAGAGAAGAATATTGAAAATAAAGTAGTTTATATTGAATTTAGTTGGCAGAATGAAAAGGAAAGAGAATCATTTTTGAAATAAAGTGTAATCAAATAACATGTTAAGGAGAAATACATGAAATCATTACAAGGGAAAGTAGCAGTAGTAGCAGGTGGAACACGTGGTGCTGGAAGGGGCATTGCGATGATGCTCGGTGAAGCGGGTGCAACTGTTTATGTAACAGGAAGAAGTACAAAAGGAAACTTATCATCAATGGGAAGAACGGAGACTATCGAAGAAACGGCTGAACTTGTAACGAAACTAGGCGGAAAAGGAATTGCGGTTCGCGTTGATCATACTGTGAAAGAAGATGTAGCAGCTTTATTTGTAAAAATTGAAAAAGAGCAGAATGGACAGTTAGATATTTTAGTAAATGATGTATGGGGAGGCGATCCATTAACAGAGTGGAATGTACCATTTTGGGAACATAATTTAGATAATGGGATTCAAATGCAAACAACCGCTGTACATTCTCATATCATAACAAGTCATTATGGTGTTCCGCTTATGGTAAAAAATAAGAATGGGCTCGTTATTGAAATTACAGATGGTGTTGATTACGAATATCGAGGAAATATGTTTTATAGCCTTGCTAAAATTTCCACAATTCATTTAGCTCAGGCAATGGCAAGAGACTTAGCTCCCTACAACATCACATCTGTTGCAGTCAGTCCAGGATTTTTACGTTCTGAAGCTATGTTAGATATATTTGGTGTGACAGAAGAAAATTGGCAAGAAGGTGCAAAAAAAGATCCGCACTTTATCGCATCAGAAACACCATTTTTTATCGGAAGAGCAATTGCTGCTTTAGCGAGTGATCCTAATGTTCATAAGAAGACAGGAAAAGCACTTAGTTCGTGGGAGTTAGCAAGAGAATATAAATTTAAAGATATAGATGGAAGACAGCCTGATTGGGGAAAATATTTTGAAGAACATGTAAAACATACTTTATAAAAAAATATAATGATGTAGTTACAAAATCGTCTTTTAATATTCATAGGGTTGCAAAATGGTAATTTAGCTTTGACATGTAACCCAAAAACATAGATAAACGGAATAAATAAGAGAATTTTTTGAACTGTTTAAGAGTATGTTTGGAACATACTCTTTTCTATATGAAGTAAATTAAGGTTAAGAATAATTTGAAAAAGGTAATACTATGTATAGATTGTTGTAAAAGGATTGGAATATAGATGAACATTGCTTTTGAAAGTATCATTCTAATCAGTACAGGTATTATCGTTTTAAAATTTGCTGGAAGTAAGTCTCTTAGTCAGATGACAAGAGCTGAAATTATTGTCGTTGTATCTATTGGACGCATAATTGTAGAGCCTGTATTAAGTAAGAAGTTAGGACCAACTATATTAGTTGCCTGTATATTTTCTGCCGTGCTACTTATCATTCATTATCTAGAATTGAAATCACGAAAGGTAGAACGATTTCTAGATGGTAACACGATCGTTATTATTAGAGATGGACAAATTTTAAAGGATAACTTAAAGCGTGCCAAAATGACAGAGCAGCAATTATTTATGCATTTAAGAGGACAGGGAATTCATGACATTCAAACATTACAGCAAGCAACTGCAGAGCCAAACGGTCGTATCGGATATCAATTAAATGCTCAAGCACAGCCTGTTACTCGTGAAGTGTTAGAAAAGGTTCTGCGTCAGTATATTTCTAAAGAATAAGAAAAATGAAAGGACGTCTTAAGACTTATTGTCTTATGGACGTCTTTTTTCGGTAATACAATATTGAATGATGTCCTGTTTGAAGATTCCTCTAGACAGAGATTGTACCATTATGAGCATGTACAAGTTTATAAACAATTGCTATTCTAAGTCCAGTACCTTAAGAGGAGGATCAGCTGTTTTTCCACGGTAATATTGTGGAAAAAGATTTTCTAACATACCAAAGATCTACTTGGAGATTACGAAACATCTACTAATGTATCATTTATAAAGAAGGTCGATAATTAAAATGTCTAAATTATTATTGGTTAAGAAGCTAAAGTGAATTTTAATCTGCACCATTCTTCATATTAAAGTGGTATGAATGGTTTTAAAACCACCATACCACTAGTTAAAGAAAATACATATGTTGTGGACCTTTTGATATAGATATTGTTATGCAAAAATGATAACAAGGGGGCAAGGAAGTGTTTAATGATTTTAAGATAGTGGATAATCGTCCTGTTTATGTTCAATTAAAGGATTATTTAAAAAAAATGATTATGAAAGGACACTTGCTGGAGAACCAGAAACTTCCATCTACTCGAGAACTTAGTAAATTATTATCGGTCAGCAGAAATACTGTTCTCACTGCTTACGCGGATTTGGAGCAAGAAGGTCTAATTTATGCAATAAAGGGAAAAGGAAATTTTGTAGGTGAGATTGAAACATCAAAAGCGCCATCCATCGAACTAAACTGGAAAGAAAAGGTCAATGAAGTTACCTCGCTAGCTGATGAATTAGATTTAATGAAGCACGGTGTTCGTTGGGAAAAAGGCATGATTTCCTTCAATAGCATTGCTCCAGATGAAAAGCTTTTTGATGTTGAAAATTTTAAGAGAGCTTTTCTGACTCGAATGTCCATTGAAGGTGATATTGTTTTGAACTACGGATATGCCAAAGGTTATAAACCTCTAATTGATTATCTTCTTCACTACATGGAAATGAAAGGAGTAGACATTTCCAATAAAGATATTCTTATCACGAATGGCTTCACCGAGGGTTTGGATATTTTATTGTCTTCTTTAGCTAAAAAATCTGGACGTATTATTTGTGAAAATCCTACTCATCATGCTGCACTAAAACTTTTTCGATTACATGGATTTGATATACACGGGATAGAAATGAAAGATGATGGCATTGATATTGATCAAGTTGAGAAAAAATTATCCGAAATGGATTTTGATTTTGCATATCTAATTCCGTCTTATCATAATCCAACCGGGATAGTCACATCCTCGGAAAAAAGGACTGAAATTATGAAACTTTTTTCAAAACACCAAATTCCTATCGTAGAGGATGGATTTAATGAGGAATTACGCTATTCAGGTTCCCATTTAGCTCCGTTAATGACTTTCGCCGGTCCTGGCAACAATGTTATCTATATCAGTAGCTTTTCAAAAATTCTTTTTCCAGGGTTACGTGTTGGATGGATTTTAGCAGATAAGGAATTAATCCACTGTTTGGAAAGTGTGAAAAGGGCACGGACGATTCATACGTCTACAATGGATCAGGCGGTGCTTTATCAATATTTGCATGATGGTTATTTTGAAAAATATTTAAAAAAAGCTAAGGCAGTTTATAAGAAAAAATATGAGTTAGCCGTTCATGCTTGCAATCAATATATTCCTTTTAAAAGAATGACTGGAGATGGTGGACTACATCTTTTTATAGAATTAGAAAAAAGAATGGATTCACGTATGCTTTTGAAAAAATGCTATCAAAAGGGAGTTGTTTTTTCTCCAGGGGATGTTTTTTACACAGATGGAGGGGGAAGTAATACATTTCGATTGGGATTTTCCCGGTTAAAAGAAGCGGATATTGTCCATGGAATTAGGACAATTGGTGATACCTTAAAAAATGAAAATTGGGAGTTGGAAAAATGAGAGTTGGCGTTATTATGGGAGGAGTTTCCTCCGAAAAAGAAGTCTCCATTATGACAGGGAAAGAAATGGTTATACATTTGGATAAGAGTAAGTACGAAGTCGTTCCTATTAAACTTAATGATAAAAAAGAGCTTGTTGAAAAGCTAGGAGATCTTGATATTGCCCTGTTAGCACTACATGGAAAATACGGGGAGGATGGCACGATTCAAGGTACTCTTGAAACCCTCGGCGTTCCATATACAGGAAGTGACATGTTATCAAGCAGTATTTGTATGGATAAAAATATGTCGAAAAAAATTATTCGTTATGAGGGCATTCAAACACCGGATTGGATTCATATTTCAAATATGGAAGAGCTTCAATTTGATGAAATAGATAAAATGGGATATCCGTTAGTTGTAAAACCAAATTCAGGTGGTTCTAGTGTAGGAGTAAAAATCGTATACGATAAGGATACTTTATTATCTATGCTTGTGGATGTATTAAAATGGGATTCTGAAATTGTAATTGAAAAATATATAAAGGGTGAAGAAATTACCTGTTCCATTTTGGATGGAAAACTTTTACCGATTATTTCGATTCAACATGTAGCTGAGTTCTTTGACTATCATGCGAAGTACGATGATGCGGCTACGGTTGAAGAGATTGTAGAACTTCCGGTCACAACTCAAAAGCGTGTCGCTGAGGCTGCGATGGCATGTTATAAATCATTAAAATGCAGTGTGTATGCTAGAGTTGATATGATTATAAAAGATGGAATCCCATATGTCATGGAAGTGAATACACTGCCAGGGATGACAAAAAATAGCTTACTACCCAAAAGCGCTCATGCCGTGGGAATCTCTTATAGCAAGCTATTGGATATGATTATTGAAGTCTCTTTACAGACTAGAAGAAACGAAGGTTTTTAAATTAGAAATAGAATGGAAAGCAACTATTGAGTTAGGAGTTTAGACCGATGAGTTCGAGATATGGAAGAGATACGATTGTTGAAGTGAATTTAGATGCTGTAAAACATAATGTGAGAGAATTTAAAAAGCGTGTGAACGATGAAAATATTACAATGATGGCAGCTGTCAAAGCGAATGGGTATGGCCATGGAGCAGTTCAAGTGGCAAAAGCAGCAATTGAAGCAGGAATTCATCAACTTGCTGTTGCATTTGTAGATGAAGGAATTGAACTGCGCGAGGCAGGAGTGACTGTACCAATTTTAGTTTTAGGCTATACATCAGTTGATGCTGTTAAAGATGCTGTTGAGCATAATATCATGATAACGGTATATAGAATAGAGGATTTAAAGGGTATCAATGAAATTGCCAATCAGCTTGAAAAGAGCGCACGTATTCAAGTGAAAATCGATACAGGAATGAGCCGTATTGGTCTACAAGAAGAGGAAGTCTTGCCGTTTTTAGAAGAACTAAAAAACATGAAATATATAGAAGTAGAAGGTATGTTTACACATTACTCTACAGCTGATGAAGCCGATAAAACATATACAAATATGCAAACGGGTTTATTTGAGAAAGCTGTAAATATAGCGAAAGAGCTAGGAATTCATCTTCCTTATATTCACAGTTCAAACAGTGCCGGATCAATGGAGCTTGGTAATACGTTTCAAAATATGGTTCGTGTTGGAATTGGGATTTATGGTATGTATCCTTCAAAAGAGGTAGATTATACAGCCGTGTCTTTAAAACCTGCATTATCATTAAAGTCGAAAGTAGCTCATATTAAGCAAGCGAAAAAAAATCGTGGTGTAAGTTATGGGAATACGTACGTAACAACGGGTGAGGAATGGATTGTGACTGTACCAATTGGATATGCGGATGGTTACAATCGTCAATTATCAAATAAAGGATATGCATTGATTAATGGAATTCGTGTGCCTGTTCTTGGTCGTGTTTGTATGGATCAATTAATGCTGGATGTTACAAAGGCAATGCCTGTACATGTTGGTGATGAAGTGGTTTTTTATGGAAGTCAAGGAAAGGAATCGCTTTATGTAGATGAGATTGCAGATACATTAGGTACGATTAACTATGAGGTTACTTGTATGTTAAGCAGAAGGATACCTCGTATCTATATAAAAGATGATAAGCCAATTGAAATAATAAACGAACTACGAAAAAGTCTATAGTACAGATAAGGACGTCTTAAGACATGTTGTCTCATGGACATCCTTTTTTTGGTAATACAATATTGAATGATGTACCTTCTGAAAGTTCGCTCTCGACAGAGATTGTCCCATTATGAGCAAGTACAAGTTTATAGACAATTGCCATTCCAAGTCCAGTACCTTCAGAGGAAGCATCAGTCGTTGTTCCACGGTAATATTGTTGAAAAAGATTTTCTAGCATATGAGAGGACATGCCAACGCCATTGTCCATAATATGGATTACTACACTTTTGTCATCATCAGAAAGTGTTATGCATATATCGGTATTTTCAGGATTGTGTAAAATCGAATTATCTCCCTTGATGCAAACTCAATAAAGCCGCTTATAAAATCTAACTTATCCTCTGATAAGAAGGGAGTATAACCTTGAGGATTTCCAACATATCCTTTTGGGGCAATCGATTTAGTTCTTTCGCCTCCTTTTTGCCACTCTTCCAGATCTTCCTTGCTTAATAGCCTAGGTGCTAGTTCCTTGATTTTTTCTTTCCTTACCAAATCGGGAAAATATTTTAGAAATCGTGCGGTTCCCTGCGTCCCTGCATGAAAATCTGGATAGCGAGGAGGAGGCTCAAATGAACCAAAGGAAAAATCAATATCAAAAATCAAAAATTCTTCTTGGTCTTTCGTGATCCCAAACTGATCTGCTAACAAATTAGCAATAACCGAACGAACATCAATATTTAGTGTTTGCCTTGTCTTTCTAATTGCTCCTATCAGCGCATCACCATGCTGTTGATCTCCGTGTATATCAATGACAAATATATGCTTTGCTCCCCATCTGAATAGGGATTCCCACATATCGAATAAGACTGCATGTACGGTTTCCTTTCTTGATGTAAAAGAACCGGGAAATGCGCCCGTAATATGATTTACACCAAAATAATAAGGAGGTGCTATTATAGCTGGAATGTTCTCTTTTTCTAATCTTTCCTTTATATAACGACAAATATAATGGCTCTCGTAAATATCTACCCCCGTAGGTAAGTGGGGCCCTTGTTGTTCAATCACACCAGTTGGTGATAGCACCACGGCACCTTTTTGTAATGCCTCTTCAATTTCTAACCATGTCATATCAACAACAGTATCTTTAAAAATAGAATACATGAATCCTCCCCAGTTCATATATTTACATTAAGTTATTCAATTTGTAGACTATAATGTAGTTAAATAACTTAATTATATAGTTAGAAATTTACCTTCTATAATTATTCCTTTTGCTTACCCTGTTCCGTTACTATTCAATTAGAAAAGAAAAATTTTGTATTAAATCTAAAATAAAACTAAAAACATGTATTTGCAGCTGGCTATGATGAAAGGATTTTTCGATTGAATGAAAATATTCTGTGTTTCGGTATGAAAGACGGGATTTCTAGTAAGTTTTCGGCACAATTTGCAAGAGTGTTGAATCATGTGGAGGGATAAGAATACTTTCATATGAGGTAATTTGCTGTGAAGATTGTAATCATAAAATACGTCTTGATGCCATTAAAAACTTTTTTAGATATAGAAATATTTGAAACAACACAAGAGTTATTACAAAAGAAACCCCTCTTATTTATCGTAAAAACATCGATATATAAGAGGGGTTTGTATAAAATAAAATGTTAATTCACTTTCTTAATAAATCCTTTATAGTGACGTTTTACAAGCTGGCTTTCTAACGTTTTCATCGTTTCTAGAGCAACACCGACAATAATGAGTAAGCTCGTCCCGCCAATTTGAGCGGAAGCTGGTAAATCAGAAATTTTTGTGAATATAATTGGTAAAATAGAGATTAATCCTAGAAAAATTGCTCCAACAAAAGTTAAGCGATATAAGATTTTTGTAACGTATTTCTCTGTCATAATCCCTGGTCGAATGCCTGGAACATACCCGTTTTGCTTCTTCAAGTTTTCGGCCATTTGTTCAGGGTTTACTTGAACGAAGGCATAGAAGTATGTAAATGCAATAATGAGTCCAACATATAAACACATTCCAATTGGATGTGTAAAATCAAGATTTGTATTGATCCATTTGGACACTGCGGAACTTGGAAATAACTGCACAATTGTTCGCGGCGTCATTAAAAATGCGGAAGCAAAGATAACAGGAATAACCCCTGCGCTATTTACCTTAAGAGGTAAATGTGTATTTTTTGCTCCTTGATACGGATTGTTCCCATTAGAAGCTTTTGCATATTGTATAGGAATTTTTCGATTTGCTTGTTGAATATAAATGACACCAACGATAATAGCTAAAACGACTAAAATAATTAATACAATTTTTATAATATGCATAAAGAGTTGATCTCCAGCATTATGAATTTGTTGTAAGTATATTTGATTCATAATACTCGGAATTCCTGCCACAAGACCTGCAAAAATAATAATTGAAATTCCGTTGCCTACTCCATTTGCGGTAATTTGTTCACCTAACCACATTAAAAACGCAGTACCAGCAGTTAATACGGTAGCAATTAATAAGTAGGTTTTTAGGCCTGGATCCGTTATTAATTGTCCACCAGCCATATTGTTAAAGCCGATAGACATTCCTATCGACTGAACGAATGCAAGAACAATTGTAAAGTAGCGGGTAAATTGAGCTGATTTTTTGCGACCCATTTCACCTTGTTTTGCCCACTCTGCAAATTTAGGAACGACATCCATCTGTAATAACTGAACGATGATGGAAGCTGTAATATACGGTGTGATGCCTACTGCAAAAATGGAAAAGTTTTTTAAGGCACCTCCGCCAAATACATTAAGCATTCCTAAAATATTTGTTTGATCTTGTATTTTTAAAACCTCAGCATTAGTATGAGGAACTGGAATGAATGTGCCAATCCGAAAAACGATTAACATCGCTAAAGTAAAAAGAATTTTGCTTCTGATCTCAGCTACTCTCATAAAGTTTGAAATTGTACGAAACATCATGTCGCCTCCTATATGTTTACTAATTATGTAAAGTAAAACTAGTTTTTATATCCTCACGTATAAACTGCAAACCTCCTTCCGAATAAAATTCATTATGACAAATG
Organism: Bacillus sp. S10(2024); assembly: GCF_050473865.1. NCBI lineage: Bacteria > Bacillati > Bacillota > Bacilli > Caryophanales > Bacillaceae > Bacillus > Bacillus sp. S10(2024). The sequence continues at coordinate 1,286,348 of NZ_JBFLUR010000002.1, read as the reverse complement.
GATTTTCAAACAGTTTACGGATATAAAATAGAGCGATGTTTATGTTTTCGTAACAACTCAATAACCATAATATAACTATAAAACAAATATTTGTACAGAGGGAAGGATAAAAAGATACATACAAAGGATTTTTACTAGATTATAGGTGAGGTGAATTGTTATAATTTTCTTAAAAAGGGGTTCACTTTATGGAATTTCAGTTACCGAATATAGATGGGGAAGAGTTAACGATTGAAAAGATTCAAGAAGCGATGGAAGCTGGTAAGTTAACATCAAAAGACCTTGTTATGTATTATTTGTATCGAATCGCAAAGTATGATAAAGCCAGTCCTAATATAAACACTATACTTGAAATAAATCCAGATGCGATTTTTCTTGCTGAATCATTGGATTATGAGCGAAAGAAAAAAGGAAAACGAGGACCTCTTCATGGGGTTCCAGTTTTATTGAAAGATAATATAGAAACAGGAGATAAAATGCATACAAGCGCTGGTATGCTTGCTTTAGAAAATCATGTGAGTCAAAAAGATGCGTTTCTAGTTAAAAAGCTTCGAGACGCAGGAGCTATTATTTTAGGAAAAACGAATATGACAGAATTAGCAAATGGTATGTCGCTAAAAATGTGGGCTGGATATAGTGCAAGAGGAGGCCAAACTCTTAATCCTTATAGTCCTGGAGAATTTTTTGTAGGTGGATCCAGTTCTGGTTCCGCTGCGGCAGTTGCTGCAAACTTTACGGTATTATCAGTTGGTACAGAAACAGATGCCTCTATTTTAAGTCCAGCAATACAAAACTCTGTAGTTGGTATTAAACCGACTGTTGGACTGATTAGTAGATCGGGTATCATGCCGTTTACGTATTCACAAGATACTGCAGGGGCCATTGCTCGAACTGTAGAAGATGCTGCTCTTTTATTAAGTGTATTGAGCGGCAAAGATGAACTAGACCCAGCAACTTATCGTTGTGAAGTAGATGCTGCACAAGATTATACAGAATATTTAGATAAGAGTGGATTAAAGGGAGCTCGCATTGGTGTGTTTCAGCGAGTTTCTGAAGAAAATTTTCTACCAGGTGAGTTCGATGAACATTTATTCTCTCAAGTGATTCACATTCTGAAAGAAGAGGGAGCAGAAGTAATAGAGAATATTGAAATCCCTTCTTTTCATAGAAAATGGGGTTATGAAGTGCCAACGTATGAAATAAAACATAGTTTAGGTAATTATCTGTATCAATTACCGTCATACGCTCCCGTTCATAGTGATCACGAATTAATAGAATTTAATAATAAACTGGGGGATAAGGCATTAAAGTATGGACAAAACATGCTTGAATATAGAAGATCTCTACCAAATACATTAAGTAATTCAGAATACATAATGGCGAAATTAGAAGATCTTTATTATTCACAGAATGAAGGAATAGATTTTGCACTTCAAACATGTAACCTAGATGCCATTTTATTCCCGGCTTATGTAGGGTCTACTCTTTCTGCAAAAGCAGGTTATCCATCAATTGCTTTACCAGCAGGATATATGGAAAACGGTCGTCCATTTGGCATTACTTTTGCTGGAACGGCATTTACTGAAGGGACTTTAATTAAGATTGGTTATGCTTTTGAGCAAGCAACAAGATTTCGGAAACCCCCTAGTTTTATAGAAAAAGTATAGTTGTTTTTGATGTAAGAAAAGCAGAATTGATGAATAAAAAATATGTACGGGTAGTGATATAGTGAAGATTGGTAAATTTGGAGAAGTCAATAAATTAAGTATCGATACAATTAGGCATTATATGGACTTAGGATTGATTGTGCCTGAAAAGAAGGGAGGTCATTATTTTTTTGATGAGCGCTGTCAAAACGTTTTAGAGATTATTTTAGAATTTAAAGGGATGGGATTTAGTTTAAACGAGATTAAACAATTGTTTCTTTATAAAAATTTTGGTAAATTTACAGATTATGAACATGATACGTACTATCAATCTTTATTTATGGATAAATATGAGCATGTTGAGCAGGAAATAAATCATTTAGTAGAAATAAAGGACAAGCTAAAGACGAAATTAGATAAGCTATCAGCAAAACCTGAAGGCTCGAGTTCGATAATGGGAATTGATTTTAAAGTACTCGATATGTTGAAATGTTTAAAATGTAGTGGGAAACTTATTCTTCAAGATGGGATCATTCATAGAAATCAGATTTTGGATGGGAAGTTAATTTGCAATTGCGGTGAAGAATATCTAGTTGAATCAGGTATTTTAAAAGTTGGTAATTCATTTCAATCGGCTTCGGGTCCTTATCATGAAGAATATGTTCTTGAATATATTCATGCAACTGATCCAGCTTATTTAGAAAGTATTCATAAAAGTGGAGAATGGTCAAAGAGAAAACTCGTTCAATTAGATTTGAGCGATAAAGTATTACTTGAGTTAGGATCAGGATTCGGTTTTTTTCTGCGAAATATTTATCAGGAATTACCGGAAAATTGCTTATATATTGCCGCGGATCGCAACTTAGAGCGGCACCGATTTTTAAAAAGTGTATTAGAGAGAACTGGTTTTAGAAGAAACATCCTCTTTATTTGTGCTGATTTTTTAGATATACCAATACAAGATCACTCCGTCGATATCGTGATTGATCATTCGGGTACTAGTAATTATAGCTTTGAACATGAAAAGTTTTTGCTTCGTGAAGTAGTTCACCTTTTCAAACCTAATTGTTACTTATTGGGAACATTTATTGCTTTTAAAAATTTTAGCACCAAAAGCAAAATTGAAGCTAAATTCAGAGACAACTTTATAGCTAGAAAAATTCAGGAAAACATCAACAATTTAAAGTATATTCCTATAGAGGAAAGGACTTCTGAATATGTTGATCGAGGTGGGAAGTACGAAAATTTCTTTGTGCAAGGTGAAGAAATTTATTCATATTCATTTTTTGGCAAAAGATAGGGTTAACCCTATCTTTTTTTCATTTCCCCTTAAAATTTTATGGATTACACCTATTGATATTGGGTTCACCCGGCAGCTTAACCTTATTGTATAAAAAGTTAAGTGAGGTGGAGGATTAATGAAAGCACTACAAATGAGTGTAAGTAACGAAAAGAACAAAAAAGAAATGAAAAACTTATTTCTCTATTCTACAGGAAAGACTGTCTCAATATTTGGTACAGCTATTTATAATTTTGCGTTAGGGTTATACGTTTTAAAACTGACGGGCTCGGCGTTAAGCTTTGCCGTTACCCTCGTATTAGGCACTATTCCGATGATTATTATCAACCCATTTGCTGGGGTGATTGCGGATAAGGTGAATAAAAAGACGTTAGTTATTTTTATGGATTTTCTTAGCGGAATCCTGCTAGTTTCTGTTTATATATTATGTATGAAATATGAATTGAATTTACTCATCATTTACGCTACTACCTTTCTTTTGACGGTGTTTACTACTTTCTTTGGAATAGGTTTAGAAGCAGCTAAGCCAAACATTGTATCTGAAAAAATGTTGATGAATATTAATTCTATTAGTAAAATAATTGACTCAGTCTCTTTGATTATGGGTCCCATGTTAGGAGGGATTATTTTTGTAATTTTTGATATCAGAACTTTTATTATTTTGAATGGAATTTCTTTTATCCTTTCTGGTTTATCAATGATGTTTATTCATTTTAAACTTTTCAATTTCCAAACAAACGAAGATCATTCAGGTGTGAAAATTCATTTAATAAGTGATATAAAGGACGGATTTAACTTTTTATTCGAAAGAAAAAGTATTAAGAGCATGTTTACGATTTTAATATTAATTAATTTCTTTCTTGGCTTTGCAGTGACTGTTCCATTACCGTATATGATCAATACAGTTCTAAAGCTAGGGTCAAAAGAGTTTGGCATGATCCAAGGGGCCTTTCCGATGGGGATGATTTTAGGAGCTTTATTGGTAAAGAAAATCACAGAAAGAATTTCCTATTCCATTCTTTTAAAATATGTAAGTTTTGCTTTAGCGATTTGTATGAGTCTATTAGGAGTTCCAGTTATGCTGAAAAGCTTACAACTGAACTCCATCGTTTATACCTGTTATTTCATTGTCGTCTTGTTCTTGTTTGGGTTGTTCATAGCGCTAATTGATATCCCTCTCGCTTATTTTATGCAAAAAGAGATTCCAGATGAATATAGAGGTAGAGTACTAAGCATTGGCATTAGTATCGCGAAAATCATGCTTCCTATAGCGATGATTTCATCAGGAGCTCTATTAAATATCCTTCCTTCTTATGTCATGCCTGTTGCAGGAGGAATGTTATTCTTGCTATTTAATATGCGTTCAGCCAATAAATTGAAATTTGAACTAACTTCAGAAAATATAAGTATTTGATTTATTATAATGACGATTTATTGCGTAATAAAAATCGTCGTTATAGTTGAAAAAAACTCCCCTTCAAGTATACTGAATAAAGAAATTCACCTTAAAGGTAATGTTTGCTTATTTATAGATTAAATTTCTAAAATAAAGATATAAAAAGGAAAAGGTGTTAGAAATGAAAACGTATATTGTAGTTGGAGCTGGGATTCTTGGAGCGTCTACTGCCTATCATCTTGCAAAAACAGGAGCTCGGGTTACATTGGTTGATCGTCAAGATTTAGGGCAGGCGACAGATGCAGCAGCAGGAATTGTCTGTCCTTGGTTATCACAGCGCCGTAACAAAGCTTGGTATCAAATGGCGAAAGGTGGGGCTCGTTACTATGCTTCCTTAATTGAACAATTAGAAGCGGATGATGAAAAAGATATTGGTTATAAACGTGTAGGAGCTATTAGTCTTCATACAGAAGAGAAAAAATTAGATCAGATGGAGGAGCGAGCGTATAAACGACGAGAGGATGCTCCAGAAATTGGTGAAATTACACGTTTGTCATCAGATGAAACGAAAAAGCTATTTCCACCACTATCAGAAGAGTATAGTGCTGTGCATATTAGCGGTGCTGCTCGTGTAAACGGTAGAGCACTTCGTCAAGCTCTTGTAAATGCAGCAAAAAAACATGGTACAGTATATATGAAAGGAAATGCATCATTAGTACATGAGAACAATCGAGTTATCGGTATTGAAGTTGAGGGTGAAACTTTAACAGCTGATCAAGTGATTGTAACTGCTGGTGCTTGGGCAAATGAGTTATTGCAACCGCTTGGCGTTAATTTCTTAGTTACATTCCAAAAAGCGCAAATTGTTCATCTTCAAGTATCAGACGTGGATACAGACAATTGGCCAGTTGTTATGCCGCCAAATGATCAATATATTCTTGCTTTTGAAGCTGGCCGTGTAGTAATAGGCGCAACGCATGAAAATGACACTGGATTTGATTACAGAGTAACTGCTGGTGGATTACATGAAGTATTTGATAAAGCACTATCAGTCGCTCCAGGTTTATCAAGTAGCACGATGATGGAAACGAGAGTTGGATATAGGCCATTTACACCAGGATTCCTACCGGTAATTGGCGCTTTACCTAATTTTGATGGCATACTTGTTGCCAATGGGCTTGGTGCTTCTGGATTAACGGCAGGACCTTTTCTAGGTTCTGAACTTGCGAAACTGGCCCTTGGAAAACCGACAGAACTGGATCTTAGTTATTATGATATAGCGGGAGCAATTGAACAACTAAAGAGTTAGATACATAGTATGTATTACATATAGGGGTATCACTACATGCCTATCAGCCTAAAAAAAATAATTCATAAAACAACTATTTATAAGAATTAAGATTCTTTTTTGTTGTAAAGAGAAAAGGATTACTTAGCTTGATGGCCATGTTACGATACCCCTAAACATAGTTTCTTATTTATTAGTTAAACTGGACATTTCAACAGATTTTTGAGTGCAACGTTTCATAGCTGAAATGATAGCTGTTCTTAAACCTTTTTCCTCTAATGTTGCTACAGCTTCTATTGTCGTTCCACCTGGAGAACAAACCATATCTTTAAGTGTGCCTGGATGTATTCCTGTTTCAAGTACCATTTTTGCAGAACCTAATACAGCTTGAGCTGCGAATTTATATGCTTGAGCCCTTGGCATACCATCTAGTACAGCAGCGTCTGCCATGGCTTCTATAAACATATATACATATGCTGGAGAAGAACCACTTACAGATGTTACAACATCCATTAATTTTTCATTTACGATCTCTGTTTGGCCAAAACTACTAAATATATTTAGTATGTCTTCTAGATCTTTTTCTGTAACCATTTCATTCGCACATAACGCAGACATTCCTTCTCCAACAAGAGCAGGTGTATTAGGCATTGCTCTAACTACTTTTAACTTTCTGCCGAAAGTATTCTCAGTACTCTTAATACTTTTTCCAGCAGCAATAGTTACGACTATTACATCGTTTTTTATCTGCTCTTTTATTTGGTTAATTACTGATGAGTATAGGTCTGGTTTAATTGATAAAATTAAAATATCAGCATTGTTAGCTACTTCATTGTTGTCAGTAGTTGTAGTTATGTCATATTTTTCACTAGCATTTTTCAAATGAATGGCACTTATATCTGAACAAATTATGTTATCCGAAGAAACTATATTTTTGTTAATCATTCCACCTATCATAGCGATACCCATGTTTCCGCATCCGATGAATCCTATTTGTTTGTTCATAATAACTCGTTCTTGCTCCTTTTATTATAAATTTTATTTGTTCGGTATTATTATACTAAAAAAACAATGATATCTCGTACAGAAGAAATAAACTATACCAAGATTCGTATAAAAAAACATTTTAAGAGAGTATATAACTTTTTGCAATACAAAAAATATATAGAAATCACTTATTAACAGGAATTAAACTTGGCACCTTCCTTATTTTCTAAAATATCTCTTGACATAAAAATGCATTATAGCGCATACTATATAAAAATTAAAGTGAACATCGTTGAAGGGAACTAGTACATATGTCTTCTTGCGCAAGAGAGTGGAATCCGCAGGCTGAAAGATTCCTCGTATAGAAATTATCGAACCTATCCCTGAGTCTTAAACGAAAGTTTAGGCGTATGCCTGCGTTACAGGCGACAAGCGGATATAGATTTATATCAATGAAGGTGGTACCGCGGAACAAAGATCGTTTCGTCCTTTTTATTAAGGACGGAGCGGTCTTTTTTATTTGGCTCTTTATTGCGAGATAGGCATCATTGGTGAGGGGTTCTTTGCTGCAAATTGCACATGGTAGAAGAATAGTTTGTTCTCATTCGAAAAAGAAGCAGTACAATTTACAAAAAACTTTTACTTTAGACTAGGGAGTACAAAAATGAAAAAACAACGAATTGTCGTAAAAATTGGAAGCAGTTCCTTGGCAGCAAATCATGGAGGCATCTCTGGCGAACAGCTTTCAGATCATGTTGCCGCCTTGGCAAGGCTGAGGCAGGAAGGACATGAAATCGTGCTGATTACATCTGGGGCCGTCGCCGCAGGCTTTTCCGCTCTCGGGTATCCCGGCCGTCCCGTGACAATTAAAGGGAAGCAGGCCGCCGCCGCTGTCGGACAAAGTTTGTTGATGCAGGCGTATACGGAGGAATTCCGCAAATATGGGATTGTTACCGCGCAGCTTTTGCTGACAAGAAGCGACTTTTCCAGAAAAGAACAATACAGTAATGCCTACGCCACTTTATCGGAGTTACTAAACCGCTCTGCTCTTCCTATAATCAATGAAAATGATTCTATTTCTTTGGAGGAGCTGACGTTTGGTGATAATGACATGCTGTCAGCTTTAGTAAGCGGGCTTGTCTCGGCGGATATGCTCATGATTTTTACGGATGTGAACGGTTTGTATGACCGGAATCCCCAGAAAAATCCGGACGCGAAAAAGTATTATTTTCTCCCTGCCATTACGGAAGAAATTACCTCTCTTGCTGGAGATGCTGGCTCGAAACTTGGTACCGGCGGCATGAAATCGAAAATCGATGCGGCGAAGATGGCACTATCTCTCGGTGTGAGTGTATTCATCGGAACAGGACGTGGACAGGAGAAGTTTTTAGATGTTTTGAAGGGTAAAGGTGATGGAACGTATATCGGCAATGCGCCTCAAAAAGTGATCAAGATGAACAAGCAATGGATCGCGCTACATTCCCTTGTCGGCGGACAAATCGAAGTGGATGCCGGAGCATCCGCTGCCATCATTCAGCGCGGAAAAAGTCTTCTGCCTGCCGGTGTTACCGATGTGTTTGGGATCTTTCAAGCCGGCGAAGTCGTGGAGGTTATCACGCAGCAAGGCCGCGTGATAGGGAAAGGACAGTGCAGATATAGTGCAGAGGAATTGCGAGAGCTAAAAGGTATGCAGAGCCACGACATTCAAGCACGAGGTGAAAGGCATAGCTATGAGGTCATTCATAGGGATAATTGGGTTTCATTTTAAAAATAGAGAAATGAACACAGGCTCCTCCGTCTTAGAAGACGCTGCTTGTCTTTTCTCGCTCTAAGCGTCAGATTAATTCAACTAGTATCTATGCAGGAGATCCCTGGATGGTAGTGCCTAGTTGGCCACGTCTCAAATTTTATACTTTTTAATTTTTAAAAGGAGGAAACGAAAATGAATGAAGTGTTGGCAAAGGGACAAAAAGCGAAAAAGGTTGCGGGAGAGCTTGTGGCCAAATCAACTAATGAGAAAAATAAGGCACTGGCGGCTGTTGCTGAGCAATTGATAGTAGAGACATCCTATATTTTGGAGGAGAATAAACGGGATATCGAACAAGGTAAAGCGAAAGGAATGTCTGCCTCTCTCCTCGACCGCCTTATGCTGAATGAACAGCGCATCATTGATATGACAGAGGGTATTCGGCAGCTGATTGATTTGCACGATCCTGTTGGAGAATGTGTAGCTACATGGGAACGGCCGAATGGATTGTCTATTCGGGAGATGCGCGTGCCGCTTGGTGTTGTCGGAATGATTTATGAGGCGCGGCCGAACGTGACGGTGGATGCAGCCACAATTTGCTTGAAAACAGGTAACGCAGTGATCTTGCGTGGTAGTTCTTCCGCCGCTTATTCCAACAAAGCCATCGTCGCTGTCATTCATCGAGCGCTCAAACAAACGAGCTTGCCTCCAGAAAGCGTACAGCTTATTGAAGATACTTCACGAGACAGCGCAAAGCAGTTGTTTACATTGAACGAGTACTTGGATGTTCTTATTCCAAGAGGTGGCAAGCAGTTGATAGATACTGTAGTGAGAGAAGCGTCTGTTCCTGTGTTGGAAACAGGTGCAGGAAATTGTCACATTTTCATTGATGAAACAGCGGATAAACAGATGGCATTCGATATTATCGTAAATGCCAAAACACAGCGTCCGTCTGTATGCAATGCTATCGAAACAATTATACTTCATGAGAATTGGGCGCAGCGATTCGGTACCGAGCTGTTTTCTTTCTTGAAGGAAAGAGGGGTGGAGCTGCGCGGAGATAAGAAAGCATTGGCAATTGATTCTTCTCTTGTACCCGCTTCAGAAGAAGACTGGGAAACAGAGTTTTTGTCTCTTACGCTGGCAGTCAGAATCGTTCCCTCTGTTGAAGAAGCAATTCGCCACATCAATGCGTATGGCTCCATGCATTCCGAAGCGATCATAACAGAGAACGAGGAAAACGTCAGTAAGTTTTTCATATCCGTCGATGCCGCGGCGCTCTATCATAATGCTTCGACTCGTTTTACTGACGGCTTTGAATTTGGATTTGGTGCAGAAATCGGCATCAGCACGCAAAAGCTGCACGCGCGGGGACCGATGGGACTATCTGCATTGACTTCCACAAAATATGTAATTCGTGGGAATGGGCAGATTCGGGGATAAGAAGTAGAAGGACAGATGCAAAGCCCCTTTTATTTTATGAGATGGGACCTGCGGCATCTGGTAAGAATTTGGTTACTGTATCAGGAGTAGCTCCTCTGGAATTTGCGATAGAAGTACTGAGGAAATTAGATGTATCTGCACCAGATACATTACATTCATGGTATAACCTAAATAAGACTCATAAATATGAATACTCCTTCCAGTTAATGAATTCAATAAATAGATGAGCTAGAAAAATCAACTTAGCAGTTTTATATTCGTTTAAATAAAAATCATGCTTTATACGATATCAAAGCATGGTTTTTGTATATAACTTAAAAGTATTTACTGAAGTTGTTATAAATAGAACTGGTAACTAAATCTCTTAGTCGCTTTGTATTCAATTTCTTATTGAGCGAATGGATGAGTTTAGTTAAAAAAGAAAATCAAATCGCATAGCCTATAAAAAAGAAAGCAAACTAAAATCGTGGGTGCCGATAATATAGAAATGTTACTCCGCGATCTTTATATAGCGTATTTATTATAATTGGCATCCTTGAAAGAATAATTAAATCAAACTACAAGGGTACAAGGGTGGTGAAATAATGATTAAAAATAAGAATAATCAATTTAAGAATAATAAAAATGCTCTACAAAAAGCAGATGTAGAATTCGCAAGAGAAAATGGACTTGAAAAAATAGCATTAAGAGCTCAAAAAAAATCAAAATAAGTAAACAATATGGGGCAGTAAATCTGTCCCTCAAAATTAACTTGATGTTTTTAAGAGATACTAAAATTAGATCGTTATAAGGCGGTCTTTTTATCATTTTCCGACAGAAGACTCCTTCCTCAAAAATGCGAAGATGTAGAACATCAATTTTAGGTGGGAAAAGAATTTAGGTAAGTGCATCTTCAGGTGAAAATGTACAATTTTATTATTTTGGGCGTGTTATGTTTCTTACATAAAAATGACGCTTTCTTTATTTCGCGAAAGCGCCTATTTGTATTATTTAATTAGTCCAAGACAAAATTTATAATGGTTTTTTTTACATAATTGTGATACTATTTTCCTTTATAACAAAAAAGGACGTGACATATAGTGATTAAAATTGAGATACCAACATCAGACGTTACGATTACACAACGTAAACAAGTAATTAAAGGTGATGAACCGAGAATTACTCCAATTAATGGATTTATTGATTTCCATCAGATTCCAAGAGATAAAGGCGGCATTTTTATGTTTTATGATATAAATGATGATCTTCTGTTTGTTGGAAAGGCACGTAAATTACGTCAAAGAATTAAAAAACATTTTGAAGATAATGTTTCACCAGTAAAAGCATACAGAGATGAAGTATATCGAATTGATGCATGTATCGTAGAAGATCCGATGGAACGTGAAATTTACGAAACATATATTATTAATGAACTTCAAGCGAAATATAATGTAGATAAAGTGTTTTTTAAATAAAAAATTTATAAATAAAATGACCTCGGCATAATGCTGAGGTCATTTTATTTCGTATAAAAGCATTTACAATCTCAACAATAGCGTTACGCAGATTATCTTTATCAATATATTTTCGCTGTATATATAAGAGAACTTTATATAATAGTTGTTTTGATATAATAACTATTTCTGAAGAAGCGGGATTTAGTAAACCTGACAAACGTATATTTGAATTAGCATTAAATAAGCTTAATGTGCAACCGGAAGCAGCATTATTCGTTGGAGATGACATAGAAAAGGATATCGGTGGTTGTCAAAATGCAAATATAAAGGGCATATGGTTCAATCCTTATATGATCAAGAATGATACCGAAATAAAACCATATGCCGAGATCAATTCTTTTGATAGATTATTAAGTTATTTTACATATTAAGCACTTTTGTTATTCTGTTAACGGGCGCTATTATTGAAGAAAATTAAAATATTAAAATGACTATATCGCTAGGGCATCCTTAAAAAATTTAACTACTTTATTTTACCCCCACCCAAAATAGGACGGGGGTATGTATGTTGGAAATAATTTTGACATTTCCTTATTACGGGTGGTGACAGCTTCACTAGTACTACCCCTATTTGCAAAGTTAATTATTCGCAAGATTTAGCTGCCAAGAAACGCCATATTTATCTTGAACCCAAGCAAATTTTGCACTCCATGGAGAATTAGTGAGTGGCATTAAAACAGCGCCGTCTTGAGATAACTTATTAAATACTCGATCAATTTCTTCTTCCGTATCACATGAGACAAACAATGACATAGCGGGGGTAAATTTATGTACATCTTTATTACTATTATCAATACACATAAATACTTGTCCTTTTAATGAAAACATAGCATGTAACACAGTTCCTTCCTTGCCAGCTTCGTTCGCTCCGTAACGAGAAATACTGATGATTTCTGATTGATCAAATATAGAAGTGTAATGATTCATTGCTTCCTCAGCTGTTCCTGGAAACATTAAAAACGTAGTAATTTTTTGATTTGAATTTTCCATTTCCTAATCACTCCTTTTATAAATTTTGACGAACATACATTCTTGTGTATGTATTATATTAGCTTTAAGGGTTCTCTAGTGTCAATTATTATTACCTTATTGTCATTCAATATGAGAATCTATTAAAAATGAATAACTTCACATAACTAAAAAAACACAAACATATACTGGTACAAGCAAACTTGAAAGGAGACAATCATGAATTGGTTAGAAGCCTTTATTTTAGGAATTATTCAAGGATTAACGGAATTTTTGCCAATTAGCAGTACTGGTCATTTGTATTTAGGAAGACATCTTTTTGGTTTAGATGAGGCAGGTCTTTTTTTAGATACGATGCTTCATATAGGGACGTTAATAGCAGTTTTTATTTACTATAAAAAAGAATTTCTGTATTTAATCAAAAATCCATTCTCAAAGTTAACGTATTTATTAATTATCGGAACAATTCCTGCAGTGGTAATTGGTTTATTGTTTAAAGATTTCTTTGAAGAAATTTCAAAAACGGGTATTACAGTTGGATGGGAATTTTTAGTGACAGGTTTATTTTTATATATGGCTGAGAAACAAAAAAGCGGACAGAAGAAGATGAACGATATTACATATAAAGACGCATTTATTATCGGTTCATTTCAAGCGGTTGCGATTTTTCCGGCAATTTCAAGGTCGGGGATGACGATTGTTGCTGCTTTATGGAGAAAGTTAGACCGGGAAACAGCCGCTTATTTCTCATTTTTATTATCGACACCTGCAATTATTGGAGCGATTATTTTACAGTCACTTGATGTTTTTCAAGGGAAAGCAGAACCAATCTCTAATACGGCACTTATCATCGGTACGCTATCTGCAGCGTTCTTTGGATATATTGCAGTATCCTGGATGATTCAATATTTAAAACATCATTCTCTCAAAATGTTTGCGTATTATGTATGGGCCCTTGGCATTTTAATTCTTACCTTACAATTTACTGGTGTATTTTAAGGGAGGAAGATCATGAAAAAATATGAGCAAGCAGTAGGATTATTTTATGGAGGATTTTTTATGTTGGGGCTAGCTGGAGGAGCTTTATTAGAAAAGCCTAACATTGGGATTTTTGTCGGGATTGCTTGTGGATTATTTACGCATGCTGTCCTTGTTATGAAGGATAAAAATGAATGAAATCATCGCTGAAAATCAAAATCTTGTACTAAAGTTATGATACAGGATTTTTTAGTTTGTCATAAATTGTATTGTTCAAGAGGTTTTTACGTGAATAACATTTAGGAGGTAATGTATTGGAGATTGCGATTGTAATTGGAGGAAGTGTTGCTGGAAAACTTGCTGCAAAAGCTTTATCACATTCTTTTCAACAAGTAATCATTTTAGAAATGGGAGAAGAATGGACAGAAAAGACTCCTAGAAAGAGAGTTCCACAAAGTTATCATCCTCATGTTTTATTAAAAGGTGGAGAAGAAGCAATTGAGAAATTATTTCCTGGCATTATGGAGCAATTAATAGAAGATGGAGGTATTGTAAATAACTTTACAAGGGATTTAAAGTGGCATCATTTCGGTTTATGGAAGCAACCTTTCGTTGGAGAAATAAAGATGGTCCAACAGAGTCGGCCGATGCTCGAGTGGCATTTACAAAGAAGGATTAACCAAGTCTCTAATGTTAAAACGAAATATGAAACAAAGGTGAAGCAGTTGCTAATAGATCAGCAGCAGAACGGAATTGTCGGAGTAAAAACACAATGTTTGAAAACAGGAAAAGAAGAGGAACTTCATGCAAATATAGTCGTTGATGCAAGCGGATTTGGTTCTAAAAGTATAGATTGGCTAGAGACACATGGTATCGAAGTAAAAGAAGAAAAAGTATGGATCCAGTTATTTTATGCAACGAAATTAGTTTGTTTAAAACAGAAAGAACGTCCGGACTGGTGTAATTTACTTGTTTCCCCTAGTTTTCCAGAAAACCCTTATGGTGCATTTATTCAAATCATTGAAGATAATCGCTATTTAGTTACGCTTAGTGGTTACGCCAATGAGCCTGCACCACAAACTGATAAAGAATTTCTTATCTTTGCACATAAATTACCTATTCCAGATGTACTTGGCTTTCTTACGCAAGCAGAATCGATTACAGATATAAAAATACATAAGATTCCTTGCCAAGTGCGGCGACGTTTTGACTTAGCGAGAAATATTCCTAAAGGTTTCTTAGTCATTGGGGATGCTCATTGCCGTTTTGACCCTGTGTTTGGACAAGGAATTTCAGTCGCGGCAATGGAAGCAGAAGAATTACAGCGATGCCTGCAGCACGGAAGTACGCTAGAAAAAGGATTTACTAGAAAATTTTATAAGCGAATAGCCAAGGTTATTGCAACGCCATGGGATATGACTACTACGGAATCATTTCGTCATCCAAAGATTAAAGGAAGTAAACCTTTTATGCAGCCTTTTCAACAGTGGTATACGAAAAAAATATATCAACTTTCCGCAAGCAATTCAGAAGTTTATATTCGTTTAGTTCGAGTTATGAATCTCATACGTGGCCCCTTACACCTGTTTCATCCAAAAGTATTGTTTGCTGTATTTACGAGCCGAAGAAAATAGTCTTTCCCCAGCAGGATTTCATGACAAAATAGCAAATTGTATATAGTTGATAGATTTCGAAAAGGAATGATTAGCGGATGGAACTTTATATAGAAAAGTTAAAAGAACAGGATGCAGAGGAACTGTTTGCTTTTGAATGTAGTAATAGGACTTTCTTCGAAAAGACGGTGCCCAGTCGCAGTGAGGATTACTATACATTTGAAACATTTCAAAAGATATTTTATGAATTATTACAAGAGCAATTTGAAGGCATTTCATATTTTCATCTCATAAGAAATCATGTGGGAACAATTGTTGGACGAATTAATTTAGTAGACATTGAGAAAAAGAAAGAATTGGGGTATCTTGGATATAGAATAGGAGAAAAATATGCCGGAAGAGGTGTTGCCACTAAAGGTGTAACACTCCTTGTAGATGAAGCTGCAAATTATCACGTTACAGAAATTCATGCGAAAACAACAACTGATAATATCGCTTCTCAAAAAGTATTAGAGAAGAGCGATTTTTCACGTATTTCAATTGATGAAAACGCACATCATACTGATTTTATCTATTATGTTTGGAAACAAACTAATTAAAACAAAAAAGGAGAGCAATACAATTATGGACTTACGTTTTCCAATCGGTCATTTCACTTATCAAGAAACGTTAACACAAGGAACAATTGAAAATTGGATACAGCAAATTGAAAACCTTCCTACTGAGTTAACACAAGCGATAAAAGACTTAGATGCAACGCAGCTTGATACACCGTATCGTCCTGGTGGATGGACAGTACGCCAAGTTGTTCATCATATTGCAGATAGTCATATGAATAGCTATATTCGTTTTAAATTAGCGCTGACAGAAAATAATCCAACGATTAAACCATATATGGAAGGGAAATGGGCAGATCTACCTGATTCCGAACTTCCTATAGAAGTATCTTTAGCGCTTTTAGAATCATTACATAAGAGATGGGTTACTTTGCTGAAATCAATGAAAACTACTGATTTTGAAAAGACATTTCACCATCCGGAAACAGGGGCTAATAAACTAGGTATAACAATTGGACTGTATGCATGGCACGGTCGTCATCATACAGCACACATTACTTCTCTTTGCAATCGATTAGGATGGTAATAGTTTTAGAGATTATATATTCATTCATGTAAGGAACATAGAAACAAGGGAGATGCACGAATTGTTTGAACAACAAAATGATCTTAATGTAAAATTTGATACTAGTTTTAATAGTCTACGCGCTGATTGCGAGAAATGCTTCGGCTTATGTTGTGTTGCACTGCCTTTTGCAGCTTCTGCAGATTTTGCAATTAATAAAGACGGTGGAACACCATGCAAAAATCTCCAATCAGATTTTCGGTGCAGTATTCATAAAAATCTTAGACAGCAAGGGTTTAAGGGGTGTACTGTTTTTGAATGCTTTGGTGCAGGCCAAAAGGTTTCGCAAGTGACTTTTGGGGGTATTGGTTGGAAAAAAAAACCAGAAACAGCTAAGAAAATGTTTGATGTGTTCCCTATTATGCAGCAACTTCATGAGATGCTCTCGTATTTGACGGAAGCCTTGACGTTGAAAGCGACTCATCCGATTCGCAGTGAACTGAGACGTGCACTTGAAGAAATGGAACGACTTTCGCAACTTAGTCCTGATTTACTTTTAGAACTAGACGTTCCATCACACCGAGCAAATGTAAATGATTTACTTTTAAAGACAAGTGAACTTGTGTGGATAGAATCAAGTCGTCAAAGCAAGGGGAGCAAAAAAAGAAAGAGAATCAACCATCGAAGTGCTAATCTGATGGGGGCAAATCTTAAAAGCGCGGATCTTAAAGGGGCTAATTTAAGAGGAGCATACTTAATCGCAGCTAACCTTCGCGATGCTGATTTGCGCGATGCTGATTTAATCGGTGCAGATTTACGAGATGCTGATCTTAGTGGAGCAAATCTCACAAATAGTATCTTTCTTACTCAAGTGCAAGTGAACTCGGCGAAGGGCGATACTCGTACAAAATTACCTCATTCACTTTCTCGTCCGGCACATTGGTCTGCTTAAAAGAATTTTATGAATAAAGTGGGTATTAATCAGCAAGGTTCCGTTTCATAGCGGAACCTTGCTGATTTAATTATGTTCCGGTTTAATAAATTTAAGAGCCAATATAGCTCCTAAGAGAGCAAGAGAAATAGAAAGATAAAAGATATAATTATCCGGTCCCTTCATTAACAAAGCAAATAAAGGCGGACCAGCTGCTACACCTACAAAACGCATAGAGCTATAAAGAGATGTGATAGATCCCCTTTGTTCTTTTTGTACACCTTCCGTTACTAAAGCATCTAAGCTTGGAAGAGCCACTCCGATTCCAATTCCACTTATCACAAGACTAATGATAATAATATAAATATTTTTAAAGAATATCGGAATCGTTAACGTTATTCCTAATAAGAGAAACCCAATACATATACACCATTTCATAACTCCCTTTTTATCTCCAATCTTCTTTCCAGTTATATAAGAAGTAAGGGAGAGAGAAGCTAAAGGGATTGCTAGTACAAGGCCTTTCCAAACACCTTCTAAGTGATATCGTTTTTCTAAAATTGAGGACAAATAAAAAAGAATACCGAATAAAATAAACATAATGATTCCACCTAGCAAGAAAATAGGAAGAAGCCAACGCCCTTTTTCCACTAAGATGTTTTTTACATTTTGCAGGAAGACTTTTAACGAAGGTGCTTCCTTAGTGTGTTTTGGTGGTTTAACAAGAAATATAATTAAAACAATTGAAACTATGCACAAAATAGGGATAAACCAAAAAGGCAAAAACCAGACAATTGAAGCTAATAAAGAACCTAAAATCGGGCTTAAAACTTTTCCTAATGTATTAGATGTTTCTACGAGTCCTAGACCAGAACTGACTTGCTCTTCATCTTGAAACATATCACCTACACAAGGGATAATTACAGGCATCGCACCGGCCGATCCAATTCCTTGAATGATTCTTCCGATTAAAATCCACGTATAAGGATTGTCTAGTTTCCATGATACCCAACCAGTAACTGCTCCCCCAATAGCTGCTATGAATAGGCTAGGAATGATTACTTTTTTTCTTCCCCATTTATCTGATAAATATCCAGCTACAGGAATCAATAAAATAGCGACGATTGAATAAATTGTAATAATAAGAGAAACTTGTAAGTCAGTAATATTCAATTTTTTTTCGATTAACGGAAGGACTGGAATCAACATGGAGTTTCCGAGCGTCATAACTAATGGTACAGATGAAAGTGCCCATAAACTCCATTTGTCTTTTCTATCTATATTTATAATTACTCACTCCTTAATCAAATGTATATGGTATTAGCTTCTAGTCTTTAAAAATCTACCCATATGCCGCAAAAATGAAGTATTCGATTTAATTAAAATTATTTACTTATTATTAAATCTGTATGCAAATTGCAATTGAAATAAAGACTCATTATGTAAGCTTGTTCAAACAACCATCTGATTAATTCCTAAAAGAAAAGTAAATGTTTTACTGTAAATTAGAATAACATTTACTTAGATAGGTTAATCATAAGAAGAAAATCCGTATTTTTTTATAACGTGTAGAAGGAGGGTTTTGATTTTGGAAATGGCGAAAAATACACTATCTATTTTTGCTTTAGGTGGTGTAAATGAAATAGGAAAAAATATGTATGTCATACAATACGCAGATGATATCGTCATAATTGATTGTGGCTCCAAGTTCCCTGATGAAAGCTTATTAGGAATTGATTTAATTATCCCTGATATTACATACTTGCAAGAAAATAAAGATAAAGTCCGAGCATTAGTCGTAACCCATGGACACGAAGATCATATTGGTGGTATTCCATATCTTTTAAAACAATTGAATGTGCCAATTTATGCAACGCGTTTAACTCTAGGCTTGATTGAAGTTAAATTAAAAGAACATAGGCTGCAAAATGTAACAGATTTATTTGTGATTGATTCTGAATCGTTAATTGAACTTGGGCAAATAAGTCTTACTTTTTTCAAAACGAATCACAGCATTCCCGATTGTCTTGGCATTGCTTTTCATACGCCTGAAGGTACAGTAGTGCATACGGGGGACTTCAAATTTGATTTGACTCCTATCAACAATCAATATCCTGATATTCATAAAATGGCTAAAATTGGAGAAGGCGGTGTTTTAGCTTTACTCTCTGAAAGCACAAATGCAGAACGCTCTGGATTTACGCCATCAGAACGATTGGTAGGTGAACATATTGAAGAAGCATTTTTCAAAGCTCATAGAAAAGTTATACTTTCTACCTTTGCTTCTAATGTGAATCGCGTACAGCAAGTGGTGGATGCTGCTATTAAAACAAATCGAAAACTCGCTTTACTCGGAAGGAGTATGATAAACGTCGTAACAGTTGCATTAGAGAAGGGATATTTGAATATTCCAGAGGGAATGCTGATTGAAGCACATGAAATCAATCAAATGGAGCCAGAAAAGGTAGCGATTCTTTGTACAGGTAGCCAAGGTGAGCCGATGGCTGCTTTAGCTCGTTTGGCTAGTGGAAGCTATAGACAGGTAGATATCCTTCCTGAAGATACTGTTATTATTGCTGCTACCCCTATACCAGGGAATGAACGAAATGTTTCACGAATTGTAGACAACTTATTTTTATTAGGGGCTAATGTGATTTATGGATCAGGGAGTTCAACAGGGATGCACGTTTCTGGACATGCTTATCAAGAAGAACTAAAGTTAATGCTTACTTTAATGAAGCCAAAATATTTCATTCCGATTCATGGAGAATTTAGAATGTTACATCATCATCGCCTTTTAGCAGAATCAGTTGGTGTGAAGAAAGATAATATTTTTGTTGCTAATAATGGGGACGTTGTTGATATAAGAAATCAAGTGGCTTATCAAACAAGACGAATACCTGCAGGAAATGTATATGTAGATGGATTAGGTATTGGAGATGTCGGAAATATTATTTTACGTGACCGCAAACAGCTTGCTGAGGATGGTATGCTTGTTATAGTCATCACTCTTAGTAAACAAGAAGGGAAAATGATTTCTGGTCCAGATATCATTTCGCGTGGATTTGTATATGTGCGTGATTCGGAAGACTTCATGAAGAAAATTAATCAATTAGTTACAACAACCATTCACAATTTACAAAAGAAGGACGTTAACAATTGGAATGTTTTAAAAAAGCATATAAGAGAAACACTTGGGCAATTTTTATACGAACAGACAAAAAGAAAACCAATGATTCTTCCTATAATCATTGAAGTTTAGGCGAAGTAAGTAGTGAAGGGATAGATTAAGATGATGAAATACAAAAACAGACTATCATAGAAAAGTCTGTTTTTGTATTTTTAAACAAATATATTGTATGTTGTTCCAAAAATAACGGGTTAATACTTTTTGTTTTGTATAAAAATACACAATTGTTACTTTGTTGTATATGCTACGAGCGCCTTTTGAATGCTATAAATACTATCATCTTTTCTAAATTCTTTTGTAATCGGAGCATGCATACTTGATATCCAAATTTTTAATTCAGCATCTAAGTCAAAATGTCCAGCTGTTTCGATGCTAAATTGTGTAATACTTTTATATGGAATAGAATGAAATTCCGTCTTTTTACCAGTCAAACCTTGCTTATCCACTAAAATCATACGACGATTTGTAAATACGATTAAATCGCGAATTAACTTATAAGCGTGTTCTACTTGTTCATCATCGAGCATAATTGCTTGTAAATCACGTTCTACCCCACTTATATCTGCATCAGATGCATTTCCTAAAAAACCACTAAATAAACCCATTATGAATACCTCCTTTATGTATAGAATAAACCTCCTTTATTGTAACATGTAACGAAAAGAAGATTCTTACTTTTAGGGATAAGAATTATATTGTAATTGCAATGAAATAATTTAATACTTAATCATAATATCTTGTGCTAATATATTTGTGTAAGAATTTTTTTATACAAAATGAACTTATGATAGAGGGACAATTGATGAATAATATTGGATTAGTTTTAGAAGGCGGAGGAATGAAGGGGCTATATACAGCAGGTGTATTAGAATTTTTTATGGAACAAAATTTGTATTTTCCATATGTAATAGGTGTTTCAGCAGGAGCTTGTATGGCTGCTACGTATTTGTCTCGTCAAAAAGGACGAAATAAGAAAGTAAATACAGAACTTGTAAGTGATCCGCGTTACATTTCATTTCGAAATTTTTTACGAAAACGTGAATTGTTTGGCATGGATTTTCTATTTGATGAGGTGCCGAATAAACTTGTACCATTTGACTTTCAAACATTCCAAGAGGGAGCAGAACAGTTTGTTATTGGTACAACGGATTGTGAAACAGGTGAAGCTATATATTACAATAAGCATAAACATGGAGATAATATTTTAAAAATTATCCGTGCATCAAGCTCTGTACCATTTATTGCACCAGTAGTGGAATATGATGATAAAAGGCTACTTGATGGAGGAATAACTGCTCCAATTCCGATTCAGAAAGCACAGGCCGATGGATATCAAAAAAATGTTGTCATTATGACAAAGCCAGCGGGATATAAAAAAGAGCCTAATAAGGTTGCTTTCATTGCAAAATGGTTATATCGACATTATCCAAATGTGGCAGATCGTCTTACTCAGCATTCTGAAATATATAACAATACTATATCGCATCTCTATTCAGAAGAACAAAAAGAGAATTTCTATGTCATTCAACCAAGTGTTCAATTACCTGTAAGTGGATTGGAACGTAATCAAGAAAGATTGGTTCATTTATATGAACTTGGCTATAACGATGCGAAGAATCAATTTGAGCAGTTGAAAGAATGGTTAAAGTAAGATATGGATGAGTCAATTGCACAATATTGCCCACTCAAATTTCATTTACCGTATTTTTACAAAACAAAATAAATGTGTTTAAAAAAATAATAAAGTCCTTTTAAAAAGATGGCATGAGCGTATAATTTTCCTAGAATGATATAGTGATCCCTATTAGGCAAAACAAAAATGGATGGGATGCTAAAATTAATGTGAGATTGTAAAAAATTGTATCTAAACCAAAGCTCAAGTTTAGTCAAGAAAATAAAGTGGGATAGGAAGTGAGATAATCTGTGAATAGTTCAAGAAACAGGCTTGAAAGTATTCGTGTACTTGTTAATGAAATATTTGATTTGGACAGCTTAGTTAACAGACAAGAAGCTTATGCTCAACTTAATGGAGTATCATCTTTCGCTTCGATGCTTGCAATGAAGAGAGGATTAGAGACAGAAATTGCGGCTATCACAGGTTTGCTTCACAACTATTATTTCTATAAAACTGGTATTATTTATTTTCCTGGTATTAATAGTGCTGAAACCATTAGACCTATCATAAGAGATTTAAATATTTTTTCTAAGGATGAACAGCTTATCATTCTTCGGGCAATATTCTACCAGAATCAGCGTGGGAAAGTCCACGGTCCATACGATGAATTAATCAAAGATGCTATTATGCTTAATAGTTTCTTTCAGAACTTGGATCACACCGTATCCCATATTGATGTTCAAAGATTTCATAATGTATTTGGCGAATTATCCATTCCAAAAGACCAATTTGAAGAAGTAGTTCTAACCAATCATCATGAAAAGATTACAAAAAACGAAAAAGATAAACGAAGCTTGTTGGCCGATATTTCAGAAAAACTAGCAAGTCAAAACATTATTGGAATTCCAGAAGATAAACTGTATACGGAAATTTGCCATTATTGGCCTGATCCCCATATATATAAAGTACTCCAAGGGAATTGGTGTGCAGCATTCGTATACCATTGCTGTATGCAGGCAGGAATCTTGCTGCCGATACGTTATCCAAACGGTAATCATCGACTAGCTGGTGTAGGTGCTATATTTGAGTGGGCTCAACTACCCGAAACTGGATTTTTTTATTATGATGACCAGAACTTTAGACCACAACGCGGCGATATAGTTATTTATGAAAAACTTTTATCAAATAATTCTCACGACCATATTGGAATTGTCCTTGACTGCGAAAACCAAGAAATTCTTGTCGCAGAAGGGAACAAAGATAATGAGAACTATTCAAGCGTTTTTTGTAGGTGTAGGGAACGCAACATTCTAGGCTATATTCGAATCGACAATGAATACGAATTTCAATTCGATGGTGACTATAATCCTATCATATAAATACTGTGTACCGAGAGTTTCAATTAATATTTAAGTTTGATATTTCTCCCTTCTTGTTAAACTAACGAGCGCTAGAAAAACATTTCATTATTTTAAAAAAGCAATATCCAAAAACAAGAGGAAGGAAATATATAACCCTGTTTCTTCTGCTTACTGTAGAAAAATCAGGGTTTTTAACCGCTAAAAAATAGCTTAGCGTGGGTCTTATGTCAAATAGATGGTAGTATCTATTGCTTAACGTTGTAAATCCGCATTTTCCTAACGCTACCTCTATACTGGCTAAACTAAACAATTTAAAAAAGAGGCTATGTGTACATATTCGCTTTCAAAAAAGAAACAATTTTATTATCTCTGAGCACTATATTCATCCAGAAAAGGAATTTCACTTCTCATATTAGAATTTAATATCTGATTAGTAAATAAGGAGGACAAGAATATGAGAAGTCAATTCCACCACATTGTAAGGGGAATACTTATAAAAGATGGACAGCTTTTGGTAGCGCATTATAAAGGGCATCATTGTTTTTTGCCAGGAGGACATATTGCATTAGGTGAATCAGTCGAAAATGCACTTAGACGAGAATGGGAAGAAGAACTAGGTGCAGCTTGCTCAATTGAAAAGTTTCTCGGTGTAATTGAAAATCAGTGGAGGGACGGAGATACATTGCACTATGAAATTAACCATGTCTTCAAAGTGAATAGCGATCAATTAAAAGTGGAAACATCTCCAAAGTCTAGAGAATCTCATCTGGATTTTTATTGGATTGTACCTACTGAAGAAAATTTAAAAAGTCATAAGGTGATGCCAGGTAGTGCTATACAAATACTAATGAAAAAAATTCAAGAACATGATATTGAAACATGTTGGGTTAGTACACTTTAACTTTTGATAAGATGGCGTAATGGAGATGAAAACATGATAATATCCGCAATGGTTGCTGTCGGAGAAAATAATGTAATTGGCAAAGACAACGATCTTCCTTGGAGACTCCCGAATGATTGGGCATATTTGAGAAGAATTACTATGGGGCATTCTATCATTCTCGGAAGAAAGAACTATGAATCAATAGGAAAACCTTTAAATGGACGTAAAAACATCGTCCTAACAACAAATAAAGACTATAAGGCTGAAGGCTGTCATATCGCTTATTCGATTGAAGACGCTCTTTCTAAATGTGAAGGCGAAAAAGTATTTATTCTTGGGGGAGAAGAAATCTATCGAAAATTTCTTCCCTACACTCAAAAGTTATACATAACTAAGATTCACGCTCCTTTTGAAGGAGATCGTTTCTTCCCAACGATTGATTTTTCCTCGTGGAAACAATTATCAGTCGAAAAAGGGATTAAAGATGAAAAGAACCACTATGAGCATTACTTTCATGTATTTGAAAAAATAAAATAAGTTCGAGAAGAACTACCGATAACTAGTGGTATGTTAAAAAGGTGTTTTCTAGACAGGAAAATACCTTTTTAAATACTTTATTTTATATCGTCCTAAATATAAATTTTGTTCACAAAATAGACACTATATCCATAGTAAATAACAAGGAAACAATCATTCTATTACTGAAATAAGTATTGAGCAAGACCGAGGAAAGGGAGGTAAAGAATGAAGAAACTAATGAGTCCGATTATGGATGAGTTGGCAAAGCAATTAAATGAAGGGAACCACCCTGCTCTTACATCGTTTTTAGAGAGCATTAAAAAACAAGAACTACCTATTGTAGAGACTTGTCCAATTGATGATGAGTATGATCTTGTTACATATATTTGGTTAGGTGATGAACTGACCGAAAATGCATATATATTTGGAAGTTTTCCTGGTTGGGAAATAGCAGCGAATGAAATGGATAAGTTCTTACATACAAACATATGGTTTAAAACGTTTCGAACAAATGAAAAGTTTGCTTCAACGTATTACTTTTCAATTAATGATCATTTTGAACAAGATTGGATAAAACGAAGTGGAAATTATAAGCGAGATCCATTGAATTCTAAGATGTTTAAGCATGAAGCAGGACCAATTTCTGTGTTAGAGCTAGGCCTATCGTCGCAAATTGATAAAACAAAGCAACAAACTCATATTCCAAAAGGAAAAGTGGAAACGCACCAGTTTCATAGTTCTATATTAAAAAATGAACGACAACTTAGGATTTATACTCCACATCATTACTCACCTGAACAATCTTCTTATGACCTTCTTATCATGTTTGATGGCAGATCTATGCTGCAGTCGTTATCAGCAGCGGCAACACTAGATCATCTTATACATACAAAAGCAATTCAGCCATGTATTCTAATTGGCATTGATCATGTAGATCGATTTACAGAACTCACATTCTCTGAAGAAATGAATATGTTTGTAACAAAAGAACTACTTCCTTGGATTCAGCAAAGATATCATGTTAATACAAATCCATATCATACAACAATTGGCGGATTCAGTCTTGGTGGTTTAGCAGCTTTTTATGCAGCATTGCAATATCCAGAGCATCTCGGAAACGTTTTATCAATGTCTGGCTCTGTACATTGGAAGAAAGAAAATTACACAGGAGCACACCATTGGATTGAAGATCAATTTAAAAGCAGCAGCACGTTACCATTACAAATTTATATGTGTGCCGGGCAGTTAGAAAATAAACCATTATTAGAAGCAAACAGGAGGTTATCACAAGTACTTAAAGAAGAAGAATATCAAAGTACCTATGTCGAATTCCCTGGTGGTCACGATGTACTGTGGTGGCACAAACAGTTTGCTGATGGATTAGTATCCTTACAACAATTAAAAATTAATAAAAAAGGAGGAGTAAACATATGAAAGATAGAGAAAAAGAGTTAGATAAAGCGTTAAAGAAACAAGAGATTCTAGTAAAAGATGAAAAGGTATGGTCATATACGTATGAAGATCATATAAGTTCGATTATTAAACGGTCGCAAAAAGAAGGCGTATTCGATGACTTAGTAGGTAAAGGAAAGCCACTGCAAATGGATAAAAGTCTCTCTTATAATCCAGAAAAACAATTATATAAAACACTGAAAGATAATCATGTATTGCCGAGATGGATTGAGCTTTCGAAAGAGATTGATACATTAAAGGAGAAGTTGCATACATGCACGGAAAACGAAGAAACAGCTGCATTAGTTGAAATGATTAATAAAAAAATTCATGAGTACAATTTAACTTGTCCACCGTCAGCGCAAAAAATGAAGATAAGTATACCAAGTTAATAGTAAGGTACCATGCATTTATGGGGCTAATAAAGGAGGTGATTATGCTGAAAATCTTTTGCTATTTCTTAGTCATTTTGTTATTTCTTCTGGTTGATTACTATTGGTTAGACATGGATACCAAAAGATGGGGATGGTTTAAAAACAGGAGTAAAACGCAAAAAATAATCTTCTTTACTATAGTTCTTCTCTTAACTTTCATAGGATACATACTTATTGATGTTGAATACTTTAAAATCTGACACTTACAAAGAAATATCGTTATTATGGACAGGGGATATATAGAGTCAAATCGTTAGCAAGTAAATCATCACATTTGTTGGAGAAGATCAAGGTCAATACTAGTATTAAAATTCTTCCAAAAATAATAAGGGAGGATTTTTTATTTCATAAAAATATTATGTTAACTAATAATTGTAAATTGAATAAAAGAAATATAGGATAGACTTAATTATGAGAAATTTTTATATACAACAAGTTTCTGTATATATTTAGAAAATAAGATGTAAATAAATATAAAATAAAAAGAAAAGAAAGTTCACAAATAAAATTTTCAATGCAATTCAATATAAAATATGACTGTAATGATTCAAAATAAAATTTCTACGGATGTATGCAATGAATTGTTGTATATGAAATTTTAGCGTGTATTTAAATTTATGAAGTTTTAAACTGGCATGTATATATGTTATGGATTGTTTCAAAATCTCTGTTTTATCTCAAAATGTATAGTTTACTTAATTAAAGAGATATAAAACCTCTTCTTTTTTATAACTACCTATAATTTATATTATGTAAACTAGAAAAAGAATTAACTAAATTAAAATAAGTAATAAAGATTCTCCCCCTCTTTTGTTATTTTTGTTTTAAGCGGTTATAATTGTGGCATTTTTATGTATACTTTTATGTGCTCTTGTTATATAAACTTATTTCAATCTTGTCTTCTGCGTCTTTACCTTCATTGACTAAACTTTCATCGTTTATGTTTAATCCATTTCTAATTGTAATGAAACCGGACTTTGCTGAAAGCATAGTGTCTGTTATCTTATTATGAACTTCTCGATATTTATTACCAGGGTTTAAATTATTTACCTTAGCGTCTAACTTTAAGTAGGTTTTTATAGGAGAAAAAGGCCGATGTTCACAGAGATTATATAGCTGCTTTCCTTCATAAGCTGTTATAACCATACATGCAGGATAATAACTACTTTTATTTCTTTTATTAATACCCCTTCTTTCTATAATGTGTTGATATGTTGATCTAGCTCTTATGTAGTCCAATTCAGTTCTTTCTTTATATCCTGTATGTCTATTCCTGAGCGGATCATTATAAATAGATAATGGAGTTGTGATTCAAATATATCAATACTTGGAAAGTTGTTTCCAAATGAAATGATTTTAATTTCATAATCCGTTTGTGTTATTTTCTCTTTAAAATGAATATAAGATGGCATAATAATTTTTCTCCTTCTTAATTATGCTTAAATAGTGGATAAGGATCGCTTATCCACTATTCTCAGTTTATTCAATTTTATATTTAATGCTTAAATTCATAGTTTACAATTTTTATATTAATTAGTAGTTTTTAATCTCTTGTTCATTATTTACGTTGATAATACAAGCACCCTGTTTGATTCGCTTCATTAATTCGTACATTTGGTTTTCTGGAATAGCTACACAACCTGCTGTTGGTTTACCATTAGACACGTGTAAGAAGAAACCAGAACCTGCACCTTTTTGAATGTTTTCTGTATTATAGTTGATTACAATACCGTATTTATATTGTGCAGGATAGTCAATTAAGTGTTCATCACTTCTAGAAGAACTATTACGTTCTTGCCATGTGTTATATTGGTCATCGTTTACATTACTAATCCAATAAGAATTAGGTGTAATTTGACGGAATGGTAAGTTAGTTCCTGGGTTTGAAGTTCCGAATGAGAATCCTAGAGAATAAGAACCTTTAGGAGTTCTACTTGTAGACTCACTAGCTTGTCCAACCCCTTGAGAGCCAACAAAACCGTTTGTAGATAGCTTTTCATTCCATAAACCGTCTTCTTTCTCAAATAAAGACACTCTAGCAGAGGTTCCCGAAGCCACTACAGTTACAATTTGATTTGTACGTTGAGCCGTTGAGGATGAAGCTACAATACCACTTAAACCATCTTGTTGTACTGCACCTCTTGCTACTGCTTTTGAGTCTATCCAGCTAAACTGATCGTTATAATCAAAACCATACCAAGTTGTGCCATTGTAATCCATAGTTAACTTCATAGTTAGGTTTTTACCTAATAGATTGTTTGCAGGTTGAATGTAAGAACCACCTTGCATACCCCAAGGTCGAGATAATACCCCATGACCGCTTTGACCTACTACATGGTATGTTTCATTCAATGTTCTGATGTTTGTTGCATTAGATACCGCTTTAGCGTCTACCCAACCTTGTTCTCTACCATCTACTTCAAAGTTATACCATGTTGTATTACCCATAACTAATCTACGAGTTACATGGATTGGTTTGTTTGAATATGCATTTGCACCATTAACCCATCTAGCACCTTCTAGACCGTAAGGCACTGACCATATACCATTACCGTTTACATCACCTAGCATAACAGTTTTATCTTCATAGCGAGTATAGAAGTTAGTAGTAAGAGTTTTAGAGTCTACCCAACCAAGTCGTTGACCATCAACAAATATATCGTACCATTTTGTGCCGTTTACTACTGCGCTTGAAACAACTTTTGCTTCCTTAAATGAGTAGTTACTTAATGAATTAATCCAATATGCACCGTGTACCCCATAAGGTTGACTCCAAACACCGTCTGAACTTTTAACGACATCAATGTAAGCTGTCTTGTTTTCTTCTTGTGTTTCAATGTTGCTTTTGACTCTAGAGTCTACCCAACCAAGTACTGTGTTTCCTTGCTTAATTTTATACCATGTAGTACCGTTCTTCACTCCACTTTGGATAACTTGTACACGTTGGAAGTTATATTTACTTGCAGAGTCTATCCAGTAAGCACCTGGTTCGCCGTATGGTGCAGACCAAACACCATCAGAACTTTTATCTGTTCCGACACTCATATAGAAGTTTTCATCTTTTACTTGATCTAAAGTAGATAGAGATTTTACCCCATCAACCCAACCTATGTTTTTGTTGTCTTTACTGATGTAGTACCAGTTCGTGCTACCTACCTTTAATGTCTTTGATACATGAACAGTTTGATAAGCGTATTGGTTTGTAGAACCACCATACTCCGCATAGTTCGTACCCCAAGGTGCAGACCAAATATCATTACCAACCGTATTTCCGATTACTACATTGAAGTTTGCAGGTTTAACATTGCCATTGTCGATTACTTGCTTGTCTACCCAGCCTACAACTTGACCGTCAATGCTAATTTTAACCCAAGTTGTTTTACCATTAACCGCTTTTTCAATTATTTTAACGTTTTTATAAGCGTACTTATCAGTTGGGGCGATGTAATTTGCACCATCAATACCATAAGGTGCAGACCAAACACCGTGAGCGTCCACTTTCATATACCCCATATACACGTCTTCATTTACTTTCTCAATGTTTGATAGCTTACTGAATGCTCTGCTGTCTACCCAACCTAGGTTCTTTCCGTCTAAGCTGATTTTGTACCAAGTAACCCCGTTTAAATCTATCTTTTGATCAAAATCGATTTCTTCACCTAAATAAAGGCTTGTAGAACCAACATAATTAGCACCAGGCAAACCATAAGGCCTGGACCAAATACCATGAGTTCCTACTCCGATAATTTGACTACCTTGAACGTTTACAATCGGTGTTTCCGCATTAGTTATTGTTGGCGAAGCTAACATTAATGTTGTTCCTGCTACACATAATAAAGTACCTAGTTTTGAGTTTTTCTTTTTAGACACAATGTTAAATCCCCTTTAGTTTGTTTTAGTCTTACTAAATATACTTTTTTACAATTTTATGTATATTAAGATGGTGATTCGTAAAAAATATTGAATCTACTTATCTTAACTACTCTTTTATTATATCAATACAATTATAGAAAAAATAAGTAAACAGATATTTTTTAATTGATTCATGTAACTATTTCTTCTTTGGATTTCTTCCCAAGTTAAATTATGACTTAGCTTTCTTTTTGAAATTCATGCCGCTGCTCTACCATTAAGTTTAGAGGTATTTCAAAATTGTTGTTCTTTATGTATTTAGCATAGAATCAATAAAATAAAAGAATGGCAAAATAAATGAAAAATTAAATATAATAACGCCTCTAACATGGGCATACTACACTTATTCTAACTAGGAGGTGCTCCATGAAAAATCAATCGAACGATTCTCACCGCACTGGAGATGAGAGATTTAATACAGCTGGACCTACTACTGAAGACGCAACTACGGGTTATGTTCGTGTGAAAGATACCTCTCAGTCCAAAGGGAAATCTGGCGGTGAATTATCTACTAAAAAAGATAGCCTATAATTAAAAATGAACTTTTCAGTGCATGTTCTAGAAAGATTTATTCAAAAAGCATGGTAAATTGCCATGCTTTTTGGGTGTGAATTATGATCTAGTTTCACTTAATAAAGCACCGATAGCACCGCTAAATCCAGGATCTTTAAAGAAAATAGGATTTTTATTGTACTGTAGTGTATAACCGCTTATGATATTTTTTAACGGTTCATTATTTGATAAAGTAGATCCTATATAAATAATATTATCTATGCTTTGCGCCTCTGCAACTTGAAGACTCAAAGTTGTTATAACCTCTCCAACAAGCCCTTGAACAGTTGCGATTAAATCTGATATATTATGATCCCCCTTACTAATGGAGGCATTTCCAAAGTTACTGGCAGTAAGATCTCCATCTATAGGAGACTTTATTTCAGTATAAATATCACTAACTTTTATATCTAATTTTGTCCTAGAACCCATCTGCGAATATTTTACAATTTCATCAAAATATTCTATACCAGTTAATAGTGTAGATAGCCCCTTCAATGTACCACCGCCTATTCCAGTTCCTCCTATACGAAAGTATGTATTTCCGTTCATTATATGTATGGAGGTACCTGTTCCAATATTGATAACTACATAATTCTCAAAAGAATAATTACTTTTATGAAGTAGATAATTAACGCCTCTACATGTAGCATCGAACTCTAAAATATAATTTATATGCTGTTTCGCTAAAATAAGCTTTTTTAGTTGTTCAGCTTTGCCTCCAGTAATACATATTTCATTTATTAAATCATTCGAATTAATCCAGTCTCCCACTTTTTCAAGTTCATCGGAACAAAAGTTTTGAAGTTGTAATTCATTATCTTTATCAAAATAAGCAATTTTGGTTAATGTGCCTCCAACATCGATACCGACAGTTCCTTTCATTGCTTCACTCGCTCCTTATTTAGATTCACTCGTGTATATTTTAGATTTTTATAAGGACTTTCTTAATTATTTTACTTTATTTCAAGAATTTTTCTACTTTTAACTATTGTTCATAGCATACTTTCTATTTTGGGTATGGAGATAATGTGAATATGTACAAACAAAAAGAATGCACATATAGATACATCTAGTATGTGCATTCTTTATTTGGTTTGTTATCGAACTAATCTATATCGTTAATTTCATGCCATTGCAATTTTATTATTTCCACCAATCATCAAACATAGTTGTAGGAAGTTGTCGTTTATGTTCAGTAACTAAATATCGCTTTTCGATTGCTTCTGCTACTTCTTTAGATACTTGCTTACCTTCTAAATAATCATCTAATTCATCATAAGAAATTCCTAGTTCGGTTTCATCTGCTTGTTGTGGTTTATTATCTAATAAATCTGCTGTTGGAACTTTTAAATACAATCTTTCTGAAGCACCTAAAGCTTTTAATAGTTCTCTTCCTTGTCTTTTTGTTAATCCCGATAACGGAAGAATATCAGCACCACCATCTCCGTATTTCGTGAAGAAACCTGTTACAGCTTCTGCTGCGTGGTCTGTACCGATTACAAGAAGGCCATTTTGTCCACCTACTGCGTATTGTGAAATCATTCGAACTCGTGCTTTTACATTTCCTTTATTGAAATCTGTAAGTTGCTCTTTTGCATCTTTTTGATATTGCTCTGCAAAAGCGTCTACTGTCGTTTTAATATCAAATGCAAGTTCTTCGTCTGCCTGAATGAATTGTAATGCTGCCTGTGCATCATCTTCGTCTTTTTGAATACCGTACGGTAAGCGAATAGCTACAAATTTTACATTATGCCCTTCGGTTCTCAGTTCTTCTACCGCTAGCTGAGCAAGTCTTCCAGCCAATGTTGAATCTTGACCACCGCTAATTCCTAAAACGAATCCTTTTGCTCCTGTTTTAAGTGCATAATCCTTTAAAAAATCGACTCTTTTACGAATTTCTTGATGTGGATCAATGACTGCTGACACATTTAAGTCTGACATGATTTTTTGTTGTAAAGTTGTCATTTCAAAATCTTCCCTTTCAGTTTTTTTGCGTTTTATATGATATGTAATCTCTATTATTGATACAAACCTTTTTCTTTAATGTAATAGTAGCAGTTATCCGGAAGAAGGTACCGCGGTTCGCCACCTTTAGAAAATTCTTCGCGTATATATGTAGAGCTAATTTCCATAGCTAATCCTTTATCGATTAATTGAAACCTACCATCGTCATAATTACGAAGGAGAGCAGATCGACTAATCGTTTGGAGCATATCGATACCATTGCGAGCCATAACGATAAAATTATTTTCACTAATCAATTCTTTATCCATTTTCCATTTTCCATCAGCGATATCTACTAAAAGGTCTGCACCCATGATAAAGAATAAGTCCGCTTCTTTAAATATAGTCCTAAAATGCTTCATTGTATAGTATGTATAATGTTTGCCTGGTAATACGTTTAATTCATGCGTGTCCAGAATGAACTTCGGGTTATCTTGTATGGCTAAACTAATCATCTTAGCGCGATGATCTCCGGTCGTCTGTATTTTCTTATCAATGCGCATGTTTGTAGAAGGTAAAAAGATAATATAATCTAGTTTTTTACGATGTGCTACAGTTGAGGCAGTCCATAAATGAACATTTGTAATTGGATCGAATGATGAACCGTATATCCCAATTCGTCGCCCTTTTTTAAACAGCTCACTAATATCTTTTTCTGGATTCAACTCTTGAAGATATTTCATACTTTTCGTCGATTCGATTTCATTTATTTTCATTTTTAATCATCTCCGCAACTTTTTGTTTTACTTCCACAATATTCTTCATTTTGTTGTCCCAACACTTTTGACTAAGGTCCATAGGATATTCTTCTGGATTTAATCCACGTTTATATTCATCCCAAAGTAAATCTAAGTTGTCTTTTGTAAATTGCTGAATTTCCTGCAGCGATGGAGATTGATAAACACATTTACCTTCTGAAAAAATATCGTGATGCAGCTCTTTAGCTTCGAAGTTAGTTATAAATTTACTAATGAATGTATGCGTTGGATGAAACATTTTTAATCGATCTTCTTCAGTTGGTTTTTCCGTCTCTAACGCGATGTAATCTCCTTCTGATTTTTTGTTTATCGTATTAATGATACGGTACACTTTCTTAAGACCCGGAGTAGTTACTTTTTCAGAATTGGAACTGATTTTAATTGTATCCACCATTTCACCGTTCTTTTCTTCGATGGAAACAAGTTTATAAACGGCTCCAAGTGCAGGAGAATCAAATGCTGTAATTAATTTTGTTCCAATGCCCCAAATATCAATTTTCGCTCCTTGTGATTTTAAATGAGTGATCGTTTTTTCGTCTAAATCATTAGATGCAATAATTTTTGTTTCTGTATATCCTGCTTCATCTAACATTTTTCTCGCTTCTTTAGATAAATAAGCTAAATCTCCACTATCTAATCGAATTCCCTTAAAGTTAATTTGATCGCCAAGTTCTTTGGCAACTTTGATAGCATTCGGTACCCCTGATTTTAATGTATCATAAGTGTCTACTAAAAATACGCAATCCTTATGTCTACGAGCGTATTTATGAAAAGCGGTATATTCATCGCGATATGCTTGAACCATTGCATGTGCATGTGTACCAACTACGGGAATTCCAAACAGTTTTCCAGCACGTACATTAGATGTAGCTTCAAATCCACCGATATATGCAGCTCTTGTGCCCCAAATCGCGGCATCCATTTCATGAGCCCGGCGAGTTCCAAATTCCATTGCAGTTTGCTCTCCTACTACTTGTTTCATGCGTGAAGCTTTCGTTGCAATCAATGTTTGGTAATTTACAATGTTTAGAATGGCTGTTTCAATAAGTTGAGCTTCTACTAAAGGCGCCTCTATTCGAAGTATCGGTTCATTCCCAAAGACTAATTCTCCTTCTTTCATTGAGCGGACAGTTCCGGTAAACTCTATACCTTTTAAAAACTTCAAAAAATCCTCTTGATATCCTAATTCATCGCGAAGATATGCAATATCATTTTCAGTAAATCGGAAACTTTTTAAGTAATGTATGATTCTTTCTAAACCAGCGAAGACAGCGTAACCATTTCCGAATGGAAGTTTTCGAAAGAATACCTCAAATACAGCTTTACGATTATGTATATTATCTTCCCAGTACGTTTCTGCCATATTTATTTGATAAAGATCAGTATGTAGTGCTAAGCTATCATCTGTATATGTATAATTCATTATAAATTCCTCCCAGTATGTAAACATATATTGTATTTTCTATAATATTTAACAATTAACAAATTGTTAAATATTTATTTTAAAAAAATTAATATCTAGCCGTGTATATTGGTTGTACTATGTCCATCTCTACAAAACGATATAATTGTGCGGACTTTTTTGATGTTCGTTGAGTCGTTTGACCTGTAATTTCTTGAATAAACGGCAACGTTTTTATTTTTCTCGCGAATGCCTGTCCACTCTTAATTGCTGGATCCTTAGTAACTGTTAATAATACGGCTTGTAACTCAGAATATGTGAAACTTTTTGGTAAAAAGTTTTTTGCGACAGTTGTTTGAAGTAAATCAATTGTAATAAATTTAATTGCGTCACTTATGATCTGATGATGATCAAAAGCTAAGTCAAGTTTCAGAACTTCATCAACTGAAAATAATGCAACTTCTGCAGCATCATCATTAGCTTGACGTTTTTCTAAATAATACTCTGATACAATGGCATAATGCGCGTTAGAAATAATCCAACCTCGTGGATCACGGCCAGGTTTATCATACACGCCATAATGTTTAATATGTATACCTTCTACACCTGTTTCTTCCTCCAGCTCTCGCTTTGCTGCTTCAAACGCCGTTTCATCATCCTGTACAAAGCCGCCAGGTAACGCCCATTTCCCTGCTTCCATATTAGGTTTTCCTTCTGCATTTGTTAATGACCGTTTGATCAGCATTAATTTCAGAGCCATAACAGGAGGTTTATGTTCTTCTTTTTCTTCAGTAACAATAGTAAATACTGCGATATCTGATGTATAGCCATCAGGTGTCTTATATTTTTTTACATCATATTGTTTTAGAGCTTCTTGGTTTGACATTTGTCTCCCTCCTAAGTGGTTAGTATTTCTCACTCTTATTAATTAACGATGTGTTAATTAATATTTACAATTATGCACGAATTATTTTGATTTGTCCATAGAAATCTTTAAAAATTTCATTGTACATCATTTGTTTTTATATAATGAATGATTTGAATTTACAATATTTCCTTTTCTTCTTTTTTTTCCTCTGTATTCCGATCTGTAAAGATGTCAGTAACGACTTCACCTGCAATTTCAACTACGAATTCACATAGGCCAGCTATTACTTCTTCAATCACTTCATGCATATTCCCACACTCCCCTTTTAGTAAGTATACCTTTAGTATATAAGCTGGGTATTTTTAAATGCTATTGAAAAAGATGACAGATATCTTACAATTCTGTAAGATTAATAGAAAGAATGATTTGTCTGAACAATACGTACAATAAATGGATTGGGATCAAATCGTTTTTACAATTGATATACATGGTATTTAAATATTTTCTTGCTATTGGAGGGATTTCCTAATGGTTGATAATATGCAACAACTTATTCAAGAGCATAGACAATTTTTCCATCATGATCATACAAGAAGTCTTCAATTCCGCCTTAAACAGTTAGAAAAATTAAAAAACTCTATTAAACAATATGAAAATCAAGTGCTGAGCGCATTATATCAAGATTTACACAAAAGCGAGTTTGAATCATATGCTGCAGAAATTGGTTTCACATATAACAGTATCAACTTTATAATGAAACACCTAAAACAGTGGATGAAACCTCAAAAAGTAAAAACACCTATTCATTTTGCGCCTTCCAAAAGCTACATAATAAAAGAGCCATACGGTACAGTGTTGATTATTGGACCTTTTAATTATCCATTCCAATCATTAATTGAACCTCTTATTGGGGCAATTGCGGCAGGAAATTGTGTAGTCCTCAAACCTTCAGAAAATGCACCAAATGTTTCAGCTGTAATGAACAAAATAATAAGTGAAACGTTTGAAAAGCAATATATTCGTGTAATTGAAGGTGATATAGAGACAACTTCTTTATTGATTCATGCACCATTTGACCATATCTTTTTTACTGGTAGCGTTCCAGTTGGAAAAGTTGTCATGGGAGCTGCGGCGAAAAACCTTGTACCAGTAACATTAGAGCTTGGTGGAAAAGGACCGGCTATTGTCGATGAAACAGCTAACCTCGATATAGCAGCCAGACGTATTATTTGGGGGAAATTTATAAATGCCGGGCAATCCTGCATAGCACCTGATTATGTTATTGTACACAAATCTGTTAAGGGAAAACTGATTTCGAAAATGAAAGAAGTCATTACCAGCTTTTATGGATCAGATGTATTAAAAAGCGATGATTATGGTCGAATTGTCAATGAGAGACAATTTAATAGACTTCTTTCTATATTAGAACAAGACCAAATTCATATAATATTTGGTGGAAAATCATCTAGAAGTCATTTATATATTGAACCAACACTTCTTGAAGCAAAATCGTGGGATGATGCAGCTATGAAAGAAGAAATTTTTGGACCGATTTTACCAATTATGGAGTACAGCGATTTAGATGAGGTCATTCATATGATTAACAACCATCCCAAACCGTTAGCTTTGTATGTATTTACTGAAAATAAAAACGCCGAAAAACAAGTATTAGGACGAATTTCTTTTGGAGGAGGATGCGTCAATGATACAATGTCACATATGGCTAATATCCACTTGCCTTTTGGTGGAGTAGGAAATGCAGGGTTCGGTGCCTATCATGGCAAACATAGTTTTGATACTTTTACACATCGTAAAAGCATTTTAAAGAAAAGTTCAAGGATAGACTTTGGGTTGGTATTTCCACCGTATAGGGACAAAATTAAAATTTTGCGAAAGATTTTTAAGTAATAGAGAATAAATAAGGATAAAGACCTTATGTATCGTTGATTTTTGGATTTTAAGGAGTCTGGCTACAGGGAAAAAGCCAACCTCTAAAATAGGAATTTTATGACGTATTAAGAAAGTTATCTAAGTACAAACGAAAAAGGAGAATGTTATGTATTGGCTTAGCGATTTGTCACAAGAGTCATATAAGCTTCACGATTATTTTAAAACATTTTCTTATACTAAAAAACTCGTGCTCACTGCCATTTTTTCCGCACTTGCAGCGCTCTTGCAGTCAACTGGAAACCTTCTTCCGGGGATTGGATATCTCATTAGTCCTTTTGCTACTGCTCCTATTTTGATTTGTACTATTGTATCAATTCCCTTTGGAATTCAAAGTTATGTTTTAACCTTTCTTTTACTGGTTCTGATCCAACCCGGTGAATCTTTTGTTTTTCCGTTCACAACAGGGATAGTAGGTTTAGGAATTGGGTCATCTCTTTTTAGTTTAAAAAAACGAATCAACATTATCTTTTTTACATCTTTCTTATTGCTAGGTGGAATCTGTTTCCTTCTCTATATTGTCCGTTTCCCGGTTTTAGGTCCAATCGTCAGTACATCAATTTCATTAAAAATCATAGGATTTATTTATATTTTTTCTTTTGTGTACAGTTGGATATGGGTGGAATTGAGCCGGGTATTCTTTAAGAAATGGTATAAACTGATAGGAATAAATAGATAACGAGTAAAGCCGACCTCCTTAATATTGTGATGGTCGGCTTATTTATTTAAACCATTATTGTTTTCTAGGAAATGTCGCAGAACGAATATTCATATATTGATGGTAACAATGTCACTTCAATTTAACTCATGAATGTCATTTTTGCCAATGATTTGTACGGCAGCCTGCATTTCCTCAAGAGTCGTTGATAACCATTAAAATTATCAACGACTTCTTTTCATCGGGAACTAAATTTTGCAATTGATTCTATTATTTGTTCCCAGTCTTCACTATGAATCTCATGCCCTGATCCTTCAAGAGTC
This sequence comes from Bacillus sp. S10(2024), assembly GCF_050473865.1. Classification (NCBI taxonomy): domain Bacteria; kingdom Bacillati; phylum Bacillota; class Bacilli; order Caryophanales; family Bacillaceae; genus Bacillus; species Bacillus sp. S10(2024). The sequence goes on along the minus strand of NZ_JBFLUR010000002.1, from coordinate 1,247,551 downwards.
ACTAATTTAGCATGTGGAATTGCTTTCGCAAGAGCAAGTCCATGCTCGTATGACAAAGCTGGATCTTCTGTTCCATGAATAATGAGTACCGGTATGCTGATTTCCCCCATCCTATCGTAATACTCATCTCCGCCTTGCAGCATGGCATGATTAAATCTGCTTGGAAGCTGTTTAGCACGAGTTACTTCCCTTTTCGCCAGTTTATATATTCTTTCTCTCTCATAAGGTTTGGAACCGGCTAAAGTTTTCCATCCATCCGCAATATAGGAAACAGCTTCTTCTTGATTTGACCAAACTATGGATGTACTCTTTGCATGGTGATTTAGGATATTCTCATCCATTGGAGGAAGTTTTTCCATCTCAGTCCCGAACACACTTGATGCAATTAAAGTAAGCGTAAATAAACGATTCGGATACCTAAGGGCAAGAATTTGACCAATCATACCACCTAAGGACATTCCAACAATATGAGCTCGCTTTATGGAATAAGCATCCAGGACTCCAACTGCATCGGTAGCCATGTCTAATATTGTGTAGTTGGAAGTACCAGGTTCATAAGTAGTCGATCGTCCCAAATCACGATGGTCGTATCGAATGACAAATCTTCCTTGATCAGCGAGACGGAGACAGAAATCCTCATCCCACCAATCTAATGAAGACATAGCTCCCATAATTAAAAGTACAGCAGGGTCCTTAGGATTTCCAAAACTTTCTGCACAAATCTCCACATTATTTATTTTCAGTATTCGCTCAACCATGTTACCCCTCCTTTAACATTAATTCCCTATTATTATAAGATATTAGGACATATTAGGGCATGTATATTTCATAAGTGGCAGTTTTCCCCTGTAGGTGAATGATAGTAGAATCCCAATGATTGATCAAAAAATTAATCGTACTTTTAATATGTATTATTTTTGTTCTATCATCGCTTCCTTTGGCACACCAAAGAAATAGGTTACGATAAATCCACCAATATATCCTGCAAATAATCCAATGACGTATTTCCACCATACTGTACCAGCAATTAAAGGGATTAATGCCAGGCCCGATGGCCCAATAGCAATTGCACCAACATTGCCAAGCAATCCGATGACTGCTCCTCCAATACCTCCGCCGATACATGCGGTGATAAAGGGCTGACCTAATGGTAATGTGACTCCGTAAATTAATGGTTCCCCAATGCCAAGAATTCCCACAGGGAGTGCACCTTTGATTACATTTGTTAAAGATTTATTTCTACGACAGCGAATCCATAATGCGATTGCCGCTCCAACTTGCCCAGCCCCTGCCATTGAAAGAATAGGAAGTAATTGTGTCATACCTGTTGCATTGATCATTTCAAGATGAATTGGTATTAATATTTGGTGTAAACCTAACATAACAAGTGGTAAAAATGTTGCGCCAAGTACAAATCCAGCAAATGCACCACCTCGTAATAATACCCAATTGATAGCGCCAATTAAATTATCTGAAACGAAACCTGCTAATGGCATGATGAAGAAAATTGTTACAAGCCCTACTATTAATAATACGATTGTGGGCGTCACGATACTTTCAATGGCATCGGGAATCCATTTACGTAATAGCTTTTCTACAAATGCTAAAATCCAAACAGCCACTAATACCCCAATAACTCCACCTTGTCCTGGAGATAGTGGCTGACCAGTAAAGATATTAAGAATTGGATTTTCTGACGATATGCCAGTTAAAAGGGTTATACCACCGATTACCCCACCAAGTGCTGGTGTTGTATTGAATTCTTTTGCCGCATTAATGCCAACAAAAATTATTAAGTAACTAAATAGTGCGTTTTTAATCACATTTAAAACTGTTACGTATTGTCCCCAAGTTTCTTTATCTAAATTTCCAGCTGTAATATTATTTAATAGAATTGAAGCGATACCAGCAATTAACCCTGCCCCAACGAATGCTGGTATAAGCGGAATGAAAATATTTCCTATTTTTCCTAAAAAATTTTTAAAAGGTGTATTATTCTTTTTCTTTAATTCTGCCTTGATTTCTGCAGCTTTTGCTTGTAGTTCATCTGCAGAAGAAATTTTTGAAGAGCCATCTTTTCTCTCTGCTAATAAAGCACCAAACTGTTCTGCTACTTTTGTTATAACACCTGGTCCAAGAATAATTTGATATGTTTCATCATCAACAGTGCCAAGAACCCCATCAATCTTTTTTAATACTTCTTCATTAATTAAATTACGATTTACAAGTGTAATACGAAGACGTGTCATACAGTTTGTGTATGCTGAAACATTATCACTACCACCAACCGCATCTAAAATTTGAGATGCCATGCTATGATATTTGTTCATCTGTCGTCCTCTTTTCGGTTATTTTACGACTTGTCTAACAAATCCTTGCGTTTCTGCTAATTTCTTCATTGCTTCTTCTTTTGAAAGTCCTGTTAAAATCATTACAATCGCGATTTTAGGTTTATTATTTGCTTTTGCTAAGTAAGTTTCAGCTGTTTCATAATCGCAAGAGGTTGCCTCCATCACGATACGCTTTGCGCGCTCTATTAGTTTTTCATTTGTTAGTTGAACATCAACCATTAAATTCCCATACACTTTCCCGATTCCTACCATAGAAGCTGTTGAAAGCATGTTGCAAATTAATTTTTGTGATGTACCTGCTTTTAAACGAGTGGAACCAGTTAATATTTCTGGTCCATTTACTACTTCAATAGCAATGGATGCGATTTTTCCGACTGCTGAACCTTTGTTACAGCATACTGCGACTGTTTGTGTACCAATTGAATTTGCATATTCTAATCCTCCAATAACGTATGGAGTACGGCCGCTTGCTGCAATTCCTACTACAATATCTTTGTTTGTTAAGGAAATATTTTTTAAGTTTTGAATACCTAAATCTTTGCTATCTTCTGCACCTTCTACTGCTTTAATGAACGCTTTTTCACCACCAGCGATTAATCCAATTACCTCTTCTGGATCCGTTCCGAATGTTGGAGGACATTCAACCGCATCTAATACACCAATACGTCCGCTCGTTCCGGCTCCGATATAAATTAAGCGGCCACCTTTTCTTTTTGCTGCAATAATTGCTTCAACTGCCTTGGCGATTTGTGGAAGTTCTTGTTTCACTGCTTTTGCAATTTTTGCATCTTCTTCATTCATGATTGTTAAGAGATCAATTGTTGACATTTCGTCTAAATTCATTGTTTTTTTATTACGTGCTTCGGTTATTAAATGTTCTAGCATATTCATCACCCTCATTTATTTCGAAATATATCAGATAGTATTTATGTACTTGATGATGTTTCATCTTCTCCATGAATACTATTTGTTTTATATTGCTATGCTAAATGCAAAAAAAAGAGTCTTAAATTGTTAAGACTCTTCTTTTGATAAACAATATGTATTTCTTTTTAATTGGTTATGTTTCATCACAGAAATATATTTACTAAATTGATTAGAGGACAATGACATTTTTAGATTCTTTTATCTACTTCATTGAGCAAATACATTTGTTAATCACTTAGACGTAGACTCAAAGTGAGCAGCAATAGTTAATGCATCTTGGATAGAGCCACTTGTTTCTATTCCATATAAAGTATCTCCATTTTGCCAATACACACGGTTTTGTTTCTGTCTGTTATCTACATCTATAACTGCGTAAGAGTTTGGTGTTGGTAGTGGTGCTTTATCTAATTGATTCACTATGGATTTTGCTATTGCTATATTTTCATCTTTATTTGTCAATGGACTTTTTACAATAATTGCCCAATGATCCTTAACAAAATTTAAATACATTGTTCCTGCTGCTCCCTCAGTAAAACCTTTAATTCCATTCCCTAAATCTGTTGCACTAGGATCATCTTTGCTCGGGATATCTTTTTCGTAATCAGGATTTAATCTAAATGTTGAACATAAACTTTTACCAGCTTCTTCCTTTGTCTCATACTTTTTGACAGATAGTTTTGCGATTTTCTTAGCTTGTTTAGAATCCGAAAGTACAGCGGAATCGACAGGTAATGGACTGTTGCTTTCAAAAAATGTAACCATGTAATTTTTATCTTGCCCTTCAGTATGTGCAGATAAAACCTTTTTTTCATTAGACAGAGGGATTTCTGTTGGTAAGAATATATTCATTTTCGTTTTTGCTTTTAAAGCTGTTCGAGTCGCTGCAAACACATCTTTTTGTTTCGATGCATGAGACTCTTGTTGTTTTTCTGTTTGTTTCTTATCGTGTTGTTTTTCTGTTTGATTGTTTGGTACAGCAGTTTCTTTTTTGTCACATGCTCCTAGTAAGAGTAGGGAAACACACATGAATGCTGAAATTTTTTTCATTTCTTTTACCTCGAGTTTATTAATTTTGTGAAAAATAACATTATGAATCTAATTATAAAATTACACCTCAAATTAAAACTTATGCAATTTTTTTAAAGTCTCCAATGCAGCAATCGTCAACGTAGAGTTTCCTTCTTGTTCTAAAGCTCGGAAATACAAGCTTCTTAAGAAGGATTTAATGTTTTGTACTAAAATATCATTTTGAGAAGTCGGAGCTTCTTCAATTATTGTAAAGCTGTGAAGCCAATTGTTCCACTCTTCTTGGTTTAAGAGATTTTGGTTCCATATAGACATTACTGCCGTCACTAATCTCTCATCCTCGAAGTTTATGTATACGTAATCATGTAGACGAACCTTATGTCGAACAACAGTAAGGATAGCATGCGAAAAATCGCGATTTCGTATCGTACGAGCTAAAGCATTCAAGGCATCTGCGGCATGTGCAGTAGAATGAGCCCAGCCTTTTCCCTCTACATATCCTCGCACATCCTGCTCAAGATGCACATATTCGAGAACTTGTTCTGCCACGCTGTAAAGCTGTTCTTCAGATAAGAACGGTTCGTTTTCATGAACAGATAAAATAAGCGGTGGAATTAAAATTGAGAAAGCACGCTTAAAAACAGAGTCTGTTCCCTTTTCACCGATTTTATAAAACAAATAATCAGGACTAAGCGCCTGCAGCAGTAATCCCCGTAACTCTTTTTGTCTAAATACTTCGCTTGTAATCCATCGTTCGAGTGTACTGTAAATTAATTCATCCCGTAGCTCAGCATCATTTGACCCGATATAATCCATCATCCATTGGGCATATGGATAGGCATCCACATCTTCTGGTACAGCATAATTGTTATTTTTAATTTGTTGTAATTCTTGTTTCAAGTCTTGTTCATCCATCATTATACTTTCTATCCCCTTTTAAAATTTTTCTGTTTTATTTTTATACTACCTCATATGCCTCTTTATAGGCTATCCTCAATATATACTTTTGTAGAATTGTATCAACTATTTGCATGTTAGTACATCTCCAAAATTAATTTTAATCTATCTGTAGCTTTTCTAAACATTGTAAACTTTACTTCCTTATTTTCAGAAATACTATTATATGTTTTACTGGATTGTTGTTTATTCCATCTTTTGTGAGCCCCTCATAAAAATGAAAAAGAAAAGAATTGACTCTATATAGTAGAGAATTCTCTTCTTCCTTCTTTAAACCTGAAATAATTCTCTTACATGCTTTGGCTGCCCCACGATAATTTTTTGATTTTTCCTTTTGCTGATTAGGCCGTCTAATTAAAATAGCAATGATAAATGACACGACACATAATGCGGCGATTACCATAAAATTTGGCCTAAATCCATCTAGAATTGCCCCGATAAAGGCACCAGCAAGTGCTCCAAAACCAAAACCTTGATACACGATACCGTAGTTTTTACTATGATTTTTTAAACCGAAGAAATCACCAATAACGACTGGAAAAATCATGCTGTTTCTACCAAAAACTGTAACAATTAAGCCCCAATATAAAAACGCTTAGGATACACCAACTGAAGCAATAAACTTTGCGTTAATGTACTTGAAAATTAGGCTATTCGTTCCGTATGAAGAGACACATATCCCAGAAATTAAACCTTTGCGCTTTGGAAACCATTTTATTAAATTGTATAATGAAGTGATATAGGCTGTATCGTCTGCGTAATCTATAAAAAGACACTTATGATGAGGTGTCTTTTTGTTGATTATATATTTTCTTTTTTATTGTTTTTCATTTTCTAATGCTTATGTACAAGTCGTATCACCCAGTATGGTTATTGAGCAAATGTATCAGCCACTATATTGCTAAAGTCTCTTAAATATTGAAGATAATCGTTTCCACCATAGTTATACCTTTTGTTATACATCTTTGCGACAACGACATTATATTCAGGAATCACTAAAATTGTTGGACCAGTTATCCCTAATATTTGATAAGATCCTTTTGAAACTCTTTCACCTATTTCACTTTGCAATGCTGGTGTATTCTGAACAAACCAAAATAATCCGTTTTGTGGTAAATTTGTATTTTTAAAATGAGGAGAATGAACTTGTGTTGCCATTTCAATAACTTTTTTTGGGACAATTTGTTTTCCATTCATCTTACCTTTATTTAGGTGAAGATTTCCCCAAAAGGCAAACTCTCTGGCGGAGACAAAAAGATTTGATTCTGTCCCGTCATCTGATGCACCTAACTTGCTTTCAGCTGCTTCATTTGGATTAATGACTACTTTTACTAAATTGTTATGATCCTCTATTTGCCAAGCTGTTTCGGTAAAGCCTGCGGGTATAAAGACTCGTTCTCTCAGTAATTCCGGAAAGCTTTTATTATATAGCTTATTAATGAGCTGCGTCATCATTTCGACATTAATACCTCTGTAAGCCCACCCTTCTCCAGGTTCAAATTCTCGATACATAATCCCGCTGTCACTTACATTGAGACCGTGCGAATGAGTTACTAAGTGCCTTATTGTTGTTTTAGCAAGTAAAGTTTTGTCATACTCTTCAAAGTAATTTACAGCATGATCGTCTAGACTTTTAATTTTCCCTTCATAAAGCGCATAGGCAATCGCAAGTCCTAAGTAACTTTTTCTTGCAGAAGCAACGTTAAATTGTGAAGTTGCTGTAATAGGCGAACTATTTTTTGTATTAGAATGAGTTCCGCTATAATGCTCCAATACAACTTGATTATTTTTCATAATAAAAAGTGCTGCTGCGGAGCTATGATTTCGGTCTTTAATATTTTCTACCCATGAAATTAATTGCTCGTATTTTTTCATTTTTTATTCCTTTCTGTATTGAATCTATACCAAAATTCAAATTCGACAAAAAATGAAAAATACCTTTCTTCAGTACTGCGATTTCTAATCATAAAAACTGAATAATTTTCACATCGGAAAAGTAAAAAAGTAGGAGAAGTTTTCCTACTTTTTAGTGATATTTTAGATGTTTCATTCAGTTGAATCCTCTTCAATTGAGCCATGATTCATATTTTTCCCATAAAATATTTCATCCATTTCCAATTTTAATTTCTTTGTAATTTCTTGTTGTTCATCTACAGATAATGTTTCCTGTGTATATCCAAACAAATAGTTATTTAAGTCAAAATTTTTTAGTTTGCATTTTGTATGAAAAATATGTTCTTGATATACATTCACATCAATCATGTCATACGAATTTTTTACATTCTCTGGAATGTAATTTTGTATGGAGCTTATTTCGTGATCAATAAATAATTTGTTACCTGTTATATCTCTTGTAAATCCGCGAACTCGGTAATCGATGGTCATAATATCTGTATCAAATGAGTGAATTAAATAATTTAGCGCTTTAAGAGGTGAGATTTCTCCGCATGTCGACACATCAATATCTGCTCTAAAAGTGCTGATTCCTTCATCTGGGTGATATTCAGGGTATGTATGAACTGTTATATGGCTTTTATCTAATTGAATAACGACTGATCCCGGAAGAGGACCCGGTGATTCGCTAAATGATTCAGTTGGTACTTCTACAATCGGTCCTTCGGAAACTAAAATTGTTACGCTCGCTCCTTGTGGGACGTAGTCTTGTTTAGCAACGTTTAATACGTGCGCACCTATAATATCAGATACATTTTTTAAAATCTTTGTTAATCTGTCTGCGTTATATTGTTCATCTATGTATTCAATATAGGCTTCTCGTTCTTCTCTTGTTTTTGTATAGCAAATATCATACATATTAAAACTTAATGATTTTGTAAGATTATTAAACCCATGCAATTGAATGCGCTGTTCTGGCGTTAGTTTCATGATCAATTCCCCTTTTTTTATATTCAAAGATGATTTATACACCTTTTATGAAATATAGTTCCATCCTATAATTTTTTCATACATATGTTGTTTACGTAAGGTTACTTACAACTCATTGAATCTTGTTTTTTGGTTTGTTGTGATTATTATTACCAAAATACGGTAAATGAAATTTGTTGTTTTTATCATTTGAAAAAGCTTGGATTTGGTTGAATCCAAGCTTTTTCAATATTTAATGCATCAAAATACTATTTATTTAAATCTTTTTTCGTTACTTCACTTCTAATATTTACATCTTTAGAGAACTCAGTATCTTTCTTTAAATTGTTCGGATATTTGTTTTTGCGTTCTCGATTATCATTTCTGTTCGTCATAAATTAACCTCCTTTGGTTAAGGTTTATACCTATTTTTTTACGTATGTAACCATTTCATTCAGGATAAATTATTATTTCTATTCCATTTTTTGCAAAGAATTCTTTTTGAACAAAATACTTTCTTATTAGCACATACTATTCATTGGAGGTGATAAATATGGGAAACAATCAAAATCCGTTCACAATAAAGAAGCGTAGTGCCAACGGACGATATGATAAAGAGGCGCATAGCATTGACAGTCATGGGAACTATGTACCTAATACACCTACGAATGATGCAATTCTTCGTGCTGAAAGAGCAAAAAAATGACTGGCATAAAAAATAAAATATTAGAATTAGTACCGGAATCTGTAAAAAAGTTGCTTCAAAAAGAAATGTTAGATGGAAATCGATATCTAATTGATTTCGTTGTAGATGATGCAATTGCTTATGAATTTGAACCAGAACAAGTAGCTCCCTGTATTATGGCAGCTTATTATGTTTACGAATCAACAGCCTATCCAAATGATATGGAAGAAGAATGGAAGTTAAGATTAGTGTTTCACGCGTCTATTCGTTCGACGATGAAGCTTCTGTCTTACGGTAAATATAAAGCGGAGCGATCTGAAAGTGGCTGGATGAGGTATGGAAATGTTTAAGTAACGTTTGCTAACGATCCATTACATTAAGTTAATTTTGGCATAAAAAGTCCGATTGTAACTTCATTAAAGTTATATCGGGCTTTTTATGTTCATGAAAGGAATTATACACAAGAGTGAAACTTTCGCTTTCGTTATTGTAATCGTCCATAATTGCTGCTATAAAATGCGCTTTTATCTGATTCTCTAGATTGACTTACATACCTATTTTTTTATAAATAGATAACCTGTCCAATCAAGAGGAGGTACATTCAAATAGTATGGTATGAGAGCTACCTTCAGATATGGAGTCAAAACTTCTATCTACATATGAATTATGGATTATTATGAGAGGAGAGGTTTACAATCGCTTACGTATTCGAACAATGTATGAATATATGTTTGGAAATTTTAATTGCTTCAGATGCAGAAATAGAGCTGTCTATAAGTGACTACGACACATGTTCATCGGGGGTTGTTATTGATGGTGACGTAATTATCATTACGTTACCGTTAGTTGCTTGTGTAGTAATTACGATTCATGATGATTTCAGTATTTCAGTAGAACTTATTGATTCATTAGTTTTTCTTTCTTTTCCGCCTCCTAATAAGGAATAAACGAGAAAAACATTATCATTAGTTGCTGAGTAACTAAAAAAGGAACAGAAATAAAATTGTTTCTGTTCCTTTTTGCTATTATATTAATACTCTATTTCATCATAATCTTTTGGCTGTGGTATTGGTTGCATATTACTCGCATCTTTTGGATCGCTATAAATAGCGTTTTCTTCTGTGTTTAATTTTTTAATGTTTTGTTTTTTATTTTCATTAGGTTGTTTTTTCATTTCGGTTATCTCCTTCTTATATTTTCAAATATAATCATGCCCCATAGTATCTTTTTTTACTCTATTTGAACAATGAGTATTGAAATAATGATTTGTATTATCGATTGTAAAAATACGGTAAGTGAAATTAGTTTTTTTAAAACTACAACACTGTTTCAATCACGTTACATCAAAAAAGCTTGAATTCAAGTGAATCCAAGCTATCTGATACTTCTAATAAACTAGGTTGGTTATAATTTGTAACTATTTAACTATGCAAACTCCCTTTCAACCAAGGACGTTGACGATAAAAGCCGATTGGAATTTGGATGAGACTCGTTTTTTCTTCTGAATCCAACCTGTAAAGTTCGTCACACAAATTGACATCGAATCCAAGAAGCGGGTGCCCCCCAAGTCCTATAGCAGAAGCTGCTAATAATAACTTCTGTACAATGATGCCTGCTTCCATCTGTTGAATTCTGTATCCTCTATATCCAAGTTCTGTTTTAAAATGATTTTTATCCCCTACTACATGTAGACAAAGTGGTATTTGAAAGAGATTCACATTGTGGAATGTCATCGCGCTTTGCAGTATGAATCGATGATCTCCAAGATGTACTTGTCGTAATGTATGAGCATTACTATCATAATGATAAGCGCCGTTAGGGATACCTTCAACGCCAAATAAACATACATATAAGGAAACACGGGATGCGAGTTCTTCATGATTTGTATCTAAATCGTTTTGATAGATAAAAGAGACAGTTGCTTCATGCAATAATGTAGTTAATTGTTCTTGGCTCATTTTCCTAAAAGTAAAATCCATTTCCGGTGAAAATCGATTTTGGCACGCTGATGCTAAGTCGTACGACATTCGCTTTATACGGGGAAGAACTAACGCTTGACCATCACGCATTTTATTCGTTTCATTCTTGATTTTTTGAAACGATTTTGTAGAGTCAAGCATAGATGCTTCATTCATTTGAATCAGCATCGGATACTCTGCAATCTTTCGGGATCGAACATAGTGATTATGATGAATAACTGGTAATTCTTCGCATAATTGAGTAGCGAAGAATTCTTTATTTGTAGCATCATTTTCATGATTGCACTTTACGGTTGCAGAATTTACTGATAGAGGGATAATTGCATATACACTCTCCTCTTGTTCTGATAACCCGAGTAAATGATTAATGGCCCGATCTAGAAATTGAAAATGCACGCTTGATGTATAGTGAAATCGTTTTGCTACTTCCAGCAATTGTCCGATTAATACCCCTGCATCCAATCCTTGCAAACGATAAGAAAAGTTATGGTATTTAAAGAAATTTTTCCAAAACATTGTCGATACAAACATAACACCGAAACAAGCAGATGTGTCACAGCTATTTCCAAGTGTCCGCGTTATATATGAATCAAAATTCCCTTCTCTTAATAACACTAAACGGTGGTGTGCTACATCATAGTGGTAAATCCCAACAGGCACATTTTCCATCTTTAAATATATATACAATTCATTTGGATATAAGCCTCCGCCCGATGGAACAAATCTCCGATACGACTGCATGACATTCATTTCTTGTGTCGGTAAGGTCGACTGACTGAATTGAGTAATCCCAAATACGTACCAAAGAAAATGACCGATTTCCCGAAGATTAGGTTCTGTTGATACTTCGAGATTTTCAAGTGTTAATGTAACTTCTGAAGATAACGGAATTCCTGGTAAATCTCGATAAAGTTTATATGCAAGTGGCCCGTCTTCCCAGTCCACCTCCCAAGTCGAAGATGCTGCATTGTCAACATGAAAATGTAAATTGTTCAAAAATGTTTCTAAACTCATCCTTCTCCCTCCTAATCATTACTTACGCAAACGGATGTGGATGTGGATTGAGTTGTTCAAACGTTAGCGATTGCTTCGTATACCCAAGTTTCATTGGCACGTGTAACACTCTCTCTAGACCAGTTAAGCGCGTAAGATGATGCCCAAATGTCATTGGCAACATTCCTGGAATGAGTACTTTTACACAATGTAATCCATTTCGCATTATTTCTGGTGTCGTCTGATCTACCACAATCACATCGAAGTTTAACTGATGCAACACCTGTAGTATTTCTTTTAAATCATCTGTCAAATCCTCATGTCTTATTTTCTGCTGGAATGCCTCGGTAAATGTTTGTAACGGACGATTATTATCTAGTAAAAACTGAAAACGTTCTTCCGCTTCTGGCAAACCACATACCATGGGATGGTCAGGCATTTGTCGCACGAGGGAAGGATTATGGAACATCTGTACATATTTCTTTCGATTCGTCTCAAATTCCTTATCAAGAGTTAACATCATGCCAGCTAATTCATATATTGCACTTTTCGTCCCTCGTACCGGATCTAAATGAGCTCCAGCTGCACAGATAATATTTAACCCCTTCTTCTTTCTGTTTTTTGCCAGTGCCCAGACGCTTGGAATGCCGTGCTCCATTGTTGAGTTAAACAAATGTATATCATATCCCCCTACTGCACGCACACGCTCTACCATTAACTGCAACTCTTGATCATTGACAGAAGAAAGATCAAGACGTGGAAGAGGAAGCTTGGCAAACCAAGTTAACAAAAATGAATCGCGCTCAATGACTTCTAAAATGCCATAAAAAATTGCTTCTTCTAAGCTGCCACCTAATGCGCAACCATTGGAAGTCTCATAAACAAAACCATCTGCACCACCTAAACTATAATAAGCAAGTAGTTCTGGAACTAAAATTGAACGGTCTTGCATGAAGGAATAACCCCATACCCAATTCATTGGACGATCTGGATGAAACGGTTTAAAGGGAAAATTAGGTTGTATATATTGTTCGTTTGCATGTACACCCACTTGAAGAGGATGAAGTGCTTGATGAGATAAATTGCGAAATGTGTCTTGAATGACTGTACGTTTTCCATGAGGTTCTAGACCACAATACCGTTCTAATCCTTCTAATATAGCGGTTAATTCGCTAGTTGCATATGAATGGGTACGGCCAGCTGTTCCTTCGTTCCCAAAGAGGAGCGGAAGATTTACACTTACCTCGGCAAATGGAGGTGTAAGGTTATACATTTTATCATTTAAAAAACCAGTCTCATAATCTAAATAATCATTGACTAATACTTTATTCAGTTCAGAGATTGAACGACAACGATAATCATTTATGTTAATCTTTGGGCTTGATTGTAATGAAATCTTGGCTGTATGTGATGAATCAATAGGCAATTGGCTACAATTTGAACATAAAGGATGAGGTAGAAAAAAATGATAGGAGCTTTTCAGTGTCTCTAAATTAACGAACAACATATGTCCTTCTAATCGTGCATGGCCATCTTGTAAAATGCACCGCACTTCTTCTAGCAGAAGATGTGTCATCTGTAATACTCCATTACTTGATGCCCATATGTCTCGGGGTATTTCTTTTTTTGTTGTTAGAATTCGCAATATTTCCCACGTTTCTTTCGAATCATTTCCTGCAAAAGTACGACGTATATCTGCGCATTGGGAACATCCAGGCTTGCCAGGACGAACTAGCGGGCCAATTATTCCTTCTCCAAATGAAACGAAAGCTCGCAGCCAAGGAATATTCGTTGATTGAAGTACACTTTCTGCCTGTGTATGAAAAGAAGGATTCCAATTATCATGTAACACGAGTACTAAATCGGTTGTTGCTGGTATTTTTAAATCAAAATCTGTCTGTTGATTGACTTCATATTGGATAGCTAACTCTTCATATGCACGATTTGCCAATAGTCCCTCTCCAATAATTAAAATGGAAGCGCTCAATGGGATTCCTCCTCTCCCAATAATACTCCAAATATTCCTGCCAATTCCTCCTTCCAGATTGCTTCTAGCGATACTTCAAATACGTAGAGCCGTTTTCCATCTTGTTTTAATGTCTGTTCAGCAGACTGTAATATTTGTTCTTGTGTCATATTTTCACAAGAACAAATAGCGAAATGTAATGGTATTTTATCTTGTAATAAAACAGATGAAGTCTCTATTGCTTGAGATGTGAGACAATCGTTATAATTTTGCGTTTCTGTAAGTGCCTGTTGTAATGCCTTGCGTAACGCTAATGTTCTATTGAATCCTACACTTCCGTACCAGCGATTATTCGTACAAATCCAAATAACAGGGAAATTAAAAATAGACTCTCCTAAAGCGATTGTAGGTATTCCTTGTATTGTGGTAAGTGCTTGTAAATAAAAGCGGCAGCGTTCATCTTCTACTACATCTAATTTTAGCGGGGAAACAGAAATTTTTTGTTGTAGTTGTCTCTTACGAAATTCTTCATCTAAACATTTTTGTAATCCTCTAGACACACATTCTGCAATTGTTTCCCCGGCTCCAATTCCTATAAAATCCTCATGTTCGGAAATCTTGGAACTAACTATTCGCGATATATAGGTCTCAACTCCGGATAATCCAGCTTCATACCTTGCTTCCATATGCGTTAAACCTGTACAAATCATATCTGGTAATAGTTCAGCGGGACCTTCTGACAGCGGATCAACTGCTTGAATTCGACATTGAGCCAGCGGCAGCTGTTTTAAGTCACCTGCTTCCCAAATATGAAAAATCCCTGCTTCTTTTGAGACAAGATAATTCAAGTTCAGAGTATATTCATTCAATTCATTTTTAGTTGAGTTCTGTTTCATTCTCGTATTGAAATTCTGGACCCATTCGATTTCCAGTTGCTCGGTTACTAACGGATGAGGTAAAAAAGAATGCCAGTTTCCTTCTAACGTTTCAGAATTTAACAGAAAAAATTGATTAGTTTGTGCAGGTTTCGTTATATCTGTAACCTTTTTGAACAGTTCGAATACAATTACATTCGCTAACATTGATTCCGTTGTAGAAGAAAAAATGTGTTCTTGAGAAGTTTTAGAAAATGCAGTTTTGTGTATACGTCGCCAAGCTGATTCCCAGCAAGCATCATTTTCTGGGTGTACGAGTGGCCCAGCTAATCCGACTCCTTGCTGAAATATGGCAGGGATGAAAATCTTTTTTTCTTCTTTACATATAGCATGAAGAATTTTTAATTCTTCTATGTCATCTCCTTGTGATACATACAAAATCGCTTGAAATGGCTGCACCGCATCCTTCAAACCATTTCTTTTTTCTTTTTGTAAAAAAATTTCTTCAATCAATACTTCGGGATCTGTTTTTTTTGCATGTTCTATTAATTCTTTTAATCTTCTTTTATTGGTTTGTACGGAATCAGTAATCAACATCTGGAATTGTGGTAATCCCGATTCAAGTAACGCAGAAGCTAAGGAAACAAAAAAAGAACCAGAACCGATAGCTAATACCTTCGTTTGGCGATAAGATTGGAAACGATATGCACCTGAAATGCCGAGGTTATCTAAAAATTCAATTTGAGATGCGTACTTTTTGAGAATATTTCCTGGCAATTGGTGTGGATGATCTTGACTTATGTCTGTTGCAAATTCATTTTGGTACAGTATTTCTGCTATTTCAAATACTCGCTCTCGGTATAGATCAGGTAAGCCATCTGTCAAACTCCCTAAAGTATATTCACCATTAAACATTGGCACCAGTTTTTCAATCCATTGGTTGATTGACTTCCCTTCCATACGGAATGAACTTGTATTATTTCTAAAGTACACTTCTCCTTTTGGATTAGAGAGAAAGAAAGTATCTCGTTTCAATTTCAAACGCGTAGAAGAGTTTAATTTTGTCATTGTACTCCTCCTTCACTGTTTATCGCATTAAACTGTCATCATAACAATTTTATGTATCCTATTTTTTCTTATGTCAAAAGGAAAAAAAGAAGAGTGGTTTATCATACTTAAAAAAAAGTGTCTCTACAATGAAAATCGTGTAGAAACACTTTTCTTTAAGTAAAGTTATAATTAAAAAATAGGAATTAAATAACGCATATTCCATCCCAGCAGAATCCGGCACAACCGCCAAATCCACCACAACCTCCGCAACCTCCGCAGCCGCCGCATCCAAGGCATCCAAAGCATCCAAAGCAACGGAATCCTCCACAACGACCGAATCCACCACAACGTCCAAAGCCACCACAACGACCACAACCACCGCAACGACGAGTAGCGTCCTCAGCGATATAGTATGGAGAAGGAATTTGACTATCCCAGTACACAACATTTCCAGCATTATAATCATTTAAATTTAACGTTTGAAGTTCTTGTTGAAAATTATTCATTTCATTACCTCCATGAACATAATTTGCAAGTTATACCGAAAAACGACTTGTAACAAATGGACAATAGACCCTTTCGAATTGCACTCCCCAACAAAGTATGACCTAAGTCTAGGTATTGTGACTTGTTCAAATGCCTAATTTAGAATTATGTAAGTTCACGCATTCTTTTCTAGCTATAAAAAAAGAAAAAACACACTTTATGTGTGTTTCCAAATTTATAATTTCATTAACAATGTTTTCGTATCATATTGCTCTAAACACCAATTATATTTATCTATAATTGGTTGAGGTACCAAAACTAGATTTACTACTTCTTGAAACCCATGTTTACTATAAAAAGGTTTTAAGTGTTCAAATGGAATGCAATATACATTTTGAATTTGAAATTTCCTAGCTTCTTTAATAAGAAATGCAACGATACTATCAGCAATATTCTTTCCTCTATATTCCTCTAACGTATATATTCCACCCAATTCAAAGTTGTTTTCATCAATTTTTACTAATCTTCCTAAACCAGATTTTTGACTATTAAAATATGCTATTGCAATCTCTTCATTTTCTAAATGTGATGGTACAAAATCAACCTGTTCGTATTGAAAATTAATCCATTGTATATCATCAAGTTTTGCTTTCTCTATAAGTAACATGAGATTGACCTCCATATATTTCAAATTATTATATTGTCTACTAATATTTTTTATGGTGTAAACATAAAGTCCGCCAAAGTTTATTAGACACTTTGGCGGACTATTTTATTCTATACTTCGGTTCATTCTATGCCGCGCCGTATCGCTCACTTCAATTTTTTTAATCGGTAAAAACGCCCCAATACATGCAATACATGCACAGCTAGCGAATACAAATGGTAATGACTTAACAGCTACGAATGATAGTGTTCCGAAAATAATAAGATCTAATATTGAATCTAAAACAGATAGTAATGAAATCGTTGTTGCACGTACATGCGACGGGATAATATCATTACTAAGCTGCGAGTATATCGGATATCGAATTGCACGTACGAACCGTAAGATAAAAAAGGCTCCTAATATAACCCACAAAGTGTCCCCGAAAAACGTTGATAACAGTAAACCACCAACGGCTAAACCACCTGTTACATTCATTAAAATTGCACGTGAAAATCTGCAAGTAAGCCATCCAATTGATATTGAGGAAAAATATCCGAGGATAGCAGCTAAAGCATACATAATACCAATTGCAAATACAGGAAGGCCTGCTTTCGTAAACAACGGTTGGTTAAATGTGTCATATACTGCGCTTGCTGGAATGAACACAAGCGAGACGTTTAAAAACATAATAAGTAATTGCGGTGCTTTACGAATTACCTTTATCCCTTCAAATACTTGTGAAAAAGATTCTTCTCGGTAGGATGATAGCTTCTTTGGACTTTTGATGAAAAGTAGTAATGCAAATTCTACCAAATGAAATGCTATTCCAAGAACAATTAAAAGTGTAAATTGTTCCTCTCGTAAATCTTTGGCGAAATACGAACCGAAAATTACAGCGAATAACATGGATATAAAGCCTGCCGATTGGATTTTTCCCATTGCTTGATCCATTACATGTTGCTCATTGTTTTCTTTTAGTGACTCATAAATTAATGCTTCGTCCGCACCAGAGAAAAATGTAACCGAAAAACCGTTCAATAAACTATATAGACAAAATAACCATAGGTTATCTGCAAATAGCAAGATAGAGATACTAAACGTTTTTATGATAGATCCTGTCAAAAATGATAATTTTGCACCGAATCGATCTGCAAAAACACCTGCTGGAATTTCCCCAACAAGTACTGCCACGCTCCAACACATCATAACAATAAATATATTGGCTGCCGTTAAGCCTCTTTCCATATAAAACAGTGTCATTACGGGCTGTAAAAAACTAATCGTTCCAAAAAATTGCACCCAAAATAAAATGGAAATGTTATGCGTTGCGATAGTTTGTTTCTTCAATTGTGTTCCTACTTTCCGTTATTCATTTTTTATGATGATTTTAGGAAGTAGGAGTGCTATATGACCGTTAGTTGATATTCACTCCTCTTCCTGCGTTTGAAAATGCTTTTAGTGTTTTTTGCATGTTATTTCCTCCTTCAATATAGATGTGTTTATTATAACAATTTTCTTAATATTAAAGAAACATTTTTAAGCATAATGATAAGATTGTAGGAATATGTAAAGTGGTATATAATAAAAAGCAATAAACGATTATTTTAGGTATTCCTAGAATAAAGGAGCGATATATATGAAAATTACTATTTATTTTGGAAGCCATGAAGATCAAGAAGTACGTACAATGGATTGCCATTTAGATGTCGAAGATGCAGAGGAATTTGTATCTGTTTCTTAATATAAATATACATAATATTATAAGGGAAATGCTCTTCCCTATTCTTAATTAAGATGCCTTTTTGAGGCATCTTTTTGTTTATTTTGAGGATAAAAGCATTTACTTTTCAACGAATAAATAGTATTATATAAATATAAGAACAAATGTTCGTTTTTGTATCTTCTCCCCTATGGAAAAGATACTAGGAAGGATGAATTTCATTGACTCAAAATAAACGCAGAGGAAGAAAAAAGCATACTCCTACTATTTCAAATACAGGCTTTATTGGCTCTGTGTTTATCGATACATTAGAACTTCAAAAAAAATCATATTACTTTTCTCGTAAACGACTACACATTGCACATCATGTATTAGATGGTCTCGCGCAAGCAACAAGTTCTCTTTTTGCTGAACATAGTATTACTGCTTACTTATCATGTGCGTATTTACATAAACAAAAGAAAATCGGATTTGTTCTTTCAACGAAACCTTTTAAAGAAGCTGAAGGCATTGCTTATTTTAAAAATTACTTAATTGAAAAGAATTTTTATAACGGAAATATAGAAGAAGAAAACTATCAAGAAATTTTTAATACTGGTTTTATTGGGGTTGTTTTTGCAGATTTATCAAGTATTGATCGCTTTAATTTTGAATTTGAAACGACTCTTTTATCAAAATTAATGAAAGACATGATTATTCCAGTTAAGGAGTTATTTTTACGTAATAAAATTCCAGCATACATTTCAACTGTGGAATTAGAAGATCAACATAAATTAGGATTTGTTTTATCTATAAAGCCCTACGATGAACGTGCTGAAGCGGATTTATATTTTGAAATGTATTTGAGAGAACGTGATTTATATATTGGTGATGAAGAAGATGACATTGATAAGATTGTCATTCGAAAAAAAGTTGAGATCGTATAACAAAAAGGATGGTTAATATATGATTAACCATCCTTTTTTGATAAACTATTTAAAGTTTTCATTTTCTAATACTACAACATCATCATTTGTTAATCTTCCAGCTTGTTTTGTATAATCTACGAGCCTGATTATATTATCACAAGCTTGTTTTGCACCAAAAACTAACAACGGTACACCAATAAAATCAATTTTTAATCTTCTTGAAAATAAACCACCAATCGTCATAGCAATTGGTACAGTTGGTGATGTGTTAGAAAACACAATTTTTTCGTGATTTTGATATTTATCTTGTAATAATATACTTAAATTTTTTAATGCTGGAACTACAACTTTAGATGCACCATGACCGACTGTATAAACAAGGTCTCCGTTTTCGTCTCGCCCATGAAAAATAATTTTTCCCATATCGGAAGTTTTTAGTTTATTAAAATAATCAACGTTTAATATTTCGTCTTTTGTAAGTTTTCGATTAGTTGGTAGTTTTTTTAAATGATATGCTGCTGCTAATGAAGTTGTATGTGTCCCGCCATAATCAGTATAAATATAAATCATCATATCATCCTTTAAATTGATATACATGATTATTATTATGACCAAATATTTGCATTCTAATCTAAAACGTATTTATAAACCGTGGACAATTTAAGCTATGTGATTGTACTTAGACAGCAATGGAATTCGTTTTGTTATTTTAGCGTAAATTTGAAACATGAGACGTATCAAAGGTTCTACTTTGTTTGTATATTTGACGACTAAAGCACTTGTTACGAAAGATAAAACAGCACCACCTATAATATCTGCTGGGTAATGGACACCAACATAAATACGCGAAATACCAACTAGTATAGCCCAAAGCACCGCGATATTTTTCCATACCTCTCCGCGTAAAATCATTGTAAATGCTATAGAAAATACAAGTACAGCATGATCACTTACGAATGAAGAATCAGTAGCATGTGGTACTAATTTGTGTACATGATATGTGACAAATGGACGTGGATGATAATAAAGTGCATGAATCAAAACATTTAAAAGTAGTGCTGTACAAACAGAAAGAGTTGTGTACAAAACTGTATATTGCTTACGAATAGCTGTTTCTTTTTGACCGTTACTAAACCATAAAGAAAGCATCAAGATAATTGCAACATAAGGTGCGCTATTTGTAATAAATATCATCACCTTATCTAACAAAGCAAAGGATCCTGCCAAATTATTAATCCAGTGGAATATTGTGTAATTCATATAAGTCTCTCCTTGTTTACATTCAGTTCATAATCACTAATTTTAAATCATTAGTGATCACCTATTTCGTTGATTCGCTCAGTATACACTAGCAATATGAAATGTTCTTTAAATTTTTCTCATCTTTTTCTCATTTTTCATTTGCATTCATTATAATTATGCTAAGTCCACAAATAAAAGCGAGAAGGATGTAATCTACTTCTCGCTTTTTAGACAATAAAATAATAAGGTAACTGTCGTTCCCTCTTTTTCTTTGCTATCTATCATAATACGTCCATTATATTTTTCTACAAGGCGCTTTGCAATGGAAAGGCCTAATCCATTTCCGCCTTGTTTTCGACTTCTTGCTTTGTCGACTCGGTAAAAACGATTTAGTACATATGGCAAATCAGACTTTGGTATTCCGACCCCGCAATCTGCAATAGTAATCTTAATTTCTTCTTCTTCTACTTCGCTTTGCAAGCAAATATATTTTTCATGTTCTTTTGTATATTTGATCGCATTATCCAGTATAATGACTAAAATTTGTTCAAGGTAAGAAGCAGGAATAGAAACACATGCATGATTTGCGTGTAATTTTCTATCAAAATGAAAGTCTGCATGCAGCAACTCGAAATTTTGCGTAACTTGTTCTATTACTGAATGTACATGTACAGGTTCGGCTGCAATAGGATACATTTGTTCAGATTCTGCTCGTGATAATTCTAATAATTCTGACACGAGATTATTTAAACGATCTACTTCTTTTAAACTCGAATCTAATGATTTTTGTAAGATAGCAGGGTCATTTTTTCCCCAGCGATTTAACATAGAGAGATGTCCTTGTATAATCGTAAGTGGTGTACGTAATTCATGGGATGCATCTTCAACGAATTGTTTTTGTTGCACAAAAGATGTTTCTAAATTGTCCATTAGCTCATTAAAAAGCAATCCGAGCTTGGCAAATTCATCATTGTTTTCGTGAATTGGTACCCTTTCTTTTAATCCATTTATCTTAATTTTGTTCATCGTATCTGTAATAGCTTGCACACTTAAAAGAAGTTGCTTTGCAAGAATAGTACCGCCTAAAAAGCTAAGTAGCAATCCTCCGATACCAGCAGCGATCATAATGAGAAAAATAAGCTTCATTAAATGATCAAAAGCTTCAAAGTTTTGTCCAACTTCAATTGTACCCGTAAATGTATGTGTTGTAATCGGCGTGCGCTGTACAAATATTCTATCTTCATAATGCCTTGTCATAGAAGTTTCAGATTCATTGACGTACTTTGGCACAACTAATTTTGGATTAAAGTCACGTGAAACAGTGACAAGTGCCTTTCCGTTTGCATCCAAAATTCGAATCATTTGATGTTTATCATTTATAGTTGCAAGAAAATCCTTACTGTTTTCAATTGTATTTGCGGAAAAGCTTGTATTCCCATTCTTAAAATAAGCTTCAATTTCTGTTACTTGCCTGCTAATTTGTTTTTTTTCATAATCAAGTGTCCAGTGATCAATAATAACATATTGTAAAATATTATATAAAAAGAATAAGACAAATAATAACGTGCTGGACCATAGTGTTAATTTCCATTTTATAGGTAAGTTTCGAATCCGATTCTTTATTTGTTTCATCATCGCATCACATATCCTACGCCCCTGACAGTTTGTATATAGTTTTCTTTGTCATGGCTATTCAATTTATTGCGTAAATAACGAACATATACATCTACTATATTCGTCTCTACCACTGCATTGTATCCCCAGACTTGCTCTAAGAGCATGTCTCTTGTCAAAACGCGATTAATATTTTTCATAAACATCATAAGCAACTCAAATTCTTTATTTGTTAACTCAATTATCTCTTCTATTTTATGCAAAGTTCGAGACTCTACATCGAGTTCTAAATCATTAAATCTTAAAAGAAGTTTATTTTTATGCTCTTCTTTTTGATTTCGTCTCAAAATCACACGCATTCTTGCTAATAATTCTTCAATAGCAAATGGCTTCGGTAAGTAATCATCTGCACCGCTATCTAATCCGGTTACACGATCCATAATACTATCACGTGCTGTTAACATAATAATAGGTGTTTCTTTTGTTGCCCGTAATCGGCGGCATACTTCAATTCCATTAAGACCGGGAATCATCAAATCAAGAAGAATAATGTCATAATTATGCTCAAGAGCCGTTTCTAATCCTTTTCTCCCATCATACACAACATCTACTGCATATCCTTCATATTTTAGTTCTAACTCTAAAAATTCCGCTAAACTTTCTTCATCTTCAATAATTAAAATACGATGCAATATTATCACTCCTATACAACAAGGTGAACGAGTAATCCAATTCCAAATATAATAGCTACAATTTGATGAGCTTTTCGATACGTTACATATTTTTTCTTATCCTTCAGTTTGTGTAATAGTATACCAGCTATGGTAACAAGAACTAGTCCTATTAAAGTAAAGATTCCACTATAAATTAGAATCTTATTACGGCTACCTACTATTAAAAAATATATCCCATGACTAACAGCGACTGTAAAAACTGCATACCCGATAAACGTATGATACTGCTTTAATAACATATAAAGTTCTTTTGTGTATTTGGCAACCGTTACTTTCCTTTTATATAATAACAACCAAATATTACGAAATAACCATAAGAAACCTGCTACAATTGCCCCGTATTCTGCGAGGGATCCAAGATTTTTATTCAACCCTTTTAATGCAATTTGATTTCCTACCATAAAGTCCAACACTAACATTGTAACACCAAATGCAATAATACAAGCCCCTATAATTTTAATGGATACATGAAAAATTTGATTTAATTGACTTTTCGACATTTTAGTCTCCCTCCTTCTGTAAGGATGAAAAGTGATTGTTCGCTTATATTTTAACCATAAAAATGGAAAGAACGATGAAAGGAAGATTAAAATTAGATGAGAAAATGCATAATAGTTTCTTAAGAAGGAAGTGGGTTCGGACATATTTGAGTAACCTGGTAGTGATAAAAAATGAAAGGATGTTTCATTATGAGTATACATTTACATCACTTATACTCATCTTTCTTTTTGTTTTACAGTTACATAAAGAAAAAAAGAGCATCTGACCGCTTCAATACACGGCCTAATACTCTCGCCCTCCCCTAAAAAGTGTTTTTTCAATTTGCATTTATATAAGTTTGAGAAATTGGTAAGTAAATTTTCACCGAAGTCCCTATTCCAACCTTACTCGTTATATGAATCCTTCCTTGATGACGTTCAATAATTTTATAGCTAATCATTAAACCAATGCCTGTCCCTTTTTCTTTCGTACTATAAAAAGGTTCTCCAAGTTTTATAATTCTTTCTTCTGGAATACCAATCCCCTCATCAGAAATACAAATCATGACCTCATTGTCGCTTGTTTTTTTAGCAGAAATTATGATGTCTCCACCATTTGGCATTGCTTCAATTGAATTTTGTAAAACATTTATAAATACTTGCTTTAACTGTTTTTCACAACAATCCATATACAAGACGTCAGGATCAGTTTGGAATGTGATATGAATATTCGTCATAATTGCTTTTGTGTTAATTAACGACACAACATTTTCTAATATAAAACAAAGATTCTTGTTTTCAAAAGAGGTAATTTCAGGTTTTGCAATCGATAAAAACTCATGAATAATAGATTCTATACGCTCAATTTCAGAAATCATCAATGGGAAATAATCTGTGTCATTTTTCATTTGAATTTGTAATAATTGTATAAATCCTTTAATGACAGTTAAAGGATTACGTACTTCGTGCGCAACGCCTGCAGCAAGTTGACTGACCGCATCTAATGTGTCTGATTTATTTAATAGTTCAGCTGTTTTCTTTCGTTCGGTAATATCACGAACAATAATCATAATTTTATCTGTTAAAAGCGGTAAACATCGTGCTTCAAAATAATACATACTATCGTGCATCGGTAAGGAGTAGTCTACAATTTCTATGGAATTATTTTGTTGTACTTTTACAAATGCTTCTTGTAACTGATCAGCAACATCAGAAGGTAAAACATCTTGAAACTTTTTCCCCATAAATTCATCAATAGGCACATAAAATTTTGTTGGGCACCCAGCCTTATAATCAACAATTGTGCCATCAAAATTAGTTAAAAAGCATAAATCTGGAAGAGCTTTAAAAATTAATTCTAACTCTGAAGATTTTTGAATGAGTTCCTCTTCAATCTTTTTTCGATGGGTGATATCCACGCCAATTGCCCAATAGCTATATCCAGGAACAGGGAATTCCTTTGATAGGTTTGACCATATAATGGTTTTCTTATCACCATTTTTACAAGTAAGCGTCATTTCCCAATCACGAAAGTTTTTACCGCGTGTAGAAAATTCATGAAGCATTTGATTCCGATACGCTTCATCAGGATAAAGAAGCTCTAATGCGCGAGGATTTTTAACAATTTCAGCTGCACTATACCCTGTTACTTGTTCGCATTCTCGATTCCATATCGCAATAGTACCTTTTTCAGTAAATGCATCGACCATCACGGGCATGTTTTGTAAAATAGTATATAGATTTTCCGCAGGTATCGATTGATTCTCCTGAAGTTCGTGCAATTTATTTATTCCTAAATTGGTCATAAGCGCTGCAAGAGATTTAAAAAATATTGTACAAGAATCAATACAATCTTGAGGAGAAAAAACGATAAAATCACCAATCATATGTTCATGAATGATAATCGGAACATGGATTTTTGTATGTAAATGTGTATCATTAGATTCTGTGCCGTAATGGAACACTATCTCTTGATTGGAATCAAGAAGCTGATGTGAAATATGTGTTAAAAAATAAAATTGCTCTGCCATTTTTTGTACTTCTCTAGTATCAATAAGTTCTGTAAGCCGATACATATCCGCCAACTCCTATATTAATAATTCAAATGTATATATTGATTTTTCAATTGTGTTTAATTTTCAAATTTACCCAACTTTTCCATTATACGAATTAAATTTATTAAGGTACATAGAAAAATAGAGTTATTCATAAATTTATTTATTTTTCAACACGAAATATAGGAAAAAAAGAAAAAACGCGCAAAAATGCACATATTTTGTCGAAATTTGTGCATTTTTGCGCATTTAACTATTTAGAAGTTTAAGTAATGGGATTAATAAGAACGTTTTTACTCTTTCATCACTTTTCACCGTGGTCTAAATAACAAAATCAGTTCATCCAATAATATAGCGGCGCAGTGCATGAGCGACACCGTGATCATCATTTGAAAGTGTTTTGTAATGACAAAGTGCTTGAATCTCTTCCACTGCGTTTCCCATTGCAATTGATATATTTGCCTTTTCCATCATGGAAATATCATTTAAGCCATCACCAATAGCGACAGTATGTTCTTTTAATATTCCTAAATGATTTGCTAGTGTATATAATCCATTTCCTTTCTGAGCATGCAGATGATTTATTTCAAGATTGTGCCAATAAGATGCCGTAATCGATAACTCCTCGTTGTCTATAAATTGCTCTTTTAATAGCTTTAATTTTTCCCTTTGATATGAAAATGGGAGAATTTTATGAATATGAATTGGCTCTGAAAATAACGGTTTGCAGCTTTCGATTGTTTTCGTTTCAGTATGCTGTAAATATAAAGCTGCTATATGTTTCAATTCTTTTTCATCAACATGTATATCAGAGTTTATAATAAAATCCATCTCAAGTTGAATGATTTCTTCTCCATATTTTGGGATATATACACCTTGATCTGTATACAATTGATAAGATATATTTTTTTCTTCTAAATAATCAACGATTTCTTCTGCATGTTCATTTACAATGGGATATCGTTGTATCATTTCATTATCTAAAT
Source organism: Bacillus sp. S10(2024) (assembly GCF_050473865.1). Lineage (NCBI taxonomy): Bacteria > Bacillati > Bacillota > Bacilli > Caryophanales > Bacillaceae > Bacillus > Bacillus sp. S10(2024). The sequence goes on along the minus strand of NZ_JBFLUR010000002.1, from coordinate 1,221,008 downwards.
ACAAAATCGCACCGTTCTCTGCAATGATTGGACATTGTAAGTTTGTTTCTTGTAAAAGTTTATGAACATCTATCATTGAACGCCCTGTACAAATAGCTACAACATGTCCTTTTTTTTGACATTCCTTAATAGCTTCTGCATTTTCTTCACTAATTACTTTCTTTGATGTAAGAAGGGTTCCGTCTAAATCAATTGCAATAAGCTTCATTCTTTTCCCTACTTTCGTTTCTATATTTGTTTTAAATGATATCGTTCTCACATGTAACATCATAGTTATAATGTATGAAACGCATTTCAGGTCAAGAGTAAACCATTTATTAAAGAAAATTTTTCTTTTCTCTACATGCAAAAAATAGTATGAAAATGATTGTTATTATCAATAATATACATAAAACAAGGGTAACCACATTAGGCTACCCTTAGAGACTTAAACTTCTGGTATAAATGTTTTGCAATCTGTTTCTTTACTATCAGATGCTTGTTTCCCTGTATGACTTACTACATAAATAGATTCAGCATTGCACTTATTTCCATTTCCCCAATATTGGCAATTATTCACTTCACAAAGAACATCTTGAGCCATAGTATGACACCTCCTTTTTTTGTTTAGTATGAACAGTATTGAGAGGTGTCATACTATTTCGTATCCATTCGCTTAGAAAGATAATGGTAATTCTTCTAATGATCGCATTAAATAATTACCACTCCATTTTAAGTCTTCTCTTTTTCCTTTTAATTTAAGATCTGGCATGCGATGTAATAAGGTAGAAATTGCAATTTTCGCCTCTAAACGGGCAAGCGGTGCACCAAGACAGAAATGACTGCCATGACCAAAAGCAAGATGACGATTATTTTTTCTTGTAATATCAAAAATATCAGCGTTTGGAAATATCTTTTCATCGCGGTTCGCAGAGGCTAAGGAAATAATCACCTCATTTTTCGGCTCTATATTTTGACCATGCAATGTAAATGATTCTGCTGCCCAGCGCATAGTCGTTATTTCAACTGGACTGTAAAATCGTAATGACTCCTCAATTGCTGAGTCAATCAAATCTGGATTTTGCCGTAGAAGTAGCAATTGATCAGGATGTTCAAGCAATGCTAGAGTCATATTGGTAATTAAATTGACAGTTGTTTCGTGTCCAGCAACGATAAGCAGCATAATCATTGAATTTAATTCAGTGGCACTTAATTTTGTTCCTTCACTTTCTGCTTGTATTAATGCACTCACTAAATCGTCTGAAGGATTTTCTCGTTTTTTATCTACTAAATCTCGTAAATAATCAATGAATTCACCTAACTTTTTATCAGTTTCTCGAATAGCTTCTAGTGTATCTGGAGAATCAATAACCGTATGTGACCAAACTCTAAATTTATCTCGGTCTTCTTGAGGGATACCAAGCATCTCGCTAATCACAATAATTGGAAGTGGAAAAGCATAATCATTTACGAGGTTTATAGTGTGCTGATGTTCTATTTTGTCTAATAAAGTATCAGCAATAGATTGAATGTTATCTTTCAGCTGTAAAATCATCTGCGGGGTAAACGCTTTTTGAACAAGGGATCGTAGGCGACTATGGTCAGGTGGATCAGATCTCAACATATGTTTTCTCAAATACTCTCCATTTTCTAGTGTAAAATAGGCCTCAAACTCTTCTTTACTAAATACATTTTTAGCATCCTTCAGTAAACGTGTATCTTTTAATAAACTTACTGCATCTTCATATCTTGTAATAAGCCAGGCGTTAGGATATACCTGATAAACAGGATGAGATGCACGTAACTCTTTGTAAATGTCATATGCTTCATGTTTAAATGCAGCCGAAGTTAATTTAATCTCAGGTAATGTGTTACGATTCATTTCGTTATTTGAAGACATACCGCTAACCTCCGTCTTTAGAAATATTTGGTGATTATAGCACCTAATGACTATTATAACGCATTCATTTTTATGTAAGTTGAGAAAATTACAAATTCACATTACCTTTTATAATGAAACAAAAAAAGAGATGTTCAGAAGTACATCTCTTACTTATTGATATATTGAATTCACTACTCAAACTTTATTGTTTTAGGTACGTCTTCCCTGTCGTATTTTTTTGTGTATGTATTTCCATCAGGTGTAACAAATAGTATAGTAATCTCACCGCAAACACCGGAGTAAAATTGAAATTCTCCTTGTGAATTTGTGACAGTGCGTTCGTTATTAGCAATTGAACCTTCATACACTTTTACACCAGCTAGCGGCTGATCCGTATGATTTACCACAACAGCTTTGATTTGAACAGCACTCGCTTTACAATCTAAATTATTTTCACTTATTTTGTTATATACAATAAACCCTATTGCCAAAATAACGATTAAAATACATACCAAAAAGGCTATTCTTTTTCTTTTCTTCAAGACGTATTCACCTCTTTACTGTAGGATGAAGACAATTATATTAAGAAGAACTACTGCTTTTTTTTATTTTAAGTTGTTTTAATTGTGCCACAATCATAATGCTAATGACAACGAGTAAAAACCAGGAACTAATTTTTCCAATATGAACAAGTTTCCATGTTCCATGTTGATTTGGATATTGCCACGCGCCAAAGAAAGTTGCAATATTCTCTGCAATCCAAATGAAAAAACCTATTAAGAAAAATGAAAGAACAAGCGGCATTTTGTATGTAACCTCTCGCAAAGAAAAATGTACATAAGTACGAAAAAACACTACAAATAATAAGATTGTTAGACCCCAGCGAAAATCATATATAAAATGATGTGTGAAAAAATTAAAATAAATCATCACTCCAAGTGGAATTGTCCATATTGCATTTGGCCATCCTTCTACTTGCAAATGAAACCTGCGCCATGCCTGACATATATAACTTGCTACACTTGCATACATGAAGCCGCTATAAAGCGGCACGCCTAGCACTTTTGTCCACGCCTGCTCCGGATAAGCCCAAGAACCTTGATACACTTTATATATTTCTAATGCTAGTCCAATTAGGTGGAAAACAGTAATCACTTTGAGCTCATCTTTTGTTTCGAGTCCAGTTTTATACATGCCATATTGAATAAGAAGACAGACAAGCAAGATGAAATCATAACGGTATAGACCCGGAATATGAATCACCTTCGAAAGAGCAAGTGTCAAAAAGATTAGGACAGGAAACATGCAGGAAAGAGCTTGTTGATAGCCAAAATAAACTAATTGTCGAAAATATACCATTGTTACTCTCCTCAAAGTGTGTATCTATTGTTTGATCTAAAGCTACCATTTATTTATTTCTTTTTTGAAGATTTCTCTACAATCTTTGAATTCAGAAATATTTGGTAATCGAAGCATTTAATAATTATATCGCATTTGGTTTTATAAAAGTTTAGAAAGTTGCAATTATATATTACTTTTTATTAAAAAAGAACAAAAGAAGATGTTGTCATATACATCTCCTTTTATCCTATATCATTTTTTTGGCTGTGCTAATCGTACGCTATAAAATCTCATAGCGTGCAAAGATCCTGTCATATGAAAAATCCCTTTATGTATTAATGTTTTTTTATTAAACAGTAATCGGCAAATGTCTTACTTTAGTCGTCTTCCTCTTCCTATATGAAAAAGAAAAGCAGCTTAGATTATGAAAAACTATGTGAAATCAATGAAATTAAAATCTTATTAAGTGGCATTTGTTGTGACTTAATAAGGTACAAAATAGGTATATAATTAATAATATAGAAATGTAAATTTAATAGTAAGATGTACATTTCTATACATTATTTTCCCATCAGAAACCAACCTGGTTTATTTTTTGTCGCCCGATTTCCTTTTGCCATATAGCGGAAATAAATGTTATGTTCTTTTAGCGGGAATAAAATTTTGTTAAGCTCCCAACCACCAATGATCCATAATGTTCCACCGCGATTGCGTTTATCTATTATTTCAACATTTTGTTTTTTTAAATATGTTATAAGATCAAACTTCATTATTTCTTTTTTCTTATTTGTTGTTTTTGATTTTTTATTTGTTACATATGGACCAAATAAAAACCAAGCCGGTTTTCCTTTTGTTGTACGATTTCCTTTTTCCTTGTAACGAAAGAATATTTTTTTTTCTTTTAATGGGAATAAAAGTTCATTTAATTCCCAACCGCCAAGAACCCACAATGTTCCCCCAAATTCACGTTTGTCAATTACATCTACATTGTGTTTTTGAAGATATGTAATTAAATCAAAAGGTGTATTAAGTACTTGTTCTGTTTTCTTTTCATTTGAAATAACTACTTCTGTTTCTTCTTGCTTTTTGAGATCGACATTAAGCATCTGTTGTTGTATCATCATATGCGCGAATACTTCTTGTATCGTTGTTTGAATGGATTTTTCAATCACTTCTTCCACTGTTTTACTTAATAGTTCTGTCAATTCATCGTTATGAACCTCAGCTGTCTTTTGCGGCATCTCTGGATCTCGATATTTTGGAGTTTGAAAGTTCACATTGCCATACGACTCTATAAACCAAACAGCAATTTTAAAAACAATTCGATACATTCGGATCGAATCTACAATACTTCCGTATTGGGCATCATGAATAGCTTTATTGCCGATTGTACGGATTAAATCAAAATAACCAAGGAATGTTTCATTAATAATTCCTTCACGAAATAGCTTATGTATGCGTTCTACATGCTTTATCTCATATACACTTTGTAAATTTTCTTTATCCCAAATCTCTTTTGCGACAGCTTCTCCAAATAGACGAGTTTTAACAAGTGCTTCATGCGGATCATTGTAGACACTCTTTTCTATGCTATATGCAATATCAGCAATTTTTGGATACTGCGGTTGTAAAAAGGAGAGTACGTAATTTTCTTGCATGTCGCCCTCCTATTGTTAATATTTTCTATATATTTAACTATAAAATATTCATTTTAATTGGACAATGGCTATTTTCAAACAAAAACTCGCTTTTAAATTTTTTCTTGTTCAAATTTATGATAATGAATAGGTATATTATTACAACGAAAAACCCATAATGCTCTATCGATTATACGTAGACATTACGGGTTTTTAAAATTGTACAAGATCATTCTCTATGCATTATAACGATTTCTTCTTCGTTCCATTCTGGTCTGTCCTTGCACTGTTCCAACATCATTATGTTGCTCTGTTGGCGTTGTATGGTTTGTTGGTGCTGTTTCTTGATGATTTTGTTCATACTTGCGAGTGTCTCGTTGTTTAGAAGATTTTTTACTGAACTTAAGCATTTTAAATTTTAACCTTGGTAAACTTGGAATGCGAATTTTAAATGTAGGTCTCATTCGCTTCTGTTTTTGTTTAAATGCGTTTGTTTTTTCTTGGTTATTGTTATCACGATGCAATACGCTTGCAAGCAATCCGCCGAGTAAGAAACCTGCCACTAAAATGACTAAATACAGTTTTTCTGTTGTGAGTATGTTCATCATTCGCTGAAGAACTGCTAATGATTGAATTTGTTTTACATCCCAAAGCATCATGCCCCATAATCCGAGTAGCCCTAATGTAATGGCATATGTACGGAATCGGAATAAAAATGGGATGATAGCAATACATGCAGCAATTTTTGCGTTTGCAATTAAAGAATCGACTGTTATATATTGATTCCAAATTGCCAGCAAAAGCGTGATAAATGATGCATAAGCTACCCAACTAAATATTCTTGAATGCATTCGTTTTGTATGATAGCTCCCAAAACTAGTTAAAAACAATAATCCACCTATATATAATGATAATTGTAGTGGCATTTGTTTCATTAAACCTGTAACTGGGAACAGGGCGCTGAGCACCATTAACAGTACATCAAGTTTTTTCACAATTCTCAATCCCTTTCAGCTTTCTAACTTCTATAGCATAATGGTATTTTTCTGTTTTGTATACATACTTAAAAAATATCTTAATCCTTCTGATGATAAAAAGTAAATAGAAAAACATAACGATAATTGACAATAAATCACTGCTTTTATATAAGAAAATGACAAATCCCACTTTTTCTAAATAAGTGGGATTTGCACCAACATTATATGTAAAGTTATATTCTGTCTTTTCGATATAAATTGAGCACATCTTTTAAGGCAGCGGCGGCAGCTCCTCTTGGATTAGAAGCTCCACCAATAGTAGAAACTGCTCCCATGGTGTCTGTGTAAAAAGTAATTCCTTTTTCGGTTCCTATAACGCCAGCTAGAGAGTGATTCGATTCTACTTCATAAGGTTGTACTTCAAGCCGCACTTTACCGTTATCGTCCGTATTTGCTCTTGCTAGTAGTTTGATTTGTTTTCCTTGCTGCTTTGCTTCTTGTATATCTTGTTTTGATAAATCGTCTATTCCTTTAATCCTTATATCTTCAAGGGTATATTCTGTGTTCAATAAACTATTTGATAGTAGCAATAATTTACAAGCACTATCCATTCCACTCACATCTAATAATGGATTTGTTTCAGCAATTCCTTTTTGCTGTGCTTGCTGTAAAGCTTCTTCATACGAAGTGCCATCCTCATGCATTTTTGTTAAAATATAATTTGTCGTCCCGTTTAAGATGCCTTCAATGCGATCAATCTTGCATCCCGCTAGGCTGAAGTGACCGATATCTAATGTAGGGAGTGCAGCAGCTGTTGCACCGCTATATCGGATGCGTACATTTGCGAATCGAGCGGCTTCGTCTATTTCTTTAAATGAAGTAACAAGAGCTCCTTTGGAAATCGCGACAATATCCATTCCCTTTTTTATTGCCTCTAATATATATTCTTTTCCAGGATCCCCATTTTGAAGATTGGTTGGTGTTGACTCAATAAAAACATGACCCAGCATGTTTTCGTTATGAACTGGATGTTGTTCGATGTATCTATGTAAAGCTGCTGATCCCTCTCCTTGTGTGAGTAAAGTGTCGGCACAAAGCCCCTCTGGATGATATAACTTCACATCACGTCCAATAATTCCAACAAGAAGTAATTCTATGCCGAACTCTTTATGAATAAACGATGCTTTTTCATGAATGAGTTTTATAAATTCTTTTCCAACGGTGCCATAACCAGCAAGTATTATTTTGATTTGCATAAGATCCTCCGCTAACTTTTGAATGTTTATTTTTTTAAAGGTAAATATAAAACAAGTTGCGGTCCAATCGGTCCTATTCGGCGTTGTCCTCTGTCTTCAAAACCAACTGTTATATATAATTTTTGCGCAGGAATATTTCTTTCGTTGACTGCCAATACAACTTCTTCTATGTTTGGAAAGTATAAATCTACATAATTTGGTAGCAGTTGCAATGCTCGTTTTGCATATCCGTTTCCTTGTTCAGTGTAATTGATTGAAAATGAAGTGAGTAACAAAGAGTTTTCTTTCGTTGTATATTCTTGCACACGACTTCCTGATTGCAATGAAAAAATACCTACTGGCTTGTCATCAGCTATAATAATAATAGGATTTCGGGTTGGATTCTGCTTTACTTTGTCTAAAAGATCCATTGGATGAGCAGTAAATTGTACTTGTTCTTCTGGTAAAGTATAGGTTTGAAAAGCTTCTTTATATTCCTCTGTATATGGAACGAGTTGAATGGATTGATTCGTTTTCATTACATTTATTCCTCCCCAGTTCTAAAAACATACGTTTCCTTCCATACAAAATCATACAATATTTTTGAGAATAAATGAAATTTTCAATCTCGAAACGATAAAATACTCCCCGTGCTACATTACACGGGGAGTATTTTATCGTTTTAACTGTTGATTAGATTGGTCGACTTGTTCTTGTTTTAATTCATTTTGTTCGTCTTTTGGTAATTGTTGATTATTTTCTTTCACTGGATTGGTCTGTTTATTTTCTAATAAATCGTTTGGCACTTGTGGCATCGCACGACCTATGATTGCCGCAAGTTCATCGAGAATTCCTTCGCCAGCTTTACCTTCTTTAATCCGTTTTCCAATTTGTTTTAAACGCTCGTACGTATCTAAATCAGCCACAACAACAGCATTAGAACCTTGTGGATCATGTTTTAAGCTCTCAGCAACGGAGTATTTTATTGTTTCTACTCTTGTACGATCTAACTTAGCACCTACATCAATACCGACAATGGAATACTTACCAAGAACAACAGCTGTTGCATCTCTTACACCAGGTATGTTTGAGGCAATGCTTGCAAGATGATCAGCTTTTGTTACTTCTGTTTTACGCGTATTTTCTTTATATGTTACGTTTCTTGTTGTATATTGTTTTGTATTTGAAGTTGGTTTAGGATTCGCTTCGTTATCATTCTTTTTTGTACTGCAACTTGCTAATAGAAGTAAACAGATACAAAAATATAAGGTTTTCCTCAAAGGTGTCACTCCTATTCGTTAATCATAAATTTGTTCTACACTTTGTAATTTTTTTACTTTTTCTTCAGTACCACTATTGGCATTAATAAAGATTTGATAGGTGTCTTTCCCAAGAGTACCTAAAAACTCATAACATAGAACCTCTTTATGCAAGTCATTTACAACGATTGCTTCACGCTCTTCCATAACTTTCAAATTAGGATTAATTTTCTTTCGCGCATCCGAAACCGATAATGTTGGCTTTTGGACTTTTATATCTTTACGAGATGCTAAATAGTCTCTAGCAGAGAAACCAACAATCGAACCGTCATCAAGCGCAATTTTCATTTGAATGGATTCTGGATAAATACGCACGTTGTCACGATTTGTTACAAATGTGAAAACACCAATAGAATCGTATTGTGAACTTTCATATAACTCCATGCTTTTGAATTTATTTTGTTTTAAAAAGGAAAGTCCCTTTTCTCCTGCTTCATTTAAACTGATTTTTTGTTCTTTTACTTCACGGTTGTTCATAACCCAAATTGGAAAGCCACCTTGTTCAGTAATGTCCATGTTCGTTTCACTATTTGTCTTAGGATCTTTTACTGTAATGCTATAAAATTTTTCTTTTGCTCCTTTGCTGCTTTTTTCAGCAGAAATCGTTTCATTTCCCTTCAAGCTAAGGAAAGATTTTGCAATATTTATTGCCTGGTCTTTTGAAATTTTGGGACCCGATATGTGTGTTTCACCCTTTTTTTCTGTCTGCAGACTTGTAAACGTTGGTCCAAAAGGACTTTGTGAATAAGAGTTACTGTTTTTTTCTACTGTTTTAAATCCGTCTATAATTGTGTTATCGGCTGGATTCTTATCAGAAGCAAGCGCTAGTTCAACATCCATCCAACGTAAATTGTTTTTTAAAGCAAGATGCTGTACTTTACGCAGTTCATCTTGAATATTCGCAGCATTACTATATAGTTGCTGAAGTGTATTATATTCTTGATCATTCAATGGCTCTTTATCTAAATCACGTATAGCTGTACGGTAACTGAATTCTCCGATATTTGATAGAAATTCTTCTGTTTTGTTAAACGGGAGTAACGTAAGTGGTAATTGACCAATATCAGAATGCGCTTGCGATGTAATGCGCCACACATCGGCTAATGCCGGTGATAATGATGTGCGTGAATTCATTGCTAATGTTGTTCCGATCTTGTCATGTAATAGATCGACTTGATAGGCTAAATCATGGAAAGCTCGCTGGTAGTTATTTTCAGCGTGTATTAATACCGCATTTTTTTCTTGGTGCTCTTTATATCCCCAATACCCTGTGCCTACAACTCCGATTGTTAATAAAACAATTAATAAACCTCTAAACATATCTCATCCACCTCCTAACTAGTGACAAAAAATGTGTCTTCCAATTTTCTTAATTTGCGGGCGGCTCCAAATCCATTTACTTGTTGCTGTATCCGGATTAAAGTAATAAAGTGCTTCTCCAGATGGATCCCATCCGTTAATTGCGTCGAGTACAGCTTTTTTTGCTGTTTCATTTGGTGTTAAATTGATCTGGCCGTCTGCAACAGCAGTAAACGCACGCGGCTCATAAATAACGCCTGCGACTGTATTTGGAAAAGATGAACTACTAACGCGATTTAAAATAACAGCTGCCACAGCAACCTGTCCGATATAAGGTTCACCGCGTGATTCTCCGTATACAGCATTTGCTAAAATTTTAATGTCGTTTTGCGAGTATCCATTCGGAACATTTGTGCCTTTATTTTGTGTTGGTTTATTATTTTGTGATGGTTTATTATTTTGATTGTTCGCTGTGTTACTTGGTTGCTTTTCATATTTGGTAGCTTTTACGAGCTTTTGTTTTGTAGTTGTACCAGCAAGTCCGTCAACCTTTAACCCGAATTTTTGCTGAAAATTTCGTAGAGCCCAATATGTACCCCATCCAAAGACACCATCTACTTTCCCATTGTAAAATCCAATGTATTTGAGTCTTGATTGTAGTTCGACTACATCTTCTCCAGAAGCGCCTTTTTGGATAACTTGATTGGAAAAAGCCCCTACCTCCTTCTCATGAACACTACTTACTAACAAAGTAACTGCCACCGTAATGAGCAGAAGCGCCACTTTGAAAAAAGCTTTACACTGCATAGTTCAACCTCCTTGAATATGACGATGAATTCAAGGTTATTTTTTGTAAATCATGCGGTTTTATGTAATAAAGACAAAAAAAGGCACATTCATATGAATATGCCTAAGTGTAAACACTATAAAGTGAAACTTTAACCAGTCCTTACTAATCGGGCGCATGTCAGCAGTTTATCTCCCACCTAACTTCTTCAGAAAAGCGCTTTTTGCCTCGTCCGATGGGGGGCGAAACGACCGGAGATTCTAGCCATTAGAACTAGACAATGCCTTCGCTGAACTTTGAGTTGGGAGTATTACTGCACGTTCATGCGGGATAAAAAATGTTATAAAGGAGCTTTAAGATGACACGGTTATATACTCAATTATTTATTTGTATCGGCCTTGCTTCAATGGTTTTGTTTATTTTCAACCCTTTTCCTTCTGTTCATGCGCAGCCTCCCTATGCGAAATGGGGAAAGCTTGCGGTGCAAATGACGAAAGAAAAATATCCGCAAGCTGATATTATTGATTATCTTCATATTGGAAGAAGACCGAAAACAGTAAATATATCAGTTGAAAAATTTAAGTTATGGTTGCGTGACAAGAGCGGAAAAGAATTTGGAGTATTTGTTGATGTAGAATTTGAAACAAAAACAGAAAAATTTATCAACATTTCCTTCAAAGAAACCCCTAGATAAAAACAGCATGCTGTGCCAATAGAAAAAGATTTTTTCAAGACGAGTCAACAAAAACAAAGAAAACTCTACCCTATTACTGAAGTTCTGAGTAGTGCCGAGGTTTGTGTTTGGTAGCTTTACTTTTTAATGCATTTCTTGTAAATATTTCACAAACAATTTGAGAGGTACTAATCCTCGTTTAGGCATTTGACTGCTAATGACTGCGGTAAGTTCTAATTGAGGTACATTTAAAATATATTGCCCGCCATATCCCATTGCAAAATATGTATGATATGGCACGTTACACGTCTCTCTATCTAAGACCCACCAGTGATAACCGTATGCTCCGATATGTTCATACGTCGTAAATCGTTTTTGCTGCGATTGTTCAATCCAATTTAAAGAAACGAGTTGCTGTCCATTCCAGTAGCCGTTTTGTAGACAGAGAAGCCCGATTTTAAGTAAATCTTTTGGACTCATTTTCATACCAAAACCACCAACAAAAATGCCCTGTGGATCTTGTTGCCATTCATAGTTCATAATGTGTAACGGTTCAAATAAATATTTTTCAGCAAACGCTGCTGTTGTCATCCCTGTCGCAAGTTGCAAAATATAACTTAATATATGAGAAGAACCAGAATTATAATTCATTTTTGTTCCTGGTTGTTCATTGATCGGTTTATTGAGAATATAGTCAATCCAGTTTTTCGACTCTACAAAATCATTTGGGAAATTAACACCGTCACCAAATTCGTTCCACTCTTCTCCCGTTGTCATCGTTAATAAATGATACATTGTTAATAACTGTTTTTCTTTTGGCATATTTGAAATCCACTCTACAATGGGTGTATGTATACTATTGATATATCCTTGTTCAATTGCAATGCCAATTAGAATAGAGATAACGCTTTTTGTTATCGAATTAATTTTATATAGATTTTGTGCACATTTCTCTGTTTTATAATATTCTGTAACGATTTCACCTTTTCGATAAACGAGAAAAGCATTTACTTTTTTCTTTTTAAATGCATGTTCTAATTCTGGTAAGTTCAATAGAAACTCCTCCATTACTACTTAGCGCTAATTTGACCATTATAACGGAATATAAAATGAGAAACAAAAAAGAGTAGATTTTTTCTAGGGCTACCGCAACATGTCCATCAACTTAAGAATTAAAACAAATGAAGCAGGGTTACATTTAAAAAGGTGATATTTTTGAGGAAATAAACAGATTAAATGGAAAAGTTGATTGTAGTCATATTCATTGTGGGTTAGAAGGTACATGAGCTGCTTTCGAGGAGTGAACGGGGACATCAGCTTACTTTATGCTAAGGTCTAGCTATTTTTTGCACTCTTCCTAACTTAATTATAACATGTAGGAAATGGTTAATATAGACTGTTTATTCTCATTTACTACTGCTAAAATCAATAGAACATTGATGGTAAGGAGAGATGCAGAATGAGTTCTTTGGTTCTCGGGTTTCAAGAAATGGAAAACACGCAGCTTTTGCTTGTCGGCGGAAAAGGGTTACATTTAGGGGAATTATCAAAAATTGAAGGAATACAAGTACCAGAAGGATTTTGTGTTACAACAGTGGGATATCAAAAAGCCATCGAGCAAAACGAAACGTATCATGCATTGTTAGATCGACTAGCAATGCTAAAAGTACAAGATCGAGATCAAATTGGTGAAATTAGCAGGAAGATTCGACAACTCATTATGGAAGTAGAAATTCCTTCCGATGTTGTAAAAGCAGTTACTCACTATCTCTCCCAGCTTGGTGATGAACATGCTTATGCGGTGCGTTCTAGTGCGACTGCTGAAGATTTACCACATGCCTCTTTTGCTGGTCAACAAGATACCTTTTTAAATATCATCGGCAAAGAAGCAATCTTGCAGCATATCAACAAATGTTGGGCTTCCTTATTTACGGCTCGCACGGTAATTTACCGTATGCAAAATGGATTTGACCACAGGCAAGTTTATTTATCCGTTATCGTTCAAAAGATGGTTTTCCCACAGGCCTCAGGGATTTTATTTACCGCTGATCCAATTACTTCTAACCGAAAGCTGCTATCAATCGATGCCAGTTTTGGACTTGGAGAAGCACTGGTCTCTGGCTTGGTATCTCCCGATTGTTATAAAGTACAGGAAGAGGAAATCGTCGATAAGATGATAGCAACCAAAAAATTGGCAATCTATGGACGAAAAGAAGGCGGAACAGAGACACAACAGATTGATCCTGATCAACAAAAGACGCAAACACTTACTGAACAACAAATTTTACAACTAGCACGCACAGGAAGACAGATCGAAGCTTATTTTGGTTGCCCGCAAGATATCGAATGGTGTTTGGTTGATGATACATTTTATATTGTCCAGAGTCGGCCAATCACTACTTTGTACCCTATCCCTGAAGCGAATGATCAAGAAAATCACGTTTATGTATCTGTTGGTCATCAACAAATGATGACCGATCCCATGAAACCACTGGGATTGTCTTTTTTCCTGTTAACGACTAATGCACCCATGCGTAAAGCTGGTGGAAGGTTGTTTGTTGATGTCACACATATGCTAGCTTCACTTGACAGCAGAAAAATGTTATTAGATGCCATGGGACAACACGATCCGCTCATGAAAGACTCACTTATGACCATAATAGAGAGAGGAGATTTCATAAAATCTTTACTAAATGATAAGCAAGAACAGAGTTCCGGTAAAAGCAATAAAAGTGTGTCGTCTACGGATTCTAGGGCACAAATTGAAAACGATCCGACAATCGTTTCTGATTTGATTAAGAGTAGTCAAACATCAATAGAAGAGTTAAAACAAAACATCCAAACGAAATTAGGATTGGATTTATTTACTTTTATTTTGGAAGATATCCAGATATTAAAAAAGATTTTATTTGACCCACAAAGTTCAGCCGTGTTTATGGCTGCTATGGATGCTTCAACATGGATCAATGAAAAAATGAGCAAGTGGTTAGGTGAAAAAAACGTAGCAGATACGCTTTCTCAATCTGTACCAAACAATATTACTTCGGAAATGGGTCTGGCACTATTGGATGTTGCAGATGTGATTCGTCCTTATTCAGAAGTAATTGATTATTTACAACATGTAAAAGATGATAACTTTTTGGATGACCTGGTCAAGTTTGATGGTGGACGGGAAGCCCAAGACGCTATCTATGATTATCTCTGCAAATATGGAATGCGATGTGCCGGAGAAATCGATATTACTAGAACTCGATGGAGTGAAAAACCAATTACACTTGTCCCTATGATTCTTAATAACATTAAAAACTTTGAGCCTAATGCTAGCAATCGGAAATTTGAGCAAGGGCAACAGGAAGCTTTGAAAAAAGAACAAGAGTTATTAGATCGATTGAAGCAATTACCGGATGGTGAACAAAAAGTCAAAGAAGCAAAACGAATGATCCACCTAATCCGGAATTTCATCGGTTATCGGGAATATCCAAAATACGGCATGATTAATCGCTACTTCGTTTATAAGCAGGCTTTACTGAAAGAAGCCGAACAACTCGTACAAGAGGGCGTTATTCATGAAAAAGAAGATATATACTATCTGACTTTTGAAGAACTTCACGAAGTCGTACGCACAAATAAACTAGATTATCAGATTATCAGCAAACGAAAAGACGAGTACAAATTATACGAAAAACTAACTCCCCCACGTGTTATCACGTCTGATGGTGAAATTATTGCAGGTGAGTACAAACGAGAAAATCTCCCGGCCGAAGCAATTATAGGTCTACCTGTTTCTTCCGGAGTTATAGAGGGAAGAGCACGTGTTATCTTAAACATGGAAGATGCTAATCTAGAAGATGGAGATATATTAGTCACCTCCTTTACTGACCCTAGCTGGACACCATTGTTTGTATCCATAAAAGGCCTAGTCACCGAAGTTGGTGGATTGATGACCCATGGAGCAGTTATCGCACGTGAATATGGCTTACCAGCAGTTGTCGGGGTGGAAAGCGCTACCAAATTGATAAAAGATGGGCAACGAATTCGTGTGCATGGAACAGAAGGATATATCACAATTTTATAATTTCCGAACACATTCAAATTTAATTAATAGCACCAAGATTTAGACAAACCATACAGTGATCTTAACAAAGCTAAGAGTATTTCAATAACCCACAACATCATTTTTGTAACACTATAAAATAAGCATAAAAGCTTTTTCATAGAGAAAACTTTTATGCTTATTGTTTAATCGTTTATAGTTTTGTACGAATAGCCCAAAGCTCTGGGAAAAATGATTGATCAAGCACACGTTTTAAATACGAAACGCCTGAAGAACCGCCAGTGCCTATCTTATGACCGATAATACGTTCTACCGTTTTCATATGACGGAAGCGCCACTGCTGTAGCCAATCTTCAATATCGATTAGCTTTTCAGCTAATTGATATAAATCCCAGTATTTCTTCACATCTGAGTACACTTCTAACCACGCTGCTTCTACTGTTGCATCGACCTCATACGGCTGTGTAATATCCCTTTGAAGAACACTTTCGTTAATTAGAAAGCCCTCTTTTGCAAGTGTTTGAATTGCAACGTCATATAGGCTCGGTGTATGAAGTGCTTTATGTAGACGTGCATGTAACTCTTCATCTTTTTCATAGATTTTAAGAACATGTGGTGTTTTATAACCAAGTGCAAATTCAATCATGCGATATTGATAAGATTGAAAACCAGATGCTTGACCAAGCGAATCGCGGAACTCAATATATTCAGACGGTGTCAGCGTAGCAAGAATATCCCACGACTGAATAATTTGCGATTGAATTTTTGAAACTCGTGCAAGCATTTTAAAAGCAGGTGCAAGATTATCATTTTTAATAGATTCAATAGCTGCTTCTAATTCGTGTAAAATTAATTTCATCCAAAGTTCACTTGCCTGGTGAATCACGATAAATAACATTTCATCATGATGATCAGACAATTGCTTTTGACTTGATAGCAGACTATTAAGTTGTAAATATTCCCCGTAAGTCATGTTATTACGAAAATCTGTATGAATCCCCTTTTCCATAATTACTTTTTCATTCTCGCTCATATGTGTACATCCTCTCTATGCAGTATATACTTATTTTTTATAATGGTTTTAATACAGCACGCACTGGACTACCGTCTGCATCTATTATCGCAAGCGGCAAAGCAATAAGTTCGTAGTCTCCGTCTTGTACATTTTCTAAAACAACATTTTCTAAAATATGAATACCGTGTTCAAATAACGCATGGTGTGCTGCTAATTCTTTATCATCAAGCGGATCCACTGACGGAACATCCACACCAATTAGACGTACTCCCTTTTCATAAAGATAGGGCGCAAGATCCGCACGTAAATACGGAATCATTTCAGGGAATACATGTGGATTTGTTTTTGATGAGGTTCGCAATAATAATCTATTAACCCCTTCTAAATCATACTTTTCGAGTTCTTTTTCTCCGATGCTTTCGTGACCTGTTACATCTATAATTCGAGCAGGGCCAACGTAGACGTTAATGTCTAGATCACTTACTTTTTTACCATCATTATCAAAATGAAACGGCGCATCAATATGTGTACCGGTATGGATACTCATTGAAATTTTCCCAACATTAACAGAGCCGCTCTGCTCTTTTGTCCATGAAACTTCATAGGAAAAAGGTGTATCGCCAGGCCAGGTGGCAATATCATTATTTAGAGGTTGTGAAATATCAATCCACTTGTTTTCTCTCATCTTTATGCCACAACCTCTCGTTTGTTTTCAAATTGTTTATATTCCTCTTCTACCATGATTTTTTTCAAAATTCGTACAGCGTTCCATACTTCTTCATATGTATTGTATAAAGCGACAGGAGCTAAACGAATGCCATTTGGTGCGCGGAAATCAGGAACAATTCCCTTTGCCTTTAATGCTTTGCAAATCCTTGCTGCTTCGTTATGTTCTAAATAAATATGTCCGCCTCGTATTTCATCCTCTAACGGATTACCAAGTGTAAAGTCCATATCTACTAATTCATGTTGTATAAGGTTTATCATATAGCGTGTCATATGCAAGGATTTTTGTCGTAAGCGATCAATACCTGCTTCTTTAAAAATTTCTAAAGAACCGATAAGCGGTGCAACACTTAATACGTGCGGTGTTCCGATTTGATAAGCACCAGCATGCTCAGCTGGTGTAAGTTCGTGCTCCATATCAAACTGTTTATCTTTTCGGGAGCCAAACCAACCTGCTAACCCTGGTAGACGATTGAAATGTTTTTTATTTACGTATAAACCGCCAACGCCGCCAGGTCCTGCATTTAAATATTTATAATTACACCAAACTGCAAAATCGACGTCCCATTCTTCAAAATGATGCGGAATAGCACCGATAGAATGGCAAAGATCAAAGCCGATATGAATACCGTGTTTATGTGCTTCTTCCGTAAGAAGTTTCATATTTAGAATTTGTCCGCTTCGGTATAACACGGCTGGAAGTACTATGAGTGCAATATCTTCTGTCATTGCTGCAATGATATCTTCTTCATGTAGCATTCTTCCATCCCTGCTTTTTACTTGAACAAGATGCTCATTAGGGTCCAATCCTTTTAAACGAATTTGGCTTTGCAAAGCATAAATATCAGATGGAAATGTTAATTCATCAGCAAGGATTTTTGTTTTTCCTTCTTTCGGTTCGTAGAACGTAGCAACTACTTGATGTAAATTCGTTGTCGTGGAACCGGTTGCAATTACTTCCTCGGGCGTAGCACCAATAAGAGGAGCACTTAATTCACCTAATTGCTCAGATAAGAAATACCAAGGATACTTCCCTTCTGTCCAACCATCAATACCGAATTGTTTCCATGAATCTAGCAATGTTAATAAAGACTGCTCAGCTCGTTTTGACAAAAGTCCAAGTGAATTTCCGTCTAAATATATAGTTCCTTCTTTTTTATAAAATTCATGTTGAAACGATGCAAGCTCATCATACTGATCACATTGACGAGCATACTCATAAGATGGTTCAAATGGTTTTGCGTACATTCTGTCACCTTCCTTTGAATTTTCCCTTAATTCTAATTAGTTAAAATATATCATCGAAACTGACATAGCGTCAATGACATAATGTCAGTTGACATTATATTACTGTTTCCTCTACAATAAAGTTGATTTTTCTGATATTTCAGTATAAAGGTGTGGTACATATGACTAAAGCTACTTTTTCGGCAAGACAACGCCGTTCACTAGAAACAAAAAAGAAATTATTACTGGCTGGCCGTGAAGTATTTATCGAACAAGGATTCCAAAAAACAACCATTTCCCAAATTATAAAAAAAGCTGAAACAGGATATGGAACAGCTTATGTATACTTTAAAAATAAAGATGATTTACTCATTGTTTTAATGGAGGATGTGATGAATCAATTTTATGTGATTGCAGAACATGTTTTTCAACCAACAACAAGGAAAGAAGCTCATCATATGATTCAAAAGCAAGTTCATGCGTTTTTACAAATGGCAGAAACGGAGAGGCAACTACTACAAGTTGTTGAAGAAGCAATTGGTACTTCTAAAGAAGTTCGAAATCGATGGAATACTATTCGAGAACGTTTTATTGAACGAATTGTTCAAGATATTACATATTCACAAAGAGGCGGTTTAGCACGTAACGATTTGAATTGTTTTTTAGCAGCGAGAAGTTGGTTCTTTGCGAATGAAATGTTTTTATGGGAAATTGTACGAAATGAACGAGAATTTTCTCTCGAAGACATTGTACATACATTAACGGAAATGTATATGGGCGGGCTTTATTCTTAAAATGTACCGTATAAATATAAAACAAGCCTTTTAAAGTATCTATTCTATACCATACATTTTCATATCTCGTAATTCTAGGTTATTACTTATTGGAAATAGCATTTCCCTATTATTTCCCCGGTAAGCGCATATTCTGACATATAAAAAGCAAATTCCCTAAAAATCTACTTTTTTAAGTGAAAATATCGAATATGTCTATGTAAATAATCTATTGTATTCCCCTTCCTCCTTTCGATATGATGAAATCAAACTTAATTTCAATAGAAAGTGAGAAACAAATGACTGAAAAAATCGCGATTATTACAGGTTCATCAAGCGGATTTGGACTTCTTACATCATTAGAATTTGCTAAAAAAAATTATCTTGTCATCGCTACGATGCGAAACATTGAAAAACAAACCGAATTAATGAAACATGCTACATCGTTACATATAGAACAAAATATAAATATTCATCAATTAGATGTAACTTCCAAAGAGTCTATTAGGGAATTTACAACTTTTATTAACAATCTTGGACAGATAGATATTCTTGTTAACAATGCAGGGTATGCAAGTGGGGGTTTTGTCGAGGAAATTCCAATTGAAGAGTATCGTAAGCAATTTGAGACAAACGTATTTGGAGCCATCGCAGTAACGCAAGCTGTTCTTCCGATTATGAGAAGACAAAAACATGGAAAAATCATTAATATTAGTAGCATCAGTGGAAAAATAGGGTTCCCTGGCCTCTCCCCTTACGTTACGTCTAAATATGCCCTTGAAGGCTGGAGTGAATCTCTTCGTTTAGAAGTAAAACCGTTTGGAATTGATGTTTCATTAATTGAACCAGGATCATATAACACAAACATTTGGGAAGTAGGACAAAAACTTGCGGAAGCTAACTCCGAATCTGAGTCTCCTTACAAAGAATACATGAAGAAAATTGAACAACATATTCATAACGGAAGCGAGAATTTTGGAGATCCACAAGATGTTGCTGAGAAAATCGTAAGTATTGCACAATCACAGCATCCAACTTTACGTTATCCAATTGGAAAAGGTGTAAAGCTAATGATTCTATTAAAAAATCTGCTGCCGTGGAAATGGTGGGAGTTTCTTGTTTTAAGGCGATTTAAATAGTGTCAACAAATAAGAGAACTGATTTGAAAATGGACTACTGTTAGCTCCTACTGGTACAATCGGAATGCCAAACATCGTCGAAGCGTCTTTATCTTTTGTCGAATTACCCATATATCAATGAAGATATAAGATGGATTTGATTCAAAAGACTAACGGGGTCAGTTTTGGAGTACAAAATTATACTTAGAAGATAAATTCACAATAAAATTAGAAACCGAATTGACCTGCAAAATCACATTATAATTAGCATATGAAAACGCCCAGAGTTGAAAAAAACTCTGAGCGTCTTTTATTGTCTTATTCAATTAAAATTAAAGACCAAACTCAAACAAAGTTCTAAAAATATTGATTTCACACAATTCATTCTTAAAAAAGAGCGTTAACTCTACTTGGAGCAACACACTTTATAATTATAATGGTTTATAAGCCAATGCTTTGTCTATAATTTCTCTGGCGGTTAATTCTTCATCACTCCAGAAAATATAATCACTTATTTCAGGGTCAACAACAGACGATGTAAGCATGTCCAAC
The DNA here is from genome assembly GCF_050473865.1 of Bacillus sp. S10(2024). NCBI lineage: Bacteria > Bacillati > Bacillota > Bacilli > Caryophanales > Bacillaceae > Bacillus > Bacillus sp. S10(2024). The sequence goes on along the minus strand of NZ_JBFLUR010000002.1, from coordinate 1,200,414 downwards.
CAATTTGTTAATTAGTATGCTATTTTGTGTTTTGTGCTCGAAAACCGAACCCGTTATCGAAGGACTTAATCCTCTTTTTTTGTATAAAATATTCCTTTAATTTCAGCAACTTTCCAAAAATAATGAAATATATCTTCAAATGTCTTGCTTTGTTTGGCCCACTTCTCATTGTATTTAATGATTTTATCAGAGGTTACCTTATTTCCCTGCCATACCTCCCCATTTGTATGTACATTTTGTGTAAATGCCTGCATTTTATCTATCGCTTGAACAAACCTTGCTTCTTTCGTTTCATTTGCTTCGTATTCATTCCAAAGTTCGTGAAATTCAGCTTCTAAATCATCTGGCAACTCACGAAATAACTTTTTGATCGCTTCTTCTTCTCTTTGTTTCTTATTTATTCTAGCGACAGAATCATGCGCATAAGTATCACCAGCATATATTTCACCAAGATCGTGTATTAAGATTAATTTTAAAGCTCTTTCAAAATTAATCTCCTCTTCTATTTCTTTATGTAATAATAGAGCAAACATACACATATGCCATGTATGTTCTGCATCATTTTCATGACGATTAGTATTAGAAACTTTTGTTTTTCTTTCAATCGATTTGAACAGATCTATTATTCGTAAAAATTCTATTATTTGTTCAATTCTCTTTTCCACATTCGCTAATTCCCTTCTTCAAATACATCTTCAACTATTACTAACAGTACAAATTAACTTCTCTAACACTTCTGCTACACCATCTTCATCATTAGATTTCGTAACAACATATGCTAGTTCTTTTAGTTCATGTATTGCATTTTCCATAGCAATTGGAAAACCGCACGCATGGAAAAGATCTAAATCGTTCCAATCATCACCAAATGCCATTATGCTGCTCATAGGTATTTGACTTTGAACACAAAGATCCATTATAGCTTGTTTTTTCGAAACACCTTTGGCCATAATTTGAATTAAAGTTCCCGAGTCGGTACATACAGTGTTTACTTTATGTTCAAATTGTTTATGTAATTTCTCATAATACGGATATTGTGTGATTAATAATTTTGAAGCCTTCATTTCTTTCAATTCATCTAACGAAACTACAATTGGATTTACAATTGCATTCATAGCTTTACTATAATCTAGCATCTTGTTGCTATACCACGTATCTTCAGATTCGATAGAAAGACAAGCATCTGAATGGTGAGTAATTACATATTCAAAAATTTCATCTGTAATAGCTGATTCAATTGGATAATGTTGTTTGTACTCTGATGTTTTATCAATGATTAAAGCTCCGTTGTAATATACAAACGCCGCCATTTCTTGAAGTTCCTGTGGAAGAAAGGCATTTACTGAACGCGGGGGTCTTGCTGTCGCAAAAATAACAGTTATTCCGTTTCTATAACATTCTCGAATAGCTTGTAAGTTTCTTTTAGATACTTCTTTTTGTGAATTTAGTAACGTACCATCTAAGTCTAAAACAATCCCTTTAACGTTTGATATAAGATCCATGTAAACATCTCCTTGTCTAAAAATATCTTTTTCTTATTCTAGATATAGTTTGGAAATCCTCTTTGCTTAAATTTAATAATAAAAATTAATAATAACTTGACAAATAAATTTATTTGTGTTATAATTAATATTTTATAATTGATTACATTCATAAGACGTGGTAAATTATCATATGTAGTATTAATTACTATACAAACACATTTATCAAGGAGGCGTAATCAATGAAGGTTTCAAATGGAGTTTCCACACTTGAATTAAAAATACAAGGTTTTATCTTACATCCTACACTTATTTGGGATGATGAAGAAGCTGTTTTGATTGATGCCGGTATGCCTTGTCAGTTGGAACAAATACATACTGCGATGAATGTTTTAGGAGTTCCTTTTGAAAACTTAAAGGCAGTCATTGTATCACATCAAGATATAGACCATATCGGAAGCCTTCCAGAACTACTACAAGCATCCACTAATAAAATCAATGTGTATGCACACGAGCTTGATAAACCATATATCGAGGGGGAATTCCCGCTTATAAAAACAGATCCTGGACGCATGAACAAAGAAGCGTGGGCATCTCTTCCGAAAGAAATACAATTGTTGTATGCAAATCCTCCTAAATGTAACGTAAATCAAACTTTAGAAGATGGACAAGAACTTCCGTATTGCGGAGGCATTCAAGTGATTCATACACCAGGACATACTCCGGGACATGTTAGCCTGTATGTAAAGAAAAGTAAAACTCTTGTTGCTGGTGATGCAATGATATGTATAGATGGTTCTTTACAAAGACCTGTTCAGAGAACAACGTTAGACATGAATACAGCCCTTGCTTCTTTAGAGAAATATTTAGATTTTGATATCGAATCGGTCATTTGTTATCACGGAGGCATTTGTATGAATGCTCCAAAAGAACAAATTCAAAATCTTGTAGAGCGAATTGAGTTATAAAACTCGATAATTAAGTATAAGATGTGTGACTAATTATACTTAAGAAAGTAGTAAAATAAATGTTTTATATAGCGAAAGCCTCTTTAAGATTCAACTAAAGAGGCTTTTTCTTTTCATTTAAACTTCCTGCAAGGGGCACTTATTTATAATGTAGGCTTTTATTGAGGGGCCTTTGCTTGAAGCAGCTTCAACCCCATACCGATAAAAATCATCCCTGTTATTTCATTTAGAAGCATTCCTACTTTTTCATTTCCTCTTAGTTTCTTTGTAACATATGAAGAAAAATAAGCAATATTTTGCTACGATTCATAATCCTGTTACACCACAAAACATAAAGACCGTTTAGGAACAGTTATATCAAATCTTGTATCACAATTCCCGTCATGCCTCCATGGGCCTTTATCACTAATCTTTGTGTATCTTATGGAATATCGAAAATTCATTATTGCCTTTTCTGTAAGTTATTTTGTACTTTATGGCAAGATTGTTCCTTCTCCCTCTAACATCGAGTTTTGAGAATCTCTTAGCGTATAAAAACATTAAAATGTGTGTGCTATTCCTTATAATTCTCAAATTCTTTATCATCTACTACGTAAGGGCGAGGATCTTCACGGATAAATCGTACCGCATTTAAACCAATCATCTGAGCAGCGATGGAAGTGTTGCCATCTGGTAAAATAGGCGAAATGGAAAGATCAGCAACTTTAAGATTTTTTGTACCAAAGACGTTGAGGAATCCATCTACTACTCCTTCTTGAATCGTTCTTCCCATCTTACATTGCCCTCCAAAATGAAAGAAGTTCGAATAAGACGCCCTAACATAATTCTCAAGTTGCTTTCGTGCGCCTGTCTTGAAGATATTTTCCGGAGGGTATACAACCTCACCTATGCCGTTATTAAGAGTTCGAGCATGCTGAATAATATTGTAAGTATTGATATATTGATCCAGAAGAAATTCTAGATCATCACGATTTTGCAACGGATTGAAGGTAAGCGATGGAGAAGCTTCAAGATTGCTATGTGCTACCATAATCGTACCCTTACTTTTCGGGTTAAGATCTAAAATGCCAAAACTCATGATATTGGTATCACTGGATCCATCAAAATTCCAACCATTACTGATCACCTCTTGAATGGGAAGAAATAAAGGTACGGGGGCCCCTAACATTTGGAGACGACGACCCTCCAGACTCGCTGGATTCTCTGCTTTAAAAGCACCTAGGGCAATAGGCTGGTCAGGATCAGCTGATAATATCGATACAAGTTGAGATGTCTCCACTCTAACTCCCAGTCCAACATAAGCATGGGTTTGTAGATTGTAACCCACATTTGGACTCTCTATTAATGTTGATATACCTACTTTAGCTAAATCGCACGATCTGCCGATTCCTGAACGTTGTAGAATGACTGAGGAAAAAAATCCTGCAGAGACGATAATGCCTTTTCTTGCAAACCTTCTTTGTGAAATACCGTTCTTGACAAACTCAACACCAACCGCAATGTTCAGCCCCTGAATTTCTTTAAATAAGATTTTATTAACAGTTGTTTCAGCTAAAATAACCAACTTTCTTCCATCAACCCCAAACCCATCTGGATGGAACGGGTCTCCTTGACTAACAATATTGTCATTTAAATATCCTGTTGCTGTCGATGAACGAACAAATTGACCATTTTTTTGCTGTTGGGTATATTGTGATTTGTAAAATGTACAATCTCTTACACCTGTATTATAGTCCTCAACAATGTCAATACCCAAAACCTTTGCGGTTGCGTTAGTCAAGGTTTCTATCAGCCCATGAGGAGGAATAAGTTGCTGTCTAACAAAAATAGGACCTTCCGTTCCCCTCTCGTTAGAACATTGTGTTGCCCCTATATAGGTCTCATTTCTCATAAATAAGGAACGAATCCTGTTGTAACTCCATTGATCACCAACAAGTTCTCCCCATTTATCATAAAGTTCTTTACTCCCGCGCACTGCATACATGTTATTAATTTTTGAGCTTCCCCCAATTCCCCGACCATTTTGTGAAAAAAGCGAACGTTCAATGATTTTCTCTAGATTAGAAGTAACATTAAAGGTAAACTTATTATCGCTGGCTAAATTAATTGCATCTGTAATGGAAGCACTACTTAGCTCATTCGTCATATTTGCTCCTGCATCAAGCACTAATACAGAAGTACTTTTGTCATCTGTTAATTCTTTGGCAATTACCCCTCCGGCAGTTCCAGCACCAATCACTATATAATCAAATCCGGTCTGCTCGGTTGATTGTATAGGTTTTGGAATAGGTTCTGGAATCTCAATAGGAAATGCCACAGGAATAAAGAAGCCTCTGTTTTTTAATGGCATGAATAATCAAGCTCCTTTTTTTGTATTTTGTATATTAAATGTAAAAAGAGCATGTTTTCTTGTGCTACTGTCTTTATTTATTCAAAAATATAAGCTCTATACATTTTCAATTAACATAATATATCACTATTAAAATTATTAGTTTATCACCGTAACATGAGGTTAATTTTTTGAAAGTGAATCATTTTCAATACATGGAACGAAGAGTGGCACAACTTTCAGTGTTCAAGTTGTATGTCGGATATGCCGAAAAATTATATAAAAAAAAAAAAAAAACGCTGATGATAAAAAGTCAGCGTTTTTATGTATCATACATGTAAAATCAATATAATGCGCGTTATTGAAAATAAATACAGTTGCTTAATTAGCACTCGTTAACTTAATAACATTATTCATTCCTTTCATTGAACAGATAGTTTTTTAATAAATCTTATTTAAATTTCAATACAGGATTTCGAACAATCTATTTGTTTATTTTTAGATCTCTTTAACGCAATTTCCTGTTATTGAAACCAACGATAAAACTTCCATATAAAAAGCAGGAAAATCATGTATCCCAAAAAGGAATATGAATGATGCCATGCTTCGCTATGAACGAACCATCCTAGTTGCTCTGCAAATCGTTCAGAAATACTCATACAAAGTCCAATCAAAATGATAAATATGATTTTTGAAAATGCAGGTAACATTTTCATAATCCACACAAAAAGAGCGGTGGAAGTAGGTAATATGAATAACGTAAATGCGATATTAATTGTAAATATATGCGGGAATGGTCTCACTGGAAAGGCATACATTTGTTTATTGACAAATAATAAGTCTAAATATGTTCCGATTAAACAAGAGACAATGATCGTGGCTACAATAGCTTTCAGGTTATTCCTCCCCTGCTTCTTCTCGGAGCAAGACATTTTTTTTGACCAAGATGGCAAGCTCAATTTTTTCAAGCGTTTTGCAGTACTCGTTATAAATCTTTCCATCTGTACTTTCTCCCTTATCAATTAAATACTCCATAATGCGCCAGTCTTCAAACCAGTCTTCACTTTCCGCTTCTTTATGATTAAGGTCTTTCCATGCGTATATTAATCGTGGGCTATATAAGCGACTCGCACCTTTTCTTAATTGGCAGTTTTTTATTCGGCGCTCATAAAGGGCACGAGAGAATGATTCGTTTACATCATAAAACAAATGCGGCCAGTAGTCTTTTCTTGAACCAGTATGTGGATAATCATGAGCCCAGTTTAATACTCTTTGTAAGATGTTTTCGCGGCGAAATAATAGTGAGTATAATCGTTTTCCAAGTAGAATTCGTTCATGGAGAGAGGTAAAATGTTTCATCGTATCACCGAATAGCAGTGTTTGTTGTTTAGTCTCATCTTTATAAAATGGAAAGAGAATATGATTAAAGCGGGAAAAATCGTAAAGTTTGAATACAATGCTATTCAGTACAGTCTTTTTAAAATGTTCATTTTGAATAACCCTTTTTTCTAAATAGCTTTGTTCATTAATAACGGTCGCAATGGCTAATGTATAGCGGTCACCTGTTCTCCAAAAATAGTTCCAGATCGTTTCCATAAACGTCGATACATAAAAAAAGGGTAGAAGATAAAACAAATTTTTTGATCTTTTAACACTTTGTTCGTACAACAAAAATTGCGGATATACATCCTGGAAGATTAACCAGTTACCTCGTTCTAAAAAAGAAAAGAAGGTGAGTTGATCTTTTTCTGACAATAGTCTAGTATATAACTCCCCTTTTAAATCGGTCATATTCCAACCGCCATTACGCGATACCATATGTCCAAGCAATGCCCATTGTATTTCTGGGTATCGAAGGTAAAAACGATAATAAGCGTGCGTTCGCGTCACATTATTTTTGTTGTGCCCACTTGTTTGTTCTTTAATTTTATGAATTAGCATCATTTCTTCTTCTGTTAACTTCCATGTTTTAACGGGAAGCTGTTTGTTTTCACATTTTTTCTTTAGTTCATTTTTTACATCTAAAAGAGAATGGGGAATTATTTTGGAAAAGTCGTTCCCTTTCTTTTTCCGATCGTTTTGGTGCATTCCTCTTCCTCCCGTTAATTATGAGTGTTCTTGTATCATTTTATTACAAACGTTGAGAATAAATGATGACTGTTTCTTATCACTATAAAGTTAATGAAAGGGAATGTAATTATATTAATGTTATTCAATGTAAAAAAGATCTTCATTGGTGAAGATCCTCGGCTTATATAACTATTCCTTCTTTGGATAGCGCTGCTTTTCCATTTGGTCGAAAAACATGAAAAAAATACAACCATTATATGAAGTAAAGCTAATATTGCAAAATAGTACCCTTCAATACCATGAATCATGTGAAAGATCACCGGAAACAATACAGTCTCAACGCCAAATGAAAATACAACTATACCTATTCGTTCAGTTAATTTCTTTTCATCTTTTGGAACAAAGGTTTTATTGTTTCCTGTGATAAATGAAGCATTCCCTTTTCTTCGTATAGAATATCCTACAAATATAATGAAAATACCTAATGCCATTACACATAAAGAAATTGTAAACGTTTATGGCCTCCTCAAAATTAATTTGTATAGTTATTTTTACGATAAAGGCCACGAATGTGTTTGTAACAAAATTTTATTATTTTATATCATTTATAATCCTCTTGAAGAAAACTATATATTTCTAAATCGACAATTCCCTTTCCGGACCATAAAGTAGCTTGTCTTAATAAGCCTTCTTTTAGGAATCCGTTCTTCACAAGTACCTTCTTTGATATATCATTTGCTGGCATAACCTCAGCTTGTATTCTATTTATATGGACATCCTCAAATAAAAACTTCACAACTGCATGAACTGCTTCAGATGTAATCCCTTTCCCCCAGTATTCTTCCGCTAAAAAGTATCCGATTGTGACCATATTTACCTTTCGATTAAAATCCATCGCTTCAATAATTCCAACTAATGTATCACTATTATTTTTTTGAAAAATCCCCCACTTAATTCTACTTTGTTTGTTATAGTCTCTCTCAAAGTGCTGAATCATTTTACTTACTGTCTTCAAATTGTGTTTCGGGATAATTCCACAGTATTCAAATACTTTATCGTTACTATAGATTGTATATACGTCCTGCAAATGAACATCTTCAATCTTCTTTAATACTAAATTCGTAGATTCCAGAATCGGAAATTCTTCAAAAGCTATTTCAAGATCCATGTTACTCCCCTTCTTTATAAGTATTAAGCTTTACTTTTGAAATATTTGATCGCTTGGATAAGTAGATGGTAATGAATTTGTATAATCCCAGCTTATAATCGTCGCACTATCTCTTCCACGCTGCTCATGTACATGCTGTAATACCTTCTCAATGCGATTGGTTAGTTGTGTATTCTCTTTATCTCCATAGAGATCAGTATATATGTTGCATTGTTTTTCGTAATAATGTTCCCCGCATTCCAATAGACCATCTGTCACCATTACAATACGGTTATGTCCTGTACGCAATTCTCGAACTCCAGATGAATAACAAGGTACTGGCAATGAAAATGTATTGATAAAGCCAACCCATTCATAGAAGTTTCGTTGATTCAAAGTGTACTGACCTAATTTATGTAATTCATCATGCAGAAGATATACTACACAGTCCCCGACGGATAACCACCAAAGATAATTTGCTTTTCGTACACAAATTAAACAAGCTGTTTCTCCTTTTATACGCTGGCAAGATTGTTGAAATGATTCAGATTGAAAAATAGATAATATATATTTTTCCACGGATTGGAATACCGTTTCTATCGGTTCATCTAACAATTCTTTTAAATTTAAAAACTCATTTTGCATCGTTTGCACTAGTAGCGCTGTACTTTCCGCACTATAATGGGCATCTAAAATCATAGCAAATTCCCAGTCATCATAGGCCCATACTAATGCTCCATCTTCGTTTTTTTTAGCACCAGCGGCTTTGTTTCCGCCATATCTCCCGATGATTACATCGTCGCATTGATCAATTTTCACTTGATCGATACACATCTCTTCATTCCCTACCCACGAAAACTGCTGAGGTTTATCCGTTATATTCATATTCATTCACCAAATACATTTTGATCCTTTCGCATAATTGTTCGATTTCTTTTTCTCTTCCTAGAGGCGCCCCTGGCCAAGTTGCAATTTTTGTTGGAGACCAAAACTCTTGCGGTGTGTTCGGATAACGCGGGATAAGATGCATATGCATATGTGGTACGCCATTTCCAGATACAAATGCATAAATATGTTCTGCGCCTTCGCATTTTTTTAAAGCTCGGCTTACTCTATTAACAATGAGCCCGAATGCTTGCGCTTCTTTTTCATTTAATTCCGCCAATCCTGGTGTATGTCTTTTCATATCAATCATCAGATAGCCTAAATATGTTTCTTTTTCTTCCCAATAAACATGTCCAACATAGACAAAGTCATCTTCATAAATAACATCGCCTGGTACGGAAATACTTCCTTCGTGTTTCTTACAAATAAAACAGCTTTGATTATGAGAAAACATATATACACCCCTATTTGTAAAGTGAAAATAAAATTGTATAAATCTAATGATTCTTCAACAATCATGCCTGTTTGACGAAGATAGAATACTTGAAATTATTGTTCATATATTACTCATCGCTCATTACAGTTGATTCTAAGGCTTCATTTCTCATTTCTAGTATATATTCCTTTAATACATGCTCTCTTCCGCCATTTTTTTCGTACCAGTCATGAATGCGTTTAAGATGAGCCTCGTCACTTCTAACTTTGGATTCAATTTCTACATAATCCTCGTAACTATCATATTCCCATATTGCAAAAACCTCTACAGTATCATCACCATTATCCTTCATCCATCGGCCTATTAGCCGCGAGCCATATTTAAGTTGATTTGGTAAATTAGTTTCATTAAAATGCCTGTTAAAAATCTCGACAAACTCACTTTTTACAATATAAAACTTTCGTCTATAAAACATAAAGCCCCCCTTGTCGGTGATAATACATTGCCAATTTAAGATTTTAAGATTTCTACTAAACGCTCTAACGGCAATGCATGTACTTGTCTCCCTTTTTGTCCTGTTATCGTTTCTGCCATACACATAGAATTAACAATTGCTTCTTGAACAGATTCAATCGCTGCTTCAAAAATAAAATCTAACTGTTCTGATGGAAACATATTGATAGGATAAGGTGTTTCATTATCGTAAGAATAACAATTCCCCGTTGAAAAGGTCAGGAAGAAATCTCCGCTACCTTCTTCTCCGATACCACCTAATTTAGCCATTGCTAGCGATGCTCTTTTTGATATTCTTTCGCATTGTGAAGGTAATAACGGTGCATCCGTTGCTATTGTAACGAGAAGAGAACCTGCATTTTCCGGGGTACTCCACGGTAATGGCACTTCCATTTCATTTAATATACTGCCAACGGGTTTATGATTCATAATAAAATCTTCTCTTCTACCAAAATTGGTTTGTACAAGAGCACCGACTGTATAAGTCCCGGATTCACATTCAATTATGCGAGAAGAAGTACCGATACCGCCTTTAAATTCAAAACAAATCATCCCTGTACCGCCGCCAACATTTCCTTCTTCGATTACGCCAGATTTAGCATGAAAGATTGCTTCTTCTAAATCTTCGTATGTCATGGATGTTTTTTCTAAGTCACTTAACCATCCATCCCACGTCTCTGCTACTATTCCATTTGAGAAAGGTTCTAAATTTTCAATTCTTCTTGTAGCACGCGACAGAAAATGATGTGCTAATCCAAGTAAATGGCTACCTGTAAAAACAATCGGAGTTACTAAAGTACCTGTTTCATCAATCCAATGACTTCCTGTGAATTCACCCGTTCCATTAAAAGAAAAAAAGCCTGCTGGAAAATGCGATCCAGTTAGATTCCCGTTGTTAGGTAGAATAACGGTAAGTCCGGAACAAACATCCTCATCTAAAATCGTTTTGTGACCGACGATTACACCCTCTACATCTGTAATTGCATTACATGTTCCAGGTTTTAACTTTCCAATATTAATATCTAAATCTCTTAGTCTTTTTCTTTGCATTGTAGACCCCTTAAATAATATGTATTTTATATATTAGTAACGAAGAATATATAATATTTTCATTCTATTCCATTAATTAGGAAAATTCAATTGTTTATAGCGCAAAACTTCTAACAACGGAATTTTACTGCCTGTTAATCCTTGAAAAACCAAAAAGAGGTTATTGAGCGTTATATTCAACAACCTCTTTTTTAAAACTTATTTCTTCAGCTAAAGTAGCCGAATAGATGTGTTTAAATCCACATTCCATTAATTTCTTTTGTAATTGATCAGTATCGTTTTTAGATGCATGAACGAGTAAAGTAGCAGGACCGTCCATATTCTCCAGCTCCTCCCCACACTTTCACTCTCATGAACGTATTCCTTTCTTTTTTCTTGTAAATATTGAAGAAGTAACAAACAAATTATAGTTAGCCCTACTGAAACGGCAGCCATAGCCATGCCTACTGAAACATTCCCTTGTTCAAACTGTGCAAAAATAAATGTTGCTGATGTTTCCACAGATGGCGGTACTACAAGAAGTGATGCTACCAATTCTCGTATAGAAATAATAAATGTCATGGCCTACCCAGCTAGAATACCCTGAACAATAAGTGGCATTATAATCTTCCGAAATATATATAATGGGCTTCCAGAAAATATATTTCCAGCATATAGAAGCGAATCATCAATTTGTCCTAATGAAGCTTTCACATATTGCACCGTGTATGGCAAAAAGAGTACAACATATGTAACGATAACCATAACCGATGTATTATAAATTGGAAGCGGCATAAATGGTGCGTTCCAAAATAAAATGAGCCCTACAACCATAACAATACTCGGAACTGTATTGGGTAAAATACCACAAATATCAATAAATATTACAACGGCATATTTATGCGATTTATCATGAAGACCGCTGGAATTCAAAATTAGTGACTTACTGGTTAGAAGCACTTGCATCTTTTCCAAAATAAAAAAATCAACCAAACATTGTACAATAGCAATGTTTGGTTGATTCTCTCTACTCTTTATATAAGGTGAAACTTATTCAAAATATTGACTAGATTGTTTTTCAACAGTATGAGAGGTTATTGAACGATATGGTTCAATAACCTCTTTTCAGCTTTAACCGATAATCCCATCTACAATTCCATATGTTTTCGCCTCTTCTGCGTTCATAAAATAATCCCGTTCTGTATCTTTTGCTACTTTCTCAACTGGCTGCCCTGTTTTATCGGCAATAATTTGATTGATATGTTCTTTTAATTTCAAAATCCGTCTTGCTGAAATCTCAATTTCAGTCGCTTGCCCTTGCGTTCCACCGAGCGGCTGATGAATCATAATTTCACTATTTGGTAAAGCGAAGCGTTTCCCTGCTGCTCCCGATAATAACAATAACGCTCCGAACGAAGCTGCTAAACCAATGCAAATGGTTTGCACATCCGGCTTAATATAATTCATCGTATCTAAAATGGCAAAACCTGCAGAAGTTGAACCACCAGGACTGTTAATATAAATAGATATATCCTTCTCTGCGTCTTCTGCCGTTAGGAATAATAATTGAGCCACAACACTATTAGCAACTTGATCATTAATTTCTTGCCCAATCATAATAATTCTATCCTTTAGTAACCGGGAATAAATATCATACGAACGTTCCCCAAGTTTCGTTTGTTCTATCACATAAGGAATTACACTCATGAAAAATCCCTCCACCATTTTAGTTTAAGCAGCACATGAAAAGCAGTTGTATGAAGACCTTTTGTGTAATAAAAGTAATGGTTGTTGTTGTGAGATTTTTGAAAATCGCAGTGTTGGTATGAGTTTTACGAATAACTCTGGCCTTTGTTGTTGTATTGCCTTTACAAGTATTTCAGTTTCTTCTTCCATGTCTTTGGAGGTTACAAAACGTTCCTCTTCTTGTATCGTCTTCAGTTTGTTACGTGTTCGGAACAAGGAAGCTTTTACTGCTCCTTCTGACATGGAAGTAATGGCCGCGATATCAGCTAACCTATATTCAAACACATCCTTTAATAAGAAAATAACAGTTTGCATTTCATTTAAACAAGATAGCATTATTTCGATTAAATCATATAATTCAGCAACATTTTCATGAGGTTCATAAGAAGCTTCTTTATTACTTTCTTTTTCATAAGCTTTTGTCCGCATATGATCCAGCCATTGGTTACGAGCCACCTTGTATAGCAACGTTAAACAAATACTTTGGTTACAATCTTCATTCATATATTTCTTCAATACTTTACATATTGTTTCTTGTGCCAAATCTTCTCCGTCCCATGTGCTTTTTGTTAAAAATGTACAATAACGCTTCAGTTCCGCATAATGTTTAATAATGATAGATCTATTTAATTGTTGCATTTCTACATTAGATTGTGAAATCATCTTTCTTTTCGTATTCAAAGTGATCACTCCTTTTAAGCGCGCTTATTTAATAAACGATTAAAAAAAGAAAAAAGTTACGGGTGTTATGAATTTTTTATAATAAGTTTTTCATCCAAGAAATATTGTCGTTCTTATGTTTACCTCTTACAGGGTAAGGTGATAATTATCTTATTCATATTTTATATAAGGAGAGTATAAAATGCCAAAAATAACCGTTCCAGGAAAAGGAACTTTTGAAGTGAAAACAGGAACAAAATTAGTGTTGGCGCTAGAAGATAATGGTGTGAATATTCTTCATCGCTGCGGCGGGAAAGTGAAATGTACAACTTGCCGTGTAGAAATTTTAGAAGGTAATTTTTGTGAACCTGGTAAGATTGAAAAATCTGTATTTGCAGAAAAAGGTGTAGAGGATCACTTACGTCTATCATGTCAAGTATATATAAATGCAGATATGACAGTTCGTCCTGTTTTAACAGTAGAAAACTCAGGGATGGATGCAGGACCCAGACCATCCGAATAAACATACTATTTATTATATTCTTAAAACGAACTACTCATGAAAATAGCTATAGCCCTAAAAGTACCGTCAAACATAGTGTACTTTCAGGGCTATAGCTTTTAATTTCATTTCCTTCTTAATTAATCATCTATCCTTTCTTCGTACAACTCTTTTGGAATTTGTTGAATTAAAGGTGAACATGTCCCTGAATAAAAAATCCATAAGTCATGTAGGGAACGAGTACACCCGACATATAACAATTTAGCATCTTGCTTTGTTTGTTTATAATGAATTGCATCTACATCCATAAGTAGTACTGCGTCGAATTCTAATCCTTTTGCTAAATAAACAGGAACGACTGAAATACCGCCTTCATATTTGCTTTGATTCGCTTCTATTATATTTGTAGAAATACCAGCTTCTGTGAGTTTCCCATATATCTCACGACATTCTTCTTCTGTACGTCCGATAATCGCAATCGTTTTTACATTTTGTTCTTGCATGGTCTTTACAGTAGATAGAATAGATTGCAATTGATCATTTGTTGAGACAACTTTTACACTTTCACCGCTGCGAAACACAGGATTAGCAAGACCTACTGGAATATTTGCCGTTTGAATCACTTCATTTGCAAAACTAATAATTTCTTTTGTTGACCGATAACTTCTCGTTAATTCAAAGTACTGTGCATTGTGATCAAATACATCTTGGAACTGTTCCCAATCGTCAATTCCTTGATACTCATGAATAGCTTGTGATAAATCACCTAAAATGGTAAAGGAATTACCAAGTGTTATTTCTTTTAAAATAAACAGTTGAAATGGTGAGAAGTCCTGCGCCTCATCAATTACGACATGATGAAATTTTTGTCCAAGTTTTATGCCCTCTAGATAGTGATGAATATAAATGAGCGGTGCTAAATCTTCTAGTGCCAATTCTTTTTTTCGACAGCTTTTTGCTGTTTCTTGTACAATTTCAGCTGGCAACACACTGAAAATATTTTCTTGTTTCATCAACATACTGTAAAAAGATAGTGCAGTCACCTTGGGCCAACATTTTAAATAACTGTTCATTCTTTGCGTTGCTTGTTTTTTAAGTTGTTTCTTTTTATTTGTATCTGAAATCATTTTGAGTTCCATCTCAATCCAACGCTTCATGCGAGCGACAATTCGCTCTCTTCGCTTCCCAACTGGATAATGTTTATATTCTGCTTCAAACCATTGCTGAATTACCTTTCCTTGCAATACGGAACCATCCCAAGGTTCAAAGTCTTTCGTTGGCACTATGTTTTTCTCGTAGTCAGACAGACTTCGTTTAATAAATAGTTGAAACTCGATTGAACCTTTTAATTTACCAGCCATGATTTCATGCTTGTTTTTATAAATGGAGAATGCTTGTTGTAGTTGTTTATCAGTATTCTTTACAAAAACACTATTTTCTAAAGTATGTAATACCCAGTCTTGAAACGTAGTTTGATGAATATTGCCAACACCAAGTTCTGGCAAGACACTGGAAATATAATCGAGAAATATACTGTTAGGTGCAAAAACAATCATTTTCTCAGCCTTGAGTTGCTCATGATATTGATAAATTAAAAAAGCAAGACGATGCAGAGCAATCGTTGTTTTCCCACTACCTGCAACACCTTGAATAATAAGAGGGACATTTTTTTCAGCACGGATAATATCATTTTGTTCTGCTTGAATCGTTGAAACAATATCTTTTAATTTGTTATCTTTATTTTCCCCTAAGCGATAGAGAAGAAAATCATCTGCTAGTGACAGATCCTCACTTCCCCTTACATATGTATCCACAACACGTTCGAGTGTTTGCTTCCTAACAGCAATATTGCGTTTTAAGTAAACAATTCCTTTAACGATTCCTTCTGGAGAATCATAAAAAGCTGCATCTTCTCCTCCTGTAAATGAATAAAACATACTGGCAACAGGTGCCCGCCAATCAACAACGATCGGTTGCTGCGTTTCTTCATCAGAAGCACCAACTTTACCAATATAAACAGGTGCTGGCTGCGCATGTCCCTCTTCTTGAAAATCTAATCGTCCAAAATAAGGTTCTTCACTGGCAATACGAAGTCTTTGACGATTAGATTCTCGCATAGTTTCAAGTACTTGTTCTGTAAAATTTTCTCCATGATAAACCGGTATATTTTCTAGCTTATCCAATTGGTAATTAATTTGTGAAAGTGTGTGATTTAATTTCTCTAGCTCTAGTTCATACATGTCTTTCATTTTTGGAATCCCCTCCCATTCGTTGGAATTTTCAGTCGAAAATTAATTGTATTAAAAATGAAACTTATAAGTCAAGTGTTTAGAGAGATTTTCTAAAAAAATCTATATTAACTCTTTAACCCACGTTGCCGAAGAAACTTGTTCTTTTAGGCACTCGTTAACCATAACTTTTGTATTGAGTGTTTTTGCAAAATCAAAAGGAGCTATCTCACTGAGAATAACTCCTTTTGAAAGTCACTAATTAATTTTTCGGGAGTTTACTAATTCTTTACACCTGTATGTTCAATGATACGCTTCATTGCTTGAATTTGTCCTAAGTGATTTGCTTCATGCATTAACGTAAGACCTGCTAGTTCTCCAAAAGTTTCAAGTCCCATAAATGGTTTTTCCAGCGTTTCATTTAACCGTTCAGCAGGAATTTGTTGAAGACGAACTAACTGATCTTTCAACTCTATAATGAGTTTATCTACAGTAGGTACATCATCTTTCCAATCAGCCGGCTTTGTACCGTTTCCAAATAATTCAATATAATTTACGGAAAGATGGGTCGTTTTATGTGGAAAGCCAAGCATAAACTGTTCAGCAACTGTTAATACATGGCCGATATGCCATTGGATCGTGTTATTAAAACCGTTTGGCTGTACATTTACTATTTCCTTCGAAAGTGATTCTACGTTTTTAATAAAATAACTTCTTGTCATACGAAATTGTTTAAATATTAATTTATTCATACCTTACTCCCCTTTCAAATCTCTCATACTCTTTAGCGTATGAAACATCTAGACAAATTAGAAGTGACATGAAATGACTTCATACAAGTAATTATTTGTTCATTTGTAAATAAGCACGAATCATAAAATAACTAATATAGTCAGGAAGCTGCTCTTTAATAGCTTTCAATCCACCCTCAGCTTTCTCTATTGCGGTCGCAATCATAGATTCGTATTCTTTCGGAACAAAACTTGGCCAATCTATTTCCATTCCTTCTTCAAAACAACGAATTAAATGATTTTCTACCGTTTGCAAAGACAATTCTCGCGCAGCGGCAATTTGAGAAAGTTCTTTCCCTTGTTTATACATCTCATATGTAGCATGATGAGAATTTTTCATTGCCTTTTTTGACTGCTTTCGTTCTATTATCACTTCTGTCGTTATCATCGCTTCTATATCGGGATGCTGTTCGAGGAAATTTGTGACAACTTGTAAAAATATATTACCATATTTATCAAGCTTATGTTCCCCAATTCCTTTTACTTCTAACATTTCCTCCTGTGTTTTCGGTAGTTTTGCACACATATCTTGCAATGTTTGATCAGAAAAAATAACAAATGGTGGTACCCCTTCACCTTGGGCAATTTCTTTACGCACATGACGTAGCTCTTCGAATAGTGGATGATCTTTCACTATTTGTTTTGTTTCCACTCTTTCTTTTTGGAAAATAAGTTGTTTCCCAAGTAAAACTTCTTTACCTTTAGCTGTTACTTTTAATGTCGGATATGTGCCATGCTCCACTGCAATCAGTTCTTCCGAAATCAAAAACTCAATGAACTCACTCACTTCTTTTGTACTTTGATTTGACAGCAGTCCGTACGTCGGTAACGTGTGAAAATTAAATTCCATCACCTTTTTATTTTTTGATCCTGTTAATACTTGGGCAATCATTTGCTTACCGAAACGTTGATTTGTTCGAATCATGCATGACAATACCATTTGTGCTTCTTTTGTAACATCAACACTATTTCGATCGTCTGTACAATTACCGCAGCGGCCACAATCTTGCTGTGGCTCTTCACCAAAATATTGTAGAATGAATGATTGTAAGCAATTTTCGGTATGGGAATAATCAGTCATATGTTGCAATTTTTCTAGTTCATTTGAAAATCGAGACGCTCCTGTTGACTGATCAATTAAATAGCGTTGTACTTGCACATCTTGCGGTGAATATAGCAAGATACATTCACTATCTAATCCGTCACGCCCAGCACGTCCTGCTTCTTGATAGTAACTTTCCATATTTTTTGGAAGTTGATAATGAATTACATACCGAATGTTCGATTTGTCAATTCCCATACCAAATGCAGATGTCGCAATCATTACATTTACTTCGTCTCGTAAAAAACGTTCTTGTTGTTCATTTCGGTCGTTATCATTCATACCAGCATGATAACGCGAGACAGAAACGTCTTCTTTATTTAACTTTTCATACAGCTGATCAACAATTTTACGCGTCGCTGCATAAATAATTCCCGCTTCTTTTTTGTTTTGACGAATATAACCTGATAAAAAGGTATCACGGTCCTGT
Organism: Bacillus sp. S10(2024); assembly: GCF_050473865.1. Taxonomy (NCBI): domain Bacteria; kingdom Bacillati; phylum Bacillota; class Bacilli; order Caryophanales; family Bacillaceae; genus Bacillus; species Bacillus sp. S10(2024). The sequence continues at coordinate 1,182,097 of NZ_JBFLUR010000002.1, read as the reverse complement.
CCCTTCACAACAGAAAACGATAAATTTTCTCGTTCAAAAGTCGTCATAATTGTATTCTGTTCTGCAATTCCTAGAGCACTACAAATATCTTGGCGTACTTGTGGCGTTGCTGTTGCTGTCAATGCAAGTACGATTGGCTGAACTGGAAGGTAATCAAGTACACGATGAATATGCAAATAACTCGGACGAAAATCATGTCCCCATTGTGAAATACAGTGGGCTTCATCAATTGCAATTAATGGGATATTCATATCAATGAGTTGATCAATAAAATCAATCGAATCAAGACGTTCCGGTGCAATATATAACAATTTATAATGTCCCTGTTTCGCTAACTGAATGCGCTGATTTGCTTCTGTAATTGAAATAGAACTGTTAATATATGTAGCTGGAATACCATTTTGAGTTAAGGTATCAACTTGATCTTTCATCAGAGAAATAAGTGGAGAAATAACTAATGTTGTTCCCTCTAACACTAATGCTGGAATTTGATAGCATAAAGATTTCCCGCCGCCTGTTGGCATAATGCAAACAGTATCTTTTCCATCCAATATATTTTTAATTGTTTCATCCTGCCCTCTACGGAATGACGAGTAGCCAAAATAGGAAGCTAAAAGTTCTTGTGCTTTAGTAAACAAAAAGGATTCACCTGCTTTTCTTAGTCTTTCATCTATTAGTATTATACCATTAGTCAAAAGTCGTTGTACTCTCTACTTCTCCTCTAACTACACTTTCCCCCTTTACATTTAACAAATATCGATATATTTTATTAGTATCTTTTTTTATAAGGCATTAACAGGCAATAAGATCCCCCTACTCAAAATTCAACAAAGGGCAAGGGGATTAGACAGGAGATGTGCTGCACATAAAAGTCCAATTGGTGAGGACCGATGAGAGTTTCACTTTATATTTATAGGAGGCATCATATTGATTAATGCAATAGGTATCGCTTTTATTCTTTCTAATAAGCCTGAAAAAAAGAAAAAAGTTTATCTTAATGATAGATTTGCACTAATAGACATTTTTGACTCTAAAGATGTATATGATTTTGAAGGTAACCCACTAGTAGAGCTAACATGTAAATATAGTATTTATTTAGATGAAAAATATTATTGTAAATCTCTTGAAGACTATACTGGACAAATATTCCCTTTCCTAAAAGAAAAAATCGGAAAAGGCCTTGTTAGAAATTTAAATTATTACTCTTCACATATAGATATATACGATAAAAAACCACCAGTAAAAGAGATCAGAAATCTTATGGAGCAAGTGATAAATTATTACCAACATTTAGAATGATCTAAATGAAAATTCTCTTTAGAATAAAGGGGTTCCCAAATGCCCCTTTATTTTTTTAACTTCCACGTTAATTAAACTTTTTTACATTTACTGAATCTCGTTATGATTTTCAACTGCCATCTTCAGCCGCTGCAACATATATCCAATCCCTTTACAGCCTTCTAATGGATAAGAGATGATTTCTTCTGGATATAACTTTGTCACTACTTTTTTATGCTTCTTTCCTGCAAGCAGAACAATTTCATCAAAGTCTAGCAGGTCTTTATCCATCATTTGTTTTTTTAGTTGTTCTATATTCATAATCTCACTTCCTTTCGAATTAAAAGCAAGATCATAGTTTTCTTTCACTATATCGGTTGGTAGTAAAAATCCATGCTTTGCAGATAAAATAACCCAGTGTGTAAAAAATTGAGAAGCATACACTTGGCACGCTTTTCCGAATGGGCTAATGTACACTTCTCTTGCTTCTTTCGGCCCAATATCAGGACACTTATCCCAAATCTTCTTTTTTCCACATGGAATTATGCATAGTCTTTTCATTCGTATCTTCTTACCTCTTTTCTCTCTCAATCCTATATAACCTGCTTTATTTTTTCATTATCATTTTTAAGAAATCGCATAAGTAATTATATGAATTTATTTTACTTCTTCGACACATAGATTGCGGCTATGCAGAAGAGCCTGCCCATTAAGAAGACTCTAACTAACATCATACTGTTTTTATTTCGATGTACAATACGGTAATTACTTTTTAGATACTTAAATGAGGATGCCTTTACTTTGTATTATACAATAGCTCGTTCTTTGTGGCTTTAAAACAAAGTTTGATCAAAAATCCTGTGTTGTACAGGATTTTTTTGTTCAGCAATGGGGCCAGACTACGAAGCAATTTCATTAAAGAAAATTAGTTCTTATGTTAAAATTTAAATGAGTTTGTGAAGAAGCGAAGGAAAATATTAAACATTAAGATTTGGAGGAAAGACATTGGAAATAGACAAATTAAATTTACCCATGGATAGTAAAAATTTTATACTTAATCATCAAATTGAAGAAAATGAATTCGAATGTCTCAATGTGGATTTTTATACTTATTCTAATGGTTTTCTTTTAGATGTAGTAGAATGGACAAAACAAAATGATTTTTCTTTATCTATATTAGATAAAGAATATGCAGAAAAGTTTTTAGCAAGTTTAGAGAAGTTTAAATCATACCTCGTTATTGGGAGCAATATGGATTCAGGTAATCTAATTACAATCTACCAGCCAACAGGAGAAATATATGAGTTAGAACATGAAATTACGGAAAGAGTAGAAAGAAATTTTGTCAATTCTTCCATAGAGAAGATGTATTGCTGCTTCAATTGTTTTAAAGATTATTGGGTTCAACTAATAGAGCAGGAACAATACAAGGATCGCGACCTAATAAAAACTTTTCGTGAATTAAAGAACAAATTAGTGGAATTAGATAATAATATATTAATAAATGATGATGACTATAATAGACAATTTTGGAATTCCTTATATCTAGGTCATTTAAACTTCCTTTTGAAAAAGTCAAATGAAATATTGTAAAATGCTGTTTTGTGAGGTATTTCTGATCAAACTTTATTTCAAAGCAACAGCCCACATGCAAGTTTTAAAACAAAAGGAGAAAGCAAGTGCAGATCATCTTGTATTCGGCATAGCAGCGACTTATATGTCAAAAATTAAAATGGATATATATAACAAAAAAGAACAAGTAGACTGTATATCTGCTTGTTCTTTCCTTTTCATCCAAAACTTCTCTTATAGAGTTTGGAATGTTTCTGTTAATACAGGAACGATTTGTTTTTTACGAGATACAACACCTTTTAAAGTAGCTGTATTGTTTTCTAACGTTACGTTGTATGCTTTTTCAACAGCTTGTGTTGCTTTACCGATGGCAAGGCCGACAGAATCGTTTGTTAAAATGTCTGTTACAACGAATAAGAATAGGTCTAAACCTTTTTCTTCTACTACTGCAGAAATTACTTTTTCTAGTTCTGCTTGGTGTACTAGAACGTCATTTGTATCAACAGCGTTTACTTGTGCGATTTCAACTTTTGCATCGCCCATTTGGAACTCTTTTGCATCAAGTGAAATTAATTGTTCCATTGTTTTACCACTTAAATCTGCACCTGCTTTTAACATGTCTAAACCGTAGCTTTCAGCATCTACACCAGCGATTTCAGCTAATTCACGAGCTGCTGCTACGTCTTGGTCTGTGCAAGTTGGAGATTTAAATAGTAAAGAATCAGAAATGATTGCAGATAACATTAATCCTGCAACTTCTTTACGAATTGCAACGCCGTTTTCTTTGTACATTTTATTTAAAATTGTAGCTGTACAACCAACAGGCTCACAACGGTAGTATAAAGGATCACTCGTTTCAAAGTTAGCAATACGGTGATGGTCGATTACTTCTAATACACGAACAGACTCAATATCATTCGCACTTTGTTGACGTTCGTTATGGTCAACTAAAATAACATTGTCCACTTCGTTTGCTACTGTTTCAACAAAACGCGGTCCTTCTACTTTAAAATGATCTAAAGCAAATTGAGTTTCACCGCTAATTTCGCCTAAACGAACAGGCTCAGCATCCATTCCTAATTCTTTCTTTAGCTCTGCATATGCAATTGCAGAACAAATTGCATCTGTATCTGGGTTTTTATGCCCGAAAATAAGTACTTTTTCCATGATTTCACCTCTCTACAAAAGGATATCTTAAAGGGCAGGATATGACAATATTTTATGCGAATTTTTTTTGAAATAATCAATGTTTCTTTTGAATTTACGTGAAAAGTAGAGATTTGTACCGATATATATGACTATTTTGTAAAAAAGGCGATGGTATTTTTTTAGAATCTTTGAATACACAGCTGAAATGAAGCATATTTTCGAATATATAAACTTATTTTTTCTGTAAAAAGGAGGTTTACGAACATGCCTTATATCAAACTTGATAATGATGCGAATATATATTATGAAGACCTAGGCCGAGGAACCCCAATTATATTCGTACATGGAGTTTGGATGAGCAGCCGCTTTTTTCATAAACAGCTACCGTATTTTAGTGAAAATCACCGCGCGATTTCACTAGATTTGCGAAGTCATGGCCGTTCTTCACACATTCAATCTGGGCATACCATTGCAAACTATGCTCGTGATTTACATGCTTTTATCGAAAAATTATCTCTTGAAAACGTTGTATTAGTTGGCTGGTCTATGGGTGCATTTGTTGTTTGGGAATATTTAAAACAATTTGGTGAAAGTAACGTGAAAGCTTCTGTTATCGTAGATGAACTAGCTTCTGATTTCAAATGGACTGACTTTCCAATTGGGGCTTTTGATCTTCCAGCCCTTATTCATATTATGCGAGAAATACAAATGAATCGAGTTAACTTCTTGAAAGAATTTATATCATTAATGTTCAAAAATCCTCTTTCTAAAAATGATTTTGAGTGGATATTAAAAGAAGTGACAACTATCCCAGAATCTGTCGCAAGTGCTATTTTGTTTGACCAGTCTGTTGTGGATTATCGAGACTACCTAGCTCAAATTACCACCCCTACTTTACTTTGCTTCGGCAGAGAAGAAAAGCTCATTCCGGTTGCAGCAGGCGAACATTTACACAAGAATCTTCAAAACTCTCAGCTTATCATTTTTGAAGATAGCTGCCATTGTCCATTTTTAGAAGAAGCTGACAAATTTAATAAAATAGTAGATACCTTTATTCAATCTATAGATATTAATAAAACACCTTCTTAATCAAGGTGTTTTATTAATACTATTGTTAACACAATTCTTCCATGCATTCCTGCACAAGTATAACAGTTTGACTCATCCCTAGCCGCTCCGCATACTTCTATGAGTTCCTTATAGGGCATCTTTAATCAATATAACTTTTATGTTCTTTTACTAACAAAAAATAGCTGCTGAGATTGTTATATCTCAACAGCTATTTTTTGTTACTCATAAGAATTATTTAAATTCACAAGCGCGATAATACCTTCTTCATCATGTAACTCAAGCTGTAATCTTGCAGCAAATGGATTAATGTTATATTCCATATCAAGCCATAAGCGAAGTGCCTCAATTAAATTTGCTTGAATTAAAATTTGCTGACGGCCGTTTACTTCTACTTCAGCTGAGAAACCATAATCGTCATCGTACATTAGTTCCACCGACACTTGTTCCGGAGCAACTTGACGTTTTTGTGCAATATATACACAAAGTGCGTTAATCAGCTCTTGTTCAGATATTTTTATCGTTTCCATGCTGCTTCTTCCACCTGTTTTTTACGTTGATTTTTAAAGTATTTAAATGCGCGAACTGCTAACATTACAATTCCAGCCATTACTAGCATATTCACCATAAATGCTAATATAGAACCAAGAGCTCCCATGTGACCAAATAAGCTACCCATTAATAAACCACCAAGACCACCAAGTAAAAGACCTTTCATAAAGCTACCTTTATTACTTTTTGGTGCTGTATTTGTTGCTTTTGTTTTTGAATCTGTTGTTTTATTTGCATTTACATTAGAATCTTTTTTATTCAAATCTACCTTTGATTTTTGTGTTTGACTTGAACTTGGAGTATATGATTTTTTACCAGATTTATAGCTTTTTGCATAAGCGCTATCTACTGAAATGAAACTACCTGCAGCAAAGACAAACATAAATGCTGTCAATATTGTAACTATTTTTTTTAACATATACAATTCATTCTCCTTCTATTATATATATCATATCTATCCTTCTATTAAATCATGAAAAAGATAGATATTTTTTAAAGTTAATTAAAAAGTTCTTATGAACCTATTATATGAACTTTTTTTGGAATAATCAAGAGATATTTATTAAAATTATTAACTTGATTAACCACACGAACAATCATGAAAATACAATTGACTTTATATAGAACAATGCATAATATAAGTTCATAAGAACTTTTATATTATTGGAGGTGAAAAGATGGAAACATTTCATCTCACACGAAACGAAATGGCGATGCTCCTTCTTTCTCTTAGAGGATGGAATATAAAAAAGCCTCTTGCAATTTTACAAGAAGCCTGGGCAAAGTCACATAGAGAAGATATTGAGAACGGCCAAAGTTTTACAGCTATTATTACAACTGCACTATCACCCATTTTCGAAAAGCTTATTAAAATAGAAGAAACAGATATTGGATTCTCTTTAAATGAAATTGTAGCTCTTGGGAATCAAATTGAAAATACTAACTTTTCTGTTACGGCACTGCAAAATTGGGTGAAACGTGATATAAAAGAAATGATCGGTTCTCCGCAAAAGGGGAAAAAATATTCAATTGAACAAGCGGCCTTATTATTTATTGTAGAAGATTTAAAAACAGCGCTCGATTTTGACTCCATTCGAAAGTTATTAAAGCTTATCGTGAATGACCCTGCAGATCGCACTGATGATTTAATTAACCCTATACAATTATACGTTTTTTACTCTTCTCTATTTGAAAAATTGAATCAACGAGGTTACATTCAATTCAATACAACGAATACGATTTATACTATTGAACAAACAATTAAAGAACATGCCGATCAGTTGGCAGCTAAAATTGAGCATATAAACATGGAACAACGCGAAGCCATTCGAAATACAATTGTTATTGCAACGTTATCTGTTCATACTGCTTATGTACAAAGATTAGCGAAGCGCTACGTATCAGCTACGTTATTTTTACAGCATTTAAATGTGAATTAAACCATTGTAAACCACCTATAACCGATAACAAGTGTTATCGGTTATAGGTGGTTTCGCTGTTTGTCCTCCAAAGTACGATACCACTTATCATATATAGAATAGAAGCGATATAAAAAATTGTTCCAATCGTTAAAAAATCAACTAAATATCCTGTTAAAATAATAGCTATCGCTGCCCCTAAAGATGTCCAGACGTGATATTTTCCAATTTCATATCCAGCTTCTTGACGCTCTACCTTTCGTGCAAGCGATGTTTTTTCTGCATTTTTCTGTATAGCCCCTAACAATCCCATTAAAATTTGTAAAATATATACATGCCAAACTTCTGTAGCGATCGGAAAACATAGCATTAAAACAGCCATTGACCATGAATATACGATTAACAGTTTTTTATCACCAAACCGATCAGAGATTTTCCCAATTAGAGGATAGGCAAGTGCTGATGTTAACGCAAATAAACCATATGCCCAGCCAAATTGTGAAAAGCTGTTTCCTACGCTTCTTAGTAGTAATACATAAAAAGGAAACACCATACCCCCTGCCATCATAATGAGACTTTGTGAAACTACAAATCTTCTATATGTCATTGACCATACTCCTTGTAAAATAAATTAACAAACCGTTCTTGTGGGTCATATTTCCTCTTTTTTTGAAAAAACTCATTTGAACGTGAATAAGCTTTTTGAAACTGCTGCTTGTCTGGATAATGATAATACGGCAAATAGTAGCTTCCATCATGCTGTAAAGTAACGTTTATCATCTTCTGAATTACTTTTTTTGTTTTTTTTATTTCGTCTTCAGAACGTCCTTGATTGATAAGAAGTACAAGAGCAAACATATCTTCTTTCGCATAGGATAAAACCGCATTTTCATTTTTTGTTACATATCGAATGGTAATATTCAGAACATTAGGTTCTTCTTGTTCTAGTACATTTCTTAAATCATCTATATACGATGAAAAGTGATCAACTGGAATAAAATACTCTTGTAAAATTTCTATTTGATTCGGATTTTCATACTCCATAAAGGCACTATCTGATCTCATGACGTTATTTCGAGTTTCATAAGATCCATTCGCATGTTCAAAATATTTCTTTTGGATGTTCCAAAACAAAGTTTTTCCCCTGTCACTATATCTTGATAATCCAAGAAAAAACTTTGGCAGAGCAACATTTGTCTCTTCTTTTAAAGTACTATATTGTTCTCGCTTTTCTTGATTCGTAACAAGAACGTAATTCGTCACATACATTTCCCGTAAAAATGAATCTCGTGCAACAGAAATACGAGCTAAATGCATACGCACTCTCTCGTCACCTTCAACATGTTTCTTGAAATAAGAAGTATAATCATGATAGTTTATGGTTTTAGTTCGTATTTGATATAGTTCATCTTCTGTTAAATTTAATGTAACATCTAGAATAACTCCAAATAAACCGTATCCACCTATTACAAGAGAGAATAATTCCGCATTTTCATTTCGACTTACATTTTTAATATTTCCGTCTGCCATTAATAATCGAAATGAATCCACTGTATCTATAAGTGCATCATGCCGAATATCTCGCCCATGTACATTTGCACTTAAAGAACCACCTATCGTGAAGATATTTTGTGATTGCATGACTTGAATCGCAAGACCATATGGATTAATTACCTTTTGAATATCATTCCACGTTGCACCGCTCTGCACCCTAATTCTTTTTTGCTTTGGATTGAAGTCTAATATTTTATTGTAACTCTTCATATCTAAAACAGTGCTATTTGGATAATATGTATGCCCCCCTTGCGTATGCTGCATCCCAGCAATAGAGAGTTTTTCATTCGAAGTGTTTGTGTCCCGAACCAATTGTTGTAACTTCTTTTCATCTTGAACGCTCTCTATTCGTTTAACTTTTGTCGGAAGTAATCGTCCTGCGTCTGCTATAACAGGTTGAGCTAGTTGTTTTGTATATGTATGTATAGAAACCGTTAATAAGCTTGTGTATATCACTAGAGAAATTATCATCTTACCTCTTTTCAATTTATCCTCCCCTTTCAATTAAAGTGTATTATTACACTTTAATTGAAATTATATCATTTGATTTTACATATAGAAAGCTATATTTCTCATTTTTTTATTTTGTAGCCGATGAATAGCTGTATAAATAAAAAATCAGCACTTCATTATAAAGTGCCGATTCCCTTAAAAATTTACTTTTTGTCTTCTGCAAATTTAAATTATGTTCTTCGCCATACAGTACCTCTTTTTTCATATTCCAGTCTTCTTTCAACGGAATACGCTACTTCAGAACCTACAAAACGTTCAATAATCCATAGAGCTAAATCAACGCCGGATGTTACTCCTCTTGCAGTAATAATGTCATGATCATCAACAATTCTAGCACCTAGTACTTCACAGCCGTATGATGCCAGTTCTTTTTGCGCAAGATGGTGCATCGTTATTTTCCGTCCTGCTGTTATGCCTGAAACAGCCATTAACATTCCTCCGGTACAAACACCAGCAATGATAGATCCTTTCTCATAAAACTTAGCAATCCATTTAGGTAATACACCTTTATCTGCTTCTATCCGTGCTCCTTTCTCACCTTTATGGTTCCATCCACCACCTGGTACAATTAAAATATCTGGACAGTTGTCTTCACTAAGAAATTGATTCACTTCAACTTTTAAACCATAAAATCCAGTCACCGACTTCAAATGTAATGAAACCATTTTTACATCGAAATTCGCTCCAAACTCACTTGCCCGTTTTAATACTTCATAAGGTCCTATCGCATCTAATTCGTCAAATCCATCAAATAATACAATCTGAATTTCCATAGCTATCCTCCATTTATATCATCCATAATAAACGAGTTTGCAAAATAATCACATTACATTATCATTTTCAAGATGTATAAGAAAATGTTATCGATTCTTTGCTATTTTATACAATCTTCTAATACATAAAATTATTATGTAAACTTCTTGTGTTTTTAAAGGTAACGAATTAATTTGAGGGTTCTATAAGGTCATTTACGAATTTTTATAGGGATTGAACCTTATCGTATTACTCTATACATTATCTTCTCTTAAAAAGGAATCTGAAGGGTCATTTTTAAGAGATTTTGGGTATTTTTGTATAAAAAAAGACTTATCTGTAACATAATAAGTCTTTTAGTATTTTATTATATAACGATCTAACTTTTCTCGAATCGCTGAAGTAATAAATTCCTCTATTGAGATCTTTTCTTCATTTACAATATTTGAGATAGATTGATACTCTGATGAAGAAAGTACAATACTTTTCGTAACACTATTACTATCTAAGTAAATACTATTATTAGGACGTTTTACTAATTTCCCTTCTATTATGTATGGCATAAGAGAATCGATCCACTCTTGTTGAATTTGCATAGGAACTTGAATAAGTGATTGGCGAATTTCAACAATCCAAAAATTGTGTTCTTCTGAAATTCGAATGTTTCTTGGTGATACATATTGCAATAAGAAATCCATTCGCTGAAAAATATCGCTTCGTAAATTGTGTGTTTTCAAAAAGCGAAACTTCACGAATTTTTGATGGTGGCTTCTCGGCTTATCTGATAACTGGTATGCTGCAAAAAAGCCCCCTTCTTTTGCCTGCTGCAATGTCATCTCATTTCCAAATTCATCTGTTACGATAATATCTCCCCTTTTTGGAATAGAGGTTATGCGTGCAATTGTATTCCCATGTATAAATTTTTGAAATAAAACAACATTATATTTTCGAGAATATGTATAAAGGCTATTGGTATCATCTAATTTTTCAGCCAAACTCTTTACATCTTCTTCTTGTACAAACTTTGTTTCTTTATTTCTATGCATTTGAATTGTATAGGATAACTCCCCTTCTTCAATCCATTTCCATAATTGATACATACTAACATGAAACTGTTTACTTGCTTGGTTTAACGTAATTCCTTCTATACGTAACTGAGATTGTAATGTAGTAACCTCATTTTTTCGAAACAAAAAACTTCCGTCTAATCGCCACGTGTCTTTATTAATTGGCGTTAATTTATGTTCTTTCATTAATTTCTTAAATGTGAAATTTGAAATACGTAAATATTCTTTTACCTCATTTGTATCCATATATTGTTCGTATGTATGATCGTACATAAAGATAAATCCTTTCTAATCAAAACTAAATATAATTGAACTTAAAAGATAAATTTTATACAATATAAACTTATTATAACACATATAAACACAAAACTATAATTATAGTATTAACAGACGTGAACTCTTTTTATATTTAAATTAAATTTTATATTTTTTAATTCAACTTATCAAAATTAATATTTACAAATAGATTCTTAACCATAGAAAATGTGTGATTTTCTATGGTTAAGAATTAATATTGTATTTTATTTAAATGCACTTTAAAATAAATATTAGATATATTTTATTTTCTTTTATTCTTACTATAAATGAAACAAATAAGGATTTGATATAATATGAAATTTAACTTTATACCAATTCATAATCAATATTCGTTATTATATAATAAAAGTAATAATGAAAAATTTGCAAATACGATTGCAATATGGAACGAAGATTTTATAAAAGAAGCTGAAAATCGAAAAGAGCAAAATGAACGTCAGCATACATATTCATACGACGGTTTTTCTGATGAAGAAATTTTGTACTATTATTTAAATCGACAAACGCATTTTGATAAAGAAAGACGAGTAAAAGATACCTCTCGTCTTCTTTATTCTAGAGATTTATCACAATTTTATTTTTTTATTAAAGAGCATATGGAATTTTTACAAATGGATGTGGAACATTTCATAGAAGGTAAAGTTTGGATCAATTTACGAAAACGACATATTCGTAATTATCAAAAATGGCTTGCTGAAGAAGCTATTTCCTATCAATCAAATGAAACCTATAAGCCATCAACAATAAGTAGAAAATTACGCATTACACGTTCTTTTCTAAAGTGGTTATATGAAATTGAATATATTAAAGAGCCTTTGTACATTGATATACTAAGTACAACGATAACGAAAAAACATAAACCAAGAAGAGAGTTATCTTACGAAGAAGTAAAACAATTGCTTTCCTATTATAAAAATAATCCTATCAATTATGCCCTGCTTTCCATATTAGCAACAACTGGATTACGTGTTGCCGAAATTGCGCATGCAAAATGGGAAGATTTAGAATATGATTCATTACGCAATCGATATTATCTTTATGTAAATACAAAGGGAGATTCTGAACGAATCGTACCCATTAATAAAGCTGTGTTTGAACGAATCACTTCTTTTCGAATACGGCGCCGTTTGCCAATTGAGCTAGGAATCAAGCATGGTGGTACAATTTTCCAAACAAAAAATCACACAGAATATAAAGAAAATTATCTGTCACAATACATTACCAAAATTATAAAAGAAACATGTTTATCGTTTACAAAAAATGAAAAAATAACCCCACACTTCTTTCGCCACTTTTATGTTCAATACCTATATGACTATAAACAATTACCACCGCATATCATTGCGGCAGCTGTTGGGCATAAAGATGATAGAACAACGAAAGAGAATTATTTGAAGCAACGATTAATGAAAGATCATGACGCTGGGAATTTAATTAGTGATGATGAATTTTAACATTAAAAGAGGAAGAGTATATTTATAACTCTCCCTCTTTTAGTTTACAATAATTTTTTATATTAAACTATATCTATTTTGATTGCGTCCTTTTCCAGTTTCCTTAATTATATAAGACTTCATAACGAGTGTTGTTAGAGAATCCACTAATGTTTTATACGATAAATTCGATAATACAAGTAAATCATTTGTATATAGTATTCTATGTTTTTCTAATAGTAATAAAATAAGTCGTTCTGAGGGCTTTAATACCTCATCACTTTCAAGAATAAAATCAATGTTTTTCATGAGTATACATCCTTAAAATAAATTCTAAACGTCTAAATAACAATATTTAATATATAAAAATTATATATTAAAATCATTGTTTTGTCCTTAAAAATATTACGTATATCTATTATCACTACATAAGGGATTTCATTTTCCAAAGTACATATGATCCAAAAAACGAAACAGTTGTATGAATAACTGTTATTAACAAAAAAAGAAAAAGCCTCTTATTTTAAGAGACTTTTCCCTTCTTATATTTCATTTAAGAAAAAGATAGCTAATGTTCCCGGACCAGCATGGGCTCCAACAGCCGCACCAATCGAATTTACTACAAATACTTTGCATCCAAATTTTTCGGCAATCATTTCTGTTAAAATGTTTACACTTTCTAAATCATCGCCGTGCGAAATTCCAATTGTTTGATTCCCAAGGTCTTTACCCCTTGTTTCCATAATATCTACTATACGCTGAAATACTTTCTTCCGGCCGCGTATTTTCTCAAGCGGAATAAGTTTTCCATCTTCTACATTTAAAATAGGCTTAATATTTAATAAGCCACCTATAAACCCTGCTACTTTACTTAACCGCCCACCACGAACTAAATATTGTAAATCCGCAACCGTAAATATGTGCTCCATATGATTAGCCATAAAAGCAATACGGTTTAATATTTCCTCTTTAGTAGCTCCGCCTTGTGCCATTTTTGCAGCTTCTACTACGATTAATCCTTGACCAGTTGATACACATTTTGTATCAATAATTTCTAAAGATAAATTAGGGTAGTTTTCTTTTACTTCCTCTTTTACAAGAACAGAGGATTGATATGTGCCAGAGAGCTCAGAAGAAAAAGCTAAATAAATACATGCGACATCTTGTTTTGCGTATGTAGTAAATACCTCTTGGATTTTTTCTAAAGAAGGTAAAGATGTTCTATATATTTTTCCCTCTCTCATATTTCGAAGTAAGTCAATTGGATCTAGTGTTACCCCGTCAATAAATTCATTTTCTTGTTCATCATATACACGAAGAGGAATAACCTCTATATCATAAGTATGGAGCAGCTCCTTCGGTAAATCCGCCGCACTATCTGTAATAATTTTTATTGTCATTGTTTGTAAACCTCAATTCTTTTATAAATAAACAGTCGGATTCGTCTCTTCTAAATTATATATGTAATACAAAAATTAAGAAAGTGAAAAATATTATATATCATGTTTCTACTATATTGTATTCACACAAAGAAGTAACAATGACTTTTTTCTCAAGTATAAATAAAAAATCGAATAAAGTGAAACTTCCATCAGTGGAGAACTTTTTCATCTCCCACTGATGGTTAGTTGAACCAATCGGACTTTTACTGCCCGTTAATGCGGGATAAAAATATTATTTCTTCACTTACATTCATATTACTATTTCATGTTTTTCATAAAAAACGTTATAATAATATATAGCCTCTTAGATTAAGAAATAAAGGAGAATAGAATATGGCTAAAATTAAAGTATATCAACCGAAAGAAGAACATGTAGATGCAATAAAAAATATTATTGATGTTGAGGAATTAAACCCATCAGCTACTGATTTAGAAAACTTATATGCATGTGTATTAGAAACTGAAGATATGTCTTTACCTAAATCCTACGTTGAAGAAGATATTTTAATCGACTCTGTTGAAGGAATGGTAAATGCTTCAGCAAATAAAATGAAAAAATTAGGAACGTATGATGTAATAGAAGTACATAATAAAGGTAAGAAGTTACAAATTTTATTATTAGCAGATGAAGAATACGAAATTATCGAAGAATAATTTCAGTTTAGGTTTCTGAATCATTAATAATAAAAACACTCTCTTCAAATGAAGGGAGTGTTTTTCATCGATTTCTTTATTGAGGTAATACACGAAAAAACGGTTCTTAAATCATAGTTTTCCGTATTCCACTATATTTGTTTATATTCTTTCACAAGTGATTGATTCGCATTTTTGTAAGTCTCGTGATATTCCACTACTCCAACTTCACACCCTGGACCAATCGTAACATTGTTACCTCGAATAACATCAGCTTTTGTATATTCAAGATAAATTTCATCTCCTTCGATTACATTGGCCTGAAGATATCCTCCGTGTTTCGAGAAAGGAAAGAACGATGATTTTTTTCGAACTGTAATTTTCTCACCGCCTATTTCTTCTACATTGCTGTGCTCATACCTTATAATGATATTAATATTTCCAGCATTCAGCATACCTGTAATTGTAAAACCGCCATTTAATATGAAATTCTCTGCTTCTAAATTTCCTTTCACATTTATTCCACCCGTTACATCGACCTCTTCGCCAGTAAAATTCCCACCAATGTCAAACATCCCTCGTACTTTTGTACGTTTCACTTCTGCCGAACCACCAACTTCAAGATTACCGTTAATCTTCACATTTTCTGAATGCAAATCTCTACGAATTTTCGTTTCTCCAAACACAGTTACCGTGTGTGCTTTTACATTTCCTTGCACTTCGCTCGCTCCATACGTCTTAAACACATCGCAATCAATATCATCCAAAATCGTTCCTTCTCCGCGAATTTTGACATTTTTGTAGATACCACCCGATGAATTACCAGAACCATTTAAACTAAGGTTATACTGTTCTTTCATGCTATCTTTCCCTTTCTATTAAAAATTTAAATTTTTCGACTTTCTTTTACGTTAGCGTTTTCATCGATTGTACAAACTCCTGTATATTCAATAAGATTAATTTCACAATTGGGGCCAACCGTAACATTGTTACCTCGAATCGTGTTCGTATTTGTATACTCAACTATAATATTGTCCCCTTCTATTAACTCAGTTTCCATCCGAGTAGTAAACATTGTTTCAAAGAGCCAACTTAAAGCAGATTTCCTATATTTTATGTTAATCGTTTGACCACCTATTTCTTTTGCTTTACATTCTCCGTGCATATCAATAAAAATATCATCTGCACTCAATAAGCCACCCACGATAAATTGTCCTTCTGATTTGAATGTATCTACTTCACAATTCCCATCAATGATTGCTTTACCGCTAACATTCATGTCCTCACCAGATACATGCCCTCCAATTGTTCCTTTGCCGGAAATTTTTATTTTCCGTACATCCACATCCTGTTGTATACTGCCGCTGCCTTCAATGCTCATTTGCATGGCATCTAGTTTTCCATTTATCTTTCCAGAACCGCTTATTTTTACTGTCTCAGCTTTTATATCTCCATTTACATGACCAGAACCATTACATTCAAAATCCACACATTCTACATCCCCATTTACAGTCCCTTTTCCATTTAATTGTACATTGCGAAACTGTCCTCCATTCGACGTTCCATATCCATTAATTAACAAGTCATCTGTTTTCACTATTTTCCCTCCATCATAATAACTTTGTTTTTAATTCTTCTGTACAAATCATTAAAGGTAAACGTAAAACGATTTTCGTACCTTGATCAAAATATAAATCCTCTACATTCGAAAGTAAGAAACATGTTGAAATACCTAATTTTCGAATGAAAATAAGTTCACCCTGTTTATTCTTCATCATTTCATAGTGCTCATTTAAAACATGTAACATCATTTTTCCTTCTTCAAGGCTAATCTCTCCAGACTGAAGCACCTTTTCTAAAATATAAATAAAAAGGATTTTTGCAAAACGAAATTCAGCCATTTCTTGATTTTGTTCTATAAAGAAATTAACTACTGACTCTGAAGCGATTCCACGTTGTATAATTCCTTCCTTTGTTAAACAAACCTCATTCACATTTGGTGAGAACATGTCAGCCAAATCATCAAGAGACAAATTTTCTTTCATCGTCTGTATTTTTTCTATTCTATCTAAAATCTTTTCTTTCGGAAAAAACGTTTCCTGCCCTGTAAACGTTGATTTTCGCACAAACCAATCTTCGGGTATTAAGTTTTTTCTTTTCCACCTATATAGCTGACCATAGGAAATCCCTGTAAGATCTAACAAATCTTTTTTCGAAATTAAGTCCTGGCTCAAAATTTTGCTCTCCCTTCTTTTTATTCAGTGTAACATAACATTGTTACACTGTGAAGGAATGTTTTCCTATCTTTATGAAAAACAAACTATAATAAGCGCTATCACTAGTATAGATTTATCCTCCCTATATTAAAGAATAAACCCATCATTTCATCGTATAACGTTCGAAGAAATGATGGGTTATGAATACTTTGTTTTACTACATTGTTACGTTATGTGTATGTTTAAACCAAATATGATAAAAATTAATCCAGCCCTGGGAGTTAATTTCTACATTTTGTATTGTCTCATGCGTATGTATCGTCATATTGTTACGATACAAAGGAATGATATGAATATTTTCTAAGAGCTCCTGTTCTGTTTCCCCTAACAATTGCATTCGTACACTCTGATTTTGTTCCTTAAATACACGTTTCAACTTTTCATTTAAATTGAAAGAACTATGCTGATGAAGAAAACTATTTGTCGTTAGTAGTAAATATAGATAGCTTAATTCAGTGTGCTCGCTTATTGTAGCACTATCATGAATCAAATCAGCTTCTTCTATTGTTCGAAGTGTAAGAAGTTCATGTGCATCTAAAAAAGATAGTTCTATCTTAATTCCATACTTAGCACATTCCCTTCGAATCCAATGTGAATCCTCAACGTGATCTTGCTCTTGAAAAGTATATAAATATAATGTTTCCCCACTATATCCACTAATTCTCAATAACTCTTTAATTGAACTTTCTTTATTTATTTCGATTGTTTTCCCTAATAACAAATTCGTTGCTACTTCTTCTCGTTCCCCTCTTAAATCATTTAATATTTTCTTGCCATTGATAATTTGTTGTACAGCTTGCCTAAAACCTATATGTTGCATGGGACCTTGTTTTTTTGTATTGAGTGTTATGTATGTTACATTCGCTTCTAATTGAGACGTTTCTTTTTGAACATTCTTTCTATCATGCTGTAAAGAACCTAATAATACCTCATAACCACTATAACTGCTTAAATCTTGTGAGTACCATAGTTCAATACGATCAAGAAATGGGCGTTCACGAAAATATAAAGGATTTACTTCCAAAATAAGAAGTGCATCATCATTTTTAACAAGTTTGAATGGACCTGTTCCATTTAATAGGCATGCATTATTCTCTGTTACATATGATTCCGAAACAATAGAACAATGTTCCCCTCCTAAAATATGTAAAAATAATTCATTTTCTCTTTGTAAGTGAATTTCGATTGTATATTCACTTACGATATGTATACTTTTAATATCTTGCAGCATCCATCGATAAGGATTATCTTTTGTACTTAAAAAACGATTGAAAGTATACTTAACATCTTGTGCAGTAAACGTTTTTTGATTATGAAAATGAACGCCTTTACGGAGATAAAATGTCCATATATTATGTGTATGATTGTATTCCCAATAGAAAGCAAGGCGAGGTTCAATTTCATTTGTCAGTTCATTATAATGAACAAGCGTATCACAAACGTGCTTAACAATGTGGCACTCAGAACGGAGTGTCACATACATCGGATCTAAACATGTAATTGGCCGTATGCGCATGTTTAAACGTAAAACATCAATTCTTCCTTGAGGTGACTGTTCAATGTGGTATCCAAAAAGTGTGTCAATCCATGTTTGGAATTGTTTTAATATGTAAGGGAAATGTTTTGCATATGTTTGAATAAATGCTTTTCCACTTTTGATTTCTCCTTGTTTTACTAATGCTTTTCCTTTTTCATAAATAAGCGATGCAGGATCTTGTAAAAAAGCGATTTTCGATCGATTTCCTCTTCCCCGTCCTGGAAACCAACAAATCCATTGCATTTCTTCTAGTTTTTTTATTGTGAATTTACTATTTCGATCTGTACAATATAATGATTTTGAAATGTCTTGCAGCGATATTTCTATGTTGTCCCCAAGATTTCTCCCTTTTGCATACTGAAGCCAAAGCTGTATGTAATGATCCAAAATTACCATGCATATCCCCCTAAAAGATGAAAAATTTCTTTGCTCCATTCTACTCTTTTTCCTCTTTCCTTTCCATCATAAAATTTCCATATAGAAAGGAGAGAATGAAATGATGACATTTGCAAAACGTTACAGTAAACCAATATGGATTCGGTTATTTGGAGAACTATTAACAAGTATAACCGGAGCAATGCTCGCACTTATTTTTATCTTATATGTAAACAAAGCATTAAATGGAAACGCCTTGTTTACTATGTTACTTTTTGGTCTACAACCGCTTAGTGAAATTCTCTTTACACTTTTTGGCGGCAGCATAACAGATCGATATGGACGAAAAAGAATTATTCTAACTGGACTACTCTTACAAGCATGTGCTATGACTGGTTTTATTTTCGCCGAATCCGTTATACTATTTGCTCTCTTTTACATTATGAATGGTCTAGGGCGTTCTCTTTATATCCCTGCACAGCGGGCGCAAATTGTAGATGTAACAGAGAAAGAAAAGCAGGCTGAAGTATTTGCTCTCATTCAAACGGTTGGAGCAGTCGGAACAATCGTTGGTCCTGCACTTGGATATCTATTCTACAATGATAATCCAATTATTCTTTTTATCTTAGAAGCTACTGCTTTATTTCTCTATTCAGTTCTTGTATGGACACAACTTCCCGAAACAGCTCCACTTTTCCAACATGATGAACAAAAAACTACACCTACGAATTGGAGAAATTTTCTATCGCGACATTATAGTGTGTTTGGGCTTATGATTTTTATGCTACCTATCAGTTTTTTCTATGCGCAAATGGAAACAAACTATCGACTATATGCCGAAAAGGAATTATTCACTAATTTTATGTTTGTTTTTACATTTATGGCTACTTGTAAAGGCATTATGGAGATTGTTTTGCAAGTAGGAGTCGTAAAATGGGCAGAAAAATTTTCTATGCAAAAAATTATTGTTATTTCTTATATTTGCTATACGATTGCCGCGATTGGCTACGGCTACTCCAATACATTATGGTTACTATTTTTTACACTACTAATTTTAACAATAGGAGAAAGTATCGCTTTAAATCATTTGTTACGTTTCGTTTCTGAATTAGCACCAGAACATATGCGAGGCATATATTTTTCGATTTACGGTACGCACTGGGATATTTCACGAATGCTCGGTCCAGCAGCTGGAGCGTTATTATTACAACATTTTAGTGGGAGTTTCTTGTTTAATATGTGTGCCGTTTTTCTTATCATCGGCGGCACATGTCAGTATCTCTTTATAACTTATATTCTAAAACAAGACAAAACAAAAAGGCTGTCCGCATAATGGGCAGCCTTTCTTATGTAATTAAGCTTCAATCTCTTTTCCGTCTTCTACGATGTGATAAAGTAAATGTGCCAAATGATGAATTGGACCGTATTCTTCCTCTTCTTCATCTGTTTCACCTTGGAATTCAAGATCATTTAAATACAGAGCTACAAATTGATAAAATAGTTTTAAATCAAAACCGTAGCACGCGCTTGGTTCTTCATGATCCCCTTCATATTGAAGCATTAAATATTGCTCATTACCTTCAGCATCTTCTGCATCGAAGAAAACAAAAAAACCTACGTTTGTATCTAAATCAAACAGATGACGCGTACCGCCTTCTGTAGCTTTATTAAAATCATCTTCATTTAATTTATAAACAGTCGTTGCTTTTGCATTATCTTCTTGATGAAAATTAACTGTAAATTCTTTCATGTTGACACCTCCAAATGTTATGCCCTTAGCATAACAGATTTATGAATATAACACAAAATTAACGAAAAAGGACTGCTTACACTAGTAAACAGTCCTCCTACTTTACTTTTTCATCATCCGAAGCAAAAAGCTAACGATAAAAATAAGAATAATGGAACCAATTAAGGCTGGGACAATTGAAAAGCCGCCAATCACAGGGCCGAATTTACCAAGAAGCGATGTACCAATCCAGGATCCAATGATCCCCGCAATAATATTACCAATTACACCACCAGGAACATCTCTTCCGATAATTAAGCTTGCAAACCAACCTAAAATACCGCCAACAATTAATGACCATAAAAATGCCATGCGCTAATTCCCCCTTAAAATTGTTAACATATCAAATGTGTAATTACTTACGTTTAGTTATGCTACATTTTTATGGAAAAATACGCTAAAATGTTCATAGAATATTGTTATTTCTTTAAATCAATCACTATATCTTCTAAAACAAAATTCTTCTCTCCACCAGATTTTTCTGGCACTGAGATTTTCTTTTCTTTTCCTCCTGTCATTTCTACTCCTCCATGATTATCAGGAGTATGAATTCGTAAATTAACATGAGGGCTTATGATTAGTTTAGTTGCATTTTTATCAAGCTTTTGAAACGTTTTACTCCAGCTAATATTATATGGATCTTTACCAGTTCCTCCGTTTCCTTCCCCCGAATATTGATTTCCTAAGTCATCTTTAATTTCTAACTCTATATCCACATCATCCCATTTCTTTCTAACTTCTTTAAAAACTTCTTGGTTGTAGTAAACAATGAATGATATCGGTGTTATTGTTAACTTCTCCATATTTACTTTTACACCATCTTTTTCTACACTACCGTTAATCGACTTCTCATTATTATCTATTGCTTTTAAATTAAAAGCGAAATTCCAATTTCCTTTAATTTCTTTCTCCTGATCTGAAATTTTTATACCTTCTACATTCCATCTTACATTTATAGAATCTTTTTTCTTTGGATTTTGATGAGTAGCCGTTACCAAGCCTACATACTTCTTTTCAGCAACTTTTGAAATTTGAGAACTTCCTGTCATTCCATCTGCCCCCACTAAATTTAAATTATCGAATATAACAGGTTTATCCCCTAAGTCTTGTTCACTTTCTATAGAATATGTAAATGTTGTTGTTTTCCCATCAAAAACCGCATCATTAATAGTAACTTTAATATCTTTACTTTCTTTTGTCATATTCATTTCAGTTGAAAACTCTTTATAACCACCGTAAAGACCTGTTCTCCCATTATCTAAAAAGCGAAAAATATCACCCATTATAGGTAAACTCCCTGCATAAGTAGGAAATGCTAATCCAAAAGTAGTAGCTGATAAACCAACAATAATTGTAGCTGCAACGATTTTTACTTTCCAACTTTTTGTATGTTTCTTCTTATATATAGATTGTTTTAAAGTGCGTTTCACCTTTGCCTTTTCAAGTTCACTTACTTCCATTTCTTTAAATTCCGTTTCATCTATATCTACATCATTTAACAATTCATAAATATCTTTCATACTACACTACCTCCCAAATTAAGATTTGTAGCAGTTTTATGCAGTTTCTTTTTCCCCCGATAAATCCGATTATCTACAGCTGCTCTAGTTAAACCAAATTTTTGTGCTATATCTTCCGTTTTTAAACCTAGAAAAAACTTCATAATAAAAATCTCTCTATCGATTGGCTCTAACTGATTCATTAACTTTATGAGTTCATTTCGGTCTTCTATTAAAATCAGTTCATCTTCAGGTGACTTTTCTGCATTCAAATCCATATAATTTTGAGGAAGTTCTATATTATTTGCAGCCTTTCGATAATAATCAATCGCTTTAAATTTCGCAATCACGCAAATCCATTTCTTAAAATCAGTTTGATCTCCATGAAACTTTTTCGAATTGTTCCAAATGGACAAAAATACATCATTTATACATTCTTCTATGACTCCTTTATTTTCAAGTGGAGCAAGGATTTTATAAGTAATTCCTTTTATTAGCGGTAAATACATATCGACTATGAATTCGAGTGCGTCTTCTTTTTGTCGCTGTAATCGCCGTATAAAATTTGTATCATTAGACTTCATGTAACAACTCTCCTTACATTTTTGTAAAAGCTTTTACACTCTATATAACGTTTGAGAAAATTTTTTCTCTCGCAATAACTATAAAAAATTTTATTTGAAGTGCGAAGTTTATAGCTTATCAATTTCAGAGACTTTTTTAAAATTTCGAACATAAAATGAAAGGAAATTACAAGAAATTATGTGGAAGAAAAAAAGATGAGGTATTTTAATGTTATTCACTTACAAAATGTATACTAAAAAAGACCGCTTATAATAAACGTTAAGCGATCTCCGTAAACATTTCTATAGGATCTCTACATTTTATCGAGTAATATGTGGAAATCATTAATTAAAAAACTTTTCTCTTTCTGCAGAAATCCAAGGTTGTAAATTCTCTTTACTTTCTTGCATTAATCGATTCACTAATACATCATGCCATATGTAATTTTCTAATAGTGACACATGTACAGGGTCATCTGTATAAAAGGTATTTTCATTTTGTTCTACAGGGTGACCGTAAATCATTTCTTTGCCATCAATAGAAATAATAAACCACTTTTTTTCTCCGATGTTATCTACATAATCGGTCTTACGATGAATTACTAAATTTGGCAATGGATTCTCAACTTGAAAAACAATTCCCTTTAGACTACAAGTTTTTTGCATCTCTTGTAAGTCATCTTCAAGCTTTTCATACATTGTCCTCCACATAGATATTATAATTCTGTTTTGAGCTCGGCGAAGTAGAATGCGACAAAATGAAAGTATCGTTTCTTCTCCCTTTATCGTTATAACACGCGGATCAGTTTTTGGCCTTTGACTTTCAACTGCTTTTAATTCTTGTTGTACAGATGTATATGTATCTTCCCATTTTTGTTTAATTGATTCTAGAAATACATCAACAGGCAAAGGAGAATATTGTGTAGCTTCATTTACTTCTTCTTTCATCACCACACCCATTTTTTCTAATCCTTCTAACACTTCATATATCCGAGCACGAGGAACACCTGATTGTTTACTTATTTGATAAGCGCTTGATGCCCCTAAATATACAAGGGCTACATACGCTTTCGCTTCGTATTGATTAAAACCTAGCGATTGAACTTTTTGTAAGATTTTTTCCATAATAACCTTCCTATATAAGCGTTTAAAATAACGTTAAATATTTAACTACTAAAGCTAATAGTATCGTTAAAAAACATTTTAGTAAATGATTTCTATTTCGTTATCAATTGCTAACATCTAATTAAATTTGATTTCTCAACTTTCCTTATTAGTCATTATTTTCGAATTTTTTATTCACAAATACTTATGATTTTGCTAACATATATTTAGTCACTACTTTAATAGTGACTAATAATTAGAACCTTTCTCTAATAACAAAATACTATTTTAGGAGTAGTTACTATGGAAGATTTAAACTTATACACACTAGCTTTTTTAGTACTATCTGGTTTTTTAGCTGCATTCATCGATTCAGTAGTTGGAGGTGGTGGTTTGATTTCTATACCGGCCTTACTATTTACAGGATTGCCACCTTCAACAGCAATTGCTACGAATAAATTAGCTAGTTCAATGGGAGCTTTAACAAGTACAATATCATTTATTAAATCAGGTAAAGTTAATTTTCGACTTGTATCTAAATTATTCCCTTTGACTGTAATTGGTTCGTTTTTTGGTGCATATGTGGTAAAGCATATTTCCTCACAAGTATTAAAACCATTAGTGCTAGTATTACTAATTACAGTTGCTATCTATACAATTTTGAAAAAAGATTGGGGAAAAGATTCTACATATGAAGGAATGAACTGGAAAAGAGGAGCAGCATTTGCGGTAACAGTATTTATTATTGGATTTTATGACGGATTCTTTGGGGCTGGAACTGGTTCGTTTTTGCTATTTTCCTTTTTAATGATTGGGTTTGATTTTATTCAGTCAGCCGGTAATGCAAAAGTTCTTAATTTTGGTAGTAACATTGCCGCTCTCATCATGTTTTTATACTTAGATATTGTGAATTTTTCATATGGAATTCCGATGGGGATTGCTATGATTTTAGGAGCTCTTGTAGGATCCAACTTCGCGATTAAAAAAGGTGTATCGTATGTCAGAATATTATTTATCGCAGTAACTCTCTTTTTAATTGGAAAAAACATTTTAGATTATCTACATCTTATTTAATTCATGTAACAATAAAAGTCACTATCTCTTAAAAATAGAAATAGCGACTTTTATTGTTTCATTTAAAATTCTTTCGCATACTTCTTATGCTGAGCAATATTATTCTTTATCAGCTCCATACGATCTTGTCCAAATTGTTCTACTAATGCATCAGCCAGTTCCCAAGCGACAACTGCTTCTGTCACTACATTCGCTGCTGGTACTGCACAGCTATCTGAACGTTCAATACTTGCTTGAAATACTTCCTTCGTATCAATATCTACACTTGCTAGTGGTTTATATAATGTAGGAATTGGTTTCATCACACCCCTAACAACAATCGGCATTCCTGTTGTCATTCCGCCTTCTAATCCACCAGCGTTATTCGTTTTTCGCGTGTAACCCATTTCGTCATCCCACAAAATCTCATCATGTACAGCATTTCCTGGTCGCCTTGCTGCTTCAAAACCAATGCCAATTTCAACACCTTTAAATGCATTCATACTCATGACAGCCGCCGCTAACCTTGCATCTAGTTTCCGGTCATAATGAACGTAACTACCAACGCCAATCGGCATTCCTTCCGCAACCACTTCCACGATGCCACCTATAGAATCTCCGTTACTTTTTGCTGCATCAATTGCTTCCATCATTGCTTGCTCTGCTTCGTGATCTAAGCAGCGAACAGGCGAATGTTCTGAAATCAGTTGCATCTCTTCTAATGATTTTCCAAGAACTTGCTTCGCTTTTACACCACCAATTTCAAGGACATGCCCTGCAATATTTACTCCTAACGCGGTTAAAATCTGTTTCGCAACAGCCCCTGCGGCTACTCTCACAGTTGTCTCCCTTGCAGAAGAGCGTTCTAATACATTGCGTATATCACGATGACCATACTTAATTGCTCCATTTAAATCCGCATGCCCTGGACGTGGTTTTGTAATCGTTCGTTTCATTTCTTTACTTTCTTGCTCCGAAATCGGATGTGTACCCATGACTTTTGTCCAATGTTTGAAATCATCATTTTTCACAACCAATGTAATCGGTGAACCAAGAGTATAGCCATGACGCACGCCGCTTACAATTTCCACAGTATCCGTTTCAATTTGCATCCGTCTTCCGCGGCCATAGCCCTTTTGGCGTCTTAATAACTCTTTATTTATATCTTCTGCAGTTAAAGATAGACCTGCAGGAACACCTTCTAAAATTACTGTCAACTGCGGACCGTGTGATTCACCAGCTGTTATATACCTCATTTTATTTCCCCTTTTGTGTTATTTACACAATTACCTCTATTTTTATTAACTACAATAACTTATTCTTAAAATTGGTTAACTCGTTCATGAATGCATGAAACTCCGAAATATCCATTTGCTGCGCAGAATCTGATAACGCAACCGCCGGATCTGGATGTACTTCTGCCATAACAGCATCTGCACCAATTGCCAATGCTGCTTTCGCAGTTGGTAATAATAAGTCTTTTCTTCCTGTTGAATGCGTTACATCCACTACAACTGGTAAATGCGTTTCTTTCTTTAAAATCGGTACGGAAGAAATATCCAATGTATTACGCGTTGCTCTCTCGTATGTACGAATACCACGCTCACATAAAATAATTTGATCATTTCCTTGAGCAATAATATACTCAGCTGCATTTACAAATTCATCAATTGTCGCTGCTAAACCGCGCTTTAGTAATACAGGTTTATTCACTTTTCCAACCGTTCTTAGTAAATCGAAGTTTTGCATATTACGAGTACCTACTTGAATCACATCCACATAATCAAGTGCCATTTCCACATCATTTGGATTTAAAATTTCACTAATAATCGCTAAATCAAATTCGTCTGCTGCTTGGCGTAAAATTTGCAGTCCTTCTACTCCTAATCCTTGGAAATCATAAGGAGATGTTCTCGGTTTGAATGCACCGCCGCGCATTAATGTAACTCCTTGTTCCTTCATTGCCTTTGCGACTTGACGAGCTTGGTCTAAGCTTTCTACTGCACAAGGCCCCATAATGAACGTTTGTATGCCGCTACCTAACAATTCACCTTTAATATCAACAATCGTATTTTCTTGTTTCTTTTTACGCGAAACCAGCAATGCTTTACAATTATCATTTTCTTGTAGTTCTAAGCTCGCCTTAAAAATCATTTTGAAAATATGTTGCACTGTAGATGTTTCAAATGGTCCTTCATTATGCTCTGCAATCATATCAAGTACTTCACGTTCACGAACTGGATCGAAACGTTTCATGCCTTGTCGTTTCTTTTGCTGTCCCATTCGCTGAACAACTGTACCTCGCTTATTTAATAAGTGTAATAATTGCAAATTAATTTCATCCATTTCGCTACGTAATTGTTCTAATGCTTGATTACCCATTTGTAAACCACTCCCTCTATCTATTTTCATGTATTTTCTTCTATGGATGAAAACTTTCCTTTTATAAGATTCACAAATTTTCGTATACTGCGCTATGTATATTGTCTAAATGGAATACTTCACAAATATAAAAAGTACATTTAGAATTTTGCACGACTTGATATTTTATTGTAGGGAATATATTAGATTCCAGTGAAAATCCGTTACATAACTCAAGAATATTTCCGGAAGGTTGATAACCTTGATATAAAATATTTCTTCGTGCTTGTATTCGTTGTATGATATTTTCAATGAACATATTTCTCGCTTCTAATTTTTCTGTAAGGCTTTCATGTAAAAGAGCTGCATCAACAAAAGCCACACTCTCAGATAGTACTTTCCCGTTATAATGAATTGAAGATAATCTATAAAGAAATGTCCCATTGATATCAAAAAAATTCCTTGCTTCTTTCGGAATGAACTTTCTCTCAATCATATCTTGTTCAACTATATTTGTCTGAACAGTATCCTTCAGTATTTTTTCTAACAGTACTTTAGTTGATTCATTGTTAGAGAATAGTAGATCTTTTATTATTTTAGTTGATCTACTATTACTGGATTCTCTTTTTACACTCTCTATAACCAACATAACAAACACCTCTTTTATAAATAATGAAATAACGGTTATCAAAACCAACTTATTCTAATAGGATACAGTCATGTTCTAATTTTTATCTAAAAGTTGCTTTGCATGAAACTGTCTAATTTCTTTTACATCTTTACTTAGTATAGAAAGAGCTGCGACATAATCGGTTTCTGGATACAAATCTATCATCGAAGTACTTTCTACAAGTTCTGGTTTATTCTTAAATAAAAGTAACTGAGGAGAAGAGGCTGGACTAGACACACTAACATTAGAAGGTTGAATAGTAAGCCCCTCTCCTGTTGCTTTTAAAAATGACTCTTTTCTTGTCCAATATATTAAAAATCCTTTTACTTGCTCTTCTATTGTTAACTTTTTAATTTGAGCGAATTCTAGATCCGTTAGTACTCCTTCAGACATTGTCGCCACATCAAGCTTTGGTTTCAATTGTTCTACATCAAACCCCACAGGTGTTGACGCAGTAAATGCAACTCCTACTATTTCGCCTGAATGCGATACAGAAAAATGCGGCATTCCATTAGGTAATTGTGGCCGTCCATGTGGTAGTTTGCAATTAGAACAGGTACGGTCTATTGGGACTTGATAAGGCAACATCTGAATCTGCACACCTAATACTAATCTACTAATCACACATCCAATAATAAACCTTGCTTGATCATGGGAATGATGAAATAAATTTGCTCTTTCTCGTTCTGTTTCATTTAATAAGTCATAATGCCATGGTTGTATGTCTGTAATTCGCGCCCACCATATTTGACAGCTATCTCTAGTAAGTAGTGGTACGGAATCACCAACCTCCCAATCTTTCATAAAAAATCACTCACTTTCACATTCCCTATATTTTATAAAGGAAACTTCCATATTATTTTCTCGTACAATACTTGAGTGAAAATATTATCCAAACTTTTTGCTTAGTCTGGATAATATTTTTTACAATACGTTACTCATTCGCTATTGCTTTTGAATGAATTGGTTGTTCCTTATGTACTGTTCGTATCATATCTGCATCCCGAATTCTTAATGCAATCAACAATGCTACTAAAAGAAATATAGCAGCACCAATCAAAGTAATTTGATACGCTGCAATACTAGTATTGTCAGTTCCTGTTTCACCGACAGTATCATTCCCCAAAACATCCAGCAGACTCGCAAGAATTGCAACACCGATAGCAGAACCTAACCGATTTTGTACATTAAAAATGGTTGTTGCTCTCCCCATTGAGGATGGGGAAATATTATGAAAAGCTGAACATTGAACAGATCCTACAGAGTGACCTAGGAAAAAACCTATATGAAAAAGTAATATTCGAATAACCCAAGGGTTTGTCTCCTGATTTACGAAGCTTAACAAAATAAATACGATTGCTGCGCATAGTAAACTGGAAGAAATCAACTTACGTGCACCAAACTTTTTGTAAGACCAAGGTACAATCTGGGAAGCAATCATCAATCCAACCGCTTCAGGAAATGTAGTAAGACCTGTTTCTAGCGCTGACGCATGTAATCCATTTTGATACATAAGCGGGAATACAAATAACATGCCGAGTAATCCAGCAGCTGTAAATAGCGAAATGAGACTCATATTCCGAAATAGTCGATCTTGTAGTAAGCGAAAATCCAGCAGTGGTTGATTTACACGAAGCTCAACTAAAATAAAGAGTACGATAAGTAAAAGTCCACCTAACCCTGTCCCTATTATTTCTGGAGAGCCCCAACCTTTCGATGGTCCCTGGCTCATTGCATATATCAACATCGCAAAACCTAATGCCGAAAGGATAAAGCCAGGTAAATCTAGCCGGCCAGCAGTTTTTTCAATATGCTCAACTAAAAACCACAAACCAAATAGTAAAGCCATTATTCCAAAAGGTAGATTAATATAAAATGCCCATCGCCAAGACATATGCTCTATAAAGAACCCACTAATAATCGGTCCAATTGCCGGAGCAACAGCAATTGGGAAAACAATAAACCTTGTAATCTTCGGTCTTTCTTGTGGAGAAAATGTTCGAAATAACATCGCCATTCCGACTGGTGTCAATAGCCCTCCGCCAGCACCTTGTATCATCCGAAATATATTTAAAGCAATAATATTATCAGCAATTCCGCATAGTGCAGAAGCAGCTGTAAATATAGAAAGCGCAATTAAAAATACTCGCTTTGTACCAAATCGATCTCCAAGCCATCCAGAAATGGGTAGGACTATAGCAAGACTCACTAGATAGCCAACATTAACAGCCCCTATTGCTGAAGGCGGAACTTGTAATTCACGACTAATCGTTTGCAAAGCTATATTTACGATCGTTGCGTCCATGGAAGCCATAAACATAGCAACTACATACACAACACTAACAACAATTTTCGGATTCATTTTCAAATTCATTGTTACTTCTCTGCTGGAATGCATGCAAGCGAGCGAAGATGATTTGGCTGCATATCATTCCAATGTAATTCAATATATGCTAGACAAGCTTGTCTACTATCTTGTCCATGAACAACATCCCAACCAGATGGTACATCAAGAAAGGCTGGCCAGACAGAGTGCTGGCCTTCCTCATTTACTAGCACTTTATACATGAAGTTATCATTTTCAAATGGATTCGTCATACTTTACTTGCCCCTCTCATTTCTTGTAATCTACCAGCTAATATTTGCCCAATTTCTGTAAGTGGCCCTGGCTGACATAAATCTTTATGACGGCAATCAATTTCATACTGTTCAATTTCTCCATCTATGTAACTATGCCATGTGTCTGGAGAAATTGGATCAAACCATTCTGGTATAATTGTTGATCTAAAGAATAAAAGGTTACCCTGGAATGTTTTTGGAACGTACTTCCCTAAAAGACTGACAGAATTTACGTATGTTTCTTTTAAATTCAAAATCGTCTCCTCTTCAAGACTAGCTAGCGCACTTCCATCCTTGCGAAGTATATCAAGAGCGTTCGCCATATCAAGAGGCTTTCCATCCATGTTATCTGGGTCATATCCACCTAATGCCAGTAATGCAATGAGCGCTTCTTCCTCACTAGGTGCATCTGTATTCGGTAGGAAGTGACCTGGATAAGAATCAAGCATAACAAGCAGTTCAACCTCTTCTCCCTGATTTTGTAATTGGGTCGCCATTGCGTGAACAACATTTCCTCCAAGAGACCAACCTAATAGGCGATATGGGCCGTACGGCTGAACCTCACGAATATGTTCAATATAATCTGTAGCCATCTCTTCTAATGTTTTTGGTAGTTCTTCATTTTTTGCAATACCACGCGCTTGTACACCATAAATTGGATAATTCGTCCCTAAAGACTTCATTAATCCTGCATAACACCAGCTTAGTCCACCTGCTGGATGCACACAGAATATAGGCAATTGTTCCCCACTTGTTCTTAATGGCAAAATTACATCTAGTGCACTTTGGCTTGTTCCCATCTTAAGTCTTTCAGCAAGCCCAGCAACTGTTGGTGCCGCAAACAAGTTCCCAATACTCAATTCTACTCCAAGTGCTTCTCTAATTCGGCTCATTAACTGAACCGCAAGTAATGAATGACCACCAAGATCAAAGAAACCATCATCAATACTAATTCGTGGTAAATTCAGAACGTCTGTAAATAAATTACATAATATTTCCTCTTGTGGTGTTCGTGGTCCTCTACTTATTGTAGATGTTGTGAACTCTGGTGCCGGTAATACTCTACGATCTAACTTGCCATTTGGAGTTAGAGGTAATTCACTTATCATAACGAAAGCGTATGGGATCATATAATTAGGTAAACTATGTCCTACATACTGGCGCATTGCAGTTGTATCAAGAACATTATGTTCTGAAGAAACAATATAGGCCACTAAACGCTTATCACCAGGTTGATCTTCACGTACAATAACAGCCACTTGTTCAACATGAGGGTGCCGCATAATAACTGCTTCAATTTCACCTAGTTCAATTCGAAAACCCCTAATTTTAATTTGATGGTCTGCACGTCCTATATAATCTAATGTGCCATCTTGATGCCAACGTGCCAAATCTCCTGTACGGTACATGCGGGTACCAGGTTTTCCATATGGATCTGCTATAAATCGTTCAGCAGTTAATCCCGCACGTCCTAAATAACCACGGGCAAGCCCTGCCCCTGCGACATACATTTCTCCTACTATTCCTGGTGGTACCGGCTGTAAATAGTTATCTAATACATAAACTTTAAGATCTGGTATACTACATCCTATTAAACTATTTGCTCGTAAAGATACAACATTTTGATCAAGTTCAATATAACTCACGTGTACAGTTGTTTCTGTAATACCATACATATTGATAAGTTTAGGTGAACTTTCCGGATGACGACTATACCAATCTTCTAAACGACTAAGTTCCAGTGCCTCACCGCCAAAGATAATATAGCGTAAAGAAAGTTTTTGCCCCGCTTCAATATTTTCACGATCCGCTTGCATAAGTTGATAAAATGCTGATGGTGTCTGATTTAAAACTGTTACTTTTTCACGAACAAGTAGATCTAAAAATTCTTTAGGTGAACGGGTCACAGTGTGTGGTACAACAACAAGACGTCCCCCATACAATAACGGTCCCCAAATTTCCCAAACTGAGAAATCAAAAGCATAAGAATGGAACATTGTCCAAACATCTTCTGAATGAAATTGGAACAAATGATTTGTTGTTTCAAACAGTCTAAAGACATTTTGATGAGGAATCATTACACCTTTTGGTCTACCTGTCGAACCTGATGTGTAAATAACATAGGCGATATGTAAAGGTGATAACAGTTGTATTCGTTCTATATCTCCTATATTCTCTTCGCTATGCTTACTTAATTCTCCAATTATTTTCGAATCATCAACTACAATTTTTGGTATCTTGCCACAATCAATTACTACTTGTGTGTTTGTAATGACACAAGTAGGTTTTGTATCATTTAACATAAACGCGATACGATCGGATGGATAATCAGGATCTAACGGTAAATATCCACCACCAGCTTTCAGAACTGCTAATAAGCTGACAACCATTTCTAACGATCTTGACATTGCTAAAGCAACCATTTTTTCTGGTCCAACACCTTTCGCAATCAATAGGCGTGCGAGCTGATTTGCTTTCTTATTTAGCTCTGCATAACTTATTTTAGTATTTTCAAATACTACTGCAGTAGCTTCTGGTGTACGTTGAACTTGCTTTTCGAATAATTTTGGTAAAGTCATTTCAGGTATAAGCTGAACATCACTATTCCATTTTTGTAGTACTGTTTGACGCTCTTCTTGTATTAAGATTTCTAAACATCCAATCGGTTGATCTGGATTTTCTACAGCATTTTCTAACAATCGCAATAAACGTGCAGCGAGTTTTTCTATTGTTTCGCGTTTAAATAAATCTGTACTGTATTCAACTAAACCGTGTAAGCCATTTGGTGTACCTTCAGCAGTGTTACGTTCACTTAATTCAATAGTAAGATCAAATTTTGATGACCCAACACTTTCAATCTCAATGATTGTTTCTAAATTCGGCACATCTAGTGTAGCTTCTGGTGTATTTTGAAAAGCTAACATAATTTGAAATAGTGGATGACTATTTCTCGAACGTATGGGATTCAATACTTCAACAAGTCTTTCAAATGGGACATCTTGATGTTCATATGCTGCAAGATTGACCTTACGTACACGACTTAAAAGCTCACTAAAGCTAGGATCTCCAGATGTATCTGTACGTAAAACAAGTGTATTTACGAACAATCCAACAATATCTCCGAGAGCATCATCATTACGTCCGGCAATTGGACTTCCTATTGGAATATCAGTTCCGGCTCCTAACCGTGTAAGTAATGCTGCAAGGCCAGATTGTAAGACCATAAATAAGCTAACACTATTTTTTCGAGCAAGCTCTAATAATCGTTCATGTAACTCAGAATTCAAATGGAAATGTATCGTTTCTCCGCGGTAACTCGTTTCCGCGGGACGCTGAAAATCTATAGGTAACTCAATTTGCTCTGGTAAATCTTTCAACTCTTCTTTCCAAAAATCAATTTGTTGTGAAATAAGCCCATCTTGTGTACTCTCATTTCCTAACAACTCCTGCTGCCAAAGAGCGTAATCCGCATACTGCACCGGAAGTGACTTCCACTGAACTGGTTCACCTTGACAACGCGCTTGATAGGCAGCAGCAAGATCTCTTGATAGCGGATTTAAAGACCAGCCATCGCCAACAATATGATGTAATAATATAAGTAGTACATGCTCATTGGGGTTTATTTCAAAAAGCTGAATTCGAATAGCGGGCTCTTCTGCCAGTTTAAAGCTATATCGTACTGTTTCAGCAAGTAATTCAGGTAATTCTGACTCAGTTGTATGTGTAATTATGAGATTCGGTATAGCATCAATAGTCTCCAAAATCTGCTGGTGTGACATACCAAGCGTAT
This sequence comes from Bacillus sp. S10(2024), assembly GCF_050473865.1. Classification (NCBI taxonomy): domain Bacteria; kingdom Bacillati; phylum Bacillota; class Bacilli; order Caryophanales; family Bacillaceae; genus Bacillus; species Bacillus sp. S10(2024). The sequence continues at coordinate 1,147,711 of NZ_JBFLUR010000002.1, read as the reverse complement.
TTGGAAAAATTGTTCGCAGCGTCTCATGCCGATCGACAACATCATAGAATGCGCCTTGTAAAGCCTCGTGATTTAATTCTCCGGACATCCGAATCACTACCGGAATATTGTAAGTTGGGCTTGGACCTTCTAAACAGTTTAAAAACCATAAACGACGCTGCGCAAAAGAAAGTGGTACTTCCTTGGAACGTTCCACTTTTTGAACGGCTGGTCTTGCACTTTGAGCACTATCTAGCTGTTTAACAAGTTTAGCAACAGTTGGCGATTCAAATAGTTTTCCAATCCTTAATTCTACACCTAACGTTTCACGAATACGGCTCATTAAACGAGCAGCTAATAGAGAATGGCCACCTATTTCAAAGAAGTTATCATCTATTCCAACCCTCGCTAGATTCAATACTTCTGCAAACAAATCGCATAAAATTTCTTCTTTTGGATTTCTAGCTACGCGTTCACTAACAAATAAATTAAAATTAGGTGCTGGCAATGCTTGACGATTAATTTTTCCGTTCGGTGTTAACGGCAATTCAGATAAAATCATAATCGCCGATGGTATCATATAACTTGGCAAGTTTTCTGCAGCATACGTCCGAAACTCTGCAGAGTCAAAGCTTCCTTCAACATGAGGTACAATATAAGCAACTAAGCGTTTCTCACCAGGTTGATCCTCACGAACGATTACAATTACTTGTTCTACATGAGGATGTTTCTGCAATACCGTTTCCACTTCAGCTAGCTCAATGCGGAACCCACGAATCTTAATTTGATGATCGGAACGACTAACATAATCTAATGAACCATCCATACGCCATTTGACAAGGTCACCTGTACGGTACATGCGTGTGCCGGGTGGTCCATATGGGTTAGCAACAAACCGTTCAGCTGTTAAATCAGGTCTTCCTAAATATCCATTTGCCAGTCCAGCACCAGCAATATACAATTCACCAATTACTCCAGGTGGCACAGGTTGTAGACTTGCATCTAGTACAAATACTTGCGTATTCCAAATCGGTCTTCCAATAGAAGGTGTACCGTTCTCTTCTTCCATATTCATTAAAGTTGACCAAATTGTTGTTTCAGTTGGTCCATAAAGATTGGTAACATGACAATTTAATTCTTTTAACTTACATGCTAGATTAGAAGGAAGCGCTTCACCACCAACAAGAACTTTAAGTCCTATTAACCTTTCTGGATAATCCGTTACAAGTGTATGCCAAAGTGTTGGTGTAGCCTGCATAATTGTAATATTTTCTTTTTGAATAATCTCTGTTAATACAGTCGAATCTTGGACTGCTTCCTTCTTAGCAACTTGAACGCTCGATCCACTAATAAGTGGTAAATAGATTTCTAAAGCGGAAATATCAAACGCAAAAGTTGTAACAGCTAACAAACGGTCATTTGCATGTAATGAGAATTGATCTTGCATTGCCAATAAAAAGTTACTTAAGCTTTGCATTGGCACAACTACACCTTTTGGCTTACCTGTTGACCCCGAAGTATAAATTGTATATGCAGGATTTAAAAGTGATACGCTATCAAATGAATCTAGATTACTTTTCGGATATCCTCTTAACTCCTCTTTTGTATCCTTATTATCAAATACAACTATTGTTGTGTGACCCTCATTCGGTAAATTAGCCAAAACAGAAGAATGTGTTAGGATACAAACAGGCTGCGCATCGCTTAGTATATACGTAATTCTATCCTCTGGATATTCTGGATCGATCGGTAAATACGCTGCACCTGTCTTAAGAACTGCTAGCATCCCAATAACCATCTCTACAGATCTTGGAAATGCTAACGCTACGAATTGTTTAGATTGAACGCCCTGTTCTAGCAAGAAATGAGCAAGTTGATTTGCCTGTTCATTTAATTCTTTATAGGTAAGCTCCACCCCATTACATACTACAGCAGTAGAATCAGAAGATTTACTTACTTGTTTTTCAATGAGAGCAGGTACACTTATGAATGAATCTTCCTTCGTATTTTGATTCCATTCGACCAAAACTTGCTTACGTTCTTCATGAAGTAAGAGTTCTAGTTTTCCAATCGGTGAATTTACTTGAAAATTCAAGATGTTTTCCAGAAGATTCACAAATCTCATTTTATGAATTAGTAGCTCTTCCACGTTATACACCTCAGGATTTGCGTCAAAATGAATCCTTAAGCCGTTTCCACCAAACTCATTTGACACATTTATTGAAAGATCATCAACTGGTCCTGCTGAAAGATTATGTTTCATTCCACGATTTCCTGCAAAGTTTAGACCATAATCAAATGGCATTACATTAATCATTGGCCCAAATAACCTTTGATTTTCTCCTAATAATTTCAAATCTCGTCGCAATTCCTCATGACGATACTTATGATGAAGGCGTATATTACGGATCTCATGAGAAACATTTTGAATAACCTCAGCAAAACTCAAATCGGAGCTTATAGATAAGCGCAACGGGACTACATTCATAACCATACTAGGAACATTAATAGATGCAGATCCTAATCGTCCCATTATCGGTAAACCTAGAATTACATCCTTTGCACTTGTTAGTTTGTAAATATAGATTGCAGTTGCGGCTATAATAAGCTCCGGCCAACTTGCACTGCACTTATGTGCAACCTTTTGCAAAGATTCTGTACTTAAATGAGACAGATAGGCTGTTTGACGAAGAAATGCTCTTGATGTTCTAGAAGCGCGTTCTGCCAAACTTACTACTTCGGGTTGATCTTGAAAGCGTTCTAACCAAAAATCACGATCCTTCTCAAATTGTTCTGATGTACGATATGTTGCGTCCTCCTCTAACATAGTATGTAAGTGTCCAAATGAACGCTCATCATACGATTGATTACTCATTAATGCCGTATACACTTTTGCTACTCGCTCTGCAAGTAACGAAAAACCATAGCCATCCATTACAATATGGTGAATGCGCTGATACCAAAAGAAACGATTAGAAGAAACTTTAAAAAGCGCCTCTGTATACAGCCTGTCCTTTTTCAAGTTAATCGGCTTAGATAAATCTAATTCCATCCAAGCTTCAGCGGCTTTTATCGGGTTCTCTTCTCCACTAACATCGATTATATGCATATGAAATTCAGGAGAATTCTCAATAACTTGCCATGGCCCGTTTTCATCTTCCTCAAAATGAACATGTAAAGATTCAGTTTCCATTACAACCTTACGCACTGCTACCTCAAATATTTTTGTATCTACTGCACCATGTATTTCTATATACTCACCAGTATTATAAATTGGATTCTCTGGATCAAGTTGCTGCGCAAACCACATACCTGTTTGCGCACCTGACAATGAATAGCGAACCTCTTGATAATTAGACATTCGTACTTACTCCTTTATCATGTTATCCGTATTTGACAGCATCTTTTCTGTTTGAGAAGACAACAAATGAAACCATTCAGAAATTGTTGGACGTTCAGCTAAATCTGCGAATGTAACTTCTACCCCCATCTGGCGCCACTTCTCTACTAAACTCATAATTCTAATTGAGTCGAGTCCTCTATTTAATAAATCTTCCTCCTCTCCAATAGCAGATGGTGATTCACGAAGCAATTCCGCTACTTGCTCATGTACTCGTTGTAATGTAAATCTTGAATCTCTCTCTATCGAAGAAGTGTCGTTATAATCCTCTAAATATTTCGATAATGAATTTGTTGTTAAAGTTACTGCACAACGATCAGATGCGTACTGCAAAGCTTGTTTATGATGTTCTTGTGAAAAATCAGCAACTGCATCAGCAATGAAAAATGGCTGAATCCCATCCATAAATGCCTCACACGCTGTTAAAAGGCATCCAATATGCGCATATACCCCGCAAATAATAAGCTGATCACGCCCTTGTTCGTGTAAAATTTCTAAAAGATTTGTTTTCTTGAAAGCACTATATCTCCATTTTGTAAGGAAAATATCATCCCTATCTGGAGCAAGTTCATCTACAATCTTTTTCTTATGAGGCCCATCAGGAATGCCAGCCCCCCAAAAATCTTGCAATAATCCTCTTTGTTCTATTGTTTGTCCACCTGGCTGCGCTGTATAAATAACAGGAATGTTAAGTCCTTTACATATTTTTCTGATTGATTGAATATTTGAAATAAGTTCTACTCTCGGTGATTCCGCTGCATGATATGCATCCAAAAAATACTCTTGCATATCATGAATGAGAAGAACTGCGCGTTTAGGATCTGGCTTCCACATTACTTTATTATTTGGTAAATCTGCCTCTACTGGCATTGTGTATACTGAGATAGCCGGAATAGCCATCTAATCACTTCCTTCCGAGTATTATTAAAATTATTTATAGACAATCTATGACTACACTGTAAAATTAAGTTTTTCAGCAATAACTTTACGCAATTCTTTTTTGCTTACTTTTCCTACACTAGTTTGTGGAAATGATTTTACAAACTCGATACGATCTGGAATTTTATATGCTGCAATCCCACGGTCTCTTAAGAACATTTTTAAATCACTGACAGTTGGTGCTTGTCCGCGTGCTATTACGAAGGCACAAGTACGTTCACCTAAATAATCATCTGGCATGGATACAATTGCTACATCATGTACAGCTGAATGAGCTAGAAGATGATTTTCAACTTCTTCAGCAGCAACTTTCTCGCCGCCGCGATTAATTTGATCCTTATCGCGCCCTTCCACTATTAGATAACCTTGCTCATTTACTTTGACAAGATCGCCAGTGCGATAAAATCCATCGGAAGTAAATGATTTATCGTTATGTTCTTCAGCTTTATAATAACCACGGATTGTATAAGGTCCACGAGTTAACAAACTCCCTACTTGTCCTGGCGCCACATCATGATCCTTTTCATCAACGACACGAATTTCATCAAACTCGGACATCGGTCTTCCTTGCGTATGAATAATGATTTCTTCTGAATCATCCAATCTCGTATAATTCACTAATCCCTCAGCCATACCAAAAACTTGTTGTAATGTACAATTAAATGCCGGGCGTATACGCTTAGCAACTTCAGCACTAAATTTCGCACCACCCACCTGCAAAACTTGAAGACTCGATAAATCATTATTTCGAGACGCTACTGCATCAAGCCATACCATCGCAAGTGGTGGTACAAGTGCTGTTATTGTAACGCGTTCCTTTTCGATAAGAGAAAAAGATTCATCAGGACTTCCTCCAGAAGCAAGCACTACCCTTCCTCCGGCATATAATGTTCCAAGAACTCCCGGTGAACTAAGTGGATAGTTATGTGCAACAGGAAGTACAGCTAGATACACACTGGCTTTATCCAATTTACAAATTTCAGCACTTGCTCGTAAGCTATAAATATAGTCATCATGTGTTCGTGGAATTAATTTAGATAACCCCGTTGTTCCGCCAGATAATTGTAGAAACGCTACATCATTAGATTGTACTTGGGACTGATTGACTGGGTCCATATAGAGGTCATGTATTCCTACAAACTCCTCTTCTTCTCCTACAACTATGACATGTTGTAACGTTGGTACTTTCTCTTTTACTTCTCTAGCAAGCTTGCGATAATCAAATCCGAGCTGTTTATCAGAAATAATATAAGCCGTTGCTTCAGCAAATTCACAAAAATAACTTATCTCACTACTTCGATGTGATGGCAATGCAAAGACTGGAAGCGCACCAATCCTAAAGAGCGCAAAACATACTTCAAAAAATTCCACAACATTAGGTAATTGAAGAACAACTCGATCTTTTTGCTTTATTCCTAAACTTCGAAGACCTGCAGCTAAACGATCTACTTTGTTATCAAGTTCAGCATAACTTACATACGTGTCTCCACTTGTAATTGCAATTCGATCACCATGCTTTTCTGCACGTTCTCGTAGCATTTTTCCAAACGTCTCCCCGCGCCAGCAATCTTTCTCTCTATATTGATCTGCAAATTCCTTCGGCCACTCGCAGCATCCTGTTAACATCGTTTATCCCTCCAGTAATTCATTATTCAATCCCATGGCACGTAGCATCGTGCGAAATTTAGCAGATGTTTCGGCTAATTCTTCCACGGGTTTTGAATCTGCAACAACACCAGCTCCCGCGAATAAACGAAGTGAATTCTCCTCAATTTCCGCACATCGAATGGTAACAATCCATTCACCATCACCATTTAAATCATTCCAGCCAAGCATCCCAGTGAAAAATCCTCGGTCAAACGGTTCAATTTCTTTAATAGCTTCCCTAGCTTTTTCAGTTGGAGTTCCGCAAACAGCCGGTGTGGGATGCAACGCAAGTGCAAGTTCTAATGAAGAAACGGATGTATCAAATAATTCTCCTTTTACTTCTGTAGACAAATGCCACATCGTTTCACTATTTATTAATGATGGCTTTTCCGGAACGTATAATATACGACAGTACGGACGTAATGCAGCAGCTACTGCTTCAACAACAACAGCGTGTTCATGCAAATCTTTAGCTGAAGAAAGTAGTTCCTCTGCCCGTCTCTTATCTTCTACAGGGTCTTCACTTCGAGGTCTAGATCCTGCCAGAGGATTAGAAACGACTTGCATTCCATTACGTGAAACAAGTAACTCTGGACTAGCTCCTATAAGTGTGCGACTACGTTCTAGTGAAATATCGCTATTCTTTTCCTCTTCACTCTTCGGTAAATCTACCGCAAACGTATATCCGTGTTTATTGTGCTTCGCTAAATCACGAAGTATCTTTTGAATATTAATCTTTTCTGGAGAATTCAAATCCAGTGATCTAGATAGAACAATTTTCTTAAAGTCACCTGCTTTTATTTTTGCTAATCCTTGTTCTACACCACGCATATATTCTGCAGGTGATGGAACAGGTTTCATTTCATATGTAAGTGTAGAAGACAGCTGGACTTGATCTTGAGCAGCGAATTGTAAGCAATCAGCAACCCTGCTTTCCTGAGGTACAACAAGCTGTACAGGTCGTTGTCTGTCAAAAGGTAAAGCACCTACAACAATTGGATTACGATGGCCCGCTTGCTTTGCATTACTTAGTACAGCATGAACAAGCTCTGGAAAATTTTCTACTTGATTATGCTTCACTGTAGTAAACACTCCTTCGGCAAGTATGGTTCGATAAGGTGAAGCAAAAAAGAAAGAAGATTCAGCTTTATAGTCATCTAATAGCTTTGGCGCTAACTCCCTTAAAGCAGTTGTATGATTCATCATTTTACAGCCTCCTCTATTTAAATTTAGACTCCTAAAGTAGCACCGCCATCAATACACAAATTATGCATTGTGATATGACTTGCTTTATCTGAAACTAAAAACAGAACTCCTTCAGCAATTTCTAAAGGAGTTGCTATTTTGTTTAATGGAATTCCTAATCTGTACGTATCTTGCGAACCTGCAATGATTTTTTCAACTCCATTTTCATCATTCCAAAGTAGCCGCTGCATTTCAGTATATGTTGAACCTGGAGAAACTAAGTTACAACGAACGTTATATTTAGCCATCTCTAAACCAAGACATTTTGTAAACATTGTTGCCGCTGCTTTAGACGCTGCATAGGCGGACATATGCATTCGTGGTACAGATGCAGCATTTGAGCCCACTGTTACAATCGAACCAGACTTGCGAGACATCATGCGTCGGCTCACTGAACGAGATACATAAAAAACTCCAGTGGAATTAACTGAAAAAACCTCATTCCACTCTTCGTCGCTCAACAAATCAATGGGACTCATGCGAAGTATGCCAGCGACATTAACTAAAATTTCAATTGGTCCCATTTCATTTTCAATTTGATTGACAATGTCTTCAACACATGCGCTGTCACTAACATCTACGGCAAACGCTTTCGTAAAAACACCTTTAGCAGTTAGGTCAGAAACAAGTTTATCTAGTGCAGTTATATTTTTATCTACAGCAGCAACTTGTACACCATACTCACCAAATATGCGTACTACTGCTTCTCCAATACCTTGGGCAGCGCCTGTAACGAGTGCCACTTTTCCTGTAAGATTCATATAGCTATTTTCCTTTCCTAAGATGTAGGTAATTAAGAAATAAATTTTAGGGCTTCATTTATCTATTATTAATTTATTGATAATGATTATCACTATCAATATAACAATTAAAATGATAATGTTTCTCAATTAAATAGTCAATATATTTTTGTATTTTATTGGTTGAAAAATATAAAAATTAACATTCTGTGTTCGTCGTATTTCCATATAAACCTCATTACCTACTCATTAAGGCTATAAGTATATTTCTTCTCTATCTTATATAAAATAAAATAACCAATCCTAAATAGGATCGGTTATTTTATTTGCTTATATGTGAGATATGCTAAAACACTCTTGCTATTTGTATACTTCGGATTATTTCCCTTTCGTGGTTCACGTGAATATGTTCTTTCATATCCAGGCACCTCAGGCATATCTTTTAAAAATCGCATAACTTCAGTTTCTGTTCCTTCAATACGTACACGAATCATTGTTATTGCTCCCTGCTAAATATATTCCACTCTATCAAGTATATCGATTACTATGAATCTCACAAGATAGAAAATATGACATATTCTCAATCATTAATCACTATATTTTCTCATGAGTAATTCGATTGGTCCTCTCGTAAGACGAGATCGCCAAATATAGGACAGAACAATTGCAATTATAAAGAAAACAATAGACCACATAAGCGAAATATATAGAGTTTGATTTTCTAACAAATTTCCAGCTACTAAAGGAAATAAAAAGAGGACGTGACCAATATAATGTGTTAATGCCATTTGTCCTGTTAGAATAAGAGATTTTATAATTACATTTTTAGTGAAAATTTCTGAGACATATATACATAAGATAATCACGATAATAGCCGTACTTGAACTAGATAAAATATAAAATAGATTTGGAGGCATGGGTTTTGTGGAAAAGATATATATTGCAATATCTCCGCCTATATAGGGACTTATTGTTTTAATAAAAAAAAACGAAAGACTTTCTAATACAAGAAATGAAAAAGAAGAATACCATAATAATTTTTTTCTTATATCATTTCGTGCAAAATCTAGCCTTCCTAACAACATACCGAGTAATAAGAAGCAAAACCAAGGAAAAATAGGATGAAATCCATTGAATAAGAGATTACGCCAAAAACCTGCTAGTGTCCAAAACGCAGGGTATTCATGGAAAGTTGTATCCCAGCCTTTCGTATAATCAAATATAAGTTGAAAAATTTGTGCTGTAGTTAAAATTCCGATGAAAAAATATAGAAGAGTACGATTTGATGCGACAATATAAAAAGAGGATAGAAACATATAAAATGCATAATAGTGTAATATATCAGCGCTCCAGCCGATTGTATATAAGAATATTCCCAGAATGAATAAAAATATCGCTCTTCTCCAAATTGTATGTTTACTCTTATTTATAAGAGTAGGATCTTTCGTTACGCGTGCTTGTTTGGTCATAAGAGAGATACCAATTCCAGCCAAAATAACAAATATTGCAGACGCCCTTCCTTCAAAAAGGCCTGTGAAATAAATAATCCACGCTGCCCCATTACCATCTGCTCCCATTGCTAGTTTATAATTCACAATGACCATTCCAAATATCGCAAGTGCCCTAGCAAAATCGAAACCTGTTATTCTTTTTGATTTTTCAACCATAGTATTACTCCCCTTTATAAAATACTCTTTACCGTTAACCTCCAAATTTCTTCCGCATGGAGATTGAATGAACTTCCTACATATTTATCTAATCCCTCTACAACTAAAGTTAGCAATTGTGCCTTCGCTTCAATTTTTTCATTTTTTAGTACTCCTATTTCAGCTCCAAAGTGTAAAATTTCAATAAACCCTTTTAAATAATCCTGTAATATTTCCTGTAGCCAGTTTCCATACTTTTCTTCGCGCATGCTCAACATAACGTATTCATTTAATATTTTGGAGTAATAGACGTCTTTTTCTTGAACTTGTATCATATGAATTCCGTCATGTATAAGCTGTGTTTCAAAATTTTCTTTACTATAGTTAGAAATTGAAAAAAATTTAGAGAAATTTATTTCTTTTATAATTACTTTAAACAATTCTTTCATTAATTCTTCTTTTGAAGAAAAGTAATAATAAATTGCAGGTTTAGTCACACCTACTTCTTTTGCAATCATAGATAAACTAGTTCTTTCAAATCCATTTTCGGCAAATAATTTATATGCGACTTCTAAAATTTGTTCATATTTGATTGACATGGTTTTTAATCTCCTTTTTATTTACTTACCGGTAAGTAAATTATAATGGATATAATTACCATTTTCAATAGGTGAAATAGCAATTTATTTTAAAATGGAGTAATACGTTGCGCTATCAGCAACAGAAATAACCTCTAAATCAAAAAAATTGAAAATCCTCTTTTAAACCTTTAATATATACTCTAACTCAAAAAATGAAGTTATAGGATAGTATGAAAAAGGAGGTTTTATATACGGTTTTTACTACAATTAGAGACTGAGAGGTTATTCTATGTGGCATAATAAAAATGTATGGGTTGTTCTCACCGGTGAATTTATTGCTGGGGTTGGTTTATGGCTTGGGATTTTAGGAAATTTGGAATTCATGCAAAAGCATGTTCCATCTGATTTTATGAAGTCCGTTATTATGTTTATTGGTTTATTAGCTGGCGTTCTTGTTGGTCCCATGGCCGGAAGATTTATTGACCAATATTCCAAGAAAAAAGTACTTTTATATGCAGGGTTTGGTCGTGTCATAAGCGTTATTTTTATGTTTTTTGCTATTCATTATGAAAGCATTGCATTTATGATTTTATTTATGATCACCATTCAAATTTCTGCAGCTTTTTACTTCCCTGCACTGCAATCTGTTATCCCTCTTATCGTTCAGGAGCATGAACTATTACAAATGAATGGGATTCATATGAATATCGCAACGATTGCTCGTATTGTTGGTACATCGCTTGGCGGTGTTCTTCTCGTTATAATGAGTTTAAAATATATGTACGCTTTTTCGATGGCTGCATACGCACTATTATTCTTTTCTACCTTTTTCTTAAACTTTGAAGATACAAAAACAAATATAACAAATGAAAAGCAACGTCAAAATACAAGTTTTATGGAAGTATTTCGTATTTTAAAAGAAATCCCAATTGCATTTCGTGCTTTAATTTTAAGTATTATTCCACTTTTATTTATTGGCGGTTTTAATTTAATGGTTATAAATATTAGTGAAATGCAGCATGACACAACAATTAAAGGGTTTATTTATACAATTGAAGGTCTAGCATTTATGCTTGGTGCATTTGTTATTAAACGTTTATCCGAACGTGTTTCATCATATAAGTTACTGTATATTTTTTCATTTTGCATTGCTTTCTCCCATTTATCTCTCTATTTCAGCGATATAAAATGGATGACACTTGTCTCTTTTGGTATGTTTGGTTTTAGTGTGGGCTGCTTCTTTCCTGTTATGTCAACAATTTTCCAAACGAAAATTGATAAAAGCTACCATGGACGAATATTCTCATTCCGTAATATGTTTGATCGTGTAATGTTCCAAATTGTTTTACTTGGAACTGGTTTTTTCTTGGATACAATTGGATTGCAGTATATGGTGCTTATCTTTGGTGTTATTTCCTTATTTATTATTTTCATTTCGGTTTTACAGCAAAAACAACTAAGCAAAGATACTTCCCAAACACCGAATATGTAGGAGCCATCTCATTTTTGAGATGGCTTTCATTATTATATAATTAGTTCACCGAAATCTCCTGTTTTTATGTTTCCGCTGTTTGCTTCATCAGTATCTATATGCATGTCTAAAGCATATGTATCCTTCACCCGGATTAATACTTGATTAAAAATCAATCCTCTCTCACTTTTAACTTTAACACTCACATATTGTCCATCGCTCACTTGAAACTGCGCTGCATCTTGTGCTGTCATATGAATATGCCGCTCAGCGACAATTACACCTTTATCAATTTGAACTTCACCATTTGGACCAATTAAAGTAATACCAGGTGTCCCATCAATGTTTCCTGAAGAGCGAAGCGGGGCATTGATGCCAAGATGACGAGCATCTGTTTTTGAAATCTCTACTTGTGTAAATTTGCGAACAGGTCCTAGGATTCGTACTTTCGCAATTTCGGCTTTCTCAGTTTTAATCGTAACTGTTTCTTCAGCTGCGAATTCTCCGGGTTGAGAAAGCTCCTTTGCTACCGTTAACTCATAGCCATTTCCAAAAAGCTTTTCTAAGTCTTCTTTTGTCACATGAATATGTCGATTTGATACACCGATAGGAATTTGCTTCATTTTGTATTTCTCCTTTTGTTGATATACACTCTCTATTATTTCCATAATTACGAAAATTAGTTATAAAAATCAAAGTTAACATATGTTCTAAGAACTTCTTTTTTTGTGTAAGTATTATTTTTAAAATAAAATATACGGTAAAGGAAATTTTACAACCAACACTATTTTTACATCTTCATAAAAAATGATAAAATATATTTGTATGTGTTTTCAGAAAAATAAAATAATAAGAATTCCAAGACAAGTTATAACTACAACACCAGTATTTTAGGAGGCGTTATTCATGAATTTCACGCTAGCAAATCGAATGGAAGCATTTCAAGCATCAATTTTTAGTGAACTAGCAACATATAAAAAAAAGAAAATAGCAGAAGGTCATGCAATTATTGATTTAAGTATCGGAAACCCGGATATGCCCCCTGCTGATATTGTCATAAATACACTTGTAAATGCAGCAAACGAAAAGACTAATTATGGATATACTTTAACTGGTACACAAGAATTTCACGCAGCCGTAACAGAATATTATAAGATACATCATCATGTCACTTTAAATGCTGATAATGAGGTTTTATTATTAATGGGATCACAAGACGGACTTGTTCATTTACCAATGGTTTTTGCTGATCCAGGCGATATTATTCTTGTTCCAGATCCAGGTTACACAGCATATGCGACAGGTCTTGCGATGGCAGGAGCAACTCCGTATTTTATGCCGTTAAAAAAAGAAAATCATTTTCTTCCTGATTTACATTCAATCCCAAAAGAAGTTGCTCAAAAAGCAAAAATGATGATTTTAAACTTTCCAGGTAATCCAGTACCAGCAATGGCAACGGAATCATTTTTTACTGATGTGATTACTTTTGCAAAAGAATATAATATTATCGTTGTTCATGACTTCGCTTATTCTGAATTCTATTATGATGATCAAAAACCTATTAGCTTCCTCTCAGTTCCTGGAGCAAAAGACGTCGGTGTGGAGATTAACTCTTTATCTAAAAGCTATAGCTTAGCTGGTAGCCGTATTGGTTACATAATTGGAAATGAAGAAATCGTCGGAGCGCTCAACCAATTTAAATCAAATACAGACTATGGAGTCTTTCTTCCAATTCAAAAAGCAGCAACTGTTGCTTTAAAAGAAGGTACTGCATATTGCGCAGCAAATCGGAAAATTTATCAAAAACGAAGAGACATATTTATTGATGGGCTAGCCAAAGCGGGTTGGCATGTTGAAAAGCCTGCTGGAAGCATGTTTATATGGGCAGAAGTTCCAAAAGATTATACTTCTTTGGAATTTGCATATGCATTAATTAATCGTGCCAATGTCGTTGTTACACCAGGTCATGCATTTGGCCCACATGGAGAAGGTTTTGTTCGCATTGCCCTTGTTCAAAATGAAGAAAAATTAAAACAAGTAGTTAACAACATTAAAAATAGCGGCATTTTTTCTAGTGAGAGTGCTTTAATCAAAAATTAGTTACACTTTTTCTACCCTTTTCTATATATACGAGTTAAAAAAACGACATAAAAACCACTTTAGAGTACTTGACCGTGCGTAAAAGCAGTTAAGGCCTTTCCCTACCACATGTGAAGAAAGCAAGTGGCGTTATAAAAAGAATACGAGAACACATCCACTGTTCTTCTCTCTTATCTAAATATAATCAAGGAGGTCATGCATGAGTAATATTAATATTCAAAGCATACTCCCACACCGGTATCCATTTTTAATGATCGATGGCATCGTTGAAATGGAGTCAGGAAAATAGGTAAAAGGTTATAAAAATATAAGTTGTAACGAATGGTTTATAACCGAATTGCAAACGCCGATGCCACACATGTTAATTGTTGAAGCAATTGCACAACTCGGAGCATTTGTCAGCGTGGAAAATACTGATGGATTTGGATTTCTTTCATCACTTGAGGGAGTAGATTTTTTAGAATCCGTTCAGCCTGGTGATCGATTAGATCTATATTATGAAGTTATTCGTAATAAGAGTGGATTCATCCTTGGGAAAGCCCATGTCACTGTAAATAAGAAAACCATAGTCAGTGTAGATAAATTATTAGTGTATATGCAATGAAATCCAATTTAGATTTACAAAAATTAGAACAGTGACATTTACACGCACTGTTCTTTTCTCTTCTATTAAGATCCTTTTGCTCCATAATCTTTAATGTTTATTTTTACGCTATATTTAATTGGAACTTTACTAAATGTTTTATCCCAATCTTTTTTGACCTTTTCCCATACTTTTGGGTTCTTAATTCTTAATCTGTTTCCAAAGCCAGCAACGTCAACTTCATATTCTTTTTGTATCTTTTTTAATGTGTGATCTACTAGTCGATTCACTTCTTGTATAGCAGCTTTTTCTGCTCTTCTTAGAAATTTATTATTAAAAGGATTTCCCGAAGTAACCCAATTTTCAGATATACGACCCTCTGATTCGATTTTTACATCAAAAGAAATTTTGTTTCCTTTAACATGTGGGGTGATTGTACTTTTCATAGACACAACCTCATACATAATCGGCTGGCCTGTCTCTTTATCAATACCTTTTACTAGACCACCTTTCCCTTTCCCTGTTATCCATGTTAAGCCTTCCAATTCCTTTTCAGACAAAAAACCATGCAATTTTTTTGTCTTTCCTTTTATGATAGCAGCTCCCGAAAATTTCACTTCTCCTTTTGATGAAATAACATTTTGCAAAAGAAAACTGGATTCTGACTGCATCTTTCCTGGCAATTTAGCAAGAGGAACAGGAGGCAAAATTCTTGACGTTCTATATTGATTATCTGCAATTCCATACAGGCGAAGCGCTGGAATTTCCCCTGCTTCCTTCATTTCTAGCGTCTTACTAGCTCGGCCTTTGCTAATTAACATAAGGCAACTTGGTCGAATTTCATTATCACGAAGGTAAATATCCATTATTTTTTTTAAGCTATACGTACGCGCCAGATTTGCACTAATAACAATCACTTTCGTATGATGAAAAATTACAGGGCGATCTCTTCTTAATGAAACTTCACGAATCATTTGATGAAGAGAATCTCCAGTTTCGGAAACATTCGTATAAGCTTTCCCTTGCGAGGCCCCGCCCTTCCCCCCTCCACCTGATGCTTGCGGTTTCACAAATTGATAGGTGGAGGTAATCAGGTTCTTTTTTGCATATCCACCTCCTTCTTCTTCTAGTCCTTTTTCAGTAGCCGACTCCTTTCCTTTATCAAATGCTAAACCGACTTCAAAACCAAGCTCCTCAATTTCATGACTACTCCAGCATCCTGTAAGAGAAAAAAGTAAAAATACCAACGATAAAATAAGGAGGAATCGTATATTTTTATGATTTTGTTTCATTTTTTCGTTTCCTCCACCTCACAGTCATAAGAAGAAAAATTGGCAATACACCGAATAAACAAAAAGCAGTATTCCCAATCATATCACCAAATTTGAATAAATCATTCGTATTTTTAGGAATTAAAGCAAGGATGTAAACGATTGGCAGTAATCCATACAAAAACGAATGAATGTTCTTTTTAAAAAGTTGAGCCAAGCCAAATGCAGCCGCATAGTAACAAATTGTATAAGTTGAAAAGATTTGCATAATCCATATTACAAGTAATAAAGATTCAAACCTTTCAAATATTAAACCGGGGATTTCAAAACTTCTCATAAGATCAAACGTTGGCCATGTTCTCGTTACTACTCCATCGATAGAAAAAGCTCCAATTACCATCACAACAGTAATTACATAAAAGATCAAAGGAATAGTAATTCCAACTAATACAACCTTTACACCTTTGTTTGGCTTCTCCATAAACACCAACAGGAGCAACATGATTTCCGCACCTGAATAAGCGAGAGTTGTTGTTTTAATCCCTTTTAGTACTGGCATAATACCTAATCCTAATACCGGCCGGAGATTATCTATCTCGAATATTCCGATACTCATAAAAGCCGTTAACAAAAAAATGAAGATTGTAATCGGAAATATAATCCCAAACATACGAGCCATTGGATTGATGCCACCTATCATCAAATAGAGACCCACCCACATAAACGTCATAATAATAGCCCAGCCAGGGGTTCCTTCCAGTAAAAAGAAACTTGTTACTTCCTCCAGTACTCTCACTTCAAATGAGGAAAGCGTAAAAAAGTAAATGATAATACATAGACTTAGTAAGCCGCCTATCCATTTTCCTACAATGTCTTGGCTGTACTGATAAAATGTTTTATTGGGAAATTGTTGGCTTAATTTGACTATAATCACTCCCATAACCATCGCAATCAATCCGCCTAAAATAACAGTTATCCAGACATCTGGTGTTTTCACTTTTTCGCCAGCTGTTCTAGGTAAGGTGAGAATACCTGACGCAAGTACATAGTTGATCATAATGACTGCCGCTTGTGAAGTCTCAATTCGATCTTTAGGATCGGTAATCATCGCTGGTCACTTCCTCTTCAAAGTAAACTATCCTTTTCGTATTGGGTCTTTCGGATGCAGCATCTTCGGGCGACGTTTCATCATCTGAAATGGGACGCGAACGATAAAGTCTTTCCAATCACTTGATCGATAAGGAACAGCTGGACTAACATATGGCACACCAAAGCTCTTCAGCTTCACCAAATGACTGCATAAGAAGAGAAAAAACAAAATGAGTCCGTACAAGCCAAACAAGGCAGCGCAAAACATGCCTACAAAACGCAGTATACGTATTGGAATCGCTGTACTATAGGGTGAGAGAGCAAAGGAAGAAATGGCCGTTGCAGCTACTACGATAACCATCATAGGGCTAACAATCCCTGCTTCCACCGCAGCTTGCCCAATGATTAATCCGCCAACGATTCCCATCGCCGAACCAATTGGTTTTGGCAAACGAAGTCCAGCTTCTCGTAAAATTTCGATAGCTATTTCCATAAGAAGTGCTTCTATAAATGCAGGAAATGGAACACCTTCTCGTCCTCCTAAAATAGAAATGGCTAACTTAGTCGGAATCAATCCAGGATGAAACGAGATAAAGGAAATATACAGGGCAGGTGCAAAAAGAGAAATGATAGCTGCTCCAAAACGTAATACGCGGATGAGAGTACCTGGTATCCAACGTTCATAATAATCTTCAGGAGATTGCATCATCATGCTAAATGTAACTGGAGCGATTAACACAAAAGGCGTTCCATCTAATAAAATTGCAACCCGCCCTTCCATCAATGCAGCAACGACACGATCAGGGCGCTCCGTACTCTGCACCTGCGCAAACGGACTGAGATAATTATCTTCGATGAGCTGCTCTACATAACCTGATTCTGGTACATTATCAATGTCAATTTTTTGAATTCTCCTCTTCACTTCTTCTACTAATTCTGAATCAGCAATCTCATTCATATAAGCGACAACAAGTTCTTTTTTTGCTCGCTTCCCTACTTGGAATTTTATTAATGATAAGCCTTCATTTTCACCATGACGTCGTAATAGAGCGGTATTATCGCTTAAAATTTCTGTGAAACCAATTCGCGGACCTCGGACTGATACCTCTGAAATAGGTTCTTCAATATTCCGAGTTCTTCCTTTTGTTGTACTGAGAATCAATACTTCTGATGACCCATCAATTAATAGTCCCGTTGACCCTGTCAATACTTTTGACATCAACCCTTTAATATCATGAACTTCTTTTATTTCACTAATAGAAAGGACTTGCTCGATAATAAACTCTTTTGAAACCGTCCCGTTCGTATAAGATGAATCATGTTTATATTCTTCATAAAAATCATTCATTAATGATTTCATAATATGTGTATCAATGAGCTCTTTATCTGACAAACCATCTACAAAAATGATCGCAGCCCGAATACCTGTACGGCCAATGTTAAACTCTCGAAAGTGTACATCCGAGTTAAAAGTAATTTCCTGCTTTATAAGTTCTAAATCCAACGTAAAGTTACCTATAAATTTTTCAGATGAGTTTTGATTGGACATCATTCCTTGCTCACCTTCACACATTTTCTTTGTTTTGTTCATTTGTTGATTTGTTGACTCCTGCTCTCTCATTCTTATCACTCTTTCTCTTAAAAAAGCTTAATGTATATCCAAATTTAATGACAGCCTAAACTTAAACTTCACCAGCAATCACCACTTTTGGCATCACATGCAAATGTTTATCAGACTGAGAGGATGTTAATAAAGTAAGTCTTCTATGGTTGACTTAAGAATGAATACACGAATCATTCATTCCGTTACTTTTCCTCTAATGTATGGATCCAACTAAAGATTTTTGAAATCACATATGGGACGAACAATACAATAAAAGCTTGTCCAAATACTTTCCATTCTGGAAGATAGGCAACTATTGTTTTCCACATTTTAACCATCCTATATCATTGGAATTTCTTACGGATTATTATGTGTGATGTACGGAAATTTAATCCAACGAAATCTCCCTTCCACCATATAAAAATGTAAACGAAACAGAGGTCAGGCTTCATAGCCTGACCTCTGTTTCGTTTATTTATCCTGAATATACGTATTTACATTAACTGCTGATAAAAAAGGACTTAATTCCTTTTTATAATAAATATATAACTCGTGCATAGCACGTGTGCAAGCTGTATAAAAAAGCTTACGTTCACTTTCTTTTCTATATTGTTGGTTTGAAGCGTTATAAATAATAACAGCGTCAAACTCTACGCCTTTCGCTAAATATGAAGGCACAATAAGTATCCCGGAATCAAACGAAGCTGTTTCTTTTTCGATAAGGTGCATTTGTTCCTGTTGCTGCAATATGCCATATGCCGCTTTGCTTTCCTCGGCAGTTTTACAAATAATCGCTATCGTTTTATGATTATTTTTTTTCAAATTTTTAATTCGATTTACAATGCTTTGATGTAATTCCTCATCTGTTTCTACCGCTGTTATAACCGGTTTTCTCCCCTCGCGTTCAAAGGGTTCAATACAGTTTCCTCCTGGAATCAGTTGCCTTGTGAATTCAATAATTTGTTTTGTTGAACGATAACTACGATTAAGTTCAATCTTCTTACTTTTTTCCTCTCCATATAAAGTATATAGTTGCGAAAATTCATTTTCAGTCGCATGTGTGTGTATCGTCTGATTAAAATCACCAAGTACTGTCATTTTACTATGCGGAAATAATCGTTTCAAAAAGGTAAATTGAAATACCGAATAATCTTGTGCTTCATCAATAAATATATGCTTTGCAGATGTATTTTTTTGTAAATCCCCCAACTGATCTTTTAAATATAAATAAGGCGTCGCATCCTCATAAGCCATATTAAAATTACGTATGCGATTAGCCGTTTCTTCACATATTTCTTTCCAGTCTGACGGTAAATTGTTAGAATCTGTGAATTTTCTTACAAATAGCGGATCAGTAAATAACTGTAAATAAATAGAAGCTGTATGAATAAATTGAAACTTTTTCACGCGTTTACGAATGTGTTTAAAATGTTTTTTTACAATCATTGCAGCTAACAATTGTTGTTCACGTTCAAAATCATCAAATGTATTAGCGTCATATCGTTTCTCTCGTTGTAGTTTTTTATGAATTTTAGCGTACGTTTCTTTATCTAATAGCTGTATTTCTTCTTCTACCCAAAGTTCTTTTCGT
This sequence comes from Bacillus sp. S10(2024), assembly GCF_050473865.1. Classification (NCBI taxonomy): domain Bacteria; kingdom Bacillati; phylum Bacillota; class Bacilli; order Caryophanales; family Bacillaceae; genus Bacillus; species Bacillus sp. S10(2024). Next base: position 1,127,826 of record NZ_JBFLUR010000002.1, on the reverse strand, counting down.
TCTAACAGCTCTCTATTCTTTAATTCTTTTAATAACCACTCAGAAATTAATTTTATTCGATTCGGAATTCGCATAGATTGAGGGAAAGAATAAAATTTTTCTCGAATTTCCTCTTTCGATATTAATACATTCCCGCGAAATTTCACATCTTTAAAAATCATTCCATCTTGTTTTAAATAATTCACATAACAGTCTACAATCTTTACAAAATGTGCACTTGCTTTATATTGAATACCGTGCATGCGTAATAAGTATTCTGAGTCTTCTTTGCCTGCAAGTACATATTCTATTTGTGTAAATGGATCTTCTATAGTAAAAGTTTTTTCGATGTGCTCCTCTAAATACTCTTGGAAGGTTGTTTGTCTCATATTCTCTTCTCCTAATTCAGGGAGAACAGACGATATATAACTATTAAACATTGAATTAGGAGAAAAAAGAACGATTTGATCTGCATGTAATGTATCTCGATATCGGTATAGTAAATAGGCCACACGCTGCAATGCAGCCGATGTCTTTCCGCTCCCTGCTGCTCCTTGAACTATAAGTAAACGACTCGTTTCATTACGAATTATTAGATTTTGTTCTTTCTGGATTGTAGAAACGATACTTTTCATTTGTGTATTGGCATTCTTCCCTAACACTTCTTGTAATAACGCGTCACCAATCGTTACTCCGGTATCAAACATACTTTTCATTTGACCGTTACGAATGAGAAATTGTCTCTTAACAGTTATTTCCCCTGTAATCATTTCATCTTGTGCATGATACACGGCCGATCCTAACGAATAATCATAATATAGACTAGATATTGGTGCTCTCCAATCATATACTAGAAATTGTTCTGTACTCTCATCAAAAAACGAATGAATACCAAGATAAATTTGATCTGGACTTCTTTCACCTTCTTCTAAAAAATCAATTCTTCCAAAATACGGAGATAGTTCTAGTCGTTTTAACATGGTAAGTTGTTTATCAGCATGATAGTGACTGCGTTCTCTTTCTGCTAACAATTCTACTTGTTGCTTTATACTTGCCGCTGTTTCAACGGCTTCTTCAGCATTATCAAAGTTAGCTGTTACATCATTCCAAAAATTTTTCCGAATATGAACTACCTCTTTTTTTCCGCTACTTACATATTGTTGTAGACTCTCTACGCGCTCTTTAATTTTCTTGACAACTTCCTCTATTCGTTTTTGTTCTCTCTTCCACTCTTGTTCATACTTCTCCATATTGTCACTCCTTGTCGACAAAATAATTTGACCAAAAGTTTGACAAACACAGTTGTTTTTTGATACAATTATTATGGATAAATACATGGGTAAATCAATAAGATTTCTAATGGTCATTTTTTCATTTTAACATATACAGCTTTCTTAGTTCAATGAAAATAGAAATCGTAAACGACAATTTCACTCAATACTAAGAAAGCTTATTAAAGTTTCAAATAAAAATCGATTCCCTAATTAGGAATCGATTTTTATTTAGCATATTCAATTCCATCATTAATATCATTGAATTCCGATTACTCTACTATTTCCGTTCTTCGCAATTTGGACTTTCGCATACATTCCTTCTCCTTTCACGAGGCTAACAGGAACTTCACTTTTACTCCCTATCGTAACAAATCCATAATTCATATATCCTTTAATCCAAATTCCTTTTTCTTTTGGGTAGTCACCGAGCTTTATTTGATCTAAATGATAATCCTTCCCTTGATCTTTCTTTAATTTTATAAACACAGGTACTTTTGTTTCTTTTTTCGTTTCACGATTCAACATCATCTCGTTTGCTTCCGCTTCTATTTTCAAAGAAAACCATACTTTTTTCATATTGCCTAATTTCTCAACTTGATTTTCCAGTTTCAGTAATACAACAGTACTATTATAATAGTTCCATTCTTGTTGTATAATAGTACCAAGTAAAATGAAACTAGAAAGTATACCTACTAACCATGCGTGTTTTTTCTTATATGTTCTGTTAAGTTTAATAATATTTTCTTGTTTTTGCTGGTTTTTTGTTAATAACAATATAATCCCTGCCAGAAACAGCATCCAGCTCAATCCATAGTTTCCAATGTAATTTGTCTCATACATAATAAAATTCGTAAACAAATAGATAACAACGCCAATCCGCTTGATTACAGTATCTCTCACATACAACATGCCTAGTACAAGAAGTATTATATATCCACCGTGTGCACTTACAATAAACCAAGGATCCGCCCCTTCGTATTTCGCTAACAAATAGAAAAAGACATATATCATTTCAAATCCAACGCTATTTCGTAATAAACATTTATTTTTCCGCAGAATCGCAAATATGAAAAATCCAATGTGAATAAATACGAGATAACTCATACTTGTTGTATATTCCGCATCTCTCATACATTCACTTACTATAATTCCTTCCAATAGCCACCATAAACTATATTGTTCTGCCTTATGCTTTGCGAATAGCCAATACCCAAATATACAACTAGCATACAACAATCCCCATATGTAATGGTGATCTGTTATAAGTGTTGTAATTCCCGACATGATAGCGAAAACAAATGAAAATATCCGCAAAAATTTTGCTGTTATTTTTTTATAGCCCAAAATTCCAAGCACACTTAGCGTAGCACTTACAATCATGATTATGCTGCTTTCTCTTACTGTTTCCGATAAAATGAAGTAAAGACTCGCAAGAAATAGAATACTACCTATTGAGCTTACGAAAACATATAGCACGTACTCTCCTATTTTCCGATGGTTTATGTTCGTTTGATTCTTTTTTTCTTGCCAAGTGAGATATTGCTGTGAAATAACAACAAACAAACCGACAAGTCCCATCAATAGATAAGAAATATTCATAGTTAAATTTACAAATAGATTTGTAATGTCTATCAATGCATACAATGACCATGCTGTTAAGATTGCACCAGTTGTTATTTTATACAAATTTCTTTCTTTTATTTTTTTGAATACCGTAATGTATACAACTGTCATGAAAATTGCACACACTACTTTTATCAAATAATTTGGTTCTCCTCCATCGTATAATCGTTCAAGGTACACTGTCCACAATCCTAATAAACTAGTTGTATAAAATACAAAACGTCCTGCCATTTCCCTTCCGAATCGGTACCATATAACGGAAGCAACAGTTATCATAGTAGATTGCCACTTGTCCGTGAAAGCAAACCATGTTATTTCATCGATATTTGATAAAAAGAAAAACAATGCTCCGCCACTCAGCACATACCACTCCGCTTTTTTATCAGTTATATAAAAATATAACACCGGGAGTAACCAACTAATTGAAAGCCATAACTCTTCATTTTCTATACCGTAAATGTTTTGAAACATCCAGCATGACCACGCATAAGCTAGATAGATCGTTACACACATCCCTCTTATAAACAGCACATTTGCAAACATTACATTCCTTATTACAAAATAGCCCCCAAGTGCAAGAAGAGGTACCCCTAGTACGGCTAAACTTTGATAAACCGTCGCCCATGAGTAACGCATCGTCATCATTAAAACGATATAAGCAGCAAGTAAAGACCATACTCCAAGTATTCTAACAATATCATCTTTCCAATCCTTCATCCCCCATCCCTCCTTCTATAAGTGTATTCTTTTTATACATATTTTTCACTTAGAATTTGTATATTTTCCCATTTGTAATTTTAGTTGCGAAATCTATGAAAAAAAGCTCAATGTTTCTCTTTTTTCATAGAAACATCGAGCATCTTACACACTCTATACTATATAAATTCATTTTTATTTCTCGACATATACATCGATGCTATGAAGAATACAACAGGACCGCTACTATGCACGACCAGATGCTCTCATCCTCCCAAAAAAAAAAAGGGTTTTTATGTCGGTTTTTCAATTTGTATTTATATACTCTGTCTAATTATAAACAACCGTCCTAGCTTTTCTACTCATACTATAATAATTCCTTTATAGCGTTTATCACGATCTCTGGATTCTCTAATTGAATCGAATGACCATTCTCTGTTTGAATATGCTTCGTACAGCTCGTTAATCCACATAATAGTTGCTGCTGCTCTTTCCATATAGGATCTGCATTGTTAGAACTTATGATAACTACCGGCAAGTTTTCACGTAAATTTTCTGCTCGTTTTACTTGTTTCGCTGATTCTTCACTATATAACATTTCTTTATAAACCGCTTCATATGCTCCAGGAGTATATCCTACATGTTTTACATGATTTTGAACTTGCGCTGGAAGACTTCTTCCTCCTACTGGTATTTTTATTAAGCGCAGCAAACCAATAGTAGATGTGATATATCCTAATCTCATCTGTTTTAAGCCTTTTATGTATTGCTGCGATCTATCTGTATGCATTTCCTCTTTCAAGTATCGATTTTCATGTACCGCATCAACTAATACAATTCCTGCTACTTCATTAGGATATCGACTTGCAAATAAGCGTATATTTAGTCCTGCAAATATTTCTCCTATACTAATTATTCGTCGTTCATAATGAAATTTCTCTTTAAAACTGTGCATTTTTATCAAAATTCGAAAAATTTATCCTATTTTTAAATTTCAGGGTTTACAAGCGGTACCCAATTGTATATACTTACTTACGTAAGAAAAAATTCCCAAAGGAGGTCGAATGAAATGATGAAAGTAACTGTAAATGTAGCACCTGTTTCACAATTAAATAAATGTTCGACCATCCGTATGGAGAATTGAAAATCGTGTTTACTATGATTTAAATTATTCTGCCACAGGAGGTCGAATGCCTTCCTGTGGCTTTTTCATGACTTGCCGCAGGAGCACTCTGTCTTCCTGTGGCTTTTTTGTGCGATTTTCACATTCTTACAATTTTACACATTTGAAGGGAGTTAAAAATAATATGACATTTCACGTATTCTTTTTAACGATTACGATTCAAAAAGCTCGTCTATCTGAAGAAGAACTTGAACATAAACAACGTGTTCAACAAATTGTAGACGAAGTAAAAGATCGACAAATATCGTTTTATAACCATCTGTAATCTTGAATACTAAATAGCGATGAAAGGAGATAGTTAAAATGATTTTATCTAAGTGGAAAATTATGATTTGGATTGTAGAGGTAGACTCCGCATAACAAAATACGTATTTTTTAGGATTAGATTATGAATAAATGGAGTTATTGAAAATTATCTCTGTCAAGCTTGCAACATGCAGGAATACAGTTTGAATAGTTCGAGAGGAATCCATTTTTAAATTAGTAAAATGTTCTTATCAACCAATCTTTTATCGGTTAAAATCTGATCTACAAACAAAAAACAAGGTTGCTTTAAAAAAATATAAGCAACCTTGTTCACAACTTTTATTTATTACTTTTTTAAAAATCTAATGCATTTACTTTATCTTTTAATGTATTCACTTTCTGAGGTTGATGAGAAAGTTGGCTGCATTCACGAAATGCAAAATGTTTACAACCTAAACATTTTTTCGTATCCAAATGTTCTAAAGCGTAGTTAATTGCGTCCCCTGTATGCTCAAAGAAGTTCTGTTCCTCAATTTCAGTATACAATCCATTTCTAATTAAGGTTGTTTTTAGTTCAGATTGAATACCTGAGACTAGAAGTATACCACCTTGTTGTTTAAAAGAATGAACAATACTTCTAAAGTAAGACTCTCCTGTAGTATCAATAAAAGGAACTTTTCCCATTCGTAAAATTAAAACTCTAGGTTTATAATGAATAGTTGCTAAAATGTTTTGTTCAAATGTTTGAGCAGCACCAAAGAATAATGGACCTTCTATTGTATAAATACTAATTTGCGGACAATCATGAGTTTTATTCACCACATGCGGTAACAATTTTTCATTCTTTCTTGAATGGTCTGGAAGCACTTTAGATATGACTAGCATGTTGCTCATACGTTTTGTAAATAAAATAATAGCTAAAATAAGACCGATTTCTACAGCTGTTGTTAAACTCGTAAATACAGTAAACAAAAATGTTACAACTAATACAAGAGAATCCCCACTCTTCATTTTAAGGATATGAGCAAAATGTTTTTGTTCGCTCATGTTCCAAGCTACTACCATTAAAATAGGAGCCATACTAGCAAGTGGAATATGCGAAGCATACGGAGCTAGTAATAAAAGTATTAATAATACAAAGATTCCATGAATAACACCTGAAATCGGCGAAGTAGCTCCGCTCTTAATATTAGTTGCTGTTCGGGCGATGGCTCCAGTTGCTGGAATTCCCCCAAATAACGGCGTGACAATATTAGCAATTCCTTGACCAATAAGTTCTTTATTGCTGTTGTGTTTACTATTTGTCATTCCATCTGCCACGACAGCGGATAAAAGAGATTCAATGCCGCCGAGCATCGCAATTACAAACGCCGGACCCATCAGCTGTTTGATCCGTTCTAATGTGATTTCTGGCACATGAAACTGCGGAAGTGTATTGGGTATCGTGCCATAAGCTGTACCAATAGTTGGTACATGGCCCGTAAAAAATACCGTTGCAATTAAAGTTGAAATTACAATGGCTACTAGTGAACCAGGTACTTTTGGGAAAATTTTTGGTGTTACGAGTATAACAATAAGACAAATGAAAGCTGTTATAATACTGTAAAAATTGACGGTATCAATATGAATAAAGATTTCATTCAGATTTGCTATAAATGCCTCATGCTTTTTTATACCTGTTAAACCTAAAAAGCTAGCAATTTGTCCCGTAAAAATAGTAACAGCAATACCTGATGTGAAACCAACTGTTACAGGGCGCGGGATAAACTTAATTAAAGAGCCCAATTTAAATATACCCATTAGACATAAAAGAATTCCGGCTAATAAACCTGCCAGTAACAAATTTTCATATCCATAGGTAATTACAATACTTAAAAGAATCGGAACAAAAGCACCTGTCGGCCCTCCAATTTGATATCTTGAACCACCAAATAGCGCTGTAAGAATTCCAGCAATACATGTTGTATAAATCCCATACTCTGGTTTAACTCCAGAAGCTATAGCAAAAGACATAGCAAGCGGAATCGCAACAACTCCGACAATCGTTCCTGAAAGAAGATCCTTTTGAAAGTGCCCCAATGAGTATCCTTCAAATCTTCCTGTAAATAACCCTTTCATTATAAACCCTTCTTTTCTATTATTAATAAATCTTGCTGTTTCTGAAAAATTAATTACCTCTTAATAAATTTGAATTGTAAATACATTTTTCATGCTCTTATATAAGGAAAACATTAGCTTAGTATTGACTATACGTTTTACTCAAATGACGTTCTAATTCACCTATATCTCCGTTCTCTTGCACATAGTTTTTCAACCTTTCTGCTAAAAGCTCTCCTTCTCGGCTATCTAGATTCTCTGTGTCGATAAAGGATTTAATCCATACCTTATCTGGCGTACGATCTCTACGAAACATTTGACCTGGAACTTCACTCCAAAAACTCTTCCATTCATCCAGTAATCCTATTCTATCAAATAAAAAACTTTGAATCCCACATAACCAGGCTGTACAAGATGTATTTCTCTTTTGACATCCAACTTTATCTTGTAAATGCTGGCATGCAAAACAACAAGAATTCCCACTTTTAATACAAACATCACAAACATGATGTGCTCCTACTGAGCGAAATATTTCAATTCCATGTTGAATAATAACATCTTTCTTAACTTCGATACTCAACCCCCTCCTTTACTATGGTTTTATCATCTTCTTCTAACATTGAAATCGTATCAATTAAATGATTATTAAAAATCGCTCGTGCAACTTCTAATAAATTCATAATCATTGGATCTCGAAGAGAATATAAAACTCGTTTCCCATCTTTTGTACCAACAACAATGTTCTTTGCACGTAGTACACTCAATTGTTGTGAAACGGCAGAACCCTCCTTATTAAGAATGCTTTGGAGTTCATTTACACTTTTTTCACCCTCTGACAATAATTCAAGAATACGGATCCGCAAAGGATGTGATAAGGCTTTAAAAAAGTCAGCCTTAAACTGTTGCATTTCATTTCCCATTCAAACGCCTCCATTACTTACTTATAATTTTAAAAAATTCAGCAGTATTCTATACATCTTCAAATGTTTGAATATGTATAGAATACTGCTATCGTAAATAATTTTCAATACAAATTTTTGACGATATGAAACGGCCGAAAGTCAAATCAACCATACGTATATTTTAATTATATATATATTACATTTACATTGAGAAAGAAAGAAGACCAGTTACACTCTGTAACCGGCCTTCTTTCTATTTCTTATTTTTTTTCGATTCAAAAAGTCTTACTAAGTTTGAAATAATTGTTTTCAATACAGCATAGGTTGGTACAGCTAAAATCATCCCAATAATTCCAGCAAAATTTCCGACACCTAGAATTAACATGATAATTGTTAAAGGATGAATATTTAGTTTCTCACTCATAATTCGCGGTGATAAAATATTACTCTCAAATTGCTGAACAATTGTTACCACAACAATAACCCATACCGCCTGCATTGGCGATACAAATAGTCCAACAATAACAGCTGGCGCTGCTCCAATAAACGGACCTAAATTTGGAATAATATTCGTAACTGCTGCCACAATCCCAAAAATAAAAGCATAAGGAAGCCCAATGATTAAATAACCAACAAACGTGAAAGCTCCAACAAATAAACAAACGAGTGCTTGGCCTTGAATGTACGCCGCGAGGGTTTCATTTGTTTCTTTAAAAAGACGAAGCCCTTCTTCACGGTACGTTTCTGGTAAAAAACGAACTGCTGATCCGGGGAATTTATGACCATCTTTAAACATATAAAACAAAATAAATGGAACTGTGAAAACAACTAACGCAACATTTGTAATAATTCCAAATAATGCAGTTGCACTCGCTGTAAGCGTATTGGGTATTTCTTTCAAATAAGTAAGAGCATTCTTTTCTATTGTTGCTAGAGAAACATAATCCTGTGTTGTAAGCCATTGAAATAGCTTATGATTCGATAAATCCGTTATGTATTCTCTCCCCACTTTAATATACGTTGGCATATTCGTTACTAATTCCATAAGCTGATGAGATACAGTTGGAACTACAACGCCGACCGCAACAGCTATTAATGTAATAATAAAGACATACAGTAACAAAATTGCTAAATTGCGCGGTACTTTTTTGTTCTCTAAAAAAAGCAGCACGGGATTAAACATAAAATACAAAAATGCAGCAATTAAAATAGGGAAAAATAAAGTGGAAATAAAAATACCGATTGGTTGAAATAAAAACGAAATTTTTGTACAGATAAAAATAATCACTACAACCATCAATACTTCTAATGTCCAAAAATGAACTTTTGATTTCAAAAAAGTGCCTCCTTTTAAATTTCTTCTATCATTGTAACAAATCGAAGCAAAAATTTATATGTTATTTCCTCGATCTATATTCCAATACATAAATAAATACACTACAATAAAGACATACAAAGTAAAACTTTTGTCAGCAGCGTTTTCATTCCCTGCTGATTATTAGTTGAATCAAACGAATTTTTACGGGCAGTTATTCCCTCTCTATCTCCTTTGCGTATCTCAAATTCTTGAGGTGAGGGTTTTATTGTCCGTACATAGCAAGATAAAAATTTGCAACTAAAAGGTGATAACTATGCCAATATGCAGTATTTGTAGAAATGATAAACAATGTACAGAACAATATGTAATTCCAGAAGTGTTATGTGGATATTATTATATCAACACGGTGTGTGAAACATGCCATGAAAACGAAATAGCAAGTATTGATCGTCTATTAATTAGCCATAAATTAATACAGTATAAAATAGATCAACTTAAACATCAAATTGATTCTCCTCTTCTTCTTGATATATATAATGAAGAAGAATATGCAAATGAAGAACCGGATAGTGCTGAGTTACGATTTTCAAATTCTCTCATTATGAAACTATGTAAAAGACACGATATCTCACTTCATGATGAAATTTGGAAAGAAGAGCGAGTAACAAAAGTTGCGGGTTCTATTCAACGTGAATTACTCCTTGATAACCGCAAATATAAGATGAGTTTATTGAAAATGGCTTACTTGTTTGCTGTACATACAATAGATGGTTATTTTCACGATCCCGATGCAGTTGTTATTTCTAACATTCTATCTAACATAGATTTCATTGAATTAAAAGAAAGAAATATTGTACGAGAGTTAAGCAAAAGTTCATTATGGAACACATTAAATACCAATTGTGAAAACCACTATTTCATTTTATTAAGCGACAAAGATGGATTATTTTGCTTTATTCGCCTCTTTGATGTTTTTGATGTCGTTGTTCATTTATCGAAAAAAAGATACAATCTTCCGTCACCAATTGTTGGTATAAATGATGCAGTCAACCAAATGTTTTATAGAAAAAGTTTAAAAGAATATATGAATGGATTATTCAAGCCAGCAAACGGAATTCAATCTTAAAAAATAATCGATATGTTTCCAAAAAGAAGAACGTACGCTCTCCTTTTTTATGTAAACAAGATTGTGCTATAATAACAATGAAAAGAGCGATACAATCACATAAATAAACTAAATTAGCATATAAATAAAAAAAGACTAGCGTGCGGCAACACACTAGTCCCATATAACTCAGCAGAGTGGATTATTCATTATCCTATTTGTTTCTCATGAATTAAACAACCCACCTTCTATTGGCGTAGAGTGGGTTGTTATTTTTTGAGCTTGTCGATCAATAACACAACAAACGTTAGCAATGCAACGAGAAAAAGACCGCCTTGCAAAAGCAACGAAAGTTCACTCAATTTATCACCCCCCAACACTTAGAGAAGTGATAACAAAACAACCACTCTGACCATGAGTTACTCTTTCATTTTATCATAATTTTCAATTCTTTACGATGAAAACCGGCGAGCTTTGTACATGCCGGTTATTTTATTGTGTTGAGAAATAACAAATGTGACATACTAAGAAAAAAGTAGGTAGTCATATGAAGAATCGGATAAAAAAGGGTATTAAAAAAATAAGTATAATCACTCTCATTGTTCTTACAGGAGGAGTAATTTGGTTGTATGCTACAAATTCCGGTCACAAACTGCGTGAAATGATAGGAGGCTCTATTCTGTCATCACAACATCCACAATTTGCAAGATTACTCCTGTCGAAAGACGAGATTCACCAACTACAAACTGCTATTTATACACCCCCAACACAAAAATCAAAGCTTCTTAATGGTTTATTTTCTCGTAAAAAACAACCTTTTTCTGTAACTGTAGAGACCATTGAAGATCCGCATTTCACAGCAAAGGTAATGAAAGTAAATGACCCAACTACCATTCATTTAGTAAGTACGAAATATCACGATCAAGGACAACCGTTATCTGATCTCATTGAACAAAATGAAGCTATTGCAGGTATCAATGCAGGAGGCTTTATAGATCCAGGAGGTGTTGGGCGTGGTGGACAAATTATTGGAATCGCACTATCTGATGGAATAATTCGTTCAGAGCCTGGATTTAGTCAAGATACACGTAATCTTGTTTGTGGATTCACCAAAAAAGGACAATTCATTACAGGTATGTATTCTATAAATGAATTAAAGCATATGAACGTAACACAGGCCGTTGCATTCGGACCACAATTGATTGTGGATGGAAAAATATGGTGACGAATCAAATTGAGGAAGCGTTTGGCTGGGCACCACGAACAGGTATCGGGCAAGATGATCGAGGGAATGTCATCATGATTGTAACCGATGGAAGGTTTTATTGGAACAAAAACCATCGTGGTGCTTCCATGAGAGATATGGTATCTCTTTTCAAAAAATATGGGTGTATAGATGCATTTGCCCTAGACGGTGGAGGTTCCACAACGATGATTTATAAAGGAAAGCTACAATTAAAACCAGCAACCGAAACGTCTGTAGGGATGCGATATCTTCCAAATGCATTTGTCGTTATTCCTAAAAAATAAGTATTACTAAAGAATCCTTACCTGCTGAAAGATTAAATGTTCGGCTGGTAAGGATTCTTGTATGGTCAGCTTTTATGATTGACGACTGATTGTCTCTTGAACTTTATTCATAACGGTATCATAGAACGCTCTCTCATCATCCACATTGATGTGAACCCTTGTTACTGTTTTTTGAAACCCATAAAACATAGTTGCCTGCATTGGCTTTACCAATACGATTTCGAGTTTTGCTGGTTCTTTCATAAACTCGTTTACTGTCGCATCAAAAATTTGTTTTCGTTCAATTTCAGAAGGTAATGCTCCTTTATTATGACGTATGCTTTGAATCTTACAAAATGGGACGATAAGCTGTTTCGTCAACCCAACTTGTAAAATAAGCTCTTTATCAGTTACAACATATGGACATAAACGAATTGCTTGTATTTCTGCTAAGAAAAATATCACAGCATAAATATTTAAAATTAGCAAAATCCATGCTACACGCGGATTCCATTGATGAAGAAAATAATGAAAACCGATTGATTCAATTAAAGTTGCATGTATGAGCATAATATTAAATGCAATTACACCTGTTTTTTTATGATATGTAAACATTCCTGAACCTGCAGGTATTTTTTTACACCAAGAAAATAACGCGTAATAAAACAGCTTACACTCTGATAACAATACATTCACAGCGACATTTTTGAAAACGGAATCGTATACAGCTCTATCGATTGCATATGAAAAAGATGGATACGCAAGCTTGTATTTCTTATAAGAATGAACAATCGCAGGTAGTTTTCTTGCTATTTTGTAAAAAAGATACAGCTCTAAGCAAAGAAATGCAATTTCCCCAGCTACTACTATATATGTGATAAATGAATAAGATTCAAAATACTGATTAGGAATAATAAATCTTGCAGCCACATAACCTGCAAATATCACAAGGAAAATATATTTTAGTGAATATCGCTTTCTTATAATCAGTATGTAAGTAACGATTGGAATAGTAAGTATAAAATCAAATAGAGAAGCAAGTGCTACTCGGTTTGGCAAAGGCGACATTATAGGTAGTGCATAAAGAAGAATATTGGAAAGGATAATCAAACTCGTAATAGCAAACCAAATTAAGTATCGTTTCTTCGATATAGGATGATTCATGCAATTATTCCTTTCTATTTGAAAATTTCATTTAAATGATCTTTGTAAAATGTAATTGCTCTTTCATAGTTCTTTACACCTTCCGTTTTCACTACCACTTCTAGCAGCAGTTTCATCGCATCTTCATGAGATTGTACATTGTACTTTGCAATGGATAAAAATACTTTCATGGCGTCATCATCCGGATACAGTTTGATTCCTTCTTCTAATGTAGCAATCGCTTTCTCATACTCTCTAATACAGCGATATGTACTTCCTAAACCGATATAAGCACCTCGCAAACTTTCTCCTTCTAAACCTAGTTCAATAGCTTTCTCGTAATAAGAAACGGCTTCCGTTTCCATCCCCATAGCATCGTGTGTACATGCGCATTGATACAAGATTTCTGGATTTTGAGTAAAGTTTGTTAAACTTAATAATATCTCTCTTGATTGAGCGAATTTATTCTCATTGCGTAATTGAATTGCTTTCTTCAATAGATTTTCCATCTTCTCACCCTACAATATGTATTCTTTCTTAACACTCATTAATGAATAACAACTTGTTCTTTTTCAGAATCAATCATCGCAAGTTTACTGATAAGACTGCTAGCTGTATTTGCTTTTCCCGGACACACTTGAACTTCACCATCTCTAGTAATAATATAGTGATTTGTTTCAAAGGTGTATAGTGCGTTAGAAGCATTCGCAACCATAAAATCTGCTTGTGCACCTTCCATTCGGATTTGTGCTCTCGTTATTAACTCTTGTTGACTTATACCGCTCTCTAATTTAAATCCGACTAACATAACACCCGGATCCCATTGTTTAATTTGTGCTAATACTTTTGGAGCTTTCTTAAAATGAATAACTGGCGGTATATCGCTTGATAACTTCCCTAGCTTATCCATAACATTTCCTTCTTGATCAACAATTTTATCAACAACCCAATCCGATCCAGCTGCCGCCATAATTACAATATCTACTTTTTCACTTGTAATAATTTGCTTCATTTTATCTTGTAAATCGATAATTCCTTCAAAACAATGAGAAGAAAGGTTATTAGCCTCTTCAGGTTTTTCTGCAAAGTAACCATGTAAATATATAACAGAAGCCCCAGCCTTCAATGCTTCTTCAGCAAGAAACCTTCCCATTCTTCCTGTCGATAAATTCGTATGCCCACGTACTTCATCCCATTTTTCTAAACAGCCACCACTTGTTATCAGTACCTTTTTCCCCTTCATGTTCTCCATCCTTTAGTTACATATTTGCTTCGTTTGCTTTTGTGTTAAAAACCATTCCGTTCCAAAGTCAACCGCTTCTCGTTGCTTCATTAATTTACATGATGCGTTCCCTATTTTCCCAAATATAACTGATCCGGTTTCATCATATGCTTTTCCTAATGACTCAAAATCATCAGAATCATAGTCAAATTCCTCATACTCTTTCCATACACGAACTCCATTCTCAATAATCGGTGCTCCAACTTGAACTTTTTCTCGATATTGCGAACGAACTTCAGATAAATGAAGTGATGTATTTGAATCATGATCTACTCCTATTAATAATATATATCCATCTAAATCATACATTTTCCCCAAAGGTGACTGTTCTCCAAAACTAGGAGCAAGGCTGTGTCCATCAATCATTTGTTTTGCATGTTTCCCCCATGCTGCAAAGCTATGTAACGGATGATTACTTCTTTTTGTATTCGGATATGTACGAAAACACTCCACCACTTTCCCCATACTTCGTGTTGGTGTTGTTTCTGGATGAAACGGTGGTTCATTGTCTCGAATAATTTTCCACCAACTTTCTGGAACAGGTGGCATTTGCCAATTTTTTGGATCAGATAGATCACTCGTTTGAGTCGGCATCATAATTGTTCCTTCTTCTGTAACTACTTCCATTAAAGCCTCTACTACCGCCAAAGCCCCTCCGCTTATCCAACCAATCGAACTAAGTGAAGAGTGTACAATAACATTCATTCCTTCTGTAACACCTAATTCTCGTAAATCACTTGCAAGTGTATGAATTGTGCTTGGCACTTTTGTTTTAGCAATTATATCGTTTATTTTCATAACAAATCCCCTATACCTTTTAATGAAATTTCTTTTATCTTCCATTTATATATTATCATATTTTTCTTAATTTTTAATCTAGAAAAGGAGCTACCTTTTATCATTCATAATTTCTCCCTTTAAAAACAAAAAAGATGATTCTAAAAGATCATCCTCTCATGCTGATATTTCCTCCTCTTTTTTCTCCATAACCGCCACAAAACTATGTAAAATCATTCCTGCGATAACAAGGCTCATTCCAATCTAAGACAAGGTTGATGGAAACGGTGCTGATAATAATATTAATTCGTGACATAGCGCGAATAATATTTCACCAGATTGCGTCGCTTCAACTGTTGCTAATTTTTGTGGATCATCTTTTACATTAATAGACTTATTAAGTAAACTTGAAAGAACCCACTATATACAATTTTAAAAAAACGACATAAAACCTCCTTTCTTTTCAGGGGACGATAGCATTTGACCACATATAGAAATAGGTAGGCCCTGTTTCCATTAAAACAAAAGGAAAAAGTGAGTGTAGGTCATGTTACATTTTGCATTACTGCGGCTTATATATCGAAAAATTAAAATGGGTTTATATAGGTACAACAACGTACGAAATCCTCCTCTTATACTAGAGGAGGATTTTATCAAAAATATAAAGTGAAACCTTAATCAGTGGGGTTCTTCATCCCCCACTGATTATTAGCCCTCACCAATCGGGCTTTTACGGGCAGTTTATCTCCCGCATTACTCCGAGCAATTATGTAATGCTTTCATAATCTTATCTGCCGTATTCTTTCCATTCCCTATGCAAGCCCCAATGCCTACACCATAATATGAAGCACCAGCTAAGTAAACATTTGGAAAGGTAGCTGACAATTTCTCATTCAAAGATTGAACTGCCTGATTATGTTCTAAATGATAATTTGGCATTAAGTCTTTCCAGTTTGTAACTTCAACAATCTGCGGCTCACCCTGAATTCCAAGACTTTTTTTAATATCAGATAAAGCAAATTGAATGAATTCTTCTTTACTATTATTTTTAATCTTTTCATACTCTGGATTTGAACTTTTATAAAACATTCTTACTAATAAGTTTTGTTTATTTGATGTATGCTTCCATTTCCTACTTGTCCATGTACAAGCATCACAATATAAATTACCATTTTCTAAAACAATAAAGCCTGTCCCATCTGCCGGTAATTGATTATCAGGTATTTCAAATCCTAAATAAATACTAATAAGAGATGAATTTTTGAATTTATTGAAATCACTGTTTAATTCGGCAGAATTTAATACTGCTTGTGCAATATCGTGAGGAGCAGCTAAAACAATATAATCCGCTTTTAGTTTCTCTTGATTCGAAAAAGAAACTTCATACCCATTACCGACTCTACTTACATTCGTCGTTGTTACTCCTTTTCGTATTTCCGTCTCAGTCAACACCTCTTCTAACCGATTAACAATCGTAGAGAGTCCTCCTTTGAACGATAAAAACTTTTTATTTCCAGCTGCCTGGAATTGTTTTTTGTTCACTTCAAACCCTTTAATAATACTGCCGTATTTATTTTTATAATCAAGTAAATATGGTAATGTAGACGCCATTGTAAGTTCATTTAATTTACCAGAATATACCCCTGAAAGGACAGGAGAAATTTGCTTCTCAACTAATTCTTTTCCTAAAAAGCTTTCTAAAAATAAAGCAAGCGATGTATCTTTCGTAAAGCCTTTGTTTTTAGTAATAAAATCTTTCAGTGCAATAATTTTCCCTTTCGTTGAGACTAACGTACTGTTAAACAATGACTCTACACTTGTAGGGATTCCAAATACTGTATCAGCGGGAATAGGATGTAACGTATTCTCTGAATAAATGTAAGAAATCCCAGTTTCGTTAAATATCATATCATCTTCTAGATTGAGTTCTTTTACAAGAGGCATCACATTCTCATTTCGAGCAACAATTGAATCTGCTCCTGTTTCCATAATAAAATCATTTTCTTTTACACTGTGAATTTTTCCGCCTAAATATTCCTCTTTTTCTACAAGGATCAATTTTAAATCTATATTGTAATCCTTTTTAAATTTTTCTAAGTAAAACATAGTAGAGAGTCCCGTAATACCTCCACCTACGACAACAACTGTTTTCATATCTACTGAGCTCCTAACCGATACTATAAATTGATAAATCTCTTTATTATTATACCCAAAAGTTAGCTTTCTCGACTAGCAGCTTACACAGTCTGCAAAAAGATTGAAATTTCCTTAGCGTACGCTAAGGAAAATTTTATAAAGAAAAGGCCGATTTCCCTATATATTAAGGGCATCGGCTTTTGTTCATATTCTTTTACTCAATCAATTTTTGACATAAAACTTATAGTAATACATTCTCAAAAAGTAATAAAATTACCTATACTAAATTGAACAGGTTTCATATATACATTTAAAAGCATCATTTAGGCACTATGTGTTGAATTCAATGATGAACTTCAAATCCATTTATATCATATTAGAAATAAAGTTTCTTTTGATACGCAGCCTTTATATGGAATGGATCCTTATAACAATACAATTTTTGATGAAGATGAGATAAAAACTATAATTGCAACTTGTGTTAATCTATTAGATAGTAAAATACGCTATCATTTTTTTAACTGACTTTATTAAAAGCGATTATGAAGATAAAGAAAAAAATAACTACATTCAGCGTTGTGCAGATGGAATACATTTCGAAATTTTAGACATAACACCTATAGAATGGTTACAGCAGACCCTTGAAATACTAAAAGAAGCTATAAAAAGTAAAGAATAAATTTTCTTATCATCTCATTCAAAAAAGGACGGGAAAAGAAATCCGCCCTCCTAAATACTGTAAAGACGCCTTCCATTTGTACTCATTATATATTAATTCGTAACATTCATGGTCGTGTGCGATAGCTAAAGCGCTAAAAGAAATTGGTCCAACAACAGCTGTTGTTGGACTATTAGTAATATTTCCAACAGTTACACGATACGTATGAGAACCAGCTTTTACATTCGTGTCTATCGCTTGAAATGTTACGATATAAAATTGTTCTGAGTCATTAGATTCTATTCCTTGTTGAGCCACAAAAATTTCTTGATCATCGCGAAAAATTCTAAACACAACTTGAGCAATTCCATTAATCTCTTTTATACCAACTGTAAAAATCAGTTCCATATGATTTTCTTTTTCCTGTTTTTTCGGGATACGAACATGTCGTTCTACCAATTTAACTCTTTTTGGAAAATGGATTTATATAATCCAACATTACGTAGTTTCACTTCTTACAAAAATAATACCATAAATTCTTCATCCCTATATACTTCACCCATTTTCAATGCCTTTTTTTCTACACCATACGATTCAAACCCAATTGATTGATATAATTTTTTTGCTGCAATATTATCTGAAACGACTGATAAGCTAATTTGTTCGATAGTTAACCCCTTTGCTTTTTTCACGACTTCATCTATTAAGTTACGTGCATATCCTCTCCCTCTACTTTGAGCACTTACATACATTCCAACAATATGCCCCTTATGACGTAGTGCTGCTCTTGATTCGGTTAATAGTGTTACAACCCCTATTAACTTATTATTCTCATCAAAAGCACCAAATGTAGAGCTATGTTCCCCTTGTAAATTTCTTATAACTTCTTGAATTGGCTCTTCTTTCTTGATTGCTTCTTCATATGTAGTAACATATGCTTCTGGATTTTTTTGCAATGCTTCTAAGCGTAAATCCCAATATTCTTCTGCATCCACTTCCGTTAACATTCTAATCATCCGGCTACATCCTTTCTTACATAAAAATATAAATCTGCCTTTAGACAGGTTCTACAAAATTAGACCTTTTCCTTTATATTTATAAAATGATATTTAGTTCACATAACATCATTATGTTTTTATTACTTCTGTAATGAAAACATACGAAGTACCTCATCAACTTTATTCATAGTTGCATCACTTAACTGAACATTTTCAGTTTGATAAAAATGATACGCCTTTTGTAGACCGGCCTGTAAATCAAGTTGCGGGACATATAAATGATGTGCACTTAATTTTTCAATATTCATTCTGTAAGTAACATTTCGAAACGGAAAATAATTTCGTGTTGAAATGGTAGGATTTAATATTGTTTCATCTACTTCTATAGTATGTGCTTCTATTCCAACTATTTTACTTGCTGTATCAACGAGTGTCTTCCATGTAATATCTTCTGGATACGACAAATTATAAGCTTGTCCATTAGATTGTTCTGATCCTATTACACTTTCCATCACTCGAACGACATCATCAATATGCACAAATTGCACTGGACCCACATGTTTTGGAATAGGAATAGCAAGTTTTTTTGTCAAGCGATCAAATATGTACGCCTCTCTATACAGATTATTGCCTTCTCCATAAATATACGAAGGTCTAAAAATTGTAATCGGAAATCCTTCTTGTTTATGTAAGGAAAATAAATAATCTTCTGCTTCATTTTTATCGAGTCCATATTGTCTCCAATTGTAATTTTCTGCTCGCTCAAAATCTTCAAATAACACTTGAGTAGAAGGGGCATATACTGCTCCTGAACTACACAGTACATATCGCTTTAATTTACTTCTATCTATATTATCAAGCAATGTTTTTACATGATTTTTATGATAAGCTGTAATATCAAAAATGTAGTCATACTGTTTATCTGAAATGTTTTTCTTTATGTCTAAGGGAACATTTCGATCTCCTCTAAGATGTGTACGTACTCCCTTATACGCAATGTCACGTGTTCCTCTAGTGAAAATATCTACTTCATATCCTTTAAAAATGAAAAACTTTGCTAACGCTTCACTGACAAACTGCGTACCACCCATTACTAATATTTGAGCCATCTATGTATCCCCCATTTTCTAAAGAATCTATTTACACTATAAGTTTATAACTCTAATCCATTTGTAACAAATCTTTATTAGTTGAAATATAGCAATTCTTATTTTTCTCTACGTATAAAGCAGCTTCCTTCATTTTAAATTCCCCCTTAGTTTACAAAGATAATGGTAAATGCAATTGTTTCGAAATAGCGTGTAAAAACTCTGGTACATGTTTCAACGTAATAGTATAAGAATGCTTCTTAAAATATAATGTATGGTCTTTACTGTTTACATTTTGTATAAACTCTAAATCTGGTGTTCCAAAAGTAATATTCATTGTTGGCATTAATGCTCTCATATCAATTGGAATCCACGGCCTTCCTTCTTTCACAACAACAGCATGTGCAGTTCCTCCAATTACAAAATTGAATATATCTTGATCATGCATCGTCTTCATTTGTAATGTATGTTTTAGCCATTTTCGAAACATAGGAACAGACGGAACTGGAAATCCGACTTCTCGAACATACATAACTTGCAAAGGACCATTTCTTTGTAAAACGTCTTCTTGTACATATTCGTGTGAAATAATCTCAAGAATATTTCCATCACTGTCTTTAAAATATACGGCTTTACTTACCTTAGAATGATGTGTAACTTTTTCTCCTTGTTTATCTTTTAAAATTTGGACACCCGATTGTGTGAGCCACAATGCGATTTCATCAAACAAAGAGTACGGTACTTGAAAAGCAAAATGAGTCGGTGCAATTGGTTCTAATATTTCTTTGAAGCTAATGGTTGTAAAAGGAGTAACTTGAAATTGAATGTACGTTTCTGTTTGCTTTGCAATCGAAAATTGCAGAATATCAGCATATACTTGTTTTACGCCTTCAATAGATAATGTTTGTAATTCTATATCTGCAAAATGTGTAATCATATAGCATCCCTCACAATGTTTATTTACTTCTAGTGTATAAGATATACTAAGTAAAAAAATCCACTTAAAGAGGGATAATATATATGCTACTTTTGTAGTATTGGCATATTTACTGATAGACCTTCTCTTCTGTTACAATCTCCCTCAAACCAGTAGCTGTACTTGTCTCATACTTTTCTCCTTTTTCCTAAAAAGCACCTATTTTCTTTCCAACTTCTTCATCAAATCTATATATTTTCAATACGCTTCTTTCTTTTTTTATGTATAATAAGGCGACCATCTTGCTCTAAATTACGCATAACTTGTTCCACTATCTAAATGAATATGAACTGCATTCCTCTCATCTACCTTGAAAAATGCTGGCTTCTTTTCAAAGAAAAAATAGTCTTCACTAGGAACAAATATATCCTGCCATCTATTTATTACTTCATCAGATATTTTATTATTTTTGATAAAATGCATTTTTATCACTCCGCAAAATTTCAAAAAACTCTTCTCTTAACATACTAAAACGATAACGATCGATAAACTCTCCTTGTCTCAGTCGATCTTTTCTCATTAATCCTTCACATACAAATCCAGCTCTTTCATAACTTTTCATCGCCTTCGTATTATCTGCATCTACTCGAAGCCAAATTTTTTCTAAATCGAACTCTTCAAAGCCAATTTCCAGCATTTCGTATAGAGCAACCATTCCGTATCCTTTTCCCCAATATCGTTTATCACCAATGGCAATTCCGAGCTCTGCATTTTTATTTGTTCTATCGAAATTTTTCAAATCTATCCAACCAATATGTACACCATCTTCGGAACAAATTGCTCTTTGTTCATAACCATTTGTTCGATTGATACACATTTCAATCCATCCTCTCGTATCTTCCCGTGTAAATGGTGGATATTGATCTGGAACAACTAAATGCTTCGTTACTTCTTTATCTAAAGACCATTGATAGCGATCTTCTATATCATTTAGTGACAGTTCTCTTAATTGAATTTTCGGTAAATTAAACATATAATCATTCCCCCTTTTTATATGTTTGTACAATTAGTTCTCCTATATTTTTCAGCACTTGCTCTAATTGATACCATTCTGTATTTTCATCGATTGCTTGGACAAAACCAACACAAAATAGCACTCGATCTTCTAAATATAAATAACCTGCATCATTACAAACTGTTTCAAGCCCACCAGTCATATGTAGCCATTCATGTTCATCATTAGAGAATCGAAAACCATCTGGATCTTCTTGTTCTTTTAAAGATTCGAAAACAAGCATATTATCTTTTTCGTACTGATATAAGAATTTCATGAATTGAAATATACTAACGGGTGTTCCACAATTTTTAGTTATACTCATATTATCCTTATTAACGAGTATATCGAGTTCCATATGCTGTAATTCACTATTAATCTTTCTTATATCAATTCTTTCTAAAATAGAATCGTATGCTTTTCTCGAATGTTTACTAATAACTTCTTTAATTGTTATAGGTGCTATATGCTTACTTTTCTGAAAAGCAATGCTCCCAACAATCCATTTTGCCAAACTTGCTAAAGGGAAATTTTTATTTTCATTTATACATAGCGTTTCCTTTGTTTTCGTGTCATATAAATACAATCCTATTTCTACAGTAGAAGGAATGAATTGTTGTACATCCTTTATTAAAAGTTTATTAAGCCTCATTACTTCTCAACCTTCCCAATACAAAACCCCTCAAAAAGTCGGCCTCCGTACATATCTAAAATACCATTCACAAATGTAATAACTTGCTCCTTCTCTCCTGTTTTATAAAACTTTTCAAACACAGTTACAAACTCTGCAGCAACCTGTTCATCAAATTTTTTTAAAGTTTTCATAAACCACTTTGATTGTCCTGTCCAACAATTATTCATTCGTAATACAAACTCATGAACAAGATCCGCAAGATGATTTGCGATAAACAATTCATCTTCTCGTTTTGCTGCGCCAATAAAGTCGTCTAATACATCTGTAATGAAATAACGCTTTTGTTGTATCATTTCTTTTGTCCAAGGTTCAGGTCCTTTTTCTAATAGTTGCTGCGCTTCTTTCTTTATAGCCGGTATGATGTCTTTTATATCTTTTAACACAATTCCTTCTACAACGAGCTGTGGTAATGAGGGACGGCCACGTTTACAATCGCTCGCAAAAAAGTCTTTATAAGACGTAAAGTTATGTACAAACACTTCAACAGGCCATCCGTTAGCTCTGAAAGATTCACGATATGCTGAAGAAAGCGTACTATCAAAAATGATAATGTCCAAATCAGAAGTTTTCGTTCCTTCTCCCCTAGCAATACTTCCTCCTAAAAGAGCCGCGTCACAATTTGAAAATTGAATTGCAAGAATTTGTTTAGCTGCCTCTACTGGTTCCATATGTATGTCTCCTATTCGTTTATTATTTTATATATTCTTTACTACTTATTACCACTCATGATATATTCGACATTATTTTTGTTTTTCCTATATTAAAATACAATACGGTATGTGAAATTTATAAATAATCTTTATATAGTTTTATTGAAAAAATCAGACCCGCATATTTCACACAAATTAAAAAGAATCGATGTTGATCAAAAAGTGATCCATATCGATTCTTTTTAATTTTGTATTTTATGAAAAGTTCGGTTTATATATTTTTTCAATGGTAGTAAAATAAAATATAGTTCCCTCTTTATTTGACTGTACAGTATATTTGATATTGAGCAGTCTGCATATATCCT
Source organism: Bacillus sp. S10(2024) (assembly GCF_050473865.1). Classification (NCBI taxonomy): domain Bacteria; kingdom Bacillati; phylum Bacillota; class Bacilli; order Caryophanales; family Bacillaceae; genus Bacillus; species Bacillus sp. S10(2024). The sequence continues at coordinate 1,104,133 of NZ_JBFLUR010000002.1, read as the reverse complement.
CAACTATTTTCAATCCAAGTCCCGTACTTTCACCATTCATATCAAAACCAATTCCATTATCTCCAATCGAGACAACACTATTTTCAATCGTTACCACAAGTTTTTTCGCTTTTGAATGTTGTAACGTATTCTGAAAAATGTTATCAAACAACCTTTGAAGCCATAAATCGTTACTGGTCCATATTAAATCTTTATTACCTGAATTATATACTAATTCGATGTCGTGCATGCTATACAGATAACTCCACTTTTTAACCATTATTTCTAGTAAATCATGTATATTCACATCATCATTTACAATATAAGAATTCTCTAACGTCTCTGTGGATTGTAATTTAAATTCATTGGTTAATTCAGCAATATACTGTATTTGTTGATATAACGATTCTAGTACTTGTGTTTGGCCAGGATATTGATCTTCTAAATAAAATAATTGTAATCTCATTGCTGTTAAAGGCGTATTAATATCATGTCTTAGTTTATTTAAAAGTTCCTTTTTCATTTCCTCTTGCTGTTTAAGCTCTAATTCTCGATATGTAGTTCTTTCAATTAATAAATTTACTGATCTAATTAATTCCCCTACTTCATCATCACTTTTCACATCTAATTTATTCGGGAGCTTTTTATCGCTAGCTAAATGCCGAATCGTTGTATTTAATATATTTATTTTATTTAATAGCGAATTAATGGATTTCGAGAATAAAACGGCTAACAATAATAGTGATACAAAAAAGATAACTAGCATTGTAGGATATGCAAATGATTCATGAAAAGGAATGTGTTTGTTCTTCGCTTTAAATACACCATCATAGATTACTGACATTAGGACACTAATCAATAGCAATAACAATGGTACGCTACTAATAGCGGTAAATAATAACATCTGGTATTTCTTCTTTAATTTCATTTCTTCATATAGGTATTTAATCGATACCCTTCTCCATATATATTTTGAATAATTTCCCCGTTTGTATCATTAATTTTTGTTCTAATTTTTTTTATATGTACATTCACGATATTTGGATTCCGGTCTTCAAGTTGCCATAAGTAATCAAAAAAATGTTCTTTCGTTAAAATCCTATCCTTATTTTCATATAAATAAAAGAATATTTTACGTTCAATCGCGGTAAATACAACTTCATTATGCAAGCTATTTTTGAAAACCTTTTTATGTTCTGCATCAATATATACATGTTTGATTTGTGTAAAAGTACCATATTGATTATCTAGCATTTTCTGTATCCTTAATAACAACTCTCGAGGATCAAAAGGCTTTATCATATAATCTTCCCCGATTGTCAACCCTTGGAGTTTGCTATCTATATCACTTCGAGCGGATAGAAAAATAACTGGAATATTTAATCCAAGATTTTTTATTTTCTTTGTAATTTGATAGCCATCTTCACCAGGCAACATAATATCCATTATGACTAAATCTATCTCATGGATAATTTCATTAATATTTCCCCCTTCTTTCTTCCAACATACATTGTACCCTTCGCGGTGCAAAATTTTTTGCAATAAATCACCTATCATCAAATCATCTTCAACTATTAAAATATGATATCCCTTCATTATGCAAACCTTCATTTCACTTTTTTGTTGATAAATTCTTTAGAAAACTTATATATTTCATCAGCCTGATATAAATAAATGCTGTGCGTCCCCCTCAATTTTATAACATCCGCTATTTCAAGTTGTTCTGCAAATTCTTTATAATCTTTATAATGTTGTATTGTATATTTCGAGTTCTTATATTGATCAGCAATTGCATCTAAAAATAATATAGGTGTTTCTTTTGGTATCGGAAGGTTAATGGATTTTTTACTATTTTCGTAAGAATGTAAGAGCTCTTGTTTCATATCATCATTAAAAAACTGTTTATACGATATTGCTTTATAAATTTCTTTTTCTTGTTTAGTTAAAAAAGATTGTCGAATCACTTCAGGATTATAAGTAGTAGAAGGTAGAAGCCGATGAATACCCATTTTTGTTAAGAGATTTATTCCTCTTATTTTTAATGTTGACTTATCCACTTCGCTTTTATATTTCACATACTGCTGAGGTAAACCAATATCTAACGCAATAATCCCCTTAATTTCCTCAGGATATTTTTGTGCCCAATAAATAGCCTCTATTCCCGATATTGAATGCGGAACTAAAATATAAGGTGGTTTATTTCCACTTTTAATAAGCACTTCTCTCGTTTGATCTAATATTTTACCAATATCCCTTCCATCGTTAAAAACATTACTGTTCCCATAACCCGCTCTTTCTACTACAGCAATCTTATTTTCTTTTGAAAACTTACTATATACTCCTTTCATTTCATAAACAGGAGAAGCAATCCCAGAACCAGACATAAATACATATGTATCATCACCACTACCTTCATTATATACATTCATTTTTTTGTTATTAATATTAACTAACGTTCCCTTATTTTTAATTAATGCTGCTTCCTTACTTAATTGGTAGTTATGATATATACATGCAGATACTGATACAAGTAAAATAACCGCAATGAACCCAACAAATATATTTTTTAATACTTTAAACAATTTTCTCATAGAATTCTCCTTTCAAGCTATATTGAAAGGATACGAGATAAAAATAAATTTCTAATAAATTTTTCTTTATTATATTATTCGACATATACTGCGGTGCAAAATAAAACATGACCTATATTCATTGTTGGCTTTTCACCTTATATTAAACTACAAACATTTTTCAGAATCGATATCAATAAACTCCCATTGTCCTTGACTATTCTTTTTATATTGTGCGGCCAAAATATCTGTATCATTTGTTAGTTGAAAAAATATAAAGCGATATTTGTTCCCATAAATTCCACTCACATCAATCTGTTTCGTATAACCTTCTTGCTTTGTTGGAAGTCTTTCTTTCACAAGTTTACACCAATTTCCGAACTTCGTATCAACGACCACCTCTGCGCTATGTTGCCAAAAGGGATAAGCTGCACATAAGAAATCCTCACCGTATAGTTCAATATCATCAATTTTGTAAAAATTGCCTTCCTTTTCAATATAAATATAACCGTAATAATAAGCGAAATAAGTAATCCCTTTAGCCGAACCTTCAATTGTTTCAATTTCAAAGAAATAATGACTTGCCTTCGGATGTTTTTTATCTCGATGTAACGGTGCTAGTTTTATAAAATTGATATGTCCAATTCCTTCGAACGAACGGAAATAGCTTTTATAGGAAACCTTTTCTTGATATTGACTTGTAAAAAAATTATAAGCAATTGGATACGGTATTTTTGACAGTCCAACAGTCCCGCACCCTCCTTTTTTATTTTTGGTTAGATTTTCAGCTTCTCGTAAAACACTGAAATAATGAATGATTGTATTTTCTGGTGAATTCATAAGCGACGGAGGAAGAATGATTTGACTGTATTTTTTATCAATGAAGGGATCAAAAAACTGATAGTTGAAACGATTATTTAGAACGGGGAAGCATGACGGACGAAAGTATTTTTCTCTATTTCTTTCTCCTTCATCACTTTGCCCGTTTCCTTCTTTATATTTTTGTTTTTGAAAAATAGCTCCCATAAAAATTTCACATGTATTAAAGTTTTTCCTTTGTATAAATTGTTGAAAAAAAGAGAATTTCTTATCCTTAAAATGAAAGACCTTCATAATTCCACTCCATCCCAAAAGCATATGTCTTTAATATGTATGAATTCATTACACAATTAATAAACAAAATCCAAAAAATCTTGCATCCTTTTCACAAATCCCTTCTTTACTTGTAAATATATTTTTTTACAGTACTATACATAAAATTCTTAATATAATAGAATGAGAGAGAATGGGATTATTAGAAATAGAAAGAAGGACATTTATGCGTAACAAATCATCTCTCGTAACTTTATTTAAAAGAACTCTTATTATGTGTGTAGGAATTTCATGCATATACGGAGCATCAATCGGATCAAATCACATTGTAAAAGCTAGTACAGAAGATTCTTCACAACCTGTTCAACTAGTTAGTGAAATACAAACTGCACTAGCTCCAAAAGAAGCACCTCAACAATACAACGGTCAAGTTAGAAAAGTAGCTTATCTTACTTTTGACGATGGACCAGGAAAGTACACCGCTCAATTATTGGATATATTAAAACAAAATGATGTGAAAGCTACTTTTTTCCTTATTGGATCTAATGTTAAGGCATATCCAGATTTAGTAAAACGCGAATTGGCTGAAGGTCACTATGTCGGCATGCATAGTATGACACATGATTACGCGAAGCTTTACAAGCAAGGCGGTTATGTGAACGAAATGAAAGAGGACCAAAAATTAATTTCTAATATCATTGGACAAGCTCCAAAATTAACACGTCCACCATACGGTTCCTCAGGCCTTACTGAGGCATTGCGAAATCAAGTTGCTGAAAATGGTTTGCGAGTATGGGACTGGACTATCGACTCTGTAGATTGGAGATATAATAAAATGCCAGTCGATGCTGCTTCTGCTAAAATCACAGAAAATGTAATTGCAGGTGCAAAAACAAACAGAGAAGTCATTCTTTTACACGATATTCACCTACAATCTGTTTCTGCTGTATCTGCTATTATTAAAGGGCTAAAAGAAAAAGGCTATGAGTTTGAAAGTTATAATGAAAACGAACATTTCGAAGTAAACTTTTGGCATGATAAACGAATTTAACATGAATAAAAGGGCTGATTCTTATAAGAATCAGCCCTTTTCTAACGCATTTTTAATCCGCTAGATCTATATTAATATGGAAATGTTTTAACTTTTCGGGATTTAAAATAGTATAAATAGATTTAATTTTAACCCCTTCAAATTCAAAACTCATTACAGCCTGTATTCCAGTGCGATTTCTGATTACAACTCCAGGACAGCCATTCACCTCTGTTTGCATTATTGAGTATTCTTCTTGATTCGTAAGAAATTTAGTTGCCAAAGCAATAAGAAGTTGTTGTACACGCACTGCACCATAAAATGGCTTAGTTGCAGCGGTTCGTAACCAATTTACACAGAAATGCTTTTATATTTGAGCTGTGCTTCATTTCATATTCATTCAACTTTATAAACACATCTTGAATAATATCTTCTGCATCAGCAGCACTACCTGTCATTTTATAAGCAAGTGACAAAAGAAGAGGTTTATATTTGATATATAGTTGACTTAGTTCAGCGTTTTCCATAGAAAAAATCCTCGCTTTCTATTTCGGTTAGACAAGTAAACTAGCTTGATCCCATGTTTTTTCGCGAATACGAGCACCAATTTTCCCTGATAAAATAAAGTCCATTCCCCATTTTTGAACCCAAACAAAGCCGTTATTAGGTCCAAGACTAATACAATATAATTTTACAGGGTACGCTTTGTGAGTAACAGAGTTAGAAATTCCATATATCTCATTCTTTAAAATTTTACCTAATCTCGTCGCCTGTGGAATCGCTTCTTTACACGTCATTCCATCTACTTGATTCGTTTTTTGGTCAACAACCCTTGCACAGTCTCCGATTGCATATATATGTGAATATCCTTTTATACTGTACGTATCAGTAACTAATATTTGGTTCTCATTCGACAACGGAAGCTGAAATGTTTGAATGATAGGATTCACTTTCACACCTGGTGTCCAAACACACTCTCCTGCTGCATATATTGTTCCATTTGTACAAAGCAACTGACCATTTTCAAATTTCTTCACTCTTGTTTTAGGGATGCATTTTATTCCGATCTTTTTAAGTTCATATGTTAATCGTTCACTTACTTTTACCGGAACCCCGCGTAATAAATGTTCTTTTGAATCAAACAAAATAACTTCTACCTCATCTGGATTAAGCCCTACTTTTTGGACTTCTTTTTTAAACCAAACACATATTTCTGCAGATGTCTCAATGCCAGTAATCCCACCGCCAACAATAGCGATGCGCAATAGTTCCCGTCTAGCATCTTTGTTCTCTTCTGTTTTTGCTAATTGAATTAAAGAAAGCAATTTTTGTCTTACGTCTACGGCAGTCTTCACACTACTTAATGTTGTCCCGCCTAACGTACTAGGAATTTCTTGAATGACACTCCCTAGAGCTAATACAAGATAGTCATATTGCACTGTTCTTATTCCTTCATCTTCCAATTTTATTTCTATTTCTTTTTCAAAGTGATTACAAGCTATCGCTTCTCCTTTAACAAATTCCACTCCATCTGTACAATACCTTTTCAATGGAACTTTCAAATCCGCATCTTCAACAACTGACTTAAACAATAAAACCTTCCGAAAATGAAACGAATTTTTATCCACTAACGTAATCTTGACTTCTCTTCCTATTAAATGACCCAACTCTTTCTTTAATCCATTTAACAAATTAATTCCAGCAAATCCTCCGCCTAAAATAACAATATGTTTCATCTTAATTCCCCCTTTAGCCTTAAAACGATTTGATCCATATACTTGTGACAAATTAAAAGGAGAAATTTTAAAAATGAAACAAAAAAACATCCCCTTATTGTAGGGGATGTTACTATTTATTTTGCTTCTTTATACATAGCTTCTACTTGCTTCTGAAGCTCTTCGTTCTCTAAATACTCATCATATGTCGATTGTTTATCAACTAAACCGTTCGGTGTTACTTCAATAATACGATTTGCGATTGTTTCAACAAACTGATGGTCATGAGATGTAAATAAAATCGTTCCTTTAAATGCCATTAAACCGTTGTTTAATGCTGTAATAGACTCAAGGTCTAAATGGTTTGTTGGGTCGTCGAATGTTAATACGTTTGCACCACTTAACATCATTTTAGAAAGCATACAACGTACTTTTTCTCCTCCAGAAAGAACAGAAACATTTTTCTTTACTTCTTCACCGGAGAATAGCATACGACCTAAAAATCCGCGTAAGAAGCTTTCAGACTCATCTTGCGGTGAGAATTGGCGTAACCATTCAATTAAGTTCATCTCGCTATTATCGAAGTACTCAGAGTTATCTCTTGGGAAGTACGCTTGGGATGTTGTAACGCCCCATTTAAATGAACCGCTATCCGGTTCCATTTCACCTGCTAAAATTTTAAATAAAGTCGTAATTGCAATTTCATTACGTCCAACGAATGCAATTTTATCACCTTTATTAACAGTGAAGTACACGTTATCTAATACTTTCTCACCATCGATTGTTTTAGAAAGACCTTCCACTGATAATAAATCATTCCCTACTTCACGCTCTGGTGTAAAGCCAACGAACGGATAACGACGAGAAGACGGTTTAATATCGTCTAATGTAATTTTATCTAATAATTTCTTACGTGAAGTTGCTTGCTTCGCTTTTGAAGCGTTCGAGCTGAAACGCGCAATAAAGTTTTGTAACTCTTTTACTTTCTCTTCTTTTTTCTTATTTGCATCTTGTGTTAATTTTAATGCTAATTGACTAGATTCATACCAGAAATCATAGTTACCAACATAAAGTTGAATTTTACCAAAGTCAAGATCCGCCATGTGCGTACATACTCTGTTTAAGAAGTGACGGTCATGGGATACAACGATAACTGTGTTTTCGAAGTTCATCAAGAAGTTTTCTAACCATTGAATTGCTTTTAAGTCTAAATGGTTCGTAGGCTCATCCAGTAATAAAATATCTGGTTGACCAAATAGCGCTTGAGCAAGTAATACTTTTACTTTCTCTGCCCCTGTTAACTCAGACATTTTTTTCGCATGAAGGTCTTCACCTATGCCTAGTCCTTTTAAAAGAATTGCCGCTTCTGACTCTGCTTCCCAACCGTTTAGCTCAGCAAATTCACCTTCTAGCTCAGCTGCGCGCATACCGTCTTCATCGCTGAAATCTTCCTTCATGTAAATCGCATTCTTCTCTTGCATTACTGCATAAAGACGCGTGTGCCCCATAATAACTGTTTCTAAAACTGGGAATTCTTCATATTCAAAGTGGTTCTGTTTTAAAACAGCTAATCGCTCACCTGGTGTAATATGAATATCTCCTGTTGATGGATCAATTTCACCAGATAAAATTTTTAAAAATGTAGATTTACCAGCACCGTTTGCTCCGATTAAACCGTAACAGTTACCTGGTGTAAATTTTATGTTAACATCATCAAAAAGTTTACGATCTGCAAAACGTAAACTTACGTTACTTACTGTAATCATTTAGTTCCTCCTAGTAATACCGCTGCTTTCAGCGTTTTCTCACGCGTTAAATAAAAAAGACAGATTACGATTCGCGTATTTTAAACTGTATCCACATTATACCGTAGTAAATATAGGAAAGACAATAGATATGTTAAACACTTAAGTTTACTGAATTATTAGCGGATTATTTACGACAAAAACTACGTATCTATTTTTAGATTAATAGCTTATTCCCTTTATATTTTCGAACATATTAAAACTCTATCGAAATAACTATTATCATTATCCAAACGGTAACTCTCGTCCCCTAACCATTTCAATACTTTCCTTCCATTTCCTTAGATAACACTCAAATTATTTACATTTAAAATTAACAAAAAGGACAGATGCCCCATGTAAGATAACCCATTTACTGTATATATTACATTACGATTTAGACAGCCATTATACAAATACATAGGAAAAAATTATAACGTAAGAAACACAACAAAAATACTGCGCTCTCCATTTAGGTATTTATATATTTATCCTCTCGGCTTATAATTTCAACTGGGGACGGAGGGGAATTATGTTACTTAAAAACAATCTCGAAGATGAAGAGGTATTTCAATTTTTAGGGAGTAATTTTCACCAAGATACTTTCTATGAAGAAGCACTCCAAGAATTACTAGAAGAGGCACCGAAAGAGTATTTAGAAGATGCTATTATTTTTCTAACTGAATTTATTCAAAGTAATTATTGCGATAAAAAAATGAGTACATACAGTATTCTGCAGATAGAATATATTTTGAAGGATTAGAAATAACACCATTGGAATGGCTCGAACAAACAGTTAAAACGGTAAAACACGCATTAAAAAATACTTAGTAAAAAGCGCCCCCCCCATAATAGGAGGTCTTTTTACATTTACCTCACAACTACAAACAATACGGAGTATATGAAGCAAAGATTAAAGTAGATGGAGTGGTACAACTTCTAACAGTATGAAGATTAGGTTATTTATTGACTCAAACAGAAGAATAATTTCAGTATATCCAATTTATTGATTGATATAAGAGGTGAAGTTAGTTTATGAAATATGAATATAAAATTTATATATGTCCTTTAAATATCTTAAGAATTGAACTTCCAAAAGAAATTTCTTTAGTTTCAGATTTGTTAGAAGATGATATCCATAGTGAGCATGGTCTACAATATCTTAATAGAGTATTAAATGGCGAAGTTAACCATATTGAAATAGGTGGAAATAGCTGCGATCTGAAAATACGAACAGATTATACTAAAATTGTTCATCGTTATTATGAAGAAGAAGAGAATACTTGCGAGATTGAAACAATTGAATTAAAGAGCTTGATGCTGGTATGGTTAGCAGAGTATGAAATTTACTTACAAAACCGTGATTCCAACTAATATTTGGATAAATTTCCCTTAACGTTTGATATACTTAGCATAAGGAGTAATACTATGGAGTTATGAAAAACTGCGGAACAACTTATTTGCGGAAGATGTAAGAAGTTAACGCTCATTGAATGAAAATAATGAATTGTTGCTATGTTATTAATCGTAAAGCAGGTGATTTTCGATGATGATTTTTGATAATGTAAATACAATAGGCGCCCTTGCTTTTCTATTTCTTATGATTTATCTTGCAACCGATCCTAGAGACGTAAGCTTGCTAACAATTCCGTCTTACTTCGGCGGAATGCTAGTTACTAACTGGCTTGCTGAAAATGGGTACCAAGATACATACATTTATACGATTTGGATTGTTGTCTACTCCATTATAATGATTTACCTTATCATCGCTTCAATTCGTCTAGGCATAAATAATGTAAAATATATTAAAGAAAAACTAAGAAAGCGTAGAACTTTAAGGAAATAACACAAAAAGAAGCCGTCCTCAAGGGCGGTTTTATTATTACGTTTATACTAGCGCTCCCTCTAAATTCGATATCATATCATCTAATACTCCCTCTTTCAAACTTAAAAAAGCTACTTGCTCATCTTTCGTCATACCACGAAACTCATGAATACCGTTTTAGCAACCAAGGCGCGTTATATACGATGTTTCGGTAACGTTTCTGCAATATCTCATCCGGTATCATTTCGAGCATTTCTTCGAGACTAGTAATCAAAAAAATGGCATGTTGATGGAAACGAAATAATGTTTGATAAAAAAGGCATGAAACATGTTTTAGACAGACATCATCCAGATCATTGGGATGGTTCAGTAAAAAAAGAACAATCATTTTTAAACAAAGATTTGTCAATATCTGATATACAAAATATAGCAGGAGACGTTATCAGGCAGAATAGAGATATGATTATTTCCAAAGGAACAAAAGAATTCGAAATTCAGAGTTGGATGTCTATATTTTTACTTCCCCTAAAATTATTGAATGGTGAATTAAGATTAAATAAACCGAAAAAAGAGTAATCTTATTTATACTAGAAAAATAGCAAAGGAGAGTAAAAATGAAAATTTGGGAATTGAGAAGTTCGTTTGATGACTATGAATCCTTTCAACTATTGAATTATCAAGAAGATAAAAAATATTTTAAAGGAAAGTTCAACTCAACAACAGTTTTACTAGATTCATGGGGAGAAATATTTATTGAATGTATAGAAGAAGGTAATCAAAGTTCTAGTTTCATCATGTTATAAACTAAAGAAAATCCGACTCAATCTAATATAAGTCGGATTTATTGTTACTTGACACTCACATACACATCTAAAGCTTTAATTCTATTCCACCACTTGTTCTTGCCTCATTAAACTTAACAGTAAAACCGTTATTTTCATAAAACTTCTCTAATTTATCAAACTTTTCTATATCAACATTTGAAAGCATTCCGTTTAATTCACATGCTTTCATTTTTTTAGCCCATTTAATTATATACTTCATTAAAATAGAACCATTTCCAATATTCTCTTCTACTGCAAACACATCAACAATGTAACAGGTTATGATATAAGGGTTATAAAGATCTTTAACAAAGTTCGCATATAACCTTGGATATGAATGGCTCAGATTCTTATTTCTTAATGATATAGTGATGCTCCCACTATCCATAGTAACACACACATAATATTTCATATTAGTCTTATTAATCTCAATACCATCAATTATATAACCTTGTTTCAGCATAGATTCAATAAATTTGCCATCTGCTTCAATTTCTGCCAAGCGTTCTAATTCCTTCATTAAAGAATGCTCTCTATCCTTTGTTTCATGGTACATTTCCTTTAGTACATAATGCTCCTTCTTTAACTTTTTGATATTTTTGAAAAAAAACATACAATTACCATCCTTAATAAGTTCTTATATGTGAAAGTATTTGGATCAATTATTTGTTGACCATATCTAGATTCTAATATTGCTCCTTCTACTAATTCATCATTCGAAACATGATAGAAAACTCCCAAACTAATTACCTCTTAAAAATATAGTTAGAGGAATATTCCACCATAATATAATTAACTAAATATAACTGGACTTGAGTCAATATTTTGGACACAAATCCAGGTAGCTATGAAGTTAATCCTTTTTATATCAGTGAACAGACAGTAAAGTTAATTCAATTAGGAGGAAAACTGTTAAAAGGACATTATAGTAGTGAAAAGATACCAAGTGTTGAGTATAGAAGTGAACGGAGACACCTCCGTAGTTTATATACTACATCTCTAAATTAATTAGCTTTAAAATTATAAATCGGTTTTATAATACGTTTGATATCAATTGTGTCTTTAGTATTTGCTACAATTTCATCCATTGGTTTATATACCATCGGTGCTTCGTCTAAAGTACTTTCGGCAACTGAAGTCGTCCAAACATCAGTCATTGTATTCTGAAAGTCTTCTAAGTTAAGTACCTCTTTCGCTTTCTTTCGACTCATAATACGCCCCGCTCCATGTGGTCCAGAGAAGTTCCAATCAGGATTCCCTTTACCGAATGCGATAATTGAACCATCTCTCATATTGATTGGAATGATTACTCGTTCATCTTTTTGAGCGGAAATGGCTCCTTTTCGTAGAATCATATTTTCCATGTCTATGTAGTTATGGATTGTAGTAAATTGATCAGTTACTTTCCAATCCATTCTAGTGACGATTTCATCACTCATCGCTTTACGATTTAATTCAGCATATTTTTGAGCAATCTTCATATCATTCATGTAATCTCTGAATCCTTGACCTTCTAAATAAGCTAGTTCTTTGCGAACATTAGGTTTTTTCACTTTTCGTAAGGCTTCATGTATTTCCTTTTGTCTACCCTCTTTTGTTAATCGCTCAATGATTTCGTCTTTAACAGATTGAACACTCATCAGTTGCTCATATGCGAAGTTTTGATAGTACTCTGCTACTTGTTTTCCTAAGTTACGGGAACCGCTATGAATAACAATGTATACATTCCCCTTTTCGTCCTCATTAAGTTCAATAAAATGATTTCCTCCTCCAAGGGTACCAATACTCTTTTGAGAACGTTGTAACGTAAATGGTGCTCTCACTTCGTCAAAATGAATCATTTTTGAAAACCTATGTTCTTTATCTCGGATACTAAAACCGCTTGGAACGTATTTACGAATTGTGTCATCTAATTGATCAAAGTTAATCTCTTCTTTTTTCTTATTAATTACAACGACTTCCATACCACAGCCTATATCTACGCCTACGAGATTTGGTACGATTTTATCTTGAATTGTCATTGTTGTTCCAATCGTACACCCAGCTCCGGCATGTGTATCTGGCATAATACGAATCTTACTGTCTTTGACGAACTCCTGGTTACAAAGGTCAATAATTTGCCCCATAGCACTCTCTTCAACATGATTAGTAAATACTTTTGCTTCATTGTATTTTCCTTGCAAATTCAACATCTCACATTCCCCTTTTCTACAAGATAATGATTTTGTTTAGTTTTTTTCTTGCTGCTATAATGTACTGACATTCCAAACATCCAACATTACATAAGCTTTTTTCATATTACACCTCCATCAAATAATACCTTTGTTTTAACTTTTAAATAAAGTTTGATCAAATAAATGCTATTAAACATGATAAAGCAACAAGAAAAAGTGATTAAAATATTACAATAAGAGATTGTTTATATGAAAATATTTAGAAATCCAAAAGAAATTCATTTACCAGTAGCTCCTTTTGTACACCAAATTGAAGTAAGTGGTCCCAATAGATGGTTAACATTATCTGGACAATTAGGTATGAGAGTAGATGGAACTGTACTTGAAGATCCAGTAGAACAAATGCAACTAGCAATAGACAATATCTGAAAAAATCTTGAATCTGCTAACATGAGTATCCAAGATTTGACGAAGCTAGTTTTTTATTTGGTTGAAGAAATTGATTCTGATAAAAGAAAGGAAGTAATAAGTGACTTTCTTAGTGGTCACCTTCCTTGTACGAAAATGATTTATGTAGTCGCATAAGCTGCACCTATCTTTAAAATCGAGATTGACGCTTGGGCATGAAAGAAAACAGAACAATCCGAATTGTTAAAACTAAAAATATAAGCAATGTAGGATCAACTTTTCTATGTAGATTTCTATCCTGTAGCCCTTCACGCAGTCGTAGTCGTTTGTTTATCCCCATATTTTCGGCACAAGTCGTTTTTATTTTTCTCAATACGATACGTATAGACCTTCACTGACAAAAATGTTAATATGTGGTTACCCTATTCTTCTGACCTATATTATTAGGTCTTTTTTTATGAGTTAACTCTAATTATTTCACTATTTAACAGTTTACGCTATGCATCAATTCTCCCATTACTGCGTATGCTCATGTCTGCGTCTTTCTCCTTGACTACTGCTGTTTTCAGCGTTTCCTCGTCAATTCCCTTAAGATTTACAGTTTACGACTCACTTATTTTAGACTCTTGCTATTCTATAGTAGAATTTGAATAAATAGTAACGATGGATTTATTTTCTGCAAGGAAATCAAATAGCTTCCTAAAGCAATTTCCTCGCCTTTCTCTCATAAATTTTACTTCACTATCATATACATTACACGTCGTCTCAATACGATTCTCTTCCAACAAATATATATTCCTATTCTGAAAGAAGCTCAGGAAGCATAACTTTTTGTTCAAAACGCGTAGACAATACCATCAAAATTGTCGGACGACCATACTTATTACAAGAATCACTGAAGGTCTCTAGTAATTCTGATGAACTTGTCGCTACTTTTAGCAAGTAGTTATATTGTCCGCTTATTCTATATAAATCAATGACATGCGGTGACTGTCTACAAAACTCAACAAATTGATTACAGTTATTTGCTTGAAAAAGAATAAACGCAGTTGTATCCTTTCCTAACTTTTTTTGTGAGACAACAGCTCGATAATTCTCGATAACCCCTTTGTCTTCTAACTTCCGGACTCTTTCCTTAACAGCTGGTTGAGTCATATTTACTTCTTTTCCTAAGTCCACCATTGACATACGACCGTTATTTTGTAGTAATTCTAATATTTTTGAATCAATTTGATCCATATACAACTCCCCTTTATTTTCATAACCACAACCCACTAATTTAACAATAAAAAGAAAGTAATCTCTCTGAAACAACTTATTAATTGTATGTAAATTATACATTCTTTCCCATAAAATATCAGTAATAATTAAAAAGTGATGAAAGGAGATGTTAATACATGAACCACCATAACAATCGAGATGCTTCCAACGTTTTAAAGTTTCAGCGCAAAACTTCCAATTTTGAAGTTTTGAAATATGAATCTATTTATAAATATGCTCCTCTATTTTCGTATAAAAAGCTTTTCAAAGCTTTTTTTCGTATTTTTTCCACAAAAAATTAAATAGCAAAAATTATTGATATAAAGAAAACTATTACAAGTAAACAATTAACGGATCTTTACACAACTAAAGAGTCATTTTATAAATGACTCTTTAGTTGTGTAAGTATTTAGCTGTTTACAATTGCTCCACCATTCACGTGCAAAATTTGTCCAGATATGTAAGATGCATCATCGGAGGCCAAGAATACATAAGCAGGTGCCACTTCAAACGGTTGACCTGCTCGCTTCATAGGAACATGGTCTCCAAATGTAGTAAGCCATTCTGGAGGTAAAGAAGATGGAATTAATGGAGTCCAAATTGCTCCTGGGGCCACACCATTAACTCGAATCCCTTGCGATGCCAGTGACAATGACAAAGAACGTGTAAATGAAACAATGGCTCCTTTAGATGCTGCGTAGTCAATTGCATCTTGATCTCCATGATAGGCACTAAGGGATGTTGTATTTATTATGGAGCTCCCTGAATTCATGTATGGCAAAGCAGCTTGCGTAAGAATAAACTGCGAAAAGACATTTGTACGAAAGGTGCTTGCTTGTTGATTCGAATCTACATCAAGTAGACTGTTCCTTATGTATAGTACACCAGCATTATTCACCAAAATATCAATACGACCAAATCGCTGAATCGTTCGCATTACAACTTGTTGACAATGCTGCTCATACCCAATATCACCTGGAATGCTAATACAACTACGGCCATACCTTTTGACGTAGAATTCTGTTTCTTTTGCATCGCTGTGTTCATTGAGGTATGAGATTGCAATGTCTGCCCCCTCTTTCGCGAAGGCTACAGCGACAGCTCTTCCAATTCCACTATCCCCACCAGTTATAAGCGCTACCTTATTTATAAGCTTACAGGCTGGTTTGTAATTTTGGTTATCAAATATAGGTCTAGGGATCATTAATGATTCAATGCCAGGTCTACTTTGTTGTTGAGGCGGGAAACCCATCACATACACCCCTCTCAGCATTTTTCTATAAATGTATTTTGATATTCAGGAAAATATATCCTTTTCAATAAAATTAAGTAGAGGAAGCGAGAGCATACATTAAGATTTTTAACACTGTAAATTCGTATTTTTTGTTTGAAATAAAACAAAAGACAATTCAACTGAAATGCAAGGTTACCTAAACGAGAACGAAGTGTTTGAATACGCACATCTAAAGTAAGCGTCAAACTGTCCCCACCTACCGATAGAATCAGTTCCATATCATAATCTCCTTACGTACAGGACGGAAAGAAGATTTTTTATGGCTAAAATAGATCAATCCATAGCGTGGAAGAATCGAGTGGAAGCTTATCGCTCCAGTGATTTAAACATCCGAAGCTCGTAAGAAAAAGAAGGATATTTATTTAAGTCTTAATGCGTTCGCTTTTACTGCTGATTATCATTGGTAGGGACATTCTCCATTAATAATTCGTAGGAAATAAATATTAGAAAAACTGTCAATGAAAATTCATGTAAACTCTCTAAAAAAGTCTTATAATCAAAGCAGAAAAACTTTGGAACGGGAGGCACTAGCCATGAATCGAATTGAACGTGAAGAGAAAACAATTAGCATTATGATTGATATGTATTGTAAAAACGAACATAAACAAGATACTATATGTGAAGAATGTCAGAAGTTAAAAGAGTATGCTTATTTTCGTTTATCAAAATGTCCATTTCAAGAGAAGAAGCCAGCATGTCAAAATTGCAAAATTCATTGTTATAAACCAGATATGAAAGATTTTGTTAAAGATGTTATGAAGAAGAGCGGACCGAAAATGATTTTAAAACATCCATATTTCGCGGTCATGCATGTTGTTGACACAATGAAGCAGGCTCCTGACTTACCGAAAAGAAAAAAGAGCTAAAAGAAAAAATGGGCTGTTTAACTGGAGGGAATTTTATATAGCGAAAAAAGGGCAAACATTTCAAACAAACAAAAGAATATACTATTGTATACACGGCCTATTGGAGTGAACTTATTATGAATCTCTTTCCAACAAGAGTTGTTGCTGGCATTCATGTAGCAACTCCTTCCGTTCACATTGTCGCTTTTCATACACCAAGTCCCGTTGTAGGAATTACAACGCCATTCATGTGGCAATATCCACATATTCACTTTCCGGTAACACATCCACACGTCAGTTATCATTTTTATCACATCCCTACAATGTATAGAAAATATTGATGGAACTTTTAATTTTTAATGAACATAAAAAGCGCTACTTTCACATAGCGCTTTTTTATATTCTTTCTCTATAAATGATTAAAAGAAATCATAAATAAATGGTTGCTGAGAAGGAATCAAGTTTTCAAATTGTTTTATGTCTTTTTCCACTCCTGAAATGTTACCAATTTGATATAATTCCCATGGACTTTTGTAACCGAAAAGCACAGTCGACAGAGTATTAATGTTTACATGTACTCCCTTTGCTTTTAATGCTACAGCTTCTTCTTCACTTATGATTACTGCTTCTTTATTTCGTAAAACTACCGTTTGATTATTCCAATGTGCAAATGAATCTGAAATATGTAAAATAACCTCTTCTTCATGATGTTCCCAAGCAAATGGATATTTTTTAATAAAACGTTCAACATCAACAATTCTAACCATAAAGTAAGGTTTTATTTCCGCTTTAATGCGCGGCTCTTGTAGTGAGAATAGTAATGGCTCTTTTTCATGCACAATCATCTCAATTTCCTGAACCATTGAATCATGCTGACAAATGAAATTCCATAAACCCATTCTAGCTTCGCTGTTTAATGGTACAAATTCTTCTACTTTCATCTTAGAGCTTTCTACTTTATACAAAATATAACCCATTGGCTCATCCACTTGATTATAATAAACAGCGGCATTTAGATCACTATAGACAAAATTCAACCAAATATCTCGATCTCGAACTAACATACCAGAATATTTTTTCGCAAATTGCTCATATACGATTTCAATTTCTTTCAAATGAGAGTCCTTCTTACATCGTTTAATGCTTCCTGATACATGTTCTTTCCTAATTAAATCTGCTTTTGTTAATGAACATACAAGGCGATTCGCAAACAGTTCCCACCCATACTTCCTGTAAAAAGAAACAGAAAATGGGTGTAGCATCGAAACGCTATAACCGTCTTGTCTCATCGTCTCTAAAACATATTTTAATAGTTTTTTCACATGACCGTTTCGTCTAAATTCTGGGTATGTAGCCACGCCTGCAATTCCACCCATTTTGAACTTTTCTTCACCTAAAAATATTTCAAACGGGATAAGGTGTAATTTTGCGGCAAGCTCTTTTTCTTCTAATATCCCCAATATTTGATGATACTTTTTCAAAAGCTGAAGACGTTTTTCAATTTGATCTTCTGGTACCTTGTATTGAAAAGCATATTCAGATAGTCGAATTGCTTTTCGGTATTGTTCCTCTAATAATTGAATTACTTCCATACTCCCGTTCTCCCTTCAGCGTATTCATAACTGCACATTAAAATATAACACAATAATCAGAAAATACAAAATTCACAAACGAAAACCCGATAGATTTTATAGCAATCTATCGGGTTTCTAACCTCAATTGTTCAATTTCTTCAAAAAATCCTGGATACGATACGCCAACAGCCTCCGCTTCCTCGATCAGTGTCTCTCCTTCAGCAATGCATCCAGCTACTGCAAGCATCATTCCAATCCGATGATCACCATGACTATTTACGGTATTTCCTTTTAGCGCTGTTTTTCCATAAATAATCATGCCATCATCAGTTGCTTCTATACGTGCCCCTAGTTTTGTTAGTTCTTCTACCACTGTATCAATTCGATTCGTTTCCTTTACCTTCAGCTCATGTGCATCTTTAATAATCGTAATCCCTTCTGCTTGCGTTGCTGCAAGAGCGATAATTGGAATTTCATCAATTAATCTTGGAATCATATCGTCGCCAATCTCAATTCCCGTTAACTTTGATGTTTCAATTGTTAGATTAGCAGCGGGTTCTGCAGTATCTAAATCGCCTTGTTCAATTGCTATTTTTGCTCCCATTTTTATAAGTACATCGATAATTCCCGTTCTTGTTGGATTGATTCCAACGTTTTGTAATATAAGCTTACTATTGGGAGTAATCGCTCCGCCTACTAAGAAAAACGCAGCTGATGAAATATCTCCTGGCACTTGAATGTTCGTCCCTATTAGCTGTTGTCCGCCTTCTATTGAAACTTTCGTTCCCTTTCTCTTCAATTGTACGCCAAACACTTGAAGCATTCTTTCTGTATGATCCCTTGATACATGAGGTTCTGTAACACTTGTTACACCTCGTGCTCCTAAACCTGCTAATAATATAGCCGATTTCACCTGCGCACTTGCAACGGGCGCAAGATAATCAATTGCTTGAAGATTTCCTCCTCGTATCGTTAGCGGTGTATATGTTCCGTCTTCTCGTCCATCAATTGTTGCGCCCATTAGGCTGAGCGGTTTTGTAACTCGTTTCATTGGTCGTTTTCCAATAGAATGATCGCCTTGCAAACAAAAATGAAGGTTCGTATTCGCTAGTATGCCAAGTAATAAACGAATGGTTGTACCGGAATTCCCAACATCTAGTACGTGCTCCGCTTCTTGTAAACCTTCCATTCCTTTTCCAATTACTTCAACTTCATTTCCATTTTGCGTGATTGATACCCCCATCTCACGAAAACAAGAAATTGTGCTTAAACAATCTGCTCCTGGTAAAAAGCCCTTAATCGTTGTTTTTCCATGAGCGATTGCACCAAACATGACAGAACGATGTGAAATTGATTTATCGCCTGGAATAACGATTGTTCCTCGCAACCCTTCTCTAGCTGGCTGTACAATTTTCATATATAAAACACCTTCCTTTATATATTTTCAAATGTTTGATACTGTTCATCCTGTAAAGATTGCGTTGCTTTCATACGATCTTCTTCTGTTTGAAAACTAATACGTAACACTCCGAGTAATCCTTCACGTGCTTCTAGTATTTGCAAGTTTGTAATACTAATCTCATGCCTTGCAAGTATGCTTGTAATATGCGCTAATGCACCGACTTTATCTAAAACATCTACGTATAAGTCATGATAAGCGGGAATGGCCCCACTTTTGCGGACGGGCATAGAATCACGATATTCTTTTGCCTTTGCGAAGTAAGTGTGTAATACTTCGTCATCGCCTTCTGCAACTGTATGCTGCAGTTGCTTCATGTCTGTAATCCATTCCTCTAATAGTTGTAATAAATGAGAACGGTTTTGTCTTACTATATCACTCCACATTTTGGGACTGCTAGAAGCAATGCGGGTAATGTCTTTAAAACCACCAGCTGCCAGCATATGAATTAACGGATTACCTCCGGCATGTTTCTCCACCTGCTTCACTAACCCTGCCGCAATCAAATGGGGAAAATGACTAACAACCCCTGTTACATAATCATGTTCCTCTGTATGTAACACAAGAAAATGCGAACGCGTTCCTTTTAGCCAATCTTGTAATTGTTCCACCTTCTCATCCTGAACATGACGCATCGGTGTTAAAATGTAATATGCATTTTCAAATAAATGCGCCTTTGCACTTTCTACTCCTGTTTTATGAGATCCCGCCATCGGATGTCCGCCAATGAACGTAACACCGTCCGGCAGCAACATTTCCGCTTCATTCATAATTTTACCTTTTGTACTTCCAACATCCGTGACGATGACATCTTCACGTAATTGATACGAAGCAAGTTGTTTTAGTAACTTCGTTGTTTCTTCAACAGGAGATGCAAAAATGATCAGATGGGCTTCTTCACATATTGTCTGTAAGTTCACTCCTGCCTCATCAATTACGTTCAATCGTTTCGCACGTTCCACTCGCTCACTTTGAATGTCATAACCAGTAATGATTACATTGTGTTCTCGCTTTATCGCTAAAGCAAGTGAACCACCAATTAATCCTGTCCCAATTAATACAACTTTTTTACACATGCGCCTCATCTCGAAACCTACTATTATTAAAGTGTTGTGTTAACACGTTAATCACCCCTTCATTTTGTTCACTCGTACCAATTGTAATGCGAATGCCATTTAAAAATGGACGAACGATATATCCAGCCTGTGCACAAAGCTCGTATATTTCCTGAGCATTGTCTAACGGTAAAAAGATAAAGTTCGTTTCAGATAAATAAAATGGAATCTCATTTTCTTTACAAAAGCGTTCATATCGCTGCAAGCCTTCACGGTTTTCGCGAATTGTTCTTTGTAAAAACGATTCATCATTCCATGCAAGTACTGCAGCTTTTTGTGAAAGTGATGACACATTAAACGGAAGACGAACAACATTTAATTTCTCAATGATTGTTTCATTTCCAATTGCATAACCAACTCGAAATGCTGCTAAACCGTATGCCTTTGAAAATGTTCTTAATATAAGAAGGTTCTTATATTCTTTCAAAAGTGAAATTGTATTTGGAAAGTCACTCGCTGTGACATATTCATAATACGCTTCATCAATCACAACTAATGTTTCGTTATGAACTTGCTCCATAAATTCACATAATTTTCGGTCATTCACATATGTGCCTGTTGGATTATTCGGATTACAAATCCAAACAATTTTTGTTTTTTCATTCATGACTGCCGCAATTTCATCTAAGTTATAGACTCCATTTTGAAGCGGAACTTCTTTTACCTCACATCCTTCAATTACTGCATGATGACGATATTGAGGAAATGTTTCTTCAGCCGTCACAATGTTATCACCTTGGCAAAGCATTGTTCGGCTAATAATTTGAATGACTTCATCAAGGCCGCTTCCACATAAAATTTCTTCTTTTTTAACATGCAATTTCTCCGCAATTATTTGGCGAAGTTCTACTGCTCCCCCATCCGGGTATAAAGCATGTTCATTCCACTCTTTTAATAATCCTTCTATCACACGAAGTGAACAACCAAACGGATTTTCATTTGAAGCTAATTTTACAAATGAATGGACACAATATTCAGCTTGCATTTGTGAAGCTGATTTACCTGGTTTATAAGGATGCAACACCCGTAATTGTTCTTTTGCTTTCATGAAGATCCTCCTTTTTAAAATTCTTTTGCGTACTTTTTATGCTGAACAACATTTTGCTTAATAAACTCCATACGATCTTGCCCAAATTGTTCTACTAACGCAGTTGCCAACTCCCAAGCGACAACTGCTTCTGCCACTACACTTGCTGCTGGTACTGCACAGCTATCGGAACGTTCAATACTTGCTTGAAACACTTCCTTCGTATCAATGTCTACACTTGCCAGTGGTTTGTATAATGTAGGAATTGGTTTCATAACACTTCTGACAACAATCGGCATTCCTGTTGTCATTCCGCCTTCTAATCCGCCAGCGTTATTCGTTTTTCGTGTGTAACCCGTTTCTTCATCCCACAAAATTTCATCATGTACAGCACTTCCTGGTTGCTCGGCTGCTTCAAAACCAATACCGATTTCAACGCCTTTAAATGCATTGATACTCATGACTGCTGCCGCTAACTTTGCATCTAATTTCCGGTCATAATGAACGTAACTACCAACGCCAATCGGCATTCCTTCCGCAACCACTTCCACGATGCCACCTATAGAATCTCCATTACTTTTTGCTGCATCAATTGCTTCCATCATTGCTTGCTCTGCTTCGTGATCTAAGCAGCGAACAGGCGAATGTTCTGAAATCAGTTGCATCTCTTCTAATGATTTTCCAAGAACTTGCTTCGCTTTTACACCACCAATTTCAAGGACATGCCCTGCAATATTTACTCCTAACGCGGTTAAAATCTGTTTCGCAACAGCCCCTGCGGCTACTCTCACAGTTGTCTCCCTTGCAGAAGAGCGTTCTAATACATTGCGTATATCACGATGACCATACTTAATTGCTCCATTTAAATCCGCATGCCCTGGACGTGGTTTTGTAATCGTTCGTTTCATTTCTTTACTTTCTTGCTCCGAAATCGGATGTGTACCCATGACTTTTGTCCAATGTTTGAAATCATCATTTTTCACAACCAATGTAATCGGTGAACCAAGAGTATAGCCATGACGCACGCCGCTTACAATTTCCACAGTGTCGATTTCAATTTGCATACGTCTTCCGCGGCCATGTCCCTTTTGGCGTCTTAATAGCTCTTTATTTATA
Organism: Bacillus sp. S10(2024); assembly: GCF_050473865.1. Lineage (NCBI taxonomy): Bacteria > Bacillati > Bacillota > Bacilli > Caryophanales > Bacillaceae > Bacillus > Bacillus sp. S10(2024). The sequence goes on along the minus strand of NZ_JBFLUR010000002.1, from coordinate 1,081,042 downwards.
TCTTCTACAGTTAAAGAAAGACCTGCCGGAACACCTTCCAAAATAACCGTCAACTGCGGACCATGTGATTCTCCAGCTGTTATATATCTCATTTCCATTTCTCCCTTATGATTTTATAAAAAAAACCCTACTGATTTCGTTCAGTAGGGGCGAAAAAAATCGCGGTACCACCCTAGTTATAGACAAATATGTCTACCTCTCTTTATTGTTAACGATTATATTAACCGTCTTTCCCTTCATAAAAACCTCCGTCATTACTACGAAAAAGATGCTCCAGGGGTGTAATTCACATATATCTTTGTACTGATTTCCACCAACCATCAGCTCTCTGGAACAAGAAGATACATACTACTGCTTCCCTATCAACGCAATATATATTTAGTTACGATAACTTATTTTTAAATCCTTTTAACTCTTCCATGAAAGCATGGAACTGCGGAATATCCATTTGCTGTGCTGAATCAGATAAAGCAACTGCTGGGTCTGGATGCACTTCTGCCATAACAGCATCTGCACCGATTGCGAGTGCCGCTTTCGCAGTTGGTAAAAGTAAATCTTTTCGTCCTGTTGAATGCGTTACATCTACAACAACCGGTAAATGTGTTTCTTTCTTTAAAATTGGCACTGCGGAAATATCAAGTGTATTACGCGTTGCTCTTTCATATGTGCGAATGCCGCGTTCACATAGAATAATTTGATCATTTCCTTGTGCAATAATGTATTCTGCTGCATTCACAAATTCATCAATTGTCGCTGCTAAACCACGTTTCAGTAATACTGGTTTATTCACTTTTCCAACCGCTCTTAATAAATCGAAGTTTTGCATATTACGAGCGCCTACTTGAATCACATCAACGTAATCAAGTGCCATTTCTACATCATTTGGATTTAAGATTTCGCTAATAATCGCTAAATCAAATTCGTCTGCAACTTGGCGTAAAATTTGCAGCCCTTCTATTCCTAATCCTTGGAAGTCATACGGAGATGTTCTCGGTTTAAACGCACCGCCGCGCATTAATTTTATTCCTTGTTCTTTCATTGCCTCAGCAACTTGGCGAACTTGTTCTAAACTTTCCACTGCGCATGGCCCCATAATGAACGTTTGCGCACCGCCTCCTAACAATTCACCTTTTACATCAACAATCGTATTTTCTTGTTTCTTTTTACGTGAAACTAATAATGCTTTACGATTATCATCTTCTTGCAGTTCTAAACTCGCTTTAAAAATTGTTTTGAAAATATGTTGCACCGTAGATGTTTCAAATGGCCCTTCATTGTTCTCTGCAATCATATCGAGTACTTCACGCTCGCGAACAGGATCAAAGCGTTTTGTACCTTGTAATTTCTTTTGCTGTCCGATTTCTTTCACAATCTTTGCACGCTCATTTAATAAGTGCAGAAGTTGTAAGTTAATCTCATCCACCTGTTTACGTAATTGTTCTAATTCATGATTTCCCATTAAAAATTCCTCCTTGTATCTTTTTGAAATTATATAATAAGGGATTGAAAATTCCCTATTTTCTGAACCTAACACTTATAACAAACTAATATTGATAACGATTCCTCATGTGAAATATATGAAAAAATCCCTACTGATCCAATCAGTAGGGACGATCATTATCGCGGTACCACCCTAGTTGCAGACATATTTGTCTACCTCTCTTTATTGTTAACGATCATTTTGACCGTCTTTCCCTTCATAAAGACTTTTGCCTTTACTACGAAAAAGATGCTCCAGGATTGTAATTCATGCTTGTTTATGTACTGGTTCGCACCAACCACCAGTTCTCTGTAACAGGGAAACAACCACTACTCTATTTCCTATCATCGCGCTTATTATTTGATTATCAGGTTGGTCCGCATATATGCAAAAAATCCCTACTGATCCAATCAGTAGGGACGATTATTATCGCGGTACCACCCTAGTTGCAGACATATTTGTCTACCTCTCTTCATTGTTAACGATCATTTTGACCGTCTTTCCCTTCATAAAGACATATGTCTTTACTACGAAAAAGATGCTCCAGGACTGTAATTCACGTTTATCTTTGTACTGATTTCCACCAACCATCAGCTCTCTTTAACAGGGAGATAAACACTACTCTGTTCCCTTCAATGCGTTGTTTTTATTAAGTATGATTTGTATTATAAAATGTCATTTCAAAATATGTCAACACTTTTTCATTATTTTTTATTTTTTCTTTCCATTGCATCGTATGTTTCATAATAACAAATGTGAATCATTTTCGTTTCGATTGATCATTCCAATGCGCATCATCTCATTTTGAATATGTTCAAGTAACGTATTTTCAAGGTGCATCTCATCAAACAATTGCCGAAGATGAATCACTTCATTTTCAATACCCTCTGCATCATTGACCTTTGTTAATAAAACAAAAAATAATGTTGCATATACTTTTGGACTTTGATAAATTAACTCACTTTTTTCTAACAGCTGTTTAAATAAATACTTCAATGATTGTTTTTCTTCTTGCAATGAAGATATAGTAAAATTCGATAGAACCGTTTCAATCCCTTTTTCAGCAATAACATCCATATATAACACAAACTGCAAAAAGATAATATATTCTTTCTCTGCTATTATACTCATTTTAGGGCGTTCTACTAAAAAATCTGCAAGCCAATCTTGCCAAAATTTTTGTTGTTCTTTTATACTCAAAGTTTTTACGTAATACGATACATTTTCTATAAACTTTACTTTCTCGCTCTCTTCTCTCTGTATAAAAAGTGAGTATAACCAATCTACTTGTTCATCCCAATATAAAATACACTTTAAAAAGACAAGACTTAACCATTTCATAAATACTGCTTGTGTTTGTCCATTCAGCAAATGTAAATGCCGAACAGCAAAAGCAATATATTTCTTTGTTTGTATAAATAAAGGCAAATTAATTTGTGTATTTACAAAGCCTGCCCATGCATACTTTGTTTCCTCTTCATTCTTCTGCAAATTTAAATAAGGAATCATATGTTTTCTACACCAGTGCTTATCGAGATGATGGAGAAATGTTAAATCAGCTGTTAGCCTCGCAATCATAATATTTACGCAGTATGATTTTTTCCGCATTTGTTCTTCAAATACATACAAATAAGCATGGATATTTCGATCATATAAATGTTCATATGCTAAAAGTTTTAATAAAACTGCTGTTATTTTCCCTACGGGATGCTGTACAGCCTCACTATAGTAATCCATTTGCTCTTTAACTCTTCCTTGTCCTCCTTTCATAACATAAGGAAATAACGAAAAAGCAAGCTGTTTTACTGCTCGAATTGTATCTTCTTGAAATTCTGCTAACTGATTGCTCTTTTCATACAGAAAACTACTAATGAGCCAATGATAAGTAGTTTGCCTTACAAATTGATGCAACAATGGTAAAAGTTCTTGTATGTTTTTATCTGTTAATTGCCGGTTATTGCGCCACTCTCTTATTAATACAAACCATACTTCTTTACTTACATCTTTATATCTAATTAATTGATACGCAAGCGAAATACTCCATTGTACATTTGTTTTACATGCCTTTGAAAGCATTTCTAAAAAATGATGTTTCTCAACCAATCCTTCTTGTGAATATTGAAGAACTTGCCCTATCATTTCTTCCTCTTTCATATGTAACAAACCTTCTATTGTTAAATTGCATATGATTGGTTGTAATGTCCGCTCCTCTTGTAAATCAGGAAACTGCCTCGATAAAAAATGAGGAAATTTCTGTTTCATGGATTCATATGTTTGCTTCGTAGATTCATGAGTTGGTACGCACAAATAAAGCCAATCGATTAAGTTACAAGCAACATAACACGTCTTTTCTTCAAACTGTTTCACTATAGTTGTCAGTACTTTTCGTTTCGTTTGTTCAGCTGCATGTTCATAATGATTCTTTAACAATTGAAAAACTTCATGCTTACAAGTGTCATCAGTCAGCAATTGATGTTGTAACAACCATTCTATTTTTTCATTTTGCGTTCGAAAAACAGTATAGTTCATACTATGCACTGCAATTCGCTTTTGGAGTGTGTTCCCAAATTCCACCAAAAAAGAAATATAAAAGTTTGCTTTATCTTCATAATGAACACAAACATAGTCCATACAATCTCTAACTATATTAATTAAAAACGAAAATTCACGCGGTTGGCTATCTTGTTCATGAGGTTCAATTGCACTTCGTGAATCACTAACTGAATCATGGATTTCAAGTGCCTGCTGTTTTAGCGTTAATCTCTGCAGTTTTTCTAATCCAATCTGTAATATTGGGATCGAAAAATAAGAAAGATATGGCTTCAATTTGGTTTCCCATATGTGCTGCAGCCTTGAAAAGGTGATAATTGATAGATGATTTGTTTCCGCTAACTCAATAACGTCTTGCATCTCTTGCTCCCATTGCCGAAGTCGCTTCAATTTTAGTTTTCCATCTAATATACAGGTCAGTAAAAGAACCATAATCTCTTTATGTTCTGGGTACGTACATTTGTTAAGCAAAGAAGGCAGACTTTCGATGGAAATTTCATTTCTTTTCGCCTTTTCTAACAATAATAAAAGCCACTTTGCAAACGAAACGATCTGTATCGGTTGTTCCATATCCACTAAAAATGTACATATCGTATTCCATAACAGGGTAGATATTTCCGTATTATTTTTATACATTAACTGAAATAATTCATTTTGGTGGCTTACCAAAAAATGCTCAACAAGCCACTTTGCAAGCAAGTGATCTTTCTCGGAAGGCTCAGCTTCCTCTGAAAATAAATTCCGCAGTTGTCCTTCTTTTTCTAACCATTCCACCCATTCGTAGTCTCTTGCAAATTCTACAAAATAACGAAGAGTCTCAATTTTTTTTACAGACTGTTTAATGTAAGACAGTTGTTCCTGCTCTAAAGATGGTGGAACCGTTACGATATCACGAATTCGCGTTCTTTTTGTAATATAATTATCTCCCATTAACTCTGCCCATCGCTGCACTGCTTTTGCTAATGATTGATGATTTTGCGTCTTATTCGGATAGACAATGGGCTTAATCCCTAAATGCTCCCAGTGATATGTATTATCTCCCCCCGCAACAAATGCATACCGCCTCGTACTAGGTGGTAATCCAGTTGCTAAATATTTCATAACAGGGTCATTATGACTATATCCAATAAACAAAACTGTATAATTAGAAAATAAATCAATTAAAAATCGTCTCGCCCACCCTTCTGTTAAGTAAGCCCTTCCAAAATCACCATCGGTCAAAATTAAATTTTCTTCTTCTTGTTCCACATTACCATGAATATATGCCACTCCTTTAAAAGCTCTTCCTGTTGGAAGTGCTGGAGCATAATATATATTTACTTTACGTTTCGATTCCTCAATTACTGTTGAAAAATGCTGATCAAAATTTGTAGTTACAATCCGAACATTCTCATCAGCTGCAAATAATTGCAAAATAGAATAATGTAGTGGATTCGGCTTTGAACACGCTACATGAACAAGATTCTTCGCAATCTGATGAACATCTTTCGTTTTTGCAATTTTTCCAAGATAATAATCGTGCGGTTCATTTTCCTCACGTTTGTCTACATATAGAGCGCTAGCAATATCATCCACTAAATCATCAAAATTTGGTAAGTTTGAATTGCCTTTCATAGATACTCCAGCTCCAACAAATAAAACCAGTTTCCCTTGTTCGAGTTTATCAAAGAGTTCATCTGGAATTTCTACTTCCGAAGTAATCCACACCCCGATCCCCCCTTACCTAAAAATGTTAATTTTCTCTTTCTAATATAACATTTCTTTTGTATTTTTTTAACATTCAGACAAGTAAAGGTAATAAAAATTTTAACCGTATATTAGAAATTGTACTTAAAATAACCGGAAACAAAGGAAACAGGCTAAGTACTAAAGACATTAAATTGATTTATAACTACGCATTTATCTTCTGTCTTTTTAGAAACTACCTAAAAAATTGCAATTTTAAATTCCCATGCATAAAGTCCCTTTTTTCATTCAAACTAAATAGAAAAAGAGAGGTTCAAATAATGAATCATATTACGATTATGCTTATCAAATTTATATCCTGCATGATTGCTTTTGCAATTGGTTTGGATTTATTCTTTGATGCAACAATTGTTGACATCTTTTCCTTTAGTTTATTTATTACTATCGCGTCGTATATGCTAGGAGATCAAATTATCTTACCACGAGCAGGAAATACCGCTGCACTGATGGTTGATTTTCTTTTCACTTATATGAGTGTATGGATTTTCGGGAGTGTACTTTTAAACAATTATATGCAAATAGCTTGGGGAAGTATTTTATCAGCCTTTATCGTTACAGGTGCAGAAGTTTTTGTTCACCGTTATTTAATGGATCGCATTGCTACTTATCAAACAATAGAAAGAAAACCTTTCACCTTCAACAGGTCGCTAGCTTATGGAACTGAATTTGCTGAGGAGCAAGATGTTACTGATGCGAAAAAACGGAAATGAGGTAACGAATATAAAGACGTGAGTTTCACAATACTACACTCTTGAACGAAAAGAAAAATCCTGAGAATTACGATTTCTCAGGATTTTTTTCAAATTGAGGTCATTTGTGTTTCAAACTATAATTCACTTCACATGTCTTTTATAAAGAAACCCACATCGAACAAAATGTTATGTTGAAATATTATTATAAAACTTTTCATTTCAACATTTGAGGTTTTCTCCAATACCCTCTATCTTTATGATACAAAATAAGAGCAATCACTAAAATTCCTGATGCAATCCAAATAGCTCTGTATCCTATATGAGTGGTAGTAAATGTGCCTAACAGTGCACCAAGTATAAATGAAATAATAATAACAAGAAATTCATTAAATCGTTTTTTCTCTTCCTGATCATGTTTTATAAACGCTAAATATGCTGCCTGTGTTACAGTTCGAAGATTTCCTGTTGTCATCGTTGAATTGTAGGCCCACTTATCAAGTTTATTAAAGGTAGAAATCTGTAAAGATGATACAAACGAAATACATACGGTTATCACGATATTAGGAATACTTTTTGGCAAGAACCCTACAATGATTAAAACAATACATTCTAGAATAAGAATAGAGCGTCTATAACTATGCAATGCATGTCTTATATGAGGAATCTTTACTACTTCTGATATTAGAACCCCTAACATAAAAGCTAAAATAGGAGGGATATAAAGCAAAGCATTATGCCATTCTCCGTTAGCTGCTCTTATAGCAAGTAATACTACATTCCCTGTTTGTGCATTAGCAAATACTCCGTCCCTACTGATGAAAGTATAAGCATCTAAAAAGCCTCCAACTACAGCTAACAAAACACCTAAATAAACAGAGTTTGAAGATAATGAGGGGATTGTACTTAGTTTGTCTTTCATAATATTATCTCCTTGTACCTTATATTGCATATATTATCCATTTATACAAATAACAACATAATTTTTAATACTATTCACACGATATTCGTAATTTATATCTTGATGTTGCTTCCTTTTACTTTTTCCTAATATGATATAATACCATACCAAGATTTTCACCTACAATCAACATAATTATTTAATATATTATAATTGTTTAATTTCGTTCACATCTATAGATTCTTTATAATCGAGTATTGATTTAGCTAAGAATGGATCTTACCCCCAATGTATTAAAAAGAAGTTTTACAAAAAACAAAAGTGAGAAAGATTTAAAAAATAGATACAAGCTGTATTATTGTGCTTGTATCTATTTTTTGTACAACATATGTCCTCATTTACTACAACATAAAATGCAATGTTGTGGTAAAACTTAATCATTTATTTTTATATAAATAAACACCCTCTAAATTCTCTTTAGATTGATTGCTTTGAAAAATCCTAAAACAAGAAATTATTAGAAGGTATTTTATTAAATATAGTAAAATTAGATAAAAGTATCAGTTGAAAGGTGAGTAAACTGTGAAGAGGATTACCATTTATTTCATTTCATTGTTATCGCTAATGACATTATTAAGTGGATGTAGTCTAAATGCTGATTCAAAAACAGATTTGTTTCAATATAAGAATTCATATGTAGGTGACAACAGTGCAGTTGGAAATATCATAAAACAATTGGCACATAACAAAGAGTTAAATCAAATTTCACTTGAGACCAAGAAAGAACCATATGGAATTATAATTCTCTGTAACAAAAGAGAAATTACAAGATTGGTACAACAATAAATTGGATGGGTTTGAAAATGAAAAAGACTTAAAGAAACTGATACAGGAACACTTGAAGTCTGAGGACTCAGTTAATCAGTTTTTTCACCAGTAAAAGCAAGAGTGCTCTGGATTAGAGCACTCTTATTTTTAGGGTATTATCAAAAACTATCTTTAAAAGAACCAAATTTATAAAATAAAAAAGACATTATCCTTTCCAATGATTCCTCTGAAAGAATAACGTCTTTTTCATTTTAGGGGGTACTTTGTCTTGTTAGCTTGATAGCGATGGGGCGGACATCTATATACAAAAACAGAGGGCAGATATGCATCCGCCTCTTGTGTCCAACCAATATTATTCTTGCTCGTCCATAATTTTCTCAAACGCAGCAGATACTTTTTCAAATTCCTCGTCACTCTCAATGTATGAGAATTCACTATCTTCTTCTACTTTTAAAAAGAAGATATCAATGTCTTCCTCTGTTTCCGTTTGAATGTCTTCTACAAAGCCAACAGCAATGTATTCTGCTCCTTCGATATTCATCGTTCCGAGCACTTCAACTTCCTGCTCCTCATTACTCTCATCGCTAAGGGTAAAAATTTCTCCTACTTCAATTTCCGACATATTCATTCTCCTCCTGTTGTAATCTAAAAAATAGAACGTTCAAATTGTATACTTACTAGTATATCTTTCCATAAAAAATCAAATTAATGCGCAAAGAACAATAATTTCTTTCTGCTTCAGCGTAAGAATCCAACTAAAAGAATATCATCTGTGAATATGAATGAATACATTTTGAGCTCTCGTCACATGCCCATCAACTTTAGAAATAGATTGCCCCTAAGACGAAAAAAATAAGTTAAACTCTCATAAATAACTGTCGAGATATAAATTTTTCGTTTTTGGGATATGTCAAGATCATATGACGGTAAAACGAGGATTTTATATGTTAAGGATATGCACGGTTTCATGCAGACTACGAAAACGGTTTAAACTGTCAATGCTATTTTGACAGGGCTGTATGAAATCTTGCATACAGTGAAGGTAAACAGAAGGATGGAAAACTCCTGGTATGAATGGGTTTCTGAGATTTGGCTACTGCTGATAACGGGGATTATGTTAAATAAAAGAGGAATGATGTTGAATGTTAGATGTTTTAAAGCAATAATACAGCTTTATTAGCTCTACCAGAGAAAGTTTATTTACATTTTTGGAAGAGAAAAGTTGCACAGTACAGTTCCGAATTTCGGAAGCGGTAATATTATTAGAACCCACATTCATGTAGCCGATTGCTATCGATACTGGCTTGGATCATTCGCATTTAACCAAAAGCGAGCAGATTTTTCGTTTGCTACTGATTATGAAATTGAGCATTCGGATGTAGAGAAAGTTCGCACTAGATTTGAGATAGTAGATGCAGTTGTACAACGTTTTTGGGATGAATTCAATGCTCGCTGGTTCGAAAATATAGCAAATGAAGTAAAATTGCAAAAAGAACCATGGAGTACGACTCCGCTATGGCTTTTAACCCATACCGAGACACACGAATTCCATCATAAAGGACAAATCGTATCAATAGCTCGTCACCTCGGATACCCCCCTCCTAACACAGACCTTGATTAATTCAATTATACAAAAAAGTGCTCCACTATAATTACCAATATCATTGATTATGTAAATGGAAAGTCCCTTCAGTACTTAAAGGGACTTTTAAAGTTTTTCGATACTTTGGTTTTATGTTAGCAAAAAGTGCTTTCATGTACAGAAATCAACTTTTTCAGTCTAATACTTTTTCCTATAGTCCAAAACATTTTTTAAAGAGACAACTGTATTATACACTTTGATTGCCCAGAAACCGGCAAATATGAAAGTTTAGTTTTTTATACTAATTAAAAATTAAAATCTATATATTTAGCTACTTACTAAAATTTTATCTATTCGAATAAACTTATTCAGTTTTTCTTCTGTCTCAAATAAAAGATCTGTAATGTCCTTCGTATCCTGCTGATGCATTAGTGAAAAATACAGGCATCTGATAAAATTCTTGGTGTTAATCCTGGCAATATACTGCTCTCTGCTGTATTCTGAGCTAATGCCTTTTTCCAGCCCCTCAATCCATTGGCATATGCTTTCCTTAGGAAGCAAAGCTTTCACTGCAATAAGGAAAACTACTCGTGTCATACGTTCGTCTTCTTCATTGCTTAAAATATACTTTCCGTTGCTTAAAACCCGCTGCAGCGAATCAAGAACCTTCAATCTAGTATTTTCATCGCTTTCTTTGCTGTGTACCAGCTCACACATAGCATCAGCTCCATGAGCCGCACCATGAGCCCATCCCTTAACATCCAAATATCCGCGCAAATCTTTTTCTTCGTTATAGTATCTTATTATGCTATCCTTGATCTTAATAAATTTGTCCATGGATAAGTATGTATTATTTCTATTCCAATATAAAAATACTTCCATGAGAAGCGCTGAAAAAGTCCTTGTGAATACAGTATCATCACCTTCATTTCCAATATGGAAGAAGAGATGTTTTTCATCTATGAGAGTATCAACGATCTCATTTAGCTCTTCATTACTGAAGTACTGTTTTTCACAAATCCACTGATAAAAAGTAGAGTATATTAAGTCGTCTCTTAAGATTGGATCAGTATCGCCTATATATTGGAGCATGAGGCGAGCGAAGCTCATTGCTTCTTCCGCGCTATTTAAATGATAGTTGTCCTCTGCTATCCTTTTTAAATCTACTATTAACTTTTCTCTTTCAACGTTCATATTCGTTCCTCCTTTTGGTCACAAACTAGCTAATCATACCCATTTCCATTTTTATTACCTTTTCAGCCATTTTAAAGTAATGGTCGTCATGGGTTATTTACAAATGTTAGGTGGGCAATATTTGACACTTACTTTGTTAATCCAATATTTCATTCAACCTCTACTACAATGTAATGAACCTAATAAGCATAAATTCCAAATCCCTCTTTCAATACACTTCATTTATCACTTTTCACAAAATAACATATGTGGTTCATACCATAAAGGTTTTACAACTTCAAATTCTTTATGATCTTCCAGTATATGATGCAGCCTTTCAATCATTTCATCTAATTGCTGTGGCGCAAAACGTAATGACCAGACTACTGATGAAAAGATAACCATTCCCGCGTAAATAGAATAAAGCATCCAAAAATCTTCAGGAATATTATCATTAAAATATCCTTGAATTTGCCCTATTGAAAATGGAATACTCTCATTTCTTTGAAATAAAGCTACTTTTACAAAATCATGAATTGGGTCTCCCCAATCAAAATTATTGAAATCAATTACCCCAGCATACCTATTATTGTCTACAATAATATTTTGCAAATGAAAATCATCATGTTGAAATCGATTCGGACGTCCTTTTAATAAATACTTATTTTTTTCAATAAAGTTCATAACCTTTTGATCATTTTCAATCTTTATTCCACTTTCCCTGTATGCATCAAGGTATCGATAATGCTTGTGCATTGCTTGCTCATACCAAGATTTGATATGAACAGGTGCCTCAAGCAAATGCATTTTAGATAACTGTTCTCCTGCTTCAATACCAATCTTGTATTGCTCTTGATCAGTAAGAACAGTTAATGTCTCTTTTACATCAACGCCCTCAATAAAAGAATAAATTGTGTAGCAAGAATTCAATTCGTCTAAAATTCCTATATCTATTGGCTTAGGAGATTTAACATGATATTCTTGCATTTTTTTCAATATTTGAAACTCCGTCTTTTTTCTTTCATACCCCTCTAAACTTCCGATTCTTAGTAAGAGTTTTTTATCATCAGAATAGACTACATACTTTTCATCTGGAGAATATCCTTTAGATGATCTTTCAATTCTACTAGCACAATGTAAGAAATCAATTTTTTCTTGAAGAAATTGAGGAACGTTCTCCATAGTTTACCTCCATTATGGATTTTTCAACTTTTGACGTAAATCATCAGTTTGGACAGTTCCTACCTCCTCCAAATATACTACCGCAAGTTCCAATGAAACCATCTACCATGTCCATCTGTCTCTCCAACCGTTTGATTGTACTCAACACCATCTAGATAATAATCAAGGTGCAGCTTTCGATCCCACATATTGTTGTAAAGATGGAAAATGTCTCGTTTACTTCCAATCATTTTTATTTTTTCTATCAGTTCATACTTAGTGTCTTCTGGTATTTGATTTGCAACGTGAGTATGAAAAATACAAATTGTAGTATCTTCCGGAAGGTTTTCTGCAACTTCTGAAAGTAATGCCACTCCATCGCCTTCTATAAGTTTTACTGGATTTTCAATTAAACATGTAGCTGCCTTTTCAAAAAGCGCTAACCTTTCTTCATGTTCGGGCCAAATAAGAGATTTTAACCACAAATAATCTTCAAAATTGTTTAAATCGCTAATATGTAAGTCTAATCCTACTTTTGAAGCTACTGGAGGACTAGGTAATAGAAATGATGGTGTATGATCTCCTTTTATTTCAGATGTTATATGGACATGTGAGGTTCTATCTCCATATATTCCGTTTGTCCCATATGAATAACTATACTTGTCCCATAACAATTGAAGACCAGCACTGGTTCCAATTTCTATTAATGATAACGGTTTCTTGACAACACTATAAATATAACAAAAAATTGGATACAGATACGCACAGCGTCTTACTTCGTTAGTCTGTACTAACTTACTCTTTAGGAGAGAAATTATTTCGTCTTTATACACTTGGCAAAAATCTTTAAAATGAAGAAAAGAATCATCAATTTCCCTTGGATTCTTCGTAATACTCGGGTAATACTCTTTTAAAACATGTTCATTTCCTTTTAGCAAAAGAAAATGAACCGCACCAAATAATAAATTAGGAACTGGCTGCCCTTCTCGAGAATTCATGCATAACGCTAGCAATTCATCATCCTCTGAAATTTTGATGGATAAATGCTCATATAATTCACTCGATCCTCTACATTCTAGTTTGGCGAAATTTTTAAATCGTTCAGATAGTTGAGTTGTATTCAAAATAATCCCCCTTATTTATCGTTAATTTTCTTAATTTTAAAAACAATTTGATTATAACCGAAACTGACTTTTTAGTAAATTTATCCTTATTATAGAAATATATGAAATCCAAAAGAAACTTATAAAAAACAAAAAGTACACCACTTTAGATAAGCGATGTACCCTTACATAATATATTAGAAAAAAATTTTTTATCCTTTTTGATAATATTCTTCCATAATTTGAGGCGGAACCATTCCTCCACCTGTTGCCCACATAATATGCGTTGCTTGTTTCATTTTCTCTTGCATTTGATTTTCTTGAATATACTGCTGTTGCTTAAAGAGTTGTACCGGCCCGTAAACACCTGCCAATGCTGACGGCTCTAATTTTATTCCTTCTGCATCAGCCATGGCCTTAAGTAATCGATATAACTCATCGTCACTAACTGTGTAACACCCGCTTAATAACGGCTCCATCACTTTCCCTACAAATCCTGATGCTCTTCCTACCGCAAGTCCGTCCGCATCCGTCACATTATCAATACCAAAATCTTGGACAGAGATTTCATCGTGCAGACCTGTCAGTAAACCAATTAACATACAAGGAGAATGTGTTGGCTCCGCAAAGAAGCAATGTACATGGTCACCAAACAATAATTTCAAACCGAATGCTACGCCGCCAGGTCCACCGCCGACACCACATGGTAAATAAACAAATAAAGGATGATCAGCATCAACAATAACGTTTTGATTTTGCAGTTGCTTTTGTATACGAGAAGCAGCTACAGCGTATCCAAGGAATAGATTTTTTGAATTCTCATCATCAACAAAATAACACATTGGATCCGCTTCTGCTTGCTTTCTTCCTTCCTCTACTGCCTTACTATAATCCGCCGCATATTCAATAACAGTAACATTTTTACTGCGAAGTAAATCTTTTTTCCACTGTTTTGCATCAGCAGACATATGAACCGTCACATTAAATCCTAATTTAGCACTCATAATGCCGATACTAAGTCCTAAATTCCCCGTTGAACCTACTGCGATTGAATATTTCGAAAAGAACGCGCGGAATGTATCACTATCTAAAATAGAATAATCATCTTGTTTATTTAATAAATGATGTTTCAAAGCTAAATCTTCTGCATGTTTCAGAACTTCATAAATCCCGCCTCTTGCTTTAATAGACCCTGATATCGGTAGATGACTATCACATTTTAGCAATACATTACCTTCGATATGCTGATTATACTCTTGTTCTAGATGTTGTTTCATAGAAGAAATTTCAACTAAAGGAGATTCAATAATTCCACCTGTATCTTTCGTTTCAGGAAAAGCTTTCGCAATATAAGGCGCAAAACGCTTTAACCTTTCCTCCGCATCCATTACATCATCTTTAGTAAGAGGAGCTTTTTTCATTCCTGTTTCAAATTCTTCTTTATTCGGATTCACCCAAAATACTTCCTTTGTCAAAACAAGTTGATTTAATAAAGGATGCTTTTCTTTTAACATTTGTATAGCTTCGCCGTCATACTTCTTCATTCGAATATTCTCCCTTCTTCATTCCTACTATATTATCATTTCAAAATTAAAATTTATTTATTATAATTAAAATAAATTTAACACATAAACATAATTAATTAAATATAAATTAATAAATTTTAATTTAATTTAACAAGAATGGATAAAAGGAGCATTAGCATGAATGATATAAATGTTGGAGAGAAAATAGCAGAATACCGAAAAGCACAAGGATTAAGTAGCCGGGAGCTGGCGACACTCGTCAATATCACTCCTTCTATGTTAAGTCAAATTGAAAAGGGATCCGCAAACCCATCACTGCAAACTCTTAAGTTAATATCTGCAGCATTAAACATCCCTATGTTTAATTTCTTTTTGGAAAATACAAATGCTCAAAGTTTAGTTGTTAGAGCTGACCAGCGAAAAAAAATTACTTTTCCTGAAAGCGAAAGCTTATCATACGAGTTACTATCTCCCGATTTAAGCGGAGCACTCGAGCTTGCTCTTATGACTTTATTGCCGCAATCCGCTTCTTCCGAAAAACCGCTGGAACATAAAGGGGAGGAAATTGCATTTGTTTTAGAAGGAACTGTTACCCTATCTTTAAATCAAGAAACATTAACCTTACACAAAGGCGATAGTGTTAAAATTCCCTCTTACATGAAACACAAATGGGAAAATCCATATAAAAAGAAAGCAGTAGTGATTTTTGCAATTACGCCTCCTACTTTTTAAAACTAGTAAATAAGCCAGCATTTCGAGGGATTCCTCCTAAAAATGCTGGCTTAACTACCATGAAACAAAAATACAATGAACTTTCTCTAAATCAGTTTTATTTCTTTTACATCGACTATATCCGCAAACCAATCTAATACTTTGTTATGATGACGAATGATCTCCTCAGCTCGTAGTTGCTCTGAATCAAACGTACTATGCGCTCCTTGAATCAACGTTACTTTATACCCTTCACTAAACGCACGACGAACAGTTGTATCGACGCAATATTCCGTTTGCAATCCACAAATAAAAAGATGTTCTATTCCTTTTTCTTGCAAAACTTCAAGAAGATTCGTCTCATAAAAAGAATCCGGTGTTTCTTTTTCTACAATAATCTCATTTGGCATTGGAGCAATTTTAGAATGAACGCGCCAACCTGCTGTTCCTTTTTCTAGTGGATGACCTTTAGAACCATTATGCTGAACATAAATAATTGGAATATCATGCGTACGACATTTTCGAATGACTTCCTGTAAATTTTGCAATAAGTCAGAGCCATTATGTACAGGAATACCTGCTGAATACATTCCTTCTTGCACGTCAATGACTATAAGTGCTTGTTTCATTAACAAACTCTCCCTCCGTTTTATATTCCATCATCCAACAATCCTCCAATACCCCTTCATGCAATTCATGTTCTTTTAACACTTTCACTTTTTGAAACCCACACTTCTCATAGCAACCAATTGCTCTTTCATTACTTACTCTTGGATCCATCGCAATTGCGACTGCTCCAAACTCATTCATAATATATGTAATTGCAGCTTGTATAAGTTCTGTACCAATTCCCTGATTCCAGTACGCTGTTTCTCCGATAAATTGATCCATCCCCCACACATTTTCTCTCTCATCATATCCGTATAGCGCTTTCCATTCTGGATCTAAAGGATACATTTGTATATAACCAATAGATTGGTTTTGATATTCTACAATACACCTTTTCTCTCCCAAACCACTTATATAACGCTCTCGAACTTGCTGTGGTGATTGCGGTTTGTCTCGTCCTTCATAAAAGCGTAAAACTTCAGGGTTTGATAGCCAGTTTGATAATGTTTGAACATCATTTTCTGTTACGTATCGAATGGATAGGTTTTCTTTTTCAAATATCATATAGTTCTTCCCCCTCTTGCAACATTACTGTATTCAACTTTTAATGGAATAACCCCTTCCTTTGAAAGGAAGGGGTTTGAAGAATCATCTTAGTTCAGCATTGAGTGTAATATTTTTTCAAACTCTATTTTTTCTCTACCTGTTTTATAGCATTATCTTTTTCTTCATATCTAAAGTTTATTATTCTCAAGTAAATTCCATCTGCTAACGGTATAAATAAAAATTCATGTACATATGTTGAAGAGATGGAAAACATGACACAACTGAACATTGAAGAAAATTTGTTAACGAAAACAGTTTACTATTATTATAAAAAACAACTTACCCCACAAAAAAATGCTTCCTTGCTACATATATATAGAAATAACGTTGTCGTTTACTAGAGAAGATACGGGACTGAAGGAGCGTGAAATATAATGACTGCTCTATTAGCTTATGATGCTGGAACTGGTAGTATCCGAGCTGTCTTATTTGATTTACAAGGGAATCAACTTGCTGTTAGTCAACGAGAATGGGTTCACATAGAAAACTCAAGATACCCAGGTTCAATGGATTTTGATGTAAAGGAAAACTGGAAGCTTATTCAAGACTGTACAAATGATGTACTACTAACAAGTGGAATCCCTTCTTCTTCTATTCAAGGAATTAGTGCAACAAGCATGCGTGAAGGATTTGTTTTATATGACAAGGATGGTACTGAAATTTGGGCGTGTGCCAATGTTGATAACCGTGCGGCAGCTGAGGTTACACAACTTAAACAAATACACCCTCGCCTTGAACATGATATATATACCGTATCAGGGCAAACGTTCGCTTTAGGTGCATTACCAAGGTTACTGTGGATTACGAAACACCAACCAGAGATTTATGAAAAAGTCCATTCTATTTCTATGTTAAATGATTGGATTTTATATAAACTGTGCGGCGTATTACAAGTTGACCCTTCCAATGGATGTACAACGGGAATTTTCAATTTTCAATTTACAAAATAGAAATTGGGCTCCAGAATTAGCAGCCCAATGTAGACTCTCCTCTATACCCTCACCACAAATAAATGAAGCAGGAACTATTATTGGAAACGTAACAAAACAATGCGCAGCAGAAACTGGATTATTCGAGGGAACGCCTGTTGTTACTGGAGGCGGAGATACGCAAATGGCTTCTCTCGGTTCTGGAGTTGTCAAAAGCGGGCAAACTTTCATTTGCGGCGGAAGTTTTTGGCAACAAGAAGTAAACGTAAGCAATCCTGTACTAGATCCAAACGCTCGCATTCGTGTAAATTGTCACGTTCTTCCTGCTCTTTGGCAATACGAAACAATTGCCTTTTTTCCCGGTCTTGTTATGCGCTGGTTTCGCGATGCTTTCTGTCAAGAAGAAAAACAACAAGCAAAAGAACTAGGTATCGATGCTTACGAATTATTAGAAGAACAAGCAAAACATGTCCCAGTTGGATCGCACGGTATCATTCCGATTTTTTCTAATGTCATGAACTATATTTCTTGGCGCCATGCGTCTCCCTCTTTTTTAAATTTAAGTTTAGATTCTAAAAAATGCGGGAAGAAAGAAATATTTCGAGCTATTGAAGAAAATGCTGCTTTCGTGACATATGGGAATTTAAAGTTAATTGAAGAATTAACTGGTCAATTTCCGAAAGAAGTAGTCTTTGCCGGAGGGGCATCAAAGGGAAAATTATGGTGCCAAATTGTAGCTGATGTATTAGGTCTTCCTGTAAAAGTACCAGTGGTCAAAGAAGCAGCCGCTTTAGGAACAGCGATTGTAGCAGGGATTGGCACCGGTATTTATCATTCAATGGAGTCTATTTCTGAACAATTTGTAAAATGGGAAACTACTTATATACCGAACAACGAAAACCATAAACAATACCAAAAACTATACAAAAACTGGAGTAATGTATATCAGCAGCAACTCCAATTAGCTGATCAAGGCTATACTTCTCATATGTGGATTGCACCTGGCGCTCTATAAATTGTTACACAAGGAGTGAAAAGCATGTTAAAAGTAAATGAAGAAGATTTCTCCTACCGCTTCGGTGATAGTGGACCAAAATATTTAGTAAAGGGCCCTAATATTGATATAGGTGTTGTTGTCATTAAACCAGGACAAGATTTTCAAAACCACTATCATACAACTTGTGAAGAAATTTTCTATGCATTAGAAGGTGAGATAGATTTCTATATAAATCACGTAAAGGTACCTATTAAACAAGGTGACGTCTTACAAGTTCAACCTCATGAATCTCACTATCTCATCAACCGTTCTTCACAAAATTTTAAAGCTCTCTTTATTAAATCACCTCATTTGCAAGAAAAAGATACTGTGCAAACAAAAAATCCAAACTGTAATTAAGGAGTGATACCCTATGACTTGGGGATTTCAAAATCGCCTAAATACTATTTTGCCTGATGGAAAAGCAGTTATGTTAGCAATTGACCACGGTTACTTCTTAGGACCAATACATGGATTGGAACAACCTCATGAAACGGTAAAAAACCTTCTTCCATACACAGACTCCCTTTTTTTAACGAGAGGCGTTCTTCATTCTTGTATACCAGAAGATTGTAAAACTCCTATGGTTCTTCGTGTATCTGGCGGGGCTACTGTAGTTGGAAAAGATCTTTCGAATGAAACAATTGTTACTCCAATAAAAGAAGCTTTGCGTCATAACGTGGCTGGAGTTGGCGTATCTGTCTTTGTTGGCTCTGATTATGAAACACAAACTGTAACAAACCTTGCGAATGTTGTATCTGAAGCGCACGATTATGGTTTACCTGTACTTGGAATTACTGCGGTAGCAAAAGAACTGCAAAAACGACAAGCACGTTTTTTAGCGTTAGCTTCACGCGTATGTGTTGAAATGGGGGCTGATATCATTAAAACGTATTATTGTGAAGGCTTTGAAAAAATAACAAGTACATGTCCAGCTCCAGTAGTTATTGCAGGGGGACCAAAGTTAGACACAATTGAAGCAGTGCTTACAATTACATACAATGCACTGCAAGAAGGTGCAGTAGGTGTTGATATGGGGCGAAATATTTGGCAATCTGAACATCCGATCGCAATGATTCAATCTATTCATAGTATCGTAAAAAATGGATTAAATGTAAAAGAAGCCCTAGAATTATATAATACTATTATAAGTTAACCATTCAGACAGCATTTATGTTCACGATATAAGAACAAGTAATTTGCTTTATCCAAATCACTTGTTCTTTTCTAATTTCATATATTTTCTTACTTGTTATATCAAGCATGTTGTTAATTTTTCTCTTTCTCTTCCAACATCTCAATTAATCTATCTAATTTCTTCTCAATTTCAACTAATGGAGTGCTTTGACTAGATTGATTGACGAGTCTTGAGCGTATAAACGCACCGAGCGAAATAAAAAATACCAGTATTAAAGCGAAGAAAAGAATAGTAAACATGATATTTATAATTGAAAAGTGGTCCAACATCCTATCCCCCTATTTCTTCTTTATTGAAATTCTCTTTAAAAAGATTCTTAAGTTAAGAGGTTATCCCCTTACAAAACCTTAATGTTGAATCTAACTTTTCTTTCTCTTTCAGCAAGTCCATTAATTGACAAACAGCTACTGCAAACTCTGCAAATGCAGTACCCTTTGCAGTAATTATTGTATTTTCTACCTCAATATCTGCTCCCGTATATATCGATGTTTCAAATAGGGATTTGTTATTCTCATATGTATGCTGAAGACACGTAAATCTTCTACCGTTAAGTATCCCTGCCTTCCCCAACAAAATAGCGGAAGCGCATATAGAAGCAATGGGAATTTTTAAGTTAAAAGCGTTCATTAGCATCTTACTAACAATTGCCTCATCTAATATTTTATGAATACCATCTCCTCCAGAAATAAGAATTAGATCAAATTCATTTAGTTTAATTTCAGATAAAGAAGCTTCAACTTGGGTCCATAACCCACCAATACTTTCTACTGGGTTACCATCTACGGAGACAGTAGTAATTTTCGCTTTACCCATTTTTCTAAGTAAAAATAGTACATGAGCTATTTCAAAATCAGCATATTCTGGATAAGCAAGAAACAATACCCTTTTCATACAATAATCCTACTCCTTTACACTTATGATTCGATTACTTATAAAACCTTAAACATTCCTATCCGATACTTTCAGAATAAATTGCGAAATTTTTCACCACCAAATTGTTAGAATAATCAATATAAAATATTGTATAATAAAAGAAGTAATGAAAATCTACTATAATCGGACGGTGTTATATATGAATGAGAATCTTACCATACAAGAATACTCTTCTGACTATCAATCTCAAATTTTAGATTTAATTCTCTCCATTCAACAAGATGAATATAATATGCCTATTTCAAAAGAGGATCAACCTGACTTACTTAAGATAGAAAGCGTTTACCAATCTGGAAACGGTAACTTTTGGATAGCACTTTATCAAGGAGAAGTTGTAGGAACTATCGCCCTTTTAGATATTGGCAATCATCAAGTAGCATTGAGAAAAATGTTTGTAAAAAAAGAGTATAGAGGAAAAATATTTCAAGCAGCTAGTCTTTTATTACATAATGCGATTGCATGGGCAAAGACAAAAGAAGTGAAAGAAATATACTTAGGAACGACATTACAGTTTGTAGCGGCCCACAGGTTTTACGAGAAGCATCATTTTGAAAATATAGAAATTGATACATTACCTACAAATTTCCCTGTCATGCAAGTAGATAAAAAATTTTATAAATACATTGTTCATAATTTACCAATTCATTCACCTACTTTACCGTTTCACTAAAAAAATGTTTTAGACTGTTTAAAAATGGTTGTAGACTGAAAAATTATTTTCTATATATGAAAGCATCTTTTGTTAAAATAAAACCAATGTATCACAAAAGATTTAAAAGTCTCTTCAGAAGACCTGAAAAGACTTCCGTTCGCATAATTAGTGGTATCGGATGTTACATTATAAATAGTCTTTTAGTTCAAGATGATTTCATTACTTCTTCTAAAATCTTATTTACAAACTCACTTTTACATTCCGTATAACTCACTCGATCATTTACTATATTTGCTAATTCCTTTTTTATGAGCATCGTAACTTTATTTCAAATCCACAGTAATATCTTTTAACAAGGCACAGCACTTAGTTTATCTTTATTGATTTTCCTACAAAATCTGTTCAATTCATTGAAAGCTTCACATAATGCATTCACTGCTACCTTTCTATCTTCTTCTTTTATCAGAACCCAAATCGTCTTATGACTATCAGCTGCTTGTAGGATTTTCACACCTTTTTTCCATAAAGCTGAACTGAATTGTGCTACGATTCCTGGCACCCCAGAAAATTCAGCTGCCCCTTCTATGGTTACCTTAATACACCCTGGATTGATTTCAGGAATATAGTCTAACTGTTCGATAATTGTAATTGCCTTTGTTAATTTTTCATTCTCTACAGAAAATAAGACTTCCTCTATAGATATGTGTACAAAATCAACCTTAATTTTTTCTTTAACAATCTGATCAAATATCGGCATTGGGAACATAGTATCTATTTCTCTTTTCTTTACCTTTATTTGATTTATTGGTGAGCTACAAAAAATATTTGTATTAAATATTTCACTCATAATCATAATCTCCCATCTTTAAAACCATTCATTTTTCCAACCTTTATACTCTTTATATTTTTCAGAACATTACTTCTTATTTTAAATCAAAAGAATAGCCCGGTAAATCCAAAATTTGTATTTTCTAATCACTAAAAATAACATTAAAAATAAGACTGTCCTATAATTCAGTGTAACTGAGGTCTCGCCGACAAAATGTGATATTCATACGCTATGACATGTATTAGAATGTGAAACTGTAAATTCCTTACGCTAAAGGATATATCAAGCGAAAATGAACGTTTTTTAGTGACTCTGAGTGGTGCTTTTATATTCCGCTTCTTAAATCGATTTTTTATAACCAAAAGCTAATTCAAAAACAAATTACTAAAACCGTAATATTTCAACGTTTTAGATTATATTCATTTACAATGTTTGTTTTAACTTATACTAAGCAAATTTCAACATAAAATAAGCCGCTTTTTCTACTCCAAGAAAAAAAGCGGCTTATTTATTACATATTAGTGTGTAATTAGAAGTGATTATGAGGGTTCTTAGATGTTTTGGAATGTATATATGATGGTAGGATTATCCAAAAGAAACTATGAATTTAAATCCACTCTTTTCCGTGTTCGCGAATAAATCGAAGTTCCTCTTCATAATGATCATAATGTCCTTCTTCGACCATTTTTCGAAACGCTATATCGCCTTCTTTAGCTTTCCTTTGTATGGTTTTACATAATCCTTCTACTCGTAGCAATACCATTTCTAAAAAACCTTTTTCTATTCCCTCCATACCATAGGAATCAAAAAACAATTTAACCCTTTGTTTGATTCGCTCAGCATCCTTTAACGAATCATAATAAATAGCTTCGCCTGCTTCCGTATGATAAAGCCTACTTAAAGGAACGCAAGTGTAAAGCGTATAGGCGATATCCCAAAGTCTTGGACCAGGAGCAGCCAAATCAAAATCAATCACCCCTACTGGTTTTTCGCGATTAAAGATAATGTTATAGATAGCAAAATCATTATGGCACATCACCTCAAATGGCTGCGGGGTGTTATCAATGGGTTGCCAACATTCTTCCACTGAAAAATCACTCACCGCATCATGATAGAGACGAAGCATTTTTGCGATCTCTTTTAAAGTCTCATCCGACCACATGTATTTTTTTAACGGATAATTGCCAGATTCTCCTTCGATAAAGGATAAAATCTCTCTGCCTTTTTCATCAATACCTAAAAACTTTGGCACACCGTTTAAGCCTTTGTTTTCAAGGTGTTTTAGCAATGTATGAATTTTAACACTATCAGGCTTTAATTCTCGTCGAACCGTATCTCCCAAACGATATACATTGGAGACATTCCCTCCTGTTAGTGCTTCTTCTTTTTCGTACTGATTTTTCATTAAAATTCCCCCATTTAGGGACTCTATGATTGTGTCAATAGAGATGTATTTTTACCCATAAATAAAAGCAGATATACAAAGGTATCTGCTCGGCAATGGGAATTTAATTGTCCACACCATGTATCCCTTGAATGATTTAAGATAGACAAATAAACGCATCCTTAAGAACTAAGGACCGCCACTGTCTCTATCCAATTAAATAATCATTTCAAGGTATTCCACATATGTACAGATTCCCCTTTCTTTACATCTCTAAATTAGATATTACCAGGGAATTCCAACCAAGAAAAGACTTTTGTATAAAGTTTTTAAATTATTTTGCTATTTAGTTGAAAAAATCAAAAAAGACCACTCAACAACATTATAAGAATCTACACTTAAGCTTGTCCTCATGATCCAAAAAATAGGAAAAGAATCCTTTCTTCTGTTCCATTTTCTGTTCTTCTTGTCTCTCTTTCAAGGTCGTTTTCAAACTCTCGATGAGCAGTCGATCACGTGTTGCCAAGTTTTCAAATAGGAGTATCTCCCTATCACCATCAAGTTAAAAAGAACAGGTTACCCCAAAACAAAAAAACGAGCAAAATGCACAAAATTTTCATAATGAGGGTATTAGGTGATCTTAAGTTGATGGGCATGTATGGTTATTTAATCTTCTGAAGTGGCTGCGTTTATTTTTTCGATGATTTTGTCTTGTATCGATTCACCAATATCAGTAAAAAAGTTTACCTTTTTAGTTACAGACCAAATATGGAGTCTGTGTAGCAATGGAACCAAATCACGCAATAAACATTAGCGGACATTAATTACATATGTTTTAAAGAAAGACCCTCCCAAATGGGAAGATCTCCTGACTTTATAAATGAGTTTTTACATTGACTGCCAAAATACATAAACGCCTACAAGTTTTAGCTGGAAGTTATAGCAAAGAATGCTTCCGCCAATCTCTTATTGTATTTTATATTTTCATCTGTCCATTTTGTTCCTAAGTTACCGGGCCAGCCCGAAGTATTTGCGACGTACCTAAGGAGTTCCAATTCTTCTAATCCTTGTTTTATTCCTTTTCTATATGAATCTGCCATATGAGACATCGCGATTTTTGTGTTTACTTCTGAATCTTTCAGTACTTCATCAGTCAAGTTGGAAGGAGCCAATCCACCTCAATGCAATTGAAACAGCCCAAATGATGTACTGTCGTCCCCTACAGTATTCGGATTAAATTCGCTCTCGTGTTGAGCAATGGAAAGTGGAATCCATGGCGGTATATCATACTGCTTTGCTATATGAGTAATTGTCTCTTTTACTTTCCGCACTTCCTGCTTATGCGTATACTCTTCATAGATTGCACGGAAAGCCATTATAACCGCAATGATTAGGACCAGAACTGACACCACAATCCTTTTCATTGATATCTTCCTCTCCTTGCACAAACAAAAATCATTCTAGTATTTCGATGTACCCCATACTTTTTTGGAATGCCCATCATATATAACAGCTGTTTTTCCTTTTATCTCCTCGCCCTTATATTTAAACGATTTGTTTGAAAAATTCACAATGATTTTCATATCCTCTCCGAACTCCGTACATTGAACTAAACGATCTTCAGAAAGAATCTTAAAGTTTGTCATTGGTTTTGTCACTGCTTTTTGATGAAAATCAGACCAGATGTTTACATAGGAAACGATCATATCCTTATTGGTACTCCAAGTATCTTTGTCGATATGGTATATCGGTGGAACATTGTATAATAACTCGGACAGCATTCTGTTTCCAACTTCATCTTTGATTTTCAAGCTTCCCCATTCCCAATGATGCGTCGTAATCACCGAATCATTGTATATAAGCTTATAAAGAGGGATAGAATATACTGGATCTAGATAAATGTGTTGGTACAACGGTTTGATTGGCACAGTCTTGCTGTAACGTTCAGGTGTTGCACCATTTGACGACCAATAGTCGCCTACATAGTATGGACTCGTTTTATTCTTTCTCATATCCTCATCATCCCATTTAATTACAGGTGTTTCAATACCATGTGCGAAAGCAATATCATTGCTTGCAAAATCATTACCACCTTCTGAACCAACTACCATATGTTTTTCTTTTCCAATATAGTCCATTCTTTGCAACCTTGCCTTCAAATCCTGTGCTTGCGTTGTAATATGGCCTGGAGAATAATCATCATATATTTCACCCGTCGCATCACAATCTACAAACCAAGAATTGAATGGAATACCATTCTGTAAAATACTACCTGTACGTTGCTTCACACTAGGTAACGATAGAGTCGGATTCAGTTTTCTTCCTTTTCCTAAGAAACCTTTTACTTTTTCTCCATTCTTATTTGTAATGGTCGCCTTTTCATATAAACTCTTATCTTCAAAAGAAGCAGTGTTCCAATCTTTGCTTGCATTCTCCTGAATAGAGTGATAAGAATCATAAGGACCAATAAGATAGCCTAAATCATTTGCCTCCTTCACCATACTTGGGTTCATTAAACCGTTTGACCAGTTTGGCAAACCAATCCAAGCATGTTTGATTCCCGACTGATGCATGTCCTCAATCAAATTAGTAGAATCCTGTTCGCCCCACTGCTTGATGTCATCTGCTGCATCCGTAAGCTTACTTTTTAGTAGTAGTTTATTGAGTGTATACAGTTCTTGTTCACTTAAATGAGAAATTCCTTTCTCCAATAATTTTTTCGATTCGATATCCGTATTCGGGAATATTGCATTATTATAGAACTGATCTAGTTTCAGTACTTTATTAAACGAACGAATAATTACATTTTTTTGATATTTATCAATATAGTCTTGTTTATTCAATTCACTAATAGCTGCTTCAAACTCAGTGGAGCCGTCTTCTGTCTGCTTCAGCAATTGTTCCATCCAAGCGATAAACGATTCATCCAGTTTACTCTTCAACTGATTCCAATGAATATTCTCCACTGTAATCGCATTTTCATTCCATAAATATATATGAGGAGCACCGTACAGCTTTTTGATGTTCGGATTTCCTTTCGCTTTCTCCGTAAGTGTTTTGAACTCTCCTTTCTCCTTTATATAGTTTTTATATACTTGCGCGATTTGAGTAGGATTGGAATCTGTCACATATAATCTGAAATCATACTCCTTGTTCTTGTTAATGGACGGAAACTGATGGATGAAGCTAAATTGTATATGATCATCCGTATGGAAGTGGATGGTATCGTTAAACATATTGTCCGCAATATATACAATCGAATATTTAGACTTATCCAATGAAAAGAACCTCATTGAAAAATCTTCGATAAAAGAAAATTCTTCATCCTTCAAAAACTCTTTCCAATACGAATCATCAGCTGGTATTCGCTTACCTTCCCATAGGGGTAAAGTATAGCTGTTTGCACTTACTTTTGGCCATTCGAATTGTTTTGCTCCATCTGATTTCAGCGTAATATCCAAATAACATTTCTTTTTCTCTACCTTGATTTCCATCTTATCGTCTGGATAGCTCCACGACATCAGGCGGTCTGTCTTTTTTACATCCGCAACCTTTTTCTTTGGAAAAGGAAGAGAAGCACTCTCCTTTACACCGTCCTTCTCCACAACAATTTCACCCGTTTCTGGTGTAACATCAAATGAAAAATCGCTGTATGGAAAGCTTTGTTTCTCATTTACCTTCTTATTTTTATCCTTTGCACAATACGCAGCGAGTGGTGTAATAAGCAATGAAATAGAAATAATCGCATAAAAAATGGTCTTTTTCATCTTGTAAACCTCCTTCTGTCACTTACTATAAGCCCACATTGTGACACCAATATTACAAACTCGGTGAAATAACAAAAAAAGCAGCTACCCATTCACATATGGCTAGCTGCTTTTTTTATCGGAAGAGACACTCTTCGGAAAACAAATATAAAATTGAATGATGTCTTCACATAGGGACACACCGTAATCAAATTGATGGCGGTTCAGAATAGACTGAACAATCGTTAATCCTAGACCGGTGCCAGATCTATCTTTGCTTCGTGAAGATTCAGTCACATAAAAAGGTTCCCAAATGTTCCTAATTTCAATTTCTTTCATATTCGTACCGTTCTCCACTATGAAAAGAATTCTATCCTCCTTTTCTTCAAATCGTATATCAATTTTCTTATTTTGCGTGTACTTGATGGCATTACTAAGCAGATTGTTTAGCACCTTCTCAATCTTGCCGCGGTCTGCTGTAATGCATAATGGCTTATCTTCCTGTTGGATTGAAAGATGAATTTCTTTGAGCTGGATTTCAATTTCATGCTTCGCCAAACAATGTTGAAACAAAGCTAGCAAATCAAGTGGCTCCTTGTACAATTCTTCCCGCTCTATCCTTGAAAATTCGAGTAATTCGTCTATCAACGCAGATATATTATCCGTTTGCTTCAATATTGTTTGAACATACGTGCCGTCATCTAGGCCATCCTGAATGCCTAAGGAATATGCTTTAATTAAAGATAGGGGTGTTTTTAGCTCATGCGTAATATCTGACATGAACAGTTTTAAGTTTTTGTTTTTTCTATTTAAATCCTCATGCGCTGCTTTCAACGCATCACTCATCACATTAATACTATTGGCTAGATCTTCGATTTCATCATTTGTTTGTATATCAGTTTTTTTGAAATCCAGCATGGCGATATTTTTAGAAATATCTGTCAGCTTCTGTAAAGGGCTTGTAATTTTCCGCGACCATATCCATACCAATACAACGAGAACAAAAATAGCAAAAATGAGGACATACAGGTTAAACGTATTAATGATATAGGCTGTTTCATTAAAATGTACGATAGATTCACCTACCATTATAAATACGCCCTCCTTTACCGTATAACTTGTCAAAAAACTCGACTTCAGCTTCCCTTGATCGTATAGCTTATTTACAAGGGTTCCGCTTTTCACGTTCTGCAATGTTTCCTTCGTAACCCAAAACTTATTCAATGTCAGCCCCTTTTTTGCCAGCTGTTCACGCA
Source organism: Bacillus sp. S10(2024) (assembly GCF_050473865.1). NCBI lineage: Bacteria > Bacillati > Bacillota > Bacilli > Caryophanales > Bacillaceae > Bacillus > Bacillus sp. S10(2024). The sequence goes on along the minus strand of NZ_JBFLUR010000002.1, from coordinate 1,052,414 downwards.
GCGACCAATTGAAACTTGCCTCATCATTACTAATTGGCTCATATACAATCGTCAAGTTATGCTCTTTCTCCAGGTCTGCCATGGAATTTATAAAATCGTTGTATCCCATTGATGTAATTTCTTTTGAAATGGCATTCAAATCCTGTTTCACTCTGTGTACATAATAGTAGGGCAGAAAATAGTTGGTAATCAACATAGAGAACGTAAAAATGCAAATAATACAAATAGAAATGGTAAAAGCAAATTTTCTCCCAAGTCTATTCATGTCCTTTCTCCATGCTATATCCCATTCCCCTATGTGTCTTAATTAAATCCGTACCTATTTTTTCTCTCAATCGTCTCACATGGGTATCTACCGTTCGCTCTTCACCGAAATAATCAATCCCCCATACAAGATCCAGTAAATCCTTGCGTGACAAAATACTGCCTTGATTCCGCAAAAAACAGCTCATAAGCTCAAACTCTTTCTTCGTCAATTCTAAATCTTCATCATCTTTATAAACTTTCTTCGCCTGCATATCAACTTTAATATTGTGTACATATATGACTTTATCCTCTTTCAGCAGTTTTTTCGCCCGCGTTAGCAAAATACCTGGGTGAAACGGCTTTTTCACATAATCATCCGCACCCGTGTTTAGTGCCATCAGCTCGTCTTCATGCTCGCTTTTCGCTGTCAGCATCAATACCTTTGCATCGCTGTGCTTCTTCACTTCTTTACACACATTAAGCCCGTTAACATAGGGCATCATCCAATCCAAAATCACTAAATCAATTTTCGTTCCGTAAAATATATTGAGGGCCTGCTCTCCATCTTCAGCTAGAAACACATGATAACCTTCTCGCTCAAAATAAGCTTTTAAAATCCGCAGCATATCCTTTTCATCGTCTACAATCAGTACGCTCATATTTCCTCCATCAATAATTTATTCTTATAATTTTGTTCAGAATTCTAAAAAAATAATTTTCGTAAGTTCATCACCAAAAGACGGAGGTGACATATAGATAGATGTACACTCCACTCCGAGTTGCCACTCTCCGTTCCGTGTATGAAAAATGAGTCATTTTCAAAAAATCAACCCCATGTTACGGTGATGAACCAAAAATTACATTTCTTATTACCTCTTATACCAACTAATACTTCTTATATAAAATTTCTCCGTTGCTACACACCCTCCATTTTTCTAAATGAGTCATATAAATCGTTTTCTTTTTACCTTTTTCCAAAAGATAATTTTAAAATCCATAGCACTCTCTATCACCTTTTTTCATCGTGAACTCTCCGATATTGATTTCTCTTTCTATCGATTATAATTAAAAAGTGAAGCAGAATACATATTCTGTGTCATTTTTAATAGAAACCCTGTCACATCGCCAGCAATTTAAGATCTTATGTCACCTTCTAAATGAAAATTTGGTGTCTTTTAAAATAATAAGACTTATTTTTATTCTTTTAGGGTAATTCATTTTTGTCAGCAGGATCCCCCTAACTACAACCAAATTTTAAATATAGCAAGATTGACTTCATCATATCTAACAAATCTTTCATTTTAACTTAACGTTATGAATTTCTTAATGAAAGGACAGAGAGTTCTGGTTTACTCAAAAAGCGCAAGGGCATTCTTGTCGTTCCAATACCACAATTTACATACAGTTGTAACGGTCTCGTTTTCCCTTGTAATGAATACAATCCTTCTACATATTGATCTGCTAATTTAGTAGTGATGATAGGACCAATAAATGGAAGTTGCACTTGTCCTCCATGACTGTGACCAGATAGTTGTAGATCAACTGGATATGCAAGAACCTCATCTACCGTATCCGGTTCATGCACTAGCAGTATGTTAAAATCTTTTTCTTGTAAATGCTGAAGGGTAGGTTGCACCTTTGGTTTGCCAAGTAAAAAGTCATCAAGACCAGAAATCGTAATATAGTCACCATTGTTTGCCTTGATTTTTGTCGTTTCATTGGCCAAAACAGTAAAACCCGCTTCCTCCATATACTGTTTGTACAAATACCCTCCGCCTCCCCCGCGGTCATGATTGCCAAATACCGCATATTTTCCAAGAGGAGCATGAATTTGTGACAAAATCGTTTGTGTTTCTTTTCTTTTAGAACCATACTCTGCAAACTTATCAATTAAATCACCTGTAAAAACTACAATATCGGGTTTCAGTTCATTTATTTGATCGACTAGCTTTTTTTGCTGCTCATGAGAAAAATTAGGTCCGAAATGTGTGTCTGAAAACTGTACAATCTTTACACCTTGAAATCCTTTGGGAATATTAGGACTTTCGATATCAGTCCATGTAATGGACAATGATTTCGGTTCAAACTGAAACGCATATAAATAAATAGCGATTGGGAAAATGAAGATTATAAGGAAAATGATACATGCTCGCTTAAACTTCCATCGGGACATCCCTCTTTTTGATTGTTTCAAAGAATGGATTGGCTTTACTATTAGTCCATTTTTCTGAGTATATTCTAAACTATCTTTCATACGTCACCTCTGTATTTATCATAAAAAACTACTATTTAAAAATTGTTATAGCATTTTTATGTTACAGGTATTTGTCATTTTGGAGATTCATGTGAAAAAATTCAAATCATTTCTCAACCAACAATCTATCCAAACGTGTAAAGAATAAAAAGTGTGGTATATCTCTTAACAAACAAAACGGAGTTTAACAAAAAGAACTTGTAGCAATCACTACAAGTTCTTTTTAAGAAAACATTAGTGAATAATAGCCTAACTCCCGAATACATAGATCACCAGGGCGTATTGTCGATAAACACCCTGTTCCAAAGGTTTTATCATTATTTTTCCTGGTTCCACTTGGAGATTTAATTATAAAATTCATACAATTAAGACGTGAAATTCATGCAAAAAAGAGCAGTACTATCTGTAGACGGTAAACGTAAAGCAACTCCAAAATATATAATAAGGGTTGATTTTGGAGTTATTTTTTGTTTACTTTACTTTTTTCGGCACTCTGCATCTAGAGGTACCATCAGCATTTTGGAAAAAAACACGCTGGTCAAAAAATACATAATTCACGTTATTGGAAGTACTGACTGTTGGAATTATGGTCTTTTTTCCCGATAAGCTGAAGAATATTCATCAGAAATGCGATAATTTTCTTTTCCTGTTATAGCTGATACTTCCACTAATTTATGACCTATCCAATCCCATACTGCAACTGTATTTAAAGAAACCCATTGGATATTCCCCCGTGCAAGTCGAAAAGAATAATAATCATTGTCTGTTGTGACTAAGACTTCTCTATAAATAATCCTTTTGTTCTTACGATTTTGAATAACTAAAACCAAGTCTAGTTTTTCTTCTTTAGGTATTTGTATAATGCGTGCTATAAACATTTTATTGGAGTTCATCTTTGTTTTGTAAACTTTTTCTGTCTCTATTTTCAGTTCTGGTTTGCCCCTCATAAATTCCCTCCATACTTACTATTTCATAATGATAATTCCTTCTTCAATAACTCTGTACCTTTATTTGAACAAAGAATCCTGTATATTCTATACATGTAAAGTTAACATAACGTAACATCATTGGAATTTAATGTATTTCGAAGACTATTAAAAGTCCTCCAGATTGTTTAACTGGAGGACTTTCATGTTCGTATAATTATCGTTAGCGGAAGTTAAATTTATGAATGTTTATTAATAATATTTCCCCATACAATTACTAATATTGTTCCCAAAACTACTAATATAGTGTAAATAATGGCAACAATATCTCCTATACTCTCTAATCCAAAAGGTAATAAAAAAGTTGCGATTCCTACAACATACGAAAAAACTCCAAATATCTTTGCTAATTTTTTTTATTACCCACAAATGTTTCTTCTTGATAACCTGCAATGAGCCATAGTTTCTTTTTTATATGAATTTGATAACCTATAATAATCATAATTAAAGCAACAACTATACAAGTAATAAATCCACCAATCATTTTACTCCGCCTCCTTTTATAACAAATTTCACCATAAAGAGAAGCATTTTTTCTTTGTTTCTTAACTCTTATCTTGTATATCCTATACATGTAAAGTTAACATAACGTCTCATTATAAAAAGTTGGATATCGTCGAGAATCCTTTTATAACAAGGAATTACCCTACTTTCAGATATTATAAAACATGCAGAATTTTATACATTACCGTAATATCGGTAACGAGTTCTTCATTTTGTAAGCGGTTTTTGAATTCTCGGTTTCAGATATTTGGAAAAGTGTTAGAATAATCCCCTCCAAGTAATAGTGTAACATCCATGTGTGTATGGTCTTTTTACACTGTCTGCCTAAAGAGAATAATATTATATCTAATGCTTTTTTGTTTTTATTTATAATTTTTTGTTAAACCGTCCATTTTATAGGGTACAGTTCAGATTTCAGATTATCTTTTTTCATTTTTACGTGTTCATCGTACCTTGAAGTGATGTTACCCACTCCTCCTGTAGCAGCGAATACATAATCGCATCGTGCGCTACTTCATTTTGAATCATATATTTTCGAAGTAACCCTTCTTCTTTAAAACCTGCCTTTTGTAATAATTTGCGGGATGATGTATTTTTCGGATACACAAGTGCTGAAATGCGTAAATAGTAAAGTGTTTCAAATGCATATTTCAAAATAGCTTGCAGCGCTTCTATTGCATATCCTTTTCCCCAATACGTTTCATCTAATTCATAACCAACTTCAGCTCGTTTATGTTTATTATTAATTAAATGAAAGCCGCACGTTCCAATAAGTTGATCTGTTCCTTTCAAGACAATTCCCCAGCGAAATGCAGATCCTTCTTCATATCTGCTCCTAAAGTTTTTAATAACATTTTTTACTTCTTCAACATTTTGAAACGAATCCATTCCAAAATAACGAATAACAGACTCTTTTGCAAAATAATGAAACATTGCATCTGCATCGACTAACGTTAATTCTCTTAAATGCAGACGATCTGTTTCTAAACTAGGAAACTTCTCCATGCCCTTTCCTCCTCAGTCTAATGAACTGCAAATTTCAATATAATTTCCATCTGGATCACAAATGTAGGAAACGGTTTGCCCCCATGGTTTTGTAATAGGCTCTACTAACACCTTTACCCCATGTTTTTTGAAGTTATGTATCGTTTCCGTAACATCGTCGACCACAAATCCAATTTCAAATGTAGATGATTCCGATAACGCCTTCGGAATTGGTAATCCAGTTAACTCTCGAACATCATCTCTCCTATTGATTGCCAAAATGGTAGAGCCTGTATCAAATTCAATATATGTACCGTGCTCCCCTTTAATCGGTAGCTGTAATATATCACGATAAAAACGAATACAGTCCTCATATTGCTTCGCATATAAAATGATATATTTCATTTGAAGTTTCACATTTCTTCCTCCTTCACATCCTTACTCTATTTGACAAAATACGCAAAAATCCTTTCTAAAATTTCCTCGTGAATAAATACCTTCATAGTTACAAATGCTAACGATGGAGGTGTGTTAAAATGGAACCAATGCTTTGTCCAAATTGTAAAACAAACCGCACACGATTCAACATTATTGAACAATCAGTAAAACCAGTAAAATTAAATCCACAGACTGGCCAAATTGAAGAAGAATATACAAATGATAATATAAGTGCATTTCATATGGCCTACCAAGGTCCTACATATCGTGTACAATGCGCTGCGTGTGGATTAATTGAAAATCCAGAGCAATTTATTAAACCCGCACAAAATCAATCATTTTAGTTTTTAAATGATGGACATATTAACTTATCATCTAAAAGAGAGCCTTCACTTATTTGAAGGCTTTTTCCTTTTGTTCTAGTTTCGCAATAGCTTTAAGAACCACATCTCGATTTTTAGCAGATTGCATCCAAAAAGGTGACCTACTTTCTAACCTTCGATGCTGATTTTTAAAGATTTTTTTCATTAAAAGTGTCTCACCTCTACTACATTTATCTGACATTAACAGGTAGTAAAACTCTATACTGAAGGTAGTTTCACTTTATCTAAAACACCCCTTCTTATTCGAAAGCCAATCTTCCCAAACATCTTCATGCTGTTTCACAAAGAGTGGCGGGAATTCGTCAACTGGAAAATACTTAAGCTCTAATGTTTCTTTGCCATCTGCTTTTAAAGACCCACCTACTGGCTTGCATTGAAAAAAGAATCCGATCGTCTGCGCTTGATCTCCATTTGGATATTCATCGAAATATTTTGTATACACCCCAATTAAGTGTTCAACCGTTACCTTTAACCCTGTTTCTTCATATACTTCACGAATGGCTGTCTCTTCGGCAGATTCACCAAGTTCCATTGCGCCGCCAGGAAACCCCCACGCATTCCTATCTCCTCGTTTTTGCAAAAGTACTTCGCCTTCCTCGTTACAAATAAGTCCACCTGCAAAATTAAGAAAAATCCGTTCAGACCCCACTTTCTCTCGGATGAAACGAATATAATCGCGTTTTTCAACCATAAAACCCCCCCTATTATTCATTACTTTTTTCTAAATCGTACAAACGCACATGATATAATCATAATATACAGAAAGGACTGAATACAATGTCAACATTACAAAATACAGTAAAAAACCTACTTCACAAAGATGAAATGATCCTTTATCACACACAATGTTCTCTATCTTTATTTCTACATAATGGGCCTTCCGTACCGGGAGTAATAGTAATAACAAATAATAGGCTGCTGTTTATATATAAAGAAAAAGACAACTATAATCCTATGCGATATGAAGAATACATTTACGAAAATGTCAAGGAAGTAAAAGAGCATCCTTATTTCTTCAGCTCTCACATCGCGATTTACTTCAACGATGAATGGGTACAATTTCGAGATATTTATGATAAAAATGTAAGAAAACAACTTTGTTCCATACTACAAAAACAAATTACAAGAAGCCCTTTATCCTAGGGCTTCTCATTTTTATATCTCTTCATTAAGAGATGGTCTACATTGTTGTATAACGAAAAATAGTTTTATTTTTCAGAAAATTTTGTTAAAATATTCAAAAAGATTGTACTAGAAAGGAAGAAACAAATGATACATAAATTAAAAGAGAATATCTCTTCTGTTTTTGTTGGAAAAGAAAATGTAATCGATCTCCTTCTCGTTTCTTTATTAGCAGATGGACACGTCTTATTAGAGGATGTACCTGGAACAGGAAAAACATTGCTGGCAAAAACAATTGCGAAAAGTATTGGCGGGCAATTTTCGCGTGTACAATTCACACCTGATGTATTACCGAGTGATGTAACGGGTATTGAATACTTTAATCCGAAAACAAGTGAATTTGAACTGCGTATTGGTCCTGTTTTGACAAATTTATTATTAGCAGATGAAATTAACCGCGCGATGCCACGTACACAATCCAGTTTATTAGAAGCAATGGAAGAAAGACAAGTAACACTTGAAAAGCACTCCACCCCTCTTCCAAAACCGTTTTTCGTAATCGCAACGCAAAATCCAATTGAATCTCAAGGAACATTTCCTCTTCCAGATGCCCAGCTTGATCGCTTTTTAATGACTGTTTCGATTGGCTATCCTACTTCAGAAGAAGAACTTCAAATGATGCGACGTTTTCGAACGAACAAACCGTTAGATGAACTTCATCCAATTATCTCACTAGAAGATATAATCCACGTACAAAATAAAGTAAAGGATGTTCATGTTTCAGAACCTATAGAAAGCTACATTATCAAACTTGCAAATGCAACTCGTAATCATGATTTCATTGCAAATGGAATTAGTCCGCGTGGAACACTCGCTTTAGTGAGGGCAATTCAAGCTCTTGCCTTTTTACGTAATCGCGAATTTTGTACACCAAAAGACGTACAAATCCTACTTCCTTACATTTGGAAGCATCGTATTATTTTATCTATGGAAGGTGCTCTTCGTACAACAAAACGAGAGATTATAGAAGCAATTTTAAAAGAGGTGGATGTACCGGTGGAGATTGAGCAAGCATGAATGGTCAACGTCTCGTCTCCATCCCATTATTATTTCAAACTCATATCATTAGTTGCGATAGGTAAGACTTTGAAGTTATCTCCATCTTTTCCCCCGCTTAGCACTGTACGTGCGACTTTCATCGCATACAGCGCCCCATCTTATCCTTTTATACTAAAGTAACTAGATTACAAACTTTACGAAGTTTGTTTATTTTCTTCAATTGACTATCACTTAGTTGAAGTAATCTCATATATTTTCTAATCGTCTCTACATTTGTAGCGTGTATCAGTCTGTGGACAAATTCATACACAATAATTAGGTTGTTGAATTCATCAGTTCCTCCCATATCTCTTGGTAGTTTATGATGGCAATGCACATCTTCAGCTAGTAAAAAGATTCCTGTGACGGCGCATTTGCCATTTTGCATGGAATATCTTGATATTCTGTTATCTGTGTATTCCACGCTCTGCCCTTTATTGGGGGATAGCAACATCTTCTGCATTTCATTGGCAATGTTACCTTTTAGGCTTTTGATGAGCTTTTGTCTTCCTTTTATAGTGTAGTTGCATATGTCTTGACTGAAACTTTGAGGGAATCTTGTTTGTATGTCCGCTAGTGGATATACATGATTACCTGCTATTTCAAAGGTTCTATAATTATTCCTGTGAGTTCTTTTGTATAATGCATTTGCATTGGTAGGAATCTTATATTTCCCTATTGATTTTAGACGATTAAACAAAGTTTTCGAGAGACGAAAGGCTATTTCAGCAAAGTCTATAGTTACATGTGTTGCAATTTTGTAATAGTTTTTAATGCCAAGCACGTAAGAGTTATAGTCCTGCACTGTTTTCCCTGATGGATTCTTTTGAATTGCTTTAATCCTTATTTTTGATTTTTCAAGGATATCCTTTTTCTTTTTCTCGCTTACATGTGTGTTTGCCACATATCTTTTGCGCTTTTTAACGAATTTAATAGAGAACCCCAGAAAATCCGAAGATTTTCTTTTTAGGTTAGTTATAGTTGATTTTTCATTAGATATGTTAAGGTTTAATTGATTCTCGAGATAACCTTCCACTGCATGGAATATTTTAGTTGCAGATTTGTGATTGTTTGTAAATATTTTAAAATCATCTGCATACCTAACTATATACATTCTCTTCAATTTTGTTTTTGATAGATGATAGTTTTTATTTGGTAGTGTATATGGTTTTCTTGTTTTGATATTATCCCACTGACTAGATATCCACCAATCTAGGTCATTCAATACAACATTACTTAGTAATGGGCTTAGAATTCCTCCTTGCGGAGTGCCTTTTGTAGGAATGCCTTCTCCTTTGATTGGTGCTTTTAACATTTTCGAGATGATTGTCAGCACTCTTCTATCAGTTATACCTATGTTATATAGTTGTTTTAGTAATTTGGAGTGGTTTACGTTGTCAAAGAAACCTTGTATATCAATATCAACTACGTGACTATATCCCCCACGGTTCATCAAGAATTGACACCTAGCCATCGCATGATGTGTTGACCTATTGGGTCTAAACCCATATGAATGCTTGTAGAATTTTGCTTCGCATATTGGCTCTAGAATCTGTTTGAACATTTGTTGAATCAATCTATCTCTCATTGTAGGTATTCCTAATGGGCGTTTCTTTCCATTTGGTTTGGGTATTTCTACCCTACGTACCGCGTTTGGTTTGTAGTCTATAAGAGCATTTCTTATGTTATCAACGAAAGAATCTACGTCTTTCATTTTATAATGGTCGATTGTGATACCATCTGTTCCTTCAGTTTTAGAGCCAGTGTTAGCCTTTATGTTTCTATATGCCAGTAGAATATTTTCTTTTGATATGATGTGTTTATATAAATTTATTCCTTTAGTAGCATTGTTTTTGCTACGTTGATATAAATCATCGAACACTTTTTGCATATCGTAGTATTCTGCATGTCGTAATGTTGTACTCACCGATGTATTAAATCCCCTTTCTTACGAAAAGTCCCATCATCTTACTCGATCCTGTGAGTTACATCTAGTTAATTTAGTTTTCAAAGAACAAGACTAGGGACTATCCCTCCACATTTGTTACATGCTTCGTCGGTACTGTGTCCCCACCTTCACAAGAATGAAGTATTTTCGGTTCGTTAGAACCTTATATACACCTGTCTGTTAGTAGACGTTAGTGACAGTTTCTTGCTTACCACGTTCCGATTGACTTAGCTATACATATATCCTTAGGTGCTTGCTTTAAGCCTGTTATCTTTACATCCTCATTGTTAGATGTTCCGAATTTCATATTAATTACTCTTACTTTTCGGTAGATAACGTCGTCATTGACGACATACACATTTCTAATGTATTAAGCGTTTAGACCCGTACATTCGCAAGTTTGCCAGTCCATTTGGACATTCTCACCATAGATATTTTGTAGCATCCCGACCTATCCATTACCATATGATTTCTCACTTAGGTTTTGTTCAGCCGACTTCACCTAGCTTCATACAATTTATGACTACTATCACGCCTTGCATGTAGGAGTATCAGATAAGTAGTTTCAGCTCAACCTGACGGCTTTCATTCCTACTTTCAGTCAATCAGTTGTTGTTATCAAATTGATAACCCTCCTATTTCGTGTTTACACACTTATGAGGAAACGTGTCGCACAATTAACGCTCCCGATTGCACTGTTGTTCACATTTTTTTTACCGCAGTCATATATCGTATATCTGATGCTGTTTTATTATATATTTTCTTTTTTTATTTATCGGTATGTCACTTACATAGAAGACCACTTTCAAATTATGAATAAAAAACAAACAACAAGATTGTTTCCTGAAGAAAACGGACAACTATCCGTTGCGTTACAAAATGAAGCAAAATTACCGCTAGTGAATGGGAAATGTTTTTTTCATATTAATCCGTCGCTCGTTATGCAGCCAAGCGATGGTCTAGATCAAATATCAAAAACGCTCTTTTCTTTCCCATTTTCACAACGTGCTCGCTCACAGAATATATGGGATTTATCGTTCACAGCGACAAGGCGAGGCGTTTTCCAAATTGAACAGTTTGAATGCATCATTGGTGATCCCTTTAACATCATTCAAGCTCATTTACCCGTTATGCATAAATTAAAAACAGAAATTATTGTCTATCCTAACCCGAAGCAAGTTGCGGGGTTACAAGAAATACAGCAACTATTACTAGGCACTTACAGAACAAATTTTTCTTTTTTTCATGATGAAACGTCAATTGTCGGAGTAAAACAGTATGAAAGGGAGTCATTTCGTTCCATCCATTGGAAAGCATCAGCGAAAATGCAAAGCTTACAAGCAAAGCAATATGAAGCTGTAAAAAATTATAGCTGGACCATCTGCATATCCCTTGCATCAGAACGAGGAATTGGATGGAAAGAAAATATAGAAGACTTGATTTCCTATGCGACATACATTTGTCAAATTGCAACAAAAAAGAAAATTCCCTTTGAATTATTTATTAGTATTTTAGCAGAAGATGGGCCGCTGCACTTGACACTAAATGAAGGTCCCATGCATTATGCAAAGGCATTGGAAGAACTTGCACGTATTTCAGAAGATAACACATTACTGCCGAGAGAGGGTTTTCTGCATTATATGATGCGAAAAAGAGTGAGGTCGTCTACGATGTTTTTCCTTGGCATCCTTAAACATAATATCCCTCATACAATGCAGCCAACATATATTGTTCACGATGAAGGAGTGGTGGAACAGCTTGAATACATGGCTACGGTACGTTAATGATTTTATTCTTCTTCTCCTTCTCTCTTTATTAACTGAAAAAGGAGAAATTGTACTCATTATTTTATTTCTGCTAGTTAGTCATATTTGTTTACTACCTATTTTGAAGATTGGACAAAAGAAAAAAACATGGTTCGTAGCACTATTCATTCTACAAATCATTGTTTGCTATTCATTGGCGTTATTTTCTTCAATAAGTTCCGTATTATTACCGTTTTTCTTTTTTCTTGTGTATGCAAAAGATGATGTTTCACCATTTCATAAATTATTAGGAGCATTTCTATGGTCCTTTTGTTCGATTCTTCTCCATATGCAACTTCCAAACATATGGGAAATAGGATTACTTATTTTGCATACATTCCTAACATTATGGATTACAAGTTTCAATCGGAACCAACAAATGTTGCGTTTATTCTCAATTACAGCTATTGGGATTATTGTCTTATTATTCATCCCTTTACTCTCTTACGTACGAACTGGTATTACTTATGCCCTTCAATGGATTGCTTTAGGATTGGGATATATATTAAAACCACTATTTCTAGCAGCTGAACGGAAGCAGACAGACGTTTCTTTAAATAGTAATTTGACGCAAGGTAATTTGGTGCCTCCACCGCTTCCAGGAAATGAATATAATCCTTTCATTATCCAATGTATTACCATCTTGATTATTGTAGTTATTGCGATATATGTGATTCGGAAACTATATAAAAAGCGTCATGAAATCCCATTTGGGCGTATGTCTTCCTATGAACCTATCGTTGTTGGTCCAGAACAAGAAAATATACAAAAACGAAACCGAAAGTTACGACCACCAAATAATGCAATTCGCAAAGAAATTTTTAAACTTGAAAAAAAATTAAAACCGCCCTTAAATCGGCAACGTGGTGAAACAGTAGAACAGTGGATGGAAAGACTTGGAACTGAAGAAGACATATATATTCAGTCCAACATTATTATAGAAGCATATAGTACTGCCAGGTATGGAGAGAAAGAAGATAGCACCCTTCTTCAGCAATTCAAAACAGAAGCGCATACATTATATAACTACAAAAAGGTAGTTAATAAGAAAAAATAATATAAAAAGCTTTCAAGACTTCCATGAAAGCAATGTAAAAAATAAAGGAGAGTATGCATTAGTCATTTACAACATGTGCTCTCCTTTATTTTATTAAGTGAAAACTGCCATCATTATTTTTTTGGCTTATTGCTGTCTAAATTTAGAAATTAAGATTTAATCAAAACATGCTCTAATTTATTATCTTTCTCCTTCTAAAATAACAGCCCCTAAAAAAAGGATGAATTTCTCTACAATTCCTCTTGCGTAATTCCTTTCTGGTAGTTAGAATAGATTATAGTTAGGTAATCTAATCAAAGGAGTAGACATAACGAAAATGCGTAAGAACGGAAAAGGAACATATTCAGATGATACCTTACCAAAATTGGGTATTCACCCTTATTTAGACCTTATTAATCACTCTGCATCATCAAGTACAAACCGTAATGATGCCTCTATGGGCTTAATCATGTTATGGTTAAGCGATAATATCTTAGATGTAATGGATCAAGAATTAGCTCACTTCGGGATTACAGAAAGCAAACTTGATTTGCTAATCTTAATAACTCTGCATGATAACAAAGTGATAACTCCTTCAGCAATAGCTGAACGTTTAGGAATTAGGCGGGCATCTGCAACTTCTATGATTGATTGGTTGGAAAAAAGAAACTTTGTTACACGAAAACCCAGCTCGTTTGATCGTAGAAAAATCCATGTCAGTATTACCGAAGAAGGCCGTACGTTTGTTGAAAAAGTATTGCCAACATATTGGTCCGTTTGTGCCTCTATTTTTGATGAATTAGATCCTACTGAGCGCCAAGTATTTGAGAAAATCATCAAGAAATTAAATGAAAATATGCAAGTACGACTTGGAATTGGGCGATAAATAACAATTAACAGCTACCTATCCAAAGCGATAGTAGCTCTTTTTCGACCATTTAATTAGGTTATCTAACTATAAGTTAATATAATTAAAATAAAGGTGAAGGTGATTTTATGATCGCGATTGATTTTGAAAAACAGCACAACTATAATCTTATGACACTCATATTATGCTGGACTGGAATGGTTGTTATGTCCAGTTTATATGTAAGTATCCCACTCATTACCATGTTTAGTGATAATTTTCATGTTTCTCTATCGCAAGCAGCTAAAACTTCTAGTATATTTTCAATAGGTTTTGCTAGTGGATGTTTTATTTACGGTGCGATTTCTGAAAAATATGGCCGCAAAAACATTATATGCATTGGACTAATTTCTTTAAGTGTCATTTCATTACTGCTTGGAATGGTTCATTCTTTCTCATATATTGTTGTATTAAGAGGTCTACAAGGTTTAGCTGCTGCAACATTTTCACCAGTAGCGTTAGCGTACACACTAGAAGTATTCCCTAACGAAAGAAAGGTTGGTGCTGTTGGTTTTATTAGTACAGGATTCCTCGTTGCCGGAATCGTCGGTCAAGTGTTTAGTGCTTACGTAAGCCAACAATTTCATTGGCAATTTGTTTTTTACTCCCTTTCTGCAGTTTATATTCTTACTGCATCAATAGTGTTCTGGTTACTACCAACAAGTATAAGTCATAATCAAAAGAAAAATATTTGGGAGCCAATGAAGCAACTCGGCATTGTCTTTACTAATAAAAATCTAATATTTAGTTATGTAATAGCGTTTGTTCTACTCATGTCTTTCGTTAGTATGTACACCACCTTAGGACAATATTTAACTAATCTACCTTTCCAAATGAACAATCACGAACTTCTTTATATTCGTTCATTCGGGGTCCTAGGAATGATATTGTCTCCACTAGCAGGTAAATTAGCAAAACGTTTTAGCGTACTGTTTGTACTTCGGTGGGCGCTACTTCTCTCCATTTTCGCCCTAGCTTCGATGGGCTTTCTTACAAACATATTCTTTTTAACAGTAATGAGTATAGTCTTTGTAAGTGGCATTGCACTCTCCGTACCTTCTTTAGTTTCTCTTGTTGGTCAATTAGGAGGTAAAGCTCGTAGTATTGCAATATCAATGTACACAGTCATTTTATTTACCGGAACAAGTTTTGGTCCAATTATCTCTTTTACATTTATGAAAGCTTTCAGTTTCACTACGACGTTTATTCTACTTGCAGCCATACTCGGTCTAGGCTTACTTGCAGCGTGTTTCGTTAAGCATGAAAACTTACCAATGGCTGAAGTGAAATAAGGAGATTTCCGCTACTTTTAATATGTAATGGGTCATTCCATCACGTAAAAAAGAGGATACCTTTATATCCTCTTTTTTATCATACATTTCCCTATTTCTTTACGTTGTCACAATATGTTCCACACACTCAGGTAAATGTTTTAGCTTTGTTTTTAAAAAAGCCGGTTGTGTATGAAAAAGATGCAGTTCCTCTATTGGTACCCATTGAAATTCAAACTCTCGCCCGCCATCCTCTCTTATGAAAGAACCCGTTTTCGGAATCGAACAATCTTCTAAACTTGTCTCGTAGTAAAAACATATTTCATGAAATTTATGGTTGTCATATGTAAAAAACTTCTCAACAACCCATAGTAATCGTTTTATATTTGCAGCCACTTCTAGTTCTTCTCTTAACTCTCTTTTTAAGGCTGTTTCACTATTTTCAAGCATTTGAACCCTTCCCCCAGGT
Source organism: Bacillus sp. S10(2024) (assembly GCF_050473865.1). NCBI lineage: Bacteria > Bacillati > Bacillota > Bacilli > Caryophanales > Bacillaceae > Bacillus > Bacillus sp. S10(2024). The sequence continues at coordinate 1,036,963 of NZ_JBFLUR010000002.1, read as the reverse complement.
AAACACCAAAAGCTATCTCCCTTCCCGCGATGAAGAAGAACTCTTCCATTTTCTATACATACAGCTGCTACGCGATAATTAAAACGTTTCCCATTATCTGCAAAAACAATATCCATCCCGATTTCCTCCCCATATCTATCTGACAAATAAAAAACCCACAAATTCCATTATAAGAAATTTGTGGGCTTTTTTCTAATTATTCCGCAAATTTTTTTGCAATTTCTCTCGCTTGTGCAATTGCTTTTTCTTTAATATTTTCTGCTTCATTCGGCATTTGATTCATACCTTCTACAAAAATAGATTGCACATCTGTAATTCCAACAAAACTCATAATGGCCCGAAGATAACGATCTCCAAATTCCATTTCTTTTGCTGGTCCTTCTGAGTATATACCACCGCGTGCTTGAATATGAACGGTCTTTTTACCAGATAACAAACCAACAGGACCTTCTGCTGTATACTTAAATGTTTTTCCTGCAATACAAATTGTATCAATATACGCTTTCATAAGCGGTGGAAAGCTAAAATTCCACATCGGTGTTACAAATACATATTTATCCGCTTCTACAAATTGATCTGTTAATTTATTAATTGCAACGACCTTATTTTGCTCTTCTGCAGAAAGATTTTCAAACGCTGTCCCTTGTTGTAGCTTTCCCCATCCACTAAATACATCAGCATCAATGTAAGGAATATTAGTTTTATATAAGTCAAGTTCAATAATTTCATCATTTGGAGCCTCGCTACGATATACCTCTAAAAAAGCTTGTCCAACTGATAGTCCATATGATTGATCTGGTGTTTTTGGATTTGCAGTAATGTATAAAACTTTGTTCATTTGCGATCTTTCCTTTCGAAATATAATTTCAACCCTCCTTATATTTCCTTTTATATTGATTTTTATTAAAAATTTTATATCGTTTTGCTACTTACATCACTTATATATACTTTACAAATAACACTCGACTTCCACCTTTTCCATCATAGTTTGTATGTACAGACACTCCCTCTATTTCATCATCTCCTCTTTCAATATCAAATCCAATCTCACGATGAAATTGAATAGATTTTTTGTTAACCGGAGATGTTATTGCTTTTACAACGTGACGACCATTGGAACGAACTGCATCAAAAAAAGAAGAATACAATGCCGATGCAATTCCTTGTCTTCTAAATTGCGGATTCACACCGATAAAATGAACGTATGCTTCATCTTTAAAAGTTTGCGAGAAAAATCCACATAAAAATCCGGCAATTTCATTGTCTATTTCAACAATAAAACTAGTTTCTTGAAAATGAACAAAAAAGAGCTTTGGCAGCATATCCGCCATCGGTCTCCCACCCCACCAATCATTAATAACAGAATGAATTGTAGTATAGTCCTCAGACCTAATTTTTCTTATGTACATATGTCATGTCCTCTCTTTTTCCAGTTATACTTATGTTATTAAATATTGAGATGCATTTTCCTTTTTAACTAAAAATTCATTTTTTCAGATTCCTATCATCATATGAGATAATTCAATTAAAACAAATGAAATTAGGTGAAAAACATGCACATAAAACCTTCTTTTGGCGAGAAAAAGCAACATATAGAATACATCTCACGACCAAGCTCTTATGCAATTATTTTTAATGAAGATACTAGTAAAATAGCCGTTCTCCAAAAAGGAATAAGATACTTTTTACCTGGCGGTGGAATAGAAAATAATGAAACAAAAGAAAGCTGCTTACATCGTGAACTATTAGAAGAATTAGGCTGGGCAATTGAAGTGCAGCAGTATATTGGAAATGCTGAGCGTTACTTTTATGCTGAAAAAGAAGGCGTTTACTATTTAAATGATGGATATTTTTACATATGTAGCAAAACACGAGAAAAGCATGTGCCTAAGGAAGATGACTATATCCTGTATTGGGTATCTTCTTCTGAAGCACAGCAGTTGCTTGTTCACGATCATCAACAATGGGCTGTGAAGCAAGCAACGTTAGTACACAAACAAAAATAATTACTTTTTCCGGCTCTTTTATTCCACAAAAAGTAAGTTTAATTTTATTGTAACTACTCATCATTTAGAAGTTTGGTAAGGAGTATAATTCCAGCGAAAATACGCTTACCTATGGTACTCCTTCCATTATATTACTTCCTGTTCATTTCCTTCAATTCAAAAAATTAAAACTCTTTTCTAAACACAAAAAAATGACCACACCTCTCACGGTGTAGTCATTTCCATACTAACTTATCTTCTTTAATTTAAATACTGGCTTCTTCACTGTTCCTTTTTTCACAACATATAATCCAGCGAAAATAACCAATCCACCGAACGACTGTATCATGTTTACCTGTTCGCCAATCGTTACGGCTGCAAATATAACAGCGAATAACGGAACAAGATACATATAAACCATTACTTTTGTTGAACCAATTTTACTAATTCCAACATACCACATTGCAAGTCCAAAGATTGTCGCAAAACTAATAGAGTACCCTAATGACCCCCAGCTTAACATGTCAGTTGGCCACGCTAAAGAGCCGACATTTATAAAACAGTAAACTACAAGTGGAACAATTCCTACCAAAGTCGACCAGGCAGTTACGCGCATTGCTGAATATTTCGTAATAAGCGGCTGTGCCAGAATCGGATACCAGCCCCACGCAATCGCTGCAGCTAATCCAATAAGATTTCCAATCCACGCATATTCATATGCAGACTGATTCGTATGGCCTGTTAATAACACAAGTGCTGCTCCGCTAAATGACAGCAGTGATCCAACTTGGATTTTTAAAGAAAAGCGTTCTTGTTTATGTAAGACCGCTAAAATCCCCGTAAAAATCGGTGACATTGCAATCAATAATGAAGCGTTCGTCGCAGATGTATATTTTACGGAAAGCATAAACAGTGTTTGATATAAAGTAGTCCCTACAATACCCACCGTCAAAAGTCTAAGCCAGTCTTTTTTCTCGATACGTAATGAGCGTTCCATAATAAAAGTAATTAGCAATAAAACTGGAGATGCCACTAAAAAACGCATACTATTAAATTGAAAGGATGACATATATGCCACTCCATATTTTCCTATCGTATAGTTTGCTCCCCATACTAAAGCAACTAACATCAGGAGCACTTCCATTTTCCTTTGTTTCATCAAAACCTCTCCTTCCCTCATTAAGGATAGTAAAATTGGCCCAATGAAACACCATCCAATTGGCTGTTTTTTTACCCAGCCAATTTGCTATAATGGTTTTAATGAAAAAAAAGGAGACGCTACAAATGAAATGGACATTAGATACTGATAGTAAAATTCCAATTTATCAACAAGTTGTTGATTATATTGAAAGACGTATTTTGTACGGTGAGCTTCCACCTGGCAGTTTTCTTCCGTCAGAACGTATGCTAGCAGAGCATCTCCATGTGAATCGAAGTACAATTACGACAGCCTATAACGAACTACGTGCAATGGGAATTGTTGAAAGTACGACCGGAAAAGGAACGCGTGTCAGCACACATATGTGGGGCGTATCACCAAAATTCACACCGAATTGGAGAGGGTTTGTAGAGGGCGGGACATTTTTACCTAACTTACCACTTCTTCGTTATATTCGTGAGCAAGTGCAGCAAAATGAAAGTATCATTGATTTTGCTAATGGAGAACTTGGATGCGATTTGTTTCCGCACCAGCAATTACAAGCAATTTTACACGAACAACCGTTAACACAATCATTAAGTTATGATCATCCACAAGGCTTTCTACCATTACGACAAACTGTTGCTACATATATGAAGGAGCATTTACAAATTGATGCAACAGAACAATCGATTATGATTACTTCCGGCGCCCAGCAAGCACTGCATCTTATTGTGCAATGTTTATTAAATCCAGGTGATGCAGTAGCATTTGAAAGTCCATCGCATTGTTATTCGTTGCCTCTTTTCCAATCGGCTGGCATTCGTATTTTCCCATTACCTGTTGATGAACACGGGATTAATCCCGATGATGTAGAAGAGCTTTACCGTAGACATCGGATTAAAATGATTTTCTTAAATCCAAATTACCAAAATCCAACCGGAACGCTTCTACATCCAAAAAGAAGAGAAGCTCTGTTATCTTTATGTGCAGATTTACGTATTGCGATTGTTGAAGATGATCCATCTAGTTTATTAACATTAGAAAAGAAAGAACAAACATGTTCAACCTTAAAATCAATTGATACAAATGGAACAGTCATTTATGTTCATTCCCTATCGAAAATGATAGCACCAGGATTACGAATCGGTTGGCTCGTTGCTCCTCAATCCGTTGTTGAACGCTTATCAGATGCACGACATCAAATGGAATTAGGCTTAAGTATTTTCCCGCAATGGCTTATGCAGCAATTTTTTGAAACCGTTCCGTTTGAAACACATTTACAGCAACTACGTTCAAAGTTAGTACAAAAAAGAGATGTTTTAATAGATGCATTGCAACACTCACTTCACGAAGAACTCTCATTCTCTATACCAAGAGGGGGAATTTATATATGGGGAAAATTACATCAACCTATCAATGAAAAACAGTTAATTATACAAAGTTTAAAACAACAAGTTTCTTTTATGCCCGGCAGTATTTTCGGTGCAAAAGATGGTTATATTCGTCTATCTTATGGAAAAGTAGATATAAATCACATTACTGAAGGAGTCTCTCGTCTGCAACAGGCGATTCATTTGTCTCGTATATAAAAGGTTAATCTATCTCCTTTTTCCTTTTTAAAATAAAATAGTTATTCAAAAAGATGGTATGAATTGTAATTTCACACCATCCTTTTATTTGTATGCTCTATAATGAAAGAAAGAATATTCCAATATTTCATGTGTAAAAAAGGGAGGCTATATGTAAACATTCGCATTCCGAGATTAAACAACTTTATTATCTCTAAACAGAAAGCAAACAAATTACCTAGAAATACAGTATGTATCTGTACTCTAGGTAATCTTCATTACCTTAATACCAGCTAAAAGATGTACATACCATTCCATATATGACTTACTCTCATATTTTCTTCATTTCCTTCAAATTCTATCGCAAATGGTACCTCTCCGTTTTTCGTTAATTGATTTTGGACGATTCCATTCCCTATAGGTTCGCAAAATTGAATTGTTATTTTTCCTAGAGAAAAACTTTGAGTTATTGCATTCCAGTTCTTATTTATTTTCAGTGGACTCATTTCAATTTGCAGTAAATCTTTCCAGCGCTTGCTTATTTCATTTACATTTGTAACAGCGTAGAACACTGATTTCATTTCTATTATTTGATTGTTATGAAGCGATATTACTCCTTTTTTCTGTAAATCATCCCTTCTTTTTTCATTCGATTCACTCCACTCAATGAAAAATGGAAATCTAGGACCTTCTTCTTCTTGTTCAATAAACAGCATTTTCCATTTCAAGAGTGTGCCGTCATCCCTCATCCGTTTCCCTTCCAATGGACCATTTATGTGAAATCCCTGTTCTATCAATCTCTCAGCAAGCACTTCCATATGTTCTGTGCGTAGCGCAATTTGAAGCATCCCTTCTCCTTTATGCAACTTTTGAACAACTTGTTGAATAAGTGGATTTTCCGATTGGTTTGCAATTTCTTGATTTTGCACCGCCAAAAACTCAATATACGCTAAATCAAAATAACATAAACTATTATGTGTCCCCCAGTTCGGATGTTCTCCTCCTTGGACTACATGAAATCCGTGTATTTTCATTTGATTGATTACCTCAGCTGGAGAGCATGGAACGACATGAACAAGATGATCAAACTGTAACATCTCCTCACCACCCTTATTTTTATCCTTTTAGTGTATTACTTTTCAATTGTTCTTTTCAATTTAAATTTTCTGAAAACTAGATAATTCATGCTTATCATATTGAAAAAAGTAATTGGAGGACTAAAAGATAATTTAGGTTTAACACGATACTTCTTGAAATTAAGATAATCATTTTAAATAGATTTGTCGAAAAATTTTTTCTGAATTTTCTATTAATTTAAAGGTTTTTTTGAAACACGATACGAAACTATTGTATAACCTTTTTTATCAGAGAGTCACTTAATACATACTCTTTTAGGACCGGGATGAATTTCGAAAGCGCTTTTCCAAAATAACCATTTATTTCTATAAAAAAATCCTTGCACTATTTTCAGAAAATCATTACAATTGCCATATATTAAAAATCATAGTAATAGAAAAATCCTCATCAATCCGATGAGGTAGAGGTTGCGGCTTTTATTAGTAATCTAGACGAGACACAGAGAATGTCAATAACTCTAGATAAAAGGAAAAGCTGCCGAAGTTTATACTTCTTCTCTGGGAGTATATGCTGGGGCTGTTTTCGAATAGGAACAGAACTGTCACGTTTACAAAATTACCGTGTAAACGTGGGGCGCTATCTTAACGGAAGGTATGATGGGGTGGTTATTTTTGAATTGCTCCGCTAAAGTCCTTTGGCGGTTTTTTTAATTCCCCCCGCTCCTTCCTATCTTACAAGAAAAGGAGTGTTGAACATGAACGGCGCAACTACTAACGTTACCTCTACAACTACAAATCAATCTGCACAAACAACTAACGAACTACGACGCGGATTGAAATCTCGCCATCTTACAATGATTTCACTTGGTGGTACAATTGGAACAGGTTTATTTCTAGCGAGCGGTGGCGTTGTCCACACAGCTGGTCCTGGTGGCGCTCTTGTCGCCTATGCTGCAATTGGTATTATGGTATATTTTTTAATGACAAGCTTAGCAGAATTAGCATCCTACATGCCTGTAGCAGGATCATTTAGCACCTATGCAACAAGGTTTGTTGATCCATCACTTGGATTCGCACTAGGTTGGAATTACTGGTATAACTGGGCTATTACCATTGCTGCTGAACTCTCTGCAGTTACATTAATTATGAAGTTTTGGTTTCCTAATACGCCTTCCTTGCTTTGGAGCGGCATTTGTTTAGCTATTATGTTCTTATTAAATTATTTATCTGTTAAAGGATTTGGAGAAGCAGAATATTGGTTTGCACTTATCAAAGTTGTAACTGTTATTGCCTTTTTAATTGTCGGGTTTCTTATGATTTTCGGTATTATGGGCGGAGAACCTGTTGGTTTTAAAAACTTTACAGTTGCAGATGCACCGTTTAACGGCGGCTTCATGGCAATCATCGGTGTATTCATGGCAGCTGGATTCTCATTCCAAGGAACAGAATTATTAGGAGTTGCGGCTGGCGAAACTGAAGATCCACAACGCAACATCCCAAAAGCAATTCGCAGCATCTTTTGGCGAATTCTATTGTTCTATATTTTTGCGATTCTCGTAATCGGTTTATTAATCCCTTATACAAACGAAAACCTTGCAGCAAGTGATATAACAGTAAGTCCATTTACACTTGTATTTGAAAAAGCCGGGATTGCCTTTGCGGCATCAGTAATGAACGCCGTTATTTTAACAGCTGTTTTATCAGCTGGTAACTCCGGCATGTATGCATCAGCACGTATGCTTTGGGATTTAGCAAACCAAGGTAAAGCACCTAAATTTTTAGGAAAATTAAATAGTCGCGGCGTACCAGTAAATGCATTGATTGCAACATCATTAGTTGGATGTGCTGCTTTCTTAGCTTCTTTATTCGGTGATGGTGTTGTATATGTATGGCTATTAAATGCATCTGGTATGTCCGGTTTCATCGCTTGGATCGGAATTGCAATTAGTCACTATCGTTTCCGCAAAGCATACATTGCACAAGGAAAAGACTTAAATGACTTACCTTATAAAGCAAAATGGTTCCCATTCGGTCCTATCTTTGCATTTGCATTATGCTTAATCGTTATCCTTGGTCAAAACTACGGTGCATTTATGGGAAAATCTATTGATTGGAACGGTGTACTCGTTTCGTATATTGGCTTACCTCTTTTCTTAATACTTTGGTTAGGCTATAAATTTACAAAGAAAACAAAAGTTATCCCATTAGATAAATGCGAGCTTTAACAATTAAGACCTATCAACTTTCGTTGATAGGTCTTCTTGTGCAACTCTATATACAAAGTTAAAACAAAACGAGAAAGCAAGTAGCAGTCATCTTTTGTTAGGCATATCATTGACTAATATGTTGAAAAACCAAAATGGATTTATACACGTAGCCGTTTTATTGTTTTTTTGCCATAATAGAATAAGAGTTTAAGAAAAGGACGTGATTATATGAATATCCGTGTTACAAATAAAGCAAAAGAAAAATTGCAACAAAACGAAGATAAAATCATTGTTAGAATAAAAGGAAGTATCGGAAACACTTGTACTGTCTATGTAAACATTGATTTAATCATTGATAAATACAATGAAAATGATGTTGTATTTCAAGATGAACAACTCGTAATTCAAATGGACGATTTTACAAAAGATTACATTGGAAATACAATGACGCTTGACTACAATACAGGTTTTAAAATCACAACACCGAGTGAAACAATTGTTTATGGTTTATCACTGAAAAAATAATACTTTTTAAACAACGCATTGAGAAACACAATGCGTTGTTTGTCTTATCTTATCCTTTTAGAACTAAGTCAGCATTTTGGACAGGAGCTTCCGTACTAACATAAAATTCTTCAGCTTTCCAATATCTTTTCTCAAACTTTGTAATGTTCTTTTGTGTATCCTCACTTTCACGAAGAAACCTCTTACTTCTCGGATAATCTAGATATACGACATAATCATAGAAGCTTCTCCACTCTTTACGCTGAAGAAAAACACCTTCTACTATAATAACTGAAGCATTAGAAAATTGAACTTCCTGCCGATTATGTGTATCGGATTCATCATCATATACAGGAAGAATAAGATGGTTAGCTGATTTTAATTTACTGAAAAAATTACGACTTAACCAATCCGTATCCCATTGTAATTTATAATACTCATACCATTCCTCATTCCCTGTATTGTAACGTTTTTCACGCTGAGCAATATAATCATCAATATGAAAGACATGAAACGATATCTTCTTTTCTTTCATATTTTGAATAAGCTTTTCCACTAGTGTTGTTTTGCCAGAACGGCTTAAACCATCTATCCCTAAAATAAACCGACTTCCTACGCTGTTATTTTCAATTATTTCTAACAATTTTCTTTCGTTCTCCCCCAAATTACTCTCCCCTTTGCAACAACTCTCTTTTTTAGTAACTATGATGGAATTTTAACGTAATTCTAACAAATATAATACAATTTAGGCTTCAGTGTATTTACTCTGGACTTTCTTGATCTGAGATAATTCCCTTCACAAATTCTCCAATTGTTTCATGAAATACATAATCAAAATATTGTTCTTGTCCTGTTTGTTCGTTATTAACAAGTATTGTTGTTGCCCCTATTTCTCGTTTTGCTATTTGCGGAAAGGATGCTACAGGCTGTACTTTCAATGACGTTCCCATCACAAGCAATGCATCCGTTTCGTATAACCTTTCAACTGCCTTTTGAAATTGCGGTAATGTATCTCCATATAACACAACATTTGGGTTCAAAATGAAATTACACTTTTCACAGCGCGGCACTTCATGTTCAATCATATATTGTAAGTTGTATTGTACAAGGCACTTTGGACAATGAGCAGATTGAAGCGTACCATGTAAATCAATGACATGCGTACTCCCGCTTAATTGATGGAGACCATCAATATTTTGTGTTAACACTACAATATCTTTTCCCATCTGCTCTAACTGCGCAAGAAACGTATGTCCTTCATTTGGTTTATATTGATGGAATGTATCAATTTGAAAAATTGCTTTATAATGTTTCCAAAATCCTTTCGGGTTTCGATTATAATATCCCCTTGATAAATACATTTCTACATTTGCATCTGCATACAAACCATTTGCTGAACGAAAGTCTGGAATTCCACTCTCTGTACTTGCACCCGCTCCAGTTAACACTGTAATTTTCTTAGCACTTTTAATAATAGAACGCACTTCTCCATAATGCTGCACAACATTCACCTCTATGTATCATTCTTTTTTCATTATAACAGGCATTCGCAATAACTTGGAAATTTCCCCTTAATAAGGTATCCCGTCTACTCCATAAATATTGATTGCACATTTTCCTAAAAAATAAAAGAAGGAATCAAAACTCCAAATGAGTTTTGATTCCTTCCAAACACGATTATAACGCTCTAGCATGCTGCAGTGGCCAAAATACTACTGAACCTTTCCCAACAATTTGTTTTTCAGAAACAACTCCAAATGCTCGGCTATCTTTAGATACTTGACGATTATCTCCTAGTACAAATACAGAACCTTTTGGAACAGTTTTTTGTCCAGTTATTCCTTCTAATGTGAAATCAGGAGTTAACACCTCACCTGATATTTGCTTTTTATATTCATCTAAATATGGTTCAGCTACTGCTTTACCATTTACATATAAAACATCATGTTTATATTCGATTGTGTCTCCCGGTAACCCAATTACTCGTTTCACTAAATCATGCCCTTCATTCCCATGGAAGACGATAATTTCAAAACGATCTAACCCTTGTACGCTATAGCCAATTTTATTTACAACCATCCGCTCATTGTTTTCCAGCGTTGGCATCATAGATTCCCCTTGTACAAGCGATGGTGTAAATAAAAATGCTCGACAAACAAATGCAATAATTAAAGCGAAAGCAATACTTTTAACCCATGACATAATCTCACTCTTTTTCATCTATCCACTATCTCCTTTAACAACTAGTCATTTTTGCGATTTCTTGTACATTTTGAACTACAACTTCACCAAAGCACGATTTCCCTTCTCTCACCGCAGTACCTACGTGGGCTTCTGTAATCCCTGTTTCATGCAGTAATCGTTGTACATTTTCTTTCGTGACACCACTACCAACAATCATTTCTATTTGCCCTTCACTTGCTTCGTGCATTTGGCGCAAGACCGAAATGTTATCTTCTATTTTTCCTTGTCCGCCAGATGTTAAAATATGTGTGACTTTCTTCGACCTCCGCAATATTTTGACGGCCGCTATTAAATCCGCCATTTCATCAATTGCGCGGTGAAACGTCACATTCATTTCTTCAGCTACTGCTAATAATTTTGCCAACTTTTCTTCATCAATTTCATTCTTTTCATTTAAAACACCTAATACAACACCAGCTGCACCAAGCTCTTTTGCCACTCGAATATCTTCTTTCATTAATTCTATTTCTTCATTAGAATATACAAAAGACTTAGCATGCGGACGAATCATTACATGCACCGGAATAGAAACAGCAGCTATCACGTTTTTTATTAACGCGTAGCTTGGTGTAAGACCACCTTCTGTAAAAGCTGTAATTAATTCTAGCCGTTTCCCACCGCCACGCTCAATCCGTTTGGCATCTTCTAAACATGTTGCGATGACTTCTAGCATTCGTTAACTCCTTTTTGTACATTGTCCATTTTATTATATACGAAAAAGGAAAGTAGTACCTATTTTTCAACACCAAAATCTTGCAAAGCGCGCTGAGCTAATAGTGAAATTGTCATATCATCCATTGGAGGATTATGAAGGCCAGCGCGTACATGTAAATAATAACGGTGTAATGGATTTTTTTCAGATAGACTCCTTGCTCCGACGATACGCATCGCCTTATCTACAATAGAAATCGCTGCATTTGTCACCGTATATTTTACCGCTGCCATCTCGGCTTGCATACACTGTTTACTTTCTTCTTCATAGCGCTTTGCAACACTATATAAAAAAGAACGAGCTTGTATCATCTCTAATTCTATTTCTCCTATTAATCTTTGTACATTTGGCACCGTCGCAATCGGCCCTTTCAAACTATTTGGTTGATACGTTACAGCAAATTGCAAAGCATACTGCCGCGCTGATTGGGCAATTCCGAGATAACAAGCCGGAATGTGCAGAAGCCATCCTCTTCTCTTTTCTATACTACGCGGAGAGATTTTCTCAACAAAATATTTATACGGAACTACTACTTGTTCTAAAATTAAATCATGACTTGCTGTACCGCGCATAGCTACACTATCCCACGTTTCCTCAATTGAAACGCCCTCTGTACGACACGGAACAAGAAATTCTCCTACTTTTTCTGTTCCTTCTATAGATGCGGAAACAAGGAAATAATCTAATACCGGTGCCATTGTTGTAAATGTTTTTTGTCCTGAAATAATCCACTTATCTCCTTTTCGTACTGCAATTGTCTCTAGCCTTCCTCCTCTTGTCGGACTTCCCGTATTTCTTTCCGTTGCAGCACGGTTTATAAGTGCCCCGTTCTTCACCGCCTTACAAAGCCAAGAAAACATTTTTTTATCCCATGAACGATTTTCTGATAGTTCATGCATAATCCCAAGATGCCATCCCATACATAGTGCCGTTGCACCATCGCCCTGTGCAATGTATTCTTGAAATAGTAAAAAATCATATAAAGATATGCCTATCCCACCTTCGTCCTTTGGGACTGTCCATGATGTATATCCAATTCCTTTTAAATCTACTACATTTTCAAAAGGAAATGAATACAATTTATCTAACTGCTGTTCTCTCTTTGAAAATAGAGTGATATATGGTTGTAATTTACTAAGCCGCTCTTGTTGCTCTTTCGTTCTTACAAAATCCATTTCATCAACCCTTTCCACGTCATCCTAAAATTATATGCATTCAGTTCTCTTTCGTTATAACACACTAAATATTTCGTTCATTGATCTTTCACTTTACACATTCTTTTCCTTAAACATATTAATCCACACCTCAATTGTTACACTATTCCGATATAAAAACAATGTTTTGAACAAAAAAAGATTTCCTAAAACATTAGGAAATCTCCTTTATTCATCACCCTTTATAAACCGAACAGGTAAGGATGCAACATAACCAATATAAGAGCATAACTCTTTAAAAAAGAACGGTAACTCTGTATCTAGGCTGCGGTACGCAGACGTTGGTGTTGGTGAAGAATAGGCATCCATACCGAGATGCTTAGCAATTTGCATTGCTCGTTTCATGTGAAGTGGATCGCTTACAACTGTATACGTTTGTATGCCATTTTCTTTTCCAATCTGCAGAGCATTTTTTAAATTCTCTTCTGTAAAACGCGACTCTGTTTCAATTAAAATATCCTCATCTCTCACACCATGCTTTAGTGCATATATTTTTGATGTACGCGCTTCTTCTAATTCCGCTTCAAATTTCGTACCACCTGTAAAAATAATTTTTTTAACATTTCCATTTTGATAAAGAGAAATAGCATGATTTATTCTCTCGCGAAGTACTGGTGATGGTTTCCCATTCCAAGAAGCAGCACCTAACACAACTGCCACATCTGTATCAACTCGATCTGTCTTAGAACAATAATTCCAAATATCATACGCCGCATAACTAACAAATACAATAATGGAACCAAGTACGAATAAGAGTGCCTGCACCACCCTTATTTTTATACTTCTTTTTTTCTTCATAAACTTATAGCCCCCGTAACTCATACATACTTTATAAAAAATTCGTTTCATCGAATAATCGGTCAATTTATCATTTACATTCATCTGAAAGAAGGTAGTTTTCTTATATAACAGTTCTAAAAAAGAGGTTGCTATAAAAAGAGACTTTTATATTTCACACTGACATGAGTGGTCTATTTACAATAACAACTTATATTTCTCTCAAACTCTCAACTTCTATATTGTAGCGAATTTTTCTGCAGAATGGAATCATGAATCAAAAGTATATAAAATACGTAATCATTTTGTAAGAAAAAATGCCCCCTAGCATGCTAGGAGACATTTCTCTCAAACTGTTATTTCAAAATCCAATATTTCATATATTCTTCCTGTAACACACAATAAAAACCAGATTTTTCCAATACCCTCGCAGAAGCAGTATTATTTGTTAAACATTCCGCTTTAATCGTCGTTACATTTTGCTGATCTAATAACCACTTCACAAGACCTTTTACCATTTCTGTAGCATATCCATTTCCTTGGTAATCTGGGACAATACTATATCCAATTTCCACAATCCCATTCACATCTGGACCACCTTTACAGCCCATGTCGCCAATAATTGTATTATCTTTTTTATGAATAATAAGACCACTCCACCTACTACTTTCCGGATTTTCCTGTAGTCGCTCTGCTTTCCACGGTAAAATTTCCGCATAATCAGGCATTGGCCACTGATCCGAAATTTTATAAGGAATTACTTTCGAAAGTTCCTCATTTCCTTTTATTGTAGCCTCTACTAACTCTAAAGTGAAAGAAATCATTTTTAAATGTTCTGTTTCTATATACGGCAACTTAATCCCCCTCTACTTATAACACATTAATTTATTTTCTAATTGCTCTTTTACACTTGGCCAATCTTCCGAAATAATACTATAAACAACCGCATCCCTCACATATCCATTTAGAAGTTTACGTTCATTTCGCATTACACCTTCTTTAACTGCTCCTAGCCTTTCAATTGCCCGCTGTGACTTTTCATTGCGAGCATCTGTTTTAATTTGTACACGCAACATTCCTAGCTCCTCAAATGCGTAGCGAAGCATCATATATTTGCACTCTGTATTTACACTTGTACGTTGAACGCTTGGACTGTACCAGGTATGTCCAAGCTCTGCTGTTTTGCAATCCATTGACATGTTGTATAGCCGCGTCGTTCCCACAATTTCATTTTTTGTTTGATCAATCACAATAAACGGAAGATCAACTCCCCTTTTATACTTTTCTAATGATTCTTCAACTAATCTTTCCATATCTTCCATGCAATCCATTTTCGCTATTAAATATGCCCAAATGTCGGGGTGCTTTTCAATAATAGCATACAATGGCCTAACATCATTTATAGATAATAACTGCAATTTTGCTCGATTATATATAAATTCCATAAAACAGTCCCCTTTTCTTTCCATCTCTATTATATAATAATATCAATTGTATAAATCTTCAAAATATCAGACTAAAAATACTTAGGGGGAATATATTTTGAAACGCTATTTTATCAACAACGGGAAAACAGATGTACATATTACAGAATGAGGCAATGAAAATAACCCTGTAATCTTTTGTTTACACGGATTAGGCAGCACGAGTCTTAGCTTTATCGAAGTTGCTGAGCAACTTAAAGAGGAGTATAGGTTGATTGCAATTGATGCGCCTGGACACGGTAAAACTTCTCCATTTGAACAAGCTGAAGAATACGAAATGCCTCGTTTGGCAACGTGGCTAAACGACTTATTTGATCATCTTGAGATTGGTCAATTTTATTTTTTATCACATTCTTGGGGAAGTTTTGCATCATTATTTTATTTAGCGGAATATCCAGAAAGAGTAAAAGGTTCCATTCTCATTGATGGTGGCTATCAAACGAAAAGACTTAAGAACCAAACTATGGAAGAAGAAGTAGCGTACTATGAAAAAGATTTTGAAGAATATGTGTTTGATAATTGGAAAGATTTCTTCAATCGTGAAAAAAAGTATATACAAGGTGGTCTCCGCTCATAGAAATGTCAGTAAAAGATTTTGGATTAGAACAGAACAATAAAATATATTGGCACGCAAGAGGCATAACAGCTGGAAATATTATTAAAGCTATGCATAAACACGAAACAGCAGATATTTATGAAAACTTGCCATCCAATATCATATTACTAAGAGCTACATTACCGAGCAGCATGGATGAATATCGAGATAAGACAGCAAACATTTTTGAGCAGAAAACAAGAGGAACAGTAAAATGCATTCCTAATACAACTCACATGCTACATTGTGATAATCCAGAGGTTGTAGTAGAGGAAATAAGGAAGAATTGGTCTCGTTCTTAATTCACAATTCCCACCTCTCTTCTTTGATTCTCTCATTTTTGAGGTGGGGGATCTTACTGCCCGTTAATATGGGATAAATGTGAAACTATAGTCTGTTACTGCTGTAAACCCGAGTTTTTCGTATAAACTTCTAGCTGATATATTATTAGAAGATGTTTGTAAAATAGGGATTTTACCACAATTCAAGCAATCTAAAATCATATGAGACAATAATATTTTTCCATATTTTTGCCCACGAAATTTTTCTTCAACATAAAATGTTGTGAATTCAATGTAATTCTTTGTATAACTTCCATATCTCCCCATTCCGATTGGCACATTGTCATGCATCACAAAAAAAATCCCTTTCTCAATATCATTGCTTATTTTTTCTTTATTGATCAAACGCTGCAACTGTTCTTCATTACTCGGCTGAAAAAAGTGAATGAAAAATTTATGAATGAACGATATATCATATTCATTATGAATAGCTTTTCTAACTATTGGAACATCTTTATCTTTCGTACATTTCTGACCATATACATAATGAGTATCCCTACTAATCTCCTCCTTTATCCCTAAATACTTAAAAATACTTTCTACATATTCACTCTTCCCAGCAAGAAGTATAGAATTTCTTTTCAAACACTCGATCTGTTTTGCGATAACTAAAAGTTTGGTTTTGTCTTTTATCCAAAACGTAGTAAAATATGTATTACCTTCATCTTTTATATACAAAATGCTAGTTATTTCATTGTCATCCTTCTCCACATACCATTCTCCAAGTTGTTCATTTTCCAAACCTTGAATTGCTAATGTTTGAAACATCTCTTCCCTATATAAACAACATCGTATTTCTTCTTTACAACTTTCATCTATTTCTGTTAACAATTCCATTTCTTTCACCTCATAACATTTATTCGACAAATTCGAAATAATTCCTTTACAACCTATGTTTAATCAAAATAACCTCAGACACTTTTGTCTGAGGTTATTTTTGATTTATTTCCCATACCATATAAATCCATTTTGAAAAAAACTCTATATTTTTATATCTAAAAACCCTTTTAGTACTCCAATTGTTTGCGGAGCCTGTAGTCTTGCTGTTATATACGGAAATTCTGGACTACCATCAAAGATCATCTGAGATGTTAATGGGGCACCTACCCACATGATATCGTCATCGATAATAACAAATGGCATCACTTTATTTTGACGATACACTTGTACGTTTTTTATCGGAACTTGACCTTCTGTATAGATCATTACCGACGCTTCTGCACGTGCTAATGCTTGCCATACTCTTTTATCTATACGACTTGAATTAGGAATAGATACAATGATTTTCTTTTTCGCTGAGATCATATCTTTTAATAATACTTTCGTCTCTTCTTTGCTTGTTTGTACAAACCACCGTAATCTTTTCGTAATCTTCCGCTCTAAAATCGTCCTCAATGTTGTACGATCATACACATCTCCTTGCCTTTGTATATGAGACGTTAAATGAGATAAAGCTTGTTTTCGCGAAAGATTTTTCCTCATATATTGACAATCTGATAGTTGAATAAATTTCCCTCTCGCCCTCGTAACTGCAACGTTAACGAGACGGTGGTTTTTTTGATCAAAGAAGAGCACACCCGGTCGTTCTTGCGGATAGCTATCAACTGTATCGAACAAAATCATATCACGCTCAGATCCTTGAAATTTATGAACAGTTGCCGCTAGTACCGGTGCATTTTTGAACTTTGTTTTTTGAAGAAATTCCCTTATGCACGTTGATAAAAAGCGCGACTGAGCACGGTATGGTGTTACAATACCAATTGACGGTATTTCATCCATTAAGCCAATTAGCATAAGCTGCATCGCTATTAATCCAGAAAAAATATTATAACGTGAGCTTGATGCTACGTCTTTTAATGAATAAGCGCCCATATTACTTGTATCTAGTAAAACCGCTGCTTCTTTCATGAAGGGCTGTAAAGTCGCTATTTTATCTCGCTCTATAACAGAAGGATGATCGAACACTTCGTTTTTATAAATAAATTCGTTCGTAAAACTTGAAATATGCGGATGCATACGCCGCTGCTCTTGCAGCATATATAAATTCGGATGCTTTTTACGGGCATTTACGGCTTCCACTATACCCGCATGATAAAACATATCTTCTTTTAACCACTTATTTACAAGTTCATGATTTGATAAAGCAATTGGTGGTAATTGTAGAAAGTCTCCGCACACAACAATACGCTTTCCTAAAGAAGCTGCTAATGCAAGTTGCGGAACATATGCCATACTTACTTCATCGACAACTACAAGATCAAATGTTCTTTCGTAAACAAGTGAATCGATTGCACATTTCGATAATGTTGCCCCAATGACTTTTGCATTTTCAATATACTCTTTTTCAACTTCTTTCACTTTTGCTTTTTGCTTGCGAAGATCGCCCTCTATTTCCTGCATTTTTCTTTTTTCAGCAGAAGTCGCTTTAAAAGAAAGAATTTTTTGTCTTAATTCTTGTCTTAATTCTTCTAAATAGAGCCTCTCTTCTTCCCATTCTTCATTTGTTGATTCCACTAATCGCGTAGTTAGTAACGTTTCATGATTACGAATTTGGTCATTTTGACTAAAACCATACCGAATCACATCTCCTGGTACCCACTTTTCTTTTTTCTCAATTTGTTTTGTTACTTCACTCATTAATACATCAACTGCTGCATTACTATGAGCTAATACAAGAACAGATTTTCCACTTTGATAATGAGCTGCAATAATACGTGATAAATTGTATGATTTCCCGGTTCCTGGCGGTCCCCAGACGTACGTTGTTGCATTATAAAAAGCGCGGTATGCAAGTTCATTTTTCTCTTTTTTCATTTTCGCAATATGTTTTGGTTCATTCGTTCCTTGTAGTAACCGTTTCACGCGCTGACGTCTTTGTTTATCTTTTCTTACTTCTTTTAAACGTTCTTGTAACTGTTCTAACAGCTGCCACGGCTCACTATATAATACTGCTTCCTGTATATGTTGCTGCATATAACAATTAAGTTTGACCTCAATATCCAATCCTTGAACAGATAGTACTTCCCCTGTTGCTTCCTCACCGTCAAATTCAATTCGAATCGGTGTTCCGTCTGGTAAACTTATTTCAGAAATAAGCTGAAATACATAGACGCTACTTTCATAGTCTGTATATAAAAACCGGCCATTTATAATGGATAATTTGCTTCCACCAACTGTCTTCCAATGTTTAATTTCATATGTTAACGCTTCATGCCACTCTTTCATCGTTTTTGTTAATGAAGGAGTTTGCGCAGATGTAATCATGTTTAGATCTCCTTCCTCTACTGCAAACATACTTTCTCACTATACCATAAAATCTAAAGCTTGACTGAAAGTGAAATCCTTCCTAATGGAGAGTAAATTCAATGTTTTGAAACAAAACATAAAAAACCGCAGTAAAATTCCACCACGGTTTTTCATTTTATCAATCCTTTTTGTACAAGCCTTCTATGAAATTTTTCAACATCTAAGTCGCTGCTATGCAAAATAAAATATAATCTGCACTTACTTTCTCCCCTTACATGTGGTAAAAAAGAACTGACTGCTTCTATACAAGGTCAGATGCTCTCATCCATCTAAAAAGTAAAGAGGTTTTTAGGTCGTTTTTAACTTATATACCCTAAACATTATTAGTTATTTTCGGAAGATAAATTGTAAACGTAGTTCCTTCGCCTTTTACACTTTGGACAGTAATACTTCCTTCATGAAGGTCAATAATTTTTTTTACAATTGAAAGCCCAAGTCCACTACCTTCAATCGTTCTATTTCGCGCCTCATCTACTTTGTAGAATCGATCAAAAAGCTTGTCAATCTCATCTTCGCCCATACCAATCCCTGTGTCAGAAATCGTAAGACACAATTCCGATTCTTTCTCTTCTCCATAAAATGAAATGGTACCGCCACTTTCTGTGAATTTAATACTATTCGTCAGTAAATTTGTCCACACTTGATGGAGTAAGTTTTCATCACCGTACACTTGTATACCTGGAACATCCAATTCAATTGCAACATCTTTTTCACGCCATTGCCACTCTAACATAAAAATAACATCTCTTATTTGTTTTCCAACATCAAATGTTTTCTTATCTAAAACTCTCTCTTCTTTATCCAGAGATGCAAGCGTTAATAATTGTTTACACAAACTAGACATACGTCTACTTTCTGATTCAATAATTTTCAAATAACGCTTACGCTCAGATTCACTCATCTCATTTGTTTGTAACGTCTTCGAAAATCCTTGAATCGATGAAAGTGGAGATTGAAATTCATGGGAAACGTTTGAAACAAACTCTTGTCGCATCCGATCTAAATCCTTTAAGCTTTTTGCCATTTTACGAAAACTGACAGCCAGTGTTCCAATTTCATCTTTTCGATATTCTGGCAGGGCTACTTCATACTCTCCGTTTGCAATTTTTTTTGTTGCATTTGTAAAAAGCTGAATAGGACGCACAATAAACCGAGCTGCAATTGCAATAAGAATAATACTTAATCCAACCATTAAACATAATAATACAGAAAAGAAAATACGCATTTCACCAAATTGTTGCTGAATATCAGGACGAATAAAGAGCGCATACTGCTTATCATCATGTTGGATTGGAATCCCAATACTATTTAAAAGTTCATTATCAAAAAAGCCTGTTATAAACAACCGTGTCGGATAAGTTGAAATACCATTATATGTATGACCTTTTAATACACTCTCTATTGTTTCGTCACTCACATTAATTTTTCGAAATGCATTTCCATATCGTTTTCCTTGTTTTTGATCATCTACTACATAAATTTCAAAACCGAGATTAGAAATAGATTTCAAATATTCTTCTCGATTTTGTTCATCGGATTGCTCATATAAATGTTTTACTTCTTGTGCGTATTTTAAAATTTTTTCACTGTTATATGGTTTCAAATAAAGATGATAATACACATTCGATAATAAAAACCCAATCATACTGCTAACTAACATAATGACAATCGATATTATTACAAATCTTGAATATAATGATCGCATTTTATTTCAACTCCAATTTATATCCAAGACCACGTACCGTCTTAATTTGAAAATCATCTGTCCGTTTCGAAAAACGATCACGCAATCGCTTAATATGGACATCTACAGTGCGTTCATCACCTGCAAAATCCACTCCCCACACAAGTTCAATCAATTCTTCACGAGAAAAAATCCGTCCGGGGTAACTCGCAAGCTGTGATAACAACTCAAATTCTTTTAACGGCAACAAAATGATTTGTTCCTTGCAACGTACTTCATAGCTTTTTCGATCGATTGTCGTTCCATGCAATTGAATGACATCTGCACTTAGCATTTGATAACGGCGTAATAATGCTTTCATTCGAAATAATACTTCAGCAGGTTCAAATGGCTTTACAATATAATCATCTGTCCCGACGGAAAAGCCCTTCTCCTTATCTACTAACTGATCTTTTGCTGTTAACATAATAACTGGTATATCATAATATTTTCTAATTTCTTCACAAAGTGTGTAACCATCTACATGCGGCATCATGATGTCAACAATTGCTAAATGAATCGTTTCTTTCTCTAATATAGACTGTGCTGCTTTTCCATCTTCTGCTTCCCACACTGTATACCCTTCTTTTTGAAGATGATAACGAAGGAGCTCTCTTATATGTAAATCATCATCAGCTAACAAAATATGTATCATATATATCAAACCCTTTCCTTCAGTCAGTACGACTATACATTATAAGATAGGTACATAATATGCAAGAAAAAAAGAGAAAGCAATTTGCTCCCTCTTCTATTCCAACGAATGAATAAATAAACCGCTGCGAAGTTTTGGTTCAAACCATGTTGATTTTGGCGGCATTACTTCCCCTGCATCTGCAATAGCTAATAAATCTTCCATTGTTGTTGGATACATTGAAAAAGCAACGGTCCATCCTTCCTCATCAACCATTCTCTCTAACGCTTTCAGTCCTCGTATTCCTCCAACAAAATCAATTCTGTCATTTGTACGCGGATCATCAATATGTAAAATGGTATGTAATAATTGATCTTGTAAAATTGATACATCTAATCTATTTACGACATCCTTTTCATCAACCCTATCTTCTTTTACAGTCAATTTATACCATACTTTATTCAAATACATTCCAAACGTATGACGCTCTGTCGGTTTAAAAGGTGCTACTTCTGCTTTTTCTACATAAAAAGCTTGAGATATCGCTTGTAAAAATTGTACTTCTGATAACCCATTTATATCTTTTACAATGCGATTATAATCCCAAATCTCTAATTCATCTTTCGGAAAAAGTACAGATAAAAAGTAATTAAACTCTTCTTCACCTGTATAGTCTGCATGCGCTTCGCGGCGCATCATTCCCACTTTCACAGCCGATGCAGAGCGATGATGACCGTCAGCAATATATAAAGAAGGGATGTCCTCAAACAATTCGATTAATGTAGCGATAACTCTTTCTTCATGAATAATCCACGCTTTATGTCCAATTGCATCATCGGCTGTAAAGTCATAAACAGGGCCATGCGTTATTTTCCAATTCGCGATTACATTTACAATTTCATTGTTCCCGCGATATGTTACAAAGATAGGTCCTGTATGAGCATTACACACATCAACATGACGGATACGATCTTTTTCTTTTTCAGCTCTTGTCCGCTCATGTTTCTTAATTGTGTCGTTTATATATTCATCAATTGATGTACAAACAACAAGTCCTGTTTGAGAACGACCATTCATTGTAAGTTCATAAATGTAAAAACATGGTCGTTCTTCTTGTATAAGCACACCCTCTTCAATTAAGTATTGTAAATTTCCCTTCGCTTTCTCATACACCGCATTAGCATATGGGGAAATAGATGAATCTAAGTCAATTTCTGCCTTATCAACATGCAAAAACGAATATGGATTATCTTTTGCAGTTTCTCTAGCTTCCTTACTATTGAGTACATCATATGGAAGAGCAGCTACTTCATTTGCTCGCTCTTGTATAGGACGAACTGCCCGAAATGGTTTAATTGTTGCCACCAAAATCTCCTCCTTATCCTCATTAATAGGTAGTAAACTCTAGAAGCACCTACCACTTTATACAATCATTCGCACTGCTACGACACCTGTAATGTTTCTAATATTTCCCACAATATCTTCTTTAAGAATATCATCTATCCCATTATCAATATCAATCATTGTATAGGCAAAAGAGCCTTTACTACGATTAATCATATCTGCAATATTTATATGATGCTCCGCTAAGCATGCCGTAATTTGTCCAACCATGTTTGGAATATTTTGATGCGCAATTGTAATTCGTTTTTTGCCGATATACGGTAGGTCTACATCTGGATAATTTACTGAATTGCGGATATTACCCGTTTCTAAAAAACTTTGCAGTTGCCGTGCTGCCATAATCGCACAATTTTCCTCTGATTCATATGTAGATGCACCAAGATGCGGCGTTGCAATGACATTTTTCATTTGCAGCACACGCTCGTTTGGAAAGTCTGTTATATAATGATTCACTGCCCCCGTATGAAGCGCCCGTTCCAACGCATCTTCGTCAATAAGCTCGCCGCGAGAAAAATTTAAAATGCGAACTCCTTTTTTCATTACTTGAAGTGCATGTTCATTTATAAAACCTCGCGTTTGTTCAACCAATGGAACATGTAAGGTAATATAATCGCATGTCGCAAAAACTTCTTCTAAACTAAACGCTCGCTGCACTTGTCTTGATAATCGCCAAGCTGTTTCAACAGAAACATATGGATCATAACCAACGACGTCCATTCCTAATGATAAAGCATCATTTGCAACAAGGGCCCCAATTGCACCTAGTCCAATAATCCCAAGACGTTTCGAGGCGATTTCTGAACCAACATATTGCTTTTTCCCTTTCTCGACAAGTTGAGGTACTTCTTCACCTTGCAGACCTTTTGTCCATACAATACCGTCTACAACATTACGAGATGACATAATTAAACTTGCAAGTACAAGTTCTTTTACAGCATTTGCATTAGCTCCAGGTGTATTAAAAACAACAATCCCTTTTTCTGTACACCGTTCTACTGGTATATTATTTACACCTGCCCCCGCTCTTGCAATTGCTTTTAAATCACTTGAAAACTCCTCATGATGCAATGAGTAGCTTCGTAATAACATACCATCAGGATTCTCAATAGTTTCTCCTATTCTATATCTCTCTTTTGAAAACGTAGCAATTCCTTTTTCGGCAATTTGATTCAATGTTTGAATATGAAACATTTTTTCATCCCCTTATTTGAACTTCTTTTCAAATGCATACATGAAATTCACAAGTGATTGTACACCTTCCACTGGCATTGCGTTATAAATACTAGCACGCATACCGCCAACTGAGCGATGCCCTTTTAATTCTTCAAGGCCATGCTTTTTCGCTTCTTGAATAAACAATGCATTTCTTTCATTTGAAGACGTTGTAAATGGAATATTCATTAAAGATCGATATGTAGTATGTACTGGTGAAGTGAACACGCTTGATCCATCTAAAAAATTGTATAAAATTTCTGCTTTTTTGTAATTTCTTTTTTCAATTTCCTGTACGCCTCCTTGTACTTTCAGCCACTGCAAAACTAGTTTTGTTACATAAATACTGAAAGCTGGCGGGGTATTATAAAGTGAATTATGTTTACTGTAAGTTTCATAGTTTAACATAGTCGGACAAGAAGATTTAGCAGCGCCAATTAAATCCTTACGAACGATGACAACCGTTAATCCTGCAGGTCCTAAATTTTTCTGTGCTCCAGCATAAATGAGTCCAAACTTTGTAACATCATACTCTTCAGATAAAATATTGGAAGACATATCAGCAATGAGTGGGATTTTTCCTGTCTCAGGAATGTTTACATAACGCGTACCTTCAATTGTATTATTCGTTGTAATATGCATATAATCTATTTCTTGAGAAAGAAGTGTACGATTGAATTCTGGAATGGATGTAAATCGGTCATTTTCAGAAGATGCAACAACCGAAACCGTTCCTACTTTTTCTGCTTCTTCGATTGCTTTTTTTGACCAGGAGCCTGTATGTACATATGCCGCTTGTTTATATCGGTGCATTAAATTTAGTGGAATCATGGAGAATTGTAAAGATGCGCCTCCTTGTATAAAAAGGACTTCATAATTTTCAGGGATATTCATTAACTCACATAATAAACTTTTCGTTTCGTCTATAATTTCCTGAAAAGCTGTTGATCTATGACTCATTTCCATTATCGACATACCTGTTTCCTGATAGTTCAGTAATTCTTTTTGTACTTGCTCTAAAACAGGAATAGGAAGTATAGATGGCCCCGCTGAAAAATTGTATACTCGATGCATCATATTCCCCTCTTTCTACTTCGTTTTTATAAATTTTAAAACTTTCTGAATTATAACTCATATAAAATACCCGGTCAAATTGTTTTCCCTATTTTATTCCAAGAAGTATTGGAACCGTTCTCATAAGTGTTTTTTAATGAAGTTCTTTACTTCTCTTTCGTATTGACACAAAAAAAGTGTTAAGCACGTCTGCTTAACACTTTGAATAATAATTGTATAATTGCTAATTACTTGCAAAAAAACGGTCATAAATTTGATATAATGCAGAAATACCAATAAGCCAATAAACAGTATCAACAAGTGCTGGCACAGAACCAAAAAGTTTTTCCACCAGATTAAAATCTAACGCAACAAATAACCAGTTTAAACCGCCAATAATCACCAGAATTGCTGTAAGGTAAGACAAAAATTTCATTATGATTGCCCCCTTGGTGAAAAATGGTGAAAGGCCTTTCGCTATATTATATGCATGGAATTCTTGAATTTTCCCATTTTTATATTTATTTTTTCTCTTAAACAAATTACCTTCTTCGCATGAAAGGAAAACTCCTACTACTTATCTCCTTTGAATCTTAAAGTAGCGGTTACTTGCCAACTTTCCAATAAAAAATCCACGCAATCTATATATCCATTTTAATTTTTAGACATATAAGTCGCTGCTATGCAGAATACAACATGACCCGTACTCGCTTTCTCCCCCTGTTTTAAACCTTGCATGTGGCAGAAAAAGGTCCCTGACCGCTTCTATGCATGGCTAGATGCTCTCACCCACCTAAAAAGAAAAAGGGTTTTTATGTCGATTTTTTAATTTGTATTTATATAACGTTGAACTTTATACCGTTTTTATCTTTCCTTCAAAAATTATTTTTCGTCCACAAGGTTCTACAACCGTTTTTCCATCTCTTTTCACCTCATGAAAAATAGGTTCTTCCATACGACGAGACGGTGCGTAGCCCTCCTTTTCCATTCTTTCTAGGCACTGTGTAATCGTTTCATCTGGCAATACTTCAAATTTTTTCTTTTTTAATTGCTTTGTCATTGTTTTACCTACTTTCTACTTTCCTTATCATTGCTTGACTTTTCATATATGTCACATAAACAATTGAAATGACTGCCATTATGATCATAACGGCAAAGAAAAAGCTTGTATACTGTATTTTCTCTATAAATAGTCCACCTAATACAGGCCCAGTAATGCTTCCGATACTAAAAGCAATTCCGCACAAAATATTTCCTGCTGGTAATAAATGTTTAGATAATAAATCTGTCATATAACCAAGTCCAAGTGAAAAACATGATCCAATAACCATACCAGCAAGCAACATACATATAAATACAAGCCAATAATATTTATCGAATATAGCTGCAAATAGAAAAATCACTGTACTGACGCTAAACGCCCATGTTAAAATACGCTCTCTTCCAAGACGATCACTAAGTATACCAAGTGGGATTTGCGTAACAATTCCACCAATCGAAAATGCTGGCAATAAAAATGAAATTTGTTCAACGGACCACTCTTTCCTCATCGCATATACTGGTAAGTTGCTATTAAGCATCCCTTCCAATACTCCGTATGCTAAGGGTCCAAGTAGCGCAATCCACCCTATTATCCATACTTGCTTATATCGCTGCAAAGATGATTCATTTTCTTGATTCAATTCTCCTTGGTCAGGAAATGCGTTTTGCGTTGGAATCAACAATAACCATCCTATTAAACAGAGGACAGTTGATACAATAAATGGTGTTGCAATACCGTATTGTACTGTACTTGCTAAATAAGGCCCCAGCGCAAAGCCGATACTAAAAAATGCTCCGTATATAGACACTTGTTTCCCTACTTTGTGCGGACTTGCTGTTGTCGTAATCCAAGTTTGCGTTCCAACATGTAGCATATGATCCCCTACCCCAACTAAAAAACGAAGAACAAACCATACCCAAAAAGAAAATGTTTGCGTAAATACAAATAATGCTGCAACAACAAGAAATCCTCCAATTACAATAAGCGGTTTCATTCCAAATTTTTGCATCGGTTTCTCAAGCCAAGGTGAAATAACAAGAATACCAATATATAATGCCGTTGCATGAATGCCATTAAAACTTGAGCTAATTCCCTCTTTCTCAAAAATCATTGCAATTGCCGGTAACAACATACCTTGTGAAAGTCCGGAAATCGCAACAATTCCAACCATAATCCAAAACGTATACTTTCTACCCATTTTATTACGCTCCCTCGATAAACTCACATCCTTTATTATAGATGTTTTATCCATAAATCGTATACTCTTAATTTCCACAAAAATAAAGCTAGAAGTCCATACTTCTAGCTTTCAGCCTTCCCATACACTTGAGAGAATGTTTAAAAATATAATTTCTGAATAAGCATATACAACATTCTATTACAGGATACATTTCGTATTTACAAGTAGGAAACAATGTAGCTACTCTTTCAAAAATGTAATTACTTCATTGATAAACACATCTAAACAATCAATAAATGGAGAATGTCCACAATCATCTAGCATGACCAATTTTGCATTTGGTAAATGTTTTGCCAACTCTTCACCAACTACTTTTGGTACTACATAATCACGATCACCTTGGAGAACTAATGTTGGTACTTGAATGCGATTCATATCCCCGTTTCCAGGTACAACTCCGTTATGTTCATCGGATATATTAAATGTTACAAGTCCATAATTTACATCAACAAAATTGCGCTGCGTCAACATATCATTAAGATATTTCTCATAGCGATCCGAACTAGGTTGATGATGCGTATAAATAAGTAAATTCCAGACATTGCGATAATACTGCTTATCCTTTTGTTTTAAAGCTTCAACAACAGGTGCAATTTGAACAGGATCTTCGGCTATTTCTTCTTTTGTTTTTAAAAGGTTATATACAATGGGTTGACCATTTATATCCTTCTTAAAAATCGGATATCCTTTCATGCCTACTGATTCTACCAATATGAGTTTATTTACATTCATCGGATAAGCTGCTGCAAACTGCATAGCAACTCCTCCCCCCATTGACCACCCGACTAATGAAAAATTCTTTAATTGCAGTTCATCTACAAACAACTTCACATCTTCTGTAAAATCATTCAATGAATCAATCGGATGATGATAAGTCGAAAAGCCAAAACCTCGTAAATCAAGGGCATAAATATGATAAGAATTTTGTAGTTGTTCGATAACTAAATCCCAATGCTGTGAAGATGTCATATTCCCGTGAATAAGCACTATTATTTCTGTTCCACTTCCCGCTTCTTGATAAGCAATTGTTTCTCCATTTGATAATGCTACTGATTTCATAATGGTCGGTTTCATTATTCGCTTCCCCCTTTAAAATTATCAATAACGAAAAAACAGAAAATTCTAATTTAATCATATTACGCAGAATGTATGTTCTCAATCTGAAATTAATTTATTTTTCACATAAGCATAGCAATATACTACTAGACAATTCAGAAAAAAATAGATATAGTTAGCTAGGTAACTAATTAGAAAGGGAATACACTATGGACGAAAAACAACACTTTTTTCACACTGTCAGCCAAACCGCTCGGAAATTTTCTAAACACTTCAATGAGCGTGTTTCCCCAACCGGTTTATACAGTGCGCAGTGGGCTGTGATCTTCAGGCTAAATCAAACTGGACCTTGTACACAAACAGAATTGTGTCATTATTTAAACGTTGAATCTCCAACAATGACCCGTACTTTAAAACGCATGGAATTAATGGAATGGATTACTCGAACTGAGGGAACAGATCGACGCGAGAAACTCATTTCTTTATCAGAAACAGCAATTGCAATGATACCAAGTTGGCAGGAAGAAGTAGATTCATTTGAGAAAAAGACATTACAAGATATTAGCGAGGAAGAACTACGCCTTGCTTTTCACGTACTACAAAAAGTAATTCAAAATCTTGATTAAAAATTGGAGGGATGACTATGGAAAGTCAAAGACTTTGGACGAAAGACTTTATTGGAACATGTTTGAGTAGTCTATTTCTCTTTTTAACATTTTATATGCTTATCACCACTTTACCTGTATATGTTATTGACGGATTAAAAGGAAAGCCTGAAGAAATGGGTCTTGTCGCTACAGTGTTTCTTATTTCTTCTGTAATCTGCCGACCATTTACAGGGAAATGGCTTGATGATTTAGGAAGGAAGAAGATTTTATTCATCTCCCTTTCGTTATTTTTAGCTGCAACAATCATGTACTTTGGTGCACAAAGCTTATTCTTACTGCTTGCTCTTCGCTTCTTTCATGGCATCGGATTTGGAATGGCAACAACAGCTACTGGTACAATCATAACAGATGTAGCACCACCCCACAGGCGCGGTGAAGCACTTGGTTATTATGGAGTATTTATGAGCTTACCGATGGTTATCGGTCCTTTTTTAGGTTTAACAATCATTTCCAAGTTCTCGTTTACAGGTTTATTTATCCTTTGTTCTATATTTTCTATACTTGCTTTTTTATGCGGACTATTAGTAAATATTCCTGACGAAAAAACATCAGGCAATAACGAAAAGAAACGTATGCAATGGAAAGATTTAATTGAGCCTTCAACAATTCCTATTGCCCTTACAGGTTGTGTACTTTCCTTTGCTTATAGCGGTATTCTTTCATTTATTCCCGTTTATGCGAAAGAGCTCGGCATGGCAGATATTGCCAGTTATTTCTTTGTTGTATATGCCATTGTAGTTGTTATTTCCAGGCCATTTTCAGGAAAAATATTCGATCGGTTCGGAGAGAATGTTCTCATTTATCCATCAATTATTATCTTTATGATTGGAATGTTCGTTTTAAGCCAATCGCATACTCCATTTTGGTTACTAGCTTCTGGCGTACTTATCGGCTTTGGATATGGAACTCTAATTCCAAGCTTCCAAACAATTGCAGTTAGTGTTGCACCAGATCATCGACGCGGATCTGCGACAGCCACTTATTTCTCATTCTTCGATACAGGGATTGGTATTGGTTCATTCGTTCTAGGAATTATCGCAGCACATTCAAGTTATCATCATATGTATTTTATTTCTTCCATTATCGTTGCATTTACATTACTGATTTACTATATTCTTCATGGACGGAAACAAAAGTTCAAAAAGCAAACAACGCAAGAAAAATTATCTGCTTAATCCTATAAGAGAGAGTAAACTTCTACGTTTACTCTCCTTTTTTTTGCTTCTCAATAGGCTTATCTCTTATAATAAAACTAGAAGGAGGCTTATTATGAGACTAAAAAAATCCCCGCTCATTTTAATCATTTTGATTTTTTTATGTATCTTGACTGGTATGGGATTTACGTTATTCAATCCAAATAAAAGTTTTTCTTCAAGACAAACAGTAACGAAAAAAAATTGGTTACAAGATCCTTATCTCCGTTGGTCTTATTCACATATGTGTGAATTAACATCAACAAAAGTTGTTGTTAAAAATCAAAATTATGTATCCTCAATTCCAACTAATTTGCAAAATCTAGATCATCTAGAAATCACAGATGAAGATGAAAATAATACCACGGTTCGGAAATTATTAGAAAAACATAAAACAGATGCCTTTATTGTTTTACATGATGGAAAGCTTGTATATGAACGGTACTTTCATGGATATAAAGAAAACGAACCGCACGGTATGGCATCAGTAGCAAAAGTATTTACAGGACTGCTCGTTAATTCACTCATTGAAGAAGGAAAGCTACAACCCAATGCAACTGCTGAAACATATGTAAAAGAGTTACAAGGAACACCATTTGGAATCGCAACAATTCAACAACTTTTAGATATGCAAGTTTCAGCAAAATATCCAACTCACGGTTTTAAACAGGCTGGATTAGATAACCAAGATGCACAATTATATTTAGCAAGCAATCTTCTTCCTCGTGGTAAATACTATAATGGACCGACAACAATATACGACATGTTACTAGAAGCAAATGAAACCGCTGCTCCAGGGGAAACATTTTCATATAATAACGGTTCTGCTGAAACACTAGCCTGGCTCCTTCGTACTGTAACAGGAAAATCACTCGCAGATTTAGTAAGTGAACGGATTTGGTCACCAATTGGCGCAGAAGAAAATGCATATTACGTTGTTGACAAAACTGGAGTGGAACAGGCAAGTGCAGGATTAAATACCACTGCACGAGATATGGTGAGATTCGGAAAGATGATTTTAGACAATGGTGTATATAACGGGAAACAAGTTATTTCTTCTTCTATAATTGAAGAAATTAAGGATATTAAAAAATACGATCTCCCTGTTGGCGATGGCGAAGAATATTCATATCATAATCAGTGGTGGATCTCCCACAATGAACATAATGCCTTTGAAGTACTAGGCAGTTATGGACAACGATTATATATCGACCCAACTGCACATATGGTTATCGTTCATTTTTCTTCCAATGCGAATCATAATGGAGAAATACAATCCGCATATAGCAAAATGTATTTGCAAATTGCTGAATACTTGCAGAGAGAGTCCTCTAATTAAGTTCAAATCCCTAAATTTTTGTTACGAAAAGAGCTGTCTCATGACAGCTCTTTCTCTATAATTGTAATTACATATTTCCATTGTTCTTCTGAAAAACATAACGGTTTTAACTGAAATACCATAGAACAGATCTCTTCTATATAATGAACATTTTCCTGTAAAAATTTCCATTGGAGCAACTTAGGTATATACAACTCTACAACTTGTTCACTTTGTTCTACTAATATGTCTACTTCTCTCTCACAAATACCTCTTATAAGATATTCTTCTCGCACTTCTTGTTTGACTTTAGAAAATTGCTTACTATTCTCCTTTATACCAAGTAAACAATCCAGATAAGAAAAAAACAAATCATCTTCTCTTTTACATACATTCGCAATTTTGTAAATCAGTTCCCTATTTTTCATAATCTTGTTGCCTTTTCATATATCTCTTGCAGCCATTTCTCTCTTTTTTCTTGTTTACTATTTTTCACTTGTTTCAAAATGGCACCGATGAAGCTATAAGAGTTTGGATGTGCATATACAATTAATATGTTCATTGTAAACAACACCTTCCTTTAATTCCCTTTTGACTTTTTCTACGCTCACATGCTATTCTAATACATGTCAAGGGGCAAGCCTCTTTGACAAAACAACTGACACCTATTCGGCGATGGTGTCCTTTTTATTTGTTAGCCGAAAACGCTCATCTTTAGGGGCACATTTAATTTTTTAACACTACACACTCAGCACCATTCTCTTGTAAAAAGACTGCATAACACAGTCTTTTTATCTACATAACGCTCTTCGAACAAAATGAATTTTCAAATAAATAATACTATAAAAAAGGAGAGTAACCCCCTTTTTGTTATTTTACAATGTAATATATCCCCTTATCATCTATACATTTATGTTGCTCTGCTAACGTAATTTTCCCATCTAATTTTAGTTCATCTAGCAGTCGTAGTAAGTAAAATTGCTGCAGCATCTTCTTCGCAAATTTCCCTTCATGTTCTGCTGCAATATGTTGTTGAATATCTAATAATGTAATCGGTTCTTCCTTCTCTTCCATATATTTATAAATTGCATTACGTAGTGTAATATATTTCTCAAGTGTCATAACATGCTCGTTCCTTTCTTCTCGTTGTCCATCTTTCATTATCGGTTTTTTTTGCAATAAAAAAACCTCTTCGATAAGAAGAAGCGGTACATATCTCTTCCTTCTTATCTGTCAGAACAAAACTGTTCTGCTGGAATTAGCACCTACATCGTGGTTGCTGGGTTTCATCGGGCCAGTCCCTCCACCTCTCTGGATAAGAAAATATTCACTTTATCTCTTACTATAATGAATATAACCTAAAAAGTCAATTCTCATAAGAATAATCAGGATTTATTTTTTAGACTGCTCTGATATTTTATTTTGTTTTGCTCATACTACAAATGTATAAGACCAAAGGAGGCGCAGTCATGCAAAAAAATGCACGTGGTCACGTTCAAGATTCTTGCCAAGCTTTACACGAAGCAAAGAATTGTTTACAAAATGCCTTACAAACAGTTGAGAAATCAGATAATCGTCAACGCATTGAACAATCTTTACAAGCTGTTCAACATGCACTGCATCAATGTGATAGTACAGCTGAAGTTTTATCTCAAGAATAAAAATGCCTTACAAAAAAAAGTAAGCACATATGAATCATGCTTACTTTTTTATTACTTAATATCAGCCCGTAAATTGAAATAACACTATAGTAGCAATGAAAAAATAAATTGAATTGACGATTTCCCACACACCCACTTTTAAAACAGATACTTTTTTACCATACAAAACGATAGCTCGAATGCAGCTTGGAATAAACGTAATGACAAACCATGGTGTCTTTAGGTGTCTTTAGGTGTCTTTAGGTGTCTTTAATTGAACAATTCCAGTTACAACAACACACTGTAATCTTTTTTCATTATAAAATTTTTTCCTCAAACCCTTTTATTCTCTATCTCCTTCTCCCATTCACTTAAATATGGTAATATTCATGATCGTTAGGCCCATCAAATAACAAAGAAATAAATTCTAACTCATTCCCATCATAATCGAGAAAATATATACTCGCTGCCGACATTCAGCTTTGAACAATCGGTTCTTCGCTCCCTTTTCCTTGACTTCCAATCACTTCTTTTCCCCTCTCCTTTAACCAAGTTTAGACCTCTTTAAAATCTTAGTAAAAGAAAAAAATTTCTCAATAACTAAATATTTTAAAACTTGATACAATTGAATAAATATAAATTAGGAGGGTTTATGAATGGAGACTACAAAAGTTGCGATAGAACAAATTACATCTCTACTAAATAAATGGCACGATTCAATTCGTAATCAAAATACTGTTCTTGCACTTGAAATTAGAAATGATGTAAAGGAAAAAATTGATAACATCGAGGGAAATCAAAATATTTTATTCTACTACTCTTTACTAGAGTTTAGATATCAATTACTTATAAATGATTTTAGAGAATCAAAAATTTTGTCAGAAAAAATAAACAGCTTTGAAAAACCAGCTGACAATTTTTTAACATATTACTATTATTTTTTTAAAGCAATACATGCTACTGAAATTGGTAAATTTAAAGAAGCTAACGAGTACTTTAACAATGCTAAAGAGTTACTAAAGAATATACCTGAAGAAGCTGAGAAAGCTGAATTTTCCTACAAATTCGCAGCATTCAACTATCAAATTCGTCAACCACTTGTGGCTATCAATTATGCAACAAAAGCCAAAAAATATTATGAAAATTTATTAGGAAATGAAATTAATATTGCTGGTTGTACCAATATTTTAGGACTTACATGCACTTCTTTAGGTCAATATGAAGCTGCTGAAGAATATTTCATAAATGCTTTAGATATTGTTAATAAAAAGAAAAATACACAACTTGCTCTAAAAATCAGACATAATTTAGGCTTCTTATATGCTGAGCAAAACTTATCTGAGGCTGCTATTAGAAATTTATCTGCTTCTATTGAAGATTCTGAAACTGATTATAAATGTACCTTTCTATTGGCAAGAGAACATTTTAAATTAGGTCATACTAAAGAAACAAATAAATTAATTGAAAAGGGATTGGAAATTTGTAATCGTTTACAAGCAATTGAATATAAACACCACTTCTCCATCCTTCATGCATTAAATACAAAATCACCAACTAGTACATTTGAAATAATAATTAAAGAAGGAATTCAATACTTTGAGCAAGAAGATTTATTAGGATTCGTACATGACTACTCTAAACAATTGGCTTTAAAGTTTTATGCTTCTAATCAATCAGATAAAGCAAGTCAATATTTTTACAAGTCACACGAAGCCGAACAAAAACTACAAGATAAGGAGGCTTTAAAATAATGAAAAAAACAGCTAAATTTTTTGGAATTACATTCGGATTAACTTTACTACTAACAGGACTTATTGGGTATACTCCTTCAAACACATTACAGGCGGAACATGGTAAAACATTCATGAAACAATCAGATGCTCTAAACTCTGTTCAAGAAGAACATGGAAAAACGTTTTGATTTTACAATAAAAAAATACATTATTCAGAGATAATTCATATAGTGGTTACTTTGAATATACAACAAAATATTTATCAATATACTAAAACCAAAAAGAAGATAATCCCCTGGGGGGTTATCTTCTTTTTTAAAAGACTATATCAGTACTCTCACTATTCTTTGGAGTATTTTCTTTCATCTTCTTCTCATTCACACTTAAAAGTGAAACCCATTCTTTTTACCTGTCATTATCGTATTTAGTGATTATATCGAATCGCTATTTAATTAAATTTTCAAGATAAAAAAGACACCTCCTACTGAATGTAAGAAGTGTCTCAAAAGGCAAACGAATATGTAAGTCGCGATCCTACTGTATATATTTATGTCGTACAAGAAAAATTTATTCACTATTTACGTAAGTGATAGTTCCTTACTCTAATATGCCATACTTCCTCTTAAAGCGTGTCAATATTTTAAGCCAGGATGTACTAAACATCCAAAGAAAAAGGACATTGGAAAGTGCATGGGCTAGATCAAAATAAAAGCTTGTCATATATGCTTTTATAAAAGTATCCCATGTTAATTCTTTCAAAAAGCCAATAAGGAACCATAAATTCATTATCCAGTTAAAAGCAAATCCTGCGATAAAGCCAAAGAGGACTCTTCCCCATAAAGTTTTCATCATCCACGTATGCCGCAATAATCCTGCCGAAAACCCCATCATACCCCAGCAAAACATTTGCCATGGTGTCCAAGGTCCTTGTCCTAAAAAGATATTAGAAACAAGGGCAGCTGTTGCACCGATAAGGAAACCAGTCTCACTGCCAAATACAATTGCTGATACAATAATCACAAACGATGTTGGTTGTACACTTGGAATGATTGAAAACGGAACCCGGCTAATCGCTGCAATTGCCGCTAGAACAGCTACCAGTACAATTTCACGTGAAACAAAAGCTTTTCTCTCAAAACGCACATAAAATGGTAGCATAATCATAATTAAAAAGAAAATGCTGCACCATATGTAGTATTGGTCCGCCACAAATGATGTAAATAAAAGTGTACTAATCAATACGGTTAAAATAGCTAAAACGATACAAGCATATCTTCTGGACACGCCTCAAACACATCCTCCCACGTTAAAGCATACGGCAATTGTTTACGAATAAACCGATTAATAGACGTTGTATAAAAAAAGTTCTCACTAAAAAAGCGCGCCGGTGTTTCTTCCATGATAATTTTCCCATCAAATAACATAATACAGTTATCCACATATTTTGCTGCGAATTCAATATCATGCGTCGCCATAACAATTGTCGTTCCTTCTCTTTGTAGTTGTTGAAACAACTTCCCCAGTTCTTCTTTCTTCCCTGGATCTAGTCCCTTTGTCGGTTCATCTAATACTAAGAGATTTGGCTTTAATAATAATACTGTACAAAGAGCAATTAATTGCTGTTCCCCACCGCTGCAATCATGCGGATGGCGATTACGAATATGAAAGATTGAAAACTTCCGAAGCATTTCTTCTACTTTTTCATTTGCTTCCCTTTTATATAGTTCTTCTGCGCGGCTAAGCAACTCGTCCCAAACAGTATCATGGGTGAAATGATAGTAAGGATACTGCGATACATAACCGATTTTTTGAAAGCGTTCTTTCGCTTCCACTTTATGAATGGGCTTTCCTTCCCAAACTACTTTTCCTCTGCGACACTTTTGCACTCCTGCTAGAAGCGTTAATAGCGTTGATTTCCCAGTACCATTTTTTCCAACAAGCGCTGTCCATTGCCCTTGTTTAACATTCAACGTCAAATCCTGTAAAATGAACGGTCCATTCTTTTCATATTGAAATGAAACATGTTTTGCTTGTAGTATTACATCCCCTTTTTCTATATGCTGTAATGGTATATCACACCGAAACTCATTTAAAATAGGACGAATTTGTTTTTGTGCATCACGAACGGTAAACGGAACATGTTCAGCCTTCCACTCTAAAAACAACCGTGGGATTTGCGGAATATATGGACGAAACGCTTCTACTTTCCACATTTCTGGTATCACTTCATTTGGCTTTCCATCATACACAACAGTTCCTTCATCTATAAAAACAATTCGGTCGGCAAGAGGAACTACTTCATCTAAACGATGTTCACTCATAATAATTGTAATTCCTAATTCTTCATGAATTCGTTTCAATAGTCCTAAAAAATCTTTTGCTGCAATTGGATCTAACTGTGCTGTCGGTTCATCTAACAACAACAATTTAGGTTGTAAAACAAGTACAGCAGCTAAATTTACAAGCTGCTTTTGCCCTCCAGATAACGTATGTACAGATTGATGCAACATATCTTGAAATCCTAAAAAACTAATTAATTCAGCAATTCTTTTTTGAATGACAGTTGTTTCATAGCCGATGTTCTCTAATGAAAATGCAAGTTCTTGAATTACCGTATCCATCACAAGCTGATTCTCTGGATTTTGAAATACCATACCGATTTCCTGAGCCGATAATAAGTCTGGTATTGCTTCTAAGGATGCTCCATCATAATACATGTTGCCCTCTCTCATACCAATTGGGAGAAGTTCTTTTTTAAAATGTTTTAATAGCGTCGTCTTACCGCAACCAGAACGGCCTGCTAATACAACAAATTCTCCATGGGAAATAGATAAAGATACATTACATAAAGCAGCAGACTCCTCATCTGTATATGTAAATGACAACTCTTTTATTTCTGCATGCGCCACCATAACCACTCCCTTCCTTCCATTAGAATTGGTAGACTTATATACATAAGAAATGGAATAAATACAAATAGATCATTCCGATCTAAAAAAAGCGCCTCTACTTTTGGATAGATTGTTAAAATTCCATATTCCTTACTTACACCAAAAAGACAACATACAAATAAAATGACGAACAAGCTAAGAACAAACCAATCTCTGCGGCCCATACGATACCCAATATATGTACTTCGTTTCGTCACTCCAAATCCACGTGCTTGCATTGAATCAGCAGTTTGTAGGGCCTCTTCTAATGAGCAAACTAATAATACTTGTAAAAGCTTCATGCCGTTCTGCGCCCTTTCTTTCAAAGAGCCCACGTCCACTTGAACTCCCTTTGTTTTTTGTACAAGGGTAATATGAGTAAGACGTCTCATAAATAAAGGTACAAAGCGTACTGTAATCATCGTGAGTAATGCTGCCTTCGGTGAAATACGGGAAAATAAGTATAAAAACTTATGACTCGATATCATTTCATTATAAGAAGTAAACGTAAACATAATAACAATCAATGATAACGCCATTGTACATCCATATATTACAGCTTCTAATGTAATTGGATTAAAACCAATATAAAATAAAATTGTACTCCCTCGGTGCGTTAATAACGAATTGGCTATCGTAATAATAAAAGCGAAAAAAAGTGAACTAGGTAACATTTTTCTCAATTTTTCTCCATTGCCTTGCGTAATATTTAATATAAGGATCATACAAATTGCACCAATCAAAAAAACAGGGTGAAGACATACCATACATAGTATTATCACCCCTATATAATACAGAAAATTGATGAATGGATGCATTGAAGAAAATGCTAGTTTCATTACCCCTTACCGATCTTCTTTCCTATAATATAATGAATAAAACCATTCAATTTTATCGCCTTGCTTCACTTTATAGCTACCTGCACCCTTATTCACAGCAACACCATTCACACGATACATCCATCCGCTCCCGGCACCTTTAGATTTCTCGTATAAATTATTAATACCTTGAACATATACGCCGCTTCCCGAACCTGTATATTCCATTTGAACCCCTTTTTTCTTCAATGTTCGGCCTAACACTTTAAAGACTGTATCCCCGTCTTGAAGTTCTACTTCCGTTTCTCCTAAGATTGTACTTTGA
This sequence comes from Bacillus sp. S10(2024), assembly GCF_050473865.1. Taxonomy (NCBI): domain Bacteria; kingdom Bacillati; phylum Bacillota; class Bacilli; order Caryophanales; family Bacillaceae; genus Bacillus; species Bacillus sp. S10(2024). The sequence goes on along the minus strand of NZ_JBFLUR010000002.1, from coordinate 997,820 downwards.
TCATCTCTTACTGATAACGTAACCGTCTTTACCTCTGGTTTTGATTTTGGTTCTGGTGTGGGTACAGGATTTACTTGTGCTTGCTGTACATTTTCTTGTTTCGGTGTTTCTTTCGATTCATTTACAGCTTTGGATTGTTCTTGTTGATTTTGTGATGGTTCTGCAGTTTTCGTTTGGGACTGATTTTCTTCTATAGATTTTGGTTCTGCAGCTTTTTCTTCTTTTTGTTTCTCTGCTTGTTTCTGTTCTTCTGCCGGCTTTTGTTCCTGCTTACTATCTTCTTGTTTTTGTTCTTCCTGTTTTTTCTCTTCTTGCTTCTTCTCTTCTTTTTTCTCTATTTGCTTTCCAACAACTTTTGTGTCGGTTTTCACTTCATTTTGACTACATCCCGCAATAAAGCTAATTGAGAAAACTAGCAATACAAGCCATTTCATCAATTTCATCTTTTACACACACACCTTTCATAATAAAATTAGGAGCAAATATTTGCTCCTAATTTTGTCAAGCCGCTTTTCTTCTCCATAATACATATGCACTGGTCATACATAATACGCCTAACGTAGTTGACGTAGCAATACCTCCGCCTGACATGCCTGTCTCTGGTAAGTAACGATTTTCTACTTTCGTATCGTTTTGTACAGATTGCTTTTCATCATTTGAAGCAGAAGGTTTATTCGTTTGCTTTTGCGGTTCTTCTGCTACTGGTTGTTTTGACTCATCAGTTGGTTTATTTCCTTCATTTGTTGACGCCTCTGTTTTTGTCCAATCATAAACAGAGCCTTTACCCGTTAAAAAGTTCTTATATTGTACAAGTGCTAACATTGCTTGCTCTGTTGTCATGCCACTCTCTTCCGTATCAGCTGGCAACCATTTAAATCCACCATTTTCTAGTTGATAGGATAATAGATTTTGGACTGCATTATAATTGTTTTTTGTAAATAAAGCACTCGTTGGATCGATACTAGCTGCCGCTAGTCCAAGAACAGCTTGTGCTACACTGTTAGCATTTTCTACACCACCAGATGAAAATCCACCTTTACCTGTTTGTGTACTAGCTAAATATTGCTTTGCTTTTTCTAACGATTGTTTTACTTCTGCTTGATCTTGATATGGTGCTAATGCTACAAGGGTCATTCCTGTTACATCAGCATCACCTGGTTCTTCTAATTTACCCATATACGCCCAGCTACCGTCTGTATGTTGTAATGTTAAAATAGCTTTAATTAAGGCGTCACGATTCCATTTTGCATTTGCTGGCACTTCGTATTTTTTTGTATCTAACGCAATTAAACTAAAAACGTAATCTGTAATAGAATTTGTATTTTCAAAGTTATATAACTTTGAAATTAAGTTATTACTAGCAATGTTTGTTGGATCTCCATCTACTGCTGTAACTGCTAAAATAGTACGTGCTAATTCAGTAGAAGAAAATTTATTTTCTTTTTCTTCTACACGTTCTACTATCGATTGTAAATAATTAAACTTTGCATCTTTAGAAACTTTTTGGCCTGATTGAGTAAGTCCAATCATAACCCAGTCACCATCAATACCATCTATCATCATCTTTTGGGCAGTTTTTGTAATTGCTTCATCAACTTTCTTTATTACATCAACTTTTGTAGGTTCTTGTGGTTTTGGTGCATCTGGCTTATTAGTACTTGGTTTCTCTGTATTCGGTTGATCTGTATCCTTCTTACATGTACCAAGTTTATCTAACACTTGCTGCAAAGTTTCTTGACTCATATTGTTCCAATCAACAACATAGCGATACGCCACAACATCTCCAGCCTTTAATTTATAGCTATCTGCCCCAACCATTGGTGATTGATTATTTACCTCATATGTCCATCCGCTTGTTGCACCTGCCATTAAGCCATCAATACCTTTAATATATGCACCATATGGTGTGTTTTCTGCCGTTACTTTATTACCCATTTCTTTTTGCAGGAAACTATAGGCTGTCTCTCCATCTTGAATTGCAACTTCTTTTGGACATAGCATAATTCCTTTTTGCGAATCTCCAACAATTGCTAACGTTGCTGTATTCCCTTCAGCAAACGTAATATGTACAGTATTTACAAAAGACAAAACAACCAATGTAACTGTCATAAATGACGTTATTAACCACTTTTTCATGTTCGTCATACTGATGAATCATCCCCTCTCCTATAAATCACATAAAGTGAAACTTCCATCAGTGGGGGGACTTCATCCCCCACCTATTTTCTTCTCTCCCAACCCTGAAGTGGGAGTCTTACTGCCCTTTAATGCGGGATTTAAAACACCCACAATAGATGCCACATAAACACGCAGCTAAACAAATATTCAATAAGTGTTTAACATCTCTGTTGCTTCCTTTATATAGGAAACAACACTGTTTTACATCATAGATTTTACGCTCTTGCAAATCCATAATGTTACAAAATTCTGTACTATTTTACTATTTATATATTTTTTTGTCTATCATTTCTCATATTTCCTTCTTAAGATTAACAATATTTTTATATGACTATTTGTAGGAATCCCCCCCTCATCTCAAGATTGTAAGAAATCAAGAAAAAGATAGACCTCGTCACAACCCAATAAGGAATGAAAAACATTAATAGAAGATTCACTTTATCTCCTCATTTTTTATAATAACTCACCGATGAATTTCTTTTTCACATACAATTACACCATCTTCGTCAACATAAACATAATTTCCCGGAATCCAAGAGACTCCGCCAAAAGACAGCGGAATATTTGTTTCTCCCTTCCCTTCTTTCATACTTCGCTTTGGCATCGTCGCAATCGCTAAAATACCGAGTTCGATATTCCGAAGCTCTGCACAATCGCGAACACATCCATAGATAATGATACCTACTAAATTGCGCTTTCTTGCTATGTTTGCTAAGTTATCACCAAGTAATGCACAATTTGTTGAACCCTCTCCATCTACGACTAGTACCGTTCCCTCTGGTAGCGTCTCTATTGCTCTTTTTACGAGTACGTTATCATCTTTTACTTTCACCGTCGCGATTTTTCCATAAAACTGCTTTTTCTTTCCATATGATTGAAATAATGGCTTACACACTTGCACTTCCATTTCATTGATATCATAAAGATCAGTCGTTCTCCACATCATTTTCCCTCTTCTCTTTTCATAATTTATGTTACATATTCTTGTCCTTTCTTATTTCCCCTGTCTTATGTTGCAAAATTTTGTATACTAAATAGAAGAAATAAAAAAGGAAGTGTGTAACATGAGTAGTAAAACAAACTCTTGTCGTTTATTAGATAAACACAAAATCGCCTATACAGTTCATAAATATGAATGGGATGAAGAGAACTTAGATGCGAAACATGTCGCTGACCAAGTTCATTTACAATTAGAACAAGTCTTTAAAACACTTGTCCTTCGCGGCGATAAAACTGGGGTGATTATGGCTTGTATCCCTTCGCATAAAGAGCTCAATTTAAAAGCATTGGCATCTGCAAGTAAAAATAAAAAAGTTGAAATGATTCCAATGAAAGAAATACTCGGATTAACAGGTTACATACGCGGCGGCGTTTCACCACTTGGAGTCAAGAAAAATTATCCACTCTTTATTGACGAATCTGCTGCAAATCTAGACCCAATTAGCATTAGTGCCGGAAAAAGAGGACTACAAATTTTTATGAACGGCGCTGACCTAATCAAAGTTAGTAACGCAACACTGACTTCCATTACTTCATAACAAAACCTGTCTCAATAGATGAGACAGGTTTTGTTTACATTTCTCGGCGAATTGCTGATAACACATTAATATTCGTTGCTTTTATTGCCGGCCTTAGTCCAGAAAAAATTGCAATAATTATACTAATAGAAACAGAAATAACAATAAGAAATGGAGGAATCATTGAAAACATAAATCCTTTTGGTGCTTCCGTTTTTGCAAATTCTTTTAATAAGATTGGAATTAATTCATTTACACCTAAACTAATAAGGTATGAGATGAAAATCGCTAACAAAGAACCACCAAACCCAATTATTGCGCTCTCCATTACAAACATCCTTCTAATAATTGCTGGATTTGTTCCAATGGCTTTCATAATACCAATTTCACTTGTCCGCTCAGTTACAGCCATCGTCATCGTATTAAAAATTCCAATTGATGCAATTAGTACAGCAATTGTACCTACAAAAATCAGTCCAATCTTTACAATTAAGAAGAAGGTATCTACTTGTTCAATCTCTTCACTAACAGAATAAACATGATATCCCTTTTCTTTTAACATTTTTGTTGTACTTGCCACTGTTTCAAACGATTTTGCATATACCTTTATTTCAGGATGAAATAGTTCGTTTTTTTCCCCGTGCTCTTTAAATAATTCATTTATTTCGTTTTCTGTTTCTGCATTCATATAAATCCGATTGTCTTCCATCCAATCTCTTGATGGTGCCTTTAAAACTCCGACAACTGTAAAATTGTATTCTTTTTTCACTTCGCCTTTCTCATCCTTTATTTTTATAATTATACTCTTATTTAAAAGTTTCCCTTCATAACCAGCCACCTTTTTATCCGGCTCATTTTCTATTACTTGTTTTTCTTCCGCAGTTAACAAACTCTTCGCGAAATTATGACCAATCACCACTTCTGTTTTGTTTTTCGGAAGGCGGCCTTCTGCTAGTTCTGCTTGTGCTTTCATTTCTTCTTCCATATTCGTTGTTACTGCTTGTACATTTCCAATACGATTTTCAAAGAAAGCCTCAGTGTGAGACGCCCAATATTTCCGCATAATTACAGCTTTTATTTCAGAACTTTGCTTTAAATACTTTAAATCTTCCTCAGAAATTTCTTTTTTATCTTTTTTTCCATGAATACTAATTTCCGTAACAATTTGTCTTGATAATATTTCATCTGTAATACTCTTTTGTAGTCCAAAACCAACAGAGGCTAAGACAATAAGAAATGCGCAACCAATTGTTGTCGCAAAAATCGTCATAAATACTCTTAACTTATTTTTCTTCATATTCCGCCATACAAATTGTAATTGATCTTTAAACTTCAAATGGAACACCCCCATCTACTAAACGCCCATCAATTAGACGTAATTTCCTATTAGCAATTGAAGCCACTGCTTCATCGTGGGTAATCATGACAAAGGTAATTTTCTTTTCTTCGTTCAATTGTTTAATCAGATGCAAAATCTCCTGTTCTGTTTCTGTATCCAAACTTCCAGTTGGTTCGTCAGCTAAAATAATCTTCGGCTCTGTAATAAGTGCCCTTGCAATACTAACACGCTGTTGCTGCCCACCTGATAATTCATTCGGATAATGATTCATATATGATTGCAATCCTAATTTTTTAAATAATTCTAAAATCCTATCTCTCCTTTCTTTCTTTTCTATTCCCTTCAGTGTAAGCGGGAGTTCCACATTTTCAAAAGCTGTTAAACTAGGTATCAGTTGAAAGTTCTGAAATACAAATCCAAAATGTTCTAATCGAAATAGAGCCCATTCTTTTTCAGTAAAATTTGTTGTATCAGTATCTTGCACGAAAACACTGCCCATATTTGGTGTTATATACCCTGATAATAAATGTAATAGAGTTGATTTTCCCGAACCACTTCTACCAACGATTGCTACTCGCTCCCCTTTATTTATAGAAAATGAAACATTGTCTAACACTCGAATAGATTGTTCTTTTCCTTTTTTACCGACTTTAAAAGAGTATGATAAATTCTTTACTTCAATCATAGAATTCCTCCATCTTCTTATTATTAAGTGTACTATTACATATAGTACACTTAATACACTATTAAACATTCCTAATTTTGTCAATCGTTTTTTAATCTGAAGTATAATTTGATAATTTAAATAATTCATAGTATAATGCTTAAAAATCTATAGGAGAGATTGCTTATGTTTAGAATAGATTGTTCTTTCCAACTTCATCATCATACATAAAGCCTTGTATCCGAAGAAATTTTTCTTCGCGGGTACAGGGTTATTCCTGTTTACCCACGAAGCGATTATAAAGCTATGTGGGTCTTTTCATACCCGCATAGCTTTTTTTATTTCAAAAAGGAGTGATAAATATGAACTTACAAAATGTAAAAGGGACGAAAGACTATTTACCAGAAGAACAAATGTTGCGTAATACAATTAAACGGACTTGTGAAGAAATATTTGAGGCATATGGCTGCAAACCGCTAGAAACACCTATTTTGAACATGTATGATTTGATGGCTTATAAATACGGGGGAGGATCTGAAATATTAAAGGAGATGTACACGCTTCAAGATCAAGGGAATCGCAAACTTGCTCTGCGTTATGATTTAACCATTCCCTTTGCAAAAGTTATCGCTATGAATCCAGAAATCCGCCTTCCTTTTAAACGTTATGAAATTGGGAAAGTATTTCGTAACGGTCCAATTAAACAAGGGAGATTTCGAGAGTTCATGCAGTGTGATGTAGATATTGTTGGCGTTGAATCTGTCTTAGCAGAAGCAGAATTAATGGTAATGGCTCTTGACGTTTTTAACAAATTAAAATTAGACGTAACCATTCAATATAATAATCGAAAACTATTAACAGGGTTGTTACAAGCAATTCAAATCCCTGAATCACAAGTACAAGATGTTATTTTATCTGTAGATAAACTTGAGAAAATCGGCATTGACGGTGTAAGAAATGATTTAATAAATCGGGGGATACAAAGCGAAATGATTGACGTGTTATGTAGTACGTTAGAAACATGTATGTCTATGGCGCTCTCTGAATTTAATAAAATGTTCCCAAATTCTCTTGTTAAGGAAGGAGTTACTGAGCTTCAAGAACTTCAACAATACCTAGCCACACTAGGCGTTCAAGCTAATACAATGTTCTCCCCTTTTCTTGCACGGGGTCTTACAATGTATACTGGAACGATTTATGAAATTTTTTTAACGGATGGTAGTATTACTTCTAGCATAGGCAGTGGTGGGCGCTATGATTACATTATCGGTGCATTTCGAAATAAAAATAAACCTTATCCAACAGTCGGAATATCGCTTGGTTTAGATGTCATTTATACTGCTCTTATCCAAAAAGAACGTGCCTCCTCTTCTGTAGATATTTTTATCATTCCACTCGGAACACAGGCACAGTGTTTAAAAATTGCTCACACATTGCGAACAAATGAAAATTTAAAGATAGAACTTGAACTGGCAGATCGTAAACTAAAACGAGCCCTTAACTATGCAAACAAAGAAAACATCCCATATGTACTTATTATCGGGGAAGAAGAAATAAATAACAATGTAGCTGTTTTACGAAATATGAAGGAAGGAACAGAACAAACCATTCCTCTTGCTTCTATTGAAGATGGAACTTTCAAACAATATTTATGACGTGAATTGCCCCCCCCCGCGCATACTGAATGTTTTTATGTATTTGTTGCAACTAATCATAAAAGGAGAGACGTACACTGCTGCTACGTTTCTCCTTTTATTACATAAGCTATATATAAGATAAGATTTGATTTTGCATTCATTTTTCGATTAAAGCTTATTCAAAAGTTGATTTAAATCTTGCTTTGTTTTCATCGTTAATGTCTTTAGCTTCTTTAAATCTTGTTTCTGTTTTCCCATTTCAACAAGGAGTGGATATAAATTTTGCTCAATTGTTTTATAATCGGTTGCATGCTGTGCTTCAACTTCTTTCTCAACTACATCCCATTTATCAGTAAGTTGTTTGCCAAGTTTATTTACAGCTTCTTGTTTTGGATTAGCTTTCAATTGCTTGTCCACTTCTTCAATTAACTGTACAACTTCTTTTACTCCACTCTTCACACTAGCATTTTGCTTTCCGTTTGTTGATTTTGTTTCAGTTGTTCCGGTTTTCTCATTTTTTGTTTGATCTGCATTCGTTGATTTCGTTTCAGTTTTCCCATCTGCATTTGTTGTTTTTGAATCTTTTTCTTCGTTTTTACCCGTAGTTGTTTGATCTGCACTTGTTGTTTTCGCTTCTTCTTGATTGTTTGTTTGTTCTTTTTTAGTTTGAGTTGCTTGATCTTTTTCTGTCGAGGTACCGCAAGCTGTAATGGAGAGCATCGCTCCAATTGCCAATGAAGCAATCGATATTTTTTTCAATTTCATAATAAGCCTCCTAAAATTACAATTTCGCCTCCCAAATAAGTTTCTATATACTTCCAAAAATCCCTTTTTATTATTTATTTAAAATACAAATTTCTCAATAAAATCCTTCATTCGAATAAATTACCTATCCCGTCAGACACGCTGCTTTTATACCATATTGCAATTTTCCGATAGTAATATACAATAAATCCTCTGTTTAATAACAGAGGATTTACAATTTATCCCGCATTCACGGGCAGTAAGACCCCCACCTTAAGATTGAAAGGACAGCAAAAAAGATAGGTGAGGGCTTTCCATCAGTGGTGATGAAGCCCACTCACTGATGGAAGTTTCACTTTATTTAATATTTGCTAGGATGCGTTCAGCACCAAGTTGTAAACTACGAGACACAATAACATTTACTATTGTAAAAATAACTAGGATACTGAAAAACATCCCCCACATTCCAACTCCTAATGAGAAAAATAACGCACATACCCCGCCAACAGTAATGCCCACTAACAGTATATTCACAAAAAAGTTCCAAAGCGTAGTATAACGACTTTTAAACATTTTTTGTTCGCTATCCCAATGAATATCAGCTGTTTGCGCATCCCAGCGTGTGCCAATTAAATTGTTTAACCATAACCCATTTGCACAAAGCAAGAACCAAAGTAAAATAAATACTGGTGACACACCGCCTACAATGATAAGCACTAGACCAACGATCGCTAAAATAGTAGTATTAATGAGCCAAGCTGTAAATACTTTCGCAAAGAAAATGCCTTCTGCCTTAACTGGTAAATAACGATTGATAAACCACGTACGACCTTCCCTTGAAAAAGATGTTGTCGCAATAACGTTGGACCCCATTAAAAACATACCTGCACAAAAAGCAAGACCAAGCGCAAGACCTGTTGTTTCACTATCATTTATAAATTTATTTATCCAAGCTAAGTTACCGTCTTGCACAAAAATAATAAAGAAAAACATAATTGGCATCACGAAAGTTTGCACAATACAATTAATAAAAAATTGTGGCGTACGTGTCAAAATACGAAATTCTTTTTTCACATATGCTTTCCAGTGTGAATTTTGTACGGTAGCTTTATTAAAATCTTCAGAAGAAATCACTTCTTTTTTCGCAGTACTATTTGAAATCCCAATAACCCCTTTTAAATATGTACGTTCTGCAACATAGAAAAACAATACATAAAATGCTAACGAAATCGCAGCGAAAAGGAGTAAATATAAAAAGCCTTTCCACGAATCACTTTCTGTTAATGCCATTGCTCCAAAATATGTAGTTGGAAAATAGTTTGTCATTTCTACTAGAAATGAAGATTGGTTATTTGCAAGAAAGTCTGCTGCTGATCGCCCAGAAGCAGCACTTCTATTTTTCCATTGTATAAATATATTAATACCGACAACTAGTAATAAAGTAAATAACCCTATAAACATATTATTTCGATCTTTATTTTTTGCAATATTTGTATAACGCATAATGATTATCATAAGAAGTGAAGCAAGAACTAACGGAATAATCGGGAAAAATACGTAAACAATTAAAAAGTAAACATAATATGTAATAAATGCACCACTTTGTAATCCATACACAATGAAAATAGGAAATAAAATAAACGAAGTCATTACATATTGTGTAATTAAAACGGTAATAAACTTCGCAGTAATAATGTGGGCGGGCTTAAGTGGTAGTGGTAATAACATTTCAACGTCATTGCTATAGTAAAACACTGTTAAAATTGTCGTAATACTAAACACAAATATCCAGATACTACCAATAGCTAATCCCATGCCAAGTAGTACGTTTTCCTGATTAACTTGTTTTAATACTCCATACATACCATTCGCAAGTGGACCGATAAATAAAAACCCAACAAGCAAAAGACCTAATAATGAAAATAAAGATGTAACACGCTTCTTCTTATCAGTTACCATATCAGCATAGTTCATCTTTAATAATATTTTCGTTAACATCCAAATTTTATTCATTTTCTGTCATCTCCAAGAACATTTTTTCAAGAGATTCATTAGATTCAAAGTGCTCTCGTATTTCTGGTAAATTCCCTTGAAATTGAAGTGTTCCTTTATTAATAATCGCAACTTGATCACATAATTTTTCAGCAACTTCTAACACATGTGTTGAAAAGAACACTGTTTTCCCTTTATCAGCGTGTTCACGCATCATTTGTTTTAATATAAATGCCGATTTTGGATCTAATCCCGTCATTGGCTCGTCTAAAATCCAAACATCTGGATCATGCAACAAAACTCCAATAATAATAATTTTTTGGCGCATTCCATGTGAGTAACTTTGGATTTGATCAGATAATGCTTCGTACAAACTAAAACGCTCTGCTAGTGTTCGAATCTTTTCTTGGCGTACGTCCTTCGGAACATCATACATATCCGCCATAAAATTTAAATATTCAATCCCTTTTAAGCGTAAAAACATATCAGGACTGTCAGGAACGTATCCAAATAGCTTTTTCGCTTCAAGCGGCTCTTTCGCAATGTCTTTTCCATTTACCGAAATCGTCCCGCTATCAAGAGAATGAATACCTGTTATCATCTTAATTGTTGTTGATTTCCCGGCACCATTTGGGCCTAAAAAACCAAATATCTCTCCACTTGGTACTGTTAAATTTAAATCTTTCACTGCAAATTTACTACCATTATAGCTCTTTGATACATTAATAATTTCAATCATTCATATCCAGCCCTTCTCTTATTTTCCAATAATTACATTCTAATTGTAACATAATACGTTTCTGCATTTTGTAACTTTTTAGAATTATCAGATGCTAAAAAATCTTCTTCCTCCCACATTAACGAGCAGTAAGCCCCCCACTGCTGGAAGTCTTACTTTATTTCTACTATTCTATGTTCTCTTATCCATAAAAATATATATACGAAGCTACCCCAACTGCTAAAACTACTCCTAAAAGAAGATAAATAATTGAAAGCCTTTTAATATTTCCTTTCGTTGAACTTCCATAATTCTCTTCTTCATTTTTTCCTACCATAATCGTCAACATAACTGTCACTGCTACTATGATTAATACCCCTAATATCCATGTTAACATTTCCCCATCCCCCTACATTTCTAATTTTGCATTATTTATACTATTTATAATGTGGATATCTTTGTGATTATTTCAACAATTTTCAAATTAATTGTAAAATAAAGAAAATAAAAAAGATAGAGATTTTAAAAAGCAATCTCATGACTTTTTAAAATCTCTACCTCCTATTTTACTTTTCTTCTAACAATAAATCGCGCAGATCATCTAATTGTTCTTTCGTAAGTCCAATTCCTTTTTCAGCATATTGATCCACTGAACCATATACATTATGAATTTCATCGAATGCCGCTTGTAAATATTCAACCCTCGCTTCAAACATTGCACTTAAAATCTCAATACTTGCTTCATCTTGAAGCTGCGCTCCTAAAAAAGCCATCATTTTCTCATTCAACTGTTCACGAAAACCATTACTTAGTAAATAATCCTCCATGATCGTCTCTTCCGGCACACCTAGTAAAAGTAATAATAATGCAGATGCAAATCCAGTTCGGTCTTTTCCTGCTGTACAATGGTTTACAATTGGTAAGTTGTTTGCGTCTTGTATCAGCTCTAAAAATGTCACAAATGCTTCATTACTAGTCACGAAATCTCGGTTCATCTTCACTAAATACTCACCTGGTTTGCCAAGCATTGATAAATCTCCTAAACTAAAAAATTCATTGATATTTAAGTCTTTTGCTAAATCTTGCATAACTGGTAAAGAAACTTGGCGAACATCTTGCATCTCAGGGTTTGGTTTATGTTGCACTTCAAAATCTGTACGATAATCGCAGACAGTTTTTAATTCCAAATTATGTATATAATGAATGTCCGCTTCTGTTAACCCTGCTAATTCTTCAGAACGGTACAAATTCCCCCATTTCACCACACGGCCATCTTTTGTTTCATACCCGCCTAAATCACGAAAGTTAAACGCACCTTGCAGCGGTATGCGGCGCTCTGCTACTGTAATACGATCTCCTTTATTCGTTACTAATCGAAAATAAACACGTACAGCCGGGTTTGGATCTTCAATTGTAACCGCAGAAGCTTCTGTTACAATCGTTAATAATGTTCCATTTTCTTCAATACTCTTCGGAGATGTACTCCAATAAACACATACTGATTCTTCTACACTACCCCATTTTATAGATAAAGTGTTCTCGTTTTCTCGCTCTACTGTTACATCTAAACTTGGTTGTTTCATGTTCGTTTCCATTCTTTCACCTATCACTTTCTCTATTGTTTCTAATCTCTATTCTATATCACATATGGTAACGCGTCTTACATATTTCGACACTCTGCAATCAATTTATACATATAGAGAAAACATATCTTGTATATCTGTAAAAGATGTACAAGGTATTCCCCGAAATACATAAGCAATTTGTTCATTCCCCAAGTCTTGATATACAACTGTACCTCTTTGTGGATGTAAATAGTATTCGCAGTTTCCAATCTTTTGCGGGGAACTATAATTTCTTATCCATGAGGATACAGGATAATAGCTATAATTGGTATGCCGACATGCCCATAATGTATATAACTGCTCTTTTGCATCCCAATATACATACTGCGTTTCGTTATCCCCAAAACCAACAGACTCTAAATCCCATGAACGTGGTACTAGAAGCGGTAATGATACAAATTCCTTTTCTTCAGGAGAACACCATCCAAAGCAACGACTGATTTCTCCTCCACCCTTTTCTGTCTGAGCCTGAAAACTTAGACGATGAAATGGTAAGTTCATTTTTTGTTTTGCTTTCTCTAATTCAATCGGCTGTAATCCATATAAAAATTCCTCCATTTGTTGTTGTTCGATAACTCCATCATCAATAGAAATTTCAATTTGTGTTTTCCACTTAGAAGTGACGTAACTATCGCACCCTTTATAATTTATCCCACGCCAATAGGTAAGTTTATTATATTGAAAACACTCACCCTGCGCGTGATACAGACAACTGTCTGGAAAAGTCGGTTCCATAATATCAAGAAAAAACTGTTTGACCCGAAATATTCCTGTAGGAGTAATCACCTGAAACCAAAGCGTTTCCCACTTTTCATTCTCCTGTCGCTGCGATATGTGCTCTACATGCCAGTCTGAAAATAAAGTTTCTGGATATAAAGGAATCATTCTTTTAAATGATTGTTGTAACATCCAATTCCCCCTTGTTTTATTTCTTCAATACTTCGAGGGGAGTCTTCATTTACCCTTTTCTCATCAACCTTGTGTATTTCTTTATCTTCCCTAACTGTATACAGTTATTGTTAGAAAACACTCGTTTCATGACATCGTTCATTTCGTCAGTGCTACCTACATAATATGAGGCACCAATTTCTTTTAAAATGTATAATGTTTTTTCATGAAGCATTGTCCCGTAATGTTTACCACGCATTTCCGGGACAATACCAAGATAAAACAATCGCCCTTCTTCTACCGTACCTGGCTCTATATGCGGCAAAATAACACCTACTGGATCTTCTCCTTGAATGGCGACTAAACAATGTTCATTCCATCTACCGCCAATTTCTGTTTGAAAAGCATATAATAATTGGTCTATAGATAACGTTTCTTTCGTATTTAAAGAATCCTTCATAGATTCAAACCAAATTGCTTTAAATGCGTCTTCGCCTACTTCATCTATTGTTTTCAGCGTAAACGGAACTTCCACATCTGTAACATCAGATAAATCTTTTAGCACCATAACACAACTTTTCTGATGCTGAAATTGTAAACGTTGAAACACTTCTTCATAATGGGTATAATTTGGACTTTTTGATGAAATAACAAAGTGTAAATGTAAAACTCCTTTATTTGTTGCTTTCTCTAGCCAATATTGGACAATCTCTGTCACTTGTTCCTTTGTAAAAGAAACTGTATTATTTTCTTCAATTGTAATATAGTGCGGTTCTCCTCCTAATACTTTGAAATCTCGTTCCATATTAACAATTTGATTCATTCTTTTACCTCTTTCTGTAAAATTATTACAATAGCATATTTTTTATTGCATGAGCAGGAGTTTTGATGAATATGTAGAATACTAGAAATTTGATATTTATAACAGCAATCTTTCATCAAGAAAAGGGATTTTATCGATAAAGTTATAAAGAGGAGGAGCATCATTGAATACCATTATGCTGCAGCAATTGTTAGAAACTATTCAAAAAAACGGATATTTATTGCCTCAAAATATCGATTTAAATCAATTAAGCATACATATGCTAGAGCATATTGGAACGTTAGACAGCTATTTACGTGATCAATTGATTTACTCTACCTTTTCTTACCTCATTTCACGTGAATATTTTCATGAAGCTCAGTTAGAAAAATTACTTATGCTAACTTTGAAAGAACAATACTTATATTGCGGCATCACTTCTAATGATAATGATGATAGCGTGTTTACACGTTCTTTCACAACGTTATTAATCGCCTTAATATTATGTGCAGATAATAAAACGAATTTTTTATCTCCAGAAACGATTATTACTGTAAAAGAAAAATTAGTTGATTATATGAACCGAGAAATTGATTTAAGAGGATATGTACATCCTCACGGCTGGGCGCATAGTGTTGCTCATGCAGCGGATACTTTTGATGCCCTTATTCATAATCCAAAACTGTCGCAGCAATATTACGAAGAACTAACTCATTGTCTTTTAAATAAAATATTCGTTTATTCGATTGTATATCATTTTGATGAAGATGAGCGTATTATTACTCCTCTTCTTTCCATAATATCAAAAGGCTTCTCACAAAAGCAGCTTTTTGATATTATTCGTGTCAAATTAAACTTGCTCCCACAATACAAAGCAAGACTTCCAGTCAATGATTTTTGTAATCTATGTACAAATATAAAAACTTTCCTGCGCAGTTTATATTTTAGAACGGTACCCAATATTCAGTTTAGTAATATAACATCTCAGGCAGAAATGATGTTAAAAGAACTGCCAGCATTTTATTAATATAGAGGGAAATAGCCTTATTTTAGCAATATGTCAGGCAAGAGCAAGTCATTCTGCTCCCATTTTTGAAAAGTTAAAATTTACTTCATACGAAACATACTTACAATTTGCATGTATGTAATATAAATAAAGGAACAGGTGTCTATATGGGATATATCGAAGAAATGCGTAGTTTAGTTGGGAATCGTCCACTCATTTTAGTAGGTTCACATGTAATTATATTAAACAAAAATAATGAAGTACTTCTTCAGCTTCGCAGTGATTACAATTGCTGGGGCATTATTGGCGGTGCACTTGAATGCGGCGAAACGTTAGAAGAAGCCGCTAAGCGAGAAGTCTTTGAAGAAACAGGGTTAATCGTGAAACAGTTAGAAACTTTTCAAAATTTTTCTGGGAAAGAATTTTTTAATATTTATCCAAATGGAGATCAAGTATATGGTGTTCTTGTTACATATATTTGTCGTGATTTTGAAGGAACATTACGCGTCGATCACGCTGAATCAAAAGAGTTGCGATTCTTTCCCATCCACGATCTCCCTACGAATATTGGATCAGTGCATAAATTAGTTTTAGATACATTTGTAAAGAACAATCTTGATTAAAGGAACCAAATCAATTGGTTCCTTTCCACATTAACAGCCAATCCGTTTTTTTATTTCTGTTAAATTCACCCTCGCAATTTCCCTTGCCCGCTCGACTCCTTTTTCCATTGCTTCTTGAAGCAAGTGAGGCTCAGCCATATACATTTTATATTTCTTCCTCGGCTCTTCTAGCTCACGATTGATGACACGGAATAGCTCTTTTTTAACATCTCCCCAGCCGATGCCTGTTGCGTATTGCTCTTTCATTTTTGCGACTTCCTCAGCTGTCGCAAATTCTTTATACAACATAAATAATGTTTCAAGTTCCTTCGGTTCACTTGGTAAGGAAGAATCTGTTTTCATTTTGAAAATAAGTTTTTTCAGCTTTTCCGGTTCTTCAAATAACGGAATGACATTTCCATAGCTTTTACTCATTTTTCGTCCATCAAGGCCTGGTACAATTGCTCCTTCTTCTTGAATGATATACTCGGGCAATATAAAGACTTCCCCAAATGCGTTATTAAAATACGAAGCAATATCCCTCGCAATTTCTACATGCTGAATTTGATCTTTTCCAACTGGAACATAGTTTGATTGAAATAATAAAATATCGGCAGCCATTAAAATAGGATACGTATATAATCCCATGTTTATACCCGTATCTACATCTACCCCTGCTTCTATATTTTGATCAACCTTTGCTTTATAAGCATGAGCGCGATTCATTAAGCCTTTCGGAGTAAGGCAAGCTAAAATCCAGTATAATTCTAAGATTTCTGGAACATCTGATTGACGATAAAAGATTACATGCTCATCTAAACCTAATGATAACCATGTCGCTGCTACTTCCTTTGTATATTCACGAAACTCCTTTGAATTTTGTACGGCATTCAATGCATGATAATCAGCAATAAAATATAACGCTTCTCCTTCTCTATGTTTAGAAAGATGCAATGCTGGTTTAATTGCCCCAATATAGTTTCCAAGATGCGGATGTCCAGTTGGTTTAATCCCTGTTAACATAACTTTTTTATTCACAACTACTCCTCCTTTTACATATAAAAAAGCCCCTCAATCCTAAAAAGGACGAGGGACTCCCGCGGTACCACCTTTATTAGCTACAATTTTATAGCTCTCTTTATGATTCGAATAACGTCGAAACAACCGTCAAAACCTACTCAATTCGGCTTGCAGCTCCAGAGTCCATTCCATATTTTTCCCTTACTGATTTTCACCAACCATCAGTTCTCTGTGAAGTTCCAAATATGTACTCTTCTCTTTCATTGCCTTTTCTTTTATTTCTTCCTTATTATACCACGGTGTTTTTTTAGATAAAAGAGAACTTTCTGTCTTATTAAGCAGGAATTTTCCTTTTTTTATCTAATTACATATAAGTTTACGGAAACGATTCATTCAATTACGGAGGATTTATTATGGTAAAATACATTTCCATTCTGGGATCAACTGGTTCGATTGGGACGTCAGCTCTAGATGTAGTCGCTGCTCACCCAGAACATTTTCAAATTATCGGTTTAACTGCAAATAAAAATATTGAAATGCTAGAACAACAAATCCAAACATTTCAGCCGCGCATTGTAAGTGTGAGTACGAAAGAATTAGCAGATACAATGCGCTCACGAATTTCTACTCAAACAAAAGTTGTATACGGAGAAGATGGCTTGATTGAAGTTGCTACACACCCGGATAGTAATCTTGTCTTAACTTCCGTCGTTGGTGTAGCAGGACTGCTTCCAACAATTGAAGCACTAAAAGCGAAAAAAGACATTGCGATTGCGAATAAAGAAACATTAGTGGCAGCAGGTCATATTGTTACAGAATTAGCAAAGAAAAATGATTGCCGCCTTATTCCAGTAGATAGTGAGCATTCTGCTATTTTCCAATGCTTAAATGGTGAAAATAATAAAGAAATTGAAAAGTTAATTGTAACAGCATCTGGCGGTGCATTTAGAGATAAAACACGTGAAGAAATGCAACTTCTCAAAGCGAAAGATGCGCTAAAACATCCAAACTGGCTAATGGGAGCAAAATTAACAATTGACTGTGCTACCTTACTAAATAAAGGATTTGAAGTAATGGAAGCACGTTGGTTATTTGACGTTCCCTATGAAAAAATCGATGTTATGGTTCATAAAGAGAGCATTATTCACTCTCTTGTAGAGTTTGTAGATGGCTCTATTATGGCTCAGCTTGGGGCATCTGATATGCGTATGCCGATTCAATATGCATTCCATTATCCATCACGTTTACCATCTTCTTTTAAAAAATTAAATTTATTAGAAGTTGGTAGCTTGCATTTTGAAAAACCTGATTTAGAGAAATTTCCTTGCCTTCACTATGCTTATGAATCTGGGAAAATCGGTGGGACAACTCCGGCTGTATTAAATGCTGCTAATGAAATTGCGAATGCTTTATATATACAAGATAAAATTTCATTTTTTGACATTGAAAAAACAATCTATTCTGCATTAGAAGCTCATCATAATATTGCAAACCCTTCATTAGAAGAAGTATTAGCAGCTGATCAATGGGCACGTCAATATGCCAATCAATTACTTGTAAAAATATAAAAAATAACGATACGAAAGAGTGAGAATATAAGGTTCTCACTCTTTTCATAAAAGGGGGCCTTCATTTGATTCGAAAGTTATCTCCTTCTTCTATTGAAGAAGCTGCGGAAATTTTAGGAGTTCAAATTCCCGCATATAAAATTGAAGCACAGTACATTCAAAACAATTCAATTCCGCGATTATATGACACGATTTTGGATATTCAAAATTGTAATGAAATCTTTTATGGATACTTCATTGATGATACGTTAGCTGGATTTATTTCGTTTCAATATGTGGATACTGTTGTTGATATTCATCGCCTCGTTGTTTCCCCTACGTATTTCCATAGAGGCATCGCAACAGCACTATTACAACACCTATTTCAACTACATGAAGAAACAACAGACTATATTGTACAAACCGGTAAGAAAAACACGCCTGCTCTTTCTTTATATAAGAAACATAATTTTATAGAAACAAAAGAAGTTACATTACCAGACGACCTCGTTCTTGTACAATTGAAAAAGCTAAAATAAATTGATTGTTTTGGATAAATATGTTAATTTATTTTATATACAACCTTTTGCTGAGTCCAAATTTTGGAGCGGGGAAACCATTTCTGTGGCACATACCACTTGGGGCGAATCTTTGTTTAAGTAGGGATACTCTCACATTCCGAGTCCGACAGCTAACCTCGTAAGCGCATTGAGAGAGGAAGGTGTTTTTTACTTATGCTACAAAGCATCCCTCCTTAACCCTAACAATATGTTTCTTATTTTACTTAACTATATTGTTAGATAAAAGGAGATGATTTTCATGTTACGTATATCCGACCATGAAAAGAAAACAATGGAGCAAAGAGTAAAATTAGAACAACATCGTCCATATTATACAGCAAAAACAGCAAGTTGCATTCAACATAAATATGTTATGCAACACATTGTTCAGTGTAAAAAGTAAGAGAATAGCGGAAGCATTGCATACTGCAAAGCTTCCGCTATTTTATATAAATTGAACTCGCTTTTCTCTTCGCCCGGTGCCTTTTTACTTTTGCGATTGTACCACAAGCACGTCCCCCTTCTCCTTCAGCATACATACCGCACCAACGTTTACTACCGTTACGAGATTGATCGTAAAACACCCATTTACAATCTGGACAAGCTTTTAATCTCCCCCACTGGTTGTTTGTAATGGCAGAGATAATAACTCGCAATGAAAATGTATATAAATTTTCTTCACCAAGTGCTTGGTATGTAATGACGTCCGCTTCATCCATCGTCATTACTTGCAATGGATATTTTTCAAACAATGGCTTTAACGGCTTCTGTTGTTCCACCGCCCTACGAATCGTATCACGGAATTTTTTTACTTCTTTCACTGAACCAAAAGGTAGTTTTTCATTCCACTGCTCAATCATAAACTGATGTATATCTTTTTCCGATTCAAATAAATCGACTGGTTCTCTCGTTTCATTTGGAATTCTCCATGTATTTAAAAAGGCTCTTATACTTTCTAACATCTCTGGCGCAATTTGGTTGTTACTCAAAATCACCACCAACTTTCCATAGTTTACTTTATTTCGTATTTTCAGTATAATCATAACATAAAAATGTTAACCGCTTAAAAAAATAGATGGTTAACAAGGAGGGTGACAACTTTGAGGTCTTTTTCATTACCTATTCGTTTTGTATTATTTTCTTCTTTTTTTATGACACTCGGTCATTTTGCTGTAATGGCTTTTTTGGCTATCTATTTATCTAATTCTTTACATTTTTCCGCTATGCAAGTGGGTACCATTTTAACAGCCCTTACGATTACTTCGCGAATATTCCCATTATGTACCGGAATACTTGCAGATCAAATCGGCTATATTACTATGATGATAATCGGAATAATTTTACGAGGGATTGGTTTTCTTTCACTAGGAATATTTTCTGGATTTCACACCATTATGCTCGCTACAATATTCATTGGATTTGGGACAGCTTTCTATGAACCTTCTGCACGAGCTGTCTTCGGCTCTCAACCAGCCCATATAAGAAAAGATACCTTTACATACTTAAATCTCTTTTTAAATGGCGGAGCAATTATTGGACCGATTGCAGGGAGCATATTGCTTAAATGGAATCCTATGTATCCATTTATATTTACCGGATCACTCATGTTAGTTCTTGCATTCCTATTCTTTCTTCTTAGATCTCACTTTCATGTTACTGTGTACGAAACACAACTTTTAACAGGAATAAAAGCGGCTGGTCAAAACAAACCCTTTCTATCTTTTTCACTCATCATGGTGTTTTTTTATACGATGTTTACACAGCTTACGGTTGCATTACCACTTCATATGAATAATATAAGCCACGATCAAAACTTAGTAGGACTTGTCATTACAGTAAACGCGATTACAGGTTTTTTATTTATGATTGTATTTAAATATCTCTTCAAAAAATATTATGCGCTGTCTCTTGTAAAGTATGGTGTGTTACTAATGGGGCTATCTTTTCTTCTCATCCCATTGGCTTTTCATCCAAATTGGCTTTTGGTATGTGTTATTTTATTTACAATCGGGGAAACACTTGTATTACCGAATGCCGATATTGCGGTAGCGAACTTTAGCAACGAACAATATACAGCAACCTATTTTGGTTTCTTCCAACTATCACTTGCCCTAGGATTTACGATTGGAAACTATACAGGAACTTTCTTTACGAAGTATTGGCAAAATATGAGTTTTCCTTGGATTCTTTTTGGTCTTTTAGGCATTGTTGGATTTTCACTTCTTCATTTTTTAAATCGATCTGTTAAAACGGATGAAAATCTAATGCATATAAAACAGAGTATGTAACGTTCTTACATACCCTGTTTTCGCCTTCACATATGTTAAATTTATCTACAATCAAACCAAAAATAACCTTTTTTTCATATATTTGTTATTATATAAAAAGAAAGTAAATTACTTTGAAAGGAATGAAACAGATTATGACAAAAGACACAAACAAATCTCGTATTATTTTCATGACTATCGTTTCCGCATTACTCTTCTGTTCTTTATTTGTTGCGGGTTCACTTTCTCCACTTGCTGATTCCGGGCCTAAAACCAATAAGTTTGGTACTTATGGTATGTGGGCAAGTATAGGTACCGTTCTTGCAATTTATATCCTACCTTTAATTTTATATATTGTAGGAGTAAATGTAATGAAAATCGTCATGGCCGTTTTTTGTGGATTGGGGATTCTCACAACCTTGACAATACTTGTGGTCATTTTAACGATGGGTAAATCCCCTATTTTACTAGTACTTTGCATAGCCTCTTTAATCGTTAACGTTTTGTGGTATTTCATAGCTTTTCGTTCACCATCAAAGCTTAATCATCAAAAACGCTTTATCTAATAAAACAAGTTATTTACAATACAACTTGTTTTAAGGAGCTACCAAAATGAAAATTACGTTTGTAAAAGTTGAGGTACTATTACCAGAAGAATATATCGAAACATTAAGAAATAGACTAAATGATATTGGTATTTTGACAATAGGTAAGTATGATCATGTTATTTCTTACTCATATGTTAAGGGATCTTGGAGGCCACTAGAAGGGGCTATCCCTTTTAACGGTACTACTGGTGAAATATGCTTCGGTACGGAATGTAAAATGGAATTTAGATGTTTGTATGAAAAAATTGAAGAAGTGTTACGTATTATCAAAAGCATTCATCCCTACGAAGAACCTGTAATAAATGTATTGCCCTTATTATTCCGAGTGAAACATTATAAAATTTACAAAAGTAAATGCGAAGCAACCTAGCTTCGCATTTTTAAAATCAGAATCATTCTGTCCATAATCTCTTTATATCAATTAATTGCTCACCGTTAAATTTCATCCTATATACATCCGGTTTTGAAGTCTCCATTAAAAATTCATATCCATATTGACGATCAAAGTATTCCATCATTAAAGTCATGACAAGTCCATGAGTTCCAATTACAATTTTATGCCTTTTATAATCTGTTAATATCTCCTTCAATACTGTAACAGCACGGTTCTGACATTCTTCTTTTGATTCTCCGCCGCGTATTGAAAAATTTGGACTCGAAAACATCTTCTTTACAAGTGGATACACCTCCTTATCTGACATTATCGTGTCTTCACTTGTAAACATACATTCTCTAAGATTTTCGTCTATTAATATTTCTTTCTTATAAAAATGAGCTAACTCCTCAATTGTCAACATAGCTCGGCTATATGGGCTGGAAATGAATGTGTTTATCCCTTCATCTTTCAATAATTCAGTTACTCTATTTGCATCAAACTTCCCCTTCTCAGTCAATCCACGCATTCGTTCGTTACCTTCTGTTTTAGGGGATTCACCATGTCTTACCATATAAATGTATGTATACATAATTTCCTCCTGAAATTACTGTGATTTTATATTATACACAAATCTAGGGTTTAACCTCGTAGAACCCTACACGGCGATTAATATTACAATCTTAGACTCTTTTTTTCTTTGCCTTTATAATTAAAAAACTTGGTTGTTTTAATAACTTCTCATAAGATGATGGATGATTTTTTCTCAATTCTTCAGTAGGGGTCGGTTCAATCATTTTTTCAATCTCGAATTGATGAAGTGTATCATTTATAATATCTTGCAGCGGCCGGCGGTAAAAGTATATATCAACATACTTATCACTTTTCTTCCATCTATCGTGAAGAAATTCGCGGTTAAAGTACTGTTTATTCTCTGATAAATGAATATCCATTGTTGGATGATGAACGGAGAACAAAAATGTTCCATTTGGCTTTAGTATTCTCGCAAATTCAGCAAATGTAAGGTTCCAGTCTGCAATATAATGAAGAGCTAACGAACTAACAATATAATCATATGTACGATCTGCAAAAGGTAACGTATTTTCAAAATCTAGTTGAAAAGCGTCTGCTTTCTCTCCTATTCTTCTTTTTGTAGCCGCAACCATTTCACTACTAATATCAATCGCGGTTACATTTGCTCCCCTATTTAAAAACTGCTCTGTATACCATCCTGCTGCACACCCAGCATCGAGTACATTCATCTCTTTCATATTGCTAGAGAACTGACTCATCATAGCTGGACGTTCATAATCTGTATTATACGGGCCCTCATGATCAACGCTATGTTCATAATAACTAGCTAATATATCGTATGCATCAATAATTTGCTGTTTATTCATACTCTATCTTCCTTTCATTTCTGAAGACGTAACTTTCTAATAAATTCCATATAATTACAACCATTAACCAAAAACACTTTATTCTTTAAAAAAGCCACTAAAAAATCCTCAAATATGCAGAAGAAAAGCTATTCTTTCATAGTACTTTCGATTCTCTTCCGTTTAAAAAGGTGAAAAAGTAACCAAATCAGTAACAAAGTCCAAAGTAGAATATATATGTCCACCAAGTGTAAAAAACGTCCAGCTTTCCCCTTGAGAGAAAGACAACTTAAAATGATCCCATTCATTTCCCTCTCTTGCAATACTGTTCAAGGCTGAGAACACTGGAACAAATAAAATACAACAAATATTAATGATACTGCCTATTATACTGATGCGTTGTTTCTTTTTCTGGGAGAGATAAACACAGGAAAGGCTGAATGCGATTAATAAAAAAACATAATAGATTGCCCAAAACCAGCCAGGTAAAGAAGAAAACATCACATGAATCCACCTCTCGTTTAAAAGGACACATTTTTCATTTTAACATAATTCCGAATAATTAAATACATTCAACTGGATAATACTGGCATTTATTTTTACATGAATAAAAGAAGAAGCAGCAACTATACAGTTGCTGCTTCTTCTTTTTGTACATCTATTCTACGAATTTCAATACGCTTAATTTGATGTGCGTCTTTTTCTAAAACTTTAAATTCATATCCTTCTGTTTCAACAAATTGTCCTTCTTGAATTTCGTGATTTTGTGTCATCACCCAACCGCCAATTGTATCAACTTCTACTTCATCAATGTGTAATCCAAATAAATCTTGAATCTCACTTATCAATACTTTACCGTCGACAATTTTATGATGCTCGTCAACATGATGAATTGGAGGATGCTCATCTTCATCATATTCATCACGAATTTCACCAACAATTTCTTCTAATATATCTTCAAGCGTCACAATTCCTGCTGTCCCGCCATATTCATCATATAATACAGCCATTGGAATCCTCTTCTTTTGCATTTGCAGAAGTAAATCATGGATTGGAATTGTCTCCATTACTTCAATAATAGGACGCATAAATGTTTTGATAGATTGTAGGTCTTCTTTATCGTTTTTCATATAACGAATAAAGAAATCTTTTACGTTCACCATACCAATAATATCATCTTTGTCTTCTCCAAAGATTGGATAACGTGTATACTTTTCACTTCGGATAACTTTCATATGATCTTCCACTGAATCTTCAAGATAGAAACCAACGATTTCTGTGCGCGGCACCATAATCTCTTTTGCAATACGATTATCAAATTCAAAAATATTGTTTACATATTTATACTCCGCTTGATTAATTTCTCCATTTTCATAGCTCTCTGAAAGAATAAAACGTAATTCCTCTTCTGAATGCGCTACCTCATGCTCAGAAGCGGGTTTTAATCCGAATAAACCAGTTACAAGACGCGCTGATTTATTTAACATCCAAATAAATGGGAACATAATTTTGTAAAACATAATAAGCGGTGCTGCAAACAACATTGTAATTGTCTCTGCCTTTTGAATTGCCACAGTTTTCGGTGCTAATTCACCAACAACAACATGTAAAAAGGTAACCGTTGCAAATGCAAGAATATACGATACTGAATTCGCAGCTGTTTCTGGTAAATGCAGATCTTGAAATAACGGTTGTAATAAGCGATGAACCGTAGGCTCTCCTAATGATCCGAGCGCAAGAGCTGTAATAGTTATCCCTAATTGACACGCCGATAAATATTCATCTAAATTCGCTGTTACCTTTTTGGCTGCTAATGCGCCTCGTTTTCCTTCCGCGACAAGTTGGTCGATACGACTTGAACGCACCTTAACCATAGCAAACTCTGCTGCCACGAAAAATCCAGTAAATGCGATTAAAATCGCAATCATAACTAAATTAAATATTTCCAAAGAATCCCCCTTAGTTCGAAAACTAAGGTGTCCACCTCCTGTATAAATAATTACTTTCTTTTACTCTCTAAATTTAGAAAATAACGCGCTATACAGAAATTAAAAGGGTGGATAGCTCTATCTACTATAATAGTAAGATAAGAGATTGGATTAAAGCTGTCGTTTGAGTTGATAAATGTTTCGTTAGTTTTTTGCGCTGTAAATCTGTTAACCCATCTAATAACGGTTTTAATTCTACTAATTCCGTCTCCAAACGGTGGATACGCTCTGTTACATCATTTACTTGTTCCGAAACGTTTTCATTTACACCGAGCAGCTTTTTTTTCTCCTCGATCCTATCCTTAATTTCAGAAAGCGGTATATGCATTTCTTTACATCTCTC
The DNA here is from genome assembly GCF_050473865.1 of Bacillus sp. S10(2024). Taxonomy (NCBI): domain Bacteria; kingdom Bacillati; phylum Bacillota; class Bacilli; order Caryophanales; family Bacillaceae; genus Bacillus; species Bacillus sp. S10(2024). The sequence continues at coordinate 972,023 of NZ_JBFLUR010000002.1, read as the reverse complement.
AATAAAACGTAATGTTTCAATTGCTGTTTCGTCGTAGTAGCGATAATTGGATTGAGATCGCTCCGCTTTCAAAATACCTAGATTCGTATAATAATCAATCGTTCGTTTCGAAACATGAGCCATGTGAGCCAACTGTCCGATTCGGTACACCTTCCCAACGACCTTCCCTCCCCAGTATATGTCACATTCAATCATACAATACATAAACTGTACAGTCAAACGTTACAGTTTAAAAAATGTTTTATAGAAATATTAAGATTCACCTTTTTTCAGCCAAAAAGAAGAAGCTATAAATCTACATGTCGTAGAATAGCTTCTATTTCTTACTACATTTTATTTGATAAAAGTTCTGTGGTTTTTATTACATTCGCAAACATTTTATCTAAAGCACTCATGAATACTGTATGAACATGTTTAGCCTGAATCAATTCATTGTTAAATACAAGATCTTTTGTCGTACAAGCATCTTCAATTACTGTACATCTAAACTTTAAATCACTAGCAGCTCGAACTGTTGTATCAATACACATATGTGTCATCATTCCGCATATCACCAAGTGATTAATTCCCTCTTGCTGAAGTAATTCGAGTAATTTAGTTTTCCGAAAACTGTTTGGATAATTTTTTTGTACAACCAATTCATTTTTAAACGGTACCACACGAGGATGAATTTTTACACCTTCTGTATTCGGAAGAAAAAAAGTAGCTCCTTCTTTTACTGAAATATGTTGCACGTGAAATATAGGTAAATTCATTCCCCTAAAAAATCCAGCGCTTTTTTTGCATTTTCTACCGCTTTTAATGGTTCATGCAATTCACATCTGCCACCTGGAAAGTAATCATTTTGAATATCAATTAATACGAGTCCCGTTTTCATTACATTTCATCTGGACTATAATAATCTAACACATTATTGCCTATCCCTACTTCTGAAAAAATAACATGGGTAACTGTTTCAGCAAATTTTGAAACATCGTCAATAAACGCTTCTACTTCTTGAAAGCTTCGGACAGAAATTTTCACTATATAACTAGCAGGCCCTGCTACGCGATAACAAAAAACAGCTCGTGGATAAGCTTTCATGTATGCTCTAAACCTTTCACACTGTCCATTTTTTGTTTTCACTTCTAATACAGCCTGAATATGAAAACCTAACTTATCATAATTAATTTTTGTTGTATAACCTTCAATAATCCCTTCATCCTCTAACTTCCGTACTCTTTCAGCTACGGAAGGCGCAGACAAATTAACTTTTTTAGATAATTCACGAATGGAAAGACGAGAATTTTGATTTAAGCATTGTAAAATTTGTGCGTCAATTACATCTATTTTCATTTGTAATGTCCCTCTCATAAATTCGTTTTAACCACAAAGAAAAATCATAGAATGCATTATTTATAGAAAGGAAAATAGCTCCATCTCATATTATTATATACTTATAAAATTTATTGATCTATGTAAGGAGGAAACCCCATGGCACTAGAAATGAAAGCAAATTGTCAAACTTGTAATACTTCCCTTCAAGGAGATTCAGAAGCATATATATGTGTATATGAATGTACCTTTTGCCCATCTTGTACAGAAAATACAAATCATGTCTGTCCAAATTGTGGTGGTGAATTAGTTCGAAGACCGAAAAAAAAATAACGGTTTTACGTATTAAAAGCGCAAAATCTATAAGATTTTGCGCTCTTTACTGTTATTTTTTCACCACTTAATTTCTTTTATCTTTTCAATGATTACTTCGGCTAAAAATTCATACCCATGTACTCCAAAGTGTAGTCCATCTTGATTTTCATTCTCTAAAAGAAGCTTATAATTTGGTAGCTGAATGATAGATGTATACAAATCAAGAAAATTGCTACCAGTTCGAGTTGCTACATCTGATACAACTTCTGCATATTGCTTTAAAACAGCATTTGTTCTTGCATTTTGCCTTTCCTCATCAACTGGAGCTGGGCTAATTAACAATACTTTGTGTGGTGAAATTCGTTCTACAATTTCTTGTATATTCTCTCTATATTCTTGTAATGGTATTTGTTTATGAAATGCAGCATCATTCGCACTAAAAAATACAATTACAAAACTAGGCTGATGAGATAATACATCTTCTTCAAGCCTTTTGAGTGCATCATTCGTATTATTACCTGAAATACCTGCATTCAAAATCTCCCATTCAGGAAAAGCATTTCGCAATCTAGGTGTTAATCGCAATGCCTTATTTTCAAATATTTCTCTTGCTGTTATACTATCCCCAAAACAAATTAACCTTTTCACTTTCTGCACTTGCCGTTTCTATTTATAACCTATCTTTATATGATATTATTTATCAAATAACTTTCCTTCAAGTGCCTCAATATACCTCTTCGCTGATTTTTGAACAGCTTCATTTGCTTTTTCCTTCACAATTCCATGAAACGCATTATATAATCGATTAAACTTCAATTCTTTTACGTTCTCAGCCATTTCTTTCACTTTCCATGCTGGTAATGGAATAAGATTCGGATAACTGTACATAAAGCTTACCCATTTTGCATCAGCAACAACTTGAATAATATCTCCAGTTAATAGAACTCCTCTTCCTTCATCTCCATTTTTCCAATGTAATACAGAGCCACCGCTAAAATGCCCACCTAAACGATACAGTGTAAGATTCTCAGAAAGTTGTAACGATTCTCCAGACCAAAATACAATACGTTCGCTTGGACGCGTCACCCATTCCTTATCATCTTCATGCATGTAAATAAGAACATCAAAGCGCTCTGCCCATTCTACTTGTGTAGAATAATAATGCGGGTGTGATAAAGCAATGCCATGAATCCCCCCTAATTCATTTATTCTTTCTACAGTCTCTTCATCAATATATGTAATACAATCCCATAACAAATTATATGAATCTGTTTGGACTAAATAAGCATTTTGACCAATTGCAAACTTCGGTTTTGTTGTGATGCTATATAAATTTTCTTCTTCTTTTACAATCTCATTCTTATACGTTTTGCTTTCCTGTAGACTCTCTAACGTTGTCCATGTTTGTCCCATCGGATTTACATATTGACGCTCTTCATTACAAATTACACAGTTTACAGGTGGTTCATTATAAAGTGGGTATTGTACACCGCACGTGATACAAACATAATGCTTCATCTTTATATCTCTCCTTCAAATTAACTAGAAATATCATAATCAATGTGTAGTCCAGTTAAGTACACACTTAATATCCCTTGATGTGTACATTCAAAGTGAACCAACCAATTGAAACACTTTTCGATATCAGGATCATTCATTTCTTTCCAAACCACAGTTCTTTCCCACTCGATTTGCTCCGAAGTAAACATTTTATAACCATTCTCTAATTCACTATAATATGCTTTCAACTTATCGAGATTTACAGCCATTTCTGAATCCATTCGTTTTCCCCGCCATGATGGCCCTTTTTTATTCACCATCGCACGCAAATATATTTCTCGTGCATCTGCAATATGACGAAGCTCTTCTCCTAATGTTTTCATAGATTCATATGGCCGAAAAGAAAGATCTTCTGAACTTAAGTAATCTAATAAACTATTAGTAAGACTAGAATAATACTCCCAATATTCAACAATTGATGTTTGCGCCATAACCATCTCCCTACAAACATTCGTTCTTTTTTACAGAATATCACAAAATAAACTTTCAAATCAATTATTTTTACATTATTTTAAAATAATTGAATATTTAATTTATTATCTTGTTTGTTATACAAAAATAATAATTATCATAAACTATTATATAATACAATACAGAAAGAAAGCGCTTAACAAGAGAAAGAAATTAAATTTTCTATACAATAAAAATGATTGAAAAAATAAATTTACGAAAAATTCATTTTTGTCTTGCATAATAATTTATTTTTGTTATTATCGTTAGTAATTCGACAAAAAATGACTTTGTATTGTAATTGTTGTACAAAAAATTCAAAATTTTTAAATTCGGAGGTTTTTTCGTGTCAAAAAATGTACAAACTTCACATATTTTTGTGATTGGGCTTATGCTCTTTGCCCTTTTCTTTGGAGCAGGTAATTTAATTTTCCCTGCTATGTTAGGACAAACAGCTGGAAGTAACGTATGGGTTGCTACCGCTGGATTTTTAATTACAGGAGTTGGTGTACCACTACTTGGTGTATTAGCATTTGGTGTTTCTGGTAGTGATGACTTACAAGCAATGGCAAGTCGAGTACATCCATGGTTTGCGAGTGTATATGCATTTATTCTTTATTTAGCAATTGGTCCTCTTTTTGCCTTACCAAGAGCAGGAAGCGTATCATTTGAAATAGGTGTAAAACCATTCGTAGGAGAAAATAGTGGTCATTTACCTTTAATTATTTTCACTATCGTATTTTTCGGCATAACTTGTTTACTCTCTTTAAATCCTACAAAGATTGTTGATGTTGTCGGAAAGTTTTTAACTCCGATTAAATTATCATTTATCGGTATTTTAGTTGTTACCGCTGTTGTAAAACCAATTGGTGGCATTCAAGCGCCAACACAAGAATTTGTTACAAATTCTTTCTTCAAAGGCTTTCAGCAAGGCTATTTAACAATGGATACTCTTGCAGCTTTCGTATTTGGTATTATCATTATTAATGCAATCAAAGCGAAAGGTGTAAGTGACCAAAAAGTAATCATCAATGTTTGTATAAAAGCCGCATTAATTGCTGCAGTCGTATTAATTGCTGTTTACACTTCACTTGCATTTATGGGGGCTTCTAGTGTTTCTAAATTAGGACACTTAGAAAATGGCGGAGAAGTTTTATCAAAAGTAGCAAATTACTACTTCGGTTCTTTAGGAAATGTGTTATTAGGAATGATGATCACTGTAGCTTGTTTAACAACAAGTGTTGGGCTGACTACAGCATGTTCATCCTATTTCCATAAAGTATTTCCACAAATATCATATAAAACATTCGCTGTTATTTTAGCTATATTCAGTGCTATCATTGCAAATCTTGGCTTAACAGAGCTGATTACCATATCTGTACCTGTATTAACAGCGATATATCCGTTAGCGATTGTATTAATTTTCTTAACGTTTTTACACCGCGCGTTTAAAGGAAGATCAGTAGTATATCAAGTAAGCTTACTGTTTACTTTTATCGTAAGTCTCTTTGATGGACTAAATGCTGCAAATCTAAAAGTTGAAGCAATCAATTCTTTATTCTCTCGCATTTTACCTTTATATGATGCTGGACTTGGATGGATTATGCCAGCACTTATCGGAGCTGTATTAGGCTATGGAATTAGTTTATTACGAGTGAAGAATACTTCTAGTGTAGATACATCTCATGATCTTGCACGTAAAAAAACATCCTAAACTGAACAAGTTTAGGATGTTTTTCATTTTCAATTCTCTTCTGTCCACTTTTTCACTTTTTCTACATCTTCACTATAAACATTACGATGTCCGTAACGTACATCTTCGTAAATCGAGACAATATCTTTGCTTTTCCGTAGACGAAACAGCCATTGTTGAATGGTTTCAAAAGGACGACGTTGTTCATGTTGGGGTAACGCTCGCTCCCACTGTGCAACAGCGGCTCTAATTTTATTGTCTGGTAAAGAAGCGAAAACTTGCTGAATAGTAGTCTCCTCACCTTTCTGTTCACTGCTCATTTTAAGAATTTCTTCTTCACTTTTCCCTCTCTTTCTCTTCAAACGATATAATACAATTAAAACTAGTATGATTGTGATAACTGAAATCATGATAAACAATTGCTGGCCAGGAAAGGGTTTACTATCAACATGGGGCGCTGTGACTCTTTTTTCTACTTCGCTATCCTCTTGTTCCATCGGCTCCCCTTCACCTTTTTTGACATCCGATTTTGTTTTTGTCCGTTTTGCCTTCTCCCAAGGAGGCACCGCTTCTTTGCTCTTAGATGTTTTAGCGGGAACCCACCCATCCGTAATAGGTGATCGCTCTTGTTTCAACAATTCTTTTAATATTTTTTGCGTATAAAGCGCACCGCTTGATATAGACATAGCAAGTAATAAACAAATACTAACTAAAAGCATCTGAAACATGAAACGCTTTCGTTTATATATCATACTCGTATGGCCTCCCAGATCAATTGCAATAATAACCACTAATTATCCCCGCTACTTTATTTCACCACTTGCAACCATCCCCCATGTTTTTCAGGTGGATTCCCAATAATAATCGGAATAGCTCCAGCTTCTTGCTGGCGGAAACCGGTTTGATAGAAATAAGTCGAAGATAACGGAACATCTCGATCTGTTAAAGAAGACAATAATTGTAATGTTTTGTGCAATTGTTTTCGGTATTTACCAGACGTTATATGGACAATTCCGTTTTCGCACATACTATTCACCCATAGTTCAAATGAACAATCTTGTGCTATTAGTTCCCGGCAAATACCCGCTGTCACTTCGATTAAATACTCTATATCAGTACGCAGTGTATAACCCGTTGAACCTAATACATTTAAATAGACCGCATACCGATCACCTTGCGTATATTCATATTTTTTTGCACTTAATACACCTGTTTTTGCAGTTGCTCCCCAATGGATAGCACGAAATGATTCCTGTTCATATGCCTTTACGCCAATAATCTTCGTTTCATCATAAAGAGGCGAAACAGCTGCAGTTCGAAATCCGTGTTTCCAGCTGTTTGTTTCCGGAATATTTATTTTGGCAATGCGAGGATATATACGAAAGCACGGCATATGTTGTTTCCTTATTGGGATGTGAATTGTAATAAGATGAAATGGATCAGACAAAATGATTTCCGCTTCTTGCCAGCTATGTAGTCCTCTTTGCTGCGCTGATACATGTAAATATATGTCTAACGTTTCCTGCTTTTTCAGTTGCAAAGGAATACGATACGAATGAACTGATTGCTCTAATTCACCTTCTGACCATCCCCATTTCATCTGTTCATCCGAGCGAAAGCGAAAAGAAACTTCAAAAATCGGCAGTTTTGTTGGATTTACAATACGTACACGGCAATGCCCGTTCTCAGCAATAAAAAGACGTTCGTGTTGTTGTGATATTTCACAATATATTTGTGAAGCTTTCCGTACATACCAATGAGCAAAACTAACCATAAGCAAATAAAAAAAAGCAAGTACAAACAGAAAGAAATTTTGTATAAATAGCCACATAAGTATAGTAATAAAAGCGATACTCCATGCAACATACGTTTCCACAAACGGATGTTTAATTGTTAATTTCTCTTTCATACATTCTCCACTGGGACAGCCACATGCTCCAAAATCTCTTTCATTACATGTGCTTTCGTTGTTTTCATATCCCCTTCAATGCTAAGAGTTAATCGGTGAGCACAAACAGGCTCTGCTAGCGTATAAAAATCATCCGGTGTACAAAATTCTCTTCCCTTTAATAACGCCCGGGCTTGTGCTGCTTTCATGAAAGCCAATGAACCCCGTGGACTCACCCCAATTTCAACAAGTTCATGCTGACGTGTCTTCTCCACAATATCCAATAAGTAATCTTCTACTTCTTCATGAATTTCAACCTGCTTTGCTTGTTCTTGCAAAGATAGAATATCCGTAAGAGACACCACACTTTGTAAATCGCGCATCGGATCTTGTTTGCGGAAACGACGTAACATCTCCTTTTCATGCATTCGACTTGGATACCCTTGTCTGATCGTTAATAAAAAACGATCTAACTGCGCATCCGGAAGCGGAAATGTACCAGCAGACTCTAATGGATTTTGCGTAGCAAGTACAATAAACGGCTGCGGCAACACATGCGTTTCCCCGGCAATCGTAACCGTACGCTCCTCCATCACTTCTAATAAAGCGGACTGAGTACGCGGAACGGCACGATTAATTTCATCGACTAGCACGATATTAGCAAAAATCGGCCCCATCCTCGTTTTAAAATCAGATTCTTTCATGTCAAAATACTCTAAACCAACTACATCCCCCGGCAATGTATCTGATGTAAATTGTACACGCTGAAATTTTCCATCTATACTTTTCGCAAGACTTTTCGCTAATGATGTCTTCCCTGTTCCTGGAACATCTTCTAATAAAATATGTCCGTTTGCTACCAATGCAATCATTGCTAAATCAATTACCTCTTCTTTTCCTACAATGACTTGCGAGACATTTTCTCGAATTCTTTCTAAAATTGACATACTCTTCTCATCCTCCTTCTTAATATTTTCTGTTTTTTCTGATATTTATTTGTAGTATATCAGAATTCACATATTTACCGTTTATTTTTTGAGACTTTTTGTAAAATAAGTTTTCTTTTTACATATATTAAATTATAAAAAATACAATTCATCCCAAAAAATATTTGCAAAAATTATTTAAATATTGTATATTATGAATCAACATACTAATGCTATAAAAAAGCAACGAAAAGGACACGAGATATTCTATACGGTTTTACAGAGAAGGAAGAATTGCTGAGATCTTCCTAAACGCAGGAGAATATACTTACCACCTTGGAGCTGTATTGGGGAAACATAGTATCCAATACCGTAGACGCTACGTTACAGCGCACGGAGCCATCGACACTTTTTTTAGTACGATGGGAATCTGGGTGGAACCACGGGTATTAACGCACTCGTCCCTGTTTTAGGGATGAGTGCGTTTTTTATTTTTCTCAATTCCATATAACAATTAGCTATGAAAAGGACATGAGGTATTCTTACGGTTTTACAGAGAAGGAAGAATTGCTGAGATCTTCCTAAACGCAGAAGAATATACTTACCACCTTGGAGCTGTATTGGGGAAACATAGTATCCAATACCGTAGACGCTACGTTACAGCGCATGGAGCCATCGACACTTGTTTAGTGTGATGGGAATCTGGGTGGAACCACGGGTATTAACGCACTCGTCCCTATTTTAGGGATGAGTGCGTTTTTTTATATTATAAAATGGAGTGATAATGATGAGTAACAAAATGATTCAAATTCGTTTTCCAAATGGTCGTGAACAGGAGTATATAAAAGGAACTACATTAGAGGCAATTGCAGAATCAATTAGTCCTGGGTTAAAAAAGAAAGCTATTGCCGGAAAAGTGAATCAGCAACTATTTGATTTACGTAGAGGCATACAGGAAGATGCAAAAATTGAGATTCTAACTTTAGAATCAAAAGAAGGTTTAGATGTGCTACGTCATACAGCAGCCCACATATTAGCACAAGCCGTTAAAAGAATACACGGTCACATCAACTTAGGCGTTGGTCCTGTTATTGAAAATGGGTTTTACTATGATATGGATCTTCCAAATAGTATTGCAGTTGAAGAATTAGTTCAAATTGAACAAGAGATGCAAAACATTATTGATGAAAATTTAGAAATTCAACGAATCGAAGTAAGCCGAGATGAAGCAAAACAAATATTTGAAGAGCTCGGTGACCATTTAAAATTAGAGCTATTACAAGATATCCCTGCTGATCAAAACATAACTCTTTACAAACAAGGTGAATTTTTAGACTTATGCCGCGGACCACATTTACCATCTACTGGTTTTATGAAAGCTTTTAAATTAACAAATGTTTCAGGAGCATATTGGCGCGGTGACAGTAATAACCAAGTCCTTCAAAGAATATATGGGGTTGCCTTCCCTTCTAAAAAGGAACTAGATGAGTATGTAATCTTTTTAGAAGAAGCCGCAAAACGCAATCATCGTAAATTAGGCAATGAATTAGAATTATTTATGTTCTCTGAAGAAGCGCCAGGAATGCCATTTTATTTACCAAAAGGACAAATTATCCGAAACGAAATGGAAGCTTTTTTACGAGGGATTCAGCAAAAGCGTAATTATCAAGAAGTTCGTACTCCTTTAATGATGAATCAAAAACTATGGGAAAACTCCGGTCATTGGGACCATTATAAAGAGAATATGTATTTCACAGAAGTTGATCATGGAAAATTTGCTTTAAAACCAATGAACTGCCCTGGTCACATGTTAATGTTTAGAAATAAGCTGCACTCTTATCGTGATTTACCAGTTCGAATGGCTGAATTTGGGCAAGTCCATCGTCATGAATTTAGCGGCGCTCTTAATGGACTTCTTAGAGTTCGTACATTCTGTCAAGATGATGCCCATATCTTTGTAACACCTGAACAAATTGAAGATGAAATAAAAGGAGTCATTGATTTAATCGATTATGTATATCGTACATTTGGTTTTGAATATGAAGTTGAGCTCTCTACAAGACCAGAAAATTCAATGGGAGATGACGAGTTATGGAACAAGGCGGAAGGCGCCCTGCAAAATGTACTAGAAGAGCTCAATTTCCGCTATAAAATCAATGAAGGTGACGGAGCGTTTTACGGTCCAAAGATTGACTTTCACATTAAAGATGCTTTAAATAGAAGCCATCAATGTGCAACTGTACAGCTCGATTTCCAAATGCCGGAGAAATTTAACTTAAGCTATATTAATGAAAAAAATGAAAAGCAACGTCCTGTTGTCATTCACCGTGCTGTATTCGGTTCAATAGATCGATTCTTTGGCATCTTAATTGAACATTTTGCCGGAGCATTCCCAACATGGTTAGCTCCCGTACAAGCAAAAATCATTCCTGTATCTGCCGAAGTACATGAACAATACGCAAAAGAAATAGAAGAAAAGTTAAAAGATGCTGGTGTACGAGTAGAACTTGATCTTCGCAATGAAAAACTCGGTTATAAAATGCGAGAAGCGCAAGTTCAAAAAGTTCCATATGTCCTTGTCGTTGGTGATCAAGAAGCCGAGCGTAACGAAGTAAACATACGAAAATATGGAGAAAAACAATCTAAAGCTGTACGATTTGACGAATTCTTTGCAAATATTCAGCAGGAAATTCAGAATAGAAACTTATAACACAAAAGAAACCGCAAGAAGTTCAAGAGATATTGAGCTGGACCACCAATATGAGACAGAAATAAAACATCTATGCTACCTGTTCCCGATACTCAATCGGGGACAGGTAGTTTAATTTTTTAAACGGTCGTATGTAATTATAATAATGCATGGAATCATTTATTTTTTCTAGTACAATAGAATTTGTAAGTCGTACCCTTTTTGGATATAGAATTCTTCCGACTTTCTCCTAATATCTTCACTTTCCGTTTTGGCTTTACTCTACACTAAAGGTTATATTTTTGCATAATTCTTTGTACGGCCTTTCGGTTAACGTGTATTGCTAATTTTGTTCGTAGCAACCCCGTGACAGTGCGATGTCCAATTCAAAATTTGCAAGTTGTACAAAGCTCTTTAATTTGCTTTTCTAGAGGAGACAAGCCCCATGACTTTCTCTTCCAACGATAATACGTAGCACGGGAGATACCCATGCATTCACAGATGAGGCCAATGGAATACCGATCTTTCATTTCTTCTATGAGCGTAATGATGACTTCTGGGACCATCTCCTTTCGATTTCCTGATACTTTTTAATAATTCTACTTTCATCTCAAGATAAGCATTTGTACATTTTAATTCTTCTATTTCCGTTAAGTCTGCAGGATCTTTCCAATAACTATAATGTTTGCCGATTGGTTGTGCGAATCGATGTTCTTCCTCATTTCGAAACCATTTCATCCATGTTTTAATTTGCGATACATCACGAATACCAAACTTCTCCATAATTTTACGATTGGTTAACTTTCCCTCCACCTTCAATTCAATTACTTGTCTCTTTACGGATTCTGGATAATATTTTTTCTTCTTACCCATAGAAAAAATACCTCCATTTTGTCGTTTACATCTATATACGACAGACGGGGGATTTTATCCTTGTTCCACTTTATCCAGTCATTACATACAGATTAACTAGAGGCTTTTGAGTAAACAGATTCAGCATCAAAAAGAAATATCTATTATGAGTTAAAAAATATAGAAAAATATTACATTATTAATGGTAAATGTTTCTATATTTGTTATAATTACTTTATGAAATTTTATCCAAATAATCCGAGGTGAAAAATAATGATTCTAGTATTACCTATGTTTTTATTTCTATTATTTATCTTTTATAAGATTTCTAAAATGGTTAGTAAAACTGTAGCTGTTTTAATCGATTTTTTATTTTTAGGAGGATTCACTGCCTATTCTTTACATGAAATTATATCGATAAAAATAGCAAGTGGGAACGCCGTTTATTTTTGGGATACTATATTTTTTATTGTTTCTTGCGTCCTATATTATATTGCTTTAAATTATCTAGTTATTAACTTTCCTAGACTAGCTGCATTTTTTAATTACATTATATCTTGGATTGGAACATTTTTAGTATATACAACAATCTGTGTCATCTCCATAGGAAATTTCCCCAAATTATTAAATAATGATTTCTTTAGTAAACTTACTAATCTTATTATTATTTCTATACTCGCCCTCATAACATTCAACATTAGAAAAACTATGTTTGCCAATGCAGAAACCAATGAAGAAAGAAATGAGGAACTTTGTTAGTTGATTATTAAATTTATATCATAAGACGGTTTTGATTACTTTTTTCATTTATTAAGTTAAAATGAGAATCCATAAGAATCCTTTCTGTTGGTTGATGTTTGGTCGCAATAACTTTAACAGAAACGGATTTTTTTTTCATCTTTTCAGTGAGATTTTGTGTTGGTTGGTGAATAATCAGGGTTTAACTATTAATATATATTATCACATCATTTATATAACAATCTAAAGGTTGCCCAGAATCAACAACCAAATAATGAGAATCAGATGGTTTTTTACTATTTTCAATCCATTCCTTAAATAATTCTTCCGATTCTACATGCTGAATTTGACTAATCATTCGCTTCCGATTTTTTAACCTGTTATCAATTTCCTGCATATCATTCAGATAACATTCAACATATTTGTATTTCGCATCATGTTTCTTAGCCACAGCTGTCCCCTTTTCCACCATTTCTACATACAAACAAGGACTATCAAGTATCACATCATGCCCTTGTGACAGATGAAAATCTATTAACGCCCATTCAATATCATACGAAATCTTACCAGCAAGCCTTGTATCAATATCATCTACCCCAAAAGATTCTAGCAGTGCCGTTTTCACAATATCATGGTCTATTATAATAGCTCCTGTCATTTTTGATATTTCCCTAGACAAAGTTGACTTACCCGAACCTGGGAAACCTGACATTTGAAGAAAAAACATAAGAATACACCCTCCATATACTTTAGTCTTTCATCTATTAAAACAAGCAATAAAAATACTTTCTACATACGTAAATTACTATCATCGCTATCAAATAAATTAAAAATAATCTTTCATTAATTCCTTCATCCATATTGGAGAATGAGTATCTTCTCTTGAATCAAACTCTGATACATAAGGCTTAATATCCAGAACTGGTGTCTTATTATTCGCATCTAGTCCTTTTACAATCATTACATTATCCTCAATTGATACGATCTCAACGGTAGAAATCCCAATAGGATTCGGACGATACTTTGTTCTTTGTGCAAAACATCCCTTTTCATCTAAAGATTCTATCCCTCTTGGTTTTCTAATCCAAGACTGCGTTTTTTCCTTAAATTGATCCATATAAAAAATAACGATCGCATGTGAATATTCTTCTAATCCAATTAGCCCATCTTTATATTCTGGATGAATTATGATTGTTGAAACAACCTCTCCCCACCGTTCATATACCTTTTCATCAATAATTGATGCCACTTCACCTATAAAAGACATATTTATTAAATTCAATTTTGTTTCCTTCTTTCTTTACATGGTGTACACTTATCGGCAGTAAATAAAATATCTTCCTTATTTGTTTACAACCCCAAAGGTAATTTTCATACTTGGAGCATAATTTAAAGAAGAATTAATATTGAATACCTCAGAAAATCGTAGTTCTGCTTTATACTGTTCATATGCCTCATTACATGTAGCCCCTCGATTTATTAAGCGTTCAAGAAACTCTTCTCTTTCAGCGGGGGCTATTCCTAGTCCTTCCTCTTTGAGAGAATCATATAATCTCTGCTTATCTGCTTGGTTTGCGTTAGAGTCAAGAAAATTAACTTTATCACTAACTCGACAATCAATATTTTTTACACCTAATTTACTTAAGTATGTCGGTAATTTAATCCCAATGTTTCCATCTTTTCCATTTCGTTTTGCATCTTCTTCAAACAGTTTCTGAAGAACACCAAGCTGCATAATTTCTGATTGATCGTATTCACTAAGATGATACGAAGACATATTGGAGATCCAGTGCGGTTCAAAACATATGATATTCCCTTCATTAACAACCGAATCGATCATTTTCTGCAACATTTTTATTGGATCAGTCATATGTAGTAGAAAAGCATGACAAACTGCTATATCATATTTACTCTCTAATTCAATTTCAGCAACATCAGCCACTATGAATTCAGTTTCATAAGGAAGAGTTTTAAACAAATTCTTTGCATCGTTAATCAATTTCTGTCCTTTATCAATACCTGTATATCTTGAACCTATCGGTAACAGTGGTAACAACTTAAGTCCTAAATAACCATACTCACAACCGTAGTCAATAATATGTACAGGCTTAGAAATTTTCCAAACTGAATTCACTAAAAATCCTAAATAATCATCGTTATAATATAAATCTCTTGTATTTTTTAAATAATCTAACTTTTCACCCCAATAATATTCTTCCAAATTAACACGCCTCCTTTCTTTACATTGAATTAGTAATTTAGTTACTCCCTAGCAATATATCACTTATTTCCGTCACATCTGATACGATTGCAATTGGAATATGTGCGGTGGCTTTGGAAATACCCTTTTTGTTTATCCAAATAGCGTCCATTCCAGCATCTATTGGTCCAACTACGTCATGAATCCATGAATCACCAATAAAAAGAGTCTCCTCTGGTTTTTTGCCAAAGCGTTCCAATGCCATCGAATAGATTTTTGAATCTGGCTTTCTATAACCTAATTGTTCTGCGTGGAATATTGTGTCGCTACTAAATACCTTCGACAATCCCATTTGGATAATTTTTAATTGAGGGTCATATAATCCATTGCTGACTATTCCAAGGTTATAATGTGTTTTTAACTCATTTAATAAACTTGTAATTGAATTATTTATATCAATGCAAGACATACTAGTTTTAAGAAACAGTGCATCAATCTCATCAATAACTTCTACATCAGGTATTACATTAAAATGAGCAAAAGCGTGCTTCCACCTAGCTCTTCTAAATTCAACTGGGGTTAGTTCTCGATTTTTAAAACGTTCCAATAAAGACGTAGGAATATGCAACTTTTTTTCAAGGAATATAGATGCATCAATGTTTTTGGTAATAGGATGCATTTCAAGAGTCTTAACTAATCCAACTTTAAACCAAGTGGAATCAAGAAGCGTGTCATCCAAATCGAATAAGAGTAAACTATACTTATTCAATCCTCTCCCCCCTTATATCAGGTTATTTCCTACAGCGATAATATTCCAATTCAGGAAAAATCTCTTATACTTTCCTTCTATTATACTACACATACTAATCTCAAAAGCATAAAAAAACACCTCCAAATAAAGGAGGTGTCATTTAACAAATACGCGGAAACATAGTGCCCGATAATCGATTCAGCATTCGTTTAGAGCCAATGGGAGTTTCCAAAAGTAACTGTCCTTTTCCTTTGCTTGTAATGCTGCCAATGATGGTAGCATCTTTTCCTTCGGGGCGGGATTTTAATATATCGATTACTTTTTCTTTCTGGCTGTCTGCAACGATAAAAATGGCTTTCCCTTCATTTGCAAGATAAAGAGGATCGAAGCCTAGAATGTCACAGGCACCATGTACCTCTTGTTTAATTGGCAGCGAACGTTCATTAATTGTCATCGTAATTTGAAAATCTTCGGCAATTTCTACAAGTGTTGTAGCAAGACCACCTCTCGTTGGATCCCGCATAATGCGAACAGTCCCGCATTGCTGAAGTACGCTGTCAATCATGCCGTTTAGTGAAGCACAATCGCTTAAGGTAGGAGCTGTTATTCCTAAATCTCCTCTTGCTGTTAAGACTGCAATGCCGTGATCGCCAATCGTTCCTGAGATGATAATAGCATCACCTTCTTCAAAGGCAAGGCTGCAACCCTTATTTTGTTCATACACGCCAATCCCAGTGGTGTTAATATATACCCCGTCAGCACTTCCCTTTTCAACTACCTTCGTGTCACCAGCAACAATCGTAACACCCGTTTTTTTCGCTTCATTCGCCATATCGATTGCGATTTTCTTTAAATCAGCAATCGGAAAACCTTCTTCAATGACAAAGCCGCACGTTAAATAAAGCGGCTTTGCACCACTCACAGCTAAATCATTGATCGTACCAGCAACGGCTAATTTACCGATCGAACCACCTGGAAAAAAAATCGGTTTAATGACGAAGGAATCGGTTGTGACAGCAATGTTTCCGGTTGGAATATGCAAAGATGCCGCATCAAATAATGCTGCATCTTTCCCACCAAATGCAACTACAAATACATCACGAATGAGACGATGCGTTAATTCTCCTCCATCTCCATGCGCCAAATTGATGAACGTTTCCATTACAAACTCTCCCTCATATATTGATAATAGGCAGCGCAGCTACCTTCTGCCGATACCATGCATGGACCGATTGGATTTAATGGCTGACATGCTTTTCCAAACAAATGGCATTCACTCGGTGAAATCACACCTCTTATGACTTCCCCGCAACGACATTTTGTTTTCCGCGGTTCTCCTACTTCCACTTTAAACCGCTTTTTTGCATTATACAAATCATATTCTTTCTTTAAATCTAACCCGCTATTTGAAATAACACCTATGCCACGCCATACTTCATCACAAGTCGTTAAATATGTTTCCATCCATTGCTTAGCAACTTTATTTCCGCTGTTGCTTACAACCGATGAATAATTATTTTCAATAGCAGTCTTTTCTTGCAATGCTAAATCAATGAGTTTATAAATGGTAGAAAGCAATTCGGCTGTTTCAAATCCTGCGATAACACCAGACATATTATACTCTTCAACTAAATAGTTATAAGATGATTCCCCTAACACAATGGAAACATGTCCTGGAAGGATAAAACCATCGAGTTGTACATCCCCTACTTCTAGTAAATAGCGCAGGACAGGCTCCACCAATTTCGTCGTCATCCAAATAGAAAAATTTATAATCCCCTTCTTCTTTGCTTCCCCAACCATTAGTGTAAGAATCGGAATGGTTGTTTCAAACCCGACACCTAAAAAAATGACTTCTTTATCTGGATTTTCTTCTGCGATTGTAAGCGTATCAATCGGAGAATAGACTACCCGAATATCACTGCCAGCAATTTTTTTATCTAGCAGAGTTTTGTTCGACCCAGGAACGCGCATCATATCACCAAACGTGCAAATAATGCGGTTATCTCCATCGCTAAGCGCAATCATTGCATCAATAGACTTTTGATCCGTTACGCAGACCGGACATCCTGGACCAGATATTAAATTTACATCAGCCTTTAGGCATTGCTTTACTCCCGTTTTAGCAAGTGCCATCGTATGAGAACCGCATACTTCCATGAAAGCCGGCTTCCGTCCAAACTTCTTTTGAAATTCCTTCGCTTTTTCAAGAACTGCTTCCACAAGCGGCATACATATACCAGGATCATTCGACTGTTTCAGAATTTCGAGCATCGACCAACTTCCTCCATTCCAACACGCTATCTTTTGCATATTGTTCATCAACAATACTCATCGCTTGACCTGCATGAACAATCACAAATTCCCCTTCTTCTACTTCTGGAACGAAAATAATCCCAACGGTCGTTTGTGATCCCATCACATCAACTACCGCCGTATATTCCATTTTTTTCATAACCTTTGCCGGTACTCCTACACACATGACTGAGCCCTCCTTTTCGCCGCTGCAACTGCCAATTGACCATATGATAAAGCGCCATCATTGCACGGCACTTGTTCTGGTACATATACGATAAACTTTCGTTTCACTAATTCTTCTCGTAATCGTTTGCGTAAATAACGATTGTGTAAGCTACCACCGCTTAATACGACGTCTTTGCTTCGCTCAGGTTGTGTACTAGCAATCTTTTCTATGGCAGTAAGAATAGACTGGACAACCGTTTCATGAAAACGACCGCTAATACTTGCAGGCTCCTCACCAGCTAAAACGTCACGCACAATTTCTTTAATCATTTCCTTCATTTGAATTGTAACAAGCTCTTCTTCTATGTATTCATACGAATATGGCTCGTATACGCATGTTTCATCCACTAATTCCGAGAGCAATATTGCTGCCTCTCCGTCATAGCTCGCAATTTTCGTAATCCCGCACAGCGCGCTAACTGCATCAAACAAGCGACCGCATGTACCAGCTTGAATAATATTTATATGGTTTTCTATCATTTTCTTTAAAATATGAATTTCTTTCTCTTTATCTGGAAATAGAGCGTTTGCTAGGATTCCCCCTTCTTCTCCAAGCAAAGATAGCAGCATAGCGACCGCATTTCGCCATGGCTCACGAATACACACTTCCCCGCCAGGAAGAGGTGTATATTGCAAATGAGCAAGTCTTTCCGCACTGCTGGCATCTCCATAAAAAATTTCAAATCCCCAAATGTTTCCGTCAAGTCCGTATCCGGTTCCATCAAGGATAACTCCATAAGCTTTTCCTGTAAGATGGTGTTCCTCCATACATGCGGCCATATGGGCATGATGATGTTGCACTTCTAGCACTGTATGAAATCCTTCAATAAGCTGTCTCGTTGTGTAGTTTGGATGCGCATCTATAACTGCGATGTCCTGCTCTGTATCCATCCATTTCATTAAATGGTTATACTCCTGCAAGTAATGACTCATTGTTTCCACATTTTCCAAATCACCAATGTGCGGTCCAAGAAAAAATTGCTTATTTCTTCCAATTGTAAAAGTTGTTTTCTGTTGTCCGCCAAAGGCAACCATTCCAGATACATCATGACTTGCCGCAAAAGGATCAGGAACATATCCCCTAGCTCTTCGGAAAAAATCTAAGCGATTGTCGTTTACTTGCACAACCGAATCATCAACAGGGTGAAGGATGTCTCGATCATGAACAAGAAAATAATCAGCTATTCCGTTTAAGTAGGTCAGCGCTTCATTATCTTTATAGAGAATCGGCATCCCGGAAGGATTAGCACTCGTCATGACAAAGCAACCATTCTCATTATACTTAAAGAGCAAATGATGAAGCGGTGTATAGGGAAGCATCACACCAACTGTCGTCATATTTGGCGCTATATTTTCTGCAAGTTTACCTTCTTTTTTCTTTACAATTACAATAGGCGCTTCTGGACTTTTTAACAAATTTCTTTCTGCCTCATTCACATAAGCAAACGTATCAATTGCAAGAACAGAGACAGCCATAACTGCAAGCGGCCGTGCTGGACGTTCTTTTCGTTTTCGTAGCAGTGCCACAGCCTGTTCATTTGTTGCATCGCAGCAAAGATGATAGCCACCGAGTCCCTTTATCGCCACTATATGTCCCGCTTGTATTAACCGCACGGCTTGTTGAATCGGTTGCTTCGTTTCAAGCTTATGTCCATGCTGATCCAAAAGTGTAACTTTCGGACCACATGAAGGACAAGCGATAGGTTGAGCATGATGGCGCCGATTTGTTGGATCTTCATATTCTCTTTGGCAATCTGTGCACATCGCAAAGTTCTTCATCACCGTGTACGGCCGGTCATAGGGCAATTCTTCAATAATGGTATATCGCGGTCCACACTGCGTACAATTAATAAACGGATATTCATAACGGAAATTGTCCTTATCATTCATCTCTTGTAAACAATCATCACATACTGCAGAATCAATTGGAATGACAAGAGATGAAGCTCCCTGACGCTCGCTATCAATAATGATAAACTCGGCTCTATCGGTTGGCTCTGTATTTACTACAGTTATGTTATGAATACGCGAGAGACGGGGCGCTTTACTTTGCAGCTCTAACAAAAACTGCTGCACATCCGCCTTCTCTCCTTGTGCTGTAATTCTTACGCCGTCCATATTGTTTTGTACTTTTCCCGCTAGATGATATTCATGGGCAAGCTGGTATACAAATGGACGAAACCCAACTCCTTGTACCCTCCCGCGGATACTAACATTTACTGCGTACATTTTTTATACGCCTCTTGAATCCATTCATACCATTCTTCTAGTCCGATTTCTGATCTTGCTGAAAGAGGAATAAGCGTTGAATTTGGGTTAATCTCCATTAAATCCTTTTTCGCTTCCTCCACATTAAAATCAAGATAAGGGAGTAAATCAATTTTGTTAAGAAGAACTAGCTCCGTACGTATAAACATTTGCGGATATTTCGGAATCTTATCATTTCCTTCAGGAACACTAAGAACCGCAACTTTATGGTTCTGTCCTAAATCATATCCAGATGGGCAGACAAGGTTACCTACATTCTCAATAAATAATACATCAACCTCATCTAAATCCAGTTCGCCAAGGCTTGCTGCAACCATTCGGGCATCTAAATGGCAACCGCCATACGTGTTAATTTGGACAGCCTTTGCTCCCAGTGCACGGATACGATTAGCATCTCGCTCCGTTGCCAAGTCTCCTTCAATAACAGCAATACGATAAGATCCAGATAATGCCTTTACCGTTTCCTCTAACAATGTCGTTTTACCAGCTCCAGGAGAGCTCATTAAATTAATCACAAGTGTATTTGTTTTTTCAAAAAGATCGCGGTTAAATTCAGCCGCCTTATTATTGTTCGTTAATACATCTGTTCGTAACGTTATATTCATCAATCATCGTTCCCCTCATAAGATAAAATTTGAAATATTTCCCCCGCTAATATCTTGCCAGATGGAATGTTACAGTTCGGACACAATGCAATTTTCTGAGTAGGATGATATGTCAAGCCGCATATAACACATTCCGCCTTCGCTCCCTCTATATGAATAATTAATTGTGCAGCGGGGCTAAATAGATGCAGGTTTTGGTCACGAAAAATTTCGAAGGCCATTAGCAATGCATCTGGCATCGCATTGCTAATTTCCCCTACAATTAATTCAATTTTCTTTATTTGTACGATATTTCTTTTTGCTGCATCCTCTTGAACAAGCTGCAAAATATCTCCCATCAATGACATTTCATGCATCGCGATCACCTTTTACTGTTGTCTGTAAAACCGACAACATACATTTGGTCCTTCCTTTTTATCTGTAACCTTTGGACAGATAATTCTCCGCCCAGCGTTTTAAAATCGTAGTCCTTGTCACAAATCGGACAAGTCGCCCGATGATCATACATACGAACTTGAATGAGATTGGAGCAAATCGGACAAATACCGCTAATAGCATGAAGCTTTTCTTCATGCGAGAACACGATAATCGATTTGCCGGAAGCAAAGCGAACTTCCGGCCCAATAACCATTTCATCAACTTTCATCACAGGTACCCATGTAATTCCAAGTGCTCGATCTGCTGCCTCTTCCACTTTTTCTAAATCATCCTTTAAAAAAGGCTCATACACATATTTCATGGTTTGAAATATGCTTCCTGTCACCTCTTTTAAGAAATCGAGACGATTCATGATATATGTCTCCAACGATTTACTTGATTCATAACTGCTTCCGCTAGGTCCCCTAGTTTTTCCTGGTTCATTTCCGTTAGTTCTACACCAAGCTCTAATGAAGTAGGCTGCATGCCAAACATAATAATCTTTTTCGGATAGCGCTCTCTGAATTTCGCTGCAAATAACACTTCCTGGAAGCCCATTTGATGAACGGACATCTTTATACCAAAATAAGCAGGAATTTCATCCCCTTCTAATGAAAGAATAGTTCCGCCTTCTACACCTGCATTAATCGCATCAATAATAATAAGATTTTCCGCTTCCTCAACAGGACCTAGAAGCTTCATCCCATCCGTTAATCCCTCTATAATCTCAATTTGCTTATCATCCTTATACGCTTCTTCAAGCAGCGGCAATAAATGAATGCCAACACCCTCATCTGTAAAGAGGGTGTTGCCAATTCCAAGTATCGTGATTTTCACTTTCTTATTTTGATTTATCATTCTTATCACCAACTAATTTTTTTGGTTCGGTCTTGTAGCCTGTAAACATCGACGAAATAGTACCATTTCGCTCCATGTAGTCATCACGAATTGCCATATAGACATGAATAACTGTAAATAACATAAACGCCCATGCCACTAGGTGGTGCCAAGAACGAATCGTATAGCTATCTCCACCAAACAGTGTCGGAACCCATACAAATAGCTTAGCCCAGAATGATTCTGGCTGCGGCTCAAAATACATATAATAGCCTGTTAGCATCATTACCCAAGAACCAAGACCGATAAAAATCCAATAGCTAAGCTGTGCCAATGGATTGTGGCCAATGTAATGCGGCTTTTTATTTTTTAAGAATAAGTAAAATTTAATCGTTTCTAATACTTCTTTCCAAAACACCAAGCGAAATGGGTTTGATGTGGCAAATTTATTTCCTATAAACGCCCAGAACAATCGATAAAGAAGATTGATTGTGAAAAGAAATGCTGCAAAAAAGTGTATATATCTCGCCCATCCCATGAGATAGGAGTAATATGCTTCCTCTTGTACGCTTGAACTAATGAATGGTTTTCCTATATACATTCCCGTTATCATAAGCAAGATAATTGCCACTACGTTAATCCAATGAAACACTCGAACCGGTAATTGCCATACATAAACTTTGACGACATCTTTTGTTTTCTTATATTGAATTGGACGTTCTGGATGAAGCGTCACCTCGCTGTTTTTTTCTGTAACAATCGTATTGGTGTTATGTGTTGTTGGCATGAGGTCTGACATAATGTGTCCCCTCCTAACCTAATCGGATTTCAGTTGTTTTATTAGACTCTAAATCTGTTAAATGCACTGCACAAGCAAGACAAGGATCAAAGGAATGAATAATCCGTAAAATTTCTAATGGCTGTTCCTTATTCAGCATCGGTGTTCCCTTCAATGCCGCTTCGTAAGCTCCAAGATTATTGTTATGATCACGAGGCGATGCATTCCAAGTAGACGGAACAACAGCTTGATAGTTTTTTGTTTTTCCATTTTCAATATCAATCCAGTGCCCTAATGCTCCGCGCGGCGCCTCAACCCAACCAACTCCTTTTGTTTTCTTCGGCCAAGTGCTTGGCTCCCATTTTGTACGGTCAAATGTGACCTGGTTTCCATTCTTCACATTTTTAAGTAGTTCATCCATATCATGTCGAATCCAACTCGATAGAAGAATCGTCTCGAGCGCACGTGCCAATGTGCGACCAAGCGCTGATTTCATTGCAGTAATTGGAAGATCTAGCTTTTTCAGCGTGTCGTCCATCAAACTGATAATCTCTTTATCCCCTGCTGCATAACCAACCATCATCCGGGCGAGTGGACCTGTTTCCATCGGCTGATTCTTCCAGCGTGGTGTTTTCAGCCAACTATATTGCTTATTCGTATCCAAATTCTTATACGGCGCTTTCGGCCCTGTATAATGAAGGGATGTTTCTCCTTCAAACGGATGCTTTCCAATCCCACTGCCTTCCTTTCCATCATACGTATACCAAGAATGATCAATAAACTCTTTCACCTGTTCAGGATCTTTGAGATCTATATCATGTACTTCATTCATGTTTCCATTTAAAATAATTCCTCTTGGGAATCGGTATGATTTTGTATCATATATGCTGCGCGTAGAGAAATCACCATAACATAAATAGTTATCTAACCCACCGCCATATGTCCAATCTTTATAGTAAGAACCGATAGCAATTACATCAGGCACATACACTTGACTTACGAATTCACGAGCTTGATCAATGATTTGAGATACATGCATTAATCTTTCTGCATGAATACCATTGTCACTATTAATATCAAGTGGAGTTGCCATACCGCCTACTACATAATGAGGATGCGGATTTTTGCCTCCAAAAATCGTTTGTACTTTTACAACTTCTTTTTGCCAGTCAAGTGCTTCTAGATAGTGAGCAACTGCTAATAAGTTCACTTCTGGCGGAAGTTTATATGCATTATGTCCCCAATATCCATTCGCAAATATGCCAAGCTGTCCGCTATCTACAAGCTTCTTTATTTTGTTTTGCACATCTGCAAAATAGCCCGGGGAAGATTTTGGCCAACTTGAAATCGATTGTGCAATTCGTGATGTTTCAGAAGGATTTGCATGTAAAGCACTTATTACATCGACCCAGTCTAACGCATGCAAATGATAGAAGTGAACGACATGGTCATGAAAGAAGATTACCATATTCATAATGTCCCGTATTAAATGAGCATTTCTCGGAATTTTAATTTCTAATGCATCCTCAACAGCCCGAAGTGACGCAAGAGCATGAGTCGATGTACAAACACCACAAATACGTTGAATGTACGCCCATACGTCACGAGGGTCCCGGTCTCGAACAATTAACTCCAGTCCCCGAACCGCTGTCCCAGAACTAAATGCATCCTTAATCATCCCCCTATCATCGATATCTACCTCAACGCGAAGATGGCCTTCAATTCTCGTAACTGGATCTACTACTATACGCTCGCTCATTCGTCTTCCCCTCGTTTGTCATCGATTTTTTTCTTAATTACAGTTCCTGCTGCATGAACAGCAATACCCGCTGTCGTAACACCAACGGCTGCTAATCCAATCGTATCCGGATTAATTGTTGTTTGTGAGCCTGGAATTTTCGCTCTTCTTGTGTAGAAAGGACCATTATCCCAGAATCCCTTTTCTGAACAACCAATACAAGGATTTCCCGATTGAATCGGATAGCTAACCCCTCCATTCCAGCGCATTTCAGCACAGGAATTATATGTTGTTGGCCCTTTGCAGCCAACCTTATATAAGCAATACCCTTGCTTTGCTCCTTCATCATCGAAGGACTCTACAAACAAGCCTGCATCAAAATAGGCACGGCGGTTACATTTATCATGAATACGGTGACGATAAAATGCCTTCGGACGTCCCAGATGATCTAATTCCGGCAATTTTCCGAACGTTATTATGTGAGCTATCACACCAGTCATTACCTCTGCAATCGGCGGGCAACCTGGAACGAGAATAGTAGGTGTACTCGTTTGAAAGCTCGTAATTGGTTTTGCACCTGTTGGATTCGGATAAGCAGCAGGAATGCCACCCCATGCAGAACAAGACCCATAAGCAATGACCGCTTGTGCGTTCGAAGCCATTTCAATAAAAGTATCTTTTCCTGATTTTCCCCCAATGTTTAAGAAGCCCTCTTGGGGAATACTTCCTTCAACAGCAAGAACATACTTTCCTTTATATTTTTTCAACACCTGTTCCATCGCTTCTTCAATTTGAAATCCAGATGCAGCCGAAAGAACTTCTGTATATTCGAGTGAAATCATATCAAATAAAACGCTTTCAACTTTAGGTTGAGAAGAACGGATAAACGACTCCGAACAGCCTGTACAATCTTGAAATTGCAGCCATACTACAGGAACTCTTGTACTCGTCTCCATCGCCTTTACGACTTTATCCGTTTTTGAAAAATCGAGACCAACCGCCGCAGCCAATACCGTACACATTTTTAAAAAATCTCTTCGGGTAACCCCGTTATCCATCGCAGTTTCATAGATTGTTTTCTGCTTTTTCATTTGCTAGCCCCCTCCATTTTCCATGGAACAAGTAGGTAATACTCAAAAATTCAGAGTAAATGTAACATACTAATCAAATTTTCACCTTGATATAGAAAAATTGTTCAGAAAAAACTCTTGAATCACTTTTCATAACTATTTGATAGCGCCCCCTTGCTCATACACATTCCATTCTTTTTCTTCTTCCTGCTGACGCTTCAATTGCTTTCGAAAAACAAATTTAGATAGAAAGATACTAATTTCATATAATACTAATAAGGGAATCGTTACAATAAAATCGGACACGAAATCGGGCGGTGTAATGACAACAGCAATTACAACCAAAATAAAATATGCATACTTACGAATGGCTGATAATACGTAGGGATTTAAAATACCAAGTGAAGTTAAAAACATAACTACAACCGGAAGCTCGAATAAAACCCCAAACGGCAACGTCACATTCATCATAAATTGAAAATATTTCTCCGCTGTAAATTGAGCAACAAACATGTCCTGACCCAAATGAAGCAAAAACGAAAGAATCATAGGAAAAATAACAAAATAGCCAAACGCAAGCCCAATGATAAATAAGAAAAAGAGTGCTGGTACATACGTAAGCGTAACCTTTCTCTCTTTCGGACGCAGCGCTGGACGTACAAACAACCATATTTGCATCGCAATTACAGGGATTGTTCCTGCAATTGCAACCACCGTCGCAAGCATAAAATATACCCATAATATATCACTTGGTCCGAGTACCGATAGTTTCATATCTATACCCTTTGCAAACCATTTATAAATATCAGTGGTAAACATAAACCCAACGATAAAAAAGACAACAAATGCAACAGCTGAAATAATAATCCGTTTGCGCAATTCCTCTAAATGGTCCACAATCTGCAATTCTTTATCTATCATCCTCTTCCCCTACCCATTCACAATGGTAACGGCTACCGCTTTACAAAAAAACGACTCGTATAAAAAATACGAAATCGCTTTCATAACAAGTAAAACCGCGAACATTCCAAATTCTTTCTACTACACCTTACTTTGTTTCAACTTTTTGCTCTTCATTTTTCTCGATCTTCACTTCACTTACCACATCATCCCTTAACTCAGCTGTAGATTTCTTAAATTCTTTTAACGTTTGACCAAACGCACGACCAATTTCGGGGAGCTTCTTAGGGCCAAATATTATAAGTGCAAGAGTTAAAATTAAAATTAAACCAGGAATGCCAATATTAGAAAACATGCGTATTCACCCCTTCACTTCTGATGTGTTTTGCTAAATTGATTATAGTATTATTTTGGAAAACATTGTCCCAAATAGTGGAAAGTTCACAAGAAGTTCGAATATGAACGAAATGTGTCTGTTTTGTTGTTCGTGTAATAAAATTCTTTTAATATTGATTTGCACATCAACAAGTTAAAGGCAACAACATCGCACTTATCTATAGAATTTTTTTCTTAAATTAACTCACCTGCTCGTTTAAGAAGAATTTATGAATTTTTCCACTTTTATAAAAGTAATTAATTTTTCTCTGTTATAATTTACCTTTGAAATAACATTCCTGCATTGGGTTGAATGTTACTTCTTTTTTACTAACATTTATAACGTGTTTCTAAACTTTCCATCCAGCATTAACGTGCAGTAATACTCCCACCTCAAAATTTAGCAAAAGCAAAAAAGTTAGGCGGTAAATAAACTGCCCGTAAAAACCCGATTGGTCGGGCTAATACTCAGTGGGGGATGAAAAACTCCCCACTGAGTAAAGTTTCACTTTATCTCACAAGTTATATTATTAGAGGAGGTATTTGAATGGAGATTGGTTTTCTATCCATTCTGGCTTTAGGATTTGTACTTGGAATCAAGCATGCAATTGAGCCGGATCATGTAATCGCTGTTTCTACTATTGCTAGTCAGAGTAAAAAATTATCTCGTTCCACTTTAGCGGGAGTATTCTGGGGAATAGGTCATACTGCTACGTTATTTATCATTGGAATTATTCTTATTTTTATGAAAGGTGAAATACCAGAAAAGTGGGCGATGTCATTAGAATTTCTAGTAGGTATTATGCTCGTTTATCTTGGTGTGACTACCGTCTTTTCTTTAAAAAATATTCATGTACATCAGCATGAACATGATGGGGAAGAACATAAGCATATCCACTCTCATATACATAGCGGTAAACATGAGCATCAACACCAACATAAAAATGTTTCATATTTAAAATCCATGTTCATCGGCTTAGTGCACGGACTTGCTGGAAGTGGAGCAATGGTTCTATTAACTATGAGTACGGTGAAGAATGTTTGGGAAGCGGCTATTTATATTCTTATATTTGGTGTAGGAACTGTTATTGGGATGCTTTTCTTTACAACAATTATTGGGATTCCATTTGTTTTTAGTGCCAAAAAAATAAGTCTGAATAAAACACTCACCCAAATAACCGGGAGCATCAGTATAATATTTGGAATATATTACATGTACAACATAGGAGTGACAGAAGGGCTGTTTAAACTTTGGATCCAATAATAATTCTTTAAAAGTATAAAAAGAGATGGTTTCCCATCTCTTTTTATACTTTTAATTCGTTGTTTTTCTAACCCTATCCGCCATAACTGACAACAAAAACTTCGGCAGTACAAGCTGCCGTTTGATTCTCTTCGGCTGTGTTACCAATCTATATAACCATTCTGTTCCTGTATCTCTCATAACCTTTGGGGCTCTTTTCACATTACCTGATATGATGTCGATCATTCCGCCAATACCAATGGACAAAGGAACATTTAGTTCTTGTAGATTATCATAGATAAACATCTCTTGCTTAGGAGAACCAAGGCCTACAAGCAGCAAATGTGGTTGAAACTGTTTAATATGATTTTTAACTTCTCCGATTTGTTCCTTACCTATAAAACCGTGTTGCCCTTGAAAAATGGCATGTGGATAGTTTATTTTTAAATTTTTAATTGCTTTTTCATTATTTTCTGGAGCAGCTCCAAAAAGAAACACGCGATAGCTGTTTTGATTACAATATTCTATTAAGTCATACGTTAAATCTGCACCTGTAACCCGCTCTTTCAACTGCCCATTTAAAATTTTAGAGCCTATTACAACACCGATTCCATCAGCTGTGATTAAATCCGCAGATAACAAAATGTTTTTGAAGTGTACAGATTCGGCTGATGTCTCTTTCGCAGACATCACAATTTCAGGATTAGCAGTAACAATAAATCTTGGTTTCCCGTTCTTTTCTGATACCCAATCTTTTAGTACATTTACTACCTGCTTATACTCCAAACTACAAAATGGTATTCCTTTTATGTATTGTTGTTTCATTTTCTAAATCTAATTCCCTTCATATGTTTCTATTATTATGTAAATTTTCACTTCAAACTACCATCACAGTACTTATGATAGCTAATATGTATCATATTTTAAAACACCTATCCATACATTCACCAGTCGCTTACATCCTTTTTAAAAGTAAAAGTTAAAAGTTAAAATTACGAATAAGGAATTGAAGCTCTTGTTTTAATTCCTTTTTTTCACATTTCTCTTTAGTCTGTAAGGAAATTTTGTCTGCTTCCATTAAGAAATATTTCAGTTGCAAGTAACTGCTTAATGGAAATTCGTGTTCGGCCCATAAATTTTGATAACCCACAATTCCATATCTAAGTAATATTTTATCCGCTTCTTTTATAACCATTTTAACAAAGTCAAGAAAATTACAAGTGGCGTCTACAATGGTCACGCCTTCCTTCCCCTTAATATAGTCTAGTGTGTCATTATATTCTGTTATAGTTAAGAATAGTTCCTTGCTGTCTTGAAGCTCGAGTCTCCAACCTAATCCATGGGGCTCTTCCTCCCATAAAAAAGTTACAACTCGTTCTTCACCATTTGATAAGTCGGTTAAACCACCTAATAAACCTCCAAATGCATCAGTTATGTAACTGGGACTAAATACAATTTTTTGGGAGTTTAGTTCAATAAATCCGTTCGCCCAACCGGTACCAATTAACTCATATTTAAATTGCATATATACCCCCAACATTATTAATCTTAAAATATGGCTCTCGTTCTTCACATAAGTATGATTATTAATATTTCTTAATTTATATAAATATATCTTGAAAATTAGAAGCAAAGCCTCCTACTTGACATCTGTAATTTCCCCATAATTAACAGCTACATTTACAACGATTTCTGAAGGCTCATGGACTTATTTTTAAGATTTTGCTCTAACTAAAATTCAGAAAAATACATTATAATATATATATTCTATACAATAGAGGTGGTTATATGCAATTGTACTTTGAAGAATAGGGAAAAGGAGACCCTGTTATTTTTTTGCATCCTGGTCTAGAAACCGGGGCGTCAAGCTTCCAACATCAAATTGATTATTTTAGTAACCATTTTCGTGTTATTGTTCCCGATCTAAGAGGACACGGTCATTCGTACGCTGAAGATTTCACTAATTATTTTTCAACAAGCCGCACTAGATATACTAGAATTAACCGAGCAGCTCCACTTAGAAACATACCAAATTGTTGGTACCTCCTTAGGTGCTCTTATTACCGCTCATATTTTACAACTTCCACAACAAAAAGTATCTTCCTGTACGCTTGCTGGTATTATGTTAGAAAAACCTGAAAACTGGGAGGTATTAAACGAAGAAAACGCACATCGTTTACAATTGTTAATGAAGGACCAAAATTCCATACACTATTTTAATAAACTTCATATGAAAAATGATTGGAAAACACTCCTTGAAATTAGTTTTCAAAGTAACTGGTATCCTTTTGAGCAAATTCAGCAATTACAAGAGATAGAAATACCTACTCTATTAATCGCTGGAGCAAACGCTGAACTTGATACGAAATATTTATTTTCACATTTCAACAATTCTACTTTTATTGAAAAAGCTGTCGTTCCTAAAGCTGGCCATTTAGTTCATCACGATGCTCCTAATCTCTTTAATATTATCGTCGAAGATTTTATACACAGGAGCGTTCATGAATAATAGAAAAAGCATGGTTAGAAATACCATGCTTTTTCTAGGCCGCAATTTGCATAAATCGTTGTCAGAAATTCATCACCCTTTATCTATTCCATGTGCTCCTCATTCAATCGAACAACCTCAAGCGAGTTATCCAACTCCTGCAACCTTTTCACTAAACTTTCCACCCCAAATATTTCGGTAAACGTATGACTACCCACGATAAGATTAATCCTTTTAAACTGCGCATATTGAACTGTATATAACGTCTTTTCTCCCGTAATGTATGTATCGCAGCCACTATCCAGCGCTGCTTGAATATGATCAGTTGAATGACCTGCTCCTGTTATAATACCAACTCGTTTTACTTCTTTATCATTATTTTTCCACGCCTTCACCTTTTCACCTAGTTTATTCTCTACTCTTTCTACAAGCTCTGCAAACGGAATTGGATTTGTATATTCACCAACGCCAGGTAATTCTTCATCGTCACAAGAAGAATACGTTATCATTTCATCAATTTCGATTGTATGAAATAACGAAGTACATGTTCCGAATTCAACAAAATCTAACGGTGAATGCACCCAAAAGTGATTGATGTTATATTCTTTCAGTTTTGTTAGACAAGCTTCTTCCATTCCGTATAGAAACTCCCATGCATCATGATGCGTTATCATCATATCTACATTCTCTTTCTTTGCTTCTTCAATCGTTTCAAGTGTTAAATTAGTAGCATAACCAATCTTATGAAAATGTTCATGGCTTACGTTTGTCATCCCAAACTGATCACCGTACTTACGTAAATGTTCTCGAAATAATTCTTCAATGTGCTGGTTAAATTGTTGTATCTGCATGCTTTTCTCCACCCTTTTACTTTTACTATATTTTAAACATATACAAATTCTTCACTGATCTAAAAAAACCTTCATTAAACCTTAAGTATTATGTATTATTTTTAAATTATTCGAAAATTATTGAAAATAAAATTCCAAAAATATAGAATAAAATAAAAAGGGGGCTAAACAATGAAAGTAATGAACTTAAATGCAACAAGAGAAACGTATTCTGTTCAAATTAAACATTCGATTTTATTCGAAATGGGATTAGGTATTGCGGCTTTTACGTATTATGATTTTCATCATACCTTTGAAAAGCCAATCGAGTATTGGGCGGACATTCGGAAAAAATTACCTGCGGCTGTACGCGAAGAACTACAGTATACACACAAGCACAATACGTGGTTTGCTTTGCTGCAATTACTTCACTCACGTATTTTTGATTCTCTTGAAAGTTTCTTTCATTTTCTTGATGAATTAACTGAAGAGGAATTACGTTGGTACTCTCTTCCTTATATCGGATTACAGCATGAAGATCATCGGCAAAAAGCATCCCAGCAAGACAGTGCAGCTATTGCTTCCCTTATAAAAGCTTGCCAACATCATAAATTCTTTCCAGCATACATGAAACATATTTCATCTATCGATACTTCCTTGCTTAAACAACATTTAAAAATTATCTCTGAAGGTTGGTATGAAACTGTGATACAACCTAATTACATCGAGTTTACCAGTATGCTTGAACGTGATGCCCAGCAAAAACGTGCGCTTCAATCAACGTATCATCCAGAAGAGCTTGTTAAATATATAGCAGGCAGTATGTATCAACCTGAGCCTTCTATTCATCAAGTTATACTTATCCCGCAATATGTGTATCGGCCTTGGAATGTAGAAACAACTTTACCAGGGATGAAAGTATTTTATTATCCAATCTCAGACAATAATGTGAGTTTAATCGAAGATCCTTATTCTCCACCTTCTACATTAGTTCATAGTTTTAAGGCACTTGGAGATGAAACGCGATTAAAAATTATAAAGTTGCTAACAGAAAGAGATCACTCACTTCAAGAGCTAACCGAGCAGCTTAAAATTCCAAAAACGACTCTTCATCATCATTTGTCTTTACTTCGAGCAGCTCGCATCATTAATGGCAAAGGTTCTCGGTATTATATACAGCTTGATCATTTAACTTCTCTCCAAGAAAAATTACAGCGTTTTCTAGAAAAGAGGTGAAAAAATGAAGGAAAATCAACATGTATTTACCAATCGTTCTTTTTTATGTTTATGGCTCGGAGAAACCATTTCTGAACTAGGAGGAGCGATAGGCGCTCTATGTAATTCGTTATTATTGTATGAATTGACCGGGTCAAAGTCCGCTATGGGAACGCTATGGCTAACGTATTTTATCCCGTCTTTAATTCTTCAGCTGTTTATCGGCCCGTTCATTGACAGGATAAGTCGTAAATATATTATGCTGTGGGCTCAAATTTTAAGAGGAATGGTGTTTTTTATACCCGTTCTTCTTATGTTTTCAGGTCAGATTGAGATATGGAGTTTGTTCATTATTCAAATCGTACTTGGAATTCTGCAACCTCTATATGTTCCTGCTGCGTCAGCCCTGCTTCCTACAATGGTCGAACATAATAAACTGACACAAGCAAATGCTTGGCTCGACGGTACAGTCCGAACAATGAGCTTCTTAGCTCCTACACTAGGAGGGCTCATCATTGCTTACATAGGAGCTTCATCTACTTATATAATGGTAGGAGTTTTATTTCTTATAAGTGCGAGTAGCCTTGCTTATCTTCATGAGCCTTCCGTTACACACGATAGTAAAAAGGTGACTTGGTTAAAACAAATCATTTCTGGATATCAATATTTTTTCAAGCAACGTACGCTTATATGGCTTGGCTTCTTTACTTCTTTAGTTCAATTTAGCGTTGGGGTAACCATGGTAATCAACGTTCCATATATAATAGAAGAATTAAGCGGAACATCTTTTTCATATGGTATTTTTATGGGGAGTTTTCCTTTCGGTTATGTAATTGGTTCTTTTCTAGTCGGAAAATGGGGAAATACATGGCCGCAAAGATATGTTATGCTTCCTGGTCTACTTATGGGCGGGTTATCCTTTTTCTTACTTGGTTTTGTAACCTCCTTTCCTCTTGCTGTTTTATGCGAAATTCTTGGAGGTATTTGTTTCCCGTTTTTCAATATTTATCAAACGAGTCTTCTTCAAAAAATCGTTCCTTCTCATCTTATGGGACAAATATTTTCTGTTCGACTCTTCTTGATCCGAGCAACTATGCCTTTAGGTATTTTATTTGCAGGGCAAATTGTCGAAATATCAGGTATCCGTTTTTTGTATATCATGATTGGTAGCTTTATTATGATTCCTGCTTTATTTGGTATGTTACTTCCCTTCTTTTCCTTTTTAGATGAGGAGAATGATAGCGTTACTAACACGTAGTTTTCTTTATGTTATCCAAAAGATAGTATAATTTTATTAGGAAATATATTTACACTAAGGGGGATTTTTACCAATGAATAATTTAAAAATGACTTTGCTAGAACATGAAGTTCCATTTGATATTATTCATCATGAAAAACAAATACGTACCGCCCAAGAAGGTGCAGATTATTTCGGAATTGAGATTGGTCAAACGGCTGCAACATTAGTGATCAAGTCAGAAAAAGATTATTTTGCGGTTATTGTTTCTGGAGCTCGCGGACGTGTAAATTTACAAGAAGTATCGGGAATTTTAAGATGTAATCAATTGAAAATGGCGACTCCACAAGAAATTAAGCAAATAACTGGATACAATGTTGGCAGCGTATCTTTAGTTCTTCCATTACCTTGTATCTTAGATAGAGGACTTATGTGCTATCCATTTATTTACGGAGGTACAGGCGAACCAACATCAACGTTGAAGATTGGCCCAAATGCGTTAGAAAACATAAATCAAGTTACTGCTTTTCTTGATTAAGGTAGTGACTATAGAAGTTCATCTTTTTTCAACGCTGTTCCCCGACTATCTAGTATAGTAACAAGTGAATTATAATTGATGTTCAAAAAGCTTTTGAAGATGAGTTTGCCACCGTTTTAACGACTGAAGAATTGCTTAAAAAGTTGATGTTAGTTGAAACAATACAGTCGTAAGGTGCTTGTTTTAACTGTATATGATAAACACAGTTAGGAGTACCGTCTTACGCCTATCAAACTTAAGTGAAATTGTATCTATAAAACGAAAAAACGTTATTCTTTTTGGAGAAATACACAAAAAAGATAACGTTTTTGATATGAATTTATTGATTTCTGATAAACTAGAATTGTTTTCTAAAAACAACTAAACATTATCTGCACTTAAGAATAATACCATATCGCTTTATCAAAAGATTTTC
The DNA here is from genome assembly GCF_050473865.1 of Bacillus sp. S10(2024). Classification (NCBI taxonomy): domain Bacteria; kingdom Bacillati; phylum Bacillota; class Bacilli; order Caryophanales; family Bacillaceae; genus Bacillus; species Bacillus sp. S10(2024). Next base: position 937,170 of record NZ_JBFLUR010000002.1, on the reverse strand, counting down.
TAGCATTACCAGATACAATCGCCCACTGATAAAAGTATTATCTTATTTACTTTGCGGTTTGCAGTAAGAACCCTGTCACTAGGCCCATTAGTTAATTAAACATCAGAATAATTATTTCTATTCTCAATTGTATAGCTTTTAGGGTTTACCTTAAAATCAATTATAATAGAAGAAACTAGGGTAAGAGTACATATACCTAACAAAACCATTAAACTTCTATATCCTATTTGATCTAGTAAAAATCCAATTAACACCAAGCATAGTTGCATAATGGTACGATCTAACATTGTTTTAAATGAAAAAAATCTTCCATGAATACTTGAAGGAACTTTTTGTTGTGCATATGTGTATAAAAGAGGATTAAACATACCATATGCCAAACCAAATATACTAAAAGAGAAAATAGTTAGATAAAAGTTTGTCAATGATAATAAAATTTGAGCTATACCCATCAAACAGCAAGTAAATAAAAGGATACGCACTTGTTTTTGATATCGTTTTATTACTTTTTTGATAAATAATCCTGCAATTAATATACTTGCCCCTTCCATAAAATAGAGTATACCCATGATTGAACCCGGTTGTCCCTTTCCAATCTCAATAACAAATAAATTAAAGCCTGAAATAAAGATTAGAGGGATAATGGATAACGTAAGAACTACTTTAATAGAATGATTCTTTATAATAACAGGGAAAATATCCTTAAAATTAGTCTTAAATTTTTTAGGATTCAATCGTACATCGTTTGGAATAACTAATAAAAAATTGATAAAATATAAGGTTACATAAGCAATAAGAGCAATAATAAATAATGTATATAGAGGAGCGACTGTTAATAAAAGACCAGCTAATACAGCTCCAAAAATTCTTGATAAAGTGATAATATTTATATTGATAGCATTAACCGTAATTAAGTCATCTTCTTTAACTAAAGTTGGCAATATTGTTTGTATAGTGGGATTAAAAAAAGAAGCCGAGCAGCCAATTCCTATACTATAAATAACCATCCAATAAATTGATCCCGTATATATGGCAACTAACATTGATAAAACAGATGCAATTCTCATCAATCCGACTAATTGTAATACTTTTAATTTAGAAGTAGAATCTATATAACGTCCTGCATAAGGGCCTATTATAACCCCAAGGACACCACCAATAACAAGAAAAAAAGCCTGAAGAACATGAGATTTTATATGTATTTGTAAAAATTGTAAATTACCAATTGTACCGAACCATATCCCTAATTGAAAGACTAGTTGACTTCCTAATACAATGCATAAATTTTTATTATGTATGATGGCTTTAAAGGATTTCATCTCAAATCCTCTCCTCTAAATCTAAAATTTCTCCATGTTTTTTAGCTTCATCACTAATATGTCCTATTCCAGAAAGTCCACAAACAATTTCTTTTTCTTTATCTATACATAACCTTTCTTCTACATTAAATTAGAAATTTACCACAATGTATATTTTTCCACAAAAGATGTTTTTTGTAAAAAATATAGTTAGAAAATAATATCTATTCGTAATTTTAAAACCACTAAACCCAACTAGGTTACGAGAAAAGAAGAGTTAGAGATTGTTTTTTGTGCCTAGTCTATTGAGGAGCACATATTATTTCAGGAAAATTGCACGTTTAGACACATTTTGAGCATAAATTAACTGACTTCCTGTAAGTGGACAGCAACAATTCAAAGAATAACCTGCAACACCTGAAATTTTTAACGTTTTAGGGGGGAGTTTGTTTTGTTAGCCCAGTACCAGCGTTCTTGTAACTCGGGACAAAGTAGCAAATAATTATAAAAAATTCGTGACTTGATGGCATGTATCGATGCCTCTCCCCCTAAATTATTTGTGATTAAAGATTAGCAGTGTAATTTTGTGTTTTCATCTTACATAAGTTCAACAAAAAAGAGCCTAATCAACAGGCTTTTCCTTATATATTTTCATTCATATTCCATAACCCAATATCTTTCCCCAGGTTCTCCCTCTTCAACAACCTTCTTCCAACCTTTACTTTCATAGAATTTCATTGCTTTTTCATTTTCAGATATGCACTTCAATCTTATCGGTTTATTCATTTTTTCTATAGAAGCATTAAGTAACTCTCCACCAACACCCTTACCGAAAAAATCAGGATGAACAAATAAATTATGTACAAAGTTTTCTGGCAAGTACAAAGAAGCAAATCCAAGGATATGATTATTTTCTTCTACTAAAATAATATATTCTTCTACAGTGTCCTTATCAAAATCTTCTAGAGTCATTTTTTCTATATTCGCCCAATGGAAACTATTACGACGTGATTCTAAATATATTTTTCTTAAAGAAGGATAATCTAATTCATTCGCTACTCTAATATTCAACTTGTCACTCCCACTTTCTTTTATATCATGAATTTAATTTTTGATTTTATGCAGTTCCTTTAAAACAAAATTTTCTCGATGTATCCACCAATTTTGTTCACATTGGTTAATGATATTTTCATTTTGATTAATTGCCTCATCAAGCCTTACCCATTGTGGTGTATATTCTTGTTCAAGCTCATAGCCTTCTAACTTTTGAGCGCTTTTCTCACCATTCACTTCACAAAAATAATAATGGGAAGTCATTTGAAAGATAGCTTTCTCATCATATTTATCTATATACCTTTCAACGACCACACCCATTTTCTTTCCGATTACACAGTTAAGATAACCCGTCTCTTCAGCTACCTCTCTCATTAACCCTTCTGCATGGCTTTCATCCTTCTCAACCCCGCCTCCAGGAAATATATAATCTCCTAAGTTAGAATGAACGAGAAGGATCTTATTGTCTTGAATAATAATTGCTCTGACAGCTTCTCTGTAGTTGATCTTAACTTTATTTTCATCAATAATTTCTGTAATTCCTAATAGTGCATTCAATATTTAAATCTCTCCATTCATTAATAATCTCTTTATTCATTTCAAGTAAAATAAAAAATACATTAATTTTTATAGATTGTTTTAAACATTACTGTTAATATTTACATAAATAAAAAAAGAATTATCTCATAAATAAGATTTCCCTATATTCAAGCTAAGTCCTTCATATATTATTTAAACACCTTAGCAATTTCATCCCTGTTGTAATCTAAAATCTACTCATTATATTTATTATAAATTTCTCTTATTGTTTCAGGTGATGTAGCTAACAAATCACACCCCTGTCATCATAAATATAGTCCACACCTAATTCAAAACGGATACCAATCTCCCAACTATCAAACAAAGGTGGTCTAAGTTCTAAATTAGGAAATGTTTTGTGCATAAAATTATTTAATAACATCTCCGCCCCCATGGCTTTTTGAATCAATTTTATAAAATTACTTATAATAAAAAACTAAACATCCATTCTTGCTAAACATTTTTATAAAGTAACTTCAAACTCGTTCACATACACCGCACTTCCCGAAATCTTAACCTCTAAAGTATCATTCTGTTCTTTTCTCACCATTACTCGCACTCTTCCATCTTTCCCCATTTCATGCCCCTGCTCTATTAAAAATTCTCTTTTTTCGTTAGATTCTTTATCAATAAACATAACGTAATATGCACCCATAACTCCAGAAGCTGTTCCAGTTACTGGGTCTTCTATTGTACCAGCATATGCTGATGAAAAATGACGTGCATGCATATGAGCATTTGAGTCGTATGTTTCGAAACAGAAAGGGTGAATGGAAGCTCGAGGCATTTCTTTTAAGATAGATGGAAATAACCTGTTGTTTGGTTTCATCTTTTTAAAAGACGCAAGCTTTTTCACTGGAATTAATAAAGTCCAATTCCCTGTACTTCCATATACAATTGATAAGTTTTCTTCTAATTCATTTTTATGTAGGTTGATAGAAGCAGCTAACTCTTCTATTGAACCATCAAATCCTTGAAACTGTGGATTTGCTTGTTTCATCGTTATGTATGGTCTACTGTTGGAATCTAACTCCACTTCTATTGGTAAAACCCCTGCTTTCGTTTCGATTGTAAAGTCTCCCGCCTCTTTAATTAGACCTCTAGTTTGCATTGCATAAATGGCAGCTATAGTCCCGTGACCACAAAGATCCATTTCATATCCTGGAGTAAAGTAACGGATTCTCCAATCTGCTACGCTTGATTCCATTACAAAAGCAGTTTCATTAAATCCGACTTTATAAGCTATACTCTGCATCTCATCATCAGGTAACTTGTCAGCCTGTAAAACAACCCCTGCCGGATTTCCCTTATTTGGTTTATCGCTAAATGCGTCATAATGATAAACTATTACTGTATCCACTAGATTCATCCCTTCATCACATATGATTCAAAAATTCTATTACTTCAAACTTCCCATATATACTAATCCATTAGAGCGATTTCTATTCATCGTCACATATTCTACTCTTTCATATTCTAACTGTTGAAAATTGCTTGTCCATTCTTTTACTCGTTCCTCATTATGATGCCGCAACATAGCTCCATCAGGTAACTCAAATACACCGTATGTATGATACTTTTCATAATATTTGGTATACCAATCTATATTTCTGTCATCATCATTTAGTAAGAAATCATTAATATAAACAATTCCTTCAGGCTTTAATACTCTTTTCACCTCTTGTAAAATAGCCTCCTGCTCTTGATTACGATAGACACAAGTTAATACCGCAACTAACAGTACCGCATCGAAAGAATGATCTGGAAAAGGAATCTTTCCACTCTCAACAACCTCAAAATGGATGTCTTTATTAAGTAACTTCGCTCGCTTAATCATTTCCTCTGAAAAATCTACACCGTACAAATTCATAAATTGATTTTGTTTTAGCTCAAGTAACGTTCTTCCATATCCACATCCATAATCCAATATCGAAGCTTCTGTTTTCTAATGTAAAACCAAGGTATCGCAAAATCTTTAAAAGCCCCCTCGCACAATCAGTGTTATCGGTAGTTAGGAAGGAATATCACTTATAAAAAACATTTTCACTTTCTATGTTAATTGAATGTCATATTTATCTAATAAATCTTTGAAAGTGGGTCTTTCATTTCCATCTCGTCCAATAACATGTGTGGCAGTCACTAATGAGTTCAAAACAGCCTCTTCAGTAGCCTCACCAATAGCTCGAAATGCTAAATCTATATCTTCTTCGTGAATCATTGGAACCGAAATGTAATGTGCAGTTTTTTCATGGGGGATTTTTGTAGCTGTTGAAAAACCAATTACCACCTCACCACTTCCAGTTGTAATGATAGAACCAGTACGTGATAAGCCTGTTATAGTTCTTTTTATAATTCGATTTAGCTGTCTTTCTGATACGGGAAGATCTGTTCCCACAATTATGATAATTGATCCCTTATCTTGTTCTTCACGCGATTGAATGATAGCATCTCTCAATTCTTCTCCAACAGCTTTTCCATTCACTTTTAAATCACTCAAGATTCCAAAGTTAGATAATACTAAAATACCCATAGTATAAGTTCCATGTTCCATTCTCATGCGTCTAGAAGCAGTACCTATGCCACCTTTTAATGAATAACACAGCATTCCAGTACCTGCTCCAACAGTACCTTCTTGAACTTCGAATGAGGCATTGTTTAATGCTTGAATCACATGTTCTTTATTTATAAATCTAGCTCGAACATCGTTCAATAGCATGTCGTTGCATTCACATACGATTGGATTAACAGTTCCAGTCGTTCGTCCTATTTCTGGATTATGTTCTAACATATATTCAATTAATGCATCGGCAGCTGTTCCGATACTTAATGTATTCGTTAAAATTATGGGAGATTCTAATGTACCTAGTTCATTGATTTGTATGGTTCCCATAGTCTTGCCAAACCCATTAATTACATGGCTTGAGGCAATTAGTTTTTCCTTAAATATATTGCCTTGATGAGGAAGAATAGCTGTGACACCCGTTTGTATATCCTTATCACTAAGAGTTACATGCCCAACAGTAACTCCTTCAACATCTGTAATAGAGTTATAGTAGCCTGTTTCTAAGCGTCCTATTTTCACACCATAATCTCTTATTCTTTTTTGACTAAACATTAATAACCTCCATCTTTCTAAACAAGTGTTACACATCTGAATATCCAAGCTTCTGTTAGGATTATATGCCCAATGTAGCATGTCAGAATTATGTCGCTATATAAAAACCTCAAATTAAACAAAAGAGTTTGCTGTTTGCACTAACTCCAAACTTATTTAGAGTTTCAACTGCTAATTACACAAAATCATTCAGATATTCTATATAATCTATTATTTTTTTAAAATACGACAAATAATACAAATTCCCTCCTTAAAATAAAAAACCTGTCGAAAATGACAGATTTAAAAATCTTATACTTAATTTAAAGCGCAGAGCGCCTCACACCTATATATGAGGTCTAAGTAAACTAGCCCCATTCCAGTTTGAATTGAAAAGCATGTAAAGCATAATTAAATATTTTGAAGAGGCTATTCTGAAATATAAACACGTTTATACTGAATGCTCCTCAATTATGGACCTCCCATCCCTTACTATCTAATATCACTTTATTTCAAACATAAAAACTAAACCTAATTCTTTCAATAAAGAAGGTATATCCAAACTACAAAAAAATAACGAAGCAACTCCTTTTATACGTTCCACACCGCTAACCCACTATATATAAACTACGATTGAACATTTCCTTTTATTGTTATTCAATCTATAATGTATAAAAACCCTCTCGTTACAAGGAATGGTATAAACTACAATTGCATAGTTACATGAGACTGTATTCTTAACAAGAACATATTTGCAGCACGTAACAATATTTTAATCTACAAATCATTAAGCTATTAATTTTCGAAAGTATACTTTGAGGAGAGATTTACATATGACATTAAAACGCAATCGATTCCTATACGCAATGATGACCGTCATTGTAATTATATTAGGGCTAACTTCAAGAAAAATTGCTTATGTATTACCACATATTTTGAATACATACTTAGGAGATGCACTATGGGCGTTAATGATTTTTATTGGTTTTGGATTTATTTTCAATAGAGCTCAAACAAAAATTATTGTGTTACTTGCCATATCATTTTGTTATATCATTGAGTTCAGCCAATTGTATCATGCTTGTTGGATAGATCATATTCGCGAAACAACTTTAGGTGGATTAGTATTAGGTTATGGTTTTTTATGGAGTGACTTATTGGCTTATGCGATAGGTATTGGAATAGGTGTGATAATCGAAATGTTATTTGTATTGATTCAAAAACCTAGCAATCTCATTTAAACTAATCTCTACACACATCATTGTACATCGTTAAATGAAATACTTTACTTCTGTTTTTTCAGCATATTTGACACTTGCAAATCTTCAATACCAATGATGTCGTGGTTTTTGACAATTTCGGTAGAAATTTTTTGCAAGTAGTCTGTTCTTGCGTTGGTGATTTTTTCGTGAATGCGAGCGACTTTGACACGCTGTTTATTCCAATTTGAAGAACCTTTTACACGTTTGGAAAGAATCTGCTGCGCATCAGCCAACCTCTTTTCCAATGTACGAAACCATTTAGGATTTCCAAATACTTCACCAGTCGAAAGAATAGCAAAGTCTTTTAATCCAACATCAACACCAACAGACGAACCTGTTTTTTCTAATCGTTGCACTTCTGTTTCAACAAGAATTGAAACAAAGTATTTCCCGCTTGGATTACGTCGAACGGTAGCGTTTAAAATACGCCCTTCTACTTCTCTTGACTTTGCGAAACGAATGAGGCCAAGTTTCGATAATTTTATTTTATTTCCTGCAATCGCAATATTTCCGTTTGTTTGTTTTGTTGTATAGGAATGGATCTTATTCTTTTTAGACTTAAAGCGAGGTGCATCCGTTTGTTTTTTGAAAAAACGAGTGAACGTATCCACAAGGTTTTTGCGTACGGATTGCAGGGAAATACTGTCCACTTCTTTCAGCCATATGAATTCCTTTTTCAACTGTGTTAATGCTGCTGAACAAGAATGATATGTCAATCCTTTTCCTGTTTCCTTGTATGTGTGATTCCAACGTGCCAAAAAGCGATTGAATATGAATCGAGAACAACCAATCGTCTTAGCGATTAAAATTTCTTGTTTTTTGTTTGGGTATATACGGAATTTATATGCTTTATTAACAATCATGACTTTCACCTCCTTATGTATATAATTTTAGAGGTGAAGACATAGAAAAACAAACAGTAGTATTACAATTTTCTAACATTCTTTTAGAATTAAAAGTAGCACTCGAACAGTCGGACAATCGAGATGGTAAATCGCCATCTCTTGTCCGAAGGCGATTCATCCCCCACCTACTCATTGGGCTACGCCCTTCACATTCCTTGAGACGGGAGTATTCTCCCCTATTTTAGATAAAAGAAGACATATTTTTATCCACTATTGGAAAAAGTTTATAATGTATAACTTAGCACATTGAATTTTATAAAAAGAAAAGGTGATAAGATGGAATTTTCTAACAATAATAATGTTTATCATGCTGGAGATATTGTTTATATTTTTTATCGAAACCCCCACACTCAGGACGTAGCAAATATACAAGCTGCAGCAGTTGTCAATAATCCTGAGAGACCAAATGAATTAGCATTATTTCTTTATGAAACTTATTATCCACTAACAAATGAGATGGCGGTTTATTCTACTGAAGAAGAGGCAAATCAAGCCTATACCTACTATTATGGGGATGTTTCAGAAGGGATGTTAGAATGAATAACCCGTTTATGCCTAAACTTGTATACTTTGAACCCAAAGCATTAGATTATCCATTAGGGAGAGAACTTTATGAGAAATTTTCAAATATGGATGTTGAAATTCGTCATACTACTTCCCACAATCAAGTGAGAGACCTGCCAGGCGAAAACGATTTCCAAAAATATCGAGTAGCAAAATCTACTCTTGTCGTTGGTGTTAGAAAAACACTGAAATTTGATACTTCAAAGCCTTCAGCAGAGTATGCTATTCCCTTTGCAACAGGGTGTATGGGACATTGTCATTATTGTTATTTACAGACAACGATGGGAAGCAAGCCGTATATCCGAACTTATGTAAATGTTGACGAAATTCTAGAAACTGCTGACAAATATATGGAGGCCCGTGTACCTGAATTGACAAGATTTGAAGCTTCGTGTACATCAGATATTGTAGGAATTGATCACTTAACTCATACTCTTAAACATGCAATTGAGCATTTTGGAGAATCTAAATATGGAAAGCTGAGATTTGTTACAAAATTTCATCATGTGGACCATTTGCTTAATGCAAAACATAATGGAAAAACAAGATTTCGATTTAGTGTAAACGCTGATTACGTTATTAAAAACTTTGAGCCAGGTACTTCCCCGTTACCTAAAAGAATTGAAGCAGCGGGAAAAGTAGCCAGAGCAGGATATCCGTTAGGGTTCATAGTGGCTCCTATCTATCTTCATGAAGGTTGGCAGGACGGTTACTATCATATGTTTGAACGTCTCGATGCTGAATTACCCCTTGATGTAAGAGATGATATTACATTTGAATTTATTCAACATCGTTTTACAAAGCCTGCTAAGAGGGTAATTGAAAAAAACTACCCTATGACAAAATTAGAATTAGATGAAGAGAGAAGAAGATATAAATGGGGGAAATATGGGATTGGTAAATATATTTATCAAAAAGAAGAAGAAGAAGATATAAAAAATCACCTTTATTCTTATATGAAAAAGTTCTTTCCAAATGCAAAATTGGAATATTTCACATAATGTAGTATAGCTGAGATACGTGTAAAAATGAGTCATAGCCTTACTTTTATTCCCTAATATGACCCCATTAAGTTAAGAAATTCTTTGTTCCCCAAAACGAAAAAGCACTCCAATGAGTGCCTTTCTTTGACTTAATAGGGCTCAGTACCAGCGTCGCTGTAACCAGGTGAAATGTAGATGTATCCTCTTCTATGTTGCATAAATCTTTTCTCTATTTTGCTATAAAATAGCATGTCATTATTAAAATTTAATTTGTAACACCTACTGGTTGCTTATATTAACTTGTTTAATTAGGCTTTCGCTTAGCGTACTGAGTACTGGTTAAACCGTGTCCAAAATGTGTCTAAATGTAAAATTTTCTTTTTATGATATAGTGCTCCCATGCCCATCAACTTAAGAATTTTATAACCCCTAAAAACAAAAAATTGTACATTTTCACATAAAGATGTCAATTTTCTCGCTTTTGGGGTATTAATATTTCTTAGCTTGATAGCGATGTGCTAGAATCCCTTTTTCGATAGATAAAAAGTCAAACTCAGCCACAAAACCTCTTCCTTGTGGGCTACATGCATATACCCCACATTGAAATAATTGTCCATCTATATCCTCCGTTAATCTAGCAATACGGAGTTGATTCCACTCTCGTTCCATCAGTTCACTTGGCGAAAGAGTCTTATCTTTTTCAACTTCCAAAAATTCAACGATATAATCTCCTGATTCCCTACGTATACGAAAATATAAATCTAATGGCCCTTTGCTATAATTTTGAGTAGACCAATCTGAGTATCCATAATTTGTAACAACCACTCCAAGTTTACATGGACCATTTGGCTCGTATTCAATAGATGTTTTGATCCAACAATCTTTAGAAAAACGCACCATTAGTCCCGCTTGATCATATTGATGTACAGGATGTGATCGTACTCTAGTCATAATAATGACATCCTCATTCATCTCTGTATAAAGAAAATGCCCATTGTCCACAGCAAAAACATAATGAGTTTTCTGCCAATAATCAGTCATCTCATTAGGTTCAATGATGGGACCTGATTTTTCTTTTTTTACGTTCCAACTATCTGGTTGACAATACCATTTTAAATCAGAATGAATCGTATCACTCCGAAATGTTTCACTCTATGAAATAACCTCTCTCTACTTCTATCTTAATTTTAATTTTGTCTTTTTCTCATCATCAATCCTTTATCATTTACAAGCCATAATGCAAGAAATATCTAATCCATAAAGAAATGAAGTACAAAAGGAGGCAATATATTATGTACATTTATCATAACGGACTCATTATTCGCGAAGGAACAAAAGGAATCCCTGCTTCTTCTGTGAAAATTCTATTTCAAGATGCTGGCTGGATTGGAAATCATACTCCTACTTGGCAAGATGAACGCTTCAGTTTAATATTTGAAAATTCTACTTGGGCTTTTACAGTATGGGATCATGAGGAAATGATTGCGATGATACGAGTCATATCAGATCAAATTATGGCTGCTATGATTATGGATGTAGTCGTAAAAAGTGAATATAGAGGACAAGGCATTGGAAAAAAGCTCGTAGAGTTATGCTTACAAAAGTTACCCCACGGTGATTGGTTTGCGAATACTTCAGCAAATAACTTTGAGTTTTATAAAAAATGTGGCTTTGAAGTTAAAGATCTTTCTCAAAATGGTGCTTGTGCGTACTATGGATTTGTAGAAGCCAGAAAACAAGGGCATAGATGAAATAAGAGGAATCAAAAGTGCATTATATGTAACCTTTTGATTCCTTTCTACTTATCTTCTACTAACAATTCCAAAAATAAATTTAAATTCTTTACGGTTCTTTTTCATTTTCTTAAAACCTTCTTTTGTATCTACAATAAAACACGTTTCCCCTACCCAACATCTCATATACGCCGATTCAAAATGAATTGGCTTCAAAACACCACGTTGCTCCGTCTCAGTTCCATCATCATATTCTATTTCTGTTCTAATAAGCCACTTATTCCCGATTCCAAATTCAATATACTTCAATTGTATTTCCCCTTATCAAAATATTTATCAATTTTATTAACATAATTATGTTATGTAAACTTATATTTCTTATGTTGATTTTCTCTTTTGGCCATACAATTGATTCTATGAATGGAATGTAGAATCCTTCTTCTATTTCTCATTAATAAATCATTGTTGCATCGCTACTTCCATTCGACATCATCCAAAGGATTTACCAAAATACATTGTAGCGTGTAGTTGATATTGCTTTGAAGTAAAAGCAAATATCAATTAAACATGTATTTTCAGTAAATGTAATATAATAACAACTTATCTTTTCTTCTAAAAAATAGTAACAATTATATTAACACATTCTACTCATCTTCTAGATCCAGTCCCTGTTTCACCCTTAAATTATATACGTAGTAAACCGGTATAAGACCACAAATAAATATAATAGCTCCTAATAATAGACCATCTTTACAGCCAAAGTTGGGTGTAATGGAAGTAAGATATGCAACACCTGTCCCAATTACAGTTAATACTGCCATGCTAACAATAAACGATTTCTTAGGGTTTTTTATTTTCTTTTCATGTTCTACACTAATACTCATTGATAAATAAGCAGCTACAATAGCAGTTAACATAAATACCATCCAAAGAGGATTTTCACGCATCCTCTCCATTCCACCTTGAATGAAGTCGTAGCCAAGAATACATAAAACCCCTGTTGTTTGGACGATATACGCAATTTTAATGTTTTGTAAATTCCTTAAAGTAAGTCTTTCATCTGTAATTTTTTTCATTCAAAATCCTCCTGCTCCACCCAAAATATTTCATCTAGTTTTGCATTTACGGCATAGCAAATTTGTAAACATAACTTTAATGACGGATTATATTTCCCTTTTTCAATAAGGCTAACCGTTTGTCTTGTAATACCGACCGCATCAGCAAGCTGCTGTTGTGTCAAGTCTGCTTTTACGCGAGCAACCTTTACGTGATTTTTCATATGACACCCTCCACTTAAAATGTAATATATATTTTCCCTTATGTAAAGTATAAATTACATCAAAATAATAGCTCCTCCATATCTCGAGATAGGAAGAACTATCATTTTGAAAAATATCTTCAATCTATTTTTATTAAAAATCTAATAAAGAAACCATTCGCTCAACCCCTACCGCCTGAATCAACAGTGGCAATCGTGGTCCATTTGAACTATTCAAAACGAGTTTATACACTATATTAAATAATATTTTTTGATTGGCTCTCATGGTTTTCTTATCCCCGTCATGGCAAATTGCATATGTTTTCTCCATTAATTGATCTATCTGCCAACTTTTACGAATTACGTCACAAAGTTCATTTAGCCACTTTTTCTGAATCTCATCTAATGTTTCATAGTATTCGATATCTTTTTTATCATTTATACGAATCATTTTTTGTGGATTCCAATTTTTAATCCAATATTCTACTCGATCACTTATTGCCTGGGTGTCTGTTATGGTATATTCCTCACCTGTTTTACTAAGAACGCTTTGTAATACTTGTACTTGGAAGTTTACTAATGGTAAGACACTTGCAACTTGGTTAAAATTCGGAAACACTTCATTGTCATCGTTAACTTTTGATAATTTAAGTGACGAACATATATCTTTATCTTGTAATGTTCCATTTCGATAATTTTCTCGAAACCTTTCATATTCAGAATAATTTTTAATCACATCTTCATCTAGACCAATGTTAAATGATGCATTTGGTTTATACTTAGAAAACATAAAGAGGATAATTTCAGGTGAATATATGTTTAGTAGTTCATTTGGCGTTATTATATTTCCAGCAGAGCTAGACATTTTTTTATGATCGCCTTTTATTCCTATAAATTCATAAGCTACATAGCTAGGTGCTTCATAGTTAAAAATTCTCCGGGTAATTTCTTTCGACACGTTATAACTTCCTGTTTCTGAAGAGTGATCTCTTCCTCCAGGTTCGAATATAACATTTTCAACCATCCATCTCATTGGCCAATCTATTTTCCAATTTAATTTCAGATTATTCGCTCTCATTACTGATAATATAGAATGGTTTCCGCATCTACAAACATATTCAATCGTTTCATTTTCTTCATCAAAGATTTTTATTTCTGTATTATCTTTTCCACAATTCTCACAATATAGTGCAATTGGGTAGAAAGCGTTTTTCTCTTCTTCTGAAGCATCTCCCGTTTTATACTTCATGACTATGTCATATATTTCTTTTCTTTGTTGTAAAGCATGAAGAATGTGCTTGTTATATCTACCAGTTCTATATTCCTTACTTTGGTATAGAAACTCTACTTCAATCCCAAAAGCCATAAGCGACTTTTCAAATTCTGTTTCAAAGTGCTCTGCATACGACGCATGACACCCAAATGGATCTGGAATATCTGAATACGGCAAACCAATATATTTTTCAAAAGACGGATCAATGTTTTTAGGAACTTTTCTAAAACGATCATAATCGTCCCATGAGAAAATAAAACGTGTTTTCTTTCCTAAGTCTTGAAGTGCCTTTACTACAAAATGCGTTGTTACAATCTCTCGAAAATTCCCTATATGAACTGATCCAGAAGGACTAATTCCTGATGCGCACACAAAAGTATTTTTATTTGGATACTTATGAATTAATTCATTTGCTATTTTATATACCCAGTGCATACTATCACCTCTTCATAAAATTATTTCAAATTACTTTTACCTTTTTCCAAATAAAAAAACTCCCACCCCCAAGATTAGAAATCTTGAGGACGAGAGTTGTGCTCATCGTGGTACCACCTCAGTTTATTGATATGTCACCATACCAACCTCTTCGGGTACGGCAAATTGCATATACCCTATCTCTATAACGGGAGAACCCGTCGCATTATCCCTAATCAACTTAGTTCCATACGAAGCTCCAAGTCTTTTTTCATTAAGATCGTTATCTCTCCTTCTCAACTACCGGAGTTCTCTGTTACATAACATTTCTTAATTACTCTTCTCTTCATCGCTACTAATATTTTCAATTTTTTAATTGCATTAATAATAATCAGAAAAATGATTATTGTCAATTATTTTTAGTTATTACTCGTTGCTCCACATGTTTAAAAGTCACATTCCAATTCTTGACAAAACAAAACTTTTTCAATAAACTTACATTAATACTAAACGTTTAGTATTAAATGTTTTCTATTTTAATGGAGGGATAATGATGACGAGATTAATGGTACTTGGTTTATTAATGCAGTATGGCCCTATGTCTGGCTACGAATTACAGCAAGCAATGCAATCTGCGCAAACTGATACGTGGGCAGGTGTTTTCCCTGCTTCTATTTACCACGCTTTAAAAAAAATGGATAAAGAAGGATTGGTAGGACTAGATACTGTTGAAAAAACAGGAAATCGTTCCAAGGCAATATATAGTATCACACCAGCTGGAAAAGATAAATTTTATAAGTTAATGATTGAATCTTTTCAGCAATCTTCGGTAGTTTTCCCAACTCATCTATATACAGCACTAACTTTTTTCACAGCTGATGCAGTTTCTGTCGAGAAAATTACAGTTGCTTTGCAGGAGCAAAAAAAAGGGATTGTAGACATGTACGAAAATATGAAAGCAGGACAATCGATTAAAGAGAAAATGATTGACCTTCCTGAGCATGTAACTCTTATCTTTGAAAATATTTATGAGCAATGTGAGATGCAGCTTCGTTTTATTGAAAGGCTAGAAAAGAAGTTATCTATATTAGAAGAAAAGACCAGAAAGGAGGAAAAATGATGAAATCTCAAATAAAAATGTCTCGAATACAAAAAGCCGCTTTATGGGTTGTAGCAGTAGCCGTCTTTACTGACATGCTTATTTATGGAATGATTGTGCCTATTATTCCAAGCTACGCAAAAACACTTGGGGCCACACAAGCTGAGATTGGATTTTTATTTGGCAGCTATGCCATTACGTTACTTCTCGCAACCCCAATTTTAGGAGTGCTCTCTGATAAAGTAGGAAGAAGACTCCCTATGATTCTAGGTTTATTTGGATTAGCAGCTGCAACTATATTATTTGGATTTGCGAACAGTTTTTGGTTATTGCTTGTAGCACGAATGCTACAAGGTATATCTGCAGCTGCAACATGGACAGCTGGGTTAGCCCTTCTTGCAGATGTATTCCCTCTGCAAGAACGCGGGAAGGCTATGGGGATTGCTCTATCCGGCCAAGCAATTGGGATGCTTTTAGGACCAACTATCGGCGGCTTTCTTTACCAATGGGGCGGCTATCACTTACCATTTATATTCGCTGCAGCAATCGCACTTATTGATGGGATATTACGAATCACATTACTTCATGATGAACCGAAACAGGATACTGACCAACGCATTTCTTATCGTTCCATCTTAAAGATGCACTCTTTATTTATGATTATCGGAATTATTATAATTGGAGCTGCCTTGCCTAGCGCTTTAGAGCCGACTCTTCCTTTATATTTACATAATATTTTACACGTAAGTTCAGGAACAATTGGACTTTTATTTGCGGTTCCTACTCTTGCCTATGGGTTTACCGCTCCAGTAATTGGGAAACTGTCAAATAAGCTTGGCAGAAATCAAACAATGATTATTGGACTTATAATGGCTGCTCTTTGCTTTCCATTCTTAACACTTATTCCTAATATTATCGCTGAAATATTTGTTCTTGCCGTGCTAGGAATTAGCTTTAGTTTCTTACTAGCACCCGCTCTGCCCGAACTGACATACCTCGCAGACAAAAATGGTATTCGTGCATACGGTATACTCTTTGCTATCTATAACATGGCATACTCAATTGGCATGTTCTGCGGTCCAACGTTAAGCGGAAGTCTATCCGATTTATTTGGATTAACAAATACATTATACATATTTAGTCTTATTCTCCTATGTTATCTTGGACTGTTTTTTTTGAAAATAAAAAAACAAGCATGACTATCCTATAACGTATCTTTAAAAGATTTAACGTTAGATTAAAAACGCATCCAAGATATTATCTTTTCTTCTTTGTTCATTCCAGTATATTTAAGTGTCATTTGGAGTGTACTACGATTCAGTATTTCTTATAACATGGCTACATCTTTTGTTTGCTTATAGAGATCCTGCCCTATCACCATCAAGTTAAAATTTTATAATGCCCCCAAAACGATAGAAATAAGATTTGTTGCCATACACCTTTTAATCGAAATCATTTTTTGTAAAATTTTAATTTTTTACTTTTTTGTTATTATTTTATTATAGATCAGCATTTAAAGAACATTATTATATTAACAATTTTGCATAAATCTAAAAGGAGAAGACATGAAAAAATCAATTGAAAAATTAGTTAAATCCATAACAGAATCAACTTCTATAACAGATATATGTGATAATCAAATATGTAACACATTAAGCCCTGTAATAGATTTTGTCATCTTTCCAGAATAGCTTATTTTTAATGCACTACGTATTCCAACAAAATAGTTTCCCTGTTAATTTTTTAGCTATAATTGGGGTATTTGGACTTCTATTTGAATTCATTCTAAAGAAAGCATTTAAACAAGGTGCTCTATTAGAATTAACGATAAAAATTTTCGGGAAAATAATGACCATTGCAATACTCTTTTATGGTATTAAAATAGTTATATACTTAATACGATTAAAAAATACTAAACTAATTTTTTGTTAGGAGATCACCCATCACCATTTAACTAAAGCGAAATTGTATCCCTAAAATGAAAAAAAGTTATCCTTCCCTATAATTCTACAGAAAGAATAGCGTATTTTTTCATTTTAGGGGGGTATTTTGTTTTGTCAGCTTGATAGCGATGTGGCGAGACCACATAACGATCATTCACAATACTGATCTTTTGTTTTATGCCAATTGTGTAAACCATCTTGTGTTGGTTCGCCCTGCTGCTGACAGTATTTATTTACAATTATGTTTGTTGCTACGAAACCTGTGATCACGCAAAACGCTATGCCGATGATCACATACTTATTTTTCATATCGTCACCCCTCATTTCCATATATCCCCTTCTTTCGCAAATTGCTCATAGTAAGCGTTTATTTTGTCGCGCTGCTCTTTTGTTGTTTTTTCGTTTGGCGTTTTATCTTCATAATCCTGTTTCGGTTGTTCTTTGTTCACGTTGCTGTTGTTCATATTTGACTCGTGCTTTCTGCTATTTATACTTGCCTAAAACTGTGTTTGTTGCTGCAAAACCCGCGGCCACGCAAAACACTATGCCTGTGATCATGTATTTCTTTTTCATATCGTCACCCTACCTTTTTTCAATTCCTGTATTTCCTGCATAAATAACGTTTGGTTGTATAGTAGCGTTGTCAATTGCTTAGAAACGTTGTCCAATTCCTCTAATACAAGCTTATATGATGCATTCTGATTAAATAATTCCGGGTTGTCTTCCTCGAAAGCTTGTGCCATTTGTTTTCTGCGAAATTTATAAATGCTGCTGTTTATGTTGACTTCTCGATTTTGTGCAACTATACATATTATAAAGCAATTCTATTTATAAGCTCATTTATTTTTTCCTCTTTCAATAAGCCATTTTAAGATTCCTATTATTAATATAAGGAGCGGTATTGCCTGAATAAAGAGAAACCCTCCCCAAAAGTCAAGTTCAGTACTGTCTGGGGGAGCTGTTGCCATTCCACCTATAAAAAAAGCCATTGGAATTGCGAGTATATTTATCCCTAAACAGATTATTACAAATGATAGTTTTTTTTTCCTGATTTTTGGTGAATCAGCTTTGATAATTGCAAGTATTCCAGTGCCAATTATCAAAAACAGTATTACATAAAGTTCATTAAGATATCCCATAATATTCCTCCGTTATCCTAATTGTACCATTATCAAGGACAATTTTGTGCAAATTTGGATGAATAGGATATTCATGTGAGGTTAACATAACGTAACATTATAGGTAGCAAGGACAAAGGCGAAGTGTTGGGTTTGAGTAAAGTTTGATTAAATTTTGATTAAAAAGTAGTTTATAACATTGATTCCATCATAAACAACCCCTATACTTTTTGAACAAAGATTGCACAAAATATAGAGGGAGTATTGTTTATACATGAACTTTTTATAAAAAAGATTAATAATTTCAATAAGAAAATCATTAAAAACAGCCCTGATTATATATTAAGTTTGTCTTTACAGTTTTCGCAAATAAATTTCCCCTCTAAATTTAAATAGGCTTTAATTTCTGTAAATCCTTTTCTCTTAGGATAGGATACGATCACTAATGCTTGTTCGTCCTTTTAATATCTTCCTTACAGTAGATGCATTTCGGAACTATCAATGCCACATTAATCCCCTCTTTCAACTCCTTATTTTTACACTATATATCAAACTATCCTTACTTTTATTATTCAACACATCTCATTTAAAATTCTTTGATAAAAACGGCGCAACTTTCTTCAAAAGGTTCTGGCGCAAAAACATCAGGTCAATTACAAACAATCTCTAAAACTTGGACATACTGATACTATTACTCTAAAAAAGGTGTGTGATCAGTATGGAAAAGGAAAAATTGTTTAAATGGAAGCATTACCAACAAGATATAATTTTATTAACAGTACGTTGGTACCTGCGGTACAACCTCAGTTTTCGAGATTTGGTGGAAATGATGGAGGAACGGGGATTATCCTTGGCTCATACAACAATTATGCGTTGGGTCCATCAATATGGACCTGAATTGGATAAACGAATCCGCCGCCATCTTAAACAAACGAACGACTCATGGAGAGTGGATGAAACATATATAAAGGTAAAGGGAGAATGGATGTATTTATATCGTGCCGTTGATTCTGAAGGAAACACGATTGACTTTTATTTGAGTAAATTTAGAAATCATAAGGCTGCAAAGCGATTCTTCCAGAAAGCTTTGCGATCTTTTCATGTTTCTAAACCTCGTGTAATTACCGTTGATAAAAATCCAGCTTATCCAATCGCCATTGAAAAACTGAAGGAAATAAAAAAGATGCCGGAAGGCATCCAAATGAGACAAGTCAAATATCTAAATAACATTGTAGAACAAGATCATCGTTTTATTAAGAAGCGCGTGCGTTCTATGTTAGGGTTCAAATCGTACCAAACGGCCGTGTCTATCTTACGTGGTGTAGAAGCGATGTACATGATTAAAAAGGAACAAATTAATCTACAGAATCAGTCTGTCCAAAATCAGAATCGCTTTATCCATCAACTGTTTGGATTAACGGCATAAGGAAAGATTTCGATAGGAATGTGAACTTTTTTACTATTTATTATTTTTTTGCACCAGAACCGTAATTCATCAGATACAGAAATAGACATACAAAAACGCCATCCTTTCCTATGATTCTACAAAAAGAATAGCGTATTTTTGCATTTTAGGGGAGGGTTTGTTGAAGTAGCCTGATAGCAATTGGTGGTACCCCTTATAGGATAATAGAAGTTTTCATTTTCAATTTTTTCACACTCTATTAACAAGGCAGTTATAGCATCCTGGTTTAGCGTTAAGAATGTGAATATATTCTACTTCTTTATTATCAAAAATTTCATCTATATTTTCTCTTAAATTTACACCTTCTGTAACCCTTGCTTCTACAATCATTGAGTCAGCATTGTAGCCGCGTATAGATAGGTACCTATGATGTAACATAAGCGGAATTTCATTTACATCTAGCTTAGCGGTAGTTGCTCCCTTTCGTATAAATATAGGACCACTTGCTTTATAAGGCGAATTCACACTATGATATTGGTAATTCAGTAAGATTACCTCTTCTCCTACCTCTGCATCCTTCAAACTTATCCTGCAAGGATATCCAGGATTTTTATTTGCTATTATTTTGACTGCCCCGATACTTTTTAATGCTTCTTCATTCATTAGAAATAGGTTATTAAACTCCTTCTCTTGTAACGCAACGATTTGAAAGCTATTTCTCATATTCTACCCCTCCTTAATTAGTTGTTATAAAGCATTTCACTAATGATGCTACCACTAAAGTTCATAAAACTTGTTCAATAATCCTGCCCGTTTATTGAAGAATGAATTTTCATAATCTTCATAGTAAGTTTAACATAAAATTCCATAGGAACCTCTAAAAAACTCATCCTTTTTAAAAGAGGATGAGTGCCCAGTTTATTAATATTGTTTAAAGTAAATCGTTTATCGGTTAAACCCAGTTTCAGAGCTGGCGTTGACCTTGTTTTTTAGATACTTTAGTAGCCAAACAGAAGTTGTAGTACGTTCTAAAAATATATATTTTTTATTTTGGGGTGTTATAAAATTCTTAAGTACAAAAAACGTTATTCTTTCTAAACAAGCTAGATAAGAAAGGATGACGTTTTTTATGAATCTCTCGATTCAAGATGAATTACAAGCATTTGTGAAAGAATTAAAACGATACATCCATGACACCTGTATTTTTAGAAGAACTGACAAGAAAAATTAGATTTATAAAACGAAAACGTAAGTTTTCTGGCTCAGATTTAGCTACAATTTATATTTGGATTAGTCAATGAGTGGCAAGCGATATCTTAGTCCGATTATGTAGTAGATTTCATGCAGCCACGCCACGGGTACTCTTCTTAGCCCTGAGGACTTAAATAAACGTTTAAATACAAAGGCAGTTTTGTTTTTACAACATATTTTTTCTTTATTGTTACAACAAAAAATATGTGAACAAACCCAAATCTCTAATCAACTTTTTTATTTTAAATGCATTCGTACCCTAGATGCCACTGTGTTCCAAGTGCCAAATACTTTAGAGAATGTATATCCTAAATCTGGAATACACTCCTGAAAATTGGAAGACGTTCCCGAAAACTGGAATAAAAATCCGATTAAAATATGACCTACATAGTGGACAATTGTTAAATTTTCAAATAGGAACAGGAAAAAATAATGACAAAACATTTGGTACAGAGTGCTTAGCTACCTTAAGAGCAGGAGATGTATGTATTCGTGATTTAGGCGAGTGCGTAAAATAAGCCTGCTAATTTAGCAGGCTTATTCTTTCATCTATAAGTAATTCCATGACAACACCAACAACAGGCCCCTCCTCGTCTATATCACCAGTTAAGTGAAAACCGAAAGACTCATATAGTTTCATTGCTAGTTTGTTTTCAGGATGAAGACTTAAATAAATCTTTTTGCATTGAAATTTTTGTTGTAAATACTGGATTAGCAGGCGGAGAAAACGTTTTGCATACCCGTTTCCTTGGAAATGGTAATCAATCATAAAACGATCTAACCATACGCTGTCATCTTTTGTTGAATACCAACCATACATTGCATATCCAACAAGTGTCTTTCCATCATATAAGCCTACTGATGTTCCGTTTTCTTCAAATAAAGATTCTGCTAAAGAAAACGCATTATTCTCAATAAATTGTTGCTGCTCCTTTGCTACGTCTAAAGCAGCGACTGAACGCCAATTATTTGCTGTTACTTCACAAATGTGAAGATTCATAGTTCCAACTCGCTTTCTGAAGTGTTATAAAGCCAATATGGATAATTTTAGTTGTTATTTCGTTTAAGTCAAGCTGATGGATTCTGGTGAAAAATTACTTTACCAGAAATATAGAACTGCAATGTTCTGTTAACTGAGAGGTTAAACAGCTAATCCAAACAATTTACGAATGAATTCAGCTTGATAATGTTCCCACTTAAATAAATTTTGCTTTTTCATACTGATCACGTCCTTTTGTAGATTGATAATATCAGTATGTCCAAGTTTGATAGATTTTTTGTACCAGAACCCTTATTGCGTGATTTGCTTCCATTGCTACACAGACCTGGTAACTTAAAAGATTTTCTGAATTTATACAGAGGACGATCCAACCAGATTTAATGGTGGTACCAGATTTAATGGTGGTTGGTTCAAAAATGTATCTAGCGATTGCATTTCATTTCTAAGATTTTTTAACATATGAAGTTTTCGTCTTTCTAAGGCTACCTGATCCATCGTGTCCATCTCACGAAATAGGGTTTCTCGCGAGATATCCTGAACGAATTTACATCTTGGGTAACGTTGATTCATGAACATGTCCAATGCATCGGATAAAGGATCACCCATTGAAAGAATCTCCGAAAGTACAACAGCGTCTTCAATGGCCATTGCTGCCCCTTGTGTTCCATGTGGAGCACAAGCATGGGCAGCATCACCCAGTACAATGACCCGTCCCTTATACCACGATGGGAGAAACACTTCTTCTGTAGGAGCATAAATAATGTCTCCTGGTCCTGAGATATTTTCTCTAATCTCCCCTACTAATCCTGTGTATTGTGATAAACGGTCTTTTAGCAGTTCGTCAAAACGATTTTTTTCAAACCGAGGATTTCCTGGTTCAGGGGTATTAATAAGCAAGTACATCGTCTTGTCTGTAAGAGGAAATATGCCCGCTTTGGTTCCCATACCTTGAAACATTGTGGCACATTTGATATCGCTATGCCGTTCTAGAGGTATTCGCCAAACAGAAAAGCCTGTGTGTACTGGATTATAGGACGGACCAAAAGTATCCTGACGGATTTGAGAACGTATTCCATCAAATCCCACTACGATATCGTACTCCTCTATACTTCCATCGCAAAAAGTTACATGAGCTATATCGGGATCCTGAGTAACACCCTCCACAGTTATATCGAACTTTAACTTGGCCCCAGCTCTTTCTGCAGCTCTGGCTAATATCTCTGCCAGAACAGGCCTAGGAAGTGCAGAACTCGCTGGAATACCGTCTTCTCCCATTAGGGAAGGTACCTCAACGATCGTTTTTCCATGCTGATCGGCAAACACCCACCGATCAAATTGAAATCCGTGCTCCAAACACTCTTCGAGCACTCCAATTTTTTTTAAAGCGCGAAGGGCATTACCCGGCTGATTGATTCCCACGCCTAATGCTCCTAATTTTGGCTTTTTCTCAATGACAGTAGTTTCGATACCTCGTTGGGCAAGCGCCGCCGCTGCAGTTAACCCACCAATTCCAGCTCCTACTACGAGAGCTCGTTTTACAGTCTGCATAATTCTCCATCCTCCTTGTAATGTAACAGAATTTTCCCATTTGTAGGGGTATTGCTTGCAGGTTCTATGTAGGATTAAAGCCATTACTCATGAGTGAATAATTATATATATAAACTAAAAGATTAATTTATATAATTTAATTATTTATAAAAAGTATGCCTATCATTTTTTTAAAATTATTTGTATCGTTTACGTTAATTAATTGTTAATAAATGGTAAAAAATAAGGTTCTGGTGCAAAAATAGAATAAAAGATAATAAAACGCATAGATTTCTAACGGAATCGTATCTTATGCTGCAAGTCCAAACAATTGATAGATGAATTCTTTCTGATTTTGGACAGACTGGTTCCGTAAATCAACCTGTTTTTTTTTAATCATATGCATGGCTTCTACTCCAGAAAGAAAACTAAGGTTGTACCGTAGGTACCATCTTACCGTTAACAAAATAATATTAGGCTGATAATGCTTCCATTTGAATACATTTTCCTTTTCCATACCAATCACGCACCTTCTTTAGATTAGTAGTATCAGTATATCCAAGTTTTATAGACTTCTTGCACCAGAACCAATATTAGAATACAGAATCAGTATCACGGAGTGAATAAGGCCAATCTCCTTCCCAGCGGTATCTGTCCCTCAAAATTTTAGCGCTCAATTCTAAACAAATATGAACTGAAGCCCCAGGATAGAGCTTTTCCATTCTTTCGATTAAATCAGTAGAATCATTTGATTCTTTTAGGTGATGCATGAAATCTTTTAGGTAACGGCGTGTAAATTGGATACCATTTGGATTGTAGGGCTTGTCATTTGGAGCATGTCCAGGTATGATAACCTCAGGTTTCAATGCTTCTAATTTATCAAGATTATCAAGCCAAGCTTGTCTATCTTCTGGGAATCGAGCATCCGCTACCCACACATGTGCGTCAGAAAAGACTAAATCACTTGCAACTAAAGTTTTTATTGATGGAATCCATAAAGCTGCTACATGATCAGCATCGCCTCGCATAAGACCGAGGATTTCTACTTTCTCTCCATCCACTGTAAGATGTGGTTCATCTATGCGTTCTATGTTTACAACAATTTTTGATCCATTATTGCCTAAAATTTCAGTTCCCCAGTAGTCAATTTTGAAACTAAATGCTTCGTTGGCTTCTTCCGCTACTTCTTTATATGCCATTACACGTGCTTCTGGAAATACTTCTTTAATAATACCCAAACCTAGGTAGTGATCCGGATGAAAATGACTAATAAAGATTTGTTTAAGTTCTCGTCCCGTTTCAAGAATTTCTGCTACTAAACGAAGTGCGTTCGAGCGGCTGAATTGGGCATCAAAGAGTAACGCTTCAGTCGGACCATAAATAATAGTAGATGTTACTCCGAAACCGCCGTGTTGATCGCTACTAATAAAAACTTTGGTTTGCAACTTATTTGATGACATGATAATACGCCCTCTTTCTATTAATATTATAAATGTGGTTGTTAATGAGCTGTTTGACCAGCATCTATTGTGAATACTTGACCAGCTGTGAATGATGCTTCATCTGATGATAAGAAAACTACCATGCTGGCGATTTCTTCTGGTTTTGCAGGACGACCAATTGGTGTTTGTGCAAGAACGACCTCTTTTATTTTAGGATCATCTAACCAACTTTTTGTCATCGCTGTTTCTACTAATCCCGGTGCAATCGCATTGACACGAATACCTTTTCCGATATATTCAATTCCTGCTGCTTTCGTTAAACCAACAACACCATGTTTTGCTGCAACATATGGCGCCATACCTTGGTCCGCTACTAAACCCGCAACGGAGGCCGTATTGACAATCGTACCTTTACCTAATATTTCGAAATATTTTAATTCGGAGCGCATCGTATAAAATACACCTTTTAAATCGACGTCGACTGTAAGATCAAAATCCTCATCTGTCATCGCAGTAAATTCTTTTGTTTTTGGAAGAACACCTGCATTATTAAATGCATGGTCTAAACGACCAAATTTTTCAATTGTAAAGTCTACTAAAGCTTGTACACTTTCAGCATCTACCACATTTGTTTTCTTAAATAAAGCTTGCACACCTTCTTTTTTTGCTAATTCCACAGTTTCTTCAGCACGTTCATCGATATCGCCAATGACAATGTTTGCTCCACGTTTTGCAAATGCGATGGCAGTAGCTCGTCCAATACCTGTAACCCCACCCGTAATTAATACAACACGATTTTCAAAATCTTTATTTATTTGCATAGTCCTTTCTCTCCTACTTTTTGTTCACTATTTTTTATTTTTTTTGTCTAACTTATGACAAATTATTTACATTCATATGTTAATTCTTTTTGCAAACGTGTACAATATCAAGATAAGACTTACGTTATTCCTTAAAAGGAATAAAGAGAGGATTTATTCATGCAAATAACTCAACTTCAATATTTTTTAACTGTCGGTCGTCTTGAACATATGTCAAAGGCAGCAATGGAATTACAGATTTCTCAATCTTCATTAAGTAAGACCATTAGACGTTTGGAAGAAGATATCGGGGTCCCCCTCTTTGACCGAAAAGGAAAATCAATTAGATTAAATCTATATGGACATATTTTTTATAAAAAAGTAGAAAAAGCTTTAAAAGATTTAAATGATGCAAAAGAGGAAATTCAAGATTTGGCAAATATTCGAGAGGATAGCTTGACTATCAATGTGATGAATTCTAAGTTATTACCTTCATTATTTTCTAGTTTTTATAAAAAGCGTCCTAATATCAAGATTCAACAATTTGCATTGCAAGATGCTTCTGCTCTACAAAGATTATTAGAGGGCACACTTGATTTAATGATTGTGCCAAATCCGATAGTAGATCATCGAATTACTTGGATACCCTTGTTTGAAGAAGAGATGTTTTTAATTGTTCCTAAAAATCATCCTTTTGCCCATAGAAAAAGGATCTCTTTAATTGAAGCAAAAGACGAACGATTTATTTGCTGTGAAAAAGGACAAAGTATGCGAACGACAGCAGAACGACTCTTCCTGGAAGCAGGCTTTACACCAAATATTGCTTTTGAGGGTGATGACTTGTCGATTATATTACAGCTTGTGAATGAAGGTGCGGGAATTTCATTCTTCCCCAAATACTCATTTCTAGATTCCTATTTAGATAAGACTAGTATGTTGAGGATTACAAATCCTGTTAGCTTTCAAACAGTTGGCATTGCATGGATGAAAGATCGGAAAAGCTCATTTGTTGTGAATAGCTTTCGTAATTTCGCTATTCAATTTTTACGAAATGCTGGTGGATGGGAAAAAAAATAAAATTACTTTTACTAAATTAGTATACTTATGCTCAACTAATCTGGTTCTGGTGCAAAAACTTGGTTTTAGCGCAAAAATTTTAGGAGAATTGCAATAGATCTACAAATCTTGGACATACTGATACTACTAATCTAAAGAAGGTGCGTGATTGGTATGGAAAAGGAAAATGTATTTAAGTGGAAGCATTATCAGCCCGATATTATTTTGTTAACAGTAAGATGGTACCTACGGTACAACCTTAGTTTTCTTTTTGGATTAGAAGCCATGCATATGATTAAAAAAGAACAGGTTAATTTACGGGACCAGTCTGTTCAAAATCAGAAAGAATTCATCCATCAATTGTTTGAACTTACAGCATAAGATACGATTCCGTTAGGAATCTATGCGCTTTATTATCTTTTATTCTATTTTTGCAACAGAACCCAAGATATTATAAACGGAGGTTATAGTGTGAACCGCAGAATACTAAAATATGCAATTTTAGGGTTATTAAGTAAAGAAGATATGAGTGGATATGATATTACATCCGAATTTAAAAAAGCGATTGGGCAGTTCTGGAGTGCAAAGCATAGCCAAATCTATGTTGAGTTAAAAAAATTATTAGACGAAGATTTGATTTCTCAATATATAGAAATGGCAGGGGTCAAACTTGAGAAAAAAATGTACAGCCTTACAACAAAAGGAAAAGAAGAACTTCAGAATTGGTTGCTGGAACTAGATAATAATGTGGGAACCGAAAAGGATATCTTCGCATTACGATTATATTTTTTAAAAGATATCCCTAAGGAAGAAATTCCAGTGTTATTTAATAATCAATTAAAACTCAGAACCGAAAAATTATTCTTTCTAAAAGAACAGTTCTCTTTTCATTTTGGAGTGGAGAAGAATCCTCTATATTTAGATACTGAAGAATTAGGTCACTACTTTGTTCTGACAAAAGCCATTTCACGCGAAGAAAATTACATTTGTTGGTTAAATAAAAGTTTAGATATTATAAAAAACAAAAAAGCCGAGAATCCTTTTAAATAGGACTTATCGGCTAATTCAATTTAACTGATACATTTTCTTATAGCCTGCATTATTGTCCATCCTCCTTGTAATATAACAGAATTTTCTCATTTGTAGGGGCATTGCTTGCAGGTTCTATGTAGGATCAAATCCCTTACCCATGAGTAAATAACCATTATATAAACTAAACGAATAGTTTATATAAAAAGTATATCTATCATTTTTAAAAAATTATTTGTATCGTTTACGTTAATTAATTGTTAATTAATGGTAACTAAATAAAACACACCGCTCGAAGCATCAAACGGTGTGTTTTATCTAAATATAAAGCTTATACTCCTATCCCTTTTATCACCACATCAACAATCGATTTTGCAAGGTTGTCGTCCAAAGGTGCATGCTCTGTAAGAAGTCGATATATCATAGGTCCATAAATTAAATCAATAATAATTTTAGAGTCTATATCGTTTCGAATCTCGTTACGATCAAATCCCCTCTGCAACATAACTTGCACAGCATTTTGTCGATTGACTAGGAACCGTTCGCGAAATATGGTAGCTATATGAGGATCGTATTGACTTTCAGCAATGAGTTGGGTAAACACCTTACCAATAGGACTTTTATAAAATCGTATAACTGAAAGTAACTGTTGTAAAAAATCTTCACGTACAGATCCAGTATCAGGTATTTTAACCTCTGCTTCCATTTTAAATAGAAAAGCATCTATTGAAACTACATTCTTGTTTGGCCACCATTTATAAATAGTTGCTTTGCTAACCTCAGCACGGGCAGAAATCTCATCAACTGTTGTTTTCCGAAGTCCTTCTTCAAACAAAAGTTCGATAGTAGCTTTTAGAATGCGCTCACTTACTTTATTGCTGCGGGGTCTTCCTCGCTTATGCTCAGAATTTGACTGTTTTACCTCATGATTAACCAATTTGTTCATCCTCTATATTTGTGCTTAATGTGACAGTTTGCCAATTATTTAAATCTGTTTTGACTTGTTCAAGTTTTGTTTTTATTCGTTTTAGGGAATCAGGCCCCAAAACAAGTCTTAGTGGTGGATCATCAGCTGCAACAACCTTCAAGATAGCTGAAGCGGCCTTTTTAGGATCACCAGGCTGATTACCGTTACTTTTATTAGCCGTTTCTCGTGTTTGTCCTGAAGTATTTGTATAATCTTTAATGACTGTATTAACTGAACGCATAGAACCTGCAAGAAAATCGGTACGAAACATTCCTGGTTCGACAATGGTAACGTGAATACCTAAAGGTTTCACTTCTAACGATAACGCTTCCGATAATCCTTCCACTGCAAATTTAGTGGAATTATAGATTCCCCATCCTATAGAACCTGAAAATCCACCAACTGAAGAGATATTGATAATATGACCGGACCTTTGGGATCGAAGGTGGGGTAAGACAGCCTGTGTTACAGCATGCAAACCAAAAACATTAGTAGAAAATACTTGTTTTACTTCCTCCGAGTTCGCTTCTTCCACTGCGCCTAACAGTCCGTACCCGGCATTATTGACTAAAATATCAATATGCCCAAATTTTTCAATGGCTTTTTCAACTGATTCTTGGATTTGATAAGAATTTGTTACGTCTAAAGGCAGGATTAATAAATGATTATTATCTTGAAAAGATTGTTCTAAAATTTCTGGTTTACGTGCTGTAGCTACTACCATATCACCTTGTTCAAGTGCTGCCTCAACTAATGCACGTCCAAATCCTTTTGAAGCCCCAGTAATGAACCAGACCCTATTATATACAATGTTTTCCTTTTCCAATGTGCATACCTCCATTTTTTAGGAATTTTTACTGATAACTATATAATAAACTAAACGTTTATTATTGTATACTTTATTTACTAAAAATTCCATAGAAAGGTTTTCACACATCGGTTTTTACGTTGAGGATGAAAACGGAATTCAAATAATTAGTTCTAGTACAAAAAGAGAATAAAAGATAATAAAGCGCATAGATTCCTAACGGAATCGTATCTTATGCTGTAAGTCCAAACAATTGATGGATGAATTATTTCTGATTTTGGACAGACTGGTCCCATAAATCAACCCGTTCTTTTTTAATCATATGTATGGCTTCTACTCCAGAAAGAATGGATATAGCTGTGGCAAAACATTTGAACTCTAGCATAAAAGAAGATCATCGCTTCTTTATAAAGCGATGATCTTCTTCTACTATGTTATTCAAGTACTTTTATTGTCTAAGTCGCATACCACCAAGTATACTTATTTTTCAACTGTTCAATTGCTATAGGATAAGCTGGATTTTTATCGACTGTTATAACACAAGGTTTTGAAACATAAAAAGACTGCAAGGCCTTCTTGAAAAAGCGTTTTGCAGCCTTCTGGTCTCTTGTTTTGCTTAGGTAAAAATCAATTGTATTTCCTTTCGAATCAACAGCATGATACAGGTACATCCATTGACCTTTTAATTTGATATATGTCTCATCGACTCTCCAGGAATCATTTCTTGTCTTAAGATGACGTCGGATTCGTTTGTCCAATTCAGGACCGTACTGATGAACCCAACGCATAATCGTTGTATGGGAAATGGATAAGCCCCGTTCCTCCATCATTTCCACTAAATCATGAAAACTGAGGCTGTACCGTTAACAAAATAATATCAGGCTGATAATGCTTCCATTTGAATACATTTTCCATTTCCATACCAATCACGCGCCTTCTTTAGATTAGTAGTATCAGTATGTCCAAGATTTGTAGATTTATTGCAATTATCCTGAAATTTTCGCACTAAAACCAAGTTTTTGAACAATAACCATATCTTGACATAATTATATCGCGGGATTATATTAAAACATGTAAGATGTAACATGTAATTAATTACATGTTTAATGTTGAATTAATTTTAAGGAGTGATCTATTATGAAAGAACTTAACGAATTTTTAGGAAGCCATTTCATTTATACTTATGAAAATGGTTGGGAATATGAATTTTATATAAAAAATGAGGATACTGTTGACTATCGTATTCATAGTGGGATGGTTGGAGGTCGCTGGGTTCGTGACCAAAAAGCTGATATTGTAAAAATCGCTGATGGAGTCTATAAAGTTTCATGGACTGAGCCTACTGGTACTGATGTTTCCCTAAATTTCATGCCAAATGACAAAAGGATACATGGGGTCATCTTCTTCCCTAAATGGGTACATGAACATCCAGAAATTACAGTTTGTTACCAAAATGACTTTATTAATGTAATGGAAGAATCCCGTTTAAAATATGAGACTTATCCTAAATATGTTGTCCCTGAGTTCGCTGATATCACTTTTTTCAAAAATGAAGGAATCAACAATGAAAAAGTTATATCTCAAGATCCTTATGAAGGTATGACTAATGATATCCGTGCAGGAAAATTAACTTTTTAATTTGATATGGTATTTTTGGAAGTCAACCAACTAAAAATTAACCAGAAGACAGTCCTTATAAGGACTGCCTCTGGTTTGGCTAATAGATTGATTATTTTAAAAATTCAATAATACGAAGGAATACACTTAACTAACATATTTCGAAGAAAACTTACATTGATTAGATTACAGATTATATAAATATTCGAATGTTAATTTATTGATTGTTCAACTCAATCTTAATAAAAAGGTTATTTCAAGGCATTATTGATAATTTAAGTAGTTGTAATATTGAGGTTTATAAAAATAATTAAATAACAGAGAATTAGGGGGGCATACATTGAGAAAGTTGATCGTTCTTTTAATTAGTCTGACTATGGTTTGTATGCTAGCAGGATTTGTACCAGTAAATAAACAACAGGAACACCTCAGAAAGATAGCTGACACCATTTTTATAAATGGGAAAGTCTATACGGTAGAAGCAAAACAGCCTTGGGCAGAAGCTGTTGCGATTGCTAAAGGAAAAATCATTTATGTTGGTGATACAAAAGGTGCAAAGAAATATGAAGGAAAGAACACAAAAGTGATTGACTTAAAAGGGAAAATGTTACTTCCAGGATTTGTTGATAGTCACCTTCACGCTTCTGAAACAGTTAACTCTCTTTATTCTGTTAACTTGATAAATGTTAGAACAATTGAAGAATATATCCAAATGGTAGAAAAATATGCAAAAGAACATAGTGATGCAAACGTTATACATGGTGCTGGTTGGAGTAATACCCTTTTTCCATCGAAAGGTCCAACAAAAGAATCTTTAGATGCTGTTGTAAATGATATTCCTGTTGCTTTAATTTCAGAGGATTATCATTCGATTTGGGTAAACTCTAAAGCACTTGAAATAGCAGGGATTACAAAAGATACGCCAAACCCGGAGGGAGGGGTAATTGAACGTGATGAAAAGGGTGAACCGTCTGGTACGCTTCGTGATACAGCAACAAATCTTGTATTAGACAAATTACCAAAGTTTAATACTGAACAATATAAAGAAGCTTTAGCAGTTTTCCAGGAGTTGGCGGCAAGTAATGGATACACACAAGTGAATGATGTAGTTGTCCCGCAACAGGATACTGTTATTGAGGCTTTAACAATGCTTGAAAAGGAACAAGCATTATCTGTTCGACATAACCTTTCATTATCTGTTCAGCCAAGTGAAGGTGAAAGTCGTATTCCGTATTTAAAGGAACAGCGTGCAAAGTTACAAGGTCCACTGGTGAAAATGAATACTGTTAAATTATTTATGGATGGTGTGCTTGAAGGAGGGACAGCCTTTTTGCATGAACCATACAACAATAAAACAAATTATTATGGCGTTCCTGTGTGGGATAAGGAATCATATGCACATATGATTCAGACTTTAGATCAAGAAAAGTTTCAAATTCACGTTCATTCTATAGGGGATGCCGCAACAACAGAAACATTAGATGCCCTCGCATCTGCTCAGCAACAGAACGGAAAACGTGATAGTCGTCATAAGATTACACACTTACAATTAGTTGAAGAAAGTGATTTCAAACGTTTTAAAGACTTGGGAATCATTGGAGTACCGCAACCAACATGGTTTCTCAAAAATGGAGCATATTTTTCACAAGCTGTTGATTTGTTAGGAGAAGAGCGTGCAAATAAACAATATCCTATGCAAAGCTTTGTAAGAGAAGGCGTAGTGATGGCGTCTGCCAGTGATTATCCAATTACACAGGGAGAATATTTTTCCCCATTAGCTGGCATTCAAATGGGAATAACTCGTACAGATTTACAAGATACAAATCCAGAACATGTTCTAAATCCTAAAGAAAAAGTAAGCTTAGAGGATATGATTAAGAGTTATACAATAAATGGAGCCTATGCAAACTTTTTAGAAAAAGAAACCGGCTCTATTAAAGTTGGAAAGAAAGCAGACTTTGTCGTACTAGATAAAAATTTGTTTGAAATTCCAGAACAAGATATTCATAAAACAAAAATTTTACTTACTCTTTTGGAAGGGAAAGAAACGTATCGTCATCCAGATTTCCAATAAATCTAAGAGAGAAGTAATTGGGCATAAATAATAAAAACCTAGGCTACGATTACTTGTTTTTTCAAGAAATAGGTAGCTTAGGTTTTTATGTTTCTGGTGCAAGAATATTTTACTAGAAACATAGAACGGCAATATTCTGTTAACGGAGAGGTTAAACAGCTAATCCAAACAATTTATGAATGAATTCAGCTTCATTTCGGGCAGACCTCACCCTTTGGTGAAGTTGCCCTTTTCTTATCATATGCATAGCTTCGACGTTACTTAAAATGAAAGTGGCTGTACGAAGTGATTTCAGTCCTAACATAGAACGAACTCGTTTCTTGATAAAACGATAATCTTGTTCCACGATGTTATTAAGATATTTCACTTGCATTATTTGGATGCCCACAGGCATCTTTTTTCATCCTCCAACTCTTCAATTGCTACAGGATAGGCGGGATTCTTAT
Source organism: Bacillus sp. S10(2024) (assembly GCF_050473865.1). Taxonomy (NCBI): domain Bacteria; kingdom Bacillati; phylum Bacillota; class Bacilli; order Caryophanales; family Bacillaceae; genus Bacillus; species Bacillus sp. S10(2024). The sequence continues at coordinate 903,172 of NZ_JBFLUR010000002.1, read as the reverse complement.
CAATAGTTATCACACGAGGTTGTGAAACATGAAAAGACCGCAAAGCTTTCTTGAAGAAGCGCTTTGCAGCCTTTGTGTCTCTTGTTTCATTGAGATAAAAATCAATGGTGTTTCCTTTGGAATCTACTGCACGATATAGATACATCCATTGCCCTTTTACTTTGATATATGTTTCATCGACTCTCCAGGAGTCATTCGTTTGTTTAAGATAGCGCCGAATTCGTTTATCTAACTCAGGCCCATATTGATGTACCCACCGCATAATGGTTGTGTGAGAAACAGATAAGCCTCGTTCTTCCATCATTTCCACCAAATCACGGAAGCTTAGGCTGTACCGTAGGTACCATCTGACTGTTAATATAATCATATCAGATTGATAATGTTTCCACTTAAATAAATTTTGCTTTTTCATACTGATCACGTCCTTTTGAAGATTAATAATATCAGTATGTCCAAGTTTTATAGATTTTTTGCACCAGAACCTACTATTCCATCAATATTTAATGTATTTTGAAGATTTTCTTCGTTCACATAGTCTTTATTAACAGAAATATATACAATTCGTTTAAGAAAACATCATTCTTTTTACTACTCAGTAAGGTTGTTCCTAAATAAGGCTGTCCATAACGCAGGTACACCAAATACTTCATTTGATTGTTTAATTCCCTTCATCCTACGCATTTCTATCTCAGAGAAGTCTTTAAAGATAGTTCTTAACTTTTCATCTGTAAAGCCTAGTCCTCCTTTAAGACTCCGTAGTCTGTATACTTCCCAATCTGTTATGTCTGCTCCACCTAATTCTCCACCTTGAACAAAACAAGTGATTGCAAAATAACCACCTGGTTTTAAAGCCTTTTTTACTAAGTTTATGTAACTCATTCTTCTGTGTGGAGCAATATGATGAAAACATCCTGAATCATACACAATATCGTATGTACCTTTTTCAATTTGTAGATCAAAGATATTGTCATGAATAAAATTCACATTTACATTTTTTTCTTTTGATCGTTCTGTTGCCCATTGAATTGATTCCTGTGATAAATCTACTGCATCAACTAAGCATCCGTTTTCAGCAAAGTAAATTGCATTCCTGCCTGGGCCGCATCCAAACTCAAGAACTTTTCCTGGATTAAGTAATTTTTTTTCAAAATAACTAACTAAGTTCTCATCCGGTTTATTCGTGAAAAAAGGAATCTCTTTTTCACGATTAGAATAAAAATCATCCCAAAATTAAGTTGGTTCGCGCAATAATGAGTCTAACATATTCAATAAATCTTCATAACTACTAATTGTTTCTTTCGCATTAACCCCTTCTTTCCACTTGAATCTTACATTCTAATTTTACCAATAATTAGAATGATTCATGTTTCATCGGAGTTAAAAACACTTTAAATTCAAACGAGTTGAAATTCCCCATGTATTCTTATTTATGCTAGTTTAACATGCATAAAGGTACCTAATTTTCGTTTTATATTGTTTTAAAAGTATTTACCTTACTCTTTCTCAAAATCCAATCAAACAACCGGAAATACCCTTAGAATTAGAATTTTATTTTTAATTTTCAGAATTATCTTTACGATTGTTGCGGTAATATTACAAATCGAGTATCTCTGCATTCTCATTAAATAAAAATGAGAATGTAGGGATATAAAAGATAAAAAAATTTCGTTTTGGGGCTAATTGCTTTTCTTAGCTTGATTGTGATGTGGCGGTACCCCCTTAATAAAAAATATATAAACAAAGGTACCTATTTTGGTACCTTTGTTATTACTATAAATTTACTTCTTCTGTTAAAAAGAAATTGACAACTAACTTAGGAGCATCATTTTTAAGCCTATAACCTTCACCAGATTCTTTTATTACAGAAATTTCATTTTTATCATTAATTAAAACTGAGAGAGTTTCTTTTGAACCGTTTTTAAAATTAACTTCCATTTCTGCGTTTAAAGATTTTTTTTCCTTTTCATCTAAATGAAATTTAGTTGGTGAACCATCTTTTATTGTTTTAACAATATCTTTAATTAAAGATTCGTTTGAAGTTTGAGATTTAGTGGTTGTTAATTTATTATTTTCGTTTTGCCATTTTAATAATTGTATATTTTCTATTTCATTGTCTTTAAATATCATCAAATCGTTTTTTGTCTGTTTAGTATTATTTGTTTCAGTTGTTTTTGAAGTATTTAAAGAACAACCAATCAAACTAAAAACTAGTATACTAACAAAGAAATAATAGAATAATTGTTTCATTTTTATATCCCCTTTCCCTCCTAAAATACCATTATATAACTATTAATACAATTAAAACCAATTAATTATTGATTTTCTCAACATAAATTAATAGGGATCAAATCACCATCAACCTAAAAAAGGCAAATACTCCAAAATGGAAGCTTGATAGTGATGTGTTGTGACTCCGTTTAGTAAAATAAGCTTATCACACAATCTTTCACTTAAATGTATTGTTAACTCGTTCCTCCCAATCTACGAAGGACAACTTATCTGTAATATGTTTTAATTCATTAGGAACTTCAACATAACATACTAACTCTAAACTGTTACCATCTGGGTCCTTGAAATATACTGAAGCATTCCCTTGATGCGGGCGAACAAATGGCTCAATAGATTTTCTATTACCAAATGGGACAGCTTGAACTTGAATAGAATCTAGCCACTTTAAAGTTTCCTTTAAACCTTCATATGAAACTCGGAAAGCAATATGTCGTAAGGAAGGGTGGTATCGAGTTTCATACTCATTTCCTTCCCATAAACCCAACCAACTTTTCCCTTCTTCAATCCAAAAGAAAGCAGTATTTTCATCACACCAAGCAAGATCCAATCCTAATTTCCGGTAAAATTCAATTGAATTTTGTAAATTACTAACTGGTAAGTGTGCCTCATACAATCCTTTAATCATATGGTTACCCTCCTACTCTCTATTCTTGAATATTAACTATATCAATTTACAAGCAATATTAAATCCACTAAAAGTATTAAAGTTCTATACATCTTTAGAGGTAGTGTAATAGGGACACACACACCAATAATACAAAATACAAATCTTGTATTCTAATAAAACGAAACCACCATCAGTAGGCTTTCTTCCCCTCCTTCCACAAACCTTCCATACTCTTTCAAAAACCGCAGCTTCACCTATCCAACAGGTCCATTCCGATGCTTTGTCACATAAATTTCTGTAACATCCTTGTTCTCCGTCTCCGGATCATAATAATCCTCCTGATACATTTGAACAAATTTTGATTTTCCATACCGATTACCTCCTTTTTTAGAGTACTAGTATCTATATGTCCAAAATTCAGCGATTAATTGCTATTATCTTGAGATCTTTGCACCAAAACTAAGCGCTGCTTTTTCCCATTATTGGTGTTTTATCGCATAAACATTGTATGAAAGTTTATTATCACTATTAAGTAGAAACTTGCTATATAGAATAATTTTTTTATATGATAAAGTGGACTTATGCTTAAATAAAAAAAGGAGAGTGACCCAGATGACAAACCAAAATGAAACGAACGCTTTACCACCAAAAACATGTACGATTGAACGTCTTATCACGATTCAGGAGGACATAGAAAAAGTGCTTGCAGGACAGAAAACGGCTACTCGCCGCAACGGGAGATATGCGGATGTCGGGGAAGTGATGGAGCTTCAAGGTCATCGGTATGTTGTGGAGAAGGTCTATTCGCAGTCACTTGGCGAATTGACTGATGAGCATGCCCGTCAAGAAGGCTATGCGAATGTGGAGGAATATAAGCAATCTATCCTGTCTCTTCACCCTGGTATGCCATGGCTGCCAAATATGAGAGTTTGGGTTCATGAATTCTGTCCCATCGAAGGTTAATGTGATATAAGAATGGACATGTTGTATCGACTGCTTCTATATGTACATATTTTCAGTGTAATCTTATCCATCGGCCCGTTTTTTGTATTGCTTCCGCTCATCAAAAAATTGCGGGCTTCAGAGGCCCACGCGCGGCAGGCTTATCTGGATGTATTCCGATTTTCGGTCAGGCTGGCCAAGCATGCCGGGCATGTGCTGGTTGCATCCGGGGTTCTGCTTGTACTGGCGGGTCCTTGGACTTGGAAGACCCCTTGGATAGTGATGACCCTTATTCTCATGGCGAGTTCATTATTTTTCCTGGCCCGCGCCTTTTCGCCGACCATTCGGAAATTCAGCGAAACGGGCCAAGATAAGGACACCTTGATTCGATTGTTACGGCGTTCTGTTTGGATTTACATTGTTCTTTTAATGGCGATGTTATGGTTCATGGTGACAAAACCTGCGTTGTGGCAAGGGTGATAGATCTGGGGTGAATAGCGGCTTTGTGTGATTGCCGTTTGAATTCGCCGGGCGTAACTACAATAAGGACAAGCCAGTTTTGGCTTGTCCTTATTGTAGTTACACCTTGAAGAGGTAATGGAATAGCCTTTTACGATTTGGACCTATTACCCAATTGCCATCAACCTAAAAAAAAACAAGTTACCCATAGGGCAATATTCTCGTTGGGGGTATTAAGAGATCTTAACTTAATGGGCAAGAGACGGTACCTCCTCTTAAAGTTTTTTAAACCTAATTGGACTTACCATTAAGAGAGCGAGAATTAAGGTAATCCATGCATTACTATATGAAAACAATCCCATGACAGCCAATGGTAATCCAGCAGCTGGAATAGGTAATCCCATAAAATACCCAATGGTTGGTTTAACACTAAATTTAGCTAATCTTAAAGCACCCATCGTTGGGAAGAGGATAAATGCCAAAGAAGTTAAAATAGATGGTGCGGCTATCGAATGAAACAAAAGTGCAGGAGCAACGCCAAAACTAACAATATCAGCTAAGGAATCCAATTCTACGCCAAACTCACTATTCACTTTTAATTTTCTCGCAATCCTTCCATCAAGAAGATCTAAAACAGCCGAAAAGAAAATAAAAATGCAGGCCGCTTCCAAAAAGCCGCTCATATTTAAGGTAATTGAAAAAACACCGCACAATAAATTTCCAATCGTAAATAAATTAGGTATAGATTTTACTATCCAATTGAACAAAGTTGTCCCCCCTAGGTTAATCAAACTTCCTATTTATGTAGAATTTTCTATATATTCTTCCGCTATTCTAAAAAATAAATGACTAGTGTACGCTAAGCTAATTTCGGCAAGCAAAAAGCCGATTTTCTGTACATTAAGGAAAATCGGACCTATTGCCATTAAAGCAGAACTACCTAAAGGAAGACCGAGCTTATTTCATTTTTTATCGTATTTTCATCATTCATGAAAATCACCTGACCCTACTCACAACTTCACTTACAAACAGATATTTGATTTTGTTTATAAATATCTGCCGCTAATTCTTGCAGTAAAGACTCGTCTATTACCTCCAAATAACTCTCCTTCTTCTCTAACACTCCTTTTTCACAAAGAATATTTAACGTTCGCAGTAAATGCCGATAGCTTGTTCCTAATAACTCCGATATTTCGGTTAAATTCCCTTGAAATATTATCGTTTTTTCTTTATCTCCTCCCCTTTCACCTGTCGCAAGAATATAACTGGCTAATCGATTCTCAAGTGGATATAGTAAATTAATGGAACTATTTTGAGCAAGTCTAGCAAGTTTATATGCTAAAGAATCACAAATAAAGCTTAAAAAGGTTGCATCCTGAAGTAAATGCGTTCTAATTTTTTCTAATGGAATTCCAACGCAATATGAGTCCTCGATCACTTGAACATTAGAAAACGTTTTTTGAGAACGAACTAATTCTACATCTCCTATGACTTCAAACCCATTATAAAAAGTTAATAATAACGACTTACCGTTACTTAAAGTCGTATATACCTTGGATTTTCCCTCTACAAAAAAATAAAGATAATCAAGCGTTTCATTTTCTCTACATATATATTCATTCTTTTTAAATAACAATAACTCCATTACAGGCTTTATATCATGACTAAAAAAATCTTCAATATTATTCTTTTGAATATACTCATCTAACTTCTTCGAATCATATATTTTTTTCATAAATTCTCCAAATCCCCTCTTCACTATGACATATGTCATAATACACGATACTTCAATCATGATAAATTAACTTTAAAAATGCAAGGGGGAAACACTATGTATAAATTACTTTCCGCATTTATCGGTGCTCTCATCGCACTGATGATTCCACTAAATGGCATCTTAGCAGAAGTTATAGGAAATTATAACGCTAGCGTTCTTATTCATATTGTTGGATTAATTGCGGTCATTATCATTTTACTAATCGGTAAATTTAAAATTAAGATCCAGAAAGGTATTCCACTTTACTTATATAGCGCCGGAGCCATCGGGGTGTTCACTGTACTCTTTACAAATGTTAGCTTTTCAACACTCGGTGTATCCTTGACAATCGCTTTAGGTTTACTCGGTCAATCGATTACTTCTATTATGATTGATCATTTTGGATTATTAGGAATGAACGCTGTGAAGTTTGAAAAAAAGAAAATGGTCGGCTTATTACTAATTGCTTCTGGAATTAGTATTATGAATACTTTTTAATGGAGGAGAAATGATGTTATATATATGCATTGCCATTTTAGCTGGCTGTTCCATTGTAATCGCAAGGGTGATTAACGCAAACTTAGCAATTCAAATTGGAATTTTCCAAGGTACATTTTTCAACTATATTACTGGTCTCGCTTTTTCGTTGCTATTTTTAATTTTTAGTAATGAAGCTTTTAACATGTCCTACACGACTTTGCAGTCCATACCGTTTCTTGCCTATTTAGGCGGATTGGTAGGCGTTATAGTTATTGGATTATCAAACTATATTATTCCTAAAATTTCTTCCTTCTATTTGACATTACTCATTTTTATCGGTCAATTAGGTATGGGCATTATACTGGATTTTTTCAATTCACATGACATATCAATTGGTAGGATAATTGGTGGTTTGTTAGTATTAATGGGACTGACATATAATTTAATTATTGATCGGACGGATATACCTGTTCAAGATAAGAAACAAGCTTACTGAGGCTTGTTTCTTATTAGTATATTTACATAATATTTTCTAAATCTGAATTGGATAAAACCAACTGACCGTTATCCAAATTCTCTGTCCTCAATCGTTCTAAATTAAAATAATAATAGAGATGACCTTAACCAATTTGGGTCACCTCATAAACCTCCTCTTCTTGCAAACAGTTTAGTTTTTCCAAATGACTTGAACAATGATTGTTAAAGGAGAATTAAACCCGTATAAAAACTAACATCTTATTTCACATATGATACAATTCTATTTAGAGATTCTAGTCAAATGCATTTATTTTCAATACTGTCTTAGAAAGAAAAAATATACTGTTAATTACTAGGAGGATTAATGTGAAACTAAGAGAGAAAATGCCTATTCGAGAGAAAGAGCAGTTTGTACAAATTAGTGGTTTCAAATTATTCACAAAGCTGTATGGGGAAAAAACAGACAAACCTACTATTGTAATGGATGCTGGATATGGAGATTATTCTAAAACTTGGAGTTCAATAATTAATGAAATTTCTCTGCTAACGGAAGTACTTGTCTATGATAGAGCTGGATTAGGAAAAAGCGAAAAAAGCCTTAATCCTAGAACGAGCCAAGAGATGGTAGAAGAATTGAACCGACTTCTAATAAAAATGAAGATACAACCTCCATACATATTAGTAGGTCATTCTTTTGGTGGCGTAAACATGCGGATATATGCTACAAAGTATCCTAACAACGTCGCTGCATTACTTTTGATTGATTCTACACCAGAAAGCTATAAAGAAAGATTTCTTCCAACAATGTCAAAAGAATTTCAACAAGCATATAACGACCAATTTATTTATGAAAGTACATACGATGAATTCACCGCAAGTCTAAAGCAGCTAAAACAAACAAAACAACAATTAAACGTTCCCTTAATCGTTTTATCAGCAGGAAAAAAAGATCATTATTCTAAAAAATCTCAAGAATTATGGAATGAAATGCAAAAAGAGATTCTTGAGATATCTACAAAAAGTGAGCTTATAATTGCAGAAAATAGTACCCACTATATACAAAATGATGAACCATTTGTAGTAATTGATGCAATACAACGATTAATTAATAACTTCTAAATTGAATTAATTATGTTTTTTATTAAGTGCTTATGCTCTTTAGTTTAGTAAAAGGAGAACACATCGTATTTATGATTAATATGCGCTCTCCTTTCTTCTTTCTAGCAAAAAAACACACCTGTTACTAATTCCTTTCAACACTTTCAAGCAACATTTAATTATCATTCCTTAATAATAATCCTATACAATTACCAAGGAATTACTTCTCAAAAAATCTCTTTACTCATATGACCATTAAAAGACCTTTTTTAATATTAGCCACCACAATAGCAAAGTATTTTCTATGATATATTCTCAAATTATTTTACTTGAACTCGTTGTTCATCTACTGGTGTAATTGAATTTTCTTTTATTAAGTAATGAATAATTGGCAGCACTAAGAAACTTGCAATTGCACACATTATACCAATAGCTAAAAATGTCTGTCCGCCTTCCAATAGCCAGGAAGCACCTGCAGAGGCAATCATCATTCCGATATACATCGCTGAGCCATTTAGGGCCATTATAGTACCCCTTACTTTGGGACTTAACTCTGAAATTAATGCTGTTAATGAAGATTGTCCAAATCCAATTGATGTACTCCATAATATATGTACAATTACTGCAACTATTATATGTTCAGTTAACAAAGTGAAACTAACAACTCCAACTGCAGCGATAATAGTAGCAATTGAGACAACTGCTTTTTTACCGATTTTATCTGCTAATTTACCTCCTATGACGTTACCAATAATACTACCGGCTCCTGCTAAAAAAATGACCATTCCTATTTTTTCAACACTAAAGTCAAAATTCTCTTTGTAATAAACTCCAATATAAGAAAACATGCCTTGCAAACTGACAGTCCATAAAAAAGTAGACAATAATGCAAAAAACACAGATGTATTTGTAAAGGCTGTCTTTATGGCAGAAATCATTGCTACTGATGCAAAAATCGGAATTTGATTTGTTTGTGGTGTTTTAGGCAAGATACCCATAATAATAAATGCTACAATCATCCCTAAAATCCCAATACCATAAAAAGTCCATTGCCAATTACCGATGGAAGTTAAGAAAGCTCCAATTGGTACCCCTAGTACAGTAGAACCAACCATAGCCCCCATGATCATTCCCATTGCACTGCCCCGCATTTTATATGATACTTTATCACCTATTAACGCAAAAATACTTGGCATCACCATAGCCCCGGATAAGCCTGTTAAAGCACGAAAAACTAAAATTGTATTAAAATTTTCTGATAGTCCTGTACAAAACGTTCCTATTGAAAATATAACCATCCCTGTCACAATCATTTGTTTACGCCCAAATTTATCAGAAATTGGACCAAAAAATGGAGCAGTTATTCCATAGAATAATGCATAAGAAGTAATTAACCATCCTCCCCTTTCCAGTGGTGTTGCAGTAGCTTTAGCAATATCAGGAATTAAAGGTGATACCACTAAAGAATCCATTCCAATAAAAAATGCTACAATTGCTAGTAGAATTAGCATATGTCTCATTCCTTTATCAATCATTTCCATCTTCCCCTCGGCTTCAGACTTTATTTCATATATGAAATAAATACTCAGAAAAATAATTCATATATGAATTATTTTTGTAAACAAAAATGCAATTATTAGTTACACTTTTGCACTTCTTCCCCAACATTTAACAAATGATGCTTATAGTCTTTGAGAATTTCTGATAAAGTAATACATTTTTCTTCATCAAAATATGAAAAATTTTCTTTAAGAAATGCTTTGTATTGAAGATTTACCTTTTCTTTCGTTTCTTTACCTTTTTCAGTTAAATATACTAACGTTTCTCTTTGATCGTTTGGATTTTTAGTCGTTGTTACAAACCCATCTCTCTTCATCCGTTGAATTATAGTAGTAACATTACTAGGAGCACAACCAATTTTTTGTTTTAAATGAGACATCGAAGTTTTTTCTGAATCTGATAACACTTGTATAACTCCAAATTGAACTACACTAATATCGAATTGTTTCAATTGATTCTCGAGATTATTTTGTAATTGATGATATACCTCTCTAATTAAAGCATATAATTCCCTTGCTGCTACTTGCATAGAAAACACCCTTTCTGCAGAGAACAAATTCTACACTAAACAAGGAAAATAAAAATAATTGTATTCCCAATCATTTATCTGGAGTTTTACAACTATCCCTACATACTTTCCTCATTTTTCTATAAGTTAACAAATATTTCACATATGAATTATATTTTACCAATACATAACTGTCAATTATTTGTAATATCGTAATAATATTATTCTAACAAAGAAAAAAGTGGTAATCTAAAATCTCTTATTTTATGTAACAAAGCCTTTCATTAAATTGTACATAGACCATAAACCAAACATTATTATAATGAATCCAGAAATACGATTTACAATTTTTAAAGGGAAATTTTTCATTCGACTCATCAATACTCCTGTTACACTGCTAAGAATGAACCACCATAATGTAGAACCAGAAAATACTCCTAATACTACGACTAAGCTAATTATTGTATCATTATTCGAATTAGACATTCCAAGTCCAGAAAAAATGGCTAAGAAAGATAATATGGTTACTGGATTTGTAATAGTTAAAAGAAAGGTTGAAGCATATGCTCCAAAAACATTATTACCATTGGCCTTAGCTGATGTTTTTGATGGTTTTGAAACAAAAATCTTCAATCCTAGATATAATAAAAATATACTACCAACAATATGAATCCACCCTTGTTGTTCAACTAAAAAATTAGTTATAAATGTTAAACCAAGTCCAGCAATCAGCCCATACAGCCCATCAGCTGTTGCTGCACCTAATCCTGACATAAAACCAATACATTTTCCGTACTCCAATGTGCGTCGTATACATAAAACTCCAATAGGTCCAACAGGAGCAGCGATACTAAGCCCAATGATTAATCCTTTGATAAACAATTCAATGACCAACTTATTCTCCCTCCGATATTAGTACTATCCTTTTATCTGTCTTATTCACATTTTCGCTAGTATCGTACCACCAAACAAAGTGAAATTTTTTCTATTTTGTGAAATACTAAAAAACTAAAAGTAGTGAAAGAGACCGTTATCAACGGTCTCTTTCATTGACATTGCACTTCACTCATTAATGCATGTGTATTACCTTCTGTATCTTTAAAGAATGTCATCCATGTTTCTAATTGTCCCATTTTCGCTACAATATGTGGTTCATCGATGAAAATAATTTCCTTGCTTAATAGATCTTCGTAAGTCTCTTTAATGTTTTCAACTTGAAAATAAATGACTGAACTAGATTGAGCAAATTTCTCTTTTTCTGGAAGACTTAAAAAGAGACGCAACGCGTTACATTCAAAGAATGCCATACTATCAGTATTAAATAGAAGTGATAGCCCCAGTTTATCTTTATAAAAATGAATTGCCCTATCTAAATCTTTAACTGGTACCCCAATTTGTCCGATTTTTTGAATCATAGTAGTTTCCAATGAGAATTCCCCTTTCAAAATCATTTCATTCTAAGAATATACGATTAAACTTTGTATTTCTTATCCAAAATCACCTTTTTCCGAAATTCAATAGGGGAAATCCCAACATGTTGTTTAAACATTTTGCTAAAAGATACAGGGTTTTGTAATCCTAGTTCAAATGTTATATCAGTCATATTGAAATCTAGTTGTGTTAAAAGCTTTTTCGCTTTCCGAACTCTAAACTCTGATATGTGCTGATGAGGTGTTTTACGATATATTTGTGAGTATGTTCTTAACAAATGGTTTGGCGATAAACAAGCAATTTGGGCAATTTCATTCAATTTAATTGGTCTATCATAATAGGCCCTTATATATTCATGTGCGATACTAATCCTTCTATACAATTCTTCTCTTGTAGAATTACGTACTGCTCTTAATGATTCGACTTCTTTCCATGCGTCAAAATGTTCAAATAGAATGATTTGTATTAACTTATGAAATTGTTCTTCATAGCCAACTGGGTCATTCTCAAGAATAGGTAAATTCTCTTTAAATTTTGTTATTTGAGATAATAAAGTTTTACTTGTATCATAAGTTTTTTCAAAGAATTCAATATCGTTCCTATTCTTAAACGGATCACTAAGAAGTCTATTATTTGATTCTCGTAATGAGTTTAAAATTCCCTCTGCAAATCCGTCTTTAAAAAAGATGCAAAAAGATTCAACTTCCTTATTTTCATCAATTGAAATTGTATAAGACCCTTTATTAAGAAGTAAATATCTACTTTCCTCGACAGCAAAAAAACCTTTACTAGTCCTATAATGTGCTTTTCCGTTAGAAAATGTTTTAATAGATAATTGGCCGTGACCTTCCCAATAAAACTGTTTACTTTTTGCATGTAAAACAAAATTATTAGAATCCATATAATTCATAATACCGTCTCCGTAAGCATGCGATTATATTTTTCAGATAATTCAATTATACATAATAATAGAGGTTTAGCAAAAAGTCTTTTACTTTCCTCACTTATCCATTACAGACCAATTATTGTATAATAAACACGAAAAAGGAGTGATCCTTATGACCACTCCTTTCCACTTTATATTTTTCAAACTATGTTTTTACTTATTTATTTCCAAATTTTATTTGCCCATTCAGGATGATCAATAAATGGATTCCGGTTATGTTGATACTTTGTATAGATTATTTCATTACGCTTTCGCTCCAAATCATCAACAGGATCTTGTTCATTCCATTTTAGCAAAACAGATAGCTTTCCCATATAGGGAGCTTTATTATTGTTTACTTTATCATTTAGTTCCAAATCTACTTCACCGTTATCCCCTTCATAACGAACAGCCATGTAAAATAGCATTCTAGCAATATCGCCTTTTACACTATCACGAGGCTCCCAAGAATCATTATCATATTTACATTCTGTTGCTTCTGGATGGTTCACACCACCGTTATCAAAATCCAAATTTCCACGTGAGCTATTTACAGATACATCTGTAGCTCTTAAATGATGAAGATCCGTTCCAGGCCCTGCAGCCGTCCCAAATTCACCGTGAGATTTTGCCCAAACATGCTCTCTGTTCCAATTATCGACCCCTGAACCACTTGTAAATTTCCCTTGCGAACGCCCTGTATATAAGAGAAGTACATTATTTTTATTATTTGGATCTTCATCAGTATCTCTTAGCGCTTCCCAAACTGCACTGTAGGATATCTTTGTATGATTATCAATAATATTATGAAGTTCCTTTTTTAACTCTAGGCCCGTTTTCCCCTTCACGCTATTATAATATGTATCATCATAATTAGTTGAAGTTACCCCTTGAGTTACTTTCGAAGATGAAGAAGTTCCTTCACCATACACGGTATTAGTAAATGATAAGGATGCAGAACCTAAAATGAAAAATGAAGAAATAGTAAAAATAGCAAGTTTTGTATTTCGGAACACCATATACACCAATCCCCTTTAAAATTTAATTTTCTCTCATTAGTAACAAATAATTCTTTCTAAAAAATACAAACGGTTTCACATTTAAGTAAGACTACTCACCTGTATGAAATATATAGTTTAATAATACCTCATATTTTTCAATTTATTTATGCAATTATACATATTTGGTTACTAGTTAAAAACCTTCAGAGAAAACCACACAACAAAATAATTAGCATCTAGAACCAAAATAATAAATACGGCAAACAACTCTAAAAGCAATCTTTATTGTATATTTTGGAGTTACTTGACGTTTACCATTAACTCACCAATTAATAGTAGAATATCAGGAAGTATGTAGAAATCAGAAATAAATTCACCAATAGCATGGGTCACCGCCACCAAATAACATAAAACCCACGCTAATTCTGTACCAAAAACGGTTAATACATTGAAATTTCAGTTATTTAATTTTGGTGATACTTTTAGTCCTAGAAATCCGAATTAAAAGTTGTAAGGACAGTCAAGTCATTCTATTTTCTAAAAACGGTCGTTTATGAGACTTGAATAGTTACTAAAGGTATCTTTGACACAAGAAAATTATTCTGGCTTTGAAATTAACGGGATTAAAATTAATTATTTGAAAGATGAATATATTCTTCTATATCCGTAATAATTTGATTAACAGACTGCTGCCAAAATTGTGGATTAGAAAGGTCAATATTAAAGTAATGGTATACTAATTCTTCAACTGGCCTTTTTCCAGTTTCACTTAAGAACCTTTTATATTTCGAATGAAATTCACTACCATCTTGCTTTGCGATGGCTAGCAGACCTAGACTTAATAGATAACCAAAAGTATAAGGATAATTATAATAAGGAACGGTAGGTTCATAAAAATGCTCATATTTCATCCAAACAAAAGGTTGATACTGTTCTAAGCTATTACCATAGGCTCTTTTCTGAGATTCAATTGATAATTCTTCTATCTGAATAGGACTTAATGGGCCATCTTTACTTTTTTCATAGAAAAGTTGCTCGAATATAAATGATCCTCGAACTGCCATTAAATAATTTAAACTACTTTGTATTTTATAGTTAAGTAAAGATTGTTTAATTTCTAAATCACTTGTAACTGTAATTAAATGATTCACAAAAATTAATTCAAATAAAATAGATGAACACTCTGCGATACTCATTGGAAAACGTTCTTCTAAAAAGGAAATTGAGGGATCATCTTCTAATTGCTTAAAATGCCATGCATGGCCTAGTTCATGTGCTAGTATCCTTGCACTCTCTATCGTTCCGTCATATCGTAAAGAAATTCTAGATTCTCCTTCACTTAGAAAAGGCGCACAAAAACCTCCAGAAGGTTTATTCGTTCTTGGCTCTGCATCTACCCAGCCATCTGTTATGGCATGAAGTGCAAATTGAGCAATTTCATCGTCAATATTTTTAAATGCATTGAATATTTCTTCTACGGCCTTTGAAAAAGGCATTTTTCTTTGCTCATTTTCTTGAGAAGTCATCAATTGATGCCATGTTAGCTTTTCTACATTCTTCCTTTTAAAGTTCAGAAAAACAGTTAAATTTTTCAAATTCTCATCTATTGTCTCCCACATTGTAAAGAGTGATTTTCGAGAAATTCCATTTAAATGAAGAGAATCTGATAATATATCGTCTTTTTGTAGGGTGCAGTTTTGGAACAGACGTAACCGTGCAAAGTTATTAAAAACGGTAGCAAAAAGAGCCTTTTCCTTATCTAGTTTAATCGTTAGCAACTCAAACGCTTCCATTCTTTTGATGGGATCATCATGATTCATAGCTAAATGATTCAATTCACTAAAAGAAACTATCTTTTTATTATCATCATAAATTAATTCAATCTCTAATTTATTTTTAAGTTGAGTATACATAGCTTTCCAATGATTTAATTCATTTTTTGTTATGCTTATTATTTGTTCTTCAATATCATTATAAATATTAGGAGATAAATCAAAAATAAAGGGTTGCACAAAAGGAAGACTATACCATTCCTTCTGGATTTCAACAGGAAGTTCACTTATATATTTTTTCCAATCCAATAATAAAGAATGAACTTCGTCTTTGAAAGAAGTTATATCGCTATGCAATGAAGTAAGAATAGAATGATCTTTTGATTCAGAACTAAGACAGTAACAATAATATTCCGCTTTTTCAAGCCTGCTGCGGACCTTGGAGAAGGTTTGCAGCATTTTTTCATCAATAAAACTTTCAGAGTTGAATTTTGAATAAGTCTCTTCTTTTAAATAATGAATTAAGGTTTTAATTTCATTTAATTCATTGGATAAAGTTTGATTCAATCCATTTGGATATAATCTTTGTAAATTCCAACATGTAGGCTCATGAGAAATTTGATTCATAAATACAACCTCCAATGGTATTTTATTTAGTTCTTCAAATAAAGAACTCATTTACAGTTCAATAATATTAGAAAATCATGAAAATGTAAATAAATCCGGAATTTTACACATTGTTCAATTGTTATATTTTTTGATATTCTATAATTAATATCCTAGTAGGAGGTAAGTAATGTCATATCGTGTAGCAGTGGATGATTCAATAGTTTATGAATTACTTTTAAGTTTTTTATTATATAAAAGAAGGAAAAATCTAAAATATTTGTATAAAGGTATGAATTGGGTTGAAGAAGTTGATTCTAAAATAACTGATGAATATAAAAATAAACTTGATCAATTTGAAGATGTATCGTTCGGGGATGTACTATGCTTAATAATTGAAGGATGTCCTCAAAAAGAGAATATTCATTCATTTTTAAATTGGTTCCAGAAAGCATCAATAACGACATTGTATGAATTACTAGCGCCACACTTAAAAAAAGAGGATTCTCATTTTTTACTTGGTTTAGAAAATCAAAAAAATAATTATTTCTATTTCCTGTCGGAGTGGTATAACCAGTACTTTAAATTTGAGAATATAGAGAAAAAAATAGCTAACGAGGCTTCAAGATTTAGTGAAAAAGCTGAAACATATTCACCAGAAAAATTGGTAGAAGTGTTTGCGACTGGCCTTAAAATAGAAATTCCAACAATTAAGCACGTTGTTCTAATTCCTTCTCTTCACTTTTGTCCGCTCCATACTTTTAGTATTTTTAAAGAAAAAATATTTGTTTGGTATCCTGTAAGTTTTGAAGAATCAAGAGAAAAAATATTTAACATTTCAAAAGCGCTAGCAGATCAAAAACGTTTAGATATACTTCAGTTTCTTTCAAGAGATAAATATAAATTTACGGATATTCTAAATTATATAGGCGGAGCGAAAGGGAATCTCCATCATCACCTGATGATATTGCGATCAGCAAACCTTATACGTGTACATCTGTCTAGTAATAATCAATTCTATCTCAGTACACGTACAGAATTTGCTACTGAATTAAAGGAGAAAATGATAGATTTTATTCAAAATACTCATGCATAGCATTGCTTGTGAAACCAATTTAAAGAATAATGGAATGATAAAAATCCGAAGTTCTTAGCGTACAGGTGAAGTGCACCCATTAATTCAAGAAAAGTGTACCTTTCAGCAAAAAGCCAAAGTGTACACTTTTGTGTGCAGTTTTTTTAACTGGTAATGCGTAAGCCTGTTATACGGTAGTTTGCTTATACTCTACGAATCATTTTTTTGTTTTTTCATTTTAAATTATTTGATTGAGCGTTACCTGCGAACTAAAAAGAGTTCACAGGTAACGCAAAGTGAGATAATATCCTAAAGTTTGATTAAATTTTTTTCTTATCCAATGATTTGTGTGAACCGTCACAGTTAGGTTGCTTTTGAGATAGCCCACAAGTACAATCATTTAATCCCTTTCCATCGAGAATTTTCTCGATACATTTCCCAATCCTTGACTCTCGAGTTTTAGATTGTTTGGGCTGAGAAAAATAAATAATATATGCTCTTTGCCGTCCCGGTGTCAATGATTCAAAAGATCGGGATCTAAAATGAGTAAATTATTATTAACCTCTAACGGCTTCTTCACGGGACAAATCAAAAAGCAATTTTTACAACTAATTGGTGGCGAGCTTAGTGACTTAAAAGTTTCAATTATAACTACGGCTTCTCCGCTCAAAGAAAACAATCAATATGCAAGAAAAGAGGAAACTAATACAGTTTCCTCCTCTCTTATCTAATCATTCTTCTATTATTCATAATGGATACCAAAACGAATGAAAAGTTGTAAGTTTTAAATAAATAGCGAAAATCAAAACACATACCCCAATAAGAAGCGCCAGATAATCAAGAAACTGCATTTCCGTTCTATAGTACCAAGTTCGTTTCTCCTTTTTTCCAAAACCTCGTAAATCCATAGCATTCGAAACGGTATCAATTCGATCCAATGAATTGATTACAAGCGGCCCAAAAATCGTCACTCGATTTTTAATGCGTTGAAGTAGAGTTGCTTCTCCTTTATGAAACGGAATCCCCCTTGCTTCCTGCGCATGTTTAATGAGCTCATATTCTGTTTGTATATTCGGAATATAGCGCAGTGCAATATTAACTGCATAGGCTATTTTATAATGGAATCCAATTTTATTTAAGCTGCTGGCAAATTGACTTGGATGAGTTGTGTAAATAAAAATAAGTGTAAACGGTAATAAGGTAAAATATTTTAATGATAATGTCATTGCATAAAAAAGAGTCTCGAGTGTAATAGTCGCATAATTAATGTGAAGAAGTGGTGTATATGTACCAGTTAGCTCCGATCCATGTGTTGGGGTAATAAATAAAATCATGGTAGAATTCAGAATACTAAATGTGAAAATAACAGTAAAAATAAGTACTATCCTACGCGATGGAATTTTAGCGATACCTACTAGTATGCAGCCAATTAGTAATAAGAATAATAAAATACGAAAATCAAAAAACAGGAATGTAAGAATCATCCATATAATAAATAGGATGAGCTTTACAGCACCATCCATACGGTGGAAATATGATTCATCTTCTATGTATAGTGTCCCCCTCTTACTCACGACGGTTCCTCCTTTTTGCTTCTATATAAGATTGAACAAATAGCTGCGGAAGTGGTATGTTCCCATGTTTCGCTAGACGGGTAAGTGTGCTCTCGCGGAGGTTTGCACGTTTTAAAACATGCTCATTGGCTAACACGGTAGTTACCGCATCATCTGCAATGATTTCGCCATTATGTAAGACAATCGCCCGTTTGGCGTATTCTATCGCTAAGTTCATATCATGTGTAATCAACAAAAAAGAAATTCCACATTTAGCTATTTTTTCTATAAAATTCATGAATTCTTTGTAATGAAAATAATCTTGTCCTGCAGTGGGTTCGTCTAAAATAATAATTTTTGGACTTGTAACGAGAATCGAAGCTATCGTTAGACGCTTTTTTTGTCCATAACTTAATGCTTGTACTGGCCAATTTCGAAATGGATACAAACCGCAAATTTGTAATGCCTGTTCTACTTTTTTATGTATTTCTTCTGAAGTATTCTTCAATTTTAAAGCAAAAGCGGCTTCTTCCCATACTGTCGCTTGTGTAATCATATGGTTAGGGTTTTGCATCACATAAGCGACCACCTCTCCCCGCTTTCGGATTGACCATCTTGTCACATCCGTTCCTTCTAAAAGAATTTTACCTTGCTGGGCTTTTTTCATTCCTGTCATGATATGAGCAAGTGTTGATTTTCCAGCACCGTTGTTTCCTAAAAGAGCGAGAACTTCTCCTTTGTATATAGGCATACATATATCCTTTAATGCAAAATTTCTATTTGGATATGCATGCGATATATTCTCTATTTTACATATACATTTGTTTTCGAATCTTTCTGCATGTATTCGATTTTGTAACATCCATTTTGATAGCGTTTCGTGTAATATATGAGAATTAACACTTTTTATAGGATACACTTCCTCGTCCGAAAGTGGATATTCCAATGTTTTTAATGCTTCTACGTATACAGGCTCCCTTAGCCCTGCCTTTTGTAGAATATTTTTCTGTAATAGCTTAAGCGGTGTTTCGATTGCAATGATACGGCCATTTTCCAAAATAATAATTTTATCTAAATCAAGATTGAGTATTTCTTCAATGCGATGCTCAATAATGATTATTGTTTTATTCGTTTGTCTATGAATCTTTTTCATAAGTTGAATTGCTTTTTCGCTGCTTACAGGATCTAAATTCGCTAAAGGTTCATCAAACAGGAGAATCTCGGCATTTGTAGCTAGTACGCCTGCAAGAGAAACGGACTGTTTTTGTCCTCCTGATAAATCGTGAGGGCTATGTGAATGAAACTTAATCATGTCTACCTCTTCAAGTGAACGTTCTACAATTTGCTTCATTTCCTCTTGCCCCGTACAATCATTTTCCATCGCAAACGCAACGTCTTCTTCAACCGTTAATCCGATAAATTGAGAATCTTGATCTTGCAGAATCGTTCCTACATATTGACTTAACTCAAATATACTCGTATGTCTAGGATCTATACCGCACACGGAAAGGTTTCCTGTACTTGTCCCTTCATAAGAAAAAGGAATGAGCCCATTGATACAATGAGCCAATGTAGATTTTCCCGACCCGCTTCGCCCAGCAATTAATACTTTTTCGCCAGGATAAATATGAAAGGTAATATCCCTTAGAGTCGGTTCAGCTACGCTTTTATATTGAAATGTAAATTCTTCAAACGAAACAATGGGTTTCATATGCATATTTTTACTTCTCGACCTTTAATTGTGTATTCTTTTTATTTGCCTTCGCAAGTCCTAACACGATTGGTAAACCGAGGATAAAGAACACGAGAACATCTGCGATAATCGCACCACCTACTTGAATAGCAATTTTATCAAACGGTTCGCCCATAATGAAAATGTCAAATATACCAGCAAAGACGATTCCCAAAAGAATACCAATTACACCCGTAATAGAAAGGTAAACGATATCTCCCTTACTATACGTTCCATTTTTCACACTAAATGCAGGGCGCTTTTGGACAAATCCCATAAATAAACCAATGATTCCTGAACTTAATACCCAGCCCCACCAAATGCCCCAACCAGCAATAGCATCTGTTATTGTATGACCGATAAGTCCAATTAATAAAGCTGCGATTGGTCCAAAGATAGCACCGAAAATCGTTAATAAAGCAAGTGCTGGTTTAATAAAAGTATTCGGCGCAATAGAAAATCCCCATAATCCTAATACACCATATATTGCTGAGCCAATTCCAATTGCTACAACTAGTTTTGTAGAAAGATTTTGATTCATTAATATTCCCCCTCCCATTATGTAAACCTACTCTAAATAGCCTCTATCATTTGTATGGGTGCTATCAGTTTTATATGCTGTAGCAACATGAATTATGCTTATATGTACCGTTTCATAACGACTTTAGCCAAAAACACTCGATCGTTTCGCTTGTTTTCTAGAGTTACAATTTTCTTTTGAAAATCCCAACTTTTTAAATTGTTTATCAAAACTCAAAAAAACTTGAGAAAAAAATTATTTGAATTTTCAGTATTCTAATAATAGAAACTTAATGTTACTATAAATCTATTCTTTTAAATTTTTGTTAGGGGGAAAGAATGATGAAGAAAAAGAGTCTAGCGTTTGTGTTGGCAACCGGAATGGCAGTGACAACGTTCGGGGGGACAAGCTCTGCCTTTGCAGATTCAAAGAATGTACTTTCCACAAAAAAATACAATGAGACTACTCAGTCTCCAGAGTTTGTATCAGGAAACCTAACAAGCGAATCAGGAAAGAAAGCAGAGTCTGTTGTATTTGATTATTTAAACTCTGCTAAAAAAGATTATAAACTAGGCGAAAAAGGTGCAGAAGAATCCTTTAAAGTACAAAAAATTATAAAAGATCCTATTGGAGAAGCAACTGTTGTCCGCCTGCAGCAAATGTATGAAGGCGTACCGGTATGGGGATATACTCAAGTAGCTCATGTTGGAAAAGATGGTGTATTAAAGGTTGTATCAGGAACAGTTGCGCCTGATTTAGATAAAAAAGAGAAGCTGAGAAATAAAAATAAAATTGACGGAAAAGAAGCAATTGCTGCTGCGCAAAAAGACTTAGGAATGAATCCAAAATATGAAGTAGAGCCGGCGGCAGATTTATTTATATATCAAAATGGTGAGGAAACAACATACGCATATGTTGTGAAATTAAATTTCTTAGATCCAGAGCCAGGAAACTATTATTATTTCATTGAAGCTGATAGCGGTAAAGTACTGAATAAATACAATACAATTCATAATGCTAATACTGAGAATACTGCACCGATTAAACCTGTAACAGGAACAAATAAAGTTGGAACAGGTAAAGGAGTATTAGGCGATACAAAATCTATTAATACAACATTATCTAGATCTAGCTATTATTTACAAGACAATACACACGGTGCAACCATTTACACATATGATGCAAAGAATCGTTCGACTCTTCCAGGAACTTTATGGGCTGATACAGATAACATCTTTAATGCTACCCGTGATGCGGCAGCGGTGGATGCACATTATTATGCAGGTGTAACATATGATTATTATAAGAAAACCTTTAACCGCAACTCTTATAACGATGCTGGCGCACAGTTAAAATCGACGGTTCATTATGGAAAAAATTATAACAATGCTTTTTGGAATGGATCACAAATGGTGTACGGTGATGGAGATGGATATACATTCATTCCATTTTCTGGAGGGATTGATGTTGTCGGACATGAGTTAACGCATGCCGTTACAGAATATAGTTCAAACCTTATTTATCAAAATGAATCTGGTGCATTAAATGAAGCATTTTCTGATATCTTTGGAACATTAATAGAATACTATGATAACCGTAACCCAGATTGGGAAGTTGGAGAAGATATTTATACACCTGGTACAGCTGGGGATGCACTTCGTTCGATGAGTGATCCAACAAAATATGATGATCCAGATCATTACTCTAAACGTTATACAGGTTCAAGTGATAATGGCGGCGTTCATACAAATAGCGGTATTATCAATAAAGCTGCGTACTTATTAGCAAATGGTGGTACACATTATGGTGTAACGGTAAATGGTATTGGCAAAGATAAAGTAGGTGCAATCTACTATCGTGCAAATACTGTATACTTAACTGAATCTGCAACTTTTAGTCAAGCACGTGCTGGTTTAGTACAAGCAGCAGCTGATTTATACGGCGCAAACTCTGCAGAAGTGACAGCCGTGAAGCAGTCATATGATGCAGTTGGTGTGAAATAGGTTCCACTCTCCTTTATATAATGAAAGAGGCTGTCCTAAAAGTTTCACTTCTAGGACAGCCTCTTTCCTCTAATTACAAATCTAATGCTACCAAAATTCTCACTTAATAGAAAAAACACAAATACAATAAATATTTAATTACCACTATGTACACTACTCTTTTATTAACAATAGAACCTGTTCTTGATTTTATTTGGTACCTTCAAATGCATAAAAAGCCTGTATGTTATCCTTATCAAAATTTATTTTTAACATCTCAAATAAAGACGGCATCAATTTCTTTACGGCTTCACTATGTGCCCATCTAACTTCTACAATATCATTATCTGGATCATTAATGTTTATTTCTCCATCAATAATCTTTGCATGGAATGTAACAATTAAAGCATGATGACCTCTTTCTTCAAAAAACACTTCCCTAATAGAATGTAATTTATCTACAGCAATATTAAACCCTGTTTCCTCTTTTACTTCGCGAATTGCAGCCTCTTCTAGAGTCTCATCTCCTTCAACTGCCCCACCCGGCAGACTCCAATAATAAGAATCACCCTTTTTGTTTTTAACTATTAATATATGGTCATTATCATCATAAATTAAAGCTGAAACTACATTCACTCTTTTCAAAAACAACCCCTCCTTTGGAATTTTTTTCATAATAACAATTAAATTGATTATACTAGAAGCAAAATTTAAAATAAATACATCATTTATTCAAAGGAGGGGATTTTATTGAAGTTTAGAAAGCTTTTTCAAACGACATACCTGAGTTAGTAGATTTAATTCAACAACTAAGTAATCGAACTTCTGTGGAATAAATAAAGGTTAGATTTTATAATATTGAAGGTATTTTTAAGAGGATTAAGTTCCTCTATGGTAGTGAATAAGAAAAGTAGTATGTCGATAAGAGCAGCCCTGTTCATCAAATCATTGGTTAGTTAAATAATGATTTGGTATACATCACAACGGTGTAGGAGTATTAATTTGTTCATCAAAATTTAATTCTAAAAGCTGTCCAGCGTGAACCAAACCAGATCCAAATCCGTACATAAGAACTCGATCTCCATTTCTGACTTTTCCCTCACGGATTCCAAGGTCAAGAGCTAAAGGAATTGTTGCAGCAGAAGTATTTCCAAAGTTAACTAAGCTATAAAGGGTTTTTTCCAATGGATATTCTAATTTTTCGCAAATCGGTTCTATTATCCGTAAGTTAGCACTATGAGGTATAAACCAATCAACCTGATCTAAACTCGTTTGCGTTTTTTCTAAAATCTGTCTTATACTATCTGGAACATTCCTTACAACCCATCGAAAAACTTCTCTACCATTTTGTACAAGATATTGAGTATCGATTAATTCAATTCCATTGATCTTTTTTGATAGTCCAGGACGATATACATGTTGTGCTCCTCTCCCATCACTTCCTAGGTGGAATTCAATAAAGCTTTTTGATTGTTCATCCCTTTCAACTAATACCGCGCCAGCACCATCACCAAATAAAACACATGTACTTCTATCTTTATAATCTGTAATTTTTGAGATTGTGTCTGCTCCAATAACTAGCACCTTTTTGTGGAGCCCAGAAGAAATTAAACTGTTTGCTGTATGCAATGCATAAACAAACCCTGCACATGCTGCACTTAAATCTATGGCACCAGTTTGGGATATATTTAATTGGTCCTGTATTATACTGGAGACAGATGGAAATGGAAAATCTGGTGTGCTAGTTGCCACAATAATCATATCTACATCTTCGACTTTTTTATTATATCGGTACATTAAGTCCTTTACGGCAGATACACATAAATCACTAGTAAATTCATCAGGACGAGTTATTCTGCGTTCGTGAATTCCTGTTCTTTGAATAATCCACTCATTATTTGTTTCAACCATTTGCTCCAGCTCAAAATTTGTTAATTTCTTTTCAGGTACATATGTACCAATAGCTGTAATTCTTGCTTTTGACCTCATTTATTTGTCCTCCTTTACTATTTTTACACTTGATATTATAATCTAATATTAGTATCACATACCAATTTGTGTCAATAATATAAAATAAAAATAATGGAAATTAAATAATTACTTGTGAAAGTATAAGGGAGAGGGATTCATGTTCAACACTCAACAAATTAAAGAGATTATTCCACATCGTTACCCATTTTTATTAGTTGATCGCATACTTGAAATAGAGGAAGGAAAACGCGCAGTCGGAATTAAAAATATTACTGCTAATGAAGCATTCTTTAATGGTCACTTTCCAGATTATCCAGTAATGCCGGGCGTTCTAATAATAGAAGCGTTGGCACAAGTAAGTGCAGTTATCATGTTAATGAAAGATGATAACCGAGGAAAAATTGGGTTGTTTGCTGGCATTGATCGTTGTCGTTTCAAGAAACAAGTCCACCCTGGAGATCAGTTACATTTAGAAGTAGAAATAACAAGAGTTCGTGGTTTAATTGCAAAAGCAAATGCTGTTGCTTTAGTAGATGGAGAAATCGCTTGTGAAGCAGAAGTAACATTCGCTCTTTACAACAATAAGAAAGCCTAAAGATTTATCCCGCTAGTCGTGGGTAGTAATACTCCTACCTCAAAATTCGGCAAAAACAAAGAAGTTAGGTAGGAGATAAACTGCCCGTAAAAGCCCAATTGGTGAGGGCTGATAATCAGTGGGGAATGAAGCCCCCCCTCTGATTAAAGTTTCACCTTACTTATAATCTTCAACCTCTTTTTTATAGAAGTTACTCTTTTTCTATTAGACAAAAAATCACCTCTTAAGATTGTAATATCTCACGAGGTGATTTTTATCAAATTTTTTTATAAACCTACATTACAACTTAGCAGACTTCTTGGTTATTACCATCATTACTAATGTATAAAAGTTAAATGTTCTTTCATCCACACTATCCTTCCGGCGTGATCCAAACAATTTGCTGCATCCGAATAAAGAACGGTGTATCTTCCTCTTCAATTACAATATGGTCTGGTTTAACAGCCCTTAACATCCCCTGCAAGCTACCGCGCATTGTGTCGACAACAACATTTTTCCCAACAATCATTTGTAACGTTTGCACAACATATGGATCCACGCTAGAAACTACTTCTCCGCTTAATTGATAACCATTTCGAAAATCTCCGTATACATCTTCGTATGAATAGTCCATTAATATCCCCCTCTTTCTACAACTCGCTTGTATTGTATGAAAGGAATTAGCTCGATGTGCCTATTTACACAAAGAAACGAGATTCCATCATTACGGCCTCTCGTTCTATTTCACAAGCTAGAAGGTTTGCTACTTCTAACTCATGATTCCCATTTATACGTCCAAAATTGTTCACCTTGTAACCATTTTGTCGTTGCTGGATCTTGTTTTTTTAGCTTTTCTTCCATTTCTTCTAACATCGCTTCTGTTTGGGAACGATGTGCACGAAGCGCTGCTAATTTTTGCGGTAATACGTTACTTATATCATTAACTACATCTGGCTTTCCTAATGCTTCCTCACGATTTTTCGTGATAGCCACCGCATGAATAACTGGACGCTCTTCTTTCGGCATACGTTCTACTGCACGAACAGCTGCGCGTCCAAATGCATTGTGATCTGGATGTACACCGTGTTCAGGATAAAATGTGATGATTAAAGACGGATTCACATCACGAATTACTTCTTCAATTTTATCCGCTACAAATTCAACGTCTTCAAATTCTAACGTTTTATCATGGAAGCCAAGTAAACGTAAATCTTCAATTCTCATCGCTTGGCAAGCTTCTTCTAATTCTCGCTTACGAATACTTGGAATTGTTTCACGATTGGCAAATACGTTTTTCCCCATATTCCGTCCCATTTGACCAAGTGTCCCACAAGCATACGTAACAGGGACTCCATTATTTCGATATTGACGAATTGTTCCCCCCGCCGCAAATGATTCATCATCTGGATGCGGAAATACTACAAGTACGTGTCTTTCCATTATCTCCACTCCTTATGCAAATGGCGTTAAACTTAATTGCAGTGCAACTGCAAGACGCCCTTTTTCATCATGTCCCGCTAATAAAAGACGATTTTTTTCATCTTTTTCCCAATGTGTCACACCTTCTGCGTATACCCAGCCATGCTCCATTTTTAAACCTATACGATATGGATTCGTTCCTGTAATCTTGCCGCGTTCAAAGCGAATCACTGTATTACGGATAAACGCCCCAACTGTCATCGTTTTTTCATTTACATGTGAAGCATATGCACCATTTGTCGTCTCTAAATGAAGGTATACATCTTGATTTAGAAAATGTTCGATTTCACTTTGTACGACAGTAGTATCTGTAATTATTTCCATCGGATTTCACCTCTTTTAATCAGTTTACGAAAAAATAATGTAAATTGCTATCTCTTATAATAGAGGACAATGATTACTTTGCATATTTTTTTGCTTTTTATTTTTTATATTTAATACGGTATATGAAATTATTTATCTTTTTGATGTGTTCCGTATTTTCATTTCTTTCTGCATGTGAATTTGCTACAATAATATTTATGCAGAAGGGTGCATTTCGACATTTTTATACACTACTACGTATAGGATTCTTAAAAAGAAGGTGAACACATTGGATCATTCCGCACACGAAGTTGCAAACTGGCAATACTATTTTGCCATTGCTGTATTTTTAATCACATACGGCTTTATTATCTCTGAAAAAATTAACCGTGCTGTTATTGCTTTACTTGGCGCTGCTATTATGGTGATTATGGGAATAGTAGATTTACATACTGCTTTTTCTACACATATTCAATGGGAAACCATCACTCTATTAATCGGAATGATGATCCTCGTACATATCACAAGTCAATCTGGTGTCTTTGAATATGTGGCAATTAAAGCTGCTAAAGTTGCGGGCGGAAAGCCAATTCGCATTTTACTGCTTCTATCCCTCTTAACCGCAGTTGGTTCTGCATTTTTAGACAATGTAACAACGGTTTTATTAGTTGTACCTGTTACATTATCGATTACACGTATTTTGAAGGTACCTCCTGTTCCATTTTTAATTTCAGAAGTAATATTTTCTAATCTCGGCGGAACAGCGACGCTTATTGGTGACCCTCCAAACATTATGATTGGATCTGCAAATAAGCATCTTGATTTTAATGCATTTTTACTGAATTTAGCACCGATTGTTGCTATTATTTCTGCCGTTACGTTACTTATTTTATATATCATGTATCGTAACAAATTAAAAACAACAGACGAACAAGTCCAGAAACTGATGTCTTTAAATGAAACTGATTATATTCGTGATCGCAGCCTACTCGTTAAGTCTTTATCCATTTTAGGACTAACAATATTTGGATTTATTTTCCATTCTATTATTCATGTTGATGCTGCCGTTATCGCTCTACTTGGCGCTGTCCTTTTAATGCTAATCGGTGTAAAAGAGCACGAAATTGAAAATGTATTTGCACATATTGAATGGGTAACGATTTTCTTCTTTGCAGGTTTATTCGTTCTTGTCGGTGCACTTGTTGATATCGGACTTATTTCCTCACTTGCAAAAAAAGTATTAGACGTAACAAATGGAGATATCGGCTATGCATCTATCTTAATTTTATGGGTATCCGGCGCTGCTTCTGCCACAATTGATAACATTCCGTTTGTCGCAACGATGATTCCGCTTATTCAAAACTTAGCAAGCGGACTTGGACTTGCAGCAGATTCCCCGCAAATTGAAGTATTATGGTGGGCATTATCACTTGGAGCTTGCTTAGGAGGAAATGGTACGCTAATTGGTGCTTCTGCCAACGTCGTTGTAGCAGGCATTGCTAAACGTGAAGGATGCGGTTTCTCGTACATGGATTTCTTAAAAATCGGGTTACCATTAACAATTGTTGCACTACTTTTATCACATGCATATATTTATTTACGTTATTTAATGTAAAAAGGTTTGCGGCATGAGCCGTAAACCTTTCTTTTTCACCAAAAGATACCGATAATTGCAAGACCACCTAAAATGATTCCGCCAACCTGTCCAACCATTGTTGGTGTCCATTCAATCCCCTTTTTCATTTGTACAACTGGCCTTTCATGCCGCAGTTGCTGCACTTCTGATTGCAGTTGATGGATAGAACCATGCAACTCTTTTACAAGCTCCTTTAATTCTACTATTTCTTCTTCAGCTGATTTCCTTTTTTCTAAATTCATTTTCATGCTCCTTTTAAATCAATAGATTAAATAATGTTGGATTGTGATTGATTTCCATATAATGTATTCCTTGTTCTTCCATTCTTCTAATAAAAGGCTCATAATCTTCTTTTTTCTGCAGTTCAATCCCAACTAGTGCCGGACCATTATCTTTATTATTCTTCTTCGTATACTCAAAACGTGTAATATCATCATGTGGTCCGAGTACGTTATCTAGAAACTCACGTAACGCCCGAGGCCGCTGCGGGAAATTAATAATAAAATAATGCTTCAGTCCCTCATAAATTAATGATCTTTCCTTTGTTTCCTGCATCCGATCGATATCATTATTGCCACCACTTACGATACAAACAACTGTCTTTCCGCGAATTTCATCTCGGTATAAATCAAGCGCTGCAATTGGCAGTGCACCAGATGGCTCTGCTACAATCGCATTTTTATTATAAAGCTCAAGTAATGTTGTACATACTTTTCCTTCCGGTACAGCAACAATATCATCTAGCACACGTTTACAAATTTCATATGTAAGATAACCAACTTGTTTAACCGCTGTTCCATCCACAAATGAGTCAATATGTGGAAGCGTGACAACCACTCCTTGCGCAAGCGCCTCTTTCATCGAAGCAGCACCTTCTGGTTCCACCCCAACAATTTTCGTTAAAGGACTAATTCCTTTTATGTATGTTCCTACTCCTGCTGCTAAGCCTCCTCCGCCAATTCCCATAAACATGTAATCAATCGTACAATCCGTATCATGTAAAATTTCTACACCAACCGTCCCTTGTCCTGCAATAACCCTTGGATCATCAAACGGATGAATAAATGTTAATCCAAATTCTTCACAATATTTCACAGCTTGCCCATATGAGCTGTCAAATGTATCTCCTTGCAAGATTACCTCTATGTAATCCCCTCCAAAAAAGCGTACTTGTGATACCTTTTGGCTTGGTGTGGTATTTGGCATGAAAATCTTTGCTGGAATTTGTAATTTATGACATGTATAAGCTACGCCCTGTGCATGATTACCAGCGCTTGCACAGACAACTCCTTTTTTCAAGTCTTTCATCGGTAAACTGCTAATACAGTTATAGGCACCTCGTATTTTGAAAGAACGAACAACTTGTAAGTCCTCTCGTTTTAAATATATGTTACATTGATATTTCTCTGATAAAATTGAATCGCGCTCTAAAGATGTATTTCGAATCACATCTTTTAACGTATTATATGCAACGAGAATATCCTCAATTTTGATCATTTCTTTCACATTTTTCATATCTTTAACCGCCTCACTGTATAATTTAAAAAGTTTTGCTTTCAATTATACAGAATAATCTAAATATTTAAAACGTCATTCAAATAAAAATGAATCAACATACACACTATGTTAATTCATCCTTACATGATGGCGTTTCCACTTTAACGTATTTCCGAAAGAAGCCTTCACCTTCAAGCGCGTGACGGGCAAGAGCCCAGTGGTGGGTAGTTGACTGTAATTGTTCTTTGACACGTACGAAATTTATACTTGTATCTTTTTAATCGCCCTCTTGCTCAAAAATAGCTTTCCATCCAGTAGCTGTAACGCCTACTTCTAATCTAAGACCATTCACTACTTTTTCAATAAGAATTGTTTTCTTAGTATTACAATGTAAAACTGCGTGAATCGTTACTTTTTTACCTTCTTCAATCTCTTCACTATATAATTCTCTTAACTCAATGTCTTCTGTATTTAACATTTGCATAAGTAACAACCTAATATGAACTTCATCTGTATTAGAGCATGTTGCGGATAATACATAACTCATTTTTTCTGGCATTTGATCAGTTGATTTCTTATTCATAAATAGTGCAACTGGACGAAGGAAAATATTAGCTATTAAAACGCCAAATGCCCCTAGTATAGCCACTTTTAGAAAACCTGCTCCAACAAGAGTTCCTACCGCTGCAGAACACCATAATGTTGCAGCTGTATTTAACCCTCGAATACTAAAGCCGTCGCGAATAATGACTCCCCCTCCTAAAAAGCCAATTCCACTAACAACTTGAGCTGCAATCCGGGTGGGACTCGATTCCCCTGTCACAATCACTGATAATAAAACGAACAAACATGCACCTAATGAAACCAAAGCATTTGTTCTTAAACCTGCCATACGATGAAGCCACTGACGCTCCGTCCCGATAAGGGCCCCAGCAAATATAGCTACAAGTATATGAAGTGCAATCTCTTGCAACGTCATTTTCTTCACCCCTATCTTCTAATAATCGACCTTTGCTCTCATAAGAATACCATAAAACATACTCCCATTTATTCTTCTATAAACAATTGTCTCACTTCTTCATCATAATCAAATAAATCCGCATAACGGCCACAATCAATTCATATATCCAATCCGTTCTCGGATTCCTCTACGTTATATTAAAAATTGGATTGTCATTCCCTTACCTGAATCAATAATCATATAATAGCCAGTAATGTAATAATATCTCTTCAGCTAAACCGTTTTTTCTTGAACAAAATATATAGATATCTTTATCATTTTCTCCTTGTCACATCAAAGAATATCTCTCCCATTTACCGTTAATCGGTGAGAAAAGATCAGCATGCCTCTTTATTAATATGTGCTCGCTTCCCGTATTTCCATCCATCTTTTCTCACCTTCAAACGTTATAAAAAACCCCCGCTCACAACAAAAGAGGGGTATACTTAAACGACTTATATAATTAATATAAAAGCTACCTAAAAACTGTGCCCCTTTAAAATGTAAACATTATCATGCATAATAATTTCAAATTAGAATTTTTAATTTTTTGTTCGTTTCGTTAAAATGATAAAGCTAAGCATTGCACCGATATGACAACAAACAATTGTTATTCCCATTGGTACGGCAGTCTGCTCTCCTTGAATGCCCACTATAGGTGCTACTACAGCGCCAGAGATAAAAGGTAACAGTCCTAGTAAAGCCGCAGCGCTTCCCGCTGCCTTTTGCTGATTTTGCATCGCCAACGTAAACCCCGTCGTCCCAACAATCCCTACACTAGAAACAATCATAAAGAAGCAGATTAACACCCCTATTAAAGAAGGAGCCAGCAAAATAATCAGAAGAAGCATTGTGCCTCCGAATAAAGCTAAAAGAAGTCCCGTTACTAATAAAGTACGTTCTTTAATTTTCCCTGCCAAACGCCCTGTAACTTGTGAGGCAATGATTATCCCAAAACCGTTAATCGCAAAAAATAAACTATATAATTGCGGCGAAGCACCAAAAATATTTTGAATGACAAACGGTGATCCTGAAATATAGGCAAACATCGCTGCTGTAATAAATCCTTGAGAAAGTGCATACCCCATAAATACACGATCTTGTAATAAGCGTCTATAATGCGATAAGCTCTCTCCCCAACCACCTGCGGTTCTTTTTTCTTCGTGCAACGTTTCTGGCAATATAAATATAACACTTAATAACATAAATACACTTAGTATACCTAACACAATGAATACCCAGTGCCAAGAAGCAAAACTTAAAATTTGTCCCCCAATAATAGGTGCGAAGATTGGTGCAGCTCCATTTACTAACATTAAAGCAGAAAAGAATTTCGTAAGCTCTGATCCCGTGTATAAATCTCTCACAATCGCACGTGAAAGTACAATCCCCGCTGAACCAGCTGCCCCTTGAATAAAACGTAATACAATAAGTGTCCAGACAGAGGGGGTTAGCGCACATAATAATGACGTAACTGCATAAATAACAAGACCAATTACAATTGGTTTTTTCCTTCCTTGACGGTCACTCCATGCACCGACCAACAATTGTCCTAACGCAATTCCTAACAAACATGCCGTTAAACTTAACTGTGTAAGTGCACTTGTCGCATGCAAATCGTCTGTTAAAGCTGGAAAAGCTGGAAGATACATATCAATAGAAAGCGGTCCAATCGCAGATAAACTTCCGAGAATGATTGCTAAAATAATTCGCTTATCCTTAGCGACTTGTACTTTCATTTGTAATTCTGTTTGCAATTATTTAACCTCCTTTTTCTCCTGCACAAGTGTGCAGAATGAAACAAACTCCCAATACTAGAAGCTTCATTTTATGTTCCAAATTATGTCTATCCTTTTCACCTGCATCACTTCACAAGAATATAGAATAATAAATTAGATGTAATCATTTTAGTTACAATTATACTTATTGTCAATAAATTCACCCGATATTTTTCCAATTTAAGCATATATAAAAGGATATCAACAAATGTCGATACCCTGTTACCTTCTATATTTCTAGATCTATTCCCTTTAAATTCACTATTTTACAACTAGTTTGTACTGATGCCTCGCGCCGTCCAAATGCGATCAATTTCTGCACCGTGCTGTCCTCCATATAGGAGGGCATCCGCTTGCTTAATCGCTTTAGCACCGTCACGGAAAGTAGCGTTAGGAGTAAGAGACCAATGCGATTGTAAAATAATTTTTGTCGCAATATCTCGGCCAAAAGCTTGCGCCATGTCATACTCACCTTGTGACCAAATTTCACCGTCCGCATGAACTTCATTCACTATATCTTTCGGATACACTTTGTTATTATCTAATCTACGAAGGCAAGTTGGATTCATATTGGAATAAGAAGTTGAATCCCATTCTCCAATACAAGCTTTTCCATAACCTGTATCTGATACAGCATCTTCATATGTAGCTCCTAAGAAATCTCCAAACCCTTCTCCCATAGCTCCGCCTTCCGAAGAGTTCCCAAATCCAGCAACTTGATTATCTTGTATAGAATGGCCATATTCATGGGCAATCACCCCTGCATCTTCCGCATCATCAACTCCGCCAGAACCAAATGTCAGCGCCTTAGTTGAAGGCGAATAAAAAGAATTATCTGCTGTAGATGTATTCACATTTGCTTTAATAGAACGGTTGTTAATATTATTAAACCCAAGTTGTTGTATATATCGCTGCAAAGTATCGATGTGATAATATGCCATAACATCTTCAAATCTATCATTTGAACGTGTGTAGTTATATTGAAGAGAAGCAGAATACGTTTTTACTTTCGACGCAATCGTCACATAATCTCCAACCAAATATCCTGACCCATTGAGACCTTTTAAAGTGACCGTTTTCAATTGGTTATTCAACGCAGTAGAATCTGAGTCTTTATTATCAGTCAATCTGGCCAAGTTTCCACTCGTTGCTACAGGGTTTGGAAGAAACACCTTCCCTTGTCCTTCTGCTTTTCGGTTTAAATCTTTTTTCTTAAGTAATTTCCCATTTTCTGCATCAATAAATGTTTCCCAAGCACCAAATGGTTTTTGAGAATGAATGACAACCCGATACACGGGAATTGCCACACCTTCTTCTATTATATATCCAAATTCACGCGTAGTTGGAGCCCATAAAGTCGCATCATCAGCTTCTAGATACTGAGTAGATTTACCTTCCGCTTCCTTTTCACTTAGCTTTTGCTTAATTTCCTTCACGCTCTGTACAGGAAGGTAATCCGAAACTGCCAACACACCTTGTCCTCCTTTATTGAGCGTTACGGTTACTTGTCTAGAGAATACAGGAAATCCATTAACTGCTTGTTGAAATCTAACATAAGATGCCACCTCTGTATCTGTCGTAGAAACATATTGTAAATCTGATATATCCGACTTCAAAGAGTACTGCGCTGCATTCCCTTTTAAATATTCGGTTGCCTGTTCTTGTAGTGAGACATTTTGCACTTTTCCTTGTATCTCTTCTACCGCTGAAACAGTATGAATCATACCAAAAATCAATGGAATTACGGTAGCAACTGTGACAACTTTTTTCAACAAAACTATCACTCTCCTACTCTAGAATTGTTTCGAATGTACGAGTAATTCTAGGGTAGGTAAAATTTCACCTTTCTAATTTTTATAAATCTGACAAATGAAAGATTTTCTCAATATTTTTCTTAAAAAAAGAAATATTTTATAAAAACATAAAACCCTATCTTAGAACCTTGCTAACAAAATTCTAAAATAGTGCTGCTAATAGATTATTATAAAATGTTAATTTATCATGTCATTTCCAAGTAATTTCACACAAAATAAAGATCATCATAGTCGCTTACATTTTGCATTCAAAAATTCACTAAATCATTTTATAATAAAACACCGTTGTATGTAATTCTCCATTTGCCGACCTAGCATAGTGGGGAATTTTCCCCGCTTCTACAAACCCTAATGATATATAGAGTTGATTCGAAGGATCCCCTTCTCTAGTATCTAATGTTAAAAGCGATTTATTTTCTTGTATCGCTCTTTTTTCTGCTTTTTGCATAAGTGCACGTCCAATTCCATTACGTCTGAATTTCGGATGAGTCATTAGTTTTCCAATTTCAACTCGATGCCTTCCGTTTTGCTTCGTACTTAAATGCAATTGTACACTGCCCGCTATTTCATTATTTATCTTTGCTATGAATAGTATAACTTCAGAACTTAACACGGATTTCCAGTACTTTATCGCTTCTTCTTGTGTCATTGGTGGTAAAAAACCTATCGATGCCCCGTCATCTACTACTACTCTCAAAAGTTCCGCAAGCTTTTCAATATCTTTATCTATTATTTTCACTTCTTCTATTTCCAGTTGAGAAACCAATTGTCACACCTCCATTTCACTAGCTAAGATACCTTTAGCTACCCAACCAACTACACCATCTCTTTTTATCAAATCATATCCTGTGCAGCTGTCATCAATTATAGAGACAGTATCCCCTTTATTTACACCTATTTGCGCACAAGAAACATCCGTTTTAGCATAAGAACTTCCCGCTTCATTTTGATGTATATATTCGTTTTTAACGTTAAGTAATTGTTTTGCTTCAAGCTGCTCACATAAAGTAAAATGCTTACCTTTTTTAACTGGTATAATCTCATATCGTGGATATGTAATCAAACCGCTCATCATAGGTTCCGCACAAAAGTCCTCTAACACCTTATATTTTGGAAAATGATCAACATATGTATGTGAAAATGTATCTTCACTAGATGACTTATGAATAATAAATGCATTTAATTGACCCGTCTCTTTAATCGCATTTCCACCGTCAATTGAAATTATTTTTTTTGTATGTTCAATAATTGGATTATCTGATGGTAATTCTGAAGAATAATTAACAACTGGCCAGTGTCCAACGATTACATATTTATTTGCACGATGTGACTTATGTAAAAATGCCGGCAATGTAATGGCAGTATCTCGATTTGTATCTTTCCAATTCTCTATTTCATCTAATCCTGCATGAATAAAAATGTAATCGTCCGTTTCAATTGCAGTAGGTAATTCTGTAAGCCACTTTATTTCTTTTGAAAATCGATTTTCCAGTATCTCCTTTATCTCTCTGATGTTTGTATCTTCACTCACAAAATAGCCTATATGCTCCAACCATTCATTCAATATAGAGTGCTGCTTTGTACATAAATAGTTTATTAAATGTGGATTTTCATTTAAAAGTTCTTCAACTACAGTATCGCAATTCCCTTCTATAACGTGAACATTTGGATTCTTAAATGAGAGTTCCATTACGTAGTTTACAACACCTTTACTGTTACTCCCCTTCTCACAAAGGTCACCATTAATGATTAAATAATCTTCTTTACTAAATTTAACCTTTTCTAATAGCGCTTTGAAAAGTTCTAATTCCCCATGAATATCGGAAATAACAATAATTCTTACGTTATTTGGGATTGATAGTTCCTTTATTTTCTCCAATGATAAGACCCCTTTTTCTGTCTAAAATCCCTAAATTATTTACATTTCGGAATTTGATATTTCACAAAAAATTCGACAAAGTCTTTCATTATACCTCTTTTTTATGACTATTTAGCTCTTTAATAGGAGAAAAAATACCCCGCTTCCATAAATCAGCACATTTTAATCAGAAAAAATACAAATCATACTAATAAAATTTCTTTATTCCTTATCAATCATTCACTTCTCTATAGTCTATATATATTCCTTATATGAAAGTGAATTAATAATCCAAGTTTTAATATCCCCATACACTAACATCTCGTGCTTAGCCTGTAATAAAAACAGATTCGTATGTTCAGCATCAGAAAAAATACAAAATTCACGATCTTTCAATGTTTTCATATTTATTTTGTTGTTAGCGATTGAAAAGTCAATGAACTTTAAAACAGAAACTACTTTTTCTCCAGAAAAAACATTTTTGTTAATTTCTTCTTCGGAAAATCCAGCTACCTCAAAGGTCAAATCAATATAATGATTTAATTTTGTTAGACAAGAATTTATCGCATAATATCTAATTTCCCTCTCGCTGTTTTTTTGATTATTTTTTATAAGCGGATTAATATGTAAAGAATTCTTTAAAACAGACTTTGTTTCTGCTATATATGATTTCAATCTACTTAATTTTTTCCCCTCTAATGTTTTCATTTTTATTTGTTGGTAGTCCATTATGTTTCACTCCTAGTTTGTTGAATTAGCATTGTTTTATATATATTAATTGATATTATAAAAAGAATACAGAAAAATAATTTGGAAATTGATTATTAATTAGTATATTTTATATCGATTTTCATTTCTCAACATATAAATCTCTTCTATGAAAAAGAATACCTAATTAAATTATCTCAGTTAAGTAGAAACAGCTATTACTTCAGAACCCATATTATAAATAACAAAAACTGTGTTAATATTATAAATATTCTATATTAAAGGGGCATGCAAATGAATGTTTCATTAGTAAAACCTACACTGGAACTACAAGATGCATATTTAAATTTCTATCAAGGATGGAAAAATAGCGGAGAAAATAGGGTGCCGTGGGTCATTAGTAAAGACCCAACAGATTTTCATGGTATGATTCAGTTTCTAATAGACTCTGAGAAAGGTAAAAACCTTCCTAAGGGTTGGGTACCTGATTCTACGTATTGGTTAATTACCGAACAAAATAAAGTCGTTGGCGCTGTAAATATACGCCACCAATTAACAGAGAAACTATTGGATTGCGGCGGGCATATCGGTTATGGCATTCGCCCTTCCGAAAGACAAAAAGGGTACGCTACTATTTTATTACATTTAGCATTGGAAAAAACGAAAGAACTAGGTATCAAAAAAGCGCTTCTTGTTTGTGACGAGAGTAATATCGATTCAGAAAAAACAATTATCAAAAATGGCGGTATACCTGATTCAAATTATATTGAAGAAGATGGTAATGTCGTAAAAAGATATTGGATTGCATTATAACGTATGAAGTAAAGATACATTTAATTGGCAATACAAAAAGGCGCTTTCATAAGTAGCACCTTTTTGTGTACATCTATTTACTTCAATTCACATCTTTTCAGAAGTTTTCTAAAAAGAGCGCAATACCTACACCTATAACAACCTATACAGCACGTACCTCTGCAACTAATTTCTGACCATCTAAGTACATTACAAGCTTTATTGGGTTATCACTTGCGTTTTCAAATACTAAATCTAAATATGGATATGCAATCGTCGCATCTCTGCCTTTAGGTACATAACCTACTTCTTTTGAATGTGTTGATCTCTCCACCATTTTTAATCCAGCTTGATCTGCAGCATTAAAATGTGGAAGAAGTTTGACATACCCCTCCGCCATATCCATCTACTAATTTACCATCTACAATCTCTTTCCCTAATTGATAGCCCTTGTCAGGTGTTGTATCTCCTACTAAAGCGTTAAAGGAAAATCTATCTCCCTTACCTAATACAACTCCATTGACAGTGCCTGCAGACAAACGGATATTTTCTATTCTACCACCAGTAGAACCACCCAAATTCGTTTCAAATCTCCCTACGACTGTTCCATTTCCTTTTCCAGCTTCTGCTGTAGCAACAGGCTTTTTCTCTACAATTGGCAACTGATAAGTAGAATCCCACATTCCAACATTCATTAATTTATCTACTAACTCTTTTTCCATTAATTCGTAAGCAGGCTTTCCTTCTACCCATGTACCATCACTCTTCATACGAGAAGGAACCATCTTTGTATCTACACTCTTTGCAACTTCGCTAACTACCTTAGAGACTTCTTTTTTAAAGGTCTTTTCATCTTCAAAATAACCTAAACTTGCTAAATCTATCTTTTTTACTTCTTTTCCAGTTCTGCCATCTACTAAACTAATA
This sequence comes from Bacillus sp. S10(2024), assembly GCF_050473865.1. Taxonomy (NCBI): domain Bacteria; kingdom Bacillati; phylum Bacillota; class Bacilli; order Caryophanales; family Bacillaceae; genus Bacillus; species Bacillus sp. S10(2024). The sequence goes on along the minus strand of NZ_JBFLUR010000002.1, from coordinate 864,062 downwards.
CTTTTATTTACCTCTGCTTTCGCTTCTACAGCATGTTCACCAACGCCACTCACTAATGCAACTTCATTAGCTTTCGTTCCGCACCCACTAACTACACCTAAGCAGAATGTTCCTACGACTAAAATTCGAACCCTACGCAACAAATTACTCTCTCCTTCTATTCTCTATCTTTTTTTCTAGTTTCAACAATTCTATGTATGTATAATTACATTACTTTTTAAAATAAATTTTATGTATTACTGTCTTATTTATACCATATCTTAAGTTACTCTTTTCCTTCATAAAAGTCTACACATATTTCATGTGAAAATTTTATCGCCTTACTCATCCAGTATATACCAAAAAATACACTGTGACAATTTTTATACACTCGATATTTTATTATACCAATATTACTTAAAAATGTAATACATAATGACTCTTTTTAAGATAAATAAGTGTCCCCCATCCGCACGAATGAAAACACCATTGTTATTAAATTGACGAATGTTTTCTCCATCTCTATACTGAAAAGAGTTAACGAAATGAAACAAGGTGATAATCATGGATTTTGAAATAAATTTCCTCTCCTTTTACGTCGTACAAGTAGACGGACAAGGTGAACAAGCAGACAAACGTTATAAACATTTTCAAACGTTAGATGCAGAAGAATACGAAGACAGTCCATTAAAAGACTTTCTAGACGGAGAATTATTAAAAATTTCGAAGCGAAAAGTAGACCGTCATCCTAAAAGTGAACAAGTTCCGACAAAAATCGGTTGCTTCATTGTTGAAGTTGGCCATGAATTAGATTCAAACCCGAACTACAACCTATTTAACCGCATTCGCTTTGCAGAAACGAAAGAAACCTTTAAGGATACAAACGAACCGCTCGTCTATACCTATATTGATACAAGTGCTGTACGCGGCGGTGTATTTCTCGTTGTTCAGGCAAAACTTCGCAAATACTTTGACGATCCGTTCGTCTTTGTAATGAAATGTGACTTCGAACCAAAAGTTGCTTCTATTTCTGATGAAGCAACACTAATTCGAAATGTTGAAATGGCCATTACAACGAAAAATATGAAGTCGATTCAATATCCATACATGCCAGAAGAAGGCATCGTGGAGCACGGCGAACTAAAAATCCATCAAGCATCACACGCCCGCTACTTCGAAGACTTCTTAAAATTCGTAGAATACGAGCGTTCCATGCCAGAAATTATGAAAACACAAGTTATGGGCATGGTATACGACCAAATTGAAGACGTCTTTGAAGAAGGTACAGAAGAACGTGAACAATTCGACCAAGCGATGGAAGTGTGGGCTGCAAGTCCTAAACGTGAAATTATGGAGCATTTCACAACAGAAGAAGTAATGGAAGCTACGGCGCAAATTGTGGAGCATACTCCTGAGATAGAATTAAAGCTAAAGGCAGACCATATTTCTGTGAAGGCATTGCTTGCGGATTTTGGTGAACAAGTTCATATTGCGAAGGTTAATGATAAATATGTACTGATGATTGAAGCGGACACGCTTACGTTTGAAAAAGGGTTCTCCCCTATTGAATTTTTAAAGCCTGATGAGCTGCAAGATGTTATTGAGCGGATTGAGAAGAAACAACACTACGGGTATGGTATAGGAGAAGAATAAGTTCATTAAAACAATTTCGAACGTTTTATTGACCTAACTATGCTTTTTATCTTGTAGAAGATTTCCTATATTAATAAAAAATGAGTGCATGTGTGCCATAAACACACGCACTCATTTTTTTGCATATAAGTCGCTATTTTGCAAAAACAACATGTACTGCACTCACTTTCCCCTTTTCTTTTCGTACGATAGGAAAAGACTCTGACCGCTTCTATACGACTAGATGTTCCTATCCTCCCCTTAAGGGCGGTATGTTGTTTTTTAACTTAAATATGAATGTATCTTATACAAGTTCTATTTATTCTCCATAAAAGAGTAATATACTTTTTCTATCTTTGTGACCATTACATCCTGAGTTAAATGTTGCCGTGAATAGGCCTGAGCCTCTCTTCCCAATTTTTCACGAAGACTCTTATTCGTTAAAAGCAATTTAAGAGCATTAGAAAGTTGTTGCACATTGCCCGGTTCACAAATGATCCCTGTTTTTCCATTTTGAATCATTTCTGGTATGCCACCGCAATTTGTTGTAATAATAGCTTGGCGTGAAAACATAGCTTCAATAACTGAAATTGGAAAGTTATCGTTAATAGTAGGTAAAACATAGATTGTAGAAGAAGAAAGTATTTCTGGTATATCTGCTCTTCTGCCCCAAAATTTAACATTATTAAGGCCGAGATGGATAACTTGATTTTCTAGCCTTTCTCGCATGATACCATCCCCAACAATCCAAACCTCTACATTTGTTAAATCTTGTTGAATTTGTGAGAGTGCTTTTAGGAGAATATCATGACCTTTTCTAGGAGAGAGGCGAGAAACACAAGTAATGACAAGTTTGTTAGTACACTTCGGCTTAGATTTAGAATCTTGCTGAAAATCTATGCCTGTATGAACAGTAATCAATTGCTCTGTCTTTGCTCCGTATGCTTTTAAAGGAGAATGAAAGGAAGTACTAATCGTTATGATTTGATCAGCCGCTCTTATTCCCTGTTTTTCAATTTCACTAAAATACGCTTCTTCAATTGATCCTTTTTTTATTTTATCAAATTTTAAGCGACTCTTTGTGAAATGCCCATGTGGTGTAAAAAATAGTGGTTTCTTATATTCTAAGTTTAGTTGTCCTAATAAAAAGACAGCGAATAAATCTTGTGCATGAAAGACATCGTATTGCTCTAATCTTTTTTCTCTTAAGAAAGACATAAATACATTCAAAAAACTCGTGTTTTTTATAATTTTTTCATTCACTATACCGTATCGTTGTAACATAAAATCCCTTGCATGTTCTGCAGCCTTCGGAATGTCTTGTTCTAAATGAACTGCTGTCATTTGAGTAGGAGAGATGACAGCTACGTCATGACCATACTTTTCAAAGCCTGTTTTTAAAGAAGTAATATAGTTTGATAATCCCCCTGTATTAGGATATTTCAAAAATGTTACATAAAGAATTTTTAGTTTGCTTGTTTTACTTAGTGTGCCATCTTTTTTAATTCCAAACGTCTCAAACGGTTCGGTAATACGATCCTTTTTATTATCTATTTGATAGTATTCATCCATGATTTTTAGTAGACTCGTATGGAAAGGAACATTACATTCATTTCGTCTTTCCTTTGCTGTATTCAGAAGCATCTCCTCCTAACTCAGCTGATGATGAAAAATGTATATATGCTATAAACCTAATTCGCTTCCCCAGGTAGATATTTTTTCAAGATGATATGGCAATAATTCACCGCCGCGGTTATCAAATATTCTTCGCAGCTGAGTATGCAGTCCTTTTTCTAATGTTCTCTGCAAATATGACATTTTATAAAGATCAATTGGCTTTGTTTTAAAGTTTATGCCATTCTTCTGCATTTCTTTTGCATAAACTTCTACACAATGTGTACGAATTTCTTCTGCACTGCCTTGCCAATCTTTTCTGAAACCCAATAAAATTTCAACTAGAACAACCATATCAAACCAGACAGGTGCATATTTAGTTGACTCCCAATCGATAAACTGAATATGCCACGGTGCATGAAGTGTTACATTATTACTACAAATATTTTGCAAATGAAGATCGCCATGCGTTATTGACGAACCATTTTCAAATAGTTCCGGAAAAAAATCTGGCCCTTTGTTACATAGTTTTACTAACGATTTATAATGAGGCTTAATAATTCCCTTTAAGCGATCGTCTTTCATTCCATCATCAAGAAAATTAATCGTCTTTTCAATTTGTTTCGTTCGATCGTTCCTCATGCGGTTCGATTCATAAATAGGGAGCCAAGATTTCCAAACATATTTATGTTTTTTATAATTGTCTTCAAATGTGTGCGCGTGAAGCTTAGCAACAGTAGGAATAATGTAGTCAAAATGTTTCGGTAAAAAGGTAATCTGACCACGTATTTGACGTACAAACTCCATAAATATCCAAGTCTCATTTCTATTTTGTTCAATATGATATATATCAGGAAGAAATTCTTTCAATATAGAATAAGCACTATTATATATATTAATCTCTATTTCGTTTTTGTAATCTGCTGAATTATATATTTTTAAAATGATAGGATAGGAATCATCTTTTGTTTGAATAAATAATTTATAAATACTACTTCTTCTTGTTGATTTTAAACACTCGATTTTATCAGAATCTATTACAACTCTCTTATTCATTGAATAAGAGAGTTTTTCTTCAATTCTCAACTTTTCAAAGTAACCGGACAATACTTCTGCCTCGTACAATATTTTCATTCCTTTCGCTTTCGTTTCCAGGCGTTTACCAAGTGCGACCATGCACTTCTAATGAATGGCATTGGATCATCCCACGCAAACAAAGCAAATTCTTTTTTACCTCTCAATCCTTTATAAAAGTCTTTCCATTTCATTTCAGCTCTTCTTTTCTTATGACGAAATGTTAAATAATATCGAACAAGATAAATCCATTTAATTCCGTCTATTTGTTTAAGTCTTGGCGTTGGATTTTGCTTTGTCAAATATAAATAATACATATAAACAAAATCAATACCAGCTGGCCCTGTGAGACTATGAGTTAACCAAAAGCGTGGGTTTATTTCAATAAACTTATAAACACCATCCCGAGGATCCTTTTTAAACTCTGCCATAGCAATACCTTTAAGACCGATGTTTTTAAAAAAAGGCAAACATATATCCACTAATTCTGGAACTTGTTTACTAACAATGTGTGCTCCTGTTCCAAATTCAGCTGGGAATTGATGATTTTTTTGTAAGGAAAATAACGCAAGCAACTCCATGTTGTCGTCATAAAATGTCGCAACCTTATAAAAGCATTGGTTATCACCAGGAATAATTTCTTGAATTATGAGCTTTCCATGCTGTCGATATGATTGATACTCATTTCTAAGTTGAGCTGCATTCTGAATGAGGATAGCCTTTTGATTTATCTTTTTTCGAAACTCATGACCTAAAACCGGCTTTAATATACATGGAAACTCAACGTTTAATATCGCTTCTTCCAATTGTTCTTGTTTCGTAATTACATACGTTTTTGGACACGAAATATTATGTTTAACTGCTAGTTCATACGCTTTTTGTTTATTTAGTGTTTCTTCAATCAACGAATGTTCAGGGAACAAAAATAAAAAGTAGTTAGATAGCTCCATTCGATATTTTGAAATGAATACTACATAATCATCTGCACCTGTATACAAAACAGGTTTCACTTTAAATTCTTTAGCCAAGTTGATTAGAAAAGTTAGTAATTCTTTTTCTTCATACAAAGGGCTTGGGCATATTCCACATGTAGCAAGGCGCGATTTCCCTATTTTATAAGGTTTCTCTACATCAAATGCATAAACGCTAATTCCTTTTCTCGCCAAACTTCTAATAATCCCAATTCCATTTGCACTTAAATCCAGTACAACCGCTGCATTCTCATGATTCATTGAACTCTTCCTTACTTAAATACTTTTTGTAGATGTTTTCGATGTTTGCTACCATAGTCTCCCTAGTTAAATACTTCTGAGCAAACTTTCTTGCATTTCTCCCCAGCTCTTCCCGCTCCTGCTGATTTGCAATAACAAACTGCAATGCGCGCGCCAGTTTATTTGTATCTCCTGCATCGACAAGAATGCCTGTCTTAGAGTCTTTAATCAGTTCAGGTATACCTCCCGATGGCGTTGAAATGACACAAATCCCACTATGCATCGCCTCAATAATAGAAATTGGTAGGCTGTCATTTAAAGTTGGAAGTACAAAAATATCTGTCTTACTTAAAATATCTGGGACATCGTCTCTTTGCCCTAAAAATTCCACCATGGAAAGATTCAAAGAATGAACCTGTTCTTCTAATTTCTCCCTCATCTCACCATCTCCGACAATAAGCAAATTAATTTTATCTTTATATTTGCTTTCTATCTGTGAAAAGGCGTCAAGTAATACATTATGACCTTTTCTTGGTCCTAATCTAGCCACACATGTAATAACAATTTTCTTACGGGTTGAAGATGTATTTTTTGTTTGATACTTATCAGGATAATCAATGCCTGTCAGTACGGTTGTCATTTTCTCTTGATTTGCCCCTAACTTCATTAACGGGCGACGAAATGAATCACTGAGAATAATAAGATGATCGGCAAATTCAATTGCTTTTCTTTCTAATGCCGTATGATAGAATTCTTCCACTGAATCCTTTTTAAACATACCGAACTTTACTCGATTAAAAGTAAACATTCCATGGGGAGTAAATATCATTTTTTTTCCAAAATATTCATTAATTCTTCCTAATATATTAGCTGTAAACAAATCTTGCGCATGGAAGACATCATATTTTTTAAATTTGATATTTTCACGAATCATTCTTTCGTATATATACATATTTCTTTGATTTTTGATAATTGTGCTATTATAACTTCCATAACGTTCTTTTAAAAAATTTTTTAACTCAGGAACAATCCCTTCGCGCAACCTCTCCACTTGACTGCTAGAAAAGTGATTAGGAGAGATAATATCGACATGATGTCCTTGTTTTCTTAATCCTTCACTAAGTGCTGTAATATAATTAGATAGCCCGCCAGTATGAGGATAGTCCCAAAATGTAGCGATTAATATTGAAAGTTTCTTCTTTTTAGACCCCTTTGACTCTGTATAACGCTCTTCTGCTTTACTTTTCTTTTTTTGTAATGAGTATGACTGAACTCCATAATACTTATCCAATGTTTTGATTATATAAGGATAAGGGAACTCAAATCTCTTTTTCACTTCCAAACCCTCCTTATCACTTCAAACGCTTCGGCATATGGTACGCCAATCGTCATTCCTCTAACTCTTCCTAAATACTCAACTCCTTCGTATGAACGAGGATGAGGAAAATCTCTCATTTCTACATCGTAATGTTTAAGCGCTGCAATCTTTGAGTCTATTTGATCTGTAATGTTAACAAAATAATTAGGCTTGAAAGATTTATCATTCGTGTGTATATTCCACTCACTAGAAGAAACGGTTTCAAATGTAATTAATTCTATCGGATGTTTGTTTGGTAGAGGGCGAGTCGCAGTCAAAACCGCTTGAAAAGTAATATGGTGATCAATATTCAGATCTCCATAATGATGAGTGAAGATTTTGCTTGGTTTGTAAATTTGTATTAATTGTTCAATTTCTTTCGTTAATTGATGTAGTGGAATTAATTCTAACTCTAAATTAGCATGTTCGAGGAATATCACTTCTTCAATACCAATTTCCTTATTTGCACACCGGCCTAGCTGCTGTATGTGATGAGCTTCCTCTTTTCTTCCTAGAGCAGTAATAATTGAAATTACTTGATGTCCTTCCTCTACTAATCTTTTTAAAGTCCCGCCAGTTCCTAATAACTCATCGTCGGGATGTGCGCCAATGACTAAAATACACTCTTTCATTAGTATTTTCACTCCTTGTACTACTTAATTTATGATTGATACTGTAAAAAGAAACTGTCATTAGCGGAAAACTTGTTTTTATTTATTACTAATAACCACTAGTTTAGGCATACATTCATATGTGCATTTCTCCCTATGTGATAAATAAACTTTTCATCACTGGTGAAAAGCTCTTGATAATTAGGTATATACTAACCGTTATCTTCCACATTTCTTTTGTAATATTTAACACTTTTCAGAGAAGAGCCTTATCACTCATACATTTTAAAAAGAAGGAATCCAAACAATATAACGGTGACTTGAATACGAAAAAGTATGGAATACAAAACACTTCATTTTTTATTAGCGTTTCATCCATGTTTTATAAACGGAAGGCTGTATATTCCTCACATCTTTTAAAAAATCCTCTGCGAGCCCCAATTTTTCAAAACCCATTAATAACTTAATAGGTGTCTTTCTATTTAAAGTAAAAGCTCTTTTATGATCAATAACTTTTAATTGACCTTTTTCATTTATTAAAACATGTCTCACTTCAGTGTCCCATCTAGTAAACCCTAGCTTTTTCAATTCACTCAACATTATTAATATTTTTCCAGTTAATTCTTCTGTAATTTTTTTTTCTCTTTTCAAGTGACGCGCAAGTGAAATTCCACGTATATATTCCATAACGATATAATTTTCTCCATATTCATAAAGTCGTGGAATAATAGGGGAAGATTGTCCAATTGCAAGCGCTTTTAACTCTTTTTTTCGAGTTTCTTCCAGATAATATATTTTCACACATTTATTATCATTTAATTGATATACTTCCCCATCTTTTCCGCTCCCAATGAGCTTATATTTTTCTATATCTTTTCTACTTACTCTTCTTTTATTAAAATATGCTTTCATTTCATTTCTCCTTATTTGAGATTTCATAATTTTGTAATCGCTTCATCTCATATTCTATGATTCCTCATTCGCATATGTACCCTAAATTTGTATATATTTTTATAAATGGATTCAATTTTAAAAAAGATTAGTGGTTGAAAAGTAGTGGGGGACTTTGTTTTAACAAGAGGCGTACTACTAGCTGTTTTTTATTACATTTTTACCATTAAACAAATTAATAGTGTTTTGTCAGATATAAAGTGAAAAAATTTGCTATATCTATTCTTACTAGTATTGGAATATTCATAGAAAGATTTCTTCGCCTTCATTCACTGAACTATCTTCTTCATTTCTCTCTACGTTTTGAGGTGGAGGGTTACTGCCCACGAATAGCAGAATAAACGAGGATGTCTTAATATTTCTAGTATGGAGGAGCATTTCACGGTTGATCTTAGCATATTTTAATGGAGATTTACTCTTAGTTATTTATGATAACAATAGAAGTCGTTATGCTATCTTTAGAATTTTATCCTTTTGTATCGGCATGAAAAATCTGTATAATGAGGAGGGCTAATCTTCTTCTTTAGCCTTAATGTATATGTTTATTAAATGAGGAATTTAGAAAAACATGTAGATCAATTAGCTCCACAGAGAGTCTGGGGAAGTTACGTTTTTTCTTTGGATGGAACACCTCTCCTGCATGAAGCAATTATTAACAGATCACTAATCTCAAGTGAAATTGCAATCAGTGGATTCTTTTCACCTCCACTGACCGCACATAATCTATCTTTTTCAGTAGCATAAAGCATCCGCACCTAATTTGTTTTATTCTCTTGGTTATTCATTGAAGCCAATATTTGAAGTTGCTGCTTTGCTTTCTTTAAAGCAGTAGGAAAGTAATTTTGTAGTAGTAGTAAAGTCGCATGATCAAAATAATATTGTTCTGATACATTCTCCCATGTCTTACTATTTATGAACGTATCCCATGTCATTTGGGAATTCCCTCTTTTTTTCACCTCTTTAAATACCCATCTTTTCATTTTCTTTCTACCCTTATCAGTCAAAGAGCCACTTTTCACAAGGATTAGCTCCACATTTCTCTTGTAACGTTTACGAATGTCTTTTTGTTTAGCTGCTGTAAGAAAAATATTTGCGGTGTTCTTGGCATCGTCAAAGGCGCGATGTTGTTTTCCTTCCCATTCTAAAGTCAATTGTGCTACTGCAAGTTTCAAACTAGGTGGATTTACAAATAATTCTTTATATGCATGAAATACAAATCTCTGTAAATCAAATCTTCTTTCTTTCTCAAGATCAGGACATTTCACATTATATCGTGCACAATCTTCTGTTAGAAATCCATAATCCTCTTTTCCCCACGTTACAAACATATAATCTTCTCCCAGAAACTTACGAAAGCGCTCAATTACCTTCGGGAATTTTTCTGCACCTTTTACATCTTGTTTTGTAATTCCTGTTAATTTTGTTGTATGACGAGATAGGGATGCCATTGGTTTCACTAATGACGAAAAAACTTCGATGATGCTCATTGTACTTGCTTCAATCTTGACGGCTCCGATATCAACAATTTCCGTTGGAGCATCTGATTGATAAGGTCTAAAATTCCGCTCAATATCAAATACAATATAATATTTTGGTTCATACATACCACATACCTCTTCCTTATCACTTCTTAACAGTATATCCCTTATTTCCAATATGTATTAACAATCACTCATATTTAAGGTATTAAAAAAGAGAAGGGGGTTCCCTTCTCTTTCACTTCAATTATTTTTTTGTTACGTTAGTAGCTTGTGGTCCACGGTTACCTTGTTCAACTTCGAAAGTAACTTCTTGACCTTCTTCTAAAGTTTTGAAGCCGTCGCCTTGGATAGCTGAGAAGTGAACGAATACGTCTTCTCCACCTTCAACTTCGATGAAACCGAAACCTTTGTCAGCGTTAAACCATTTTACTTTACCGTTTTGCATGAAAAAATCCTCCTAAAATATGTACCTTAATGTACATGTCCATTTTCTACCATTTTACAAATAATCATCAGATATAAAAAACTGTAACCCAGAGAAGATTTAACATTGCTATCCCCCTCTGAAGTTACAGCTTATTTAAATCTCTATGGTATTAAAAGTAAAATGGTTTAACCTAACTATACACCTTTATTAACATAAATGCAAATTTTTATTTTTTATTTATGTATTATATGACGTGAACGAATCATACTATCTGTTTTTCCCTTTACTTTTTCTATGTCTTTCCAAACGAGATTCACTTATTTTTTCCGTCATTATTAATCTGACCGTTTTTATTATGATTTAACGATACAGTTTCATATTTTCCTCTTGCCAAATTGTTTATATCATCATATTGTAAAGGAATCTACGCTATTTAAATAAGAAGTGATTGCACACAAAAAAAGCGAAAAGCTGAACTATTTAAGAGGAGTTTTCAGAATGAAAAAACATCTAAAAAAAGCTTTAAAACTATCCTCCATTTTATTATTTGTTTTCATTGTAATTGGTGCTGGTGTATTGTTCGGTACGCCGTATGGACATAAATTACGTGTAATTGCTGCGGAAAGCATCTTAACTTCACAACATCGTGATTTGGCAAAATTCACTTTTCTATCTCAACAAGAGTTGAATGATATTTCAAATTCTATTAATAATCCCAAATGGAAAAACAGCCAATCCGACGGGCTTCAAAAACTTACAAAACAACAATTAGAAGCGAAAAAACATATGCCACTTCATGTAAAAATCGAAACCATTCAAAAAAAATATGAGGATCATTATTTTGAAGGAAAACTTATGACAATTAGTAATCCTCTTAATGTAAAACTTGTAACACAGCAAGGTACGCAAGGTAGCGATGTTGGTGAGAAAATTTATGTGATGGCTAAGCGGAATCACGCACTTGCTGCGGTAAATGCAAGTGGATTTTCAGATGAAACAGGACATGGCGGCGGTAAAGTTGGTCTAGGTATTGTGATCGAAAACGGACAAATTATTCATACACCTCAAAATGAAACTACACCAGATATTATCACTGGTTTAACACAATATGGACAAATGATAACAGGCGACTACTCTGCACAGCAATTGCTGAATAAAAGTGTTGTTTCTGCAGCTGGTTTTATGCCCCAGCTTATCGTAAATGGTGAAAAAATGCTTACGAATGATGGTGGCTGGGGATATGGTCCTAGAAGTATTATGGCTCAAAAAAAAGATGGCTCAATTATGTTTCTTATCGTAGATGGTAGACAACCTCACAGTATTGGTGCTTCTTTAAAAGATTGTCAGGACCTTTTATATGACAAGGGCGCCGAAAACGCGATGGCTATGGATGGCGGTTCTTCTGCAACTATGTATGCATTAGGAGATATATTAAACATCCCTTCTACTCTATCTCATAAGTCTCGTTACCTTCCAAACTGTTGGGTTGTAACTACCAATAACAATCAAAAAGTGGATGTTACAATTGACGGTCATCCTGCAGAAACTTCAAAGATTGCAGAATTGACAGGAACATCTGCTGTTGCTTCTCACGAAACAAAGAGCAGTTAAGTATCCTACAGATACTTAACTGCTCTTTTCTGTTTTATTTATGCTGTTATTTTTTAAAGATACCAAAAGGCTTACCAACTGGTAATACAACTTTTCCAAAATGTATGTTTAATACTGCTGCTGCTGATCCGTAGAATGAAAGCAGTGAAATAAGCAATTCAGAAATTGCTGCTAATTTATGCATTGCATGTGGCATAACACCTAAAGTACTAAATGAAAGGCCTATAAATAAGAAATCAATAAGTACAAAAATCGTAAATAATACTTTATGTGTTTCCATTGCGCCAATTGTCATAAACAAGCTAAAAATTAAGTAGCCAACAAATGCTACTCCAAGTTGTTTTGGATCCACAGTTTCTGCTAACTTCTCACCAAATACGCCAAGTTGAATTAGCCATGAAGTTCCAACACCAAACCAAAATAATGCAAATCCACCAAACGCTGTTGTACCGAATGTATTATTATGCTTTGCATCGTTAATGCAAGCAAATAATTGAGCAAAACCTCCTAAGAAGATCGCCCATGGCAATACAAATGAAACACCACTTGTTAAGCCAAGTTTTTGTGAGGACGCCACAAGTGTAACCATTGCAAGTCCAAATAAACCTAGTGCAGACGGATCTGCTGTTGTCATTTTCACATGATGTGTAGTTTGCTTTTCCATAATACCCTCCTGATTTAAACACATACTTGAATACAATACTGAAATCAGAGGGTACTGTCAATCTTTTTTATCGTATTCACACAAATTACATATTTTCATATAAACGATATACATATTCTCCCACTTCTAACGGTTTAATATTTATATTTAGTACATCCTTTATCGGTACCCACATCGGAATATATTTGTTACAGCCACTGTCATTATTTATATATTCCTCACCTTTTCCATTACCAAATGTACCACCTACAATTATTGCTTCATAGTAATATTGTGCCCCATTGTAGTTCACCTTCTTTGCAAGCCGCTTTATTTGTATATGTACCCCAAGTTCTTCATATACTTCTCTAACTGTTGCTTCTTCTGAGGTTTCTCCTTCCTCAATTCCGCCGCCTGGAAACACGTAATATATTTCTTTATCCCGAATCCGTTTTATAAGAGCTAATTTTCCTTCTTGTATAAGAATTGCTGCGCCTCGATCTCGCATTCTAGATCTCCTCACCATATTAATTTCTGCCCCTTTCAGCAACTACATTTATTATTAAGACACAACTTCTATCAATGAGAATTTCCTTCATCACTTCTCTCAATATAATAGTAAGGTTGTCCTTCAATAACGAAAAAAAACTAGACACCATCGTCTAGTTTTATAAAGAAGATCGTAAAAAACCAAAACGTATAGCATGCTCTATTTCATCTGTCATCGCTCGAAAAAAAACATCCCGAACTGCTAAGTTTTGCGTTAACAAATAAGCATTACGATAGTCTTCATACGCTTCTAATTCATCTTCATACGCGCGTTCTAATCCCTCTTTATAAGAAGAATATTGCGTTTGTACCACTTGATACGTTGGCTGTTGCCCCGTTAATGTTGTAAACAATTGTATAAACTGCTGTAAATGTACTTTTTCATCTTCTAATGCATGAGAAATATCTTTTTTATGTTTCGCATTTGGTGCTTCGTTTACAAGCCGACTATAAAAATCAATTGCGGCCGCTTCCCCTTTAATCGCTTCTAAAATCGCTTGCGATACTTGTTTATAAGCCCCTTCGTTTACTCGATAAAATTGATTATACGAGTTAGGATTTACATAGTACATATCTACTCCCCCTCAAAACAATTCATTAGTATATTGTATGTAGAGGTAATTATTTCGTTCAGTTTCGTTTCGCTTATGAAAAAGAATGCTTTATACTAATACATGTATAAGGAAAGGAGATTACAATATATGCGTTATGTAATAGTAACAGGAACTTCTCGCGGTTTAGGCGAGGCAATTGCCTTGCAATTACTAGAACAAGGAACGAAACTCATTTCTATATCACGCAACCAAAACGAACAACTTATGAAGCAAGCACAGCACTTTAATAATCCCTTTGATTTTTATTCGTTTAACCTACAAGAAATTCATCAAATTGAGTCACTCATGGAAAAGATTTTTTCAACTATTGATGTAACCACCGTTTCTTCTATTCACCTAATTAATAATGCCGGTATGCTAGCGCCAATGAAACCACTTGAGCGCTCAGAAAGCGAGCAATTAATTGCAAATGTACATGTAAATTTAGTGGCGCCGATGTTACTCTCTTCAGCATTTATGAAACACACGAAAGACTGGAATGTAGATAAACGTATTATTAACATCTCTTCTGGTGCTGCCCAGAATCCCTACTTCGGCTGGGGGGCATATTGCACAACGAAAGCCGGTGTAAATATGCTTACAAAATGTATTGCGCTAGAAGAAATTGACAAAAAATACCCAGTAAAAGTTATTTCTTTTGCCCCAGGTGTAGTAGATACAGAGATGCAGACAGAAATTAGACAAACACCAAAAGAAGATTTTACTCAAGTGGAACGTTTCTTATCTTTAAAAGAAAACGATCATTTACTTTCACCAAATTATGTAGCAAAGGCCGTTATTGATTTATTAGAAACAAATCAGTTCGATCAAGGTGGCATTATACGTATCGATGAATAATAGAAAACTCGTTAATAGCGAGTTTTCTATTATTTAGATTCTAAAAATAATAGAACTGACTCCATTATTAATTCATAACCAATTTCTTTATATATTTTATTCGATGTAGGATTTGCTAAATCAGTATATAACGAAGTCATTTCATATCCATTGTCCAACATACGTTGACTCAGTGCCGATACACAATTGAAAGCATAACCTTGTTTACGTTCTACCTCTGGAGTATATACAAAATTAATTGTGATATTACGTTTCGTCGGTCTAGTGACTGCAGCCATTGAAACTAACCGCCCTTCCACTTCCCATCCAAACAGACGCTGACTTTCAATTAATTCAGCGGCAGTATGCACTGCTTCTTCCTTTGTGAGCGCTAAATGTACTTCCTCACAAAAACGGTATACCCAATCTTCAATTAAAATTTTTTCTTTTAATTCTACTCGGCGGAAACCCCCGTTGCTTCCAGCCTTCTTCTTTACATACTTTAACCCGTACACACCTTGATTCATTTTGGTTTGAATTGATTTATTTTGAAAATTTGCAAGTTGTTCTGCTAAATGCTCCACCACCTGTTTTTCCCCAATTAATCCGGGTACATCAGGATAAGCAATTGCTAGTTGCCCTGCAAGCTCTCTTATATCATCTTTTTCTAAAGGTGCAGATTTCGAGACAATTACTTGACGATGATGTGTTTGAAGCATGACGAATACAAGCTTTTCCTCTTTTATAGCTGTTGCCATAAATAATGGAAGCTGAGAGGATCGTAACACACCCAATATTAAGTTATTCTCTTGCTCATATGTTTCCAAAAAAGGAAGAACATCATTTTTAAATTGCGTAAAATTTGTATATATATGAAGTCGTATCACTATAATCTCTTCTTTCTTTCCTAAATATATAGTGATATATTGGCGATTTAAAAGGGAAATCCTTCTTTATTTCATGAGTTTACAATAGTTGCAACAATTGTATTCAATTGTGTTTCAGCTTCACTAAGCTGCTTCTTCACATCTTCTAACATTTGTTTCTGGTTTGCAACATTCTCTTTTCTTTCTCTAATCATCCGTTGCATTTGCTCACGGCTCGGTCCTCCGTATACGTTTCTCTTTGCAACAAATGAATGAGGTGAAGTCATTTCCTTCCACTCTTCATCTGTAAGTACTACTTTTAGTTCTTTTTGTAAATACACATTAATATCGACAAGTTTTAGTTCATATAAGTCTTTTTTCTGTTCTTCTGAAAATTTTGCTATATAACTAGCTACGCAGTGAGCACGGCGAAATGGAACATCATACTTGCGAGTTAATGAATCAGCTAATTCAGTTATCGTAATTGCATGCTTATTTGCACGACTTTTTAAGATGTCCTTTTCAATTGTCATTGTACGTACCACCGCATTCATTACAGAAACAACTCGAATTGCTTTCTCAAACCCTTCATATAAATGAGGCTGTAAATCATCTTCTGTATCGACTATATCTCCAAACGGAGTATTATGAATCATTTGAAAAACAGTAAACGCTTCTCCCCAAATACTACTCGCGAGAGATCTAGCATGTTCAATTGATACTGGATTTCGTTTTTGTGGCATAATACTACTAATTTGCACATAAGGATCTGCAACTGTAATGCCACTATATTCTTTCGTAGCTAATAATAAAAAGTCTTGAAGCCATCTACTTGTATTTGTCATCATTATCATAAGTGCGCTACTTGTTTCTAATAAATAATCAGTACTTGCAATTGCGTCATATGAATTTTCAATTACTTTTGAAAAACCAAGAAGATCTGCAACCCGTTTTCGATTAATCGGAAAACTTGTTGTAGCAAGCGCTGCCGCTCCTAGTGGAGATTGATTTACAGCACGATAAGCGCTCCATAAACGCTCCGTATCACGTCCCATCATATCATAAATGGCCAGCAAATAATGTCCAAACGTTGTTGGCTGAGCTGGCTGTGTATGTGTATATGCTGGCATAATCGTTTCCATATGCTCTTTAGCCTGCCCTAGAATCCCCTCTTGCAGTACCATACAATGTTCGATGTATTGTAGTAAATAACGTCGTAAGTTCATCCGATACATCGCCACTCCCATATCATTTCGACTTCGTCCAATATGCATATTACTAATACTATCGCTATCCGCTTCTTTTTGAATCAGATGCTCAACTAGAAAAAAGAGATCTTCATACTCTTCACTATATTCAAGCTTGTCTAATGAAATAGTTTTTACGTTTTCTACTGCCATTACAATTTTTTTAGCATCTTGTTTTTTTAACAAACCTTCTTCTTTTAACATAATGACATGTGCATGATGAATACGAAACATGTCCTCTAATAAATAATTTCTCTGAAAATAGAATATGTGTTGTAGTATACAATCTGCATATGTCTTACCAGGAAAGTTTACCCCTTCCCGTTGCAAAAACTCCTTGTTCCCCTCCTGCATTTCAAATAGCTCCCCTCGACTATTAATTATTAATCATCATACCCACCTACTCAAAATAATGTGTTTATCCAAACAAAAAAACCGATGCATACACATCGATTTTACTTAATAATAGTTGCTTTATATTTATCACTTTGTAATATTTGAAAATGCAAATTAAGTAAATGTTTACGTAATTCCGCACTGTCGTCTTCACTTACATTATTTGCCAAAAAGACAATTTCTGTACAGTTCCCCTGTTTGTCTGTTGCATATACAGCTTTAGATAATGACCACGGTGTATAGCCATTTTTTTGACCGGCATGTCGAAAAACTTGGCGATACTTTTTCCCTTGCATATCTGATTCTACGAGTTGTGCCCACTCATTCTCTTCTTCTTTTGTAAGATTTCTCTTATGATTTGCTTTCTCTAATAAAATCATATAGTCATTCGCAGAAGCGGCTGGCAACCGATCTGACCATATTTTTTCGTACTTTTCTCCTAAGAAAAGCGGAATTTCATTTTGCAACTGCGAGCCTTTTTGCTTTAAACGCTCATGTATCAATATCGCGCATTTACGATATTCTTCTTGCGACATGTTTTTCAACTTATTTTCTAGTTGATTTTTTGGAACATGTAGTTCCTTGTGTAAATATCCCGGAATATATAAAGATGCAACAATCGGAAATAACGGCTGATGTGATGGCAATGCCAGCTTATTTATGTTTGCATTTATATTGTCGATACCAAGACGATCCATTAAATACTCTGTATTGGCATTTGAGCTAAATCTCATCATCCCTCTTGCGATATCTTCAAGCGTAACAGCATTTTCCTCTATGAGTCCTTTTTTCATTAAAACTTTTTGCCATCTTTCATGAGCACCGCCATCTGTCTTTGAAATATAATAACGATTTACATCGTCCAATGATACAAGCTCATTCGGATCAATTTTCCCTTCTCCTACTTGTTTTGTGAATTCTAATGCTACAATTAGCTTCATTGTACTCGCTACAGGTAATACAACATTAGAGTTTACGGAATATACTAATTTATCATTTCGTTTTACTAACAACGCGCTGTTTTTTTGCTCTTTATTTTCTTCTACAAATGACGCAACATACTGCGCATCATCATAATTTGAACTCCATACTTTTTTTACTAAAAAATTACCTGAGAAAATAAATGCAAATAAACCAATTATTCCTACACATAATCCAATTGTTCTCAAATGGAATTCCTCTCCTAAACTTTATCTTGTAATCTATTATATATAATTCATACGCAAAACAATAGAGGCGATCTGTAATAAGATCGCCTCTATTGTAACTTGTAAACTTGCATATTGTCTATGTCATAATCCGAATAAAATCTTCAAGAAATTGTTTGTAGTGTAATTTCCATCCAATTTTCACCCAATTTTTCATCGCTTCTGCACTTGGCTGCGGTCTAAAATCAGCTATACTTTCCCCTTTCGCAAGACCATCTACGTCAACTTGAACACGACGGTATACATATTCCATCAAAGAAGGATTCGCAACAGCCATCATTGTGACAACATCATGAATTGGACTTCCCCCTATTTTAGGATTTAATTTTTTATAGGCAGCGTAATAATAATTAAAAATCGGTTCAATCAATTCATTAAAATTTGTTTTTGTTTTCTTTGCAATATATGTAACAGAATTAGGAGTAATGATCGCTTCATTCGTTACATTTAGCGGGATTAACGTAACATGCTCAGCATATTGCATGACTAAATTTGAGGCAATTGCATCTCCGTGAAAATTTGCTTCTGCAACAGGAGTAACATTCCCTGGAACAAGAAATCCTCCCCCCATGATGTAATACGCTTTTACACTTTTCATCAGTTCGTTCTCTAAAATAAAAGCCGTTGCTAAGCTGGTCGAGCGCCCTGCATCGACGATAATTAACTCTCCTTTATATCTTTTAATAATCTCAAATATTTCACAAAACGGCTTCACATTCGCTTTAATCGTTTCTGGTGGACGAATAGGACCTAATCCTTCTTGCCCATGTATTTCTGGATAATATGTTATGAATTCTCCTGATAAAGGAATCTTTGCCCCATTAATAATTGGAATATCTTCTCTTCCAGCTATTTGTAATAAATATGCTGCATTATTCGTCGCTTGTTCTTGCGTAACGTTTCCATAGCCTGTTACAATACCAACAATATCAATATCAGGATGTAATAAACCGTATATAATTGCCAATGAATCATCAATACCTGGATCTCCAAGAAACAGTACTTTTTTCAAGGCATTCAACTCCATCATATCAATTGCTATTACTATATGAACGGAAAAAAGTGTACAGAAGTAAATTATAAGCATTTTTTATTTCATGCCAAAAATATTATAAACAAATGATGAATCATTTATAATAAATAAAAGACAATACATATAAAATATGTATTGCTGTGTAATAAATTTTAAATGAACTTAGCTAAGACCTTTGGAAAAGTTTCAATTGTTTCATATAATCAATAGCCTTCGTTTTATTCTTTTGTTCAGAAACATATTCTGCTTCGTTTTTAAATCTATAGTAGTTATTAAAACTTCCCTCTGACAAAACGCCCTCAGAAATCGCTTTTTTAACCGCACAGCCAGGCTCGGTTATATGAGTGCAGTTAGGAAACTTACATTTTATGGATAATTCAAATATATCTTCAAATCCATCATCTAAGTTTTCTACCGAATTTATTATTTCAAATACCTTTTTATTTAACTTCATTTTTCAACTCCCTATTTTTTTGATATTTCATAATTATTATTTCATTTTACTATATTACCTATATTTATAAAACATCAATTTCCCTTAAACAAATCCACTCAATTCAAGTACGTGTTAATTGAAAAAACTTTTCCTATCGATCCCAATACGTTCCTTTAATATTTAATACATCATAGACCTCCTTTTTAAACTCCGAATATGTGGTGAAGAATGCAAAAAAGAAGAGGAACTACGCTCTCATATTTGACATCGCATCCTCTTCTAATTATTGTACGTTTAATGATACTTTCTAGCTCTTCTTACAAAGAGATTTCAAATTTGTTGCAACTTACGTGAAAACAACATGCTTCCTATAATATAAGCAATAAATGCTAAACAGACCGGAAATACGACTGTATGAACACCAAAAGGATTAGGGAGTAACAAATGGAATCCCATATAAGAACCAACTCCAACAACAATAGAGGCAAGTGCCCCGGCAGCATTCCCTTTTTTCCAATACAAACCAAGTACAAGCGGCCAAATAAATGCTGCTTCTAAACCACCAAAAGAAAATAAATTTAACCAAATTAAAAAGTCAGGCGGTTTAATTGCTGCAGCATAAACAAGCAAGCCAACAATAGCTGTAATCCAGAGCGTTCCGCGTTTTACTGTTTGATCCGCAGCATTTTCGTTTATATAATTTACATAAATATCTTTAATAATGGAAGAACTCACAAGTAACAACAATGAGTTCACTGTCGACATAATAGCTGCCATTGGAGCCGCTAAGAAAACACCAGCAAGCCAAGGCGGCAATACTTTCATCGCAAGCAATGGCATTACTTTATCTGGTACATCCACTCCTGGCAAAACGACACGGGCGAATACACCTGTTAAATGCATACCAATCATAATTGTGCCAACAACAACAGTACCAATAATTAAAGCTTGATGCATCGCTTTTGAATTTTTATACGACATAGCACGCACGCTAATTTGCGGCAAACCAACTACTCCAACACCAATTAAAATCCAAAATGATGACACATATACTTTTGTTAAACTGCCGTCTGCTCCAAACGGTGTAATAAGATTAGGGTTAATCTGCACAAGCTCTTGCATGATGTTTGAAATACCACCGCCTGCAACAATTGTACCGATTAAAATAATTGTCGTTCCAATCAACATAATGAGACCGAGTATTGTGTCTGAAAGTGCAACAGCACGAAAGCCCCCCATTAATACATAAACAAGTACAAAAAACGTAAAAAGAAATAAAGACGTTGTATATGACATACCCGTTAATGACTCAATTAATCTTCCTCCGCCAACCCACTGTGCAACAGTTGCTGAAAATAAGAAAATAATAATACATAATGCTGATAAAATAACAACAGCTTTATTATTATATCGTCCCTTCAAGTAATCGATTAACGTAATAGCTTCCATTTTCCTTGCAATAATTGCAAATTTCTTTCCAAGTACAGTTAATACAATGTAACCCGTTACAACTTGAATAGACGCCAATAATACCCAACCAAGTCCTATATTATAGGCAATTCCAGGCCCACCGATAAAGCTACTTGCACTTCCGTAAGTCGCAATCATTGTCATCGCTAACAATAATCCACCAAGTTCGCGGCCACCAAGAAAATATTCTTGTAAAAATTTGTTATGCGCGGTTGTTTGCACACGTCTCGATGCATATAGACCAATTAAAAATACAATAATAAAAGATAACATCATTGGAATAATTACATACCAGTTCATTTTCATTCCTCACTCTTTTCTTCCTCATCAAACGAAACATCTTGAAAGACGAAACGAACAACAAAGACAATCAGTAAAACCATTACAACAAATCCAACTATACAACTATAAAAGAACCAGGCTGGGAATCCTAATATGTACGTATACTCTTTCGGGTTGCCACTACCTAATCCATATGCAAAACCATACCATATCAGAAAGTTAATCACAGCAAGTCCAAGTCCAATCAACGCTTCACGATGTGAAATGCGAAAACGCGGATCTTCATGATGTCGATTCATTTCTTTTCCCTCCTTTCACGATGTATTATTGTAACATTCTTTATATAGTTTTTCCTACAAAAAACAAAATGAAAATCTTTCACGAAAAATATTGGACATATATTTGAAAATTATATATTTTTAACAATTACAACATAAATAAAGATTGAAATTTCAAACTATTCGGGTTACGATTGGAATTAGATGTCATTCACCTAGTTATCTGACACCTCCTCTTTTATTTGGAATAAACGCAGTATTTTGCTGCGTTTACATTATATATTTTTAAGGGGGTTATACAATGAGTCAACTAGCTGTGAACCTTCATGAAAAAGTAGAGAGATTTTTGCAAGGAACAAAAAAGTTATATGTAAATGGAAACTTTATTGAAAGCGCTTCAGGAAAAACATTTAAAACACCAAATCCAGCAACCGGCGATACATTAGCCGTTGTATGTGAAGGTGGCCGTGAAGATATTCATAAAGCTGTCCTGGCAGCACGCCTGGCGTTTGACGAAGGTCCATGGTCACGTATGAGCGGTGCTGATCGCAGCCGTCTCATGTACAAGCTTGCTGATTTAATGGAAAAACATAAAGACGAGCTTGCACAGCTCGAAACATTAGATAATGGAAAACCAATTCAAGAAACAACAACTGCAGATATACCTCTTGCAATTGAACATATGCGCTATTACGCTGGCTGGGCAACAAAACTAGTTGGTCAAACAATTCCTGTTTCAGGAGATTATTTTAACTATACACGCCATGAACCAGTTGGTGTTGTTGGTCAAATTATCCCTTGGAATTTCCCTCTTTTAATGGCGATGTGGAAACTAGGAGCAGCACTAGCAACTGGATGTACTGTCGTACTAAAACCTGCCGAACAAACTCCTCTTTCTGCGCTATATTTAGCTGAACTAATTGAAGAAGCTGGATTTCCAAATGGTGTGATTAACATTGTACCTGGATACGGAGAAACAGCTGGTCAAGCTCTTGTCAGTCACCCACTTGTCGATAAAATTGCTTTCACAGGTTCAACAGAAGTTGGAAAACATATTATGAAAGAAGCATCTCAATCTTTAAAACGCGTGACTTTAGAGCTCGGGGGGAAATCACCAAATATCATTTTACCTGATGCTGATTTGTCCCGTGCAATTCCAGCTGCACTTTCGGGCGTTATGTTTAATCAAGGACAAGTATGTTGCGCAGGATCGCGCCTATTCATTCCAAAGAAAATGTATGATAATGTTGTGGCAGATCTTGCCTTATATTCAAAAAGCTTAACGCAGGGTGCGGGATTAGATCCACAAACTAACATCGGTCCCCTTGTATCAGAAGAACAACAAAATCGCGTAATGGGCTATATTGAAAAAGGAAAAAATGAAGGCGCAGAAATATTAGTTGGCGGAACGAAACCTTTTGAAAATGGTTATTATGTTTCTCCAACAATTTTCGCAGCTGTACAAGATGAAATGACGATTGCAAAAGAAGAAATTTTCGGCCCTGTCGTTGCGGCAATGCCATTTGATGACATTGATGAAGTGATTGAACGCGCTAACAAATCAGCATATGGATTAGCAGCCGGTTTGTGGACAGAGAACATGAAAAATGCGCATTATGTTGCAAATAAATTACGTGCTGGAACGGTATGGGTAAACTGCTATAACGTATTTGATGCAGCCTCTCCATTTGGCGGTTATAAACAGTCGGGTCTTGGACGCGAAATGGGTTCTTATGCGTTAAATAACTATACAGAAGTAAAAAGTGTTTGGATTAACTTAAACTAGAAGAAAGGCCTTGCCAATTGGCAAGGCCTTCTTTCTTCATTTATTATGATCGATGAGCGTTTTCTATTAACCGCTCATCGATTGAAGTTTTACCTTATACTTGTAATCCGCCGCTTACATTCAACACTTCTCCAGTAATATAAGAAGCAAAGTCTGACGCTAGGAAAGCAGCTGCATTTGCAATATCTTGCGGCGTTCCGATTCGCCCTGCTGGAATTGCGGCGACCATCTTGTCCTTTACTTTGTCGGGTATAGCATTCGTCATATCGGTATCCATAAATCCCGGACAAATTGCATTACATGTAACACCAAATCCAGCCGCTTCTTTTGATGCTGTTTTTGTTAATCCAATTACACCTGCTTTCGCAGCAGCATAGTTTGCTTGGCCGATATTTCCCTGCCAACTAATCGAAGAAATATTAATAATGCGGCCATACTGTTGTTTACGCATATGTAGGAGCGCTGGTTGCATGCAGTTAAAGACCCCTGTTACATTTACTTGCAGCACTTGTTCCCATGCTGTTTTTTCCATTTTATGCAGCATTGCATCTCGGGTAATCCCGGCATTATTTACTAAAATATGCAATGCACCGTATGTTTGAATGGCATACTCAATTAGCGATTTTGCATCTGTATGACTGCTTACATCACAAACATACGCCCTTACATCATATCCTTCCCGTAACAATTGGGTTGTCGTGCTATTTAGAACTTCTTGATTCATATCACTTAGCAATACTTTTGCTCCTAAAGCACAAAATACACGTGCAATTTCTTTTCCAATTCCTTGTGCCGCCCCAGTGACAACAGCTGTTTTTCCCTCTAAAAAGTTCATTCTTCTTCCCCACTTTCCAATATATTTTCTATATATTTCGTCTTATGTATTTCATTTTCCTTTTTGTATAAAAAAGTCTATTTGTGTCACACTATAATTGTAACTTAGCATAGCACAAGGAGATTGTGTAAAATGAACAAAAAGAATGAACAACAAAACAAAGTATCTGACGGTATTGATGTTGAATTTTCTAGGGAACTTGCTGATCAAGATGACTTAGAAGCACAAGCGCGTGCAGATGCTGCAGATGCACGTCAAAAACAGCAACGTAACAAAAAATAAACCGAGAATATATCTCGGTTTATTCTCTGTATTTTTTCACATAATGTGCCAAGGTTAGTAAAGGAAATAAACGATGATAACTATGATAACGAATATAAAATTCCCCTGGAAGTCCTGTTCCAGTCGGATATTCAATATTTTGAAAAGAATGCTCTAACAAATAATTGATTCCATTTTGAATGCTTGGTGTCTCTGTATCATGTACAGCAATTAATGCATCTAATGCCCATGCAGTTTGAGAAGGTGTACTAAAAGTTGTGGAAATAAATCGTTTCTCCTTACTGCTTTTGCACGATTCTCCCCAACCTCCATCACGATGTTGAATCATTTCTAACCACCGTACTGCCTTTTCTATTGCTGGATGATTCTTTAGCAAGCCATTTGCCTGCAGGCCTGTTACAGCAGCCCATGTGCCATATATGTAACAAACTCCCCATTTTCCATACCAAGAACCATTTTGTTCTTGATTGCGTAGAAGCCACTGCACCCCACGTTGTAAATCATAACTGTTTATCTCATTCGGTGCATGCGTTCCAAAAAATTCGATTACCCTTCCTGTTAAATCTGCTGTAGACGGATCGAGAATCATATCTTCTGCGCTGTCGAGAGGAATATGCATAAACATCTGCTTATCAACATTCTTCTCAAATGCTCCCCAGCCTCCATCATTGTTTTGCATTCCAAGAAGCCAATGTATCCCTTTATCCCAAGCTCGTTTTACTTTCTTATCTTTCTTCGCGATTGAAGTAAGCGAACGCAGCGCTGCTGTTGTATCATCACAATCTGGTACAATGGTATTTGTATCAGTAAATCCCCATCCGCCAGGAGGTAAAGAAGGTGCATGAACATGCCAATCCCCATAGGAAGTATGCTGCTGCTTTAATAAAAAACGATTTGCTCGTTCAATCATCGCATCATCTTCTGACACATTTGCTTCTTGCAAAGCGTAACTTAAAAGAGCAGTATCCCACACAGTTGAAGGTGAGTTTTGCAAATGGGCCCCATTCTTTGTATTCCATATATACGACTGTATCCCTGATACAGCTTTCGCAATAATAGGAGAATGTATAGAATGACCGAGGGCAAGGAGGGCGTAAATCATATAAAAAGTAGCGCTCGCATACGTGTAAAGTGTTCCATTTCCTTCTATACGTTCTAACATAAAACGCTCCGCTGCTTTATATCCTCTATGGTGAAGTGTATATGGATACGAAATTAGCTTTTTTCCTTCCAATAAAATTGTTTGCCAAACTGAAGAGCGTTTAGAATGAAACCAATTTGATTTATTTGCACCCACTATATGATTCAAATCAGGAATATCAATTTCATCTACTTTAAATTTCTTATTCAAACAAATAATCGTAGGCACGAAATGGATACGAGCAGTATTACTCACCTCATACATACTAAACGGGGAATGATCCGGTAGAAAGAAAAAAGGCATAGGGAAGTGAAACAATGGAGGATAATTGTATTGTCCATGCAATGCTAACATTAACTTCGTCATAAAGTGAGCATTTGTAATTCCACCTTGTTCGCGAATAAATTGTTCTGCACGGCGCATAATTCTGTCTTCTTTCTTATATTCTCTAGAAGCTAACAATGCCGCATAAACTTGAATGGTAGCTGAAAGATTCCCACTTGGCTCATCTTCATACAACTTCCACGTTCCCTCATTTGCTTGCAAAGAAGTAAGTCTTGCTACGAATGGCTCTATTTCTTTTTCTTTTCTTAACATACGTAACAAGAAAATCATTGTACAATCCGTAAGTGGGGATCCTTCAAAACAAAAGCGCCATGTTCCATCTCTTTGCTGCATCGTGCGTAACGCTGTAACCTGGCGCTCCATTTCATATTTTACTTTGTCATACAATAGCATAGATATCCCCCTTCTTCACTGAATCCATATACGATATTCAAAAAGATACGTAAATATGTGCAAAACAAAAAAAGCAAAGTAAGATGCATACCTTACTTTGCTTACGAACAATAACAAATCGCAACAACAATTCCTAAAAGCGCTCCGATAACGACTTGATATGGCGTATGACCAACAAGTTCATTCAATTTTTTATACTCCGTTTGTCTTCCATGAAAAAAATCATTTAAAATTTTCGCTTGTTTACTAACAGCAAGTCTCACTCCGGATGCATCGTACATGACAATAATCGCAAAAATCGTTGCAATAGCAAATATAGAACTAGTCATTCCTTCTTCAATTCCGATTGCTATTGCTAATGCTGTGACGGTGGAAGAATGAGAACTCGGCATTCCGCCAGAAGCAAAAAACTGTGCAAAATCAAATTCTCTCTTTTTTACTAAGGTGATGATCACTTTTGTAAGTTGTGCTAAAAACCATGCAATGACCGCAGACATTAATGGGTTGTTATGTAAAATTGTTTCCATAATTCACACCTCACCGCTTATAATGGAATATCCTTACTTTCATTATAAAGAAAACGGCATACATAATACTATGCCGTTTTACGAAACTTTTGCAGATTTATTTTTTATAAATTTCGGTTGCTTATTTAACATAAATTTCGTTTTGGCTATCGAAAAGATAAATAATGCAATCCAAATAAAGAAAAATGCTGTCATGTGTGCAGTAGTAAAATGTTCATGAAAGACGAAAACTCCTAATACAAGGCTAATTGTCGGTGCAATATATTGCAAAAATCCGACCATTGATAACGGAATAAGCTTTGTACCTTTTGCAAAATATAAAAGCGGCAGTGCAGTAACAATACCAGCCCCTACTAGAAGTAATGTCGATGTAAGTGAAACCGCTCCAAATGAACGCATCCCCTCGGCACCTAATATTCCTAAATATACGAGAGCTATCGGTGTTACAAGCATCGTTTCCATTGTCAGTCCAATCATTGAATCATAATCTAATAATTTCTTTGACAAACCATATAACCCAAACGTGCATGCTAACGAAATTGCAATCCATGGAATCGATCCATAGCGAACTGTTAAAATTGCAACACCAAATGCCGCTAATCCCACAGCAATGTATTGCCAAAAGTTGAGTTTTTCTTTTAAAACAAGCGTCCCAAGTAAAATACTAACAAGCGGATTAATATAATAGCCTAAACTTGCTTCGATGACATGGTTATGATTAACAGCCCATATGTACACAAACCAGTTCACGCTAATTAATATAGAGGCAATAGTTAATGACATGAATAATTTAGGGCGTTTAAAAAGTTGAATAAACTCATTTGTAAACTGACCAAAACGTTTAGAAATTAATAAAACGAATAACATAAAAACGAATGCCCAAACAATACGATGAGCTAAAATCTCGTCTGCGGGAACGTCGTCTATCAATTTCCAATAAAGCGGCAGGATTCCCCACATCATATATGCACTTGTCGCATATATCATCCCTTTTTTTTGCGCTTCCATTTGACTCTCCTCTTTTCTTTTTTCTTCATTATAAAATGTCCTTCTATCTGTTTACAATTTTCCGCTACATGACTTTTTCATATAAAGTGAGACTTCCATCAGTGGGGTTTTCTAAAGCCCACCAATAGCGGGATAAACCCATTATAATATCCAAAAGACATATACTCCAGCAGCAGCAAGAACTGGAATACCTAACACAAACTTATTTTTATGTGTCTTATGATGAAACATATACATCCCAACCCAAGCTCCAATACCTCCCCCTGCTGCTGCAATTAAAAACAACGTACTCTCTGGTGTACGCCACTGCTTCTTCTTCGCTTTCCTTTTATCTAGTCCCATCATTATAAAAGCAAAAATATTAATAAAAACAAAATAACTCCATTTCACCATTTTATGAAAACCTCTTTCATACATTTTTTCAATCCATTATTTATCCCGCACTTACGATTAGTAAACCCCCAATGACGGGAATTTCAATTTATTATACACTCATTTTTTTTAGTTTTATAAAAATATAACAATAATTTTATCTAATCAAAAAAAATATATTGACTTCGATAATTATTTTATGATATTATAAAAAATTTTACTTATCATCTCATATATGATAACCTTAGATAAGTTACCATATATGGAGGTGGATTATTTGTTTCAAATTGGCGATAAAATTGTTTATCCAATGCACGGAGCAGGTGTGATTGAAGCCATAGAAGAAAAAGAAATCCTAGGAGAAAAACAAAAATATTATGTAATAAGAATACCAATTAGTAATATGGAAGTAATGATTCCGATGAGAAAAATGATACAATCACGTATACGATTAATTGCCGATATGCTTACATTAGAAAATGTATTACTTATTTTTCAGTACGGTGAATCAGATAACTCACTCTCATGGAAGCAAAGATATACCCAAAACATGGAGAAAATGAAGACGGGTGAAATACAAGAAGGTGCTGAAGTAGTTCGTGACTTAATACGCAGGAATAAAGTAAGGGCACTTAATACAAGTGAAAAACAAATGTTAGACAACGCACAAAAAATTTTAATTAGTGAATTGAGTTTAATTAAAGGAATTACTGAAAATCAGGCAATTGAGTTATTAAATACGAAAGTCGGCTAGGTAAAGAACTTCTTTTAAAACCATTTTGAACTAGATTTATAAGTATATAAGATACCTAAAACGACAAAATAGCCTAACATCTATTTTGTTTTTTTTGCTTTATGAATGTAAATATGCTATGATTAAAATTACGATTTGATTATAGGAACATTACCTTCTAAAAAAATTCTTTTTCCTCTAAATGAATTATTCTCACCACTTTTTATTCCCATACTTCTAAGTATACGATGAGGTTCATTTATCCAATCATTGTTTTTGGATATCCCGATTCATACTGGCGCGGTCATCGGAGCCGTAAGGACGAAAGAGAGGTAGGGCTTTCGTTGTTTTGAGGTTTCAAAAACGATAATGAACATTTACTGTTCTTATCTTCCGTTTTAACATAAAAACGATAACAAATTTAAATATATGCATATATTTGCTTGGTTTATATAAATAAGAGACACACCTTTAGTAATATTTTAAAGGTTGTTTATATGAAAACAACCAGGACAGTACAATGGTTTTAAAGTGAAAAAGGATTTGAATGCATGAAAGCATCAAACGGTAGTAATGTTAACAACAACTTGCATGCAAGCAAGTTAACAGAGGTCAAAACCTAAGAATGTTGTAAAACTATATGAAAACGAAAAGAACATGCAACAGTTTGCTGCATGTTCTTTATTATTCTTCTACAGTTTCTTTTTCATCTTTACTAATACCATCATCAATAGATTGGGTATCTTTATTCTCCATACAAACCATTGCATGATAAATTTCTGCATACAATCCAAACACTTGGTACACACTTCCAAGAAACGGCATGAGAATCCCTCTTTTCTAAATAGTACATTCCAAAATTAAGGATTCCCTATTTCCCCCTAAACATTCGTTTTTGTATCTTCCTCTTCTATTTCGATATTAAGAAGATGTATCCATTTCTTATATGGTGCACTGTTAGGATCGACAAATTCTTTTGCGTATGAGCGATTCCATAGTTGCTTTACAAATAAAGTTGCTTCTTTTTTGGCCACTGATTCTGCACCAGTCCCGTAATATGCTTTAAAATACTGTTCAATTTCATCAACAAGTAATCGTAATAACTCATCAGAAGTTTCTTCTAATGTTGGATCATATTTCGCTTCCTTATCATACATCAGAATAATGTCTAAAATATTATGAACATGTTCTTTTCGAAGCCATCTTATATCCTGCATACCTAATACAAATGAATGTGTATACAAATGTCCCCCATGCTGTAATGCTTTTTCCTGTTCTTCTTCAAAACGAGAAATGATATTTTCATATATAAATGGATTATGAAGCAAGGCACGGTGTAATTTATATCCTTCATTCGTTACATTTTTCCCCATCGATTGAATAAGAGAACTTCGGCCCACTCCGTTATATTGGTAAACAAACTGTCCGTCTACCGCAGCAAGGCTAATCCAACGGAATATATATGCATATAATAAAGCTCGATTACATTTTTCATAATCCAACTTCGTTTGTGTTGCATTTAAATCCGGCATAAACGCTGGTAAATGCCAATATTTATCGAGATGAGGCGTTAAATTTGATTTACGAATGTTTAATTTATTTACACGGCGATAATACGCTTGAAAGTAGTCTCCCTTCTCATTCACATAACCATTTACAAGATGCCCGGACGATAACTTCGGAAAATCTTGCAGCGATAACCCGTAATGTGCGCGATAACATACAATTTCATACGGCGAAAAGGCTTTATCAACAGTTTCTTTTTCTTGAAACATTTCTTGGAGCGCTTCTTCATTTAATTCTTGATGAACAAATGGATGAATACCCCAATATTGTAATTCACGGTGATGTGCAACTTTTGGTATAAATGGACTTGCAAGATGTAATAAATCTTCTATTTTTTCACTGACATACTCTGTCATATCACGTCTTTGAATCGTAGCTTCTTTTCGAAGCGCTTCAATAATATTTAATTCTAGTTTATCTCTGTATCGTTCTCGCAGCTCCTTTTCACAATACGTTAAAATGTGCTTTCGATAAAAATCTTCTACTTTTTGAGATTGCCCTTCCTCCGCCCCTGCTTCCCGGCAATACTCACGATATAAACTCATATAAATTTCAGCAGATATCTCTTTTGGCAGAACACCATTGTTTACATGGTGATGAATATCATTCCATATTTCTTCCTGCATTCTTTCATCTGCTAATACGTATACATTTGTTGGGTTTGTTTTCCCCTCAAATTCTTTACTACGCTTTTGAATGTCTAATAATAAGTTTTCACGAGTTTCTTGTAAATTATCAAAGAAACGCTCCCAATATTGAATCATTTTATCTACAGCTTGATATAAAGATTGATACACAAGTTCTAATAACATTTCTTTTCGGTATTCATTTAACTTGTGTACATATTGGGTGGCGATATCTTGAAATTCTTTTCGGAATACACGCTGCTCATTATGAAGTACCTTTCCAATCCAACTTTGCTGCTGTGCGAGTTCAACACGCCGTACAGCTGTTACGGTTCCTTCAATATTACTCACATTAAACTTTTTATCATAATTTTGAATGAGATTACGCTTTTGTTCATTATTTTCGTGCAAACGATTCATTTTCTCCGTTAACAATTTACGAATTTCATATAACATATACTTTGCAGCTACAGGATGAACCGGATCAGTTTTCTTCAAAAACCATGTGTTTAACTGATAGGACTGGCCTTCTGAACCACTTGGCGTAAAACGATCTGCTTCAATTATGTCGTAAACTAATGTTGTGACATGCTCATGTACACGACTTGGGATTGCATACGCATATAACCGCACCGCATGATCAACTCGCGCTACTTCTCCTTTCATTTGCTCCGCAATTTTCAACTTTGCAGCCGAAATTTTACACTCACGTTGCAAACGATTTAACTCTTCATCTTTTTGCACCGTACGCTGCACATAACTTTCTACCGACTCAAGAAACAATTTTGCCTTTGATATACCAATTTTTCCACCTTCTGCTCCTTCACGTGCTTCATAGTACATTTGTTTATAAAATACATGTGCTTGTTCTGGACGAGTCGCTAAATGTTCTAAATCCTCTAAGAAGCTTTTCCCTCGCTCTGGTTTTTCACGTTGCATACCGCGGCGAACATCTTGCTCATACCGACTTTTCTTCTCTAAAAAGAGTCGATCTAAATGAAGCCATGATTCATCAAGCCCTTGCACTGCCCATTTCAAAGCACAATAACGAAGAACATTTTCATACGGATAAATAAGTTTCGCGACTCCCGCTCCGCAATAACGGGCTTTACCATTTGAATCAGCAAGTTGCTGAATTTGATTATCTTCCTGTGCGAAATGACTCGTTGACATTGGACTAAATAGTTGCAAATAAATCGTATTTGTCATTTGTTCCATATAGTCTGACAAGCTATTTAAATGATGTCCATGTAAATTTTCATAATCATATAAAAAGCAATAATTATACGGTAAGTGATGTTGCATAATTGTATGATTTGTACGACCATCTTCATCCACTTGATCAGGTCTGTATTCTAACTCAATTGTAACGCCCCCGCGGCGAGATAATTCTCCTGTCGATCCTAATGTAATAGCATGTAATTCTTTTAATGATGCATAGCCGTTTGCTTGCACCGCTTCAAACTCTTTCCCGCTTATTGTACGCGTCTTTACGAGAGCGTCAGGAAGCAAGAACGCGCCGCGAATTAAAATGTTGTGATGTTGCAACTTTTTCCGAAGCATTTCTCGTAAATATAGAGCAATTTGCAAAAACATCCCCGAACCTGTACCTCCAGCTAATGATGTAATAATAATAACCCGTACGCCGTATTCTGTTTTATCACTTGTGACTGGAAAAATCTTCTCGATTTCCTGCCAAAACGATGTTAATTTATCTTCCTTCATTGCCGCACGAAGTGCTAATCGAGAAATAACTCGAAGCTGACCTGCACCTTCTGTTAACGGTTTATCTAGTATCGTTGGATCAATTGGAAACCAGTCTGGGATTGTTGGATCTTCTGCTATATATTCGCGCGGTGTTTTACTAGAACTTGTTTGCGTCACAAATTTACGTATATGCTGAAAATGACTTAACGTATTAATATCTGTATCAAAGACATGCATCGCTACTTTTTTGCGCCGTTCTAGTGGAAGCTTTCGATAAATATCATGCGTAATCGTACTGCCAATTCCCCCTAGTCCAATTAAAATTGTCGGCACTTGAAAATCCATGTGAATCACCTTCCTATTTATTCACATTCATACTTATATAACTCTTTTCCATATCCACGATCAATGACAACCATTTCGTTCGGATATAACGTTTTATGTTCATGTCCTGCTTCTTCATCTGTTAAAAACATACCATCAATCACCATACCTGGTACTTGCGAATCTTTCGTCACAAATATAGATTTTGAAGCTTTTTTTGCAACAAATGTAACGGACTGTACCGTTTTCCGTTCTGCTCGAAATGGAATACCAAAATAATGATTCCACCATTTTGTTCGAAGTGGTTCTGGTTCAGATTTATATAGCCAATCTTCCGCAATAGATTGATCCCATTCATAATAAATAAGCGCCTTCCTATGAAAACGCGGACGAACCACCCATCCAATAATAAGAATTGCAACCATGAGTAAAATGATACTAAACGGTAGAACAAACTGAAAAATGATCGCATAACGCTCGAAAAAAGGGACATCGCTAATAGAAAGTGAAAATTGTTTACTCACTTTTTGTAATTGTGAATCTCGTAATGTGATGGTAGCTTCTACGGTGCCGGTATCTGTAAAATTAAATGTGTTGGAGTAATAAGGACGAGGATAGACGTACAGTTGGTTTCTATGTTGCTTTATCTCATAGTTGATAGATTTATGAAATGAAACAGTAGCTGTTTTCAATAATTCCTTTACTTCTGCTTCTGACATTGCTTCATCATTCAATAGCGGCTGTATGATAAATGGTGCGCTATGCTTTAAATTTGTTACTTTTTCTATATAATTTGTTGTCATAACTTGTAATGATAGTTTTGGTCTTGGAACAGATTGAATATAAAATTCTTTCGTTTGACGATAAAAGCCTTTTATATTCATGTGCACATTTCCACGTACTGATTCTGTTCCTATCTTTGTTTCATAGTAGAAAGCTTTCCGCTCTCCATTCCATTTCATCGTATACATTTGACCGTTTATTTCTATTTGAGCGGTAAAATACGAAGCATCTACTGGTACATTTGTTGGTTTTGCTTCAATAATTGCTGTTTGACCTTCATAGAATTGCTCTGTTGTCTTTTTTTGCTCTTTTTCATAAGTGGAAATCGTATAATCTAATGCGGGTTCAACAAGAACTTTCATATTTTCCTTTGCAACTACTTGATCAATATCTACTATATAGGCACCTGGTTCGATTACAGCATTATTTTTAGACATAATTTGTGTAATACCACCATATAGCCCCATTCCTGCCGGCGCTTGAATTGAAAATTTTGATTGTAACTGGAGTGACCCTTTTATATTTTGAATACGATACGGCACTTTCTGAGAAGATTGATCAACAAGCGTAATCCGTTTTAATGGAAATGGTGTTGTAATTTCAATTTTGTTTCCTACAATATTTGTTTTTACCGCCTCTTCTACTGATGAAAATGGATCACGATTCGCAATGAATGCAGCCGCTTGGTTCACACTATGAATAACACCATCTTCTCCGCTTGTAGGTAGCACGATTCCATTCGTTTGTTGTTTCCAAATCTCTTTAAAAATGTTCATTTGTACTTGTTCTTGCGCTCCTAAATTTTCTTCCATCGTAATTAATACCGCATGTAAAGAAACTTTTTTTGCTTCCATTTCTTTTTTAAACTTACTTAACATTTCTGAAATGCGCTTTTTCTCACTATCATCTTGTTTTTCTAATTCATTAAAAGCACCATCTGTTAGAACAATAAGCCAAAACTCTCGCTTTGCATTCGCCTGAACCTCCCTCTTCATCGATTGAATTGCTGTTTCTACCGATTGAAAAGGTGTATTCGCTTGCTCATTCCATGTTTGGATTTTATCAATCTCTCCTTGTCGCTTATTATTCCCCAAAGAAACTGATATCCCCTCTGCTGGATGACTCATTGGTACATAAGAAAACGTATCCTTTTCATCTAACAATGCAATCAAACTTTGCAATGCATAATTAGCGTATTTCCATCGATCATTATTACGCATACTTCCAGAATCATCATATACAAGTGAAACGACACGCTGCCTTCCTTCTTCTCCTTTCGCCAAACTAGAAAAAGGGTTCATACATACGAGGAGCAAAAACAAAATAGATGTGGCTATGATTCGAGTATACATGTTGAAGTTTCGCCACCTTTGTAGACAAATTCCTATGTTTAAACTTATGAGAAGAAATACAAGATATGACTTGTATTTCGAAAAATGAATAGGAATATAATATTGTTATGTAAACTAAATTATTAAGAAGATTGCTTGTTATTATTTCTAATCTCTATAACAACCTTCTTCTCATCTATACTTCTCCATTTAAATTTCAAATCAATATATTTATCTCTGTATAGTGGTCAAAAACTGACATTTACACCTTGTAGTTTATATAGGAATGTAATAACTAAAGATCAGTTTACATAATCAAATTATTAATACCTATCATTTATAAATATTTTGCTATGCGATATAATTGTCTATCACTTAATGGGGAGGCCTTTGCGATGACAATCATGATAGACCCATCAGGCATACTTTTCTCAGTTTCTTTTTATTATAACAAAAATGAGAGTGCCATCTATAAGCACTCCTATTGTTTCACATATACTTCTACAACTGGATTTTCTTTACTATCAGCATGAAGGCGAATATTACTTTCTTTCGTATCATAAATAGTTGATAGCAATAAAATAGTTAATAGGTTAGGAATTTTGCTATCTGTTCCATATTTTCGTTCAAGTGCTTCCTTATATTCAAACGCAAGATCCCCTTGTACATATGTATACACTTCAAAGCCATCTTTTAAATCACAGACAATACTATCAATAATATCGGCTCCAACTTGACGCGCCATTTCTTTTCGCAGTGCATCTATTAGTTCCTCCCACGACATTTCATACGTTTGAAACGTATCTGAACGATTCATTTTTTTCTCTCCTTTTTATTTCATCTAACAGGCCTTAGGATTTTTCGTTACTAGAAAACATTCTTTCCCTATCCTTCCCGTTTTTCATCACAATTATGAAAGAATAGACAAACGTACAAGCCGCTCTTGTCCTTTTATCATATCGTAATACTGGAAAGAGAAAGGGGAAAAATTATATGTGTTCTTATCAACATTATCAAACATGTCGACGATATCACGGACGAGTGGTACGAATTGAAGACTATGACGGCAATACTCATATCGGAAGAATTGTCGATGTAACGAATAAATCAGTATGGATTGAACCCGTTCATCAAAAACGATTCGACTACGGATTTGGCTATTCTGACTGTGGGTGTGATGTTTGCGGTGGTTTAGGCGAATGTGATAATTGCGGATTTGGCCGTGGTGGATTTGGATGCGGTGTTGTTGAACTTGGTTTGGGATTCATTTTTGGCATTACATTAGCTGCTCTATTTTTCATATAAAAAAGCCAACATGTGTTGGCTTTTTCATTTTTCACAAATAAAAATTCGGTGTCCTAATCTATGCTTATATTGCTGTAAAATTTGTTCATGCGCAATCCAGGAATCATACAAATCTTGTGAAATATAATCCGATATATCCCACTCTGGTTGTTCTACGTGTGCAGAAATTGTTTCAGCAATCGTTCCGCCTCCTACCACACGTACTGTTGTAAATTTTGCTTCTTGAAAGAGTGCGGTCCATTCCTGCTCTGTTAATAGTTGTTCCATTCCATATAAAGTTATAATCTGTTCTTCCTCACGCACTGATAGGTGTTGCTCAGTTACCATTTCAATAACAAGCAGTACCCCGCCGCGTTGTAAAACACGATAACATTCATCTATCGCTTTTCTTTTATTTGTAAAAGCAAGAACAGATTCTCCTAATACAATATGAAACGCTTCATCGTGAAACGGTAGTGCTTCTGCACTTCCTTTTATAAGTTCAATATTTACTCCATCTTTATTCCATCTCTTTTTTGCTTTTTCAACCATCGTTTCATTCATTTCAACTGCACTTACCACCGATCCATGTTGTTTCACAATATAGGAGGCTGTCCTGCCCGTTCCGCACCCAATTTCCAATAACTTTGTATATGGTCCTAGTGAAAGCTGTGCTAATAACTGCTTTGTTAACGTAAACCCCCCTGGATGTGCACTGCCAACACCAAATGCTGCAAGGAAATCTAAATAAGAATATTGTTTCATAAGTATCTCCTTCTATCTTAAACTTAGCGATGGAATTAAATAGATAACATATTGATAAAAGTTTCGCTTTATTGTAGTACTGCATATGTATTCATCATATGTCAAAATGTGCACAAAGAAATATGGTTAAGAAATTGTTGTTTCAAAAATTATTCATACCACTGTTTTGAAGGAGTACAACCATTTATACAAAAAAAAAGTGATAGCTTCCTCATATAGATCAAGAAAGCTATCACTTTTATACTATGAGGATTTTTCCACAGAATGCTGTATTATATCCTCTTTTTGACTGACTCTTATTTTTTGTTGTCTTTTTCAGTAATATATGCCCATTTATAGCTGAAATCGCCGCCAAAAGTATGAGAAGCGATGTCATGTACGTACGGACGTACTAAGAAAGAGTTACCACGTTGATATATCGGCGCAATTGCTGCGTCTTTAAGTAAGATTTTCTCCGCTTTTCCAAGCTGTTCCCAACGAGTTTTTACGTCAGATAATAGTTCTTTCTTACCTTTTTTCACGATTTCATCATACTCTTTATTTGAATAACCCGTTTGGTTATGAGAGTTTGTTGTTTCAAACATGTCGATGAATGTCATTGGATCTGGATAGTCTGGACCCCAACCACCGTATGAGAAGTCATAATCTTGCTCTGTTTCTAATTTTAATTTTTGTTTAAATGGTTGATTTTTCAAGTTAACTTTTAAGCCTGGTAAGTTTTTCTCTAATTGTTCTTTTAAGTACTCACCAATTTTCTTCGCATTGTCAGTATCATAGTTTAATAATTCAAGTGTAACTTCTTCTTTACCTAATTCTTTCTTCGCTTCTTCCCAAAGCTTTTTCGCTCCTTTTGCATCAAAAGCTACGTCTTTAATAGAAGCGCCGAAGTCATCCCGGAAATCTTTCTTATTTGGACCAGTTGCAAGCTCTGCTGGTACAAGGAAGTCCGCTGGCTTAGAGCCGTCATTTAAGATGACGTTCGCTAACGCTTTTTTATCAAATCCTTTTGCAATTGCTTGACGAAGTTTCAAATTTTTCAGCGGTGTATCTTGACCGCCACGTTTTTGATTTAGGCGTATGAAGAATGTTGATGGATCTAACTCTGTTTTGAACTCATCTTTGTTTCCTTTATATTTATCAACATATTCTGCTGCTAACCCAACACGGTCAGCTTGGCCGCTTTCATATAAGTTAACACGAGTAGATAGCTCCTTAACTACGCTAACATTAATTTCTTCTAGCTTCACAGTTTGCTTATCCCAATATTGGTCATTTTTCTTATATTTCCATCCTTGCTCATGCTTCCATTCAGCTAAAGAGAACGGTCCGTTGTATACTAAACTGTCAGCTTCTAAGCCGTATTTATCACCTTTTTCTTTTACAACTTTCTCATTTATTGGATAGAATGAAGCAAATGATGTTAAGTGAATAAAGTATGGAATTGGATTTTCTAATTCTACCTCTAACGTATAATCATCAATTGCTTTTGCTCCTAGTGAGTCAGCCGATGCTTTCCCTTCGTTAATTGCCTGTGCA
The DNA here is from genome assembly GCF_050473865.1 of Bacillus sp. S10(2024). NCBI lineage: Bacteria > Bacillati > Bacillota > Bacilli > Caryophanales > Bacillaceae > Bacillus > Bacillus sp. S10(2024). The sequence continues at coordinate 824,932 of NZ_JBFLUR010000002.1, read as the reverse complement.
TTTTTCACATCATACATAATGAATGCATATTCAGCAGCCGTTTTTGGATCTAACAGACGTTGCCATGCAAAAACGAAATCTTTTGCTGTTACAGGATCTCCGTTTGACCATTTTGCATTTTTACGAAGCGTGAATGTATATTTTTTTCCATCTTCGCTCTTTTTATATGATTCTGCCACACCTGGAGTTGGCTTATTATCTTTATCAAGGCGGTATAAACCTTCCATTACGTTGTTTAACACAATAAATGAAACTTGATCCGTCGATTTAGAAGAATCCATAGATGGAATTTCATTCGTCTCTAATAAATTCAATACTTGCTTGTCTGCTAACTTACCCTCTGTTTTTTTGTCTCCACTTTTCGAATCTGTATTTGCTTTTTTGTCCCCTGCCCCAGAACATGCTGTTAGTGCCACACTCATCGCTAATACTGGTGCTACTACAGCTGCGATTTTTTTCATCTTTTTCATTTTGTACCCTCCCTAATTTATGTGTACGATACTAACCACGAGAAATTTTCTGATAACTTTATGTTTTTATATAGTTATCAGAAAATTTCTATTAATTAATATTCTACTGTTTTTTTAAACTTTGTAAAGTCCTATTATTAAAAAAAATCAAAAAATTATTTTATTACAGTAATATTTATAATCATTCTATTAAATAATGAAATGAAACTTCCATTTCGTATCGTACTGCATATGTATTCATCACCCTTCAAAATATAAACAGAGAAAGGAGGATACGATATCGTACCCTCCTCTTTTCAAATAATTATTTACCTTCTTTTTCAGTGATATATGCCCATTTGTAGCTGAATTGGCTACCAACGTTATGCTTATAAATATTGTGTACAGTAGGACGTTGTAAAAATGATCTTCCAGTTTGGAACATCGGTACGAGTGCTGCTTCGTCCTCAAGTAGGATTTTTTCAGCTTTCCCCATTTCTTCCCAACGTTTTTTCGGATTTGTTAGCCATTCACCTTGAGATTTCTTAATAATTTCATCATATTTTGCATTTGAGTAACTCATTTCGTTTTGTGGATTTCCTGTTTGGAACATATCTAAGAATGTCATTGGATCCGCATAATCTGGGTTCCAGCCCGCATAAGACAGATCATAATCTTGCGCTGTTTCTAATTTTAACTTTTGCTTAAACGGCTGAAGCTTCATATTCACTTTTAAACCTGGTAAGTTTTTCTCAAGCTGTTCTTTTAAGTACTCACCAATTTTCTTTGCATTGTCTGTATCATAGTTTAAGAACTCAACTGTTACTTCTTCTTTACCTAATTCTTTTTTCGCTTCTTCCCAAACTTTTTTCGCTTTCTTTACATCAGTTTTGATACCAGTAGATTTAGATGTTTCACGGTAGTCTTTTCCATCTGGGCCAGCAGCAAATTTTTCTGGAATCAAGGAATCTACTGGTTTAGAACCATCATTTAATATTATATTTGCTAACGCTTTTTTATCAAATGCCATTGCAATTGCTTCACGAACTTTCTTATTCTTAAATACTGTATCTTGGCCATTACGTTTTTGGTTTAAACGTAAGAAGAACGTTGACGGTTCTAGCAGTGTTCCAAATTCATCTTTATTCGCTTTATATTTATCAACATATTCAGCTGTTAAACCAACGCGATCAAGTTGACCACTTTCATACAAGTTCACACGAGTAGATTGTTCTTTTACAACGCTCCAATTGATTTCATCTAACTTAACATTTGCTTTATCCCAGTACTGATCATTTTTCTGTACTTTCCAACCTTGTTCATGCTTCCATTCTGTCATTTTAAATGGACCATTATAAACCATTTTATCAGCTTCTAAACCGTATTTATCTCCATGTTCTTTTACAACTTTTTCATTTAACGGTAAGAAAGACGTAAATGCTGTTAAGCCAATGAAATATGGAACAGGATTATCTAATTCTACCTCTAATGTATAATCATCTACTGCTTTTGCACCTAAAGAATCAACTGGTGATTTTCCTTCGTTAATTGCTTTTGCATTTTTTATATCGTATGCAATAAATGCATATTCAGCTGCTGTTTTTGGATTTAACAGACGTTGCCATGCAAAAACGAAATCTTTTGCTGTTACAGGGTCTCCATTTGACCATTTTGCATCTTTACGTAGTTTAAATGTATATTTTTTACCATCATCGCTCTTTTTATAAGATTCTGCGATACCTGGAATCGGCTTATTATCTTTATCTAGACGATATAACCCTTCCATCGTATTCCCTAACATAAGAGAAGAAACAGTATCTGTTGATTTTGAAACATCCATTGAAGGTATTTCATTTGCTTCTACTAAGTTTAGCACTTGTTTTGCTGCTAACTTACCTTCTGTTTTTTTGTCTCCATTTTTCGGCTCTGTACTTGCTTTTTTGTCCCCTGCCCCAGAACAAGCTGTTAGCGCCACACTCATTGCTAATACTGGTGCAACTACAGCTGCAATTTTTTTCATTTTTTTCATTTTGTACCCTCCCTAATTTTTATGTACGATACCTATAGTTTTGAATTTTCTGATAATTTTTTACATCTTTCTATATATTTATCAGAAATTTCTATTAATTAATATTCTACTGTTTTTTTCTGTTTTGTAAAGCTATATTATTGAAAATTCTAAAAATTATTTTATTACAGTAATATTTATAATAACTCTATGAAATAAACTTTTAAAAAACTATCTCCTCACTATATGTGATGCTTTAACTCTTTTATTTATTACTAATTTGTTAAACTCATATAATACAATTATTCGGATAATATTGTATTCTTATACATATCGTCTTTTTTGACCCTTCCCTTTTTTTCCTCTTATAACGTTGAAAAAACTTTCTCCTATTTTATCTAAAAAACTCATTTTTACTACTCACAACAATAGCAACCTTCTTATTCTTTTTCCACTTTATAAATCCATTTTAATTTTTTGACATATAAGTCGCTTCTATGCACAGCCAGATGCTCTCATCCTCCCCTAATATAGAAAGGATTTTTATCTCGTTTGTTCCACTTGAATATATCATTTTAAATAAACATTCTCAGAAACAAGCATTCCTATTTTGAAAATATAGCAGTTATTACAAGAATAACAGACCAAAAACAACCTTATCTCAGTTGAATAGCGAAATAAGGTTGTTTGTATTGTTTGTATTTTTTATAATATTTAACGTGTATTGCATCTTTATAAGGGTAAATCTCTTCTCTTAAACAGCATAACAGCCATTGCAAAAAGAATACAAGATGCTGCAAGTAAACCAATACTTGCCGGCCATATGTTATATGTTCCATCCACAATTTCTTGCGGACGATACAGGTTAAATATAGATAGATTTCTCATCCATTCTAATTTCTCACTCAATTTCCCAAGCATATCCAATCCATAAAACAGTACTGTTATACCTGTAGAAATACTTAATGCTTTCTTCTCATCATTAAGTAAACAGGAAAAGAAAAATGAGTAAGCACAAATAACAAGAAATACAAGTCCACCAAGAAAATTAAGTTTTAAAAATAGCACTTTATCAAGAGATACTTTTTCAATTAGCCATTCTGCCCCAACTAAACCGCCAAGATAAGTCGCTATAACAATTGTAAATAATCCAATGATTAAAACAGACGCTTGTGTCAAAATTATCTTTGTACGCGAGACAGATGTAGATAATAAATATGCCATTGACCCTCTGTCAACTAGATGAGCAACAAGTTGCGTCGATGCTAAAATACTATATACCATTAAGAGCAAAACAAAGATTAAACCATAATATTCTCCAGCTAAAAAATCATTCAATTGTTCAAATCCTTTTTCGAAGCCAACTGCTTTTAAAACCCCTTTAGGCATTGCCTTCATGATTTCATCTATTCCCTTTGCAGCTGAAATCGATGGAAAGATCCAAATGAGTAACCATAAATATAGAACAGAGCCAACAGCATAGTTCAAAATCATTTTTGCATTTGCTTTTAAACTTGCAACAAATAACGTTTTACTCATAACCGATTCTCTCCTTCTGCATCATAATAATGCATAAAGATATTTTCTAAATCCATTGTTCTCACCTGAAAACCAATTATATCGTGCTGCGCTAATGTTTGAAGAAGTTCATTATAATTTCCTTGTACGATAATAGAAGCTGTATTCCCTTGTACACTCTCAATTTGCAGCGATGTTTTCTTTAATGATTGCAAATCTTCGTGCGAAGATACTGTCACATCGATTACTTGCCTTTGTTTCGCTCGCAAATCATGAATATTTTCAACCGTTAGTAATCGTCCTTCTTTAATAATCCCCACTCGATCACAAGTTCGTTCAATTTCTGTAAAAATATGCGAAGACATAAAAATGGTTTTCCCTTTTTGTTTTTCTTCTAATATGAGATCAACAAATAACTGCTGCATGAGTGGATCTAAACCTGCAGTTGGTTCATCTAAAATGAGTACTTCCGGATTATGCATAAAGGCTGCTACAATCCCTACTTTTTGTTTCATTCCTTTAGACATTTTTCGAATAGGTGTTTTCACATCAAACTGAAAACGTTCAATTAATTCATCACGGCGACTGTTATTTTTCATCCCACGCATTCCTTGCATAAGTTGTAAAAATTCCAGTCCGTTCATTCCTTCTATAAAAGAAATCTCTCCTGGTAAATAACCAACACTTTTTTGAATTTTTGCTGCTTCATTCCAACAATCGAGTCCAAAAATCGTCGCTGATCCAGTAGTAGGTTGTATAAACCCCATTAGATTGCGAATTGTTGTTGATTTCCCTGCTCCATTGGGGCCTAAATAACCAAATACTTCCCCTTCTTTTACTTGAAATGAAACATCGAATAAACCTTTTCCGTTTGAAAACTGTTTCGTTACATTTTGAACGATTAACATGATCCCACCTCATTTTTTGAAATATTATACATTTTATATTTCAAAATCATTATACTCCCCTGTTATAAGAGAAGCAATATTTTTTGAAATTTATCAAAGTCTATATTTCAAAAATATTGTTTCCTTTCTTATCATCTTGTATATTTAAGTGGAGGTGATTCATATGAACGGTTTTGAAAAAGTGAAAAAGAAGAAAAAGCAGGCTATTAAAATGGCTGCATTAGAATTGTTTTCAAAACATGGATATAAAGATGTAAAAATAGAAGATATTGCAAAACAAGCAAAGGTTTCACAAGTTACAATATATAATCATTTCGGAAGTAAAGATGCTTTATTTCGTGAGCTCATTCAAGAGTTTACAATTCAAGAAGTTCATTATTATGAAGAACTGTTTAAGAGCGACTTATCTTTTCAAGAAAAAATACATCGTATAATCACTCGAAAATTACAAAGTGTGAGCACTTTTCATCCTGAAATGATTGAACAAGCAATGCAAACGGATGAAGAATTGCGTAATTTTCTATTTACATATCAAAATGATAAAGCGTTTCCCCTTTTTCTTCGCTTTATTGAAGAGGCACAGCAAAAAGAAGAAATTAATCCAAGTCTTTCAAAAGATATGATTTTGTTATATATCAATATGTTTTCTAAGATGAGTGATCAATTCGTCACTCACCTAGTCGGTAAAAATCGCGAACAACAAACAAAAGATATCCTTACAATGCTTTTCTACGGACTTTCTAATCCAAACTAAAAACCCGGCCATGGCCGGGTTTTCCCATTATTTACTTACTTCTCCTTCTTGCTTCCCTGGATATTTCGCACCTTCGTACTTATAAATATAAGCTTTAGCATATTTGTTATCACCTTTATCGTCGAAAGCTACTTTCGTAATAACGCCATCGTATTCTTTTATAGCCCGAACCGCATCGCGTACTTGTTCACGTGTTGGATACTTACCGTCATTTTTCTTAATAGCATCTTTTATTCCTTGTAAAATAACGCCAGCTGAATCATATCCATATGCAGAGTATGCTTCCACATCTTTTTTGAACTTCTCTTTATATTCTGTTACAAATGTTTTCCCTTTCTCTGTAACTGTTGGTGCTGTCGCTACTGTGGTATAATACGTATCTTTTAATCCATCTTTTGCAACTTCTCCCATTGTTGGAGAATCAATACCGTCACCACCCATAATTGGTGCTGTAACTCCTTTTTCACGTGCTTGCTTTACTAAAACGGATCCTTCACCAAACGTGCCTATACTTTGAATTATAAATAATTACTATATATTCACTACTATAATCATGATCGAATCAAAACAAAACTAAAAGGAATGAGCCCTGTACAATACAGAACGCATTCCTCATTAGCTGCTTAAAATATGTGTCTAACTTTTTGGGTTCACTTCACAATCAAGTGCTTTAAGTTTATAAATTTTCTAAGTTTATTAATATTTGCAAGTTTTATAAGTTAGTTTAGTATTGACAGTATGACATCTTTTTTACCACATGGCAAGTGTAACGTTTAAACCCTTTAGCTTGTTTAATCTCGTGTGTTTGTTGCTTATGCCATCCATAAGTGGTCCTTGTAAATAAATTGTCATCTCGCCTATTCTCGCTCTTATTGCTTAATTGTTAAAATAGCACTCCTTGATGGTCTAGCCTTCATGAGTTATTAATTCAAATTCAAGGAATCTTTAACCGTAAACAAGTTTTAAATGCCTCTGTCATATTATACCTTGTATTTATCGCCACGAGCTTTGTCAGTATCATTCGTTATTAACCATTCCCCGCCCCATCATATACCCTCGCCATGTAAAATGTCATCTCGCTTACTTCTCACGCTTTTTATCATCGGGTAACACTCTTGATGGTAATGCCTTCATGACATATTGATTTTGTAAATGTGGGAGCTTTATTTAACACCTACACTGTAAACCACGAATTCTCACAGTAAATATGGGTTGTCTTCCTAAAGTCGTATTGTTTTAACCATAACAAGAAACCTTGAAAGGTAGTTAGCCTATCAAGGTGATAGTTAAATATTCAAAAAATAATTTTATTCCTACTCCAAATTTAACATTTAACACAATTAACCCAAATAATACTTCTTCTCACATATATACTAGTACTTTTGATTAATCTAAAATCTGGTAAATGTGTCTTGAAATATCTATTTCTTCTCCATCTTAAATTATGATAAATTTAAAATTTCTTTTAGTTCTTTTAAGGAAACTTCAACTCTTGTTCGATCTTGAGGTCGTCTTGTTAAATAGTCTTCCCCAGCCTCTGTTAAATATTGAAAAAATACATTTTCATATACAATAGCATTTTCCTCAACTTCAGCCATAGGAGGTTGTATACTGAAGTTAACACCAGTTTCACTAAAATATCCCTCTTCTCCTGGCTGATATTCATTTACAAAAATACAACATACTGGATCAATCCCAAAACCTTGTTTGTTTTTGAAATTTTCAATCGCTTCCATAAACTTCCCATCACCTATTATTTTGTAATATAGACGCATCAACTCAACTTTTTCTGAAAATTCTTCAATAATAAAAACTTCCTCACTCATAACAAACACTCCTTTAACATTTAATCTAGAACTGAGAAGAAATTCGAAATCTCACCTGTATTTTTGTCTTTAAAGCCCATAAATTTCAATTGTTTCCCATTTACATTGACATACCCTTCTACCATATCACTTGGCGACCTATCTCCACCTTGAATTATCCTATTATTACTAATACCTTCTTCCATTGCTTCCCTACCCAACTTTAATATCTGTTCATCAGAAAAAACCTTTGGGTCATATACTTTCTTAGGATTCTTATACTCTTTCCACTGTCCAGTAAAGTTACCTTTTCCACCATTTTCTTTACTCAATCCATCATAAACAGGAAGCTTATATTTCACCTCATAAATTCCTGAAATATCAGGATGAGACGTTTTAGTAACAGCTTGATTAATATCCTTAACTTGATTACCAAAGTTATCTAAAATAAATTGTTCAAAGTTCTCAAGATTGTGACCACCCTTTATTCCAATATTCGGTTTTGCTTTAAAACCCTCCACTTCGGTTAAATGTGTATCATAACCCTTTTTAAAAGTAACATCTTTTACCGTACCCTTAGTGCCACTCTTAAAAGCCGAAAATAACTCTCCAAGTGTTTTTTCCTCTACACTCCCAACGCCAGCTGCTGAAGGTTCAGGGGATAAATCCCGGATCTCAACATTTTTAAATTACGTTCAGTAAACTTTTCAACTGGTTCTGTTGTATGTTCAACATAGTAACCTTCTTTAAATTTAAGATTACCCGTTCCCTTAATAAGTACTTAAACACAAATTAAAAAATCCACAGTTTAAAAGTTTATCACTGTGGATTCCTACATTTACTTTTCTTGGTAATGTACCATATCATAAGGATAATATGGAGCATCTTTCAAACTTGAGTCGTCTAATTTTAAAATTTTTGCGATTGCTCCACTTTCAAAACTCCAGTAACCACTATAAATGTCATGTTTATTTTCATGTGCATCATACCATGCTTCCTCTGAATGTCCCTTATACCAATACTCTTTTATATATTCCTCTAAACTTCTTATAGAATTCTCTTGTGAAATTTTATTACTCTCAATTACTTCTTTTAATTTTAAATATGGGTCTTTTACATAAAACTCACTCTGCTCATAAAAATCTGATGGCTCATCATTTCTAAAAGCAATAAAATAATTAATCAAATAATCATTTAACCCTTCTTTCCTTACCATTGCTATTAGTCTATTAAATTCTTTATCTTCAATATTTAGCATTACTGCTATAGATGTCACCCATAACATACGTATATATCCACTTTCTTTATTCCATACTTTTTCCATTATATCTATTACTTCAGGTAAAAAATCACGAATAGTTTGAATTGAGCAGCCCGCAGAGTACATTGCCCTTAATTTATTAAAATGATAACCTTGCAACGCTATATATCCATTCTTTACACCTTTATCATCTTTGCCTCTTTCCTCAATAACCTTTTCAACCAATAATAAAAACTTTTCTATTCGCTTTTCCTCATAATTGATAAATTCGTTAAAATATATATCATTTTTGATTTTATCCCTTAGCATAATTTCTCTCCCACCTTTTATACTTCAAGAATTTTCTTCACTATTGTTCCATCAGGCATAACTTGAATAACAACTCTTTGAACATTTTCTGGATTCAGCAACATTTCTGCCACAATTTCATCTGCTTTTTCTTTTGACAAAGTGCTATCTAATCTTTCGCTTCCAAGAATCCAATCCTCACTCATTTGCTTACCATCATTTGTTTTTCCCAATTTGGAGGTATTATACTTAGCCTCTGCTATTACATACTTAGGTGGCGGAGATGCATTTTCATATACAGCATCTATTCCCTTAACAATTTTTTGATCCAATGTTAATACACGATCATCACTAATTCTAGTATAGGTTTGACTTTCAAAAAAGTCATCCATCTTCATTTCACCATAATTCCCTTTACGCTTCGTTGTTTTTAATACTACTTCGCCACTTTCTACTGATTCTATTACCGTACGTTGTTGTGCTCTAGCCTCTTCCAATTTTCGAGCTAATTTTTCAGCTTCATTGGCTATCTCACCAGTATTACCCGTACCCTTAGTTTCACCCTTAGCAACAGAAAATAACTCTCCAAGTGTTTTTCTTTCCTCTACACCCCCAACACCAGCTGCCGAAGGTTCAGGGGATAAATCCCGGATCTCAATATTTTTAATCTTCTCCAAGACATTCTTCATATCCGGCGACTTATTCGTTAATGCTATAACATTATAAAAAAAGCCAACAGACCACTACGTTCTCCTAACGTCGCTGTTGACTTCTTTTATTGGGCATGTATTTTTTTCAGCGCCCGAGGAATCCATAAAAGGGCTAATGCCTTAGTTAATTCCTCGAACATAACTAGCATAACATGTCCACCTTTTGTTTTTACATTTTATCTTGTTCTTTTAAAATCTTTTTTTGCCCTCAGAATCTAGCAAAATAGCTATTCAAAAGATAATTGTAATCTATCAACTTGTAAAAAAACATATTCACCTTCCAAATATCGGTAATCATCGAATAAATCACTAGTTATAAAGAAACCCGCATCCAAAACATTATCTTTCAACATTTTTCCAAAAAGAACATAGCTATAATTATCAATGCGTTCAATTTTTTTCAAATTTCTGTTTTCCTGCTTTTCGATTGTGAGAACATCATTTACAAATATATCTATTTCAGCTTCATACTCTTTACTTACCTCTAATTCTTGAGGCGAGGCATTAAATCCTGTAACTTCTTGATTATTCACTAAAAAATCTATTTCTTCTTCAATTAATGGGGCAATTCTACATATTTTTATCTTATTGTTCATATTATCTCCTCTATTCTACTGGGTTAATAACAGGAATATTTTCACCATTATTCATCATTTTCCAGAAAGTTTTGCCACTTTCAACATGATATGTTGTAATTTCCCCAAAATTATTTGTTCCTACAAACTCAAATTTAGCGTAACTTTTTATAGGTACATCCTTAGGATTAGTTAGACTACTATTTTTCATAAATTTTACATAGCCAGTTCTCAACTCAATTGTTCCATCTTTCAACTTATAATTATACTGAACTTTTGTTCCATTTTTATATACTCTTTCCACTGTCCAGTAAAGTTACCTTTTCCACCATTTTCTTTACTCAATCCATCATAAACAGGAAGCTTATATTTTACCTCATAAATTCCTGAAATATCAGGATGAGACGTTTTAGTAACAGCTTGATTAATATCCTTAACTTGATTACCAAAGTTATCTAAAATAAATTGTTCAAAGTTCTCAAGATTGTGACCACCCTTTATTCCAATATTCGGTTTTGCTTTAAAACCCTCCACTTCGGTTAAATGTGTATCATAACCCTTTTTAAAAGTAACATCTTTTACCGTACCCTTAACGCCACTCTCTTCCAACTTCGAAATCCAATCCTGAATAAACTCTTTCCTATTTTCAAAGGTCGCTTTCACTGAACCTCTCAAATCCGTTCCGCGAAGAACTGTTTTGACCCCATCAGCGGCAGCAGCAACGTAAGTGTAGGCTAAAGAATTAGCTGGGAAATTGTTTAGATAACACAATCATCGAAAATTTCTTTGAATTATTAAATTCTGTATTACTTTACTTACAAGAGTTCGAAAATATGGAACACTTTCAAGTGGAATTATTGAACCTAGAATTTCCTAGCTTATCAAGCTACACATCTCTTTTATAATCGATTTGCTGGTTTCTAAAGTCACTTGACTTAATTAGCTAGGAAGTCCTTTATCTGTTGAATCATTAAAGGTTTTATCCTACACATACTATTGTTATGAAACCAATTAACTTGTAATCATAATTATTAATCCTAGGTTTTCCTAGCTCATCAAGGTAACTATTGCTATTAGCCTTGTTTTACCGTCTTCTAAATGTACTATTTTGCATAAGAACTCCTTTATCAGATGCTTATACTTGGATATTACTAAAAAGATTTTAATCACCTATCAATTTCTATTAAATCAGTTATTTTAACCTTTATTCATCACCTTTTAAATTCAATGCCACTCTTATTCGCAGCCTTTTAAAACTCTGTTTTCTGATATGTTGTCGTTGCTTTTTAATATAGTTCTTTTGAATGATGTGTTTATAGCATATGTTAACCACTAAAAAAATAATGAACTAGCCTACTCAATTTCAGCTAGTTCATTTCATCTTTTCAATGCATTATTTAGATTATGAGTTTAGTTTATCATTTATTCATTTAACAAGATTACGAAATACTCCTTATTATGAAGTGAGAATTTTATTAATTTTACAGTAACCTATAAACTATACTAATGCTTCCTTAAGTATAGCTTTATTTTCCTCATTAATATTATTAACTCTTAATCCTACAAGGGATTTGTTCACATCTAAATAGAAATAAACATTATCATTTTGCAAGCAATCATTAATTTTATTTTCTGAAAATATTATACTTACACTTTTACTTTCTATATACACTTTTAATGTCCCCTTTTCATCTGTATAAATTTCATCATTAATATTTTCTAATTCTAATATGGGACTTCCTTTAAATATATTAAAGTTATTCTCAGAGTAATTATCTACTTCATATACATTTTTACATATAGTTAATGTTACAGAACGTATATCTTTCTTATACTGCCCTATTCCTATTTCAATTAATGAGCCACTAAAATCTCCTGTTCTCCAGTATATAGTTGGTTCTTTTGAAATATTCCACACTCCGAATTCTATATTTATTGGTGTATATATATCAAATTCAATATTTTCCTTTTTAGTTTCTACATGTTTAAATACTTTTAACATCTTATACAACTACCTTTCATTTGGTTATGGTCTATAAACAGCATGTTTTATTACTGGCAATAATCCATCTCCTCTTGGTTTACTAAAAATCAATTCCCAATTTCCTACATTCATAATTTCATTATACTTAACGCCCTGCTTAACTGCACCTGAAACTGAGTTTTGAAAGCTTGAAAGTAGAGTTTGACTATTTATAGGCATTCCGTGTGACATAGGGTCTTTTGCTATATATTCAACCATATGTTTCGTACCATTTGGATGTACCCAGAACTTTTCTCCACCAGCTGTTAACTCGAATGATTTAGGTATTTTAGTACCATCATACATAGGCTGAGTAATCTTTATATTATCCCATACTGCCTTACTAGCATTACCCGTCCCCTCTGCAGGAAGTTTCTCCCCAGATAACCGGTTTGCATTTTGCGCTTGCCCCTTAGTTTCACCCTTAGCAACAGAAAATAACTCTCCAAGTGTTTTTCTTTCCTCTACACTCCCAACGCCAGCTGCCGAAGGTTCAGGGGATAAATCCCGGATCTCAATATTTTTAATCTTCTCCAAGGCATTCTTCATATCCGGCGACTTATTCGTTAATGTTATGTGTAAAATTTTAACAATTAAATATTGAGGATGTGTGAAATTATGGTTATAATTTATTTATAAAATGTGGGTAATACCCCATGCCCATCAAGCTAAAATTTTATAGTACCCCCAAAACGAAATTTTGTACTAACTTGTAACAAAAAAGCTCATTTTTTCGTTTTGGGGTATTTGCTTTTCTTAGCTTGATGGCGATGTATAGTGCCCCCTATATAGTTAAAAAGACATATAAAATACGCTCCATTCTCCTACAACTCTTTCTTGTAAATTTAAGAACCATAACTTCGCCACAAATAAAAAGCAGCAACTATAAAGTTGCTGCTTGCTCAATTTCTTTTTTTATTTCGACACTTTTGATTTGATGGGCATCTTTAGAAAGAACCTTAAATTCATATTCTTCACTTTTTATTGTCTGTCCTTCTTGGATATCATAATTCTGCATCATAATCCAACCACCAATCGTGTCAACATCCTCATCATTCATATGTAATCCTAGTAAATCGTTTAATTCACTAATAAGTACCTTACCTTCTACTACGAAATGTTGTTCATTCATCTGCTGAATGGGTGGACGTTCATCTTCGTCATATTCATCACGGATTTCTCCTACAATTTCTTCTAGAATATCCTCAATGGTTACAATACCAGCTGTACCGCCATATTCATCATATAATACAGCCAATGGAATACGCTTCTTTTGCATTTGCAGTAAAAGATCATGTATCGGAATGCTTTCAATCGCTTCTATTACTGGACGTGTATACGAGTGGATTGAATCGGATTTTTTAGTTTCTTTATTCATGTAACGAATAAAGAAGTCTTTCACATTCACCATCCCAATGATTTCATCTTTGTCTTCTCCAAATACAGGATAACGTGTGTACTTTTCATGACGAATTATTTTTACATGATCTGCTAAAGAATTATCTACATGTAGCCCTATAATTTCCGTTCGAGGGACCATAATTTCTTTAGCAATACGATTATCAAATTCAAAAATATTATTTACATATTTATACTCAGCTTGATTAATTTCTCCGCGCTCATAACTTTCAGAGAGAATGAGTCGTAATTCTTCTTCTGTATGAGCCACATCATGCTCTGATGCTGGTTTTAAGCCAAATAGTCCTGTTATCATCCTTGCAGAACCATTTAACAATCGTATAAATGGATACATGATTTTATAGAACCAAATAAGCGGAGGCGAAAGTAATAAAGTAATCTTTTCAGCCTTTTGAATCGCGAATGTTTTTGGTGCTAATTCTCCTACTACAACATGTAAGTACGTCATGATAATAAAGGCAATTCCTAAAGATAAAAAACTTGTAATGGAAGGATTGATATTCCATTTATCAAATAAAGGGTGTAAAAGTCTTTCGATGGTTGGTTCACCTAGTGCACCTAGTCCCATTGCTGTCACTGTAATCCCCAATTGACAAGCTGACAAATATTCATCCAGGTTTGTGGTCACTTTTTTAGCCGCCAGCGCACCCTTCTTTCCTTCTAATACAAATTGGTCAATCTTTGATCCTCGTACTTTTACTATGGCAAATTCTATTGCGACGAAAAATGCTGTAAAAGCGATTAAAACTACTACCATGATTAAACTTAATATGTTCAACTAATCCCCTTAGCTTCCTTGAAACTAAAGGATCCACCTCCTGATAAATTTTTCTCATTCCCTTAATACTGCTGTATACAATCTAAAATATAATTGTATATAACTTAAATTCTCATAATTATTAGGGGTACTCTGAGAAAATTGAGGTAGTTCAGCCACCTATCCGCGTCACCATCTGATTCCAATAATGTTCCACCGCCTTAATTAAATTATCTATATGCTATCATGTAACATAAAGCGCCGTCAAACATTAAACTGTTTTTTTTGAAAATTAAATTAACTACCGAGAAGCCTCTGTAATTCAAAATTTTCACCTCAGAGATATAGATAAAAAACCTTCATATTTATGTTGATGTCCAAAATAATTCTATTAGGAGTGCTGCCGCATACCCATCAAGCTAAGATTTTGAGAAACCTCCCATAACGAAAATTTTACTTTTTCACAGTTATTTATAAGAGTTCGGCTCATTTTTTTCGTTTCGGAATTCCAAGTGATTTAAATTATTCTAATCCGTTTTGAGTTTTTGACCTTAGTTTTCCATTCAAAAATGTTATTTGCGCCATTGATTTAGGTTTTGTACCTTTCCAAGCATATGTAACTTTATAATTAGCCGACCCCTCTGTCCCATCTGTGACAACTTTATCTCCCTCACTACCAATAATGTTTTTTACTTCTTCATATGTCATATCAGGTTTAATTTTTGAATATTTCTCAATATCTATTAAATTATTTTTACTTTTCTCGTCTTGACTCGCTACTTTCTTTTCTTCAACATTATTAGTTTTATTATCATTGTTACTACACGCAATTAAATTAAACAGTAAAAAACCAGTTAAAGGTACATATAAAAATTTCTTCATTGTATCACTCCTCAAAATTCTATATATATCGCTAATCAACACAAACCTTATTTTAACATAATTGTTTTTATTTTTAAAATTCTTTAAAAGAAATTATATTATTTTCAGAAATTTTATATCAATAAAACTATACTCAACAAATTAAAGGAATTATTCTACCCGTTCGAAAAGGTGTATTATGTTGATGTCCTAAATAATTCTATTAGGAGTGCTACCCCATCGCTATCAAGCTAAGATTCTGCACTATCTATAAAGCAAAAAAGACGTTATCCTTTCTGTAGAATCATAGGAAAGGAGGGCGTTTTTTATGGATCTTTCGAT
This sequence comes from Bacillus sp. S10(2024), assembly GCF_050473865.1. NCBI lineage: Bacteria > Bacillati > Bacillota > Bacilli > Caryophanales > Bacillaceae > Bacillus > Bacillus sp. S10(2024). The sequence goes on along the minus strand of NZ_JBFLUR010000002.1, from coordinate 809,254 downwards.
TCTTGACGAACTTCAACCGATTGCTGAAGAATTACAACGACATATGTCTCCTCATGTTCTAGAACACTTAGCTAAAGAAAAAGGATTCGTTCATCGAAAGAGTAAATATCAAGCAAAGGAATTAGTTGCTTTATGTGTATGGCTTAGCCAACAGGTTGCAAGTACATCACTCACACAATTATGTAGCTGTCTTGAAGTATCTACAGGTGTTCTTATCAGCCCTGAAGGGCTTAACCAACGATTTAATGCTTCCGCAGTACAGTTTCTTGAACAAGTTCTAGCTAACCTTCTAACTCAAAGAATTCATTCAACACAAGAAATAATTCATCAATACACCACGACCTTTAAGCACATTCGGATTCTAGATTCTACAACATTTCAGCTTCCAGATAAGTTTTCTTCACATTATCAAGGTTCGGGTGGAAGTAGCCATACGGCAGGAGTCAAAATTCAATTAGAGTATGACTTATTGAGTGGGAAGTTCCTGCACGTTTATGTAGGAGAAGGAAGAGAAAATGATAAAACCTTTGGTTCAGCAAGCCTACAAACCATTCGACCAAAAAACTTGTATATAAGAGATTTAGGCTATTTTGACTTACATGACTTACAGAATATCCATGATAAAGGAGCTTACTATATCTCACGTTTGAAATTAAATTCTCGAATCTATCGTAAGAATGATAAGCCAGAGTATTTTCGAAATGGGATCCTGAAGAAAGGGTCACTCTATATTCAGTTAGATATGGAAGAACTCATGAATCAATTGTCCCCTGGTCAAACAATGGAGATTTCAGAGGCATACATTGGACAGTATCAAAAATTACCAGCTCGTGTTATTATTCATCGATTAACAAAAGAACAAACAGAGAAAAGGTTGAAGGAACAAGCCAAAAAAGAAAAGAAGAAAGGTATTACCTACAAAGAACGAAGTAAACGGTTGAGTGGGATCAACGTGTATATTACGAATCTTTCTACAGAAAATGTTCCAACGGAACATATCCATGACTTGTATTCATTACGCTGGCAAATTGAAATTTTGTTCAAAACATGGAAATCTTTTTTTCAAATTGACAGGTGCAAAAAAATTAAGAAAGAACGCTTAGAATGTCATTTATATGGGCAACTCATTAGTATTTTACTCTGTTCATCGACGATGTTCAAAATGCGTCAGTTACTCTTAGATAAGAAAAAGAAAGAGCTAAGTGAATACAAATCCATCTATATGATAAAGAATTATTATCTATTGTTTTATGAGGGACTACAGAAGGGCATCCATGAATTATTAAAAACTTTATTGCGTTTGTTTTACCTGTTAGAAAAAAACGGACGAAAATCTCACCGTTACGAAAAGAAAACAGTCTTTGATATCTTAGGTGTTGTGTATGATTGTACGTTGTCACAAAGTTTCCAAGTTGCATAATATTTTTAAAAACACCTATTTAATAGGTTTATTTGTTATGCACATCTTTAGTGTAGTCGTAGAAATTTCAAAAAACACATTCACATATACCCCCTTGTCTCCCTTAGCTTGATAGGTATGGGGTAATACCCCATTGCCATCAAGTTAAGAAGAACAGGTTACCCCAAAACAATAAAAACGAGCAAAATACAAAAAATTTTCATTATGGGGGTATTATGTGATCTTAAGTTGATGAACATGTATGGTGACCTCTTATAGCATAAAATATAATTCCGTTATAAATCTACTATCCATATTCCTCTTCCTATATTTACACCAGAACCAAATTATACGTGTACCGACTTATTTCTAGGCTAAAATGCAAAAAAGCACTTGTTGCCATAATTGACAATAAAGTGCTTTAAGTTCATATGTTTTTAAGTAGCATTCATTTTGTAAGTTTTATAGCAATAGTATGACACCTTTCATATGTCATGACAACTACTACGTTAAAACCTACAAGTTCGTTAGTTTTATGTCCATTCCATGTGTTTATATTCATCGCCATGTAAAATGTCATCCTGCCTAAGCTCGTGTACTTCTTTTTCTATTCTATCATTACACACAGTACTCCATGATGGTACAACCATCATGATTCTTTACTTTTTACAGCCTGTTCTTTTGAGTTCACTTGTCTTATATGTGTTCATATTTTTAATTTTAGTACTACAAACTTTTTTGCTCTTGTACATAGCTATAAATCTAGTATCATAGGTTGTAATATTTATAAAATCATTATAACCAAACTAATTTGTTTACTGTTATAAACTATAATTTAAACATAAGTATTACTTAGAGCAAAAAAGCTTTAAAGTTATTCATAAATATTAGTTATTTAAAATCCATGATCAAAATCTATATCATATAAATCAATCCATTCTATAAATTTGGGTACTGACTTGGTTGTGATAAACTCTTTTATTATACGATACGCCATTTTACGATCCACATAACTACAAGTAGGTATCTTCATTGGTTCTCCTCCTACTAAATGTTCAACTATTTCTATTTCAACATTTTTATTAAGTGTTACTAAATAATCTGGATGTCGCATTATAAAAAAACCATATGGTTCATCATAAAATAGTATTAATCGTTCCTCACACCCTTCAACTTCAAAACATGAATCCCCACTACCTTGTTTCCAATAAATCTCATCCTTATCAAATATTAGATCTCTTATAAATTTCTCGCTTGGATTTTCAATCGGTCCTCTACTGGTCCGTTATATATAATCATTATTATTCCTCCTTATTTTGTAGCTTTTATTATTATTGGTTTTGTATTCCCACCACTAAAAACCTCTAACTCATCTACACCCAATCTTTTTAATAAAGCTGGCAATTCACCACGACATATATTACAAGTTTTTCGGTCAACATACATTGTAACTTTTTCAGGCAAGCTTCCTTGTTTTTCAAATGCTCTTATTAAAGAATGTGACTCTGCATGAGTAAGAGACTGTGCATGTCCCAAATGTTTTGGATTATTCTTTTTGGGCGGCACCCACTCTACTTCTCTTAACCACTTTTGCCGTAACTCTCTAGTTGCTTTATGTGACTCTTTAGTAATAGTTGAATTTACACCAAAATAAGTCTTATTGCCCACAGTTTACCTCATCCCTCTTTATACATGACTAGTGTGTCTATATTTAATCAAATATTAACGATTTATTTAATAATCAAAAAACCTTGAAAGGCATGAGCCAATCAAGGTCAGAAATAGTGATTTATAATCTTTAATTTCTTTATCAATTCCGATAATAAGTAACCAGATTCATATGCTATTATATCCTTAAACAATTAGCCGTTAATCAGGTTTTGTGTGCTACACGAACCTCTCCATCCGCCAAAAGTTTTCGATGGATTTTACATTTAACTAAGTTCTGCGGAGAAAGCAGATTCAAGCATAGTATTAAAATCGCAAAAAGTTTCCATATGCTCACCTGAAGGCTTATCTAGTTCAACAAAACTTTTTTTAGAAACATTATAACAATACCAAGCTATATCTGAATCTCCAAAAAAAATTAGCTCATCTTCGTCTTTAATTGACTCCCATGTTTCATTGGCATCAAAAAAACTATCCACCTGATTTATTGGGTTAGAATCCAAAAAATTTTGGTCAATCCCATAAATTTCAAGTCCATTAAATTCAATTCCATTAACTGTTTGTAAAAATTCATAGTATTGGTGTGGCAGTACATCTTCACCAAATTTTTCTACTACAGATTTACGAAATCTTGATAACTCATTTTCATTGGTAGGTAAATTGAGTTTTCGATTTCGTTTCTCTCTTATTTTGGAAATCTGACTAACTTGCTCTCTCCACATATAATCACCTTCTAAATATTATTATTTATTCCTTATTAGGAGGATAAATGCCTCCTTCTGGAATAGGAAAATCCACTATCTTATATTCTTTGGCTATTTTTATTTGTTCATCTGCTGTCATTGCTGAAAATTTAACTTTACTAGTTTCCTTTATATCATTACCCGTACCCTATGTTGTAATCTTAAACTCTCACAATAAAAAAAACCATATAAAACCTTATTAAACTACTTCCTTCTCTTGTACTACCGGCAATGCATATGCCGTTTTATGTTTCATCATGCCATATATAATATTTACAAGCCTTCTCATAATACATACCAACGCTTGTCCTTTTGTTTTTCCTTCTTTTAGTTTCTTTTGATAGTATGCATGAAACACTGGATTCCGTGGCGTCTTACTTCCTTTCGCTACTTGCACTTGCTGTACTGCTAAATTATAAAATAAAGCGTGTAACGCCCTGTTTCCTTGTTTGCTTTTATGTGTCTTACCTTTCCCACCAGAACCAAAGTAAACAGGCGCAATCCCCGCAAATCGTGCTAATTTATTGGCATTTGAAAATCGCCTTATATCTCCTATCTCAGCTATTAATGCTGATGCTGTCACAAGCTCTATTCCCGGCATCGTCTCTAATTGGAAATCTAGCATCTTCACTAACTGTTTTAATTCTCTTTCGATATATTTCATTTCCTTCTTTTTAAACTCAATGTCCCGTACAATACTTCTTACTAAAAAGTCTCATGTTTCTTGATATCCCTTCATTGTATGTCCATCTTCTTTTACAAGTTTTAATATGCCGTTTGCTTTCTTTACTGAACATGTATTGTTGCTAACATCTAATAAAAAAGCTATTAATTGCTTTATATTCGCCCCCTCTAAACAAGAGGGTGACGGATATTGCTGCCAAAATGCTAGTGCTGTTTTCCCATCTACTTCTGAGAAAAACTTTTTATAGCTTGGATAATGATGGTTTAATTGAATATGTAGTTGGTTCTTTAACGCACCTTGTGCTTTTACTAATGCATTCCTTCTTGAAACTAGTTGTTGTATCGACCAAAATAAATCGTGTGGCTTTGCATCTAGTAATTGCTCAAATTTGTTTACCAATATGCGTGCCACACATTCCGCATCCCAACTATCATTTTTTTGTATCATCACTTGGCTTTTTCGTTCTAAAAATGATAAAGCTGGATTTACTTCTTTCACTACTCGTTCATGGTCTACTAAATATTTCGCTAACGCTCTTCCGTAACCACCAACATCTTCTAAACCAAATACAACAGTTATCCCATCACTCACATATGTCTCTACTTCTAATAAAAACTTCGAAAATGCAGATGGTTTATTCTCAAATTGTATTTCTCCTAATTTCTCTTGCCAACAATTAATAATAACAGCCGTATGATGCTGCTTATGTAAATCTACTCCTACATACAAATAGTTCTGCCTATTATGCATAACTCATCCCTCTATTCAATGATTTAGTCATATAAAAATGTCGGCAACCTTAGTTCGAGCGTTCATCTTCCGATGCGCATAGGTACGCAAGCCTATCCATTTTCATAATTTCATAAGTACATATAGTAAAATGAGCGATTTCTTTAAGTACGACTGTTACATAATTGCTGGATGTTTCCCATTTGTTTGTATTTGCCCGTATGTATATACCCCTCGATAAAAGTTCTCTCGGTCTAACATGCATTTCACTTGCACTTTCGTAAACAACTTTCCTTTCTCAGTACGATACCCTTCCCTATTCAGTCTTTCTGCCAATTGAGCTAACGACCAGTGCCTAAAAAAGTATCTTAATTCGAATAATCTGCGTACAATAATTGCTTTCTCCGCATCTACTTCTAACCCTTTCTGTCCTTTCTTTACTCTATAACCAAACATCACACCGCCACCTGCATACCCACCTTGTTCCGCTTTCTTCTTTCTACCTCTACTTAGCTTCAATGCAATCTCGAGACGTTGATATTGGTCTAGTAGTTCTAACATGCCATTTACTAAAAAGTCATTTGGGTCATGTGCATATATACTGTAGTTTGGTTGTTCAATTGCTTTCACATCAACCGCATGTTTCTTTAGCTCTCTTTGTATTAATACTTTTGCCATATCAGAGCGCCATAACCGAGATGTATTGAGTACAATCACGTGCTTCACTTGTTGATATGCCGTATCTGACAATAGTTCTTGTAAGCCTTCACGTTCAACTGTTAATCCATTTTCATCAACAGTTGCGCCACTTAGTCCTCTATCTTCATATACATGAAGCAATTGTAAGTTGTTTTCCATACAGTAACGTTCGATTTCTTCTACTTGATACGCTAAGCTGTATCCGTCACGTACTTGTCCTTCTGTTGAAACACGTACATAACCAACTACTTTCTCTTCCATATTGAGTCCTCTCCCGTTACAGCAATTAAAGTCCCTGTAACGTTTACCCGTTTTTTGCGGATAACGTGTGCATAACGTCCATCCGTTAAAACGTACTTTACGATGACTTCAACAAGTAACACAACCCTTTATTTTTTCCTCTACTATCGTCGTACACTGTTCGCAGCCACTACAGTCTATAAAACAACAATAAAAATTTAACACTTAATGCACTTATAAAATTATAGTGCTCTTTGAAATTTCTACGCTAAAACACAAAAAAGCACTTGTTGCCTTTAATTGACAATCAAGTGCTTTAAGTTCACATGTTTTCTAAGTTTTCAAGTCACTAGTCGCTTTAAGTTTGTATGTACAATTTTGATACTGAGAATATGAAATCTTTTGTATTTCATGACAAATAGTACGTTTAAACTAACGAACTTGTACGAGCTATTTGTATGGTACAGTACCAATAAATTTAATTTCTATATTTTCGGATTCATCTCCACTTTTCGCTTCATTGTATTGAAAATCATAGAGTACAATAACAGAATTAATACTGTATGCTAATTTATCGCCATTTATTAACTCTTTTATTTTTGGGATAATTAGTTCGCTATAAGAAAAATCATTTAAAATATCGTCTACATTATTTTTAGGATTTTCATAAAAACAAATTTCAATGTTATCTTCATCATAATAACCAAATTCAAAGTTTGTTCCAAACTTTGAGTCTATTGAATCTCCATCTTCCGTATATTCTATATCAACATACTCCTCAAGATTTTCAAACGATTTAGAAACTCCAAACCACACTGAAGCCATTCCACTATATTCCATATTATCACTCCTCATTTTTTTAGAGTACCTGGTAATCCTTCTACTCCACCCTTGTATCTATAATGAGACCACATCTGTAACCTTCTTACAAATGTATCATAGTCAAGTGATGTGTCTATTATCTCTAATATTTCATTATGCGCTCGCTTAGAACCCGGCGCACGATGATGTTTCCCTGGTGGATTAATAAACTCAACATCTTTTGTTGGTGTTCTCAATTCTTGGATTTGTTTAGCACTTATCCCCCATCTTTTAAAAGTAGGTGCTCTTGCAATCATTAACCATTCATGTAATTTCCCAGGCGATCTCAATCTTGAAGAAATTACTTTTTTAACTTCAGGATTAGCCCATGCTATCTCTAATTCATCTAAAGTTATATTGTCAAACCACCTAATAAACTCACCATCTCTTACACTAGGAATATCTTTTGGGTTATAAATATTAGTACGAGATGTAATTTTAACAAAATTATTTTGAATAACCTCCGATTTTCTTTGATTTGGAGTTTGTCTTTTTACTGTAGTTTCACCCGTACCCTTACCAAAAACCTTCTCCCCAGTCTCCTTCATAAATTGATAAAAATCTTTCAGAGAGTCTAATCTTCCGCCTCCTCCATACCCAGCGCTAGCCAACGCAGGTCTAGGACCGAAACTCGGGATCTCAATATTTTTAATCTTCTCCAAGGTATTCCTCGGCAACTTATTCATTAATGCCGTTATTTCTTCCAACTTACCAACTATTTTACCGCTTTTCGCGGCTGCTTGAAAGACTTTTGTACCCTCTGCGAATTTTCCTAATGCAGCTGTTCCTTTCACTGCGGCGGTTACTTCACCGACGCCGATAAAACAACTGCCAATATCAAATATCGCACCGCCAAGAGCATAAGGATCGGTCAATGCTTTTTCTACATAACCTTTTACGGAGTTAATTAGTGTCATACCATACTTAGGATAATCCTGCCAGCTGATGATGGCTTGTCCAAGACTTTTTATCGTATTACCTGCTCCGTAAATATCGTCCAGTTTCCATTGTTCTGTTTCTACGCCACGTATCGAATTAAAGCCCCACTCACCAAGCTCTGCGATTAGGAAACCTAATTTCGTTGCACCTATCGCTATCCCACTAATAGCGGAACCTGCGGCGCCTATAAAACCCTCTAACACCAAGGCTTTATTAGAAAGGTCTTTCAGTAAAGGAATGTTGTCTCCTACCCATTTTGTACCCTTTCTCAATACATCCCATTTCTCACCGGCACTCTTGGAAAGGTCTTGAAGCCAAGCCTCCAATGGATGATTTTCCGCCCATTCCTCTCGCTTTTTCTTCATTTCTCTTTCAGCTTCAAGTTTCGCTTCTTTTTCCGCCTTCGTGATTTGTGTATCCATTTCATGAATGTTTTTTGCCAACGCATCTTGCGCAAAGAAAGCTTGAAGTTGCGGATCAGTATAAGATAAACTACCCATTTCCCTTGCCATTTGAACTTGTTTGTTTAGTTGATCGAGAAATTTTCCCGCATCGCTTTCTGCCTTTTTGCTTTCAAATTGCTGTACTTTTTGAATCGTATCCTCTAGTTCTTTGCTGGCTGCAACCAATTTTTCATCAAATTGGCTGTTCGGCATACTTAGTGAAACCAAATCGTTCACGCTGTTGTAAATAGTAGAGATGCGACTATCAAGTTCATATTTCTTGGGTTGAAGATTGGAAAGTTTGTTTTGTGTTTGCAGTAATGCATCTTCCAGAATAACTGCATTCTCATCAGTTTCTCCCGTTGTTGATTGAAAATCCTGGAAAGTTGTCACCATTTCCGCAATAAGATGTATATTAGTATCTTTCAACCCAATCACAACTGCATTTTGGTTATTATTGATGTCGTTGACAATCGCGTTTCCTGTTTCACCCTGCATGGCATCGGCCTGAATAATCCCATTCAATGCGTTTTTGGCTTGTTCAAGTTGCTCATTGGTTTTACTGGTTTCGTTTTGGAGTTTTTCCAGTACTTCCTTGAATTCCTTTAAATCTACATGAAAGCCCATTTAATCCGCCTCTCTTTCTGGGGCACGGCAACATCGCCCTAAATCCACTATTGAAACTCTTAATGTACACATATATAGTAATCTATCTCTTCTATTTATATGTTTATTAGACATATCGATCTTTAAACGAAACAATCCCCTAAAGAATCCATCTTATAGTGGGTTCTTTTTTCATGCGAAAAAACCAGCGAATTCTTAACTATTTCATCAATACTTTTAAAAATATATATCCCACATAGTTCTGATAAAACAATGGTTGGCTCTAAATGACACGTATCTCGATTGATCTCCGGGTAGTTTCTTCAACTGTTTCTAAGAAAAAACATGATTGGAAATATCCGTCCAAAATGAAATAAGAAAAAGACCACAAATTTCTGAATAGATTCCAAATCAAATGGAACAAAAAAAGAACCCTTATCATCAGGATTCTGTAACAGGAAACAACAAATATATAGAATCAAGATAAAGAAAATTACTTATTAGTATATTGTATATATGTATAAGGTAATTTTAAGGGAATGGTAAGAAATGGTCAATTTTTTGGGATTATACGGAATAATTTCTATTTGTTAGATGAATTAACACCAAAAATCATTAAAAAAGAAACAATATCTTGTGGGAAGTCGAGATGCTTTAAGAAAAATAAACGAGAAAAATTCTACATAGATCATAACGTATTTTATGAACAAATGAAGATACACTTTTTTGTAGAATTATATTATTTACATTAATTAAAATGCATTCTTGAAAAGAATACTTAAAAAACTAGGTTACTTAAAAACTCTTTCATATCATAACCTTTTTTAATGAGATGACCTTTGTAGTCACTTCATAAAAACGTATCCAATAATCCCGACTCATACTCCTTTAGGCATACAGCCGCATTGCTATCAAGCTAAGATAAATTTGTATCCATATAATCAAAAAAACGCTATTCTTTTTGTAGAAATATACAGAAAGGATAGCGTTTTTTTATGCCTATTTCCGCATCTGATGAATTGCAACTATTTTCTCAAGAAATTTAAGGCCTCTTTTCAAGTATTTTAGAAAAAATGTCCAATCTAAAAGGATAAAAGTCTGAATATTATATTTATTCTTGAAAAAATAGAAATTCTTTTATTTTGTTTATCCAAATTATGTTAATATTTAACCAATAATATATGGATAAGGAGGATATTATGAACATTCAAATGAAGGGGAATGAGCAGATTACAAAATTGCTTAACGATTGGCATCAAGCCATGTTACAGCAACAAGTTTCAAAAGCAACAAAATTAAAGCAAGAAATTGATAATAAATTTAATAATACAGAAACAGACTATAATGTATCTTTGTATCATGCATTATTGAATTTTCGCTACAATGTTCTAACTGATTGGGTTTCAATTAAAGAAGACAGTTTTGATCAAGTAGAATCCTTTGAAATTCCAACAGATAAATTTTTAGCATATTATTATCATTTCTTCAAAGCTCTTCACTTAAGACTTATTACTAACTATACTGAAGCAAAAGAACAGTTTGATAAAGCCGAAACACTATTACAATACATTGTAAATCCTTTTGAAAAAGCTGAGTTTCATTATCGTTTAGGAGAATTTTATTATCATTCATATCAACACCTCAAATCCATCGATTGTATTCGAAATGCAAAAGAAGAATTTTCTAAACAGGATGGATATGAGATTAATCTTGCTTTATGTGAAAATATATATGGACTATGTTGTATCGATTTAAAACAATTTGAATTAGCTGAAGAAGCATTAAATACAGCATTAAATTTATTCCAAAAAATAAATCATGCAAAATATAGCCTTATGGTACGCAACAACTTAGGATTACTTTATGCAAATCAAAATTTATCAGAATTAGCACTTCGTCACCTATCAGAAGTAACAAAGAAATCTCCAAATCATTTCCGAGCATTGTATTTAGAAGCTGATGAAAATTTGAAATTAAATCATCTAAATATAGCTGAACTATTAATAGAAAAAGGGTTATACATCTGTAATCATTTGAAAAATCGAGAATATCAATATCGTTTTATGATTTTAAAAGAAATGAATACAAATACAGATACATTAGAAAAAGCTGTTTTAGAAGGAATTGCGTACTTTGAAAAAGAAAAATTATTTGACTGTATTGAAGAATATACAGATCGTTTAGCCGATAAATTTTATAATGAAAACAACTATAAACAAGCAAGCAAATATTATCGTATGAGTAAGGCAGCACAACAAAAACAAATGGAAAAAGGAGCATTAAAATGATGAAAAAAGTCCTCTTAACAACAATAGGTTGTACATTTGTGGTATCTATAACAGCTGGATTTATAGGATTCAATAAAGGAGACACAGGTGGAGCACCACAAAGACCTGACTTGGCTTATGCACATGGAAAAATTTGGTTTCCTGCTGATAATAGAGGAGACGGTGGTATGGTAAGTAATAAAGCTGTAAAAGATCCTGGCGGTCATATAGTAAGTAATGAAGCTGACGGAAATACTGCTATTATAGCACAAGCGTAACATTTTAATAGATTTAAAGAACAAGCCGCCCATCTAAAAATGAGCGGCTTTTCCTTTTTATTTATATTGGTGTTAGTCTTATCCCTGTCAAGTAGACAATATAGAAAGCTATGCAGATAGTGCGTGTCTAAACTCAATCAGCGCACGCTAATTGAGTTTAGATTGAAATTGTTGTCCCTTTTTCTTCATAGAAAAATCCCCTCCAAGTTTCATTCTTTCCTTCATCTTATCATGAAGGTTTTTTTGAATGTCTACTTAAAGGGGATAATATCAGATGCCGGGTTTTTCCATTATTTACTTACCTCTCCTTCTTGCTTTCCTGGATACTTCGCACCTTCGTACTTATAAATGTAAACTTTAGCATATTTGTTATCACCTTTATCGTCGAAAGCTACTTTCGTAATTATGCCATCGTATTCTTTTATAGCCCGAACCGCATCGCGTACTTGTTCACGTGTTGGATACTTACCGTCATTTTTCTTAATAGCATCTTTTATTCCTTGTAAAATAACGCCAGCTGAATCATATCCATATGCAGAGTATGCTTCTACATCTTTTTTGAACTTCTCTTTATATTCTGTTACAAATGTTTTCCCTTTCTCTGTAACTGTTGGTGCTGTCGCTACTGTGGTATAATACGTATCTTTTAATCCATCTTTTGCAACTTCTCCCATTGTTGGAGAATCAATACCGTCACCACCCATAATTGGTGCTGTAACTCCTTTTTCACGTGCTTGCTTTACTAAAACTGATCCTTCTGAATACATACCACCAAAATACACAAGATCTGGCTTTTTCGCGACAACTTGGTTTAACACACCACTAAAATCTTTCTCACCAACTGTAATCCCTTCATAACCGACAATTTTTGCTCCTAGCTTTTCTGCTTCTTTTTTAAATGCGTCAGCTAACCCTGTACCATATGCCGTTTTATCTTGAATTACAAAAATATTTTTTGCCTTTATTGTTTCAAGCGCATATTTCGCTGCCGCCGGACCTTGGAAATCATCTCTTGCAACAAGGCGTGTAACAGTCTTTAATCCACGTTCTGTTAATTCAACTGCCGTACTTGATGGTGATACCATAACAAGATTTGCTTTCTCATACGTTTCTGAAGCGGCAATTGATACACCTGACATTAAATGTCCAACAACGCCTAAAACTTCTTTATCAGCCGCGACAGACTGAGCATTAGCAACCCCTTTTTTCGGGTCACCTTGATCATCTTGCGGAACAAATTGTAATTCAAAACCTAATTTTTTAAACTCTTCTTTTTGTTTCTCTACTGCAAGCTGTGTTCCAAGCTTAATAGATTCTCCAAACGCAGCCGATCCACCTGAAAGAGGGGATTCAGAGGCAATTTTAATTACTTTACTTGTCCTTGCTTCATTTTTCGTAGAGGCTGAATTATCATCTCCTTTACCCGTACACCCTGCCATCATTCCCGCTAATAAAACACTTGATAACAAAAGCGATATCTTTTTCTTCACAGTAACCCTCCTGCTTTTCAATATTTTTAATATTTAAAATATTAATCTATACATAAAAGATGTACAATAAAAATCGTTAGCGTTTTCTCGTATCATTCCGACACGATTTGCTAGCAACTAACATAGAAAAAGAGTCAGTGCATGCACTGACTCTACCATTTCACTATTATTCCTTGCTGACTACTTTGTAAACAAGCCGTAATAACACGAATTACATTTAGAGCTTCCTCTGCTGTAACAGGTGGCATTTCTTGTTTCAGTATCGCATCTCGGACACTTTTATAATAGTTCTCATAACACCCTATTTCTGTTGGAACACGAATCTCTTGTTCCTCTGTAGAAAGAACAGTATACATCTGCATAGCATCTTCTCCATATCCTTCATCACCAGGCTTCATTCCTACCTTTAGTTGATCTTCTTGGGAATCCATTCCATATTTCACGATCGAGCCTTTTTCACCGTGAATGCTAAAATGTGGTCCCGCATATTTAACGTGACTACTGCTATGAAGAATAACACGCATTTCTTCGTAATGAAGAATGATATGAAAATAATCATCTATTTGCGATTCTGGGCGCTGATTGATAACATCTGCATAAACTGCTCTCGGCATTCCAAATAGATATAACGCTTGATCAATGAGATGTGAACCCAAATCAAACAACATTCCTGACCCTGGTAATTTATGTTCTCGCCAACGATCGCGAACATTCGGACGAAATCTATCAAAATGAGCTTCATATGTATAAACTTTTCCAATTGTATCTTCTTGTAATAGTTTTTGAACCGTTCTGAAATCGTTATCCAAGCGGCGGTTATGATAGACACTTAATACAACGTCATGCTGTTTCGCTAGCTTTATCAATTCTTCCCCTTCTTCAACAGAAACGACAAAAGGCTTTTCAACGACTACATGTTTACCGCGGAGAATTGCTTTTTTTGCATATTCAAAGTGCGTTGTGTTAGGTGATGTAATGATAATAAGATCAATGTTCTCTTGCATTACAAGCTCGTCAATTGTTGTAACAACTTCAACATGTGGAAATGATGCTTTTACTTTCTCTTCTTGTGAAGAAACGATCGCACGGATTTCGTAGTCTTCGATTGTTTGTAGTAGTGGAATATGGAATGTTGTACTAGAAAAACCGTAACCTACAATCCCAACACCTATTTTGTTCATAAAACCCCTCCAAATTATGTATGCAATATGATGACTTTTATTATACCAACTTATCTTATTTCTACATAATATCTTGCTTTTTATAATGGCAACATAGATGAACATGCAAAAAAGCCACCCTACTTAGGGTAGCCCTCATATTAAGCTAAATACGCTTCTTTCACAAATTCATTATGCATCAGTGCTTTCCCTTCTCCTACCATTTTAATTTCTCCTGTCTGAATCACGTATCCACGATGCGCAATCTGCAACGCTTGATACGCATTTTGTTCAACAAGTAGAATCGTCATTCCTTCTTTATTAAGTTCTGAAATAATTTCAAAGATTTGTTCAACAATAATTGGCGCAAGTCCCATTGAAGGCTCATCTAACATAAGTAAATGAGGCCCGCTCATGAGCGCACGTCCAATTGCAAGCATTTGTTGTTCCCCGCCACTCATCGTACCGCCCTTTTGTTCTAGCCGTTCTTTCAACTTTGGGAAATAGTGAAAGGTACGCTCCATCCGTTCCTTCACTATTCTCTTATCCTTTACTGAAAATGCTCCCATCTCTAAATTTTCTTTTACTGTTAAGCGCGAAAAAATACGTCTTCCCTCTGGTACATGAGCAATTCCTGATAAAGCCGTTATGTGCGGGGATTGTTTCGTAATCTGTTTACCCTCAAACGAAATTTCGCCTGACTTTGGTATAACAAGGCCACTAATCGTCTTTAATGTCGTGGATTTTCCAGCTCCATTGCATCCGATAAGTGTTACAATTTCGCCTTTTCCTACAGAAATATTAACGCCTTTTAACGCGTGAATCCCACCATAATACGCATTTATATTGATAAGCTCTAGCAAAATACTTCCCTCCTTTTTTATCTTTTCCGAAGAATTTCACATCATTTTTTTACTTTATTCCGCATTACTTCTCTAACACGGCACTTTTTCCTAAATACGCTTCAATAACTTTTGGATTGTTCCGAATATCGTCCGGGCTTCCTTCTGCAATTTTTTCACCGTGATCTAATACAATGATATGCTCGGAAATCTCCATGACAAGTTTCATATCATGTTCAATTAATACAATTGTTATGTCCAGTTCTTCACGCATACGATAAATAAGAGCTGTTAATTCTTTCGTTTCTTTTGGGTTCATTCCGGCCGCTGGCTCATCCAATAGTAATACTTGCGGTTTCGCTGCAAGCGCTCTAGCAATTTCAAGGCGACGCTGTGCCCCGTACGATAAATTTTGCGCTTCTTCATTTAATAAGTGGGCTAAACCAACATATTCTAAAAGCCCATATGCTTTCTGCTGCGCTCGTTCTTCTTCTCTCTTTACCGCTGGCAAATGTAACAAAACCCCTAACAGGTTACTTTTCAGATGATTGTGAAGTCCTACCATCACATTTTCAAGTACTGTCATATTGTTAAAAAGACGAATATTTTGAAACGTGCGAGCAATACCATACTTTGAAATATCATGCGGCTTCAAATGAGTTATCTTTTCTTCTCCAAGTAGAATGTCCCCTTCATCTGCCTTATACACACCAGTTACCATATTAAAGAACGTCGTTTTCCCTGCTCCGTTCG
Source organism: Bacillus sp. S10(2024) (assembly GCF_050473865.1). Lineage (NCBI taxonomy): Bacteria > Bacillati > Bacillota > Bacilli > Caryophanales > Bacillaceae > Bacillus > Bacillus sp. S10(2024). Next base: position 793,452 of record NZ_JBFLUR010000002.1, on the reverse strand, counting down.
GTCCAATTATAGCTGTAATCGATCCTTTTTTTACTTTCATATCAACATTTTTCACTGCAACAAGTCCGCCAAACCGCTTCGTAATATTTTGAACTGTTAAAATCGTCATATACTCACCCCTAGGCTCCAAATACATTCTCTTTTTGTTTTTGTGATTCGATTTGTTTTATCCCGTCTTTTTTCAGCTGCTCTTCATTAAATTTCCGATTTTTTGCAGGGATGAGCCCTTGTGGTCGATACAAAGCAAATAAGATTAAAATACCTCCAAAGATGAAGCGCTGCATTTTGGCCGGAGAAAGTGCATCCGGAATCGCAATCGTTCCACTTAAGTTTAATTGATTTAACCAGTTTGTTAGTTCAGTAAGTACTTGTAAATTTAAAATTGTCATAACAGCAGCTCCTAAAATTACCCCTGGTACACTCCCCATACCACCAAGCAATACCATAACTAGAATAGTAATCGATTCTAGTAATGTAAAACTTGTTGGATCAACAAAAGTTTGTTTTGCAGCAAAGACAACACCCATCATTCCAGAAAATGAAGCACCGATTGCAAACGCTAGCAGCTTTGTTTTCACAAGCGGAATCCCCATCGCTTGAGCTGCAATTTCATTTTCACGAACTGCCTTCCACGAGCGACCTATTTTCGAAAACTCTAATCGTTTTACAATAAAGATTACGAATAGTAAAATAATAAGCACAATGTAATACACTTGACTCGATTGCAAAAACGTAAACCCGAATAAAGAAGGTGGTTTTACAGAAGATAACCCCATTGCACCGTTCGTAATATTGACTGGTTTATCTAAATTATTAAAAATAATACGAATAATCTCCCCGAATCCAAGTGTCACAATCGCTAAATAATCGCCTTTTACACGTAACACCGGGATGCCTAGTAGGACCCCAAACACTGCCGCAATAAAACCGCCTAGTAAAATAAAAATCCAAAAACTTTCTCCTGACAATGGGTAATGACCAAATGGCATAAAATTATTTGCTTGTACTGTTGCAAAAATACCGTATGTGTAAGCTCCTATTGCAAAAAAAGCAACAAATCCTAAATCTAGCAATCCCGCAAAGCCGACAACGATATTTAACCCCAGCGCCATAGCAATATAAATTCCAACTAATGTTGCCACTTCCATATATGACTGATAAGCAGGACCACCGCTTGCTGTGAATGGAAGCAATATAACTAACACAAATAATCCTATTAACCATTTCCATTTACTATGCAAATTTGTATAATACAATAATAAAAGAGACGATAATAATAGTAGAAATGCCGTTACTGACTTTTGTGCAAAATATAAACTTGCAGCAGTTATCCCCATATAAAGGACTAATAGTATAAGTTGCATCTTCGTATTTTCCCTTATCATTTCTAACTGTTTTCTCATTATGATCACCTACACTTTCTCGGCAATTGCTTTGCCGAAAATGCCTTCTGGTTTAAAAATTAAAACAAGAATTAAAATTCCAAAGGCAAATACATCCTTATATTCAGCTCCCAATATTCCAGAAGATAAAATAGATAAATTTGCAGCGGCGAACATTTCTAGTAGTCCAAGCAAAATACCACCAACCATTGCACCTCGAATATTACCAATCCCTCCTAAAACCGCTGCTGTAAAGGCTTTTAACCCTAAAATAAATCCAATGTATGGATCTATTGTTCCATATTGTACAGCAAACAAAACACCTGTTGCTCCGCCAAGTGCGGAACCGATAAAAAACGTAAGAGAAATTACCTTATTCACATTTACTGACATTAATGAAGCAGTATCACGATCTTGTGCAACAGCACGCATCGCCATTCCCCATTTTGTTTTATTGACGAAAAAGTCTAAAGAGAGCATCATAATAACCGCAAGAACGAGTAGAATAAGTGAGGATGTTTTAAGCTTGGCGTTATTAAAAGAGGACATAATTGCTGAAGCCTGTACTGTAATTTGATCAGTGAATAAAGTAGGACCTGTTATAATGTAATTTCCTTTTTTTAATTCAGCAATAAAGCGAACGATATCTTGCAATAGAAAAGAAACACCAATTGCTGTAATTAACGTAATCAGTTTCGGCGCTTTTCGAAGCGGTCGATACGCAACCCTTTCAATGCCCATCCCAAGAAAACCCGTTATTAGAGATGTTACAACTAAAACAAGTAACAATGCTAACAAAGCTGGCATAACCGTCATTAGGCCAAACCCCATAAAAACAAGAAAAATTGTTGTACCAATAAAAGCACCCGTCATAAAAATTTCTCCATGAGCAAAATTAATAAGTTCTAATATCCCATAAACCATCGTATATCCTAATGCGACAACTGCATACACTGCACCAAGTGTTAATCCATCAATTAGCACTTGAGGAAGGGTATGCATGATTTCTCCGAACATAGAAATTCCTCCCCTTTATTTTTCTCTAAAAAAGGTACGGAACATAAGCACCGTACCCATATCATCTTACTTTTTCTCTACTTCTCCTTCTTGTCTTCCTGGATATTTTTTCTCTGCAAATTTATAAATATATACTTTTGCAAATTTATTATCCCCCTTGCTATCAAACCCTACGTTTGTTACCGCTCCTTCAAAACTATTTGTTTTCCGAACAGTGTCACGCACTTGTTCCCTTGTTGGCATTTTGTTGTTATTTGCTTTAATCGCACCTTTCACTCCTTGCAGTAGTACACCCGCAGCATCATATCCATAAGCTGAATATCCTTCTACCTCTTTATTAAATTTTCTCTTATAATCATCTGCAAACTTCTTTCCTTTTTCCGTCGTTTTCGGGTCAGCAGCGATAGAAGTATAATACGTATTTTCAATAGAATTACCTGCAATTTCTACCATCGTCGCTGAATCCATACCATCACCGCCCATAAACGGAACCATAAGGCCTTTTTCACGAGCTTGCTTCACTAACAGTCCACCTTCTGCATAAAGACCACCAAAATAAATTAAATCAGGTTTTTTTGCGAGTACTTTATTTAACACACCGTTAAAATCTTTTTCTCCGACCGTAATAGATTCATAACCCGCTATGGTTCCACCTAATTTTTCAACTTCTGTTTTAAATGCTTTAGCTAAACCTGTTCCATAAGCTGTTTTATCATCAATAATAAAGACGCTTTTTGCCTTCAATGTTTTCAATGCAAACTCTGCCCCGGCAGGACCTTGAAAATCATCTCTTGTACAAATACGATTTACTACTTTCAAATTACGATCCGTTACTTCAACAGCAGTATTTGTAGGTGATACCATAACAACATTATTTTTTTCATACACTTCAGAAGATGGGATTGCAACTCCTGAATTCATATGTCCAACGACACCAAGCATTTCTTTATCGGCACCAATAATTTGTGCGTTTGCAACGCCTTTTTTCGGATCCGCTTGATCATCATATGGCACAAACTTTAGTTCATATCCTAACTTTTTAAACTCTTCTTTTTGTTCTTCTATTTTCAATTGCGCACCAAGTTTAATTGCTTCTCCTTGCGTTGCAGAACCACCAGAAAGTGGTGATTGCGTCGCTATTTTTATAACCTTTCCACCACCGCCACTCGTACTTGCTGTATCGGTATTACCATTTGTTTTATCACTGCATCCTGTTAATAAACCAAACATACACACCGCCGATAGAAAGAAAGCGAAATTTTTTTGTTTTCTCACTCATACACCTCCGTAATTTTATTTTTCTAAATTTTTTAAATATTTAGTTAAATAATAATAGAAGTGTTTTATTTGTACAACTACTATTCCTTATACAAATTTAGACAAAAATGCCCGACTTATTATATAAGTCGGGCGTCTTCTTACTGTTTCTTCTTATGCGACCACGTTTCGACAACAAGGCCAACATCACTTACATCTATTAATAAGCTTCCGTTACTATAACGATCTTTATTCCGAAGTGTTTGCGGATCTATTTGTTCTATGATTTGTTTTTCTGTCCGCATACAAACGACTTCATCATCTCGAACGACTTCCACACCGACAATTCGATATGGGTTTTTTTTCAATTCTTTAAAGATAACAAGGCCCCGTTTTGCTCTTGTTGATTTTTCAATTTCTGCTGCCTTTAATCGTTTTACCGCACCCCGTTGTGTAATAAGAACGAGCCCATCTTTCTCAGAATTAACAGGAAGACCGCATACAACGTAATCATCTTCCTTCACATTCATTCCTTTCACACCAGCTGCCCGTACACCAACTGGGCTTACTTCTTCTTCATTGAAAATAAGTGCATAGGCACCATGCGTAGCAAGAAGAATATCTTGCGTTCCATCTGTAACAAAAATATCGACGACTTCATCATCTTTCTTTACATTAACCGCGACAAATGCACGTGAATAACGCTGCACTTTATATTGATTCAATTCTGTTTTCTTAATCATGCCATTTCTAGTGACAAACGTAATAAATCGCTTCTCTTCCTCAAAATTCGGAACAACAGTTGCAAAGACGAGCGTTTCATCACGGTCAAGTGAGACAATATTCGCAACGTGCTGTCCTAGGTCTTTCCAACGAATATCCGGCATTTCGTAAACTGGAAGATAAATATAATTCCCTTTGTTTGTAAATAAGAGAATTATTTCCGTTGTATTCGTATCAAAACGATCTAATAATAAGTCGCCTTCTTTCATACCAAAATCTTTTCCATTGGAAGCATTATGAGAACGCCAACTTGTACGCTTTACATACCCTTCCTTTGTTACTGTTACAATCACATCTTCTTGTGGAATCATGACTTCAACATCAATTTTAATTTCTTCGATTTCTTCTTCAATAACAGAACGACGATCGTTACTAAACGTTTTCTTAACTCTCTTCAAATCTGTTTTAATTACCTGAAGAAGCTTCTTCTCACTTTGTAGAATGGCCTTTAGCTCTTCAATTTTCTTTTGTAATTCATCAGCTTCTTTTTCTAGAGCTGTAATATCTGTATTTGTTAAACGGTACAATTGAAGCGACACAATTGCTTCTGCTTGTACTTCTGTAAATGAGAATTTCGCAATTAAGTTATCTTTCGCATCACGCTTATCTTTTGAAGCACGAATTGTTTCAATGACTTCATCTAAAATAGAGAGAGCTTTCATTAAACCTTCAACAACGTGTTGACGTTTTTCTGCCTTGTTTAATTCGTACTGTGAGCGTCGTGTTACAACTTCTTTCTGATGCCCAATATAAGAATCTAAAATTTTAGGAAGTGTCATCAAGGTTGGTCGGCGATTATGAATCGCTACCATATTGAAATTGTATGGTATTTGCAGTTCTGTATTTTTATATAAGTAATTTAAAATACCTTCTGCATTTGCATCTTTTTTCAATTCAATAACAATTCGAAGACCAGTACGATCCGTTTCATCACGTACTTCAGCAATTCCATCTAACTTCTTATCTAAACGAAGTTCATCCATTTTCTTAACAAGATTCGCTTTGTTTACTTCATAAGGAATTTCTGTAATAACGATTTGCTGTTTTCCGCCGCGAATTGTTTCCACTTCTGCTTTACCGCGAATGATAATTTTTCCTTTTCCTGTTTCATACGCCTTCTTAATACCATCAAGGCCTTGAATAATTCCGCCTGTTGGGAAATCTGGTCCTTTGATGACAGTTAATAACTCCTCGACATTACAGTTTGGTTTATCAATGCGCATCATCGTAGCATCGATAACTTCCCCAAGATGATGCGGTGGAATTTCAGTTGCATAACCAGCTGAAATTCCCGTAGATCCGTTCACTAAAAGGTTGGGAAACATAGCTGGTAATACAACCGGCTCTTCACTTGTATCATCGAAGTTTGAAACAAATTCCACTGTTTCTTTATCAATATCACGCAATAACTCAGAAGCAATCGGTGATAAACGAGCTTCTGTATAACGCATTGCTGCTGCTGGATCACCATCGACACTACCATTATTCCCATGCATTTCAACTAATACGTTTCGTACTTTCCAATCTTGACTTAAACGCACCATTGCTTCATACACGGAAGAATCACCGTGGGGATGATAGTTACCAATTACGTTACCAACTGTTTTTGCCGATTTACGAAATGGTTTATCGTGAACATTTCCTTCCACATACATGGAATATAAAATGCGGCGTTGTACTGGTTTTAAACCGTCTCGCGCATCTGGAAGCGCACGATCTTGAATAATATATTTACTATAACGTGCAAAGCGATCGCCGAGCACGTCTTCAAGCGGGAGGTCATGAAACTTCTCTGCCTGCATGTTATTCCACCTCCGTTGCCATAATCATTTCATTTTCTAGAATATTACCTTCTTCTTGCATACCAAACTGAACATTGCGTTCAATCCACTTACGGCGGGGCTCTACTTTATCACCCATCAATGTTGTCACGCGTCGTTCTGCTCTTGCAGCATCATCAATTTTCACGCGGATTAATGTGCGCGTCTCTGGATTCATCGTTGTTTCCCATAATTGATCTGCATTCATTTCACCAAGACCTTTATAACGCTGAATTGTATAACCTTTACCAACCTTCTGGATCGTGCCATCTAACTCTTCATCTGACCAAGCATATTCAATGACTTCTTTCTTTCCTGTTCCTTTACTTACTTTATATAAAGGAGGAAGTGCAATGAATACTTTCCCAGCTTCAATAAGTGGTTTCATATAACGATAGAAGAATGTTAATAGTAGCACTTGAATGTGTGCTCCATCTGTATCTGCATCGGTCATAATAACAATTTTGTCATAGTTGATATCTTCAACTGAAAATTCTGCTCCAACACCGCCGCCAATCGCATAAATAATCGTGTTAATCTCTTCATTTTTGAAAATATCCGCTAGTTTAGCTTTCTCTGTATTAATTACTTTACCGCGAAGTGGCAGGACAGCTTGGAAACGACGATCACGACCTTGCTTTGCTGAACCACCTGCGGAATCGCCCTCTACTAAATATAGCTCGTTCTTTTGCGGATTACGTGATTGTGCTGGTGTCAGCTTACCACTTAATGTTCCTTCTGAACGTTTTTTCTTCTTACCACCTCGTGCTTCTTCACGTGCTTTCCTTGCTGCCTCGCGTGCTTGTGCTGCTTTGACTGCTTTTTTCACAAGAAGCGTTGCCACATCTGGATTTTCTTCTAAAAAATATGCTAAGTGCTCTGATACAACAGCATCAACAGCTGAACGCCCTTCGCTTGTTCCAAGTTTCCCTTTCGTTTGCCCTTCAAATTGAAGCAACTCTTCTGGAACACGAATGGAAACAATTGCAGCTAATCCTTCACGAATATCTGTTCCTTCTAAATTTTTATCTTTCTCTTTTAACAACGAAACTTTACGTGCATACTCGTTAAAAACACGAGTCATCGCTGTTTTAAACCCAGCTTCGTGCGTACCGCCATCTTTCGTACGTACATTATTTACAAAAGAAAGAATGTTCTCAGAATACCCATCATTAAATTGAAAAGCTAATTCTGCTTCTATACCGTTTTGCTCTCCAGTAAAATATACAACCGGGTGTAAAGAGTCTTTCTCTTCATTTAAATATGAAACAAACGCTTCAATTCCTGTTTCATAATGAAAAACATCTTCCAAATCATTACGTTTATCTTGAAGTACAATTTTCATACCTTTTAATAAAAAGGCTGATTCACGTAATCTTTCGCATAACGTTTCATAGTTATAATTCGTTGTGCTAAAAATTGTTCGATCTGGTTTAAAATGAATTGTTGTTCCAGTATCTCTTGTTTTTCCAATTTTTTCAAGAGTTGTAACTGGAACACCCCCTTTTTCAAATCGTTGTTCGTATACGTAACCATCTCGTTTAATTGTAACAACAAGCCATTCAGACAGCGCGTTTACAACTGAAGCACCAACACCGTGTAAGCCACCGCTCGTTTTATAACCACCTTGTCCAAATTTACCACCAGCATGAAGTACAGTTAAAATAACTTCTGGTGTAGGTTTTCCGAGCTTATGCATTCCTGTCGGCATACCACGCCCTTTATCTACTACACTTATACTATTATCTTTATGTATTATCACTTTAATTTCATCGCCAAAACCCGCTAATGCTTCATCAACGGAATTATCTACGATCTCATATACTAAATGATGTAATCCGCGGCTATCCGTACTCCCGATATACATACCCGGGCGTTTCCGAACGGCTTCAAGCCCCTCTAGCACTTGAATTGCATCTTCATCATATTGAAACTGACGCTTAGCCAAACTCCTTGCCCCTTCCTATCCAAAAAATCAGAACATATGTTTCTTATTATAGAATAACGCCTTTTCCTTGCTTTTGGCAAGTCACGTTATGTCTTTCATATACTATTTTCATAAGAAAAATCCTTGTTTGTCACAAGGATTCCTCTACGCTACTATTTCAGAAAAGTAATCGTTTGTCAACGAAATATGGATATGTATTCCAAAACAACTACATACTCCACCATTTTAAAATCAACAAAATGATAATCATCCAAAATGGAGTAACAAGCAGCAATCCCCAAAAACAACCTTTAAAAAACTTCATGATGAACACCTCGTTCATCTGCTTTTCCCTATTGAATGAATAGGAATTCAATAAACTTCACAAATAAGACTTATCCCGCTATTCGCGGACAGTAATCAGCGGGGGATAAATCTCCCCCCTCTGATTAAAGTTTCACTTTATCTTGTCATTGCATGTTCAACTTTAATGCAGCGATTCATAATGACAGTATAACCTTTTTCTTTCAAAAAATGATATGCTTCTTCGTTTTGTAAACCTAATTGTGCCCAAAATGTACTCGCTTCAATCTGCACAAACTCTTTTGCAACATCCATTAAAAATTCAGAACGACGAAATACATTGACGATATCAACAGGTTCTTTTATTTCAGCTAGCGATTTTACCGCCTTTTCTCCCAATACAGTATCTACCGTTGGGTTAACAGGAATAATACGATATCCTGCATCTTGCATCGCTTTTGACACCATATAGGAAGTACGTTCCGGATTAGCAGATAATCCGACAACTGCAATCGTCTTACTATTTTTTAAAACCTCTCCAATTTCCGTACGAGTTGGATTTTCAATAGTCATATGTAATCCCTCCTGTTCATTTAGTATAGCCGATAAAGAAAGTCTCTTTCAACATGAAAGAGACTTTCTTTATTAATTCGAGTTAGCAGTAGCAGCTAATGTGACTGTTTTCTTTATTTTCTCACCATTTCGATACGCTGTCACTTCGATTTTATCGCCAACTTTTTTCTTCTCATATAAATATTTACGGAATTGAACTGCATTTTCTATTTTTTGGTCATCAAAGCCAACAACAATATCATACTTTTGCAATCCTGCTTTTTCTGCTGGTGATGCTGGATCAACCTGTGCTAACAGAACCCCGCCTGTTACATCTTTCGGTAATTTCAATTGACTTAATGCATAGCTTGGAATTTCCTCAAGACCCCTTACTCCAACACCCATTACAGGTCGTTTTACTTCACCAAATTTTTCAAGGGAATCAATAACTGGTTTTGCCACATTGATTGGAATCGCAAAGCCAATTCCTTCTACTTCTTGCTGTGCAATTTTACTAGAGTTAATACCGATTACTTCACCATTTTGATTAAATAATGCACCGCCGCTATTCCCTGGGTTAATCGCTGCATCCGTTTGAATTACTTGCGCTTGCCAATCAGGACGTTTGTCATTGTTAATATCAACTGGAATTTCACGATTTTTACTACTGATAATCCCTTCTGTTACACTTCCATCAAAACCAAGCGGGTTACCAATTGCGATTGCAGATTCTCCTGCACGGATTTTATCTGAATTTCCTAGAGTTGCAACTTTGTTAATGTTTTTCCCATCAATCTCAACAACAGCAAGATCTAACAATGGATCTTTCCCTACTAATTTCGCTTCAACCTTTGTTCCGTTACTTAACTTTACTTCTAATTTATTCGCACCATCTACAACATGGTTATTCGTTACAATAAGTGCTTTATTTCCAACTTTTTTATAAATTACACCTGATCCTGATCCCGCCTCAGCTTCTTGCCCTTGCTGATCAGCGGAAAATGGATCTACAGTTTTTTGATAGTTAATTACACCAACAACTACTTCTTTTGATCCTTCAATCATACCAGGAAGATCCGTTTCACCTTTTGTTTTATTCACAACTGGAACCACTGTTCCCTCTACTTTTGATTGTGAAACTACACTGTTACTTACCCAAGGCATATACGGAGTTGCAACGCTAATTGTAACGGCACCGATGACAGCACCGACAACCCCCGTGAAAAAATATCCTTTTTTGCTTTTTGATTTTACAATTTCCGTCCGAGTTTCATTCGTTTCTGGTTGGTCATAGTATCCCATAATTTACTTATCCCCTCTCTGCTGATATCGTATTTTTAGTATATACACGATGTGTGTCCTTTCTGTGAACTCATCGTGAAATCCAAACAAAAAAATACTATCATATTCATTGTAGACAAAGATACAAAAAATTGTACATGCAATGAATATAATGATGCTTAATTGGGAACAGATGTTTTATTCTTCAAATTTGTATCCTACACGAATAACTGTACTAATATGTGTTGCTTTATCACCTAACTTATTGCGAAGTTTCTTAATATGCGTATCGACTGTACGATCATCTCCGAAATAATCATATCCCCAAAGCTGATCTAACAAATGCTGACGAGATAATACAATTCCTTTATTCTCCATTAAGTAAACAAGCAACTCAAATTCTTTATGTGTTAATATTACTTCTTCACCATTTACCGTTACCGTACGTGACAAACGATTCACATCGATACCAGCAAATGAAAGCGTATTTTCCTCCGCTTGCCCTACTGCACCGTCTGCACGCTTTAATAATGTTTTGGCACGAGCAACTAAAATCTTCGGACTAAACGGTTTTGTTACATATTCATCCGCTCCTAGTTCAAAACCAAGTAAAGTATCATCTTCATCGGAGCGAGCTGTTAGCATAATAATCGGTACAGCTGATTCCTTTCTTACACGTCTACATACAGACCAACCGTCAATTTCTGGTAACATTATATCTAATATAATTAAATCCACAGTGTGCTCCGCAAACAGTTCTAATGCTTGCTTGCCATCTTCTGCTTCGATCACTTCAAATCCCTCATTACGAAAATAATCACTAACTATTTCTCGTAATCTTCTTTCATCTTCAACAAGTAAAACTGTCTTATTCAATCCTATCCCGTCCTTTTACTCTTTCAATCGAATAATACGTTGATTCGAGCTCCCTCGAAACGGCAGGGTGAGATCTCGCATCTCTAGCTCAAATCTTCCATCTACTAGCACATCAGCATAGTGCAATAACTCTATCATATCATTATTTTGCGAATTCTGTATCTCTTCAAACGTATAACCTGTATAAATCCATAAATTTTTTTGTAAATCTTTCACGTTTTTTGCTAGTTCTTTTATTTCAGCAGCTTGGAAAAATGGATCTCCACCTGAAAATGTTACATCAGTAAGGGGATTTTTTTCAATCTCATTTATTATTTCTTCTTTTGTCATCTCAGTCCCATTACAAATATTCCAAGACTGTGGATTATGACAGCCAAAACAACGATGCGGACAGCCCGCAAAAAATACGACTGTCCGCAACCCTTCCCCATCTACCACACTATCATGAATGATGTTCATTACTCTCATGAATGTTTCACCCGCTCCTTTTCTTCACTGCGTTTCGCGCTGTTCCACTTTGACATGTCTCCTACAAGATATCCAGTAATGCGGCGAATTCTTTCAAAGTCATGTTCATTTTCATTCCCACAGCTTGGGCATTCATTTCCAATTATCCCATGATAACCACAACATTTACAGCGATCGACCGGGTGATTAATTGATCCATACCCTACGCCATATTGAGCCATTGCCTTCACAATTTGCTGTAATGCTTTTTGATTATGAATAGCCGCTCCGTCAAGCTCAATATACGTAATATGACCACCATTACAAAGCGCGTGAAATGGTCCTTCTAAACGAATTTTATCAATGGCTTGAATAGGATAATAAACAGGGATATGGAATGAATTTGTATAAAAATTATGATCTGTTACACCTGTAATTGTTCCAAATTCAGCTCGATCTTGTTTGATAAACTTTCCAGATAATCCTTCTGCCGGAGTTGCAATTAATGAGAAATTCAATTGATGTTCCTCTGTTGCTTGATCCATTTTCTTTCTCATATATTCAATAATCTCATATCCAAGCTTCCAAGATTCTTTGTCTTCTCCATGATGTTTTCCCGTTAAAGCAACTAAACATTCCGCTAGACCTATAAAACCTATACTTAATGTACCTTGTTTTAAAATTTCAGCAACAGCATCCTCAGGCTTCAATTTTTCACCGCCACGCCATACTCCTTGCGAATATAAAAATTGAAAATCTCTTGATTTTTTCGTTGATTGATAGGAAAGCCTCTCTAATAATTGACAAATACCTAGATCCACATAATAATTTAAGGCTTCAAAAAATGCTTCTTTCGATCCACTTATACACGCTAATTTCACTAAGTTAAGAGAAGTAAACGATAAATTCCCTCTTCCAATCGCAGTTTCTTCCCCATGAATATTAGACATAACACGCGTACGACACCCCATATAACACACTTCACTTTCAGGACGTCCATCATAATACGCTGCATTAAATGGCGCATCTAAAAATGAAAAATTTGGGAATAATCGTTTCGCTGTCGTTTCTATTGCTAATTGAAACAAGTCATAATTTGGATCTTTCTCTTCAAAATTTACTCCCTTTTTTAACTTGAAGATTTGAATCGGAAAAATTGGTGTTTCTCCTTTTCCTAATCCAGCTTGAGTCGCTCGTAATAATTGTTTAATTAATAATCTTCCTTCTTTTGTTGTATCTGTTCCGTAATTAATGGAAATAAACGGAACTTGCCCCCCACCTCTGCTATGCATACTATTCGAATTATGAATAAACGCCTCACATGCTTGATACGTATCATTTTCTGTTTCTTTCCACGCAAACTCTTCTATTTGCTCAGCTGTTAACGGATATGTTGCTAAACGTTTTTTATGTCGCTCAAACGTTTTTCTCACATATGGCGCCAAATCTACATCGAATAGCGCAAATGATTGTCCACCATGCTGCATATTTTGATTCGCTTGAAAAATAATAGAAGAAAGCGCCAATGCACTTTTAATATCTTGTGGCTGCCTCATATGCCCGTGCCCTGTATGAAACCCGTTTTGCAGCATTTGCGCTAACGGAATTTGCGAACAGGTTGTCGTACCTGTTGCATAAAAATCTAAGTCATGCGGATATAAAATATTTTGATCAATTGCTTGTTTCACTTTCTCAGAAAGCAGTTCTTCTATCGCATAATACCTTGCACTTTCAGAAGCAAATTTTCCCATCATTCCCATTGGAGATCGACCATCAACATTTGCATTTTCTTGCATTAAATCTTGTTCATTTGCATGAACAATTTTCGCGAAAATCCCCTTTAGATTCTCATCATATTCACTATTTTTTTTCATTTCTTGATTCATTCCTTAACCCCCAACAACATCTTGTTCATTTACTATCAAAATGATACAACATATAGTAAGAGTGAATCTGTGAAAAATGTAACATTCTTGTGAAAGTTTTTTTAAGATCTTTTGAATCCATTTTTCCTCATATTTCCGAGTTGAAATTTTACCTTACAAAAAAGAAATGTGATCTTTACAAATGTGTGGTACAATATACGGGAAAAACTCTTTTTACCCTTTATCAACACATTTGAATAAAGGAGACTGAACTTATGCTTACATATCTTGTATTTATCGTTGCCTATTTACTCGGCTCGATTCCATCTGCACTTGTTGTTGGAAAGATTGGTTATGGAATCGACATTCGCGAACACGGCAGCGGAAATTTAGGAGGAACGAATACATTTCGTACATTAGGGAAAAAGGCAGGTTTTATTGTTACAATTGCTGATATTTTAAAAGGGACTTTGGCTACAGCGCTACCGATCATGTTTGGGTTAAATATCCATCCCCTATGGTTTGGATTAGCTGCAGTGGTAGGACATGTATACCCCATCTTTGCAAAGTTCCGCGGTGGAAAAGCAGTTGCTACTTCTGCCGGTGTATTATTATGCTACGCACCACTTTCCTTTGTAATATTAGCGGCTATCTTTTTCACCCTATTATTTACGACGAGATATGTATCACTTTCTTCTATGATAACAGCCGTCTTCGCTGTTATTGCAGCACTTATAAACGGGGATAAAATCTTCATTATTGCCATGTGCTTATTGGCTGGAATGGTTATTTATAGACACCGTGCAAATATTGGACGAATTATAAATAAAACAGAACCAAAAGCAAAATTAACAAAAAAACAAAAATAAGATTGTGACCCACATAACGCAAAAAGAAAACGCGAAGCATATAAATGGCGTCTTTTTGCGTTATTTTTTATACTAAAAGAAAAAGTGATTATGTTGGAGGAATACTAGATGAACATTTCAGTATCAAAAGAAGCACTAAACTGGTATAAAAACGAGCTTGGTTTACAAACCGGTGATAGTCTTCGCTTTTTCGTACAATACGGTGGATGTAGTACCGTTCAAAAAGGTCTTTCTTTAGGAATTCGTAAAGACGATCCTGCTACTCCTGTCGTACAATTCCAAGAAGATGGTATTACTTTCTTTATTGAAGGCGATGATGAATGGTTCTTTGATGGTCATGACTTGTCTGTTACACTTAGCGCTGATGATGAGTTCCCGCAATTTCATTATGTAAAATAAAAAACGTGGCCTACGCCACGTTTTTTTATTGCTTTTTAATCTTCTCATACATCTCATACCATTTTGGGTACAATTTTTTAAATGACACTGGACGAAAACCTTCTTTTTTCGCGCAAATATTCGTTGTAAATGCTGTAATACAACGCTCACCGTTTCCATTATAAATTTCATAGCCATATACAACACGTAGTGGGCTCACAGACTCCACCCATGTTTTCACAATAGCTTTTTCTCCGTAACGCATTGCTTTTCGATATGTAATTTGCAAATCAAGTACAGGAGATACAATTCCATCATTCTCCATTTCAACATACGAAAACCCTAAGTCTTGAATTAATTTCGTACGGCCAAGTTCTAACCATACTAAATAGTTTGCGTGGTACACGACACCCATTTGATCTGTCTCTGCATAACGGATGTCAATCTCCTGTTCTGCTATAAACATCATGTTAACTCCTTCTCGCTTGCATTTCTTTCTACACCTTTAATCATAATACAGAGAATCTGAAAATAAAATAGAAGCGGCGGATCTTTTTTCCTTAAAGGAGTGAGCATATGCTACAAATCATAACTGTACAAAGCGGAGATAACGTGTATAAATTAGCTAAGCAGTACGGAACAACAGCAGAAATAATTGTAAAAGATAATGGATTAAACCCAGGTGAAACACTCGTCGTGGGGCAAGCATTAATTGTGAATACACATGGAAATACCTACTATGTACAACCTGGCGATAGCTTATATAAAATTTCCTTAACCTACAACGTACCTCTTGCCAGTTTAGCAAAAGTGAATCATTTATCATTAAAATCCCCACTCCAAGTCGGACAGCAATTATATGTACCAAAAGGAACAAAAAAAATTATTGAATCCATTGCCTATTTACAACCATCCACAATTCCGATTAAAGAAAGCTTAATTGCTTCCACCAAAGCGATCAATTCATATTTAACCTATTTGGCCTACTTTAGTTTTGAAGCAAAACGTGATGGAACACTGAAAGAACCCACACAAACATCTGAAATCGTCTCAATTGCAAAACAAGGGCAGACAATTCCAATGCTCGTTATTACAAACCTTGAAAATGGAAGTTTTAGCTCTGAGTTAGCAAGCATTATTTTACGCAACGAAACCATTCAAAATACGTTTATTACAAACATTTTACAAACCGCTCAAAAATACGGCATGCGTGATGTCCACTTCGATTTTGAGAACTTTGCACCAGCAGACCGCGAAGCATATAATCAATTTTTACGCAAAGTAAAAACACGTTTACCAAAAGGATATACACTCAGTACAACTGTCGTCCCAAAAACAAGTTCAACTCAAAAAGGTCCAGCTGCAGCTCATGATTATAAGGCACAAGGTGAAATTGTTGATTTCGTTGTCATTATGACATACGACTGGGGATGGCAAGGTGGACCGCCTCTTGCAGTATCTCCAATTGGTCCTGTAAAACAAGTTCTTCAATATGCAAAATCACAAATGCCGCCGCGGAAAATTATGATGGGGCAAAACTTATACGGATTTGATTGGATTGTTCCGTTTAAACCAGGAAATCCTCCTGCAAAAGCAGTTAGTTCTATTGCTGCCGTTGCACTTGCCCGCAAATACAATGTCCCAATTCAATATGACTTCACTTCTCAAGCTCCTCACTTCAATTATTACGATGCAAATGGAGTAAAACATGAAGTATGGTTTGAAGATGCTAGATCTGTTCAAAGTAAGTTTAATTTAATAAAAGAACTAGGAATTCGCGGTATCAGTTATTGGAAAATCGGCTTACCTTTCCCGCAAAATTGGCGACTCCTTTCAGAAAACTTTTCCATTACAAAAAAAGGCTGACAATTGTCAGCCTTTTCTTACTGATTACGATACGCAGATTCCTCTTTAATTTCTTTTCGCATTCCTTCAATACTTTCCATGCGGCGCTCATTTTTCGCTTCGATTTCTGCGCGGTCTTTCTTATTTGAGAACTCGGCAGCTTCTCTTGCTTCGTTCATATTTTCAATTGTGTTATATACCGCCTCTTGCAATTTCTCAACGTTATCACTGCGATCATCTGGGTTTGGACTTGTTTTATATTGTTCTGGCATCTTGTCTTCCTCCTTTATTGAAAATACATACAACATTAGTTTGTAAAAAAAACCTGTAATTATGTATGCAAAAAAAGAGGGAGAATGATTCCATTCTCCCTCTTTTTAACCGTTATCAACAATCGGTTGTTTCCCTGATTTATCTTGCATTTGTTTTCCTTTATTACCGCCTGCTGCTCTTGATTGCATCCCAATTTGATTTGGTGCAAAATCTTGTGGTTTTTTCTTTGGATTACCCATCATATCGCCTCCTTACAACTAGTATCATTCTAGTTGTAAGAATTATTCAGCCTGTTTAAAAATACGTATTTCGTAACGCTTTTCTAATTTTTCTTCAATCCGTTCAATCGCATCACGATCATTGAGTAGTTGCCGTTTATTTTCTTTCACAAGTTCTTCAAACGATTTTCGTCGTGTTCGTCTCATACTGTTCACCCTCACTTTCGTATTACTAGTATGAACAGTAAAAAAACACCCTAATCAGATTTGTGAGAAAATTTTATTTTTTGCACATACAATTCACATAACTTCTCTTTATGAACGCTGCAACGTTTGCATTCCTGTCTCATATGCTTCAAGTATCACATCTGCAAAAGCAACTAAATCTTCAGGCTGATCAATCATGATTCTTGTAAGGCCCCATTCACTTTTCGTAGCACCCTCACATAAAACGTTCGGATACAATGCTACTATTTCATCTTGTTCTTTATTGATTAATACGTATCGTTTTCTTCCCTTTAGCTTAATTCTTGCAAAGGAACTCATTGCTTTAATGTCCAAATAATTCCCGACACAGGCGTGACGAATCACTGTTGTATCTTTATTATGCTTTTCCAGTATTTCTTTTACGATCTCATATGCTCTTTCTTCGTCCTTTGTTACACCTTCAGAAATTACCTTTTTTACTTTTCCACCCTTTAGCTCTGCACATTTTTGATATACAGCTGCACAAGTGAGACAATCATCTAATGCATTATGAGAGGCTACTTCAATTTGTAACAATTGTTTAAGAGTTTCTAATTTATGGTTTGGTACATGTTTTATATATCGTTTTGCTAAACTAAGTGTATCAATCACGACATTTTTCGGTGTGCCAAGTCTTAATCGTTCCATATTACTCTTTAAAAACCTTATATCAAAAGAAGCATTATGAGCAATAATTGTATCTTCTCCAAGAAAGGAAACAAACTCTGGTAATACAATATCAATTGTCGGCGCAGCTGCAACATCAAAATTCCGAATCCCCGTCAACATCGTAATACGACTTGGAATCATTTTCTCTGGATTCACATACGAAACAAATTGATCCGTACATATATGATTTCGATATCGAATTGCAGCCATTTGAATAATACTATCTTGATAAGGATTGAATCCTGTTGTTTCAAAATCAATTACAACATAATCACCTATAAAAGTTCCCATAACCTTCTCCTCAGCTTTTTATTTATATTATAACTTAATGAATTGGCTTTTAAATAGAAAATAGGAATGGCACACATTCCATTCCTGTTTGCATCTTTACTTTAAATTTGCAACTCTTTTCTCCATTTCCTTCACCGTCATCGGTCCAATAATTTTATCTTGGATAACACCTTTTGTATCAACAAAATATGACGTTGGAATCGTAATGACTTTATAAGTAGTTGTTACCTTTATATCTGTATCAAGAAGAATCGGAAAGGTTACCCCTTTTTCCTCTGCAAATTTTCGGACCTTCTCTTTTCCTTCAGTTCCCTCTGACGCTGTATAATTCACTGCTAATATTTCTACATCCTTCTGGTATTTACTATAAAACTCCTGCATATCTGGCATTTCCCTTTGACATGGACCGCACCACGTTGCCCAAAAATTCACAATAACCTTCTTACCCTTTAAATCAGAAAGCTTTACCTTAGTACCGTCTAGCTTGGACAATTCGAAATCAGGTGCCACTTTTCCAATTTCAATACCATTTTGCGCAATTACTTCTTTTTCATCCACTGTACTTTGCTCTTGATTATCTGCAACTTCTACTTTCTCTTTCCCAAACTGCTGATAGACTGCATAGCCAGCTAAACCTAATAACACAACAACAATTGCTAATTTTCTCCACATTTACATCATTCCTTATATTTTATCTTTGTCCCCCAGGTCCTCAAAAATGAAAGTTTTACTTTATTTTAGCTTATACGGAGAAAGATGGAAATATTCAACATTAAAGATTACTCTCTTTCTTCCAACCCGTCTTCAAAATGGAATAAACTAAAGCATCAATTGATTGGTTTCCTTGATAAATATAACCTCTTAATAATCCTTCTTTCTGAAACCCTAATTTTAATAACAAATGTGAAGATGCCATATTTTCAGGATATGTAATCGCTCCAATCCGAAATAGATCTAACTCTTGAAAACCATATGCTAACACTTCTTTTACTGCTTCAGATGCATACCCTTTTCTCCAAAAAGCAGAGTGAATATCGTAACCTATCTCAGCTCGTTTACTCCAAACTTGTAAATTGTTAAAACCCACTGTTCCGACAAAATCACCGGTTTCCTTTATAACAATTCCCCAACGAATTGCTCGTTTTTCTTGAAAATTTTTCGCAAAAGAATTAATCATCTGAACAGCTTGCTCTTTCTCTTTAAAAGGATTCATCCCATAGTAACGTGTTACCTCTTCAAGTGAAAAAATGTCATATATATTTTGGCTGTTGGTTTCGTTTATCTCGATTAAGCGTAGACGTTCTGTTTCTAGGATTGGAAATGTCATAAAAGCCCTCCTTTATTTCAATCTTCATTTATCATTGTAAACACAACGCCATCCGAACATTATCCGCATATCCTCCATCCTCAAATTTAATCTGCCCTTTCTCCCGACCTTCTTCTTTGAAACCGATCTTCTCATAAACATTTATTGCTCTTTCGTTTGTTGAGAAAACACCTAAACAAATTTTTTCTAAACCCTCTTGTGTTTTTGTCCAATCTATTAATTGTGAAAGCAATTTTGTTCCTACACCTCGGTTACGATAATCTTCTAAAATCCCCATTCCAAATGAGCCAGTATGATTTAAACGTTTCATAGAATTTCTTGTAAACACTAAAAAACCAACAATTCGTCTACCATCTTCTGCAACAAATGTTACGCCGCCCTGCTGACTATTTGTAATTGTTTTCTTTTTCTGTGCTTCAACATCAACATGAAATTCTTCGCTTGTAGGGATAAAAAACTTATTTTGAGAAATAATACTCTTTCGAATATATAAAATTTCCACTGCATCACTTTCTGTTGCCTCTCTAATACGCAACATATAACACCCCTTGTATGTAGTGCATCTGTATTACAAATTTATAATTGAAACTTTTCCTGAATGATTTTAGCAACCTCTTGCGGTCCAAATAATAAAACAAATTTCATAAATACCTCCATATTCAATACAATCTATTCTTAGAAATCATTTAAACTTTTGAAACTATATTCACTACTTCCAACAACTCTTCTAAATCCTCAATAACATGTTCACCTGTAAAAGGCTGTCCCCAAAATGTATCCTTCTTCCATATCGCATGCATCCCTACATTTCTAGCCCCGATTACATCATTTTCTGGATGATCGCCTATGTATATACTTTCTTCAGGTTTGACACCTAATCTTTCTAAAGCTCTTAGAAAGATTTCAGCTTGTGGTTTTTTTATCCCCTCTTGCTCGGACACTAATATAGTATCCATATACTTCTCAATTCCAAGAGCACGAATGTTCAGTAATTGAAATTCAGTAAATCCATTTGTAATCATGCCTAATAAGAACCCTCTTTTTTTGAGCTCCTGTAAAACGTTCTCCATATGAGGGAATGGCATACAGTGATGCTGAAAACTCTTTATGTAATCCTCTAATAACTGCTCCCAAGTTAAACTGGAAATACCATATTCTCTAAGTAATTGCTCATATACTTTGTCTTTCCAAACATAACCCTTATTATCTAATTCAATAAACCTAGTTACATATTGTTCTTCAGATATATGCTTAAGTTCACCGAGATATCTTTTATATTGGTCTCTAATAAACAGTTTAAGAGACTGATCTCTGTCTAATAGAGTTCCATCTAAATCAAAAATAATAGCTTTAATCATATAGCTTCTCCTCATTTCAAAATCTTTAGATTATTTGAAGTTGTATACTTTATATTCTCCATTATTTGATGAAAGTCTAAGAATATTACTGTCTTCTGGTATCCCTTCAAAATAAGCAGCAATACACCCTGTTGTACATCTATGTCCGGATAATAAAATATTCAGCTCGTTTTTCCTATATTTACTTTCAAGTTCATTCATGAAACCAAAGATTCTTTTCACGTAACGATTAGGTTCTTCAACACCGTTATAAACACTGGAATCTGGCACAGCTCCAGCCATTTTTACTTCACCCTTTTTTAATCCATCCGCTTCTCCTAAATTAAAAACATCAAGTCTTTCATCAATTATTACTTTTATACCGGTTGCTATCTCCGCTGTTTGAATTGCTCTTTCTTGCGGAGAGCAAAATACGTAGTCAAATTTTATATTTTTCAATTTGTCTCTTAAACGTTTCGCTTGCTCTATACCATGTTCATTTAAAGGTAATCCGGCTCTTCCTTGCAGTCTTCCTTCTTTATTCAAATCGGTTTGTCCGTGTCGAACTACATAAATCACTGCTCCAGCCTCCCAGTTACTTGCAAATTTTTATTCCCCTTGATTAATCGCTCTTCTTACTATTTATATAACGAGCTTTACATTTTCTTTTGGTACCCATCCTTCTTCTAGAGTTAGAACTCTTTTGCACCAAATCCATCCATTAAGTTCATTTAACCCTACTAGTTGTTCCCCTTCATCAACATTCAACTCTTTTGCGGTATAATCTTCCATAGCAATACCTTCTTTTCCTTTCCATTGAATAAATTGCGCTGGCACCCACCCGGAATCATTTTTATCGATTGTTGTACAGAAGTACCAATTATCCCAATTCTCTAATCCTTTATATTTTTCACCAATACTAAATGACTGCCCTTTAACTAAGCTAATAGGATTCGGATAATTCGTCCTATGACTTTTTAAAACTACATAATTCACTACGAATCCCTTCTCTCTTATCTACACTTTATTAGTAATACTATAAACCCACCTATTTCCTGTAAATTCGACAAAAAGTATAATGAATCCTTTTACATAAAAAGTAAGATGCATACACTTCGAAAATCATTCTTGCACTTTCACTGACATGCTCCCAATTGTATCCGCTCCATTTTTTAAAGTTACTTTTACAATTCCCGATTCTTTAAACGTGTAAGGAGACATCTCATAAATTCCTTTGATTTTAAACTTTTTATTCACGTTTTGTTTCGTTGTACCTGTAAACAAAGAGATTTGCGGTTCCCAAACTTCCACTTTTCCAGATGGATATGTGATAACCATTCGAGTATCCGCTAGGCGAATATCTTCCCAAAGTGTTATATACATATGTGTTTCTTTTTCCTTCTTAATCAATTCATCGGAATAATATCCTAACTCCCCAATGTTTCCAAAGATAGTATACTTCTCATTATTTACCGTAATATCAACAAAGGGAAGTTTATATGTCACTTTCTGATATACTCCGTAAGCAGTACAAAGAACACCAATAGCTGTTAATCCTATAAGAAACTTTTTCAGTTGTTTTCCTTGAAAACTTACCATCATCGCTGAGTTTGGAGTAATTTTTTCTGCTAGTAAAAAGATAAAAACTACAATTAAAAGTCCAATCCCGAACACAATATACATACGATTCCCTCCTTTGATATGAAAAAGCAATCGTTTCTTTTTTATGAATCTCGTTCCTTATAGCACTTTCTCACACCGTCCCTTTATTTTCCTGCGCATTAAAAAATAAAGAAACTTACGCATTTGCAACAATCAAACGTTTCTTACAAGAACTTTCTTTAAAATAATATGTATGTTATAACTTTGAAATAAAGGTTAATTAAAAGAATGTTATTAAACCATATTTGTTTGTATAAGAAAAACTTCATTTTGAAATAAAGATTGCGCAAAATGAAGTCTTTTCTTGTGAATGGTTATAAAATTTTTATAAAAAAGATACGACTTTTTTACAAACGATGCATCTTTGTTTCAAACCGACAATTTAAGCATTCAAAATGATCCCCATAATGAATAAACCATGCCACCAACAAAAAATGCTAAACCTAAAGCAAAAACAGTCAAAGCGAGTATTACATTTTTATTATTTTCCATAAACTTGTCTCCTTGTAATTTTGTATTTGTTTCATTTTTTATACTAAAAAAACCTTTAGTCGTAATTATATCTAAAGGTTATCATCATCATACTTCTCAGTTTATAAAACTTTATATTCTTCCTGTTTTCACTGCTCTAGCCCAATCTAAGCGACCATTTATTTCACTTTTGTTAATTGCTCCATCTCGATTATAAGGAATATGTAATTGCTCTATCATCCAATCATTTTCTTGTTTTGTAACAATTGTATAATTAGCAAATGGTGAACCTGATTCCATTTTATGATAGATTGGTAATTCATCTTCATAAGCAGGTAGCCCAACACTTCCTGGGTTAATAATTATTTTATCATTTGGAAGATAAATGACTCTTGGGATATGTGTATGTGCACAAAAAATAAGCCTTTGTGGAATACCACTTACTAATTTCATAATATCTTCTGTCTTTTTAAGCACTGATCCACTAGCGTTCATTTCCTCTAACAAATATATTTCATCACTTGTCGGTGTTCCATGACAAAAATAAAAATCATCCGTTTGTAAGAAATTAGGCAAATTAGAAATCCACATTTTATGCTCATCCTCTAATAAATTCTGTACATATTGAACTGTTAAATTAGACGTATTAGACTCTAATAATATTCGATCGCAATTCCCTTTAATACTTTGAATATTTTGGTTCATTAAAAGATCATAGGTTTCCAGTGGAAATAAAGGACCATATAAGCTATCCCCTAAATTATAAATAGATTGAATCCCTCGGTTATTAATATCTGTTAGTACAGCTTGTAAGGCATCTTTATTTCCATGAATGTCAGCCATTATAGCAAATTTCATACCAATTACCCCTTCAGAATTTATAGTTTCACTTTTATTTCATCATAAATATGAAAAAATTCTGTCCTCAATTTATATAAAATGAATATTCACACTATTATTCTACATTAATTGGAAAAAGCCGACACTAAATATTTTTAGGATCAGCTCTTGCTATTAAACATCGTGACTCTATTTCAAATTCACATATATGCGGGAGTTTAACATATTAGACGTGAGTGAACTGTAGTTTTGAAAAAAGATTAACTGAAAACGCTTTGTAATTTCCAACTTAATCTTAAGGAACTAAAGATGCAGTTTAATAGAGCAACACATTTCAAATTCCTGTTAAAATATATATGAGAATGGAACTTGAATAAAAGAATGGAGTGAAAAGCGTTGAAAGAGAAAGTATGTCCTAAGTGTAATGCTAATCAAATTGAGAAAGGGATTATAAATGCAGGCAACGGAGTAGTTCATATGTTTTCCTATAACAATCCAAGAAGTCAATCTTCACCAATCTCTTCATATTTCTGTTTAAATTGTGGATATATTTTAGGTTTATATGTTGAAAAACCACAAAACTTTTAAAGAAGAACATTAAACTAGTTGGTGTGTTAGCTGAAAAAGGAACACAAATCAGTCAAACTTTTTTATAAAACAACTATTTAATTTACCATGGGAAGAGCTTGTTTTGATGATTTATCAAAATTAATAACAGCATTTCAAACCTACACAAAATAAAAATAGAGCTGTAGTACATACAGCTCCATTCTTCATATTTCACCCTTGGTAGTATTCACTTATATACCTTTAAAATGTTTCCAATACAATCTTTCCAATCGTACTTCCTGTTTCAATCATCTCATGTGCTTTTCTAATATTAGCCGCATAAATTGGTGATAGCGTCTTGTTTAAAGTTGTCTTAAGCACTTTTTGATCCAGTAACTCACTAACTTGATTTAACAAAAGATGCTGGTTAATCATATCTTCAGTCTGGTACATAGCTCTTGTAAACATGAATTCCCAAACAAATGAAGCACTTTTACTTTTTAATATCCCTAACTCTAACGGTTTCTCATTTTCTACAATCGAACAAATCTTCCCTTGCGGTTTGATTACTTCTGCCATGCCGTTCCAGTGCTGATCTGTATTATTTAAACAGAAAATATAATCAACTTCTTCTATTTTCATTTGCGATAATTGTTCTTTAAATGATTCACTGTGACTGATAACATAATCAGCACCTAAACTTTCCACCCACTCTCTCGTTTCCTTTCGAGAGGCAGTTGTAATAACGTTTAGACCAGCCCACTTTGCTAATTGGATGGCAATAGAACCTACACCACCTGCACCGCCAATAATTAAAATATTTTTCAATTTATTCTTTTCTTTATTATTAAAATCAATTGCTAAGCGCTCAAATAATCCTTCCCACGCTGTAATTGCAGTTAAAGGAATAGCAGCTGATTGGGCATGAGTCAAATTTTTCGGTTTTGCTCCAACAATTCTCTCATCCACTAGATGATACTCACTGTATGTACCTGGTCTAATAATACTTCCTGCATAGAAAACTTCATCGCCTGGCTGAAACAAAGTACAATCTTCTCCAACTCCCACAACAACACCACTTGCATCCCATCCGAGTATTTTATAATTTTCTTCTTTCTTGTCTTTTGGTGCTCGAACTTTTGTATCAACTGGATTAACCGAAATAGCATGAATTTTTACGAGTATATCCCTTTCTTTCGGTATTGGACGTGGTAATTCAATATCGATTAGACTGTTCTCATTTTCAATAGGTAGGTATTCTAACAAACCAACTGCTTTCATGTTCGTTTCCTCCACTTAATAAAATTGAACTTCTATTTACATTATAAATTGCAAAATTTAATTATGTAAGAAGGCACATTTATGTTACATAGCATCACTAATGTTACTATAGATTACCACCTTTTTAAGAGAAATCCCCCCTATCACAGTTTGTTACCTAAAACTGATTTTAAACACTATAGAAGGATTTCAAAATTTCAAATCGAAGATATTCATCTAGTACATATTAGTTGGAGTGATAACAATGATGAATATGAAGATTACTTACACATTGAAAACTGAGGTAGACCATTTATAAAGGAGGCAATTTATTTGCTACGAACGTTTGAAACTACTCAAAAACTTTTTAATGATTGGGCAAAAACTTATGATGAAAGTTTAGAAAATCCAAATGGCCCGCTTTATGGATACAATCATAGTTTACTTGAAGCAAAGCAAATGCTTTATACTAACGATAAAGATAGAATTCTTGACATTGGCATCGGTACAGGTGCTTTTGCAGCTTTAGTAAGTAAAAATGATTCTAATATGTTTGGAATTGACTTGTCAGAAAAAATGTTAGAACAATGCCAAAATAAGTATCCAAACTTCCACTTAAAAACTGGTACTTTTACGAATACAGGACAAAAAAGTGAGAGTTTCGATTCTGTTATTTCAAGTTTTTGTTTTCATGAAGTTTTACCCGAACAAAGAGAAGAAGCATGCAATGAGGTATATCGTATCTTGAAACCAAACGGGACTTTTCTTTTATTAGACATTATGTTCGCATCCAAAATTGCTATGGAAGATGCAAAACAACGAATAGGAAAACGTTGGGACCCTACAGAAGATTATACCCAAATAACTCAACTTGATACAATGTTAAGAATGAGCGGTTTCTCTAGTGTAAATTGGAGACAAACAGCACCATGTCACTGGGCCGTACTAGCTTATAAGTGAGTTTTAGGAAGTAAAGTAATACATTTCGTTCTTTTCTTAATAATTTTTCTATAGTTTTTTCAAAACATAATCAGCTATTTGATTGAAAAATGAATAGACTATTCCACTTGTATGCTCTTTTAATTCCATATGCTTTATGCTGTATAATGTGTCTTCGAATTATAAAAATTGGTAGACATAATAAAGAATATACAGCTCAGTTGACAAGAAAAATCATCTGAGCTTTTTGTATATTCATATCTTATCCTTACTTTGCTAAACCCTACCCAACAAATACGACCAATTTTATTCGCAGTTGTTGTTAATGGAATATACACATACTCGTCGCGTACAAGGTGATACATCCCTACTATTTTCTTTTATTAATCATCATCTCTAGCATGATCTTATCCATATTCGATGAACCTTCATTTCCTAATCGGCAAAAGTTCTCAATTGTTTTATCAACATCTGCTTCGATAAATCCATCTGTAGCAGAGATACACATTCCTTGTGAGGCTAACAGTGCAGATTGTACAGCTGCGCTTGAACAAGTTGCTACTTTCATCGCACATCCTGCTTTTGCTCCGTCACAAATCATTCCTGTCACATTTCCAAGTGTATTTTGGATTGCATACTTTATCTTTTCAATATCTCCACCTAATAAATATGTAATAGCAGCTGAGGCACTTGCACCAGCAACTGTTACACCGCAAAGTGCAGACAAACGTCCAAACTGATTTTTAATGTAAATCGCTAATAAATGACTTAACGTAACAGCACGAATTAACTCTTCCTCCGAAACATTTAATTTCTCACCTGCGGCTACTACAGGCATCGTTACGGCGATTCCTTGATTACCACTTCCTGAGTTAGCCATTACTGGCATTGTTGAACCGGCCATACGCGCATCTGAACCAGCAGCTGCTAATGCCATCGCATGAGTTGTTAAGTCATCTGATAGAATTCCTTTCAATACATTTGCTTTTAATGTTTTTCCAACTTGTAAGCCGTATTCATTCGACAAGCCATCTAATGCCACATTACGATTCAGTTCAATACTCTTTTTTACAAGTGCCAATCCCTTTACATCTACAGTCGTAACAAATTCATAGATTTCTGGAATCGTTAATTCATCACGTTCTTCTTCAGAAGTGGCAAAGTGTGTATTTCCACATCCATTTTTATAAACAAGCTCCCCATTCGCTTCTACTAATGCGATAAATGTGTGATTATCCTGAATAATAGCCCTTGCATATCCCTCGTCTGTCGTAAGCTTCACTTCAATGTATAGCTTTTTAGACGTATCTGCTAATTCTACAGACACTTTCCCCGCTTCTACTAAAGAGATTGCTTGTTCTTCATCTTCTTCTGAGATTCCGGCTAACACTTCTAAATCTTTTTTGCTATCTCCTGCTAACGCCCCTAAAGCAGCAACAAAGTCAATTCCAGTAGCCTTCATTCCTGGTATACCAACCGCCATTGCATTTTTAATGACGTTTGCACTTGCAAGTACTTCGATTGACTGCATGTCGCCCTTCATATAATCTCTTGCAGTAGCTGCGGCTAACGCAATCGACACTGGCTCTGTACACCCTAAAGCTACAACTAATTCTTTCTCTAACACACGTAACATACTATTCTTGTTCACAAATTATCCCCCAGTCTTTCAACTGCCCATCATGTGAATTAATGAGCAATTTTTCACAAAAAAAATTATTTTCACCTTAATCTTCTGTAAATAACAGTATATAGTTAGCTCAGATGTGTTTAACATCTTCGTCCTTTATTACTCCTATATCCTCTGTATTAAATTATAATAATAAATCATCATGATAATTCATTATTATAATTTAATAGTATAACAATTTGTAAGCGATTACAAAGCATTTTTGAACTCTTTTAACATTTTTTTCTATCCGTAGATATTTGCATTGCAAGCAAGCCTTTAAGAAAACAAAAACGATTCAAGGAATGAAAGGCACTCTGGAGAACAAATGCAAACAAAGGGGTTATTTTTAAAATCCGACGTTTATATCCCAAATTTTATTTAGAAAGGAGGCTCTCCGGAGTATACAAAGAGAGTTAAAAAAAGAGAAAAGTTTTCCTCATTACTGTAGCCTCCTTTATAAAGGTAACAAAGAAATGACACGGAATTTATCCATTTTTCCTAAAAAAAAGAATCTTTACTGTTCCACAATTAGATAGAAAAACATTTACATGTAGTATTTCTACTTATATTGAGTTCATTTGGTCACAGAATGAGCAAAATAAATTAAACCCTTCAAAGGTTTCTTATTCATCCATTGAATACAATTAGAATTTTCAGTATAATTATCATACGTATATGGAATTTTATAGGAGGTTAGTAATTAATGAAGGACTTCATTGTAGTGTTCTTTTCTATCTTGCTTTCCAATTTCATTTCTAAATTCATATATTCCCATATCAATCTAAATTACAACATATTCCGGGATAAATTCGACATTTTATTATTTACAATTGATTTTGGGATTTATATCATCATTTTTCTAGCAATATACTCTCTTTTACGTAAATTTATAGGGAAAGAAAAAAATTGAATTACTCTACTCCTTTTCTTATTTTATACAAAGAATTTTGTAGTCTTCAAATTAAGAAGTGATGAGGTGAAACAAAACTGAAAACATGTCCTAAATGCCATATCAAAATAAAAAAGACAACCTTCTTTTTACGAAATAACACTCACAAGCTTTTTTGTCCAAACTGCGGTACAACATTACATGTAACAAAAAAATCTTTTTTGATTTATGTCCTATTTCATTTACTAACTTGTTTATTAATTTTTATAAGTCCAATGACGAATCCATTTCTTATCCTTGCCATATGGATCTTAATTTCAACTTTAATAATTCAACCGATTGCTTTTTTCTATGAGGAAACAGAAGCGAACTAAATTCTTACATAATCCCTTATTAATAAATCAGATGAAACAGGCTCAATGCCAATTTCTCGCGACCAAACAGACAACTGTCCAATGTGATGAATTTCATGAGTAATAATATGACGAATAATTCTTTCATAAGTAAATGAAATTGAATTACCATTCTTACTCTTAACTTCTAAAATTCTCTCACCAGTATCAAGAGTATATGACTCAAGAAATCTCTGTGTTATTTGTTTTGTTATATTAGAAAATATCTTGACATCACTTAGGCTAGAAATTGTATTAATATCTTTTTTAATGACAGTAGTTCCTTGCATCTGATTAACCCATAATTGTTCGCAATCAATCACATGAAATAAATTATGTAAAATGCTACCCATACCGCCTGTACGTTTTTTCGTCAACTCTTCACTCGCAACTGCTTCACACCACTTAAACCATTCTTCTCTAACTTGCCAATTATATTGAAACAAATCTATCAAAGAAATCACTCCAAACAAAAATATCCATTCTTTATTAATACTTAAATAATTCCGTACTTTCTAAGAGCAAAATCGATCCCATCTTCACTTGACTTTTTCGTGACGAAATCTGCAACGGTTTTTAATTGTTCATTCCCATTTTCCATAGCAATCCCAAGACCTACTAATTCCAACATATCTATATCATTTCCTCCATCCCCAAACGCAACAGCCTCGGATTTATCAATGCCAAAATACCGTAAAACACTTTTGATTGCTAAAGATTTGGATACTTCTTCTTGTAATACATTTAAAACAAAAGGGTGCCATCTGCTAAACGTTAAATGTGGAAACTTATGAATGTATTTCTCTACTGTTTCATCAGAAGCATACAAACACATCAAATATACCTCTTGATTATAAATGTGTTTATTTGTAGTTGGATAAGTATTCAATGACAACGTTTCATTCAATGCTTTTAATATTGCTTTATCTTCTACACCATTCATACTAAAATCTTCTGTAAAGAATGACAGCCCGGTATTCTCTATAGATGCAAATTCAACCACTTCTCGAATGATATTTTTATCTATTGGTACCTTATGAAGAACCTCTTGATTGTGCTTCACATAAGCTCCGTTTGCTGTAATAAATGTATCGACTCCTAATTCTCTTATCTCATCGCACATCGATAACGGTCTTCCTGTTGCTGCAACTACCCTTATCCCTTTATTCTTCAACGCTTTTATAGCTTCTTTCGTATTATTTGAAATACTTCCATTTTCATGATGTGTAAGAGTTCCATCAACATCAAAAAATACAATCTTATAATTCATAAAATAGCTCCTTTAAAGATAAATATACAAATAAAAAGGCAAGTTCCCAAAAACTAAAAAATCTGATTATTATTCACTCTGATAATATAACCTTAAATATATTAATTTTCAACATTTCTAGAAATAAGAAAACATAATGTGTTGTGAAACAAAGTGTTTAATCTTTATGACTTGATAATTTCATTCATACATACTGATTATCAACGTAAACTATCCACAATTCTATCTGGTTTGAGGAAATTCCATTTTCATTCCTTTGGCTTATACCAACCAAAATGCATCCCCTCCCTACTCATTGGTCTTCACACCCTTCTCATTCCTTGAGGAAGGGGAATTCTTTTGAAAATAGGTTAAATTTTAAGATCATATATGTTTATAAATTTAAATAAAAAGAGGGATTTACTTTTCATTAGAAAAGCGAATCCCTCTTTTTTTATCTTTAAACTTTAAATGAGCCTCTTTTTATAATATATCAATATTCAAAATACTCACGCTGCACTACGATAATTTTCTTGTTTTTCTTCTTGTTGACTAGGTGGTCGAATTGAAATAGCAATAATAAATGATACAACACACAACGCGCCAATTACCATAAAGGTTGGTTTAAATCCACCTAGAATTGCACCAATAAAGGAACCTGCGAGTGCTCCAAAACCAAAACCTTGATACACGATACCATAGTTCTTACTATGATTTTTTAGACCGAAGAAATCACCAACAATAGCTGGGAAAATGGTGATATTTCCACCAAAACAAAAAGCTACGCTTGCTACACAGGCAAAATAGATACCATAATTTAAATCCACGAAACTGAGTACAAAAACAGACATAGCTATGACGACAAACGTTGTGGAAACAATTTTTAAACGGCCGATTTTATCTGACAACGGTCCCAAAATGATTCGGCCAATCGTATTAAAGATCGCAACCATAGCGACAGCATTAGCTGCTGTTGCTGCGCTAAGTCCTACGAGTTGAACACCGATATCTTTTACCATACCAATTAAGTATAAGCCACTCATACATGATGTAAATAACATGATGAATAACAGATAAACTTGTTTTGTGTTTAGCATTTCTCTTGTTGTAAAGTCATGACTTTTTGTTTCATGAACTGTATCTTTTTCAGCGGCTGTATGGATTAGACAAGCACCTATCACTACCATAATTGCAACAATTAAGCCCCAATATAAAAACGCTTGTGATACGCCAACTGAATCAATGAACTTTGCGTTAATGTATTTAAAAATTAGACTACCTGTGCCATATGCGGAGACAGATATGCCAGCAATTAAACCTTTACGTTTTGGAAACCACTTTATTAAATTGGATAGTGAAGTGATATAGGCTGTACCATCTGCGTAACCTACAACAACCCCTGCTAGTACATAAAGCATTGGTAATGAAGAAGCTTGCGAACTAAGCATCAAGCCAATTCCTAAGGCTAATCCGGCTATCATAATGAGCTTACGAAGTCCCAATTTCTCTTGTAATTTACCCGCAAACAAAGTTGAAAATGCTAAAGAAAAGCTAGTAATTGAGAAAGTTATCGCAACAGCATTAAGACTCCATCCGTATTTACTAACTAAAGGTTGATTGAATAAGCTCCATGTATATATCGTTCCAAGTCCCATTTGTACAATAACTGTACCAAGTACAACAAGCCATGGATTAATAGATGATTTTTTCATACTATCCTTCCACCTCTTTCGATTTGATGCCTTTATTGTATAGGATGTAAACGATTGTGTAGGTACTTACAACACAGAGCGTCAAATATATGAAATCAATTACAGAAAAGGAAGGATGAAATGCAAAAAGCTGCTCGTTAAATACGAAGCAGCTTCTTTAATTCTTTTGCATATGTGCGGCTTACAGGCACTTTTGAATCCTCTTTCATAATTAAATTATACGTAGAGTTAAACCACGGCTGGATTTCAGAAATATGATTTACATTTACGATAAAACTACGATGAACACGCTGAAAATTCGTTTGCAGCAATTTCTTTTCTAAAATGGCAAGTGTATCGTATGTCACATACGTATCACAAATCGTTTTCACAATTACTTTTCCGTCCAACAATCCAGCATATACGATATCTTCTATATTCACTAATACAATCGATTCATCAATAGGTAGCGCTAATTTTTCCATTCTGCTAGATACATTGGGCGCATGTACTTCTTGTTTTTCCGCCATTTCATGCTGTTTTCGTTTTTTAAATTTCTTAATCGCTTGAACAATGCGCTCTTCGTCAAACGGCTTTAAAATATAATCTAAAGCATCTACTTCAAAAGCCTGAATGGCATATTGATCATAGGCCGTTGCAAATACAATAGCAGGTGGATTTTTCATCTTCTTTAGTATATTAGCAATCTCAAATCCATTATCATCCGACAGCTGAATATCTAAAAAAACAAGATCCGGTTTACTTTCTATCAACTTCTCTAACGCTTCTTCTACACTGTCTGCCTCGTCAATAATATCGACCTCTTTCGTTCGATATAATAAATATTTTAATTCGTCACGCGCTAACATTTCGTCATCAATTACTAATATTCTCAATATCGCTTCCCCCTTTTCTTTGAATTGGAATCGTAAAGGAAATCTCCGTCCCTACTTCTAGTCTACTTACAATATGAAGCGTTGTATCTTTTCCAAACAACCCTATTAACCGTTCATTAATATTATATAATGCTGTTCCCGTTCCTTTTTTTGACGATACAACTGCTTTTCCTAACCGCTCTAATCGCTCTGGTTCAATCCCTTGACCGTTATCTTTTACTTTGAAATGTACGCTGTTTCGCTTAGCATAAACATGAATTTCAACTTGGCATATCGGCTGTTTTTTAGAAAATGCATGACGAAGAGCATTTTCTACTAATAATTGCAGCACAAACGGTGGAAGCAAAATAGTATGCAGTTCGTCTTCAATGTACATTTTCACTTCATATTTATTCGGAAATCTTGCTTGTTCTAACGACAAATACGCATGTACATGATTTAATTCCTGTTCCAACGGAATAAGAAGCTGCCTTGCACCTTGTAAATTGCAGCGAAAATACACGCTTAGCTGCAACAATAGTTTTCTTGCTTTCTCTACATCTGTACGACATAAAGCAGAGACTGTATTAATCGCATTAAAAAGAAAATGAGGGTTAATTTGTGCTTGCAGCGCCTTTATTTCCGCATCTTGCAATAATTTACTTTGCAGTTCTGCTTCTCCAAGCTCAAGCTGCGTTGAAAAGATTTTTGCTAATCCTTCTGCCAGCTCTTCCTCAACGGGGCTTAATGAATTCGGATTTTTAAAATAAAGCTTTAACGTACCAATGGTCTTTCCATGAGATGTGAGCGGAATCACGATTGCCGCTTGTAATGAACACCCTTCATGCGGACAATTAATCTCCTCGCGCGACTTTGCTTTCATAATCTCTCCGCCCTTTAACACCTCTTTGGACAATTCAGTAATTAAGCTATGGGAAGGAATATGATGATCAGATCCTACTCCAACATGTGCTAATATTTTTTCTGTATCTGTTAAAGATACTGCATCTGTTCCTGTAAAGCGATGGATAATTTGTGCCACATGCGTACATGATTCTTCCGTTAACCCTTGGCGAAAATACGGAAGCGTTTTATCAGCAATGAGCAATACTTTATGCGTTTGTAATGCCTTCGTATGCTCTTCTTGTCGTATAATGGACTGAATCATTGACAATAGAATATAACTTCCAAAACCATTTACAATAATCATTGGGATTGCAATAGTTTTCACAATGCTCCAGCCGTCATCGATTATGAAAAGAATCATAAGCATTTCCAGCGATACCATACAGATGCTAAGCACTGAAGAAAACTTTGGGGTTATAACGCGATTCCATTTTTGATATAAATAGCCAATATAACCTGTCACAATACCAGCTAAAATAGAAGAGAGTGCACAGCTTAATGCAGTCGTTCCCCCGAGCACATAACGATGAATACCAGATATAAATCCTACTCCTATTCCAACAATTGGACCTCCAAGTAACCCGCTAATCCCAATTCCCATAATACGCGTATTCGCAATCGTACTAGAAGAAGAGACGCCCCGTAGCCAGTTGTCATTCAAAATCGTATTACCAGAAATCTCAATCCCTGTGTAGTTGCTTACAATTGTAAATAATGAAAATATGCCAATTAACATAAAGCTTCCCTTATAGCCTTCTTGCTTATACAGTAGCCAACGGAACACCTTAATATGCGAAAGTAAATATCCTAAAATGACGATTAAACCAACGCGTTCAATCATCATCAATAATAAATTCCCCATTTTATGTCCTTCCTTCATGTATTTTTCATTCAATATAGTACATCATTATGTCTATCAAGGTCTATATATAACAGAAGGAAATAGGTGTCAAAAAGGCTGTTATATCAATATTTTCAAGCAATCTCATTACTTAAAAAAATACAACTCCAAACCCTTTCGGACACTGAACATTAGTTTAATCCACTATCCAAATTTGGACAACCAAAACCATACCTACATCAAATTGATGTTAGCACAACAATTGTTGTATAAAAAAATAGCGACTTCCCACAAGGGAGAGAAAGCCCCTTTTTTGCTTATCTCTGTTCTTGTTCTATTGCCAATAACCCAGTGGCTCAAACCCAACAGCTTTAATAAAAAAGGACTCCTAAAAATTGAGGGACGAAAAAACATCATACTGCTATGTATGCCATTTCTCACCTAGACGAAACATTCGATGCTGTAAAACAAGCTATTTCTGATTCGTGGAATCAAGATGTTGTAAACGGAGATTGGAATAGCAGAGCTAAATGTTTTGGAAATGTAGAGGCCCAAGTCGAGCTAGCAACTGTTCAATTAGTGGCAGGAACAAAAGGTGCTGATAAAATTTCAAAATTAGGTAACTTAGAAATTGCATCTCAACTCATTGAAAAAGGTTTAACTATTTGTAATGATTTAAAAAATAAAGAATATCAATATCGCTTTAAAATTTTAGAAAAGATGAACAATACATCTATCACTACAGAATTGAAAAACGCTGTATCAGCAGGAGTTTCATACTTTAAAAAAGAAGAATTATGGAATTGTATTGAAGAATATGCAGAACGACTAGCCAATAAATTTTATGCAGAAGAAAATCATATGAAGGCTAGTAAATATTTTTATATGAGTAATGAAGCAAGAAAAAGGTTATCAGTAAAAGGGCGTTAAAATGATGAAAAAGCTTAGATTAACGGTTACAGGATTAGTGCTAATTGGAATTATAGCTTTTAATGTTACAACATTAAACAAAGGTGACACCAATATAGGTGACGGTGGTATTATCAGTAATAAATCTGTAAAAGATCCTGGTGGTTTTGGTGTTATAAGTAATAAATCTGTAGGAGATCACGGTGGTTCCCCTTCTTATGAACATGGTGATACACCATCACCATGCCAACAAGCTAAGGTTTTGAAGTACCCCCTAAACGAAAATTTTCTTTCTCTACAGGTAGTTACTTTGAGAAGTCAGCTCATTTTTTTTCGTTTTGGGGCGTTTATTTTTCTTAAGTTGATGGGCCTATGGCGCTATCCTATTTAGAAAGAGATATTATCTTTCACCAGCACTTCTTGTTTAATAATTACATGAAAAAAAGCTTCCAATGTATTGGATCAGTTACTAATATGTAAACTATTACAACATCATAAAACCCTGAAACTATAAACAAGACGAGAGATGTTAAGATACATATTCCTGCATATCCTCCATTGTCCTCTGAAACATAATATGCAATCAATCCGAATACAAAAGACATCACAAGGAATACCATCTGTAAAATATCAAGTACAATCGATATTCTCATCTCAGCAGGAGTAAAATTACTGCCCGCATCATCAGCAGAATAGTTATAATTCCCATATAAAAATATTAATGCCCAAGTAATAAAAAACAACATCATACAAAGTAATGCTAAGGTGTTATATTTGTTTGAACGCATTTCTTTTCCTCCTAGTATTTAGGCTTAATATAACTAAAAGGTGTTCTAAAGATATAAACCTTCAAAACACCTCTTTATTATTTCAGCATTGAAAGCATTATTTTTTCCAGTTCCACTTTATTTACATTCCTATCGAACACTGCTTCCCCTGGATTGTCTAAACTATGATTAATAATGACAATTTGATACGCACTATTTTTCCCTTTTGCAGGAACAATCATCTTCATACCTTGTAAATTACTATGTGAGTTATGAGTAGAGTAGAATACTTGATTGCCTTCTAATTCGTATTGTTCAATGTTTTCTTCTACTACAAACAAATGATGGAACGGATCTTTACTTTCTCCGAATACTTGTGATTGAGAAATTGTATAATTTCCTTTTCCGTTCGCATATTCTAATTTAATAACTAATTCTGGTTTTCTTTTAAGGTAATAACCCACCTTTTCGTCCTTGAGGGTGTATCCTTCAATTGTATAAGCTGGCTTCTTAATTTGGAAATCCACATGTTGCTGCGCTTCTTCAACTGTATATGTTAGATACTTCCCTACCTTATCCTCATAAAGTTTAGATTTATTACGAAGTTCATTTAATTTTTCACGATTTTCTACGCTTAAACGCTCTTCTTTAACCTCTTTTATATTCCCTTGGAATTTTTCAGGCATGTTTACTTTAATTAATCCTTTTTTCTCAATATGTAATATCTCTTTATATAACTGCACATACTTCTCAAATTCTTCTTTTGTTAAAGCCTTTTCAGCATGGTATAAAAAGTCCGTTCGACTTTCATATGTTCTTTTTGAGAAACCCCACTCTTTTCTCGCATTTTCTTCTGTACCAAATAGCCTGTCTACAGCATTTTGGAAAGCATCTTTAGATTTCTGACTTTTTTCTATCGTTTGTCCCTTCTGCCTTTGATCTCCTTCTATTACAGGTGCATTGAATAAAGAAATAGATGCAACAGCAACTATTGCAATAATTCCAAGCACAGACCAGCGATATGATTTCTTTTGGAATTTCTTAATCATAAGAATTCTCCTCTTTAGCGTTCGTTTATTTCTACTTAAATTGGCTAGATTCGGTGCTTGATAATAACTTGAATAATGTTCTAAAAGAGTAATAATTGTATGTCCATATGCAATTTGTTCCTCTGATTCTATAAAGGTGAGCGCAAATGCATCACAGGCTAGTTCTTGATCTTCTCGCATACATGAATAGGCATACCAAAGAATCGGATTAAACCAATTTAAGATGATTAAACTATACAAAACCCAATTTACAGCTATATCTCTTCGTTTCAGATGAGATAGCTCATGGTAAAAAATATATTGTAGTTGTTGCTCATTCAATACTTTCATATGTCTGCTTGATAATAATACTCTCGGGCGAAAAAGCCCAAAAACAGTCGGACTTGAGATTTTCCCAGCCAACCGTAATGGAATTTGCTTTTTAATTCCCATAGATTGTTTACAGTTTTCAAAAATCCCAACAATTTTTTCATCCGTAATATTGGATTGCTTTTTTATGTAAGAATATAATCGTCTATTCGTAATACAAGTTATTGTCGCTAGAATAGCAACTCCAAAAAGCCAAATATATAACGTAACTTTATAAACGGAAAATGTAGTATCTTCTTTCTTTTTATTACTATCTATTTGGTCACTCTCTTTCATTGCATTTACGGAGTTAGATTTGTAATTATCTCCTTTTGTAGCTACTGAATGATTCGCTTTATCTTCTGACACGCTTTTTTGTTGTATAGCTGGAGTAGTATCCTTTTGAAAAATCTCAGACACGCCAGAGCTATATGAAAGAAGAGAATAAATACTATAGGAACTATCTGGTAACCATGGTAATAGAAGTCTTACAATTAAAATCATCCATAACATGTACTGCCATCGCGGAGTTATCTTGTTTCTAAGCAAGATTTTGACACATAAGATTAATCCGACTAATATACTTGCCATAATTGATGTTTCTATCACCCAATCAAAAAATCGAGGTAGATAGACATTTACAAACATATCTATCATCCTCTATCCTTCCTCTGACTTTCCACAGTCTTCTCATCCAGAATACGTTTGAGTTCGTTAATATCTTCTGAAGAAAGTTTTTCTTCTTTTAAGAAATTCACAAGTAAAGGTTTAAATGCTGCACCACAGAAACTTTTGAGGAACGATTTGGTTTCTACTTGCAGATAACTATCTTGCGACACTAAAGGATAATATGCATACATACGCCCTTTATCCTGATGGTAAGAAACAGCCTCTTTTTGGACTAATCGATTAATAAGCGTTCGAATCGTTTTCGGTTTCCAATTCATCGTTTCATCAAGTACTTCAATTACTTCATTGGCTGTTTGAGGCGACCTTGACCAAAGAACTTTCATGATTTCCAATTCAGCTTCCGATATTTTAGGTAATTTCTTCATTTTATAGAATTCCACCCCTCGTATTACATTTGTAATCTATAATTAAATATTACGAATGTAATCGCGTAATGTCAACCATATTTTGGATTTATAAATACATTTCCATGAAAATCAAGAAATTAATCCCAAAAATAATAAAAATACGCTATTCTTTCTATAGAATCATAGGAAAGAATAGCGTGTTTGTATGGGGAACTAATTGCCATTCTACTCTGTCCTCTATTATGTTTCAAATGCGGAAATTACTTCTCATAAAGAGGAAACAAGAGCTAAGTGAATATAAAACTATGTATATGATTAAAGACTATTTTTCTCTTCTGCTCCAAACTATACAAAAAGACACCTAGGAACTATCAAAGATTTTGCTTCGTCTGTTTAACCTCCTACAACACAACGGACGAAAATCTCATCGATACGAGAAAAAAACAGTCTTTGATATATTATGTTTTGAATATTTATACAAAAAACAGCGATATCAGTACATGCACATAAAATTACTGTTTTTTTGAGTTTAACATTTTGTGCCTTTTGTAAAACTAATTCTTGTTATCGGCTTCAAATGGAAAATAAACAGAAAATTGTTTTTATTCACAAAAGCACGTATAATCAAACGCAAGTAGACAATTACTACCAATATTTAATTCTATTGAAATATCATAAGGAGGCAAACAATGGGGAACATTTATGAAAAAACAATAGTTATTATTGCAACCATGGCCATTTCAATTTCTCTTTTTGGTTGTGAAGCAGAAAACAAAACAGCAAATACAACAAATGTCAAGAAAGAAAAAAAGGATACACAAACTGATTCAATAGTACAGCAGCAAATAAAAGAGGCTGAAAAAAGAGGAAATACGGTTGGGAACATTTCTAACAAAGGGAAAATGGTCGAAAGTGATGGTTGGATTTATTATGCGGTCAATGGAAGTAAGAATACAAAAGGTATTTATCGTACAAAGGATTATTTTCAAACATCAGAACTTTTAGTAAAAGATGTAAATGCCTCTTATATAAATATAAGCAATCAATCTTTATATTTTATCCATATGGCGACAAATGATAATACAGGTTCAAATGAACTGCCTTCTTTAATGAAGTATGACATTTCAGCTAAAAAACTCGATACATTGAAAACAGATACAAGTTACGTATATATAAAAGATCAAACTTTGTTTTATCCGAAAAAATACTCGGAGCATGGTGGTTTTGATATTGTAGGGATTATAAAAATGGATTTGAAAACAGGACAAGAAGAGGAAACTACACCTAAATACACTGGTTGGGCTCAAACAATAGATGATAGTATTCTACATTGGAATAAAAATCGTGGAAGACAGGTTACCAAGAATAACAAAACCTGGTCAAAGGAAAAGTATGCAGAAATATCTAGTGCGGTATATCATGATGAAAAACTATATGCTGTTGTAGATTTTTCGCTCCCTTTTGAAGCACATAAAGCTACGCACGGTATATACGAGTTAGACGTTCAGCAAAATACAGAAAAGCTATTAATACAGGACGTCTTACAGATGAACATAACAGGGGATACTTTTTATTATGTAAAAAATGACGGTGTGTATAAGAGAAAAATCAATGGTGGAAGTGAAGAATTAATCTATAACAAAGCTCTTGAACCTTCTAAATCTTATTTATATTTTATAGCAGGAGATATGTATCTATATACAGATAATGGCGTTATTTTAAATCTGAAGACAAAAAAATCAAATGAAATAAAAGATAAACCGTTACCTAATGACGCAATGTTAAACAAAGTATTAAATGCACAAAAAGAACTCACCTATATCCAAACGAGAGCATTCACAGGGAATTCAAAATCAATGGGGCGTTTTTCGTACGGGGAATTGCTCATCCCCGCATATAATACAAAAAAAGCGTTAGAAACTACATTGTCTACATATTTCTCAAAACAATTTATTACGGAATATATGCAAAGTGAATATGTAAAAGAAATAGACGGAAAAATGCACTATGTTATTGGAGATCCAAGTTCAAAAGCTGCAACTAAATATATAAAGATTACTTCTTCTCAATTAAAGGATGGTAAGTTAGCAGCAAAAGTGGAGACATATAACGAGTATGCAAATGTAACAAAAGATGTAGAAATAGAATTCAGTTATGAAAATAATCAATGGGTGATAAATAAAATGCCAAGTTTTGAGTAGAGTAGAAAACTGAAACAAATTTCTTTGGTTTTCAGTTTATTCTAGCTTCCTACTTTCACG
This sequence comes from Bacillus sp. S10(2024), assembly GCF_050473865.1. Lineage (NCBI taxonomy): Bacteria > Bacillati > Bacillota > Bacilli > Caryophanales > Bacillaceae > Bacillus > Bacillus sp. S10(2024). Next base: position 751,882 of record NZ_JBFLUR010000002.1, on the reverse strand, counting down.
AGTGTGTATGGTATTTTCTTTATCATGTCCTTAAAACGACCATGTTTCTTTCGAATATTTCTTTGCTTGTTTCAGAAAAGATTGAATCTCTCTAGAACGTACCAGTCTATTTTGCTAAGCCATTTCTGAACAATTGGAGATAAGCTGTAGTAATTTTTAAATCCTTGTAAGATTCGATTTAACCCTTTCACCAACTCATTCAGTTGTAAGTACAATTTATTTCTAGGCTCTGTGTACTTCTGGATATCAAGCCATGTTCCTTGCTGCTGCGATTGCAGTCGTTATTGCTATGCTAGCCATGGTATTTGTGAAACCAGGAAAACAGCAACCTGCATCTTCAGGTGCTGAAAGTTTAAAAGCATAATAATGCAACTCTTTGAATAGTAACGGGGTTAAATTTGAAGTACAAAATGCAAAAGAGGTGCAATTAGCACTTTTGATCCTATCAGTTTATCACTAATTTGTCCTAACGGTTTCTTGGAGTTTTTCTATTACCCTTGATAAAGCTAAAATTGAATTTGTTGTTTCATATTCTCCAACATTTAAGGAATGATTTGCATTTTGAATTACATCAACTTTTAAATTCGATTTACTTAATTGGTCAATTTGATTTGCATTGTAATAATGATCTTTATCCCCGATGACGAAAAGCCCTTGATGTTGACTATTCAAGATTGAGTCAAAGATCGAATCAAAATTTATTAGAGGAGTAAATAAAATCATTTTTGACTTTAGGAATTCTTCTCTCTTCATTAAGTCATTCGCGATTGGTATTGTTCCGAGTGATTTTCCTAAAAAAATAGAATTGTCATATTGTCCATTTTTTAAAACATCTAAAATCACAGGATTAATATCATCCATCATTATCTTTGTTATCTTTTCAATATTATTTTTCGTTGGTTGCTCATTATAGGAGTAATGGACATGGACAATATCAATTTTATTTTGGAGCATTGCCATTGTCGCGTAATAAAACAATGGTTTATCGTAATTGTAACCTGAACCTGAAAACATAAAGCAAATCGTTTTGGAACCCATTTCGAAATGTGTATAACGAATCGATTTGTCGTTTATTTGTAGCTCTTTTTTATTTCCTTTCATCATTGTTCCCTCCGAAACTTTTATAATATAACAACAAAAATTACCGATTGTTTTATTTCCTTTATGTCAAAAATCTTTTTAACGATACCGAGCCGATTCGCAATTATAAAAAAAGAGAAGATAACTTTCGTTAGCTTCCCTTTTTCATACAGTGTAAATATTTATACTAATCTAGAAACTACTAAACTATTGTTCATTTAAAATTATTGAAATCTAAACTTAGTTAGAAACCTTAGACTCTTCTAATTTCTCACGAAGAACCATTTGTAAGATACCGCCGTGACGGTAGTAGTCGATTTCTACTTCGCTGTCGAAGCGTGCTACAACTTCAAATTGTTTTTTGTTTCCATCAAGGTCAGTTGCAACTACTGTTACAAGGTCGCGTGGTTTTACTGTTTTATCGATTTGAATTTCAAATGACTCTTGACCAGTAAGACCTAATGTTTCTGAGCTTTCACCATCTTTAAATTGTAATGGTAATACGCCCATTAATACTAGGTTACTGCGGTGGATACGCTCGAAGCTTTCTGCGATAACTGCTTTGATGCCTAAAAGGTTTGTACCTTTTGCAGCCCAGTCACGTGAGCTTCCCATACCGTAGTCTTTACCAGCGATTACAAGAAGACCTGTGCCGTCTTGTTTGTATTTCATTGCTGCATCATAGATAGATGTCACTTCGCCTGTTGGCCAGTATGTTGTGAATCCACCTTCTGTGCCAGGTGCGATTTGGTTTTTAATGCGGATGTTCGCAAATGTACCACGCATCATAACTTCATGGTTACCACGGCGAGAACCGTAAGAGTTGAAGTCAACTGGCTGTACGCCATTTTCTAATAAGTAACGGCCTGCTGGTGTGTTTTTACCGATAGATCCTGCTGGTGAAATGTGGTCTGTTGTTACAGAATCACCAAATTTACCAACAACGCGTAGTCCTGAAAGTGCTTCTACTTCACCTGGTTCTTTAGATAATCCTTCAAAGAACGGTGGGTTTTGGATATATGTTGAGTCATTATCCCAAGTATATAACGCTTCGTTTGAAGTTTGGATTTCGTTCCAACGTTCGTTGCTGTTAAATACTTGTGCATATTCTTTCTTAAATAGTTCAGATGTTACAACATTTTGTACAACTTCTTCGATTTCTGCCGCTGTTGGCCAAATTTCATTAAAGTAAATTGGGTTGCCGTTTGCATCGTTACCGATTGCATCATTTTTCAAGTCGATATCTACTGTACCAGCAAGTGCATATGCAACTACAAGCGGTGGTGATGCTAAGTAGTTTGCTTTTACAAGAGGATGAATACGACCTTCAAAGTTACGGTTACCAGATAATACAGATGTTACTAATAGGTCATTTGCAGCGATTGATTCTTCTAATTCTGGTGCTAATGGGCCAGAGTTACCGATACAAGTTGTACAGCCATAACCTACTGTTTGGAAACCTAATTGATCTAAATAAGTTGTTAATCCAGACTTATCTAAGTATTCCGTAACAACTTTAGATCCTGGTGCTAATGAAGTTTTTACATAACCAGGTACTTTAAGTCCTTTTTCAATTGCTTTTTTCGCAACTAAACCTGCACCAATTAATACATATGGGTTAGATGTATTTGTACAGCTTGTAATCGCAGCAATTGCAATTGCACCTGTTTTCATCGTTACTTCTTCATCTTCTAATACTACTTTCACTTCTTTATCAAATTCTTGCTCTGCGAAGCCAAATCCTTGGTTACCAACCGGTGCCACAACAGCTTTACGGAACTCATCTCTCATGTTAGAAAGAGGAATTAAGTCTTGTGGACGTTTCGGACCAGAAAGGTTAGACTCAATTGTATTTAAATCAATTTCAACAAGATCTGTATAGATTGGATCTTGACTATCAGCTGTATAGAATAAGCCGTTCGCTTTACAATATTCTTCAACGATACGAATTTGTTCTTCGCTTCTTCCTGTTAAACGTAAGTAATCTAATGAAATATCATCGATTGGGAAGAATCCACAAGTCGCGCCGTACTCTGGTGCCATGTTAGAAATTGTTGCACGGTCAGCTAGTGGCATACTTTGTAAACCGCTACCGAAGAATTCAACGAATTTTCCAACTACACCTTTTTGACGTAATACTTGTGTTACTTTTAATGCAACGTCTGTTGCTGTTGTACCACTTGGAAGTGTACCTGTTAATTTCACACCGATTACTTCTGGTACTGGGAAGTATGAAGGCTGTCCAAGCATTCCAGCTTCTGCTTCAATACCACCAACGCCCCATCCAAGAACGCCAATACCGTTAATCATCGTTGTATGAGAATCTGTTCCTACTAATGAATCTGGGTATGCAACAAGTTCACCTTCAGCATTTTTCACTGCATGCACAACTGGCGCTAAATACTCAAGGTTTACTTGGTGAACGATACCTGTTGCTGGTGGAACTGCACGGTAGTTATCAAATGATTTTTGTGCCCAGCTCAAAAATTTATAACGTTCTTCATTACGTTTGAATTCTAAATCCATGTTAAATTGAAGCGCATCTGCTGAACCCGCTCTATCAACCTGTACAGAATGGTCAATAACAAGATCAACTGTAATTTCTGGATTGATTTTATCAGGATCTCCGCCCATATCTGCCATTGCTTTACGAAGAGAAGCTAAATCAACAACAGCTGGAACTCCTGTAAAGTCTTGTAAGATAACGCGAGATGGTTTAAACGGTACATCGATATCTTGAATATCTTTCGTTCCCCATTTCGCTAAATTTTCAACATGTTCATCTTTAATAACACGGCCATCAACTTGACGAAGTACTGACTCAAGTAATACTTTAACCGAATAAGGTAATTTAGAAACATTACCTACCCCTGCATTTTCAAGCGCTTTCAAACTATAATAGTGATACGTGTTTCCATCTACTTCAAATGTTGCGCGAGTGTTAAATGGATTGTGTTTTACCATTATGGTTACCCCCCTGTTAAACGTGACTGAAATTGTCTGAATATAAAATGTAGACGAATTTTTCAATACCTTACGATAATATATTATTACAACTTAAAGGATAAGTAAACAATAAGAAACTTATGGTTTATCATAAGTTTTCTTTATAACCTCGTTGCTGTATAATAATTTTCCCGTTAACAGATACTATTCCTATAAAGTGAAACTTCTTTTAAGAAGGTATTTTACTTTATAAATGAACCGAACTATTCAAATTCTCATGGCTGACTAAGGGGGATAATAATGGGAAAACGTAAAGCAAACCATGTCATTCCTGGAATGAATGCTGCCTCTGCACAAGGACAAGGTACAGGATACAATGAGGAATTTTCGAATGAGCCATTAACACCTGCACAACGCCAAAACAATAAAAAGCGTAAAAAGAATCAATAACTCAAAATCCCAAAAGATAATCTTTTGGGATTTTTCAATGCTTGTACTTTAATAACTCTGACACTTTCACAAAGCGATACCCTTGTTTTTGTAAGACTGGCAAAATTTCTTTTAATGCTTCAACAGTTTGACTTCTATCAGCTCCGCCGTCATGTAGTAAAACAATATCACCACTTCTTGCATTGCTTAGTACATGTTGTACAATTTTATCTTTCCCAGGATTAGACCAATCCTTTGGGTCCTGGTGCCATGACCATAATACAATTTGATATCCTGCTTCTGTCGCTGTTTTAAACACCGATTCATTAATATAACCACCAGGTGGACGGAAAAGGAGTGGTTTCTCTACCCACTTTTCCAAATATTTTTTCCCCTCTAGAATATCATTCTCGAGCTTTTGTCCATTTGTATTCCGTGCATACAAATGGTTCATTGTATGATTTCCAATTTCATGACCATCTTTTAGTACTTGTTTGATTAAATATGGATTACGCTGAACTCTGAAGCCAATCATAAAAAAAGTCGCTTCTGCGTGGTATTCGCGTAATACATTTAAAATTTGCGGTGTATATGTAGGATCCGGACCATCATCGAAAGTAATTGCTATTATTTTCTCATTCGTTGGTACTTCCCACGTTACATAACCAGTAGGCTCTAACTCTTTTCTCATTAACATCTTTGCATCGACTTTCTCAATTTCCATCAAGCTTAACACTATGATTAGACAACTGATTATAATGCGGTTCGTTTTATTTATCATTATTACCTCTTTTTATGTGAAAAGGCTGCTGAGGAAGCTCAACAACCTAATAATCACGCGCTTCCTCCACATTTTGCATAATCTGCCCTAAATCTTGTTCATACTGTTGTAATTGCGTTCGCTGTGTTTCAGAAGCAACTTCTAATGCATTTTGGATTTGTTCATATGCTTCTTGCACTTCTTGACGTAAATGTTTTAAGTCCTGGGCATAATTCGGATCGTTTTTCACAATGTTGTTATACACGTTTTCTGCATCTGTTATTCCTTGCTGCGCAGCTTGAAATGCTTGTTGTTTATCCTTGTGGTACGGCATAATCATTCCCCTTTCTGTCATTACTCTCCATTATCTTTTACCTTTTTCTCAAAAAACATTCTCGTATAAATTTATGAAGTTCTCTCATCCTAAGATAAAGCGAAACTTTAGGCGTAGTGCTCTTCCTCAGCTGATACGTTTCGCTAATCGAGCTTTATCGTTGATTTGATTAATCGCTAAAGCTTAATAAAAAGAGGGGTAGTATAAATGGAGAAAAACAACAGCAAATCCATTCGTAAAAATTCACCGCAAGGACAGGTTTCTGGCGGACAACCGGAACCATTAAGCGGATCACACAAAGTAAAAAATCGAAAACATTCCCGCCAAAAAAATCACGCTCACCATGATATGTAAAAAAATAGACAGTGCATGTGCACTGTCTATTTATCATATATTTATACTATCTCCCCTTTTTGAAAAGCACATTTCCTCTTTCCTTTTCACCTCTAATTTCAAAGTGAATATCGTATTATGAATGAAATTTTACGGAGGTTTTCTTACAATGGGCAAGCAAAAGAAAAAAGACTGCCTTTTTCATGTTGATGGCTTTGAAGAATGGATGAATCAATTTTGCTCCGATTTATACACAAACTCCCCCTCACCAAACGATATTCACGTTGACCTTTTTGAAACAGAACAAGAATATATTTTAGAAGCTGATATCCCGAACATAGTTGAGCAAAATATTTTTATTAAAAAGATGGAGACAGGTCTACAAATTAACATATCTAATAATAATTCCGCCTTGCAGCATATGATTTTCTTACCAGCTACTATTATATATAAAAAAATGTTAGCCTATCTTGAAAATGGTCTTCTTGCCATTCACATATCTAAAACAGAAGCAGCGCAACTAACAGAAAGAACTGTTCTCCTTATAAAATAATTGTATACAAATTTATTAAGTCATATAAGAAATGCCCTTTCTGCAACCGAAAAAATATAAATGTATACGAAAAAAGGTGGCTGATTACAATTATCCACCTTTTTCATTTCGGAACCTTAATTCTAAATCACATTACATTTGTACTTCCTATTTTTTCTTCCATCGTTCTTTTACGAAGCAAACTTCTCGTCAATAAAAGAATTGGAAATGCAAGCATAGAAAAAATCGCCAAAATTACAAAAATCGTAAAACCACTGTGATAACCGTAATAATCTAACAGAAGCCCACCAAACCATGGCCCAATAACAGATCCGATCCCTGAAAATCCCATTGCCCCAAAATATGTTCCCTTTAAATTCGCAACCGCAATTTGATCAATAAACACATCTGTCATGCAAAACATTAATACTTCTCCAATTGTAAATATGACCGTCCAAACAAAAACAGCCCACATTGATTCCGCGAATCCAAATCCACATAATCCTGTACTAACAAATATTGTACCGATCATAATTGATACGAGCGGTGTATATTTTTTACAAACTTGAATGAGTGGGTACTGAACGATTACTACAGTAATTGCGTTTAATGCTAATGCATAAGAAAATAATTCCACTCCATTTTCAAATAGATGAGACTTCGCAAAATATTGAGAAAGCGTTGATGAAAACTGTGCGTATCCTGCTGTACTAATAATAATTCCAATTAATGCAACTAAAAAAACAATGTCTTTTCTTATAATGCGCAAGGAATCTATAAACGTAACTCGTTCTCTCTCTTCTGTTTTTTCCTCTCCAACATGATACTTTCGAAATTGTAATACAAGTATAATTGTATAAAGAACATACATAATAGCCGCTATAAAAAATGGTGTTGTTGATTCAGCACTGCCAATCTGAAGACCAACAAGTGGTCCAATCGCAACACCAACATTAATAGCACCGTAACGTAAGTTAAACACCATTAAGCGGTGCTCCGGTTTTGTTAAATCAGATAATAAAGCGCGGGACGTTGGTTCAAAAAATGAACGACACATCCCATTTAGTGCATTTAGGAGGAAAAATGCAGCAACATGCTCCGCAAATCCAAACCCAATAAAGACAAGAATCCAAACTATAATAGAGGATAACATAATCTTCTTTCGCCCGTAACGATCTGATAAATTCCCGCCAATAAAACTTGCAAATACCCCCACTAATGCACTTGTTCCAATAATTGCTCCTGTAACGCCTGCTGATATTTCTTTTGCATTCGTTAAGTAAATTGCTAAAAACGGAATACTCATCGATGTTGCAAATCTTGCAAATAATGTTCCAAAAATGATAGTCATCCCAATTGGATGAATGCTTCCTAACTTCCCCTTCATCTCTTTCACCTTCTCTATATCTAAATGCAACGTAAAGAAAAAGAAAGCTGAAAAACAGCTTCCTTTGAAACCATAATTTTCATTTTCTTAAACACGAACTGTTCGTTTCAGCTCCATATCAATACCATATGTAAACTGTAATTCTTTTAATACTTCCTCTACTAAAATATTCACATTATGTTTACTATTAAATTCTGCTACATAGTTCTCTACTTCTTCATGTGTATAAGCATATTCTCCAGAAATGAAACTTTTCATATCAAAACATTCATTGATGCAAAGTTGAACGAGGAGCTGATCATACATAGAAACTATCTCTTCTTTTTTCCATAATAATTCTTTCACATATAACCGATCAAATATTACACTTTCACGGTTACATTCTTTTAAATGACGGGTCATTTCATTCAATTCTCGATATAGTTCAGAAATATTTGTGTTTAGATGAATCAGTTTGCGTACGCCATTTTCATACAACATATCATCCACCCCCGTTATGTCCCCTTTTTCTCATTATAGCAAGAAAATTCTAAAAAAGAGAATTTTTCTTATGAAATATTAGGAAAATTATACGTAGTGTTTTACAATAGAACTATATATGTCCATTTTAATTTTTCGACATATAAGTCGCTGCTATGTAGAATACAACAGGACTGCCATTAGCTTTCTCCTTTTGCTTTAAACCTTTCCTGCGGGAGAAAAAAGTGGGGTTTTATGTCGATTTTTAAATTTATATTTATAAAGCTAAGTTTGAAAGGAGTAAGGTTGTGAATCACAAATTATTTTATAAAGATCCATATTTACAAACCTTTACAGCTCAAATTACAAAACAGGAACGTGACAAAGACGACAATTTATATGTTGTATTAACACAAACAGCTTTTTATCCAACGGGCGGTGGTCAGCCCCATGATACAGGGCAATTAAATGACACTCCTGTTATAAATGTGGAAGAAATAGATGGTGAAATTCGTCATTACATTACTGAAGTGATTCATACAAATGAAGTAACGGGATATGTTTCTTGGAAACGTCGTTTCGATCATATACAACAACATGCCGGGCAGCATATTTTGTCCGCGATATTTTGGGATCACTTCAATATTCCAACGATCGGTTTTCACCTAGGAAGAGAAATTGTAACAATTGATTTAGAAACTTCTGACCTCTCTTTCGAAATAGCTGAGGAAGCTGCAAATCTTGCAAATCAAATTGTCCTTGAAAACCGTCCAATTACAGTTCGGTGGGTAAATCTAGAAGAAGCAAAGCAACTTCCTTTGCGAAAAGAACCAACTGTAACAGAAAATATTCGTGTTGTGATTATTGAAAATCTTGATTTTAACGGATGTGGTGGTACGCATCCAAAACAAACGGGCGAAGTCGGCCCAATTCAAATTATCAATTGGGAGCGTCATAAAGGAAACATTCGCCTTACATTTGTTTGCGGATGGCGTACAATTGAACTAATGCAGCGCAATCATTTCCTCTTGAAAGATGCCGCACAGCATTTACATAGTAAAGAAAGCAATATTGCAAACAAAATAAAACAGCTCCTTTCTGCTCAAAAGGAAAATGAAAAAGCGTTGCAAGCAGCCAATGAAAAACTCATTCTTGTAGAAGCAAATGAATTGTTACAGCAAGCAGAAGAAACTTCATATGGCAAACAAATTGCCGTTATCTATACAGAGCGTTCTATGCAGGAACTTGCTAAATTAGCAGCTATCCTTACAGAGAAAGATGACCACGCCATTACATATCTTGTTACACAAAACGGCGAAAACTTACAATGCATTTGTGCATGTGGTCCAGCCGTTAAGCTAAATATGAATACCCTTTTAAAAACAGCCCTTCCTCTAATAGAAGGAAAAGGCGGAGGGAATCCAAAAAGCGCACGCGGCGGCGGTAAAGCAACTGTGACAGGCGAAGCATTTTTATCACACCTTATTCATACGCAAAAAGAAACACAAGAAGCATAAATTGCTTCTTGTGTTTCTTTTATATTTGCATACTCTTCTCCTTCAGAATATGAAATAACTGATGATATGAATCAATGTAATAATCTGCGCCTGGGATTGCTTCGTTTTGAAAAGCACATGTTGTAATTCCTAGTTTTGTAGCCGGTATAATGTCTAACTCACGATCTCCCACAACGAAATTGATAGCATATTTCTTTTGCATATGAACATATGATTCTGGATTTGGCTTTTTAAGAAATCCATCTTCCCATCCATAATATTTTAATATCCGCAATACTTCTTTCTTCGAATTATGAGTTACAATACAATTACGATGCGCTCTTTGTAATACTTTTTCTACTCTAGGAAACGGTTGATACTCTCATGGATGCACAGACCTTTCCATGAGAATATTTAATCAATTTGTTGCTGTGATAACCCATAATATTTTACTGCATGTGTAAATGAAATCTTTAAATGTTTCATAATATCATCTTCATGTATGTGTTCTTCTACAACTCTTTTAAACATACGTACAAATACACGATAACTATCTACTAAAGTACCATCAAAATCCCACATTATATTTACTTTCATACACATTCTCCATTGATAACGATGTATAAAGTCACATACCTTCTTATTATAATTTTTCATACATACGCTATTTTACACTACTAACAAAATATGATTATCTTTACAAAAAATTAATCTTCTATATAGAATTCCTCTAGTTCTTTTCGAAGTGCTTGCTTCAAAAATTTCCCGACTGAAGTTTTTGGAATTTCTTTCAGAAAAACAATCTCATCTGGTAACCACCATTTTGCAAATTGCGGTTTTAAAAAGTCATATAATTCTTCTTTTGTAACAGATTGATCTTGTTTTACAACAACGCATGCAACAGGACGCTCTTGCCACTGTTTATGAGGAACTGCGACAACAGCCGCCTCAAATATTGCTTCATGTGCCATTAAGGCATTTTCTAAATCAACAGATGAAATCCATTCTCCTCCGCTTTTGATTACATCTTTCGTACGATCAACAATCTTAATACATCCCTCTTCATCCACCGTAACGACATCTCCTGTATATAACCATCCATCTCGAAATCCATCTACTGTTCGTTCGTCTTTATAATAACTTGCCGCAATCCAAGGAGCACGTAAACACAGCTCGCCCATTTGCTGTCCGTCCCATGCTACCTCTCCTTTTTCTCCAACAACTTTCATCTCTACACCAGGCACTAAATAACCCTGCTTCGCCCGTATTGTAAGTTGTTCTTCATAAGGTAGTTCGCGTTCATAACTTTTCAAACGTGCAAGCGTAACAAGCGGACTTGTTTCTGTCATTCCATATGCATGTACGAACGGAACATTGTATTTTTGTTCAAATGCTGCAATCACACTTTTCGGCGCAGCTGCTCCGCCGCATAAAAATCGTCTTATATTTGATAAATCATAACAATTTTTTTCTAATTCTTGCAGCACACCAAGCCAAATTGTTGGAACACCAGCTGCGATTGTTACTTTTTCTTCCTGCATCATTTCTAATAAAATCTTCGGTGTAAACATCGGCCCAGGAAGAACTTGCTTGGATCCAAACCATGTTGCTGCAAACGGCAATCCCCAAGCGTTTACATGAAACATTGGAACAATCGGCATAGCAGCATCACTTTCAGAAACTGCCGTTGTATCTGCAAGTCCAAGCGACATACTATGCAAAACAGTACTGCGATGCGTATATACGACGCCTTTCGGATTACCTGTCGTAGCCGATGTATAACACATACCAGCTGGCATATTTTCATCAATATCTTTTAAAAATGGAAAATTAGGATCTCCTTCTTCAAGAAGTTTTTCATAGTGGTATACAGGTTGAAGTGAAGTTTCTGGAAGTTCTTTTTCATCAGTCATGATGATATAAGCTTGTACAGTTGATAATTCCCCTTGAATTTTCTCAATAAGCGGTACCATATCTTCATCTATGAGTAAAATACGGTCCTCTGCATGGTTAATAATATAAGAAATGTGTTGCTGGGATAAACGAATGTTAATCGTATGCAGGACAGCACCAATACCAGGAATCGCAAAATAGGCTTCTACATGACGATGGTGATTCCATGCTAATGTGCCAACTCGTTCCCCTTGCTTCACACCTAATTTTTGCAACGCACTAGACAACCGTCTCGTCCGCTCACCTAACTCCTTATACGTTAATCGTGTAATTGTGCTATGTGTACGAGAGATAATTTCTTTCTTTGGAAATAACTTCTCTGCTCTTTCGATCATCGAATTAATTGTTAATGGGACATCCATCATCATATTTCTTCTCCCCCTTATAAAAACGCTTTCATTATTAAATATTACAAAATGACTTATTAACAGTCCATTACATTCATACAAGCTGCCATAAGTATAAAAATTGAAAGTGTTTTTGTCAATATTTTTAGAAAATTTAGATAAATATTTATATATTTTTTTAAAAAATAAACACGGCTAAACATTAATGTTGATATTGACTAAAAGAGACCCTATTCTGAACTGTACTCCAATTGTTAGATACCAAGAATAATTGGAGGTGCAGTTTTTATGAAGAAATACTCTTTAGAAACCAAATAAGCTTATCTTGACGGTGTGGAGTTCTTTCAAATCACAGCTCAGAGTGATATTTTAATATAAATGCCTTCTTCTCATCCATTGCGTCGCAACCCATTTTTCACCTTTGATAACAGGTGCACTGCCATGTAAAGTGAGTTTGTTTAATGATGTATCCTGATAAAAATATTCGAAATATACCGCCATTCCTTTTTTCGGAGATACAGAAAGGTTGAGTTTGGGAAAGAAAGTCTCTCCGCCTTCTTCTACATCATTTAAATATATGACAAGGGTACTCATACGATTATTATTTGCTGCCGCACTGTTTTCTGCGAAAAAATCATAATGCGCTTTATATTCTTGGCCAACTGTATACTTTAAAATCTGTATCCCTTCTCCATGTTCAATAGGAACATTCATGATCGAAGCGATTCGTCTTTCGATTCTAGTAGTGACCTCACTTTCTTCTAAAAACGTACCACTACTCGTCCGCATGTCATTTATATTGCGCGAAACACCAATTTTAGAACGTTTCATTTTATTCCTAGACATTCCCATTAACATTTCACACTCTTCATCACTTAGTACATTTGCTAACACGACAATAAGAGGCTCTTCTATTCTTGAAATAATTTGAATTTCTCTATCTTCCGTTACAATTGTGTTTCCAATGTGGTTAAAAATCGTGAGTTCCTTATTTTCAGCTGTTCGGTTTTCCTTTGTCATGTTCCCCATCTCCCTTAAAAATGATTGGATAGTATAAATATATCATATTTTTCTTTTTATTCGGTTTTTTAAGAGAATTCAATCAACGACTGTTCTTTATTGTATTTTAACTATTTGCATAAAAAACCTCGACTCACTTTGGAATCGAGGTTCATAATTTTTCTCTCTATCTCATATTACGTTAAGAAGAGTGGGATAAAAACCGAACTCTCGGAGAATTTGAAGGTTTAACGCTCTTCCAATGAATTATTATTAGTCAGCTTTTATTTATCCAGTTTTATTTATACAAGGGAATATTTAAAAGTAACTAATAATATTGTTTCGATATCTTGCTGTTATATTCAATTCTTGACTTTTCCAGAAAATAATCAGTTATAGTGAGGTTGTCAAATAGTAAATGTAAAGAAATCAAATAAATAGGAGAGCCCGAATGGAAAATATAATTAGAAAACAAATCTTTGAACTCATTGATACAGACTATCAGAAGTTTTCGGCCGCACTTATACCTACTATTAACAATGTATTAGGTGTTCGGCTGCCAGAGCTTCGTAAAATAGCTAAAAAAATTGCAAAGGGGGACTGGCACACTTACCTTGCAACTGCAAAAGATGAATATTTTGAGGAAATCATGCTGCAAGGTATGGTCATTGGCTATGTTAAGACGGATATTGAAGAACTCCTGTTTTATGTGGCTTCGTTCGTGCCGAAAATTGATAATTGGTCGGTCTGTGACAGCTTTTGTATAGGTCTTAAATCTACAAAGGAAAATAAAGAACGTGTATGGGAGTTTTTACAGCCCTATCTGTCTTCTAAGAAAGAATATGAGATACGATTTGGAGTGGTTATGCTCCTAGACTTTTATATCGAGACTGAATACATCGAAAGGGTGCTCAACCTCCTGGATCGTGTAAAGCATGAAGGGTTTTATGCCAAAATGGCGGTTGCGTGGGCTGTCTCTATCTGTTATGTGAAACTTCCCGATTTAGCAATGGAATATTTAAGAAACAACATGCTCGATGATTTTACATATAATAAAGCCTTGCAAAAAATTACGGAATCTAATCGTGTGGATAAAGAAACAAAAAGTATTATCCGCAGTATGAAACGGGGATAGGAAAATAAAGAGGTCAATGAAATTGAGACAACATGAAAAATAAGTTTGCATATGAAAAGTGTACGTTTATGTATCACTGCGATTCTATTTACAAAAAATTCGAACTGATTCAATATCATAATAATCCAAAATTTCGTCATGCGTTTTAAACATTTTCATTAGCCCTCTTATCATTTCTTTTTCTTCCATCGTGCATATTTTTCAGGTATGCAAACTGCACATGGCCTAAAACCTGCTGATATAGCCATCTGTTCATCAGCAAAAAACATGCAGTATTTAACTTTTGTTATAGCTCTAAGCGCTGAGGGACAATCTAATCTTCCATATAATTTACTCGGTCGATACCCACCAAAAATTCCCGGTGTATCACTTTAATATGGATGCATATCGGCACCCAACAGGGTGAATGTCTTTTTTCTATTTTCAGCACTTTTCTCATAATCTTTATACATGCAATCACTTCCTATTTTTTTACGGCTCAAACCCAGCCTGGCTCACATAAACGTGATTTTCCGGAAAGATTTCAATAAATCGGTTATATACTTTTTTAATTACATGTGGTCCATACCATTCTTCTAAACCAATTTGGGCATATTTTTTCTCAATATCAAGTTTTCTTGTGCGTTTTCCACCCCTGCCATCGCCCATGAAGTAGTCATCAATACATATCCGATCGACGAATGGCTTCAATTTAACAGGAAAATATTCCCCACTCGGTAAGATGGGGGCTATAGCAACTTGGGTCGGTATTCCTACTAATTTTTCCAATATCTTAAAGCGCACCTGAATTGGGGGGGCCTTTGGAGTAAAATGTTTACGTATCGTTTCCGAATCTGTCTCAATTGTCATACTTACTCGAACTTTATCTTTAAAATGTTGCAGCAAATCGATATCTCGACTTACAAGTGGGCTTCTAGTCTGTACTAATAGGAAGTCAGGGGGATCTTCTACCATAACTTCTAGTAAAGATCGCGTCACTTTTTCCTTATGCTCTATTGGTTGATACGGGTCTGTACTTGATGACATAAAAATGGTTACATTCCCTTTGGCTTTGGCGTGATAAAGTTCCTTTTTTAATAAATTCGCAGCTCCTTTTTTAACATCGACCCAATTTCCCCATTCCCCTTCCGAAAAAGAGATACAGGCATTTCGCGTACATAACAATAGGAACAACCAAATGAACAGCCTGTATAAGGATTTAGTGAATGAGTATATCCAGAAAGAAAGCCAGTCCCTTTATTTAGAATGGTTTTCGGACTTTTATAGAATAATTCACTTTTCATGACGGAACCTCCATTCATCTAGCAATAATTACTCATTGCTAGATGAAGCTCGCTTTTCCAGATCCAGGAGCAGTGTCTTCATTTCTAATCCGCCCCGATAGCCAGTTAATGAGCCATTCTTTCCTATTACACGATGGCACGGTACAGTAATTAATACCGGATTAGCCCCAATAGCCGTGCCTACAGCACGAACAGCTGCTGGTTTATTTATATCATTTGCAATGTCGGAATAGGATTTCGTCTGTCCATAAGGAATTTCACAAAGTGCATTCCAGACTGCTAGCTGAAATTGCGTACCTACGTACTCAAATGGAACAGTAAAGGTTTTCCGCTTTCCTTCTAGATACTGAGTCATTTCAACGACATAGGGTTCAAGCGTTTCATCATCTTCAACCAGAGAACTTCCTGGAAAGCGTTTCTTAGCCCATTCGAACAATTCCTCGAATGGTTTGTTCTGTGAACCTACAAACACAAGCCCCTTTGTAGTTGAAGCAATATAAAAATTCCAATCCTTAAACTTTAATAAAGACCAATAAAGGGTTGGTTTATTCTTTGTTTCCATTGTACTTTCCCTCCATTTTACTCATTTGACGAAATTGTGTTGGTGTCTGTCCAGTTTTCTTTTTAAATAAAGTAATAAAATAAGGCGCGTTAGCCATCCCCACACATATGGCGATATCTCCAATCGCTTTATTTGTCTGAATCAAATACTTTTTAGCCGTGTGTACTCTAACTTGTTGTATATACTCAACCGGCGTAATGCCTTTAATTCTTTTAAATGTTCGATGCATATGATACGCACTCCCATGACAAATATCTGCTAACGATTCTAGAGTTAATTTTTCTGTGAAATTTTTATCAATGTATTCAGTAATTAAATCAACCCACTCGCTATCAGGCAGATTTTCATTAGTGGGCTTGCAACGTTTACAAGGGCGAAAATTTGCGCCGAGAGCTTCTTCTGCGTTTGGAAAAATGCATACATTTTCTTTTTTCGGAACGCGAGATTTACAGGATGGTTTACAGAATATCCCTGTCGACTTTACAGCGTAGAAAAATTGATTATTGTACGCTGCATCATTATTTATAATTGCTTGCCACTTTTCATCTGTTATCATTTCTATATCATTCGAAATTCTATGATCATGGCTCTCTTTATGTCCGTTATTGATACTATCCAGCATTTATCTCACCTCTCCTTACAATATACTCCCTATAAATTCAGAATGTACAATTCTAGGAATGGAATAGCAAGATATTGAAGTTTAATTTTTATTCCGCATTAACGAGCAGTAATACTCCCACCTCAAAATTCAGCAAAAGCAAAGAAGTTAGGCGGGAGATAAACTACCCGTAAAAGCCCGATTGATGAGGGCTTTTAATCAGTGGGGGATGAAGAAAAACCCCACTGATTAAAGTTTCACTTTATTTAGAATCGTGAAAAATGATTCCAAGACCGTATCGTTCTCCAGCGGTAACCGTGCTTACTCCGTGACGAACCGTATTTTTGTAATATCCTTTTTTACCTAGAACAGGTCTATGGTTAGTAGGAAAGATCAGCGCGCTGCCTTGTTCTAAAGTAATTACATGTCCCCTACTCTGAGCACGAGGAATTTGTTCCACTAATAGAGATTCTCCACCGCAAAAGTCTTTATCTCGTTGATTTAATACAAACACTACTTGAAACGGGAAAAATATGTCGCCATATAAATCTTGATGCAAACAATTAAACCCGCCTGTTTCATACTTTAATATTAAAGGTGTCGGTCTAGTTTGTTCATATTTTTCACAGGTGTTCAAAAAATCTTGAAGATGATCTGGAAACTGTTCTGTTTTCTTTAAATAACCCAACCATCGATTGGCTGTTTTGGCCAATTCTAGATAAAAGGACTCTCTTAAACTTTGGATGATTTCAGGTAATGGATAGGAAAAGTATTTGTACTCCCCATCCCCAAAGCGATATCTCGTCATATTGATTATCGTTCTGTATGACTCTTCCTCACAATACAATTCTATGAAGAATTCACATTCCTCTTTTGTTAAAATCACCGGAAGCTTTGCAAATCCTTGCTCATCTAATTCATTTTGAATTGAATCCCAATTTAAGTTTTCGACACGTGTTTTTATATCTTGGACCATTTTTACCCACTCCTATTTAGCATTCTTGATAACTAACACTATAACCTCATAAATAGAAAAAAATAAGGTGTTTAGAATGTAATAGCAAGATAACAAAATTAATAAAGATTATTATGTGATAAAGTAAAATTTCAATCAGTGTGAGTTTTCTTATAATTTTTTTTGTAAATAGTATAGAAAATCGTAATGAGATGAGGAGAATGAAAAAGTGACATGGCATGAAGTCAATGATGTTATTGCAATTACATTACCTGAAAATTTCGACATGAATGCTAACCTAGGCTATCTAACAAGGGAAAAAAATGAATGCATGTATGAAATAGAGAACGATATAATTACAAAAGTTATAGCGATTGGGGAAATTCGGTCCTTAGTACAGGTAAGCGTAATCAATAATAAACAAATGGTTGTTCAATTCCTAAATGATTCTAGACCTATTGAAAAGTGGAAACGGGGAGAGATTGTAAAATATATTCATGAATGGTTTGATCTTGATAACGATTTAACACCATTTTATGAAATGGCAAAAGCAGACCCATTACTTAAAATGCCTGCCCGAAAATTCTATGGATTGCGAGTTGTCGGCATTCCCGATTTATTTGAAGCTTTATGTTGGGGAGTTTTAGGGCAACAAATTAACTTAGCCTTCGCGTACTCCTTAAAGAAGCAATTTGTAGAAGGGTTTGGCGATTCCATCGAATGGAATGATAAAAAGTATTGGGTGTTCCCACCGTACGAACGAATTGCACAGTTAACACCTACCGACCTAGCAGATATTAAAATGACGGTAAAAAAAAGTGAATATATCATTGGAATTGCCAGATTAATGGCAAGTGGAGAATTATCGAGGGAAAAATTAATGAAAATGAACTTTACAGATGCTGAAAAAAACTTAATTAAAATACGAGGAATCGGTCCTTGGACAGCCAATTATGTTCTAATGCGCTGCCTCAGGTTTCAGACAGCTTTTCCAATCGATGATGTGGGCCTTATTAATTCGATAAAAATATTACGTAATATGAACCGAAAGCCTACGAAAGATGAAATCTTAGAAATATCGTTTCCATGGAAAAACTGGGAATCATACGCTACCTTTTATTTATGGCGTGTCCTTTACTAAAAAATTACAACTTAAACGGAAATGTACTCTATAAAAAGAGAATGAACTTTAAAACCTAATTCCTTCTGTTGGTTTTGAATAAAGTTTGATTAAAAAGTAATTTATAACATTGATTCCATCCTAAAAAGCCCCTCTACTTTTTGAACAAAGATTAAACAAAATATAGAGGGATTATTGTTTATACATAAATTTTTTATAAAAAAGATTAATAATTTCAATAAGAAAATCATTAAAAACAGCCCTGATTATATATTAAATTTGTCTTTACAGTTCTCGCAAATAAATTTCCCCTCTAAATTTAAATAGGCTTTAATTTCTGTAAACCCTTTTCTCTTAGGATAGGGTACGATTACTAATGCTTGTTCGTCCTTTTTAATATCTTCCTTACAGTAGATGCATTTCGGAACTATCAATGCCACATTAATCCCCTCTTTCAACTTCCTATTTTTACACTATATTCCAAACTATCCCTACTTTTATTATACAACACATCTCATTTAGAATTCTTTGATAGAAACGTCGCAACTTTTTTCAATTAAATAATGTAGTAATTTAACAAATCATTCAGGATTGAAATAGATTTTTTGTATTTTTAGTAAATATCAACATGAATAAGGAACAGATCCAATAAGTAAAAAGATATCACATAATAGTCATGACCTTTTACATTTTAGGTCTTGATAAATTGTTTCTCTATTACTCTCTCTTTTGTATATTATATTCCTCTCGCAAAATCGCATATATTTTCGTGTCTCGATATATTCCCTTCACAAACATATCTTTACGCAACGTTCCCTCATACTGCATTCCTAGTCGTTTCATCACTCGTTCTGATTGTACATTACTAGCATGACAGCCTGCCTCAATACGGTTTAACTGTAATACTTCAAATCCATATCGAATACATGCTTTTGCTGCTTCCGTCGCAATGCCTTGTCCCCAATAGTTTGGCGATAATGCATACGCTAGCTCCGCCTTATGATGATTTTTGTCCTACTCGATAAAACCGCACGTCCCTATGATCTTTTTTTCGTTTTTCAGTTCTATTCCGTAAGCCGCCATTTCTCCCTTTTCATATTGATCTAGGATCGACTGTACGAATATTTGTGAATCCTGTAAAGTTCCATGCGGATACCATACTGTATACGTCGCAATTTCTGGATTTGAAGCATATTCAAATATATCAGCAGCATCTTGTATTGTTAACGGTCGTAAACATAATCGTTCTGCAATGAGTGTTGGGTATTTTTCTAAGATATTTCTATATTCCATTCATGTCAGTTCCTTTCTACATTTCTACTTAAAATGCTGTGTAATTACTCCTTTACCCTCTTCTACTTCAACTTCTGCAAACGCCCCGTTTATAAATGTAATTTGCGGAGGCCTATGACCGCAGTCTACATCATAAATAATTGGAATTTGCAGCTCATTAGTAAGTTCTGCATATACATCTTCAGCGGTATATTCATTTACTGGATGATTGGCAGCACTGCGTCCAAATAAAATACCTGAGCAATTATCAAACCAACCAGCCAGTTTCATTTGAACCAACGTACGTCGTAAATCAGTAGTAGTTAACTCACAATTTTCAAAATACCAAATAAGTGGATCGTCATGAAAATGGTTCTTCCTAAACTCTTGCAAGTTACCAAATGGCGTGCCAATGAGGTGTCTAATCACATCGATACATCCACCAAGCAATCGACCTGTAATGTTCACATTACCATTCGAAAGTGTTTTCCAATTTGTATTTTCTGTTAAGTGAAACACACACGGTGATGGATTATTATGTTGCCATTTCGCTTGATATTTCTCTGAAGAATACTGAGTGATTGAATCCCCAGCTTCCGTTGATAACACACTTTGCCACATTGCTGTTGTATCATCAGAATATTCGCCTCTTACATCTACGAAATTTGTTCCGTGAGCAGTCGCTATTCCTGTTTTTAAAGTTATCGCTAATAATAAAACACTCGTATCTGAGTATCCCAATAACCATTTCTTATTTATCTTTTCAAAATCAATTTCTTCTAGAATTTCAATTAATAGTTCTCCCCCCCAAGGCGGAATAATAATATCAATGTCCTCATCTTGCATCATTTCCATAAATTCATTTGCTCTTTTTTTCGCACTAGTAGACTTCGCTTTCTTTTGTGTCCAAACTGTTTCTCCGCAAACGACTGTATAGCCTTTTCTTTCCATACTTGCACAAGATTGTTTAAACATATTATGTAACGCTTCATCTACACCAGAAGAAGGTGCCGTTACCCCAATCGTTGCTCCTTTTTGTAAAAACGGATATTGTATCATATGTATTTCTCCATTCTTTTCTATATATTTAGATTTGTATTCGTTAAACTACTATCAAAATCCTCCATTTCATGCAATCCAAACTGCTTGAAATCATCACTTCTTATCTTAAAAACTGTTTATAAAACATTCAAAAGGAAGTAGGGAAAACACGTTATATTAAGTAATATAATGGAAGATTTGTAGATAACTAAGAAAGGTGAATAGGCCAAGCTATGAAACATGTCATGAATATAGATTTAGCAAAAGCAATTCTGACGAAACTTTTATAATATTTTTATCCCCTCCATATATGAATGAAGGGGATTTTAATTTCCTTCCTCTAATTGGAGTAGCACCACATCACGATCAAGCTAATATTTTGTGGAACAAGAGATTTCTTTAGTTGATGGATGTGTGGTACCCCCTCTAATTCAATGGTAAACGATAAATATTCCCAGCCACTTCATTATAAAACGAATATATATCACTAATCCCCAAGGTATCCGCAAGATCGATTCCAATAAAATCGATATGATCCCAATTATATTTTGTCACGGTATAATTCCAGACACCTTTTTGAGCATTTCCTGCATACAGCTGATTTCGATGTCCTATCGGATATTGTGACGAAACAACACTAACAAGTCCATCATTCGGCCACCATTTTTCATTAATACTTGGCTCTGCATATCCTCGTGTAAACTTTCCAATATGTAAGCCAGACAAGTACATCAGTGGATTCATCGTCAACAAAGGTACAGAATATCCCGTCAGTAATGAACGATACGTCGCATCTCCTGTATAAGAAAAATAATATACATCATCATATGTTTTTACCCATCGATTAAGCTCTTTAGATCCAGCTGTCGTTAAATCGTATGCACTAATATCTTTACTTTTCCAAACAGAACTATTAAGCATTCGATCCGCATATTGCAAGAAGCTCTCTCCTTGTTTTCGCTTTAATCCCCATTGTTCCAATTTAAAGTCATAGCCAAATGTTTCCGGATTATTACCTGATAAACTAGCAATCTTTATTACAAATTCTTTAATAAACGAAGACATCGTTTCTTCATCCGCAAACGTAGAACCGTTATGTGGCGTACCAATGCTTGTTACACTCCGTACCCAATCTTTATTCCCTTCAAATAACGGAGATATTCCTACCTCTGGATGTTGTTTATAATACTCTCGTTCTTCTAAACTTCCCTCCTTTAATAGTTGCAATAAAACCCTTGCCGTCTGACCACCCATGCTATGTCCTACAAAATGAACTTTATGTTGATTATCCCATTGGCTATATACCCCTGAATATGTTTTTCCATAACGGGCATGTCCATGCGCTTTCGCATGTGCTTCTCCATAATCAACTGTTCCACCTTTTAAATACGAATATAACTCTGCTGCACGATCCCAATTGCTTGAAAATGGTCCAACCGAAGCTGTATATGTTCTATACCCTTGTCGGTTCAAATTTGTCTCGATATCTTTAAAACCGCCCCAATACTTAAAACCAAACAATTCATCACGGCCCCAACCACCTAAACCATGAATAAGAACAATCGGTTCTTTTTGATTTTGTTCCTCTGCTTTTAATTCAAGAGGCGACCAAAATAAACTAATAATAAGTAAAATAGAAAGCATTACTTTTACGTATCTCCTCATAAAAAACCTCCTCTATTTTAGATAATATTTTACTGAATTTTCTGTTATTTTTGAAGATGTGAAAATTTTTCTCAACAATTATTCTTACATGTTCTAACAAAAATGAGTTCTTTATATTCTACTTTGACTAAACGCTCTAAAAAATTTACAATTAAATTCATAAAATGGATGTTATTATATTTATCGGTTTGTATATATTATAAATTTAGAAAGGTGGTTTATTTAAATGACATCAGAGAAAATCCCTCGTTAAGCCCGCGGACCTCCTTGACCATTTATATATGATTTTATTCAATATTTTTATAAAAAAGGAGAAATATATATGATTGGTCCAAGAAAAGTTACAAGAGAAGAAAGAATGCAAATCGCTTATACGATAGCAAATCAAATATTAGAAAAGTACGGTTCAAACGTTAAAGCTATTGGTATCTACGGTTCTTTGGCTAGAAAAACAGATGGTCCATTTTCAGATATTGAAATAAAATGTATTTTGCATTCTTTAGAAGATAGCTATAGCTATGAATGGACAGCAGGTAATTGGAAGGCTGAAGTAAACTTCGATAGTGCAGCTGATGTTGTAGAAGAAGCCACTACAGTAGAAGAAGAATGGCCTCTTACTCATGGACAATTCTTCACAATACTACCAATATATGATCCTGAAGAATTTTTCCAAGAGTTAAGACAAAAAGCAAGTTCTGTAGATCACACAATTTTTCAAGAAGCGATTTGTAAAACATTAGTTGAAGAAATGTACGAATACATTGGGAAATTAAGAAATATAGAAATTCAAGGACCTGAAACATTCTTACCTACTTTAGCTATAAAAATAGCAACTACAGGTGCGATGATTTTAGGATTACACAACAAACGATATTTTACGACGTCAGCTCAAGTATTGCCTGAGGCTATAGCTTTTACAGATAAGCCAGAAGGATTTGATGTACTTTGCAAAATGGTGATGTATGGGTATCTTTCTGATCCCAAACAAATAATTAATGTCTGTGAGAACTTTTGGAAGGGTCTATTAAGTTGGACAGCTAAAAATGGTTATATAATAGAATGTTCAAATGATATACCTTCTAATTGTGGTCACCATACATGCCCATCAACCCAATCAGAATAACTTTCCCCAAAACGAAAAAAATGAGCTAAGTTCTCATAAATAACCGTAGAGATATCAAATTTTCATATTTGGGTTATTTCAAAATCTTAGGTTGATGAGCATGGGGTCCTGCCAACATTTCGCGGTTATCTGTACTCGAATGTGAAAAAACCTTGAAATATAGGGCTCTGCACATTGTTTACATGTATTCTTGTGAGAGCATCACAAAAAGCAGTCCATAACTGGAATAATTCAGTCTTGGCCTGCTTTTTTTCTGTCATTCAAGTATCTTATTCGTTAGCTCAATCATCCTATTTTAACTTTTTCAAGGCAGACCTACTTTATTTGTTTTAAACCCGTAAACCAGAAATAAATGTTAACAGAGCTGTTCCGCAATTCCCTCAGGTAAATAACCGCGCTCATCTCTTTGAATAAATAGGAATTGCTGCTTAATGCCGTCAAGTAACATATCTGTGCTAAAGCTGCTGTTAGGAGACGTTTTTTCCGTTGCCGACATTTCGTCAAATAGCTCGACAAATATTTGATGTAATTCGTGATATATAGGCCCCCACGTTCTCGAACTGCAGTGCAATTTTTCGTCCTATTCAAAAGAGCGGCGCGATGGCCAAGAGCCTTGTAACTTGCGGATCAGGATAATTTGGCCCGTATGATAAGCGTCATGGAGAATGAGGCTGTTCAGCCACTCGTCTAATGGGCGATTAGTAACAAGAGCTTGCAATTGGTCAACGCTTAAATTCGCAATACGCTCACGGATGCCAAGATGGACGCTTTTCAGCCTATTTTGCGTGGCTTCCCAATCGCTCTCTGTTTTCGAAGCGACTGCAAACGTATCGTCATTCGTCAACCCTTCCGGATACTGCGATTCCTCACCGGTAATTCTTTTGAGCAACCGTTCCTTGTAAAAAATCAAATGCTCAACTGTCTCCCAAATCGTGTTCGCATGCTCGCCAGCCGGGCGCCAATCTGCTTGCTCCGCCGTAAGCGCTTTGATTGCATCAGTGAGCGGCGGATACCAATCTTCTTTATCGTAGCAAAAGTCCCAGTTTTGAAGTAACGATTCCATTCTGTTCATTCCAAATCCTCCTTAGCGCGTATTGTAACCATTAAAAAGTTTTCACTAAATAATTCAACTAATGAAAATATGACTCCTTCTTCAGATACATTGTTATTTAATTCAATGTCCTTATTCCACAATCCGGATCTTCAGTGGCGTAACATTACTGAAGTTTTACTACATCGACAAAACATGCTTAATTTCATGCATTGTTAAAATCTCAATGTTCATAAGAATAATAAAGTCATTTTATTACTATATTTCTTAAAGGACTTTCAGTTCTTTTAACATTTCAAAAGCAAAGCGAGCATTTGGATATGTAATAAAACCGTCAGCAATCACTTTAAAATAATTAACTATAAATTAATGAATTTCAAGTAATTTTCAAATAAAATTATTGAAGTAATTAAGAATTACTAAAACTCGTGACGACTTAAAGGTGCGTAGGACTACACTTTTGAAATCAAATAGGAATTCTTCTTCAACGTCCCTATTCAATAAAAAGAGAATACATGTCATAGAGTATATTTTTCGTGATTTTTTGGTAGAATCCCTTCTACAATAATTTATTTAGTAAAATTTGAGCTTCATGCTTACCCCCTTTATTACTATGTTTTGTCTTCACTATCGTAACACCTCGTTCTTCAATACTTATCATTGATTTGCTGGTCCAAGTACCACTATCAGTTACAAGATTAATGATGAAGATAAAATCAAAATCGATAGAGAGCGACTTTCTCGTTCAACTTCAATAATATTAACCTCTTCCCACTTATTAAATAAACCTCAACAATTACATTCTTTCTTCTAGTAACCCCATCGTTTTAAAAAAAAATTTTCTCTCTCCCTTCCCTCCTGCCAGTACATCTATAATCACTCGAATCGAGCTAACAATAGGATATTGCTCTAGGATTTTTAGAACATTAATAAAATCCTGTAATTCTCCCATTCCCATCAACTAAAAAAAACAGAGCAATCCCAAAAAGAAAAAGTAAGATGAATCCTTATAACTAACTGTAGAAAAACAAAATTTTTGTGTAGGGCCTATTTAAAGATAGTAACTGGATGAGAATGTGGTGATATGTGGGGATTCTACGACAAAAGTTGTAGGATTTCCACTTGAATTTCATCTTTTAGATTGATTCATTTAGCTGTTTCTTTTAATAAAATAGTGATTAGATATATTGAACTTAAAAGATATAAAATGATATTGGTAATAATCAGATACTTATAAAAGAAGGAGTTTTGATGATTAAAGGGAGTTTTGAAACACATATTAATGTATGTAATTATAAAATATCCGCTGAATTCTATGAAAAATTATTTAATATTATTTCTTTGTATGAAGACTCTAATTGAAAATCTAAATTTTACTGGATCGGAAAACTTGGAGAAACTATGTTTGGCATTAGAGAAAATTATCCTTCACCGGAGTCAGCGTCAACATTTCGCTTTTAGAGTAGATGTGAAAGATATTATTAAGGCGAGAAATTATTTAAATGAATTAGGAATTGAATCTGCAAATTTCTTTGGTGGAAATTCCGAAGAATTAATGGTATTCCCTTTTATGCCTGCTGTGTCGATTTATTTTACAGATCCAGACGGTCACTCAGTTGAGTTTATTTCTATGTTAGAGGATAGACCAAGACCGGAACTTGAAATTATGTCTTGGAAAGAGTGGGAATTTATACACGGAAGATAATTATAAATTATAGTAAAGAAGGGAATAAACATAATGATACAAAACATATACGAAACTCATTTACATGTAAAAAATTTAGAAAAGACGATAGATTTCTATCAAAACAAGCTAGGATTAACATTAGCAAGAAAACTATCCAAAAGAAGAGTGGCTTTCTTTTGGGTAGGAGAAAATAAAAAACAAATGCTTGGACTATGGGAAGTACATAATATTGAAAAATTTAAAACGAAACACTTTGCTTTTGGTGTAGATTTAGAGTTTTTAAAGACTTCTAAATTGTGGTTAGAGGAGCGTGGCATAGAAGTGATAGGAAGTCAAGGGAAAGGAAATCAAGAGCCAATTGTCCAAAGATGGATGCCAGCTGCAAGTGTATACTTTCTGGATTGTGATGGAAATAAATTGGAATTCATTTCTATGTTACATGATAATCCAGATGAATTAGAATATGCAGCCTATTTAAGTGAATGGGATGCGGAACACCAAGAAAAATCAATAAAATTGTAGTTATAAGCCGAAAAAAATGTAATCCTTTCTAATCTAGCTTGTTTAGAAAGGATTACGTTTTCTTGTATTTGAAGGTATTAAAATTTCTTAAATTGATGGGCATGTAAGGTGACCCCTAATTGATAACTTATTTAATTCCAAACAAAGGCAACATAGTCAATAAACAAAACCTAAATAAAAACACTCCTCGTGAATCAAATGGAACGAGGGGTGTTTTTTATACATTGCTTCTATTTAGTTGGCTTTTCTAACACATATAAGTCTTCTTCTATATTAGTAAGTTTATCTGCAACAAGTTTTCTAGCATCCCCTATTGCTTGATTATATATGTGCGGCCCTAGTTCTTTTATCATTTCTTCAATTAATCGCTCCGCTTGAAAACGGCCAATCTCTCCTAACTCTTCTTCTTCAAAAAATTCTTGAATATGTTCTACAAGTGTTTCTTTTTTTTCATTTTGTAATTTCATAAACATCATATTATAGAGCTCCTTTTTCATTAGTTGATAAAACATTCCGTAGTGTTTCCATTGAAAACCGCGTTCCGGGACACGTTTTTGTTACCCCATCTAATTCACGATGACCGAGTACTTGCTTACTATCTAAAGAAAATTGATACATAAACTGTTTACATAGCCACTGCAAAGAAATCATTTGTACTGGTGTTGGATTATAGACGTCAAAATTTCCAGATATACAAATCCCTATACTTTCTGTATTATAACCTTTCGCATGAGCCCCTATATGCAGCCCTCTTCCTTCGTAAATGATGCCATTTTCTTCAATAAAATAATTATATCCTATTCCGCTCCATCCTCGACTATTTTGATGAAATTCATGTGTCTTATATACATCCCAGCCAAGTTCCGCCGTGTGATGAATGATAAGATGTGTAACAGCTTGCAATGGTTTCAGCGGATCACGAAAAGATAAATGAGCCCTCTGAATTTGCATAACCTCACCCTTTACAAATGAATACTAATTGCTGTTTTATCATCTGGATGAATAAGCTGTTTCGCTTCTAATTCTTCTATTATTTTTATGTATTTCTTAATACCATGTTCCCACACAAATTGTGCACTTGTTTCTAGCGGCCAATCGAGATGAAACAAGCCATCTGAACAAATAAATAGATTGGTAATTTCTTGTCGTAACAGTTTCCCTTGCTGAATAAAAGATATTGCTTCATTCATCCCGTTTGCAACAGAATATCCGTTTAAAGTATTTGCCATGTAACGATTGTAGCGTAATTGCCTTATTTTATCATTAAATATTGCTTCATTTGGAACAGAAAGTCCCTTTTTACGGTCTTCCTCGCGTTGTTGCTTGGCCCGTTTACTAATGCCTTTCACTGTGTCTTTTGTAAGTACTTTTACAGATCCGTCAACAAATTTAGCAACAATCATACAATCTCCAAGCTGCGCATATTCTATTGTTTTATCTGTAATATGAATAACAGCAATGCAAGTACACCAAAGTTCATCCTTTTTTGTCGTATCAATCTGATATAATTTCATTTTTTCTTGCAGTAACTGATTAGCTGTAGCAACATCAGTTTGTAATGAATCCACTCTTGAAATCAATTCAAAATGTTGCTGAAACAAATGGGAAGCTAAATATGCTCCGTTATGTCCATTCTCATCTTGAAAATTAATTAACGGCGTCGCCCCATCACACACACCATATAATCTTAAAACTTCATTATAAATTAGTGCATCTTCACATTCTTGTTTTAATGGACTTGTTTGTTGAAAAAACTGGACCTTCATATTCCCTTCCCCCTTAGTATAAACCGCTTCCATTTTTCGAACTAGTCTAACTTACCAAAATAAACTGTTTTTCCGCAAATCTTACAATCTCATATATAATTTTGAATTATTGTCAATTTGTATATAGCATCTTTAATAAAGGACGGGAAAGATATGTATCGATTACTCGGAGTGATTTTAGGATCTTTAGTTGTAGCACTTTCTTTTAATCTTTTCCTTATCCCCCACAAAATTTTAAGTAGTGGGATTAGTGGAATCGCAATTATCGTTGGAATCTTAACTCCCTTTAATACCGGATTAGTGAACTTTTTACTAAACCTACCTATTCTTATTTTAGGGTATATTGGACTTGGAAAACGATTTATTGGATATACAATTATATCCGTTATTACCCTTTCGGCAGCATTATACGTGATTCCTGTACATGCAGTGGCAACAGATGCACTACTTTCTTCTTTATTTGGTGGTGTAATTGCCGGAGCGGGTATTGGACTTGTTTTCAACTGCTATGGTTCAACAGGTGGTTTTGATGTTATTGGAATGTTACTTTCACGTAAAAAAGATATTCAACTTGGCGGACTCTTAATCGTACTTAACGCTATTGTAATCGTTATTTCTGGATTTTTCTTTGATTGGGATACAGCCTTAAATAGCTTATTATCAATTTTCATTACTGGGAAAGTAATTGATGCCATCCACACAAAGCACCGAAAAGTAACTCTAATGATTGTAACAAGTCAAGCAGAACAAATGAAAGAAAAGCTCCTTTCAAGTCTTGTTCGAGGTATTACACTACTTGATGGAGAAGGCGCATACTCTAATGAGAAGAAACGTGTGCTAATGACTGTTATTTCTAGGGAAGAACTAGCAGGAATGAAAGCTATGATTTCTGAAATTGATCCACAAGCATTCGTGAATATTACAGAAACTGTGGAAGTATTAGGATTATTTAGAAGAGGATAAAAAACGAGGTGGCACTGCATCCACCTCGTTTTTTATTTATTTTTACGTTCCATAAATTCAATTCGATTCCCAAATGGATCCTACTATACAAAATCTCGTAACATTAGGACGTGCTGTATCGACTATAACGGAAACTCCTTTTTGTGTTAAATTTCCTTAAAAACCTTCAATATGCTGAACATAAAACGTCATAACAATCTACTCCCCGTTACTATCATTGATTATGTCCGAGGTTATTTTAACAATAACTTCCACAACTATTATAAAGGTGTATAAGAAAAACGAAAGAACTTATCTTACATATTGTCAACCCGAAATAAAACTTGTAATTCAGAAATATTTAATAAGAAATTGACTATTTATCCATATCACGTCTATACTCTTAAAGAATATAACATTTGCAGCGTTATGTATTTAAAATAAAATATACAGTATATTACCTATTTCAAAATCGTTATACATATATGAATATATCCGGGGGAATTATGAATGCGGAGGAAAAGATTTACGTCTGGAAAAAAAAGCATATATCCAAAAAGACGCACTACTTTTACAAAAAATAGAATGAAAGAGATAGAAAACACAACACACTGCAAAGAAAATTTCACATTAACAAAACAACAATTAGATTCACTTCTTAAAGACACAGTAGACGCTATCGTTGTTCTTGATTTAGAGCTACGTGTAATGAAAGTAAACAATGCCTTTGAAACTCTTTTCGGCTGGACTGAACAAGAAATACTTGGAGAAATAATACCTACGATCCCAGATTTCTCAAAAGATCAATACAACAAACTATATCAAAATCTTGCACATAATAAACTGTTTACATCGAAAGAAACAATTAGGCAACAAAAAAATGGAAGTTTAATACATGTCACTAATTTTATCTCCCCTATTGTAAATACATATGGAGAAGCAGTAGCGTTTGTAAGTAGCCTAAGAGATATTACCGAACGAAAAAAAATGGAACTCGCGTTAAAAGAAAGTGAAAAACGCTTACGAACTCTTATAAATGCGATGCCAGCATTTATTCTTTTGAAAGATGAAAAAGGAAGATGGCTTGAGGCTAATGATTATGCAATTTCTAGTTTACATTTTGAAAATGTACCATATCGCGGTAAAAAGGATAGTGAGCTCATCCAATATAATGAATCTTATCGTAACTCCTTCTTATACTGCGAAAAGTCCGATCAATATGCATGGCAAAACAAAGAGAGCATGTGTCGTGAGGAAATTATTCTTCATGCTGACTCCACTCCTATCATTCTTAACATTATAAAAGTTCCACTTTTTCATCCTGATGGATCGCGAAAAGGGATTGTCATTATGGGACAAGATATTACAAATTTAAAGGAAACAGAAGAATTATTAAAAAAATCCGAAAAGCTCGCAGTTGTTGGACAGCTAACTGCTGGTATTGCCCATGAAATACGGAACCCCTTAACTTCTTTAAAAGGATTTTTAAAATTGCTAGAACCTGATATGAGTGAAAATAACAAATGGTATGTTGATGTTATGCTAAATGAAATTACTCAAATGGAATCGATTACAAATCAATTTATGGCAATGTCTAAACCACAAGCCATATCCATACAATCTTATCTAATTCAAACATTAATCGAGGAAGTGGTAACATTTATTTCACCAACAGCAATGATGCATGGTACACATATCACCATGCATCACACGTCCTCTTTACCTGCAATTCAATGTGATGGAAATCAGCTCAAGCAAGTATTCATAAACATATTAAAAAATGCAATAGAAGCAATGCCTCACGGAGGGACTATTTCCATTCAAACAATGAAAATAGAAAATCAGTCTATAGTCATCAGCATTACCGATGAAGGTTGTGGAATTCCACAAGATCGTATTTCTCGTCTAGGTGAACCCTTCTATAGTTTGAAAGAAAAAGGAACTGGATTAGGTTTAATGATGTGCTATAAAATCATTGAAGAACATAATGGAAAATTACAAATTACAAGTGAATTAAATAAAGGGACAACTGTATATATTCGGTTACCTATATTCCCAAAAGCTTAACAAAAAAGAAGAGCAAACAGAATTTACTTTTCTGCTTGCTCTTCTTTTTTATACAATACTCACTAATATGGGAATCTGCACTACTTCTAAGAGGGATTATGTTAAATTTTACATGAATATGATATATAATTAAATCTGAACATTTGAAAAAAAGAAACACAAAGATGCTAACTTAAAATTATAGAGAAATAGTGGGAGGATTTATGGAAAGACAATATACAATCTCAAATTATGCACCAACATTAGAAGAATATAAATATTTATGTTCAGTTGTGGGTTGGGAAGATTATATGAACTTTGATGTTACCGACATATCATTAAAAAATTCTGTTTTTGCCGTTACTGTTAAGGATGAGAGTAAGGCCATAGGAATGGGAAGAATTGTTGGGGATGGAGCTATTTACTTTTACATTCAAGATGTGGTAGTTCATCCAGATTATCAAGGAATGGGTATTGGCAAAAAAATTATAAATGCGTTAGTAGAGTATCTAAAAGAAAACGCACCAAATAAAGCGTTTGTAGGATTATTTGCATCAGAGGGAAAAGAAAAATTTTATGAAAAATATGATTTTAAGGATTACTCACCTAGTATGACAGGAATGTTTACTGTAATAACGAAATGTGATTAAAAAATTTATATCGAGGTCGCGCCCCATTACCATCAACTTAAGAAATTAATTGTTCCCCAAAACAAAATTATCCCTATATAGAGTATCGCCAGCATTTTGAAAAAAAAACACGCTAAGCAAAAATACAATGAGCTGCCCATATGGACAGCTCATTTACATAATTCTCGTTATCTGAAATAAAAAAGCTCTACAGAACAAAGAATATAGATTATGTATCCATGGAGATGCAGTCCCAATCTTCATTTTTATAACTGATTAGCCAGAACAAGCCCCTTCGTCTTTCAACAACAATACTTTCCTGCACACCAGCAGTCGCTTCTCTCCCATTAATTCTATCATGTACACAAGCCCAATGAAGCCGATAAATGAGGTCGGCCTCGTCCAAAATCTCTTCTGCACTTCGTAATCTTGTTTGTTGATAAAATTCATTAAAAGAACCACAATTAGAAACGAGTTTAATTGCGTAATGACAGTCACAGACTTCTTTTGGAAATTTCAGTGTATTCACGAGACCTATTGACCAAAGTAAAACCCATTGAGCTTCATACTGCCATGCAATCTGTATGGCTTCTTTCTGGTCAGGTTGCTCTGAATTTAGGAAATCTCTTTCCTGCTTCGTTAATGATTCAACCACACCGAACTTTTTCAGCAGCTCCATGACGAACTCTTTGGAAGTTTTCAAATCTCCTTCTTGGACAACATCACAAGCATATTGTATAACAATCAGCAAAGCTACTGCTCTCTTCGTAATCTCTTCTCGATTTCTTAACTGAATACTTGTCAAAGGCGGCAATTGAGGCAACCCTTCGATATATGGAATCCCTTTATCTTGCAGGTTTCTTATCGATTTCTGTCTTCTTTTTTCCCCATCGGTAGAAGTACTTTCCTGGCCCATTATTATCTTCGTACATGCATGAGGAGTAAATTCTGAAGGACCAGAGGATCCATCTGGAAATACGATTACTTGTCCATCCTTCCCGATGAGAGTACGATCAGGGATAAAACCAATACCGTTTACCTGATTGAGTAACTTAAGGAACAGCTCCACGTAGTCATCACTATAATCCTTCTCCGTCTCTATAGCAATTATAGTATTAATTACAGAAATCTGTGCCAAAACCATCGTCTTAAGGCGTTCTTCTTGAAATGCAATTTGATCGTACATATGCATCATTCCAGGAATATTATTGGAAAAATAATCAGGAGATGATTCTTCAGAATCCACCCGAATAATAATTTTATTTTTGCCAAATAGTCTCTTCGATTGAATAGTATATTCATTTTTATTACGTACAACCTTGAATCCATTTTGGAAAACTTGAGTAATGAAACCTTCTATATCATTTGTATCGTTCCTTGATGCAAATATCGTGAAAAATCTCAATTTTCCCCCTCCTCTAATGCTTATATTCAACTTAGCTATTAAATTTAAAAAAACAAAAGAACATAAGCTGTTTAACATATTATACATGACTAATAGGGGGCACGTCACATATATAGCTAATTTTTGAATTACTTTAATAAAATAAACAAAATTAAAAATTAATAAGCACTTTCGATATTAAAAAGGCAAGCACCAAAAGGTGCTTGCCCTATCTTCTAACGACGATGTTCCACAAGATCAATTACACCTAAAACAACGTGAGCTAAACCGAATCCAAATACTGTATTTGCAATCATCTTATTAGACCCACGAGTTTGCTTAAGAGCATAACCCGCAGCTGTAACTGCTGTACCTAGTGTAGTTGGAATTAATCCTTCACGAATATTCATAGTAACGTCCTCCTAGTATCGCAGTTAGTAATTATGATTTAATACTTTGAAATTAAATTATTAAATCAAGTATTAGTATTTTCCTGTTTTGTGGAAAATATGTGGAACTATTTTAAATACCTCTACTTAATTATGATACAGCGTAACTAAAAATGTTAATGCGTAAGTTGTTTTAATACATTTACATGTTCCCTATCTTTATCTAAAATATCATGTATTAACTTATGACTTTCTGGATCCAAATCACCTTGTACAATTTCTTCTGATATTTTAATCCCATAATAATCTTCGCCCTTTAACGCACTATTTACAATTCCTTCTGTTGTATCTGGTACTGTAAATTGACTTATCAAACCTTGAACAAAGCCAACGATTCCTTCATTATTAACTGGTACTCCTCCAAGATTTTGTATTCTTTCTGCTACTTTTAAAGCATGTTGTTTGTGATCTTATTGTATTCTTTGAAATTCCTTTTTTTATTTCTGGATCTTTTAAATTTTCTATATAATGCTCATAAGCATGAATACCCATGTACTGACCTTTTAAAAAGGAATTTAATGTATTAACTATACTTTTTTCCATATAATCACGTCCTTTTGTACAATATCCTAAGCTAATTTCTTGTTATATCATTCCTTTAAATCCTCTCTCACCTTTCACTCCTCCTGATATAAATATCATTGGGGTTTAATCAATTCGGATTAGGTTAATACTAACTTTTGTTTAAATATATGAGAAATGGAGCTGGATTAAATATGGAATTTGAAGATAGAAACTCTACAGAATCTGCACTTCATCATTATAAGTATGGTTTGGGTTTATTTACTGAGAAGATGCCTAAGCTAGCTGAACAATTTAATTCTTTTACAGAGGAATGCTTTAAAGAAGGCACCTTATCCAAAAAGCAAAAACAGCTAATTGCTTTAGGTATTAGCCTTTATTCTCAGAATGAATATTGTATCATTTATCACATTAAAGGATGTCTAGATCAAGGAGCTTCAGAACAGGAGATCTTTGAGGCAGTGGGAGTGACAGCTGCATTTGGTGGTGGAGCTACTATGAGTCAGACAGTTACTCTTGTACAAGAATGTATGCAAGAGTTAAAGCAGTAATAAGAATATCATCATGGATTGAGGAATATATTTCTGGAGTTTATGTGTTACTATTCTTACACAGGATTTTTTTGCCCATCCCCTCGAAAAGGGGGGATGGGCAAAAACACCCACACAATAAATAAAAACAAAAAACTTGAGCGTGTGCTAATTATACTCAAGTTTTTTGTTTTCTCTGTTAGCAATATCAGGTGCGATCTTTTGTCGTTTGGATTATGTGTTGTGAAAATAAATTCTTTTTGCAATAACCGTTGGATACTTCCTGTCACTTTTGGTCTGTCCACCAACCGTCTCTCTGCAACCAGAGAAAGTGTCGTTCCATTCGGATGAAAAGATATATCCTTTAAGACAGCCTATTTCTGCGCTGTTATTTTATATATTTTTAATCGATTTGATAATTCTGTTTTCGTCATCACGCTAACTTTATGCAATAGATAAGATACCCTAAATTGTCCATATACAACCCCTTCTAGTTAGAATACTAATTATATATCCAAAAGTCAAAAACTCAAATAATATATTCAAATAAACGCGATGTATCTCACAAACATTAAGATTTCTTAACATTGGGATGGCGAACTTATAAACTTCACAACAACCTTTATTTAATAAAAATGGACAGGCCCTAAATCTTTGGGTCTGTCCGAAATATTTACATTCTAAATTTTAAATTTAGTATTTGAAAATGTTGGTTCTCCTTATTCATTATAATACCTATAAATATGTAATTTCTATATCATTAAGTACATTAATTCCTGAATCTCTAATTTTTTTATGTACGTATACATTCTATTTATTTAATTTCGGTCTAGACTGCAAGTATAAATTTAAATTAGGACTAGAACCTTTTATAATTACATCTCGGATAATTTTAGAAAGTACCATACTATAAACTAAACCATTATCACCATACGCATAGATAAAATAACAATTAGGAAATTCTTCATACATTCCGATTATAGGTAAACCATCATGAGTACCACCATAAAAGGCACTTAAATAAAATTCAGGTTTAACTGTAATATTAGGAAAGAGCTTATTGAATTGATGTAATAGCTTTTCTTTATTATGGATTAATTTTGAATCTCTCTCTTCAGCAATGTTTGTATCTTCATCTAGACCACCTATAATAATTCGATTATCTGCTGTAGTTCGCATGTATATATATGGTCTAGCGGTTTCCCATATGAGAGTGCGTTTATGCCAAGATGAAAAATCTTCAACAGGGGTAGTGACAATTGCATACGAGCTAATCAGCGTAGCGTTCTTTTCTTTTTTTAATTCTAATCCTTCATAACCTGCAGCTACGATTACTTTCTTGGCAGTAATGGAATTACCACTTTTGGTATAAAAAGTAGCGAAGTCTTTTTCTAATTTTTTCCCAACAATCTCAGTATCTTCATAAATCTGTACTCCTTGATTAAAAGCTTGCTTTAATAAACTATGTGTAAATTTATAGGGATTTATTTCACCATCTTCATATGTATAAAGGGCAGCACGCTTTTTAAATGGATATTTCTGTCCAATTTGTTTTTCTGATAACCAATCTGCTTTAAAACCATGCTTTTGTAAGTAATAAAGCTCTTTTTCTAATTTCCTAATATCCTCTTCATAGCTTGCAAAATATAAACTATCACGTCGCATAAAATCAGAATGAAAAGGTAATTTTTGATTTGCAAATTCAATATCATTAATTGCTTCTTCACATAATTTCATATGTTTTACTGTATACTCTTCCCCAAATGTATTAACAAGCTCAAAAAACATTTTATCACCCAAATATTGTATGAGCGCTGTATTGGTTAGATTACTACCATGTCCAATCTTTCGTTTATCAACTACAACTACACTTAAATCCGAATCACATAAATAGTATGCTGATTGAGCCCCTGAGCTGCCAGCACCTATTATTAAAACATCACAAATTATGTCTTTTTCTAAACAAGGATAAGAAGGTGGATTAGGAAAAGTTGTGTTCCAATATAATTTCCCTGTCTGTAAATCCATTACTATTACACCATCCTATATAAAATAATTACATCCTCATTTTTATTTCCAAACTAATTCAAATATATACTGTCTTTAAAAATTCGGTTTATAATTTTATTAAAGGTTATTTCGTACTAATATAACTAACTAGGTATACCTGACATAAATTCTTTAACAAATAAATGAATTTCATCTTTAATCTGAAAATCCATACAAAAACATTATCACTTATATATAAAAAATTGATTTAACCTCTTGTAAGTAATCAACGGAGTTAAATTGAGATACATTTAATGTGGCGTTATAAACTGGTGTTTATTTCTAACACCTATATACTGTTGTAACAGAGTTGGTATTCTTTTATGTAAAATATTCTAAATTTGCATTGGGAAAGAACTTCTCCATATAAGAATAAAGATAATTTTTTATATCTTCTTCTTCTTCTTTTTGATAAATGTATTTTCCAATTCCGTATTTTCCCCATTTATATCTTCTTTTCTCTTCATCTAATTCCAATTTTGTCATTGGATAATTTTTTTCAATCACTCTCTTAGCAGGCTTTGTAAAACGATGTTGAATAAATTCAAATGTGATATCATCACGTGCATCAGTGGGTAATTCAGCATCAAGACGCTCAAACATCTGATAGTATCCATCTTTCCAACCTTCATGAAGATAAATCGGAGCAACAATGAATCCGAGGGGATATCCTGCTCTTGCTACTTTTCCAGCTGCCTCAATCCTTTTAGCTAGTGGAGAAGTTCCTGGCTCAAAATTTTTAATAACATAATCAGCGTTTACACTAAACCGAAATCTTGTTTTTCCATTATGCTTTGCATCAAGTAAATGATCTACATGATGAAATTTTGTAACAAACCTCAATTTTCCATACTCGGATTCTCCAAAATGCTCAATTGCGCGTTTGAGGGTATGAGTCAAATGATCAATTCCCACAATATCGGATGTACAGGAGGCTTCAAACCTTGTCAGTTCAGGTGCACGTGCCTCTATATATTTGTCAGCAGCTTCTAGAATTTCGTCGACATTTACATAGGTACGGATATATGGCTTACTTCCCATTGTTGTTTATAAATAGCAATAATGACAATGGCCCATACAGCCTGTTGCAAACGGAATAGCATACTCTGCTGAAGGCTTTGAGGTATCAAATTTTAGTGTTTTTCTAACGCCCACGACAAGAGTAGATTTTGCTACCCGATACTTTTGAAAATCGTTTTCTCCTGGGAGATCTCTCACTTGATTATGAGAAGTAGTATGCCGAATTTCAACATCCATCTTTGCAAATTTTTCATGAAGCTCTCTCCCTAATGGATAATCCAGTGCTTTGGGTTCAAAGTATACAAGTTTAGGCATGAATGGATTATTCATTCTATCATCCCTTCTGAAGCATCCCCATAATAGTAGTTGTAAGCTTGGTTTGCCTCTTCTTCTGAAGAATAAACAGCCATTTCATGTGAAAGTGGATAATAATTTTCATAAAGAAACAATGCTAATTCATTAGGAGTATTAGGGCTATTTACAACAGCTGCGGCTTGTATATTTGCTACATCCTGAGTGTGGGGATTGCGATAAAAAACATAGACAATATCTCCAGTATGATAAGTTTTGCTTTTGTTAGACAATTCCATTCGATCACCTTTTTTTTATAAAATTTACTGCATAAAGTTTTTCATTAATAAAATTTTCCCTTTAGGGTTTAGAATTATGTCATCTATATTATGGAAAAATCAAATGGAGTTAATTAAATTTGGGGAGGGTAATATTTTTAGGTAATTAATACTATTACTTCTTATCAGAGCGGACCAGTGCTATTTTAGAATAAAACGAGCGTGTTTTGAAAAGAGACTAATCAAAACATGCGCTTGAAATATTCTAACAAATTAATTTTTATACAAAGTGAAATCATTATTTGTGTTGCGTGTCTAACTCATATAAATAACACGAATTTTATGTTATTTTTCGAAATGTTTTTTATTTTTAATGGAGTGAAAAATAAAATGGATATAGGTTCTGGTGCAAAAATACTTTACAAAAAACATAGAACGGCAATGTTCTGTTAACTGAGAGGTTAAACAGCTAATCCAAACAATTTATGAATGAATTCAGCTTCATTTCGGGCAGATTTCACCCTTTGGTGAAGTTGCCCTTTTCTCATCATATGCATAGCTTCGACGCTGATACCCAAATGACAGAGTCTATGTTGTCTAATGTAGATAAACATTTAGCTTCAGGCAAATACATTGGCGGTGGGGTAACTGGAAAGTTTGAAAGAATATCCTTAGGAATATTTATTTCCGCAATATTAATAATAACCCCCTTATTTTTTAAGTATGGAGCTATATCTGTAGGGATTTTTTGGTGCTACAGAAAAGACTTTATGGCAATCAACGGATTTAATGAAAACATGCTTATGGCAGAAGATGCAGATTTTGCTAAACGGTTAAAAGAATGGGGAAAACAAAATAATAAAAAATTCGGTACAATTAAAAATGGAATGATAACTTCATGTAGAAGATTTGATACATATGGAGACTGGACTTTACTTAAAAATCCAAAAGTAATCTTAGCCTATCTAAGGGGAAATGATAAAAAATACGCAGATAAAACATATTATGATAACCAAGAAAGATAACAGTGAAGAATCCTAAACAAATCATCATCAAATGAACTAATGAACCAAGATAAATAAAATTTAACAAAACTAAAAGAATCTTATTTATTTAGGATTCTTTTAATTTTGTTGAATGCAAACTTTTGAATATTTGTTTACTTTGATTTTATTGGTTTTATCGTACTTTACTCATTTTCTCCAAAATCACCGACAAAAGTATACATTCAAAACACGATAAATAAAGAGTTTAAATACCTATAAACAAAAAAAGAAAAATCTAGATTTATGCTAGCTTTTTACATAAGTCACATTTTAGACAGTAAAAAAGAATCTTCAATTAGAAGATCCTTTTGCCTTATTATTCAATTAACCTACTTGTTACTTGAATAATAAATTTTAATAAAAAAGATATATTTAAACACATTATTAATTAAATGATTAATTCTTTTTCAAGAAAAGTTACTACATCATTCCATTCTTTTATTGTTGAACCTTTTTCATATTCAAATTCTCCGAAATTTATATTGTTATCTGGTTCATCTTCATAAAGTGAAAATTCTCTTATTAATGAACCTTCTTCTATAATTACAAGTTCTGCATTAAAATTTTCATCATAGTAAGCGTATGTAACAGAATTATCTTTTGCAAGTTCTATCCAAGATACATTTGATAGACCAAAGAATGCTTCGCCTTCAAGGTCTACAAAATATGTCCATCCATCTTTATGTTCAGAAAAATACACTGATTCATCGATAAAATTCCCATATTGATCTAATTGAAATTTGATTTCTTTATTCATCCAGTCACAATAACGTTTTTTAGCTTCTTCTAATGATAAACTTATTTTAAAACAACATTCTCTCAATCTAGTTTCTCCTCCTCATTTTATAAATAAAATGTCCAACATTATAGATAGGATGTTGGTTAAAAAAAACTATATACTATTACGTATCTTTAATATTACAGAATAGCCGTGTGTAGTTTTTAAAAAATTACACCCTAATATACCTTTAATTGACATAATTCTCGATAGCGGAAGTAATTTTATATATCTTTATCTTCCTTTTCTAATAATCGTTTAATATCGTTTCTAAAAAATTCCAGTTCATTTTTTGTTTTAATTAGTTCATATAACATAAAAAGTAATACCAATAGTATTAAGATTTCCATCATGATAACCCCGCTCCCTTTTTCCTATTACTTCCATTCTATCAGATGGAATTTTTTATAACACTATGTATATTCCATACATGTAAGGTTGACATAACGTCTCATTATGGGAAGCAAGGAAAAAGGCGGACCTTTACTCTTACAAGGGATTCGCCTTTTTCCTTTTCTATGATTCTATGCATCTTTTTATACATTCCTATTTTGACGCGCCTTTTGGCCTCCCCATAGATCCCTATGCCTCCCGATTTTTTTCATAAATTCTTGTATGCTCTTAGCATGGGGTTTTTCCGAAATGCTGGCGGTACCCCATCGCTATCAAGCTAATAAAACAAAATACCCCCTAAAATGAAAAAATACGCTATTTTTTCTGTAGAATCATAGGAAAGGATGGCGTTTTGTATGTCTATTTCTGTATCTGATAAATTACAACTATTTGCTCAAGAAATTCAAAGTTTCTTATCCCCAAATACCTTACGAAATCTTGGTAGAGATGTTGGTTTTGTAGAGCGAACCAGTAAGTACCAAGCAAAGGATTTAGTTGCTTTATGTGTATGGATGAGCCAAAATATCGCTACAACTTCTTTAACTCAGTTATCCAGCTGTTTAGAAGCGTCAACAGAAGTGCTCATCAGTCCTGAGGGATTGAATCAACGGTTTAATAAAGCGGCGGTCCAATTTTTACAACACATATTAGCGGAACTACTAAACCAAAAATTGGCCTCATCTATACCGATTTCTTCTCCATATATTTCTGTTTTCAAACGTATTCGTATTTTAGATTCAACTGCATTTCAACTCCCAGATTCCTTTTCATTCGTTTATCCAGGTGCAGGAGGATGTAGCCATACAGCAGGGGTGAAAATTCAGCTTGAGTATGATCTATTAAGTGGACAGTCTTCATATTCATACGGGTTTAGGTAAACAACATGATCGAACCTACAGTTCCCTGTGTGTCCCAACTGTGACAGCGAATGATTTATGTATTCGAGATTTAGGATATTTTCATTTGAAAGATCTTCAACATATACCGGATAAAAAGGCTTTCTATATCTCTCGTATCAAGTCGAATACACGTATTTATCAAAAAAATCCCGATCCTAATTATTTTCGAGATGGAAGAATCAAAAAAGGTACAGAGTATATACAGATAGATATGGAGGTGTTAATGAACTCTCTTCAGCCAGGACAAACATGTGAAATATCCGACGCTTATGTAGGAATGACTGATAAAGTACCTACTCGTGTGATTGTTCATCGACTAACAAAAGAACAACAAGAAAAACGATTACAAGATCAAACTATAAGAGAAAAAAAAGAAACAAGAATTGAGTGAATATAAAGCTATTTATATGATTAAAGACTATTTTTTTCTTCTTTTCCAAGCTATACAGAAAGACACCCAAGAGCTATCAAAGATTCTAATTCGCCTGTTCAACCTCCTACAGCAAAACGGACGAAAATCTCATAGATATAAGAAGAAAACAGTCTTTGATATATTAGGTGTCGTTTACAATTGTACCATGTCTGATGATCAAGCGGCTTAAATTAAAAAAATGAAACCCATTAGGGTTTATTTCGTATGCAAATCTTTAAATTCTCTACACGTAGCCTTTCAACCTTTACTATAATTGACGTTGTATGAGCTTAGCTTGATAGCAATGTGGTGCTACTCTTATAAAAAAGTTTGGTCATATCTCAAAAATTTCTTCAATCCCCTTCATTACTTCAAAGGATCCTGAACTTTTGTTTGAAGGTATCGCTATCTTGATTCCTGATTTAGGATAAAAAGCAGAATGGAAGCTCACGCCAGGGTCATATCCCATTACATGATACTTAATTATAGAATTTTCCCTTTTAGTGATCCAAAGTCCATATCCATAATCTACCCCATCTTTAACATGGATTTGTGAATTTAAAAGTATTTCTGTGTATTCTTTACTTAAAAGTTGATGATTTAACAATGCTTCCCAAAATTTGATCATATCTGATGGTGTAATAAAAGCCCCCCCATCAGGTCCACCTTTTATTGGAATCGAGTAGGTATTTGTTCTCCATGTTTCATCTTTATTATCTATGTACCCATAGGCAGTATTTTTAGGGAGTCGATCTAAAGGAAAATATCCT
The DNA here is from genome assembly GCF_050473865.1 of Bacillus sp. S10(2024). NCBI lineage: Bacteria > Bacillati > Bacillota > Bacilli > Caryophanales > Bacillaceae > Bacillus > Bacillus sp. S10(2024). Next base: position 708,606 of record NZ_JBFLUR010000002.1, on the reverse strand, counting down.
GAGTCATTCATTCCACATCGTTGGAAGAGATTTGCTTCAATGTAGTCGGTAAAAGAAAGTCCTGATTGTTGTTCCACGATTAAACCTAAAACAATAAATCCAGCATTATTGTAGTGGAATTTTTCTCCAGGTTGGAACATCATCTCCCCATTTTGAAATAAAGGAAGAAAATCTTTTGCTTCATTCAAGAGATACATAGGTATTTGTTTCCAAAGGTCTTCAAAGTCATCCATTACTTGTTCATCAAAATAGTCCGGTATTCCAGAACTGTGAGTCAAAAGGTGATGAATTGTTACGCCTTTGTTAAAATGCGGAAATTTTATGTTCAAACAATTTTCAAGACGAGTTTCAAATGATAGTAAACCCTTTTCAACAAGTTGGCAAATAGCAACAGCTGTAAACAACTTACAGCCAGATGCAATTCCAAAACGTGTATGAACAGTATTCAATTTTTTATCCGCCCTGTTCGCATAACCAAATGCTGATTCAAATAAGACTTTATTGTTATCCTTGATGTAAATAGCTCCAGAAAATTGTTCATCTATTATGTTATGAATTGCTTTAGTAAGGTTTAAAACTCGATTGCTCAAAATAATCCCCCTTATTCATAGATAGTAATCTATTATTCTACATTTTAGTACTAATTTCCTTTTTCTCATTAATACAAGGAAAGAATAAAGTCCAGTTTTTCAGGACAAGATTTTGAGATGCCCCTATTGCCATCAAGCTAAGATTTTAAAGTACCCCAAAAACAAAAATTTTATCTCATCACAGTTGTCTATGAGAATCCAGTGCATTTTTTTCGTTTTAGAGAACGATGAGTTTCTTAACTTAATAGGCATGTGGCGGTACTCATCATTAACGTATTTTTCCGAAAGCACATACACAATTGCAGCTACGCAAAACACATGAAACCAAGCAATTTCATAACCAGAACATAGCGTTCACCGTAATACTAGTTAAACTTCCAATTAATGTGCTTCCTACAATATCAGATGGATAATGCTGCTCGCTCTAAATATTTTGTAACCCATAATAATATCTCCTTCAACTTCACTTCAAATATGCTCCTTAGTATTTCCGTATAAAAAAGAACAATGAAATAGCCAGAAAGAAAAAGAGCTAATTCCCCATTCCGTCAAAACGAAACTTTGAATTAGCTCCTTTTCCTCATATATTTACTTGCTTACACACCGTTTCACGTGCCAGTAAAAAACTCATAATGACCTGTGCTGCAACGCGGCTTGTCATATCACGAAAATCAAGAGTTGGATCGATTTCCACAATATCCATACCTGCTACAAGTGGTTCTTTCCCAAGCACTGCCATTGCATCCAGTAATGTCGTACTATCCATACCACCTGGTCCAATCGCTGGACACCCCGGCGCAAATGCTTGATCTAATACATCCATATCAACAGAAACATATATAGATGTAATCCCTTGGCGACGCAATAATTCTATACTTTCGATAATAATATCTTTTATATGACGCTCTCTAACATGTTGCATCGTATATACCGTGACGCCATGCTCTTTTGCATATTCATGATACGTATAAGCATTAGAAAAGTTTCGAATCCCAATTTGCACTAATTGCTTTCCTGTAATGACATCATTCTCTAGTAAACTGCGAAACGGTGTCCCGTTTGACGGCCCGCCATCCTCCAAGTTACGTAAATCATGATGAGCATCAAATTGAATAATCCCAACTTTTCCTTTGCTGCGTGCAAACCCACTTATGCTCGGAAAACTAATCGAGTGATCTCCGCCAAGAACAATCGGTACCATCTGTGGATTCGATTTTGTCAGACTTTCTAGCGTTTTCGCAATGCGTGCATGACTTTCTTTTATATCCGTAACATGCATGGTAATATCACCGCAATCATAAAAGACACTTTCTTTCATATCATGCTCTTCTGTAATTGCATACGTACTATACGCATCTAGCATTGCCCGAATTGTTTTTGGTGCAAAGCATGCACCTGAGTGACTAATTGATGGTTTTGAAAGCGGAGCACCAATTAATGCCCCGCCGAAGATTTCTTCACTCTCATCCCAGCTCTTAATGATATCGCTCCATTTCGTTACTTCACGATCCATAAACTTTGCATTTTTCTTTAAATAGTGGTCTTGCTCCACGCTTTTTCACCTCGTGTATATGCAATATTCCCTTGTTTCCATACTGTATTCACATGGCTAACACCGTAATGGTACGGTACATACGCATAATTGTATGCATCCCACAATACGATATCTGCCTTACGCCCAATACGAATTTTCCCAGCAACATCACCGCGATTAATCGCATACGCTGAGTTTACTGTTACAGCGTTCCACACTTCTTCTGGTGTCATTTTCAGTTTTAACATTGCAATGCTCATAATCAGTTGAATATTTTCGGTCGGACAGCTACCAGGATTAAAATCAGTCGCTAAAGCTACTGCTACACCATCATCAATCATTTTACGCCCTCTAGCAAAACTTTCTTTATTTAAATAGAACGTTGTCCCTGGAAGTAATACAGCAACTGTATTCGAATTAGCTAACATTTCAATCCCTTTATCAGATGCCCCGACTAAATGATCAGCTGATGCTGCACCAATTTCAACAGCCGCTTCTGCACCGCCAAGCGGATCAATTTCGTCTGCATGAATCTTTACATCAAAACCAAGTTCTTTCGCTTTACGTAAAAATTCTTTTGATTCTTCAACAGAGAACACTCCTGTTTCACAGAAAATATCAACAAACTCTGCCAATTGTTTTTCCTTAATTTCTGGTAATAAATCGAGCATCCACTGTAAAAATTCTTTCGATCTTCCCTTATACTCTTTTGGCACTGCATGAGCTCCTAAAAATGTTGACACAACATCAATTGGATGCTCCTTCTGAACCTCTGCTGCTGCCTCTAATTGTTTCCACTCTGTTACATCATCCAATCCATAACCACTCTTCGCTTCCATTGTTGTTACACCAAAAGATAACATGCGATCTAAGTGGAATTTTGCCTTTTCAACAAGTTCTTCTTTCGTCGCTTGTTTTGTCGCATTTACAGTGGAAAGAATGCCACCGCCTTGTTCTAAAATTTCTAAATACGGAACACCTTGTAATTTCAGAGCAATTTCATTTTCGCGAGAACCACCAAATACAAGATGTGTATGCGGATCAACAAGACCCGGTGAAACCATTTTCCCTTCACAATCTACAACTTCTTTCGCACTTAATTCCTTCGCGTCTTCCATTGTTCCTACGAATGTGATTACACCATTTTCAATACCTACCGCACCGTTTTCAATGACAGGAAGCGTATTCATCGCTTCCCGCCGTAGTAATCCATCTTCTTGATCCATTGTTAATAATTGACCGATATTCGTTAGTAAAATGTCTAACATAGTTTCCCCTCCTTACTTCATCATCGGAATGTTAACGCCTTTTTCTTTTGCTGTTTGCACCGCAAGATCATATCCAGCATCAACGTGACGAACAACACCCATTCCAGGGTCAGAAGTTAACACGCGCTCAATTCGTTTTGCCGCTGCTTCAGTTCCATCTGCAACAATAACCATTCCCGCATGAAGAGAATATCCCATACCAACACCGCCGCCGTGGTGAACAGACACCCAGCTTGCACCGTTTACACTGTTAATTAACGCATTTAAAATTGGCCAGTCAGCTACCGCATCACTGCCATCTTTCATTGCTTCTGTTTCACGGTTTGGCGAAGCAACAGATCCGCAGTCTAAATGGTCACGACCGATAACGATCGGTGCAGATAATTCCCCTTTTGCTACCATTTCGTTAATAATGCGACCAAATTTCGCACGCTCTCCGTATCCTAACCAACAAATACGAGATGGAAGTCCTTGGAATTCAACTTGGTCACGTGCCATACGAATCCAATTACATAAATGCTCATTATCAGCAAATTCACGTAAAATCACTTCATCTGTTTTATAAATATCTTCTGGATCACCAGAAAGTGCTACCCAGCGGAATGGTCCTTTTCCTTCACAGAATAATGGACGAATAAATGCCGGAACGAATCCTGGGAAATCGAAAGCATTTTTTAAGCCTTCGTCGTATGCAACTTGGCGAATATTGTTTCCATAATCAAATGCAATCGCACCGTTCTTTTGCATAGCAAGCATTGCTTCTACGTGTTTTTTCATATTTTCTTTTGATAATTGAACATAACGCTCTGGATCTTCTTGACGAAGTACTGCTGCTGCTTCTAATGAATATCCAACTGGAATATAACCATTTAACGGATCATGTGCAGACGTTTGGTCTGTTACTAAGTCTGGTGTAATGCCGCGTTTTACAAGATCCGGTAAAATTTCAGCTGCATTCCCTAATAATCCAATCGAGATCGGCTCTTTCTTTTCTTTATACTCCTTCGCAACCGCTAATGCTTCTTCAAGAGATTCTGTATACATATCACAGTATCTTTTTTCAATACGGCGATCGATGCTGCGCTTATCAACGTCGATTGCAATGACAACCCCACCATTCATTGTAACAGCAAGCGGCTGCGCTCCACCCATTCCGCCAAGACCAGCAGTAATTGTTAACGTTCCTTTTAATGAACCGCCAAAATGCCTGCGTGCTGCCTCACCAAATGTTTCGTAAGTTCCTTGTAAAATTCCTTGTGTACCAATATAAATCCAGCTACCAGCTGTCATTTGGCCATACATCATTAAGCCTTTTTGATCAAGCTCACGGAAATGCTCCCAATTTGCCCATTTTGGCACTAAGTTTGAGTTTGCTAGAAGAACGCGAGGTGCATCCTCATGGGATTTGAAAATTGCCACTGGTTTCCCAGATTGAACTAATAACGTTTCATCACTCTCTAAATTTTTAAGAGACTCTACAATTGCATGATAGCTATCCCAATTACGAGCAGCACGGCCGATACCACCGTATACAACAAGCTCTTCAGGCTTTTCAGCTACTTCAGGATCAAGGTTATTCATAAGCATACGAAGTGCTGCTTCTTGTATCCAACCTTTCGCATGTAATTCAGTACCTCTTGGCGCGCGGATTGTTTGTTTTACGTTTTCCATTGTTATCTCTCCCTTATTATAGTGTTGTATTTGCGTTTAAACGGTCCATTGTCCAATTTGTTGTTTTTAACCAATGAGCCGTATTTTCAATATCTGTTGAAAAAATACGATCATTTGTAATAGATGGTACAATTTGGCGAACTTGATGATAAAACGCTCTCGTTTGCGTGCTCATTTGCTCAATACCACGGTACTCAGCTGCTTGCATCGCACAAATCGTTTCAATTGCTAATACGCGGCGTACATTTTGAATAATTTGATGTGCATGACGCGACGCGATTGTCCCCATGCTTACGTGATCTTCTTGATTTGCTGATGATGGAATAGAATCTACGCTCGCTGGATGAGCTAACGTTTTATTTTCTGAAACAAGTGCTGCCGCTGCATATTGCATAATCATCGCACCAGATTGAAGACCTGGTTCTGGACTTAAAAATGGTGGTAAATCGTTTAACTGCGGATTGACAAGTCTTTCAATACGACGTTCAGAAATATTCGCAATCTCTGCCATTCCTACCTTTAGAAAGTCCATCGCAAATGCAATTGGCTGTCCGTGGAAATTACCGCCAGAAATTATTTTTTGACCGCCGTCAAAAATAAGCGGATTGTCCGTTGCAGCATTCATTTCAATTTCTAATTTTTCTTTCACATAATTCAACACTTGCCAAGATGCTCCGTGTACTTGCGGAATGCAGCGAAGTGAATACGCATCTTGCACACGAAGTTCTCCTTGCTTCGTAACAAGTTTGCTATCACTAAGCACATTACGTATACGATTAGCAACTTCTACTTGCTCTTTATATCCACGTGCAAGATGAACATCTTCATCAAATGCATCAATAATGCCTTGTAACCCTTCAATTGTCATCGAAGCAATTAATTCAGCTTGATAAGCAATTGCTTCAGCTTCTAAATAGGCAACAATACCTTGTGCTGTCATTGCTTGCGTCCCGTTAATTAGAGCCAATCCTTCTTTTGCTTCTAATGTAATTGGTTCTAATCCTTCTTTTGTTAGAGCGCTCATCGTATGGACACGCTCACCTTTATAAAACACTTCTCCTTCTCCTAATAAAGCAAGCGCAAGATGCGAAAGAGGTGCTAAATCACCGCTCGCTCCAAGTGAACCTTGCTGCGGTACAACAGGATGGATTTGACGATTTACAAGTTCAAGAAGCATATTTACAACAAGTGGTCTAACACCAGAAACCCCCTTCAGCATTGTGTTCGCACGCAATACAAGCATAGCGCGTGACACTTCTTCTGAGAAAGGTTCACCAACACCACATGCATGAGATTGAATTAAGTTATGTTGAAGTGCTTTCACATCTTCTTTTTGAATAAGGACATCGCTAAATTTCCCAAAACCTGTTGTAATGCCGTAAACGACTTTCCCTTCCTCAACAATCTGTTCTACTGCTTGCCTGCACTCTGTAACTTTTTGCATACTATTTGGACAAGCAGTTACCTGCTCTCCTTCAAACAGTATTCGTTTCATTTCTTGCAGTGTTAATGAATATCCAGTTAATGTAATCATGATTTTCCTCCTTTAAACAGCACAAGGGGCCTTACCCTTTTAAGACAGACGAATGTCCTAAAAAGTTGTAAGGCCCCCTATTAACTAATAAACTATGGGCAGTTTTTTTATATATGATTAATTCCTAATCCAATCGCCTCATGCTCTGATCCTTTCACAGGCGCACCTATCGTACCATATAATGCAACAGCAACCCATTCGCCCTCTTTTTCACCGTCGTATGGCGTGCCGCGCACAATTGCAAAACGAAGCCCTACTGTACGGAGAACGTCTGCTAACTGAATTTGTCCTCTCGTTACTCCGTACAACGCTTCCATAATTGCATGGTAAAGCGCATGTGTTTCTCTGTAAACATCTGTTTCAATAACATGGTTACTACGTGCAGCTGTTTCCATTGCGGCAACAACTTTTTGCGAATTCATTGAACCGACTTTGCCCGTACAATATTTCCAGCCCTTAGGAAGAGATAAAATTGGACTCTCGTGTTCCTCCGCAAGCGCAAGTAGCATCGCCATGCGACCAATTCGTTGTGTTTCATGAAGAAGCATGTGACTCTCTCTTTTCTTTTGAATAGTTTAAATATTTCTTAATTTAAGAATATATGAAAACGCTTAAATCGTCAATGGTTAAATTATAATGATTTAGATAAATCAAAATTAAAACACGACATAAAATCATTCTTTTTAGGTGGACGAGAGCACCTGGCCATGCATAGAAGCGGTCAGGGCCTTTTTCTGCCACGTGCGGAGTTCAAACAAAGAGAGAAAACAAGTACAGATTCCTTCTTTTCTGTATAGCAGCAATCTTCACATTGAAAAATCAAGATAGATTTATATAGTAAAATTACATCATAACGGTATATGGCGCGATCCGAAGGCTGTGACGATTTATCGTTGCAAGAAATAATTAAAATTGTTCTACACTAGCAAAGCTGCCTCTTTTAGAAAAAGACAGCTTTCTTTTTTCCGTCAATCTATTATTCTTTCAACATACTTTCCATCATTACGTTTCTTTTCCCGCGATAAAAGTCGGATTTATGTTCTGTATATACCCCGCAATATTCAGCTATGACAAGTCCAAAGTCAACAAATGCGTGTCCTTGCGCTGTAATAATGTTTTTATGATGAACTATACCTTCGTATGCAAAATGAGTTTTAGAAAAACAATCTAACTTTCTATAATCTAATGTGACTGTATACGGTACATACTGTAGAATACCAGCAACTACTAATACAAATGGTCCTCCGCATATCGCAGCAATTAGCTTCTCTTTTTTATGCATTTGACGTACGAGTTCAAATAATACTTCGGAATCTTTTACGTGTACTAAATCGCCACCTGGAATAATAATTCCTTCATAATCATCTACACATATCTCACTTAACTCATAATGTGGTTGTACTTGTAACCCTGTTTCACTTTCAACAATCTCTTTTGTTAATCCAACTGTTTCAACTATATAAGAATCTTTCAAAACAGCAGTAGCAATTGTAATTTCAAATTCTGCAAAAGTAGGATAAATTAAAACTAGTATTTTTTTCCTCATATCCTAGTCTCCTCTAAACATTTTATAGAACAATACTCTACTTCCTCTACTGACTTTACATCTATATTCAAATGCGTAACCGGAAATTGTTCATACCAGCTTTTCTCTATTTCTATTAATTTCATTTGTTCTTCAAATGTGCTTCGTTGTCTTATATCAAATTCTTTTTTTGTAGCACTTCTTTTGAAACAATTAAATATAAAATAACCTGTATGCGATATTTCCATAGTTTTCGATGGATTCACTCAATTTTCTAAAGATTTATTAACAGCTTCAACAGCATGTATGAAAGTCGTATCAAATAACGGAACACTAGAATCCTCTTGTTTTACTAATAACCCAATTTCTGTACAGCCTAAAATAATTCCTTCAGCTCCATTACAAACTAAACGATTAATTACTTCTTTGTAATAATCCCTTGATTTTTGACACACTTTTCCTAAACAAAGTTCTTCATAAATCACTTTATTTACAATTTCCCGATCATTTTCATTTGGGACTATCACCTTTATGCCGTTCGATTCTAATCTAGATTTATAAAATTCTTGCTCCATTGTATATTTTGTTCCCAGTAAACCTACCGTGCTAATTCCTTCCTTTTTTACTTGATTAGCTGTAGCATCGGCAATATGTAAAATAGGGATTTTGATTTTTTCTTTTATATTATCTACAACCTTGTGCATCGTATTTGTGCAAATGACAATGAAATCAGCTCCAGCTTTTTCTAATGAACATGCAGCTTCACCTAATACTTCACCAGCTTGTTTCCAGTTATCCTTTGATTGATAACGTTCAATTTCTTCAAAGTCAACGCTATATAAAACGCATTTTGCTGAATGCAATCCTCCTAACTTTCTTTTTACTTCTTCGTTAATAAACCGGTAATACTCTACAGTTGATTCCCAGCTCATCCCACCAATAAGTCCAATCGTTTTCATTATTTTCCTCCCTACAAAAAATCTCTCACATTAATTATATAGAATTTTCGAAATTATAAACAAGGTTCTTATCTCCTTGTTTCCTTTTTCCATCTGTCTTATAATAAAAAACAGAGATTAATTTGAACGTATTTTTCCGCTATGTAAGCTTGGAAACCCAAGCTTACATTATTTTTTGCTTTTCCTTTTCTTTTAAAAGGGGTATACTATACAGGAACATATGTTCTTTTCACTACATACAGTAAGGAGTTTGAACAATGGTATACGACACAAAGATACGATCATGGAACGAAACATTGAAGCAATTACAAAAGCGTCATACTGGAGCAGCAGTTGAAAATCGCAAACAGTTTGAAGACATTGAACTTATGACTTTCTTTCAAGACAACGAATATATTGCCCTTCCTACACATATAAGCGGCTTATCAGCAGCACGCTTTACTTCTTACTCTATTTTCACTACTGATGACAAAGATCGCAAAGTTGGCACGCTTATCATTGAATATTTAGAAGATGATAATGACATATTATGTGTTGAACAATTATACTTCGTGTAACTCAGAACGCTTGGTCACAATGGCCAAGCGTTCTTGATTTCTATCAACCTCACTGCTTATAATACTAGTAAAGGAAGACTGCGATCATAAAGGAGGGTTCAAATTGCTCGAAGGATGGTTCAGTTGGTTTATTGTTATCTGGACGGTTATTTTACTAGGACTTATGTCCATTGGTGGATATTTTATGTTCAGAAAATTCCTAAAACGATTACCAAAAGAAGATGGCATGTCTATTTTAGATTGGGAAGAGCATTATATTAATCAAACACAACACTTATGGGATGTAGAGCAAAAACAATTATTAGAGGAACTTGTAAGTCCAGTTCCTGAACTTTTCCGCGATGTTGCAAAATCAAAAATTGCCGGTAAAATCGGAGAGTTAGCTTTAGAAGAGAAAGCATCAAAAATAACTGAAGATTTAATTATTAAGGGGTATATTGTAGCAACTCCAAAGCGCGATCATAAATTTTTAATTAAAAAGTTAAAAGAAAAACAAATTGATTACTCACGTTATCAATCGTTATTAGCAAAATAAAAAACCTCAAAAATTTTTGAGGTTTTTTATGTTAACTTCATATCTTTCTCATTATAAAACTCTTCTTGTTTTTTCATTTCCTTTTGCAATTTTGTATAGGAACGAAACATTGCAATGCGCCAAGATACAATCATTGCAAACGCAAGTAAGAAGAACATTCCACTTAATTGCCCTACATCAAGTGATTGACTTAAATATGATTTAAATACAATACGAACAACAAGTAAACCGATTAAAATAAATATAAACGCTTTAGAGCGTTTTAAATAAATCTCTTGTCCACGTACTTCAAATTTTGATGTTTTAATAAGAAAGATTGAAAAAATTAATCCTACAACAATCGCTTCTAATATTTCTGATGTTGTTAAGCGAAATTCAGGAAGCAAATACATACATGCCCCTGTACTCATAAAGATTGGTGGAAGAACAATTTTTTTCAAAGTTGCTGGTTTCTTTGCCGCCTTCAAACGAATAAACATGACTCCAATAGCCATACAAACTGCCATAATACTTGATAAGAGAGCTAAATTCATTCGCACTCACCCTTTGTTTTGGAAATAGCAAAAATATTGTATCATTCTATGCATTTCTGTTAGTATTTCCAACTTTTCAACAAAAAAAACTAAAACCCTTTAAATCCACCAAATAAATCTGAAAAGAAGATTGTAATTTTTGTAAGGCCATTAAAATATAGTAACACACCCATCGCAATCATAATATAACCACCGATCGTAACGAACGCTGCACTATGTTTTTTAATCCACGTCATCTTTGTAATAAAGAATGATAAAATAAAGAATGGAATTGCAAAACCAAGTATGTAAGCAATCATATATAACATCGCTGATTGTGGATTTGTTGCAGCAAGCGCAATAACTGATACTAAAATCGGACCTGTACAAGGTGTCCACCCGGCAGCAAATGCAACTCCAATAAGAGTAGAGCCCAAATAACCACTCGGTCTGCTTTTAAATGTAATTTTCCGATTTTGCATTAAAAATGTTGGTTTAAATACCCCTGTTATAACGAGACCGAAAGCAACGATAAAAATTGCTCCTAATTGTCGAATTAAATTTTGATAATCTACAAAAAACTTCCCTAGAAAACTTGTTCCAAAGCCGATTGCTATGAAAATAATCGAAAATCCAATTAAGAAAAATGCAGTATGCAACATACTACGTTTACGAAGCATTGCATTCTCTTCCTTCAAATCAGAAATAGACATTCCTGTTATATATGATAAAAATGCCGGATACAGTGGTAAACAACAAGGGGAAATAAACGATAAAAAACCTGCTCCAAATGCTAAAAATATATTAATGTCTTGCATGTTATGCCTCCTTTCTCCTCAATTTATTGTAACAAAATTCAAGGCGAATACCATGAATAATTCGTGAACATACCATTATCACTATGAATATATTTAAATCTTATTCTTCGTTTATATGTATAAATCCTGTTTGCAAGCGGCAGAGAAAAAGGACTGACCAATCCCATGCATGGATAAATACACTTATCCCTCTAAAAACAAAGAGTTTTTTCAATTTCCACTTATATATTTCACTTTATTTACTATTAGAAAATATTTTTTTATCATGAAAGTTATATTCATATTTATCTTATATTCTCAATGAATTTGTCTCCTTTTTTTCATCATTATGCATAAATATCGTACTTTTATTATTATTCTATAAAATGTCACACTTTTCTTTCAGTTGACCCTCCATTTTTATTTTTGTATACTTCCATCTAGCTATTATTGTTCGTTTTTGAACACATTACTATATAGAAAAGATCGGAGGGAAATAGATGCTTCGTTATTCATTACTCGTTTTATTAGGAGCATGTAGTTACGGTATTTTAGCAATCTTTGTTAAATTTGCATACAGCGAAGGATTTTCGCTTGGAGAAGTAATCGGAAGTCAATATTTGTTCGGATGGTTCATTTTACTTGCGATTACATTATTATTCTCTAGACATCGTATACCATTTAAACAAATGATTATTTTATTCATTGCAGGAACATCAGCTAGTTTAACAGGTATTTTTTATTACGGTGCATTACAAACGGTACCTGCTTCTATTGCTATTGTTTTACTATTTCAATTCGTTTGGATCGGAGTTATCATTGAAGCAGTTGCAACGAAAACATTTCCTTCTAGAGAAAAATTGATTTCTGTACTTTTCTTGCTTGTTGGAACGTTTCTTTCAAGTGGTTTACTTGAACAATCAGCAGGAGCAATTGACATGAAAGGAATTTTCTTCGGATTATTATCAGCGGTAGCATTTGCTTTTTATATTTTCGTGAGTGGAAGAGTAGCAGTAGAAGTCCCGCCATTGCCTCGTGGTATAACGCTTATGGCAGGTGCATTAACATTAGTAATGATTGCTTTTCCACCAACATTTATATATAACGGTACACTTGTAAATGGACTATGGAAATACGGATTAGCATTAGGAACATTTAGTATTGTCATTCCAACTATTACTTTTACAATTGGAATTCCTAAGATTGGTTCTGGTTTAGCAACAATTTTAGGTGCTGCTGAACTTCCAGTTACAACAATTATGTCAGTGCTTCTTTTAAAAGAAGCTGTACTGACTTCACAATGGCTTGGAGTTTCCCTTATTCTTATCGGTATTACAATTCCACAAATTGCTTATAACATGCGCGGACGATACACAAGGCAGCATACACATAAAAAGGTTGCAGCATAAAAAACCGGACTTCTATAAAAAGCCCGGTTTTTTATTTGTCCCGCTATTCGTGGGCAATAAGACTCCCACTGACGGAAGCTGCTCTTTATACTTTCTCTTTCATGTTATATAAATCTATAACAGTCAACTGATACGTGTATCGATAACATTGTCCCATTGTCAGTAAAATTATAATAAGAAATAAAATAGCTGTATACAAAAGACCATATATTGTAATCGGTGCACTACTTATTCCATGACAACCCGTTACTCTCAAAATAACAACAGTAAATAACTTTAAAAATAACATACCGTGAAGAAGCCCCACTATTAGCGCTCCTCCTCCTATCATGAGTTGCTCATAGCATAATATAAACGCTATTTGCCGTCGTTTCGTGCCAGTTAATCGATACGATTGGAATTCTTTTTGACGCTTTTTCATAAAACAAGTATGTACATACAGTATAAACAAACATGATAAACTGAAGATTATTGTTGATCCATTATATAAAAATTTTATTAATAATGATTTATGCTTTATTGCTCCTACAACAGCTTCATTATATTGAATAGATAATAAAAGAAAATATATAATCACACTACAAACAATAAAAACAAAATGTTGTAAACGTTCTGTTGCATGCTCTTGTATATTTTTTCGTGCTAATTGAAGTAACGACATAACAACTCCTCCGTACAACTTGCTATCCCAACATTAGTGTATAACATAACACATGTTTTCACATGGCACTCTAATAGGAATTGTTTCTAAGACTTAAGTCTTAGAAACATACATATATGAATTCGATGTACGTATTAATAAGAAAATTATTCTTGTTGTACGAATTTTTAACACAAACAAAATAGCAGTGTCTGTACCTTCTCTTAAAGTTAATCGTTCAATATAGCGTCTCATTCAAGAAAATAAAGTGAAACTTTAATCAGTGGAAGTTTTCTTTATCCTCCACTAATTATAAGCTGAACCAATCAGGTTTTTACGGGCAGTTTATCGCCCACCTTCATTCTTTGTTTGCACCGAATTTTGAGGCGGGAGTATTACTCGAGAAAAACACGTATACACATATTATATTGAAGTTAAAAACAGCAATGTTACTACGTAACATCACCATTTTCATCGCATAATTTGCTTTTTCAATTGTTTAAAATAGCATCTTCTTAATAATAAAAAGTAACCAATATGAACAATTAAAAATAACCCCATAACAATTAGTGATGACCGAAGAATTGGTGTAGTAAATTGTGTTTGTAATGCTGTCAAGGCAACACTCGTATGCAAAACAGCTATAACGATCGGGATAAAGAATAGCGCGCCCATTTGCACCGTTACAATTTGTTTCATTTCCTCTTCTTCCATACCAAGTTTCAATAGTGATTGATAATATTGTTTATCTGTTTCTAAATCAGTAAACAAGCGGAAATATAAAAAGCTTATGGCAGATAAATAAAAAATAACTCCGACAAACAACCCGATAAATAGAATGATACTTGTCATTTTTTTAATCTGGTTATACGTGATCACACGTGATGAAAATTCATATTGCCCTTTTTGATTCAGCTGGTTTTCTAACCGCTCTGCTATCCGCGTCGTCCCTTCCCAACTCTTTACTGTATATCCTGTATAACTCGCTGTTTTCTGCCCACCTGTAATCAGCTGATCCATTTCATTGGAAACAACAAAAATCTTTCCAGGAAATACACCACCTGAAAACAAATTCTGCTTTAACATAGAAGAAACATGAATTTGTTTTCCACTTTCTTTCAATGTTATATCTGATTCTTTAGAATAATCTATAACACTACTTTCCAATCCAAAAGAAGGAACGCGAACCGCTTTATTTCCCTCTAATTCCACCGTTTCATATCCGAGCCGCTTTGCAAATTTATTATAATTATCCTGACTCATGATTACGGCTTGTGAATCGTTCGAAATAGATTGGAATTTCAACTGCATACTTTCTTTTCGAAAAATAACATTTTCCTTTTGAAAAGTATCTTCAATCTTCTTTTCATATTGAGCTTCCTGTTCTTGATGTTCATTATATGTAATCAAACTAAATGCAAATGGGATGTTCTTCATCGACTCGCCCTTTTGCGTTTCTATAAAAGCAGCAAATGTTCCAATGGCACAAAAAGCAACTGTCGATACAATCGTTACCATAAAAAACATACGTGCATTATCTTTCATCCGATATGCTAACATAGAAAATGATAATAAATTTGTTTTCTTCCAATAGAACGACTTCGATTTTTTTAAAAACTTTATGATAAATACACTAAGTTGCGAATATAAAAAATACGTGCCAATAATTACTATGGTTGCAACAGGAAGTAATAAAACCGCGACAGCTCCAGGCTTTGCTGTTAAAGATAACGTATATCCAAGAGCTATTAAAGCTGCTGCTATTATAGATAAAAAAATAGAAGCTTTCGGTTCAGGTTTTGGCTTCTTATTCCCTTTTAATAACGCAATTACTTTTTTACTTTTCACAAATAAGCTTGTTGTAAAAGCAACAATGAAAAACAATGCTAAAAACACAACAGCCGTTAATTTCATTGCTTGCCATGGCATATAAAATGGTAAACTTCCCAATCCCATTACTGTACTTGCTAACAGAAAAAATAGCTTTCCAAATAAAAATCCAAAAACAATACCGCTAATAAGAGCACTTATGCCAACTATCATATTTTCAAAGAAAATCATCCGTATTAATTGCCAATTTGTAATACCATGAATAACAAAAATCCCAAACTCTTTATTCCTCATCTTTAAAAATGAACTAACAGAGTAAAAAATAAAGAAAAAAGAAAAGAAATAAATTATGTATTCCGCAACAAGCATTCCTTGCCGAATAGCACCTTGTCCATCTATATCAGGATGATAAATAAATAAAGCATATAAAAAGAAAATCATAACTGAAAATGCACTACTTAAAAAATAAGCAGCATATGCACGTATGTTTCGACTTACGTTTTTAAACGCGAGTTGAGAAAACGTCATCTTCATTCCCCTCCCACGTTTTTTTTACTTTCATAAAAATAGGTACCACCATAAGTATGACATCTCCTTCTTCTTTCTTCTTTTTTCACTATAATAAAAAAAGAAAAAGGAAAACATCGAACTTTCTTACATGCATTCGTGCATTCTTACAATTTTGTCATTTTTCTCGTCATTTTGTAAATGTGTTCATTACCTTGCCTTTCGCTATTCTCAAAAACTCTTGTAATTCTGGGTTTATATTCGCTTTTCGGTATGCAACGGCTAGTTCTGCAACAATTTTAGAATCACGTATTTCTTTATAGACAACTTCAGATTGATATAATTTATTTGCAGACACAGGTATTACCGTTATCCCAATCCCAGCAGCAACAAGCCCTATAACTGTTTGATATTCTGTCGCCTCTTGTACAATTTGTGGACTAAATCCCGCATCACGGCATAATGAAAGAATATTATCATATAAAGTCGGCCAAACATTTCGAGTAATGAAAACAAAAGCTTCTTTTTGCAAGTCTTCAATACATATTACTTGTTTATTCGCAAGTGGATGCGCTTTCGGTAAACAAAGTGTACAAGGAAGGTGTTGCACTGTTTCCAACTGTAATAACTGACTTGTAATAGGTGGACGCAACATCCCGACATCAATTCGACTATCATGAAGCGCATCTACTTGTTCTGGTGTAGACAATTCATGAAGTACAACAGATACATTCGGAAATTTTTTTCGATATTCCCGAACAATTGGCGGCAGAATATCATACATCGCTGAACCAACAAACCCAATAGACAGCTCACCGATTTCTCCTCTTTGCGCTCTTTGGGCAACTTCGACTGCCTTTTCAATTTGTATAAAAGCTTTTTTCACTTCTTTTAAAAACAATTCCCCTGCTTCTGTTAATTCTACCCTTCGTTTCGTTCTTGAAAATAACGTTACTCCCATCTCTTGTTCTAATTGTTGAATTTGTTGACTTAGCGGTGGTTGTGTCATCTGTAAACGAGCAGCTGCCCTGCCAAAGTGAAGCTCTTCTGCTACAACAATAAAATATTGTAAATGCCGTAATTCCATATAGAACACCCTTTTTATTAATATGTATAATAAATTAATAACATAAGAATTATATATTAGACAAATGTTTTTAAAAAGCATACGGTAAAATCCCTAAATACTTTATCGATGATATAAACAATCATAGCAAATCTATAAGTAAAAAAATGACATAAAACACCTTTTTTTTGAGAGAGACGAGAGCATCTGGCCTCGCATAGGAGGTCAGGGTCTTTTCCTACCACATGCCATGTTTAAAAAAATAGAGAAAGTAAATAGCGGTCATGTTGTATTCTGCATTGCAACGACCTGCATATCCAAAAATTAAAATAGATATATATTTATACAAACAAAAGAAAACGCATACAAGAGAATACTAAAATGCGTTTTCTTTTATTTCATTTCATTTGCTATTCAATTCGTTCATGTACATTTTCACATTTCTCGCCTCAATCATTTCCTAATGTGCACTAAATATTCACACATCTAAGTAACAAGTCATAATCTTCCGGAAATGAGAGCGGAAGGTATTGAAGTTCATCCAGTCGTTTCCACTCAATTTTATAAATTAATCCGTCTGGATCTTGAATTTTCCGATCTCCCCCTACTATTTTCACAACATAATAGTGTACTTGCACAGGAACATTAAACGTAACACCTATTTTTTCATGTACCTTTTCAATAACTTCAATACGATAGCCAGTTTCTTCCCATACTTCACGGATGCAACACTCTTCTAGCGTTTCTCCATTTTCTAATCCACCTGAAGGTACAGACCAAAATTTTTCTTCTTCTGGCTTTCCTTGTAGTACCATCAATACTTCATTATTATCATTAATACAAATTGCAGCTGATCCAAACCCAACGTTTCACTACTTTCCCCTCCCATACATACTTATTCTGTATTTCACTTATTTCTTCCTTGAAAAAAGAGGAAAAAACGTATAGTCTAGCGAATATTTCCAGCAACTTCATTGATAGCGCATTCCTAAAAACAGAAAGGAAGGATTCTGTGAAAATTTCTAAGTATGTTGTGGATTGTGTATTTTGTGAGCAAGATCGAGGAACAAGACAAGCAACCGTGACTATTGCTGCTTCTTCTAACACATTGGCAATTCAAAAAATAACTGAAGAATGTCAGCGACGTTTTGGGAAAACATTATTATTAAAGACAGAAGTTATAACAGAAGAATTTATAACAGAAACAACAAAAAGCTGACCACTTTGGTCAGCCTTCTATTTTCCGATCATACACAGAGAAAACATTTGCATTTTCTTACCGTACATATTATCACATGAAGATTAGGGGCATCCTCTATGAGATCGGGATCTTTCCATTATGTACGTTCCATAATGGATATCGAACAATATTTTCTGTATAATCTACAACAAATCATCCAGAAAAAGGGAATTTTAGTTCGCATTTTTAGAAAAGGGATAGGGATATTACCGGTAATACATCAAACATTCGAACGTTACAACTATTATAATATAGTAATCTTCTTCATATCGGAAATATGTATTACATATATAATTAATATGTAATACATATTAATCTTTTATTCCTAAGATTAATAAACCTCTCTGTTTTTAATGGGGATACCAGAGCATCTGGCCGTGCATAGAAGCGATCTGGACCTTTTCCTGTCACATGCGATTTAAAACCAAAAAAGAAGCCGGGTGCAGTTCATGTTGTATTCTACATAGCAGTGACTTTTATATCAAAAAATTAAATAGATATATACAGTCAGCTTATTTATACGATTTTTTAAGAAAAGTCTTCAAAACCTTCTTCTCACAAAGCTTTCTGAAGGTTCCCTTTATTCTGCAACAAATACATATTGTAATATAACCCTTGTTGGGTCAGTAATTCTTGATGTGTTCCTCTTTCTACAATTTGTCCGTCGTGCATTACAAAGATTTGATCCGCATCTTGAATTGTAGATAGGCGATGTGCAATTGCGATTGTTGTTCTCCCTTTTCGCATATGCTGTAATGCTGTTTGAATCGCTTCTTCTGTTTCTGTATCAATATTTGCCGTCGCTTCATCTAACACTAATACTTTCGGATTTGTTGCAACAGTTCTTGCAAACGCTACAAGTTGTCTTTGACCACTTGAAAACGCCGCTCCTCTCTCAACTACTTCTGTATCATATTGATTTGGTAGCTGTTCAATAAATGCATTTGCCTGCACAAATTTTGCAGCTTCTTCCACTTCTTGATCTGTAATACTTTCATCATACATACGAATGTTTTGCTTCACTGTTCCAGCAAATAAGAAAGCATCTTGTAATACAAGACCAATACGTTTCCTTATTTCCTTTTCTTGAAAGTTCTCTAACCGCGCTCCATCAATTATAATTTCCCCTCCATTAATTTGATAAAAACGCATCAATAGGTTCATAATTGTACTTTTCCCACTACCTGTATGCCCAACAAAAGCAACATTTTGCCCAGGTTTTACATGGAAAGACACGTTTTTTAGCACATTACGTTTTCCATCATAAGAAAAGGTAACATTTTTAAACTCAATTTCTCCTTCGGTCATTGAAGGCGTTCCATTCCCTTGTTGTACTGGCGCTAAATCCTTTTCATCTATTAAATGAAACACACGTGATGAAGATACAAGTGCTTGCTGAAAAAAAGACAATTTCATCATCACTTCATTTACCGGTTCAAAGAAACGGTGAATGTAGTTTACAAAGGCATATAATACCCCCACTTCAACAGGGCTATTCATTGCATCAATCCCAAACAACGTGACCACCAATACAATTGCCAAAGTATGAACAAGATCTGTTGCTGGGCGTAATAACAAAGCGTCTAATTTCAAATTACGACGCCCCGCTCCATAATGTTTTTCATTCACTTCTTCAAATTCTTTACGCATTCGTTTCTCTTGTCTGAATACTTGAATAATGTTCATGCCTTGAATCGATTCATTCAATTTTGCATTTAAAATACTTAATTGATTGCGAAGTTCTAAATAAAAAACTGAACTTTTCCGACGATAAAGAACCATGATTGTAATCATAATTGGAATAAGAAGTAATGAAAACAGTGCAAGTTTCACATCTAATAAAAACATAGATATTAAAATACCAATTAAAAATACAATATTCTTTACAAAGGTAGATAGTACACTTACAAAGAAATCTTTAATTGCTTCTGTATCGTTTGTTATTCGCGAAACAAGTGTTCCAATCGGTGTACGATCAAAGAAGCTCAGCGATAAACTTTGTACATGTTCATATACTTCTATACGCAAATCTTGCACAATTTTGAAGGCGATATTCTGGAAATACAATAAATTAAAATATGTAAACAACACCTTTAATAAATGAAAAACAATATAAGCAATAAATAACGTTACTAATGCATTTTGCTCAAAATTTTTCGGGACTAAGTGCTCATCGATAAATACCTTAATTAAAAAAGGCCCGATCATTTCCGCAATAGTTGCACCAACTAAAAATAAAAATGCAAAAGCGAGCAGTTTTTTATAAGGCTTCAAATATGATAATAGACGCCATAAATCACTTTGTTTTTTCTCCTGCATTATACTCCTCCTTTCTCAACTAGTGCCTCTAATTGCTGACTTTCATACATGTCTTTATACCAACCAACCTGTTGCATTAAGCTTTCGTGCGTACCACGCTGCACAATCTTTCCATCATCAATAACAAGTATTAAATTTGCATGTTGAATCGCACTTAAGCGATGAGCTGTAATAATAGTCGTTTTATTTTGACGTTCACGTTTTAATGATGTCAAAATCGTTTCTTCTGTCTTTGCATCTACTGCAGATAAGCAGTCATCTAAAATTAAAATTTCTGCATTTGTTAATAATGCACGCGCAATTGAAATACGCTGCTTTTGACCACCAGATAAAGAAACGCCGCGTTCACCAACCACTGTTTCATATCCTTCTGAAAATTTAGTAATATCCTCATGAATACACGCTATAGTAGCAGCATGTGCAATATTTTTATATGTAGCACTAGGTTTTCCAAATGCAATATTTTCACCAATGCTTGCAGAAAATAAGAAATGATCCTGTGGTACATACGAAATGGAGGAACGAATAGCGTGTAGTGTCAAATCTCGAATATCATTTCCCCCAACTCGTATATTCCCGTCAAAATGATCATATTCTCGAATTAAGCATTTTAATAATGTCGTTTTTCCAGCTCCCGTACGTCCTACAATTCCTAAAGTTTCTCCTTTTCGTAAAGAAAAATGAATGTCTTGTAAATTTATTACTTCATTTTTCTTATACGAGAATGTATCAATATCAAACTCGATGTCACCACTTGCTACTTCTTCACTTGCCCCTTCTCTATTCACCACATCAGACACTTGCATAAATAAATTTTGAATGCGATCATAAGACGCACGGCCACGCTCCATAATATTAAATAGCCAGCCAAACGCTAACATTGGCCATACGAGCGTACCTAAATAAGTAGTAAATGTTATAAGTTCTCCTATCGTAAGCTCTCCGCGAACAACTAATACAGAACCGTAACATACTGCAATTAAAAAAGAAAAACCTACAATTAAAGAAATTGTTGGATCAAATAATGAATCAATGCGGGCAACGAGAATATTTTTCTGTACCACTTCTTCCGATTTATTACGAAATGATTGCAAATCTTCTTTTTCTTGACCAAGTGAACGAATTACCTTCATTCCACTCATACTTTCTTGAACTTTATCATTGATTTCTGAGAAAGCCTGCTGCGCTTTATGAAAGCGACGATGTAATAAAGTTCCATAATAATTTGTCGTGATTGCTACAATTGGCATTGGAATTAAACTGAGCAATGTCAATTTCCAACTAATTGTAAATCCCATCGCAAAAAGAACACATCCGCCAACTGTTAACGAATCTACAAGCGTTAACACTCCAGAACCTGCTGTTTGCTGTACCGCTTGAATATCATTCGTTGCGTGGGCCATTAAATCACCAGTCCGGTGTTTTTGATAAAAGGCTGGACTCATATTCGTAAAGTGCTCATACAGTTTTCGACGTAATTGACGAGCTAACTTTAAAGAAGAGCCAAAAATCATCATTCGCCATGCATAACGCAAAATATACACCATTCCCCCGGCACCAACTAAAATTATGGCCCATTGTAATAACTTCTGAGTCGTTAAAGAATGATTGCTAATTTCATCAACAATGATCCCGATTATTTTAGGTGGTACGAGTTCAAGAAGAGCAACGCCTAACAATAAAAAACTCCCCATTATGTACGCTCGCTTTTCTTGTTTAAAAAACCATGCTAAGTCTAAAAAAACTTTCATTTTATACCTCCTATCCCAAATGAGCGATGTTTTCAGTTTATCAAAATTACAGAATTTTTTAAAGTTTAAAACATTTAAAGGAAGCAAAATGAAAGGACACTCCAACAGGAGTGCCCTTTCTAGCGCTTATTTCAGTTGTTGCTTGTTCATTGCGCTCATCATTTGATTGATTTTCTTTTGGGATGGTTTTTGTCCCATTTGCATCATCATCATTTTTAACATTTGTTCATTAATTGGTGGATTTTTTTGTAAATAGTTCATCATATATTTGCGTGCGATGAAAAATCCTAACGCTACGCCTGCTACTAGTGCTAATACGCCCACTAGCACACCTACCCAAATCGACATATATTTTCCTCCTTCATGTTGTCTACCTTACAGTGTACTAAAACCTTTTCAATAAGACAAGATTGTATTCGACATTTTTTATATATAAGTACGCGCTTGTTTGAGAGGATTTAGCCATCCATACTGTTTACTCTTATAATCCATCGCAAGAAATGTCAATTCACATTTTCTAAGTACTTCAAAAATAACCGTTTCTAACTCAACATTTTCAGAAGTATGCATCCGGATATACTGTGGTTTAATACGCACTTCCCCGTACACATTTTCATTAGACACCATGTGCATATATCCATTTCTTTCGTATTTCTCATATGTTCGCAGCGCTTGTTCCATTTTATGATGTAATTTCATTACTTGTAAAGGCAACGTTATATACTTCATTTGTTTATACAACACTTTCTTTTCTGAAAGGGAACGAGACTGTGCAAAACGAGCAAACAAATCAAATAATAAAAACTCCCGACCGAAATACGCCTTTGTAATATCTTCTCGAATTAAGTATAGTTCATACGTTCTCATACTTTCCCTCCCGCATTGGACAACTTTATTCCCTTCATTATATAGAAATAAAAATGCAATGATTGTCTGACTGCGGAGAAAGAAAAAACTTTTTCTGTCGAATAAAGCGAACTTCCATCAATAAAGTTTTACTACCTCAAAAATAACAGATATTTTCTTTTACATAGAAAAATCCCTCCATGCCGGAGAGATTTTTCTAAAATCATTATAGCATTTCTTTTACTTTGCGAACAACGTTTTCTACAGTGAATCCGTATTCTTCCATAATCTTTTCACCAGGAGCAGAAGCACCGAATGTATCGATACCTAATACATCTCCTTCAAGACCAACGTAACGATGCCATCCGAAACTAGCACCCATTTCAATCGCGAAACGTTTCGTTACTGCTTTTGGTAATACAGATTCTTTATATTCAGCTGATTGCGCTTCATAGCGATCCATAGACGGCATGCTAACAACAGATGCATCAATACCATCTTTAGCTAATGCTGCTTGCGCTTCAATTGCTAAGCTTACTTCAGATCCAGCTGCAAGTAAGATTACATCAGCAGTTTCTTTCTTACTTGAAGAAATTACATATGCACCTTTTGCAACTTTTTCATACGTATCATCTTTTGCACCTTCTAATGTTGGAAGATCTTGACGAGTTAAGATTAATGCAGTCGGTGTTTTTGTAGATTCTAACGCAAGTTTCCAAGCTGCAACAGATTCGTTACCATCAGCTGGACGAAGAACATCCACATTTGGCATTGCACGAAGCGCTGCAAGCTGTTCGATTGGCTCATGCGTTGGTCCATCTTCCCCAACTGCGATGCTATCATGCGTGAACACATATGTTACTGGCAGTTGCATTAACGCAGCAAGACGAATTGCTGGACGTAGGTAATCAGAGAATACGAAGAACGTACCACCGTAAGTTTTTAAACCGCCGTGAAGTGCGATACCGTTCATTGCTGCACCCATTGCAAATTCACGCACACCGTACCAAATATTTTTACCGCTATAGTCTTCTCTTGTGAAGTCTTTTTCTTTGTTCATATATGTTTTGTTAGAACCAGCAAGGTCAGCAGATCCACCAAAGAATGACGGTACAGATTCAGCAATTGCATTAATAATTTGTCCAGAAGATGAACGAGTTGCTGTTTTTGAACCGATTTCGTATGTTGGTAAGTTCTTATCCCAACCTTCTGGAAGAAGACCGTTCATTGCTGCTTGCAGTTCAGTTGCTAATTCTGGGTATGCTTTCGCATAATCATCAAGCATTTTATCCCACTCAGCTTGTGCTGATTCACCAACATCTTGTACTGTTTTACGGAAGTTTTCATACACTTCTTCTGGTACATGGAAGTCTTGCTCAAATGCCCAAGCATATGTTTCTTTTGTTAACTTCGTTTCTTCTGCGCCAAGCGGAGAACCATGTGAAGCTGATTTTCCAGATTTGTTTGGTGAACCAAATCCGATTGTTGTTCTTACTTCGATTAATGTTGGACGTTTTTCGTCAGCTTTTGCTTCTTCAAGCGCTTTCGCAATTGCCTCGATATCGTTTCCATCTTCAACACGGATTACTTGCCAGCCGTATGCTTTATAACGATCTTCTACACTTTCAGAGAAAGAACGATTTAAATCGCCATCTAATGAAATATCATTAGAATCATATAGCACAACTAGACGACCTAATCCTAAATGAGCTGCTAATGAAGATGCTTCAGCAGAAACGCCTTCCATTAAGTCTCCGTCACCGCAAATTGCATATGTATTGTGATTAACAAGATTATACTCATCACGATTGTATTTTGCTGCTAAATGTCTTTCAGCCATCGCCATACCTACAGCTGTTGCAATACCTTGTCCAAGTGGACCTGTTGTTGCGTCTACACCTGGTGTGTGACCGAACTCAGGGTGACCTGGTGTTTTACTTCCCCATTGACGGAAATTCTTTAAATCATCCATTGTTACGTCATAACCAGCTAAATGCAGTAAGCTATATAGTAACATTGAACCATGACCTGCAGATAATACGAAACGATCACGGTTAAACCACGTTGGGTTTTTTGGATTATGTTTCATAAATTTCGTCCATAATGTATACGCCATTGGAGCTGCACCCATTGGCATTCCTGGATGACCAGAGTTTGATTTTTCAATCGCATCAATGGATAATGTGCGAATCGTGTTGATAGAAAGTTGTTCGATTGAATGTGTCATGCTATTCTTCCCTTCGCTTATATTAAAGTAAACGTTTTACACATTTATATGATATCTTTCCTTGCAAGATTATACAACATGTATCGACAAATATGTTGATGTTTTTTCGTATTTGTTCAAAAAAACGTACTATTTTCCACAATGTATAGGGTTTCAATCTGCTATACTTTTTGGATTTTTATACTCTTTTCCCATACCTTTAGATTATTTATGTCTTGTCATTGATCAATAATTACATCCAATTCTTCATTATCTTTAAACATTTCATCTGAAATGATACAAATATTTTCTCCATCACAACGAAATTCTATAGGCTTTTCAATATACCAAATATCTAGACAATTACAATACAACTGTTACATCTACGTATCGCTCTAATTCTTTTAGTATTCGATTTGCATTTCTAATGCCACCCATATCATGTACAAGCATTAAGTGCCTTCGCATCGCAAACTTTAACTTACAAATTGTAGATAAAATCCCATTCCCTACTAGACTTTATCCTATGCTATTTTGTTTTCTTCTATTAATAAATATGTGTATAAAAAATAGGAGTAGCTTTTTATTGCCATCTCCTACACCAAGTCGAAAAATATACAATTTGAGTATATGTGTGGAATAGATCGGCGCAAATAGATGAAAACTCATTTCTCTATGAGTAAAATTATATTTTAGAAGGGGTCACCATACATCTCCATCAACTTAAAATTTTATAATGCCCCCCAGAACGAAACTCTCAGCAGATGATAACTTTTTGGATAGCGTATCAATGATTTCAACAGCTACCCTCACAAAGACATTATTGCGCCACTCCAAATACATTGAGTTCAGCCACACTTGTCCATGGATTATTGTTTATCTCGCTTAAGGCACGCAGTTTAATATAGCGACCTGTCTTGATTGCAAAACTGACTTGTTTCAAAGTGGTATCATTTGCAAAGGTACCTGTGGCTACAGCTGTTCCCCAATTCACTCCATCACTACTAACGTAGAACTCATAGTTCTTGATCGTTCCATTCGGTGTGCCGTCTTGTCTTGGTAGGTAACTGAATTTGGAGAGGCTATAGGTTGTGCCTAAATCAATTTGAATCTCGTGCGGCATTGGAGCTACGGGGTTCCAGTTCGTATGCCAAAACGTGTCTTTGTTTCCATCAAAGGCATACGTACCTAAATTGCCCGAATTATAGCTATCTACATATTTTAGTGTCCAGTTTGTTTGCGGAATCAAACTAGCTTCTTTTGTTGCGACTGCTACATTCATGACAGAATTACTTGTGCTTGTCGTCGTAATTGTTACTCCCGATTTTTCTCCAGCGTAGGTATTACTGTTCGGATTGGTGTCTGGACCAAAGGAAGCAGCATGATTGTTATTCGTGTAATAGAACGGATCTTGGTATTCACTGATAGATTGCTCTATATCAATGAAAGGATGAGGGTCATTAGAATTATTACTCATGGATTCATCAATATGCCAAACCGCGATGCCACCAGAATTTGTTGGCAAGCTTGCATCATACCCAACTTTTTCGCGATTCTCAACTAAAAAATACGTATTATCCTTTAAAGGAATCTTTAAAACATTATAGTTATTTGGGATCGCATTTAGAGTAAAATTGTTGGCGGTACTTACTACAGTTGGTGTTACAAATCCTAATTTTACTTTTGACCAGGCATCCATATGATCGGGTGTAGCTCCATAATCCTCTCCTGGAAGACTATTCCAAGCTCCATTACCCATTATACTTAGCTTATCCACATGATTATTAGTGCCATATAGATCTGGAAGGCCAAGGGAATGGCCCAATTCATGAGCAGGGATACCAATCGTTGCCATATGGCCATATTGTTTTTCACCCTGCGTCGTATACATACCTGATACTGTAACACCATCATGATTTGTGTTAGGAGCATACCACTGATGTGCCCAAATATTTGGCGCTGAACCACCACTAGCCTCTTCATTGCCAGCAAGAACAGTTACAATGTAGAAGCCATCTTTAGAGTCGATGACTTGATCATTATTGGTATCCAAACTAGCAAAATTCACCTGAGGATCAGCTTTAGCCAGTGCATCTGTTATAACCGTTCTAATGTCTTTTCCCGATGTATCCGGATGAGCGTAATCTAATTTTACTTTAACCACCCCATCATTTTGCGTACCATATGTTTCGGCTGCCGGAGTGATCTGTGCTTTTCCATTACTCACTTCATTATAGTAATTCTTTACTGACTTTTGATTTGCAGAAAAGAATCTGTTGCTCCAATCGTTCTCGCTATATGCGATATCAACATCTGTAAACCCAATTAACAAAACAAGTAATTTTTGGGGTCCTGAAACCGGAGTGACAGTTCCGTCAATATTTTCTGGTGATCCTTTTTGGAGCTCATTCATGTGCTCCTGCTTTTTCTTTGCTTGAGGATTATACTCTTTTATCCACTTATTCAAATTGTTTTCATTTACCGCTTTTGCAGGCTTCTTGTCAATTTTATATTTTTTCCCCGTCGATTTCAGTTCGTCTGATGTAAGTTCAGCGTAATTCCAATAGCCCTTCTGATCTTGTAAAAGTACGTCGCCATCCTTTGTGCTTGCCCAATGAAACCATTCATCTCCATGCACCGTGGCTTGAAACGATTCGCCTGACGGTTGCTCCATTTTGACAACTCCATCATATGCTGGTGCAGCAAAAGCGTTCGTTTGAAAGTACAAAACACAAATCAAAGAAAAAACAGACGTGAACAG
Source organism: Bacillus sp. S10(2024) (assembly GCF_050473865.1). Lineage (NCBI taxonomy): Bacteria > Bacillati > Bacillota > Bacilli > Caryophanales > Bacillaceae > Bacillus > Bacillus sp. S10(2024). The sequence continues at coordinate 680,549 of NZ_JBFLUR010000002.1, read as the reverse complement.
AAATTTAAAAATTCTTTGCATTAACCTTCCTCCTTTTAGAAGTTGTTATCATGTTGGAATGGTTTCCTCTATAGATTCATGAAAATCACCTCCCCCCCTTTAAAAAGTATTCAACAGCATAACTTTGATTACATTTTATGGAAAAAATAAGAGGTTTAAATCTTATAAAATAAGTTGAGAAATATGATTATTGGAATTATAAATGAATAAAGGAATTTGTTTTGTAATTGCAATTGGCTGAACACTTCATATGTCTTCTATAGAAACCTTAATTACAAGATAAAAATTCTTTAAAAAGGAGTAAAATATATAACTGATTCCTTAACGTACAGGGAATCGGTTATATTGTTTCTAAACGTATATTCTTTTTTTAATATGGTGATCCCATGCCCACCAAGCTAAGAAAACAGATCAACCCCAAAACGAAAAAATGTGTTTTTTGTTATAAGTTAATACAAAATTTCATTCTGGGGACACTATTAACTTTTTAAGTTGATGGGCGAGACCCCATATAAAAAGAATTCTGGAAGCCAGAACTCTACTATTTAAAATATTTACTTTGCCCCTGTTTACAGTAACGCTGGTAATGGGCCTAGATGCTAAAAAAAGATGGTTTCGGTGCACTACCGAAACCATCTGCTTAAATTCTAAAGTCTTTCTATGAAACCTGCCATTGTATAATGGGTAAGTTTAACTACTTCTTAGTTATATTTTCTTTTACTTCTCACTAAGAAAAGTAAACCAATTACAAGAAGTAATCCACCTGCATATGGTGCTATTGAAAATTGACCACCTGTACTTGGTAACAGTTTCATCGGATCTATCGGTTTTGTCGGATCCACTGTTTTCTCTTCACTTGTAACTACTGTTATTGCTGGTTCGCTTTCTTTCTCGCTTCCAGGTTTCTTCGCTACAGCGGTGATTTCATCACCTTTGGTTAATTTTGTTCCTGCCGGAACATCTAACTTCCATTTTCCATCTTTATCTACAGTTGTTTTACCGATCTCTTTTCCTGTTGGATCTTTGACAACAATTTCGTCTCCAGGAGTTCCTGTACCCGTAATCTCTCTATCTGTATCTTTGATTGGATTAATCGCTGGCTTGTTAGCTGTTTTTTCTGGATCCACTGATACGTCCGTTTTCGGAGTTTGTATTGATATACCTTCCCCTGTTACTTCCGCTGTGTTCGTAATCGTTTTTCCAAATTGACCTGACTTAATTTTTGCGTGAAATACCACTGTATGCCACTCTGTATCTGTTACATTTCCCAGTTTTCCAGTTACCGTTCCGTTCACATATTGACCATTGTCTGTGTCGGCTGCATCTGTTACAACTTTTCCGTCTACTTGTAATGTGCCTGGTACATATTCTAAGCCTTCCGGTAATGTATCCGCAATTACTAGATTTTTTACTAGGCTATCGGAAACCGTATTACGTGTTTTGATCGTATACTCGATTTCATCGCCTACTTCTGTATTTTTATTTTGGAGGTTTTTCGCTGTTTTTTCTGATTCTAATTTTGAATCTCTTGGGGTAACATCATTAACAACTTTGTTCGTTTCAGTTTGTTTTTGTTGTTTTACTAATAAATCTTGATATTGTATCTGCGCCTTATTCGTTATTGTTTTACCAATATTACTTAATTTAACTTTCACCTTAAATTGTACGGTAAATCCTTCTGGCGTCTCTTTTATATAAGGTAACTTTCCTAATTTAACAGTAACTTTATTATTTTGGAAATCTCCTTCATCACCATCTATCGCATCCGTTATACCTGTTGTAGTTCCATTTTTCATCACTTTGATTGACCCCGGAACATATTCTGTTCCATCAGGAATCGTATCTATGAAAACAGAGTCAGAAGCAATGTCACCACCATAGTTTTTGGCATTCACTTTATATGTTAATTCATCTCCTAAATATACGGCTCCGTCTTTATCAACAGATTTTGTCGCTGAGACACAAGGTCCTGACCCAAGAAAAATATCATCTAAGAAATTCCCTATTCCTATGTCCCCACCGGCAGCAGACACAGACTCAAAACCAAATCGTGTTACCGTTTGTTCTGGTGGAACAATGTATGTTCCCTCATAGTGCCCCCATGTTTCGTTTCCATCAGTCATTTGTTGCACTTCTGGAGTCTCTAGAGGATTTGCAGTCACTGCACCAATTCGAAGTCTCATAGTGTCAGTCCCTAGTCTTCCCTTATGGGCTAGTCTCCAATGTATTGTTTGTCCTGGTGTTGTCTCTACATCTTGATACAGCATTCCAAAACTCGATGCATTTAATTCTGCATGTTGATGTCCAGATGCTGGATTCTGATCTCTCCAAATCTCTATTTCTCCGTTTACATCCGTAGTATTCCATCCCGGAACATCTTTAGCATCAAAAAATGAAACTGGTTCTCCTGCAGTTGGAGTTTCAAAATCACCATTAATTAACACCACTTGCTTCTGTTGTTGTGAGCACGTACCTGCTGTATTAGTATTATCTTCCGCTTTCACTTTTAGCATCGGCAAACCGCTAGGCAGCATGCCGCTAAATGCTAATAAAAACATCATGAAGAATACTACAATTTGTTTAAAACGTTCCCTAGTTTTTTTGTACAATAGGATCCTCCGCGCCATTTTATCGCCTCGTTTCTTGAAATCATTTAAAACTCGACATTAATCGCACACATTCCCTTATTTTGGAAAGGTGGTTCAAATCATACCTTTCTCTTCACAAAAGAATAATTCTTAACAAGTCAATTTAATTTAATTGAATAAAATACAATAGTTAAAGAAATTTAGAGTGATATGAATAAAGTAGAAGATAAACAAATATGTAATTCTTATAAACTTTATCAATAACAATCTTCACTTTAAGAATTTTAGGTTAAATCATTTTTTAAGCAGGATACCACATCTCTAATTAAACATAACAAATCTGAAAACTGTGTCTATCTTCACCAATAATTCTATAGTTGGGCATTTCTTTCCATACATCCCTCCTTATTTTTTACAAATAAAATATACCACATTTACATAAAATGGTTATTGAGAAATATTAGGGATATTTGAAGTATCGCCACATCTCTATCAAGCTAAAGTGAATTTGTATTCAAAAAATGAAAAAAAGTCTATAAAAAAAGAGCTGACTCACAAAAGCCAGCCCTCTTCATTATCTAAGCCAATTTACATAAAATTTATCAAGTTTACACCAATTGGGTGACAAGCAAATAAGCGACCGTTCTTTATTTCTTACATCTGTGGAATAGAAATATTTTTTAACCCACTAAAAATACTATCTTTTCAAAAAAGGAAAATTTTACTTGAAAAAAATATATTTAGAATATAAAATATTTTCGCGATTATAAAATATCAAGGGGGATACTATGTTAAAAAAATAGGAATTACAGTAGGAGCAGTATCTATGTTTTTATCATTAGGAGCCGTTACTAATAATGTTTATGCTGAAACTAATGAACCGTCTTTAAGTGAACAACAAATACAGTTTGAGGCAGAACAAATTGAGAAACAATTAAACCAAGAGATGCAAGAATTATTCAAAATTTATTCAGAAGGATAATTCTGAATAATTAAATTGAATGAAGAAGATGTTAATCAGTTATTAGACTATATAGAAGATATCGATAATTCCACAAAACCAAATGAAGATAAAACTGTACAAATTTTTAATAAAGCACTTGAAATATCCGAAGAAAATGGTAATGGCTCTAAAGTTAGGTACAGCTATTACTATCCAAAGTTAACACTTCAAGAACTATACTTGGTTAAAGAATATCCATGGGCAATACCTATAGTTAATGAAACAAAGAATTGGGCATTAACTATGTCAAAACAAATGTATCCACATGATGAAGGATATTGGGATCATCAAGATACTTTTAGACATGCTCATTGGAACGAACACATGGCGCATCGAATTGGACAAGATTTAACTGCTAAATTTGCTACTGCCCATGAATCAACTAGTAGTGGAAATGATAAAGCGATGGATTTACACAATAATGCTGCCGGAAGAGCGCATGCTGGTGAAGAACATGATAAATTAAGACAATTAGCAAGATGGGGTTATTTGAGAGTATTTGAGGGAAATGGAAACTTAAGACCTACTTGGTATTAAATTCTTTTTTATCTTTCAGACTAAAAAATTATAAACAAGAAAAGAGTATACATGATGAAAAAAAACAAATGGTTTTATACAATTTTAGCAATATTAAGTATCTCGACTATAGGAATATTGTATTTTGTATTTTTTAATCATGGTTTTGATATTACAATAAACAATAAAACAAATCGAGATATTGAAAATCTCACAATTACTGATGGTCGTAGACTTCAAAAATTTAAAATACCCACTATTCATTCCAATAAACAATATAAAACTAAAATTAAGTTAAAAGATGTAGGAGAAAATAGTTTAACATTAAATTATCAAGATAATAATAAAAAAATACATAAAGTAATTATTTTTGGTTATTTTGAAGGAAGAGGAAAAGGAGCAATAGATATCGTTATTAAGTCTATTCGTCAAGATGGAACGTTAGACATACAAATAAAGCAAAAGTAGCTAAATGGGTTCACCAAACGTGCCTATACATTGAATTAAGAATTATCATATTTAAAGGACGTTTGTTAGGTCTATATCTAATGCTACACGCTTGATAAGTAGAATCTTAAAACCGGTATTATGCGCCTTATCTAAAAGCAGATAATAGACTAGAATCGTAAAGTAGAAAAACCTTCTTACATGAGAGTGCTTTCTACTTTATTCATTTTATATAATACTCGCTTTCTTTACTTATCGTTTCGAACAAAATATTTTGTCTAACAATTTACAGCCTTACAACTACACAGTTCAGCTTCTCCGCACTCGACCAAAAAGGCCCCTATTCTCCATTTGGAGAATAGGGCCTCTTAAATTACACGCATACATCTTACTTCTTATTACGACGATCTGCATACACTACCATCGCATCCCGCATAAACTTCGCTAACCCTTCACCGAATTGGTCAATATTTTTTGTAAATCGTTCATCATCAACATACATTTGTCCTAAACCTTTAAACGCATCCAATGAGTAATGACCAAAATTCTGCAAGTAGGTATACCATTCTTGAATTGCTTCTTGAGCCTGTTCTGATTCAGGTGAACCATCACGAAGTGCCGCAAGCTTCCTATAAATTGCATTATATTCTTCCTGTTTCTCTTTCGTCATACTGCTTGCTGTTTTATTAGCCTTGTCGACCGCTTCATTTCCCCATCTTCCACGTGCTTCTTGCTCATATGGATTTTGACTAAAATCAAAGCCCTCAAATTTTTCTTTGTTTGTCATTTGAATTTCTCCCTTCGAGTGTTGAATCGTCTTATCAATCGTCGCAATCACTTTATCTAATCTAGAACGCTTCTCAAGCAACATTTTACGATGTAAAACAAGCGCCTCTTGTCGATCAAATGAAGGATTATTGATAATGTCTTTAATTTTCTTTAAAGGAAAGCCAAGTTCTTTAAAAAATAGAATTTGCTGCAATGTCTCCAGATTATCATCGGAATAAAGGCGATAACCTGATTCAGTCGTCTCCTCCGGGGTTAATAACCCAATTTCATCATAATGATGCAGTGTGCGCACACTAATACCGACTAAATCTGCTACTTCTTTCACTCTCATTATCATTGTTTTGCCCTCCCTTAGTACATACAATAAAGTATAACGTAGCGTGAGAGTCAACACGAAAGGATAAAAAAATTCTAAATCCGCAGTTGCACATATGTTTACTTCAAAATTAACTGTGTAAGGGTTTTATAAAAGAAGGGTGATAACATTGAATCAAAATACCATTGTAAATGTAGCTATTTTATTAACGAGTGACATTCATGGTGCAGTTTACCCAATTCACTATCAAAATAACGAAAAGGAAGAACTTGGACTAGCAAAGGTTGCAACGCGCATTGCACAGGAACGCGCTCAAAATGAACATGTACTCGTTATTGATAACGGTGATTTCATACAAGGAACTCCGTTTACTTATTACTACTCCAAATACATGCAGCATGAAGAAAATCCAATGTCGATTATCGCCAATCATATCGGTTATGATGCAGCGATTATTGGAAATCACGAATTTAACTATGGGATGAACCTATTAAACAAAGCTGTTGCTCATGCAAATATGCCCTATCTAGCCGCTAATATTATTAATAAGCAAACAAGGAAACCGTACTTTGGAAAGCCATATATAATTAAACATATACATCCAAATATAAAAATTGCTGTTTTAGGAGTAACAACACATTACATTCCAAATTGGGAACAGCCGCAGCATATAAAAGATGTAATATTCGAAAATGCACTCGAAACAACAAAGCGGTGGGTTTTGTATATTCAAAAACAAGAGCAACCGGATTTACTCATTGTAGCCTACCACGGCGGTTTTGAATGTGATTTACAAACGGGAGAACCAACAGAGATTATAACAGGGGAAAATCAAGGATATGCAATGTGCCAAGAAATTGGAGGAATTGATATATTATTAACTGGACATCAACATCGCTATATTGCTCATACAAAAGTAAATGGTGTACCAGTTCTACAAACTGGGTCCAACGGTCGTTCATTAGGGAAAGTCCACGTCACTTTAAAAAAGAATCAAAATCAGTGGATTATTAAAGAATGTCATTCTGAATTATTGCCTACCGAAGGCATTCCAGCAGATGAGACAGTACTTTCACTTGTATCAATATATGAGCAACAAACACAAGAATGGTTAGATAAGCCAATCGGCACTATTACTGGTGATATGTTGATTCACGATGCGATGCAATCTCGTTTACAAGATTGCGCCTTTATCGAATTTATAAATAAAGTACAGATGGATGCAGCAGAAGTCAATATTTCTTGTACTAGTCTGTTTCATAATGAATCATCCGGCTTTCCCAACCACATTACAATGAGAGATATTGTTTCGAATTATATTTATCCAAATACATTAAAAGTTGTTCGTGTTACAGGAAAAGATATAAAAGAAGCACTTGAGCTAACTGCTGAATATTTCTCGTTAGATACAGATGGAAATATCATTGTAAACCCTGCATATATCGAACCAAAAACACAGCATTATAATTACGATATGTGGGAAGGAATTTCATACATATTAAACATTTCAAAACCAGTTGGGGAAAAAGTTGTTTCCTTGCAATATGAAGGGGCTCCTATTAACTTGCATCAAGAGTATGACGTTGTCATGAACAATTATCGTGCAAGCGGCGGCGGAAATTATGTTATGTTTCAAAATAAGCCCATTATAAAAGATATATCAATTGATATGTCTGAGCTCATTGCCAATTACATACTAGAACGAAAAACAATCAAAGCGACAATTAATCATAATTGGAAAGTTGTTAAATAACAAATTTTCCTATCAAACTAAAAAAAGATGGGCTGCGCCCATCTTTTAATTTAACTTTGCTTTATCTTGTTTTTTTAATTCTTTTAACTTCTTCGGCGTAACGTCTTTACCTTCTTCGTTAACGACTTTGATTGCTTTCAATTCGTTTAACATATTTTGACGAAAACCTTTTAAATATTGTTCACGGAGCGATTGACGCTCACGTTGCTCTTCTTCCGTTAAACCTTCTGTTTTTGCTTTTTTCGCTAAGAAATTAATGCGTTCAATGAGTTCGTGACTTAGCATCTCGAATCCCCTTTCTACTAAAAACTGATTATTATCATACAACAGTTACTCTTGTTTATCAAGCAATTGCTTCGTATACTCTACATATCGGCGATGTACCGTAGCTTTTGATACATTATGACCAAAACCACGGAGCGTTGCTGCAATTTCTTCAAATGTTAACTCATTACGGCGCAGACGAACAATCTCTTCAATAGGTACCTCTTTTTTCTCACGACCTGTGCTTAAATGTCGATTCTTTAAGTTTTTTTCGGGCCGAAATCCATTTTCTACAGCTCGTTTCATTCCTCGTTTAATCTTTAAATTATGAATCTTTCTCTGGTATTCTTCTACTATACCAATAATATCAAGCACCATTGAATCTGAATCAGAAAGCTGTAATTCGCCATTATGTGCATGTGTATATACTTTAATCCTTTCTTTATTCAAACAATGCATTAAAGCGATTTTCGCATTTCCTCTTCCAAGACGCGTTTCATCTTGAATAAGGAGCACATCAACATGTTCATCACGAATGGTATCTAACACTTCCAAAATACCATCTCGTTCTATGCTATATCCGCTCGCTTTCTCTTCTACTACTTTAACAACGTTCATTTCATACAGCTTAGCTAAATGCAATAATTCATCTTTTTGGCGTACTAATGATGTTTCCTGCGCTTCTTTCGTTGTGCTTACACGTGCATAAATAATCGCATTCATTTCATACCCTCTTCTCTATCTCACTTCTTACATCATAGTGTACCATAAATCCCGCTTTCGTTCGAACTTACGTTTGTAGAATGTTTTCTTGCATGTTATAATAAAAACAAGAAAATTTATAGAAAACGAGGTGTGAAAAACATGGAGAAGTTAACGAAACGGCAACAAGACATTCTCGACTTCATTAAACAAAAAGTTCAAGAAAAAGGTTATCCACCTTCCGTACGTGAAATCGGTCAAGCAGTCGGCCTTGCTTCTAGCTCTACTGTGCACGGACATTTATCTCGCTTAGAGGAAAAAGGATACATTCGCCGCGATCCAACAAAACCGAGAGCGATTGAAATTTTAGGAGACGACACTATCCAAGCAGATACGCAACCAGTCGTTCACGTACCGATTGTCGGAAAAGTTACAGCTGGTTTACCAATTACAGCAGTTGAAAGTGTAGAAGAACATTTTCCACTTCCGGCGAATCTCGTTTCGGGTTCAGATCAAGTATTTATGTTGCGCATTTCTGGAGACAGTATGATTGAAGCGGGAATTTTTGATGGAGACTTAGTTGTTGTTCGCCAGCAACAATCTGCATACAATGGTGAAATCGTTGTCGCTTTAACAGAAGACAACGAAGCTACGGTAAAACGTTTTTACAAAGAAAAAGATCATTTCCGCTTACAGCCTGAAAACTCTTCTTTAGAACCTATTATTTTAGATAACGTTTCTGTTATTGGAAAAGTAATTGGTGTCTATCGTCATTTACATTAAAAACAGACCAAATTTGGTCTGTTTTTAATTCGCCACAATTTTTACAGAACCCGCTGCTGTTTCCCCCTTAATCTGCACCTTTCCGTTACCTAAAGTAATTTCTTTATTTTCCTTCCCGAAAATTTGTACTTTTCCTGCATTAGAAGAACCTTTCACAACAGCATCTTTCGGCATTCCCTGCAACTGAATACTGACATCTCCTGCTGCCGACTCCGCCTCAACACTATACTCTGGATTATGCTGCGTTATCTCTACACTTCCTGCTGCCGCATCTGCACGCACTTTCCCTTCTACTTTATGAAGAACAACTTTTCCCGCGCTAGATGACACATTTACATTTTGCGCTTTCATTTCCTTCATTTCCACATCGCCCGCTGCTGAATGCACAGATATATCTTCACCTTGAATATTTTGCACATGAATCGTTCCTGCTGCTGTCTCTGCTTCAATTTTATTATATATGCGTTCAGGCACAATAACCGTTAAGCTTTCATCTTTCAAATCAAATGATAAAAAAGAAAAGTCAAATATATGTTTCTTGTTCGTTTTCACTTCCACTTGTAGCACTTCACCGTTTTCATTTACGTCTAATTTTCGCTTTTCCTGATTGCCACTATACCGAATTGCAAATAAATCAGTCTTACCTTTTTCAATCACAACATCTCCAACATCTATGTCAACATGAATGTTTTTAATTTGCTCATTTTTAAATTGTTTCTGTTCCAATTTCTTTGTTTCTGCTGTTCCATTCGCAGTTTTTATAAAAAAGGCTGAACTTGTAAAAAATAAACCGATTCCTCCAATCGCAATACAAATAATTGCTAGCAGCACAATTTTTCTCATCTTATCTACTCTCCTTTAATTACTTTTAAATTCCAATTGGCGTACTTAACAAAAAACCTTTTAAACCAAATCGTACAATAATACGCAGCAATCCCTAAAAGTAAACCAACACCGAAGAGTATAATAGAGGCAAATACATCCGATAAAATAAAAATTTGAGCGAAAACAATTTTCGCTAACAGAAGTAGCGGTGAGAAAACAAATACAGCACTAACTGACCAAAGCGTTAAAATAAGACTCCCGATTGCTACTAACGGACCTAACACAATAACCAAATTTAAAAAACTAAGTCCAATAATTGCTACAATTGCTCTTGCTACGTTAGAAAAAGTTGGATTATGCTTCACCTGCTCTATACGATGAGACGCTAACGTTTCCTTCGCAATTGTCTTAGGAGAACCAAGTGCTTTTATAATTTCTTCTTCGGTTTTCCCTTCTTCTATTCCAAATTGAAAATGTTCTCTGTAATCATATAAAATATCGTTTCGTTCTTCTTCTGGTAGTTTTCTAAGGTGTTCTGATAATTCTTGAAAAAATTCCTCTTTAGTCATTCTCTACACCTCTTCAATAATTTCTTGTACGCCTCTTGCAAAATCACGCCACTCTGTCACAAGTGCATAAAGCTGCTCTGTGCCTTGATTTGTTAACTGATAATATTTACGCGGAGGTCCTTCCGATGATTCCTTCAAATACGTCTGAAAGTACCCTTCTTTCGTTAAACGACGTAGCAAAGGATACACTGATCCTTCTGATATTAAAAATTTATTTGAAATTTGCTGAACTAATTCATAGCCATAGCAATCTCGTTTCTTTACAAGCGCAAGAACACAAAGCTCCAATACCCCTTTTTTAAATTGAACATTCAAAAGCAATACTCCTCTCCATCTAGTACTATTCAATGCAAGGTACCTTATTATTAATAATATATCATTTAGTATTGAATATTACAAGGTACTGTTCCGGTTTTTTCCAAAACAAAACAAATTTCCGCTCATCGAAGACTTCTCCATTCTTTCCTAATCAAACCGCAATTATTAACATATAAAAGTTTTAAAGAGATTGTTATCTTTTTTATGGAGGGATTTTAATGATGTACGATTTTTACCCAACTCAAATCGTAGTGCCTTGTCAATATGGTCCTTATTACAATATTCCATGTACCACTTCCTCTTTTAAAAATTTTTATCCTCTTGTTCAAAATAGATTTTATCCTTTACATTACGTGGAGACCGTTCCTATATTACAAAAAAGTCAGACAGTTAGGGGCTCATGGACTCCTTTTTCATGGGTAGAAAAATATGCATATGCGTTTGCAGGACCTTATAACAAGGCCGAAGTCGCTCTCACATTCGATGATGGTCCAGATCCCGTTTACACGCCTCAAGTATTAAATAAATTGAAAAAACATGGTGTAAAGGCGACTTTTTTTCTATTAGGAGAAAATGCTGAAAGATATCCCGAAGTTGTAAAACGCATCGTTAATGAAGGACATATCGTAGGAAATCATACTTATAATCATCCTAATTTAAATAAAATAGATGATAAGCAATATCATGAACAGATGTTAAAAACAGAAAAAATATTACAAAAGCTAACTGGATACTCCCCTAAATTCTTTCGTCCTCCTTACGGGATTATAAATGAAAATCAAATGAAATGGGCTACTGAACAGAACTTTATGATTATTCAATGGAGTGTAGATACATTAGATTGGAAAGGCTTAAATTCCCAGGAAATTACTAACAAAGTATTAGGGAATACTTTTCCTGGAAGTATCCTCTTACAACACACTGCACCAGGGGGGAAATTACAAGGTTCCGTAGACGCTCTTGACCGGTTTATTCCTGATCTCACATCTAATGGAGCACGGTTCGTAACTCTTCCAAAAATGTTTAATACTACAAAGCAAAGACTATAAAGTGAAATTTTCATCAGCGGGGAGCATTCCCCACTGATGAAAATCCCGCCAGCAGGTTTCCAAATAACTACTATCTCTAGACGCTAACTTCTACCTGATTTCCTAGCAACTTACTAAACATACCTCTTTCTTCTTTCGCCAATTGGATAAAGGCTCCTTTTTGAACGATTTCTCCCTTATCTAATACAATCACCTGGTCGGCATTACGTATCGTTGATAAACGGTGGGCAATAACGATAATGGTCATCTTTCCCTTTAATCTTTCTAGCGCAGCTTGAATTTTCGCTTCATTTTCCGTATCTAGGGCACTTGTAGCCTCATCTAAAACGAGAATCGAAGGTTTTCGTAAAATAGCACGCGCTAGCACAAGTCGTTGCCGTTCCCCTCCAGAAAGTCTAACTCCACGATCTCCAATGAATGTATCAAGCCCTTGCGGAAGCCTTTTTACAAATTCAGCTGCTGCTGAAAACTCCAGCGCCTCCCAAATTTGTTCTTCACTTGCATCCGGTTCAATCATTAGCAAATTTTCTCTTATACTTGCATTAAATAAAAATGGATCCTGTGGAACATAGCTAATAGATTTTCTTAATGACAATAAATTATCACTTGTAAGCGGAGTGCCATCTATTAATACTTGTCCTTTTTCTGGTTGCATGAGTCCCATTAAAATATCAATTAAGGTACTTTTTCCAGCTCCCGAACGACCGACAATAGCTGTCATGCAGTTGGAAGGTATCTGGAAATTAATATTTTGAAGAGCATATAAGGATTCCTTCGAATTGTAGCGAAAATTAATATTTCGACATTCAATCCCTTGTTCTATAGACAGTGGCTTTACATTTTTATATTGTCGTTGTATATCCTGCAGCTCCGCGGCTTTGTTACAGTCTTCCTGCAATTCGACTAAAGACTTAAAAGCAGGAACACTTGCAGCAAGTTGCTCTAAATTAGACTGAATACTTGTAAATCGCGGCCATAGCCTAGAAAAAATAAGGATAATTAATATTAATTGTCCCGGCTGAGCTTGGAATAGTTTTACAGATGTAAAAACAAGAGATGCAATTAGAATAGACGATGTAACTTTATAAAAAAGTTGTGAGCTATTTTTTAATTTCATAAATGCCAGTTGCTCTCGCTCTATCTTTTGGCACCAATTGTGCAACCATGTATATCTAGATTCTTCCAACATATTACTTTTAATATCTTTAACTCCATTAAAATGGTCTGTTATACCCCCAAGATAACTTTTAGCTATCTCAGATGTTTGATTTCCTAGCACTCTTGATTTTTTTATAAAGTGTCTAGAAAAATAGGCAAGTACTAAACCAGCGAATAGTACAAAAACTGTTATCTTTACAGATAACCATAAGGCGATTCCAAGTTGTATTAGTGTAAAAATAAGAGCAGTTAACATCTGAAAAAATAAGTTTGTTCCATTTATAACGCGTCCTAATTCTTCAGTCATCGCATTGATAAGATCAGACTTTCTCTTTTTCACAAAAAAACTCCAATTCGCCTGTAATAAAGCACGATAAATTTCTAATCTTATATGGTTTGTAAAATTCATAAGAATTTTTGTATTGCGAAGGGTAAGATTTTGCTGTAGGAGGGACTGAGCTATTACCAAAAAGATATAAATGCCTAAAATAAGCAACAAACTTATTGTTTCAGGAATATTGTGCAGAAATTTAAACATCTCTGGAACTGGAGTTGAACCATTACTTACCTTTACAACTCCGCTGATACTTATCATAGGAATTAATAAAAGAATTCCTATTCCCTCCAAAAGACTGACTAAAGCCATCCCTAATAGATTTATATACAATATTTTCCCAGAAAAAGAATGTAACTTCTTTGCAAAATATAAGAGATGTTCCACTATTTTGTCCTCCTCATGATAATTCGTGCTTTCTTACTTTTCTCCAGATGCATAAAATAGGACGTAAAGGAAAATACAACATATGAAGTTGCTTAGGTAACGGCAATGTTTCAGCATCAATTGGATAGGGATAAAGGCAACTCATCGTATATAAAAACTTTTGCTGATAAGACATTAATGAAAATAAGTGACGACTATGGTACATTGCTACATCATCTGGAACTGGATCTGTATGTAAGTTCACCATTCTTTCCAAATAAAATACTGCTTCCTGCGCTAACGTCTTCGGACGGTTTCCAAATAACAATGGTTCCACTTCTTCAATTAATGGAGTTTTTAGTAACTGCGAAGTTAAAAACAATGCTTGACCACCTATATGGAAGTAATAATTTTTCTTCAATAACTTAATAGTTTTTTCCCAATCAAGTTGTTGCTTTACAATTTGATTAATGTCTACTAACCAACGCAACCTTGACCAACCATGGCGTGCACCATGAGAAACTAGAAATAAAAATAGATCCTCTCTACCTAAAATGTAAACAGGGGTACCAGTAAGAGAACTTATTCTCTTTCGATTCCATAGTTCCTCAAAATGTGGTTCCTTTCCTGGACCAGGATTTAATCTCCAATGAATTTCGATCTTAATGTTCTTCTGAGGATGAATATATGTTACATGATGATGTCTCCATTTCCAGTCGTTTAAAACGCTCTCAATATAATCATCTTTAACATAGCCAAGGTTTAATAAAAGTTCTTCCGCTCTATCAAGATTATGTAAAGGAATGAGAACATCCAAATCACTCGAAGTACGTAGAGAAATATCACCATAAAGATCATCAGCAAGTACAGGACCTTTTAAAACAAGGAGACGAATTTCGTTTTGAGCAAACAATTTACTCATATGTTCCATTTCTGCACTTAAATGAAGCATTTGAAATGTATTCATCTTAAAATATTGATGTAAAGTTTGTATGACATGTACAGGAACCAAATTTCCATCCAATTCTTTCATCTTTGGATAAATGAACGAATACACACGGTGATGAATCGTTAATTCGAGAAATTTATCCCAATCAATGTTTGCAAACCAAGCCTTATCGATTTCTTGTAGCTCTGCAGCAGTTTCTCTTTTCATAATTTCCAGCTGCAATTTGAGCTCCTTAGGCACACATTTTAAATCAAGCTCACAACTATTATGCATGATATTCTCCTTCAAGATTTTTCAACCAATTTTTCTAGCAAATTTATTAACTACAGTGAACCTCTTCATTTCTTCTGCTCCAGTAATATAAAAAGGACCGCTACGCAACCATGCATGAGCAATCATATTTCCGTTCTCATCCTTCGCAGTTCCTAAATATAGTGTACTCTCCATTTGTCGTCTCTCTAGCATTTTCATTCCAGCTATAGCCCTTACAAGACACTTACTTTCCCAAAAGGTATGACGGCTCATAATATGTATCGCTTCGGAAATATCTCTCAATACAAATTTATTAGACTCATTATAACTTAAAGATGTTTCATTCATAGGAACACCTAATGTAGGAGCAATCTTAGAGAATGGCCTACCTTTAAGAATACGAGCCCATCCCAAATAAATATAAGCCTCTATAAATAAAAGTATTGTTTTCATATCTAGTGAAAGAAACGTTCGTATCTTTTTTATAATATTCATACATACTTCCCTACTTCTTATCTAGGATAAAATGCTAGATTACTCGGCTGCCCCTGCTACGATTTCAATCAAATCCTCATCTAACAAGAGTTCCAAAAAAGAAATAACTTGCTTTTCACATGTAGACTGATCAATCTCATATTCTTTCATTAATTCAGTAACCACTTCGGTAACCGATATTGGTTTCTCTATAAGTGCCCAAATCGTTCCACCTACTGCACCTAGATTGTAGTATTTCCCATTGGAAATACTTAACATTACTTTTTCCCCATCCATATCACTTACTATATTCCCTGGGACTTGTGCAACAAATTGATTTAATAAAGTATCCTGTTTTTTCGACATCACTCATTCTCCTTTATTTACAGTGTTTATTACTAGGTCAACTAGTTGCGGAGCACTAAACCCAGACAACGGTCGACATAATCGATAAACAGCAAGCTTATTTACAATGTTTGTAGAGATGTGAAAGTGCCAGTCCATTAACCCTAAACGCGGAATAAGAAAATTACGATAAGTTTGACGGAAAATGGTATGTAAACGTTCAAGTTTTTCAATTTGTTGTATTTGAACTATTTCATTCTCTGTCTTCACTAGTTCAAATACACCCGCAAGTGGCACTGGTTTAGGAAAGTAATGAGAAGAAACTGGAACACTGTATTTATTTTCTCTACCATATATTGATTTATATTGACTTTTATCCATACCAAAATTATCAAGACTCTCTTGCCATAACTTTTGCTGCGGATATGATGGTGTTACGATAGGAACATTATCATTAGAAAGAGATACAGGTATTACATCATCACTTAAAAGTTTATATCCTCTCTTCATAAACGCTGAAGCTAACGTCGACTTTCCAGCACCTGACTCACCTACAAAAGCATATGCTTTTCCATCAATTACTACAGCACTGCCATGCAAAGGAAGTATTTTCTTTTGCATCAATATTACACCCATACATGTTCCAAGAATATAGAGCCTGACCAAACTATCATCCGCACCATCGAGTGGGCAAACTGCTATCCTTTTTCCCGATTGTGCCGAAAAAAAGCCCACATCAGGCACATAAAACATCACTTGATCATCTTTAACAACATGTTTAAATGGTGTATCTACTAACTCAGATGAAAAACTTAATATATTATCAATTTGAATTTCAATGTCTATTGAAACCTGTTGTTCATTTATTCGTTGTAATTCCGGCAAAGGAATCTCACTTGAAATTTTGAAATCAAAGGCTTTATACATAACCTTTTTTTCAGTTTCTAGCATTATTTTCACTCCAATATATCCATGGTTAAATGAAAGACCTTTATACAATAAAAAAGTATAAAGGTCTTTTTAGCATATACGAACTTAAAAATAAGAACATTTTACATAGTTTCATAGATATACATTCAGTAAGATAAATTGTATATGCTACTCCTTACTCAGCTAGTAAAGCGATTCCAAGTATTAGGATCTTTTGGATCAACAGGGTGACCAGGGTTATACGCTTCATCAGTATATGGACCATAAACTGTTGAAGCCATTGTCATGTTAACATCAAGTACTTCTAATACAGGTTGTTGCCATTCCTTTTTCATATTCTCACCTCCTTTCAAGTAAATTGTTGAATAAATCGATAAACAATTAAGCTACGCATTAAAATCTTATAATCAGGATCGATTGCACGTTCTAAAAGAGGCCCCTCTTTAGCTTTTAGAAGCGCTCGCTTTATTACTTCACCATCTAAAAATTCTAAAGCTTTTTGGTCTGTACTCATTCGCTCTAATTCTTCTATAAACATATTCCAGTGCGGACTCATTCGATGAACCCAATCTGCTCCTTGTACACCTCGAATGTGTTGATTTAATCGCACTTTATCAGGTAAATACTTTTCGGTAGATCTACGAATCAAAGCGCGATCCATACCTTTCTGTACATATTGCTCTTCTGGTACAGATAAACAATAACGAATCACACGTATGTCATTACTTGGATCACGTTTCCACAATGAGTAGTGCAATGATAATTTTGTTGCCACTGTATTACTTGCATTCCAGTGAAACAACTCTTCAAAGTGACTTTTTCTTTGTTCATATATGTTCGCTGCAGAAAACCATCCCGTTTCATCAATTCCATATTCCCTAAGTTTATTAAACACATCCATCTTTTTTGCAAAATCCGGATTAATTACCATCGGAAATATATACGGCGTACTTGATGAGAACGCTCGATCAATAGACGGAAATGCCAACCTCGCAATGAATGGTAACCTCCGCAACCGAGCTCCACCTACATTGTTACTATATTGATGCAATTCTTGAGCTAAGCGAATCCACTTTAGCCTTTTTAAAAGAAGAGCATAATAATCCAGAGCTGATCCCCATGATATAGATAGATTTCCTCTTCCACCATTTAAAAGGACTCCAACGTCTTCCTTGTACCCTTCCTCAAACATTCCTTTCATCCAAAAAGAATTCTCAAAGAATTTATATGGCATCTCCATTATCCCAAGGAAATCCGATATTTCAGAAAATGGATCCCTTCCCTTAAAATCTAAGTAATTGTCTTCTATACCTCCTACATATCGTACCGTTTCTTTAATAAGCGGTCGCTCATCCGGCATTAGATGTTTAGGTGTAAAATCCTCAAAATCATTTGATGGTATGTAGCTAAATGTATGTAATGGTTTGTTTTCTTCACGTAAAACCTTGGCAGCAAAGCTCGCAATAGCACCCGAATCTAATCCTCCGCTTAGCTGTGCTCCAACTTGTCGGTGAGTTCGTACTCGAGATGTAACAGCCTCTTGAAAAATTTCTTGAAATGCTTCTACATACTCTTCATTTGACTTTAAGCGAAGCTTTCTTTCTGGAACTAACGTACAATATCTCGAAAGCGTTACTTTATTCCCAACTACTATAATGCTATGAGATGGTGGTACTTGTTCTATATTTTTATAAGGCGTTATAGTGGTATCGGCTACATCAACCATTCCACATATAGCCAAGTATTCGGCAAGCCACTGTTCATTTAATTGCTTTTGAACATAAGGTAATGACAGCAATGGTTGTATTGTCGTACAAAAAGCTAATTGCTGTTGATTACAATAATAATATAGCGTTCGACTCCCAGAAAAGTCCCTTGCCCCAAATAATTTTTGGTTTTTTTCATCCCAAATCATAAAGGCAAAATCGCCTACTAAATATTTAGGGCTTTCTTCACCCCATTTTTGATAGGAGAGCAAAATTAACTGACTATCTGTTATCCTTTTCCTATCAGCATAATCTACTTGCAACCTCTCAAATAACTCTTCACGATTATCGATAATAGCATCTGCTGTAATCGCCAATTTCCTTTCGTTATCATAAAAAGGTAATTGTTCACCAACAGACTCTGGTGTGACCCATTGCGCGTGACAGCCGAGGAAAACGTTTTCTTTGTGCCATATTTGAATATCATCAGCAGGATACTTTTGCAAATCCTTCATTAATCTAATACCATATTCAATCGGTATAGACTCATTGTTAAAATGTAAAATTCCAGTTATAGCACTCATTTTTCCCTCCCGTTATGCAACAAATAAGTAAAATCCAATCAGATAAAGTGAAACGGTTATCAAAGAGGGGTTTTTTACCTATTTTCTCTGAATTCTTCAGAATCTGAAGGTAAGGGTTACTAATCGTTAATACAGGATAAATAACCACTAATATGTAAAAAACTCTCTATACTATTAATTCTGTTCATTCTTTTTAAAGAACGATCCTATATTGTTTGATAAAAATAACAGCTACAATCTACGAATCATTGTATACACATAATTTTTTATATCACTATTCCGTTCTATAAATAGAACAAATACAAGATATAAAATATCATTCTTATTTCATTATGTCAACATAATATTACGTATTTTCAGCTTTAAAAGTTTTTTTTCAAAGTTCTTTATAGAGAATTCCTGCTCCAAATGTATATTTTATCCATTTCTCAGCCTTATGAATCTACACTGGATTAAGATTATACATTTCACTATTCAAATAAATATATTTCCTTAAAGTAAACATTTAAGTTTACCTCTGTTCTGTATAACGAACTTGCTTTTATTTTATATAATGATATTCAGTTTGTAAATATTTTTTTATATAATTTGAAGTATTTATAGCCATAGGAATATTCTTCCTCTTCCTCTTTGTAATTTGAATGTCAACGAACTTGCTTGTTTACTCAAAAAATTCAGGAGTTTAACTTTAGTTCTTTCATTTTTTATTATAGATCCAATACCATAAATAAATTCCTTATTTTACAGTCTTGAGTGATAAATATACAATGAGCTTTTTTCAACAGAAGCTTAATGATATCTATATAGAAATGTTACAGCAGTTTATCTCTTGCATAACTTTTTATTTTTTGTCGAACTTCAAGATGTGGGGTATTAGTGTTGTGTTTCGTAAAAACGCTTACAATTCTAGATGAAATAAAAAATATTATAGTTAATCTGAATGATGGAGGTGAAAAGATAATTAAAATGTTATTGTTAACATTTTAAAATATGTTGTACAGAACAGATGTATGCCAAAAACAAGTTTGTGTACTCATGGTAGTAGTCTTGAGTTCTTTATTAAGTGCGCACATTAGAAAATGAAGAGAAATCAATCTTTTTATGTACAATTTCTAACCGAAGATAAACTACTTAACACATTTCATACTTTCTATTACTTATCTCTCCCTTGAATTCTGCCACTTAATAAAATCAATTAATATTTTGTAATCCCCAAGCTTTTCTTTATTAATCCCTGCCTTTTTCAATTCATAAGCAAGATCAATCCACTCTTTTTCAATCTGCTGTTTTGTTTCTGTATTTGTTTTCGCTTCGAGTAACATATTGAGGTCTGCTTCTAATACGAATGCTATCTTTTCTAACACTTGTATAGACGGATTCTGATTTATACTTCTTTCAATATTACTTAAATAGGATTTTGAAATTCCCGCTCTCTCCGCTAATTCAGATAAAGTAAACCCCTTTTTCTTTCGAATTTGATAAATATTTCTCCCAATCATCCGGTTATAGCCCTCCCTTTATAAATGTTCTTTAGTTCTATTTTCTACATCTTATTTTTCTCTATACAGGATACGATAGAAATCCATTTTGATTTTTTAACATGCAGATGATGCGGAAAACTGAGCAACCTACACCCTCGTTTTAACTACGCATGTGACAGAAATAGGCTCTCATTCTATGCATAGTTAGATACTTCCTCCCCCTTATTGAAAGTTTTATGCAAATTTATCAACTTGTATTTATATATCTCCCTTAATATCGTATAATCATAATAGTTAGAGTTAATAAGTTTCAGTAATGCAAAATAGATATTGAGTTACATATCATTCTTTGTACCTACACAATTTAATGGGGGGGTTCGGTTTAACATTATGTTTTCACTTTTAACACGCGCATATAAAAAGTCAAAGAATAATTTCCATACAGCTATATATACTTATAATTATATTCTCTATAGGGATTGCCTTGATATTCAATTAAAGGAAAAATTCTACAAAAAAATGAAAAAATCACAAAAAAAAATGGATTCATATACTTTTTCTCGTATTTAAGCTCCTTACAAGTAAAAAGAACCTTCTGAATTTACACATCTCATTCAGAAGGCTCTTTAATTTTATAAAGCACTTTTAATACATTGAATAACCTTTTGTTGTTCCGTCTCTGTCATGTTTGAACTAGAAGGAAGACATATACCTGTTTTAAATAATTGTTCAGACACATTGTGATTTTCACCATGAGAATAATATTCTACTCCTTCAAAAACAGGTTGCATATGAAGTGGCTTCCACACAGGACGAGATTCAATATTCTCTTTGGCTAGAGCCTCCAATAACGATTGAATAGATAGGCCTGTTTCTTTTTCATCAATTGTTAAAGTTGTGAGCCAACGATTTGAATGAGTATTTTCTAATTCAGGCATAAAGCAAAATCCTTGTATATTAGATAATTCTTGATAATACCGTTCAAATATTAATCTTCTAGCCTTCACTCTATCTTCTAACACTTCTAATTGAGCTCTTCCAATACCAGCTAATATATTACTCATTCGATAATTATATCCTATCTCGCTATGCTGATAATGAGGTGCTACATCCCTTGCTTGGGTTGCAAAGAAACGTGCTTTCTCTAATGACTCAATGTCATCAGAAATAAGCATTCCTCCACCCGAAGTTGTAATAATTTTGTTTCCATTAAATGAATAAATACCAAATTTACCAAATGTACCACTAGCTTTTCCTTTGTATGTAGAACCTAAAGATTCTGCTGCATCCTCAATTATAGGGACATTATATTGATTTGATAAAGAACATATCTCATCCATTTTCGCGCTCTGTCCATATAAGTTAACAGTGATAATAGCTTTTGGCAATTTGTCTTTTTTATGAGCATCAATTAACGCACGTTCTAAAGCCTGCGGCGACATGTTCCATGTTTCTGGCTCTGAATCGATAAATACTGGTTCAGCCCCTAAGTAAACAATTGGATTAGCACTTGCTATAAAAGTAAGACTTGAACAAAACACTTTATCTCCTTTTTGAACTCCTAATAACCGAAGCGCTAAATGAATAGCTGCAGTACCAGAACTAACTGCTGCAGCATCTCTAGCTCCAACAAATGATGCGAGTTCTTTTTCAAAAGAGTCTACATTTGGACCAAGAGGAGCAATCCAGTTTGTATCAAATGCATCTTGTATAAACTTTTGCTCATTGCCACTCATATGCGGAGTAGAGAGATAGATTCGTTTTTTCTGCTGTGTTATTACCATGTTTATCACTCCTATTAGTTCAATTTATTAATTACTTTGGCCGGAATTCCAACGACTGTACACCTAGGGGGAATGTCCTTTATTACAACCGCTCCCGCTCCAATAACAGACCATTCTCCGATTTTAACACTTGGAATCAGAGTAGCTGCTGCCCCTATATGCACCCCTTCTTCAATGATGATAGAACCTGTAAGTGTAGCATGTGGAGAAATATGGACAAAATCACCTAGTACATTGTCATGTTCCACAACAGAACCTGTATTGATGATAGAATGATTACCAATTTGAGTGCCAGCATTAATCACTGCATTGGGCATAACAACTGTACCATTCCCTATCTTAGCATTCGGACTTATAACGGCTGTTTTATGTATTAGCGTGACATAACAATTGTCAGGCAGATCCAATTTTTCGGCAATTTTTTTTCTAACTTTATTGTTCCCTATTGCAATAACAAATTTTGCTTGCTTAAAATCGTTAATCATGTGATATACACTTGAAATCGGGCCGAAATAAGTATCATCTACTGTAGTTATCTCTTCATATTGATCATCTAAATATCCAACGATTTCATATGCCTTGTTTGACAAAATAATATCCTTTATAACTTTACTGTGACCACCTTGTCCAATCAATACAACTTTCATTTGTTACCTTCTCTCACAGTTTAATTGATCCCCCTAAAACGTTCCATTGTTACATGACCATCCTGATTTATTCCTTCTGATTTAAACACTTTTATTAGTGTAAGAAATAATATTTTCATATCAATTAAAAAAGATTGATTATTTACATACCATACATCTAATTCGAATTTTTCTTCCCAGGTAATTGCATTTCTCCCATTCACTTGTGCCCAACCAGTAATTCCAGGTTTTACATGATGTCTTTTAGCTTGTTCACTAGTATATAAAGGCAAGTATTCCATTAACAATGGTCTCGGTCCTACTAAACTTATATCACCTTTCACGACATTTAGTAGTTGTGGCAATTCATCTAAACTATATTTCCTAAGAAACTTACCAAATGTAGTTAATCTTACTTGATCAGACAAAGGATTACCCTTATTATCTTTTTCATCAGTCATTGTGCGAAATTTGTAAAGATAAAATGGTTTACCATATAGTCCTGGGCGTTGTTGTTTAAATATGATAGGTGATCCTAACTTCAATCTAACAAAAATGGCTACTACAAGGATGACAAAAGATAAACACAATAACAAAAACAAAGAAATGAATAAATCAAAAGTTCTTTTCATTAATAATCATACTCCTATCCAAGATTTTTGTGAGCACCTTTTCACAAAGCGATAGTATGCAAGGCTTTCGTAATATATAAATCTTTTTGATTTTTCAACATATAAGTTGCCGCTATACAGAAAAAAAGAACCTATACTCGTTTTCTCTCTTATGTTCCACTTTGAACGTGTCAGAAAAAGTACTGATCATATCTACACATGACCAGATGCTAGTTCATTAAAAAGAACGGTTTTATGCCGATTTTCAATTCGTATTTATATAAATATTATTTCACAATAAATCTTAGAATCAATTTTTTATCTCTATTTATTTTTTAGATTTATATATTATTTTGATGTATACATAATCGAAATGAGGTAGTGTTTAATTTCTTCTATCAAATGGTTTACTTCCACATTTTTTGATTCTTCACCTCTCCTGTATATATACAGGAGTATCTCTTTAAATTGCTGCTGAGTTATTCTTTCAGAAATGTTCATGTTTAAACCCTCTTTTAAGAAATATATTTCCATATACAAACTCTAGCTATTTTAAATGAAATTTGTATTATTTTCCACTCTATTACCAACAATTTTTTATTCACTTACATCTCTTATAATATATAATTTTTTTCCTCATAACCATTTGGGTTATTAAACTGCCATCTCCATGAATCTTCACACATCTCTTTAATTCCTCTTTTAGCAACCCATCCTAATTCTAATTTTGCTTTTGTTGCATTCGCATAACAAATAGCCACATCACCCGGACGACGATTTACAATTTTATAAGGAATTTTCCTACCGGATGCTTTTTCAAAAGCGGCCGCCATTTCCAATACGCTATAACCACATCCTGTCCCTAAATTATACGCTTCTACCCCTTGAGATCTCGATATCTTTTCAAGTGCTTTTAAATGTCCCATCGCAAGATCTGTAACATGTATATAATCTCTCATAGCTGTACCATCGTGTGTTGGATAGTCATCCCCAAAAACGCTTAATTCACTTAGCTTTCCAACAGCTACTTGCGTAATGTACGGAATAAGATTATTTGGAATACCTTTTGGATCCTCTCCAATTCGCCCACTTTTATGTGCTCCAATTGGATTAAAATAACGTAAAAGAGAAATACTCCACTCATGGTCAGACACATACAGATCACGTAATATTTCTTCAATTATTTGTTTTGTGCGCCCATAAGGATTCGTTGCCCCAAGTGCAAAATTCTCGGAAATCGGTACTTGTTCCGCCATTCCATATACTGTCGCTGAAGAACTAAAGACCATTTTCTTTACACCATGCTTTTTCATGACTTCGCATAATACAAGTGTACCTGTAATGTTATTATGATAATACCAAAGTGGTAACGCAACCGACTCGCCCACCGCCTTTAGTCCTGCAAAATGAATAACAGCATCAATCTGATTTTCATTAAAAATGCTATCTAACATCTCTTTATCTAATATATCTGCCTGATAAAATTTAAAATCTTTCCCTGTGATTTCACGAACACGTTTTAAAGCTTCTGGTTTACTATTTGAAAAATTATCAACGACAATTATCTCATATCCGCCATTTAATAATTCTACACACGTGTGAGTTCCAATATATCCTGCTCCGCCTGTCACTAAAATTTTCATGTGTTTTTTCCTCCTTGTTATCATATGTCTTTTTACACAAAACATAAAAAAAGCATACCAGTTCGTTGTTCTAACATAACAAATTGAAATGCTTTTTCTATGCCCTTATTCCATTTAACGATCGGTTCCTATTTTAAAGCATTATAATTTTGCGTTAATTCAGCAGTTGTTAACGCTCGGGTATAATAAGCAATATTCTTAAATACTATTGTTTTTGCACTTGTACCTAAAAGCATTGGCAGTGTGGATTCGTTAATCACCTTATCACTTCCCATTATATACCTAGCTGCTTCTACATTATTAACATACATAATTAGATTTGCGCTATTTCGCAAGACAACCACATGATAATAGGCTGTTTCATCAGTATAAACACTTGAACTAACTGAAGGATAATCATTACTGCCCGTATTTATATTTTTAGCCCAAAACTGTGCTGTAAATTGGTTATTCATATTTCGTTCAATTTTAAACTTATTATCTGAACTGCCTGATCTTCTTAATAAAGAAGATGATATAGGACATTGAACTGTGAGAGAAATTGTAAATAGCTTATTTGTTATAAAATAACTGTCCGGATTTAAGATAGTTGAATTGTTCACAGGATTTTCTTGGTATAAAAGAAGTCCGTCTGTTACATAATTTACTGCTGTTGTCTGTGTTATTACCTTTACATTTACACCGTTTGAAAGATTGCCATTTAGATCTTTTGTTTTAACTGTGAACGAATATTCTGTAGTAGCCTTCAATCCTGGTACAATATAGTAAGGAGTCGTAACAGAATTGATTAAAGTAGCTCCTTGATACACCTCGTATGACTGAACATTAGAGGATACACTCTTTGTCCAAGTTAAACCAACTGTATTAACTGAAATGCTGCTTGCAACTAGATTTGTTATATCACTTGGCGGAGTATTGTCATTAGTAGTAGTGGCTGTTACTGATACACCGCTTGAAGCAATCCCAAACTTATCTACCGCTTTTACAGTAAATGTATACAGAGTTGCTGGAGCAAGCCCTGTAGCCGTATATGTTGTTCCTGTAACGCTTCCTAACAAAGTTGTCCCTTTATAAACATCGTATTTCACAACATCTTTAGACGTACTTGCTGTCCATGATAAATCAATACTAGAATTCCTTACAGCAGAAACAATTAAATTTGTAACATCAGCCGGAGCAGCCGTTTTAATGATATATCTAAATGCTTTTACCTTACTTTGATTTCCTGCGTTATCAACTGCAAGAACTTTTAATGTAGTAGATTGTGAAATTGTCAATCCTCCCGTATATAAAGCACTGGATGTAGTAGGTGTTGTTCCATCAAGAGTATAATACATGTTAGCTGGTTCATTCGTAGTTAGTATTACTTTTTGAGAAGCGCTAAATACACCTCCACTTGGAGTAGCTGTAACAACGGGCGCTTTCAAGTCAGCTAAAGAGTTCGTTATATCTAAGTTATCTATCATAATCGTATTTGGACTAACATCCGTAGTTACATTATTAAATAGACATTTTGCTATGAGCACTCCCTTTTGTAAACTCAACCAGTGAAGAAATATTTTACTATTTTCTAAATAACTATTTGTTAATATTGCCTGTAGAACATTATCGCTTTTATAAACTGTACAATTATTAATAAACATACTATTACTTATGACGGCGTTAATAAGATTTACACCCATGTTTTCAAATAAACAATTCTCTGCATACACACCTATATAAGGATTTTGCGTAGAACCTAGCACAATATCTCGATACGTTCCTGTTATCATTTTACTATCGCTTATATTGCAGGAACTTATATTGCCGCCTGCTCCCACTATAGTTAAACCGTCTATTATATTCGGTCTCCCCACATAATTATCAAATGGCTTAATGTCTACATTGTAATTCTTAACTACGACATTCTCCATAATCCCCCCTGTCAGAATAAGGGCAAACCCTGGTGAACTGTCATAATTCCAATCTCTTTCTACTACAACATCTGAGATATAGCATCTTCCATAATTATACCTACTTATATTAAATCCCCATTCTCCTGAATCATAAATCGCTAC
Source organism: Bacillus sp. S10(2024) (assembly GCF_050473865.1). NCBI lineage: Bacteria > Bacillati > Bacillota > Bacilli > Caryophanales > Bacillaceae > Bacillus > Bacillus sp. S10(2024). The sequence goes on along the minus strand of NZ_JBFLUR010000002.1, from coordinate 653,327 downwards.
AGGTTCACCATTTATCTTTTCAGAAACCTGGAAGCTATAGTCCGTTCGATTTACTACATAATATACTTTATCTACACTAATTCCAGCAGGAACTTTTCCTACCCATTCTTCAAAACATATTTGAGCAGAATTCCCCATACCATGAGCCGTTTTAAAAGAAAATGTGCTGTTTTCAACATCTACAGCAGATGTTCCAAAGTATCCATAACTACCATTGCCATAAAATATCCCGTCTTTTAAGCGAACATTTTGTATTGTAGCTCCCCTTATGTCGGCTAGTTTTACGTTTGCATTATTTCCAATTACTCCGTGAACAAAATTATCCCCCTCAACCAAAAGCTCGCATCTAATAAAAATATTGTTAAGATATTTTACATACATATTTGTCGGATATGAACTAACGCCCCCAACATTGCGACCCTCAAAAGTATTATCTTCTATCGTTATATTATTACCGTCTGCGTTTACAAAATGTCCTCTTTCGTTATAATAAATATAGTTTTTGTAAATATAGATTCTAAAATTTAATTCTAATCCATCTTTTCCGTAGTAAGGAGATTTATATGGTATATTGCTTTCACTGACCAGAGACTCAATATCTATCCCGAACATTGGCGCAGTCCCATTACGAAAGTCCGATGTAACATCATCGCTCGCTTTTCCGATATGATGTATTTTATTATTATAAATATAAATATCATTTGAGCCGCCAAGGGTAATTCCTTGTCTTCTGCAATGATGAAGATCACAACCGTTAATATAGATATGCGACCCCATTTCTTCTTGCGTATACTCATCCGGGTTAACTCTATATTGCAGCCATCCCGTAGAAATAGCATCCCCAGTACATTCGCATATCTCTACATTATTTATTTCAATATTATTTGAACCAACTATTTCTATGCCTTGTCCCCACTCATGGGTATAGTTTTCACTAGTAACTGTAGCAGTAAGTTGAGCAATTTGAGCATCACTTAACGGCGTTGAGGTAATGTCAATCACAAAAACCATCTTATTAGCATTGGCTATTGGTGCAAACCACCCTCTTCCTGTTGACTCTATCGAAGCAAATTGTACATTTGTTCTAAAACCGGCCAACGTACTAGCAGAAACCGTATCTTTATACTGATAAAAACTATATACTTTGGCAGCCAAACCCGAAATAGGCCATAGTCTAAAGGATTTCAACAATCCTGGATCTTTATATCTATCTATTATTTCACTGCGAATAAAATTTGATTGATTATTCAATGAACCGTCAGCATTGACGCCTCCTCTTACAAATTTCACTCCTAATTCATATATATGTGTGTGTTTATCTCCAACTATTTTCCCACCGCTAATCTTTGCATTTTTAATTCCTTTGACTTCAAATATCCTATACCAAGGCGATGAATTCGCTTCTAACTGCAATATACATCCATCCGCCATTTCAAAATGCATATTACTTTGCATCACAATACATGAAAAAGTTGTACTGTCGATTTTTAGCTTATATGTGCCGGCTGGTAATATAACATGATTATAGCCTTGAGATTTAGCCCACACTAACGCATCATTTATACCCTTTGTAGTAGCAACAGAATTTGTCCCATCGTTTTTTATATTCCACCTATCTAACTCTATTACATATATCTCCATCCAATCACACCTTTTCTTTTTTCTACATATTATGCTTTATAAAGGCAACGGATTGGGTATGTTAACGATATTGTAAAATTATACTACCTAGATTAATAGGTGATTTTCTTATTTATTCCTAATTTACCAAAAAGCATTCCTATTATGCTTTTTACAATTCCAAATAAATATTTAAACTCAACTGTTTTATAAAAAATAAGCGTATACAGCACATTGGGAATAATCAAACAAATAATCCCTCTTATAATTAATTGTAAAAACCCCCCATATGGAATGAGACTACATACAAAACTTGTTATTAGACAGGTTCCAATTCCTATTGCTGCATAATACACATATTTTAAAAAGTACTTTCTTACCGGTTGATGAAATACCTTTTTATATACTAAATAAGGTGCAATCCAAAACGGAACTGTCAAGGTGCTTATAAGCGTTCCGATGAAAACACCTGTTATGCCCAAATATTGAACTAAAATAATAGAAATACCAAGATTCACAGTAGCCTCAACAAAGGGAGCATATCGGTCTTCATGAAAAATTCCGGATGTTGTTTTCACCATAGATATAGAACGTCTCATTCCTGATACATAAAAATTAATCATCAATATTATCAATATACTTGTATCCATTATAAATTTTGAACCAATCCACAAGGTAATGAATGGTTCCATTAGAACATACAAAGATATTGTAAAGAATGAATAAATCCAAAAGTTACAAAACATAGTAACCTTAAATACGCTATAAATTTTATCATCGCTTTCTTTTGCTACTAAGTTTCCTACACTGTGATTCATATTATCAAAAACTTGATTAATAAACGTTCTGCAAATGTTAATTAACATATAATAATTAGAATATAAACCGACAGCTTTCACGCTAACAGCAAAAGCAATCAACAAGTTATCAGTACCAAAAACAGCGTATCCACCTATATTATGTAATATTAAGGCTTTTACATTTTTTACAATATTACTTTTTGTTTCACCATCTAATTTACTTGCTGTTTTGTTTTTTAAGAATGGGTACATTTTATCTACCATCATTGCCAAACCTGCAGAGGTAGTAATTGTTATTATAATATCTATTATGAGATATAAAATATAACTGTGTGTAAAATATAAAATCCCCAACTTTATACAAGTAGACACAATGGATGAAATAGAGTAGACTCCTGTAACAATATATCCCTTTTGACAAACATTTAAAAATGAGCTTTTATAAGAAAATAAATACGACGAAGCTGTATTCAGTAAAAAGATGATGTAAATCACATGAATATTTTCAACTTTCGCATCTTTAGCGATATATCCAAGAAAAGGAAGAAGTGCTAGTCCCAACAGTAAGACGATTAAGGCGATTACCATATATGCCTTTTTATAAAATTTCATTAGGACATTGATTCTTTCTTCATCATTATCTGCTACTGGTTTATAAAGATTATATATAATAGCAGATCCTATTCCTGCCTCAGCTAAAGATAACATTCCTAATACATTTGTAAATAGTCCATTTACCCCTAAGTACTCAACTCCTAGGTAAGTAATGAACATTGTTCTTGAGACAAAACTTAATATTGTAATAATAACTTGACTACCTATGCCGGCTGATATATTGATAATTGAATTTCTAACTCTCATTTTTCCCCCTGCTTCCAAAAATATAGAACCACTTTTCGTTGAAAGATACTATCTCTATAAAGCTACTTTAATTTTCCGACATACAAGTCGCTGCTACTATGTCGAATACATAACGACCTGCATCCGCTCTCTCCTTTTGGATTACAGTTGAACGCCTCTAGACTTTTCTTCCAAAAGCTTTATATCATGTTTTTAATTGCGATTTATATCATTTCTCTTTTATATGCTTGAATAATTAATGGGTACACCTTAAACCTTAACGCTAAATAATAAAGATACTCTTTAAAATTATTACATTGATATGAAAAGCCGATTTCCTTGAAACTATCAGAGAACATCTCATAATTTACAATCCTACGAAACGCACTATTCACATTCGCATAAGGATCGCTTTTTAAATTATTAATTAATAACCTATATATGTTGTTTATATAGTAATTTGCCATATCTTTTCTAAAATGTTTCTCTTGTAATAAACCAAATTCCTTGGAAAGCTGTTTTCTTATTTTATATTGTAAAACTAAACTTCCCTCTAAATTTGGTTTATACGGAGCTCTCATTAAACTATTTAAATTATTTACATTATAAAAATATAGAATTTCTGATAGCGCACATACTCTTTGTGACTTCAGTAGAAACTCCAAATTAAAAATAACATCTTCCCCAATAAACACTTGTTCATTGAATCTGATGTTTTTGTCTTTTATAATGCTTAAATTATACATATATCTCCATGAGAAACATAGATCATTACTAGAATGAATATTTGAAGAACTTAATACAAAGTCCCTCCCATTCATAACAGTATTTAACTTAAAATTAGGAGTGATTATACTATGATTGGGAATTGTTTCGTATCCACATATTACCGCATCACAGTTATAATTTTCCGCAGTGCTATATAATTTAGTAAAATAGCTTTTACTTATCTCATCGTCAGGATCAATAAACACTATATACTTTCCTGTGGCAACTTCAATCCCTGTATTTCTTGCACTGCTCACTCCTTTGTTTTCTTTATGTATTACTTTAATTCTATTATCTTTTTTTGCATATTCCTCGCATATTTTACCACATTTATCCGACGAACCATCATTAACAAGAATTAATTCAATATTGGTAAACGGCTGATTTAAAATGCCTTCAATACATCGAGGTAGCCATTTTTCCACATTATATATGGGAACAATCACACTTATTAATTCGCACAATCCTTTCACCTCTACATTACTCCCATCTGCTACATCCTTTATGCTTATCTTATTACAGCTTTAATTTCACTCAAATATTTTTCATCTTGAATATCTCCTACACCTTGCCCGGCCCCTGCTTCGCATACGTATTTATTTTCAATTTTAATTTTTGTTTTTGCTTGTCTTAAAAACCATTCGTATTCAATATCTACATGTCCTATATCAATGGCTTGATATCCCGCCTTATATAAATCGTATGCCAATACAGTAGCGGTAGGTCCCACTGCTAATAGAATTAATTTAGATGGATCAGTTTGTTTAGCTGCTGTTAAGATTTTATTATAATGTGAAAATGCATGTTCCTCTGGGACTAAAATTCTTTCAAGCGATTTAACATTATCAAACAAGTCATTTCCAACACCTAATCTACTCTTATTTCCTTCTATTACAACTACATCTCTGTCCTTCCATATTAAATTTAATAACATAAACCAATCTTTACATTTTGATTTATCACGGAAAGGATAATAAATTCTCGATATAAAAGAATTGTAATATATTTTTCCTTTTTTAAAATTTTTGTACCACTTTAATCTAAATTTCGCGATATGGAGACTCCAATAATCCCTTGGTTCATCTGCATATTTTGTTAGGTCTTGAAAGACATCTGGCAAACAAACTAAGAAATGACGATCTTCGCTTAACAATATTTCTCTTAACCTTTTGGACAACAAATGATCAGCTTGTTGAAATGTTATATCTCGATTCTGAATTAATTTAAACTCCCCATCACCGTACCTAGCTACAGAAGCCTTATCATAAATTATTTTGGCTAAGGTGTCGTCTATAGATTGAATGATAGGCGGTCTAAACAATTTTTTCATAAACCAATCTTTCATAATAAGCGCTCTATTCATGCTTTGAATTTTTATATCAACCAATGTGTTCCAAACAAAAACCAACGTACTTTTTGCCTTTATTTTCCCCATACCGAACCCCCTTCTAAGTATTTCCTTCAATTGGATAGTCCATAAAATAATTATTCTCTTGCTATCCTTAGGTTAGGTAGTTCACTTAATTATTTTCTATCCTTTAACTGACCTTTTTCCTCCATGGAAAAGCAATTCTATTATTTGCTGCAGCCAGTTTCCGTCCTATTTTTATTGATGGAATTTCAATGAACTTATGACATAAGATTGACGCAACTATCGTAATCACGAAAGAAACCAATAACGTGAAATGGATAGATATTTTCCCATAAAGAACATGAATCGTCGTGAGCAAAACAATCGGATGCACTAAGTAAAGGCTATACGATATTTCCCCCATAAAATAAATAGGTTTCATTACTAATAACTTCGAAAATCGTTTTAGACTTAATGCAGAAAGAATAATCAAGGCTGCACCAAAAGATATATACCAATCAATCACGATAAGATACAGAGAATAATCCATTTCACCGACCAATTTTGATAATGGCATAAAAGGAATACGCGGATAATTAAAAAATAAAATACCGAAAGGAAGCAATAGATATTTTACTTTCGAGTCCATAATCTTACTTATTAAATACTCTCTGTTTTTAGCTAGCAATGCGCCAATTATAAACATTGCGATATAATGGAGTGTAACAAAATAATTCGTCGATACTGGCGCATGAAACTCGCTTGGAATATTCATCATCAATAAATAACCAATAGCTGAAAGAATCATTGCTCCTCCAATACTTATTTTCCAATCTACTTTAAGTAAGAGAAAAATAATGAAAGGAAATACTATAGAAATTCTCATCTCATGAACTAAAGACCAAATCACCATAATAAATGTATCCGAATTATATTCTCCTAAGAACAAAATATGCTGTATTACATTTTTAAAGGATAATTCACTGCCCCAAGAAGTAGCCCATCCGGTTAGTTCAGGGATTGTATCAATTTTAGAGTTTAATATACTTGTGAAAATAATCGCCATAACCAAAATTAAAAAATAAGGAATATAAATTCTACATAGCCTCTTAATTAGGTATTTAGAATAGTTAAATTCTTTATGTTGATAAAAAGGCAATGACAATACAAAACCACTTAGTACAAAGAACATTACTACCGCTGCATGACCATCCCATAAAATCTTTATATAGTTACTGTAATTTGAACTTATTATTCTTTGTCCAAACATAGGAAAAACAGTTAAAAAATGAGCTAACAATACCATTAATGCAGCAATGCCCCTAAGGGAATCTAACTCTTTATAACGTTTTATCATGATTTCTCCCTCTCTAAAAAAATACTTTCCACCAACTCAGATCTATTCTGTAAATTCATATTTTTAATACATTCCGCTTGTACATGCTCTACCGTATATCTAAAAATAAGACAGAAAATGATTAGCTCCACTATAAACATAGTAAGCTATACATTTCTGTCCCAAAATTCCTTATAAAAATATCCTTTTGCGAAAGATCTTTATTCAATAAATCCTGTGCCATTCACTAGTTCTTCATACATTTTTCTCTTATCAGAATGGGATATATTCCCTTGAATAGTGAAGCTGCTATCATAAAATTTAGCAACACCACTTAATGTTCTATTCTTTTCTATGTAGCTCTCTACCGTAGATATGACTTTTGCCGGATTGCCAGCTACGATACTTCCTTCTGGTACGGATTTTGTTACTATACTTCCAGCTGCAACTATTGAGTTCTTACCTACAGTAACCCCTGGCATAATTAAAGCTCTTGCACCAATAAACACATTATCTTCTATAGTAATACTAGCAACTTTCGTATAACCATTTAATCTTTTTGTACTAGCATCATGGGCTAATAAATACGCTTGTGGTGCTATAGTAACATTGTTACCTATCCTTATTAGCCAGCAATGAGAGTAGTCAAATATTACTCCTGGTTGGATAGAACAATTATTTCCTATCTTCATTCCCAGCTTTATATAATCTTCTAACCATATTTCATCTAGTACAAACTTTTTCAATCTAGCCTTTAAAAAATTGACCAGTCTTTTTATCATACTTAATCACACGACCTTAGAATTGTTAGATGAATTTATCATTCTAATACAGAACCCTTGAGTAAAGGGAAGTATATCAAACAGCATAGAGTATACACCTATGTCTTTGGTGTCGCCTTGTGAAAAATCAACTGCTCCATTCCTTTTCGTCACTTTCATTAAATACTGAATAGTCTTTTCTGCACTTTTTAAACATTCTTCTGAAATCTCTTCTATTTTTGCTGCCTGAAGCATAAACCAGCCTAATGTTGCTGTTGTAGAAGAGTCTGGTGTACATTCTTCCCTCGTTACCATCCAGTTCCAATTCCCGTTATTTTGCTGAAAACCCTGGGCAGCTTTGGCAAATCGTTTTACGCTTTCTTCTAGCTCGTATTTATGCTCACTATTTTCCGGAAGTTCATTCCAAGCATCGATAAGGCCTATAGCAAACCAACCAAGCCCTCTTCCCCATCCATATAATCCAAGAGGCGCTTTACTCTTCAGATCATAAGCATGACACGGTATATTATATTGATTCAACATACCGTACTGTTCATATTCCTTAATCTGCTTTACTGCTAAGTTTATACATTCAGCTTTTTTATATCGGACACCATAAGAAACTAAAAACGGGCATATGAAACCGATAGTATCTACATATCTATAATGCTTCATGAACTTTCTATATTGTACTGTGCCGTCTTCTCCTATATGGCCATGGATCATTTCCCAAACAGTATCTAATGCTTGTTTGTATGTATCTACGTCTACAAAATTTAGCTTCATAACAGCATAGGCAAGTATTGCACCATCTACATATTGAGGTTTATTTATCCATTGCCCATTACGATCGAATTTCGAATTTAAAAATTTCGTAATTTCATGCTTCACTTCTTTATCGTCGTTACACTTCAAATATTCCGCCAATCCCAGTAGTAAAGCTGCTTCTTGCCAGTGCTGTATAGCACGTTCTGTATAGTTCCCTTTCAGCATATCAATGGCTATTAATCTTGTATTATCCGTTACTTTAATTTTTGGTGTTTTATTTAGCCATTTCACACCTATATTAGTAATTGATTGATTCCATACATTTTGATTCGTATATCTTCCTATTTTTATTCTGCTTATCCAAGCTTTACATATAGGAACTAAATCAATCATTATGATAATTACTATTACAACAAGTAATGTAAAAGCTACTGCTTGTATAATCATGATTATGTCCTTTCTATACTACTTCAATAATGTGTATAATTTTTCTATCTCCGACTCGGTTCCCAGCTCTTCATTTGATAAATTCTGTATTAATTTATTCCTTAACTTTTCATCATGTATCATTTTTTGAATGCCTTCTGCAATTGCATTGCTGTTCATCTCTACAATAATCCCGTTTTCTTCGTGCTTTATTTGATCTTTAGCTGTACTGAAGTTTGTTACCACTATTGGTTTATGTAGTATTTTTGCTTCGTCTATTGCAATCGATTTCCCTTCAAATCTAGATGGTTGAACATATATATCGGCTTCTTTTATATATGGATATGGATTTTCTTTCATTCCTAGCAGAAAAAAATGCTCTTGGAGGTGGTTCTCTTCTATCATTATTTCTAGCTTATTCCGTTCCTCGCCTTCGCCAACGATATACCACTTTATTTCATATCCATTTTGAACAAGATTCTTACATGCCTTTACAGCAAAATCAAATCCTTTTTCATTGCTTAATCTCCCTACAGAAACAAGCTTTATCCCCTTATGCTTTATATCTGCTTTTTCTTGCGACATTTTATAAATCATACTTGGAGATACGATGTTATGAATAACACCTATCTTATCCTTGTATATAGGGAATCTTTGTTTTAAAACATTCGCGCATTCTTCTGACACTGTTACGATATGATCTAATGAATGAAAATACTGCATGTCAAGGTTAGCATCCATTCCGAACTTGTCATAGTCGGTATGGATAAAGCCAATTTTTTTGTTTGCCTTTACCTTATCTACACAAAAGTAAACGGGGTTCTTTTCTAAGTACCCAATTGCTACATCATATGTTTTATGAAGAGTTTGTAAAGATTTAGCTAAATAACGCCAGACCCTTTGTTCGCAACGGGCACTGTTTTTCTCACTTTTAAATATATAGCCTGCACGAATCCTCGATAAGGCGATATTGATATTCCCTTGCCGCAAGCATTGCATAATAGCTACTTTTATGGACATATCAAACAACCGGTACTCAGAAGGTTCTTCTAATATATTTACTTGAGCAGGTATTTTATTAAAGAATAAACCTTCGTGCTTAAATAGAAATAAATCTACATTATAACGAGAGTAATCAATCGTATTCAATAGAGAAATTAATGACTTCTCAGCTCCACCGCAGTTCAAATTATTAATAACAAATAATATGTCTTTTTTCATGCTAATCACCTTTTATAGAATTCCGTAGAGCTTATTTATTTCTGTTTCGGTCCCTAATGTTTCTGTAGATAAATAGTTTATGAGCCTTTCTCGCAATTCTATGTTTTTAATGAGATTTTCAATTTCAGTTGCTATCCCTTCCTCGGACATATGAGCAATGATTCCATTAATTCCATGATGAATTTGATCTTTTGCAGTTTCAAAGTTAGTTACTACTATTGGTTTATGCAGTATTTTTGCTTCATCGATTGCAATAGACTTCCCTTCATATCTAGATGGTTGTACATATATATCTGCTTTTCTAATATAAGGATATGGATTTTCTTTAACTCCTAATAGCTTAAAATGGTTTGATAAGTGATAGTCTTCTATCAATCTTTCTAATGTATCCCGGTCATCCCCGTCTCCTAGCACATACCATTTAATCCTGTACCCTTTATCAAGAAGTAGCTTACAAGACTTTACTGCTAAATCTACGCCTTTTTCGCGGCTTAATCTGGCAACAGTTATAATACTTGTATAATTGTTATCAAATAAGCCATCATCTTTTGTAGCCCTTTTAGATAAATCATGTATCATCTGGGGTGCTACTATATTGTGTATAACCGCAATTTTATTTGTCAGATGTGGAAAATTGTCTTGTAATGATTTTGCACACTCATCTGAAACTGTTATGATATGATCAAGTTGTTCAAAATAGGCAGTATCAAATTTATAATCCATTCCTGAATCTGAATAGTTTGTATGAATCCATCCGATCTTCTTTTTAGCCCGCACTTTATCAATCACAAAATATATGGATGATTTTTCAAGATATCCTATTGCTGCATCATACTCTTTTTCTAAAGTTTCAAATGATTTGCTTTGATATTTCCACGTATACTGTTCTGAAATAGCAGCTTCCTTTATCACTCTATTCTTAATAGCGAATAACGATCTTGCATACGCCAAGTTAACTTTTCCATTCTTTAAAAAGTTCCCTATTGAATGTTGGAAGCTACGTGCAAATACCTGATAATCACTTGGCAGATCTAATATAGTTACTTCCTTCGGTAGTGACTTTATAAATACCCCTGTTTTACTGAATAGAAATAAATCTACATTATACAAACTGTAGTCTATTTGAGATAGCAAATTTACTAAGCTTTTTTCCCCACCGCCAGCAGATAAACTAGGCATAACAAACAGTAGATTTTTTTTCATAATGTACCTCAAATTACTTAGCCAATTCTTTTAAATATTCTACTGCTTTATACGACATCTTCTTTATATTAGGGATAGATTTCTGTAATGTTTGTCTTAATTGTGTTTCTTCGCTTACCATCTCATCAAATTTAGCTTTTAGTTTCTCACTGTTTGATATTTCTTCTAACCCTAAAACTAATTTTTCTTCTCCAAATATATCTTTCGATATTCCTTTTGACTTTATGCTATACCCTAACACCATAGTCGGAACATAATTCGAATACGCTGCTATAGTCGCATGTGTTCTAGCTCCTATGAAGAATCTCATTCTAGCGATATACCCCTTATATTGTATTGCATTTAAGTCATTTGGCAGTATGATTACTCTCCCAGTATTTTTGAATTCCTCATAATATTTATATAAAACTTCATAATCATTATTTCCATCGATTATAACATGAGGTGTAAGAGCAATCGTTAAATCTGTAGTATTTAATATATGATTTATTAATTCTCTCACTGCACCTTGGGAGTCTTTATTTCTCTCCCATACAAGTGGGCTAAAGTTTAATCCAACTGTATTACCTTCCTGCCATCCCTTAGGCAGTTCCAGTTCCTCTTTTTCCATAGTAAATGCCGGATCAGCACATAATTTAACATTATTGAGCCCCTTACTTTTTAACATATTATAAGTAAGGCTTTCACGAGCTAGTATTGCATCAAACAACTTTAAGTCCTCTAATTTTTTCTCAGACATGTCCTCTTCACCGATAGAACATCCCCATAAAACCAATTTTTTCCCTTGTGCTTTTACTCTTCTATCTATCTCATACAATGCAGGCTGCTCTCCGTAACAATAGTTATCTCCACCTATAGATAAGCATACATCTACATCTTTTATACGTTTAATGATGTTATTTTCTATTTTAGCTAATGCATAAGATTCATCATTAAAAAGCTTTACTTTAAGTACAGCCATCCACCAATCATAGGAATACTTCTTTATATCACTGCTAGAACCATCATATATTTCATCCAACTTTGGAATAATCTTGTCCGTTTCTGGTTTACTTGATACTAAGTACACTTTTGCGTCATCTTTTTTCTCTTTTATAATACTCGTAGAAGAACGAACTATTGCTTCGCATCCTCTATTTAAACTGCCTCCATGGGCAAACATCATAATTTTCATATTAACCTCTCCCAATACTATTTACTTCGAAATCTACTGTAAGCAACAGCACAATATAGTCCAATTGCTGACTTTTTCCTTATCATGTTTATCACAGCTTTCTCATATCTTCCTAATTTACTATAATTTTCACTGCAATAGATAGATAACGCTTCTCTAACATATTTATTTCGAATCATATTTTTTACATATTTATACCTCATACTAAAACTTACATCTTTAGATGGGGTAAAATAAATATATATATAAGACATTACATTATTTATAAATTTTATTGATTTTAACTGGTGCACCATTACTTTGTCGACCTTATCAGTATATATTTGTGGCAAGTCCATGTTATACACTTCTACAGCTCTCTTAAAATAATCTTTTTCTACTATGTTTCTAGTGGCACTGCCCGTTACCTCTCTATAATGGTATCCAGCATAATTTATATATTTCATACTAGTTGCATTACTAAAGAATTCAATGTTAAACATTCCGTCTTCTCCTAATGTAACTTTTTCCGGAAATTTCACATCATTTTCATTCATTATTTTATTTTTATAAATTTTATTCACAGCGGTATTTAAATGATCCGTCTTAAGAAAATAAGGCAATAGTTCCTGGTATATATATTCTTTTTTAAGAACAGTGTCTACTGGAAATGGGTACCTTATCGCTACCTTATGTCCTTCCATTTCGCCGTTAATATTTGATATAACTACATCACAATCATCTTGCTTTGCAGAGTTATATAATATTTCATACATCTTTCTCTCTATGTAATCATCAGCATCAACAAATCCAACATATTCCCCAGTTGCTACACTCAACCCTTTATTCCTTGCAATACTTACACCCTGATTTTCTTGATTTATAAGTATTATTCTACGATCTAGTTCTTTATAGCCCTCAATAATTTCTCTACTATTGTCCGTCGAACCATCATTAATAAATATAAATTCACATTGCTCTAGTGTTTGATTTAAAAGTGATTCCACACACTGTGTAATATATTTCCCTGCATTATAAACCGGTATTATTACACTTACTTTTATGCTCATGCCTAAATCCCGCCTCTACCAGAATACCCTGCATTATAATAATTGATATATTTGTAATATAATCTCCTAAATAATCTGTTTTAGTGTTCTATAATTTTATATAATTTATTTAACTCATAGCTATTACTATAATCCATACTTTTTAAATGATGAATCAATGTATTTCTGAGCTTATCATCTTTATATAGAGTTTCAATCCCTTTAACTAACCCCTCAATACTTGAATCACATATTATACCTTCAACCTCATCTTCCAACTGACTACCTGCAGTAGGATAATTCGTAATCAATATAGGTCTCTCAAGTATTTTAGCCTCTGTAACTGTAACTGCTTTTCCCTCGTATCTAGACGGCTGCACGTATAAATCACATGCTTTCATATATGGATATGGATTGGTTTGCTTGCCTAATAATATAAAGCTATCTTCTAAATTGTTCTTTGCTATTAATTCTTTAAGAGTAGCTTCATCTGAGCCATATCCTATCACATACCACTTTATATTATTAAATCCTTTGTCATGTAAAACTTTAAGTGCTTTTATAGCACGATCAAATCCTTTGGCATAGGACAATCTTCCAACTGATACGATATTAAAAGTTCCATTATCTTCCTTGTCAAAACCTACAACATTAGCGGCCATTTTCCGAATAAACTCTGGTGAAGTAATATTTTCTATAAGCAAGATTTTCTCTCTCAGTGATGGGTATACAGTCAAGAATGTTTTTGTACATTCATCCGATATAGATGCAATATAATCAAACTTATTCCACATAGTAACATCTATTTCATTATCAATTTCTAACGTACTATAATCTGTATGGATCCAAGCTATTTTTTTATTCGCATTTACATTATCTGCTAAAATGTCGTGCGGCCATGCATAACTAATTGCAAAGTCATACTTTTTTTTCTGTTTAGGCAAGAAGTATGATACATATTTTGAAACAAGCTGCATCTGAATGTATCCTGATCCTTCTTTAAATTGCCTTTGTTTTGATTTCCTACCTGCAATATACTTGCTTACTATTCTTATAAATGATGCTAAAAAATAACCTTCTTGTATACATTGCCTAATGGATTTTCTAAATACAGTATATTTACCTATTTGCGGTAACACATTAACTTTATTAGGAATTAAATGTATGAAATCTCCTGTGTGATTTAATATTAGTAAATCTACGTTATATTTGTTATAGTCAAAGGTCTCTAGCATATTAATTAAGCTTCTTTCCACACCGCCGATTTCCATATCATAAATAGAAATTAAAATATTCTTTTTCATGTAATTCCCCGCGTTCATATTTTGTTCTTGATATAAGTGACATCATTATACATTTTGAAAATATATAGACGATACTTTCACATGAACCGCTTCAACTAGTGCGATTGATACATACGTTTTCTCGTTTATTTACAAACAGTGTATTTGAAGGAATATGTCCTTTTACAACACTTCCAGCGGCTATCACAGTATTATCACCTATAAACGTATCTCTCAATATAACTACATTAGAACCAATCCAAACATTCTCCCCTATCTTTACTTCACCCTTTATTAAGTGACCATCTTCAATGTTCTTATAATTATGGTCATGGTCATTAATACTTACATTAGGAGCTATCTTTGTATTTCTTCCAATTGATATTTTATTTATACAATTAATGTTACAGTTATCATTAATAAACACTTTCTCGCCTATATTTAGTACCCCATTAAAATCAATGCGAATACTCGCATTTTTTCGAACAAACACAAATTTCCCGATATTAATTTTTGAATGCTTATTAAAAATCTCTATCCTACTTTTTGTTTGGAGTGAAAAGATTGAGCAATTTATATTACGGAAGTATATTAACTTATAGAAAGCACCTCTTAATACACTGATTAAGTGTGAAATATTCATCAACACCGCAAAGTATAACCCTCTGTTACGACTTTCTGTAGCTAGCGTTTGGAATATTTTTTTTAATATATTAATCATGCATTTTCTCCTTAAAAACTTCTTTTCGCCCCACATGTTTTCTTAACTTAGCAATATTATCCCCACCTATAATTTTTGCTAAAATTAATTTTATTTTACTCTTTATCCGCGTTTTAGGTGGTAACCAACTCTTATGAAAATGATGCATGGCATATGTATTTTCCGTTATAAATTTTCTACAATTAATATAGTCATATGGTGAGAAATACGTTTGTGGATAGAAGGTTCCTATCCCTTCTATTTCCTGATACTCTCCATTTGTTATTAACCCTAGATTTTTTAATATCTCCGTTACAATAGCCACATTCGTCAAATCATCATAGCTGCCATCCTCTTTAATGAAGTCCTTTTCTTCATATGAATCTAGAAATGTTTTTATAAACTTATTTCCTTTAGCTGCTCCTATTGTGCTTGTAGCTATATAATTTTCTTGTTCAAATCCCCAAAATGAATCATGATGCAATAGATTATTAAAAGATTTAAATACCTCTACATCAGTATCCAAATAAATACCGCCATAATAATATAAAGCATGTACTCTAACATAATCACTTACAAATGCAAATTTGCCAGATCTATATGCCTCTTTTACATATGAATTACAGTTTATATCAAAATTATCTTCATTCCATTCTATTATTTCATATTCCGATAGATTCTTTTCCCAACTCTCTATACATCTTTTTACAATATCAGATTTTTCATTTCCTCCAAACCAGCAGTAATGTATAGTTCTGGGTATTTTTTCGATTTTTTTCACTTTAAAGCCTCCTCTTTAAAGTAGGAAGTCCCCTTTTTTATGCTCTATTCGTTATACTTATTCAAATATAACTCTAAAGCTTTATAAAGTTACTTCCATATCCAACGCCTGAAAGGCTTACTACACATTCATAGTAGTAATACATCATATAGAATAATAAAATAGCATAATAAATAAGCTTTTGATCTTTTTTCGTAAAAACTTTTACAACCCAAGAAATTAATATTAATTGATACAATCCAAAGTAAATAGAAAATCTAGCAAATATCCAGTTTTGTGTTGAAATAATCATAAAGACAAGTCCTAGTATAGACATATTTACAATAGAATCGCTTTTGGGAAACAATTCTCTTAATCTTTCTTTCCCTAGGTAAGCGAGAAGAATTGGTGCAGCATAAACAATAACCCTAAGTATATTTGCACCGCCCTCAGAAAAGTTTTTATACTCACTATATTGACTATTTTCTATCACCGTAAATAAAGCATCCATAAATTGATTAAACCCTATAACGATAAATACAGCGCAAACGAGAAGAATATATGTTTGTTTTGACCAAGCTTCTTTCCTAACTATAAAATAAATAGGAATGAGGATAAGCGCAGTCTGATGTACAGTTGATGCAAACAGGATAATTAAAATATACTTTTTCCAATTGTCTTCGAGTATATATTTCGTTGCAGCAAATACAATCGCAGCCGCCAAAAATTGCCTTATTCCATTCATTGAAGTTAAAAACATGCCACCTGTTATATATACAAATAAACTTAACTCAAACATTCTTGCATATTTATATAATACAATCACAATTAATGTGTTTGTAATTAACGCCGTTACAAAAATCAGAAGTTGCGGATCATGGGAAAAATTTTGTAAAAACATCTGATAGATATTAAATCCAATGTCCTTTTGCGACTTAATAGTTTCCCAGCTAAAATTCAAAGTAGCATATGAATGCATATAGGCAAAAGTATCTCCAATATTATTACGAAGGCCAGATACTAATATTAAAATTGTCATAGCGCAAAATGCTAAAAATTTATTCGGTTTGACAAAAGATTCTACCGTAACAGCCGGTTTAGAAAAATACCTTGCAAAGAAAGAGAAAAAATAAACTAAAGCAAGATTCATCCATAACACAGTCATTTACCAATCACTTCCACATCGTAAGCATATATTACTACATTCCTATTCTTTTTATTTATACTTCTCTTTGTCTTATTTACTCTTCAAAACAGTAGCTCTATTTGTTTTCATAATATAACAATAAAGTAACAAGCCAAATGGCGTTGCTAGGAAGGTAGTCCATTTACACGGTGACTCTTTTAAAAATCTATAGTTTTTTATTATCAAATTACTAGACACATAATGCATACACTCTCGAAATCTGTCTTTAAATGAAGGTGCATATTGCATAGCAATTTTTCTAAAAAAAGAAAAACCACGTGGGTTTTTCTTATACTGCTTAATAATGTTCATACTTGACCCATCATCTAAATATTCTACAAAGCACAACACTTCATTCATAATAAGTAAGGGGCATTCTTGATCAATAACAATATACTTATAACTAAGTGGACAATACTTTTCCCCTGGAAATATTGGATAAGGCGGGGAATTACGTGTCAGTTCGGATCGATATACAAGTTTTTTATCACCTTTTACGTTATGTTTCACATATAAGTCTGAAAGTTTAGATGCCCTTAAATCAGACGGCATCTTTGTTCCAATAATGTTTCCATTCTGATTTGCATCCAAGCCAACTATACCAGCATAACGATCACTTCCGTTTTGTTCCCAAAACGAAAGAATTTTCTCCACAGCATCATCAGCCATATAATCATCAGAGTCTATACAAACATTTAGTTCTGTGTCAATTAATTCATAAGCTGTATTGTGAGCCCCGTGCATTCCTTGATTTTCTTGATAGTGATAACGAATTGGAACTAAGCCCTCTGAAATCCACTTTTCCACAAGTTCTTTCGTGTTATCTGTAGATCCATCATCAATGATTAACCAAATAAAGTCTTTAGAAGTTTGTCTTTTCAAACTTTCGTAACATAGATGTAATGTATATGCACGATTAAATGCTGGTGTAAAGACCGTTAAAGTAGGACCCATCAAAAAAACCTCCAGAAATCTAAGTTTGTTTAACATTTAACTATGAATTAAATAATAATCCGTTAGCCATTTTGCCATCGTAGCAGTGTTATATCCATTTTTACTTAATAAATCAGATGTATCTTCATGTTCATATGATGAAGTAAGAATTTTTTTTGCCCACACTTCTGGCGTTTCCTTTAAGCTTACAAATTCTATTCGACCTGACACATCCGTTTCATCTGTTATCGAATCGGATACAACACATTTTAAGCCAGCAGCCTGCGCTTCAACCAATACAACAGGTAACCCTTCAAAAAGCGAAGGAAATAAAAATAAATCGAACCCTTGCATAAGGCGCGATATATCTCCTCTAACCCCTAAGAATCTCACATGAGACGATAAACCTAAGGCGGCCACCTTCTTTTCTATCAATGATCGTAATTGACCATCCCCTACCATAACAAGCAGGGAATTAGGATTCTTATCATGCACAGCTTTAAACACATCAATTAAGAAATCATGATTTTTTTGCTTATTAAATCTTCCGATATGTCCTAATACTAATTTATCTTCTGCACCTATTTCTTGCCTAATTTGCTTCCTGATTTCTTCATTATATTTAAACTCTTCTACATTAACTGCATTGTTCAGAACAGTTACTTCCTTAGATTCACATACCTTTCGTCCAAATAACCATTGTCCTGCATTTTTTGAACATGCAAAATACTTGGTAGGATTATCCTTCATAGAAAATCTCGCATACAAACGAAAAGGTAGCTTTATATCTATACCCAAATCGCTTAAATGACTATGCGCAATACGACAAGGAACACCCGCACGTTTGGCTGCTCCAAGTACAAAACTGCTATTTTCGTTAATATGAGAATGTACTACTTTATATTCAGGATGAGCAAGAAAGAATTTATCGAGTAATTTGAAATATAAACGATAATTACCAGGTCTTATTTGCGGCATTCGATAAATTCTTCCACCAAGACTCAATATCTCATCATCATAATGCCCTTTTTCTTCTCTATGTACCATGAAATCAAACTGTATCTTATTACGATCAAGCTTTCGATAATAATTCATTAACATCGTTTCAAGCCCGCCACGATTCATGATTGTCACTACTTGCAATATACGATTCGGTTCCAATATTCTCCCCCTATCTAACTAATTTTCTAAGTTTATCAATTACTACTAAAATAAAATAAAATCCTAGCGTGAATCGGAATTTTGCACAAAAATAAAATACCCTCCAAGCAATTGAAAAATATTTAATCTCAAATTGCCTAAAGGATTGTTTGATGCGTTTATCCTTTAATATTGAATGTAACCTACTGATTTTCATCAAAGTAGATCCCTTATTTTCTTTGCTTATTGTGTTTAAGCCAAGCCCTAATGTACTAAGACATATTCGATTATTTAAGGCTATATAAAAATCTTTTTCCATTTCTTTTTTATCTAAGAAGGTTTCAATTATACCGTAAAGATTAAACCACTGATTCATTAAATTAGGCTTATAAGACGATGTAACTGATGTAGTGTTTACCCTCCAATAATGATAATAAGGTTTATTTATAAAAACAAAAGTTTTCGCATAATAAAAAGCGTATATATTAAAAAGCGAATCCTCATTAGTCCCTATTTTGCTAAGATCTACAAATTCAAGATTATTTTCTTTAAGAATATCTAAGCGATATAACTTTGACCACACTGTCCCCCATGCATCAAGAAGTTCTGGAGTTGCTATTTCTTCATTTAAAGGACCAATCAAACGTCTCATAACTTTTAATTGAACTTCTTTATTGTGATAACACACCTTTTCAGGAAGATTGAATTCTTTTATCTTTGAATGACTACCAAACTCTCGAACATATGTACACATAACAATATCAGCTTTTTCATCAACTGCGCTTTTATACATTGACTCATACATATCTTTATCTACCCAATCATCTGGATCAACAAAACCAATATATTCCCCTTTTGCTACACGTATCCCCTCATTCCTAGCTGAGGAAACTCCACCATTTTCCTTTTCAATCGTCACAATACGATTATCTTTTTTTGCATATTCATAAAGTATTTTTGCACTTCCGTCTGTTGAACCATCATTTACAGCTATAATTTCTATATCATTAAAACTTTGTGATAATAAACTATCCAAACATCTACTTAAGTATTGTTCAACATTATATATAGGAACTATCACACTAATTCTTGGTTTCATCTACATCCCTCAACATATATGGTATATAAATATTATTCAATTCAGTACTTACTTTGTCGATCGAGTATTTTTTTATTCTATTTACATTTTCAATCCCAATCTTTTCACGCAGTGCCCCTGAATGAATACACTCTAGTATTCGTGAGGCAAAAAGCTCTACCTCTGTAGGCGATACAAGATAACCATTTATTGTATCCATTATAAGCTCCCTATGCCCTCTATTATCAGTAGCTATAACTGGAAGACCGCAAGCCATAGCTTCCATAATGTTAACAGGCAAGCCTTCTCGAAGACTAGATGCAACAGCAACATCACATATTGGTAATAATGAGGCAATATCTGTTCGATATCCAAGAAAATGAACCATCTCGGCAATTCCAAGCTCAATAGCCAAGCTCTTACAATCTTCCATTAATGGACCATTTCCCGCGAGTAAAAGCTTTGCATTAGGTGCTTCGTCCTTTAGTAAGGCTAGCGAGTGAAGTAAAAATTGCTGATTTTTATTTTTGTTAAATTCAGCAGCATAAAACATTAGGAAATCATTTGGTTTATAACCAAATTTCACCTTTAAATCTTTTTTATATTCTTCTTGTACCAATTTAAATTGTTCTGTATCTACACCTATTCCATGAACATGTTCAATGCAATTTGCTTTAAATCGATGTTTCACTGCAAGATTGTAATCTTCCGTATTGATTGTTATGAGACAATCTGTATAAGAAGCTAACCCTCTTTCAATTGGATAATATGCCAGCCAATTTATAAGAGGAGCTCCCTTACAAAAGTGAAATCCATGAGCTGTGTAAATCACCTTTGTTCCTTGTTTTCTTGCTTTTCTTGCAGCTAAACGGGCAAGAACTCCTCCCATAGGTGTATGACAATGAATAATGCTGTACTTATTTTTATTGATAATTGCTGAAAGCTCCTTATATGCCTCGAAATTTTGCAGTTTAAAAGGTGATCTCTGAATAGGGATATCATATTTTTTATGTACATATGGAAGGTCCATATTACCACTTGCAGCAACATGTACCTCCCATCCCTGCTCTGCAAAGCCTTTCATATATGGTAAATGAAAGGCTTTAAAATGGTAATCTACTGTTGCACAAAACAACACTTTCTTAGGCAATTCAATCACACACCCATTTAACTATATTTTTGACTCAAGTACAGCTTCTACAAATCACTAATTCAATGTTGGCATTAATACTTTCGAAGCATTATGTCTATTAGCCAGATCTAATAATATGTTTCGTAATTCTTCTTTATCCAAATTAGAGTGTGTAGAGATAACCTTTTCGATTTCTTCTATATAAATATTAGTTTCTTTTCCTACATAAATTCTCGGATAAATTTGTTGTTCAATCATTTCATCATCTTTTAATAGCTCTTCAAAAAGTTTTTCTCCCGGTCTCATTCCGGTAAATTCTATTCCAATTTCTTCAACAGAATTTCCTGATAACTTAATTAAATTTTTTGCCAAATCAACAATTTTTACTGGTTCTCCCATATCTAATACGAAAATTTCTCCGCCCTTAGCTAATGCTCCCGCCTGCATAACTAGTCTTGATGCTTCTGGAATAGTCATAAAGTAACGAACCATATCAGGATGCGTAACTGTAACTGGTCCGCCTTTTTGAATTTGCTTCTTGAATAATGGAATTACACTACCTCTACTTCCCAATACATTTCCAAAACGAACGGCAACAAAGTTTGTTTGACTTATTTTATTGGTATATTGAACAATCATTTCAGCCAATCTTTTCGTTGCTCCCATAACATTTGTTGGATTTACTGCTTTATCAGAAGAAATCATAACAAACGTCTCAACATCGTGCCAACTTGCTGCTTTTGCAACATTCATTGTTCCCATCAAGTTATTTTTCACAGCTTCTTCTGGATTATATTCCATTAATGGGACATGTTTATGTGCAGCAGCATGATAGACAACATGTGGACGGTATTTATTCATCACTGACATTATTTTCTTACTATCTTGTATATCCGCAATTTCCGGAATAAATGTTATCTCCGTATTTCCATATAGCTCTCTCAGCTCCATTTCAATGGAGTAAATGCTATTTTCACCATGGCCTAATAAAATCAACTGTTTTGGATTAAATTTCGCCACTTGTCTACAAATCTCTGAACCAATTGAACCACCAGCACCTGTCACTAAAATGACTTTGTCAGTGATGTATTTAGAAATGCTATTCATATCCAGTTCAACCGGTCTACGTCCTAGCAAGTCTTCTACTTGAACATCTCGGAATTCATTAACTGAAACTTTCCCTGTTACTAAATCTTCTAGCATAGGAAGGATTTGCGTCTTTGCTTTTGTTTTTGAGCACTCTTTAAAAATGGCGTTCAATCCCTTTTTTCTAAGCGAAGGGATCGCAATTATAATACTCTCAATATTTAATTCTTGAACAACACGCTCAATTTGATTTACTCCCCCAATAACTGGAATTCCTAGGATATCAAGATTATGCTTCTTCACATTATCATCAATAAATGCAACAGGTAATAATTCTGTATCATTGTTCTGTAGCAATTGTCTTACAACCATTGTCCCAGCAGAACCAGCCCCAATAATTAAGGTTTTCTTTTTCGTATCATCATTTTTAAAATACGCATCCCGGAACATCCGCCAAATAAAACGGGACCCCCCAATTAACAAGATATGTATCATCCAAGTGATAACAAGTAACCGAAAATAGACTTCGTGTATCACTACTTTTTGTACCAAAGCTGTAGTAACGACAGAGAATGTAATAGCTTTAAAAATAATTAATAATTCCCCTATACTTGCATATTCCCATGCCTTTTTATACAACTTATAAATAAAAGCAAAAAAATGATGACTAAAGAGTAATGTTATAGAACTAATTACAGATGTTAATGTAATAACTCGAATACTACCATTTACAATAAAATAACTAAAATAAATCGCACTCAACACTATAAGTGAATCCATTAAAAGCAATAACGATAACCTTTGCCGGTACGTCATAAATTTCCCACCTTTTTAATCATTACTTTAAAAAAATTAAAGCTTTTAACTATGAGATCTTTTCAAAAAACCCATAGTTAAAACCTTTAATAAAATTTGGGCATTTAACCCACCCTCACACCACACTCTTGACGACTAGCATCTAAGGTTTATCTCAACCCACAGTATAGCCGAGTACCTCCATTGATATCGGTAAGGAGACATCACCATATTTAATCTTTCATTAAGAATCTTTTCGTACTTTATAAAGAACAAGTTAGCTTGAAATCTTATTATCTCGTTAAATAAATAATCTTTATATTTACAGAATACTCCTATATATTAGTTGAAATTCATTTTTACACTTCTCAATTGAGCAACTAATTATCATTCGAATTTCCTTTATAAGGTACTGTATTTTATAGAATTTGCCGATGAATGACTTGTAAAAGGTATTTCATTCAACTTATATAAATTCATTTTGAAATTTCAATATACAAGTTTCTACTATGCAAAAAAGTGACCTGCACTTGCTTTTCTCTCTAATTTCCACTAGGTTGTAGTAGAAAAAAGTCCCAACCGCTTCAATGCATGGCCAGATACTCTCCTCTACCTAAAAAAGAATGATTTTTTGTCTTTTTAATCCATATATCTATATATAAAAAACTTATTACTTATTGTTTAATATAGCTCCTACTAATTTCCCTTTTGTAAAACTTAGTAATCTTTTAGCTTCAATCGCATCCTCATTCATAGTACGGCTATAGTTTACTACTAATAGTGTCCCGTCACATTGATCAGCTAAAATACTTGTATCTGCTACCTCTAAAATCGGAGGAGAGTCAATTAATATGATGTCATACTGATCGATAACTTTTTGAATTAAATTCTCCATTACCACCGAACCAAGCAAATCAGCAGGATTAAGTGGAACTGGACCACTTGTTAATACATATAGTCTTCCAATTCCCGTTTTCTTTACAGCCCCCTCCATTACTTTTTCCCCACTCAAAACACTTGTTAACCCAATTGTATTTTCAAGCTGGAATATTTCATGCATTGTTGGCTTTCGTAAATCAGCATCAATCACTAATACTTTTTCACCTTGTTGAGCTATGGAAACAGCCAAATTCGCTGTAATAGTTGATTTTCCTTCCCCAAATCTTGGAGAGGTAATAACTATGGTTTTATCTTTACCATTGATAGATGAAAACTGAAGATTAGTACGAATTGTACGATATTCTTCAGCGATCTTGGAATTTGGCATAGTATGAGTAACTAGGCTTTCATCCTTTCTTTCGTCTCTTTTTCTTCTGTTTTTGAAAACCACTTGCCTACCCCCCCTAGTGATATAAATTTCTTTTCACTGTATTTATCTATCATACTTCTCTCATTCATTTTAGAAATGCTTCCTAAAGTAGGAATATCTAATAATTTTTCAATAGCTCGTTCTGACTTAATCGTATCGTCCAAGGAATCTAATAAGAAAACAAGACCAATACTTAATACCAAACCAACAACGAAGGCAGTCATTATCGTTTTGCTATGATTTATATTTATTGGTACAGAGTATTTATTTTTTGCTGCCTCTGTTAAAATGCTAATATTATTAAAACCTAATATTCTTGCAGCCTCTTTCTTATAAACAGCTGCTGTAACATTTGCAATTTTAGCAGCCATTACTGGATCCGGATCAGCCACATTAATCTTCATAACTTGCGAACCTTGTACATTTTCAGTGCTTATTTGTCCACTTAACGCACTTGCTGGCCTATTAATATTCAATTCTGCAGCAACTTTCTCCATCACAACAGGTTCATTTACTAATACTTTAAGTGTACTCATAGATTCATTATTTGCTTGAATAAGTATTCTAGCAGAAGATGTGTATACTGGAGTTTTTAAGAAGATACTATTAATTGCTCCCACTAACATAATCATTAGTGTAACTACAATAATTACCCATTTCCGTCTTCTTATCACAGCAAATAAATTTTTAAGATTTATTTCCTTTTCCATGGTTTCCCCCTACATTTTTTATAAATGAATTTGACCTTTTAAACCAAACTCATTCATAAATCATTTTTATGCACAATTTATTATGCATAAAACCACCACTTTAATATAACAAAAGTGTTCTATTTAAAATAAATTTTAGTTCTTTATACAGAACAAGTCAACATAAATATTCTATATAGACTTCTTCCTCTTATACAGATTCTTTTTCTTTTCCATTACTATTCAATGTTATTGTTCTGAAATTAATAAAATCTCTTTTCATACTAAAGTAATTCTTCTACGAAATCTCCAAATAACCCTCTATCATAAATTCATTTTGATTTTCCGACATATAGATTACTGCTATGCAGAAAAAAGGAATCTGCACTCCCTTCCCCCATTCAAGACCTAATCCCTTTACGTCATTAGAGTAGCCGTCAACCACACCAAATAAGCGGTACACGTAAATTAAGAAACGTTCTTTCAAATCCTGCGCCATAATCTCGTTAACTTTCTCATTATTAAATTATAATTTTTCTAAACAAATTATTTTATCTATTCCAAAAGTAACCATTTATAAATCCCCTTTATATACTTATATTTGGACGTATTTACCAATATTACTTTTCAAAAGTTTATTTTACATTTACTTAGTCAAGTGCGCCAACACTTGACGGATCACCCTAAGAATTCCTGTATACCCAGGAACTTCTTTTTTAACTTAATTTACAAAAATTATACCCCCTCAAAGTACATTACATTTTAAAAGTGTTTTATCCATAAAAGAGCTCCGAATATACATTAAGGACTTAAAAAGATTGAAGATAGAAAATAGAAGTAGAATAGTAGATACGTTAAAGGGGACTTATCTACCAAAGGTATTATGTCATTTACTCCACAATTTAGATGGTTTATGTTTTCAATTAATAAGGAAAAAATACGTAATTTAGATTCACTAAAATGAAATATGAATAATGTTTTGACTCAAAAATTCCCCCTAATTTTTTGTGGCTATTTTTTTATTCAATTATATTCTTTATAAATGCACATTTACACTATAAAAAACTACATTTGTGCGTTTTTTCTTTATACACAAATCCTTCATCACAATATATCTATTTATATGTTATACTAAATGACGCATTTACTTCAAGGGAGGATAACATAGTGAAAAAGTTTTTTAAATTTGGGTGTCTTGTTCTGATTGGAATATTTGTAATCATTGTTATCACAGCAATTATAGGTAGATCTAATGATAATCCAAAAGAGAAAACATCTACCGAATCAAAACAAACAACTACAAAAGACACTACTGCAAAAAAAACGGCTAAAACAGTTAGCTGGAACGATAAAATTAAAGAAGTTGCTTCAAGTGATAAAAACGCAACTGAAAAATCCGATGAAATTAGTAAATATGCACATGATTATAAACCGACAGACGATCAAGTTGAAAAATTCTTTAATGATATTATTAAAGAATATAAAGATAAAAATTATATTAAAGACATATCTAATCATGAGTACATGCTTACAAATATTTTCAAATCTCAAGTGGTTGAGAAAAATGCACAAGAAAAAGTAATGCAGGATTTTGCATTCGACTTCTTGCAAAACTCAAAATATAACTATCGTGGTGTTGAAAAACCAACAAGTGCAGCAACTTTAGCAAATGAAACACAAATGGATAAATCATTAAATAAAATGCGTAAATAAAAGCAAAAGCTCTTCTCACATGAGAGGGCTTTTTCCTTTGTTCATTAAGTTTCGCGGAAAATTATCTTCTAAGTATCTAAACCGACAAATACACTTCCACAAAAACTTTAATACCCATCAACGCCGTGCAAATTCCTAGAATAACTAGTTTTTCACTTCTTCTCACCTTTCCGCCTAAAATTTACTATAAATAGATTAATACCCATTAATCTATATTGAAAAAACAATATCAGATTACCGATATGCAAAATAACATAATACACAACCTTTAATATTATGTTATTATTATATAGTAATGTTTTTATCTACTTTTGTATTTGTAATGTCATAACAAATGTTTGATTAGAAAGCCGTTATCTTTTCAAACAGCAACAAAAAGCCCTAATACTCTATTAAATCGAGTATCAGTGCTTTTTGTTAGTTATCTAAACTAACTTACATTTGATTCATCGAAACACATCCAACCTTCAACGTATTGACCAGTGATATAAATTCAATTAGCATAACGATAATGAATGTCATAAGCAGAGCATTTTGTAATTATATTGATAACAACTTCACCTATACTTTCTCCTTTTTCTAAGGTTAATGTCAATACCATTTACCCAAACTACACCCGTAGATTTACCATCTTTGTTGATTTTACAAACATCGGCACGTAACTAGTTGTTTTTCTCGATTTTGTACCAAAGGTGAGATCCGTCATAGTGACAATCTCGGTAAACATGACCAGAACCCCTATGCATTTGAAGTATAACTTTTGCATTAGTAGATGGATCCTTACGAACATCTGCAACTTTCAGCCGTTAGTAATACTTCCAAGATTATTATTTTGCCAATCATGAGATAAACAACATCCTGATTTCCTTCTGCAACCAACAATTTTAATAAAATTCAAATTGTGTAAAACCTAAGCTCCCCTTATTTACTTATATTTGGGTACATTTACCAATATTATTCCTCAAAAATTTATGTTAAATTTACTTAGTCAAGTACGCCATTACTTGACAGATTACCCTAAGAAGTCCCGTATACCCCGGGGCTTCTTTTTTTGACTTAATCTACAAAATATTATATTCCCTTCATAGTGCATTACAATTAAAAAGTGTTTTATCCACAAAAAAAGCCCCCGATACCAGTAGTATCAAGGCCTCTTACTCTTAATAAAGCGTCATATATCGATCGCGTTCCCATTGGTGAACTTGCGTACAGAACAAACTCTAAGCCATAAATATAAATCAATATACATATAAAGTATTGATTTATCACCGCTCCGAAAATTAGATACCTCAAAACGAGTCGAAATACACTAAGAGAAACCGGGCATCTTTCGAGCAATTACCGGGCTTTTTTTCAAATAAAAATAAAAGAGCACGGCGTGTATATATCGTGCGCCAACACTTTATATACCGTCCGCCTACTCACGATAGGCAAACACCTGCTGTACTCTTACGCACTATTTTACAGTACGTAGAGGCTCCTAGCAACGGTTTGCTTACATTCTGTGTTGATTTTTGATTTATACAAAGAGGCCAATATAATGAAGAAACGCATCGATATTATAGCAAGTGAAGAATCCTTCCACAATCTTTCTACATTCAAAGAAATCGAAGAACTAAACAATACTATTCGTGCATATAGAGACATTATCCGTATGTCTGTTAAACGTTCCGATGTACAATCTAGACTCATTACATTACTTGAAATTTTAAAACGCCACAGCTGCAAGTATGTAGGTGTTAGTTTCCTATGCAAGAATTCGATTGCAGACAAGTTAGACGTATCTTATAAAACTGTACAACGTTTAATGAAGAAACTCGTTGACCTAGGCATTATCAAGCAAACCGAAATGAAACGTAGATCTGATATGCTGCAAACAGCAAACGATATTGTAATTCAACCTATTGTAGAAGAAGTGTCCAACAAGGCAATAGGAAAAAGTCCTGCAAAGTGTCCGACCATTAAAACAAAACCAGCTTCCTTAAAACAAAATATAAAAGATATAAACATACATAATAGTAATGAGGATAGCAATACTCCTGAAGAGAATATTAAATAAGCTGATTTTGTGCCTCATTGGGTACCAGAACGTTTTGTTTCTTTAACTAATTCTTTTATCATGAATCAAAAACAATACAAGAACTGTAGAAGGTTGTAAGATAGTGTAATAGAGTTGTTAATTATACAACAGGTGCTACAGCATTCAGCAAAGACCAGGAGCTTGCAATCAGCTTACAAGCTATTAAAGAGTTTGTTATGAAAATGAAAGCTAGGGTAAAGATACAGAATGGTATGTTCGCATATTTCAACGGTATTGTAAATAATTTAATGGACAAGTTCTATTTTGATAAAGAATTTATGAAAGCATAAAAAACCAAAATGCTAAACATTTAGAATTCAAAAAGTAAGGGGGAAATTCATATTATTTATTTAATTTACATTATGGTACAATATGTAAATTGATTACAATACTTTCTAAAAGGAGAATGCATAATGAAAGCAACGAAACTCGTATCATTAGCAATACCTATTCTATTATTAGTAGGTTGTGGGGTAGGTGATAAAGATTCTATCCCTAAGACTGAGGAAACTAGTAAAGCAATGTCGAAAACAGTAATATCTGAAAAACAGTATCCGTATTATATTTGTGAGCAATTGGTAGAGTTTCAATTCAAGAAGGATGAAATATTGTTAAAACTAGGAGAAGCATCAAAAGATACTAAGAAATATAAAGATGTATTTAAAACAGCAAACGATATGGATGAAGCCCTAGACCGTATGGAGAACATAATAGTACCTGATAAATACAAAGACATTCATAAACTCGTACAAGAAGGGATAACAGATGCAAGAAAAGGAACAAAGTTAATAAAAGACGCTGATAAAGACGATGGACTGAAGATTCAAGAGGCTGTATTAAAAAGTTCTCCACATATGTCAGGTGTAGATGGAGAACAGTGGAGAGAAGCAATTTATAAGTTAAATCAGGAAACCAAAGATGCCTACGCCAAAGCACTTGATAAGAAAATGGAAAAACATACAAAATAATAGAGTAACTTGTAATTATACATACAATCATTCAACTAATAAGGGGTAATAGAAATATGAAAGCAATGAAACTAATAAGTTTAGCACTTCCAATCATGTTATTAGGGGGGATGGAGCAGACAAAGCAGACAGCGAAAAAAAGAAAGCAAACGTGAAAGTAGAACAAAAGTCAGATGATAAATCAGTGAAAGTAAAAGCCGATAAAGACGTAAAAGAAACGAAAAGTACTAGAATTACTTCTATACTTGGCTTAAGTAAAGAATTAGAAAGCACATTATCTACAGAAGAATTAACAGAGTTACTTATGTAATGCTAAAGTTTAATACATAGTAAAAAAAACCGACTCAATTAAGAGCCGGCTTTTATTTTATTTAATCCAATGTACATATGACTCATCAAAATACATCCAACCTTCAACGTCTTCACTTGTTACATAAATCCAGTTCTCATAACGGTAATGTATGTCATATTCGGAACGCTTTGTAATTTTATTGATAACAATGTCACTAGTACTTGCACCTTTTCCCAAATTGATGTCAGTATCATTTACCCACACGACACCTTTTGATTTGTTATCTTTATTGATACTCGCTGTATCATCACGCATCCAATTTTCTGTGTTTACTCGATACCAGAAATGAGCACCATCATAAGACCACTCATAATACGTATGCCCTTGTCCTTTTGTGGCTTGACGCATGATAGATGCATTTACATTAGGTTCTTTACGAGTATTAGCTACATCAGCAGTTATCCCACAAGGTAATCCAATTAACCAAAGTAACCCTTCAGGAATTGTAAACTCAATATATATCATCTACACCACCTATGTAATTTGTGCATAATAAAAAGAAGAGCACCTGTTTCCCCAGGCACTCTTCTTTGGACAAGGGTGAAAATTTGGATTACGTGATTCCTTTTAACGAAAGTTAAGAGGTACAAGTAGTATATGCTCGTCCTTCTCAAAATGTGAAAAAGCACCCTTATTGAATGCTTTAATTTATTCAATAAGGCAATAATCTAAAAACTTGTATCCTGTTTATCTACTTCTTTCGCTTTAAGAAACTGAATCATAATGATTAAACAAATAAGTGTACCTACACCATAACCAACAAAGAAGCTTAACCATGTCATTTATACCATCTTTTCTCTATAACTATGTAATTTTCACATAATAAAAAGAAGAGCACCTGTTTCCGCAAGCGCTCTTCCTTGGGCAAGAAGGGATTACGAGATTCCTTTTAACAAAAGTTAAACGGTGTACAAGCAGTATATGCTCGTCCTTTGCAAAATGTGAAAAAAGCACCCGTATTAGATGCTTTGATATAACCCTTTAAAGTTTGGATTTTATTAAAAAAATATATAAAAAAGCATAGGAATTAGCATCCTTTTCCTGATACACATCCCAATGCGCGTTATGATAATTATAGAAAGAAAGATAGTACCGTGTATAAAAGAAAAAATGTTACACTTCCTTCTTGGTTAGAAGAACATGCAGCAAAGAAAAACGTCAATTTCTCTGAAATGCTTGTAGAAGCATTAGAACAACATTTGGGATTTAAAGATAAAAAGAATACACCATAAATGGACGCCATGAGCGTCCTTTTTTTTACATAATAAAAGAGCAACCGTACACCAGTTACCCTTTCGTCAAATCTTTATGTTATTACTATAATTCATTTTTTCAATAGTTTCGTCTCCTAGAAAGTACATTACTTAAAGGTTACCTACCAAAAGGTAAACTTATAATGCATTAACAAAGTTTATTATCTTTCTAATTTCAGCGTGCTTACGTTTTATATAATATGGACTATAATCCAAATCTAATGCTATTTGTTCTAATGTTATTCTTTCAACCTCACTTTTCACTCAAAAACGACAACCTCGTTAAATGTGTTTTTTTCCGTTTTAAGACGGTTTGCCATCCACAAGACCAAAAATTGCATTGAGAAAGAAAAATAACGCCAACTTACTATGTTTCTGACAGTTATTTCAGTGTCGAATACTGTCGATAAACAATTACAATAGCATTGACTAATTCTTTGACTCACATTATGTATAACTTTTCAAAATATGCATATGCTACAGTTAGGCTACTCCATGTACTTGTAACTGGCCTACCTTTCCCTCTCCAAGGGTGAGCAGTTAGCTTTTGCTGACTGCCTTTTTTCGTATAATATTTCACCATCTGCACATACTACAAATTGGTAGTAAAACTCCTTTCATTTTGATGAGATGTAAACGTTCTAAGTCCCTCATGGGCAAGTAGTTAGCAAATGCTAGCTACTCTTTTTTAATTCTTCGTCTCTTTTCATTCGCTTTAAACTGATTAATACATCATCTAATGTTCCTTTATTCCCCTTTTCTACAAAATGAATTTTTTATCATAAAATAAACGTTGAATGTTTATATCACTTTTAGACATCCTAAAAATAGGAGGTGATATATATGAATAACTCTAAAAAAGAAAAACATAATGTAACAAATAATAATGTGCTTGGTCTTGATTTAGATGAACAGGCTATGAACGGATTATACGGAATGCCTGAAACTGATATTGAGGACAAAGATCGCCGTAAAAAAAGTAATTCACAAAATATCTAATACATATCAGATATCACATAAAGGCTACCCCTTAAGTCCATTCTCTAATGGTGAGAGGTTAACTTTTTTCGTATAATATTTCACCATCCCCACATACTACAGATAAGCTGTTTTAGCAGCCTAGTCCAGTTTTCTTTCTCTTAACCCTTTTTAGAGAGCAGTTAGCTTTTGCTAGCTGCTCCTTTTTTTAATTTGGACGACTTTTTTTAGTTTTCACGCACATTTAAATAAGAAAAACATAAATTATATTATGCTTTCACTAAATGCATTTCTTTTCACACCTTATTTTTTCATGCACATTCCTTAAAAAAGGGCACTTATAAATGAACTGCACCCCAATTGTTAGACACCGTCTAACAATTGGGGTGCAGTTCACTTGAGAGGGCTTTCTATTTTATTCATTAATTCTCGTGAAAAAGGATCTTCTAAGTATCTAAATGCAATCGCCTCTTCTTTTGTCATTTCTCTTACATAAATTGATTCCTCTGATGTCAATGGTTCTAATAATACCAATCCCGACATATTTCTATATACTTTCCTGAAATTCACTTTATCTTCCTCGCTCAGAAGTTTACTAAGAAATAGTTCAACAGGAACAGGTGTTAAAAAATTTTATTTTCATCAATAAAATTAATATCTATGCTGCTATCAATTTCTCGAATATAAAATAAGAAATTTCCATCTAGCTGAGATGCTTGTACTAAGTATGCTGTTATCTCTTGTTTATCGATTACTGTCAACTCCACTAAGATCATCCCCTTAATTGTTATTTTGTGTGAAATTTTAACAATTAAATATTGAGAATGTGTAAAATTATGGTTCAATTTATTTATAAAATGTGGGCGGTTCCCCATGACCTTCAACTTAAGAGATCTTAATAACCTCAAATACAAAAAGCGTTATTCCTTTAGTAAAAATATACATAAAGGATGACATTTTTATGGAGTGTGTGAAAAAGGATCGTTCCATTTTCATGAAGTAGGCTTTTTGCTTCATTTCGTAATGTTGATATTGTATTCAGTCCTTTCTGTATATTATAATAACACCACATCATTTGGTATTATTAGGAATATATATGGTGATAAGGGATGTATTTGACTAAA
Source organism: Bacillus sp. S10(2024) (assembly GCF_050473865.1). Classification (NCBI taxonomy): domain Bacteria; kingdom Bacillati; phylum Bacillota; class Bacilli; order Caryophanales; family Bacillaceae; genus Bacillus; species Bacillus sp. S10(2024). Next base: position 619,472 of record NZ_JBFLUR010000002.1, on the reverse strand, counting down.
AAGAAGGAGTATACATAATGAAAGCAAAGAAACCGGTAACATTCGCATTACCAATTATGTTATTAGGTGGTAAACAAGTAAGAAAGATGAGCCTAAGAAAAAAGAAACAAACAAAGTAGAATAGGAAACGAAAAAAGAAGATAACTTATCCGTAGCAAAAGGTACTTTTAGTTCTTCTAGTTCTACTTCAAAAGAAGATAATCCGTTACTTAGGGGAGATAACGGTGAAAATTTAAGAATAAACTCTAAGTATGCACCTAACTTTAAAACGGATAAGACGAACAGTACAGATGTAGTAAAATACACAGCAGACATCGTATCCTATTCTATGGACGTTGCAGGTACGTTAGACCTAATAAATAAGATTTCAAATTCAGATACAAAGTCATTCAAAGAGAAGAAGAGTGAACTGACTTTAAGTTTAGGAGGGGCAAAGGCACAATTAGGTAAACTAAGAAACCTAAAAGCACCTACTGGATTTGAGGAACATATGCGGAATATCTTAGAATGATTTTCTAGATATTTGCGGGCATTTTGTGGGCATCAATTTGAATTACTAAAATTATAGTTATTTTACCCATAAAAAGAAAAAAGCCCCGATACTAGTAGTATCAAGGCTTCCAACTCTTAGTAAAGAGTCATATATTGATCGCGTTCCCATTGGTGAACTTGCGTACGGAACATATCCCACTCAATTTCTTTCGCTTCGATAAAGTGCTCAAGTAAGTGTTCTCCTAATGCACCGCAAACGATTTCGTTCGATTTTAATTCATTTAGTGCTTGTGCTAATGTAGCTGGTAAATCAATAATGCCTGCTTTTTCACGTTCTTCTGGAGTCATTACATAAATATTGCGATCTACCGCAGGTGGTACCGCAAGTTTATTTTTAATTCCATCAAGACCTGCTGCTAATAATACAGCCATTGCTAAATATGGGTTTGCAGCTGGATCAACGCTACGTACTTCTACACGTGTACTTACACCGCGAGATGCAGGGATACGGATTAATGGGCTACGGTTTTGCGCAGACCATGCTACGTAACAAGGCGCTTCATATCCAGGTACTAAACGTTTATAAGAGTTTACAGTTGGGTTTGTTACAGCTGTAAAGCTTGGTGCATGTTTTAAAATACCTGCGATGAAATAACGAGCATCATCACTTAATTGTAAATCACCATTTTGATCATAGAATACGTTCTCACCATTTTTGAATAGTGATAAGTTACAGTGCATACCAGAACCGTTTACACCAAATAGCGGTTTTGGCATAAATGTCGCGTGTAAACCGTGTTTACGCGCGATTGTTTTTACAACCAGTTTAAACGTTTGGATGTCATCACATGCTTTAATTGCACTTGCATATTTGAAGTCAATTTCATGTTGTCCTGGTGCAACTTCATGGTGAGATGCTTCAATTTCAAAACCCATTTCTTCAAGTTCAAGAACGATATCACGACGGCAGTTTTCGCCTAAATCCATTGGAGCAAGGTCGAAATATCCGCCATTATCATTTAATTCTAATGTTGGATTTCCTTTTTCATCTACTTTAAATAAGAAAAACTCCGGCTCTGGCCCAAGATTGAAATCAGTGAAGCCTAGTTCTTCCATTTCTTTTAACATACGTTTTAAGTTGTTACGTGGATCACCATCAAACGGCGTACCGTCTGCATTGTAAATATCACAAATTAATCTCGCTACTTTTCCTTTTTCAGCAGTCCATGGGAAGACTACCCATGTATCTAGGTCTGGATATAAGTACATGTCAGATTCTTCGATGCGCACAAATCCTTCAATAGAAGATCCGTCAAACATCATTTTGTTATCTAGAGCTTTTGTTAACTGACTAACTGGAATTTCTACGTTTTTAATACTTCCTAAAAGATCCGTAAATTGTAAACGGATATACTTTACATTCTCTTCTTTCGCTAAACGGAAAATATCTTCTTTTGTGTACTTTGCCATTTTCAATTCCTCCTTAGTCCCTCTAAACATTCTCAAAATTATCAATCATTAATGAAAAAATCTTGAAATATCACCTTGTCGTAAAGATGTTCGATTAAATCTACCTGTATGTTGCAGCTCATCTCGAAGAATTTTACGAAGCTCAGTTTTCGAAATTTCCTTTACTTCTTCTCTTACTTGTATCACTTCTGATTGATTTTCCTTCATTAATAGTACTTGCTTAATACCAGCCATGTTTAAACCTTGATCTAACAAGTCTTTAATCTCTAACAATTTATCTACGTCGTTAAATGAAAATAATCTACGATTTCCTTTTGTACGGGTTGGGGAAATCAATTTATGTTCTTCATAGTAACGAATTTGACGCGCAGATAACTGTGTTAAATCCATAACTATACTTATCGGAAACAGCGGAGCAGAACGTCGATCCTGTTGTGTCACTTCAGTTCCTCCTTCGCCTTAACTTGATTCTCATTTTATATCATGTTATGTTTCATGTCAACATATGTTAGCTTTTCTAACATGATTTTTTATTATTTTTTTCACTTCTATTAAAATGTCTCAATTCCTTACTTATATACAAAAAAAGCTGCCAAAATTGGCAGCTTTCGTTTATGAAATTACTAATAGATTTTTTTCAATTAGCATATCAATAGCAGAACAAATCGCAATCTTCACATGTGAATACGTTAAACCACCTTGCACATAAGCAACATAAGGCGGACGAATTGGACCATCTGCTGATAATTCAATACTCGCACCTTGAATAAACGTACCCGCAGCCATAATTACATCATCTTCATACCCCGGCATATAATTCGGATACGGTGTAAAATGCGAATTAATAGGTGATGCATATTGAATCGCTTGGCAAAATGCAATCATACGTTCTTTATCATCAAATTGAACCGATTGTATTAAATCTGTTCGCGGCGCATCCCAAGTTGGTGATGTATTCATACCAAGCTTCTCTAAAAAAGCTGCTGTAAAAATCGCACCTTTTAATGCTTGACCAGCAACATGAGGCGCTAAGAAAAAACCTTGATACATCTCTTGTAAACTATATAAAGATGCACCAGCTTCCGCTCCGATACCTGGAGACGTTAAACGATATGCGCACGCTTCTACATATTGCTCTTTCCCAACGATGTAACCTCCCGTTTTCACGATACCGCCACCCGGGTTTTTAATTAGTGAACCAGCCATTAAATCTGCACCAACATGACAAGGTTCTAGCTCTTCGATAAATTCTCCGTAGCAGTTATCTACAAACACAACAACATCCGGTTTAATTTCTTTTACAAATGCAATCATTTCTTTAATTTCAGCAATTGTAAATGATGGGCGAGTTGCATAGCCCTTTGAACGTTGAATTCCAATCATTTTTGTATTTTCATGGATTGCCGCTTGTACTGCAGCAAAATCAACACGCCCCTCTTCCGTTAAAGTAACTGCCTGATAACCAATATTATACTCTTTAAATGAGCCAACACCTTTTCCGCGAACACCAACAATTTCTTCTAACGTGTCATATGGCTTCCCAGTTATATATAACAATTCATCACCAGGGCGTAAAATCCCAAATAACGCTGTAGAGATTGCGTGAGTTCCAGAAATAATTTGCGGACGTACAAGGCCTGCTTCCGCTCCAAATACATCAGCATACACTTTTTCTAACGTATCACGGCCGATATCATCATAGCCATATCCTGTTGTTGGAATAAAATGCGCGTCACTAATTTTATGATTACGAAAACTTTCCAGCACACGAAATTGATTACTTTCAATTACTTCCTCAATATGTTTATGTATATCTGCAATTTGCATTTCTACTTCTTTTACAATTGGGGCAATCTTTTCCCCATTCTTCAATCGATTAAACATCTTCTTTCTCTTCTCCTTTTCTCGTTGAATATTTATATATTGGGCCGTTTAGCGGAGAATGAGCAAATATATACCCTGTACATTCGAATGCTTGCTCCTCTTCTTGAAACGTCATAGCTGTTAATACTGTTTCCGTTTTTAAAAGTGTCAACAATCTGCCTTCGTGCGCCGGAATTATTAATTCATACGAATCCATCCGTCTCATCATTTCTATTTCTACAACTTCTTTTAATTTTTCTAAATCTACCGAATTAAACGCACTCGTCATAATAAAATCATTCTTCGGAAACGGAATAAAGTTGGGATGTAACTTATCTTTTTTATTGTACACAGTAATAATCGGAATGTGATCAAGTTCAAGATCTTGCAATAATTTTCCCACAGTCTCTTCATGCCCTATATAATTCGGATCAGCCGAATCAATCACATGCAAAATAACATCTGCTTCATTTACTTCTTCTAACGTAGAACGAAACGCTGCAACTAAAGACGTCGGTAAATCTTGAATGAATCCAACTGTATCTGTTAATAACACCGTATAACCACACGGCAATTGCATTTTACGCGTTGTCGGGTCAAGTGTTGCAAACAATAAATCTTCTTCAAACGTATCAGCAGCTGTTAATCTGTTAAATAGCGTAGATTTTCCCGCATTTGTGTAACCAACTAAAGAAACCTGAAAAACTTGATTTTCTTTACGCCGCTCACGATATCTCTTACGGTGCTCTACCACACCAGAAAGTTGTCTTTTTATTTCATCGATACGAGAGCGAATATGACGGCGATCCGTTTCTAATTTCGTTTCTCCCGGACCTCTTGTTCCAATCCCACCACCAAGACGAGATAACGCTTGCCCCTGTCCTACAAGACGAGGCAATGCATATTGAAGCTGAGCGAGTTCCACTTGCAATTTACCCTCTCTGGACTTCGCGCGCTGAGCAAAAATATCTAGTATAAGCTGTGTACGATCAATAACTCTTGCATCTAACTGTGCCGATAAATTTCGAATTTGACTTGGTGTTAATTCATTATTAAAAATGATAACATCTGGCTCTAATTCTTCTGCAAGTAGAGAAAGTTCTTCTAACTTCCCTTTTCCAATATACGTCGCTGAATGAAACTTAGTACGTTTTTGGACCGCCATAACTAACACTTCTGCTTGTGCTGTTTTTGCTAATGATGCTAATTCTTCCATCGAATGTTCAAAACGTTCTTCATCATCTTCAGGTAATTGACAGCCAACTAGTATCACTTTTTCTTTTTTTTCTAACAAATATCCTCACTCATCCTTTTCGAAAATTAAACCTTCTAATATAATAGCAGAGTAAGAACATTTCATCTAGTTAGTGAGGGAGAATTTCATGGCATGGGATTTATTTAGCATCATTGGTACAATTGCATTCGCATTAAGCGGAGCAATCATCGCGATGGAAGAGGAATACGATATTTTCGGGGTTTATATTTTAGGGATGGCAACCGCGTTTGGGGGAGGCGCACTGCGAAATTTATTAATCGGCTATCCAATTGTTGCGTTTTGGAAACAAGATATGTTATTTCAAATTGCACTATTATCAATAACTATTATCTTTTTATTTCCGAACAAACTTATTAAGCATTGGAAGCGTTGGGAAAATATTACCGATGCAATTGGTTTATCCGCATTTGCAATTCAAGGTGCACTATATGCACAAAAACTAAATTTACCAATTAGCGCAACAATTGTAGCATCCGTCTTAACAGGAATCGGCGGCGGTATTATCCGTGATTTATTAGCCCGTCGAAAGCCACTTGTACTACGGGCAGAAGTTTACGCACTTTGGACAATTTTAGCTGGATTTTTAATTGGGGCTAAAATTATTGTGAGCGACTGGGCATTGTATGTATTATTCGTTCTTATCGTATGTTTCCGTATGATTTCTCTCTATTACAAATGGCACCTACCACATCGTAGTGTAGAAAAGATCGAACATTTCACTGAGAGATAACAAATGAACCCTTTACTTTTTTTGTAGAGGGTTTTTCTATTTTCCCCTATCCCAATCAAAAAAACCTTCCACTTAATCCTCCTTGTCATCATTAGAAACGAAAAATACCACTCATGAAAGTATTATTTTATTGCATGTTTTTTGTACATATCCGCAAATACTATTTCTTAAAGAGAGGTGAAACAAATGACAAAGCATGTAAATAAAGGCGCACAAAAAAGTTCCGTAGATCAATTTGGACATGATCTAAATTCTTCATACGAAAAAAGCAAAAAAATGGAACGTTATCACAAAGCATATCAACAAAAAGAAAAAGAAGAACAGGAGTGAGATAATATGGCAAAAGGAAACAACAAACGTAATCGCGGACAAAGTAGTAGCGTTAATCCTCAAGGACTCGCTTCAGATGTGGCAGATCAAAGTCCAAAAAGCCAATTAGAACAGCGTGCAAAAACAAAAAATACGAAATAAAACACGAAGCGTAACGCTTCGTGTTTTATAATAAATAATTTATGAACCGTGTACTTCTTCTTCAAGGGTTAAATCACTACTAGAGATGGTTATTAAATCATATTTATCGTACGCTTCTTCCTGAAGTAGCCTCATTGCTTGTGTACGAATGGACTTTTCCACAATATTACGAACGTAACGCCCATTGCTAAAAGAAGTAATATGCGATGAATATTTTACGGCATTTAAATGATCACGAAGATTCCACTCCGCCTCTTTTGATAATTGGTACTCTCTTTCTTCGTACATTCGCTTTCCTATTTCTAATAGTTGATTGACTGTGTAATCTGAAAACTCAATAATGAAAGGAAAGCGAGATTGTAACCCCGGGTTGAGTGAAAGGAAATGGTTCATCTCACGTGAGTACCCTGCTAAAATGAGTACAAAAGCATGCTGTTTATCTTCCATATGTTTTACGAGCGTATCAATTGCTTCTTTTCCAAAATCTTTTTCTCCCCCACGCGCAAGCGAATACGCCTCATCAATAAACAAAATCCCCCCCATTGCTTTTCGAATGAGATCACGCGTTTTTTGTGCCGTATGCCCTATATATTCACCAACTAAATCTGCCCGTTCCGCTTCTACTAAATGTCCTTTCGATAACACATTCATTTCAAATAATAATTTCCCAATCATTCTAGCAACAGTTGTTTTTCCCGTCCCCGGATTGCCTTTAAATAACATATGAAGGACTTGTTTTTCTGATTTCAACCCCATTTCTTGCCGTTTTTTATTTACATAAATCCATGCATAAATTTCTTTTATAATTTTTTTGATTTCCTGCATTCCCACAAGCTTGCTCATTTCTTCTTCAATTCGCTGTAACATTTCATGTTTTGTAACAGTTTCATCTGAAAGATTTTGCTTTTGTTCTGGAGAAGAAACAGAAATTTTCTTTCGGTGATTTAGCACAATGTTAATTTGGTTATTATTCTTCTTTCGCATCGACTGTTCCATTCAATCACCTCATCTTTTATCATCTCACTGACGAATATTGTCAACATTTGCGCTTTCCCAAGAAATAAACATTTTCTGAAAATTTTTGTTATAATGTAAGAAAACTAGGGAGGTGGGACTATGTCAACAAAAGAACTTACTGATACAGTACAGGCTTTCTCCGCTTATTTATTAATCAAGGGACGAAAACCTTCGACCATTAAACGATATGTCTACGACATCGAAGATTTTGTTTATTGGTTACAAAAGAACAAAAAAATTTCTTCTAATAATATATGGGAGACTCTTTGTCCAAAAGACTATGAAGATTATTTTTCAGACTTAAAAATAAAACGTCATTACTCTGAAAAAACAATGCACCGTGTGTTTATTGTATTAAATCGACTGTATCATTTTTTAAACTTACCTAGTCCACTAAAAGATATGGAACTTGTTATACAACCAGATCGTACATTGCGAGATGAAGATTTCATTTCGTCACAAGAAGAACAGAGTTTGAAATATATATTAACTTCTTTAGAGGGGCTGTCAGATAAACAACGCCCTGTACGTCCATTACTTATGGATCGAAACGTATGTATTATAATGCTGCTGCTCGATTACGGTTTATCATTACAAGAACTCATCTCCTTGCATATGCATCACGTTCATTTTGAAAACAATACATTATCTATTCCCGCTGTATCTGGAATAGAACGAGTTATTACATTGACAGAAGAAGATAAAAAAAAGCTATATCATTACTATAAAAACATCCCCGAGCCAGTACGCCCAAAATACCATAGCACAGATCCACTATTTGTAGCCTTTGATTTTAACCGAAATACATTCCGTTGGGTGTATGAAAATGACGCTCCAAAGGGATTAACAGAAATTTCAGTCCAAAAAATGATTCGACTTGAAGTAGCGCGTGCAGGGTTACGTAAAGGTATCTCTGGTCAGCATTTACGCAATACATTTATATTACGCCTCATCCAAAAACATGTTCCGGAACAAGAAATTATAAAACGAATTGGTTTTAAATCAAAAATTTCATTAAAGAGATATTATAACTATGCAAAGCAAAAAGAAAACGCCTCGTAATAGGCGTTTTTATTATTTTTTATAGCAATAACCCGTCTCCTTATTCCTTTTTATACATTACTTGCATCTACTAAGATAGAGTTTTTCACACCGACAATTAGGAAGGAGATTTTCCATGCCTTATTTTATTGATAATGAGAAAAATTTTTCAGTTCCTTATTTCCCAATACACCCCCACCGAATTCCAGCCGTTTATTACACTCACGCTTCTGAACCATACGTCAACCGTTTTCAAAAAACACTTAGCGACTTAACCCGTATGATTCCATCAATATTTTCAAACCCATCACAACATAACATAAAGAAACTTATAAACATATTAGACGCAATAAAAGGAAATCTAAAACATTTAAACATAGCACCAACACAGCAGAAAAGCGGCATTAGCATTACTAGTAGTTTAATTACTATTTTGAATAGCCAACCATTTTTAACGAATTCAGTATATGTTGAATTGCAAAATTTACTCAACTTTTCGCTGTCTATCACAAAATCATTTAAGATGAACCGTTATGTATTAAAAAATATCCTTGAGCAAACAAAAAAGTTACAAATAAATTTACTACAAACTATGCCAATCGGAATGAATGATCAGCTTCAAGATGAGCAAGAGTATAAAGACGAATACCATACACAAGAGGAATTTGAGTTTCTAGATGAGCATCGCCCGCAAAATGAACTAGAACTTTTAGATGAGCATTGCCCACAAAATGAACTGGAACTTTTAGATGAACACTGCTCACAAAATGAACTGGAACTTTTAGATGCGCACTGCCCACAAAATGAACTGGAACTTTTAGATGCGCATTGCCCACAAAATGAACTGGAACTTTTAGATGCGCATTGCCCGCAAAATGAACTGAAACTTTTAGATGAGCACTGCCCACAAAATGAACTGGAACTTTTAGATGAGCACTGCCCACAAAATGAACTGGAACTTTTAGATGAGCACTGCCCACAAAATGAACTGGAACTTTTAGATGCGCACTGCCCACAAAATGAACTGGAACTTTTAGATGAACACTGCCCACAAAATGAACTGGAACTTTTAGATGCGCACTGCCCACAAAATGAACTGGAACTTTTAGATGCGCACTGCCCACAAAATGAACTGGAACATCAAGAAAAGCAACTTCAAGAGAATAAGGAAGAGCTAATCTCCCTACATTTACCTGTGTAATAATATCCACACCTTCACAAGCCGTAAAGTTGACTCAAAATGTTCACCCTAACATCTTTTCCAACATAAGTTTTCAGTAAATAAAATACATTTCTAGTTATTGAAAGGGATATATTTTTTGACTTTCAACATCATTTTATAAATCATCCTTGCTATTTTCGCACTTTCATTCCTTAGAAACATAACAAAACATCTAAATTCTCTATCTCCTAACTAGATTTCGATGTATTTTTTAGAAATAAAAAAAGAGCGAATCATTCGCTCTTTTTACTATGTACAATTCTTTTACTATTCTAATTCGATTGAAACGTTCTTTTGTGGAACAAATGTAGAAATCGCATGTTTATAAATAAGCTGTTGCTTACCTTCTGTTTCCAACAATACAGTAAAATTATCGAATCCTTTAATTAAACCACGAAGTTGGAAGCCATTTAATAAGTACAGCGTGACAAACGTATTCTCTTTACGGAGTTGGTTTAAAAATTGATCTTGAATATTGATTGATTGCTTCATGTCGAATCCTCCTCTTTTTCTCTATTACTTATTATTCGCCTTAAGTTTTAGCTTTCCTTCTGTATACTGTAAAATTTCTTGATTTTTTTCACCACTTGTAACGTCAAACCACTCAACATTCATTTTATTACGGAACCAAGTTAATTGTCGTTTTGCGTAGCGGCGGGAATTCATTTTCAAAGCGGTTATCGCTTCTTCTAATGAGATTTTTCCATCAAAGTATTCATATAGCTCTTTATAACCAATCGCTTGAATGGATTGACAATCTCGAATTCCTTCTTCGTACAGGTGCTTAACTTCCGCTAATAAACCTTGCTCCATCATAATGTCTACACGTAAATTAATGCGACTATATAATAAATCTCGATCCATTGTTAAACCAATTAAAGCAACGTGATATAACAATTCATTTTCTTGTTGCTCTAATTGATCACTCATCTTCTGCCCTGTTGTATGAAAAATTTCTAAAGCACGAATGACACGCCTCACATTATTTGGATGAATGCGCTTTGCACTTATCGGATCAACTTCTTCTAGCTTTCCATGTATAAACTCTACACCATGTTCCTCTGCTAATTGTTCTAACTGTTTACGGTACGCATGATCTCCTGGTTCATCAGAAAACTGGTAATCATATAACACAGACTGTATATATAAACCTGTTCCACCAACAATTATAGGTAATTTACCACGCTTTGCAATATCTGCTATATGACCGCGTACAAGCTCTTGAAACTCAGCAACGGAAAATGCATCTTCTGGATGTTTTATATCAATCATATAATGCGGAATTCCGTCCATCTCTTCTTCTGTAACTTTCGCCGTACCTATATTCATACTACGATAGATTTGCATGGAATCGCCGCTTATAATCTCTCCATTTAACGCTTTTGCCAATTCAATGCTAAGCTTCGTTTTTCCAACTGCAGTTGGTCCAATAATAACAACAACTTTATCCTGCTTTTCTTCTCCCATATACTCCAACTCTCTTTATGTATAGTTATACATCTGATTATTATATCCAATCTTACCAATTTTAATAGTTAAAATGCAAGTAATCTTATTACAGTAATTGAAATTATATATTTTTGTTAAAAATACAATCTATTTTGCATGTTTTGTTCACTCACTTCATATACATGATAAAAACCAAAATGGAGATGATATGATGAGAATTGGACAAGCTACTTTTGATTTTCGCTCGTTGTCAGAAGAGTTAATTTTAGCAACCGCAACAAAAGAAAAGAACTGCTCTCAGGAAGAGTTATACTTTGCGCTAAATTGTATTCTGCGTTCATTCCATACGTTACTTACAAATGAAGAAACAAATATAAAAACTAACGAATATACACAATCACAGTTTTGCGCTGCATATAACATCTTAACAGGACAAACGATATATCCATTCTAAATAATCTCCTCACTATATCTTATTGTTTAATGGGCTTGTCCATGAATGTTTCAAAGTGGCTTTTAGGTTCATCACGTTCCCTTTTGCCACTTCATATACATAATTTATATTATAATATACTTCTCTTCACTAATTCTCGTCTCATCATCATTTTTTCATTTCATAATAATGAACTATTAGTTATATCTAAATATTACCCTAGCGTTTGCCCTTGCAAGTAAACAGTGACCTCTCCAGTTCCTTTCCCCTTTACAACAACTTTTGCATATTTAAGAAAACGAACTGGAGAAATTGTTTCCATTTGAAGAGGCTCAATCTTAAATGGAATCGTATCTGTGAAGTAATGAACAGAGTCCGGGCTAATTTGTACATACGTTTCAATAGCATCATTTGTATTATTAATAACCGCAAAAGAATAACCATTTAACTCTGAAACATCAAATATTACAAAGTCCCCATCTTCTTGATGAATGTGTAAAATAACTTCTCGATTGAAAAACATTTTTCTCATTATTTGCCCATCAACAGCTAAAGGTGAAAAGCAATTCATGGAGCCCAAGTGCTTATATTTTTCATACATCTTACTTCTTCTTCCATATTTATCCTCTTTTAATTTCCCTTCTTCTTCACTTTTTACACGATATTCCTTTGTTAATATAAATCCTTCATCGTCCACTCTTAACGGTCTTACTTCGTCATTCTCTGTTATTCCATATAAAAATAAGATTTGTTCTTCTACTCCTTCATCTCGCATCCCATTTCTTTGGCTCTCTGCACTTTCTTCTCGTAATGCTATCTGTTTTGTCATCGTTCCAGATTGTAATGGAGGAGGTAAAATAGGTTTATTTTTCTTTTGAGCTGTAAACGGTGAAAAAATCTTCTTTTTCCCTTTCTCTCCATTACTCTTATTCGATGATTCCTTTTTACCTGCCACCTATATCACCTTCTTTATCCATTTTCCGAAAAACCGCTATTTAATATGGATATACAGAAATACTTTTAGCAAACGGCACCAGTAATACATGCAACGATTTTCGATACGTTCTCTCAATGATAAGGAGCACAAGACAGAATAATCATAAATTAATCACTCTTCTACTTGCTGAGTACCCAAATCCCCATAATTTTTTCCAATTATTTCATAGCCAAAGAACCGCTAATCATCAATGTACTGTAACAATGAAATTCCTCCCGATTTACCCTTTTAAATATTCAAATTTTTTACATCACATACGTTTATAACAGTGAAGACAATTTTTTAATTCCAGCTAAAATCTCTTGATAAGCGGGAGTAATACATATATATATAAATATGCACCGCAGCCTACAAATAACATGTATATGTAAAATTTTTATAAACTTTTAGATTCATTCAACAATATCCAAAAGTTTATTCCGCATTAACAGAAAGTAAGACCCCACTGATGGAAGTTCCACTTTATCAAAAATCCTATGTTACCTAACGCAAACATATCTAAGTAATATTAATGTTTCCAAACAGAAACGAAGAGAAGAGAGATATCACCAAATCTTAAACTCTTTATGCCCATATATTACACTTACTGCTACTGTAGGAACTAGTTCTCTCACCACTTCTGCAAATATTATGTGACAGGAATATAAACAAATAAAAAAACACCTCTCTAAAGAAGAAGTGTTTTTGTTTGTTTATAACGATGCTTGATAAATCTTTACAACATCTTGTTTATCTAATTTTTTAAACTGTCCGAACTCACCATATGCCATGGTTTTTTCTGCCATAACATCAATTTGTTCTTCACCAATTTTATAATCCGCTAAACGAGACGGCGCCCCAATAGATGTCCAAAATTGACGCAATGCTTCAATTCCTTCTAACGCTATGTCAACATCAGTTTTATCTTCAGTTTGAACATGAAATACTCGAATCGCAAATTGTTTAAAACGATCAACATTTTCATGTAAAACATGTTTCATCCAGTTCGGGAATAAAATCGCTAAACCACCGCCATGCGGAATATCGTACACCGCTGAAACAGCATGTTCAATGTTATGCGTTGCCCAGTCTCCACGTATGCCCATTGCCAAAATACCATTTAACGCCATTGTACCGCAATATAAAATCGTTTCACGATGCTCATAACTTTCTAAATCGTGTAGCAGCTTCGGAGCTGCCTCAATGACCGTTTGTAAAATAGATTCACAGTAGCGATCCTGCAATGCTGTATTTGTACCTTGATGAAAATATTGCTCGAGTACATGCGACATAATGTCAACAATACCGTAAATTGTTTGGTTTCGTGGTACAGATATCGTATGGTTCGGATCTAAAATAGAAAATTGCGGAAATGTGACTGGACTCCCCCAGCCATACTTTTCATTTGTTTCCCAATTTGTAATAACTGAACCCGCATTCATTTCAGAGCCTGTTGCCGCTAAAGTTAGCACTGTTCCAAAAGGTAATGCTTCTTTTGCAAAAACCTTTTTCGTAACAAGATCCCACGCATTTCCATCATACTTGCTGCCAGCCGCAATAGCTTTTGTGCAGTCTATTACACTTCCACCGCCCACAGCTAAAATAAACTCGACATCATTTTCTTTACAAATTTGAATCCCTTTATTTACTGTTGATAAACGAGGATTGGGTTCCACACCACTTAACTCAAAAATTTCTGCATCTATTTCTTTTAACATAGATATCACGTTATCATAAATCTCATTTTGTTTAATACTTCCACCACCATATACGAGTAACACCTTTTTCCCGTATTGAGGTATTTCTAATTTCAATTGTTCTAATTGACCTTTTCCAAAAATAAGCTTTGTTGGATTACGAAACACAAAGTTTTGCATACACTTCATCCTTTCTAGATAAAAGTAACTATACTTTTGTATATCATATATTTAGCTTTTTACAAAAAAATCTGCTTATACAAAAAAGAGTCTCAGCTAAAAACTGAGACTCTTTTAATAATAAGGTGAAATCATTAAGTATACGATAACGCCAGAAAGGCTTACATATAACCAGATTGGCATTGTCCAACGTACAATTTTACGATGGCGAGTCAATTGGTTTGTAAATCCGTACACTAAAGAAAATAATGCAAGCGGCACAATAATAGCTGCAAGGAAAATATGTGTAATTAAAATAAAGAAATATACATATTTAATGATTCCCTCTCCGCCAAAATGCGTTGCTGGCGCTAAATAATGGTAGGTCAAATACGAAACACAAAATATTAATGTTGTTGTAAATGCGGCAAGAATAAATCCTCTATGTAGCTTCACATTCTTTTTAATGATTGAGAACAACGCTGCTAGTAAAAACACGAATGTAAAACTATTACAAATCGCATTAACAAGTGGCAAAATTGTTACATCAAAATGTACTTCTCCTTTGTATCCAACCGGTCCAAAAAACAAAAATAAAATAATCGCATTGACGATCACAGAAAGCGTTATTACAACAGGAGCATAGCTCTTCTGTTTCACAGAACGATCAGTCAAATTGTTCACTCCCTCATTCTTCATAAAATATATAGTAGCTTCACTATTTTAACATATTATTCACAGTATAAATGTGACAAATATTCGAAATAATCATGTAAGGTGAAGCTTCCAGCGTTGCTAATCTTTTCACTCACAAATAGCAAAAAGAAACAATCCTTCTTAAGTCTTTGACTTCTTAAGAAGGATTGTATCGTTTCACACTACAAATTTCAAACCACAGCTTCTGTTTTAGTTTTTATTAAAAAGCATGTCGCTATATGCTTGAAAAATCTCAGTTAATTGAAAACCAATCAAAGACATTGCCGTTAATGAAAAGAAACCAATTAATACGAAACGAATCCACATACAAATCTCCTCCTTGTATCATTCATTTAAAATTCAGATGACAAATCAGATGATAGTGGTCGTCTCCCTCTTTTTTCTTTACTACAGCTGTAATATAACGAATAAAGAGCATCATAATTATAGGGAAATATACATGCTTTAAGTTTGGCTTGCTTAGTGATATTTCTCCTTGTCCGTCGGATGGGGACGTTAAAGAAAAATCAGCACTATTCATTTTTCCATATAAAAATAAGAATTGAATACATAATAAAATGCTTACAATTGACATGATATCTTCCCAATCAGTGGTATACAAAAAATTATATATATCTAGCACATATTCCTCCAACGTTACCCCTCCTTTCTTTTTTACTATTTTCCTAATATTCGTATAAAAAGTCAAGAAAAATATTTTATATACACTGTGGCAATAGGCAATACATATAATGGAATTCTTTGATTAACCAATTTTCATATGGACCTATTACTGTCATTTAAATCCACTGTATCCAAAAAACACAAGAATATTTTAGTCCCAATCACGTTATCTAGAGTTGTTTCCATCCCTATCCAAAACAATTCAAACAAAACAACACAACTCATCTCATAAAAATATGGTCAGCGTATTTTATGCACTATGACCATATTTTCCTCCTAGATTAAAACCAAACTTGAATAATAAACACTATCCCTATCATTTATGATTGAAATATAAAACGAAGCGCTCGACTTAACACAGTCGGTACTACCGATCCATGATTTTCTCCCTCTGCTTCATGAAACGAGAACCGTAGTTTGCTATGCTGTATATTGTACAACCGATCAGATAATGCATTTATCTCCTGGATCATATGATCTTTTTCTAATGATCCCACTGTAAGAAAAACACCAATTTCAGAATCTGTTTTATTTAATTCATTTATAAAGTTACATTCTTTTTCAAGAATGGATTGATTATTCCACCAAATAGAAGGACTGCTTATAAAATATGTTTGAAAGGTATGTATATTTGTAAATAAGACATGTAAAGCAAATAATCCGCCTAACGAATGGCCAAATAACGTTTGTCTCTTTACATCAATTGGAAAATACTTAAAAAGCTCTGGTTTTAGCTCCTCTTGAATAAACTCTAAAAAGCAATTCGCTCCCCCTGTTACGGGCCACGGTTTACCATCGGGTTTTGGCGGCAAAATAAGAGATGCTGCTGGAGGAGTGAAATCATAAAACCGATATGTTGAAGAAAAACTTTCTTCTATTTGATAGCCAATTCCAACAATGATAGCTGGTACAATTCCTGTTTTTTCAGATCTAACTGCTTGGATGCGCACAGCTTCTTCAAACGTTTGAAAAAAAGCATTCCCATCTAATACATATATAATCGGATAACCTGAAGGTGGTTCAGGCTGTTTCGGCTTTGCTATATAAATTTGATACTGACGATTTTCTCTTTTTGAGTACATGGTCCATTTCTCTGTGTTAGAAATTACGACATTCGGTGTCTCTGGTACAGACTGCATTGTCACCCTCCTCTTACATGTTTAATTTGTTACATAAACTTTTGCACGTCCTTCTTGTAATGCACTATCATACCCAAAGCACACAGGAGCACCATTATAAGGATCTATCATTACCCTTGCATCAATATGAAACACACGTTTCAATACTTCATTTGTAATGATTTCTAATGGGCTCCCAATCTTAATGATTTCCCCTGCTTTCATCGTAATGATTTCATGTGAAAAACGTGCTGCATGATTAATATCATGTAAAACCATAACAACTGTACATTTATGTTCTTGGTTCAATCGTTCAACAATTTGCAGTACTTCTAGCTGATGAGCCATATCAAGATAAGTTGTTGGTTCATCTAATAGTAAAACTTCTGTTTCTTGTGCTAAAGCCATTGCTAACCATACTTTTTGTCTTTGTCCTCCTGATAAATTTCCAATTTGACGGTTGCGAAAAGGAGTGGTATTTGTAATTCCCATTGCCCATTCAATCATTTCTTTATCTTTAGATGATAATTTATTCACATTATTACGATGCGGATATCGTCCGTAAGAAATAAGCTCTTCTACTTTTAATTCTGGTGGAGCAATTGGATTTTGTGGTAATAACGCAAGTTGCTTCGCAATTTGTTTTGTTGAAATTGTATGTAAATTTTGTCCTTGCAAGTACACCTTTCCACTTTTCTGCTTTAAAATTCGCCCCATTGTTTTTAGTAGCGTAGATTTCCCGCATCCATTTGGCCCAATAATCGTCGTCACTTTTCCTTCTTGTATTTCTACATTTAAATCACGAAATACCGTAAGCTTTTCATAGCTCGTTTCTAAATTTTCTGTGCTTAAAACACTCACTCATCTTCACTCCTTTTACGCTTTCGCTTTAAATAACAAATATAGAAAATACGGTACACCAATGATAGAAACGACAATTCCAACCGGTAACTCTATTGGTGCGAAAACAGTCTTTGCAATAAAGTCAGAAACAATAACAAGTAACATACCAATCACACCACATATTGGAATAACTTGATTATGATGAATTCCAACGAGACGTTTTGCAATATGCGGTGCCATCAGCCCAACAAATCCAATACTTCCAGAAACAGAAACGCAAGCACTCACTATCCCAATACCGCTTAATAATAAAATGGATTTCTCTTTTTCGACTGAAATTCCGAGACTTTTTATACTCGTCTCTTCTAGTTGAAACATATCAAGTAAATATGCTTTCCTTTGTATAATAGGCACTAAAATAATTAACCATGGTAACATCGCAATAATATATTTCCAATTTGCATTATATATGCTCCCTGAGACCCAAACTGCTGCCATTTCAAAATCAGTAGCTTTCATTTTCAAAGATAAATATACAGAGAAAGAACTAAGACCGTAACCAATTGCTATTCCTGTTAATAATAGGCGCTGTGAATCTAATCTTCCGCCTTTCCAAGAAAACATATAAATTAAGATTGCAGAACCAAGCCCCCCGGCCAAACCAAATAACGGCAGAAGCATAATAGAAAACCAGTCTGTACTCTTGATTTGTCCTTGAAAGAAAAACATAAAGACAACAATAGCTGCCCCTGCACCCGCATTAATTCCTAAAATACCTGGATCTGCCAATCCGTTTCGCGTAACTCCCTGAATAGCAGCCCCCGCAACGCCAAGACCAAACCCTACTAATGCTGCAATTACTATTCTGGGAAGCCTAAAATCAAATATAACTAAATCATGTTCAGGCACAGGATTTATTCGAAATATCGTCCGAATTATATCCACAACTGTCATATCAAATGTACCATTCGTTAAACTAATATAAATGGCAACTATAACTAAAAACAGGATTACACTAGTGACTATATAACACCGCCATGAATCTCTATGCATGCTTCTCTCCTCCTCTTGTTCGAATTAAATAAAGGAAGAAAGGAACTCCAATCAATGAAGTAACGACCCCTATCGGTGTTTCAAATGGATAATTTATAAATCTACTCAATACATCACATAAAGCGAGAAAGACTCCGCCTATTACACCAGCACACGGTATAATCCACCTATAGTCTACTCCAATTAAAAAACGAGTAATATGAGGAATGATTAATCCTACAAAACCCACCTTTCCAACTACGGCTACAGCAGTACCTGTTAAACACACAACAGATAGGATTGCAGCAGCTTTCACAAGTTTTGTACGTTGGCCCAAATTAATCGAAACCTCTTCTCCTAATGAGAGAATTGTAATAGATTTTGAAATCACAAGTGCCAAAACAATACCAGTAACACCAAATGGAATAGATAATTTTAATATCTTCGGATCGATTTGGTCCAATTTCGCATTGTACCAAAAACTAACATTTTGAGAAAGTTGGAAGTAAGATGCAATTGCTATTGCCGTACTATTTAAAAATGTCCCTATAACAGTTCCTATAATAGCCAAACGAACCGGCGATAATCCATTTCGAAACAATGAACCAAATCCAAAAACAATTCCCGCTCCTAATGCCGAACCAAGCATAGAATATAGTATCATATTCACTGAAGACATCCCTGGAATAAATACCATGCAAATCGTAATAACAAACACTGACCCCTCTGTCACACCCATAATAGAAGGGGATGCAAGATAGTTTCTTGTCATCCCCTGCATAAGTGCTCCTGATATGGCCAAAAATGCTCCTACTAATAACGCACCAATGGCTCTCGGTAAACGAGATATAATAATAATATTATGATTTACATTTCCTGAATCAAAATGAAATAACGCATTCCAAGCTGTTTCAAAAGTAATATTTTTCGCTCCATACAATATGGATAACATAATCGTTAGTAAAATTAACACAGGTGCCAAACATAAAATCATCATTGGTACTGCATTCATTTTCCGCATATCATTCAACGCACCTTACTATTTATTTAGATAAGTTTTTTTCTGCAGCTTTTAAGAAAGCTATTTTACTCCAAGCTGTACCGCCTTGCGCCATCGGATCAACAGCGTTTACAAATACTTTTTTCTCTTTTACAGCGTTAATACTTTGCCAAATTGGATTTTTTTGTAAATCTTCTAATGCTTTCGGATTATCTTTATTTTCGCTTCCTTCAAATTGAACAAAGATATAATCTGGATTCATTTCTGCAAACTTTTCTAAAGAAATTTTTTCTTGCTTTTTAACTGCTTTAATCGCTTCAGGAGCCGTTAATCCTAAATCCTTATAAATTACTGGATTGAAATAAACATCTTCTGGATACAGATTAATGCTGCCTTCTCTCAGTCTTATTACAACAACTTTTTTCTCTTTTAATTTATCTGCTACTTTTTCTTTCGTTTTCGCAGCATCCGCTTTATAATCTTTTATAATTTTTTCCGCTTTATCTTTTTTACCAGTTAGCTCACCCATTAATTTTAGGTTATCTTCCCAATGTGTTGAAATATGAGAAACTGGGAATGTTGGTGCTACTTTTGTAAATTTTTCAGCTGTCTCTGCTGGGAATTTAGAACTTGATGTAATAACATCTGGCTTTAATTTCAGTAGCGTTTCAAAATTTGGTTGCATTTTTTCACCGATAGATTCTGCACCTTTTAAATCTTTGGCTAAATAGTCAGGTATTTTCCCACCTACTGTAATTGCGGCTACTGGTTTCACTCCAAGTACAGCTGCATCTTCCATTGATTCTAAACTAGCTGTTGCAATTTTTGTTATTTTTGTAGGCACTGTATATTCCTTACCAAGGTACGGAATTTTTTGTTTTTCTTTCTTCGCTGTAGTTTCTGCACTCTCTGTTTTCTTCTCACTTGAGCTTTTTTCTGTACTATTGCATGCAGCAAGACCTAAACTTAATACTGTAACCATTCCTAATGTAAATAACTTTTTATTCATATTTAAAAATACTCCTTTCAAAACTATTAATTCATCACCTTGTCTACCTAACGAAATATGGTTCTTATTTATGTATTACGGAGCAATTAGCTAATATTAAAACTCACTTTTTTCACTTCCCCTATTAATCATAGTATCTTTTCTCTATCAACCACCGATAATGATTATCATTATTGATTATATGATTAGATTTAAATTATTTCAATAATAATTTAAAAAATTTAACAAAAAATAGAAAATAATAGTTCTTCTCTTTGTCGTCGTAAATTTGTCACATCTACAACAATCTGGAAACAATGAGGTTAACAAATGAGGTAAGAAAAAAGGAAGTCTCACTTAATAATGAGTTCTACAAAAGATAAAACCTCGAATAGCACATCGCTATTCGAGGTTTTATCTTTTATTATGCTTTTTCTTCAAACAATCGTGCGATTTCAATAATAACTTGAACGGCTTTTTCCATATTATCTACAGATACATATTCAAATTTACCGTGGTAGTTTTCTCCTCCCGTAAAAATATTTGGTGTCGGTAAACCCATGTACGATAACTGCGAACCGTCAGTTCCCCCGCGAATTGGTTGAATATTCGGCTCGATATCAAGATTTTTCATTGCTTCATATGCAATGTCAACAATCCCCTTCACCGGTTCAATCTTTTCCAGCATATTGTAATATTGATCATTCATCTCAAGAATAATATTTTCTGTACCATACTTCTCTTGCATCTGTTTTGTAATGGTTGCTATGTTCTCTTTTCTAGTATTAAAATGTTCGCGATCAAAATCACGAATAATGTAAGTAGATTGACTTCGCTCAACATCACCATTTATAGAAATAAGGTGGTAAAATCCTTCGTACCCCTCTGTATATTCTGGTGCTTCTTCTGCTGGGAGTTGTCCATGAAATTCCATTGCGAGCTTACTGGCATTTACCATTTTATTTTTAGCTGTTCCAGGATGCGTACTATTTCCTTTAAAGGTAACCTTAGCACCAGCAGCGTTAAAGCTTTCATATTCTAATCCACCTAGCGGACCACCGTCCATTGTATATGCAAATGAAGCTCCAAAAGCTTCTACATCAAAGTGAGCTGGACCGCGGCCGATTTCTTCATCAGGCGTGAATGCTACTCTAATTTTCCCATGTTTTATTTGTGGGTTATGTAATAAATAATTCATTGCCGTCATAATTTCTGTAATGCCTGCTTTATCATCTGCACCAAGGAGTGTTGTTCCATCTGTTGTGATTAATGTGTGACCTTGATAAGATGGGAGCTCTGGAAATAATTCTGGAGTTAATATAACACCTAGCTCTTTATTTAACGTAATTGCCTTCCCATCAAAATTTTCATGAATTTGCGGTTTAACATTCTTCCCTGTAAAATCTGTAGCTGTATCTAAATGAGCTAAAAAACCAATTACAGGAACATGCTTGTCTGTATTTGCAGGAAGCGTCGCCATCACGTAGCCATTCTCATCCATCGTTACTTCTGATAATCCAATCTCTTTCAACTCTTCTACTAATTGCTTTGCAAATTCGATTTGGCCAGGCGTTGTTGGAACAGTATGACTTTCTGCATCAGATTGTGTATCCACCTTCACATATCTTGTAAAACGTTCGATAATTTCTGATTTCATGCTACTTCACTCCTTTTTATCTATCTTTATTTATTATAAACCTTTGTTACACGTTTTTTTATTTCTTTTGACTTTATCTTTTAAATTTCAATGAACAATCAAAAAGCAGCCCTTTGTTCTAAAACAAAGAGCTGCTTTCCTATTACTCACCTAAATCAACATTGTGGTACACTTGTTGAACATCTTCTAAATCTTCTAATGCATCAATCATTTTTTCAAATTTCACTTGTGCATCTTCTGGAAGTGTTACTTCGCTTTGTGCAAGCATTGTTAATTCTGCAACTGTAAATTCAATTACACCAGCATTTTTAAATGCCTCTTGCACTGCATGGAATTGATCCGGTTCCGCATAAACGATAACCGCTTCCTCTTCTTCCAAGATATCACGCACGTCTACATCTGCTTCCATTAAGATTTCAAGTGCTTCATCTGCTGTTTTACCTTCAAGGCCAATAACAGCCGTTGCATCAAACATATACGCTACTGATCCGTTTACTCCCATGTTACCAGCATTTTTGCTAAATGCTGCACGTACATCTGCTGCAGTACGGTTCACGTTATTTGTTAATGTATCTACGATTACCATTGATCCATTTGGTCCAAATCCTTCATAACGAAGTTCGTCATAGCTTTCTTCTGACCCACCTTTTGCTTTTTCAATCGCACGGTCAATGATTGTTTTCGGTACATTATACGTTTTTGCACGTTCAAGTACAACTCTTAAAGTCTGGTTAGATTCTGGATCTGGTTCACCCTGTTTTGCTGCTACATAAATTTCTCGTCCAAACTTTGCATAGATACGACTCGTATTTGCATCTTTTGACGCTTTTTTGTCTTTAATATTATTCCACTTACGTCCCATTCTTGTTCCACTCTCTTTCAACTTTGAATCTACATAAAAATAGTAATATAAATCATGCTGTTTCTTCAACAATTTTTCATTATATTTCATATTGTTAACAAAAAAGACAAATTGAAGATGTCACATTTATTCACTATATTGTATTATACCTTATTACAAGTTTAATAATCAAAGAAAGATAGGCCATTCTTATTTATATACACAAGTTGAAAAACCACATATAAACATGCTTCTTTTTTAATGGCCAGGAGCCTCTGGTCATATATAGTATCTGTCACAGAACCTTTTCCTGCCACAAGCAATGGTTAAAACAAAGGGAGAAAACGAGTGTAAGACACTTTTTTCTCCCTAGCAGCAACTCATATGCTGAAAGATTAAAATGGATTTATATATTGATGAATACTACCAACTCCATTAAACTTTTAAAAAAGTTTCAAACGATAGTTCAATTTTTAAATTATTATGACATATTTTCATACAGCAAACCTTAAACAGCCTTTTAAAAATAGTAATATATTCAAACTATCAATTCTGTATGAAATCATATAAATTATACCAACAATTCTTCTCTTCAACTCATTTCTTCAAATCTATTTTCTGAAATGTTCTCTTCATTTATATGGCTATGTTTTTTTGAATACGCGAAATATACAAATGCTCCGATTACTAACCAAATCCCAAAATACAACCACGTTGTGAATGGTAGATTAATCATTAGAAATATGCAACATACAATTGAAATAATCGGCAAAACTGGCACAAGCGGAACCATAAATCCACGCTGTAGTTTCGGGTGCGTTTTACGAAGAATAATTACAGATACACTAACCATCGCAAATGTTAATAGTGCCCCAATATTCGCTAAGTTTGATAACTCTTTTAAATCGATAAATCCAGCAATTAAAGCACTTCCGATTCCTGTTAACCATGTTGTAAATACTGGTGCTTCAGTTTTTTTATTAATTTTCGCAAATGACTTGGGAAGTAAACCATCACGGCTCATCGCGAAAAATACACGTGTTGTCGCATAGATATATGCAAAAATTACAGCCATAATACCAATTACCGCTCCAATTGCAATAACACCAGCCACTTTATCTTGTCCAACAACTTCTAAAACATAAGCCATTGCTTCCGGTACATTTAATTCTTTGTACGAAACCATTCCTGTCATAACAAGGCAAACTGCAATATAAATGATTGTACAAATAGCGAGTGATGCAATAATACCAATCGGCAGGTCGCGCTGCGGATTTTTCACTTCTTCTGCTGAAGTTGCCAGCGCATCAAATCCTAAGAAAGCAAAAAATACAGCCGCTCCTCCTGCAAAAACGCCGCTTAAGCCATACGGTGCAAATGGAACCCAGTTTGATGGTTTTACATAAAACACACCAACTGCAATAAATAATACAACTATACTAATTTTAATTAACACCATTGCATTGTTTATACGTTTACTTTCTTTCGTCCCACGTGATAATAACCATGTTAATACAAGTGTAATCATGACTGCTGGCAAATTTACAATACCGCCCTGTGATGGGATTGTTAACAACTTTTTCGGTATCTCTAATCCAAATCCACTTATTAAGTTGTGAAAATACCCCGTCCATCCACCAGCTACTGCTGCTGTTGTTACGACGTATACAGACAGTAACGTCCATCCCATTAAATGCGCTACAAACTCCCCAATTGTTGCATATGAATATGTGTATACACTACCTGATACTGGAAGTGTAGAAGCAACTTCGGCATAACATAACGCTGCAAATCCACAAACAATTGCTGCAATCATAAATGAAAAAATAACCGCTGGACCAGCATCTCTTGCCGCAACTAATCCAGTGAGCACAAGAACGCCAGTCCCAATTATCGCACCAATACCTAACATTGTTAGATCAAACGCGCCCAATGTTTTCGTTAAAGTCTTACTTTGACTTTCTTTTAACAACTGGGTAACAGATTTCTTTTTAAATAAATTAACTATAATCCTTACCTCCTTTTATTAAGAAAAGCTAAGAGGATCTCTCTTAGCTCTTCTTGTGTTCTATAAACCTATCTAGTCTCATTTTTTATTTAGCAATTTTCAGTTCATTACTTTACTTCATTCGCAAAGAAATGCTCACATACGCTAGAAATACGAGTTAAATCAACATTTCCGCCAGAAATAATCGCTACTACTTTTTTCCCTTTAATATAGGAATCAACTTTACCTGCAAGAAGAGCAGCTGTCGCTAATGCCCCTGCGCCTTCTACAACAGCTTTTCCGCGTTGTAATAAATCTTTCATAGCTACTTCTAACTCATCTTCTGATACAGTTACAATATCATCTACTAATTCTTCTACGATTTCAAAAGTTAAGGTTCCTGGAATTTTTACAGCGCAACCATCAGCAATAGTTGGTGCTTCATAATGCTCTACAATTTCACCTTTAACATACGAAGCTTTCATTCCATGAACATTATCAGCTTGAACACCAATTATATTAATTGAAGGATTAAAAGTTTTAAGTGCTACCGCGATTCCAGAAATAATTCCGCCGCCGCCAATAGGTACAATTACAGTATCAACATCCCACATATCATCAAGAATGTCGAGGCCAATTGTTCCCTGACCTGCCATAACTTGTACATCATCATATGGATGTAAATATGTTTCTCCAGTTTCTTTTATAATTTCTTCACATTTTGCTTTTGCATCATCAAACGTATCACCATATAAAATGACTTCTGAGCCGTATCCTCTCGTTGCTTCAACTTTCGCTTTTGGAGCAGAAGTTGGCATTACAATTTTACTTTTAATTCCAAGTAAATGTGAAGATAACGCAACACCTTGGGCATGGTTACCAGCCGAGCAAGCAATAACTCCACGAGCTTTTTCTTCATCTGTTAAAGTAGAAATTTTATTGAAGGCCCCGCGAAATTTAAATGATCCTGTTAATTGCATATTTTCTAATTTTAAATAGATTTCCCCGCCTGTTTTACTTGTTAAATAAAAGGATTTAACAAGCGGTGTTTTACGAGCGTTTCTATCAAGAATTTGTTTGGCATTTTTAATATCATCAATATTTAGTGGCAAAGTTTTAGTAATCATATTATAACACTTCTTTCAATTGTTTATAATCTAACCCTAACGTTGTACCTAGATTTTCATAAGTGATTGTTCCTTTATAAATATTGATACCATGTACTAATGAAGGTTTGTTTTGAATAGTCGCTTCTAAACCATCGTTAGCAATTGCTAATAAATAATCGATATTTCCATTCGCTAATGCCATAGTAGAAGTACGTGGAGTTGCCCCTGGCATATTTGGTACAGCATAATGAATGACATCGTGCTTAATAAATACAGGATCATTATGTGTTGTATAGTGATCAATTGTTTCAATCGTTCCACCCTGATCGATTGAAATATCAACAACAACACTGCCCGGCTTCATAGACTGAATCATGTACTCTTTCACAATTTTTGGTGGTCTAGCACCCGGAATTAAAATTGTTGAAATAAATAAATCTGCCGTTTTAATAGCTTTTTCTAAGTTTTCAGTAGTAGATTCGATAACTTCAACTTGATCATTTGCATATTTTTCTTTTAAATAAGCAATTTGTTTTTGATTTAACTCTAAAATCGTTACGTGGCAACCGATTCCAACTGCCATATCACAAGCATTAATTGCAGCGTTACCTCCGCCTAAAATTACAACATTACCAGCTGGAATACCTTCTATTCCTGATAATAAAATACCTTCTCCTTCATGTTGTTTTTCTAAATAATAAGCTCCCATAAACACTGCACGACGCCCAGCAATTGCACTCATCGGTTTTAATAATGTTAAAACTCCATTTTCACTTATTGTTTCTCCAGCAATAGCTGTTGTTCCCGCTTTTCTCATCGCTTCAACACACTCTTTTGAAGCTGCTAAATGTAAAAATCCCCAAACAATTAAATCCTTCTTAAAATATTTATATTCTTCTACTAAAGGTTCTTTTACCTTTACTAGCATATCAACATCCCAAGCTTGCTCTTGAGTAACTAAAGTAGCACCTGCATTTGTATACTCTTCATTTGTATAACCTGATCCTAGACCAGCATCTTTTTCTACTAAGACTTCATGTCCAGCCTCAATTAATTTTCGAGCATTTTCTGGTGTCATCCCAACACGTGCTTCACCTTTTTTAATTTCTTTCACTACGCCAATTTTCATGTTGCCACATCCTTTTACTTTTAAAATGTAATATACACTATTACATTATTTTTATACGATCCAAATAAATTCATGGAATATAATCAAACATTCTTATATTTCCTCGTTTGTCTGGATCGCTGTTCACACCTACAAGATACACTTAGAAAAATGATGAGTCAACATTTTGTGAAATAGTTCACAAAATGTTTTTTTTTATTTTAAAATAAATTTTTTCTTAAAGAGAAGGATTGAAACCACTTTTTAAGTATGATAGACTTTGTCTCGAATAACATCTCTTATGAATTCACATGAAATGCAATTTTATTTTTTTATTTACATTTGTGAACTTTTTCACATTAAACAACATAGAAATACCCTTATATTTCTATGAATTTGTGCATTATATCACAAATGAAATTTAATTTTTTCAATATTAACGCACTATTTAATAAAATGAAGGGATATACTATGAAAGCTGAAGCAAAAATGAATTCATCAGATGTTATATGTATTTTTACTAACAGGAGTGATTATTATGTCACAAGCACAACTTAAAAAAGAAATTGGCTTCTTTGCAGCATTAACAACAGTTATTGGTACTGTTATTGGTGCAGGTGTATTTTTTAAGCCTACTGCACTATACGGCGTAACTGGATCAGCAAGTTTAGGATTACTTGCATGGGTAATTGGAGGAATCTTAACTGTTTGCTCAGGTTTAACTGCAGCTGAACTTTCAGCAGCTATTCCTGAAACAGGTGGAATGATGGCATATTTAAAACGTACTTATGGAAACTTAACTGCTTTCCTACTAGGGTGGGCACAAACTGTTATCTACTTCCCTGCCAATATTGCAGCACTTGCAATTATTTTCGGCACACAAGCAGTTAGTTTATTTGGATTAAATGCGAATGAACATAAATTGATGATTATTGGAGTTGCTGTTATTACCGCAGCATTCGTAACTTTTATGAACTCCTTAGGGGCGAAAGCAGCTGGTGGAATTCAAATGGTATCGACTATTTGTAAATTAGTTCCTTTAGCATTACTTATTATTTTTGGATTATTGCATAAAGGCGACGTAACTCTACAACTGTTTCCAGTAGAAGCAGGACCAGGTAAATCATTTATATCTGCACTTGGATCTGGTTTACTTGCAACAATGTTTGCTTATGATGGATGGATTCATGTAGGAAATATCGCTGGGGAAATGAAAAATCCTAAAAAAGACTTACCTAAAGCAATTGTAATCGGATTATCTACTGTAATGGTTGTGTACTTACTTATTAATATTGCATTCCTTATGGTTATGTCTGCATCAGCACTTGCAGGAACTGATACACCTGCATCTCAAGTAGCGACAATTTTATTTGGAGCAATGGGAGGAAAATTAGTTACAATCGGTATTTTAATTTCCGTATTTGGAACAATCAATGGATACATTATGACAGGAATGCGTATCCCTTATGCAATGGCATTAGAAAATAAACTACCGTTTAGTAAATGGTTTGCAACATTATCTAAAAATGGCCACGTTCCTTATAATTCTGGAATCTTTATGTTATGCGTTTCGGTTATCATGATGGTTATCGGTGGATTCAACACATTAACAGATATGTTAGTGTTTGTTATCTGGATATTCTATACAATGACTTTCGTAGCAGTATTCATTTTACGTAAAAGAGAACCAGATCTTGTGCGTCCTTACAAAGTACCACTTTATCCTATTATACCGTTAATTTCCATTGTAGGTGGATCATTTATCGTTATTAATACTCTTTTCACACAAACACTGCTTGCACTATGCGGTATCGGCTTAACAGCTTTAGGACTTCCAATTTACTATGCAATGCGAAACAAGCATATAGAACCTAATAAATAATCATTTAGAAACAGTTAGACGTGTATAAAATCCTTAATGGATTTTATACACGTTTATTTTTTATAACCTCTAATGATATCCGTAAACTAAAAATGCAATTCAAATACCACTTTGTATATCTTTGTTTCCTTTTCCCCCTTCATTTCTTAATGCTTTTTTTACTGCAACTGTCATTACAATCATCGCAATACTTACAAACAGTGTAGGAAGATATACCTTTATACTAAAAGCTTCAAAGATGAGACCGTATATGACCTGCCCCATAGGTGCCATGCATTGTGCAACCGCCATAATAATCGCCATAACTTTCCCTAAATTTTCATTTGGTGTTTTCTTTTGTACAGCGGTAATGACAAAAATAGAGATTATAGTCATCGCTATTGCAATAAGAACTGCACATAAGATAAAGAGTATGAATGACGGATAGGATCCTAGCCCAAGCATAAGGGGCGTAATTGATAAAGCCATCGGTACAATCAATAAAGCAATTACGAGAAACCAATGATACAATTTTTTCATTTGCATCTTTTTTGAAAAGAAGCCGATGGACAATGCCCCTAAAATTGTAGCAAATTCTATGAGTCCCATTCCAATACCATACATTGCGTCACTACTTTGCATGACTACCCGTAAGATGATGGGAGCACCAATAACAAATAACGGTGTGAGAATTAAATTGAGTAAAGCTGCAAGGATTATGCATTTCAAAATAAAAGGTTGCTTAATTACGTAAATAAACCCAACTTTTAAGTCGTTTATGATAGTCGATATGATATGTCCATCTCGTTCTCTTTCTACAAAGGGGATGTTAATAAAAATTGCTAATACTGCTGCTAAGAAAAAAGCGATACAACTCATCACAACCAATACTTTTAATCCTACAATACCATATAATACTCCGCCTAAAACAGGAGCTGCTACGCTTGATAGCGCTTGAACACCGTTTACAATACCGTTTGCCTGCTCCAATTTATTTTCCGCAACTAACAAAGGAACACATGCCATGACAACTGGTGAATACATGGCGCTAATCATCGCTAGCAAAACCATGACAACACCGATAAAGATCACAGAAGTATTACCCGCTGCTAAAAACAAAATAAAAAAAAATACAATGGCACTACTTGCAAAATCAAAAATTACCATTAAGTTGCGGCGGTTGAATCTGTCAGCTATAGCCCCGCCAACAGGTGATAACAAAAGTGGCACATTTGATACAGCATACAAAGTTGCATATATATCTACCCGGCCCGTTATGTCCAACACATAGAGAGATAAGGTAAAACGAAGGAGAGAAGAACCTAATATTGATATAATCTGTCCGACTACCATTAAGTGAAATGCTTTAGGAAAAGGCTTTATATTGCTATTATTTTGCATAATATGCACACCTTCCATAAAGATATTAGACCGACTGCCGGTCTATATTTTTGTATAAAATACTACCCTTAAGTTCCCGGCACATAAGTCGCTGCTATGTGAATACAACATGATCTCTTAAACCTCGCATGTGAAAGGAAATGGCCCTGACCGTTTCTATGTGCGGCCAGATGCTCTCGTCTCCTCCCGAAAAAAGTTTTTTTATGTCGTTAATCTTATTCGTCATTTCCAGACTGTCTCATCAAAATGGCTAAAATGGAATCCAAACTTCCTTTTTTAGCTCCAAGAGTAGTCTCCGTCATGTTGATAAACGCTTTTGCTCTTTGCATCGCTTCATAAGGCTGCCACTGAAACAATCCTTCATCGAATATTACTTGTGCAGAAGCAAGCAAAAATTCTATCGTTTCTTGTGGATAATCTGTCATAAAAACCTTTTCATTGATTCCTTGCTTAATCACCTCCGTCAAAACAGGTGTTAGATGTAAAATGGACTGAACTAAGCTTCTCTGGTGCATTTCCGCATTACTTGGTTGGTGAAATTGCTCAATCATTTTTTCTTTGTTTCCCCCAGTTTTTGGTGCTTGCGCCATTAAAATATGAAATAATTTATCAAGTACAGGGATATTAGGATCTGAAGCAATCTTTTTTGCTGCCGCTACATCTGCATGTACAATTCGCATAATAATCGCATCCATTACTTCCTCTTTTGATTTGAAATAATGATAGAACGTTCCTTTCGCGATACCGATTTCCTGCAGAATATCGTTTACGGTCGTTTTCATATATCCTTTAGAAGTAAACAGTTTTTCTGCAGTATCTAAAATTTCATTTCTCCGTTCTTCATGTTCCTTTACAATTCTCATGAATAAACTCCTTTTACTAGACCGACTGTCGGTCTAATATAATTATATGTAAACACTTCAAAAAGTTGCTCTTTATTATAAATCCGTATTTATTGAATAACTAAATTAAACTTTTACTCCATATAAGAAAAATTCACGATGACATTTATTTTGTCCTTCCTGCTTCACTAAAGCTCACACTCTAATGATTCCTTTTCTACACTAACGTTCTATTTCCTTTTCATTCTCAAAACTATTAGCCCTGCAAGTTCACAAATTCAACTTGTAGGGCTAATACTGCCGTACTTTATAAATCATTATATAAAACCTTCGTTCAATCTCCTACGATGAAGCAAAGTAACTTCTTTAGCTACATGCTCAAGAAAACAGCCTGAAAGAAGAGCAATTTATTATGCCCATCTTCACCATTCTGTGAACCACAATTCTTATTTCATTACTACTCCGATCGCAAATCCATCATATCCTTTACTTCCGACAGTCTGTATTGCCGTTGAAGATAGTTGTGGTTCAGATGCAAGAGTATCAAAAAAACGACGAATTCCCTGAACATTAGTATCAGTGCTAGCAGCGTTCACTACCTCTCCCTTACGAACCACATTGTCCGCTACAATTACTGTACCTTTTCGCGATAATTTGAGTGCCCACTTTAAATATTTTGAGTTGTTTTGTTTATCTGCATCTATAAAAATGAAGTCAAACGGGCCGACTCCTTCATCATTTAACTTCGCCAATGATTCGAGAGCAGGTCCAATTCGTACTTCCACTAAATCGGATAACCCCGCACTTGCTACATTTGATTTGGCAATTTCAGCATGGTGTCCCTCCAATTCAAGAGTAATTAAACGCCCGTCTGCTGGTAAAGCCCGAGCAAGCCAAATTGTACTATATCCCCCTAATGTCCCAATCTCTAAAATTCTTTTCGCTCCTTTTATTAGAGCTAGTATGTGAAGGAATTTTGCCTGATTCGGAGCAACATCTATTGCAGGTAATCCTGCTTTAGAATTTTCCTCCAATACATTCTCAAGGATTTCATCTGAAGGTAATAACTGCTTTGTAATATATGCATCAACTTCAATCCATTTCTGCAAATCTCCCACCATAAACCACTCCTTTTTTATATGTATTTCCGCTTCTATGATTTCAATTCTATTATCTTGCTTTTTCTCAAAGCTGCTATCTCATGTTCTTTATCCAGTTTACTTCATTCAAAATTGAAAAAAAGGGTATAATTCAACTACGGATTTCCCCTTTTCTAATATAATAGTCAATAGTTATTAAATAAGTGGAAGATCGTAAGAATATAAGAAAAAATTCCTTTACGAATAGATAAGCAAGCAGCTAAAAAATAGGTAATGTCGCTAGAGGACTAACCAAATAGCCTATCCCCGGCATAATCCCCCTGCCAAAAACATCCCTTTTTCCACTTCCTATACAGTTCATCGTCTTATATTTTATGCAGTATGACCTATTTTCCTTTCGATCAATTGAAATGAAGACTCTCCTCTATGAATAATTGAAAATAGAAGTTTTTCCAATGGAGATTGTATCGTACTGATACAATTAAAAGAATTATTTAACAAGTAGATATTTTAGTTTCATCAGGATATAAAGTCGAAGCGTTTACGAGGTATTGTTGAACAACCCTTATTTCAAGGCTACAATTAGTCCTATTTTGAAATTTTCTTCTTCTTTAACTTTATCGCCATAAATATAGTACATGTATGACAAATACTACAGCCAACAAATTTTATAGTTATCAATCACGGAACAATTTCACAAACAGTACCTTGGTTAAAACTAGTCACTTTCATAGAGCCATAAACCCCTAAATATAGTCTGGTTTGATCCAGATTTGTTCCCAAACTAACATAATAAGCTGATTGAGACCCAAAATTATAATCGGTTTCAATAACACTAAAATCATTTAGTTTACAGTCTGTCCTTACTCTGGTATAAGCTAACCCTCCTCTAATCGGAGGTCGAGCTTCTTCTTTCTGGGCAAAATCGGTGAACACAACGCTTCCCGTTAAATTTGGGATTCCATTCCCCATATATGGCTGGACTCCTGTAAGTGCAGTTCCCCCAAATTTATCGGGTCGGGGATCTTTATGAAAATAACTAGTTAAAGGCTGAAGACGCCCTACTAAAGTTTTTACTGCTTCATTGTAATAAGCAATTGTTTTTTCATCCAAAGTCCGATTCGCAGAACAGCCCCTTATAAACGAAGTAGGAAAAGCACCTTCCCACCCTCGCCAGCCAAAGTTAATAAATCCTTCTTGGTCAAGTTCAGATCTCATTAAAGAAGCTTGAATAAGCTGAGTAACAGGTATTGGTTTATAATGAACGAATGAAAAAATCGACTCTACCAAGTCCTGTCCGACAATCCCCACATATTTGATATACTGATTATAAAACTTTTGAAATGATATGCCGGTTATATTACGAACCCCTTTGGCAATTACCGTAAGCGTTTCCTGAATAGATGAGGGAAGTTCATTAAAACGTGTGACTACAGGTGGATTATAGATAAATGTATTCTTATCTACATCAATTTCAATTATTTTACCTGCTATTTCCATATCATCCTGGCTTAAATTAAATGGATCATAGCCTGCTCCACCATCTCCAGTTGTTAACATAAGTTTTCCGGTTTCAGGTGAAAAGTTTAAGCTATTCACACCATTATGATTAAAAAACGGTCTTCTTATGTTAAGTATTGTCCGTCGTTTTTGTGGCTGACCGTTCGATTGTAAAATCCATTCTTCAACCGTATCAATATGATCATATTGAGTTTCTCTATTTACCCATTTTAGGTTTAAAGTACTGGAATCACACGGGTTAGGCTTAAAATGTTCAGAAAGGGCCCCTGGACCTTGTGTTCCAACTACTGAATAATGAAGATAAAACAAACCGTTAAAATAAAATTTTGGATGAAACGCTAGCCCTAGTAATCCCCGTTCATCATATCCACTACCTGAAACACCTTGTTCAGAACTACCTAATTTTATAATCCGCGAGCGAATATCTAAAAAATTCCTAATAGCTCCGTTTCCTATGTAAAAGATCTCTCCTACCTGGGTTGCAATAAATAATCTTTCAATCGAGTCACCTGGAAGTATAGTTGTTTTCAAAACAGTGGGTAAATTTATCTTACTTACAATGGGTCGTAAACTAACCTTTACTTTTATCAACTAACTTTACACCCCTTTTTATTGTTTTCCATTATAAGAATATGATTAGAACCGTACTATTAGTATCAAAATAGGATCAGGGACTCGGGGAGATTTCCTTTTAATGTTGGTCCGTTTTTAGTAAGTTCTATGTGTTTATTGAAATATTTAAAGTAACAAAGACTTGTCTCCTATAATCAAGTGCTTTAATTGAACAAGCGTCACATAAATTATCAAACTTTTTTATAAAATGAAAAATCCATTCAAAAAAAGATCCATTTTGATTAAAAGATTTTTCAAAATGGATCTTTTTTTACGCCGTAGAATAGGAATTATTCTTGTTATTTGGGACTATTTCTGGCTGCGCTGCATTTCTTGCTTCTCCATATAACCTCTCATCCGTCGCATATATTTAGGTGCGTCCATCGGATTGCCGGCAATCATTTCAATGATACAGAGTCTTTCGGCACTTTCCTTTCCGGCTTGGATTATAGCTTGATCAAGTTCTCCATAGGTTCGGACCGTAACGGTAAACGCGTTTCCTCCAAAAACTTCGGCCAGCCTGGTGTATGACCATTGAGGGATTTGGTTGTACTTTTGCCCCTCTGTTTTGACATTCAAATATTTCTCAATCGTATAACCATCGTTGTTCAAAATGAAGATAATAGGCTTACAGCCGTAATAGAGCATAGAACTGATTTCCTGTGCTGTTAACTGCAAGGCACCGTCACCTGTAAAAAGTAACACTCGACGTTCCGGTGCGGCCATAATAGCACCGAACGCCGAGGGGGTTGCATAACCGATGGACTGCCATCCTCCCTGCCCAATATACGTTACATTGCCCGGCAGTCTCACTTCCGCCATTCCATTATAAAATGTCCCGGTCTCGACGATTACAATATCACCATCTTTCAGCATGCGCTGAAAACGGGGATAATAGTTGGAAGCCATTAGAGTAGCGTCGGCGTTAGTTGTGAATTGATCGTGAGGAAATGACAATTTTCCTGCTAAACCTTTGCCCGTATAACCTATTTTCTGCACGGCAAGTAGCATGTCGGCTGCAAGAACATTCGGATATTCCGCCTCGGCGATTTTAACCATATCTGGTTGAATATTGACAGTCACCAGCGGGTTCAGCTTTGCGGTAAAATTCGCGGTGTTGGTGTCTGCCCATACCATACCGATCGCAATGATACAATCTGCATTTTCCACCGTACTTTGGACTTCAGAATCTCCGAAAGAGCCGAGGTACATTCCGATATAATTTGGATGGCTCTCGTCGAATCCTCCCTTCCCGTACATCATCGTTACAACAGGCACGTTCATGGCATCAGCCAGTTGCCGAACTGCTGTCTGAAGGTCGAAACGTATGGTTTTCACATCCACCAATATAACTGGACGCTTTGCACGCTCCAGCAGCCGACGGACATGATTCACCGCAGCCTGAAGGGTTTTCAGGTTGGACGTTGGACGTAGTGTTACCAGCTCTTCCCGGATCTTAATCGGCTTGTTCACTAAATCATCGGCCACCACCAGGTATACCGGTTTTTTCTTTTCCTTAGCAATGCGAATCGCAGCCGGAATTTCAATCTTGGCGTTTTCCGGCGTAAGCACCGCGGTATAATCTGTAATCTGCTCATACACCTTGCGGAAGACATCAAAATTCCCATTCATTAGGGTGTGGTGCATCAGCTTATGCTCTTTTTGATCCTTCTCAGGAGGCGCGCCCACAATGTGTATTATTGGCACATGCTCGCTGTTAGCTCCCGCTATCGCATTGCAGGCGCTGAGCTCCCCGACCCCAAAGGTCGTAATAAGAGCAGATATCCCTTTGAGTCTTGCATAGCCATCTGCGGCATAACCCGAGTTTAGTTCGTTCCGTCCTTCTATAAAACGGATACCGTTATAACACTCCAAAGTATCAAGAAGAGTAAAATTATAGTCTCCTGCGACGCCAAAAATTTCGGTAATGCCCTCCAGTTTCAGGCAATCGAACAAATACTGGCCAACCATTTTTTGAGCAGTTCCGCTTTGCAAATCAAAGCTGTCCGCATTTATCATGTTGTCCATCGTTTGCTCACTCCTTATCCATTTCTTGGGCTTGTTCTGTTTTATAGTACCCTTTTTGATAATTCCCTTTAATTAAACTGGTTATCCATTGTGCTGAGCTAAAGTAAGGCGTTAAACGTACTTTTTTAGAGAAGTATTTATAACTAATACAAATGTGTTATGCAAAAGTAACCGAAACCAAAACTTAATTAAAAAAGAAGCGATTGGTTCCTATCGCTTCTTTTTCTTAACTCAATATTTTATCAAAATAATAACAAAAAACTTTTTATTTCCTTTTGATTTTTCTCTAGTCTAACTAAATTCCCCTCAACACAAAACAATCACATCACCCGCTTAAACATCTTCTCCAATTCATAAGTCGAATGATGCACAAGTATAGGTCTGCCGTGCGGACAAGTATATGGGTTTGTTGTGGTTCGCAGTTCTTCAAGTAAAGCAAAAATTTGATCGTTGGTTAAATATTGATTTGCTTTAATCGATGCCTTACAGCTCATCATAATA
Source organism: Bacillus sp. S10(2024) (assembly GCF_050473865.1). Taxonomy (NCBI): domain Bacteria; kingdom Bacillati; phylum Bacillota; class Bacilli; order Caryophanales; family Bacillaceae; genus Bacillus; species Bacillus sp. S10(2024). The sequence goes on along the minus strand of NZ_JBFLUR010000002.1, from coordinate 582,247 downwards.
GCTGCTTCTTCGCGCAATTTTTTAATATCGACTTTTTTCAATTTCAACACTTGCTGCATCATTTCATCAATAATTTCCATCTCTTGTCCTTTTGGGAACCATGTTGGATGTGAGCGAACAATGAATGATTGATGTCCGAATTGCTCTAGAAAGATTCCTACTTTTTTCAGTTCCTCTAGTTGTTCTTCAATCCGCAGAAATTCATTAAGCGATAAATCAATTCGGTACGGAACGAGTAATTCTTGTACCTCTGGTGCCACTTGTCCTACTTTATCACGGAAATATTCATAATTAATGCGCTCCTGAGCGGCATGCTGGTCAATCATATATAATCCTTTATCATTTTGAGCGAAAATATATGTTCCGTGCATTTGACCAATTGGATACAACGGCGGTAAATCGTTTCCGTTCATTTCGATTTCTTGCACTTCTTCAAGTTCATCTAATTCAAAACCTTCTTCATGGCCTTCCCAATCATTTTCTTGTGAAAACGGTTCTTCTACAATTGGCTTAGATGGTTGCCAATTATTTTCTTCTTTTACAAGAGATTGTGGCGGCTGCCATTCCTGTTTTGGTGGATTCCAAAGCGGTGGCTGTGGCGGCTGCTTTTCCTCTTGTTCATCCATTCCACTTGGCAGAACAATAGTTGGCAGCTCTTTCGGTTTTGCGTGCTCAAACTGAAACTGTTCTTGAACACTTTCATCTTTTTCTTTTTTCTTTGTCGCAGAGCCGGCATCAGGAATGAGTTGAATCTTTTTAAATGCATCTTGTAATGCTTTTTCAATAAGCTGCAATAACTCCTGTTCTTTACTAAAGCGAACCTCTAGTTTTGCAGGATGAACGTTCACATCAACTAGCATTGGATCCATTTCAACAGATAAGAAACCAATTGGATAACGTCCAACAGGTAACAACGTATGATAGCCTTGTTGCACTGCTTTCATTAAGACATAATTTCGAACGTAACGACCATTTACAATTGTTGACATATAGTTACGGGATGCACGCGTTACTTCTGGCAACGTCACATAACCACGAATTGTAAAGTCTAACGATTCTGCCTCAATTGGAATTAATTTTTTTGCAACTTGAATGCCGTAAATTGCCGCAAGAACTTGTCTTACATCACCATTTCCTGATGTATGAAGTAGTTTCTTCTCATTATGAAACAAACGCAAAGAGACTTCTGGATGCGACAGTGCAATGCGATATACAATGTCAGTAACATTTCCAAGCTCTGTATGAATCGTCTTCATATATTTTAAGCGCGCTGGTGTATTAAAAAACAGGTTTTGAACCGTAATATCTGTCCCTTTACGGCTCGCTGTTTTTTCTTGTTTTAAAATTTCCCCGCCTTTTATGACAAGGTGCGTTCCCGGTGCATCCCCTGTACTTGTAATTAACTCTAATTCACTGACAGATGCGATACTCGGTAATGCTTCGCCTCGAAAGCCGAGCGTTCGAATACGAAACAAATCATTTTCATCTTTTATTTTACTTGTTGCATGTCTCTCAAAAGCGACGATACAATCTTCTTCAGCAATGCCATCTCCATTATCGATAATGCGAATTTTCGATAATCCAGCTTCTTCTAAGTGGATTTCAATAGATGTACTATTCGCATCGATGGAATTTTCGACAAGTTCTTTTACAACTGAAGCAGGACGTTCTACTACTTCCCCTGCCGCAATTAAGTTAGAAAGCTGATCATCGAGTTTGCGAATTTTCCCCATCTACTTACTCATCCTTTCTTCAACTTTTTCTGTAAACGGTATAATTCATTTAACGCTTCTAACGGTGTCATATCAAGCAAATCCATTTTTTTAATTAGCGTTAATACCGCTGTTTCTTTTGAATTAAGTACAGACTTGTCTTCTGTTTTCACTGATTGTTCTGCTGCAAAGAAGGATAGCTGAGATTCTTCTTCCACTTCTTCTTGCGGCAATACTTCTTCTTTTACAACTACTGGTTCTTGTACGATTTCTTCTAAAACTTTAACTTCCGTTCGTTTCGGAATAATTACTTCCTCTTGACCTTCAAGTTGCGCTAATACTTCTTTAGCACGAGCGATTAAGCTATCTGGAAGCTCTGCAAGCTGAGCAACATGAATACCATAGCTCTTATCTGCTGCCCCTTCTTGAATTTTATGCAAGAAGACAACTTTTCCGTTTTCTTCAATTGCGGAAACATGTACATTTTTTAACTTATCTAAACTTTCTTCTAGAACTGTTAATTCATGATAATGTGTTGAAAATAACGTTTTCGCACCAATTTGATCATGAATATGCTCGATAATTGCTTGCGCTAGCGCCATACCGTCATACGTAGATGTACCTCGTCCAATTTCATCAAATAAAATTAAACTTCTTTCCGATGCATTCGCAATTGCATTTTTCGCTTCTAACATTTCAACCATAAACGTACTTTGACCTGATATTAAATCATCTGCTGCGCCAATTCTCGTAAAGATTTGGTCAAACACAGGGAGTACAGCCTCTGCCGCTGGTACAAAACAACCGATTTGTGACATAACGGTAATCAGTGCTAATTGACGCATATACGTACTTTTACCGGACATGTTTGGACCAGTAATCAAAAAGACATCCATATTTTCAGGCATAATACAATCATTTGGAACATACAATTTGCCGTTTAATACTTTTTCAACGACAGGATGACGACCATCTTTAATAAAAATTTCTCGTTTACTCGTTAATGTTGGTTTTACAAATTGTTCTTCTTCACTTACAGTCGCAAAGCTTTGAAGAACATCTAGTTCACTAATAATTTTTGCTAATTGCTGCAATTTCGGGATAAATACTTTTACTTCTTCGCGAAGAGCTGTGAATAAGTCATATTCTAACTGAACGATTTTTTCTTCTGCTTCTAAAATTAATGTCTCTTTTTCTTTTAACTCATCTGTAATAAAGCGTTCTGCATTCGCAAGTGTTTGTTTCCGCTCATAACGTCCTTCTGGAAGTGCAGATAGATTTGCTTTTGTGACTTCAATATAGTAACCAAAAATACGATTATAACCAATCTTTAATGATTTAATTCCGGTTATATCACGCTCACGTTTTTCAAGCTCTGCAATCCACGTTTTCCCGTTTTTGCTTACATAACGATACTGATCTAATTTCTCACTGTAACCATCTTTAATAATGTCACCATCTTTTATTGAAAGCGGCGGGTTTTCTTGAATACTTCTCTCTAATAACGTTGTTAAGCTTTCACACGGATCAGCGCCTTGAATTAGCTTTGTAGTATAAGCATTATCTAAAAGACTAACCGCTTCTAGAATGGCTGGTACTTGCAGTAAGGACCGCTTTAATTGCAGTAAATCTCGCGCATTGACACTACCATATGAAACTTTACCTGCTAACCGCTCTAAGTCGTATACTTCTTTTAGTTTTTCTTTCAAATCTTCACGGAAGAAATAATCGTTCACAAACGTTTCAACCATTTCTAAACGTTCTTCAATTTTTTCTTTTTGGATGAGTGGGCGTTCCATCCACTGCTTTAACATCCGTCCCCCCATCGCTGTTTTCGTTTTATCTAGCAGCCACAATAACGAACCTGTTTTTTCTTTTGTTCGAATGGTTTCTGTTAGTTCTAAATTACGTTTAGAATGAACATCAATCTTCATAAATTGATTTGTATAATAAATTTCAACAGGTTGCAGGTGGTCTAGGGAACGTTTTTGCGTTCGTAAGACATAGCTAAATAAACGTCCAACCGCTGCAAGTAGTTTTGTTTGCGTCACATTTTGAACGAGATGCGTAAGGCTCTCTGGGATTTTTGATTCTTCCTCATATGAAACTGTCATTTTTAATGTCGCTAACAGCTTATCCAATTCTTCCTTAGAGAACGTAGAAGATACGACAATTTCTTTCGCACCCGTTGCATATACTTCTAGTAATACATCTTCAAGTGTTCCCGTTAATAATGTTACTGTATTTTGACCTGTCGTTAAGTCATTACAAGCTAATGCAATGGAACCATCTTCAAACTGTGTTAGTGCTGCAAGGAAATTATTTTCCTTTTCATCTATCGTACGCCCTTCCATCATCGTCCCTGGTGTAATTAATTGAACAACTTCACGACGCACTACACCTTTTGCTGTTTTAGGATCTTCAACCTGTTCACAAATTGCTACTTTATATCCTTTTTCAATCAATTGTTCAATGTAGTTTTTTGCAGCGTGATATGGTACACCACACATCGGAATCCGTTCGCTTCCGCCCCCATCACGACTCGTCAATGTAATTTCAAGTTCATGTGCTGCTTTTACAGCATCTTCAAAAAACATTTCATAAAAATCGCCTAATCTAAAAAATAAAAAGGCATCTTGATAATCTGCCTTGATCTTTAAATATTGCTGCATCATCGGCGTGTACTGTGCCATTTTGCTCCTCCATACATCTCTCTTTTTCACTTTAAAAATATATTATAACACAATTATACACGAATGATTTTGATCCATCATCTGAAACATATACAAAAAAGCTAGGAAGAGGATCTTCCTAGCTTCAACTTACTCTTCTTCAGCTTCTACAATAAAGTTCGGATCAAGTTCTTCAAACTCATCATCATCCACTTCAAATTGCTGATCATCTTCTTGACATCCATCTGGATTTACACTTACACAAATTTTTGTTTCTCCAACTACCTCTGTGACAAATTCACGTTCTACTGTAACAACCATTTTATTTCCATTTGGTGAAATTACAGCTTCTAAACAATTTGGATGTTGAACGACACGTGCAATAACTTCAATATCTTCCCCAGAAAAATTGTTATCACGATAACCAACTTTCACATCATCTGAGTAATGTACACGCTCTGTTACAACTTCAGTTTTCGTGTTTTCATCATGTGAATACCATGTGTTAATGTCATAATACCCTTCGATTTCTACATACTTTCCATTCTGTTTTGCTTCGTATGCATGGTTAATAACCCAGCATCCTAGAATACTTGTCGGCGTATGATTCGGTGCAACAGTGTGAGTTGTTTTCATATACTTACGCCCTTTTCCCACAACTGCTTTCGTAATAATCTCTCTAAATTCGGACATACGAAACCCTCCTCAATGAATGTTCAATTCATTATATGCGGGATAAATGCGGAATGTGTTATTCTTTTTGAAAATGCTATTATGCACCGTTCATTTTGTTATAAAAAACTTCTGATTTTTAGAAGTTAAAAACAATCATTGACACTGCTACAAACACAAACTGGACCATCACCTATTCGAAACGAAACAAAAAAAGATGTCGAGTTCGACATCTTTTTAGCAACCACACGTGCCTTTCTTATTTGCTACTTCAGCACCTGTTTCTCCTTTTAATACATCGCCGCCAGTTGTAATTAAAATTTCATCTGTGACTGTGTTTGAAATTGTACTTGCAACAAGCTGCAATAAATCATTTACATATGTTTGAGAAGATTTAAACTGTTGGACAACCGGAATTTCATCTAGTTTATCTTGCAACGCATCAATATCCGACTCTACCTTTTTTAACGCTTCCCATTTCCCATAATGCTGTAAATTTACTGCTTGTTTTTGCAAAACTTTAATTTCATCAATTGTACGTTTTACATTTTCATTTTTATGAATTTGCGCTTCTGCACGTTTAAAGAAATCCACTTCCTCTGTTTCAGAAATCATTTTTGCTAATTCTTTCGCTTGCTCTACAATTTCATCTTTTGTAAAGATTTTCATCTATTATTTCACCTCAATCGGCTCCTCAACCAATTCCCCGTTTAGAGACCAAGTTTTCGTTTCAGTAACTTTCACTTTAACAAGCTGTCCGATTACAGATTTTGGAGCTACGAAGTTTACAAGTTTATTAGCACGTGTATAACCTGCAAGTACATCAGGATTATTTTTACTTTCTCCATCAACAAGCACTTCAACGATTTGCCCTTCATACGCTTTATTCTTGTTCGCAGAAAATTCATTTACTAATGTATTTAAACGTTGCAAACGCTCTTTTTTCACTTCCATCGGTACATTATCTTGCATTTTTGCAGCTGGTGTACCTTCACGTGGTGAATAAATAAATGTATATGCACTATCAAAGCCTACTTCACGATATAACGACATCGTTTCTTCAAATTGTTCTTCTGTTTCATTTGGGAAACCAACGATAATATCTGTCGTTAATACTGCCTTTGGAATCGCTTCTTTAATTTTACGTACAAGTTCTAAATAATGCTCACGTGAGTATTTACGTGCCATAATTTTCAACATATCTGTACTTCCAGATTGCACCGGTAAGTGAATGTGTTCAACTAAATTGCCGCCTTTTGCAAGTACTTCAATTAAATGATCATCAAAGTCGCGCGGATGGCTTGTAGTAAAACGAATACGTGCTACGTCAACCTTACGAAGTTCATCCATAAGATCTCCTAAACCATATTTCATATCTTCAAAGTCTTTTCCGTATGCGTTTACGTTTTGACCAAGTAGCGTAATTTCTTTATAACCATTTGCAGCTAAATGACGTACTTCTTTAATAATATCTTCAGGACGGCGGCTACGCTCTTTACCACGTGTATACGGTACGATGCAGTACGTACAGAATTTGTCACATCCGTACATAATGTTTACCCACGCCTTAATATCTCCGCGACGTACTTTCGGAAGGTTTTCAATTACATCCCCTTCTTTTGACCATACTTCAACAACAGTCGCTTTCGAGAACATAGCATCTTTTAAAATGTATGGAAGGCGGTGAATATTATGCGTACCAAACACCATATCTACTTGCTGGTATGTTTTCATAATTTTGTTTACCACAGATTCCTCTTGTGACATACAACCACATACACCAATTAAAAGATCAGGATTTCTTTGTTTTAAGGATTTTAAATGACCAAGTTCCCCGAATACTTTATTTTCAGCATTTTCACGAATGGCACATGTATTTAATAGAACCACATCTGCATCTTCTGTAGAGAATGTTGGTTCGTATCCGAGAGTTGTAAAAATACCAGCCATTACTTCTGTATCATGCTCATTCATTTGACATCCATAAGTACGGATATAAAACTTTCTTCCAGCACCAAAATTACGGAACTCTTCTGGTAAGCCAAAATCACGTTCAATTTTAACTTCTTCTTTTCCACGTTTTTTCGCATCTTTTAAAGACGGTGGCTGATATACACTTTCAAAATATTTACTATAATCTTTTTCTGCCTTTTTAGTAGTTGAAGTTGCTTGTTGACCTGCTAATCGTTGCTCTTCGTTCATGATTAATCTCCTTTCACCCTTACATATACAAAGTTTTAACTGTTAGTTGTTGTTTAAGTTGTTTTTATAAAAAAGCATGTCGCTTCATTCCTATACACATTATTATAGTATAAAGCGTTCAGTCAAATTAAACAATAGAGATAGCTCGGATTCATGAACGATTTCACTTGATACTAAAGGGGATAAGAGGAACTCATATAATATGACTCTTATTTATTATTTTATCATTCTGAATTTTCTCAGTAAACAAAATGCTAATTATTATGAAATGATTTGATCATAATTTTGTATCAGAAAAGGCTACCGAATTTTCGATAGCCTTTCATCTATTACATGAACTCTGCTACAAGCTCATCAAACATTTTTTGGTCCATTTGCAGATCAGCATGAACTAATGGTTCTTCACTATAACCTTTTACAAGCTCTTGGTAAGAAGGTTGTTCTTTATTTTGATAAATTAAACCTGTTACTAGACCTTTGTTTTCCATTAATGTTTGCATAGCAATCATACGATTAGATGGATCATATCCTTCTACTTCGCTAAGTCTTGTTAAATTCTCTTTAAACCAATCGTAGGTGTTTACCTTGTTATATGTTACACATGGACTAAATACGTTGATGAGAGAGAAGCCTTTATGTTGAATACCAGCTTCAATTAGCTGTGTTAATTCTTTTAAATCACTAGAGAAACTTTGAGCTACGAACGTTGCTCCAGCAGTTAATGCCATCTCCATTACAGATAGCGCTGGCTCAATCGATCCTTGCGGCGTACTTTTCGTTTTAAAGCCCGCTTCACTACGTGGTGAAGTTTGACCTTTCGTTAAACCATAAATTTGGTTATCCATAACAATGTACGTAATATCAATATTACGACGAATAGAATGAATCGTATGTCCCATACCGATTGCAAACCCGTCACCGTCACCACCTGATGCAATAACTGTTAAATCACGATTTGCCATTTTTACACCTTGTGCAATTGGAAGGGCACGTCCATGAATACTATGAACACCGTAAGAGTTAATGTAACCAGAGATACGACCAGAGCAACCGATACCAGAAATAACCGCTAATTCATCAGGATTTAAACCTACATTTGCAGCAGCACGTTGAATTGCTGCTTGTACTGAGAAGTCACCGCAACCTGGACACCAGTTTGGTTTTACACTATTACGAAAGTCCTTAAATGTTGCCATTTAAAACAACCCCTTTTTTGCATTCGTTGTAAATTTCTTTTGGCAAGAATGGGTTTCCGTCATATTTCAGCAGACTAGAAATTTTCTCACCATAGCCAAGATTCATCCTCATAATATTAGCAAGCTGTCCAGTTGCATTATTTTCTACAACGACAACACGTTTTGCTTCTTTCACAAGCGGCAACATTTCAGCCGTTGGGAATGGATGAATTAAGCGAACATGAGCATGATTTACTTTTAATCCTTCTTGCTCTAAACGTTCCATCGCTTCTTCAATTGCACCACGAGTTGAGTTAAAGCCTACTAATAATATATCAGCATCAGCATTTTTGGCATTTTTGTATACTGGGGTTTTAAACTTAATATTCTCCATTTTACGGAAACGTTTGTCCATTTGTGCACTGCGGTTCAGTGCTGATTCAGATGGTTTCCCTGTTTCATCGTGCTCTACGCCTGTTACATGATGAATACCATTTTTCATACCAGGTACAACACGTGGGGAAATACCATCTTCTGTTACTGCATATCGTTTGAAGTATGCTTTATTTTCACGCTCTGGTAACTCAGCATGTAAATCCAGTTTACCACGGCGAATTTCAACTTTTTCTAATTGAAGTGGTTCTACCGTTTGTTTCCCTAAAGAAAGTTGTAAATCTGTTAAAAAGATAACAGGAACTTGATATTCTTCAGCTAAGTTAAATGCTTCGACAATATCATAGAATGCCTCTTCAACAGTACTTGGTGCCATAACGATTTTCGGAATCTCACCATGCGTACCATAAATCATTGCCATTAAATCAGATTGTTCTTGTTTTGTTGGTAACCCCGTACTTGGTCCACCACGCTGTGTATCAATGATTACAAGAGGTGTTTCTGTAATCCCAGCTAATCCAATTGCTTCCATCATGAGAGATAAACCAGGACCTGCTGAAGCTGTTAATGTTCGCACACCAGCATAGTTTGCACCAATTGCCATCGTACAAGCAGCGATTTCATCCTCAGTTTGAATAACCGTTCCTCCTACTTTTGGAAGCTTCTTAATTAAGTATTCCATAATCTCAGAAGCAGGTGTAATTGGATAAGCAGACATAAAACGTGCACCGCCAGCTACTGCACCAAATGCGATTGCATCGTTCCCAATCATAAACATACGTTTTTTTCCATCTGCTTTTTCAAGTTGCATCATATTTACTTTTTCGCCAAGCAATTCTTTCATATATTGAGAGCCGCGCTGAATTGCGTCCATGTTCTTCTGAACAACTTGCTCTCCTTTACGACCGAAAATTTCATCTACAACTTCTAAATACACTTTTTCATCTAGCCCTAATACCGCACTAGACGCTCCAACTGCAACCATGTTTTTCATTAAAGATGTACCTAGCTCAGAAGCAATATCCGTAAATGGAATTGCATATAAAGTTACATCTGTTCCTTCAGGAATGCTTGGATTAAATTTTGCATCTGCAACAACAATTCCACCAGGACGTAGTTCATGGAAGTTAAAATCAATCGTTTCTTGATCAAATGCAATTAAAATATCTAAATCATCTGATATCGCACGTACCTCTGTTGTACTTACGCGAATTTTATTGTTTGTATGACCACCTTTAATTCGTGATGAAAAATGGCGATAACCATATAAATAATAACCTAGTCGGTTTAATGCAATACAGAAGATTTCTCCTGTACTTTCAATTCCTTCACCTTGTTGGCCTCCAACTTTCCATGAAAGTTGACTAATCATTTCCTACACCCCTTTAACTGCATACATTGTAGTGTATTTTTTTACAGTACTAGTTTAGCACTTTTTAAGACAAGAAACTACAATGGACACAAATTATACCTCTTCTGATTCCAGCGAATGTTTCGCATAATCTTAATTCGTTTACAATTCTAGCTCTACAACAGTAAAAATGCAACAATTTGATATAATTTTATTACTTATTTTTCAAATTTTCTAACTTTTCTACAAACACTTTTATAGCCATGTTCTAAAATGGAATATGATGTATAAAATTACGATATATGAAATTATTGACTTGCTCTTCTTTATAGCGTTTTAATAGTTCATTTATGACATAATCATAGTGCTCATACCTTTCCACATTTACGACTGTTTCCGTAATCCCATCAAAATCTGATCCGAATCCTACATTCCTCTCGCCGCCAAGCATACACACATGCTCTACGTGCCTTAATATATCATCAGTACAAACAGACTTGTTTGCAGCTAAAAACATTGGGACGAATGTTATCCCAATCATTCCGTTTTTTTGAATTAATGCTCTTATTTGTTCATTCGTTATATTTCTTGGATGCGAACATAACTCATAACTATTTGAATGCGATGCAATTGGATAATCGGCAAGTTCCATCACATCCCAAAACCCTTTCTCTGACAGATGAGAAACATCTGTCCATATCTTGTAGCGATTTAAATCATCAACTACTTTTTCGCCAAACAGTGTTAAACCGCCATCTCGAGACTCTAACGCTCCATCAGCAACTAAGTTCGCATAGTTCCAAGTAAGGCCAACAGAACGAACACCAAGATAATACAACGTTTTTAGCTTCGTTAATTCTTTTCCAATTGCATCGCATCCTTCTAAAGTTAAAAGCGCTCCTATATCATTCGTTTCCAATTTCAGAATATCTTCTTTTGTCCGAATCCATTTTATATTCGGAAGAGCCAAAATTTGTTCATGAAATATATTTGCCATCTCTAATGCAACTGCAAATCGTTGTTCATATGAAACTTCTTCCGGTACATAAATTGCAAAACATTGAATACTACCACCCTTTTGTGTTAACTGATCATATGTAATATGTAAAGAAGAATCATTTTGAAAAGTTCGCTTTCCTTTCCCCATCCATAACTGCCACAATACATCACAGTGCGCATCAAAAATTTTCAATGCTCTTCATCCTTTCTTCCTGAAATATTCTTATGTTTTATTGTATTGTTACAGCTGGCAACCAAAATCTTCTTGCAATAATCATTAGCTTGCCCCTTATGACTGTCCACAAATAGATGGATAAAAATGACCTGTTTGCAAATGCAAACAGGTCATCCAATTTAACGAGGCTCTACAATTAATTTAATTGCTGTACGTTCTTCACCATCAATCATAATATCTGTGAAAGCTGGGATACATATCAAATCCACACCACTCGGCGCCACAAATCCTCTCGCAATTGCTACTGCCTTTACGGCTTGATTCAATGCACCTGCACCAATTGCTTGCATTTCTGCTGAGCCACGCTCACGAATGACTCCAGCAAGTGCACCAGCTACAGAGTTAGGTACTGAAGTTGCTTTAACTTTTAATATTTCCATTGCTCGTTTCCTCCTCGTTTCTTTAAAAAATATTAGCGATTGAGTTCACTTTTAACTTATATTCACGAGCAATGATTCATATTCCTGCTAAAAATTCGTAATTTTTCTAAAAAATTAAAATATATTTTCTTTTCCAACTTTTTGTGTTTTATTCAAAAAATGGTTGATCATCATTAATTAAAATACGATCAATTTTTTTAGCTTTCCCTGTATTAGGATCTACATCAATTAACACGGCACTTAACTGCGTTCTTCCATTGGTTACTTCAAAACGTACTGGAAGGTTTGTTAAAAATTTCTTCAGCACTGCTTCACGATCCATTCCTAAAATCCCATCATATGGACCTGTCATCCCAACATCTGTAATATAAGCTGTTCCATCTGGTAAAATACGATTATCCGCTGTTGGAACGTGTGTGTGCGTACCAACAACTGCTGTAGCACGTCCATCTACATACCATCCTAGCGCTTGCTTTTCACTCGTTGTTTCCGCATGAAAGTCAATAAAAATAATGTTCGTACGTTTTTTTGCGATCTTAATCAATTCGTCCACTTTTCGGAACGGACAATCAATTGGTGGTAAAAATGTACGACCTTGTAAATTAATTACCGCTACTTCTACGCCATTACAATTTACAAAAATAAGTCCTTTTCCTGGCGTTCCTTCCGGGAAATTTGCTGGTCTTGCAAGGTACTTTGCATCATCAATAAATTCAAAAATTTCACGGTTATCCCATGCATGATTTCCAAGTGTAACTGCTTGTGCACCGCACTCTAAAAAATTACGATAAATTTTCTCTGTAATACCACGTCCACCTGCAGCATTTTCTCCGTTAATAATCGTAACTGTAGGTGTATATTTTTTCTTTAACGCAGGCACGTAATCTTGAATCATCTTTCTTCCTGGCGAGCCTACTACATCCCCAACAAATAAAATTCTCATTGTTCTTACCCTTTCCATCTATACATTCTTCGTAGTTTATTCTCATAAAGTGAAACTTTAATCACCCCTCACCAATTGGGCGCATGCCGGCAGTTTATCTTTTATCTGCCACCTAACTTCTTCAAAAAAGCGGAAGCGGCTCGCTGAGAGTCGCAGGACGTTGGAGCCCCCGATAAAGAGGCGCTTTTTGCCTCGTCCGAGAAGGCGAAACGACCGGAGATTCTAGCCGCTAGAGCTAGACATTACTTTCGCCGAATTGTAAGGTGGGAGTATTACTGCCCACGAATAGCGGGATAAATTACAACCTTCACTTATGAAAATACGGATTTGCTCACATTATCCTATTTCATGAGTCATTTCCGATTCTACAAGCTTTCTTATATTGTGTCCATTCTCAGCACAAAAAAATAAAGTGGTGCAACACCACCACTTTATTTTGCATATTCAACTGCACGAGTTTCCCGAATAACGGTAACTTTAATATGTCCTGGATAATCCAGTTCATTTTCAATACGTTTTCGAATATCACGTGCTAAACGATGAGCCTCTAAGTCATCAATTGTATCTGGTTTCACTAAGATACGAACTTCACGTCCAGCTTGAATTGCATAGGATTTCTCAACACCATCATAAGACTCAGAAATCTCTTCAAGCTTCTCAAGACGACGAATATAATTTTCAAGTGTCTCACTTCGCGCTCCAGGTCTTGCTGCTGACAATGCATCTGCCGCGGCCACAAGAACTGCGATAATAGAAGTAGGTTCTGTATCCCCATGATGAGATGCAATACTATTAATAACAACTGGATGCTCTTTATATTTTGTCGCAAGCTCGACGCCAATTTCAACGTGGCTACCTTCAACTTCATGGTCAATTGCCTTTCCGATGTCATGCAATAAACCAGCACGACGAGCCAGTTTTTCGTCCTCACCAAGTTCTGCTGCCATTAGCCCAGCTAAGTAAGCAACCTCCATAGAGTGTTTTAGGACGTTTTGACCGTAGCTTGTTCTAAATTTCAAACGACCTAAAATCTTAATTAAGTCTGGGTGTAATCCATGTACACCTACTTCAAATGTCGTTTGTTCTCCAACTTCACGAATATACTCATCCACTTCACGTCTTGATTTTTCAACCATTTCTTCAATACGGGCTGGGTGAATACGTCCGTCTTGTACAAGTTTATCCAAAGCAATACGAGCAGTTTCACGACGAATTGGGTCAAAACCTGATAATATTACTGCTTCTGGTGTATCATCAATAATTAGATCAATACCCGTTAATGTTTCTAACGTACGAATATTTCGTCCTTCACGCCCGATAATACGACCCTTCATTTCGTCATTTGGAAGATTTACAACTGAAACCGTTGTTTCGGCAACGTGATCAGCAGCACATCTTTGCATAGCTAAAGATAAAATCTCTTTCGCTTTCTTATCCGCTTCTTCTTTTGCACGTACTTCAGTTTCTTTTACCATAACAGCGATTTCATGCGAAATTTCATTTTCAACTTTTTCTAAGATAATAGCTCTTGCTTGCTCACGTGTTAGGTTAGAAATACGCTCTAATTCATCTTGCTGTTTTTGTACTAACTCTCCCACTTTGCTTTCCAAATCTTCAATCTGCTGTTGTCTTGCTACAAGAGATTCCTCTTTCTTTTCTAATAATTGCTGACTTTTCTCAAGCGATTCATCTTTTCGATCAAGGTTCTCTTCTTTTTGCATTAAACGATTTTCTTGTTTTTGTAACTCGCTTCTTCGGTCACGAATTTCTAATTCCGCTTCTGTACGAAGTGTATGAATTTCATCCTTTGCTTCTAATAGCGCTTCCTTTTTCAGTGCTTCTGCTTGACGATTTGCATCTTCTACAATGCGCTTCGCTTCATTGGTCGCACCGTTAATCTTCGCTTCCGCAATGGACTTTCGAACAAAAAACCCAACAACTGCACTGACGATGGCCAGCAAAATGGAGATGAGTATCCAAAATTCATTACCCATTATTTCACCTCCTCTTGCTATGAATGAAAAAAGACTGCATGGATGTACATTGTTTGCACCTACAACGTACAGCGATGACCGTCGTCCCGCCTTTTTAAGGGACTTTCTTCAATTCACAATTAAACTAGACATATGCTTATTTCGGAAAGTATACGTCCTCTCCGAATGTTACTTCTCTTCTTGAGAAGAGTGTGTCGTATATAATATAAGAAAAAATATACATTATCATTGTATCTACCGCTATTTTCATTGTCAAGCATTGTCTACCTTTACTTTCTTTACCTACAGTCAAGTGAAACTTCCATTAGTGAGGTTTCTTTACCTCTTGCCGATTATTAGTTGAACAAAACAAACTCATTTAAAATAGATTAATACCGTTCATAATTAGCAGGCTAAAAAATAAAAGACACGAAACCGTGTCTTTTAATCTTCAAGAAGAGTCATATCTTCTCCGCTTCCAGATGCACCCTCTTCACCAATACCATGATGCTCACGAATAAAGAATGCTATTTCGTCTGTAATCTCTGGATTTTCTTTTAAAAATTGCTTCGCATTTTCACGCCCTTGTCCTAAGCGTTCTTCATTATAAGAATACCAAGCTCCGCTCTTTTGAACGATATCAAGTTCAGAAGCCATATCTAAAATTTCGCCTTCTCTCGAGATCCCTTCTCCGTACATAATATCAACCTCTGCAACGCGGAAAGGAGGCGCTACTTTATTTTTTACTACCTTCACTTTTGTTTTATTACCAACAATATCGTTACCTTGCTTTAACTGCTCAGCACGA
Source organism: Bacillus sp. S10(2024) (assembly GCF_050473865.1). Lineage (NCBI taxonomy): Bacteria > Bacillati > Bacillota > Bacilli > Caryophanales > Bacillaceae > Bacillus > Bacillus sp. S10(2024). The sequence goes on along the minus strand of NZ_JBFLUR010000002.1, from coordinate 566,732 downwards.
CGTACTTCTAAACGTACAGTTGAATAGAACTTCAACGCACGTCCACCTGGAGTTGTTTCTGGCAAAATTCTATAGATTTTCCATCTCTATAGCGCGGACTATCTCTTCATCTCTTTACAGAGAGCCTTGCACTTCCAGCAGGAGCCTATCTTCTGCCGTACCCTACTCAGTTAACTTTAAAAGTCCTTTTCGGTAGTCTCTACACCTTCTTCAAATCCGTCTGAAGCTTGGCACGGTATTACCCTATTATTTGGAGGGCTTCACCGTTAGCAGCTATATAGCTACACCCTTAGGCAATAAGGTTCACAAGGTTTTTTGAACTTGCTATCACTAGCAAGGGAAACCCATAGTAAACTCCTTAATCTATAAAGATTAAGCAACCATTTGTTGATTTCCAAACATTACCCCAACTTTTTCACGAATTTGGTTAATGAAAATTGCGATTGTTTTTGACTTGTTAATTGCACCAGATAATTTACGAAGAGCTTGTGACATTAAACGTGCTTGTAAACCGACATGAGAGTCACCCATTTCTCCTTCAATCTCTGCTTTTGGAACAAGTGCTGCTACCGAGTCAATAACAATAATATCAATTGCACCGCTTCGTACTAATGCTTCAGCAATTTCTAATCCTTGTTCTCCTGTATCTGGTTGAGATAATAATAATTCATCAATGTTAACACCTAGTTTTTGTGCATATACAGGATCCATTGCATGTTCTGCATCAATAAACGCCGCTTGTCCGCCTTGACGCTGTACCTCTGCAATCGCATGTAAGGAAACCGTTGTTTTACCTGAACTTTCAGGTCCATAAATTTCAATAATACGACCTCGTGGATAACCGCCAACTCCAAGGGCTACATCAAGTGCCAATGAGCCACTTGGTATAGTTGAAATCTTACGTTCCGCTTGCTCTCCTAGTTTCATAATAGAGCCTTTACCGAATTGTTTTTCTATTTGTTTTAACGCCATATCTAATGCCGCTTGACGATCACTCATTCAAAAATTCCTCCTTAACTTAAATGCTAATCTTATTATACATATTTTCTTCCCATTATGCCAACAAAAATCGAACGTTTATTCGTTTTTTTATTTTCCAGTAGAGGAAAACCTCTATTTTTCTATATAAAATAACAAAAGCTAGAAGAGATTTATATCTCTTCTAGCTTCTTATACAGATGATAAAATCCGTATTTGACAGTTCGTTCACGAATTTGTTGACGACTTCCACTTAATGCAAGGGGAATAACTACTGTCGGTTGTTCATCTATTGCTAAGCCAATAAACACTGTTCCAGGTTCTTTTCCTTCAGATGCATCCGGCCCTGCTACTCCAGTGAAGCTAATTCCGACATTCGTTTGCATTAGTTTTTTCACACTTTCAGCAAGATAACGGGCACAATCTTCACTAACAGCTCCATCTGTTTGTAAAGTCTTTTCTGGCACATCTAGTACATGTTGTTTTACATCATTGCTATAACAAATTACGCCACCTTTAAACAGAGAAGATACACCGGCAACTTCAGTAATACGATCACCAAATAAGCCACCCGTTAAACTTTCAGCACATGCAATCGTTAAACACTTTTGTTTAAGCAAAGTAATTGCTTTTTTATGAAGAAGATCTTGATTATATCCATAAAAAAATTGCCCTACTCTTTGTAAAATCAATTCTTCTACATGATTTATCAAAGATTCAGCTTCTTTTGCATCATGGTGCTTTGCTGTCAAGCGAAGCGTTACTTCTCCTTCAGAAGCAAGAGGAGCAATGGTCGGATTCGTTTGAGCATCTATTAAATCTTGAATCGTTGCCTCTAATTGTGATTCTCCAATTCCAAAAAATCGAAGAGTACGAGAATATAGATTCTCACCAGATGTAAAAGGAAGAAGCCAATTCTCTACATAACTTGTATACATTGGATTCATTTCTTTAGGTGGTCCTGGAAGTAAAATATACACCTTGTTATCTTTACATAATCCCATACCCGGAGCCATACCATGATCATTTGCAAACACAGTTGCTCCCCTTAAAACAAGAGCTTGTTTTTTATTATTTTCTGTAAACTCTCTTCCCGTTCTTTTATAATAATCAGCAATGGAATCAAGTGCTATTTCATCATATACAAGCTCTTCCTGCAAGGAGGAAGCAATTGTTTCTTTCGTTAAATCATCTTTTGTCGGTCCTAAGCCACCTGTGAAAATCAATATATCGGCACGCTTTTGAGCAATTTCAATTGCTTGGCGTAAGCGATTATTATTATCTCCTACAACTGTGTGATAATATACATCGATTCCGATTGATGCTAGTTTTTCTGATAAAAACTTAGCATTCGTATTCGCAATTTGCCCAAGCAATAGCTCTGTACCAACCGCGATAATCTCTGCATTCATCTTCCATTCCCCCATAAGCCGTTATTTCGAATCAACAAATACTCCTCTATTTTTCCAGAAATAATCCCATCCTGAAATAATCGTGAAAATAAGTGCAACCCATATTGAAATATCTGCAATTGGGACATTAATTAAATTAAACGGAACATCGTGAAGTAAGTAGGCAGAAATTGCAATAACTTGCATCCACATTTTAATTTTCCCAGGCATTTTCGCAGCAGCCACTTCTCCTGTACCAGCTAATACAAGACGTAAACCTGTAACTGCAAATTCTCGGCTTATAATAACAACTGCCATCCAAGTCGCTACATAATGTAAATCTACAAGCGTAATTAATGCTGCAGATACTAATAATTTATCCGCCAAAGGATCTAAAAATTTCCCTAGATTCGTTACAAGATTATGTTTTCTTGCATAATGGCCATCAATCCAATCTGTCGCAGAAGCAATAATAAAAACAAGAGCCCCGACTAAGTGCTGAATTGGCAATTCTACATCTCCAATTGTATATACTCCCCAATCAAACGGAACGAGCATAATAATTAAAAATATAGGAATTAAGCAAATTCTTGATACAGTAATTTTATTTGGTAAATTCACAGCTATTCCTCCATCATGTCAAAAACGGTTTATGCATTGAAAAAAGTCATCGGAACGATGACTATTATTGTGCAGGTTGTTCTCCTAGGTTTTTAATCACTAAAATTTGATGATACATTTCCTCTGCATTTTGTGGAAATTCAACAGGTTGACCGTTAATTTTAATTTCAACATTTGATGCATTACCAATGTTTAAACGCACAACATGTTCTGATGACAAATCCTGTTGTTGTTTTTCATCCTTATTTAAAGTACCTGTATAAAGTTCTTTACCATCTTCGTTTTTAATATCTACATAGCTTGTACCTTTTGCAGTTATTTCTACTTTCAATTCTTTATTATGACGAAGTTCCAATGTAGATTCTTTCCCGTTCTTTTCAACAACTTTAATCTCTTGTTGAGCTGGATTTTGTTGCTGCCCAGGTTGTTGAGGTACTTCTTGTTTCTTCTCTTGTTTTTTCTCTTCTTTCTTTTGATCAAGAGGAGAATTTTCTGCTTTTTCCACTTCTGTTTGTGCATTTTTCGTTTGTTTTACTTGACTATCGTCATTTTTACCTAAAACAAACTGAAACACGAACCAAATTGCAACACCAACAGCAATAACAAGCAATGTAATTAAAATTTTAGGCATATGGTCTGCAATTTGTGATGACGCTGCTTTTTGTACAGTTTCCTGCGCCTTTTGTCCCGTGGAAAATTGCGGGACATCCTGAGAAATCGACTGCGGTATTTCGTGTCGATATTCTTCAAGTAGTGCCTCTCCATTTAACCCAACTGCTTCTGCATATTGTTTTATAAAGGCACGCGCGTAAAAATCTCCAGGCAATATACTATAATTTCCTTCTTCAATACTAATCAAATAACGTTTTTGAATTTTCGTAATTTCCTGCAGCTGATCGATGGAAAAACCTTTCAATTCTCGTGCTTCTTTCAGCTTTTGTCCTAATTCTGTCAATGCTAACACCTCAATATTTCTTTAAAAGTCGAACATAGAAAAATTATTTTGATTTCCTTGTTCAATTTCATCTACTAGACTGTATTGAATTTCTTCATCGTAATCATTTCTCAACTCAATAATGTAATCAAAATCATCAAGTGTATATTCTGACTGACTCACAAATACATCTGGATGCTCTACAACCTTTGTTGCTGGCAATCTCATAATTTCGCGAACAAGCTGCCAGTGTCGTTCATTTGCGCGCTTCGTTGAAACAATTCCATCTAAAATAAAGATATTATTATCATTATATTCATCTTCAATTAACTGACTGCGTACCGTCTGTTTAATAAGAGTCGACGATACAAAAAGCCAACGTTTATTTGCACAAACACTTGCAGCAACGATGGATTCTGTTTTTCCAACGCGCGGCATTCCACGAATTCCAATTAATTTATGGCCATCTTTTTTCATCAGTTCCGCCATAAAATCGACAAGTAAACCTAATTCATCACGAACGAAACGAAATGTTTTCTTATCATCCGCATCTCGCTGTATATATCTTCCGTGACGAACTGCTAATCGATCGCGAAGCTTCGGTGGACGATATTTCGTTACAGTTATATTATCCATCGTATTTAAAATTGATTCAAGTCTAGAAATTTGTTCTTGATTTTCACACATTAATAATAGTCCGCGCCTAGCATTGTCTACCCCATTAATTGTTACAATATTAATACCAAGCATACCGATTAACGAAGAAACATCACCAAGCAAGCCAGGTCGGTTTTTATGTATTTCATACTCAAAATACCATTCAATCATTTGATGCCCCCCCCTTGCTTACTCTACACCTACGTACTATATTATATGATTTTCCCCTAATAGGAAAGTGAAATGTACAATCGAAAACTCGATTTAATTGAATGATTCTCAAAATCGACAAAAAAAGAGAGGATTCTTCCTCTCTTTTCATTACTTATGATTGACCATTTTTACCATTAAATTTGCAATTGTATGTTGCTCTTGTTCATCTGCAACTTTCCATAGCTCCGCCAATAATTTTTCTTGGTCATTACGCGCTTCTACTTCATTTGCTAAATAATCCCCAATACGATAAGCCATATCAGAAATTGCACCGCCGTCTAAACCTTTTCCTTGCGCTTGGTCTAAACGTTCTCCTAAAAAGCCTTTCCATTGTTCAAAGTTATCTAATACTGACATTGTTATGCACCTCACTATAAAGTAATGGAGTCATATTTACTATTTGCCACTATGCTTTTTTTTATGTATGAGTAAAACACACTACTCCTTACTTTAAGCGATTAACAATGCCAGCCCCCATTTACTCCAATGATTTGACCTGTTATATAAGATGCTTGAGAAGAAACTACAAATGCAACTGTATTTGCAACTTCCTCTGCCATTCCTAATCGGCCAAGCGGAATTTCTTCTGCAATCTCTTGCTTTTCTTCATTCGAAAATACACGCAGCATTTCTGTTTCAATTGCACCTGGAGCAATCGCATTCACCCGTACACCGCTTAATGCAACCTCTTTCGCCAATGCTTTTACGTATGAATTTTGCGCTCCTTTCACCATTGAATACAACACTTCACATGAAGCACCTATTTGTCCCCAAATGGAAGAAATCACAACGATATTCCCACTTCGATTTCGAACCATGGAGGGAAGTGCAAATGAAACAAGTTTATATACATTTTTCACTTGCAACTCCACCATCTCATTTAATTGTTCATCTGTAACATCTGTCGTCAATCCAAAAACACTCTGCCCAGCCGCATATACAATCGCCTCAATTGGATGCTGAATTTGCGACCATAATTGCGAAGCACCATCTATTTCTGATAAGTTAGCCTGAACGGGAATAATATCTTTAAGTTCTTGTTCTAATTGCTGAACTCTCTTTTCGCCTTGATTATAATGAACATACACCGCGTAGCCATCTTTTACTAACCGTCTTACAATGGCAGAGCCGATTCCCCCACTTCCCCCGGTAACTAATGCAAACTTCTTCATCTTTTTCCTCTCTCTACTTCATTATTTCTTCGGAAGTACCTGGCAAATACTTACTCGTTCTTCTTTTAAAAAGTTCTTCACAACTGTTTGTAAATCTTGAATTGATAAACTTTCCAATATAGATAATGCGTCAAACAAACTAGAACCGTTAAATGCATATCGTGTGAATTGATTTGCAATATATTCTGGGGAATTTAGCGAACGTAAAAAACCACCTATTTTCTTCTTTTTCACACGTTCTAACGTTTCCGCGCATAACTCATCATAATTCGTTTGTAGTAAAATATCTGTTATTCGCTTTGCTAATTCATCTGGATGTTTCGTATCTCCACCAATCATCGCAAAACCAAAACTGCTTTCTTCTGTATAATCGTACGAAAACGTATCATCAATTAAACCTTCATTATACAATGTTTCATAATGGGTAGAACTTTTTCCAAATAAATAATCTAACATAAGAGTTAAAGCAATTTCTTGCTTTAACAAGTCTTTTCCTTGTCGCTTCAAGTCTTGCGTTTTCACACCAACTAAACATTTCGGTGTTTGTACCGGCATTGTAATCACCATTTTTTTCTCATTTACTTGTTCTGGTTCTTCATCAAAAGACCGAGCTATTTCAGATTGAGCAGTATAATTTTTTTTCGCTTGATTTTGACGCACTAAATCCATCGTTTTCTCTGGATCAATCGAACCAACAACAAATAGTAACATATTGCTTGGGTGATAAAATGTATGATAACACTCATACAACAAATCTTTCGTAATTTTACTGATTGAATCAATTGTTCCTGCGATATCAATCTTTACAGGATGTTCCCTATATAAACTGTCAATTAATCCAAAATATAAACGCCAATCGGCATTATCTTGATACATTTGAATTTCTTGCCCAATAATCCCCTTCTCTTTCTCGACCGTTTGTTCAGAAAAGTATGGATCTTGCACGAAATCTAACAATGTTTCTAAATTCTTTTCAACGTTTGATGTGCAAGAAAATAAATATGCAGTTCTTGTAAACGATGTGAATGCGTTTGAAGAAGCTCCCTGCTTACTAAATAATTGGAACGCATCGTGATCCTCTTTTTCAAACAATTTATGCTCTAGAAAATGTGCAATTCCATCTGGTACACGAAGCATATCATTTTTTCCAAGCGGCACAAACGTATTATCAATAGAACCATACTTTGTCGTAAATGTTGCATACGTTTTATTAAAACCTTGTTTTGGGAGAATGTATACTTCTAGACCATTGGGCAGTTTTTCGTAATACAGCGTTTCTTTTAATTGTTCATAAACGATTTTTTCCATCTTAAACTCCCTCCGTCCCATGTAAGAAGTAAATTGTATCTAGCTGAATATTATTAGCTACTTTGACGATTTCCTCTTTCGTTACTCGTTCAATCTCTGTTAACCATTCTTCTACAGGACGGCCATAATTTGCAATCACTTCATGGTACAAAAGTTCTACAAGACCGCGCGGCGTATCAATTGTCTCTAAAACTTGATTCTTAATCACACTTTTTGTTTGTACAATTTCCTCATCCGTAAAATCACCATTTTGCATTGCTATCATTTGTTCTTTAATAATCGTTACAGCTTTTTCATAATTTTTCCCCTCAATTCCAGACATTACGAACAGAAGTCCTTTATGACTTTCATAACGAGAGGCAGCATAATATGCCAAGCTGTTTTTTTCACGTACATTCACAAATAATTTTGAATGCGAAAAACCACCAAACAAGCCATTAAATAACTGCAGCGCAAAATAATCTTCGTCGCGATACGTAATATATGTGCGATATCCAATATTTAATTTACTTTGCTTTAGTTCTTGTTTTTCTACAACCTCTTGTTCTTCTTCATTTTTCTTATGAAGCAATACACTTCTTTCTTTCGGTTCACGTTTAGAAACAGAAAAGTATCGTTTCACAAGTTCAAGAGCACCTTCTTCAATATCACCTATAATATATAAATCCATTTCATCTTCATTTAATACTTTTTTATAATATTGATACAACGTTTCGTTTGTAATATTAGAAACACGCTCTTTTTGACCATTTGCACTTAAACGGTACGGTTCTACTTTACACATTTCTTCGATGAGACGTTCATTTGCATAGCGCATTTTATCATCAAACGTAGATTCAATACGCTGCACCAGTGCACGTTTTTCACTTTCTACAACCGTTTGTAAAAAACCATTTCCTTCTGTTGCTGGTCTTAATAAAATATCAGCAAGCATAGCAATTGCTTTTTCAAAGAGAGGCGGTGCTTCTTGTAAATATGTTTCATTGGCAATGTCTATATAAATAGAAATAACATGATCCTCACCTTTTTTGCTTACATCAACAGCTAATGACGAACCATATAACTCCTCTAAATATTGACGAATTCGAATGACAGACGGGTGTGTTTCTGTAGCACTTTGTAATACATAAGGCAGCAAAGCGCGTTCTGTTACTGTTTCTTCACATAACGGTGACTTTAACCGTAACACAAATGTATTCGTTTTATATTTTTCTGTTGGAATCATATGTACACGTAATCCACCTAATTCATGTGTTTCTTGTTTTATAAGATCCATTTGTAACCCTCCTCTAAAAAGGAATTTTCTTCTTCAATATACAGTTTTCACAAAAGAAAATGCAAATTTTCTCATGTATTAACGTTATTGTATGTAAAAAAACTCGCACTAATGTGCGAGCTTTTTAGCTTTTATCGTTTTCCTTTTTCATATGGTGTTCCAAGCGCTTTCGGAGCTTCGGAACGTCCAACAAAACCGACAAGTGCAAATATTGTTAATACATATGGTAATATCGTTAAAAAGATACTTGGAATTTGATCTATAACAGGAATTGTACCACCTGTAACACCAAGTGACTGTGCAAATCCAAAAAATAACGCTGCACCTAGAGCTCCAATTGGATGCCATTTCCCAAAAATCATTGCTGCTAACGCTAAAAATCCTTGCCCTGTAATTGTAGCCCCAGAAAAGTTATTTGAGATAGACGTTGAAAATACAGCACCGCCAACACCAGCAAACATACCCGATAAACAAACTGCGATATAGCGCATTTTATAAACATTAATACCCATTGTATCAGCTGCCATCGGATGTTCCCCAACAGCACGTAATCGTAAACCAAACGGTGTTTTATAAATCACATACCAAACTACGAATGCTAAAATAATTGCAATATAAGAAGTTAATGGTACATCAGAGAAAAACACTTTTCCAATAACAGGAATATCAGAAAGGCCCGGAATATCAATTTTTTCAATACGATATTGGATAAAATCAGTTTGACCTTTTCCAAAAATCTTTTTAATCGCAAACACTGATAACCCTAATGCTAAAAAGTTAATCGCTACTCCGCTGACAACTTGATCAGCACGGAATGTAATAGATGCAACCGCATGAAGAAGTGCAAATAATCCTCCGCCAATCGCTGCAAAAATAAGCGCAATCCACGGTGTCATCGCTCCCCATGTATCTCCCATTAATAGAGTTGTAACAACACCAATAAATGCACCAAACAACATTAAACCTTCTAATGCAATGTTAACAACACCAGAACGTTCACTAAACACGCCCCCAAGTGCTGTAAAAATAAGCGGTGCTGACGTATATAACGTACCTGTGACAAGAATGGCTACAATATCTAGGAAACTCATTTATTTCCCCTCCTTGCTAAAACGAGAAAGTGCCCATCGTAAAATGTAACTACAAGCTACAAAGAAAATAATACATGCAATAATAACATTAATGAGTTCAGATGGAACGTTCGCTTCAAAGTTCATTTGCGGTGCAGCACTTTTCAATCCGCCAAATAATAGTGCTGATAGCAAAATACCAAATGCATTATTTGCACCAAGAAGAGCCACGGCAATACCATCAAATCCTATTCCTGTAAAAGAAGACATCGCTGTCATACTTTGGAATGTTCCAAGTCCCTCCATTGCACCACCAATTCCAGCAAATGCACCAGCTATTGTCATTGATAATACAACATTACGTGACACTTTCATTCCAGCATATTTAGAAGCGTGCTCATTAAATCCAACCGATTTCAGCTCGTAACCTAATGTTGTACGATCTAATATAAACCACATAATAAGTGCTACAACAATCGCGACAACGATTCCCCAGTGCAGGCGAGAGCCATCTGTTAAAGAGGATAACCAAGAAGAAGCTAAAGACGCACTCGCTTTTATATCATACGATTTTTCATTTGCTTCATGTAGAAAATTCCTAATGATGTAATAAGTTACATAAAGCGCGATATAGTTCATCATAATTGTGACGATAACTTCATTTACCTTAAACTTCCCTTTTAAATATCCAGGAATAAATCCCCACAGTCCACCAACAAGCGCTGCAAATAATATCGATAACGGAACATGGAGGAAAGCTGGTAAAGAAACAGCATAACCGAACCAAACAGCAGCAAGCCACCCTACTAACAATTGTCCTTCTACCCCGATATTAAACAAGCCTGTACGGAAGGCAAACGCTACTGATAAACCAGCAAGAACAAGCGGAATCATCGTACGGAGTGTTTCACCTATTGCACGTGGATTCCCAACCATACCATCCCATAATGCGGTATAGCCGACTATTGGATCGTATCCACTCGTAATCATGACAATGGCTCCAACAAGTAAACCAAAAATAACGGATAATACAGGTACTAAAATGTTAATTGTTCGCTCCGTTAAAAATTTTTTAGCCATTTGTGTTCACCTTCTCTTTCTTCTTTCCCCCAGCCATTAACAGACCTAGCTGTTGCTCATTTGTTTCTTTTGCATTTACAATATCAACAATTTTCCCTTCATAAATGACAGCGACGCGGTCGCTTACATTTATAATTTCGTCAAGCTCTAGCGAAAGTAACAGAACTGCCTTTCCTTTATCACGCTGTTCAATTAATTTTTTATGAATAAACTCAATGGCCCCAACATCTAAACCGCGTGTTGGCTGTGCAGCAATTAATAAATCCGGATCACGATCTACTTCACGAGCAATAATTGCCTTTTGCTGATTTCCTCCAGATAATGCTCGTGCTGGCGTATGCTCACTCGGTGTACGAACATCGAACTGTTGAATTAACGATTTTGCTTTTTCATAAACCTTTGTAAAATTTAAAATACCTTTTTTAGAATATGGATTTTTATAGTACGTTTGCAGTACCATGTTATCTCCGATAGAAAAATCAAGAACAAGCCCGTGCTTATGACGATCTTCAGGAATGTGTCCAACACCTTCCTCTGTAATCCGTCTAACTGGCCAATTTGTTACGTCTTTCTCTCTTAACGTAATAGAGCCTGACTCAACTTTTCGTAAACCAGTAATCGCTTCTATTAATTCACTTTGTCCATTCCCATCGATTCCTGCAATACCAACAATTTCTCCTGCACGAACAGTTAAGTCAAGTCCTTTTACGGTAGGTAAATGACGTGCATCGTGCACAACAAGATTGGAAATTTCAAGTACATTTTCACGTGGTTTGGCGTCTGACTTTTCTGTTTTAAAATTCACTTGACGTCCGACCATTAATTCTGCAAGCTTGTTTTCATCTGTATTTGCAACGTCTACCGTTCCAATTCCCTTTCCTTTACGAATAATTGTACAACGATCACATACTTCCATAATTTCTTTCAACTTATGTGTGATAAGAATAATAGATTTCCCTTCTTGCACAAGCTTTTTCATAATATGAATAAGTTCTTGAATCTCCTGCGGCGTTAAAACAGCTGTCGGTTCGTCAAAAATTAAAATTTCCGCTCCGCGGTAGAGCGTTTTCAAAATTTCTACACGTTGCTGCATTCCAACAGAAATATCTTCTATTTTCGCATATGGATCTACCGACAATCCGTATTGCTCAGATAATGCTTTAATTTCTTTAGCAGCTTCGTCAATTGCAATTTTCCCGCTTTTCTTCGGTTCATTTCCGAGAATAATATTTTCTGTAACTGTAAAATTATGTACTAGCATAAAGTGCTGATGTACCATGCCAATTCCAAGATCATTCGCTACATTAGGATTGGTAATTTTTACAGATTCTCCTTTTATTTTAATTTCACCTTGTTCTGGTTGATACAACCCAAACAAAACATTCATAAGTGTGGATTTCCCAGCACCATTTTCTCCAAGTAAAGCATGAATTTCTCCCTGTTTCACTTGCAGCGTAATATCATCATTCGCCACAATTCCTGGGAATACTTTTGTAATATTATTCATCTCAATTACGTATTCCATATTAATCCTCCTAACAGGATAAAGTTCTTTATATATGCAAAGGTTAGTTCTTAGAACTAACCTTTGCTATTGATCTACCATTATTTTTTAAGAGAAGCTTCAAATGTTTTGTACTCATTTGGAGTAGAAGGTACTTTAATTTCACCACTTACAATTTTCTTTTTCAATTCTTCTACTTTTGTTAAGATTTCTGGATTTACTTTTTTCACGTTATCAGTTGTTTTTGCAATTCCAACACCATCATCTTCTAAACCGAACGCTTCTGTTTTACCGCCTTCAAGTTTACCGTCTTTTGCTTTTTGTGAAACTTTTTCTACTGCAACGTCAACACGTTTTACCATTGAAGTTAATGTTACATTTTCTGGCATACCTTCTTGGTTTTGGTCACGGTCAACCCCGATTACCCAAACATTTTCACCTTTTTTCTTGCGGTTTTTCGCTTCTGTAAATACACCGTTACCAGTTGCACCAGATGCATGATAAATTACGTCAACGCCTCCACCGTACATAGCTGAAGCTAATACAGAACCTTTTTCTGGTTTATCAAATGCTTCTGCATATTGAGATACAACTTCAATATTCGGATTTACAAATTTCGCACCAGCCTTGAAACCAGATTCAAATTTTTCAATTAGAGGACTTTTAATCCCTCCAATAAATCCTACTTTATTTGATTTTGTTGTCATTGCCGCAACCGCACCTACAAGGAAAGAGCCTTCATGGTCTTTAAATGTAATACTTGTTACATTCGGCTTATCAACTACTGCATCAACAAGTGCAAATTGTTTTTTCGGATTTTTTACTGCTGTTTCTTGGATAGCCTCTTGCATTTTATAACCGATTCCAAATGTTAAATTGTAGTTAGTGTCTACAAATTTTGCTAAGTTCGGAATATAGTCTGCATCCTTAGCAGATTCAAGATAGCGATATCCTTCATTTTCTTTTAGTTTGTTATCTTTACCAAACTTTTTTAAACCTTCCCAAGCAGATTGGTTAAATGATTTATCATCTACTCCACCAACGTCTGTAACCATACCAACTTTAAAGTTTTTGCTGTCTTTTCCCTCTTTTTTCTCGCTTGACTTATCAGTGTTTCCACAAGCTCCTAAAATTGTGCTTGCTGCTAACGTTAATGATAATAAAATTCCCGCTTTTTTCTTCATACTAAAAACCCCTCCTAAAATATGTATCTAGTTCCTTACAAAACCATGTCCCTATTTTCTTGCTGTCACCTCCCTAAAATGGGCACAATCTACATACGTTTTCTTAACACATGGAAGCTAAATTTGTCTGCTCGAAAATAATTAATAGAATATAAGATCGGTTCATCGTTTTGATCATAGTGCATTTGCTTTAACACAAGTAATGCTGTTTCCGGTCCACATTCTAAAATTGGTGATATTTTAGAGTGATAACCAAGTGGTTCAATATGAGCAACAGCATATGTAATGCGTTTATGTGTATTTCTATGTATGACCGTAAGTAATGATTCCTCTTTGTATTCTGACAAATCAGGAAGAACTTCTTTCGGTAACTTATCAACGCAATAAACAACAGGTTCCCCATCTGCTGTACGAACGCGTTCAATCATAAGTGTTTCAAAACCATCTTCACTATTAAATTTTTCTTTTTCTTCTTCCGTTAAGCTTCCTACTGCTGATGATAGAAATACTGTACCTGGCTTTTTGCCTGCACTAGTAATCATATCTGTAATACTAGATAATTGTTCAATCCCTGAAGAAAACAATGGCTTTGCATTTACAAACGTTCCTACACCATGCCGACGAATGACAACGCTTTCTTCTTCTAAAATTCGAAGTGCTTCTCGCAAAGTCGCTCTACTAACGCCCAACTCTTTTGCTAGATCAAATTCGGACGGTAGCTTTTGCTTCTCTTTATATACCCCGCTTTTAATCTTTCCTTTAATGTGGTCAATCACTCGTAAATACAAGTGTCGACTATCTGACTTTACTGACATAAGACTCCCCTCGCACTTCACTTATTCGACCTCTGATGTAAGACCTCTTTTCTCTTTTTTCCACAATTAATATAACATGAATTCCCCTAAATAAAAATAAGAAAGTTGCAATTTGTCGAATAAGTGCTAATAATTTCGTTAAATGAAATTTTCTTTCTTTAATCCATAAAAAAAACTTTGCACCTTACATTTCTCATATGATGAAAAAGTTAGGAACAAAGTTGCTATACACCTTGTATTGACACTTTTTCCTCATAGTCTAGCAAATTTATGGTTGCTAGGTAGAAACTTATGGACCTTATTACCAAGATTATATGAGGTTTATTTTGATTTCGAAGTAATCGTACCACTTGAAATGATTACTGTCAATACAATCAAACAAAAAAATCGAACGTTGAAATAAAAATAAATACAACCATTCGTATTCTCATTAAAATACATAAATAGTAAGCGTTATCATTTTTGTTTAATAAAGAAACCGACTAGAATCCTTCCTAGTCGGTTTCTTGATCCCACTATTCGTGGGTAGTAATAGTCCCACTGATTAAAGTTTCACTTTATCACGAACTTTTCTCTTGAATATCTTTTACTAGCACTTCACGAGGCTTGCTTCCTTCATATGGACCGACAACACCGTTCATTTCCATTGCATCAATCAATCGAGCGGCGCGTGTATATCCAATACGAAACCTGCGCTGTAACATAGAGACTGAGGCAGTTTGCATTTCTACAATGAGCTGCACAGCTTCATCATATAAATTATCCTCTACCTCTTGCCTCGTTTCTTGTACATCTTGCGGAATCATATCCTCTTGATATTGCGCTTTTTGCTGTGCAACAACATATTCTACTACTTTCTCTACCTCATCATCTGATAAAAATGCACCTTGTACACGAACTGGCTTAGAAGCACCAATTGGTACAAACAGCATATCACCACGTCCTAACAATTTCTCTGCTCCACCTGAATCAAGAATCGTTCTTGAGTCAGTTTGAGAGGAAACTGCAAAAGCTATTCGCGATGGAATATTCGCTTTAATAACACCAGTAATTACATCTACAGATGGACGCTGCGTTGCGATAATTAAATGAATGCCAGCTGCACGTGCCATTTGTGCCAAACGCATAATCGCATCCTCTACATCAGAAGAAGCAACCATCATTAAATCTGCCAACTCGTCCACAATAACAACAATATACGGAAGTTCTGGTTGCTTCGCTTCGGATTGTTCATTATTCTGTTTAATATATTCATTATAGCCTTCAATATTCCGCGTTCCACTATGTGCAAACAATTCATAACGCCGTTCCATTTCATTGACAACCTTTTTTAATGCCTGTGACGCTTTTTTCGGGTCTGTCACAACAGGTGTTAATAAATGCGGGACACCATTGTATACATTTAATTCTACCATTTTCGGATCAATCATCATGAGTTTTACTTCATGTGGTTTAGCGCGCATTAAAATACTTGTAATAATCCCATTTATACATACACTCTTTCCGCTACCAGTTGCCCCTGCTACGAGTAAGTGAGGCATTTTATTTAGACGTGCTAATACAGCTTCACCAGTAATATCGCGTCCAAGTCCAATTAATAACTTTTCTTCCGGATGATTATTTGCTTTCGAATCCAATACTTCTCTTAGCGTAACCACGGCAACTTCTGAATTGGGCACTTCAATACCAACAGCTGATTTCCCTGGGATCGGCGCTTCAATTCGAATATCTTTCGCCGCTAAAGCTAGTGCTAAATCGTCGCTTAAACTAACAATTTTACTAACCTTAACTCCCATATCAGGATACACTTCATATTTTGTAACTGCTGGTCCTCTATGAACCTTTGTTACTTTTGCTTTCACACCGAAGCTTTGGAATGTTCGTTCCAACTTACGAGCATTTTCATAAATCGTTTCATTCTCATTTGTCACTTGCTTATTGTTCGGAAACTTTAATAGCTCTAAAGACGGCAACTTATAGTCTTTATTTTCAACATCGGAAAAATGCATTGGCGGTGCTGTCGTCTCTCCGGAAAGTGATTCAACAATTTTTTCACCTTTATTCCGCTTCGACTGTTCTTCTTGCATCGGCAAAGGGTCTTCTTGAATTGCTTTCGGAGGTTCTTCACTGATTGAATCCGGCGTTGTATAGTTTTCAGTAAAGTTTGATATAATTGGCGGCGCCACATCCACTTCTTCAATATACTCTACTAACTCCGGCGCTTCTGGCTCATGACGTTCACTTCGCGTACGAGCAGTCTTTTTCTTTTCAGTTTTTTCAGCAGCCCGTTTCGTTTGCCAATCTTTATAATCACCTTGCATCACTTGAAATTGCCGTCTAAGTATACGCCCAATTGGCGCAAGCACTTCTCCTATATGTTTATTTGTAATACATAATACACCAAGCAAAATGAGAATCATTCCAATTATGTACGCGCCAACCTCATCAAATAAAAAGTAGCATGTCGCAAACATAATGGCCCCAAACATTCCTCCGCCTAAATGTACCGAGTCGACTCCTTTTTTCATTTCATGAAAGAACAAATCTTTTGTCGTTACAATAACAGATGTACTTTGTACTGCTCCATCTTTTGTTAAAAGGTTGACTAATGTAATGTGACTAAACATCAATATAGCTAATACGATTAAATATAAACCTATCAATCGTTTGTTTACTAAATTCGGCCACTCTCGTTTTATAACAAACGCTATAGAAAGTGCAATAACTCCAAGTACTCCAAGTATGTACCATTCTCCAAAGAAAAAGCGAAAAAATAGCACGAATGCTTTTCCGACAACACCTAGTTGCATAATTGTAATGATGGAGAGCGCAAAAAGAGTCAAACCGACGATTTCGTAGTACAAAGTTGGCTTTATGGTACGTCTTGCTTTTGTTTTCGTCCCTCTTTGCTTTTGTTTTGCCATTTCTTCACCTCAAATTCTCATTCAAAAATAGAACTTTCGCAGAACCAATATAGTCCCACGCAAACAGGGTTTTACAGAATAAACTGAAGAAAGCAGCCTATACACACGGCTGCTTCACCCTCTTGTTTTTTATATTATACCATAGCTCATAAACAAAATCCTTCTTTTACGAAAAGGATATTTTCTGTCCAGGTTCATATTGTAAAAAATGTTGGGGGTTTGTACTTAATACACGTACAACAGAATAATTATTTTCATTTCCCATATCCACAACCATCTCAATACCATCTACATGTACAATTTTCTGTTTCGCAAATTCTGTATGATCTATCGGATACACAAGTTGTTCTGGCATAATCGTATATAAAATCATTGCAACAACGCCCCGCCTTGTTCAGCTGATGTATTCGCATCAATTAATTCATTTAATTTTTTGATTGCTTGGCCAATCCCTCCAACATCATCAATTAAACCATATTTCACCGCGTCCATACCTACAACATTTGTACCAATATCTCGTGTTAAATTCCCTTTTGCAAACATTAATTCCTTAAAACGATCTTCTGTTACTTTGGAATGCTTTGTTACAAAACGAATGACACGCTCTTGCATTTTATCTAAATACTCAAATGTTTGCGGAACACCAATTACAAGACCTGTAAGACGAATAGGGTGAATTGTCATTGTTGCTGTTTCTGCAATGAATGAATAATCTGTTGATACTGCAATCGGCACACCAATAGAATGGCCACCGCCAAGAACAATCGATACAGTCGGTTTCGAAAGCGAAGCAATCATTTCAGAAAGCGCAAGCCCAGCTTCCACATCCCCACCAACTGTATTTAACAAAATTAATAATCCTTCAATTTTAGGATTTTGTTCAATTGCTACAATTTGCGGAATAACATGCTCATATTTCGTCGTTTTATTTTGTGGTGGCAATTGCACATGACCTTCAATTTGCCCTACAATTGTTAAACAATGAATACGTGATTCATTTAATTGCGGAACATTCGTCTGTCCAAGCTGCTGAATTTTCTCTAGCACAGAACCTTCTTTTATTTCTTCTTTTGTCTCGGTCTTTTTTTCTTCATTTTTTATTTCATCACGTTCTACCATATCGTATCCCCTTTCGCTCGTATACAACTATTATTTCTTAAGTTATAAATTTCATTCGACAGAGGATAAAAGAAAAAGCTGCCTATATAGGCAGCCATCTCTTATACTTCCATGATAATTGGTAAAATCATCGGTTTTCTCTTCGTTTTTTCAAATAAAAATTGTCCAAGTAACTCACGAATATTTAGTTTTAACGTTGACCATTCAATAGAATATTCTTTAATAGATTGTTCTACAATTGTACGTACGATATCCGTTGATTTTTCAATCAACGCTTCAGATTCACGAACATAAACAAAGCCTCGCGAAATTATTTCTGGTCCAGAAATAATTTTTTTCTCATCTTTTCCAAGCGTCACAACAACGACCAGAATACCGTCTTGCGATAACATTTTCCGATCACGTAACACGATATTCCCAACATCACCAACGCCTAATCCATCAATCAATACATTTCCAGCTGGAACCTTCCCTGCCGGTTTCGCTTCACCATTTATAAAGGAGATTACTTCACCTTTTTCTGTGATAAAAATACGATCCGACTGAATTCCAACATCTTGAGCTAAACGGGCGTGCGCCTTTTGCATACGAAATTCACCATGTACAGGCAAGAAATATTTCGGTTTCATTAAATTCAACATTAACTTCAATTCTTCTTGACTACCGT
Organism: Bacillus sp. S10(2024); assembly: GCF_050473865.1. Classification (NCBI taxonomy): domain Bacteria; kingdom Bacillati; phylum Bacillota; class Bacilli; order Caryophanales; family Bacillaceae; genus Bacillus; species Bacillus sp. S10(2024). The sequence continues at coordinate 547,819 of NZ_JBFLUR010000002.1, read as the reverse complement.
GCCCCGAAACATGAACTTTCTTTTCCCCATAATATACTACATCCGCACCTGCTCTAAATAATAAATCAATTGTTCTTGAGACAGATGTTTCATTCCCTGGAATTGGGGATGCTGCAATAATGACTGTATCACCTTTACGAATTGTAATTTGTTTATGAGCTTGTCTTGCCATTCTAGAAAGGGCAGCCATTGGCTCACCTTGGCTTCCAGTCGTTAAAATTGCCACCTTTTTCTCAGGATAGTTATCAACATCCTGCAGTGAAATTAACATACCGTCTGGAATATTCAAATAGCCAAGATTATATGCAATATCAACTACCTTTACCATACTTCGGCCAACTACCGCTACCTTACGACCAGTTTCATAAGCCGCATCGAAAACTTGTTGAATACGATGAACATTAGACGCAAATGAAGCTACAATAATACGACCTTCTGAGTTATAAAATACTTTAGAAATCTCTACACCGACTTCTCTCTCAGATCCTGTATATCCAGGTCGCTCTGCATTTGTACTATCAGATAGTAAGCAAAGTACACCTTCATTGCCGATTTGTGCCATTTTTCCAATATCCGCACCATTATTCCCAATAGGAGTTTGATCAAATTTAAAATCACCAGTATATACAATTGCACCTTGTGAAGTTTGGAAACAAACACCCACTGCATCTGGAATACTATGTGTTGTTTTAAAGAAAGAAACCGTTGTTGTATCGAATTCTACAGTAGCATTAGAATCGATTGTTTTTAAATCAACACGGCCTAACATGCCCGCTTCTCCTAACTTTTCTTTCACAAGACCATTCGTTAATTTCGTTCCATAAACTGGAATATCCAATTTTCTTAGCACATAAACAATACCACCAATATGATCTTCATGACCATGCGTTAAAAATAGTCCTTTTACGCGCTCTTTATTTTCCACTAAATATGTGATATCAGGAATAACAATATCTATTCCAAACATCTCTTCTTCTGGAAACATAAGTCCTGCATCCACAATAAAAATTTCAGAATCAATTTCTACGCAGTACATATTCTTTCCAATTTCGCCCACTCCGCCGAGAGCGAATACTTTTACTGTATCTATCTCTTTCTTCTTCATGTTGTTGCCTGGTTTAAAAATAGTATAAAAACTGACCCCACTAACATTGTAGAGAAACCAGGGGAAACTCCACCATCATTTTCAACATCTAAAACGAAGGTCTTATCACGTTTTTTGTTTTTAAACCAGGTTCCACCTCTCTTTCATTATATAAATCAAATATTTTATGTAAATTCATACAAAATCCGATAACCCGTAAAGTTTTTCCATTTTTGCTAAGCATACCCGTACTAAGCTACTTAGCCATATTATAACTGATATAAGAAATAGAACACAAGTTAAATTATAAGAAAGAAAAGAGAAGAATATGTATAAGAGGATGAACTGGATTTATTTCACTACTTCATTTAAGAAGCAAAGTGAAACTTTAATCAGTGGACTCCACTAATTATCAGCCCTCATCAATCAGGCGCATGCCAGCAGTTTATCTTCCACCTAACTTCTTAAGAAAAGTGAAAGCAGCTCGTCCAGAATGTGAAGGGGATGGAGCTTCTGACGTAGAAGCGCTTTTTATCTCGTAGGACCGAACACTCTAGCCACTGGAACTCGACAGTGCTTTCGCCGAATTTTGAGGTGGGAATATGACTGCCCGCGAATTGCGGGATAAAATACAAAAAGTGACTTAGCACATACCACTAAGTCACTTTCCTTTTAGCGAGGAATAGATTGTATAACTTCAAGTAATTGCGTTCGTTCTGCTTCAGTTAATGGTAGAAGAGGTAAACGAACAGAACCAACGTCTAATCCTACGATTTGCAATGCCGTCTTCACAGGAGTTGGACTCGGCGCCATAAATAATGCATTTGTCACTCTTACTAACAATTGATGAAGCGTTTGTGCTGTTTTCATATCACCAGTTTGGAATGCTACAATCATGTCTTGCATTTCATTACCAATAACATGAGAAGCAACAGATACAATCCCTTTTGCTCCAATTGCCATCGCTGGCAATGTTAATCCGTCATCACCACTGTATACAGCAAAATCATCATCTGTTTTTTCTATGATTTCTGTCATCGTTAATACGTCGCCGCCCGCATCCTTGATTGCAACAATGTTTGGAATTTGCGATAAACGAACAACTGTATCAACAGAAATCTGTACAATAGATCGACCTGGAACGTTATATAGCATGATTGGAAGTTTTGTACTTTCAGCAATCATTTTAAAGTGCTGATACATACCTTCCTGACTCGGTTTATTATAATATGGTGCAACTAACATAATCGCGTCTACGCCTACTTCTTCCGCTTTTTTCGTAAGCTCCACAGAAGCATGTGTATTGTTGCTACCAGTTCCAGCTATCACGGGCACCCTTTTATCGACAACAGATACGACATGATGATATAACGCTACTTTTTCTTCAGATGTTAATGTAGGAGATTCACCTGTTGTTCCTCCTACAACAATTGATGTTGTCCCGTTATCAATCAAATAGTTTACCAATTTTGTTGTCTTTGCAAAATCGATGTTCCCATTTTTATCAAACGGTGTGACCATCGCAGTTGCAATTGTCCCAAAATCTCTCATGGTCTCACTCCTTATAATTCCAGTTGCTTTTCTTTTGAAAGCTCAAATGCACGATGAAGTGCATTTACAGCATCTACAAGTTTCTCTTCTTTCACAAGTACCCATATTGTTGTATGACTATCTGCTGATTGCAATATTTGAACTCCATTTTCAGCTAACGCTGTCACAATTTTTGCAGTAACACCTGGAACACCTGCGATACCAGCTCCAACAATAGATACTTTTGCACAGTGCTCCGTTACAAGTGGATTATATCCAAGTTTATGAAGTACTTCAACCGCTCGATCTGCAACATCATCACTAACTGTGTATGCTACACCCGTAGGAGAAATATTGATTAAATCTACGCTAATCTTTTCTTTTGCCATTTCTTTGAACACTTCTGTTTGTAGATCGTATGCTCCGTCCTTGGCCAACACTTTAATTTGCGTGACACTTGAAGAATGAGCAATACCAGTTACAGGACGCTCTTGTACGTCGCGTGCCCCATCATACGCTGCAATTAAAGTTCCCTCGCTGTCAGAATACGTAGAACGTACACGCAATGGTACTTTAGCATGCATCGCAATTTCAATCGCACGCGGATGAACAACCTTTGCACCTTGATATGCCATATTACAGATTTCATTATATGTTACATTTTCAAGATGACGCGCATCTTTTACGATACGTGGATCAGCTGTCATCACACCTTCTACATCTGTAAAGATATCAATATATTCGGCATGAAGCGCAACGCCTAATGCTGACGCTGATGTATCACTTCCACCGCGACCAAGTGTTGTCGTATCACCTTCTTTTGTTTGTCCTTGGAATCCTGTTACGACAATTACATCTACTTCTTCTAACTCTTTTCGGATACGTTCACAGTCCATTTCAATAATTTTAGCGTTTGTAAAATCATCATTTGTAATAAAGCCTGCTTGCGCACCATTGAATGCTGCCGATTTAATTTCATTTTCATTTAACATATTGGAAAACACAATTGCCGAAATCAGCTCACCACAAGACAACAATAAATCTTGTTCACGTTTTGAAATAAACGATTGTTTTTCATTTACAAGGCCTAATAATGTATCAGTCGCGTATGGCTCACCTTTGCGCCCCATCGCAGATACAACAACTACAATTTTATAGCCTTCTTTCAACGATCTTTTAATGTGGTGAAGGGCGTGTTTTCGACCATTTTCATCACGTACAGATGTACCACCAAATTTTTGGACAATAATTTTCATTTTTGCACCTTCTTTTAGCCGTTTACACTAATTGTAATTTCACTAATCGTTCTGCAATTTGAACAGAGTTCCATGCAGCACCTTTTAATAAGTTATCAGATACGACCCAAAGATGGAATCCTTTATCATTGTTTAGATCTTTACGAATGCGACCAACAAATACTTCATTTTTACCAACTGCAGTTGCTGGCATTGGGTATACTTGTTCTGCTGGATTATCTTGCAGTACAACTCCTTCTGCATTCGCTAACAGGGTACGCAGCTCTTCTACTGTCACACCTTCTTTTTCCACTTCAATATACACAGATTCAGAATGACCTGATACAACTGGCAAGCGAACACACGTTGCCGCTACTTCAAGTTCTGGCATATGCATAATTTTCTTTGTTTCATTAATCATTTTCATTTCTTCAAATGTAAAGCCATTATCTTCAAACTTATCAATTTGCGGAATCGCATTAAATGCAATTTGATAATGCTTTTCATCACCTTTTACTGGTAAAATATTTGCTTTTGCTTCTTCACCGTTTAAAATGGCTTGTGATTGTTCATGTAGCTCTTCAATTGCAGCCGCTCCTGCTCCTGATACAGCTTGATATGTGGAAACGATTACTCGTTTTAAACCAAAGTTTTGACGAACTGGTTCAAGAGCAACTACCATTTGAATGGTAGAACAATTTGGATTTGCAATAATTCCATTATGCTCTAATAAATCTTTTTCGTTTACTTCTGGTACAACAAGCGGGACATTTTCTGTCATGCGAAACGCACTCGTATTATCGACAACGATTGCACCGCGTTTTGCTGCTTCTGGTGCTAATTGTTTTGATACAGATCCACCCGCACTGAAGAGTGCAATATCCACTCCTTCAAAACTTTCAGGAGTAGCCTCTTGTACAGTTACTTCTTCTCCTTTAAATAAAAGCGTTTTACCTGCAGAACGTTTAGATGAAAGTAACGATAACTTTCCAATAGGAAAATTACGTTTCTCTAAAGTATTTAACATTTGTTCACCAACTGCGCCGGTTGCTCCAACTACAGCGACATGAAAAGATTTTTTCTTTTCCATCACTATGCCCCTTTCTAGGTACCAATCCTTCTATACTTAGAATAAAAAGGAGTAACAAATACTCCTTCTCATTCTTAATAGAATTAATTTTATCATATTCTGCGATAAGAATGATGGTTTCATGAAAAAAATTGTCCGTTTTTTGATTGTTAATTCATATACTTGAATTTTTCTACAACTACAGGTTGGAGTTGTTTCCCTTCCAGCGATTCAACAATTGTATCTTGCAGTAATTCCATACGCGCTACCATAGAATTGGGCTTATTGTGCGGTGAATCTTGCCCAAATGGCACAAAATAGATATTTTTTGTTGCCATTAGGCGCATTAGGTTCACACCATTTAATCCAAGAGCATCGTTCGTTGAAACAGCTAATACAACAGGTTTACCATTTCGCAGGGTGGCTTTAGCAGCCATTAATACAGGTGAATCTGTCATAGCATTCGCAAATTTACTCATTGTATTTCCTGTTAATGGTGCTATAACCATACAATCCAATGGAATTTTCGGACCAAGCGGTTCTGCCTTCACAATAGAATCAATTACTTTATAACCCGTAATAGCTTCTATCTTTTCAATCCACTCTGCACCTTCACCAAATCTTGTGTTTGTCGTTTGTAATGTATACGATACAACAGGGCGTACTTCCGCTCCATCCGCAACAAGTTTTTCTAAGTGTGGCATGACTTCTGCATAGGTACAATGTGATCCTGTTAATCCAAAACCAATTCGTTTACCTTTTACACTCATTTTTTATTCTCCTTTCTTACGTCTACATCTGCCATTAATAAATTAGAAAGGACATTTGCAAGTATTTGTCCTGCTGTTTTTGGTGCAACAATCCCTGGAAGTCCAGGCGCTAACAAAGCCTTAATTCCTCGCTTTTCTGCATAGCGGAAGTCTGTCCCTCCCGGTTTAGAGGCTAAATCAATAATTAATGTATGAGCAGGCATTTTTGAAATGGCACTTGCCGTTACAACAAGATGGGGAATTGTATTAATAACAATGTCAACATCCTGTGCTTCTTGCTCTATATCTCGCATTTGAAATGGCGTAAATGTCATCTCTGTAATACGAGCAATATGTTCGGATCGCCGAGCACCTACTTTCACTTTCGCTCCTAGTGACTGAAATGCTCTTGCTACACTCATTCCAGTTCTTCCAAAACCTAATACCATTACCGTAGACCCATGAATTGTATAATCGGTATGTTGAATAACCATCATTATAGTCCCTTCAACAGTTGGTATTGAGTTATAAATCGCTACATCATCACGATCAAACAATTTGACAAGTTTTCGATTCGTTGAAGAAGCAATTGTATCTAAGTAAGTGTTGCTAATACCTGAATATATCGTAAAATGTGCTGGTGTATTTTCAATCTGCTCTTTTGTAATCATAACTTTTGCATTAGAAAAAATTGTATCAATCTTTCCGTTTGCATCAGTTCCAGCTACCGGCAAAATAATGGCGTCTAAAGAAGTAAAATCGAGATTTTGCATACTCTCTTTTGCTGATCCTGTAAACCCATGATCCAACTGATCAAAGCCTACTAATGAGAGTTTTGCATCAAGCTCAACTAGCTTACGAATGACTTCAAGCTGCCTTGCATCTCCTCCTATGACAGCGATATGAGTATCAGTCAACATTCTTTTCTTCACCTTCTTTTTCTCTCAATATAAGAAAAGTGCCTACTTTTTCGTTTTCCTCCACATCATATGTACTGTACGAGTATAAGGTGATTGAAAACAATAAAGTAAGAATGACTTATATCTATAGATTTCCATAATAAAAAAGACGACCGTAATGGTCATCTTTTAATTAAAATCAGAATAATTAGCAAGATCAAAAATGATCATATCTTGCCCCACTTTTTTAATTCTACTCCACTCTACCCTAACCTCTTGTTGACCTCGTTTAAATCCACCCCATTTTCCAACTGGAATAATGAGCGCTTGAATCTTTCCATCTTTCTCGTCAATCTCTAAGTCGGCATGCCCTAGTACTCCCATTCGTTCCGCGCGCTGTAGATCAACAATTTCTTTTCCGCTTAGTTCACTTAATCGCATTCCATCCTCTCCTTACATAACACTTTAATTAGAAGATATCTTTTATATTAAGTACCTATTCTAGACTTTAGAAAAAAATACCTATATAAAAGTTAATAACCTCTTTTCTTTTCAAAGGAACGAGAGCATCTGGTCGTGCATAGAAACGGTCAGATGCAAGGTTTAACACAAAAGAAGAAAGCCCGTAGCGACCATGTTGAGTTCTCCATAGCAGCGACTTATATGCCGAGAGATTAAAATGGATATATAAATGCAAATTAAAAAGCCGTTTCTTATTATGAAGAAACGGCTTTTTATAGATATTTATCCCGCACTAACGGGCAGTAAAATCCCCACTGATGGAAGTTTCACTTTATTTTTTTATCCCTTTTGGAAGCTCTCCATTTGGACTAATCAGCGCCGCAGAAAACTCATCTGTGAACATATTACGAATCAATGTGTCTACATCTGCTTTTGTAACACTGTTTACACTTTCGATAATTTCATCTAAAGAACGGTGTTTTTTTAGAAGTAATTCATTTTTACCATTGCGGCTCATTCGACTATTTGTACTTTCTAAACTTAACATAAGATTTCCTTTTAGTTGCTCTTTACTGTTAAGTAATTCTTTTTCTGTAATACCTGTATTTTTTAATGTATCAAGTGTTTGCTGAATTGTTTCGTACAACATATCTAGTTGCTGATTGCCCGTTCCTCCGTAAATTGTTAACATACCTGAATCTTCATAAGAAGAATGATACGAAAATACAGAGTATGCTAACCCGCGTTGCTCACGCACTTCTTGGAACAAACGACTACTCATACTGCCGCCTAGAATATTATTCAATACAATCAGATTATAAATACTTTCATCGCCCATCTGCAATCCTTTAAATCCTAAACATAAATGAGCTTGTTCTGTTTCTTTTTTGCGTGCTACTTTATTTGGATGAAATATAGGGTTATGTACTTGTTCACGATTTGTCGTTCCTTCATAACTTCCAAAATATTGTTCAACGATTTGAACGAATGATTCATCAATGTTACCAGCAATGGAAACAACGACATTTTCTGGCGTATAATGATCCTTCATATATTCACGAAGTGTATCGCCTGTAAACTTTTCAAGCGTTTGCTCTGTTCCTAAAATAGGATATGCGAGCGGGTGCGTCTCATACGTTGCTTTTGTTAACATATCATGTACAATATCATCTGGCGTATCTTCATACATTTTAATTTCTTCAAACACAACATTTTTTTCTTTTTTCAATTCTTCTTCAACAAACGTTGAATTAAAGAACATATCCGCTAAAATATCAAGTGCGTATTTCGCATGCTCATCTAACACTTTCGCATAGTAACATGTATATTCCTTTGATGTAAACGCATTAACTTGCCCGCCAATGCTGTCGAAGGATTCTGCAATTTCTCTAGCACTACGTGTTTTCGTCCCCTTAAAAAACATGTGTTCTAAAAAGTGAGAAATCCCATTATTTTTTTCGTTTTCATTTCGTGATCCCGCATGAATCCATACTCCAATTGCAACAGAACGTACTGTTGGAATATGTTCCATTACGATTCTTACTCCATTTTTACACGTATATTTTTTGATCAAAAGCCTTCCTCCTATTAACAATTTTTCTGTTAAAAGATTCTATTATATAATCATAACAAGTTTAAAGACGAATGTCATGCAAATGTGTTTAATCAATACGCTTTTCATCTACTAAAGCAGATACGTTCCCTACAGTATATCCTTTTTCTTTTAGCTTTGAAATCAATGCATCAAGCGATTCTGCCGAAGAAGAAGTTGGATGCATCAAAATAATGGCACCGGGATGTACTTTATTTAACACTCTCTGTAGTAATACGTGCGGTTCTGGATGCTTCCAATCAATTGTATCCACTGTCCACATAATTGTCCCCATGCGCAATTTTGCAGCAGCATGAACAACATCGTCACGAAAACTACCACTTGGTGGTGCAAACCAACGCACTTTTTGATTTGTTGCTGCTTCAATAACTTGATTCGTTTTTTGTAATTGTTCATGAATTGCAGATACCGACAAAGTTTTCATATCAGGATGCGTATACGAATGATTTCCCACTTCCTGGTCAGCATCTGCGATCATTTTTGCAAAACGTAAATTTTCTTTAACCCATCTTCCCTCTAGAAAAAAAGTTGCTTTCACATTATGCTTTTGCAGTACTTCTAACATTCGTGAAAGATATTCATTCCCCCAAGCAACATTAATGGTAAGTGCAATCATTTTTTTGCTCGGATTCCCCCTATAAATAGGTGCAGGTGATAGATCTCTTAAATGTACTTTTGGCGATACTTCTCGATATACCAATTGTTTCTCATCAAAACGTCCCCGCTTCTTCATGTTCTCATAAGAAGTTTGTATATCTACTTCTTTCCCATTATACCCTGGCGTCGCTTTCCACACTTTATCAATACATGCATCTTGCGCTGGAATCGCATACACTTTTGCTTTTTCTTCAATTTCCTCATACAAACGGTCTTTTGCATATGATATATTTGAAACATGCATAGCGGAGAACCATAATATAACTATAAGTAAAATAATGCGAATTTTCATAAAGCAACCTCCAATAAAGTAAAACTCCCATCAGTCAAGGACCTTTCATTCGCTGACTAATAGTTAGTCTGATTTCCCTTCTATTCTTTTGATGTACACCTCGTTAAACTAAAATAGTCAACAGTTTCTTTCCTTATCATTGTTAATTTAAACGTTCTCATTAAAACTATACTCTGTTATATACAAAAAAACCTTGAGATATATCCCAAGGTTTTTTACATAATAAAAAAGCTAAGGGAATCCCTTAGCTTTTACTTTTGCTTTTGCTTTTGCTTTTGCTTATTCTTGCTCTTGTTTTTGCTCTTGTTTTTGCTCTTGCTCTTGCTCTTGTTTTGCAGCTTCTTTTTCCTGCTCTTCTTTAAGCAATACTTTTCGAGATAAGTTTACACGACCTTGTTTATCGATTTCGATAACTTTTACTGAAATCTCATCACCGATTTTCACAACATCTTCTACTTTCCCTACACGTTCAAGTGCTAGTTCAGAAATATGAACAAGACCGTCTTTACCACTGAATAATTCAACGAAAGCACCAAATTTTTCAATTCGTTTTACTTTTCCTAAGTAAATTTCACCTACTTGCACTTCACGAACGATATCTTCGATAATTTTCTTCGCTTTTTCGTTCATCTCTTGATCAATAGATGAAATAAAGACTGTACCATCTTGTTCAATATCAATTTTCACGCCTGTTTCTTCGATAATCTTGTTAATTTGCTTTCCACTTGGCCCAATCACATCACGGATTTTGTCCGGATTGATTGTCATTGTAACAATCTTTGGAGCATATTTGGATAACTCTTTACGAGGTTCAGCAATAACAGATAACATATGATCTAAGATGTGCATGCGACCAAGCTTAGCTTGTTGCAATGCCTCTTCTAAAATTTCACGAGATAAACCTTCAATTTTAATATCCATTTGAAGTGCTGTTACACCTTTAGCTGTACCAGCTACTTTAAAGTCCATATCACCTAAGTGATCTTCCATACCTTGAATGTCTGTTAAAATTGTATAGTGTTCACCAGACTTCACAAGTCCCATTGCAATACCAGCAACTGGTGCTTTAAGCGGAACACCTGCATCCATCATCGCTAAAGTGCTACCGCAAATACTTGCTTGAGAAGTAGAACCATTTGATTCTAATACTTCTGATACAAGACGAACTGTATATGGAAAATCTTTTTCAGATGGGATAACAGGTTCAAGAGCACGTTCACCTAATGCACCGTGACCAATTTCACGACGTCCTGGTCCACGCATTGGTCTTGTTTCACCAACACTAAAGGATGGGAAATTATAATGATGCATGAAGCGTTTTGACTCTTCTACACCAAGACCATCTAAAATTTGCACATCGCCTAATGCACCTAATGTACAAATACTTAATGCTTGTGTTTGTCCACGTGTAAACAAACCAGAACCATGTGTACGAGATAAAATCCCTACTTCTGATGCTAAAGGACGAATTTCATCGCTTTTACGTCCATCTGGGCGGATTTTTTCAACTGTAATAAGACGACGTACTTCTTCTTTTACAATTTTATATAAGATTTCATTTACTTGTCCTAATGTTTCAGTATCAGCTTCTTGCGCCTCATAGTACTGGATAACACGTTTTTTCACTGCATTAATTGCATCTTCACGCGCATGTTTTTCATGCACTTGAATCGCTGCATGCATATCTTGCTCTGCCATTTCACGTACAGCTTGATCAAGCTCAGCGTTCACTTCATATAATTGAACTTCTGTTTTTTCTTTTCCAACTGCTTGTACAATCTCTTCTTGGAATGCGATCAAACGTTTAATCTCTTCATGACCAAACATAATCGCTTCTAACATTGTCTCTTCAGGCACTTGGTCTGCACCAGCTTCTACCATGTTAATCGCATCTTTTGTTCCAGCAACAACAAGGTGAATATCACTCTTCTCTTGTTGTTCAACTGTTGGATTAATAATAAATTCACCATCAATACGACCAACTGTCGCACCAGCAATCGGACCTTCAAATGGAATATCCGAAATCGATAATGCTAATGAAGAACCAAGCATAGCTGCCATTTCTGAAGAACAATCTTGGTCTACACTCATAACAATGCTGACAACTTGTACTTCATTACGGAAACCATCAGCAAAAAGTGGACGAATTGGACGATCGATTAAACGACTCGCTAAAATCGCCTTCTCACTTGGACGACCTTCACGTTTAATAAAGCCACCTGGAATTTTCCCTACTGCATATAAACGTTCTTCATAGTTTACTGTTAGTGGGAAGAAATCTACACTTTTTGCCTCTTTTGATGCAGTTGCTGTAGATAGAACCGCTGTGTCGCCATATCTTACTAAAACTGCTCCGTTTGCTTGTTTTGCAAGCTGACCTGTTTCAATTGTTAGCTGGCGACCAGCCAAATCTATCGAGAAGACTTGCTTTTCCTGACTCATTTAAGTGCCCCTCTCAATTTAAAATATTCAATTCTTCTATGTAAATGGATAATATATCACAATATTCTTCCTCTAGTATTACCGAAAATACAGTAGGCTATCAAGAGTAGAAGATATATTTTTACCTAACAAAAAAGCGGGAATATTCCCGCTTTTTTTGACTATCGACGTAATCCAAGCTTTGTGATTAGTTCACGGTAGCGAGTGATGTCTTTGTTACGAAGGTAAGTAAGTAAGTTACGACGTTTACCAACCATCTTTAAAAGACCGCGACGTGAATGATGATCTTTCTTGTGAGTACGTAAGTGCTCATTTAGAGTGTTAATTTGCTCCGTTAGGACAGCAACTTGAACTTCTGGAGAACCAGTATCAGTCTCATGAGTTCTAAATTGTGCAATGATTTCATTTTTACGCTCTTGTGTTAAAGCCATCCTATTTCACCTCCTAAGTAATATATCCCCAGTTACCTAGCAAACGTCGGTGAGTCGTAATGCCAAGCAATGGTTATTGTAAAGTACATAAGATAGAATACTACTTTTCATTAGAAAAAGCAAGTATATTATTTGTATGGCTAAAATAATCTTCTGCCGTTCTCTTATCTTTTGCAATTTGTGCAACTAATTCATCAATTCCGTTAAACCTTTTTTCCTCACGAATGCGTATATGCCACTCTACAACAACAGACTCATCATATATATCGCGCTGAAATTCAAAAAGATGCACTTCAATAGAAAGCTGCTTTTCATTTTCCTTAAAAGTAGGTTTATATCCGATATTACATACACCTTCATGCCACTCATCATTCACGTTCATTCTAACAGCATATACACCAACAGGCGGCAAAAGATATTCATCACTTAAAGCCACATTAGCTGTTGGAAAGCCAATTTGACGTCCACGTTTATCTCCGTGCACAACCGTTCCTTCTACTGTATAAGCTCTACCTAAAATAGATGGAATTTGTTCCATTTCTCCATTTCGAATCAGTTTTCGTAATGCCGTGGAACTTACTTTTTCTTCTTGAAATTCAACTTTTTCGATCACGGTCTGTGTAAACTCCCCTCTTGCATGAAACGGTAAAGTTTCCATCGTCCCTTTTCCTAAACGTCCATATGAATAGTCAAAACCTGCTACTACATGCTTTACATTTAGCCCAATAATATATTCATCTACAAACTGTTGTGGCAGTAATCCAGCAAATGATTTATCGAATTTCACCACATATAACATATCAATCCCTAAATCTGCAATTACTTTTTCTTTAATAGATAACGGTGTAATATACTCCACATGCGCTTCTTTTTTCCCTAACACAACAGATGGGTGTGGATGAAATGTTATGACAGCACTTTTATATCCTCTTTCATCCGCTATTTTTTTTGCTGTTCGAATCACACGTTGATGCCCTAAATGAATACCATCAAAAAATCCTAATGCCATTACAGTAGATGGTAATTCTATTTTATTTTGTTCGTGTGGATGAGTTAAATGAATGAGTTTCACGCTTGAATTCACCTTTTTCTGTAATAATCCTTCCAATTATTCATTATAGCTGTAATTCTTGATTATTCACAAGTACTTTCATCGGTTTCAACATACCTTGATGTTTTGGGTGATGTTCATAAATCGCTAAACAGCGTTCCTTTTCATCAAAAACTGTAATGAACGGTGCTGTTATTTGTTCTTTATTCGGTAAAAACATACCATTCTTCACTTTTTCTGCTTGTTCCCTACTTACAATCATTTTTGGAAACTTACATAATGCTTCATCAATCGAAATGAAGATAGACTCCACTGTTCCATTTTGCACGTTTTGTTCAATTTCTTCAAATGATATGCAATCTTCTAATTTAAACTCGCCTGATGCCGTTCTCACAAGATCAGACATATGCGCCGGAAATCCAAGTTTTTCCCCAATCATCACAGCTAATGTTCTTACATATGTTCCTTTACTACAAGTCACACGAAAACGGAAGGAAATTGTCTCTCCTTCAAATAATTCACGGTTATCAAGTAAAGTAATTTCATGAATCGTAATTGTACGAACAGGACGCTCTACTTCTATTCCCGCCCTCGCATATTCATATAGCTTCTTTCCATTTACTTTTACAGCCGAATACATTGGTGGTACTTGTTCAATTGTTCCTGTTAAGCCCGCTAATACAGATTCTACTTCTTCACGCGTAATAACACGATTAACATCTTGCTTTTCAACCACTTCACCTGAAGCATCTTCTGTAGTGGTCGAAAATCCTAACGTAACTTCCCCTTCGTACGTTTTTGTTTCACTCGTTAAAAATTGTGCAATTTTCGTAGCACGTCCTACACAAATTGGTAATACCCCTGTCACATCTGGATCTAAAGTCCCTGTGTGCCCTATACGTTTCTCTCTTAATATTTTTCTTAATTTAAATACACAATCATGTGATGTCATCCCTTTTGGTTTATGTAATAGTACTACACCTTCCATATATTCACCTCATCGTTATACTTTTGTACGCCGAACTTACTTCAGATTGAAAAAATGGATAGACAAATGTCTATCCATTATTCTTCACGTTTATCGTCTTTATTAATTTCATGTAAAAGTGTATCAATTCGATGACCGTATCCAATCGACTCATCAAATTCAAAGGAGATTTCAGGTGTTTTCCGAAGACGAATACGTTGTCCAATTTCGGAACGAATAAAGCCTTTTGCCTTCGCTAAACCTTTTAATGTATTTTCTTTCTGTTCTTCGTCTCCTAAAACAGAAATATATACTTTGGCAATCTGTAAATCCCCACTTACTTGCACATCTGTTACCGTCACAAAACCGATACGTGGATCTTTAATTTTGCGACTGATAATTTCGCCTAATTCTTTCTTCATTTGCTCGCCCACGCGATTTGCACGTAGCTTCATAACTAATCACCTCATTCAATACCATTCCAATTGTGTTATCGTACGTTCAATTTCAGGAAATGAATCAATGTAGGCAAGTACACGATTCATTTCTTTTTCGCAGATAACACGATTTGAGGATACGGAAACAATCGCAATTTCTGTACGTTGCCATACATCTTGATGCCCAACTTCTGAAACAGATACATTATAACGCTGTTTCACACGAGTTAAAACACGCTGTAAAATTGCTCGTTTCTCTTTTAAAGAATGCACATCATAGACTATACATTCGAATGAGAGTGAAGCGATAATCATCGCTTCACTTCTTCCATAATGTACGCTTCAATAATGTCCCCTTCTTTAAGATCATTATACTTCTCAATTGTAATACCACACTCATAGTTTTGGGCAACTTCTTTTACGTCATCTTTGAAACGTTTTAACGTATCAAGTTGGCCTTCGTAAATAACTACGCCGTCACGAATGATACGCACGCCGCTATCACGTGTAATTTTACCGTCTGTTACGTAACATCCTGCAATTGTTCCAACTTTCGTTACTTTGAACGTTTGACGAACTTCCGCTTGGCCAATTACTTTTTCTACAAATTCAGGATCTAGCATACCTTGCATTGCAGCTTCGATCTCTTCAATTACTTTATAAATAATGCGGTGCAAACGAATATCAACGTTTTCTAATTCTGCTGTACGCTTCGCATTGACATCAGGACGTACGTTAAATCCGATTACAATTGCATTAGATGCAGAAGCTAAAATAATATCAGATTCTGTAATTGCACCTACGCCAGTATGGATGATTTTTACTTTTACGCCTTCAACATCAATTTTACGAAGTGATGCTGCCATTGCTTCCACAGAACCTTGTACGTCTGCTTTCACAATCAAGTTAATTTCTTTTACATCGCCTTCTTTAATTTGTTGGAATAAATCTTCAAGGCTCAATTTAGATTTTTCACCGCGCTGTGCAAGCAATGCTTGTTGTGCACGTTCTTCACCGATTTGACGCGCTTTCTTCTCATCGGCAAATGCCATGAAGCGGTCTCCAGCTTGTGGTACTTCATTTAAACCTGTAATCTCAACAGGAGTAGATGGACCAGCAACTTTGACACGACGACCAATATCGTTTACCATCGCACGAACACGGCCGAATGATGTACCAACAACGATTGGGTCTCCTACTCGAAGTGTACCGTTTTGAACAAGTAATGTCGCAATTGTTCCTTTACCTTTATCAAGCTGCGCTTCGATTACTGTACCAGTTGCATAGCGATTTGGATTTGCCTTATATTCTTCTACTTCACTTACAAGAAGAATCATTTCTAACAAGTTGTCAATTCCTTCACCTTTAATAGCTGCGATTGGTACGAAGATTGTATCGCCGCCCCAAGCTTCTGGAACTAATTCGTACTCAGTTAACTCTTGCATTACACGGTCTGGATTTGCTGATGGTTTATCCATTTTATTCACAGCAACGATAATTGGTACTCCAGCTGCTTTCGCATGGTTAATCGCTTCAACTGTTTGTGGCATAACACCGTCATCAGCTGCTACAACTAGAATTGTAATATCCGTAACTTGCGCACCGCGCGCACGCATTGTTGTAAATGCTGCGTGACCTGGTGTATCTAGGAATGTAATTTTTTTGTCATTTACTTCAACTTGGTATGCACCGATATGCTGCGTAATTCCGCCTGCTTCACCAGCAGTTACTTTTGAATTACGAATAGAGTCAAGTAATGTTGTTTTACCATGGTCAACGTGTCCCATAATTGTAACGACAGCTGGACGTTCTTTTAAGTTTTCTTCATCGTCTTGCTCGTCCATAAACGTTTCAAATTCTGTTTCACTAACAATTACTTCTTCTTCCACTTCAATACCGTAATCACTAGCAATTAGCTCAATTGTATCTTTATCTAAATCTTGGTTAATTGTTGCCATGATTCCAAGCATAAAGAGCTTTTTAATAATTTCAGACGGCTCTTTGCCTAATTTTTTCGCAAGTTCACTTACTGAGAGCGTGCCAGAGAAAGTAATTTTATCTGGTGTTTCTACTACTTGTGTTTGTTGTCTTCCAGCAAAGTTTTCTTGACGTTTGTCTTGATTTCCTTTGCCTTTTTTCTTATTCTTATTGCTGTTCTTTTTGCTGCGAACAACTTTTTCCTCTACTTCAAACTCATCTGCAACAGAAGGTTTTTCTGTTCCATCATTATATTGATTATCTAACTTATTTACTACTTCATCATCTAACATCGCCATATGATTAGAAACCTCTATATTCATTTCTTTTAGTTTTGTAATAATATCCTTACTTGAGATATTGCGTTTTTTTGCATATTCATATACTCGAATTTTACTCATACCTTCACCCCCGGTAAGTTGTATCGAGCATGCTAAGCAGCTTCTTAGCAAAGCCGTCATCTAACACCGCTACAACGACTCGTTCTTCTCTCCCAATCGCATGCCCTAATTCTTGTCGATTTTCGACCTTTCTCATTGGTACGTTGTAGAACGTTGTTTTGTCTGTAATGCGCTTTGTTGTATTTGCTGACGCATCTTCAGAAAGCAATACGAGCTTTGCTTTACCACTTCGAACTTCTTTTAAAACAAGTTCTTCGCCCGATATAATCTTTCGGGCCCGATTAGCCAGCCCTAAAAACGATTTCCAATTGGACACTTACTTCGACTCCTTCTCAACAAGCTCGATTAGCTCTTCATAAAGAGAGTCATCAATTTTCGCTTTTAGGTGATGTTCCAAAACATTTTTCTTTTTCGCTTGAGAAATGCATTCTTTATCTTTTGACAAATATGCACCGCGTCCTGATTGTTTACCTGTTAAATCAATTGACACGACTCCCTCTTTGGAACGAACAATGCGAATGAGCTCGCGTTTTGATTTCATCTCTTGTGTTACCACACATTTTCGTAACGGAACTTTTCGATTGCTCATGTTCATCACCTCTATTCGATTTCATCTTCAGCAGAATCGAATGCGATCATCATATCTTCTTCTGTTAAAAGTCCTAGTTGTTTCGCATCAGACTCGCTTTTAATATCAATTTTCCAATTTGTTAATTTTGCTGCAAGTCGCGCATTTTGTCCACGTTTACCAATCGCTAAGGAAAGCTGATGATCTGGAACAATTACAGTAGTTGCCTTTTCTTCTTCGTTTACAAGCACTTTTACAACTTGTGATGGACTCAGTGCATTTGCTACATATTCAACAGGATCATCTGACCAACGAACAATATCAATCTTTTCACCCTTTAGTTCATCTACGATGCGTTGTACACGTTGTCCTTTCGGTCCTACACAAGAACCTACTGGATCTACATCTACATTTTCAGAGTAGACAGAGATTTTTGAGCGATCTCCTGCTTCTCGTGCTACAGAACGAATTTCTACAGTTCCATCATAAATTTCTGGCACTTCAATCTCAAACAAACGCTTTAAAAGACCTGGATGCGTACGTGATACATAAATTTGCGGTCCTTTTGTTGTTTTCTCTACTTTTGTAATGAAAACACGGATGCGATCATGAGGTTTGTACTGTTCATTTGGCATTTGCTCGCTTACTGGTAAAAGTGCTTCTACTTTCCCTAAACTTACATAAATAAAGCGAGCATCTTGGCGTTGTACAATACCAACCATAATGTCTTCTTCACGGTCGCTGAACTCAGAATAAATCACGCCACGTTCAGCTTCACGTACTCGCTGCGTTACAACTTGTTTTGCTGTTTGCGCTGCAATACGGCCGAAATCTTTTGGCGTTACTTCAATCTCTAATACATCGCCCTCTTGGTAGTTTGGATTAATATGTCTTGCCTTTTCAACAGAAATTTCAAGACGTGGGTCAAACACACTTTCCACTACATCCTTACGTGCTAATACTTGAATAGTACCAACTTCAGGATTGAAGCTAACGCGAACATTTTGCGCTTGGTTGAAATTTCGTTTGTAAGCAGAAATTAAAGCTGCTTCAATAGCATCAATAATAATATCTTTGCTAATACCTTTTTCTTGTTCTAATACGAGCAAAGCATCTAACAACTCAGTGCTCATGAAGATCCCCCTTCTTACTAAAACGTAACTGCAAGTCGCGCGTTGGCAACTTTATCCATTGGAATTTGGATTTCTTTTTTACGTGTTTTAATTGTTAATAGTAATGTGATTGTTGTTCCATCATATGCAAGTAGTTTGCCTTCAAACATTTTCTCACCATCAATTGGCTCGTATGTTTTAATTGCGACTTGTTTGTCTACTGCTTGGTGGAAATCTTTTTCTTTCTTTAATGGACGCTCCGCTCCTGGAGAGGATACATCTAAAAAGTAAAGATGAGGAATTGGATCCTCTTTATCTAAAGCTTCACTTAACCGCTCACTTACCGCACCACATTCCTCAATATCTACTCCTGTATCAGAGTCAATGGCTACGCGTAAAAACCAATCTTTTCCTTCTTTCACATACTCTACATCTACAAGCTCAAGACCAAGCTCTTCGACAATTGGCTGCGCAAGTGCTTCAACAACTTCTGTAACTTTCTTATCCATAAACAGCCTCCTTTCTGCCGCCATGTAACAGTTGAAAGACTTCATCCTGCGTACTTTTAACCAATGCAGTTTGTATATTCTTTCTCGTTAGCTAACAAAAGCCCCTGCTAATAAGCAGGGAATATCTGTCTTAGTATTACCAAATTTAAGAAGTAAAACTTGTAACAAAATATGTATATACGACAGAAACGTCTACGTAAATTTTAGACGCAGAAACGTAGATAGTAAAACGAAAGAGTGGGTTTCCCCACTCTTTTTTTCACAAAATATACACGACATGGTTATCTCGCTATCAAGTATAGCATAGTAACCATTGTTTTGCAAAGACTTTTCCTGCCTATTAGAACAACGATAACTGGTTTTGATCGGGTAGATCTCCTAGACAGCCCTGGCTATCTAAATACTCAATAATTGTTTTGGAAATCTTACTGCGCTGTTGTAAATCTTCTTTCGATAAAAACTCGCCATTTTCACGTGCTGCTACAATGTTTAATGCAGCATTTGTACCAAGACCGGGTATTGCATTAAACGGTGGAATCAATGTATTCCCATCAATAATGAAATCTGTTGCACTAGAGCGATATAAATCAACTTTTTGGAATGAATAACCACGTTCACACATTTCGAGTGTCATTTCTAATACTGTTAGTAAACTTTTTTCTTTTGGCGAAGCATCTAATCCCTTTTGCGTAATTTCATCAATTTTAGTACGAATAGTTGCTGAGCCTTTTACCATCGCATCTACATCAAAATCATCGGCACGAACGGTAAAGTATGCTGCGTAGAATAAGAGCGCAAAATGCACTTTAAAATAGGCAATGCGCACTGCCATGAGTACATATGCTGCTGCATGCGCCTTTGGGAACATATACTTAATCTTTTTACATGAATCAATATACCATCCCGGCACATTATTATTGCGCATCTCCTCTTCCCACTCTGGAGGTACACCTTTCCCTTTACGTACAGATTCCATAATTTTAAACGCTAAAGATGGTTCTAAACCTTGGTAAATTAAATACACCATAATGTCATCACGACAACCGATTACTTCACTCAGTGTACATGTGCCATCATAAATGAGTTCATTTGCATTTCCAAGCCATACATCTGTACCGTGAGATAGTCCAGAAATTTGGACAAGCTCTGAGAATGTCGTCGGCTTCGTTTCCTCTAACATTTGGCGAACGAATTTTGTACCAAATTCCGGGATACCAAGTGTACCTGTTTTACAGTTAATTTGTTCTTCTGTTACGCCAAGTGATTCTGTACCTGAGAAAATTTTCATTACTTCTGGATCATCTGTTGGAATCGTCTTCGGATCAACTCCACTTAAATCTTGAAGCATACGAATCACTGTCGGATCATCGTGTCCAAGTATATCAAGTTTTAATAAGTTATCATGAATAGAATGGAAATCAAAATGTGTCGTTCGCCATTCTGCCTCTAAAGAATCTGCTGGATATTGAATCGGTGTAAAATCAAAGACATCCATGTAATCCGGCACTACGATAATACCACCTGGATGTTGCCCTGTCGTTCTCTTAACACCAGTACATCCTGATACAAGACGATCTACCTCTGCCCCTCGTATCGTTAAATTATGGTCTGAAGCATAGCCTTTCACATATCCATACGCAGTCTTTTCGGCAACAGTACCTATTGTTCCAGCACGATATACATTATCTTCACCGAACAGTACTTTCGTATAGTTATGAGCACGAGGTTGGTATTCTCCTGAGAAGTTCAAATCAATATCCGGAACTTTATCTCCTTTAAAACCAAGAAACGTTTCGAACGGAATATCATGACCATCTTTTTTATATGCAGTTCCACAGCTTGGACAATCTTTATCAGGTAAATCAAATCCAGAACCGACCGATCCATCATTAAAGAACTGCGATTGCTTACAATTTGGACAAACATAATGCGGCGGTAAAGGGTTTACCTCTGTAATTTCCATCATTGTCGCAACAAATGATGAACCAACTGAACCACGTGAACCAACAAGATAGCCATCGATAAGTGATTTTTTTACAAGTTTATGAGAAATCAAGTAAATAACAGCAAATCCATGTCCAATAATACTTTTCAATTCTTTTTCCAAGCGGGCTTCTACAATTTCTGGAAGTTCATCTCCGTAAATACTCCGAGCCATTACGTAACTCATATCTCGCGTTTCATCATCTGCACCTTCAATTTTTGGCGTGTAAAGATCATCTTTTACAGGCTTTACTTCCCCAATCATCGATGCGACTTTTTGTGTATTTGTTACAACAATTTCTTTTGCTTTCTCTTCACCTAAGAAAGAGAAGCATTCTAACATTTCATCTGTTGTTCGGAAATACACAGGCGGCAATGAATGACGATTCAATGGATTCGCTCCGCCTTGCGAACTCACTAAAATTTTTCTATACATTGCATCTTCTGGATTTAAATAATGAACATTTCCAGTTCCAACAACAGGCTTATCTAACGTTTCACCTAACTTTACTAAGTTAGAAATAATTGTTTTTAATTGACCTTCATCACGAACAAGCTCAAGCTCTACCAAATGTCGTAACACTTCTGGAGGCATTACCTCAATGTAATCATAAAACTGAGCAATTTCCTCCACTTCTTCTGGTGCCTTTTGCATCATCGCTTCAAATACTTCACCTTTATCGCAAGCCGTACCAACTAAAATACCTTCGCGATACTTCTTTAATAAAGAACGCGGAATACGCGGGACACGATAAAAATATTGAAGATGCGCGTAAGAAACAAGTTTATATAAATTTTTCAATCCTTCATCTGACGTTGCAAGAAGTGTCACATGACTTGGACGTCCACGTTTATACGCATCTCCTTGTCCCATACTGTCATTTAACTGATCATGATATTCATAGCCTTTTTCAATGACATTTTTGAGCATTTTCACAAGTAAATAGCCTGTTGCTTCTGTATCATAAATCGCACGGTGATGTTGTGTTAATTCGATATCAAGCTTTTTACATAACGTATTTAAACGATGGTTTTTCATCTCTGGAAATAAAAAACGAGCCAATTCTAACGTATCAATAACTGGATTTTTCGTTTTTTCTAATCCGCTCTTCTTAAATCCAACGTTTAAAAATCCCATATCAAAGCTTGCATTATGGGCGACAAGTGTATGATTACCCATCCAATGTTCAAACTTTTTAAATACTTCTTCTACCTCTGGGGCATCCGTTAGCATATCATCTGTAATACCTGTTAATTCAATGATTGTTGCTGATAATGGCTGATGTGGATTTGCAAAGGATTCAAAACGATCGATAATTTCTCCACCTTTTACTTTTACTGCAGCAAGCTCGATAACTGTATCATATACAGCTGATAATCCAGTTGTCTCAACGTCAAATACAACATATGTTTCGTCTGCAAGTAATCGATGTTGCTCATTATAAGCAATTGGCACACCGTCATTCACAAGGTTTGCTTCTACGCCAAAAATCACTTTAATTCCTGCTTTTTTTCCTGCAGAATACGCTTCAGGAAAAGCCTGTGCAACAGCATGATCTGTTACTGCTACCGCTTCATGTCCCCATTTTGCCGCTTGGCTCACAAGTGTAGATACAGAAGTTACAGCATCCATTTGGCTCATCGGTGTATGCATATGAAGCTCTACCCTTTTTTCTCCTTCTGGTGCTTTATCTTTTCGGGACGGACCTGTTATTTCATTAATATCATTTGCAATCATAACCAAGTCCCGAACGAACGTGTCATTTTGAACGGATCCGCGCGCTTTCACCCACATTCCTTTTTTCAATGATTGTAAGAGCGGAATATCCTCTTTATCGCGTGAAAACATTTTAATCATAATGGAATCGGTGTAATCCGTTATTTTTAATGTCAATAATGTACGTCCACTACGAAGTTCTTTTGTTTCCACATGGAAGACATAACCTTGAACAGTTTTTCTTCTTTCTTCATCTTGAATTTCACGAAGTGGTGTAATCTCCTCATCAGGCTTAATAAGATAACCGAGTACAATCGGCCCTTCGTGTACAACATCACTTTCTTCCGCTTGTTTCTTGGCCATTTCTTCCATGGCTTGTATAACGCGCTGACGATCCTCTTGCTGTGTTTGTTCACGAAACTTCTGAACTTCCTCTTCATTTTGTTTTATATTTGTTTCTAGCTGAAAACGAGGAAATCCAAAAACTTCATATTGATCTCCGACTGGCTTCGCAAGATTTTTCTTTAGCGCAGTAGATTCTAAATCATTATTCACATCAAGTAACAACTTCACTCCGTTCACATGCGGAAGTTGCTTTTTTAAATATGCAAACATAGGTGAGAAAGTAATTCGATCTGTACAGAGCGGCCAATACGCCTTGACCTCTTCTTCCGTAAATTGCTTATTCTCTGTTTCTAGTGAAAATGATGTTTTTGCAATATGAGAAAATGACTGCTTAAGCTGTGTTTCAAGCAATTCATATAATTCTGTTGGTAAAATACGTGGTACTTGTAAATCAAAATGCCAACTCTTATTTGCTTTATCAACAACTAACCTTTGAATGCCACCACCTTGTAAATATTGATTGATAAGGTCTTCAGGCATTTGTAACTGCTCAAGCAAAATTTGAAATCGCTCTTGTTGTTCGTTTGTTAATGACATAAGCAACCTCCTTCCATCTGCTATTATAAATTGAAACGTTCCACAAAGAAAGAGAAGGTACCTCATCACGAGGTACCTCTTCTTATTTTAAAATATTTGCAATGTATGTGTGAAGTTCTTCGACTTTCACTTCTGCAGATTCATTTGTTGCACGTACTTTTACTTCAACAATGCCTTCATCTGCTTTTTTACCAACTGTTACTCGGACTGGAAGACCGAATAGATCTGCATCAGCAAATTTTACACCAGCACGCTCTGCACGATCGTCTAATAACACTTCATATCCGTGCTCTTTTAACGAACTGTATATATTTTCGCCCACTTCACGCTGTGCATCTGATTTCATATTTACTGGAATTACGTGTACATGGAATGGTGCAACTGCTTTTGGCCATACTAAACCATTCTCATCATTAAATTGCTCAGCAATAGCCGCAACTGTACGAGATACACCAATTCCGTAGCAGCCCATAATGATCGGCTGTGTTTTACCGTTTTCATCTAAGAACGTTGCATTCATTGATTCACTATAACGAGTGCCAAGCTTAAATACATGTCCCACTTCAATACCACGAGCAAAACGAATTGTTCCCTCGCCGTCTGGAGAAAGGTCCCCTTCTTGGATAAAACGTAAATCTGTATATTGGCTTACTTTAAAGTCACGTTCTGGATTAACATTCACATAATGAAATCCTTCTTCATTTGCTCCGCAGCATCCATTTACGATAGCTTGCACTGCATGATCAGCAATGATTTCCACTTCTGCTGTGCCAATTGGGCCTAAAGAACCTACTTCACAGTTTAACAATTCTTTTACTTCTTCATGTGTTGCAAGTTCAACAACAGAAGCACCGTATAAATTTTTCAACTTAATATCGTTTACTTCATGATCTCCGCGAACAAGAGCAACAATAAACTTCTCGTCTACTTTAAAGACCATAGACTTAATACAATTTGTTGCTTCAATATTTAAGAACGCACATACTTCTTCAATTGCTTTTTGATTTGGCGTAGCTACTTTTTCAAGCGACTTTTCTTGCTTCTCACTCTTCTCATAAGTAGAAAGAACAGGTGCCATCTCAATATTTGCAGCATAGTCAGATGTATCAGAATATGCAATTGTATCTTCTCCTACATCTGATAATACCATAAATTCATGTGTATCTTTTCCGCCCATCGCTCCAGAATCTGCGATAACAGCACGGAAATTTAAGCCGCAACGTGTGAAAATATTAGAGTACGCTTGGAACAGACGGTTATACACTTCATCTAAACTTTCTTGCGTTGCGTGGAAAGAATATGCATCCTTCATTAAAAATTCTCTTCCGCGCAACAAACCAAAACGAGGTCTTTGCTCATCGCGGAATTTTGTTTGAATTTGATAAAGTGTCAAAGGTAACTTCTTATATGACTTAATTTCGTCGCGGACAAGATCCGTAATCACCTCTTCATGCGTTGCTCCTAAAGCAAACTCACGATTATTACGATCATTCATACGCATTAATTCTGAACCATATGAGTACCAGCGTCCAGATTCTTGCCATAATTCAGCTGCTTGAAGAGCTGGCATTAGCAATTCTACAGCACCAGCTTTCTCCATTTCTTCACGAACAATACGTTCTACTTTATGCAGCACTTTCAGACCAAGCGGTAAAAAACTATATATACCTGAAGCGTTTTGACGCATAAATCCTGCGCGCAATAGAAGCTGATGACTTTTTATTTCCGCATCAGCTGGCACTTCACGCAGTGTAGGACTAAATATCATACTTTGTTTCATTCTATAGCACCTCTTTTATAAGAAAAACTTCCGTATATCATTCCATGTTACAACTAACATCAGTAACATTAATAAAGCAAAACCAATAAAGTGAACCATTCCTTCTTTTTGACGGTCAATCGGCTTCCCGCGAAGCGCTTCAATTAAGAAGAAGAAAAGACGTCCGCCATCAAGTGCAGGAACCGGTAATAAGTTAAATAAACCAAGATTTATACTTAAAACAGCTGCTAAGCTCATGACACGAATCGTGCCATACTCTACAACTTGGTCAGTTAAATTATAAATTCCTACTGGACCAGATAAATCATTAATAGAAAAATGTCCTGTAACGAGCTGGATAAGTGAGACAAATATGAGCTTTGTCCATCTGTATGTTTCTTCAAAACCCAATTTGATTGAACCTAATACTGATTTTTCAACAGGCGATTGTACACCGAGTCTACCAACTGTAACCTCGCCCTCTTTTTCAGCAGCTGGAGTAACTTGAATTGTTACTTTTTTACTATCACGTGTTACATCCATTGTAATTTCTTTTCCTGGATTTTCACGGACAATACTCGTAACATCTTTCCAACTATTTGTCGGCTTATTATTAATTGACGTAATAATATCATCTTCATGTAAGCCTGCTTTCTCTGCCACGCTGCCAGATACTACTTTTCCAATCATCGACTTATCTACTGGAATCCCTTGTACAAAACCAATGATAACAAAGATAACAAAGGCAAGTACAAAGTTCATAGCAGGACCAGCAAAAATAGCAAGCGCTCGTTGCCCTAGTGTTTTCGAACCAAATTGTCGGTTAAACGGAGCAATTTGTGTCTCTTCTCCTGCGGAAATGCAGTGAGCTTTCTCATGTACTCGAAATGTTTGTAACTCTTCTTCGTACTCTTCATAGCCAGATATGGTCAGCTTATGTTCCAAGTCAGCTTGTTCTACTTCAACGACACGAACATTTGGATATTTTTCACGATTATCCAAAACAATTTTCGTAACCTCTTCTTTTTCATTTAGAACAAGACCCACTTTTGTCCCAGGTTTTAGTTCAACTGTTTCTGGATCCTCTCCAGCCATTCGTACATAGCCGCCAAGCGGAAGTAAACGAATTGTATAAACTGTTTCATTTTTTTCAAATGAGTACAATTTCGGACCAAAACCGATGGCAAATTCACGACACAAAATGCCAGCACGTTTGGCAAAGTACAAATGTCCAAGTTCATGGAAAAATACAAGTGCACCGAAAATTAAAATAAAGGCAATCGCTGTATTCAATTCTCATAACCACCTTTGCTAAATTTGTTCCATCACAAACCGTCTTGTGGCAGCATCAATTTCCTGAATTTCTTCTAAGCTTGGACGCGCAATGACATTGTGATGGTGCATTGCTTTTTCAATGAGTTCTTCCACTGTTAAGAAACTGATTTTCTTTTGCAGAAAAGCTTCTACAGCAGCCTCATTAGCTGCATTCATCACAGTTGGCATACTTCCCCCCATTTTTCCAGCTTCATATGCAAATTGAAGACAACGGAAACGCTCCATATCCATCGTTTCAAAATGTAACGTCCCAATTTCCCATAAATTCAGCTGTTTAGCGTTTGGAAGTGAAAAACGATCAGGGTAAGTAAGTGCATATTGAATTGGAACACGCATATCAGGTGTACCAAGCTGCGCCATTACACTGCGATCTTCAAACTCAACCATAGAGTGAATGATACTTTCTTTATGTAATACAACATCGATTTGCTCATAAGGAATATTAAAAAGCCAATGCGCTTCAATAACCTCTAATCCCTTATTCATCATTGTAGCAGAATCAATAGTAATTTTCGAACCCATAGACCAGTTTGGATGACGAAGTGCATCTTCCACTGTTACATGTTTAAGCTCATCCCTCGTTTTATCTCGAAAACTTCCACCTGATGCCGTTAAAATCAATCTAGAAATGCGCTTCTCATTTTCCCCATTCAAACATTGGAAAATAGCAGAATGTTCACTATCTACCGGAAGCAAAGGTACGTTATGTTTCTTTGCAGCTTCCATAACTAAATGTCCTGCTGTTACTAATGTTTCTTTATTTGCAATTGCAATCGTTTTTTTCGCTTCAATTGCTCGCAATGTCGGTAATAATCCGACACTCCCAACAACTGCGTTTACAACTATTTCTGCATCTGGATGAAGTGCAACTGCAAGCAACCCTTCCTCTCCATATACAACTTTCGTATTTCCAGAAACCGTTTGTAATTTCAAAGCATCTTCTTTTTCTTGTACAGAAACAATCTCAGGAGAAAATTCTTGAATCATCTGCTGAGCAAACTCAATATTTCTTCCAACAGAAAAAGAAACGAGACGGAATTGGTCTTGGTGCGTGCGCAATACATCTAATGTTTGCGTTCCAATTGAGCCGCTTGCACCTAATAAACTAATGGTTTTCATTACTTCTACTCCTCGTCCATTCATTAAATGAAATGTAAGAAATGTAATAGCGGTAATACAAATAGCCAACTATCAGTGCGATCGAGTATACCGCCATGTCCTGGCAAAATTGTCCCCGAATCTTTCACACCGTAATGACGCTTAAACGCTGACTCTACTAAGTCTCCAATTTGTCCAAATACAGAAATCGCAATTGTTACTCCAATTAGCACAACGATATTTTCCTCGACTGGAAAAAATATATTGTACACAACAGCTACTACAATACCGCATACAATACCGCCAAGAGATCCTTCAATCGTTTTATTTGGACTAATTTCAGGCCATAGTTTTCTTTTTCCCATCGCTTTTCCGATGAAATATGCTCCTGAATCTGTTGCCCATACAACAAATAGTGCATAAAACACAAATTGAATTCCAGCAATACGCGTTTCATTTAAATAAAAGAAACCCATTGCAACATACGTTGTTGCCATTAATAAAAATGCAGCATTGTCAAAAGTAAATGTATTCTTAGAAAGGACCGTATATGATAAAAGTAATAGGACAATTACAAATGTAATTTCTCCTTTTGATAAACCTATTGTTTCAAATACGTCAGATACATTACTTGGAACTAAACTAACCCATAACAATAATGCTGCTAAAATTGTTGGTACAGAAATAATCGTAAGTTTATTCATTCGAATTAATTCATATAATCCAACAGAAGCTAATGCATACACTAAAATTGCAAAAGGCACGCCACCGTAAAATACGATGGGGATGAATAGCGCGGCAGCAATCACTCCAGTAATTATTCTCTGTTTCACTACCAAACCCTCTCTTTCTACACGCCTCCAAATCTGCGGCCTCTATTTTGGAAGTCAGTAATAGACTGTAATAAATGTTCTTCTGTAAAATCTGGCCAAAATACATCAGTAAAACAAAACTCTGTATAAGCAATTTGCCACAACATAAAATTACTTATACGAAGCTCACCACTTGTTCGGATTAGCAAATCAGGATCGGGCAATGTTCTTGTCATTAAATACGAAGAAATCGTTTCTTCTGTTATGTCTTCAGAATGAAGTTTTCCTTCCTCACTATCCTTCACCATATTTTGTACAGCAGTCACAATTTCATCACGACTTCCATAGTTTAACGCAAAATTTAAAATTAACCCCGTGTTATCTTTTGTATCTTCAATTGCTTTTTCCATCGCTCTTCGCGTATGAGTTGGCAGGCGATCCTTTTGTCCTATCACACGTACTTGTACATTTTCTTCAACAAGCTCTGGTAAAAATGTACCTAGAAACTCTTCAGGAAGTTTCATTAAATAATCCACTTCTAATTTTGGTCTTTTCCAGTTCTCTGTAGAGAAGGCATAAAGAGTCAACACTTTGACACCGAGCTTACTGGCAAACTTCGTAATTTTCTTTACGACTTGCATCCCTTCATGATGACCTGCAATACGAGGCATCGCTCTCCTTTTCGCCCATCTTCCATTGCCATCCATAATGATTGCAATATGTGCTGGAATTTCTCCTTTTTTTGCTTCTTCTACGAGATGATCAAACGACGCAATCTTATTGCCTTTAAAAAAAGGAAGTTTTCTAAACATCATTCAAACCCTCCAACGAGCAGACATATGCCTAAAAGTGTAAAAAGACCCCCTTAAGAAGAGGGTCATATTTGCGAAAGTTTCGCGATTACACTTCCATAATTTCTTTTTCTTTGTTTTTTGTAACTTCGTCAACTTTTACGATATACTTATCTGTTTCTTTTTGGATATCTTCTGTATATCCTCTTAAGTCATCTTCTGTAATGTCGCCGTTCTTCTCAAGTTTTTTTAAATCATCATTTGCATCGCGGCGTACGTTACGAACAGCTACTTTTGCATCTTCAGAATATTTCTTCACAACTTTAACAAGTTCACGACGACGTTCTTCTGTTAGCGCAGGGAATGCGATACGAATAACAGTACCATCATTAGAAGGATTTAACCCTAAATCAGCTTTTAAAATCGCCTTCTCAATATCACCGATAGATGTCTTATCATACGGTTGAATAACTAGTAAACGTGCCTCTGGCACTGTGATATTTGCTAATTGTACAACCGGCGTCGGTGCACCGTAGTAATCTACTTGTACTTTATCTAATACAGAAGCGCTTGCACGACCTGCACGAACTGTTGAAAGTTCACGAGAATATGCCGCAACTGCTTTTTCCATTTTTTCTTTTGCATTATTCACTACTTGTTGTGCCATTTTATTTCCCCCTTACAATTGTTCCAATATTTTCGCCGAGAACGGCACGCTTAATATTTCCTTCTTCCATAATTGAGAATACAATTAGTGGAATATCATTGTCCATACATAAAGAAGAAGCTGTAGAATCCATTACACCTAAACCTTCTTTTAAGACATCTAAATATGTAAGTGTCTCATACTTTGTCGCTGTTTCATCAACAGTTGGATCTGCACTATATACGCCATCTACATTATTTTTGGCCATTAAAATAACATCTGCCTCAATCTCAGCTGCGCGTAATGCCGCTGTGGTATCAGTGGAGAAGTAAGGGTTACCTGTACCTGCTGCAAAAATTACAACACGCTTCTTCTCTAAGTGACGATTTGCTTTACGACGAATGTAAGGCTCTGCTACTTGGCGCATTTCAATAGAAGTTTGCACACGTGTTTGAACTCCTAAATTCTCCAAGCTATCTTGAAGAGCTAAAGAATTCATTACTGTTGCTAACATGCCCATATAGTCAGCTGTTGCACGATCCATTCCCATCTCGCTCCCGATTTTTCCACGCCAAATGTTACCGCCACCAACAACGACTGCAACTTCTACATCAAGCTCAGCAATTTCTTTTACTTGCTGTGCAACAGATTTAATAACAGATGGGTTAATTCCAAACCCTTTATCTCCAGCTAAAGCTTCACCGCTTAGCTTTAATACAACACGATTATATTTTGGCTTACTCATAATGAACCTCCAGTACTTGCATCTTTATTTTAAAAAAGGGAACACAATGTGTTCCCCAATCTTTATTAGTTGTTACCTTTTACTTGGTTCATTACTTCTTCAGCAAAGTTGTCTTCGCGTTTTTCGATTCCTTCACCAACAGCGTAGCGAACTAATCCTTTTAATGTTCCGCCTTTAGACTCAACGAACTGACGAACTTTCATATCAGGGTTTTTAACGAATGCTTGGTCAAGTAAGCAAATCTCTTCGAAGAATTTGCCAAGACGACCTTCAACCATTTTTGCAACGATTTTTTCTGGCTTGCCTTCGTTTAAAGCTTGTTGTGTTAATACTTGACGCTCATGCTCAACTTCTTCAGCTGTTACAGCATCGCGGTCGATGTATTTAGGATTAACTGCTGCAATGTGCATTGCTACATCTTTAGCAGCTGCTTCATCTGTAGAACCTTCAAGAACTGTTAATGCACCAATGCGTCCACCCATGTGTAGGTAAGCACCGAATGCATCTGCATCAGTTTTTGATACGATTTCGAAACGACGAAGTGTAAGTTTTTCACCAATTTTAGCGATTGCTTCGTTGATGTGCTCTTCTACTGTTTTGCCGTTTGCAATTGTTTGAGCCATAGCTTCTTCAACGTTAGCAGGTTTGCTAGCTAATAAGTGAGCAGCTAATTCTTTAATTAATGTTTGGAAACCTTCGTTTTTCGCAACGAAATCAGTTTCAGAGTTTAATTCTAAGATTACAGCGTCGTTACCGTTTGTTTCGATGTAAGTTAAACCTTCAGCAGCAATGCGGTCTGCTTTTTTCGCAGCTTTCGCAATACCTTTCTCACGTAGGAAGTCAATTGCTTTCTCCATGTCACCGTTAGTTTCTGTTAACGCTTTTTTGCAGTCCATCATACCTGCGCCAGTTTTTTCACGAAGTTCTTTTACCATTTGTGCAGTAATTGCCATGCTTTTCATCCTCCTAGAATATGTATATACCTTAAAAAAGGTGATAAAAGGCCTACCCCCTTATCACCTTTCTAAATTTGTTACGCAGTAACAGTTTCTTCACCTTGTTTTGCTTCAAGGATCGCGTCTGCCATTTTAGATGTAAGAAGTTTTACAGCACGAATAGCATCATCGTTTGCTGGGATTACATGATCGATTTCATCTGGATCACAGTTTGTATCAACGATACCGATGATTGGAATGTTTAATTTGCGTGCTTCAGCAACAGCGATACGCTCTTTACGAGGGTCTACTACGAATAATGCATCTGGAAGACCTTTCATATCTTTAATGCCGCCTAAGAATTTTTCAAGACGCTCTAATTCTTTCTTAAGTTGTACAACTTCTTTCTTAGGAAGTACTTCGAAAGTGCCATCTTCTTGCATTCTTTCGATGTCTTTAAGGCGTTTAATACGCTTTTGAATTGTTTGGAAGTTTGTTAACGTACCACCTAACCAACGTTGGTTAACAAAGTACATACCAGCGCGAGTTGCTTCTTCTTTAATAGCATCTTGTGCTTGTTTTTTTGTACCTACGAATAATACGTTACCGCCGTTAGCAGCGATGTCTCTCATTACGTTGAATGCTTCTTCAACTTTTTTCACAGTTTTTTGTAAGTCGATGATGTAGATACCGTTACGCTCTGTGAAAATGTAACGTTTCATTTTTGGGTTCCAACGACGAGTTTGATGTCCGAAGTGAACACCAGCTTCAAGCAATTGCTTCATAGAAATTACTGACATAATTTAGTTCCTCCTAAATGGTTTTTGATATCCTCCGTTCACTTCATCTTTAAGCGAAACTACAAGCGTAGCACCAACACTTAAATCAATGAACGTGTGTACTTTGTACTGACACCACTGACAACTATATCACAACAAAATATCACAATCAAGTCGAAAATACATACATTGTCAAACTTTCTTTTTCGTTTCTCTATTTTTAATTACTAAATGATATGCACACTCTTTATCTATAAACCCATTTTCATTTTTCGACTTATAAGTGGCTGCTATGCAGAATACAACATGATCTATACTTACTTGCTCTCTTTTGTTTAAATCTCGCACGTGGCAGGAAAGGGCCTTGACCGCTTCTATACACAATCTCTCCTAAAAAAGGGGGGGTATGTTGTTATTTAACTTATATATAGTATTACCATTCCTTACTATCTTTAAGCTATTTAATGATACAGTGAAGCTTCCAATAACAAACTCTTCTTTTCTGTTACCAACAAAAAAGAACCCTTCTGTATGTTGCAGAAGGGTTCTTCATTTATAAAAATTAGTTTGTTTTTAATTTCGCAAGCTCATGTAAAAACTTGTCATTTAATACTTTGATGTAAGTTCCTTTCATACCTAAAGAACGAGATTCAATTACACCAGCACTTTCTAACTTACGAAGTGCGTTTACAATTACAGAACGTGTAATACCTACACGATCAGCAATTTTACTTGCAACAAGTAAACCTTCTGTTCCATTTAACTCTTCGAAAATATGTTCAATTGCTTCTAGTTCACTGTATGATAATGAGCTAATCGCCATTTGTACAACGGCTTTACTACGTGCTTCTTCTTCAATTTCCTCTGCTTTTTCACGTAGAATCTCCATACCTACTACAGTAGCACTATATTCAGCAAGAATTAAATCATCATCTAAAAATTCTTGACCAAGACGCGCTAATACTAATGTACCTAGACGCTCACCACCACCAACGATTGGCACGATAGTTGTTAAACCTTGACCAAATAGCTCTCTGTTTTCTACAGGGAACGCTGTATACTCACTGTTTACTTCTAGGTTTGGAGATGTTTCAGTTACATTGAATAAGTTCTTTGTATATTCTTCTGGGAACTGACGCTCAGCAAGCATTTGTTTCATGCGTTCGTTTTCAATTTGTTGGTGAATTGCATATCCCAATAATTTCCCACGACGACTTACAATAAACACGTTCGCCTCGATTACTTCACACATTGTGTCAGCCATTTCTCTAAAGTTTACTGGTTTTCCTGCTGCGCTCTGTAATAACGCATTTAATTTTCTTGTTTTTGCTAATAATTCCATTTCTAAATTTCCTCCTACACATTATTCACATAGTTTTAATCACTTGGAAACTAGGGCGAGTCACCTGATGATACTATTACAAAATAAACTGGCTCACATCTTTATTTTTAGCAATCGTCGCTAATTTTTCCTCTACATACTGAGGTGTTATCGTTACCTTTTCTAACGTAATTTCAGATGCTTCAAACGATAAATCTTCAAGAAGTTTTTCCATAATGGTATGGAGCCTTCTTGCTCCAATATTATCTGTGTCTTGATTGACTTGATAGGCAATCTCGGCAATCTTACGAATAGCTTCGTCAGAAAATTCAATTTCTATACCTTCAGTTTCCAATAATGCTATATATTGTTTTACTAAAGCATTATCTGGCTCAACAAGGATTTTCACAAAATCGTCCGCTGTCAATTTCGTCAACTCTACGCGAATCGGGAATCTTCCTTGCAATTCTGGAATTAAATCTGACGGCTTTGACATATGAAAAGCGCCTGCTGCAATGAATAAAACATAATCCGTTCTTATCGGTCCATATTTCGTCACAACAGTCGATCCTTCCACAATGGGTAAGATGTCTCGCTGCACGCCTTCACGTGATACATCAACGCTATTCGATTGTTTACCAGCAATTTTGTCAATCTCATCAATAAAAATAATCCCAAGTTGTTCAGCACGATAAACGGCTTCTTGTGTAACTTCATCCATATCAATTAAGCGCTGTGCCTCTTCATTTGTCAAGACTTTTCTTGCTTCTTTTACAGAAAGTTTACGTTTTTTCGTTTTTTTCGGCATAAAACTTCCAAGTGCATCTTGAAAATTCATGCCCATCTGTTCCATTCCTGTACCTTGAAACATATCGAACATAGATGATTGCTGTTCTGTCACTTCAATTGTAATCATTTCATCTTCGAGTAAACCAGAAGCGAGTTGCTTTTCTACTTCTTTTCGTTTTTGCTCCACTTCTCTCTCATCCTGCTTTTCCGATGTCGGAGCGGTGTTTTGGTTCTGATATCCGCCAAATAACATTTCTAACGGATTTTTAAACCCTGATTCTTTTTGTTTATGCGGTACTAAAATTTCTACAATTCGTTGATTAGCTTGCTCTTCCGCTTTGTCTTTAACATGAATCATTTTTTCTTCTTTTACAATCCGAACAGACGTTTCCACAAGATCACGAACCATAGATTCAACATCACGACCAACATAGCCTACTTCCGTAAACTTTGTTGCCTCTACTTTAATAAAGGGAGCACCAACAAGCTTTGCAATACGACGCGCTACCTCTGTTTTTCCGACCCCTGTCGGTCCAATCATTAAAATGTTTTTTGGTGCAATTTCATCGCGAAGTCCTTCTGCCAATTTACTGCGGCGATAACGATTTCTAAGTGCCACTGCCACTGCTTTTTTCGCATCTTTTTGACCAATAATATATTGATCTAATTTTTCTACAATTTGTCGCGGAGTAAAATGTAAATGCATATAAAATGCCTCCCTTACAGTTCTACAGTTCTTCCACAATAATATTTTCGTTTGTATATACACAAATATTGCTAGCGATTTCTAAACTCGCCTTCGCAATTTCTCTTGCTGTAAAATGGGAACCTGCATGTTGTTTTAAAGCGCGTCCTGCCGCAAGTGCGTAATGCCCACCAGAACCAATTGCTAAAATGCCATCATCAGGTTCAATCACTTCACCAGTTCCTGAAACAAGCAACAGCGTATTTTTATCCATAACAATTAACATTGCCTCTAATTGGCGAAGCATCTTATCTCCCCGCCACTGCTTTGCCATTTCTACCGCAGCTCGTTGTAAATTGCCATTGTATTCCTCAAGCTTTCCTTCGAACATCTCAAATAGTGTAAAAGCATCTGCAACAGAACCCGCAAAACCAGCTAACACTTTACCATGAAATAATTTTCGAACTTTACGAGCTGTATGCTTCATAACAACAGCATTTCCAAGCGTAACTTGCCCGTCACCAGCCATTGCACATTCTCCATTATGGTGAATCGCAAATATCGTTGTAGCATGGAAGTTTCCCATAAAAAAACTCCTTTATTTGTTTTTATCCTGCTGCTAACAGGCACTTAGACTCCAACTTCAAAATTCTGATAAATCAAAAAAGGTACTTGGGAGTTAACTACCCGCAAGCGCTCGATTGGTACAACTAACTATTAGTGAGAAAGAAGAAGATTCTTCTTCACTGGTAGTAGTTTCACTTTATAACTTTTAAAAGCAATTTATGCGCGAGGATGGTGCATCATGTAAACCGAGCGTAATCTTTCTTTTGAGACGTGCGTATAAATTTGTGTCGCCGATAAATTTTCATGTCCTAATAATTCTTGTATAGCTCTTAAATCTGCCCCTTCATTTAACATATGGGTTGCAAATGTATGTCTTAACATATGCGGACTTATATGCATTGTAAGGGATGTTCTTTTTATTAGTTCATTTAAAATATATCGAACACCTCGATCAGTTAGCGGCGTACCTTTCGCATTTAAAAACACCATTTGAGAGTGTTCTTGCGATTTTTTCTCCAATTGTTTCCTCCCGTTTTCTATGTAAGTTAGTAAAGCATCTTGTGCATAACTACCGAAGGGAACATAACGTTGTTTCTTTCCTTTCCCTGTCACCAAAATCGTACCTGTTGAAAAGTCAATATCCGCAAGCTGCATATTCACGAATTCGCTTACACGAATACCTGTCGCATACATAAGTTCCAATAGAGCTTGATCTCTTTGCCCTAGTGGTTCAGAAGTATCCGAAACTTCAAATAACTTTTCTAACTCTTCATCGTACAAAAATTTTGGAATTGACCATTCTTTTTTCGGAAGCGTGGCAAGTGCAAATGGATTATCTTCCCGATATCCTTCACGCATCAAGAAGCGATACAAACTACGCAAACTCGAGATTTTTCGCGATACAGACTTCCTTGCTAACTTTTCAGTATGCAAAGTTGTTAAATATAAACGAACATCAGTATACGTAACATCCTCAAAAGTCAAAATACCTTCTCGCTTCATAAATTGTATAAAATGTTCTACATCGTTTTGATAACTTGCAATTGTATATTTTGAATAATTTCTTTCAATTTGTAAATATCCGACGAATAATTGTAACATTTTATTCACATCTTCATTCATTCTCTTCACCTCAATAAAGGCTACTAAATCGTATCACAATTTAGTAGCCTTTGCAAGAAATTTGACTAAATATTTACAAAATTTTGAATTGTTTCTAATGCACGATTCGCATATGCTTCATTACGTTCTTGCTTCTTTTTTATTTTCTTTTCTAGCGGTGCAAATAGCCCAAAATTCGCGTTCATCGGTTGGAAGTTTTTCACATTCGTCGTTGTAATATAATTCGCCATACTCCCCATTGCTGTTACTGCTGGTAAAACAATCGGTTCTTCACCTTTCACAAGCCGCGCTGCATTTACACCTGCTAATAAGCCCGAAGCAGCTGATTCTACGTATCCCTCTACCCCAGTCATTTGTCCCGCAAAGAATAAATCATCGCGATTTTTATATTGGTACGTTGGACGAAGTAATTTCGGTGAATTAATAAATGTATTACGATGCATCACACCATAACGTACGATTTCTGCATTTTCTAATCCAGGAATCAATTGTAACACTTCTTTTTGTGGTCCCCACTTCAAGTGTGTTTGGAAGCCAACAATATTGTACAACGTTCCTGCTGCATCGTCTTGACGCAATTGAACAACAGCATACGGTGTTTTCCCTGTTTTCGGATCTTCTAATCCGACTGGTTTCATCGGTCCAAATAAT
Source organism: Bacillus sp. S10(2024) (assembly GCF_050473865.1). NCBI lineage: Bacteria > Bacillati > Bacillota > Bacilli > Caryophanales > Bacillaceae > Bacillus > Bacillus sp. S10(2024). Next base: position 509,658 of record NZ_JBFLUR010000002.1, on the reverse strand, counting down.
AACGTTTGTCTACCACGGCTTGCCATGACTTCTACCGGCATACACCCTTCAAAGAAAATTTCCTTCTCAAATTCTTTTAATGGCACTGTTTCTGCGGCAATTAACGCATCGTAAAAACGATTAAATTCTTCCTCTGTCATCGGACAGTTTAAATATGCTGCTTCCCCTTTGTCATAACGGGATTTTAAATATACTTTCTCCATATCAATGCTATCTTTTTCTAAAATTGGCGCTGCCGCATCATAGAAGTAAAAATAATCCTCACCTGTTAGCTCTTTCAGTTGCGCCGCTAGATTTGCTGAAGTAAGAGGGCCCGTCGCAATTACAGTAGGTCCTTCTGGAATTTCTGTAATTTCTTCATTCATTACCGTCACGTTCGGGTGATTTTTCACATATTCCGTTACCTTGGACGCAAATTCATGACGGTCTACAGCTAGCGCACCGCCTGCTGGCACAGAACATTCGTCTGCCGCGCGAATAATAACAGAATCCATACGGCGCATCTCTTCTTTAATTACGCCGACCGCGTTTGTTAATGTATTTGCACGAAGCGAGTTACTGCATACAAGCTCGGCAAATTTATCTGTATGATGAGCTGGTGTTTGTTTTACTGGTCGCATTTCATATAGCCTTACTTGAACCCCGCGCTTTGCAATTTGATAAGCCGCTTCACTTCCCGCAAGACCTGCGCCAATTACGTTTACTACTTGTGTTGTCATGTATCTCACCTTTCTTTTTGCATTTCCCGAAAAAAATGTGAGCTGGTAGGCTCACATTTGTTGTTCTTCTTCATAATCACAAGAAATACACTGTACTTGAACGCCCTTTTTCAACTTCTTCTCAACAAGCATACCTTCGCACTTTGGACACTTTCGACCAATCGGTTTATCCCAAGAAACAAAGTCACACTCTGGGTATGTACCACAGCCGTAAAAAAGACGTTTCTTTTTGTTGCTTCGTCGTTCAATAATTTGTCCTTCATTACATTTTGGACATGTAACACCGATTTCTTTTACAATCGGCTTTGTATTTCGGCAATCTGGGAAATTAGAACAAGCCATGAACTTTCCGAATTTACCCATTTTGAAGACCATTGGGTGACCACACAGTTCACAGTCTTCCCCAGCAGGTTCATCTTTAATTTCTACTTCGCGCATTTCTTTCTCCGCTTTTTCCAAACGCGGCTCAAACTCTTGGTAGAAATCGTCGACAATTTGTACCCAATTTGCGTTTCCCTCTTCCACTTCATCAAGATTTTTCTCCATATTAGCTGTAAACTCAATGTTAATAATTTCAGGGAAAAACTCTAAAATAAGTTCGGTTACAATTTCGCCAAGTTCAGTCGGAACAAATCGCTTATTGTCTAATCCTACATACCCTCGTTTTTGAATTGTTTCTAGCGTCGGTACATATGTAGACGGCCTACCAATTCCAAGTTCCTCTAACGTTTTTACTAAACGTGCCTCTGTATAACGCGGTGGCGGCTGTGTAAAGTGCTGTTTCGGTTCAACATCTTTAGAGAAGACCGTTTCTCCTATATCTAGATGCGGTAACATTTTATCCTTCTCTTCTGTCCCGTCATCTTTCGATTCCACGTATACCTTCATAAATCCTGGGAACTTCACAACAGATCCATGTGCACGAAATTGAACAGAATTGTTTATCAGTGTAGCTGTAACGGTATCCATTATAGCTGATGCCATTTGACTTGCAACAAATCGCTCCCAAATCAGTTTATATAAACGATATTGGTCACGGCTCAAGTAACTTTTTAGTTCATCAGGCTTACGCAAAACAGATGACGGACGAATTGCTTCATGCGCATCTTGTGCTTTCGCTTTTTTCGATTCTTTCTTTTTTTGTGCTCCTATGTAGTCTGCACCAAATGCTTCTTCAATATAAGAACGTGCTTCTTGTTGTGCCGTTTCTGAAATTCTCGTTGAATCCGTTCTCATATAAGTAATTAATCCAACTGTTCCTTGCTTTCCAATATCAATACCTTCATAAAGCTGCTGTGCAAGCATCATCGTTTTCTTTGCTCGCATATTTAACTTTCTTGCAGCTTCTTGTTGCAGAGAAGATGTCGTAAACGGTAATGCCGAATTACGTTTACGCTCTTTTTTCGTTACATTTTCAACTGAAAACGCGTTTTCTCGCATTTTTTCAATGATTTCATTTACTTGTTGTTCATTTGTTAATTCAACTTTTTCCCCGTTTATTCCATAAAAGGCCGCTTCAAACGTCTCTTTCCCTTTTACAAATTCAGTTTTAATTGTCCAGAATTCTTCTGGTATAAACGCTTGAATTTCTTTTTCGCGTTCTATAATTAAGCGAACTGCAACAGACTGCACACGACCTGCACTTAATCCTTTTTTTACTTTCTTCCATAATAAAGGACTAATATTATAACCAACAAGTCTATCAAGTACGCGTCTTGCTTGCTGTGCATCCACTAAATCCATATTAATTGCACGAGGATGTTTAAAAGATTCTTTAATAGCATCTTTGGTAATTTCATTAAATACAACTCGGCAATCCGACTCCACATCTACGTTCAGCGTATTTGCTAAATGCCAAGCAATCGCTTCTCCTTCGCGATCTGGATCGGCTGCAAGATACACTTTTTTTACTTTTTTTGCCGCTGTTTTCAAATCTTTTAAAACAGGCCCTTTACCACGAATGGTAATATACTTCGGGGTAAAATTATTTTTCACATCTATCCCCGTTTGGCTTTTAGGTAAATCGCGAACATGGCCCATTGACGCGACTACTTTGTATTTTTTCCCTAAATATTTTTCAATGGTTTTCGCCTTAGAAGGCGACTCCACGATTACAAGGTAATCTGACATGCTAGTGCCTCCTTAAGAGGTGGATTCAAGTCTTCATCTTTATTCACACAAAAGCTCCTTCCTCAAAGTTTCTAAAACTTTTTGGACGGATTATTGACTAATATTATTGATTTCTCTCGCTTTTGTCAATCAACAATGAATATAACATACAGTGACTATCTACTATTTGTCAATAATTGTTTAATAAAAAACATGAAATATACTATATAAATTCAAGTTTAAAAACGACTTAAAGCCCTTTCTTTTTAGACAGGCGAGAGCATCCGGCCGTGCATAGAAGCGATTGGGGCCTTTTTCTGCCAAACGCGAAGTGAAAACAAAAGAAGAAAACGGGTGCATACTCCTTTTTTTCTGTATAGAAGTAATCTATATGTCAATAAATTAAAATGGATTCATTTTATAATTTGAAAGTTCTTGTATCACATCTTCGGCACATTGAACTAATTTTGCTCCTTGTTGGATGAGCTGATTCGTTCCAACCGCACTCTCAATATAATTAGGCCCCGGCATGGCAAACACCTCTCTATTTTGCTCTAAGGCGCAATCCGCTGTTATAAGAGAACCACTCCGCGCTTTCGCCTCTACTACGAGAACACCTTGGCAAAGTCCACTTATAATACGGTTTCGTCTCGGAAAATACCATTTTTGTGGTGCATAATGCGGAGGATACTCCGTTACAAGCAAAACTTGATCTTTCCATTTCTCATGAAAACCTTGATTTCTCTTTGGATACATATATTGTAAACCATGTCCTAATACTGCAATTGTCGCAAAGGAGTGTTCTACTGCAATTTCATGCGCAATTGTATCAATTCCATTTGCTAGACCACTCACGATTAGCCATTGATTATTCATAAGCGGTTGTAAAATAGATTGTATGCTTCCTTTTCCGTATAAAGACGGATTTCGCGTTCCAACAACAGCTAATTTTTTTGACCATTGCAATAAATCTTTCTTCCCCTTTCCATATAAAACATATGGTGGATCAGGGATTTCTCGTAATAAACTCGGATAATCGTCATCCCATATCGTCATGTAAAAAACGTGTTCATCTTGTAATTGTTGAATGTAGAAAGAAGGCGTTGTTTTTTGCAGGTAAGAAACAAGTGTAGCAGCTTTTTGGATAGATAACCCAAGGTGTTTTTCAATTTGAGGAGCTTGAAAGGAATAAATTTCTGTTAACTGAGGATCAATAGCCAATAAGCGTCTCAGTACTTTCCACTGATCTGCCAAGAAGTAGTGAAGATGTAATAATCTTTCACGTTTCATACTCATTCTCCTTACCCATAATTATTATTATGTTAACTACAAAAGGGATAAAAGACACCCTCTTTTACAGAAGGTGTCTTTCTTAATAATTAATAATTTTTACAAGTTTCAAATAAGCCTTTTTCTTTTAAAACAGAAATTAAAGTTTCGCCCATAACAGCTGGTGTTTCAGCAACTTTAATACCGCATGCTTCCATTGTTTTAATCTTTTCAGCAGCTGTACCTTTACCACCAGAAATAATCGCACCAGCATGGCCCATACGTTTTCCAGGAGGTGCTGTTTGGCCACCAATAAAGCCAACAACAGGTTTTGTCATGTTTACTTTTACCCATTCAGCAGCTTCTTCTTCTGCCGTTCCACCGATTTCACCAATCATAATAACAGCATGTGTCTCTTCGTCTTCATTGAATGCTTTTAAAGCATCGATGAAGTTTGTACCATTAACAGGGTCTCCGCCGATACCAACTGCAGTTGATTGACCGATTCCTTCTTGTGTTAATTGATGTACAGCTTCATAAGTTAACGTACCTGAACGAGATACGATACCAACATGACCTTTTTTATGAATGTATCCTGGCATAATACCAATCTTACACTCATCTGGCGTAATAACACCTGGACAGTTCGGTCCAAGAAGACGTGTCTTTTTGCCATCCATATATTTCTTAACATTTACCATATCTAATACAGGGATACCTTCTGTAATACAGACTACTAGATCAAGTTCTGCATCAACAGCTTCCATAATTGCATCCGCAGCAAAAGCAGGTGGAACGTATACAACAGAAGCATTTGCACCTGTCGCTTTTACAGCGTCTTCTACTGTATTAAATACTGGTACACCTTCGATTTCAGTACCACCTTTACCAGGCGTTACACCACCGACAATTTTCGTACCGTATTCAATCATTTGTTTTGTATGAAATAAACCTTGAGAACCTGTAATACCTTGTACAATAACTTTTGTATCTTTATTAACTAATACGCTCATTTTTTCTCCCCCGCTTTCTATTAGCCTACTAGTGAAACAATTTTTTGTGCACCGTCTGCCATAGATTCTGCTGCAACAATATTTAAGCCAGATTCATTTAAAATTTTCTTTCCTAGCTCTACATTTGTACCTTCTAAACGAACAACAAGCGGTAATTCAAGACCTACTTGTTTTGTCGCTTCGATAACACCTTCTGCAATTACATCACATTTCATAATACCGCCAAAAATGTTAACGAAAATACCTTTTACATTTTTGTCAGAAAGAATAATTTTGAAGGCTTCAGTAACTTTTTCAGCTGTAGCACCGCCACCAACATCTAAGAAGTTAGCTGGATCACCGTTATAATGTTTAATAATATCCATCGTTGCCATTGCAAGTCCTGCACCATTTACCATACAACCAATATTTCCGTCTAATGAAATATAGTTCAAGTCATATTTAGAAGCTTCTACTTCTTTCGGATCTTCTTCATCAAGATCACGAAGCTCTAAAATATCTTTATGGCGATATAAAGCATTAGAATCAAAGTTTAATTTCGCATCTAACGCCATTACTTTTCCGTCACCTGTTGTAACAAGCGGGTTAATTTCTGCGATAGAACAGTCTTTTTCAATAAACGCACGGTATAAGCCCATCATAAACTTTACAGCTTGTCCAACAAGCTCATTTGGAATATTGATATTAAACGCAATACGACGCGCTTGGAAGCCTTGTAGGCCTACAGCAGGATCAATATATTCTTTAAAGATTTTTTCTGGTGTTTTCTCTGCTACTTCCTCAATTTCTGTTCCGCCTTCTTCAGACGCCATTAACACAACTTGAGAAGTCGCTCGATCTAATACAAGACCAACATAATACTCTTTTTTAATGTCGCATCCTTCTTCGATAAGTAAGCGCTTTACTTCTTTACCTTCAGGACCCGTTTGATGGGTTACAAGTGTTTTCCCTAGAATTTCTTCTGCATATGTACGAACTTCATCTAAGTTCTTTGCTACTTTTACACCGCCAGCTTTGCCGCGTCCGCCAGCATGAATTTGCGCTTTTACTACACATACGCTTGTTCCTAATTCTTGCGCTGCTTCTACAGCTTCTTCTACTGTAAAGGCAACCTTCCCGTTCGGAACGCTTACCCCATAGTTTCTAAGGACTTCTTTACCCTGATACTCGTGGATATTCATGGTCCCATCCTCCCCTATTTTCCTGTTTTTCTCGAAAAGTTTTTTAATGTTTTTAAACACTACATTGTCATTGTATAAAATGATTGCGATGCTGTCTACAATAAAGTGTCTGAAAACTGAAATCGCTTTATTCTTTTTTAAAAATAATAATGTTAATATACAAAAATAAAAAAATAAGTTGCGAATTCACAACTTATTGTTCAATCATATCTTTAATTGGAGCAAATGTTTTTCGGTGTTCATCTAACACACCATAAATTTCAATCGCTTGTAAATGTTGTTTTGTTCCATAACCCATATGTTGCTCAAATCCATACTGGGGATACCGTTTTCCAAGTTCCTTCATCATGCGATCTCTCGTGACTTTCGCGATGATAGATGCAGCTGAAATCGAAATACTTTTCGCATCTCCCTTAATAATAGACGTTTGCGGAGTAGAAATCGGAAGTTCCATTGCATCAATTAGCAAATGTTCTGGTTCACATGATAAATTGCTTACAGCCTCTAACATCGCTTGTTTCGTTGCTTGATAAATATTTATCTCATCAATAACGTGAGATGGAATAATTCCAATCCCAATTGCTAACGCCTGCTCTTTAATTCCATCATAAAACTGCTCACGCTTTGCCTCACTCAGTTTTTTTGAATCATTCAAACCAGGCATATAGAATTCTTCTGGAAGCACTACAGCAGCCGCAACAACAGGTCCTGCTAATGGCCCTCTTCCGACTTCATCAATACCAACAATAGATTCAATTCCCTTTTGACGAAGTGCATTCTCATATATTGACATCTCAGTGAATTTTCGTCTTTCTTTTTCTTTATCCTCTTGCTGCTTTTTCCATTTTAAAATAAGTCTCTGCACGCCTTTTCGTTCATCTTCTAATAACATACTAAAACGCTCGTCGTCTTCTCGTTCAATTTCCTGCAATAAAGTTTCGATTTCTTGAATTGTTTGTTTTTTAGACATACGTAGTTCCTCCTACAAGTAAGAAAAGGCGCGCAATAGCGTGCCTCTTCTCTCCCATTTAACAATAACATGCCTTATCTTTGCATCTGAAAAAATGAAAGACGCCAGGCAAAAAAATTCATCGAATGAAACGAACTAAATAGAAGTGTCTCTCTATGCTTCTTCTACTATTTCTTCTGGTGTTTCAAATGTCATTTTCCCAAGTTTACCACCGCGAAGCTCACGAAGAACAAGTTCTGACGTTTTATCATAATCAACAAGTCCTCCACCCATTAAACAGCCTCTATTTTTCCCAATCGCATCAAATAACTCTACAATATCTTCTGGAATCTCATTTAACTTATAACGCTCTTCCAAACGTTCTGGATACTGTTTCTCCATAAAGCGAAGTGCATACACAGCCACATCTTGCAAATTTAAGATAGAATCTTTAATCGCTCCAGTTGTCGCGAGACGAAGTCCAACCATTTCATCCTCAAACTTCGGCCATAAAATACCAGGCGTATCTAATAGTTCCATTTCTTTCCCAACTTTAATCCATTGCTGCGCTGTCGTTACACCTGGTCGATCGCCCGTTTTCGCAATATTTTTCTTCGCTAATTTATTAATTAATGTCGATTTCCCAACATTTGGAATACCGACAATTAAAGCGCGAATCGCTCTTGGTTTAATACCTTTTGCAATCATTTTATCAAATTTTTCTTTAACAAGATCTTTACAAGCTGCTGTAATTTCTTTCATACCTTGTCCTGCCTGAGCATTGATAGAAATTGCTTTATGGCCTTTTTCTCCAAAATAAGCAATCCATTCTTTTGTTACACGATCATCTGCCATATCCGCTTTATTTAAAACAACAAGTCTTGGCTTATGCGTAATAATTTCATCAATCATTGGATTTCGTGATGATAATGGCAACCTTGCATCAACAAGTTCAATTACCACATCGATTAATTTTAATTTCTCTGTTACTTGGCGCCTTGCTTTGGCCATATGACCAGGAAACCATTGAATTACCATACTTACACCTTCTTTTCTACATTCATTTTACAATTTGCGCATCTTTGAACGGCCAATACAATATATTAGCTTTTCCAATTACTTGGTCTATTGAAATCGTTCCAATTGTACGACTATCCTTACTAAAACGGCGATTATCTCCTAATACAAATAGCTCTCCTTTTGGAACTGTTGTCTTCCCTGTAATTTCTTCAAGCTTAAAATCATATGTTAACGGACCATCAGCAAGCTGCTTTTTCTGTTTATCTAAATACGGCTCCTCATACGGTTTTCCATTAATATAGAGTGTGTCGTTTCGATATTCTATCTGATCACCTGGCAAACCAATGATACGTTTAATGTAATCTTTATCTTCTGTCGCTTGAAACACAATAATATCAAAGCGTTTTGGATCTCCAATGTGATAACCTATTTTATTGACAATCATACGATCACGATCATGAAGAGTCGGTGACATAGATACACCATCTACAAGAATTGGCGCAAAGAAAAACTGTCTAATAATCCAAGCTAAGACAACAGCAATCAAAATAGCTTTTGTCCATTCCCAAAGCGTACTTTTTTGTTTTGTCATGCGATTCCCCTCCACGATTATGTAAGCTGTTAGTATGTAAGTAAAGACACAGCTAGATTGGAAAAAGGGAGCTTGCAAATACAAGCTCCCATACATGTCTTATCGAATTTCTTTAATACGTGCTTTTTTACCGCGAAGGTTGCGTAAGTAGTATAACTTAGCACGACGTACTTTACCACGGCGAAGTACTTCGATTTTCGCGATTCTTGGCGTGTGAACTGGGAATGTACGTTCAACACCTACACCGTAAGAAATCTTACGAACTGTGAATGTTTCGCTAATTCCGCCACCACGACGTTTAATTACAACACCTTCAAAAATCTGAATTCTCTCACGAGTACCCTCTACTACTTTTACGTGTACACGTAAAGTATCACCAGGACGGAATGAAGGTAAATCAGCTTTTAATTGGCTTTTTGTAATTTCTGCGATTAATTGTTGCATATTCAATTCTCTCCTTCCAAACAGATGCTCATGCAAAGTCATATCGTAAATTACAGCGGAACACCGTTGTTAACGGCTACTCTCTATAAGTAGCACAAGTGTTATAATAGCATATTGCTCAGTTTGTTGCAATAGCATTTTTTTACTTCTCTTCTTTAAATTCTGTTAACCATTTTTCCTCTTGTTTAGATAAACTACGTTCCCCTAATAAATCAGGGCGGCGCATGAAGGTACGGCGCAATGATTCTTTATGGCGCCATTCTTCAATATATTTATGATTTCCGGACAGAAGTATATCCGGTACTTTCATTCCACGAAAATCCGCTGGTCTTGTATAATGTGGATGTTCTAGTAAGCCTGTACTAAACGAATCTTCTATTTGTGATTGTTGATTTCCTAAAACATCAGGTAATAAGCGGACAACACTATCTGTAATAACCATAGATGCCAATTCTCCGCCTGTTAATACATAATCACCTATTGAAATTTCATCGGTTACAAGATGTTCACGTACACGCTCATCATATCCTTCATAATGGCCACAAATGAAAATTATATGTTCTTCTTCAGCTAATTCTTCAGCTTTCTTTTGTGTAAAACGTTCTCCTTGCGGACACATTAACACAACGCGTGGTTTACGCTCCGTTTCCTTCGTTAACTCTTCTACAGCATCAAAAATAGGCTGTGGTGTTAATACCATTCCAGCTCCTCCGCCGTATGGGTAATCATCCACACTATTATGCTTATTAGTTGAATAATCACGAAAATTAACAACTCTTAGCTGCACTGCTTCTTTTTCTTGTGCTTTTTTTAATATAGAAGAACCAAAGACACCTGTAAACATTTCTGGAAACAATGTCAAAATATCAATTTTCATTACAGTAATCCTTCCATCACGTGAATGATTACAAGCTGTTCGTTAATGTTTACTTGTAAGACAACTTCCTCAATATATGGGATTAAAACATCTTGACCTTTTGGTTGTTTGATGACCCAAACGTCATTTGCGCCAGGAGAAAGAATTTCTTTAATTGTACCAATTGTCTCTCCGTCTTCCGTTACAACGGTACAACCAATAATTTCATGATAATAATACTCCCCTTCAGCCAATTCTCCAAGCTGGTCCTCTGGGACTTTTAATAAAGAACCTTTCAATTGTTCTACTTCATTTACATTGTTATAGCCTTCGAATGTCAATAAATCAAAAGACTTATGCTGACGATGAGAAGTAATCTTTACAGATAATGGCGCAGTAGCTTTCTCTTGCCATATGTATAATGTGTTTCCTACTTTATAACGCTCTTCCGGAAAATCTGTACGTGAAACTACACGTATTTCTCCTCTAACACCGTGAGTATTTACAATTTTCCCTACATTAAACCATTTCGTCATAAACAGCACGTCACCCCTGTTCGTTATATGTCATTAGCATCTCCATTCTCTTTGCTGAAGATGCGATATATCTTAAAATGTTAAAAAAGGGTGAGGAACAGATCCTCGCCCTTTTTGTACTTATTGAATTTCCAGCGTAACTTTTTCATTTTGATGATGTCCCGCTGCATATAAGATCGTTCGAATTGCTTTTGCAACTCGCCCTTGTTTCCCAATGACTTTACCCACATCCTCAGGATGTACGGTTAATCGATACTTCATCTCTCCGTTGTACAGTTCCTGTGTAACCTTTACATCTTCAGGATGATCCACAAGGGGTTTAACAATTGTTTCGATTAACCCTGACATAGCCATTGCTTCAATTACTTACCTTGTTTAGCTAAATGGAATTTCTCCATGATGCCTTGCTTAGAGAAAAGGTTGCGAACTGTATCAGATGGTTTCGCACCGTTTCCTAACCATTTTAATGCTGCTTCTTCGTTGATTTTAACTTCAGCTGGCTGAGCAACTGGGTTATAAGTTCCGATTTCCTCGATGAAACGTCCGTCACGAGGAGAACGAGAATCTGCAACAACTACACGATAGAAAGGAGATTTTTTAGCTCCCATACGTTTTAAACGAATTTTAACTGCCATTTATAAAGCACCTCCGAATATATTTCACACAGATAATAATATTAGCAAAAAGAGTGACCCTTTGTAAAGTATAATTTCTTAACAGAGCCATCTTTTTTTCCTTACATAAATGGAAACTTCAAACCACCTAGTCCTTTTTTCTTACCTTTTTGCATACCAGACATCGTTTTCATCATCTTTTTCATATCTTCAAATTGCTTCAAAAGACGATTGATCTCTTGTACAGTTGTACCGCTACCTTTAGCAATACGTTTCTTACGACTAGCGTTAATCATTTCCGGTTGCTCACGCTCTAATTTCGTCATTGAGCGAATTATCGCTTCAATGTGTCCAATTTGCTTTTCATCAACTTGGACATTTTTTAATCCTTTAATTTTCCCAGCACCAGGAAGCATATTTAGTAGCTCATCAAGTGGTCCTAATTGACGCACTTGTCCTAGTTGCTCTAGAAAATCATCCAACGTAAAGGAAAGTGTGCGCATTTTTTGCTCAAGTTCTCTTGCTTTTTCTTCATCAACTGTCGCCTGCGCCTTTTCAATTAACGTTAGAACATCACCCATACCTAGAATACGCGATGCCATGCGTTCTGGATGGAATGCCTCTAGTGCATCTAATTTCTCACCCATACCAGCAAATTTAATTGGTGTGTTTGTAACAGCTTTAATAGATAGTGCTGCACCTCCGCGCGTATCACCATCTAATTTCGTTAATACCACACCTGTTAAACCAAGCTGTTCATGGAAACTTTGCGCAACGTTAACCGCATCTTGTCCTGTCATTGCATCAACAACAAGGAAAATTTCATCCGGTTTCGCTACTTCTTTAACTTGTGCTAATTCATCCATAAGCTCTTCATCAATATGCAGACGACCTGCTGTATCGATAAGAACATAATCATGGTGATCTTCTTTCGCTTTTGCAATTGCTTGTTTTGCGATTTCAACAGGACTTACTTTGTCTCCTAATGAGAAAACCGGCATATCCAATTGCTTACCGAGTGTTTCAAGCTGTTTAATTGCCGCTGGACGATAAATATCAGCTGCAACAAGCATTGGTTTCCGATTATGCTTTTTACGAAGTAAATTCGCAAGCTTCCCTGTTGTCGTCGTTTTCCCCGCACCTTGCAAGCCTACCATCATAATAACAGTTGGCGGACGGTTAGAGACAGCAATTTTACTCTGTTCCCCACCCATTAATTCTGTAAGTTCTTCCTGTACTACTTTAATAACTTGCTGTCCAGGTGTTAAACTTTTCATTACATCTTGTCCGACAGCACGTTCAGACACACGCTTTACAAAATCTTTTACTACTTTAAAGTTAACGTCTGCTTCTAAAAGTGCAAGACGAACTTCTCTCATCATTTCTTTTACGTCGGCTTCAGATACTTTCCCTTTGCCGCGAATTTTTTGCATTGTCTGTTGAAGTCGGTCGGCTAATCCTTCAAATGCCATATTGCCGCCCTCCTAATCTAAATTTTCGATAGCTTCAACAACTTGTTTAACTTGTTCATCTACATGCTCTTCTTCGCTGATTAGCTGCTTTAACTTTGCAACAAGTTGCTGCCTTTCTTGAAACTTTTGAAGTAATAATAACTTTTCTTCATATTCTTCAAGCATCGCTTCTGTCCGTTTAATGTTATCATACACTGCCTGGCGACTTACTTCAAATTCTTCGGCAATTTCACCAAGCGATAGATCATCAAGATAGTAAAGTGACATATAACTTCTTTGTTTTGGCGTTAACAACGATTGATAAAAATCAAATAAATAATTCATTCGCGTTGTTTTTTCGAGCATGTTGAATCACCCTTTGTTAAGTGAATTACCTTTACATGAATTAGTTTACATGGAGAGGAAATGTGTGTCAAGTTTTTTTCTTAACATCTTAATTTAAATCCAAAAAGAAGAAGCGATAAACACTGCTCCTTCTTTTTCTACATATGTTTTAAACTCTTGCACGTAGCAAGAAAAACCTCTGACCGCTCCTATGATTCGGATGCTTTCGCACACTTAAACCGAAACTGATTTTTGTATTAGTTTTCAACTTATATTTATATATATAAACTATCACGAATTAAACCTTAACTTTATCCCGTATTAACGGACAGTAAGTCCCCCCACTGTTGGAAGTTTCACTTTACTCTGCTTCCTTTTCTACAAGGTCCCCAAATAATCCATATACATATTGTTCTGGATCAAATGCTTGCAAGTCATCCATTTGTTCTCCTAGACCAACAAATTTCACCGGTACATCCATTTCATTACGAATTGCTAATACAATTCCACCTTTGGCAGTTCCGTCCAATTTCGTTAAGACAATTCCCGTTACATTTGTCGCCTCGCGGAATGTCTTCGCTTGGCTTAAACCATTTTGACCTGTTGTTGCATCAATGACAAGTAATACTTCATGAGGAGCTCCAGGAACTTCACGTTCGATTACACGTTTTACTTTCTCTAGCTCTTTCATCAAGTTGACTTTATTTTGCAAACGACCTGCCGTATCACATAACAAAACATCAACTTTTCGCGATTTTGCAGCCTGAATTGCATCGTACATAACAGCCGCTGGGTCAGAACCTGATCCTTGTTTAATTACCTCTACATCAACACGTTCTCCCCACACTTCTAACTGCTCAATTGCACCAGCACGGAATGTGTCGCCAGCTGCTAATAATACAGATTTCCCGTCCGCTTTAAATTTATGTGCCATTTTTCCAATCGTTGTTGTTTTTCCAACACCGTTTACCCCAACAAATAAAATAACTGTCAATGCGTTATCTTGGATATTTAATTCATTATTAAAATTACCGTTACCTTTATAAATCTCAATTAATTTTTCAGAAATAACATCCTGCACTTCTTTTGGATCTTGAATATTACGACGTTTCACTTCATCTCTTAATTGGTCAATTAACTCCATTACTGTGGATACACCCACATCAGCACCAATTAAAATTTCCTCTAACTCTTCGAAGAACTCTTCATCAACTTTACGATAACGATATACTAAATCATTTACTTTTTCTGAAAAAGAGTTTCTCGTTTTCTCTAAACCTTGTTTAAACTTCTCTGTTACCGTATCTGTTTGCTTCGAAATTTTTTCTTTTAATTTTTTAAAAAAACTCATTCTTTCCCATCCTTTCTATTTGCTCGTAACAAGCTCTTCCCCATCATCTAAACGCACGGAAACAAGCTTGGACACACCAGACTCTTGCATCGTCACACCATATAATACATCAGATTCTTCCATCGTACCTTTTCGGTGCGTAATAACGATAAACTGCGTTTCATTACTAAATCTTCTCAAATACTGCGCAAACCGAGCAACGTTCGCTTCATCTAACGCAGCTTCAACTTCATCTAGCACACAAAACGGTACAGGACGAACTTTTAAAATACCAAATAGCAACGCAATAGCCGTCAATGCTCGTTCTCCTCCAGAAAGAAGACCTAAGTTTTGCAACTTTTTCCCTGGTGGTTGCGCAACAATATCAATCCCTGTATTTAATAAATCTTTCGGGTTAGTCATAACCAAGTCTGCACGCCCACCGCCGAATAATTCACTAAATACTAGCTGGAATTCTGTACGAATTGCTTGGAACGTATAAGAAAAACGCTTTTTCATTTCTTCATCCATCTCGTCAATTACTTGATGCATTGTTGTTTTTGCCTCTTGTAAATCATCACGTTGCTCTAACAAGAACGTATGACGCTCAGATACGCGCTCAAATTCATCAATAGCACCTATATTTACTGTGCCGAGTTCTTCAATGGATAGTTTAATTAATTTCACTTTTTTACGAGCTTCCTCGCTAGACATTGTCATCGTATATTTTTGTTTCGCCGATTCAAAAGAAATAGTATATGTTTCCCGTAAGTGTTGCAAGCGATTTTCTAACTCCACATCCAAACGATTTATTTTCACTTCTTGATCTTTTAATACATCTAGCAAGTATTTATATTGACGTTTCGCTTCTTTCACTTCTAACTCTAGATGTTCTAATCGCCCTTGTAAACCAAGACGTTGTTCACGGCGTGAGCTAATTAATTCCACAGTTTGATTTCTATCGTGCGTTTTCTTTTCAATCATACTTGTAATTTGCTCTTCGCCGCTAGAATTCGATGTCATTTCTTGTTTTAAGAATGCTAAGTCTTCTTTTGTCTTTATAAGATTCTTTTTCGTTTCATCTCGTTCTTTTGTTAAGCGTTCTACTGTTTCTTTTTGATTTGATAATCGTTGATGCTTTTCAGCCCCTTGTACTTTTAGCTCGGTAATCTCTTTCTGAACCTTTTCCTTCGAAGAATGCTGCTCGTTCTTTTGTTTTGTTAACTCTGTAATCGTCATATCGAGTTCCGTAATTTTTCCTTGCAGCTCAGTAAGCGTTTCTTCTAGCTCAGTTTTTCGCCCTTGTATCTTCGCTTGATCTTGCAAAAATCCTTCTAGCTCTAAATCATAAATAGATAAGCGCTCATTAATGCGATGTTCTTCTAACTCTAACTGATTTATTTCTTCTTTGTACTTTTGTTCGTCTACACGCTTTTCATCAATGTTTTGTCGCAGTTCCTTCAACTTTACTTCTTTTTCTTGTATTTCTTGTTTTAGTGCTTTAACAAAGTTCTCTAGCTTCTCAGTCTTTCCTTCCATATCTGTCAACTTTTCATTCCACTCTTCCAATTCCCGTTGACGTCCTAATAAAGAAGAATTTGTTTGCTTCACCGCACCACCTGTCATTGAACCACCAGGATTCACAAGATCCCCTTCTAATGTAACAATCCGATAACGATACTGCAGTTGCTTCGCTAATTCATTTGCACCTTTTAAATCATGAGCAACTATTACTGTACCTAATAAATTTGTAATTACTTTTTCATATTTATTATCGTACTGTACAAGCTCTGCAGCTATTCCTATAAATGCCGGATTCTGGCTTATCATGCGAAGTTGCTCTATATTAAGCGCTCTTCCCTTTATGACACTTTGTGGTAAAAATGTCGCACGGCCATGGCGGTTTTGCTTTAAGAATGCAATAGCTCTGCGTGCATGTTCTTCTGTTTGTACAACCACATGTTGCATTGCTGCCCCAAGTGCGATTTCCATCGCTACTTCATATTTTTTCGGTACAGTAAGAAGCTCTGCAACTGCACCTTCAATACCATGTAACTGGCTATCGCGGGCTTTTAACACTTCACGAACACCTTGATAAAACCCTGAATAATCTTCTTGCATTTCTTCAAGCATTTCTTTACGAGAACGAGCTTGCTGAACATACTGATATGCTTGATACAACTTGGTTTCATTTTCACTATATTGTTCTTTACATTTTCCAAGCGCAGTTTCCGTTTGTTGCATGCTTGACAACAGATTTGTGACTTGTTCTTTTATATGTTCATATTTTTCAACGAAGGTTGATTTTTTCTGCGCAATACCTATCCGCATCTGTACATATTTTTCATTTTCTTCGTCAAGGCGCTGATTTTTGAAATCTCGCTGTTTAAATTGTTCCTCTAACATAGAAAGTTCATTTCGATAGCTTGCTTGTTGATTTAAAAGTTCAATATAATCCCCTTTTAAATGTTCGATTTTTCCATCTAAATTTCGTTCATATGTAGACAACAATTGTTCGCTATCATGCAGTTTCTGATCTAACTCTTTCACATGACTTGCTAATTTCATCAATGCTTCTGTTCCTTGCAGGACACTTCCTTCATATACAGAAACTTTTTCCGTTAATTCATGAATGGATGCTTCTAACTGCGCACAATGTGTTGTTGCGTTGTGCTTTCTTTCTTTCAACAGTTCACGTTGCCCTTCTAATTTTTCAAGTTCTTTACTAGAAAGAAGAAGAACTTCTTGTAAAGATTGAATAGACTCATCAATAGCTTGTACATTTCCGCGTATCTCTTCTAAATCCGCTTCATTCTTTTGAAGATGCGTCGAAACATTCACTTCTTCATCTTTGTTATGCTTAAATTGCTGACGAAGCGCTTCCCATTTTTCATGTAATTCTTCAATTTCATACACAATTAATGCGGCTTCAACTTTTTCTAGTTCATCTTTTTTCTCAAGATAATCTTTTGCGATAGAAGCTTGTCTTTCAAGAGGCTCAATTTGTGCACTTAATTCATGAATAATATCTTCTACACGATTTAAATTTTCTTGCGTCTCCGCTAATTTTCCTTCCGCTTTCTTCTTGCGAATTTTATATTTCAACACACCAGCCGCTTCTTCAAAAACACTGCGGCGATCTTCTGCTTTGCTGCTTAAAATTTCTTCCACTTTACCTTGACTAATAATCGAAAACGCTTCACGCCCCATACCTGAGTCCATGAATAAATCAACGATATCTTTTAAGCGACAAGACTGTTTATTAATAAGAAAATCACTGTCTCCTGAACGATATACTCGTCTCGTTACACTTACTTCGTTATATTCAATTGGTAGACGCTGATCCTCATTATTTAATGTTAATGTGACTTCAGCAATATTTAATGCTTTACGTGTATCACTGCCTGAAAAAATAATGTCTTCCATTTTCGCACCACGAAGCGATTTTACAGATTGTTCACCAAGCACCCAACGTATTGCATCTGTAATATTACTTTTCCCACTTCCGTTTGGTCCTACGACAGACGTTACACCTGGCACAAAGTCGATCGACACACGTTCTGCAAAGGATTTAAATCCTACTATTTCTAATCGTTTTAAAAACACGAAAGGCCTTCCCCCTTTATGCACAAGGAATCCCCCTAAGTATAAGGGGGATTCGCTATAAGTGCTCTTTTAATTTTTCCAACGCTTCTTGGGCAGCATGTTGTTCTGCCTCTTTCTTAGACTTCCCACTTCCAAGACCTAATGATTCGCCGTTTAATGTAACGCGCGATACAAATTCTCGATTATGAGCCGGCCCTTTTTCTTGTAGAATTTGATATTCTATGTTCCCGCTACCATCACGCTGAATTAACTCTTGTAGTTGACTTTTAAAATCCATCACATGAGAAAAAGCACCTTCATTTATTTTTGGATAAACAACTGTTTTTAAAAATCCCCATACCTTTTCCAAACCTTGGTCGAGGTAAAGTGCGCCAACAAACGCTTCAAAGACATCCGCTAATAATGCTGGACGTTCACGCCCACCTGTCATTTCCTCTCCCTTTCCTAAAAGGACAAGATTTCCAAATGATAGCTCATTTGCAAAACGAACGAGAGAAGGTTCACATACAATAGCAGCGCGAAGTTTTGTTAATTCGCCCTCACTCATTGTCGGATATTTTTGAAACAAGTATTGCGAAACTGTCAGTTCTAATACCGCATCTCCAAGAAATTCAAGACGCTCGTTATCTTCATGTGGCTTTTTGCGATGCTCATTCACATACGATGAATGCGTAAATGCTTGAATCAACAACTTTTCATTTGTAAATGTAATCCCTATTTTCTCTTGAAACTTTTTAAAAGCCTCTCGATATTTAGTTTCATGCTTCTTATCTCTATACTTTCTGTACGGCATAGGTCCCTCCAGGTATATATGCTGAGAAAGCCCCGTATATAAACGGGACTTTATCAAGCATTATAGATGACTCTCTATGTAAGTCACAGCATCGCCAACAGTAGCAATCTTTTCTGCTTCCTCATCAGAAATTTCCATTTCAAACTCATCTTCTAATTGCATCACAAGTTCTACTACATCTAAGGAATCAGCACCTAAATCTTCTTTAAAGTTCGCAGCTGGTGTTACCTCTGTTTCGTCTACTCCTAGACGATCTACGATGATTTTCGTTACACGCTCTAAAACGTCTGCCATATTCATTCACCTCCTTTAAAAAGTATAGACAAACCATTACTGTTTTTAATTCATTCGCTCTCCTCAAGACATCATATTTAATATTGTACAGAAAAACGAAATGAAATCAACCTATTTCTATAGTTTCTTGCTTACATCACCATGCCGCCATCAACATGAAGTGTTTGTCCAGTAATATAACGACTTGCATCTGATGCTAAAAAGGCAACTGCATTTGAAATATCTTCAGCTTCTCCAAATTTTGCAATTGGAATTAATTTTAGCATTTCGTTCTTCACATCTTCCGCTAATACACCTGTCATATCTGTTACGATAAATCCAGGAGCAATCGCATTCACTGTAATATTACGACTTGCTAGCTCTTTTGCTGAAGTCTTTGTTAATCCAATTACACCAGCTTTTGCTGCAACGTAGTTTGCTTGTCCTGGATTTCCAGTAACACCGACAACAGAAGCGATATTAATAATGCGTCCATGACGTTGGCGCATCATATAACGAGATACAGCCTTTGTACATAAAAAGACACCTTTTAAGTTTGTATTAATAACCGCATCCCATTCTTCCTCTTTCATACGCATTAACAAATTATCTTTCGTAATGCCAGCGTTATTTACAAGAATGTCGATTTGACCAAATGTATCTACAGTTTGTTTTACCATGTCAGCGACTTCTTCGCCACTTGCAACATTTGCTTTTACTGCAATTGCTTCTGAACCTAAATTTTTAATCTCATCAACAACTTCATTTGCTTTCAATTCGTTTCCTGCGTAGTTTACAACTATTTTTGCACCTTGTTTTGCCAAATCTAATGCAATTGCACGGCCAATTCCGCGAGATGCTCCCGTTACTAACGCAACTTTGTCTTTTAATAACATTAGCCTTCTCCTCTCAGTTTCGAAATGGTATCTTTCATTGTCTCCTCATCGTATATCGCATATACTTTCGCAGACGGAGCAATTGATTTCATAAGACCAGCTAAGACTTTTCCAGGTCCAATTTCAATAAATGTATCTACACCTAGTTCTACCATACGTTCAATTGATGGATACCATAGTACAGGGGAATAGAGTTGTTCAATTAATTTTTCTTGAATGTCTTCTTTACGCGAAGTACAATCTGCTGTTACATTTGCAATTACCGGAATTTTTGCATCTTCAATCTCAATTTCATTTAGCACGTCTCGAAACCTCTCAGCCGCTGGTTTCATAAGTGATGAATGAAACGGACCGCTAACTCGTAGCGGAATCGCACGCTTTGCGCCGTTTTCTTTCGCTTTTTCTGAAGCCAATTCTACACCTTGCTTTGTACCAGAAATTACAATTTGCTTTGTGCTATTCATATTCGCAATTTGAACAGGATAACCTTCATTCGTCACTTCCTCAGTTACCTGCTTTAACATATCAGGATCTGCTCCCAAAATAGCCGCCATGGCACCTTCGCCATTTGGCACAGCCTCTTCCATGTATTCACCACGTTTTCTAACAGCATATACACCATCTTCAAATGATAGAGCACCTGCTGCTACTAGTGCACTATACTCACCTAAACTATGTCCTGCAACATAATCAGGTGTAATATCGTACTGCTCCAATACCTTTAAAATTGCAATACTTGTCGTTACCAATGCTGGTTGTGCATTGGTCGTTAACGTCAATGCTTCTTGAGGTCCTTCAAAAATAAGCGATGAAAGAGAATCCTTTAAAATTTCATCAGCCTGACGAAATACTTTTGTAGCCTCTTCATAACTTTCTGCTAATTGTCTTCCCATTCCAACTGCTTGTGAACCTTGTCCCGGAAAAAGAAATGCCAGTTTTCCCATTTCAAACCCTCCTCATTATTGAAGCGGTTCTTCCTCCATTACACTCTTAATAGTAGGAATAACTTCCTTCGCTACCATTTCCCGTGTTTGACGAATCGCGCTAAAAATTGATTGATCATTTGAAGAACCATGTGCTTTGATGACAGGAGCTTTCAATCCAAATAAAGCTGCTCCTCCATACTCTGAATAATCCATTTTATCTTTTAATACCATTAATTTTGGTTTTAATACCGCTGCCGCTAGTTTGCTTGTAAATGAACTCATTAATTGCTCTTTTAGCATCGAGAATAAAGATATTGCAGTTCCCTCTAACGTTTTAAGAGCCACATTTCCAGTAAATCCGTCACAAACAACTACATCCGCTACACCTTGTAACAAATCTCGTGATTCTACATTTCCAACAAAGTTAAGTGGTGCATCTTTTAGCATTGCAAAGACTTGTTTAGAAAGCTCGTTTCCTTTTCCATCCTCAGTTCCAACATTCAAAAGCCCTACACGAGGATTAGAAATTCCTCTTACTTTCTCTGCATATACAGATCCCATTACAGCATATTGATACAAATGAATTGCTTTCGCATCGACATTTGCACCAACATCCAGCATAACAAAGCCTTTTCCATCTACTGTTGGCATCGTAGGAGAAAGAGCAGGGCGCTCTATCCCTTCTATACGTCCTATTACAAATAATCCAGCTGCCATAAGAGCCCCTGTATTCCCAGCTGAAATACAAGCATCAGCTGCACCTTCTTTTACTTGCTGCGCAGCAAGTACCATAGAAGCTTGTTTTTTCCGGCGTACTGCTCGCACCGGCTCATCTGTCCCTTCAATTACTTCATCTGTGTGCAGCACTGTAATACGCTCTTCGCTTGTTAAATATTTGCGAATTTCATCTTCTTTTCCGACTAAAATAATATGTAAATCTGAATATTGCTTAATTGCTTTCATTGCTCCGAGTACGACAGATTTCGGAGCATGATCGCCGCCCATTGCATCAATTGCGATTCTCATAGGTTGTTACCTTCCTCACTATAGTTACTAGATCGATACATTTCAAAAGTGCCAGCAAAAACAAGTTCATCTCCAACAAAACTTTGCACTTTGACAACCGTCCGTCCTTTATCATTCTCTACATCTTCAACACGCGCTTTTGCAACAACACGCTCTCCTAATTTTACAGGACGAATATATCGAATGGTAGACTTCGCAGTTAAAGCTAATTCTTCATCAATAACCGCAACAGCTAATGAGTTTGCTTGCGCAAATAAATGATGTCCACGAGCAATTTGATTACGTTTAAAGACATGTTCTACTTTCACTTCAAAAATAGAAATCGCATGTCTATCTAATTCTATATCAATAATTTCTCCTACCACTTCATCAAGCGGTAAAGATTTTACATCTTCTTCATGTTGTTTCGTTGCCACATGTTTTATTCGTTCTCGTAATTCCGGAATCGAAAGTTCCATTCGATCAAGACGAATTGTTTGAATACTCACTTGAAATTGTTCAGCTAATTCTTCATCCGTAATAAACGGATTCGCTTCTATTGTTTGTTGTAACAACTCTTGTCTTTCTTTTTTTCTTCTCTTTTTCATTCCGCACCATCCATTTTTATGACTAGGTACTAATAGTAGTATATAAGCATTAAATACAGAATGCAACATTTTTTTACTTCTTGCGCTTTAATCCAGTTTTTCTCCTTGAAAAACACCTGATTTCTCTAAATATCTTCGCAGCATTTCATACTGTTCGCTTTGCCAAAAAGCAGTCGATTCAACAAGTAACGCAGCATCTTGCCTTGCTGTTTCCAATGCTCGATAATCATGTACCATATCAGCTAATTTAAATTCAGGTAAACCACTTTGCTTGCTCCCAAAGAAATCTCCAGGACCACGTAATTCCAAATCTTTTTCTGATAGAACAAATCCATCATTTGTCTCTGTCATAATACGCATGCGTTCTTTTCCTGTTTCCGATTTCGGATCAGCAATTAAAATACAATAAGATTGTTCACTTCCACGTCCCACACGACCACGAAGTTGATGAAGTTGTGATAAACCAAAACGTTCTGCATCATAAATAACCATCGTTGTTGCATTCGGTACGTTCACACCAACTTCTACAACCGTTGTTGAAATGAGAATTTGCACTTTATTTTCACTAAATTGATGCATTACTTCATCTTTCTCCTGAGAAGAAAGACGACCATGCATCAGACCAACTTGAAATTTGCCTTGATAATGATGAGTTAGCATACTATGCAAATCAATTGCGTTTTGCACATCCAGTTTCTCTGATTCTTCAATTAATGGACAAATTACGTATGCTTGTCGTCCTTTTTTCACTTCTTTCTCTACAAATCCAAGAACACGTTCAAACATATCATGTTTCGCCCAGTACGTTTCAATGACTTTACGACCTGCCGGCATCTCATCAATAATGGATACATCCATTTCACCAAACGCAGTAATTGCTAATGTACGAGGAATTGGTGTTGCTGTCATAAATAAAACATCTGGATTTTCTCCTTTTTCCCTTAACACACGACGCTGCGCTACACCAAAGCGATGTTGTTCATCCGTAATTACAAGCCCAAGCCTGTGAAATATGACTTCATTTTGAATTAAAGCATGTGTTCCAACGAGAATATCAATTTCCCCTTGTTCTAGCCTTGCTAGTATCTCGCGACGACGCGCTCCCTTTACAGAACTTGTTAATAATTCAATATTCATATTAAAATGAGAAAATGTAGATACTAAAGATTGATAGTGCTGCTCCGCTAAAATTTCTGTCGGTACCATTAATGCCCCTTGATATCCAGCTAATTTTGCAGCATACAAAGCAATTGCAGCCACTACCGTTTTCCCAGAACCTACATCACCTTGTAGTAAACGATTCATTCGATATGGGGACTGCAAATCTTTCATAATTTCTGTAACAACACGCTGCTGCGCATTTGTTAACGGAAAAGGAAGATTACTTATAAACTCTTCTAATTGTTCAAGAGATATATCTTTTTTTGTTCCCTTCGAACTTTCCCGCTCCATTTTCCGAAGTGCTTGCATCTTCAATTGGAACAAGAAAAATTCTTCATATACGAAGCGGCGACGCGCCTGTTTCATATCTTCTTGTCCACTAGGAAAATGCAAGGCATGCAGTGCTTCATAACGGGATAATAACTTGTAACGCGACAACAATCCTTCTGGCAATACTTCTTTCACATAAGAACCATACTCTTTAAACGCCCCCGCAATAAAACGACGCATTTGTTTTACCGTCAATTTCCCTTTAACTGAATATACCGGTTCCACTTCTTGCTGACGAACAACCGGCCCAAAGTGAAGTTCAGATACCGAAATCATTTGACGATGTTGATCCCATTTCCCAGATATCGTTACCGTTTCATCAATATTTAATTTCTGCTTATAGTAGGGTCTG
The DNA here is from genome assembly GCF_050473865.1 of Bacillus sp. S10(2024). Classification (NCBI taxonomy): domain Bacteria; kingdom Bacillati; phylum Bacillota; class Bacilli; order Caryophanales; family Bacillaceae; genus Bacillus; species Bacillus sp. S10(2024). The sequence continues at coordinate 485,280 of NZ_JBFLUR010000002.1, read as the reverse complement.
TTAAAGCATACAGCTGTAATTAAATAACGACCCACGAGAACACGTACAGTAAGACGAGATTTCTTTTTTCCATAATATTGTAAAAGAGGTGCGCTATGTACTTTCCCTTCTACAGTTACTCGTTCTTCATGTTTAACTTCAGCCAAATCTTTCATCGCATAGTCTTCATAACGATACGGAAAATGCTCTAGTAAATCAGAAACCGTAAAAATCCCCATCTCATTTAGTAATACAGCTGTTTCTTCCCCAATCCCTTTCACATCCGTAATTGGAATTTGCACCACTTCATTCAAGATCTTCACGCCCCGTCAAATCTTATTCCTAACCTTTCATATATAACACACATCTTCTTTACTTGTAGGTTATATCTCAACAATGGATTACGTATTTCCGTTTTCACGTTGAATACACAATCGCTACCTCTCCTATTCTACCATAGCATCAAGAAAGCATAGTAGTCATTTCAGCTTTCCTAATCTTATATGTATTCATTTGAATTTTCCGACACGTAAGTTCTACTATAAATCTATACTCGCTTTCTCTTTTTGCTTTAAACTTTGCATGTGAAAAAGACGAACCGTTTCTATGCCAGGGATGAAGAAAACCCTACTGATGGAAGTTTTACTTTATTCCCCAAAAAAAAAAGAGAACCTCACTACTTCTGCTAGCAAGGCCCTCTCATCATTTATATTAGTTCATCTCATTATAGAGTAATCACATTTTAACCAGAAATAAAACTTCATAATAAAGTGTTCACTTTATTCAACAGAAAAAATGAATGAATATAGGGGTTGGTTTCCATTATGAACTTCCACTTCTACATCTTCAAATTTTTCTTCTACAAATGTTACTAATGCATCCACTTCTTCTTCCGATGCATCTTCACCTTGTAGAATTGTTAAAATTTCCGCATCTTCATCAAGCATATTTTCTAACAATTTTTTCGCAGCTGAAATTTTTTCTGCATCTGTTGATACAATTTTCCCATCCGCAATGCACATGAAGTCATCTTTATTAATTGTTACACCATCAATTTCTGTATCACGAACCGCATACGTGATTTGGCCTGTTTTTACATGAGCAAGCGCTTCGTTCATTTGCGCTTCGTTTTCTTCAAGAGTTCCTGCTGGATTGAATGCAAGCATAGCTGCCATACCTTGAGGAACTGTTTTTGATCGAACAACAATTACTTCTTGATCCACTACAGAAGCCGCTTGCTCTGCAGCCATTACAATATTACCATTGTTCGGTAATATAATAACTTTTTCTGCATTCGCTTCTTCAATCGCTTTTACAATATCTTCTGTACTTGGATTCATCGTTTGACCGCCTTCAATAACAACCGTCGCACCGATGCTTTCAAACAATTCTTTAATACCAGAACCCATTGCCACTGTTACAATTCCATAAGGCTGTTTTTCTGCAGGTCGTTTTACTTCTACATGCATCGCCGCAGGCTCATCTAATAAAGCAGTATGTTGTTCACGCATATTCTCTACTTTAATCTTGATTAAACTTCCATAACGTTGTCCATAATTCATCGCATCTCCAGGATGCTCTGCATGAATATGAACTTTTACGATTTCATCATCAGATACAACAAGCAATGAATCACCATACACACTAATCTCTTCACGGAATTTTTGCTCAGAGAAATTATGTTCTTGCATTTTCTCTTCGTCTAACTTAACCATAAATTCTGTGCAGTAACCGTATTTAATATCCTCTGTACTTAATTGGCTTTGTACACTACGGTGATGCTCTGCACGTACCATTTCATTCATAGATGGTTGTGTTGGCTCATTAGAGGCGATTGTTTCACCTTTTAAGTCTGCTAGAAATCCTTCATATACAACAACAAGACCTTTCCCACCGCTATCTACAACACCAACTTGTTTTAATACAGGTAATAAATCAGGTGTACGATTTAATGATGCATTCGCTTCTTTCACAACTTCTTCCATAAACAAAACGAAGTCGCGCTGTTTTTTCGCAACTGTGACTGCATGTTTACTCGTTTCCCTTGCAACAGTTAAAATTGTTCCTTCAATCGGCTTCATAACTGCTTTATATGCCGTTTCTACACCCGCTTCTAACGCATCGGCAAAATCAGTTGTTGTTAATTCTTCTTTTTGTTCAATGGATTTCGAAAAGCCACGGAACAACTGAGATAAAATAACACCTGAGTTACCACGCGCTCCCATTAATAATCCTTTAGCTAAACTTACTCCGACTTTACCAGCGTGTTGTGAAAGATTTCCTTTCACCTCGCGCGCACCTGAAGTCATCGATAAGTTCATATTTGTACCGGTATCGCCATCTGGAACTGGAAAAACGTTTAAAGCATCAACAAGTTGAACATTGTTTGTTAAATTATTTGCTCCTTGTATGATCATTTGTGACAAACGTTTTCCATCAATTTTTTGAATTGACACAGTTCTTCCTCCTTAATGCACTTTACAAGTTTATAACTTTAACTCCTTGTACGTAGATGTTTACAGAATCTACTGCTAGTCCTACCGTTTGATCTAGTGTATATTTCACTTTCGTTTGGACGTTATGTGCTACCTCTGAAATTTTTGTACCATAGCTAACGATAATATACATATCAATATGTACTTCATCTTCGTCTTTACGAACAATAACGCCTCTAGTGAAGTTTTCTTTTCGTAAAATTTCTGTTAACCCATCTTTTAATTGGTTTTTAGAAGCCATACCGACGATGCCGTAACAGTCTACTGCAGCGCCTCCAGCAATTGTTGCAATTACATCTGTACTAATATCAATTTGACCGTACTTTGTCTTAATTTCAATTGACATCTCGTTTCCCCCTTCTGAAATGGTGAAAGTGAGCTAGACTACTCTATTTACTATCATATAATCTTTTCAAAGAAAATTCCATCGTTCTTTCTTTTCGCTCTTACATTTATATAATAAAATAGCACTTTTTTATGGTGAGCAAAATAGTCCATTGTTATTATACAACATATACCACTACAATATGTCAAGTGATTTTTCTTGATTTCAGCTTTTGATTTCTTACATATAGTGTCAAGTAATTTTTCTTGATTTCTTTTTTATACAGTGTTGCATTCTCTTTTTAGTTGTGTTAAATTATAGTAGTGTTTTTAGCATCGCATAAAAGACTAACATTGAAAATTACGTAGGTTACGGTAGATAAGGGAGGGAAATATAGATGGCTCGTGTTTGTGCTATTACTGGAAGAAAAGCTCGTTCTGGTAACTCTCGTTCTCACGCAATGAACGCTACAAAACGTAAATGGGGCGCTAACCTTCAAAAAGTTCGCGTACGCATTGACGGTAAAGTTCAACGTGTTTACGTTTCTGCTAGAGCATTAAAATCTGGCAAAATCGAACGTGTTTAATAATAAAAAAGAGAGCCCGTTGGCTCTTTTTTTATTATGCTCATGAAAAAAGCACCGGTAATAGGTGCTTTTTATCCTTTTTTAAAGGTATTCAATACCGCGCGAACAATTCCACCAAGAAATTTCGGTAACTTAATTGTATAAAATCTCATGGTTTCCCTCCTAATCCCCATTACTCCACTTGTTTACTATAGACGTCGCAACAAAAGCATTTCTTCAATCAGTGCTTCTTATCACCATTAATATGCCAGAAGTAAATGAAAAAGTACCTTTTTCCGCAACGAGTTCATTACTAATACAAAGTGTCGATCCCCATTTTATCGTTTTATCAGTAAGAAGATATTTAAAGCCTCGAAGTGTAATTCCCGTTACTATTTCTGTCACTGGAACAAAAGATATATAAGGAAATGATGGATTTTTTTCAATTATATATGTGCCCGATTCTCTAACTGAAATTTCATTTTTATAATCTACAATGCTTATATTGGTATTGGATTGCAAACCTTTTATTAACATTTGAATGTTTGCTAAACTATGATCCAACCTTCCACCTGTTGCACCAAAAATACGAATTTGTTCTGGTTGTTGCTCTAAGGCCCAGTTAATCGCAATCTCTAAATCAGTTTGATCCTTTTCTTTCGGTACAATATGCAAATCATGTTTCTGCTTTTGCATCCACTCTAGTTCCTCTTTTGTAACAGAATCATAATCACCAAACGCTACTTTTGGCATAATTCCAAACTGCAACAAATGGTATACTCCGCGATCAACAGCTGCCCATACAACGTCTTCACTCTCATATTTAGAAAAATCTGCCCAGCACTCTACTGGACCTCCAGCTAAAATATGAATAATCATGTTCTCTCTCCTCCTATAGAAAAAAGGCAATCTGCTAATAGCTAGATTACCTTTTCTTTTAAATAATTTACTATCTACCGCTTTATTCTTATCCGCGAATCGCAGCAATTGCTGCTCCGCGATCTTTTTCATTATATACGGCAGATCCAGCAACAAGAACATTCGCTCCTGCTTCTACACATAGTTTTGCTGTTTCTACATTTACGCCGCCATCAATTTCAATCTCTACTTCCAAATTACGTTCACGAATCATATCAGCAACTTGTTTAACTTTTGGCAATACAGAATGAATGAATTTTTGTCCACCAAATCCTGGATTTACAGTCATAAGCAGAACCATATCGATATCTTCTAATACGTGTTCAATCATGGAAACTGGTGTATGTGGATTTAAAACAACACCTGCTTTAATGCCTTGTGATTTAATTAATTGAATCGTCCGATGTAAATGCGGGCAAGCTTCTACATGTACCGTAATAATGTCCGCACCTGCTTTAGCAAAAGCCTCAATATACTGATCCGGATTTTCAATCATAAGATGAACATCTAATGGTAAAGAAGTAATCGGGCGAATAGCTTCCACAATTAACGGTCCAATTGTAATGTTTGGAACAAAATGTCCGTCCATTACATCGACATGTATATAATCTGCTCCGCCTTTTTCTACATCTTTAATTTCTTCTCCCAATCTTGAAAAATCTGCTGATAAAATCGATGGTGCAATTTTAATCATAATTAATACCTCGGCTTTCTCTCTCTAATTTCTTCAATAAATTGCACATAGTGCTCATAACGATAGTTTGTAATATTCCCTTCTTCTACCGCTTCTTTCACCGTACACTTCGGTTCAGAAAGATGTGTACAACCTCTAAATTTACAGTATTGACTCTGTTCTTTCAACTCTGGAAAACAATATGTGAGATCTTCTACTTCTATATCGATGAAATCGAGTGAACTAAATCCAGGTGTATCCGCAACAAGCCCACTCCCTACTTCAATTAATTCTACATGTCTTGTCGTATGCTTACCTCGCCCTAAATGAGCTGAAATCCCACTCGTTTTTAGCGCCAAATCTGGACGTAATACATTTAAAAGCGAAGATTTCCCTACACCAGATTGCCCAGCTACAACGGAAACGCATCCTTCTAAAAATGGCTTTAACACTTCTATACTTTCTGATGTTGTCGTTGAAGTGAATATAACATCATATCCAATTCCCCTGTAATCCTTTGCATATGCTTCAATCTTTTCACGTGTTTTCACATCCACTAAATCCATCTTACTAATACAAATAATTGGCTTAATATTATGAAACTCAATTAACACTAAAAACCGATCTAATAGTAATGGATTGAATTCTGGCTCTACAGCTGAAAACACAAGAAGTGCTTGATCGATATTCGCAATCGGTGGACGCACAAGCTCATTTTTTCGTTCTAATATTTCTAGAACATATCCTTCACTCGGGTTCTCAGCTTGAAATACAACTTGATCACCAACAAGCGGTGTAATCTTATGTTTACGAAATACACCACGTCCTCGACACTGTGTTATCCCTTCTTCATGCTGCACATAGTAGAACCCACTTAAAGCTTTTATAATTTTCCCTTCTGGCATACATTCTCTCCTTTTTTACCTTGTTCTAAAAGACATAAAAATAGCTATTCATAATACAATTTAGAACGAGATTCGCTCAACTCACCATTTATAATTATTTTTAATAGGAGTTTCACTTTATTGCGTCGGGTACAAAACTTCTTTTTCAATTAAGGTCGTTCCATCACGAACAATTTTGTAACGCCCTTTTTTTCCTTCTTGAATAATAAACTCAAGAGAGACTGTCGTTGACTCCGTTATTGTTCTCGTTTCAAACGGTTTATCCATAGTGTTTTGCATATCTTCTTTATATATTTCAATCTTTTGCGGCGTTTTTTCTCCAGTTACTGGCCCTTGATACTGAATTGGAATATTGTCAATTTTTACAATTTTTGTTGGTTTTTCTTTCTGTCCTTCAGAGACAGTAATCGTTACTTTTGCCCCTTCTTTTAAATTCGTATCTGGCTTTGGTGATTGTGAAATAACAAGCCCTTTATCCACTGTATCGGAATATTCTCTCTTTATTTCCGGAATAAGTTTTTTTTCATTTAAATAGCTATTTACGCTATTTTCTGCCCAACCAGAAAAATCAACGAGTTGGATTTGTTTTGGCCCTTTACTAATCCATACTTTTACCTCTTGCTCTTCTTCTATAATAGATTGTCCTGCTTCTGGACTTTGTAACACAATTTCACCTTGCGGCTTTTCACTTTCAATATAATCAGGAACAACCCCTTTATATGGAGTCAATTCATCCTTAATCTTTTCATAATCTTTCCCTATCAAATTAGGCATTTTTTTCTTTTGCTTTCCACCTGATTTGAAAATCGTAATTTTTGTACCTTCTCGTACAACTCGTCCTGCCGCTGGACTTGTTTTAATAACCTTACCTTCTTCCACTTCATTTGTATATATAACTTGAGGTGACGTCAAATCGAATCCTTTAAGTGTATTCACTGCTTTTTCATATGTCATTCCAGACACATCTGGCACTTTGACTTCCTTTGGAATAAAGAAACCCGGAATCACCGTCACTGCCAATATTCCACAAACAACTAAAAATAGGAATGTCGTCAACAAAATTTTAAGCCAACGATTGTTCTTTTTCTTTTTTTGTTCTTCTTCTGGTTTGTCCTGTTGCTTTTCTTCTTTTAACTTTCCAGGTAAAATAATTGTTTCTTCAGTATTTGTATTTATTAACTGTTCCTGCTGAATAATAGGAATTGCTTTTGTGGCTTCCATATCTTCTGGTATACGAAAAGGTTGTTCATTTATTCGCTCTGGATATAACGCCGTTTCAATGTCACGTTTCATTGCATTTACAGACTGATAACGATGAAACGGATCTTTCGCTGTTGCTTTTAAAATAATGTTTTCTACACTTTGCGGAATATCAGGATTCCATCTTTTGGGAGATGGTGTTTCATTTTGTAAGTGTTTAAGTGCAATTGAAACAGCAGATTCTCCGGAAAATGGCGGCCTTCCAGTTAATAGTTCAAACATTACAATTCCAAGAGAATAAATGTCGGATTGCTTATTTGCAACACCACCTCTTGCCTGTTCAGGAGATAAATAATGAACAGAACCAAGAACAGAATTTGTATGTGTTATAGTGGTTGCACTTGTCGCGGTTGCAATTCCAAAATCTGTAACCTTTACAACACCATCATCTCGAATTAAAATATTGTGAGGCTTAATATCACGGTGGACAATTTCAAAATGATGCGCATGAGCCATTGCTGCAGTTAATTGTTCCATAATATCAATTGCTTCTTCTACAGGAAGAATGCCTCGCTGTTGTATGTATTGTTTTAACGTTTGACCTGGTACATATTCCATAACAAGATAATAGATTCCATCTTCTTCTCCAACATCATACATATTCACAATATTAGGGTGCGATAACGTTGTAACCGACTGTGCTTCTCGATGGAAACGCTTAATAAATTCCTCATTATTTGAATAATCAAGCCGCAACATTTTTACAGCTACATCGCGATCGAGTATATCATCATGCGCCAAATATACATTGGCCATTCCCCCGCCGCCAATCATTTTAAGTAGCTTGTAACGGTCATTTAGGCGTCTTCCAATCATCACGTTGTCATTCACCTACTTTCGTTCGCCAAGTCCGCATAATCAATAATGACAAGAGTAATATTGTCTTCTCCTCCAAAATCATTTGCAAGCTGCACAAGCTGTTGACTTTTTGTTTGCAAAGGCTCAGCAGACTGTAAAATTTCTTGCATATTACTCATCGCAATTTTATTAGATAATCCATCTGAACAGAGTAACAACTGGTCTCCCTCTTCTAATACTAAGGTTTTCACATCTAATATAACGGTTTCTTCCGTTCCAAGCGCTCTAAGTAAAACATTTTTTCTTGGATGATACTCAGCATCTTCTTTGGAGATTTCCCCATGCCGAACGAGTTCATTTACGAGGGAATGATCTTCTGTAACAAGTGACATATAATCATCTGATAACATATAACAGCGACTATCTCCTATGTGACCAATCGTCACAAAAGTATCCGTACATATAGCAGCAACGATTGTTGTTCCCATTCCACTACACTCTGGATGTTCTCCAGAATATTTGTATACTCGTTCATTAATAATTTGTGCATGATTATGTAACCACTGTTCTGCTTTTTTAGGGGTATCCATATTATACGTTTGTTTCCAGTAGTCATGGAACAATTGGATCGCCATCGAGCTAGCAACATCGCCTGCTCGATGACCTCCCATTCCATCTGCTACAACCGCTAAAATATCTCCATCTAAATTACAAAATACTCCTGCACTATCTTCATTATGTTGACGAACTTTTCCTTTATCTGATAGAAACACGGTTTTCATCATCTCACCTCGTCTCTTCTTTGCGCTCCTTTGCACGCAATTGACCGCAGGCTGCATCAATATCATGACCTTGTTCGCGACGAATTGTTACGTTAACACCACGATCTTTTAATGTTTTTTCAAACAAGAAAATTTGTTCACGCGGCGTTCTCACATAATCGCGTTCTGGTACATAGTTAACTGGAATTAAGTTAACATGACATTTTACACCTTTTAACAGCTGAGCTAACTCTTCAGCATGTTCGACTTGGTCGTTTTCCCCTCCAAATAAGCCATATTCAAATGTAACGCGGCGTCCTGTTTTTTCAATGTAGTATTTGATAGCTTCCATTAAATCTGGTAACTTGTACGCACGGTTAATTGGCATTAATTTTGAGCGCAGCTCTGTATTTGGGGCATGTAAAGAAACCGCAAAGTTAATTTGTATATTTTCTTCAGCAAACTTATAAATTTTCGGAATAATTCCACTTGTTGATACCGTCATATGACGCGCTCCAATGTGAAGTCCTTTTTCATGATTCACGATGCGTAAAAACGCCATTAAACTATCATAATTATCAAATGGTTCTCCGATTCCCATCACAACAAGAGAGCTGACACGCTCATCTGTAGCATCTAACTCACGTTGTACTTCGACAACTTGTGCAACAATCTCACCAGCTTCTAAATTACGTTTTAGACCCCCAAGTGTTGATGCACAAAACGTACAGCCAATTCGGCAGCCGACTTGTGTTGTCACACAAATTGAATTTCCGTATTCATGGCGCATTAATACTGTTTCAATAGAATAACCATCATGCAGTTGAAATAAAAATTTAATTGTACCATCTGAAGACGTTTGTTTTACTAATGTTTTTAAAGTTGTAATATCAAAGGAATTCGACAATTTTTCACGCAATCCTTTAGAAAGGTTTGACATATCCTCAAAAGTCGTTACTCTTTTTTTGTATAGCCAATCAAAAACTTGACCGGCACGGAATTTAGGTTCCCCTTGTTCTTTTAACCATTGTTCCATATCATGAAGCTGCAAGGAATAAATGGATGGCTTTTTTTCTTTCAATTCTTTTATTTGTTTTTTCACAGTAGTTTCCATGATGCTACACCTTCTTTCTTAAACAAGCAATATAAAATCCATCTGTTGCAAAATAATGCGGCAAAATTTGCACTCCACCTTTTACTACATAAGGATGTACAGCTTTTGGCAATCGGTCTTTCATTGTTACATCCCATTCAAATTCAGAATGTGATTGTAAAAACTGCTCTATTACTTGTTCATTTTCTACTTTCTCAATTGTACACGTACTATAAACAAGACGTCCTCCCTTTTTCAACAAAGGAGCCACCTTTTCTAAAATAGATAGTTGAATATTGGCAAGTCTTTCACTATCTTCTTTTTGTTTCCCCATTTTAATATCTGGTTTACGGCGAATTACTCCAAATCCAGAACACGGTGCATCTACTAATACTTTATCAAAGCTTTCTTGTTCAAAATGCTCTTGCACTTTCCGTGCATCAAGAGCTTTTGCTTCTACATTTTCTAGTTCAAGGCGCTTTGCTTGCTGCTGAATTAAACGCACTTTATGTGGGTGTAGATCAAGAGAAATAACTTTTCCCGTTCCTCCCAAACGTTCTGCGATATGCGTCGTTTTCCCACCAGGGGCAGCGCAGCTATCCAGAACTATATCTCCTGCCTCTGGATCAAGCGCACGAGCTACAAGCATTGAACTTTCATCTTGAATAGATAACATTCCTTCTTGAAATGCTTCTGTATGAGCTACATTCCCTTTTTCAATTTGAATTGCGTCTTCCGATAAATCGCCATGCTTTGCCTGAATTCCTTCTATTTCTAACATTTTGAGTGCAGCTTCTACAGACCCTTTTGCTATGTTAACCCTGGCTGTCGGAACTGGTGGGAGTAAGTTTACTTCACACATTTGCCTTGCCGTTTCAATTCCATATGCTTTTATCCATTCTTTTACAAGCCATTCTGGATGACTTGTTGCAATAGCAAGACGCTTTTCCGGATTTTTAATCTCATCTAGCGATGGAACACCTTCACGCTGAATCGAACGAAGTACTCCATTCACAAGTCCGGCGATTCCTTTATGTCCACGACGCTTCGCAATTTCAACTGCTTCATGAATAGCCGCCCGCTCCGGAACGCGATCTAAGTACAACATTTGATATAAAGAGAGGCGAAGCAATACTTTTACCCACAGTTCAATCTTTTTTCTTAAAAACGGCTGTAAATAATAATCAAGTGTATCACATCGTTGAATTGTTCCGTATACAATTTCAGTTAACAATCCAACATCTTTTTTATCAATACTATTTTTTTCAATAAGGTTGTTTAAAAGCAAATTGCTATATGCGCCGCTTTTTTCTACTTGCATTAAACCGTCAAGAGCTAATTCACGAACGTTTTGTTTCATGCGTCTTCTCCTAACTTCGTACCTATTTCAGGTTTTGTTCCACGTAAAAATTGTGAACAATCCATGCGTTTTTTACCAGATGGTTGCAACTCAGTAATTTTAATTGCTGTTTCATTTCCTGTTGCCACAACGAAACCATTTTCTTCAATTGCAACAACTGTCCCCGCTTCAGCTTTCTCTGTTACAGGAACTTTTTCTCCCCACCATACTTTTACAACTTGTCCTGCTAACGTCGTATAAGCAACTGGCCACGGATTTAAACCACGAATGTGATTGTAAATCTCTTCTCCTGTTTTCGTCCAGTCAATCTTTTCTTGCTCACGTTTAATATTATAAGCAAATGTCGCCTCTTGCTCATTTTGTTTAATTGGTTCTAATTTTCCTTGTATTAACAGCGGAACTGTTTGGGATAATAAATGAGCTCCAGCCACGCTTAATTTATCAAATAACGAGCCGGTTGTTTCACATTCTGTAATTTCTACTTCTACTTGCGTTAAAATATCACCAGCATCTAACTTTTCAACCATATACATAATCGTAATGCCTGTTTTTTCTTTTCCTTGCATAATAGAATAATGAATAGGTGCACCGCCGCGAAGTTCTGGAAGTAATGAAGCATGAACATTAATACATCCATATTTCGGTGCTTCTAAAATTTCATTTGGTACAATTTGTCCAAATGCAGCTGTCACAATCAAATCCGGCTCTAATGCCAACACCTGTTCATATTCCTCTTTTTCACGAATTTTTAACGGTTGTAACACCGGAATACCATGTTTTTCTGCTTCAACTTTAACAGGTGTTGGAGTTAACACCTTTTTTCTACCTACTGGACGATCTGGCTGCGTCACGACACCAATCACATCATATCCATCTTCAATAAGACGACGAAGCACCGGCACTGAAAAGTCCGGTGTTCCCATAAATACAACTTTCACCATTTAAAAAACTCTCCTTTTACATCTCTTCTAATTCATTTTCCTCATAATATCGCGTTACTTTAGATGTAAATAACACACCATGTAAATGATCGATTTCATGTTGGATTGCACGGGCCAAAAAGCCGTCTGCTTCTAATAAAAATACTTTCCCGCGGCGATTTTGGGCACGTACTTTAATATACTCAGCACGTGTTACATCACCAAAAAGCCCCGGAAAACTTAAGCAGCCTTCGGGACCCACTTGTTCACCACGTTGTTCTAAAATAACAGGATTAATTAATTCAATTTTCCCGTTATCATCATCAATGTCCACAACAGCAACTTGCAGACTTACACCAACTTGCGGTGCTGCTAATCCAACACCATCCGCAATTAACATTGTTTCGTGCATATCTTTTAAAAGCTTTACTAACTTTTTATCAAAATTTATTACACGTTCACACGGCGTTTCTAATACTTCATTTGGATGTTTTACTATCTCTAATGTTGCCATACTGCTCTCCTTTTCAACATAAAATCAGATTGAAATAAAGTGAAACTCCCATCAATGAGGCCCCCACTGATGATTAGTCTCCCTACGTGTAAATGTTCCACTTTATTTTATCCATTTGCCTCTAAATTCAGCTCTACTACATCAACATAGTTGGATTAAAATCAATTGAGATTTGCAAGTCTTTTTGCATTTCTGCCTGATAATGTTCATTTACCATTTTAAGCACGTACTTTAAGTTTGGTTCCCGTTTGTATTTTATCATGCATTGGTATCGATATCTATCTTTTATACGAGGAATTGCCGAAGCAACTGGACCTAAGATCATCGTTTGCTGTGAGCAATGTTGTCGTAAAAAATCAACAATTTTTTCTGTTACCTGCACTGCCTTTAATAATTCCGGGTGAGATACTGTAACTAACGTAACATAATAATATGGTGGATATTGCCGCATTTTCCTCATATACATCTCACGCTCAAAAAACAAATCATACTTCTGCTTTTTTGCTAATTCTATACTATAATGTTCAGGTGTATACGTTTGAATGACTACTTCTCCTGGAAGCTCGTGACGTCCAGCTCGGCCACTTACTTGCGTTAAAAGCTGATATGTTTTTTCACTTGCCCGGAAATCCGGCAAATGCAACATTGTATCTGCTGTTAATACACCTACAAGCGTCACATTTGGAAAATCAAGACCTTTCGCAATCATTTGCGTCCCAAGTAAAATATCAGCTTCTCCTGCCCCAAATGACTTCAGGAGCTTTTCATGCATCCCTTTACGACTTGTCGTATCCACATCCATTCGAATAACGCGTGCTTCTGGAAACAATTTTGTAATTTCTTCTTCAACCTTTTGTGTCCCCGTCCCAAAGAAGCGGATATGGGAGCTATTACAAGCAGGACAAGCATTCGGTAAATGTTCCTCATAACTACAGTAATGACATTTCAAACGGTTATTCATTCTGTGATATGTAAGCGAAATATCACAGTGTGGACATTGTACGACATATCCGCAATCACGACACATAACAAATGTCGAATGCCCTCTTCGATTTAAAAAAAGCACCATTTGTTCTTTTTTCTCTAATCGATCCGCTATCTTCTCATGAAGAAGCTGAGAAAACATAGAACGATTACCATCACGAAGCTCTTCTCTCATATCAATAATCTCAACTGCAGGCAAATCCTTTTCATTCATCCGCTTCGCCATTGTAAGCAGTTTATATACACCTTTTTGAGAGCGAGCAAACGATTCTAGTGTAGGCGTAGCACTTCCTAACACAACAGGACAATTGTGATATTCTCCCCGCCGAATCGCAACAGAACGTGCATGGTAGCGTGGATTATCCTCCTGTTTGTAACTCGATTCATGTTCTTCATCAATAATTATAATTCCTAAATTCTCAAATGGTGCAAAAATTGCTGAACGCGCCCCTACAACTACTTTGACTTCTTTCCGTAAAATCTTACGCCATTCATCATATTTTTCACCAACAGACAATGCACTATGAAGAACTGCCACTTGCGAGCCAAAACGCCCTTTAAAACGATCCACCATTTGCGGCGTTAACGAAATTTCAGGCACAAGTACTATGGCTTCTTTTCCTCTGCTAAGTACTTCTTCAATTGACTGTAAATAAACTTCTGTTTTTCCGCTCCCTGTGACACCGTACAGTAAAAACGTCTCATGCTGCTCTTCAGTAATGGTGGTTAAGATTGGTGCAATTACTTGTCGTTGCTCTTCTGTAAGCGGGAATGGCTTTGTGCGTTCGAAAGCATCATCATCATAAGGATTTCGATATACTTCCACATATTTTTCAGCTAACAAACCTTTTTTCACAAGTGATTTAATGGGAGCATCCGTCATTTGCAATTCTTCCATTACTATTTTTAACGGTACAGGCTGATAGTGTTCCATGAAATAATACAATACATCCTGCTGCTTTTTACTCTTTAGATGAAAAGCCGTTTCCTCTAATTCTTCAAAAGGCAAAACAGGTTGAATCATTTTTTGTTTTTTCTTTTGCGCCTTATCTTTTACTTCATAAACAACTTCAACAGTCCCTTTTGCAATTTCTGTTTGCACTGCACGATACAACTGCGGCCATTCATCAAGTACATTCCAATCGATACTTTCTTTTCCTTGAAAGAGCTGCTTCACATTGATCGCTACGTCTTCGGGCCGATGAAGACGTAGCTGTTTTTTATATGTCGCTTTAATTGCTGTTGGCAACATAACTTGGAACGCTGAAATTGTGAAACAAAGTGTTTCTTCTGTAAGCCAATTTCCAAGCTGTAGTAATTCCTCATTTAATACAGGTGTTACATCTAATAATTCATGTAATGTTTTCAACTTATTTACATCTACATCTACTGTATCCTTTATCCCAATGACAAATCCTTGTAATTTTCGCGGTCCAAAAGGAACAACAACTCGCATACCCGTTTGAACAAAACCTTCCCAACGTTTAGGAATAATATAATCGAATGGCCTATCCGTTTGCCTTGCTGGAACATCGACAATTACACTTGCAAATTTCATGCTGGATCCTCTTCCAGCATTTTTTCAACATGTAGTAAAATTTCTCGCGCTACTTCCTGCTTTGTTAGTAGTGGCAAATCAACCACGGAGCCATTTCGTTTATACATTGTCACAATATTTGTGTCCGTACCAAATCCTGCTCCTTCTGCTTTTACATCATTCGCAACAATCATGTCAGCATTTTTTTCGCGTAATTTTTTCATTGCATACTCTTCAACGTTTGTTGTTTCTGCCGCAAAGCCAATGAGTAATTGATGTTCCTTTTTCTCACCTAATGCTTTCAAAATATCTGTCGTTCTTTCTAATTCAATAACTGTATCGCCGCTTTTCTTTTTCATCTTCTCATCGTATACAACCTTTGGACGGTAATCCGCTACTGCCGCTGTTTTGATTACAACATCCATATTGGCATAATGATGTAAAACTGCTTCTAACATATCTTGTGCTGATTCCACTTGTATTGTCGTTACATTTGAAGGCGGTGCTAGCGCCGTCGGACCGGAAATAAGAATGACTTCCGCACCAAGATTTGCCGCAACTTCCGCAAGTGCATATCCCATTTTCCCTGAAGAAAAGTTCGTCATAAAACGAACTGGGTCAATTTTTTCACGTGTCGGTCCCGCCGTCACCAATATTCGTTTGCCTTGCAGCGGCTTCTCTTCTGAAAAATGCTTTTCTAACATTGCTACAATGTTTTCTGGTTCTTCTAACCGGCCTTTGGCAACATATCCACAAGCTAAAAAGCCTTCTCCAGGCTCAATAAATGTATATCCTAACTGTTTTAGCGTTTGCATATTTTTTTGGACAACTGGATTTTCGTACATATGAACATTCATTGCAGGTGCAATCCACACTGGAGCTGTTGCTGCAAGAAGTGTCGTTGAAATCATATCATCTGCAAGACCATTTACAAATTTACCAATGATATTTGCTGTTGCCGGTGCAACAAGTACAATATCAGCCCAGTCTGCTAAATCAATATGAGCAATAACCGCTGAATCTTTTTCATCAAATGTATCTGTGTATACATCATGGCGAGAAAGCGCTTGAAATGTAAGCGGTGTAACAAACTTCATTGCCGACTCGCTCATTATTACTTTTACTAGCGCACCTGCCTGTGTTAATTTACTTGTTAGCGCAGCTGCTTTAAATACAGCAATGCCTCCTGTGACACATAAAAGTATTTTTTTTCCTTTTAGCATACGTCTCGTCCTCTTTCTTTCATGACACTGAGTCTTTTTCGAACTTCAAACCATTCATACTCATTACATACAAATAGAAGCTGTCGCTTCCCTGTATCCTATATAAATCCTTTTTGATCTTTCGACATATCCAATGCTACTTTACAGAAATAAGAAGTCCGCACTTGCTTTCTCCCTCTGTCTGAACTTCGTATGTGGCGAAGTAGGCCCTGACCCGCTTCTATGCATGGTCAGATGCTCTCGTCCACCTAAAAGAAAGCTTTTATGTCGTTTTTTAATTTATCCCGCTATTTGCGGGCAGTAATACTCCCCCTCACATTCTGAACGAGCCACTTCCGCTTTTCTTAAGAAGTTAGGTGGGAGATAAACTGCTGGCATGCGCCCGACTGGTGAGGGCTGATAATCAGTGAGGGATGAAGCCCCCCTGATTAAAGTTTCACTTTATCTACATCGTAAAAAAATAACAACCTACTTGTAAATAGGTTGTTACTGTTACATAGAAAAGTATAGTATCTATGCCTCTATTTGTCGAAAAGAAAGCTTTACTTATGGTTGTTATCTTCACTTGGTTCGTAGTTTAATAATTGTGCATTAATTTCTTCTAATGCTTTCCCTACAAATTTATGAGATACCGGTTGCTCAACACCACAATCGTCATGCTCTTGCATTTCACGAGCGCGCTTTGCCGCTACTGTTACTAGCGTATATTTAGAATCGATTTTTTGTAACAATGAATCAATAGATGGGTTTAACATATTATATTTCCTCCGTCATCTCTTTATAATATTTTGCTACTCGCTCACGGCGACAATGTTCACCTATCACAATTGCATTAATACGTTCGCAAGCAAGTTCTACTTCATCGTTTTCTACTACGTAGTCATAAGCATCCATCATTTCGATTTCTTCTTTTGCTACTGTTAAACGATTTTGAATTACCTCTTCTGTTTCGGTACCACGGCCCACAATTCGATTTTTTAGTTCCGATAAACTTGGAGGAGCTAAAAAGACAAATACTCCTTCTGGAAAAGCTTTCTTTACTTGAATTGCACCTTGCACTTCGATTTCTAAGAAAACATCTTTCCCTTGTTGTAATGTTTGCTCAACATAATCAATTGGTGTTCCGTAATAGTTTCCAACAAACTCCGCCCATTCAAGCAGTTTATTATTTTGAATCATCTCTTCAAACTCTTCTCTCGTTTTAAAGAAATAATCAACACCGTCTACTTCTCCTTCACGCGGTTTACGCGTTGTTACAGAAATAGAATATTGTAAATTTGTATCTTCTTGACCGAACAATTCCTTTCGAACTGTTCCTTTTCCAACACCAGAAGGCCCTGAAAGAACAATGAGCAACCCTCTTCTACTTCTCATATATATATTAAACCTACCCTTCGTCACTTAAATCTTCTTTATTGTTTAACCGATGTGCAATTGTTTCCGGTTGTATCGGGCTTAATACAATATGTCCATCATCCATAACAATTACAGCTCGTGTTTTTCGACCATAGGTAGCATCAAGTAGCACATTTTGTTCGCGAGCTTCCTGGACTAACCTTTTAATCGGTGCTGATTCCGGACTTACAATGGAAATAATTCGATGTGCAGATACGATATTTCCATATCCAATATTTAAAAACCGCATGGCCATAATTTGCGCCTCCTAGTAAGTCTATCCGATTTCTCTCTCTCGTATAACTTTGTATACATTTGACAGCTACTCAATATTTTGTACTTGTTCACGAATTTTTTCAAGGTTATTTTTCATTTCAACAACATATTTTGAAATTGTTAAGTCATTTGCTTTTGAACCAATTGTATTAATTTCACGATGCATTTCTTGCACGATAAAATCCAATTTCCTTCCAACTGGTTCTTTACTTTGCAGCGCCTCTTGAAATTGTTCTAAATGACTTTGCAAACGAACTAATTCTTCATGAATATCACAGCGGTCTGCAAACACCGCTATCTCTGTAAGTAATCGTTGTTCTTCTAATTCTTGATTATGTAATTCTTTCAATCGGTTTTCTAAGCGCTCACGATATTTTTGAATAACTGACGGTGCATACGGAACAATGGAACGCACACACGTGTAAATCCCTTGTAAACGATGCTCCAAATCCTTATGCAGTCGTTCTCCTTCACCATCACGCATCGTTTTCAACATACTAGCAGCGCGGTGAACTGCTTCATACAAATTATGTTCAAACGCTTCATTTACATTTTCAACTTCTTCAATTGCTGTCACTTCCGGCATAGCAATAAGCTGCTGTAATGTAATCGAATCCTGTAATTGAAATTTCCCCTTCGCTTCTTCCATAATGAGCTTATATTGCTCTAAAAGGGACCAATCCACGCGTAATTTCCGTTCAACGAGTCCTTCCCCTTCAACAATAATCGATACTTCAATACGTCCGCGGCCCACTTGTTCTGCAATTAATTTGCGGATTTTATCCTCGAACACCATCATTTGCTTTGGAAGACGAATATTCATCTCTAAAAAACGATGGTTGACCGACTTCATTTCTACTGTAATTTGAAACGCATCACTTTCTACTTTTGCGCGTCCAAAACCTGTCATACTCGAAATCATTTTATCACATCCAAGCCATGATCTTACTCAATGAAAAAGGTAATAGAGACTCTACTCTACTACCTTTTCAGATTATAGCATACTTTTATGTCATTTACTATTTCAAGTTTATCCCTCTTTTATATACAATTGTTTTCTTCTTTTCGGACTTCCCAGTTAGTAAAGACCCTACTAATAAAAATGTTGGAATAGAAGAAAGCCCAACAATTAAGAGCCAATCTCTCGCTTGAATTGGCATCGTACTAAAAATCGGTTGCAACGGCGGATAATATATCACTACTAGCATGAGTAAAATCGAGATAATAACTGCTCCTACTAAGTATATATTTCCAAATGGATTACGGTGAAAGACAGAATGCTCACTACGGCAATCAAACACATGAATAAGCTGAGCTAACACAAGTGTTGCAAAGGCAACTGTTTGCGCATACTTTAATTCATTTGGATGTTGATTGTATGCAATGATAAATGCTAAGAGTGTCATCGCACCGATTAAAAAGCCTCGGCTTACAATTTTCCATGCAAGCCCTCTCGCAAATACCCCTTCTTTTGGATGACGTGGTTTTCTTCGCATCACATCACCCTCTGCCGCATCAAGTCCGAGCGCCATCGCTGGCAAACCATCTGTTACTAAATTCACCCATAAGATTTGAATGGGTACGAGCGGCAATGGCAATGCTAATATCATTGCAAATAGCATAACTAAAATTTCGCCAACATTAGACGCTAATAAATAACGAATAAACTTACGAATGTTTTCGTAAATATTTCTTCCTTCTTTAATTGCCGCTTTTATGGTAGCAAAATTGTCATCTAATAACACAAGAGATGATGCTTCTTTTGCAACATCCGTCCCTGTAACTCCCATCGCCACACCAATATCAGCTGCTTTTATAGCAGGCGCATCATTCACGCCGTCGCCGGTCATTGCCACAATATGATCTTTATTTTGCAGCGCCTTCACAATTTTTAATTTATGTTCCGGAGAAACACGTGCAAAAACATAAGTTTCATCCACAATACCTTCTAACTCTTCAACCGACATGTTTGCAAGTTCGATTCCTTCCACAACGCGGCCACCAGATGGTAAAATCCCAAGTTGCTCTGCAATTGCCATCGCTGTTACTTTATGGTCTCCTGTAATCATAATTGTTTTAATTCCCGCCTCTTTACACTCTTGCACTGCTTGTTTTACTTCCGGTCTTGGCGGATCAATCATTCCTTGTAATCCAATAAACATTAAATCTTGTTCTGCTTCTCTTTCACTTTGCAATTGCTCTGTTGTTTTTAATGGCTTAAAAGCAATTGCAATTGTACGAAGTGCTTGACTTCCTAAATGATGAATTGCTGTTTGCACTTCATTTCGATACAATTCTGTTAATGGCTGCTGTTTATTTCCCCATAAAATGGTTTGGCTCATTTGTAATAAAACGTCAGGCGCTCCCTTTGTTACTACAAATCTTTTTCCTGCCTTATCACGAACAATGACACTCATCATTTTCCGCGTTGAATCAAACGGAAACTCGTGAATAACCTCAAATTGATCCTTTATCCCTTCTCTTGAAATACCAGCCTTCATCGCTGCTACAACGAGTGCACCTTCTGTCGGATCACCATCTAATACATATGATTTTTTCTTTTTCACAATATTTGCGTTGTTACATAGGCACCCAAATGTAAGTAGCTGATATAAAGAGCGAGCTGCTGTCGGATTTATTTTCTTATCACTTTTCATAAATTCGCCTTTTGGTTCATAGCCTTGCCCCGTTACATTCCACGTTTCGCCACTCGACCATACATGTGTGACCATCATTTTATTTTGCGTCATTGTCCCTGTTTTGTCTGAACAAATAACGGATGCGCACCCTAATGTTTCAACTGCAGGCAGCTTTCTTACAATTGCTTTTTTCTTAATCATCCGTTGAACACCAAGTGAGAGTGCTACTGTCACAATGGCTGGCAATCCTTCAGGAATCGCAGCAACAGCAAGTGAAACACCTGCTAAAAACATATGATATGTTTCATTCCCTTGATAAACACCAACCAATACAACGAGCGCCGTTAAAATTAATGCAACAATAATTAAAATTTTTCCAAGCTGCTCAAGTCTTCTCTGCAGCGGTGTTTCATTTTGCTGTGCATTTTGCAGCATATTTGCAATTTGTCCCATTGCTGTATTCATTCCTGTTCCAATAACAACTCCAATACCGGATCCTCTCGTAATCATCGTTCCCATGAATGCCATATTTGTTTGGTCACCAATTGAAACATCAACACCATGCAGAACATCAATTTTCTTTTGGACCGGCACTGATTCTCCTGTTAACGCTGATTCTTCAATATATAGACTTGAAGCTTCAACGAGCCGTATATCTGCACCGATACGATCCCCGCTTGAAAATTTAATAACATCTCCAAGTACAAGGCCTTTCGAAGGAATTTTCATCCATTTCCCATTCCGAAGTACAGTTACTTGTGGGGCGGCCAGCTCTTTTAATGCTTCCAGTGATTTTTCTGCTTTTCTCTCTTGAAAAAAACCGAGAATACCATTGATAATAACAATTGCCACAATCGCAATTGCGTCCACATATTCCCCTAAAAAAGCAGAAATAATCGTTGCACCAAATAAAACAAGTACCATAAAATCTTTAAATTGCGCCAAGAACACAACAAGTGCAGAAGGCCGTTTTGCTTCTTGTAACTCGTTTGGGCCAAGTTTTTTCAGCCGAATGTCCACCTCTTGCTCAGTTAATCCTGTTTTTACATTTGTATTCGTTCGCTCTTCTACTTCATGTGCACGCAGTTCATACCAATTCATCTCGCCACCTACCTCCTGATTGCAGACATGCTCTAATGAAAGCTTATTCAGCCTCGTCCGAAAAAATGCTATAATTAACTTTTAGTGAGAAAGGAGTGTTCAACGTGGCATTCGATGGATTATTTACAAGAGCAATCACACATGAAATTGCAAACTCTCTTCAAACAGGAAGAATTTCAAAAATATATCAACCGTCAAAATATGAAATTTTATTACATATTCGGGCAAACGGAAAAAATCAAAAATTACTTCTTTCCGCTCACCCAACATATGCACGGATGCATCTAACGGCACAAAATTATGACTCCCCGGCATTACCGCCAATGTTTTGTATGCTTCTTCGCAAACATTTAGAAGGTGGATTCATTGAAAAGATTGAACAAATTGATTTAGAACGAATGGTTCAAATTAAAATTCGTAGCCGCAATGAAATTGGTGATGAATCATTCAAAACATTAATCATTGAAATCATGGGGCGTCATAGCAATATCATTTTAGTAGACTCCAAAACAAATATAATTTTGGACAGCTTAAAACACGTTTCTTTAGCGGTAAACCGTCATCGCACTGTATATGCCGGGTCTGAATATATTGCACCGCCAACACAACAGAAAATCAATCCCTTGCAAATTGAAACGCAAGAAGAATTTATCAGGCCGCTCGACTTTTTATCAGGAAATATGGATAAACAACTCGTAGGAGCTTTTACAGGAATCTCTCCATTATTTGCAAAAGAAGTAGTTGCAAAGGCTGGCATGGTGAATGAGCATGCATTATCTGAAGCATTTTTCACAGTGCAAAAACCGCTCTTACAACATCAGTATACGCCTTCGATGATTGTAGCAAATGGGAAAGAATTCTTTTATTTATTCCCACTTTCACACTTAAAAGGTGAAGAAAAGACATTCTCATCTGTCAGTGAATTACTAGATCGCTTCTTCTTTGGGAAAGCAGAGCGTGACCGCGTAAAGCAACAGGCCCATGATTTAGAGCGGTTTATGCAAAATGAAAAAGCGAAAAATGTAAAGAAAGTAATTAAATTACAAAAAACGTTAGAAGACGCGGGCAAAGCAGATAAATATCAACTATTTGGTGAATTGCTTACAGCTAATATGTACGCCATGAAAAAAGGCGACAAAGAAATTGAAGTTATCAATTACTATGATGAATATAGCGGCACTGTAAAAATTACTTTAGATCCGCTACGCACACCATCAGAAAATGCACAGCGTTATTTCCAAAAATATCAAAAAGCGAAAAATTCTATCGCAATCGTTGAAGAACAAATCGAAAAAACAAACGAAGAAATCTTTTACTTTGACAGCTTACTCCAACAAATGGAAGCTGCTTCTTCTAAAGATATTGAAGAAAT
Organism: Bacillus sp. S10(2024); assembly: GCF_050473865.1. Taxonomy (NCBI): domain Bacteria; kingdom Bacillati; phylum Bacillota; class Bacilli; order Caryophanales; family Bacillaceae; genus Bacillus; species Bacillus sp. S10(2024). The sequence goes on along the minus strand of NZ_JBFLUR010000002.1, from coordinate 462,187 downwards.
TCGCGAAGAACTAGCTGAAGAAGGATATATGCGGAATCGCAAGGCAAAAAATGTAAAGAAGAAACCTACGAAACCTATATTAGACAAATATATCGCAAGTGACGGAACAGAGATTTTAGTCGGGAAAAATAACAAACAAAATGATTATTTAACAAATAAACTTGCACGCCGGGATGAAATTTGGCTTCATACGAAAGACATTCCAGGATCACACGTAGTCATTCGTTCATTAGAGCCAAGCGAAGAGACATTAATTGAAGCAGCAAAGCTCGCTGCCTACTTTAGTAAAGCAAAAGAATCGAGTTCAGTTCCAGTCGATTATACAAAAATTCGTCATGTGAAAAAGCCGAGCGGAGCAAAGCTTGGATTTGTGACATACGATAATCAGCAAACAATATATGTAACACCGGATACAGACACAGTGATGAAATTAAAAGCTTAAAGGAAAGAGATGATTACAATCGGGTAATCATCTCTTTCCTTTTTTACACAATCATTTTTCTGTCAAATAATATAGACACAAATTCATCTCGTGTGTCTATATTATTTGACAGGGATATAACGAAACTCTTTTCACAGCAGATCTTTACTCCCAATCCATGCTGAATAAACAATTTTTCTTCTTATGCAAAATGTTGGCATTATTCTTGCTTTAGAATAAGGAGATGAAAGGGAGGAATTAAAATGAATTCAAGAATAAAAAAAATTCAAGAACAGCTACATCAATTTGGAATAGACGGATTACTTATTACAAAAAAAGAAAACCGTAGGTACGCTACTGGATTTACAGGTACTGCTGGAGTTGTCTTAATCTCTCCTACAAATGCCGTATTTATTACAGATTTCCGTTATACAGATCAAGCGAAAGCACAAATACACGAAGCAGAAATTATGATGCATAAAGGAAACATCGAACAAGAAATTGCAGCCCAAGTAGACAGATTACAAATAAAAAAACTAGGCATAGAAGAAAATAATATGACGCTGAAACAATACACAGCGTTAAAAAAATATACAAATATCGAATTGGTTCATGTAAATGAAATAATTGAGACAATTCGTACTGTAAAAGAAGACTTCGAAATCGAAATGATTAGGATTGCCGCTCGCATCGCAGATGATGCTTTTGAGCATATTACAACTTTCCTAAAACCTGGCGTATCCGAACGCGATGTAAGAGATGAATTAGAATTTTTTATGCGAAAACAAGGTGCTTCCTCTTCATCATTTGACATTATCATAGCGTCCGGTACTCGCTCTTCTCTTCCACACGGAGTAGCCACAAGTAAAATCATTGAAGACGGGGACATTGTTACATTAGATTTTGGTGCACTTTATAACGGGTATTGCTCTGATTTAACACGTACTGTTGCAATCGGTAGCTGTTCCGAAGAATTCGTAAAAATATACAACATAATACTTGAAGCTTTAAAACGAGGCACCGAAGCAATTCGTCCAGGTGAATCAGCAAAAACAATCGATGACATTACAAGAAATTACATTACTGAGCATGGATACGGTGAATATTTCGGTCATTCGACAGGCCATGGACTAGGGTTAGAACTGCATGAACCTCTTCGATTATCAAAAGACAGTACAGACACACTGAAAGAAGGAATGGTTGTCACTGTAGAGCCAGGTATTTATATCCCAAATTGGGGCGGCTGCAGAATTGAAGATGATATTGTCGTGACAAAAACTGGGCATGAAGTAATTACACATGCGAATAGAGAACTTATTGTTTTAGGATAGAATAGAACATTGAACAATATTACCGCTCTATCCCACTGTCTATTGGATGTGCTCTTATAAACCTTTTTTCATGACTTTGAGATGATGGAGTTTTGCATATAATAAACACTAGAGGAAATAGTTGAAAAAACAAGAGACTTCTTTCAACATGAAGAAGCCTCTTGTTTTCATTCTACGCTAACAATCATAATCCATTTCCTTTAACTATAACTTAATATGAGAAGTTATTTTATTAAACTGGATAACCTCCACCAAGTGGAGGCCATGCCTCAAATAAACGACGAAGCAATACAATCTCTCCTAAATGATAACTATTATGTGAAGCAATATTACGTAACGTATCAGCTCGCGTTACATCTGGATACTGTGCTAAAGGCTCATCAAGATTTGTAGTTTGAGCAATTGTACAAGCAATATCAATTCCCGCTAGAAATCCTTTTATAATCTCCGCCCATTCTTCTTGATTTTCCGCCATATTTTCAACTGGCCAACTCTCTTTTATGTCCGCTGGCAGTTGTGATTTTTCTCCATGTAAACCACGTAAAAGGAAATCTTGCCAATATTTCATATGCATTACAAGTTGGTAGATGGAATACGGAATGTTTTCTACTTGTTTTCCTGATAGTTCCCAATCTATATCTGTAATTGCATTTTTAATTGGAATATGTCCGCGTTCTCCTAGTAATGATTTCACTAACGTTCTAGCAAATGATTCATTTATCAAATGATTGCTTTCTGTATGCACATAATCCCATCCTTTACCTTTTCAATTGATTTTTCATATGATTATTAATCTTAATATCGATTACCAAACGTATCTCCAATAGGTGCAATCATATTTAAATACGCTAACTCTTTCTTTGTTAAAGTTATTTCAAGAGCTGCTACGTTTTGCTCCAAATACTTCACTCGCTTTGTACCTGGAATTGGTATGATTCCTTCACCTTGTGCAACGACCCAAGCAAGCGCTAATTGTGCAGCTGTACATTCTTTCTCTATCGCAAGCTGTTTAATCCCTTCAACAATTTTCATATTCGAAGTAAATGCTTCTTCTGAAAAACGCGGATTATAGTATCTCCAATCATTAGGTGTTAATTGATCACGACTTGTTAAATTTCCCGTTAAAAATCCGCGGCCAAGTGGACTATATGGAACAAATCCAACGCCTAATTCACGACAAATTTGTAAAATATCTTTCTCTGGATCGCGTGACCAAAGAGAATATTCTATTTGAACAGCTGAAATTGGATGAATTGCATGAGCTCTTTTTAATTGCTCACCTGTTACTTCAGACAGCCCGATATAACGTACTTTTCCTTCTTGCACTAACTCTGCCATTGCACCTACAGTTTCTTCAATTGGTGTATTCGGATCAACGCGATGTAAATAATATAAGTCGATGTAGTCTGTTCCTAATCTTCTTAAACTTGCTTCGCATGCTTCCTTCACATATTGAGGTGATCCGTTATACCCTAATGCTTTTGTGGCATTTCGCAGCGCTCCGAACTTCGTTGCAATTTTCACATCATGCCGAAATCCCTGTAACGCTTTCCCTACTAGCTTTTCATTTGTTCCCATTCCATCTTCATCATATCCATAAATATCCGCTGTATCGAACATTGTTATTCCAAGTTCAAAAGCGCGATGAATTGTTTTTATCGCCTCTATCTCATCTGTTTGACCATAAAATTCAGACATTCCCATACAACCTAATCCCATTTCCGCCACTTCTAAACCTTGTAAACCTAGTTTCCTCATTTTCATAAGTACGCCTTCTTTCGAAAAGATAATGTAACAAGAGAATAACATACACCTAAGAACAAGTAAACTATTTTAACGTTTTTAGTTCAATTAGTTCAATTTGTATAAATTCATAAATTTATTTATAATAAAGTGAATTGCAAGGAGGGTTGTTATGTTAAATAACAATGTTGATAATCAAGTAGAAATGAAAAAGAAGCTCATTTTCAAATTATTACCAGTCGTAAAAAAACATGGAATAAGCTCATTACGAACAGATGATATTGCCCGTTATATGGATATTAGCAAAGCAACTATGTACAAATATTTCTCATCAAAAGAAGAAATTATCCAATACATCGTCAAAATTTATGCCGAATATATTACAAGCATTGACCAAATAATTTTTGAAGTGACAGTTCCATTTGGAGAGCGATTTCAAAAAACATTTGAACAGTCATTACTCATAGCTTTCTACATATCTGATACCTTTCTATCAGACTTAAAACATAATGCTCCTGTACTATATGAACAAATCATACAAGCTCAAAACGAACGAAATACTAAATTAAAAAAATTCTATGAGGAACATATAGACACAGAAGTGTTCAACGATATCAATCCAGCACTTATACTGCTCCAAGACGATATACTACTGCGAAAGCTTTTTGAACCTACAATCTTAATCCAAAACAATATGACTTTATATCAAGCACTCTTTGATTATTACGTTCTTAAAAAGCAACAAATCATTCATCATAAATATAAAGACGAAGTAGACGACTCAAAAATGGAATCTACAATACAATATATCGTTCAAAAGGTCTCTAATTATATATAAATAGAACACCGACTAACACTTGTTCCACCGGGCATCTTACAAAATCTTATTATTTTTTCACATCCATTTTGTAAGGTGTCCTTTTTTTATTTCTTTCAACTCTAAAAGGCTTTATGTATATCATTTGTTATTTTGTCTATACCGTTCAACTGATTGTTCCTTTAATTCAAATAAATGTGTGACTCTCCAAACTTTTATTACATAAAAGTTATCTCCAGATTATTTTTGACACAGAATTGTACTCTAATAGAGATTCATACCTTTCAGTTACCCCTGTAAAATTCTGAACAAACGGAATTTTTTGTATTTATAACCAAAATAGTATGCCATCTCACAAATTTAAAATAAAATGCAACAGGAGGTTATAAATGAACAATCAACATATCGAAGTAGTTCCCCTTTTCCTGCAACATTATATTCTCAAATTAACCATTTCTATTTTCCTTTTATTTTTCTTTGTATTCCAAAATAATACGATTATATATTTTTTTCTTTTCTATTACTTATTAGCAATTTCTCTACACTTTTATGTCTCGTATATAGAAAAAAATATAAAAGTTACAGACTAAAAAAAAACTGTCCGTCTCTTCCCTAAAGAAACAGGAACACTAAGCATCATTATGCAAAACAATGCTAAACTAGATTCTCATCTACTGACCTCTCTAGAAAAGGAAATTGAACATATTATTTATCAACAAAAAACGTGAAGGAATAATTTAAATCCCAAAATCATAGCAGTTAAAGATCAATCACTACATTTTTATTCCCCTACAAAAAAAGGAATCTCTTCCTATTTGAAGAAATGAAATAAAGTGAAACTTTAATCAGTTCTCACCAATCGGGCTTTTACGGGCAGTTTATCTCCCGCCTAGCTTCTTAAGAAAAGCGGAAGTGGCTCGTTCAGAATCGTAGGACGTCGAAGCCCCCGACAAAGAGGCGCTTTTTGCCTCGTCCGAGGTGGGCAAGATTCTAGCCACTGGAACTGGACAATGCTACCGCTGAATTTTGAGGCGGGAGTATTACTGCCCGCGAATAGCGGGATAAAGGTCTACATTCCATAATAGGGGGATTACAATGGAGAATTTATTTTTAATTGATAAAATCGACGGATTAAGCGACGATTTTTCTAAACTTGTTTCGATGATGAATTATGCACGCTTCTCAACACTACGTGCCATTCAAGATTTAACAACTGAAGAATTAGATTACTTATATGATGAAAATGCAAATTCAATCGGTATGCTTCTGTATCATATGGCGGCTATCGAGTTTTATTATCAAATTCATACCTTTGAAGAAAGAGAGCCAACGGAGGAAGAACTAGAACGCTGGCTACCAGGCGTTGAATTAGGTAATCTTGGACGCCAAAAAATAAAAAACCAACCGTTAGACTTCTACATCAACACATTACAAGAAGTGCGTGATAAAACAATCGCTACATTTCAATCACTTCCAAACGAATGGTTATTTAAAACAATTCCATTTTGGGAGGATAAGCCAGCAAACAATTATTTCAAATGGTTTCATGTGTTTGAAGACGAACTAAATCATCGTGGACAAATTCGCATGATTAAAAAAATGCAACAGGCTCAATCCGTAAAATAATATGTAAAAAAGCTGTATTACTTTATAGGTGAAGTAATACAGCTTTTTGTTATGACTTTGATTAATTTTATTAAACTCTTATTTCAGTAAATGAAATTATTTTTTTGCCCCAGACTACACTTTTTATCTTCAAACATGACAGAGCACACTTATTCAATAGAAGTGTACCCTGATCATTACTCTATTAAGTTTTAAAATATACTATATTATTCCGCTCATAAATTTAGCTTATATGCTTTAATTGTGTTTCTTCTTTCTTTCTATTCCGCCCTTTAAATAAAGCAAAACCAATTAAAATTGCTAAAGTTGTAAAACAAACCACTGTTCCGACTGAAATTCCATTACTAAACGTTGAGCCTATGAAAATAATACATAATCCCACGATTCCAATAATAGTTGTAGTTGGAAATAACTTCATTTTAAAATTAGGCATCGTTGCATAGTTAGGACGTAATTTAAGTTGCGCAAAGCAAATACTTAACCAAAGCAATAACATTGTAAACCCTGGAATTGTCATCATTGTTCCGATAATACTATTTGGAGCAAAGAATGCTAGTCCTGCCCCTATCAATAATAATAAGCCATTTAAAGCAATTGCAATGATTGGCGCACCTGATTTCGCAGTCTGTTTCAATATTTTTGGCGCTTCTCCTTTTTCAGCTAACGCAACCATTGTTCTGGAAGTAGCAAAAACTCCTGAATTCGCAGCTGAAAGAACTGCAGTTAATAAAACAAAATTCATAATGTGCGCAACACCTGGGATACCAATGGCATTCATTACTTGTATAAATGGACTTTCATTTCCTGCAACTTCATTCCAAGGTATTAATCCCGCAATAATTGTAATGGGCAAGATATAAAATATGATTACGCGCCAAACAACACCCTTTATAACTTTAGGTAACACCTTTTCAACGTCTTTTGTCTCAGAAATTGCTACCCCTATTAATTCAGATCCTCCGAACGAAAACATTACAATAAAACAAGCACTAAATACCCCTTTAATACCATTTGGAAAGAATCCACCATGCCCAAGTAAATGTTCCGTTGGTGTTGACGGAGCAAAACTCGTTAGTCCAAATAAGACTGCTCCTCCTAAAAGGATGAATAATACAAGTGCCAAAATTTTTATACTAGCAAACCAAAATTCCATTTCGCCATAAAATTTCACTTGAAAACTGTTAATTCCCACAACTAAAAGCGCACAAATAGCACTTAGTAACCAAAGAGGTACATTTGGAAACCAAAATTGTAAAAAAGATCCTGCAGCTAATATTTCTACAATTGTAACAAGCGTCCAGTTAATCCAGTATAGCCATCCAACTACAAATGATACGTGAAACCCAAAAGCCTTATGAACTAAATGTTGAACATTTTGATTTGGATAAACAACAGCCATTTCAGCTAAAGCCACCATAACAATCATCATTAATAATCCACCAAGTAAGTAAGAAATAATTACGCCAGGCCCAGCAATCCCTAAAGTATCTCCACTACCTTTAAAAATACCCGTACCAATCATTCCCGCTAACGCTAAAAATTGCACATGTCTAGGTAATAACTCTTTCTTTAAACCATCTTTCTTCATTCTGTTCTCCTCTTTCTGTTCCTAGTTTTTCAAATTGTTTTGCAAGTGATTTTACATAGTAATAGCCATCTTCCATAGCTATTCACCTCCTTTACATTTCTATTTGTACTTGGTGAATGAATTGATTTATATTAGCTAAATTCATTTTTTAAATAACGGCCTGTCAATCTTATCCACAATTAAGCCTTTTAAAAACATCATCATTCATACATTTAGGTACTTCTATTTAAAAAGCGAATAAAAAGCCCCTACTGAAATTAATCAGTAGGGACGATTTTATTCGCGGTACCACCCTAGTTATTGACAAACTTTATATGCCAATCTCTTCATTCTCTATAACGGCTCTTCACCGTCTTCCCCTTACTATTCGCTCGAAGAAGATGCTCCTGGACTGTAATTCATGTTGTTCTATGTACTGACTTACACCAACCGCCAGCTCTCTTTAACAGGGAGAACATACACTACTCTATTCCATTCATCGCTTATCTATTATTTTGTTATTATGAAAATACAAAAAATCCCTACTGAAATTAATCAGTAGGGACGATTTTATTCGCGGTACCACCCTAATTATTGGCAAACTTTATATGCCAATCTCTTCATTCTCTATAACGGCTCTTCACCGTCTTCCCCTTACTATTCGCTCGAAGAAGATGCTCCTGGATCGTAATTCATGTTGTTCTATGTACTGACTTACACCAACCGCCAGCTCTCTTTAACAGGGAGAACATACACTACTCTATTCCATTCATCGCTTATCTATTATTTTGTTGTTATGAAAATACAAAAAATCCCTACTGAAATTAATCAGTAGGGACGATTTTATTCGCGGTACCACCCTAATTATTGGCAAACTTTATATGCCAATCTCTTCATTCTCTATAACGGCTCTTCACCGTCTTCCCCTTACTATTCGCTCGAAGAAGATGCTCCTGGATCGTAATTCATGTTGTTCTATGTACTGACTTACACCAACCGCCAGCTCTCTTTAACAGGGAGAACATACACTACTTTATTCCATTCATCGCTTATCTTATTTACTTAATGATTATCCTATAATAAATAAGGTGAAAAAGCAATATTTTTTATACATTAAATGTATCGTCATGTAATAATAACTTTCTATTAACTGTGGAAACAATCATTCCAGAAACGATTAAAATTACAAATATATAAATGAATTTCGCTAAAAATAACCACTCTTGAAAAAGTGACATAACAGCCATTTTTTTCTGACCTTCTAATAATAAAAATGCTACAGTAGGTACTAGAATAATATATTCAATCGTAAAAATTAGTTTCTTTTTCTTACTTAAATTTCGAATATCATCCCACCTATATAGCAAAGAAAAAATAATTCCAACAATAAAAACAATGTTTATCCAATTGCCTGCAATTCGATGATTTAAAATAATAGATAAAATAAAACAACCAATTAAGCCGTAAAAACCTATTTTTTTCGCCATAACCCCTCCTTTATTTTCCATATTTAGAATTACTTTTATTATAACATTTACTCATTATGTTTTCTGTATGTCGTCCTTATTCTATTACGGTGAGTGAAATTGTTCTCCTATTTTAAACAGTTAACCATACTGAAGGATATTCATACTTCTTCATGCTATTTATGACTTCTGCTATAATCAATTTGCAATTGCATGAACTTTCTAACAAAAATCGTAATCCCTATCACATTTTATGGTAATATAAACCATATATAAAGACCGAAAGGAGTTATACTTATGCCACACATTATTTCTATCAATATCGGAACACCGCAAAAATTCCAGTTTCAAGGGAAAGAAATTGAAACTGGTTTGTTTAAAAAAAGTGTTAACAAACCGTTACATTTATCGACACTTAACTTCGAAGGCGACGGTCAAGCTGATTTAAAACACCACGGCGGGAAAGATAAAGCTGTTTGTATATATGCCATTGAACATTATCCATATTGGGAACAAGAGCTAACGCAGCAACTTCCATACGGAGCATTCGGAGAAAACTTAACAGTAACAGGATTACTGGAATCAGATGTATGCATTGGTGATATATATATAATAGGAGAAGCTCTCGTACAAGTAACACAGCCGAGGCAACCTTGCTATAAACTATCTTATCGCTACGATCTAAAAGACTTCCCGCTTCTTGTTCAAAACACGGGATTTACTGGCTTTTATGTAAGAGTACTAACAGAAGGAACTGTTTCCCCTTCTGATGAAATAAAATTAATAGAACAAAATAAACATCGCATCACAATAGCCTTCGCAAATGAAATCATGCACCACGATAAACAAAATATTGAGGGTATACAACGCATATTAGCAGTTGATTCTTTATCAGGTAGCTGGCGAAATACATTTAAGAAGCGATTAGAAGGAAAAGAAACGAGTACAGAAAAACGTTTAACAGGAAAATAATAAACTTGTAAGAAAAGAGGACAACGCATGAGTGAATTTATATTCGTATTATTTGTTTGTCCATTACTTATCTTTATTTTTTCTGTTATTGGTACACGGGTTACAAAAACATATTATGTGATGCCTATTATTACATTTGCGATTTTTCTTATTTTGGCAGTAACCTTATTTAATCGATCATTTTTCTTTTGGGTTGGGATGTATAGTATTTTTTCATTTCTTGTTTCTTATATAACACTATTATTTGTAAAGGGTAAAAAGGAAGTAGATAAAAAGCAATAACTATATGAATCTATTTTAATTTTTCGACATATAGATTGCTACTATTAGGTTATTTAAATCTCCCTAATTGTTTTTTATTTCATTATGCAAATTCAACAACTCATCATTTACTACAAGATTTTTTAATAACAGATTTATTAACTTTTTGTATTCAAAATATTGATTCAAATCCAGTTACACAAAAATAGATTTCATGAATCCTATCTTCCTTTATTTAATCAAGAGACGACTCATAGTCATATACAATACAAAATAATATTGTATATATTATTACAGCAACATATTGCAACAAAATCAGAATTTCTTTCAAAAAAAATGTCAGCCAGTTAGTAAACATTACAATAATAAGGAATACAAGTAATATTCAAAGTAAGCTAGCAGACATGAAAAGCCTTTGTTTTATACAACAAAAAACAACTTCAAGAGCTATACATACTAAAATTACTCGTATTGGATACCTTACACTTATGGAAATCATTTCCTCAAAAAATTAAAATTTATCACTGATACATATTTTAACATTTTATTCACCAGTTTCGTTTTCTCGACTTTTTAGTACTTTTACCATAGTTTTTATAGGCTTTTTTATATCCTTTATTTCTTTATTTTAATAATTTTTCTATATACTTAACGTGTTTCAAACCAGTATACTACAATGTAAACTAAGATAAAGGATCCTCCAAATATCAACAAACGAAATAATATGGGGATAAAAGATAATGATGTGAAGTATAGTAAATATAGAATTATAAAAGGAATAAAAAATAAAAATAATATATATGTTTTATGTTTAACTATTGTTAGTATGAAACCTCCACTACAGATAACTCCTATTATAATCCCATATATCCAAATTATTGTTTCATCGCTATCTATCATGTAATCACCTTTTCTTATAGGATTTCCATCCTTTCCGAAAACCTTTAGAAAATACATAAGCATCCTGTGCCCACCCAATCGGTCCTAATAAAGTTTTTCTTCGTACTTTTCCAGCCAAGCGAATGCTTGCTTTCTGAAATTGCCTAGCATTTTCTTTACTCTGTACTCTAGACAATGTTTTTCCTTTTGGCAATGTTTCTTTTGTTAGTTGATTAATAGAATCATAGGCGTATGTTGTTTTTTCTGTTTTGTCACCGTTTTTGCGTTCAATTGTGGTACGGTTGCTTGTTGCGTCATACGTATACACTTCTTCTAAAATGCGCTGTGAATCTTTTGTGCCAATTTGTAAGTTTGTCAGTTTCTTTGTATAGTCATACGTAAATTGGGCCGCTGCGCTATTGCCGGCTTGATAACGAACGACGTTCCATTTACGAGTGTTGTTTTCGTTAATTGATTATCTTCTTTATAGGGAAGGATCTTTTTATTTCCTTTTTCATCTGTTTCACTTGATTTGTTGCCATACGGATCGTACGTAAATGTATTTTTACGTTTTTTTTCATGACTTCACCTCGCTAAAATTTCAAATATCTTACAATCCAAAATATAAAGTACTATTCAATAAAATTCAACAAAAATTATCAATTATCCTATTTTTCTAACTATTTAATCCGTTATTCCAAATTATAAGAAAAGAAGACTAGCACTAAAAATATATGAATTCATTTTGATTTTCCGACATATTGATTGCTGTTATGCAGAAAAAAGGGAGCTTCTACTCGCTTTCTCCCTTTGTTTTCACTTCGCCTGTGACAAAAAGGCCCTGACCGCTTCTATTCATATCTAGATGTTCCCTCCCACCTAAAAAGTAAAGGTTTTTGTCGTTTTTTCAATCTGTATTCATATATACTCGTTACATAAATGAATACAGATTGAAAAAAACACGACCGAGTTTCCCCCCACGGTCGTGTTTTCTTTATCATTACGCTGTAACCCAAGCCTCGTCAGCTGGATTCTTGCGCCATTCTTGTAGTTTCTTCGTTTCTGCTTCGCCAATGATCCCTTTTTCTGCTGCTACTTCTGTAAGTGCACTGTAGTCACTTAAAGAGTATGATGCAACGTTTGCTGCTGCTAATTTTTCTTTTCCTGCTTCCAGTTCGTATGTGAAGATTGATACGATTCCTAATACTTCACAACCAGCTTCGCGAAGTGCCTCTACACAAGTGATTGCACTACCGCCAGTTGAGATTAAATCTTCTACTACGACAACTTTTTGGCCTTTTTCTGCTTTACCTTCGATCTGGTTTCCTTTGCCATGACCTTTTGCCTTGCTGCGTACATAGCACATTGGTAAGTTCATACGATCGCTTACCCAAGCAGCGTGAGCAATACCTGCTGTTGCTGTACCTGCAATAACTTCAACATCTCCGAAGTGAGTTTGAATTAATTCTTCTAATCCTGCTGCAATCGCTTGGCGTACTTCTGGGTATGATAACGTTAAACGGTTATCACAATAAATTGGTGATTTCATGCCAGAAGACCATGTAAATGGATCATTTGGTTGTAAAAATACTGCTCCGATATCTAATAAATGAGATGCAATTTGTTTTTTCATACTGTTACACCCTCCCACTGTTCTTTTACAATTTGATACGCCTCGCGTGGGTTTTCCGCTTTTGTAATACTACGTCCTACTACGATATAACTAGAGCCTAGTTCACGCGCACGTTTTGGCGTTGCCACACGTACTTGGTCATTTACATCGTCGCTTGCAAGACGAATCCCCGGTGTTACTGTTACGAAAGCGTCTCCGCATACTTCGCGTAACTTTGGTACTTCAAGCGTTGAACAAACAACGCCGTCCAAACCGCTTTCTTTTGTTAATTTCGCATAGTGAGCAACCGCTTCTTCTAACGTTTTCTCAATGCCGATCTCTTTTTTCATTACTTCTTCCGATGTGCTTGTTAGTTGTGTAACTGCAATACAAATCGGTCTCTCTTTTCCTTCTTTCTTACCTTCCTCTAATCCCTCAAGCGCATATTTCATCATACTGCTTCCCCCAGCAGCATGAACGTTTACCATATCAACTTCTAAACTAGCTATATTGCGCATTGCACTTTTTACTGTATTCGGAATATCATGAAGTTTCAAATCTAGAAAAATTTGATGTCCTTTTTCTTTTAAATACGTGATAATGGCAGGTCCCTCTTTATAAAACAGTTCCATACCAACTTTGACAAATAATTGTTCTCCTTCAAAGTAACTTAAAAACTGTTCTACCTCTGCCTTACCTGGAAAATCTAGTGCAACTATTAAAGATTGTGACATGTTTACTTCCAGCTCCTTCCACGACATTCCGAAATGTGTTCAAATCCTAATTCATCTAAAAGTGCTGGTAATTCTTCAATAATTGTTGGACATACAAACGGATCAACGAAGTTGGCTGTGCCAACTGCTACTGCACTTGCACCAGCGTAAAAGAACTCAATTACATCTTCCGCCGATTCAATACCGCCCATTCCGATAATCGGAATGTTAACAGCTTGACTCACTTCGTGCACCATGCGAATTGCAACTGGTTTAATCGCTGGTCCAGATAATCCACCTGTACGATTTGCTAAAATTGGTTTTGCTGTTTTTAAATCTAAACGCATGCCAAGCAATGTATTAATCATCGTTAATCCGTCTGCCCCCGCGTTTTCAATTGCTTTTGCAATCTCAACAATGTTTGCAACGTTCGGTGATAGCTTTACGTATACCGGAACTTCAGATACCTCTTTTACACGTTTCGTTAAATCTGCTGCAATTTCCGGTACTGTACCGAAAGCAATTCCACCTGTCTTCACATTTGGACAAGAAATATTTAATTCTAGCGCATGAACATTTGGTGCTTTCGAAATTTCCTTTGCAACTGCTACATAATCTTCAGCTTGTGACCCAGCAACATTCGCAATAATAGGAAGATCGAATTGCTCTAGAAAAGGTAATTCGGAAGTCATTACCTTTTCTAGACCTGGATTTTGAAGTCCAATTGCATTTAACATTCCACCTGGTGTTTCAGCAACGCGAGGCGTTGGATTTCCATAACGAGGTTGCTCTGTTGTTGCTTTAATCATGATTGATCCAAGTACACTTAAATCGTAAAATTGTGCATACTCACGACCAAACCCAAAGCAACCAGAAGCCGGGATGATTGGATTTTTCAATGATAATCCTGGTAATTCAACTTGCAATCTGTTCATAGTACAACCTCCCCGATTGGAAATACTGGCCCGTCGCTACACACCTTCTTGTAAGAATGTCCGCTTGGATCTTCTTGCAAGTGGCATACACATGCGAAACACGCCCCAATTCCACAGCCCATACGTTCTTCTAGGGAAATATAGGCTTTTTTCTCTTTATAACGGCCTTCTAATGCACGTAGCATTGCCAGTGGTCCACATGAATAAAGAATGTCAAAGTCAATTCCATATGCATCAATTACATCTGTTACAAAGCCTTTTGTACCATGTGTACCGTCGACTGTTGCAACATACGTATCACCAAGTTCTGCAAATTTATCTTCGTAGAAGACGACATCTTTCGTTTGGAAGCCTAAGATGTGAATGACACGTATACCTTTTGCAACAAGGCGTTGTGATAATTCATAAAGTGGTGGCACACCAATCCCGCCCCCAACTAATAAAGCTGTTTGTCCTACCTCTGCTTCTTCTACTGGAAATCCATGACCTAATGGCCCTAATACGTCTACAAGGTCACCTTGTTTTCTCTTTGCTAATGTTTTTGTTCCTTGTCCTTCTGCACGGTATAGCATTGTAAATTCATTTTTCTCTTGATCTACATTACAAATACTAATTGGGCGGCGCAAGAGGGGCGTAATGCCCTCTGCTACCTTAATGTGTACAAACTGCCCAGGTTCGTTCATGTGCTGTACTAAATCACCTTGAAGCACGAGCTCGTAAATATTTTTTGCGATTTCTTTTTGGTTAACGACGATCATATTTTGCTTTTGCATCATGCATGTACCACCTCGTGACGCTCAGCCCCCGCAAATTCTTTCATTGCGTGAGCTGAAAATGTCATAGACTCTAGTACTCGTAAAATCGCTCTTGTTGTATCAAGTGATGTTAAACATGCTACACCATTTTCTACAGACTCACGACGAATACGGAAGCCATCACGTGCTGGTTGTTTTCCTTTTGTTAATGTGTTAATAACAAATTGCGCTTTTCCTTGGCGAATAATATCAAGCAAATTGTAGTCTTCAGAATCAATTTTGTTTACAACTTGAACTGGAACGCCTTGGTCTGTTAATGATTTCGCAGTTCCTGCTGTCGCTAATAAATTATAGCCAATTTCATGGAATCGCTTTGCAATTTCCATTGCTTCTTCTTTATCTTTATCTGCTACTGTGATGATTACAGATCCGTGCGTTGGAATATTGATTCCGGCAGCAACAAGTCCTTTATATAATGCTTTTTCAAGCGTTAAATCTTTACCCATTACTTCCCCTGTTGATTTCATTTCAGGTCCTAATGTTGTATCAACAGAACGTAGTTTTGCAAAAGAGAATACCGGAGCTTTTACATACACTTCTTTCTCTTCTGGACGATATCCAGTTTCATATCCTTGTTCTACAAGATTTTGACCTAAAATAACTTTTGTTGCGATATTCGCCATCGGTACGCCTGTAATTTTACTTAAGAATGGTACTGTACGGCTCGCACGTGGGTTTACTTCAATTACATACACTTCGTCTTTGAATACTACAAACTGGATATTCAGTAATCCAACAATGTTTAATCCTCTTCCAAGTGCGATTGTATTTTCGATAATTTGTTCTTTCAGTTTTGCAGATAAGCTTTGCGGTGGATATACTCCAATTGAGTCACCAGAGTGAACTCCAGCGCGTTCAATATGTTCCATAATACCTGGAATGAATACATTTTCACCGTCTGAAATTGCATCTACTTCAATTTCTTTACCAACCATGTAACGGTCAATTAATACTGGATGATCCGCATGAACTTTAACCGCATTTTTCATATAGTGTAGTAGTTCTTCTTGACGATATACGATTTCCATCGCACGTCCACCTAGTACATAAGATGGTCTTACTAATACTGGGTAACCAATTTCTTCAGCGATTTCTACCGCTTGTTCTACAGTCGTTGCTGTTTTTCCAACTGGCTGTGGAATGCCTAACTCTGTTAAAGCTGCTTCAAACTTATCACGATCTTCTGCACGGTCTAAATCTTCTAGCGATGTACCTAAAATTTTCACGCCACGCTCTTGTAATTTTGCCGCTAAGTTAATTGCTGTTTGCCCACCAAATTGAACGATTACGCCTTCTGGTTGTTCTAAATCGATGATGTGCATTACATCTTCAATTGTAAGTGGTTCAAAATATAATTTATCTGAAATACTAAAGTCTGTCGAAACTGTTTCTGGGTTATTATTTATAATAATTGCTTCGTAACCAGCTTCTTTAATTGCCCATACAGAATGAACTGTTGCATAGTCAAACTCGACACCTTGACCGATGCGAATTGGACCAGAACCAAGAACGACTACACTTTTACGCTCTGTCACGATTGATTCGTTTTCATCACCATATGTGCTGTAGTAGTAAGGTGTTGCGGATTCAAATTCTGCTGCACATGTATCTACCATTTTGAATACTGGTGTCATACTGTTTTCTTTACGCATATCATAAATTTCACGCTCTGTTTTACCCCAAGCAGCTGCGATGTAATGATCGCTGAATCCCATTGCTTTTGCTTCTTGTAATACTTCCATATCGCCTACATGATTTTTAATGTTACGCTCCATGTTTACGATGTTTTCAACTTTTTGTAAGAAGAAGAAGTCCATTTCACACCATGCATTAATTTCTTCTTGCGTTACACCTTGACGAATCGCTTCTGCTACAACGAACAGACGCTCATCATCTGCTTTTATAATACGTTTTTTCATTGTTTCTTTATCCAGCTCTTTTAAGTGATCAAGCTCTAAATGATAAACACCAAGCTCTAAAGAACGAACTGCTTTTAATAATGATTCTTCTAAATTACGACCGATTGACATGACTTCCCCAGTCGCTTTCATTTGTGTGCCAAGCGTTCTGTTTGCCGATTCAAATTTATCAAATGGCCAGCGTGGAATTTTAGAAACAACATAGTCTAATGCTGGTTCAAAGCATGCATATGTTTTTTGTGTAACCGGGTTTACAATCTCATCAAGTGTTAAGCCAACTGCAATTTTCGCTGCCAATTTTGCAATTGGATATCCTGTTGCTTTTGATGCTAATGCAGATGAACGACTTACACGTGGATTTACTTCGATTACATAGTATTGGAAACTATGTGGGTCTAATGCAAGCTGAACGTTACATCCACCTTCAATTCCTAATGCACGAATAATTCTTAATGAAGTATTACGTAACATTTGATATTCACGGTCACTTAATGTTTGGCTTGGTGCAATAACGATGGAATCTCCTGTATGCACACCAACTGGATCGATATTTTCCATGTTACATACTACAATCGCATTATCGTTTGCATCACGCATTACTTCATATTCAATCTCTTTAAAACCAGCGATACTTTTTTCTAATAAACATTGTGTTACTGGACTATGTTTTAGACCACTTGTTACAATTTCAATTAACTCTTCTTCATTATGGCAAATACCACCGCCAGTTCCGCCTAGCGTAAATGCAGGGCGAACAATGACTGGATAATCAATTACTTTTACAAATTCATATGCTTCATCAAGCGTATGAATAATTTCACTTGGTGGTACTGGTTCTTTTAAATCTTGCATTAATGTACGGAATAAATCACGATCTTCCGCTTGCTCAATTGCTGATAATTTTGTTCCTAAAATTTCAACTCCGCACTCTTCTAGTACACCTGATTTCGCAAGTTCAACAGCCATGTTTAGTCCCGTTTGTCCGCCAAGTGTTGGCAAGATTGCATCTGGACGCTCTTTACGAATAATACGGCTTACAAATTCTAATGTTAAAGGTTCAATGTATACTTTATCTGCTGTTGCAGTATCAGTCATAATTGTTGCTGGGTTAGAGTTTACAAGGATTACTTTGTAACCTTCTTCTTTAAGAGATTGACAAGCTTGCGTTCCAGAGTAGTCAAACTCAGCTGCTTGCCCGATTACAATAGGTCCTGATCCGATTACTAAAATTGTGTTAATGTCTAGGCGTTTTGGCATAACTCTTCCCCTTCTTTCTTAAAGTTTTCGATCATTGTTAAGAAGTCTTCAAATAAATTGTTTGCATCTTCTGGTCCTGCTGATGCTTCTGGATGATATTGCACTGTAAATGCTGGGAACTTCGTATGACGAAGACCTTCTACTGTTCCATCATTTAAAGCTACATGTGTAATTTCAAGATCTGTACTTTTAACTGATTCTTCTTCTACTGCGTAACCATGGTTTTGAGAAGTAATGGCTACTTTTCCAGTTGCAAGATGTTTTACTGGATGATTTAAACCACGGTGACCGAATTTTAACTTGCTTGTATTTGCACCAGATGCTAGAGCGAACAATTGATGGCCAAGACAAATCCCGAATAATGGTACTTTTCCGATAATGTCTTTTAGCATTTCAATTGCTTCTGGTACATCTTTTGGATCCCCAGGTCCATTACTTAACATAATTCCATCTGGGCTAAGACGTAAAATCTCTTCAGCCGTTGTATTGTATGGTACAACAATTACATCACAGTCACGTTTATTTAGTTCTCGTAAAATACCATGCTTCATACCGAAGTCTACAAGTACAACGCGATGACCACGGCCTGGACTTGGATATGGATCTTTTGTTGATACGCTTTTCACATGATCTGTAAAGACTGTCTCTTTTAATTGGCTAACGATGTACTCTACATCCACATCCATGTTGCAAAGACGTCCGCGTAATGTTCCATATTGACGAATTTTTCGTGTTAATTTTCTTGTATCAATTCCTGCTAATCCTGGAATGTTTCTTTCTTTTAAATAATCATCTAACAAAATTTCATTACGGAAGTTAGATGGGTGATCACAAATTTCGTTTACTATTAAACCATTTACAGATGGATGAATTGATTCGAAATCATCACGGTTAATGCCGTAGTTTCCGATTAATGGGTACGTAAATGTTACAATTTGACCGCAGTATGATGGATCAGATAGCGTTTCTTGATATCCAGTCATTCCAGTTGTAAATACAACTTCACCTGACTTTTCGATTTCTCCTCCGAAACCTTTTCCAATTAATACTGTTCCATCTTCTAAGATAAGCTGTCTTTTCATACTAATGCACTCTCCTTTTGCCATGCGATCTTACCGTCAACTAATGTCATAATCGGCCATCCTTGACATTTCCAGCCCGTAAATGGCGTATTTTTTCCTTTTGATAAGAATGTTTCTGGGTCAATCTCTTCTTCTTGTTCTAAATCGATAATTGTAATATCAGCTGCTCTTCCTGCTTGCAGGCGACCTGCTTCTAAACCAAATGTGTCAGCTGGTTTTTCTGTTAAGAATTGAATTAACTGTTCTAATGTGATAATTCCTTTTTTCACAAGGTTTGTATATAGTAATGGGAATGCTGTTTCAAAACCAGTAATTCCGAACGGTGCTCTTTCAATACCTTGTGCTTTTTCTTCCGCCGCATGCGGTGCATGATCTGTTGCTATTATATCAATCGTTCCATCTAATAATCCTTCAATTAACGCTTCTTGGTCTTCTTTTCCTCTAAGCGGTGGGTTCATTTTAAAGTTTGGATCAGCTGATGGGATATCATCTTCACATAATATTAAGTGATGCGGTGTTACCTCTGCTGTTACTTTAATTCCAGCACGTTTTGCATCACGAATCACTCGTACAGATCCTTTTGTACTTACGTGACATACGTGATAATGGCAATCCGCCGCCTCTGCAAGTAATATATCCCGGGCAATATGTACAGATTCACATACTGATGGGATACCGTTTAATCCGTGTTTCTCAGAAAACTTCCCTTCATGTACACAACCTTTATTAATTAACGTATTTTCTTCACAGTGTGCAACAACTGTCATATTTAATTTTGCTGCACGCTTCATAGCTGCTAGCATCATACTCGCATCTTGTACGCCTACTCCATCATCAGTAAATGCGAATGCACCAAGTTCTTTTAATGTTTCAAAGTCTGTCATTTCAGAACCTGCTTGACGCACTGTAATAGCACCGTACGGTAATACATTAACGTGTGCTTTTTCTTGAATTCGTTTTTGTAAATCTTCCATATGTTCTTTACTATCTGGTACAGGACGCGTATTCGGCATTGCACAAATTGTTGTAAATCCACCTTTTGCTGCCGCAAGTGTACCTGTTTCAATTGTTTCTTTATGCTCACCACCCGGTTCGCGAAGATGTACGTGTACATCAATTAACCCAGGTGCAATTAATTTTCCGTTTACATTAATCACTTCTACATTTTCAGCAGTAATGTTTTCTGCTACTTTCGCAATCTTACCGTCTTGTACGAGAAGGTCTGTTGTCACGATAATTCCCTCTTCATTTACATAGCGACCATTTTTAAACAAATAATTCATGTTTCATTCCTCCTAATACATTTGGTAATGCGCGTTTTAATACAGCCATTCTTACATAAACACCGTTTTCCATCTGTTTAAAGATACGTGAGCGTTCACACTCGACAAGTTCACTTGCAATTTCTACATCACGGTTCACAGGTGCTGGGTGCATAATAATGCTTCCTGGCTTCATGCGTTTCTCACGTTCAATCGTTAAACCGTGTTCTTCATGATACTCTTTCATAATGTCTGTTTCATAGTGATCATGACGCTCATGCTGCACGCGTAGTAACATCATTACATCAACTTCTGGAATTAGTTCGTCTAATGCTTTGTACGTTCCAAATGTGTTCGTTTCGTCTTTCCATTCTTCTGGACTTGCAAAATAAACGCTTGCTCCTAATTTCGTTAACGCTTCTGCATTTGAACGTGCTACTCGGCTATGAGTGATATCTCCAACAATTGCAATTTTCAGTCCTTTAAATGTTCCAAATTCTTGTTTTATCGTTAGTAGATCAAGCAAACATTGTGTTGGATGATTTCCACATCCATCACCTGCATTTAAAATTGGAATATTCACTTGCTCTCTAAGTTCATCGAAGTATCGATCTTGCTCGTGGCGGATGACAACAGCCCTTGTTCCTATCGATTCTAGTGTTTTTACCGTATCGTACAATGTTTCTCCTTTTTGCACGCTAGAAGACTCTGCTGAGAAGTTGAGAACATCAAGTCCTAAACGTCTCTCTGCTACTTCAAAGCTAAAACGTGTTCTCGTACTATTCTCAAAGAATAAGTTTGCGACAAACGTTTGCTCTGTCGCTTTTATGCCCTTTCCGCTTGCGAAATCTTCTGCATCTTTTAGAATTTCTGAAATCTCCTGCTCCGATAACTCACTCATCGTTAACAAATGGTTCATTGTCATCCCTCATCTTTCTGATTTTTATCATAGCACTTGTGAATTTATATAATATTAACTGCATAAAAACACCCTAATCTTGTGAGACTAGGGTGTAACAAACTACACACCCTTTTCCGTCTCACAGGACTGAATTAAAAGGCTGTCTTTATGAAGCAATCTGCTTTGATTTTTTTTTCTCTTTCATTTCAGGTAAAACGAGATTTAACAGTACTCCCACGATTGCCGCAAGAGCCATCCCCTCCACTTGGAAAGATTGACCAATATGAAGTACTGCACCGCCAATGCCAATTACTAATATGACAGACGCAATCATTAGATTACGTTTATCTCCGAAATCTGTTTTCTCATCTACTAACATACGTAAACCGCTTGATGCAATCACACCGAAGAGTAAGATTGATACACCGCCCATTACCGGTGTTGGAATCGAATGGATAAGCGCTGAGATTTTCCCAATAAATCCGAAGATAATTGCACATATTGCTGATCCGACGAATAGGTACACACTGTATGCTCTTGTGATCGCAAGTACCCCAATGTTTTCACCGTATGTTGTATTTGGTGGTCCTCCAATTGTTGATGCGATAAATGTTGCAATGCCATCCCCCATAATAGAGCGGTGTAAACCTGGTTTTTGAATCAAATCTCTATTTATAACATTTCCAAGTACAATTTGATGCCCAATATGTTCTGAAATTGTTACGACCGCAACTGGTACCATTACTAGTACTAATTTCCACGAAAACTCCGGTGTATATGTGACAAATGGTACTATGAAATCTGGTACATCGAACCATTTTGCTTCTACCACTGGTTTCAAATCAACTAAGCCTTGGAAGTAGGCAAAGATATAACCACCTATGATTCCAATTAAAACTGGTATGATGCTAAGGAAGCCTCTTCCAAAAATTGAGCAGATGATTGTAATTGCTAATGTTACGAGTGCAACTGAAAAGTGTGTAAAGCTATATTTTCCATCTGCATTATTCATTGCCATATTTACCGCGGTATGTGCAAGCCCCAGTCCAATTACCATAACAACTGGACCAACTACAATTGGTGGTAAGAGATTCATAATCCAGTTTGATCCAGACTTTTTAATTCCAAGTGCAATCAACATGTAGACAAGCCCTGCCATCATTCCGCCAAGCATAGCTGCTCCTGGGCCACCTGCTGCTTTTGCTGTAATAATCGGTGCAATGAATGCAAACGATGATCCAAGGTAAGCTGGTACTTGCCCTTTCGTCACAAGTAAGAATGCTAGTGTTCCTACTCCACTCGATATTAAAGCAACTGCTGGGCTTAACCCTGTTAAAAATGGCACAAGCACCGTTGCCCCGAACATGGCGAATAAATGTTGTATACTTAACAATAACCATTTTCCTGGTTTCGGTATTTCATGAATATCTAACACTGGCTTTTGTTCCATTGATATCTCCTCCTCCAATACCTGAAAACTTGCAATAAAAAAACTCTTTGTGACTATGCACAAAGAGTCCTATACTTACGTATGTCAAAATAGACATATGAAAGTCAAGACCCTTTGGCAGCCTCACGGGACTACATTTAAAAGGGCTTTATTTTTTTTCGTATATGCTTACTCGATCTTGTTTATCTGTTTCTTGAAGGTCTACTTCAATACGTTCTTCGCTTGATGTTGGAATGTTTTTCCCAACATAATCAGCGCGAATTGGCAGTTCACGGTGACCTCTATCTACAAGAACAGCTAGCTGAATTTGTGATGGTCTACCAATGTCCATTAACGCATCCATAGCAGCTCGCACTGTTCTTCCTGTATATAATACGTCATCAACAAGAATAACTTTTTTATTTGTGATGTCAACTGGAATGTCTGAACCTTTTACAAGCGGTTCTTTGTTTTTAGATTGCAAAGTTAAGTCATCACGATATAACGTAATGTCTAATTCACCGACGGCCATTTCTTTTCCTTCAATTTGACCAATTCGTTCTGCTAAGCGCTGTGCGATGAAAATACCGCGTGTTTTAATCCCAACTAGAACACAATTTTCAACACCCTTATTGCGTTCTACAATCTCATGACTAATGCGTGTTAAAGCGCGGCGAATCATTTGATCATCTAGTACCACTGCTTTTTCTTGCATGTTCTTCACCTCCAGGCTTTTTTCATGCATGAGAGGAATGGTATAAAAAAACCTCTCGTCGTGTGCGAGAGGTTCTTCTGAAAAAGGGTACAAATATACCCTATGTATTTCAAACCGTTACCTTCTCAACCTCACGGGGTTGTGTTAAAGGACTTATTCAACTGCTGTTATTATGTCAGTTTTTATAACGATTGTCAATATTTATTTTCGCAAATCATTTAGAAGATCTACAAAAATTTGTGGGACTGGTGCTTCAAATTCTAAATATTCACCTGTGCGCGGGTGAATAAAGCCTAAAATACCTGCATGTAGTGCTTGACCATTTATATCAAATGTTTTCTTCGGACCATATTTCGGATCACCTGCAAGTGGATAACCAATATATTTCATATGTACACGAATTTGATGCGTACGGCCTGTTTCTAATTGACACTCCACATGAGTAAAGTTATTAAAACGTTCTAATACACGGAAATGAGTCACAGCATGTTTTCCCTTATCATCAACGGTCATACTTTGACGATCTTGTTTATCACGACCAATTGGTGCATCAATCGTTCCTTTATCATGCGGAATAACACCATGAACAATTGCTTGATAACGTCTTGTTACCGTTTTTGCTACAAGCTGGTTAACAAGCGCCTCATGTGCCATATCATTTTTTGCCACCATCAATAACCCAGATGTATCTTTATCAATGCGATGCACAATCCCAGGGCGCATTACACCGTTAATACCTGATAAATCTTTACAGTGATACATTAAGCCGTTTACTAACGTGCTGCTCGTATGCCCTGGTGCAGGATGCACAACCATACCACGCGGTTTGTTTACTACAAGTACATCACTATCCTCATAATAAATCTCTAAATTCATATCTTCTGGAAGAATATCTAATGACTCTGGTTCTGGAATGGTAACTGTAATTTCATCATTTGTTTTTACTTTATAGTTCCCTTTAACATCTTTTCCATTTACCGTTACAACACCGTCTTTAATCCATTGTTGTACTTGTGAACGAGACCATTCATTATTCACTCCAGCAACAAATTTGTCAATCCGTTCACTCTTTTGCTCTTCTGAAACTGTTACTTGTACTACTTCGCTCATTATTTACTCCTTTATTTTCTTTCCTTCTAGTAATGTTTGAATAATAATTAACGCCACACCTACACATAATGCCGAGTCTGCAACGTTAAATACTGGGAAGTTGTACGAAAAAATATATGTATGAATAAAATCAACAACCTCTTTTCGCACGACACGATCAATAAAATTACCAATTGCTCCGCCTAGAATAAGCCCAAGCGAAATACCGAGAAGCTTGTCTGTCTTTGCGTATTTCTTCATATAAAACAGAATAAAAATAACAAAGATAACTGTAATAACATAAAAGAACCACATTTTATTCTCTAAAATGCCCCATGCAGCTCCGCGATTGCGGTGAGACGTTATATACAGTACATTATCAATAATCGGAATGCTCTCACCTAATTCCATTTCCTTCACGATAATCCATTTTGATACTTGATCAACGGCAATCACAACTAAAGCTATTAAATAATATATCATTTTCGTTTCCCCCACAATGACAGTGTACCTCAAAATTTTAGCATAGCTGCTATGTTTTCACAATGAAGCATCGCATCGGAGCATAAAATAAAGTGAATTAGGTAATATAATATTGTTATCTTTAAATTGTTTTTACCTTTTCATAAAAACACTCATAAATTGTACGTGCTGTTGGCATTCCCTTTAATTGTTTAAGTGTCATTCTTTGTCCGGTTTCCTCACAAATTCCATACATACCTATTTCCATTTTCCAAAGTGCTCGCTCTATATCTTTTAAATCTTCTCTCATATCATGCAATAATAATTTATTTTTCACATCTGTTTTCGCCATACCTAGCAATTCCTGACCAAATTCTACATCATATGCATACAACTCTTCTTTAGCTAATCTCTCCTGTAATTCTCGCTGCATTAATTGTAGTTCTACTTGAATCTCCATGTATGTGTCAGTCACAAGTGCGTCCCTCCCGGCTGGAATGTATCGTTAGTTTATCCGAAACGCACACGATTACCGCACACACATTTTTCCTTCCAAGGAAGAAAAAAAATCGACTGCCTTGTATGCAGTCGATTTTCCTCATTGCATTATTTTACATAATGTTCAGTTACAACTTCTCCGCAACGCTTACATAGTGTTGGATGGTCCGCATTACTTCCTACTGTTTCAGAGACAACCCAGCAACGTTCACACGTTTCACCAGTTGCTTGCGCTACAACAACAGCTGTATGTTCATATTTCGGTGCATCAGCTGGTGCTTCTTCCATCGTTCCACCAAGATGGTACTCAGAAACGATAAATAATTGTTTCACATCTTCTGTTATGGATTGTAACAATTCTTTCATTTCTGCTGTTGGGTAAAGTGTGATACTTGCATTTAATGATTTACCAATTACTTTTGCATTACGTGCATCTTCTAACGCTTTTAGTACATCATCGCGAAGTGTCATAAATGCATCCCATTTTCCTTTTAACTCTTCAGCACCCTCTACTTCTACAGCTTCTGGCATATCAGTTAATTGGACGCTCTCTTCTACTACTCCAGGGATATATGGCCATACTTCATCTGCTGTATGCGGTAAAATTGGCGTTACAAGTTTTGTTAATGCAACCAGTACATCATATAGTACCGTTTGAATTGCACGACGGTCGTGATTATTTTCTGATTCGATATATAAAATATCTTTTGCAAAATCTAAATAGAATGAACTTAAATCAATTGTACAGAAGTTATGAATCGCATGATATACAGCAGCAAATTCATATGTTTCATAAGCATCTTTTACTTTTGTAATTAAGTCATTTAATTTCACTAACATGTAGCGGTCTACTTCACGAAGTTCTGTAGCAGATACCGCATCTTTACTTGGATCAAAATCAGCTAAGTTTCCTAATAAGAAACGGAATGTATTACGAATTTTACGATATACTTCCGCTACTTGTTTTAAAATATCATCAGAAATACGTACGTCAGATTGGTAATCAACTGAAGATACCCATAAACGTAAAATATCGCCGCCTAATTGGTCCATAATCTTCTTCGGTACAACAATGTTTCCAATAGACTTACTCATCTTACGGCCTTCACCATCTAATACGAAGCCGTGACTTAAAACCCCTTTATACGGTGCTTTTCCTGTTACCGCAACTGCTGTTGAGAGTGAAGAGTTAAACCAACCGCGATATTGATCAGATCCCTCTAAATATAAATCAGCTGGACGTTGCAAATCATCACGCTCTTCTAATACAGCTTGATGAGATGAACCAGAATCAAACCATACATCCATAATGTCTGTTTCTTTTCGGAATTCGCCATTTGGACTAGATGGGTGTGTAAAACCTTCTGGTAATAAATCTTTCGCTTCACGTTCAAACCATACATTCGAACCATGTTCACGGAATAACCCTGCTACATGATTAATTGTCTCATCCGTAATAATTGGATCACCATTTTCTGCATAGAATACAGGAATCGGAACACCCCATGCACGTTGACGAGAAATACACCAGTCACCGCGATCACGAACCATGTTATGAAGACGTGTTTCACCCCAAGCTGGTACCCATTTCGTTTCTTCCACAGCTTGTAATAATTCACTGCGGAACGCTTCAATAGATGCAAACCACTGTGCAGTTGCACGGAAAATAATTGGTTGTTTTGTTCTCCAGTCATGCGGATAAGAATGCGTAATAAATGTTAATTTTAATAACGCGCCAACCTCTTCTAATTTTTCTGTGATTGGTTTATTTGCTTTATCGTAGAATAATCCTTCAAATCCAGGAGCTTCGCTTGTTAATACACCTTTATCATCAACTGGACAAAGAACTTCTAAACCGTATTGCTTTCCAACAAGGAAATCATCTTCCCCGTGTCCAGGTGCTGTATGTACACAACCCGTACCAGCATCTGTTGTGACATGCTCACCAAGCATAACAAGAGAATCACGGTCATAGAATGGGTGTTTTGCCGTTGTATATTCCAGTTCGCTACCTTTTACTGTTTTCACAACTTCAGCATTTTCCCACTCTAATGTTTTCGCAACGGTTTCAAATAACTCAGAAGCAATGATATACTTTGCATCTGCAACTTTTACAATGCTGTATTCAAGTTCTGGATGAACAGAAATACCTAAGTTTGCTGGCAACGTCCAAGGTGTCGTTGTCCAAATAATGAATTTTTCGTCTCCTTCTAAAACATTCTTTCCATCTTTTACAGGGAATGCCACATAAATAGATGCAGATTTCTTATCTTTATATTCAATTTCTGCTTCAGCTAATGCAGACTCACTCGTTGGAGACCAGTAAACAGGTTTTTGACCTTTATAGATATAACCTTTTTTCGCCATTTCACCAAATACTTTAATTTGCTGTGCTTCATATGCTGGTTTTAATGTAATGTATGGATTATCCCAATCACCGCGTACACCTAAACGTTTAAATTGCTCGCGCTGACGATTTACTTGTTCGTATGCATATTCTTCACAAAGTTTACGAAATTCAGCAACTGTCATTTCTTTACGCTTAACACCTTTATTTGTTAAAGCTTGCTCAATTGGTAATCCGTGTGTATCCCAACCTGGTACATATGGTGCACAGTATCCCGTCATTGATTTAAAGCGAACAATAAAGTCTTTTAATACCTTATTTAACGCATGTCCCATATGAATGTCGCCGTTCGCATATGGCGGTCCATCATGTAGCACAAATAGTGGACGTCCCTTTGTGCGTTCTTGCACCTTTTCATAAATGCTCATTTCAGCCCATTGCTCTTGCATGACAGGCTCACGTTTCGGTAAATTTCCACGCATTGGAAACTCTGTTTTTGGCATTAATAATGTGTCTTTATACTCCATGCTTAATTCCTCCTTGAATATATAAAAGAATGACATTTTTTCTAAATAAATGGAATAAAAAAGAGACCTTCTCATCCCCAAAAAGGGACGAGAAGGTCTCCCGCGGTACCACCCTAGTAGACTACTACATATAGTAATCCTCTTTATATTCTTAACGCGAATACACGCCTCTACTTACTTGGTTGTTCAGCGAGGAACTCCAGGGTGATATTCCCATTCTCTCCTTATCCTGAGCTTCCACCGTCCTCAGTTCGCTATATAAGGTATGAAAAAAGTACTTATCCCTATCTTCGTTTTTCTAAAAAATTATGTTGTATAGAATTATATGTAATAATACGAAAAACGTCAAGCTTACACTGTTTCTTCTTTCTTAAGAAGCTCATCTACTTCTTCTTCTAACTCAATTAACTTGTCCCAATCATCATTGTTTAACATTTCAAGCTGCGCTTCCAACAGCATACGGAAACGTGTACGGAACACTTTTGCTTGCTTTTTTAATTCTTCAATATCAAATGCAACTTTTCTTGATTTTACAAGTGCTTCATTAATAATACGGTCCGCATTCTTCTCTGCTTCACGAACAATTAATTTCGCTTCTTTTTGAGCATTACGCTTAACTTCTTCTGCTGCTTCTTGCGCTACAACAATAGATTTATTCAATGTATCTTCAATATTAGAGAAATGTTCTAATTTCCCTTCAAGTTGTGCGACTTTTTCTTCTAACGCCTTCTTCTCACGAATTACTAATTCATAATCTTTGATGACTTGATCAAGAAATTCATTTACTTGATCCTCATCATAGCCACG
Source organism: Bacillus sp. S10(2024) (assembly GCF_050473865.1). Classification (NCBI taxonomy): domain Bacteria; kingdom Bacillati; phylum Bacillota; class Bacilli; order Caryophanales; family Bacillaceae; genus Bacillus; species Bacillus sp. S10(2024). Next base: position 432,734 of record NZ_JBFLUR010000002.1, on the reverse strand, counting down.
AAAACCACGGCTAAATTCCTTATTATGAATATCTAACGGTGTTAACGGCACAAACGCCACCTCCAAGTAGGTTATCTAAAATTTCCTCTTTTAATTATATCTTTTCTTCGACAAAATGGGAGACTTTCCTTCTAAAAAAAGAAATCATTTTAAGATTCCATACAAAATTCTCCATTTATCACGCTTTGTTTTTCCCTCAACAGTAAGTAATTTACTTCTGCCATAACCTCTCACAGAAAATACATCGCCTGGAAAGCATTCATAAGCAGATTGCTCAACAACTTTCCAATTCACTTTCACAAGACCATTTTTAATGGACGGCTGAACCTTTTGACGAGATACATGAAATATTTCTGCTAGCAATACATCTAATCGAAGCGATGATACTGTCCCTGACTTTTCATTCCACTGATTTTCTATATGTAATGAATGATCAGTTGGTACAGGCGATAAAGATACTTTTATTTTTCCAATTGATTGTAAATTTATTTCTATATACGATGCGACTTCTTTTGCAACTACAATTTGGGCACGATCATTCTGGAGCCAAATATCTCCGCATTTCTCTCGCTTTAAACCAAGTGACATAAATGCTCCTAATATTTGACGATGCTCCAGTGAATAAAATTTAGAAGGATAGTCAATTTCTAATATTTCTATCTGAAATTCTTCTGCATTCGGCATAAGGTAATTGGGATATATTAACGCCCGTTTTCTTTCTGCACTGGGAGCAGCTCCATATAATTGAAACGCAGCATCCCCTTGATATCCAACAATCATCGAAACAATTTGCTGTTCACGCGGATCAAGAAAATCAGTAAGTTTCACTTGATGATATTCTTCTGCCGCATGCTTCCATTCTAATACTTTATCAACAAAAACCGTTTCTTCAGGCCTAAAATGTTCATAAATGCTCATCTATACTGTCTTACCTCAAAAAAAACTCAAATACACGTACTAATCCTGAACTTGCTAAATTTAGAACAAGTATTGCCACGATTGGAGAAATATCAATTACACCAATTGGTGGGATAAATCTCCGAAACGGTTCTAAATACGGCTCACAAATACGGGCAAGGAAATCACCAAATGTAGACTCTCTTGCTCCCGGAACCCAAGATAAAAGGATATAAATAATAAGCGCATATGAATAAAACCTGAATAGATAGAGCAAAATTGTTAAAATCATCGTCATAGCGCACTACCACCTTTTGATATTTTTCTCTTCTTCTTCACCAAACAATTCAGAAATTGCTCCAACAATATCTACATTATCCGGCGTACATATAAATGTTTTTGGACCTAGCTTTTGAATATCCCCGCCGATTGCATATACAGTTCCACTTAAAAAGTCAACGATACGTAGCGCTTGATCTGTCGACATGCGTTGTAAATTAATTACGACTGCACGACGACCTTTCAAATGATCAGCAATCCCTTGTGCTTCCGAGTACGTACGCGGCTCTAATAAAACAACTTTCGAAGGTTGTTTCGCTGTTTCAATGCTTACTACGTTTTGTTTCGATTGTACCTTTGCAAAAGGAATATCCTGCTCTGGGTCCTGTTCTTTTGTCATTTCAGTTTGCTCCTTTTCGTAAGCATATTGTGCTTCTCGCTCTTCTGGTGTGTCAAAAAAGAAATACTTTACTTTTGACCAACTCATAATAAAATTCTCCTTCCTTCTATTCTTTCCCCACTAAAATCGTTCCCAAACGAATAAATGTAGCGCCCTCTTCAATTGCAATTGTATAATCATTTGACATACCCATTGATAACTCCATACACGGAGCATATGATAGGTTTAAATCTTGCACCTGCTTTTGCAGCTTACGCAACCTTTGAAAACAACTGCGAATTTGCATTTCATCGTCTGTGTAAGGTGCCATTGTCATCAGTCCGACAACTTCAATTTTATCAAATTGTTGTAAGTTGTAAATAAAGTCAATTATCTCATCTACGTCTAACCCCTGTTTAGACTCTTCCGCTGAGGTTTTTACCTGAACAAAGCAGCGAATGGGTTTCGTTGCTCGTTTTTGAATTTCTTTTGCAAGTGAAAGACGATCAAGTGAATGTAAATAATCAATCTCATGTATGATTTCTTTTACTTTTCTAGTTTGCAATGACCCGATAAAATGCCATGTCGCTTTGTTTCCAAAATGCTCATATTTCTGTAAAAAACCTTCATTGCGATTTTCACCAAGATGTACAAGCCCAGCTTGTAACACTTCATTTGTTTTTTCAATGCCTACTGTTTTTGTAACAGCAACAAGTGTAATTTCATCTAAGAATCGATTCACTCGCTGACATGCTTTTTCAACTTCTTGCTTGACATATGCTAAATTCTCTTGTACGGTCACTGCTTCCCCTCCTCCTTAAACCCAATAAAGCTAAGCATTCTCCCCGTCTTTCCTTGGTCGCGGCGATGTGAGAAGAATAATTGCGTTTCACAGCTTGTACAAAAAGATGACATCGCAATATTTTCTTCTTTTATCCCAGCTTGTAAACATAGCAAACGATTTATTTCCTTTAAATCTATTGTATATTGTCCTTCAGAAATCATTTCATATGGAACAGTATCATGAAGTACTTGTTTCGCAGCAGATAATACACGGTCATCTACAGCATAACAACACGCACCAATAGATGGACCAATCGCCACATGTATATCATCAAGCGATATACCTTCCTCTTTCCACTTGTCGATCATTTCACTAGCAATTCCTTTGACTGTTCCTTTCCAGCCAGCATGTGCAAGTCCTATCATTCTATAAGATGGCGCATAAAAATAGAGTGGCACACAATCCGCATAACAAGATGTTAACAACACATCTGCATCTGTCGTATATATGCCGTCCGTACTAGGGATACCATCTTCATAAGAAAAGACGCCTTTTCCTTTCTCTTGCTTGCCCACTTTTACAACATGACGATCATGAACTTGTTCCGAACAAACCCAAGTTTCTAATGGAATGTGTAATTTCCCTGCTAAAAGCCGTCGATTTTCATGAACATCTTCTACTTTGTCGTGAACGTGTAATCCTAAATTCATTGTATGAAAGGAGCCGGTACTCACTCCACCTTCTTTTGTAGTAAATCCTGCTATAATGTGTCCATGTTCTTCCCACATATGTAAATGTAACATACCGTCCTTATATGTAAATGGTTCTCTCATAAAAAGGCTCCTTATAATAAAATAACATAAAAAGTATGGTACTTCCCGTCTATTTTACCATACTTTTATTTTTCCATAATGACAACATAAAAAAAAGTGAAATTTGTAATATTCTTTAAGAAGTTGTCGGTGTTTGTATTGTTTCTGTAACAGTAGGAACATGATCTGCTCGAACTAAAATAACATCTTCCCCTATTTTTACAATTTGTTTCCAAGGAATTACAAATTCCTCCTCTTTTCCAAATAACCCTAGCATTTTCCCTTGCTTTGTAATGATAACTGCTTGAATCTTTCCTGTTCTCATATCAATATCGATATCTCCAATGTTTCCAAGCCTTTTCCCATCTGATACATTGACAACATCTTTCATTTGAAATTCTGAAATACGTATCATTGTCATCCTCTCCTTTTCCCCATATTTAACTAACAACCTCAATAAAAAATCCCACCCCATCAATAGGTGCTTTTTTCTTCTCACACCTTCTTCTTCTTTAAATCTTAAGATGAAGGTTCTACCGTATACCATGGTGAGATAAAGCGGAATTTCTATTTCAGAGAATACATCCTTCACGTACAAAACCTTTTCTTTATAGTCATTATATGAGTTGGACATCTTTCCTATGAACAGAATCTCAAAACGATAAAAGGCCTCATCTATAATGATGAGACCTTAGCCTTGAATTGTTTTATTCATTTGTTTAATTGCTGATTTTTCAAGACGTGACACCTGTGCTTGAGAAATCCCAATTTCCTCAGCCACTTCCATTTGTGTTTTCCCTTGAAAGAAACGTTTACGAATAATCATCTTTTCGCGTTCATTTAATCGCTTCATTCCTTCTTTTAGTGCCAGCTCTTCGACCCATTGCTCGTCCCTTTGTTTATCATCGCTTAACTGATCCATAACAAAAATCGGGTCTCCACCATCATTGTATATTGGCTCAAATAATGAAACTGGGTCTTGAATTGCATCAAGCGCAAACACAATTTCTTCGTGCGTCACATCAAGTACTTTCGCTATATCCATCGCTGTTGGTTCCTTTGAATTTTCAGCAATGAGTCTTTCACGTACTTGCAACGCTTTATACGCAATATCTCGCAAGGAACGCGATACTCGTATTGGATTATTATCACGTAAATATCTTCGAATCTCTCCGATAATCATCGGTACAGCATATGTTGAAAATTTAACATTTTGGCCTAAATCAAAATTATCAATGGATTTCATAAGTCCAATGCAGCCAACTTGAAATAAATCATCAACAAACTCCCCTCTGTTGTTAAATCTTTGGATGACGCTCAGTACAAGACGTAAGTTTCCGTTTACTAGTTTCTCTCTAGCGCTTATTTCACCGCTTTGCATTTCTCGAAATAGCCGTCGCATTTCTTCGTTTTTTAGTACTGGAAGTTTAGATGTATCAACACCGCAAATTTCTACTTTGTTTCTCGTCAAAGTGTTCCCTCCTATCGGGAGTTGCTGTACAGTGTAAAGTATCTCCTTGGGAGGGAATTTTATGCATATATTCATTTATCTCACTTTCTCAAATGAAACTTACACTATTTATAACGAAATAATCGACCACTTAGCCTCATACCATTTTATTAAATTCTTTGCGAAGCCTTTTAATAATTCGTTTTTCTAAACGCGATATATAGGACTGGGAAATCCCAAGCATATCAGCAACATCCTTTTGTGTTTTTTCTTCCCCACCATCTAACCCAAAACGAAGTTCCATAATTTGCTTCTCTCGATCATTTAATTGATGTAATGCTTTCATAAGTAAATGCCGGTCAACAGTTGCTTCCAAGTCCTTTGTAATAATGTCTTCATCTGTCCCTAAAACATCTGATAACAATAGTTCATTTCCATCCCAATCAATATTAAGGGGTTCATCAAATGATACTTCTGAACGATTTTTATTATTTCTTCGCAAATGCATCAATATTTCATTCTCAATACATCTTGATGCATACGTTGCGAGTTTAATCTTTTTTTCTGGATTAAATGTATTAACCGCTTTAATTAAACCAATAGTTCCAATACTAATAAGATCCTCGATATTAATTCCTGTATTTTCAAACTTTCTAGCAATGTATACGACAAGACGTAAATTGCGCTCTATTAAAAGTGACCTTGCTGTCTCATCTCCTTTTGGTAGTTTTTGCAGCAAAATTTCTTCTTCTTCTTTCGTTAATGGCGGTGGCAACGCTTCACTTCCACCGATATAGTAAATTTCATCGGTCTTAATTCCAAGTTTTAATAATAATTTATACCAAAGATACGTTAACCGAAATTTCAATTTCAATCCAATCCCTCCGTTCCTGTATTAAGCAATTGTTATTTTTTGTGACAATAACATTTTTGGATGTAAAATACATTGATACTCACCATTCGTCGATAACTGCTGTGCATTCAAACCAATTAATACTTTACTTACAGAAACCTTTGTGCCTTCATGATAAATTTGCACATAGTCAGGTTTAAACGCCCATAAAAATTGTTGATTAATTCCTACAGCTCGGTAAGGAATTAAACGCAACCGAGTTGTCCACTTTGATTCTTCATCTGGTATATAAGGAATAGCTGTTTTCATTTGAACTTGTTCTATTAGCCATTGCGGAAGAACATGTTCCAAAGAAGAAACATGAATAATCATAACTGGTGTTTTTGTTAGCGGGTCATGCAATTGATTTCCACTATCAATCAATCCATCTAGCTGAATATCATTTATATCAATTTTGATAGCTACTTTCACAATTTGCTCATAGTGAATTTTTGTCACTTCTACATCCTCAATTCTCTTTTTAGAAAAATAATAAATAACAGGAAACCCAATGATAACAAACAACCAACTTACAGGATCACCATACGAAATAGATTTTGTTGAAATTAGTCCATTCATCATGTCATTTGTTTGAAGAAAAAAGTGTGTGCCAACAAGACCGCCACCTACCATAAACGTCACAAAATAAAACATTAAAACGCTCTGTAGAAATGTCCGAAAACGAATGAAGCCAAACGCAGCATAAACAATAAGAAATGAATATATTAATTTCATTACAGGATGTGTCATCAACGATGCTAACGGCGTGAATGCAAAAATAACAATTGTTGAACCGATACATGCGCCAAGCACAAGTCTCCATCTTTTCACTTTCCGTTTTAAAACAATTGCTGTTAATAAAAGTAAAAGAAAATCAATGCAGACATTTAATAACCATATAATGTCGGCGTAAACGACCAAACGGTTCACCTCTTTTTTATAAAGTTGAGACTAGTATAATGCATATCCAATGGAAAAGTGTGTCAATTCACGGAAGGGATTTTTTGTTATTTTGAAACTTTGAGGAATAATTTGTCATGTAGAAAAAAGACTTTCTTTAAGCAGATAACGAAATTTGTATATATATACAAACCACTATCAGTAGGGATTTTACTAACCAAAAATAGTGGGATAAAAAGAATTAAAAAAGCAACCATCTATTATGCGTAGATGATTGCCTTTTTTTTGTTCCATAATATACGAAAGTTCATCTCGCTACCTATAAATAGGACGAGCTTGATTGGTTTAAATAATAAGCAGTGGGGAGTCCCCACTGCTTAAAGTTTCACTTTATAATTGCTCCCTTAGCGTCTACGACGATTACGTAAAAACGCTGGGATATCGATATCATCTACATCTGTATGACGATCATTCACAACTGGCTCTTCACGCATAACTTCACGCTTTACTTCACGTTGTTTAACCGGTTGTACTGATTGCTGTACATTTTTAGTAGAAGTTGCTGTAGGGCGAGTAATTGGCTTAGGTGGTTGCATTGAAATGCTGTCATCAAAACCTGTTGCAATCACTGTTACAACAATTTCATCTTTTAAACTTTCATTAATTACTGAACCGAAAATCATATTTACTTCTGGATCTGAAGCTGAAGCTACAATATCAGCTGCTTCTTGTACTTCATATAAACTTAAATTCGTTCCACCTGTAATGTTCATAATAACACCTTGTGCACCATCAATAGATGTTTCTAGCAATGGACTAGAAATCGCACGTTTTGCCGCTTCTGTCGCACGGTTTTCACCAGTTCCAATGCCAATACCCATTAAAGCAGAACCTTTGTTAGACATAATTGTTTTTACGTCTGCAAAGTCTAAGTTAATAAGACCAGGCGTTGCAATTAAGTCAGAAATACCTTGAACACCTTGACGTAATACATTATCTGCTTCACGGAATGCTTCAAGCATTGGTGTATTTTTATCCACAATTTCTAAAATACGATCATTTGGGATAACAATGATTGTATCTACATTTTCTTTAAACGCAGCAATTCCAGATGTAGCTTGTGTTGCACGCTTACGACCTTCAAATGTAAATGGGCGAGTTACAACACCAACTGTTAATGCCCCTAATTCTTTTGCAATTTGTGCAATAACTGGAGCTGCTCCTGTCCCAGTTCCACCGCCCATACCAGCTGTGACAAAGACCATATCCGCACCACGAAGTGCTTCTTGAATTTGTTCTTTACTTTCTTCAGCAGCTTTTTTTCCTACTTCTGGATTTGCTCCTGCACCAAGTCCACGCGTTAATTTACCACCGATTTGCATTCTTGTTTCAGCTTTTGATAAATTTAGCGCTTGTGCATCTGTGTTTACAGCGATAAAATCTACGCCCTGTACGCCATTTTCAATCATACGATTGACAGCATTGTTTCCGCCGCCGCCTACACCAATAACTTTTATATTTGCTAATTGATCTTGTGTAGTATCAAACTCTAACATGTCGAAATCCCCCTAGAACCTCATTTTTCGCGTTCAAATCTAATCCCATAAATATCGGAATACACGCTTCACTTTTGACATCATTCGTTCATTGTTATTATTGTCATCATTGTTATTCTTGTTATTATTGTTATTACGAGACTTTTGCTTTGCCGGTTGTTGCACTGCAGCAGGTATTGGCGCATGTGTATGCTGTAATTCATAGTTTTCCTGTTTTTCCTGCACACTCTTTCCTCGCAACTTAGCTTTTTGATATGCATTTTTAATAAGTCCAACACCAATTGTATATTGTGGTTCACGTACACCAATATAATCAGGCGTTGCAACACGAACATTTTGATGTAGAATGTCATTTGCAAGATCAAGTATACCAGACATAGAAACAACACCACCAGTAAGTACATAACCAGCTGGTAAGTGTTTGATGCCTAGTTTTTGTACCTCATCTTGTACAAGCATAAGAATTTCCTCTACACGAGCTTCTATGATATCAGCTAGCTCTAATTGAGAATATTGCTCTGTTTGATCACTGCCCATCATGGAAACAGTAAACATTTCTTCCTCAGATGCTGTATCGTAAAAAGCATGTCCATATTTCAACTTAATTTGATCGGCATTTTCAGTTGATGTTTTCAATCCGATAGCGATATCTTTTGTTATATGATCTCCGCCAATCGGTAATATACTTGTTGTTTGTAATTCTCCATCCTGGAAAATTGATAATGTCGTCGAACCTCCACCGATGTCAACAAGAGCAACCCCTCGATTTTTTTCATCGTTCGATAAAGCAACTGCTGATGCTGCTAATGGCTGAAGGCAAATATCAACTATTTCAAGACCCGCTTTTTCTACACATCGAAGTAAATTATGTAACAATGTTCTCGAGCCTGTAATTAATGTACCTTCCATTTCTAAACGTACGCCAATCATTCCGCGCGGATCATTAATTTCATCGAGACCGTCTACTATAAACTGTCGAGGTACCACATCAATAAATTCGCGCTCTGGTGCAATTGACACAACTTGTGCTGCATCAAGTACCCGAAGCACATCTTCATTTCCAATTTCACGGTCTTCATTTGAAACAGCGACTACTCCATGACAAGGAAGAAGCTGCACTTGATTTGCATTCACACCTACAACAACTCGTTCAATGTGTATTCCTACCATGCGTTCAGCTTGTTCAATCGCCTTTTTAATCGATTGTACAGTCTCATCTATGTCAACAATGGAGCCCTTTTTCAAACCATTTGACTTTACATTTCCAACACCAATAATGTTCAAAGCGTCATTGACCATCTCGCCAATAATAACTTTAACATTGGATGTACCGATGTCAAGACTAACATATATTTCATTGCTGTTCATTCTTTGGCACCTCCTTCTTTATTTATACCACAAAATCCAATATATGGAACAACAATCGTTGTTTTACTATGTTATAAGAAAAATATTCAACGTATTTATGCGTTTCCCTTTTTTAACAATATATTTTTCTTATTTTTGTTTGGCATTCATTCACTTTTATAACAGTACTATGCAAATCACTGTTATTTTTTGAAACAATCTTTTCTAACTACAAAGATTGTCGCCAAATATAAGTCTACACTAAGATGTACTTCTAGCAAAGTGAAACTTGAACCCAAGAATATATTAAAAAAAAGAAAATAGGGAAAAATATGACATAATCACATGATTTTCAAGAATACATTCCTATTTTCTCTAACAAAACATATTTTACACTCAAATTAGCCTCTTTACCACGCTTTTATTTATTAATTTATATATTCAGTATAAGCGCCTACCTCTAGATGGATAATTGCTTTTTTATCTGGCGACAAGTTCTTAATAATAAGAGGATAAGCTTCCATTCGTTTTGCGAAGTCTTGAATAACTGTACTTACTTCGTATCCCTCATTCATATACAGTGTAAGATGATCCGCATACAAATCTGTTGGTTTATACTGAATTTCTGAAATGGACCGAAGAACAGCTGGTGTTAACTTTTCTAATTCAGCAATCAATTCTTTCATTTTCTTTTCTTCAAAAGGAACAAAAATCGGTGCAGCAACTGGCAACTTCCCATTTGGTAGAGCATTTAATGATTTTCCATTTTGTAAAAGAGGATATAATTTGTCCTCTTTATTAATGTAGCCAATTGTCACATATTCCTCAATATCGATAACAATGTTGTTTGGAAATTGTTTTTTTACATGGACATTTTTAATTTCCTCTTGCTCTTTTAAATTCGCTTCCGCTTGATGACTCATTACACGAAAATAGCTTGTTTTATATGTAATTCCTGATTGTTCCATTATTTGTTCATCCGTCATATAATGATTACCATGAATTGTAATCTTCTTTATATTGCTAAGCGGAGATTGAAAATAAATTAAAAAAAGCACCAATAAAAATAAAATCGATACATATAAAATTAATCGTTTATTTACTTGCTTTTTCTTCTTTGGATTTTTTAATTTTGGTACACGATCTTGTAGCTTAATAACTTTACTATTCTTCATGTACGCTCCCCCTATGTAACGTAAAGAACGGCATGTTATGCATGCCGTTCTTCTTATTATTATATCATAAATAATAAAGAGCAGGACGGACAACTGTTATCTTCCAATGATTTCTACTTCAGTATGCATATCTACTCCAAATTGTTCTTTTATTGTCTTCTTTACATAAGCAATTAAATCAAGAACATCTTGAGCTGATGCTGTCCCCGTATTTACAATAAAATTCCCATGCATTTCTGAAATTTTCGCACCACCAATTTGATAACCGCGTAGTCCAGCATTTTCCACCAGATTACCAGCATAGTTTGGTAGTGGATTTCTAAAAATACTTCCTGCACAAGGATGATTCCAAGGTTGTGTATCACGACGATAATCTTTATTTTTTTGCATAATCCCAATAATTTCGTCACGATTTCCTTCTTTCAACTGCAACTCTGCTTCTAGTACAATACCAGGACGCTTCTTTTGTAAAACAGATGTACGATAAGAAAATCCTAGTTCTTCTTTCGTTAACCAATCAATTTTTCCGTCTTCAAACATCACACGAGCACTCTTCAAAATTTCAGATATATCTGATTTATGGGCACCTGCATTCATATAAACGGCTCCGCCTACACTTCCTGGGATTCCACTAGCAAACTCTAATCCAGCGAGTCCTTGACGGCTTAGTAAAGTTGAAAGCTTAATAAGAGGGTATCCTCCGCCTACACGGACATTGGTTCCTGTCACTTCTAAATGATCCAAACCCTCTCCTAATCGAATAACAACACCTTCAATTCCGTTATCTGATACAAGCAGATTAGACCCGCGACCGATTGCAGTCCATTTTGTTCCATGCTTCTTCACAAGCTTTAATGATTTTTCTACACCTTCCACGCTGCTTGGAATTACTAAAATATCTGCTGGACCACCTATTTTCATCGTTGTATAACGAGCTAATGGTTCATTTTCTAATACTTTTCCTACCTTGGCTTCCATAAGTTCGTTTGCTAATTGTTTCATGATGCTCTCCCCCATATTAAATCTCCGTACTACAGTAGTATGCAGGGCATTCACCTTACGTTATTTTCTACAAGTTTTTTCATCACTTCAAATAACTTGTTTGCTGCATCTGGAATTCCTAACTCTTTTGCAGCTAGTTTCATATTTTGTAATTTCTGTGCATCCAATAAAATTTCATCAATATCACCAAGAAGTGTTTCACCTGTTAACTCTTTCTCAAGAAGCATCTTCGCTGCTCCTTTCTCAACGACAGAAAGAGCATTTTTTTCTTGATGATTGTTTGTTACATATGGACTTGGAATTAAGATACTTGGTTTACCTAAAGCTGTCAACTCGGCTAACGTTGTGGCACCTGCACGTGAAACAACAAGATCCACTCCAGTAAGTACTTCTGGCATGTTATCAATAAACGGCTTAATTATGACATTGTGTGGATTCCCTTTTTGTTTCACCAATTCCATTACTTTATCATAATGCACTTCACCTGTAACGTACAATACTTCATAAGATTTATTACCAAATTGTTCAATTGCCTCTAAAAACGCATCATTAATTGGTCTAGCGCCTCTACTTCCTCCAAAAATTAACACTGATTTTTTTGAAAGTGATAAACCAACCGAACGCTTACCTTTCATACCATTTTGATTCATCACTTCTGAAGCACGAGGATTCCCTGTCATCACAACTTTATTTTGCGGGAAATGTTCTACTGCCGCTTCAAAACACACCGCTACTTTATTCACGTAACGGCTCAAAAATTTATTTGTTACACCAGGTACACTATTTTGTTCATGTACAATTGTTGGAATACCAATTTTAGCTGCTGCGTATACAACTGGACCACATACATAACCACCTGTGCCAATTACAACATCTGGATTAAAACGACGTATATATCGTTTACTATCCTGTACCCCCTTTACAAAACGCATCACCGTTTTCACATTATCCATTGATAATTTCCGCTTAAATCCACTAATAACAATAGATTGAAATGGTATGCCAGCTTTGCGAACAATTTTACTTTCTAAACCATTTTCTGTACCAATATATAAAAACCTTGCTTCAGGATGAATTTTTTTGATTTCTCGAATTAACGCAAGAGCTGGATAAATGTGCCCACCCGTCCCGCCACCACTGACTAATACTCGCACTGCCTATTCCTCCGCTTCTTTTTTCTATTATCCCGCCAATAGCGGATAATAGTACAATTTGTTTAGCTAACCTTATTGATCGTAAATTTTACTGTATGCTGTTCATATGTCAATCGCTTAATTTCTATTTTTACATACGAAAAACCCTGTCATAGAAACAGGGTTTAGTAGCGAGAATGACGACTTATATTTAGTAGCACTCCAACCGCCATTAACATAAGGGTCAAGCTGGACCCACCATAGCTTAAAAATGGTAAGGTAATTCCTGTAACTGGCATTAATCCCGTTACAACACCGATGTTAATCATAACTTGAATCGCAATCATCGCCACAATCCCGACTGCTAAAAACGTACCGTATAAGTCTGGCGCTCCTAACGCTACACGAATCCCACGCCATAACAACAGACTAAATAATAATAACACAAACGAACCACCAATAAAACCTAATTCTTCAGATAGAATGGCAAAAATAAAGTCTGTTTGCGGCTCTGGTAAGTAAAGAAATTTTTGTCTACTTTGTCCAAGACCAAGACCAAATAATCCTCCCGGCCCGATCGCAAGTAGCGATTGAATAATTTGAAATCCACTTCCAAGCGGATCTGACCATGGATCTAAATAAGATGTAATCCGTTTTATTCGATACGGTGCTGATGCAATCAGCCCTACAAATCCTGCTATTCCTATTAGTCCTAGCATAGAAAAGTGAAAAATCCGTGCTCCCGAAACAAAAATCATAACAATACAAGTTCCAACCATTACAGTTCCTGTTCCCAAATCTGGTTGCAGCATAATCATACCAAATGCTACAAACACAAAGCTAAGCGAGGGAAGTAATCCCCTTTTAAAAGATGTAATCATTTTTTGCTTTTCTGATAAAAATTTCGCTAAAAAAATAATCATCGCAAACTTCATAAACTCAGAAGGCTGAATAGAAAATGCTCCTATCCCAATCCAACTTCGTGCTCCGCCGCGCACCAGTCCAATGCCAGGAATCAAAACTAAAATAAGGAGAACAAAACAGATAAGTAAAATTAATTTGGAATATGTACGCCACACCCAATAATCAATCTTCATGATGAAAAACATAGCAACAACACCAATCCCAGCAAATAACAATTGACGCTTTGCAAAAAAGAATGAATCTCCCATTTTATACGAAGCCCATACAGCACTAGCGCTGTACACCATCACCATCCCTACTGTTAAAAGCAACAATGTTACAATAATAAGAATAAAGTCAGGAGTCTTCTTTGTTGGCAATGAGTATCACCTCTTTGAATGCAGCTTTTCGTTAAGCATACTTTTTTCACAACCGAAGCCCATTTATTCAGCCATCTAGCAGCATGATTCCCACCTCAAAAATGTGCAAAATCAAAGAAGATATGTGCGAAATAACTGCCTGTTAAGTTTCCATCAGTAGATGCTGAGATCTCCCACTAATAGAAATTCCACATTATCCTACCTATAAAAGAATCATCAGTAGAAATAATCCACTGATGATTCTTTCACTTTATACTAGCTTATGCACAGCCTGTATAAACATGTCTCCTCTTTCTTCAAATGTTTTAAATTGATCCCAACTTGCACATGCAGGAGATAAGAGAATTACATCTCCTTCTTCAGACAAAGCAAACGCTTCTTGCACCGCTTGTTCCACATTATCGACACATTTAATAACTTTCATTCCAGCCTTTTCTGCAGCTTTGACAAGCTTTGGTGCAGTTTGTCCAAATGTAAATAACGCCTTCACATGCTCAAAGTATGGAATTAAATCGTCAAATTCATTCCCACGATCTAGTCCACCAGCTAATAAAATGACTGGGTTCGTAAATGCAGACAATGCTTTTTCTGTCGCTAGCATATTTGTTGCTTTCGAATCATTATAAAACTTACGGTTTTGAATCGTCGTTACATATTCTAAACGATGCTTTACACCTGTAAACCGTTTTAAAACTGTTATAATCGCTTCATTTGCAACCCCCATGAGCTTCGCAGTACTCATAGCAGCTAGGATATTTTCTAAATTATGTTTCCCCGGCAATACGATATCTTGAACATCAATCACTTTTTCACCTTTGAAGTAAAGAGCACCGTCTTTTACACAAGCACCTTCTTCAATTATTTTTGTCGTAGAAAAGTACACCTTTTCTCCTTTACTTTTCTCAGACAACATCATTACTTCTTCATCGTCAGCATTAATGATGCTATAGTCATTTCCAGTTTGATTTCTAAAAATATTCGCTTTTGCTAAACCGTATTCTTCCTTCGTACCATGATAATCTAAGTGTGCTTCAAATAAGTTTAACAACACTGCTATCTTCGGTTGAAATGTTTCAATACCCATTAATTGAAAAGAAGAAAGTTCTGTTACAACCACTTCTTGTTTCGTTACACCTTGTGCAACCTCACATGCTACCGTGCCAATATTTCCAGCAATAACAGGATGTTTTTCTCCTTCTTTTAACATTTCAAATGTTAATGTTGTGGTCGTTGTTTTCCCGTTCGATCCTGTAATCCCAATAAACGGAGCTTCCGAAATGCGATACGCCAATTCTACCTCTGTTACAATCGGAATATTTTTTTCTTTTGCTGCTACAAGTAACGGATTCGAATACGGAATCCCTGGATTTTTTACAACGACAGAAATATTTTTTTCTAACAATTCTAAAGGATGACCGCCGCATATAACTTCCATACCTTGATTTTGCAATTCTGTCGCTAACGGATTTTCAGCTAGCGGTTTGCTATCATTTATAATCACATTTGCACCCAGTTTCTTTAATAAAACAGCTGCAGCAAAGCCGCTTTTTGCCATACCTAATACAAGAACATTTTTATTTTGATAGTCAGTTATCGTTTTCAATTACATCCACACTCCGATATAAATTCCTAACATTGCAAATAAAAGTCCGACTGACCAGAATGTTACAACCACTCGCCATTCTGACCAACCACATAATTCATAGTGGTGATGAAGCGGACTCATTTTGAATACACGCTTTCCTCGCGTTTTAAACGACACAACTTGAATAATAACAGAGAGTGTCTCAATAACAAACATTCCACCAATGATAACTAATAATAATTCTGTTTTCGTTAAAATGGAAACAGCCGCTAAAGCACCACCAAGGGCTAAAGACCCTGTGTCTCCCATAAATACTTTTGCTGGATGAGCATTAAATACTAAAAATCCTAATACAGCTCCCACAACTGCCATACAAAAAATAGCAATTGTATAATGTTCCTGAGCAAACGCAATAATACTATACGCACCAAATGCGATGGCAGCTGTTCCTGCTAATAATCCATCTAAACCATCTGTTAGGTTCACTGCGTTTGAAGCTCCTATCAACATAAAGAGCACAAGAATAAAGTACGCCCAATGTAAGTCAAACTTAATTTCCGTCCCTGGAATCATTAAATGTGTGTCAAATCCTTGTCCTTTTGCAATGATAAAGAAAGCTACCGCAATAATAAATTGTCCTACTAATTTTTGTTTTGATGTTAGACCAAGATTTCTTTTTTTAACAACTTTAATGTAATCATCTAAAAATCCGATTAACCCATAACCAAATGTAACAAGTAGCAATAAGTACATCTCAGCACCCTTTTGAAACTTAAACATCATAATAATAGATGTAATCATAATTGAAATAAAAATAACAATTCCGCCCATGGTCGGTGTTCCCGATTTCTTTTGATGTGATTTTGGTCCTTCATCACGAATGCTCTGTCCAAACTTTAAACGACGTAAAAATGGAATGAAAATTGGTGACAACGCAACCGAAATTAAAAATGCCACCCCTACTGTAATTAATAATCCTTGTTCAAGCATATTTAGTCCCCCTCTCTTGTTGTTATTCTTTCATGCTTAAACGTTTTACAATTGCCTCTCCAGCAACTTCGCGATCGTCAAAATGATATACTTCTGTACCTATAATTTGGTATGTCTCATGACCTTTACCCGCAATTACAATAATGTCTCCATCTTTTGCCTCTGATACAGCATGAAATATCGCTTCTTTTCGATCAACAATTACTTCATAATTATTTCCTTTTATACCTTCAATCATATCATCAAGAATTGCTTGCGGCTGTTCGCTGCGTGGATTATCCGATGTATAGATCGCGTGCGTTGCATATTCCGTTGCAACACTGGCC
Source organism: Bacillus sp. S10(2024) (assembly GCF_050473865.1). NCBI lineage: Bacteria > Bacillati > Bacillota > Bacilli > Caryophanales > Bacillaceae > Bacillus > Bacillus sp. S10(2024). Next base: position 415,944 of record NZ_JBFLUR010000002.1, on the reverse strand, counting down.
ATAATTGGTCGTTTCGTACGATCCCGGTCCCCGCCACAACCAACAATGCAATACACATTTCCTTTTGCAAATTGTTTCGTTGTCAACAATACATTTTCTAAACTATCTGGTGTATGTGCATAATCGACAATGACAGTAAAATCTTGCCCTCTATCAACAACTTCAAAGCGGCCAGGCACACCTTTTAATTCTTTCACAACATCGATAATTGTTTGCAGCGCTACACCAGAAATTAGACATGCAGCTGTTGCAGCTAATACATTATATACATTAAACTTCCCAATTAATTTCATCGTAATATCGATACTTTCACTTGGAGTTACGAGTGTAAACGCCGTACCTGCACTTGTCATCTCAATGTTTTTTGCCATAATATCACTTTTTGTATCAATCCCATACGTAATTACTGTTGCTGCTGTATTTTTCGTATAGTCTATTGCTGCAGCATCGTCATTATTTAATACGGCGTACTTTACACGATTATGATGATAGCTATTACCAAGCTGTGCAAATAGCAATCCTTTTGCATATTTATACTCTTCCATCGTTTTATGATAATCTAAATGATCTTGCGTTAAGTTTGTAAACACCGCTACATCATAGTCACATCCATGCACTCTTCCAAGATGCAAAGCATGTGAAGATACTTCCATAACAGCGCTATTTACATTCTGTTCGACCATTTTAGCGAACGTTTTTTGTAATGTTAATGCATCAGGTGTTGTGTTTTTCACCTCATACGTTTCATCACCTATTTTCATATTAATTGTTCCAATTAGTCCTGTTTTATGTCCATGTGCGCGCATAATTTCGTTCATTATATGCGATGTTGTTGTCTTTCCATTTGTACCTGTAATTCCAATTAAGTGTAACTTTTGGGTCGGCTGTCCATAAAAATAATCAGCTAACACCGCTAAAGAACGTATTGTATCTTTAACAAGTACAACTGGAACGTCAACATCAATAGGCCTTTCCGCAACAATAGCAGCCGCACCTTGCGCGGCTGCTTGCATAGCAAATTCATGACTATCAACCGTAAAACCTTTTATACATACAAATAAACTTCCAGTTGTCACTTTACGTGAATCTGCTTCAATAGATGTAATTTCTGGATTTTCTTTTGGAATGACTGGAAAATCATGCAAACTTGATACGAGTGTATGCAACTTCATTTCTTTAAATCCTCTCTACTCTTTATTTACCTCTTATAAATGGATGCGTTCAAAACGCTCCATACATAAGAACGTCATATATTTACCCAACAGACAGTGTGAACCCAACAACTCACTACTATATAAAGCCATTTTGATTTTTCAGCATATAGATCATTACTATGCAAAACAACACATAACCTACACTTGCTTGCTCCCTTTGTTTTCAATCTCGGATGTGGGATAAGGACCTTACCGCTTCTATGCACGGCTAGATGCTCTCGTCCCTCCCTAAGAGGAAAGGGGTTTTTATGCCACTTTATTTATATCTATATATATAAATATGTTTAAATTTTTCGACATATCAGCCTCTGCTTTGCAAAACAACACATGACCTGCACTTGCTTGCTCCCTTTGTTTTCAATCTCGGATGTAGCAGGATAAGGACCTTACCGCTTCTATGCACGGTCAGGTGCTCTCGTTCTCCCTTAAAGGAGAGGCTTTTATGTCGTTTTTTCAACTTGTATTTATATAGTTTGTTGAGTGTTATTATATCGTACACACATGTCTTCATACTTACTTATTAAAATATATTCGAACCTTGGATCCTGCTTTTACTTTCGTACCTGGTTTTGGAGACTGTTCAACCACTTTGTTTCCATCACCGCTGGCATCAATTTGTAGGTCAACAAGTTGACTTTGTAGTTCCTTTCGATCCATCCCTACTATATTAGGGACTTCTACTAAAGGCGTCTCATCCCAAGTTAATTTCTTTTCAATTTGCTCTTTTCTAGGCTCTACTCCCATAACCGGTAAAACATCCCGAAGAATATTCCCAACGATTGGTGCAGCAACAACTCCGCCAAATTGTGTAACTCCCTTTGGATTATCTACAGCAACATATACAACAACTTGTGGATCATCCGCTGGTGCAAACCCAATAAATGATACGATATAGTTGTTATCTAAATATTTTCCATCTTTTACTTTTTGTGCTGTACCAGTTTTCCCTCCAACACGATATCCATCAATATATGCTTTGTTACCTGAACCTTTCGCAACAACATTCTCAAGTGCATAACGTACCTTTTCAGAAGTTTCCTTGGAAATAACTTGTTTCTTTGCAACTGGCGTTTTTTTACTAATTACTTTGTTCGTAGTTGGATCTAAGAATTCTTTCGCAATATAAGGCTGATATAACGTGCCTCCATTTACAGCAGCCGCTACTGCTGCTACCTGTTGAATCGGGGTAACAGAGACTCCTTGACCAAACGCTGTAGTCGCTTGTTCAACAGGTCCTACTCTTTTTAGATCAAATAAAATCCCTCTACCTTCTCCTTGTAAATCAATACCTGTTTTTTGTCCAAATCCAAAATCACGGATATATTGAAACAGCTTTTCTTTTCCTAAACGGTCTCCAAGTTCTATAAAACCTGGGTTACAAGAGTTTTGAACAACCTCTAAAAAGGTTTGGCTTCCATGTCCTCCCGCTTTCCAACAACGCAATCTTGCACCGCCAACTTCTGCCGCTCCATCATCATAAAACGTATCTTTCTCCAAGTCTACTAATTTTTCATTTAAAGCAGCTGCAAGTGTAATAATTTTAAATGTGGACCCTGGTTCATATGTACTCCAGACTGGAAGATTTCGGTTAAACACTTCTGGTGAAACACTTTTGAAATCTGTTGGATCAAAACTCGGACGACTGGACATACCTAATATTTCACCGTTATTTGGATTCATAGCAATCGCGATGATTCCATCTGGATGATACGTAGACTCTGCTATGTTTAATTCTCTCTCCATAATTGTCTGAATACGCGCATCAATTGTCAACTTTAAATTCAAGCCGTCACCAGGTTCTTTATAATCATCGCCAATGTTCGGCATGCGTTGTCCTTTCGCATCAGCAAAAAAGCGGACATATCCTTTGTCACCATTTAATTCTTTATCATAATATGACTCCAGTCCCATAAGTCCTTGATTATCACTCCCAGCAAACCCAAGCACATGTGATAAATACTTACCAAACGGATAGTATCGAATTGAATCTTCAGCAATATATACACCTTTTAAACTTAAAGCTCTAACTTCTTTCGCCTTATCATGAGAAATTTTCCGTCCGCCTTTGTCTAATCTAACTATAGACTCTTTTTTCGTGAGGCGTTGATAAATCTCTTCTTTCGACACACCTAAAACTGCAGCTAATTTCTCTGCAGTCTCTGCTGGTTTTTCAATTTGCCTTGGTACCACAAAGACAGTTGGTGCACTTTTATTTGTTGCAAGTTCCACACCATTACGATCTACAATTTTCCCACGTTCAGGTTCAAATGTAATATTACGACTCCATGAATCTTTCGCACGATCTGTTAACATATTACCAAGAAAAAACTGCACATATCCAAGACGAATATCAATAATTGTAAAAATAAGTATACCAAAAATCAGCACAAAAATAAGTCTTTTTCTTACTGTTACATTTGATACACGCATATTGGAACAAGCCTCCTTTACGCCTAGCTTGTTCCAATATATGCTTGTACTTGTTTCATTAGAACCCGTACACTCACTTTGCCTATGTTACGTTCCCTCTTTCTTTTCCTTCTTATTTGGTTGCTGCTCTGCTTCTTGCTGCGGTTCAAGAGGGGGTTCGAGTTTTACTTCTACCTGTGTTCTTTCTTGTAAAGGAGTACCTTCAGCGACACTTTGCTCTGTTACATAACCTGTACCAGAAAGCTTCAAATCAAGATTTAATATTTTCGCTAAATTCATCACATCACGAAGTGCCCAACCATTAATATTCGGCATTTTCGGTTGATTTCCTACTAAAAATACCCGATCACCCGTTAACGTTTTTTCATTCGCTTTTGGCACTTGTTGTCCGACTTTCTCCTCTCCTAAAACTACAGGTCGGAATTTTTCCTTTTCCAATATTCCTTTTGCTTCTTCCATTGTTTTACCCGTTACATTTGGAATGGTAGCTTGCTGCTGGTTTACTTGTTTTTTCACATCTTTTATTTCATTCGGCTTAATTTTTAAATACTCCAAACTATTTTTCGTAACAGATTTAAACATTTCAGATAACGGCTGTGCACCATTTTCATTGTCTTTCAATTTAGGCTGTTTAATTGCTAAATATACGACAAGCTGTGGATCATCCATTGGTGCCATACCAAGGAAAGAGAAAATATAATTATTTTTCCCTGTCATATAACCGCCTTTTCCATCTGGAATTTGTGCTGTTCCTGTTTTACCACCAACGGAATAGCCATCGAGTTTATACATCGTTCCAGTCCCTTTGGGCGATGTTACAACTCGTTCTAACAGTTGCCTAACTTGTGTTGCAGTCTCTTTTGTAACTGGTTTTCCTACTTCCTCTGGACGGTGTTTCAAGACAAATTTATCATCCATCGGATCTACAATCTGATCAATCACATAGGGTTTCATCATTTTCCCATCGTTAGCAATTGCAGTAGCTGCTTGTACAAGTTGAATCGGAGTTACAGTAGACCCTTGTCCAAATGCTGTTGTTACTTGTTGGATTTTCTTATCAAATAAAATTGTATTTTCGCCTTCTCCAGGTAAATCAATACCTGTTTTTTCATCTAGACCAAACTTATGAATATATTGACGGAAACGATCAGGTCCTAACTTTTCATTTCCTAAAATAGCAAAAGCAACGTTCGATGAACGCTCAACACCTTCATCAAACGTAATAGAACCCCATCCTGCACCGCCATTATGGTCTTTAATTTCCTCATTCCCGACTTTGTATCTACCAGATTGATAGTAATCTTGTCCGTTATATACACCCTCATTAATAGCAGACGCCAACGTAAAAATTTTCATCGTTGAACCTGGTTCATAAGCGTTTGCAATCGGATCATTTAAAAAGTATTGAATATCTCGTTTATTCGGATCAAAACTCGGTCTGCTAGACATCGCTAAAATCTTTCCTGTTTTCGGATCTGCTACGACTCCAATTAACATAGACGGCTCATAATGTTTTTCTGCCTCTTCCATCGCATCTTCTAGAAAACCTTGAATCCGTTGGTCGATTGTTAAATATACATTATCTCCATTTTTAGGCGGCTTCATAGACTGTTTTCCGCCTTCTAACGCGATACCTTTTGTATCTCCTGTATACTTCATACTTCCGTTAGAAGCTCGTAAATATTTATCTAAGCTTTGTTCAAGTCCAAATTTCCCTTCTGCAATTCCTTCATCATTTGGTTTTGCAAATCCAAGTATGTAAGATGCAAAATCTCCATTCGGATATATTCTTGCTTTTTCTGTAACAAAAGATATTCCATCTATCTTCAGATTATAAATTTGATCTTTCTTTTCTTTCGTTATGTTTTTTCCAATCTTTCCAAACTCTACTTGTTCAGCATCTTTATTTAAATACTGTAAAATTTCATTTTTATCAACTTCAAGTACTTTCGATATTTTCTCTGCAGCATCTTCTTTGTCTTTCACATACTTTTGCCCTTTAAGTGCAGCAACCATCTTATATGAATTTGTATCTTGGGCAAGTACGTAACCATTTTGATCGTAAATCGTACCTCGATTTGCTTCAAGTACTCCATCTTTACTATGTTTTTGCTCTGCAATTGGCTTTAAATCTACTCCATGCACTGTTTTTGTTGCTTGAATATAAAGAAAGCGTGCTAACAACAGAAAAAAGAGCAGGAGAAACACCTTAATGAAGAATCCTGCTCCTTTGTTAGTATGAAATTTACGTATATTCATCTTTTCTTCACACCTATTGTATTAATTTAAGCCTTTTACATTTTTCGCATTAATTTCAAATCCATGCTTTTTGGCGACTTCTGCAATGCGATCATAACGTGTTAGCTTTTCAGTTTCCGCTTGTAACTCTTTAATTTCTTTTTGTTGTTTTATAAGATTGCTTTCCATGTCTGTTACTTTAGCATCAGCTTCATATAACGCCGCTTTATTACCAATAAAAGCCACGCATGCATATAGTAAAAAACCAATAAATGCAACATACAATAATTTTTCAAGTCTTGTAATTCTTGTTTTTATAGCCGGCTGTACTACTTGCTGCGGAGCTTGAGATTGTACTTCTACTTGTTGCTTTTTATACTTAACAGCTAAATTTGTCATACCTCTCTCTCCTTTTTATAATTTTTCAGCAATTCGTAGCTTCGAAGAACGTGCTCGATTATTTTCTTCTAACTCTTCATCAGAAGGCAAAATCGGCTTTCTTGTAATTAGTTTTAACTTCGGCTTGTATTCATCAGGAATAATTGGCAATCCTGGTGGAAGCTGTGGTGTTGTACTGTTTCTTTTAAATGTCGTTTTACAAATCCGATCTTCTAACGAGTGGAATGTAATCACACTAATTCGGCCACCTGTTTTCGTTACGTCAATCGCCGCTTCCAACGCTTCCTCAAATACCTTCAATTCATCATTAACTGCTATACGAATTGCCTGAAATACTCGCTTCGCAGGATGCCCTCCAGTCCGCCTTGCTGGAGCTGGAATCCCTTCTTTAATTAACTCCACTAGTTCTCCGGTTGTTTCAATTGGTTGTTTTTCGCGGTACGCTTCAATTTTCCTTACAATTTGCTTTGAAAACTTCTCTTCACCATATTGAAAAAAGATTCTTACAAGTTGTTCATATGACCAACTATTTACAACGTCATATGCTGTTAGTGGGGCATCTTGATCCATGCGCATATCAAGCGGAGCATCGTGGTGATAACTAAATCCACGTTCTGGCGTATCTAATTGTGGGGAAGAAACACCTAAATCAAATAAAATACCATCTACTTCCGTTATTCCTAATTCAAATAACTTTTCCTTTAAATAGCGAAAGTTACTTTTCACAGCTATAAATTGGCCGTCATAAGAAGAGAATTTTTCTTGCGCATTTTGAATTGCAACCTCATCTTGATCAAATGCAATTAGTCTTCCTTCTTCAGAAAGTTGAGATAGTAAATAAGCACTATGCCCGCCACCTCCTAACGTACAATCTACATATGTTCCGTTTGGTTTAATTTCTAAGCCGTCTACTGTTTCTTTTAAAAGCACTGTTACATGTTTAAACATAGTTGCACCTACTTTTTTGCAAAATAATCCTCTTGAATCATCTGTTTATTCCTCTTTAAAAGTCAATTCCAAAAACGATAAAGAATTGAAATCATTTCCCATAAGAGTTCGATTGGTGAGGTTTGTAATTAGTAAGAATTCAACTTCCTACTAAATAATAGTCTTATCTTATTATATACTAAATTTTATCATCTTTTTCGGGAAATTTCATAAAAACATGTCGAAAAAAGATAATAATCCGCTTCTTTTTGTTTCATTTTAGCAAAAAAGTGCTGTTCTTCAGAAACAGACTACTTTCAATCCATATTCTTTACATTTCACAAAGTCAATAAATAAATAAATTTATTTTACAGGTAATTCCACAAAATAAAATAAAATCCTGCTCTCAAGAGCAAGATTTTATAATTTAATAATATGATGTTTTCCATTCCACTGAAAAGGTTGTTTCATGACTCGCTCTACAAAATCAAGACCGTAGTCGTTTAAATAATAACAAATATTCCATATCCGTTCTTGCGGCGCACCTAATGGCTGTAATGAGTGTTCAATTCTCCGGAATTTATTAAGCTGCACTTCATGCTTTCTCTCTAAATCAGCTTGAAGTGTCCTCTCTAACAATTCAAGTTGTTGCATAATTTTCAACTCATTTTTCTTCGCAAAATTTCGAAGACCTGGACTCACTTTTTGAACAAATTGCTGTAAAGATGTATGAATTGCTCCAATTTGTTCAGATGCATTCATAAATTGACTATCCATCGGCTCTTCAACTTGCATAGATAACCACTTTTCTCGTAATGCAGCAATACCTTTGTGGAACACTTCGCTCTCTTGAATCTGCAAATCCCGTAAATCAGTTTCAATATCACGTTCTAAATAACTAATTGTCAAACGAGGAACGACAGGCGGCATTTGAAAATCCAGTGCATGAAATACTTGCTGCAATTCACTCCAGTACGCAATTTCCCCTGGACCACCAATAAATGCAAGCGTTGGAAACATATATTCTTGCATAAGAGGTCGAGTAACAACATTGTTACTAAACTGTTCAGGATGACTCTCCATACGTTCTATAATCTCCTCATACGAAAACGAATACATCCCCTCTTTACAAATAAAACGTCCCTCTTCCTCCTCTAATAAAAGACGCTCCCCATTCATTTCCATAAAAATATGAACTACATTCTGTTTTGTTTCAATAATCGGTTTATATCCTAACTCATGTAATGCACGCTGCTGATTATTAAGCGCTCCTTGTACATTCTTGTAACGCGCTAGTAGTTCTTTAAAAAACGGAATTTCAATATTCCGAAGGATAGGATGATGAGAATCTACAAGAATTAAACCGGAATGCGCAAATAGTTTTGTAATAAAGCGCGCAAAAAAATCAACATATGTGCGTGATTGCTGTAAACATTCTTCTACAAAACAAAGTACATCCTTTGTATGTTTTGTTTCTGGATATGTTTTAAATATTTCTTCGATCCATTGTTTACAATCCTCAATGGAAATCTCCATTTCAGAAGCACTTGCTTTATTTAGGTGACGCTCATGAAAAATTGTCTTTTTTATTTTACCGTTTTTCGTAACGAATGCATGGTTAATTTCATCAATGTCATGATCTTCTCCAGCAATCCAAAAAACAGGAACAACTCGCACTCCCAGCGAAGCTTCTTTTTCCTTTGCAAGTTGTAAAATAGATATAATTTTATGAATTGTATAAAGAGGACCTGTTAACAATCCAGCTTGTTGTCCCCCTACAATAACGTATGTATCTTCTTCTAACAAAGCATGAATATTTTGAAGCGTTTTTTCTCCTGCATTTAATTTTTGATTATATTGTAATAAATGTGATACTAACTCTTGTCTTGGATACTGTCTATTTCGTAAATCTTGTATACGTCTTACAAAACTCTCTTCTGCTATTGGATAATCAAAGCATTCTTGAATGTCTTTTTCATGGTTTAAATAGTCCGCAACAACTCCTTGAAGCGGGACAGAGATTTCTTTTATCTCCATATACTTCTTCCTTTCATCTCCTGATCTCTCACCAACCAAATTGTAGTCAATGTTCGCTATAAAAGCAAAGAATATCTCTTATCTTTCTAATCCTTTTATCGAATGATACAAAAAAGACAGTGTCGGAACTGATTTTTGTTGTTTCTCTGCTTCTTGAATTAAATAACCGACAATTGCATCAATTTCTGTTTTTCTATTATTGCGTACATCCGTTAACATAGAGGAAGTGTTGTGAGCTGTATTTTCGCACACTGTGCATACACGATCCCAATACGCTTTACATTGTAAGTCGCCGACAATTTCCATTACTTCTGAAAACACTTGCTTCATCACTTGGTGAAACGAAGGATTTGTCAATAACTCTCCATTTTGTACACCGAACAGCGCAGTTAACGGGTTAATACACGCATTAACGACAAGCTTATTTATCATTGTTTGCTTCCAATCATTTTCAACCGCTACTGGGAATAGACTCGAAGAAAATGCAGGAAACAAAGGCTCAAATTGCTGATTTTCTCCATTTATGAGTCCAAATTTCGTACTACCTACCCCAGTATGATGAACGATATTCACATTTTCCTTTTTCGCTCCGTGCTCTACAATTCCTACCGCAATGCTAGCACCTTGAATTTGTTGCAATAAATGAAGATGTCCCATCCCATTTTGTAAGAAAATAATTCGTTTTTCCGCTTGCAAATACGGTAATATCTCTTCTAAATGATATTGCTTTACAGCGACAAAGGTATAATCATGTGTTTCATTTTTTATATTCTCTAAAGGGCTAACACGAGGAAATACAGTTTCCCTAATACCATTTTGTACACATGTAACCCCGCACTTATTCAAGCAATCAGATTGCTCTACTGTTCGTGTATACAGTGTGACATCCTGCTCATTTTTTTGTAAATAAAACGCAAAAAGAAGTCCGATTGCTCCCGGCCCAACAATTCCAATTTCCATCTTTAAAAAGACCCCCATTTTCATCACGCTATCCATCAAAATTTAAAAGATACATTATGAATAACTTTCTACAAAAACCAATTGTTAAAAGCTTCCCACTAATAAAAAAAATTTCTACTAACGAAAGCTTTACTTTATAGTTTATAAAATTAGTTTAGCAAACTTCTAAAAAAAATATTGAAAGAATGATCTCTTTTCTTCATAAAAACTAAAAAATGCGTTATAATATTATTGTAAATATTTATACTTTTCTTTATTTTACAACAAGAAAAGGATGTGGTTCTATGCATTTTCCGAAAGTTGAGCGCTTGCTCATCAATTATAAAACGTTAGAAGAGTTTAAAAAATTCAAAGGATGCGGTGCTGAAGAATTATCTATGCTGGAGGACTTACAAACAAATATCATCGAAAACGATAGCGAATCCCCTTTTTACGGAGTTTTTTATGGCGGTTCTCTTATCGCACGCATGAGCTTGTATACGAAAGAACAGTCCAGCAACAATTTGTTTTCCGGACCTTATGTAGAACTTTTTAAACTTGAAGTGTTACCAACATTCCAAAAACAAGGATTCGGTAAGATGCTTGTCAATTATGTAAAACAACTGCATCTTCCTATCAAAACGATTGCTCGTGTCCAATCTGCTGATTTTTGGGAGAAATTACACTTCGAAAAAGTAACCATTGATGATGGTGATTTCTACGTTTGGTATCCAAACGCAAATTTGAATGCGGTTACAAAAAGTGAATCTGCTTAAAAATAAAAACAGCTGCGTGACAGCTGTTTTTATTTTGATGTTTTTTCAAGTATTCCCTTTTCTCGCTTTCTCTCTCTTTCAGAAGGCTCTAATACCATCGAGTTTCGTTTTCTGTCAATATAATCGAATAAAGTACGGTATTCTTCTTCATACAAAGACAATTGCTGCAAAAGCCCTTCCTTTTCCTTTTGCAACACCTCAATTTTTTTATATAACTCCATTTTGTCTTCTTCTTTTTTATAGCTTTGTAAAAAGACAATTACATCTTCTAACGTGATTGAAAGAGAGCTCACTTTCTCCTTCTTTTGTTCTTGCACTTCATAATTTTCAGCTTTCCGTATTTGCTTCGCTTCTTCAATGCGTTCTTTATATTGTTTACGCACGTAAGAATTCCAACGAAATCCACAAGCAGCAGGTGTCCGCGATAAATGTCTTCCAACTTCTTTGAAGGCAGAAAGCTGCGTTCCCCCTTCACGAATATGCCGGAGCACTACTTCTGCCAGAAGTAAATCTTCGTCATCAGTCCATGCATCTTGTCTTGTTGTTGCCATCTCTCTAGTCCTCCTTTTGCATTTTTTATTAAACATATGCAGTTACTAGAAAAGATAGAAGAATAACATGTAAAGAAAAACGAAAAAAATAAACGCAGGAGGTTTCCCTCCTGCGTTTATTTTTGCAATTACTTGCTGATTACTTCTTTACCTTTGTAAGTACCGCATGCTTTACATACACGGTGAGCTAATTTTGCTTCACCACAGCTTGGGCACTCTACCATACCAGGTACTGATAATTTGAAATGCGTGCGACGCTTTCTTTTTACTGTTTTAGAAGTTCTTCTAAAAGGTACTGCCATTCTTCCCACCTCCTTAAAAGAGAGAGTTATTTTCATACGAAAGTCCATACTGGTCTTTTGATTATTTGTCAAAAAACTTCGCAAGTCCTGCTAATCTTGGATCAACAGGCTTTTCTTCGCTTTTTTCCGAAATCACTTGCCAGTCTCGACCTTGCATCGGTGTTCCTTCTGAAACATCCTCACTGAAAATTTGCATTGGAATCTCCAATAGTATATTTTCCTTAATTACAGGGAGTAAGTCAAGTACTTCTCCATCTAAGTAATGAAAATCTGCTTCAGTTTCATAATCTTCTTTCGAAACTAAGAACACTTCAGTTGTTTCAATGTCAAATGGTAATGTTACATCTACTAAAGTTCTAGAACATGGTAATACCATGCTTCCTGTTATATGTAGATGGAACGTAAATTTGTTAGAGCTAAAATCAACTCTACCTGTCACATGAACAGGAGTAATGTCTTGAACTTCATTCTCAACATTTTTCAGCTCACTTACATCTACCATCTCATCTAACGTTAGTCCTTTATGTCGATATTTGTTCAATTGATGGATGGACCATTTCATATCATATCACCTCAAGGCAACAAACAAAATTATAGCTAGCCATTGTATATTTGTCAATATTTTTTCTTTACACTATAATGGAGTCATTATAGGAAATAATATATAGATTATCATGTTTTAGAAAAAGATGCTACACTGAAAGGAGAGATTATTATAAAAGCTAGCGGCATTGTTGTTGAATATAATCCATTTCACAATGGTCATGCTTATCATGTGCAACAAACCAAAAAGTTAACAAATGCAGATATTATCATTGCTGTTATGAGCGGACCCTTTTTACAGCGCGGGGAACCGGCTCTCGTTTCGAAATGGGCACGAACACAAATGGCCTTAGCAAATGGTGTAGACATTATCGTCGAACTTCCATATGCCTTCGCAACGCAAAAAGCTGAAACATTTGCAGACGGTGCTATTTCAATATTAGATGCTCTTCGTGTCTCTGAGGTTTGCTTTGGGAGTGAAAGTGGTAATATCGATCATTTTTACAATACAATTACTTTACGTCAAGCTGAGCAAGACACATTCCATTCCCTCGTACAACAATACTTAAAAACAGGAATAAGCTATGCGAAAGCAACTTCTGAGGCATTTTCATCCTTACAAAAAAACATAGCTACTATCGACATTTCAGAGCCTAATAATATTTTAGGAATGCATTACATAGAAGCAATTATCAAACAAAAAAGTTTAATGAAAGCAAGTACAATTAAGCGTTTCGCTTCGCATTATCATGACGAAACATTTCAAGATGAACGAATTGCCAGCGCAACAAGCATTCGCAAACAATTATTTAATGATCCAGAAACTTTTTCAACAATTATTCCCTTTGTTCCAAAAATGACAAAACTACTTTTAGAGCAATATACACATTCCTATCACCTATTACATAATTGGGAGCGTTATTTTCACTTACTAAAATATAAACTTCTTACAATGTCACCATCGCAATTACAAAATATATATGAAGTAGAGGAAGGGTTGGAACATCGGATTTTATCTTCTATTCAAGAAGCAACTTCATTCACAAAATTTATGGAAGTATTAAAAACAAAACGTTATACATGGACACGACTACAGCGCATTTGTACACATATTTTAACGAACACAACAAAAGAAGAGATGCACAAAGCACGTGTAGAACAACATGCACAATATATTCGTTTGCTCGGCATGTCCCAAAAAGGACAAGCCTATATATCAGCAAATAAAAAACAAATAACACTTCCATTGCTTTCTCATACAAAAACGTTTCAGCATCCGCTTCTAGATATAGATCGAAAAGCAAGCGCTGCTTATTTCTCTATTTTACAAGGAACCCTTTGCAGTGAAATGATAAAGCGAGATATAACGCAGCACCCTTTTCGATATGATGAAATACAACATATATTTTTATAAAAAAATCCTCTCTTAAACGAGAGGATTTACTTTTTTTCTGACATTTTATCCAAATACATTAAAGCATCATCTAACGTATCTACAGGTATAATTTTCATTTTAGTGTTTATATCTTTAGCTGTTTTCACTGCATCTTTATAATTTGACTTCTCTTTTCCATTCTCATTTGGAGCAAAGAATATTTCTGCACCTGCATTATGAGCTGCAACTACCTTTTGAGAAATACCTCCAATTGGACCGACTTCTCCTTTTTCATTTATCGTTCCAGTTCCAGCTATTTCGTGACCTTTCGTTATATCTTCTTTCACGAGCTGATTATAAATTTCTAACGTAAACATAAGACCAGCAGAAGGTCCTCCAATCTTATGCGCATCAATTTTCACATTAGGACTTACTGTAAGCTTCTTATCTGTAATAATAGAAACTCCAATACCAGCGCGACTTTTATCTTCTGGAATTGGCTTCAGTACAAATTTGTCTTCCTTTTCTGTATTTTCACGGACATATTTAACGCTTACTTCATCATTTTGTTTTTTTGTTTTCATATAGGCAATAAACTGTTCTCCCGTTTGCAATGATTGACCATCAACAGCAAGAATACGATCCCCAAGTTTTAATTTTTCAGCAGCTGGCATATCATTTGCAATACCAACTACAAGCACACCTTGATTTTCAAACGTAACAGAGGCATTCGCTCTTCTATATGCATTATAAATAGCCGCATCTTGTGACTCTTTCATGGCATATACTTGGCGAAATTGATACTCTTCATCACTTTCGCCTTTTCTTAAAATTTCTTCCTTCTTAAAAATTTCGTCATATTTGTTAAATTTAGCAGAAAGATAGTTCACAACATTCGCTCGCCCCATCGAAACTGTAACGAGCATAAAATCTCCTTTCTCTTTATTCCCTCCCTCAACTTTTACATACGGCTCTAATTTCTCTGCCATGCCTGGCTTTGTAATATAGTATGGCAGAGGGACAAACACGATTAACATTGCAATCATTACTCCAATGAGTAGTGCATATAAATACCGAAATTTTTTAAACATCTTTCTTCTCCTTCCACTGCTCAATCAATGTGTAAATTGTTTGAATGTGCTGCTTTGCTTCTTCTTCGCCGACACGAATAATATCTTCTATATTCGTAAAGGATCGCGAACTAAATTGTTCTACAGCTGGATGCATCATAAGATCTGATGCAATTTGTCTATTTACTACAAGCTCATGTTGCATAATTTCGATACTTTGCATAATGACATCATAAATGGATGTAACTTCTCCATTGACCTTAATAGGGGATACATCAACAGCAATCACAATATCAGCCCCTAATGTTCTTACTACTGATACCGGAATACGATCGATCACTCCTCCATCAACGAGCAGTCTTCCATTTATTTTCTCTGGAACAAATATGCCGGGCACAGAGATACTTGCCCTTACAGCATCTGCAATTGAGCCTTTTGTAAAGACAACCTTTTCACCATTTAAAATATCCGTTGCTACAACCGCCGTTGGAATATCTAGCTCTTCTAATTTTTTATTATATGTAAACATTTTAATCATATCTTTTACACGTTTTCCAGTAATAAATCCCATCTTGGGTACAGTAAAGTCTAAATAGTACTTCCGCTTAAATACTGTTGCTAAACGATACAATCGGTCCACATTACATCCTGCTGCATAAAACGTACCTATTAACGCCCCCATACTGCTTCCCGCAATCATATGAATAGGTATACCAGCTTCTCGTAGTACTTTAATAACACCAACATGAGCAAATCCTTTCGCACCACCTGATCCAAGCGCTAACCCAATTTTCGGTTCTTTCATCTTCTTCACCCTCAAAAATTTTTCACCCTCTTTTTATACTTATGGTCTAATTTCACTATGTATCCTCGTATACTGAAATGAACATTTGGGACAAAGGGGGGTATAAAATGTACGAAAAATGGAAAACAGGCTTTCTCACCATATCGGTTTCTTTCCTTACAATTTCTCTCGTACTCCATCCCCAAGCAGCACTCCAATCATCTATACGGGGCTTAAATATATGGTGGGAAGTTGTATTTCCTTCATTGCTACCTTTTTTTATTATCGCCGAACTTCTAATCGGACTGGGAATTGTAAAGTTTATCGGTGTGCTATTAGAACCTTTGATGCGTCCACTCTTTCGTGTACCTGGCATCGGAGGTTTTGTATGGGCAATGGGTATGGCATCAGGTTTCCCAGCAGGCGCAAAATTAAGCGCTCGGTTACGTCAGGAAAACCAACTGACACAAATTGAAGCAGAACGTCTCGTATCTTTCACAAACTCTTCTAATCCATTATTTATTTTTGGCGCTGTAGCAATCGGTTTCTTTGATAATCCAAAACTAGGAATGATTTTAGCAGCCTCCCATTATGTTAGTAATTTCACAGTTGGACTACTTATGCGCTTTTACCAAGATAATCGCAAGCAACAAGAATCAAAAAGACATACATCACCAATTCCATTGCAACATGCTTTTTCCATTCTTCATAAAACTCGATTACAAGAAAAACGTCCCATTGGAAAATTAATCGGTGATGCCATTACTTCCTCTGTCCAAACATTACTTATGATTGGCGGGTTTATTATTTTATTCTCTGTTTTAAATAAAATGTTAACCGTTTTTCATATTACAACTTTCCTTGCTTTTATTATGAAACAAATATTGGTCGCATTTCAACTTTCGCCTTATTTTAGTTCCCCTATTTTGTCAGGCCTTTTAGAAATGACACTTGGGAGTCAAATGATTAGTCAAACAGAACACACTTCTATTTTACAACAAGCCATGATGACAAGTTTTGTCTTAGCTTTTAGCGGCCTTTCTATTCAAGCTCAAGTTGCCAGTATTTTAGCAGAAACAGATATACGGTTTAAACCATACTTTATTGCACGTATTATTCAAAGCTTCCTTGCTCCAATCTATACATACATATTTTGGGGACCACTTTATGAAAGATTACATTCTTTTTCACCTACCCAATACGATATTCCAGTCTTTTTATCTAAACAATCTACCGTGTTTGCAAAAGCTTTGGATTATCTTGTTACGTTTGGCCCGGCCTTTACACTATTTTGTTTATATTTATACGTTTTATTACTCGTTGTCCGCCTAATTCAGAACAAAAAACCCCGTTCATCATAACGGGGTTTGAAACTTCTCTTTTAAAGCACGTTCTACAATTGGCGGAACAAGTCCAGAAACATTCCCACCATAACGAGCTACCTCTTTTACAATACTTGAACTTAAAAAGGAATATTGATTATTCGTCATGATAAAAAATGTTTCTACATTCTCTTCCAATTTACGATTCATTGATGTAATTTGCATTTCATATTCAAAGTCAGACACCGCACGTAAACCACGTAAAATCGCATTCGCATTGTGCATCCTCGCATACTCTACTAATAATCCACTATGCGAATCAACCTTTACATTCGGAATGTCTTTTGTCGCCTCACGAATTAATTCTAAACGCTCTTCTACTGTAAAAAGTGGTTTTTTTGATGAATTATTTAAAACAACAACATATACTTCATCAAAAACTTTTGCCCCCCTTTTTATAATGTCTAAATGCCCAAGCGTAATCGGATCAAAACTTCCCGAAGAAATTGCTATGCTTGCCATTCGTTCCCCTCACCTTCATACTTATAAATCGAAATCGCTGTAATACCGTAGTTTTCAGCTCTTACCTTCACAAGTCTACCAATCGTTTCAGGTAGGTCTATATCTACCCCATGCTCAGCCATAATGATTCCATCTTCTTTCAATAGATTATGCTGATCCATTATACTTATTAAAGAAATAATCTTTTGATCTTTATACGGCGGATCTAATAATACAAGATCGAACGATATCTCACGTTTCATGAGCGCCTTTACAGCACGTTCTGCATCATTTCTATATACTTCTGCTTGCGCTTCTAACTTGCAACTTTCTAAATTTTGATAGATCACCTTTATCGCTTTTCCATCACGATCAACAAAAATAGCTTTATCTATCCCTCTACTAAGAGCCTCAATACCAAGTCCACCGCTCCCACCAAATAAATCAAGAGCTAAACCACCATCAAAATAAGGACCGATAATATTAAAAATCGACTCTTTCACCTTATCTGTTGTCGGCCGTGTCGTATTACCTGGTACAGCTTTTAAAGGATGACCTTTACACTTTCCCGAAACTACTCTCATAATTTTTCACTACCTTTATCTCTTTCTATATCAATCCAAATAAAAAACGACATAAAACCATCCTTATTAGGCGGGCGAGAGCATCTGGCTATGCATAGAAGCGATCAGAGCCTTTTTTCTGCCACATGCGAAGTTCAAAAAAAGGAAGAAAGCAAGTGCAGGCTCCTTTTTTTCTGCATAACAGCAATCTATATGTCGAAAAATCAAAATGGATTCATATAACAAATGTTCATATAAATAATTCTTATGTAAGCTCAACTTTATCCCGCTATTCATGGACAGTAATACCTCCACTGATGAAAGTTTCACTTTATGTATATTCACCTTTTTTATCCTATCATAAAACATACGAAAGAAAAATAAAAAGGAAAAGAGAAAAATTAATTTTACAATGTATATCTTCACACAGTTTGGAGATAAATAAATATAACAACATCACCTTCGATGTTGTTGCCAACCGCGGAGAAGACTTACGTTTCCCCATAAGTTCTTCCTCCGGTTTCTCCTCTCCCTTTTCCTTCTTGCTAGTCATACTAGTATAAGAAGGGCCCTGCCTCGGCAGGGTTTTTTCTTTGTCTCCTTTTCATTTCGAAAATGAAATGATACAGTAGAAGAAAGAGGAGGAAAAGACATGATTCAACGTTTTATTGAACTAGGAGAGGGATACTCCGATTTATACGAATTACTCGAAATTGCAAAAGCAAACAAACATCGAGTATCGCATATGCTACAATTTAATACTTCGAAAAACGAAAAAGCTGTATGCTCTCTCGTCGTTGTTCTTCACCCTACGACAGTAGGCGATTTTCAACCTTTATACATATGTCGAGAAGGAATCCCTTTATTAACAGATAAAAAAAGCAAACGAATTACTTTATTTGAAGAAACCGCCGAACAAATCGGAAAAAAAGTAGTTTCTTTTACTGTAAAACCATCTACAATATTTCCAGAAAATGAACTATACTTCAATCATCTCATCGGTATTTTACGAATGAATCACTTTATTCCACCGATGCAATAAAATGAAATTTTAATCAGCAGGGGGTTTCTTCATCCCCCACTGATTATCAGCCTTCCCCAATCGGGCGCATGCCAGCGATTTATCTCCTGCCTAACTTCTTAAGAAAAGCGGAAGTGGCTCGCCCAGAATGTGTGGGGAATGGAGTTTCTTCCTACGAGGTGTTCTTTACCTCGTAGGAAGAAGCGAAGCCACCGAACATTCTAGCCACTGGAGCTGGACATTTTGCTGAATTTTGAGGCGGGAGTATTACTGCCCTCAAATAGCGGGATAAGATGAAGAGTACAAAAACCCCCACCAATTTGGTGGGGGTTTTAATCCATCTTATTGTAATCATATTCTTTTGCACGATCTGGTCTGGAATTTTCGAACTCCGTTTTTAAAAATGGCCGATAAGATGGATCGACTTTTTTTACAAACGGAAGCTTATTTAATTTTTGCATCATATGTTCTAATTGCTCCATATCACAATACACAACAGCATATTTAAACCGTTTTGATATGTAGTGAATGTTTCCGTATTTCCTTAAAATTTTAGCATTTTTTAAGGAATGTAGATAGACAATCATACTTTGTCGTTGCCCAAACATAATGTTCTCCTTTTATTTAATATCATTCATTTATTTCACAATAAGCCGCAGAAATTTATCCCGTATTAACTGATATTAAGCCCCCATCGTTGAAAATTTCATTATCGATTTTCAAATATTTTAAAAAAACGGAAGCCGTTTCTTATAGTCTTTTTTCTTCTATATTCTAAAAAACGGGGCAGATTACCCCGTTTTTTTACACCCACAACTACCTCCAGAGCCACAACCGCCTCCACAACCACCTGCATCAAAGAATGGATTGCCTGTCGGAACTTTAATAGCAGGAGAGATTTCGGCTCCCATAATTACACTAATCTCATCCAATAACTTTTGCAAATCATTTTCTGCTTTTTTAAAAGCAGCTATATTTTCATGCAAATCTATCGCTCGTTTTAACTCCCGCATTTGTTTCGATACAGTTGTATAGTCAGGATGGTATTTTCCAAACCGCTGCACTTCTTCATAACGCTCTTTCATTGCTGTAAATTGCCCTATTAGCATTTGTACTTCCGGGTCTTGTTGCAATGTATGGTAGCACTTGCGGTACTGCTCTGCTATATCTGAAAGAACAACTGCCTTTGCAAGTTGTTCAGCCTTGTCTAAAATCATTACGCTCTCTAGCGTCGCTACAATCATGAGAGACACCTCCGAATATTAATCATATCACATTTATAGCAGAACTACTAATTCTATGACTTTATTCAGATATAAATTACAAACAAATATGTTCAGCGATATTATACTTTACAACTTCCCATGTTCCTTCTATTTCTCTCACATAACTAATACATGCATTTTGCAGTGGAGTTTGAAATGTAATTTCTTTTGGAGAAATAGCATGTAATATAGCTTTAATTGCATGGGAATGTGCAACAATAATAATACGTTTTCCCATATAATTTTGGGCAACATCTTTTAATGCCGCAAAACACCGCTCAACAATTTCTTGATCCGTTTCCATTCCTTCTACGTTACCATCTGCAATAAACTGTCTAACTTCAGCAACTGGCTTTCCTGATGCTACTCCAAAATTCCGTTCCATAAAACGTTCATCAAGGTAAATAGTGTCTATTTTCACCATATTAGCAATAGCTTGTGCTGTTTCGTGTGCTCTTACTAGCGGACTACTAACGATGATATCCCATGATTCAGCTTTTAAAGCTGCGGCACTTTGACTTGCTTGTTTTTTCCCAATTTCATTTAAAGGAATATCTTCTCTTCCTTGAATAATTTCTTGAAAATTCCAATCAGTTTGTCCATGTCGTACTAAACAAATTTCCGTCATGCTGCAACTCCTTTTTCTATAATCCATTTTTATTGTAACAAAAGTTTCGCATGACGGACACAGTTTTTCCTCCCACTTAATCAACGTTTTGTTGTTTCATATATTGAAACATGTCTATCATAAGAGAAGCAACGGATAATTGATTTTGAAATTTAGCCACTTTATCTGGGATTGTCTTTTTAAAATATTGCATGGCCGCTAATTCAAATGCTTCTTTTTCGCTTGGGTTTCTAGAAAGCTTCCGATACCAATACGGCTGCTCGCGAATATATTTCTGTAAATCTTCATTCGACCTTACAAATTCGATGAGTTCTGCTCTCATCACTCATCCTCCTAGTCTTTTTGAAAGAAAAACGGATTATTTTCGGCATTACGCTGTTGTTTAGTTGTCTGATTCCCTTGAAACTGTTGAATAACCTGCTGTACGCTCCCAATAGCTGTCGTCATATTCGCTAAATGTTGTTGCACCTGTTCCACATCAATTTTTTTAAAAAACGATACCATTTGTCCCATCAAATCCCCTGACTTTTCTTCGCTCTCTTCTTGTACAGAAGGAGGAACTATCTCTCCATTTACTTTGTAACGATTCCATATACCATCTCCTTCCCCAAGTAAATACCATTCTTCATAAAACTGTTGCCATGATTTCGTTCCATTTCGAACGTCATGAACCATCTTTGGATGCTGACGTACAAACTCTTTGAATTTTTGAATAGAAGGATGTAAATCTCCTTTCACTGTTGTCATTACAATCACCCACCCCATCAGATGTATCTTTTTACTATATTGTAAGAAAAAAAAGGCGCATGGTTCGCCTATTTTTAGGCAATCCATACACCCTACTTCTGAATAAAATTTTGCGTATAAAATTTATCATACACGCCAATTCCTAAACCAGTGAATTGTTCGTTTAGTAAATTCTTTCGATGCCCCTCACTATTTAACCATCCTTGAACCGCCGCGATTGCATCACTATGCTGCGCAGCAATGTTTTCCCCAGCTAACTGAAATGATACATTTCCTTTGTGCAAACGATCTCCTAATGTGCCAAACGAAGGTGAATCATGAGAAAAATAATTGTTGTCTTTCATGTCTTTACTATGTTCATATGCTACCACCGCCGTTTGCTGGTCCCATACTAATAATGGAAGATGATTACGAATTCGAATAACATTTGTCAAATCTAAAATTTGCTGAGCATTTCCTTGTTCCACTTGTTTCATTTGTTCTGGTGATAACGGCTGTGGATTCGTTAATTCTCCAGAGGAAACGAGTTGATACGGTTTTTGTTTGATTAACGTTTCATCATCCATATAACGAACACCGACAAGTTTATGTGTAAAATGATCAAAATATAGTTGCGCCCATCCCTCTTCGCTAGAAACGAGTGGTTGTTCTGTTAGTTCAACATCAGATAATTCAAATTGATAGCTATTTTTTCCCATTTTAAGTGAGATTTCATATGAAAATGGATTTTTTTTATAAATATCTTCATACTTTTCACCAATATGAAATGGTGAAACACTCACTTTCTCTCCGCCAACATAAATCGTAACAATTTTGTGCTCTTTAACTCCAAACTGCACATATTTCGATAAGTCTTGATTATATATCCACCATTCATAACCATATGCAGATGGCTCAATTCGTGCCGGTTCACCCCAATTCGCTAATAAAATTTCAGAATCACTACCTAGTAACTCTGGAATTGTTTCTGGTACTCCCTTAATCTCTTTTTCTTTTTTTGTTTTCACAATTTTATGCTCTTTTTTTAACTGAGAAGATTGAAATATATATTGAGAAACGAGTAATTTCCCGTATAAATCAATTGCTAAAATAAGAATAGTAATTACTATAATACGAAACAACTTTTTCAAATTATATACCTCCTGAATAACCATGAAATTGAGGTATACACAAACAAAACTGTTTTCTCCATTTTGTGTGTACCACACTATGTTCACTATATCATAATTCTTTTATAAAATCAGACATTCCCCCTTTTCTCTCTATAATGAATTGCGTTTTCTCACTATTCGTACTATTATAAATTCAAGCGGTTCTACGTTTATAATAAGGAGGTTATTTCATGCAATTTACAAATACGAAACTTGAAGGCCTAGTGGTTGACTTTACACTTCTTTCTGAGGTAATGGACAATCATCACTTTGTACTAGCTGGGCAATGGGATTACGAGCGAGTAACATACGACTATAAATTTGAAATGCTGAAAGATGTATATTATTTACGTATACAAGGTTTTGCAATTGAAGGAGATATCGGCAGCCGACATGCCCATATTAAGTTATTAAAACCTCTTCTTGGTAAACATTATTATCCACATGGCGTAGAGTATGGAGAGAACGAAAATTTCCCCAAAAATGTTCTTCAAAAAAGCGAACAGTTACTTCAAAACATCGAAAAAGAGTTGCAAGATTTAGCGATTATAGAATAAAGAAAACTTCTAGTAGTTTCACCGGGATAAACTACTATACTTTTATGAACATCGTACTTCTCAAAAAGAACCTTTATAAATGCAATTTAAAACACGACATAAAAATCACTTTCTTTTTAAGAGAGGACGAGAGCATCTAGTCGTACATAGAAGCGATCATAATGTACTCTGCATAGCAGCGACTTATATGTCGAAAAATTAAAATGGATTTATCTAAACCAAAAGAAGGTGTACACGATGGTACACCTTCTTTTGGTCTGGTAAATTTATCCCGCTACTTTAGCGCAGTAAGCCTTCCTACTGAGAGAAGTTTCATTTTATTTAGATGAGAGTTTTCCATCAGACATGGGTGATTGAGATTGCAAATACGGAGGTAATGCATGCATCTGTTCAGCATCCTTTTTCCGCTCTTTACGCGCCCACGAGAAGAAAACATATCCAATAACCGTGCCATATACAATTTCTTGTATAATCTTCATTACAATCCCTCCTGTTTTCTGATCCTCTAGAACAGGAATCCAATGTAAGAAATCAGGACCTGTAATATTTAAATTAGATAATGTTCCAGCTGGCACGCAAAGCTCCATCGCCTTCATCCATGCATTTGGATCTGTATATGTCACAAACAACGGCTCATTCGCAAAAATGATAAGCGCACAAGCCGGCGTTAATAGCATCCCATTAGCAAACATATAACCAATCTTTTTAATATCACTTAATGTTTGATATTGTGGTAACGGATTAAATATTGGCCACCACAACATAATGGCCATAAAAAACAATGCAGCAAGAACAATCGGATGTCCTATTTGACTCTGCTTTACCGTATCAAACACAATTGGTAAATGATACATCGAAAATGCCCCATTAAAAACAATTAATGCGATAATAGGATTTGCCCATATGCGTAACATGATATGAATCAATCGAAATGATGTTATATACTCAAACAACCAGATTGGTAACCCCAGTAGTAATAATGGAGGTACGGCAATATACATGATTGCCATTTCTAACATATGTGCACTAAACACAATATGTCCAAGTAAATCAATTGGGCCCCCTTTAACCAAATATAAAAGGAGCATACCACTTGTAAAATAAAAGATTTTCCGTTTACTTACTTTCTCTCCGTTCGGAAAACGATATCGATATTTTCCAATAATTAAAAAATAACTAATCACGACAGCTAGTATAAAAAGAAAAAAGATTGGGCTCCACAGTGCTTCAAAACTAAATATCCATAAGTTGTTCATTTTTTTCACACCCTCCCTTTCATAAAGTGAAACCTTAATCAGTGTCCTCCACTGATTATCAGCCCTCACCAATCGGGCTTTTACGGGCAATTATCCCCCACATATCTTCTTTAGAAAAGCGGAAGCGGCTCTGTCAGAATCGCAGGAAGCCCGCGCCCCTGACAGAGAGGCGCTTTTTGCCTCGTCCGAGGGGGCGAAACGACCGGAAATTCTAGCCGTTAGAGTTGGACACGCTTCTTTCTCAATCTTGAGGTGGGGGGGCTTACTACCCACAAATAGCGGGATAAATAAAAGGAGATTGATAAACCCTCAATCTCCTTTCTTTTTTTAAACCCAAACAATTGTCATAAATGCTAAAATCGTTACTAATCCGACTAGTAAACCAGCATATAAGAAAAATGTCGGAGCTTCATGCCCCTTATGGCTCATATGCATAAAATAATACAATTGAAAAATAACTTGTATGGTAGCTAACAGTAAAATAAATGGTACAGAAAAAAGTGGACTAAATGTTTTTGGATATGCAACTGCTACAAATGCGATAATTGTCAAAAAAATCATTAATCCGAAAGTAACAACTTGATGCTTCATTTCTTCTGCACTTTTTTTTCTGCGGTAAACAAGATCCACTTTAGGGTTATTTATATTTGTTTGTTTTATCGCCATTGTTTATCCCACCATTCCCATTAAGTATACTACAGTGAAAATAAACACCCAAACTACGTCGATAAAATGCCAGTAAATTGATGCAACGTAAAACTTTGGCGCATTGTATAAATTCAAACCACGCTTCGCATTACGAACCACTAGAGTCAAAATCCAAAGTAATCCAAATAAAACGTGTAATCCATGCGTACCAACTAATGCATAAAACGCTGAACCAAATGCACTACTTTTCATTGTGTGCTTAAATTCATGGGTATAATGATTGAACTCATAAATCTCAAAACCTAAAAAGCCAATCCCCAGCAAGACCGTAATAATAAGCCAAAGCTGCATTTGTTTAAAATTAAAATTCTTCATATGATACATTGCATATACACTCGTTAAACTACTTGTTAAAAGAAGCATTGTCATAATAAACACAAGCGGCATTTGAAACATTTCTTGTGACGTTGGTCCGCCGTTAGTTGAATTTTTTAGTGCTAAATATGTTCCAAACAAGGAAGCAAACAGTACCGTTTCGCCTCCTAGAAACAACCAAAATCCAATAAATTTATTCTTTCCTTCAAGGGTTGCTTTTTCAGGCTCTGCTGGAAAGGTTTCATTTGTTAATTTTTCCTCTGCATGCATTACGCCTTGCCCCCTTTATCATCTAAATCTTCTTTATGAATGTGGTATCCATGATCATCAATTACAGATCGGAAGAACATTGCTCCAAACGTAATAATAAGCCCAACGATTGCTACCACTAACCACATTTTCTCTTTCCCACCTTGCATATACATCGCTCCAAACGCTGCGATAAACAGGCCTAACGAGATAACAAACGGTAAGAACGATGAATTTGGCATATGAATATCACCAATCGGCTCTGCTGGCGTTATCTCATTTTTCCCTTCCCTTTTTTCAATCCATAATGGATCTAACCCTCGTACAAATGGTAATTGTTTAAAATTATATTCAGGTGTCGGCGCAGGAATTGCCCATTCTAGCGTGCGGCCATCCCAAGGATCGCAGCCGGCTTGTTTTTTTGAAAAAGATGTTTTTACAACATTAACCAAAAGAACAATTGTTCCAAGAGCCATAAATGCTGCGCCTATTGTACTAATTAAGTTTCCAGTTTCTAATCCTTGGCCTGGCAAATACGTAAAATATCGGCGCGGCATACCGATTAAACCAAGGAAGTGCTGAATAAAGAACGTTAAATGGAAACCAATAAAGAACAGCCAAAACGTAATTTTACCAAGTGTCTCATCTAAGATTTTATTAAACATAAGCGGCCAATAATAATGAGCCCCAGCGAATAATCCAAACACAACCCCACCTACAATTACGTAATGGAAGTGAGCGACAACAAAGTAATTATCATGAAATTGATAATCAGCAGGAGCAGATGCAAGCATAACCCCTGTTACCCCCCCCATAACGAATGATGGAATGAAGGAAACGGCCCACATCATTGGTGTTGTAAAACGAATACTTCCACCCCACATCGTAAAGAGCCAGTTGAAAATTTTAATCCCTGTTGGAACAGCAATTGCCATTGTAGCTACAGAAAAAATAGCATTTGCTACCGGTCCAAGACCCACTGTGAACATATGATGCGCCCACACCATGAATCCTAAAAATCCAATTAATACCGTTGCAAATACCATAGATGAATATCCGAATAATCTTTTTTTAGAGAATGTCGCAAATATTTCTGAGAATATTCCGAAAACTGGGAGTATAAGAATATATACTTCTGGATGACCGAAGATCCAAAACAAATGCTCCCATATAATCGTATTTCCTCCTAAGGCCGGGTTAAAAAAGCTTGTTCCAAATAAACGATCTAACATTAATAAAGCTAAACCGACTGTGAGCGGTGGAAATGCAAATAAAATAAGGGCAGATGTTACAAATGTCGTCCATGTAAACATCGGCATACGCATATATGTCATTCCAGGTGCACGCATATTAATGATGGTAACTAGAAAGTTAATTCCACCTATTAATGTCCCAATACCCGAAATTTGCAAACCAAGAACATAGAAATCAATGCCGTGCCCTTTTGATGCAAGTGATAACGATGCATATGATGTCCATCCTGCATCAGGTGCTCCTCCTAAAAACCAACTTAAATTTAAAAATACGCCTCCAAAGAAAAATAGCCAAAATCCAAGCGCATTAATAAATGGAAACGCAACGTCGCGTGCACCAATTTGAAGTGGTACAGCTGCGTTCATCATTGCAAATACAAGCGGCATTGCTGCTAAAAAAATCATTGTTGTTCCGTGCATTGTTAAAACTTGATTATATGCATCTCCAACAAGAAAATCATTGTTTGGAAACGCTAACTGATACCGAATAAATATTGCTTCTATTCCACCGATGATAAAAAATAATCCACCTGCAATTAAATAGAGAATGGCAATCTTTTTATGATCTACTGTTGTTAAATAATCCCAAATCACAGAGCCAACTCCCTGTTTTTTTGCTACAGAACTCACGTTTTCAACCTCCCCTTCGCAAATAGTTTCTCATTACTTTTCAACTTTTAATGTTTTCAAGTAAGCATTTAATGACTCTACTTGATCGTCAGTAAGATTACCGTATTTTCCAGTCATTTTATTTCCTGGTTTCATGCTTTCAGGGTCTTTTAACCATTTTTTTACATTTTCGTCATTATTTTCAGCAATTCCCGCAACCATATCACGGTCTGCAAAATTTGCTAAATTAGGTGCGATACGTGCAGAAGGTGGTCTGCTATCATTTGATCCAACAGCATGACAACCGATACAACTCTTTTCAAAAATTTGTTTTCCTTCTTGCTCTTTCGAAGTAGCAACAGTCTTTTTACCATCTAATTCTTTCATACTAGCAACCCATTTTCTGTACTCGCTTTCATTAACAGCTTTCACTTTAAACTGCATTAAAGAATGAGAAGGTCCGCAAAATTCTGTACAAAATCCATTATATGTGCCGGTCTTATCTGCTTTAATCCACATCTTGTTCACATTATCTGTATTTGTATCCATTTTTCCAGCTAAAGATGGCACCCAAAATGAGTGTTTGATATCAGCACCTTTTAAATTTAAATACACTTTTTTACCTGTAGGGATGACTAAATCTTGCGAAGATACTAATTTTTCATTATTGTAAGAAAATTCCCACCAATAAAGATTCGCTGTTACATCAACAACGATTGTATCTTTATCAATATTCTTTTTCTCCATTCCACTTACGTCAGCAAGTTTAAACGTATATGTAACAGTAGGGACAGCCAATACCAATAAAAGTAAAATCGGAATGACTGTCC
Source organism: Bacillus sp. S10(2024) (assembly GCF_050473865.1). Classification (NCBI taxonomy): domain Bacteria; kingdom Bacillati; phylum Bacillota; class Bacilli; order Caryophanales; family Bacillaceae; genus Bacillus; species Bacillus sp. S10(2024). Next base: position 387,384 of record NZ_JBFLUR010000002.1, on the reverse strand, counting down.
ATATAATTTCTAGCTTGTGATTTCCTTCTACTTGCTTCGGAATATAATTTTCCTGGCCTTTCCTTTGACGGAAACGCACAATTACATACAAGAAAATAATCGTAACTACAAGAACGACACCAATCATGATTGCACTAGCTAATAACAATAAATCATATTGCATTTTTGCTACTTCACCTTGTGGAATCAAAGTAGATTGAAAGGCTTTACCGCATCCCCCTAACAGTAAAGCCACTAGTGAAACAAGCGAAAGCAATCGCCACTGTTTCTTCATGCAAACAACCCCCACTTTCTTTGTTAATTAGATTGTACTTTATAGTAAGTAAAGTAAATCTCAACGTAAAGAAATCCCCTGTTGTCGTTGTCTTAGAAGAAAGTTACAACAATCATTGAAATAAATAAGATTGTTAAATAATTTAAGGAGTATACAAACATTTGCACGGACCATTTGATGTCATCTTTCTTACGGAAGCCATAAAACCCTAACACGATCCAACCGATGTTAAGCAAAGTTGCAATTACCATAAATGTTACTCCAAGTGCATTCATATAAAATGGCAGTGGCAATAAGCATACTGTCCAAATCATAATTTGACGTTTTGTAATATCAAATCCATGCGCAACAGGAAGCATTGGAATACCTGCATTACGATATTCTTCAACACGTTTCATCGCAAGTGCGAGGAAATGTGGAATTTGCCAAACAAACATAATTAAGAATAGCATCCAAGCAATAGGATGATTCAAGCTAGGATCAATAGCTGCCCAACCGATTAAAGGAGGAACTGCACCTGATACACTCCCTACTACTGTATTTAACGTATATTTTCGCTTTGTCCATAATGAATATAGAACAACATACGTAAAGAAACCAATAAAACCAATAAATGCTGCCATTGGTGTTGTAAATAGTAAAAACACAAAGCCCAGAAGCGCAATTGAAATACCTAATGTTAATGCGAATCCAGGTTTATATTTCCCTGTTACTGTTGGGCGATTTTTTGTTCGTTCCATTAAATGATCAATATCACGGTCAATATAGTTATTTAAGCTACATGCCCCCGCCATAATTAATGCAGAGCCGACGATTGTAAAAAACATTTTATCTAAATGGTCCATTACATTCAATCCATTGAAATGTAGAGCTAACCATAATCCTGTAAATACAGTAAGTGTATTTGAATTTACAATCCCCATCTTAACGAGCGCTAATAAATCTTGTACACGTGTTGTTTCCGGTACATTTGTTACAGCTGACTCATCATGCAGTTCACTTGTTGCATGGTTCATCACTTTAACCCCCTCTTAAAACTTCCATACTTTCTTTTGCCTATTTACTTAAAATAAAACAGCATGCTTTTATACAGCAATATTATTACAGTGGAAATGTTGTTTTATGATTTTACTATTAATATACACTTCTTGCTAGAATATATTAAAACATATTTCACGAAGAAATTGTGAAGAAAACATGAACTTTTTGTGTCTATGACTTAAAAAGTTTTCCCATTACTTCATCAAGTATAGAATGTAATTATCTTTTATAATAAACCATTTTGTCAGATTCTGCATGTATTTCCGTGTATTTCTTTATAAAACTCACTATTTTTTGTTAAAATAAGCAATTTATTTTCCTTTCTTTCTCCCTTTCTCTCCCCTTTGCTATTTTATCAGATTTTCTATATCATAGGACTGTAGTGCATTTCTGTTTCTATAACATTTATGGCTATTTACAAGTAGCTAAGCCTGTACCTCAAGATTCTAAAGACAGAAAGAATATAGGTTAGGAACTGCTCGTATGCGCCAAATTAGTTTAACTAGCCCTTGGTTAGGATGAAAAACAACAGCGAGGGAAGTTTTACTTTATTTTATTAAAATATTGCACAATAACTTTGAAATTGAAAGTTGGTGAAAAAGATTGCAACGCTTTATAAAATGGTTAGCAGTCATTACAAGTCTTGATTTATTATTTGTACTACTTGGCGGAGCATTAGTTACTAAAACTGGCTCTGGACAAGGCTGTGGTAAATCTTGGCCGCTGTGTAACGGAGAACTTGTTCCTTCGAATTTATCCATGGAAACAATTATTGAACTCAGTCATCGTCTTACTTCAGGTTCTGCAGGAATTCTCGTTACACTACTATGTATCTTATCTTGGAAATATTATGGACACGTTCGTGAAACAAAAGCACTGGCTATTTTATCTTTTGTGTTTTTAATAGCGCAAGCGCTAATGGGCGCTGCTGCGGTTGTGTGGGGGCAAGTTCCGGCTGTATTAGCAATTCACTTCGGTATTTCCCTTATTTCGTTTGCTGCTGTTATTTTATTAACACTTCTTATCTTTGAGATCGATAAGAAATTTGATGCCCATTCACTTGTTATTGATAAGAAGATGAAATTTCATATTTACGGTGTAACAATTTACAGTTATCTTGTTGTTTATACTGGAGCGTTAGTGCGTCATGAGCATGCGAGTTTAGCATGTCCGAGTTTCCCATTATGCAGTAAAAATAGCCCACTTCCAATGCAGTTTCATGAATGGGTACAGATGGGACACCGAATTGCAGCTCTATTAATTTCCGCTTGGATTTTATATGCAATGCTGATAGCTATTAGGCATTATAAGCAACAACCTGTTGTCTGTTATGGATGGATTACAGCTTTCATTCTTGTCGCGTGTCAAGCAATCGCTGGTATTTTAGTTGTATATACAGAAGCAAGCTTAGCAATGTCACTTCTGCATTCACTCTTTATATCATGTTTATTTGCTGTATTATGCTATTTAGTGATGCTAGGAACACGTAGTAAAACAAACATGAAAAACACAGAAATAAATCGTACTACTAAGCAAACGAAACTATCATAATAACTTGTCTCTTCGACAAGTTATTATTTTCAAAAAGCAAAAGAGCTGCACAAAAGCAGCTCTTTTTTATTTCCAAAATTGGAGTAATAGCCTTATTTTATCACTCGAATTCAATCAGCAAATCACCTGTTTGAATTGCATCTCCGTCTTTCACATACACTTTTTTCACCGTGCCAGTAAATGGAGCTTGTACAGTTGTTTCCATTTTCATCGCTTCTGTAATTGCCATGGTATCACCTTTTTTCACTTGCTCCCCTTCTTTTACCACCACTTTAATTACAGTGCCCGGCATTGTTGCATTAATATGACTTGGATTTTCACGATTCCCTTTCACTCGTTGCGAAACCGTCACTTTAACACTTTCATCTTTTATAACAATTTCACGAGGCTGTCCATTAAGTTCAAAGTAGACAACACGTGTACCATCTAATTGTGGTTCTCCAATCGAAATCAATTTCACAATTAACGTTTTACCGCGTTCAATTTCCACACCAATTTCCTCGCCAAGTCTCATCCCATAGAAGAATGTTGGTGTATCAAGAACAGAAATATCTCCATATTGCTCTGCAACCTTTTGATAATCCATAAATACTTTTGGATATAACGCATACGCTACAATATCAAACATCGTTACTTCACGACCAAGTTTATGGAATAATTCTTCTTTTAATACTTCAAAGTCAATCGATTCTAATAATTCACCTGGTCTTACTGTTAAAGGCTCTTTTCCTTTTAGAATAATCTCTTGTAACTCTTTAGGGAAACCACCATATGGTTGTCCAAGATCACCAGAAAACATCTCCACAACTGATCCCGGGAAATCCAATGCATGACCACGTTCATAAATATCTTTCTCTGTTAAATGATTTTGTACCATAAATAGAGCCATATCACCGACCACTTTTGAAGATGGAGTTACTTTCACAATATCACCGAACATATCGTTAACACGACGATACATTACTTTCACTTCATCAAAACGATCTCCTAATCCGACAGCTTTTGCCTGCTGCTGTAGATTACTGTATTGGCCACCTGGCATTTCATGCATGTAAACTTCTGTATGCGGTGCATTCATTCCACTTTCAAAAGAAGAATAATATTTACGAACATCTTCCCAATAATGAGAGAGTTTCTCTAATGAATTTACGTCCACATTTGGTTGTCTTTCATTTCCTTCTAATGCATAGAACAATGTATTAGCGCTCGGCTGAGATGTTAAACCAGCCATAGAGCTTACCGCAACATCTACAATATCAACACCAGCTTCAATTGCTTTCGCATATGTTAATACACCGTTCCCGCTAGTATCATGCGTATGAAGATGCACCGGAATCGATACCGTTTCTTTTAATGCGGATACTAGATCGTATGCTGCATTTGGTTTTAATAATCCTGCCATATCTTTAATCCCTAAAATATGAGCACCCGATGCTTCTAACTCTTTTGCTAAGTTTTTATAGTAATTTAAATCATATTTACTGCGCATTGGATCATGGATATCACCTGTGTAGCACATTGTTGCCTCTGCAATTTTACCACTTTGACGCACAGCATCAATTGCAACACGCATACCTTCCACCCAGTTTAAGCTATCAAAAATACGAAATACATCAATACCCGCCTGCGCAGAACATTCTACAAACTTTTGAATTAAGTTATCTGGATAGTTTTTATATCCCACTGCATTTGATGCGCGAAGAAGCATTTGAAATAATACATTGGGCATACTCTCACGTAATTGTAATAAACGTTCCCATGGATCTTCTTTTAAGAAACGATACGCGACATCAAATGTTGCTCCGCCCCACATTTCTGTCGAAAATAAATTCGGTAACATTCTTGCTGTTGGTTCAGCAATTTGTTTCAACTCTTCTGTACGAATACGCGTTGCTAATAATGATTGATGCGCATCACGAAATGTAGTATCGGTTAATAAAACTTGTTTTTGTTCTTGAACCCATTTTACTAATCCATCGGCTCCGCGCCCATCTAAAATTTGTTTCGTACCAGCCTCGATTGGTTCAGAATGTATTATGTTTGGAATGCGCGCTTCTGCAAAAATCGGTTTTTCTTGTTTTCCTACTCCAGGGAATCCATTTACCGTTACCGTGCCAATATACGATAGCATTTTTGTACCACGGTCTTTTCGTTTTGGAAATACGAATAGTTCCGGTGAGGAATCGATAAATGATGTATCATATTCTCCCGATAAAAAGCTTTGGTGTTTTACAACATTTTCCAAAAACGGAATGTTTGTTTTAATACCACGAATCCGGAATTCTTTTAAGTTACGTACCATTTTTGATGCTGCTTGTTCAAACGTTAATGCCCAAGTTGTTACTTTTACAAGTAATGAGTCATAATATGGCGTAATAACTGCACCCTGGAAGCTATTTCCTGTATCTAAACGCACCCCAAAGCCGCCACCAGAACGATACGCCATAATTTTCCCGGTATCTGGCATGAAGTTATTTAGCGGATCTTCTGTTGTTACACGAGATTGAATTGCAAATCCATGCGTAATGATATCTTCTTGTTTTGGAATACTTATTTTTTCACTATGTAAAGCATATCCGTCAGCAATTAAAATTTGTGATTGAACGATATCAATACCTGTAATCATTTCTGTAATTGTATGTTCCACTTGAACACGTGGATTCACTTCAATGAAATAAAATTCGTTTCCTTTTACTAGAAACTCAACTGTTCCCGCGTTCACATAATTAACATTTTTCGTTAATTGAACTGCAGCCTCACAAATACGATTGCGCAGTTCAACTGGAAGAGACACACTTGGTGCTACTTCTACCACTTTTTGATGCCTACGCTGTACAGAACAATCGCGTTCATATAGATGAACAATATTTCCCTGTTCATCTGCTAATATTTGTACTTCAATATGCTTTGGATTTTCAACAAATTTTTCTACATATACTTCATCGTTCCCAAATGCAGCTTTCGCCTCGGATTTCGCACGATCATACGCTTCCTTTAATTCCCCTGCACTGCGTACAATCCGCATCCCGCGTCCGCCACCGCCAAGAGCTGCTTTAATGATAATCGGATAACTATACTTTTTCGCAAAATCGGCTACTTCTTCAAGATCATTTATAGGACCATCACTACCAGGAATAACAGGGATATTCGCCAATTGCGCTTGCGTTCTTGCCTTTACTTTATCTCCAAACATGTCTAAATGCTTACTCTTTGGACCGATAAAAATAATCCCCTCTTCTTCGCAACGTTTTGCGAATTCGATATTTTCTGACAAGAATCCGTATCCAGGGTGAATTGCATCAACATGATTACTTTTTGCAATTTCAATAATACCTTCAATATCAAGATATGCATCAATTGGTTTTTTACCTTCTCCTACTAAATACGCTTCATCTGCTTTATAGCGATGATATGAGCCGCTATCTTCCTTCGAGTAAATCGCAACTGTGCGTAGCCCTAATTCTGTACAAGCACGAAACACACGAATTGCGATTTCTCCGCGGTTAGCTACTAATACTTTCTGAATACGTTGCAGCCTTTTCATGATTTTCCCCCTCTATTTTCCTACCATTCAAAACACTATAAATTTGTCCCGTTTTAGCGGGAGTAAGTATTTCACTTTCAGCAGTACTTTTTCACTGCGTGTAAGCTTCACCTTATTTTTATTCATCATACCTTATTTTTTGACAAATGATAAGCACTCTGTCCATTATTATATGACAAAATTAGTATAGCATAAAAAGAAGGAAGCAACCATTCTTTTTGTAGAACACATTTAATAAATGTGACATACTCTTTATTGTAAAATAACAAAATAAACATCTTTTTTCTGAAGATATGCAAATAAAAGAAGCTTTGTACATTTGTACAAAGCTTCTTTTATTTAACAATAACAAGATGTCTCTCTTGTTTAGGTTGTTGTTGTTGCTCTTGCTCTCGCTCTCGCTGCTCTCTTTTTTCTTGCTGTTTCACAAAACTAGCTACATTTAATAAAATTCCCATTGCCGCTAAGGTTGACACTAAAGAAGTACCACCATAACTAACAAATGGCAGAGGCACACCAGTAAGTGGCATAATTCCCGTAATGCCGCCTAAGTTTACAATAGATTGCACCCCTATCATACTCCCAATTCCAATCGCAAGTAAGCTTCCAAAAGGATCTTTACATTTTTGTGCAATTCGAAAAGCACGAACGACAATGACTAGTAAACCTATTAAAATAATAGCCACTCCAACAAACCCTAGTTCCTCTGATACAATTGCCATAATAAAGTCTGTATGCGGTTCTGGTAAATACCCATACTTTTGAATACTATTTCCTAAACCTCTACCACCTACACCACCAGAAGCAATACCAACAAACGAATTGATTAATTGAAATCCCTTTCCTTGCGCATCACTAAACGGATTCCAAAATGTAGTGAACCGTGCGATTTGAACAGGTGTTAAAACATTTTTCCCTATAAAATATCCGAGCGGAATCCATATAATAGATGTAAGAACAATTCGTTTTAGCCAAACTTGAAAGGGGATCCCTGAACAGAACGTCATAATCCCAATCGTTGATATAATTAATAATGTTGTCCCTAAATCAGGCTGTTTTAAAATTAAATAAATTGTAATCAATAAAAAAATAAACACTCGGCCAGCACCATGCCAAATCGGTCCATCTGTTGCTTGCTTTTTTGCATAAAAACGCGCTAATACAATGATGATCCCTAATTTAACAAACTCCGACGGCTGTACACCAAACACCCACGATTTCGCATGATTCACAACAATTCCCCATTTTAAAACAATTAACAGCATTCCTACGCTAACCACAACGATTAAAACAGCAATGATACGCTTTCGCCAAACTTGAAAGGGAACAAACATAGCAATAAGCAATCCAATTGTTCCGACGATTAATGCTTTTAACTGTGATAGAAAAAAGTGATCGCTCGTCCACCCGTATTTCGGATAATATTTTGTAATCGCAACAATAGAGCTGGCACTATACACCATAATAACGCCGATCACACATACGATAACAAGAGGAAGCACTAAAGAATAATCTATTGACTTCCAGACTCTTTTCATTCAAAATCCTCTTTCTCTCTTCTTTTTTACAGTTGTATTCCATATATATTTGCATTCTTCCTGCTTTTCAGGAAAAATCGTTTTTTTTCCACAAAAAAAGCTCAAACTGATTCAGTTTGAGCCCCTTATTTGAACCAGCTATTATTGTTTGTTTGTAAAAGCATCATGTAGCGCCGATAGCTCGCGTTCTAATTCTCCTAAAATTTCTTTACCTTGCTCTTCAGCAATGAGACCAAGACGAACCGCAAAATCAACTTCACGGGATAAGCCAAACATTTGTGTATCGAGTACCTCTTCGTACAATGGACACTGCGGCATCGTAAGGTGGTCCATTTGCACCTTAATAAGTTTTAAAATTTTCTCTGCATCAGCTTGTAGAAGGGCAAGTGCCTTTTCCTGATGATTTGTTACTGTCTCAGACGCCAAATTGGTTCCCTCCGTTTCCGTCCTACTCTCCTATCCTATCTATTAATATTAGCGATAGTTTTCATAAATTGCAATAGAAACATTTTCTGTGACAATTGTTCCTAGTCCTATTATACTGAAAAGTGGGAGTATAAGACAAATGGGGGAACAACAATGAATGAAATCTTATTTATTAACGGAAATGTACGCTTTCCAATTACAATTGATCCAAGTGTCTGGATTTTTGATGATCGAAAAGTTGACTTAACAACATACTTTACAACTCCAAAAGAAAAAATAAGTGAGTTAGCACAATATACTAAAGAAGCATCCAAACATTGGGATCGTGAAATTAGAGAAGGAGCTATTTTTCCACCGGTTAATAAAAGCGTTGCAAGATTTGAAAAAGAAAAGATTATTACCGGAACATTCGGCATACCTTTTTTACCTTTTTTAGAAAACGCAGAAATTTCTAATGACGCAACACTTGTAGAAATTCATACTGAATCTGGTATTACAACCATTTCAATAAACGAAGCAAAGGATGCTATTCTCGGTTTTTCTAGTATAGGGAAGCCACTAAAAGAAGATGGCCCTGTTCACCTTTATTTCGGTGATGGCTCTAATGTCAATAATCCTATTCGATATATTCGAAAATTTACTATTGTGTAAAATGAATATTCTATTAGTGAAAGAACTTATTGTTTGTTCATAGAAAACAAATAAGAGTGGCTTATCGCCACTCTTTCCTACAATAAATCTGCTGCTAGTTGCGCTAAGTTAGAGCGTTCACCTTTTACAAACTTCACATGTCCACTAATTTTTTGTTCTTTAAACTTCTCTACCACATATGTTAAACCGTTATTATATTCATCTAAATATGGATGATCAATTTGCTGTGGATCTCCCATTAAAACAATTTTACTTCTCTCTCCGACACGCGTTAAAATTGTCTTCACTTCATGTTTCGTTAAATTTTGTGCTTCATCGATAATAATAAACTGCTCTGGAATACTACGTCCACGAATATATGTTAGAGCTTCTACTTCAATAGAACCCATTCCCGCTAAGATTGCATCTAATTCACCAGGCTTTTTTGTATTGAATAAATATTCTAAATTATCATAAATCGGTTGCATCCAAGGTCTTAATTTTTCTTCTTTCTCTCCTGGTAAATATCCAATGTCTTTTCCAACTGGAACAATAGGTCTTGCCACGAGTAACTTTTTAAACATTCCCAAATCTTCTGTTTGCATTAGTCCTGCAGCTAATGCTATTAATGTTTTCCCCGTTCCAGCTTTTCCTGTCAATGTTACAAGAGGAATGTCTTCACGTAACAACAATTCCATCCCCATAATTTGTTGTACATTTCGTGGACGAATTCCCCAAATCTGCTCATTTGGAAAAATAAGCTTTTTTATCTTTTTCCCTGAATGATCTACAATCCCAAGAGCCGAACTTGATCCACCTAAAGCATCTTTCATTACAATAAATTGATTGGGATAAAACGGATGATTCGCAATTTCAGAAAGAGGAAGCTCTCCTTTTTCATAAAAACGGTTTAAAATCTCTTTTTGTATGTAATACTCTAAGAAGCCCGTATATATGTTTTCTACTTCCGTAACACGATCACTCAAATAATCTTCAGCTTGTAAACCTAGAGCATCAGCTTTTACTCGTACAAGTACATCCTTACTCACAAGGATGACAGATTTTCCATTTTCTTTTTCTTGCTCTTCTAATGATAAATTTTTAGCCACAGCTAAAATACGATTATCATTTGTTTTTTCTACAAAAATATCTTGTAATTGAACAAATGAACGATGATTTAATTCAATTCGAAATGTCCCTCCATTCTCAAGAGGAATGCTATCATGTAATTTCCCAAGTTCACGAAATTTATCTATTAGTTTTGATACATAGCGTGCATTCCTGCCAACCTCATCCATATAGCGTTTCTTTGAATCTACTTCCTCTAACACAACAGCCGGAATGACTACATCGTTATTTTCAAATGAAAAAATAGATAACGGATCTTGCAAAAGTACATTCGTGTCTAGCACATAAATTTTATTCAACCTGTTACCCCCTGACTCCACCATTAAATTTGTAGAACAAGGGTTTCATCCATGATTATGGACGAACCATTGTTATAATTATATGTACTGTACAAACGAGGTAGAATAGAAATCACTTAAAATACAAAGAAAAGGATGAACAACTTTCTTTGCTGCCCATCCTTTTTCACATATCCTTCATCGCAGATACAACTTGATTGTCTAACTTTGCCGCAGCACGAAGATCATATGTTTTTTCATATTTCGGTTCAATAGCAAGTTTCGCACCATAAAACATTACGTCACGCACTTCTTGCACAGAAACTTCAATTAAAGTTAATTTCAGCGGAACACCTTCTATCCGCTCTGTTTTTATAATCGCTTTACCACTTATAGAATATACAGACTCATCTGCCATAACAGTCAGAACAAGCCCCGCATGATGACGCAAATTTTCTACAATGCGAGAGCGTTGATCCACTGCAAAACGAATAACTTTTTCATCTATTGCATATACCCATGAAATCGCACTTACATTTGGAATGCCTTTCTCAAAATCAGTCGTTGCAATTGTTACAATACGCTCTTCACGCAGCGCTTTCACTAAAGCATTTGTTAATGTTAGCTCTACGATATTTGCCATGTTTCCACCTCCATAAGCATCTATATTACTTTCGCTCTGCCAGGCACTTAACTGTAAAAACTTAAGAAAAGAAACCTGCCCTTATGATCCACTAACCATCAGCAAAAATTATAATTCCACGTTGATAGTAGTTTCACTTATATAATAACCTATTTTTCGAATTGCGAAAATATTTATTTTTTCTCCTATAGTTCAAAAATATCTAAAGCACATGATATACTAAAGTAAGATAGAATTTGTGCCGAGGTGACAAAATGAGAGTTAAATGTATTCTTTGTGATAAAAGAGAAGATTTAAATGACGAAAATCCCGTTGCAAAACGGCTTCGCAATCGTCCTATTCATACATTTATGTGTAAGCAATGTACGGATCGAATTTCAGAACGTACTTTAGAAAGACACGCAACTGGTAACTTCCGATTATATCGTGATAAAACGGTTGAAGATGAATGGTAATATGCTAATAGGTATATCGTTTATTTGAACGCTGAAAGCAATCAAATAAATATTACTGTATAGTAAATTCAGCCGTCTACGATATGATGTACATAATTGTAACGTATAAATAAGCTCTTATCGAATAGGATAAGAGCTTATTTATATTTCTCTGGATCTCGATTTATCTGTTCTAAAAAACAATCAATTAGCTCAAGCGGAAACCGAACTGCTTTCTTTTCCCCTTCTCTTTCATATGTAACAAAATACATATCTTCCCTTTTTTCTACCGTTATATGTTTTAACTGATGGTCTTCATGTAGCATATTATGAAAAAGCATATATGTTTCTTGAGCAGCTTCATCATATGGACGAGCCTCCGCAACAACTTTAATTGTTAACCAATTATATAATGCATCTTGCACAGAATGCATCTTCCATTCCTCCTTTAGCTTGCTTTTGAATGTTTCGCTTGTCGTAAACGTAATTTATATATACCAAGTATAATAATCGCTACAACGAGCCCTTCTCCTACAGGCAGAAAAACAGCAAAAAAGGTTAAAATAGTACAACCTAGTATTAGTACAGTATAAATTATTACATTCTTTAACAAAGATAACTTTCTAGCAAACCCTAAATTATAAACAATAATGCTGAATATAATAATTGTACCGTAAAGAAGCCACATTCCCACCTCTGGATTGACATCTACATTGTACAACTTCGCAAAAAATGACATTTTTTCAAGCACTACATTTCTCCCCCTTACTCACGCAAATGAATAACAACTCCTTCTATTTCATTTCCAATTTACTTACTATAAGAGTACCCTGCAAAAAAAATACTGTCCACAAAAAAGAACAAATTTTCAAAAAATAATCACGATAAAAAAGCTGCCTTTTATTAAAAGGCAGCCCTACATTACTTAAGCTTCTACAGATTTCTTTTTCTTAGCAGCTCTTTCGCGCTCACTCTTATCAAGAATCTTTTTACGAAGACGAATTGATTCTGGAGTTACTTCACAGAACTCATCATCGTTTAAGTACTCTAATGACTCTTCTAAAGTCATTAAGCGTGGTTTTTTCATTGTTGAAGTTTGATCTTTCGTCGCAGAACGAATGTTAGTTTGTTGTTTCATTTTTACAACGTTAACTGTTAAATCATTCTCACGTGTGTGTTCTCCAACAATCATACCAGCATATACTTCTGTACCTGGTTCAACAAAGATTACACCGCGATCTTCAACTTGCATAATACCGTATTGTGATGCTTTTCCTGCTTCAAGTGAAACAAGAACACCTTGGCGACGTCCACCAACTTGTCCAGCATGTACTGGTTGGTAGCAATCGAATGTATGGTTTAAAATACCATAACCACGAGTTAATGTTAGGAATTCTGTCGTGTAACCAATTAACCCACGTGCTGGAACCATGAAAATAAGGCGAACTTGGCCGTTTCCGTTATTTACCATGTCTAACATTTCACCTTTACGTGCACCCATTGATTCCATAATAGAACCAGTGTATTCTTCAGGCACATCGATTTGTACGCGCTCTACAGGCTCACATCTTACGCCATCAACTTCTTTAATAATTACTTCTGGTTTTGACACTTGTAATTCGTATCCTTCACGGCGCATGTTTTCGATTAAGATTGATAAATGTAATTCTCCGCGTCCAGATACAATCCATGCATCAGGAGATTCTGTATTATCTACACGTAAGCTCACATCTGTTTCTAACTGTGAACGAAGACGTTCTTCAATTTTACGAGATGTAATATACTTACCTTCACGCCCTGCAAATGGGCTGTTATTTACAAGGAATGTCATTTGTAGTGTCGGCTCATCAATACGTAATAACGGCAATGCCTCTTGATGTTCAACTGGACATACCGTTTCACCAACGTTAATATCTTCCATACCTGAAACAGCTACTAGGTCTCCAGCTTTTGCTTCTTCAATTTCTTGACGTTTTAATCCCATGTAACCAAATAATTTTGTTACACGGAATTGTTTTACACTTCCATCAACCTTCATTAATGCAACTTGTTGTCCTACTTTCATTGTACCGCGGAATATACGACCAACTCCGATACGACCTACATAATCATTATAATCAAGAAGTGCTACTTGGAATTGAAGTGGCTCTTCACTGTTATCGATTGGTGCTGGAATATGATCAATAATTGTATCAAATAATGATTTCATATTCTCTTCTTGGTTTGCTGGATTTGAATCTAAGCTCGCTGTTCCGTTCATTGCTGAAGCAAATACAACAGGGAACTCTAATTGATTTTCGTTTGCACCAAGTTCAATAAATAAGTCGATTACTTCATCAACTACTTCGTCTGGACGAGCAAAGTCACGGTCAATTTTGTTTACAACAACGATTGGAGTTAAGTTTTGCTCAAGTGCTTTCTTTAACACAAATCGTGTTTGTGGCATACAACCTTCATATGCATCAACAACAAGTAAAACACCATCAACCATTTTCATGATACGTTCTACTTCACCACCGAAGTCAGCATGTCCAGGTGTATCTAAAATGTTAATTCTTTTATCTTCATAATGAATCGCTGTATTTTTCGCTAAAATAGTAATACCGCGTTCTCTTTCTAAATCATTTGAATCCATTGCACGTTCTTCCACGTGCTCATTTGCACGGAACGTCCCCGCTTGACGTAATAACTGGTCAACAAGTGTTGTTTTACCATGGTCAACGTGGGCGATAATTGCTATATTTCGTAAATCTTCTCGTTTTTTCAACATGTCCAACTCCTAGTGTCTTTTTAATCCTTCTCTATTATAAGAGCGATGGGGATGCAATAGCAATCAAAATAAAATCAAGAATGAAAATATAGTTGTATTCTAACTTTTGTGAAAGTACAATGAAATTGGAGGGTGAAATAAATGGAACAAATTCAATATCGTTTTTTATTAACAGCGATCATTGGCGTTATTTTTATGATTGGCATTGGAATTATGATTGCTGAGAATAGCCCAGTCGGTGTTATTATTTGTATTGTCGGTACAGTTTTTACAATCGGGTACGGATTTATAACAAAAAGAAAAATGCGTAAGCTACAATAACAGCAAAAAGTAAGAAGCGATTTTCTATGCCTCTTACTTTTTTGTTTTTTCTATGGATTTTATACACCTATTGTACATATTCTAACATCTCTTCATACACACCTGGTCTTGCAACGAGAACGCTGCTCTTCTCAAGAATTCGAAGCGGCTCTCCAGTAAAAGTGGTTACTTTCCCTCCAACCTCTTCTACAATAATCTTCCCACCGCCAAAATCCCATGGAGACAAACGAGGCGTCACATACGCATCTAATCGTCCTGTCGCTACATATACCATTTCAAGTGCTGCACAGCCATACGAACGTGTTCCTCTTGCTTTTTTTACAAGTTGTGCCATTTTTCTCATATCAAGACGAGGATTATCAGTAAGCCACATAGCATTTACAGCAATAACTCCTGAAGATACTTCACTCGGCTGTAATGATGGGATTTTTATTTCATTACAAAATGCCCCAGCACCCATTTTCGCATGATATAACTCATCATGAACTGGGTCATATACGAGACCAATTTTCCCAATACCATTCTCATATATGCCAATTGAAATTGCAAAATTTCGCTTTTGATGAACAAAATTCATCGTTCCATCAATTGGATCAATTAACCACAAAATCCCATCCGTTGAAGCCAACTCATCGCCATATCCTTCTTCTCCGAGAATATAGTGTTTAGGAAATGTCTCTTTAATTTTCTCAATAAAAAATTGTTCAACTTCTCGATCCATATTTGTGACTAAATCAGAGGCATTTGACTTCGTTTCGATAATAAGAGACTGCTTCATTGATGAAACAAGGTGCTGCCCCGCTTCTTTTATCCATTGTTTTGCGTATGCATCAATTTCTTCCCATACCTCTTGCATATTTAAACACTCCGATCTGTACAGTTCACAGAAAAAACGAACCCTTTATAAGGTTCGCACCAACTAATTTTTTATACATACACTATTATTACGCCTCTAACCGGATCATTTCAAGTCTTAACACTTCTAATTTTTTCATACACTCTTCTTTTTTCATGTCGTCCTTTTCCATCATTGCATCATATAACGTTGCTAATTCATAATCTAATTCTAAACGTAACACCGGAATTCTCTTCTCCGCATCTGTTCTTTTTAATGCGTTAATTACCTGTCTCATATTCATTTGCCTCCTCCCAATATTCGTTTGCCCTCGATTTTAAATTTACTCAATTTTCTGATTTTTTGTTTTATACTATATTATGTGGGATAAATCATCTATGCAACTAATTTGCATTTTTATCTTAAAATTTTTTATAAACGTCCTTTTTTATGAATTGTACAAGCTATGTTAGAATAAAAACAAACTAGGAGTTGGAGGAACAACCATGACATCAAAAACTTTCAAAGAAAAAGACTTCACTGTGTTCTCTGTGGATGGTCTAGAAGAAAGAATGGCTGCAATTAAAACGAACATTCACCCGAAGTTAGAAGCTCTCGGCGAACAATTTTCTCATTTCTTAACAACTGAAACTGGTGAACCTTTTTTCTATCATGTCGCGAAACATGCACGTCGTAAAGTCAATCCACCAAACGATACTTGGGTTGCATTTTCAACAAATAAACGCGGATATAAAATGCTACCACATTTTCAAATTGGACTATGGGGGACACATGCTTTTATATACTTTGGATTAATTTATGAGTGCCCACAAAAAATGGAAGCGGCTCATGCCTTTTTAAAGCATTTAAATGATTTAAAAACAAATATACCAAATGATTTCGTTTGGTCCATTGACCATACTAAGCCTGATGTAAAATTACATAGCACTCTTCAATTAGAAGAGCTACAAAAAATGATTGAGCGGTTAAGCACTGTTAAAAAAGCAGAATTATTAGTAGGAATCCACATTTCTCCAGAAGAATTTGCAAATCTTACTGATGCACAATTCATCCAAAAAATTGAAAAAACGATGCACTCACTCCTTCCTTTATATAAAATTTGTAATCGATAAAGTAAAACGGACAATATTTGTATTGTCCGTTTCTAGTTGTTATCCCATTATAACACTTCAATTTTGATTTTTCAAAAAATTTTTACATTTTAACAACATCTTCTTCTTGTAAATTTTTCGCCTTTTGAATTGTGCGATAAATGGAATAACCACTCACTTCTTGGAATTCTTTGTCGATTTTCTTTTCTTCTGCTTTTCCTGGCACAATTTCTTTAAAATGACGATATAAACTCATCAAATCTTCTCTTTTCAATCCTTTTTCATAAACCTGTTCAATCGCTTCATAAAATTTAATTACTTCAATCATTTCTTCTGTTGACCAATCATAATGAATTGGATATTGATATTCCATAATAACACCTCATCTATTCCAGCACACTCTAATTTATTCTTCTTCATTATCATACGCGAGATAGAGTGAAACTTCCACCTGTATGCTTACTCACTAATAGTTTTACCAATCCGAAATCTTATCAATAATATTTTTCTTGAATCCAGCAAAAATATCATCCGTTAATCAAAATAGCTTTCACTATTTCCGTCACTTATTTTGCTCAAGCTCCGTTCGTCGATGCCCTATCCTTGAATTCTCATCAATCCAGTGATTCATTTTTTACGAATAATCCTGCCAACATGAAGAAACGATAATTACCATTATTATTTTTCTATACATCTTCTCCTATAGGTGATATAATGCTTTTGTTTTATAGAACATAAAGTGATACTTCGAATAGTAGTGAGAATTTCTCTTCTGCTATTGATTAGTCGAACAGAATAAACATAAAACAAAACTAATAAATATTAACCAAAAGAAGGGGTGTATAAATTGTCCCAATACGAAACACCATTGTTTACTGCTTTAAAAGAGCACAGCAAGCGAAATCCAGTTCAATTTCATATCCCAGGTCATAAAAAAGGACAAGGGATGGATCCTGAGTTCCGCGAATTTATTGGGCATAATGCATTATCAATTGATTTAATTAATATTGCACCGCTCGATGATTTACATCATCCAAAAGGTATGATTAAGCAAGCGCAAGATTTAGCAGCAAAAGCTTTCGACGCGGATCATACATTTTTTTCTGTCCAAGGAACCAGTGGAGCAATTATGACAATGGTAATGAGCGTTTGTGGTCCTGGAGATAAAATTCTTGTACCACGTAATGTTCATAAATCTGTTATGTCAGCGATTATTTTCTCAGGCGCAAAACCGATTTTTATTCATCCAGAAATTGATCCAACATTAGGAATTTCACACGGAATTACAATTCCTTCTGTAAAAAAAGCGCTTGAAGAGCATCCTGATGCTAAAGGACTCCTTGTCATTAATCCAACATATTTTGGATTTGCAGCTGATTTAGAGCAAATTGTAAAGTTAGTTCATTCATACAATATACCGGTACTAGTTGATGAAGCCCACGGTGTTCATATTCACTTTCACGACGAAATGCCAATGTCAGCAATGCAGGCTGGTGCCGATATGGCTGCAACAAGTGTTCACAAACTAGGTGGTTCATTAACACAAAGCTCTATTTTGAATGTAAAAGAAGGGCTTGTAAACGTAAAGCATGTTCAATCAATTATTAGTATGCTGACAACAACTTCAACATCTTATATTTTATTAGCTTCACTTGACGTTGCAAGGAAGCGTCTTGCAACAGAAGGACGAGAACTTATTGCAAAAACCATTCAATTAGCAGAAGATGTTCGAAAACGAGTAAATGAGATCGAACATCTTTATTGTCCTGGTAAAGAACTACTAGGAACAGATGCAACTTTTGATTATGATCCAACAAAGCTCATTATTTCTGTAAAAAGATTAGGAATTACAGGACACGATGTAGAATTATGGTTAAGAGAGCATTATAATATAGAGGTTGAGCTTTCGGATTTATATAACATTTTGTGCCTTGTTACACTTGGAGATACAGAAGATGAAACAAATCTACTCGTGCACGCTCTGCGTGATTTATCAGCTACCTTTAAACATAGAGCAGAAAAAGGTGTACAAGTGCAAGTGGATATCCCAGAAATCCCTGTGCTTGCGCTATCTCCGCGCGATGCCTTTTATTCTGAAACAGAAGTTGTTCCTTTTGCGGAAGCTGCCGGCCGCATTATTGCCGATTTCGTTATGGTCTATCCACCAGGTATTCCAATTTTCGCTCCTGGTGAAATTATTACAAAAGAAAATTTAGACTATATTCAAAAGAATTTAGAAGCAGGACTACCAGTACAAGGTCCTGAAGATATGACATTACAAACTTTACGCGTCATTAAAGAATATAAAGCGATTAGCGAATAACTCCCTTCCCACTTCATATTTTGGAGTGGGTCTTTTCATTCACAAATATTCCTCTCCAGCCTTCATATTCTTTTTCCTATGCACCCTTTATTCGCCTATTCATACAATATAATGTGAAACTTCCATCAGGTGAGAAGCCTGCCCAACCCAGCTCTTACGGATAGTTCTCTCCTTGCAATCACTAAACGTTCGTATACGTGTCACAGTAGTTGGTGATGATCAATTAGATATCTCAGAATACTTTTCTTAACTCCCTCTAAATTTTAAGCTGAGAGCCTCAACGCCCTTTAATTCAAAATCAAAAGAATGTAAACATATAGGTGGGATTTTATGATTGTAATTGGCCGTTCCATTGTACATCCATATATAAAAAATGAAAACGAACCTTTCTTTTCGGAAAAACAACAAATTTTAGAAATCATGACTGGAAACCAAGAAGTATACAATTTCCAATCACTACATGAGTTAACTTTTGATATAAATATCCGTGTTCATATTATTACTTCTGCTTTAGAGTTATTTAATAGCGGACTACAATTTCGTACATTTAAGCAATCTTACTGTAATCCTGAGTTTTGGGAAAGAACCCATTTAGGCGGTTTTCAACTTCGCCCTAATGTGTTACCCTCTTTTGCTATTCGCGATATTTTTCTAAACGGAAAAAAATACGGAACAGAATGTGCAACCGCAATGATTATTCTCTTCTATAAATCACTACTAGCATTTTATGATGAAGAAACCTTTAATCGTTTATTTGCAAATCTTTACTTATATACATGGGACTATGATAAAGATTTGAAACTCATTACAAAAACAGGAGGAGAAATTGTTCCTGGTGACCTTGTTTATTTTAAAAATCCACAAGTGAACCCTGCAACAATTGAATGGCAAGGAGAGAATGCAATTTATTTAGGAAATTTCTTTTTTTATGGGCATGGGGTCGGTGTAAAAACAGAAAGTCAAATTATTGATGTACTCAATCAACGACGTATTCCCTTCGCTTTTTTAACAGCATATTTAACAGATTTTCTAACACGAATAGATAGTCGGATAATGAGTCAATTTGCCTCTACAAAGAAAATCCAAACAGAAATTGACCTCATTCCCATTCGAGATGATGCAATTATTGCAACAATTGGCCACACGACTTCAATCCACTAAAAAACGCCTGCTGATGCAGGCGTTTTTTTATTTATTGGGCTTTAGTATGTTCTTTATGCTCACACTCACATTTAGAACCGCATTTTCCGTATAATACCGTTACTTTTTCATCCTCAAAATGCGCAATTGTGTTCTCACAAATTTGACATACGATAGTTCCCATTTTTTAATTCCCCCTAATATTGTAATTCCAAAGAATCTTTTGTAACCGCTTAACTTTCTGTCTTTATTTTAATATGTTATACTTTTTTAGTCAATAGTTTTAATTGTGACACATTAATTATTTTTAAATTTTATTAGTATGAAACATTTATAAGTAATAAGCAGTCGTATATTTATTATTACGACTGCTTTTACACAATTATTCCTCATATTCAGCATGCACAGAAGTAGCTGGCAATAAAAACTTAAAAAACTGTGCAAGATCCGTTGCTTCTTCACTCGTTTTAAGTTTAAAGACATCTTGTAAATAGTGCACATTTTCAATATCATCCTGTCCAAGGAGAGTTGCTCGACCAGTCTGCATACAAACAACAAGCGGTTTACCAAAAAACATAGTTGTGTACACCACACCAAAATCATATCGTGTCTCATTTGTCATAAAACCAAGAAAGCGGACTTTTGTATTTTCATGTTCATCATATAATTTTTCAAACATCGTCCCTCTCCTTTCTTCTTGATTTATCCACAATGTATATATTAAACAAAAAAAACAAGATTCCTTTTAATTGTCAAAAAATTTACAACAATGTTAAAATAGTAATATATTATGTCCTTAGGAGGTTTATTATGCAAGATGCATTTATTAAACTCGTCCCAAATTCAAAACAGCAATCTATTTCTCTAGACGATGTTAAACAACTATTTTATTACTATAAAACAATTACAGCTCAAACAGGTCAACAACTCGGCTTTGCATATGCAAGTACTGCCTTTCCGTACGAAATCGTTGATACTTCCGATACAACACTCTGTTTGAAATCTAATCATGAACGCTATCATTCTATTTATCTAGGAATAGGAGTTGAAAACGAACAGTATTTTGTACAAATTACATTACCGTCCACTGCAACATTTGGAGATAAAGGAAAAGCCAATGAATTTTGCAGATTTATAGCAAAGAAATTAGACGGAGAATTACGGCTTTTCAATGGAAGAACAATGTACTTTTATAAACGTTAACTAAAAAAAGAGCAGCTTACTCATAAAAAAGAGAAAACTATTAGTAACAGTGAAAAAAATTGCCTCTTTTCTGGAGTGCAACATCATATGAGCAATAACATAAGCCAAATAAAAAAACACAAAAAAGAGCAGTACTTTGTAATGAAATTTATCGCGACTTGATAACAATAACACAATGGAAAATCCGCTCCATATAATAAAATGAAACAAAGCCACGAAAGTGATTTTCATGCTGTTGCCTCCTTTCACACGTCCTATTGTATTACAATATATGGGCGCTAAAAGAAATCATTACATATATATGAGGAAACTGACAGAAGAAGCAAATTGGTTTACTATTTCCATTATCATATTCCTTTCCCAAATAAAAACAACCGCCTCCTAATACATAGGAGACGGTTGTTTTTGTATATCATTATTTTACAATGTGAATTGGCATTCCAAGAGCAACTTCAGCTGCTTCCATTGTGATTTCACCTAATGTTGGATGAGCATGAATTGTTTGAGCGATATCTTCAGCTGTCATTCCAGCTTCGATAGCTAAACCAAGCTCAGAAATAATATCAGAAGCGCCTGCACCTGCAACTTGTGCACCTACAATAAGGCCATCTTCTTTACGAGTTACAAGCTGTACGAAACCATCTGTGCTGTTTAACGATAATGCACGTCCGTTAGCAGCGAATGGGAATTTAGAAACCACTACTGCCATTCCAGCTTCTTCTGCTTGTTTTTTCGTATAACCAACAGATGCTAATTCTGGATCAGTGAAGCATACTGCTGGAATTCCGATGTAATCGATTGCTGATGCATGACCGCTAATTGCTTCAACAGCTACTTTACCTTCGTAAGAAGCTTTATGAGCTAATGGTGGTCCAGGAACAATATCACCAATTGCATAGATGTTTGGTACATTTGTACGGCATTGCTCATCGATTTCGATTACACCACGGTCAGTCATTTTAATTCCAACTTGCTCAAGACCGATTTCTTGCGTATTTGGACGACGACCTACAGTTACTAATACATAATCAGCTTCAACAGTTTGTACTTCGCCTTTTACTTCGAAGCTAACTTTTACGCCGTTTTCAGTTTCTTCAACGCCTTTAGCCATAGCTTTTGTATGGATTGTTACGTTGCCTTTTTTCTGAAGAGCGCGTTTTACAACTTGGCTCATTGCTTTTTCAAAACCAGCTAAAATTTCATCGCCAGCTTCTAATACAGTAACTTCAGTACCGAAGTTTGCATATGCAGTACCTAATTCCATACCGATGTAACCACCGCCGATTACAACAAGCTTTTTCGGAATTTCAGGTAAGCTTAAAGCACCAGTTGAGTTAAGAACACGTTTAGAGTATTTGAATCCAGGAATTTCAATTGGTGTAGAACCAGTTGCAAGAACAGCATTTTTAAACGTATATGTTTGAGCTGCTTCTTCAGTCATTACGCGTAATGTGTTTGCATCTACGAAGTAAGCTTCACCACGAATGATTTCAACTTTGTTACCTTTTAGAAGGCCTTCTACACCGCCAGTTAATTTCTTAACTACGCCGTTTTTCCATTCTTGAACTTTTGTGAAGTCAACTTTTACGTTTTCTGCAGTAATACCCATGTCATCAGAATGTTTTGCATTCTCATAACGATGACCTGCATTAATTAATGCTTTAGAAGGAATACATCCAACGTTTAAGCAAACACCACCAAGGTTAGCTTTTTCAATAATAGCTACTTTTTGTCCTAATTGTGCTGCACGAATTGCTGCAACATATCCACCAGGACCTGCACCAACAACGACTGTATCTAATTCAATTGGGAAATCTCCTACTACCATTGTTTATTACGCCTCCATTACTAATAATTGTGGGTCGTTTAATAGACGTTTAATTTGGTTTAATGCTTTCTGAGCTGTTGCACCGTCGATTAAGCGATGATCAAAGCTTAAAGATAATGCTAATACTGGAGCTGCAACGATTTCACCGTTTTTCACAACTGGTTTCTCAGCGATACGACCGATACCTAGAATTGCTACTTCTGGATGGTTAATAACTGGAGTGAACCATTGTCCACCTGCAGAACCAATATTTGTAATTGTGCAAGAAGCACCTTTCATCTCTGCTGGAGCTAAGCGACCTTCACGTGCTTTACCAGCAAGTTCATTGATCTCGTTAGAGATTGTGAAGATAGATTTGCGATCTGTATCTTTAACAACTGGTACTAATAGACCTTTGTCTGTATCAGCTGCGATACCGATGTTGAAGTAATGCTTGTGAACAATCTCTTGATTTGCATCATCTAAAGAAGTGTTCAGCATTGGGTATTCGCGTAATGCAGATGTTAACGCTTTTACAACGTATGGAAGGTAAGTTAATTTAATACCTTTTTCAGCTGCAACAGCTTTGAACTTCTTGCGGTGAGCAACAAGTTCTGTTACATCTACTTCGTCCATTAACGTTACGTGAGGAGCTGTATGTTTAGAGTTAACCATTGCTTTTGCAATCGCTTTACGAATACCGCTCATTTTCTCACGAGTTTCTGGGTATTCACCAGCTGGAATTGGTTGTGCTTTTGGAGCTTCTTCTTTCGCAGCTGCTGGAGTTTCTGCCACTACTGGAGCTTCAGTTGCTGCTACTGCTGCTTGTCCACCATTTGCAAATGCTTCGATGTCAGCTTTTACAACACGACCGTTTTTACCAGTGCCAGCTACTAGACGAATGTCTACGCCTTTTTCACGTGCATATTTACGAACAGAAGGCATAGCAATTACGCGCTCATTCACTACTTCTTCAGTGGCTGCTGGAGTAGCCTCTGCTGCTGGAGCTTCCTCTTTTACTTCTTCAGCTTTTGGAGCTTCGTCATGATCGTCACCTTTAAATTTAAGGTTTTCATAGCCAGGAGCATCAAATTTAACAAGAACATCTCCTACTATTGCTACTGTACCTTCTTCTACAAGAATGTCAAGTACTTTTCCTTTTACTGGAGAAGGAATTTCTACAACCGCTTTATCATTTTGTACTTCAAGAAGTACATCGTCTTCGTTTACTTCATCGCCTGGTTTAATAAACCATTTTACGATTTCACCTTCGTGGATACCTTCACCAATATCTGGTAGTTTAAATTCAAATGCCACGGATTTCAGCCCCCTGATTCATATCATTATTATTAGAAATTGCAAAAGAAGTCAGCACATGCTGATTTCTTTTGCACATAAA
Organism: Bacillus sp. S10(2024); assembly: GCF_050473865.1. Classification (NCBI taxonomy): domain Bacteria; kingdom Bacillati; phylum Bacillota; class Bacilli; order Caryophanales; family Bacillaceae; genus Bacillus; species Bacillus sp. S10(2024). The sequence goes on along the minus strand of NZ_JBFLUR010000002.1, from coordinate 362,987 downwards.
ATTCAAATTAGAAGTTCATTACTTTGTTAACAGCTTCAACAATATCTTTATGGTTTGGTAACCATACGCTCTCAGCTTGAGAGAATGGGAAGATTGTATCAGCAGCTGCAACACGTACAACTGGAGCTTCTAAGTTTAAGATTGCACGGTCATTGATTTCCGCTACAACATTAGCTGCAATACCAGCTTGTTTTTGAGCTTCTTGAACTACAACAACGCGGCCTGTTTTTTCAACAGAAGCGATAATTGTTTCGATATCTAATGGTTGAACTGTACGTAAGTCCACAACCTCTAAAGAGATACCTTCTTTTTCTAGTTCTTCAGCAGCTTTTAATGCAGCATGTACCATTGCACCATATGTGATAACAGATACATCTGTACCTTCACGTTTCACATCAGCTTTACCAATTTCAATTGTGTATTCGCCTTCTGGTACTTCTTGACGGAAAGAACGGTATAATTTCATATGCTCTAAGTAAACAACTGGATCGTTGTCACGAATTGCAGAAATTAAAAGACCTTTCGCATCATATGGAGTAGATGGAATTACAACTTTTAAACCTGGTTGTTGTGTCATCAATCCTTCTAAGCTGTCAGCATGTAATTCTGGTGTATGAACACCACCGCCGAATGGAGAACGAATTGTAACTGGAGCATTCCAACGTCCGCCAGAACGGTAGCGCATACGAGCCATTTGACCAGAGATAGAATCAATTACTTCGAATACGAAACCGAAGAATTGAATTTCAGGAACTGGACGGAAGCCTTCTAATGCTAAACCGATTGCAAGTCCGCCGATACCAGACTCTGCAAGTGGAGTATCCATTACACGGTCTTCACCAAATTCAGCTTGTAATCCTTCAGTAGCACGGAATACACCGCCGTTTACACCAACGTCTTCACCAAATACAAGTACGTTTGGATCGTTTTTCATTTCAACGCGTAAAGCATCAGTGATTGCTTGAATCATTGTCAATTGAGCCATGGCTTACTTCGACTCCTTTTCTTTATAAATTTCATATTGTTCAGCTAAGTTATAAGGCATTGTTTCGTACATGATTTCCATTAAATCAGTTACTTTTTGTTTTGGAGCTTGGTCAGCTTTCGCAATCGCTTCTTTAATATCTTCTTTAGCTTGTTCGATTACTTTTTCTTCTTCTTCTTGAGACCAGATGCCTTTATTTTCTAAGAATGCACGGAAACGTACGATTGGATCTTTTTGTTCCCATTCATTTTCGATATCTTTTGTACGGTAACGAGTTGGATCATCACCAGCCATTGTATGTGGACCGTAACGGAATGTTAAAGTTTCAATTAATGTAGGACCTTCACCGTTTACTGCACGCTCACGAGCAAAAGCAGTTGCTGCATATACAGCTAATGGATCCATACCATCTACTTGAATACCGTAAATACCAGCTGCAACTGCTTTTTGTGCTACAGTTTTTGCTGCAGATTGTTTTTCTACTGGAGTAGAAATTGCATAACGGTTGTTTTGAACAACGAAGATTGCTGGAGCTTTAAATGCACCTGCAAAGTTCATACCTTCGTAGAAGTCACCTTGAGACGCACCGCCGTCACCAGTGTAAGTAATTGCAACAGATTTTTTACCACGAAGTTTCATACCTAATGCAACACCAGCCGTTTGGATGATTTGTGCACCGATAATGATTTGTGGAGGAAGTGCATTTACATCAGCAGGCATTTGGTTACCCATGAAATGTCCACGAGAAAATAGGAATGCTTGATATAATGGTAAGCCGTGCCAAACTAATTGTGGAACATCACGGTATCCTGGTAAGATGAAGTCTTCTTTTTCAAGAGCAAAATGACTTGCTAATTGAGAAGCTTCTTGTCCAGCTGTTGGCGCATAGAAACCTAAGCGACCTTGACGGTTTAAAGAAATAGAACGTTGATCTAATACACGTGTATATACCATACGACGCATTAATTCTTTTAATTGCTCATCAGTTAATTCTGGCATAGCTGCTTTATTCACAACTTCGCCTTTTTCATTTAAAATTTGTAATGTTTCAAATTGAGCTGCGATAGCTTTCATTTGCTCATCAACATTAAATAGGGCCTTTTTTGTTTTAGTACCCATTCCGTTCACCTCTTCCTCTCTTGAACCATATTCTTAAACGCTTTCACTATGATAAAAGCATAAGTTTGTAAACTGACGCATCATTCGTCAGTTATTGAATAATTTGTGCACCTAACAATCTGTACTAATGTTTTCATTTAAACAAATTAATACAATCTTGATCACGTTTTTAAGTTTACAACTATTCTAATCATCATGTCAATCACTTTGATTCCGTTTTTTTTCGAAGGTTATAGAGATTTTCTTAACAAATACAAGTTTTCAAAATACTATCTGTATCAGTAAGCAAAAACCTCCTGTTATATTATTCCCTTTTCATACATATTTTGCTCATAGAATAATATGTAAACGTTTCATGTCCCTCTTATCTTTTGTCGCATCCTAATAAAAATATGCAGCATCTCCCTTCTTTTTAGGCGAATAACTATACATTTTTCTCCTTTGTTCCATACATTATACTAACCGCAGCATTCGCGGAAATGGTAAAGGAGGTCACACCATGTACGGATACACTTTTTGTTACCCCTCAACTGGCACTGGCGCATATCCTACGTATGGCTACGGTGGTTGTGGTGGTTGCGGAGGCTTTGGACACGGATTTGCTTTAATCGTTGTATTGTTTATTCTTTTAATTATCGTTGGTGCTGCTTGCATCTGTTAGTGTAAAATGAAACAATTATAAAAGAACAAGGCGTTTGTTCGTCTTGTTCTTTGTCATGACTTTTTTCATAACCTTTGGTAGACTAATGATGAAAGGAGAGATTATATATGCTTACAATGGATGATGTAATTCGTGAAGGAAATCCCATTTTACGCGCAGTGGCTGAAGAAATAGCTCTACCTGCAAACGAAGAAGATGTTCATATATTACGAAAGATGATCGAATTTGTGATTAACAGTCAAAACCCTGAAATGGTTGAAAAATATAATTTACGCCCTGGAATTGGTTTAGCCGCGCCGCAAATCGGTGTTTCTAAAAGAATGATTGCTGTTCACGTCACAGATCGAGATGGTACATTATATAGCTACGCTTTATTTAATCCAAAAATCATTAGCCACTCTGTTGAACGTACATACTTATCAGGGGGCGAAGGATGCCTGTCAGTGGACCGTGAAGTCCCTGGCTATGTACCTCGTTACACTCGTATTACTGTAAAAGCAACAACAGTGGATGGCCAAGAAGTCAAGCTACGTTTAAAAGGATTACCGGCAATTGTATTCCAGCATGAAATTGATCACTTAAATGGCGTTATGTTTTATGACCATATAAATAAAGATAATCCATTTATGGCTCCAGAAAATGCAGCACCTTTAGAAAGATAAAAAGAGTCAGTTTTCACTGAAGTTGGTGAAAACTGACTCTTTTTATTAAAATGGATCTCATATTTATACTTTATCCCGCTATTTACTGGCAGTAATACTCCCAGTTTCACTTTATAACAACCCTGCCCACTGCAGTCCATGGAGTATACCATCTTCTGCAACATCTTTAGTTACATAATTTGCAAGCTTTTTCAAATCTTCATGTCCATTTCCCATAGCAATTCCTGTACCTACAGTTTCAATCATTTCTAAATCGTTTAATCCATCTCCAAATGCATACACTTGTTCCCTTGTGAATCCAAGCTTTTCAATAAATTTTTCAATCCCTTTCGCTTTCGATCCTCCCATTGGAATAATGTCCATAGAGTAAGCATGCCAGCGAATAAAATGAAACTTTGCATAGTCGTTAATAAACTTTTCTTCTTCTCCTGCCCTGCAAAATAAAAGGGTTTGGTAAACATCACGTTCCTCATAAAAGCTAGGTTCAAACGCAGGGTGATCCATATGAAGGCTAGCAAAGCTTTCTGTTACATAATGATGCGATGTTACTGTTGCCTTCATTTCTTTATGATTCAAGTACACAAGCGGATAGCCTTCTTGCTCTGAAAATTTCGTGAAAGCACGTAATGCATCAGCGTGTAGAGGATTTTTATATATAACCTCATCTTCAAACACCACATACTGTCCATTGAAACTTATATAATTATGAATGTTTAGCTCTTTACGAATATCTTCAAACATAAATGGGGCACGTCCTGTTGCAATCGCTACATGTATACCTTTTTCTTGCAAACGACGGACAGATTCTTTTGTGGACTTTGGTATTTCTTTGTTATGATCTAGTAGTGTTCCATCAATATCAAAAAAGACAATTTTATCATTCATTTACATAACCCTCTCTACTTCATCAATTCAAGCGTATCGCTTTATACCCTAAATATTTTTTTCAAATACTAAAAAAGTATAACATATCGATGTATAAGGTGCTTCTTATCTAACCTTCCTACCTCACTATGCATATACTGAAATAAAAATAGTACTACGGTTCAACATATGCATTTTCTTTTCTATTCTATCTCATACTATAAGTTGAACGAGATATTTTCTTACAAGTAGTTCTTTTTTGAAACTTAATTCTTCTTTCAAATTCTAATAAGATCCATCTGCATGTTTTGAGCGAAGAAAGGAAGGGACAACCGTGCTAAAGAAATTGAAGAAAAAATTAAAAGTATATTGGAACGATTTACTTCGAAAAAAAACAATTGCTTAACTCATGCCCATTTCGGGCTTTTTTCTTCATTCTTATTCGAAAAAACATGAAAATCATAACCGTTTGCTTTATAATAGGTAAAAGATAGCCTAAAACATAGACAAGGAGAGATTGTTTTAATGATTTTTAAAGTATTTTATCAAGAAAAAATGCTAGAAGTACCTGTACGTGAAAATACTAAGGTGCTATATCTAGAAGCTGAGTCTGAAAGAGAAGTTCGCACAAAATTACACAAGTTCGCATATAATATTGAGTTTGTCCAGTCTGTTACTGGTGCTCATCTTGAATATGAAAAGCAATATGCAGATTTCAAATTAGCGGAGAACGTTTAATTTATGAAATTCTTAAAAAATGACCAAACTGCTGTTTTCGCACTTGGCGGACTCGGTGAAATCGGCAAAAATACATATGCTGTTCAATTTCAAGATGAAATTATTATTATTGATGCTGGAATCAAATTTCCAGAAGACGAACTTCTTGGGATTGATTATGTCATCCCTGACTACACGTATCTCGTACGTAATGAAGAAAAAATTAAAGGACTCTTTATTACACATGGTCACGAAGATCATATCGGTGGGATTCCTTATTTATTGCGCCAAGTAAACATTCCAATTTATGGAGGGAAACTAGCGCTTGGACTGATTAAAAATAAGTTAGAAGAGCATGGATTACTCCGAAAAGCACAATTGCATGAAATTAAAGAAGACGATGTAATTAAGTTCAAAAAAACATCCGTTTCCTTCTTCCGCACAACACATAGTATTCCTGATTCATATGGTATCGTCGTAAAGACACCACAAGGACAGGTTGTGCATACAGGGGATTTCAAATTTGATTTCACACCAGTCGGTGAGCCAGCAAACTTAACAAAGATGGCTGAAATCGGAAAAGAAGGTGTCCTTTGCTTGCTATCTGATAGCACGAATAGCGAAGTCCCTCACTTTACAATGTCTGAGCGCCGCGTTGGTGACAGCATTCAGGATATTTTCCGTAAAGTAGAAGGCCGCATTATATTCGCAACATTTGCTTCTAATATTCACAGGCTGCAGCAAGTTGTAGAAGCTGCAGTAGCAAACAATCGAAAAATTGCTGTTTTTGGTCGAAGTATGGAAGCAGCAATGGAAATCGGACAAAATCTTGGCTATATTCGTTGTCCGAAAGAGACAATTATTGAACCCGCACAACTAAATCGCATACCAGCAAATCAGGTTGTGATTTTATGTACAGGGAGTCAAGGGGAACCGATGGCTGCATTATCTCGCATTGCTAACGGTACACACCGCCAAATCCAAATCATCCCAGGTGATACTGTTGTATTCTCTTCTTCTCCAATCCCTGGAAATACGGTAAGCGTAAGCCGTACTATTAACATGTTATATCGTGCAGGCGCTGAAGTCATTCACGGACCATTGACTGATATTCATACAAGTGGACACGGTGGACAAGAAGAACAGAAGCTAATGTTACGTCTCATTAAACCAAAATATTTTATGCCAATTCACGGTGAGTACCGTATGCAACGTATGCATGCAAAATTAGCAAATGATTGTGGTATCCCTGAAGAAAATTGCTTCATAATTGACAACGGTGATGTACTTGCACTTCGTGAAGATGAAGCAGCAATCGCAGGAAAAATTCCGTCTGGTTCTGTTTATATCGATGGAAATGGCATCGGCGATATCGGTAACATCGTACTTCGCGATCGTCGTATTCTTTCTGAAGAGGGACTTGTTATCGTTGTTGTTAGCATCGATATGAAGGATTTCAAAGTAGCGGCTGGACCAGATATCATTTCTCGCGGATTCGTTTATATGCGCGAAAGTAGCGATTTAATTAACGATGCACAAACATTAATTACAACTCATTTAGAAAAAGTAATGGAGCGCAAAACGACACAGTGGTCTGAAATCAAAAATGAAATTACAGATACATTGGCTCCATTCTTATATGAAAAAACGAAACGTCGACCAATGATTTTACCAATCATTATGGAAATTTAACTAAAAAGGACAATGCCGCTATGTCGGCATTGTCCTTTTTGTCATTTCGTTAAAAACATTTCGAAACGGTCTACGTCATTATCGTGACCAATAACGATTAAAATGTCTCCCATTTGAATGTTTTCTGTGGCACGCGGTGAAACAAGAACTTCCTTCCCACGCTTAATTGCTACAATGTTTAATCCAAACTTTGCACGAATATCTAAATCAATCAATGAATGACCATTAATTTTTTCGTTCGCAATAATCTCAACAATACTATGCTCATCTGAAAGCTCTAAATAGTCCAAAACGCTACTTGAGGCAATATTATTGGCGATTCTTTTTCCCATATCACGCTCAGGGTGAACAATTTGATCTGCTCCAATTTTACGAAGAACTTTTTCATGATAATCATTTTGTGCTTTTACAGTAATATTTTTCACACCTAGCTCTTTCAAAATAAGCGTTGTTAATATACTTGACTGAATATTATCTCCAATTGCAATAACTACATGCTCAAAGTTTCGAATACCAAGACTTTTTAATACCATCTCATCTGTAGAATCCGCGATTACAGCATGAGATGCAATATTTGCAAACTCATTTACACGATCTTCATCCATATCAATCGCCATAACTTCCATTCCTAATTGCGCTAATTCTCGACAAATACTACCACCAAATCGCCCAAGACCAATAATAGCAAATTCTTTTTCTCTCGTGCTCACACAAATTCCTCCAGTTATATCAAATCGTATCAAGTAAAACTTTTATCAGTGAAATTCCCTTATATTCCACCCATCTTCTTTAACTCTTCAAAAACTTGATGCGAAGGCTTTGTACCCTATACATCAGAACCAACTATCATTGTAGCATATTTTATATAGTGAAACTTCCATCATTACTATATAATTCCAAATAATAGAAATAAAATCATTCCCCCATTGGGACTTTCAAAATTCCTCACATTCCTAAAACAGCAGTTTCACTACGCGTATAACAGACAAACACTGCAATAATCGCACCTTCACTCTTATTTTTGTTTTTGAATATATAAAAATTGTTGTAAATAAAAAGCTAGCATACATACTAACATACCAAAGATGAATATATTTCCAAACGAGCTAAACGTTTGAAATACAAACATTAATGTTTCTTGTCCAAAAAAAGCAAATAGTAAATTTATAAAAGCAAATAATATCGCCAATTGATAGTGATGCTGATGAAATAAATAATGAGTTGCTCCTAAAAAACCAGCAAAAGAAACAATAAATACCCACCACATTTCCATCATCTTTTGCCAGCTTACTAGCTCATATCCGTTCACAGCAATTGCAATTGCTCCTATAACAACCATCGTTGGAACGCTCCAAAATAAAGCCCATTTTCGAAAGAGTAATACCGCATTCCTGTCTTCTCGTTTATGTGCACAATACGTTAAAAAAGTCGCACTTATGTATAAGAGCGAGACAATTGTTAGAATAATAATTAACCAAAAATGAAGCTGATAATACTCATGTTCTATATTAGTAACAATTGCAGCTAACAATCCCGGAATACAAATGCCAGTATAACCTTCCACCAGTGCCTTATTCCAAAATACCATATTACCAATTCGAATTCCTAATAGCATAAAAAGAATGGCGCCAAGGATAAATAAAGTCATTTTATTTCCAACTAAACTCGTCGAAAAAGCGATTAATCCAACAAATAAGAATAGAGCAAATGCATTCATAATCTCGGCAACAGGTGATAAATACTCTTTCACCCACTCATATGTGTTCGTATAATTTTCTTTTTTTGCTAAACAATATGTATAAAAACTAACACCAAAATAAATCGCTGCTACAATTACATATGTATATAAAAAGAAACATAGTATAGTACTTCCAATCTGCACACTATCCCCTACCTTTTTTCTCTATGTACCATATTGATTTTACACAATTTTCATATAAAATGTAAATAAAAACCTCCCTGTTACAAGGGAGGTTTTTATTTATTCAGCTTCTTTTTCAGCTTCATCAAGTACGCGATTTACTCGTTTTGTTAACATTTGCATACCGCTACCGCCCGCTTGGAAATGGCGCAATACACCATTTTTATCAAACACATAATATGCTGGTACATATTGATTCTCAAAGGAGTCTGTAATCGCATGCTTATTGTCCACCAAAATAGGTTGTACAATACCATGCTCATCTGCCACTGCTTTCACTTTTTCAAGATCTAAATCTTCTTCTGAACGCGGCATATGTACAGCAATTACATTTAATTTATCTTTATAGTTATCACGGAATTCATTAATACTCGGCATTGCTTCTTTACATAAATGACAGCTAACAGACCAAAAATGAATTAATGTTGGTTTATCGCCAATTAGCGCTTCTCTAACTACTTCTCCATTTAATACAGTCGTTGCTCCTTCTAAGGAAGGCATTGGTTCGCGTAATTTCATAACATTTCCCCCTTATATATGTAGAGAAAGGTCTAACAACAATTTGCTAGACCTTGTTCACTCATTCAAAAATTAAACGTTTAAAGTCTCTTGACCTGGTTTCCAATTTGCTGGACAAAGTCCGCCAGTTTGAAGCGCTTGAAGAACACGGAGTACTTCGTCAACTTCCCGTCCAATGTTGTTATGATGGACAACTTGATACATTAATTCGCCTTCTGGGCTAATAATGAATAGACCACGAAGCGCAATTCCTTCTTCTTCAAGTAATACACCATAATCACGAGATACCGCATGATTTGTATCAGCAGCTAATGGATATTTTAACTCGCCTAAACCGTTTTTCGTACGGTCAGTGTTAATCCACGCTAAATGAGTATGGATTGTGTCAGTTGATACACCAATTACTTCTGCATCTAAATCTTCGAACTCATCATAACGATCAGAAAGTGCGATGATTTCTGTTGGACATACGAAAGTGAAATCCATTGGATAGAAGAAAAGCACTGTCCATTTGTCTTGTTTCATAACCTCTTCAAGGCTTACCTTACCAAATTCTTTGTTTGGCATAACAGCATCCATCTCAAAGCGTGGAGCTTGTTTTGCTACCATACGTTCTGCCATATGTACCAACCTCCGTTAATTTTTAGTCATATATTGTCTACTCTTATATTATATGGGAAAAAATGGTTTTTAGTCAATATCATTTAATAATTAATACAAAACAACTAACTATCAACTCTTTCTCCCATCTACCATTATAAAGCATTGTGCTAGAATTTCAAAAAAAATGCACTATATATACAAGTTAAAAAAGGATATAAAAACCCTCTTTCTTCTTAAGTGAGTTAGAGCATCTGGCCATACATAGAACCGGTCAGTTTCTTTTTCTAACACATGCAAGATTAAAATGAATATATAGAAATACTATACAAATTTTCTTATACAAAAAAGGGACAAGCATTATGCTCTGTTCCCTTTCCATTTTACGTATGTTGTTAAAAATAGAATCGCTTTTTCAATCACTGATTCATCTGGCTGTAATTTCGCATGATGTAGGCCATATTCAGATTCGACACCAAGCCAAAACATAAAACCTGGAATCTCACGTAACATATATCCAAAATCTTCTCCTGTCATCGCTTCTGTGCAATTGATCACATTCATATCTGTATGTTCGTCCGTAAACGACATGAATTCCTTCGTTAACGTTTCATCGTTATATACTTGATGATACATCGCTCCGTAATCAATATGCGCTGTACACCCAAAAGACATTTCGATTCCAGCAACAATTGCTTCAATCCGTTCCTTTACTCGTTTCATAGATTCAACAGATAATGTACGAATTGTTCCTTCTAAACGAGCCTTTTCCGCAATAATATTTTGTACTGTTCCACCAGTAATTTTCCCAATTGTAATGACTGCACTATCTAGCGGATTGACATTGCGACTAATTACAGATTGCAGTTGTGTGACAAGATGACTTGCGGCAACTATCATATCATTTGCTGTATGCGGATATGCTGCATGTCCACCTTTCCCTTTCAAATCAATGTATAGCTCGGATGTATTTGCAAAAAGCAATCCCTCTTTTGTCGCAATAGACCCTACTGGATATTCTGGTGCAATATGAAGTCCAAGGATCATATCTGGTTTCCATGCTTGTAACTCCTCACTTTGTAATAGCGGAAGAGCACCACCCGGTCCTTCCTCAGCTGGTTGAAAAATAAAAACGAGGTCATCATCAATTCGCTCTGTAACAAAACCTGTTAATAACCCAAGGCCTATTGTTGTATGCATATCATGACCGCATGCGTGCATCATCCCTTCATGTAATGAGGCAAATTCATACCCTGTCTCTTCCGTAATTGGAAGTCCGTCAATATCAGCACGGTAACCAATTGTTTTTTCGGGATTACGGCCATGCACTTTTACAATGACACCTGTTTTCCATGTCTTTACTTCCATATATTCACTTGGAAGGGTATCTATATAATTTATAATATATTGTTGTGTTTTCCATTCTTGAAAACCAAGCTCTGGGATTTGATGTAAGTCTCTACGCATTTGAATAAATTTATTTATTATCATCGTTTCACCACCATTGATAAAAAGCGTAAGAGCCTACAAGCCCTTACGCTTTCTTATTTTATTCTTCTGGATTCAGTTGACGAAGCTCTTGTTTAATTTCTGTTTTCGCTTTAGTCTTTTCGTCAATTTCTTTAATAACACGTGCTGGTGTTCCTGCAACAACTGTATATGGTGGTACGTCTTCTGTTACAACTGCACCCGCTGCAACAACTGCACCTTTACCTACTGTAACACCTTCTAGAACTACTACGTTTGCACCAATTACAACATCATCTTCAACAATAACTGGTTTTGCAGAAGGCGGCTCGATAACGCCTGCAAGCACTGCTCCAGCACCAACGTGACAGTTCTTACCTACTGTTGCACGTCCGCCAAGAACTGCATTCATGTCAATCATTGAACCTTCACCAATTACAGCACCAATGTTAATTGTTGCGTTCATCATAATAACTGCATTATCACCAATTTCAACCTGATCACGAATAATAGCACCTGGTTCAATACGTGCCTTAATGCCTTTTAAGTCAAGCATTGGAATTGCAGAGTTACGACGATCATTTTCTACAACGTAATCTACAACATGTTTTTTATTTTCTTCAAGGATCGTCTTAATTTCAGACCATTCCCCAAATAATACGCCTGATTTTTTATTTACAAATGCTTGTACTGTTTCAGGGAATATAATTTCTTTTAAATCCCCTTTTATGTATACCTTTACAGGAGTTTTCTTCTCACTTTTTTGAATAAACGAGATAATCTCATTTGCATCCATCATTTTCATGCTTGTTGCCTCCTAAATCCATTTATACTGTTACTCTACCAAACGAGAAGACTCCTCGCAAGAAAATAATCTTATTTTCCAGCTTGAATTTCTTCAATAATATCTAAAAACGCCTGCACTTGTTTTAATTGTCTAGCCGATTCACTTGTTAATAACCACGTTTCTCTCGTCAGTTGTACCGGAGTTTTATATGTCTTTTCCCTTACTTCTCTTAAAACAGTAGATGGCAACAGTGCATAACCAATACCATTTAAAACAAGTTGCTTACACGTTTCAATCTGATCAACAACAATCGTACGTTTAGGGGGATTAGAAAATAAACCATACCACCAATTTTGGATTTGTCCATAATATGTTGAATCACTTTTAAATTGAATAAACGGCCTATTGGTGTCTTTTAACATAGAAATATCCTTAATTTCTGTATCAACTAAATACAACTCATCTTCAAATAATTGTTGTTTATACCCTTTATATTCCTGTGTTCCTCGCAAAATTGCTACATGAACATCGCCTTCGTAAAAGTGATTTTGCACTTCACTACTCCAGCCTGTAAAGAGAGAAATTTTTACGAATGGATACTTTTGTACAAACATCTTTAAAACCGGTGGCAACCAATATTGCCCAATAACAGAGGCAACAGCAATCTTTAAAGTTCCATATGTTTCCGTTTGAAAAGTTGCTAGTTCACTCTTAATTGCTTCCTCCCTTTCCAACATATCTTTCGCATAATTCGCTACTTTCTCACCTTCTGGTGTAATCGTTAATCCTTTTTGAGAGCGAATAAAAAATTTCATCCCCCATTGTTTTTCCATCGATTGGAGCCTTTGACTAAGCGCTGGTTGTGATACAAATAAGCGCTCAGAAGCCTTCCTCATATTTAATTCTTGTGCTAAGATAACCATCATCTGAAAATCATCAATTTGCAATGTTTTCCCCTTCTTTCGTTACAACTGAACGATAAAAGCGACTTCTTTTTTCAGTTGAAGTCGCCTTTTCCAACATTATCGATTAAATCGTCTCACTGTTTTATTTAATAATTTTAAAATGGCACGACGTGTCAAAATCCCTTCAAAACATCCTTCCTCGTTTTCAACACATACAAATGGATGATCAATCGTCATCTCCAATGCTTTTGAAAATGAATCCTGTAACTTAAGGCGTGGAATATCTTCCTTCATCACACTTTCTACTTTCATATCCTCTAATTTTTCAAATTCAATTCGCTCTAGCCCTAAAATACCATCCAAAACCATCGCTGTACTTACTAATCCATGCAATTTATACATCGGATCTAATACCGGAATTGCTGAATAGCCGGATTTTACTAAAACAAGCAAAGCGTGCTCCAGACTATTTCCAATTTGAACATGTGCTACTTTTTCCGATGAAATCATTAAGTCCTTTACAAAAACTTGCTGAAACTCTTCTTTTGGAATGCTAATCATATTGATATCCCCCATTTTGACTCATTCTAACAAGTAGCAATTGTAAACCAATCGTAAAAAAACAATTCGTTCAAGTAATGCTCTACTTTCTCATTTCTATTTTCAGTTTATGACAGCGTTTACATATTATTATCTGTCCTTATTTTCTTATTTAAAATAAATAATCACAGTTCATTTTACCATAGAAACAAAAGAAAAGACCACCATTCTGGTAGCCTTAATATCCTTCGTTTTTCAGACGAGCAAATAAGCTTGTAATTTGTTTGTAATGAGATACATCTGCTTTCTTTCGCCCGTTTTCGATATCAGAAAGTTCAACGGAAAGTATTTCACTCGCATAATTTTGTCGAAACAACACATCTAATAATAAGCTTTGCTCCTCTTTTGTTAAATCAATTTCTCTACTCATTTTTTCCTCCCCTTATTTAACCGTCCTTATTATTTATTATATAAAATATTCCCTTTATTTAATAGATTGAAAATTCACTACAAAAGTCATTTCGTGTACCGATTCGCATAGCTAGACGCCGCATATGCATCAGGTTTAATTTTAGGTGTTAATCCCATTGCTGTAATCTTATTTGTCATATCCGAAATAAACTCTCTCGTCAAACCATATTTTCCAATATCTAGATGAATCTCCATAACAAATTCAGCACCTTCTTCGCAGTATGGATAAAGAATATCCCAAAGTTGTTGTATTCGCTCAGGTGTAAATAAACAAGCAATCTCTTGACTAAATTGTGTTTCTAAATAAATTTTTTCCCGTAAACTTGGGGGCTTTCGCTTTATCGTTTGGTGGTATAAACACCCCCAAGCTCCTTTTCCAACGCGATGCAGATGAATAGCTGTAATAAAACGTGTATCTTTTTGATGTACTTGTGAATCTGTTCCAATTGACAATCGATACATATTGTGCGGTGCGCTTTGAATAAAATGACAAATTCTTGAGAATACCGTTTCGAAACTCATGTGTCGCTCTGATAAATTATAAAATTGATATTCTCCGCCCATACAGTCACGTCCCTTCTCATAGACAGACTTTTGCATTATCATTGTATGGGACAAAGCAACAAAATATGACTTACTTATCCTTTGCTCGTTTCGATATTCCGTATTAAATATGTACAAAATGGACATTTGAAAATAACATTTTGATTAGATTGCGCTGTTAACACATGTATAATCTCTGACTGTTTATGACATTTTGGACACACAACAATAGGCATTTTTTCCACTTTTCTCACCTCTTCATGTCACTGCTTATGAGCAGGATTCTACCTCAAAGCTACCTGATCATAAGAGCTCGATTTATGAAAACTACACTTTATAAAATGTGTTATCAGTTTAGGGCCAGAGAGAGAATCTTATTCATCATAAAAAAAAGAAGGTGCCTTCATTTTGAGGCACCTTCTTTTTATGTATCAAGAAAGAATGTCGTAAATTTCGATTGCAACCATATCAATATTATCAAATTGATATACTTGTGGTTTTTCTCCTTGTTGATACACTTCTAGCTCATACATATCGCTTTTATCAAAATATTTTACGCTACATTTGCGTTCACCGTTCACTTCAAAATAGCGTTGTGCTACTTCGCCGCTTTCAGCTTGTTCTTTTAGACTAACAAGACGAGTTAAAATTCCTTGGAGCAGAGACATGAAATCTCCCCTTTCTCTAATGTTCCTACGAATAGGTTTTACAGCAATACTCATTCTATCCGTCATAACTGAAAAAATGTCACACACCTTAGGATAATGCTTATGAGCAAGAAACTCAACTAAAATTTGTCGAAAAAACATACAAAAAGCCGAAATACACACTTCTACTGCTTTTCTTGCACATTTTACAGAAAAATTATATATATCAATAGCCAAAAACGACATAAAAACATTCTTTTTAGATGGAGATTTAGCTATGCATAGAAGCAGTTAGGTCCTTTTTCTGCCACATGCGAAGTAAAAACAAAGAGAGAAAGCGAGTACAGGCTCCTTTTTCTACATAGCAGCACTCTTTATGTTGAAATATCAAAACGAATTTATATATCAATATTATAAATAAAGATATATAAGGGGTATTACATTCATATTCAATAAAGTGAAACTTCCATCGGCGGGGGTTTTCTTCATCTCCCACCGATGGTTAGCCCTCACCAGTCGGGCTTTTACGGGCAGTTATCTTCCACCTTTCTTCTTAAGAAAATCGGTAGCGGCTCGTTCAGAATCGCAGGACGCCCACGCACCCGACAGAGAGGCGCTTTTTTCCTCGTCCGAGGGGGCGCGAAACGACCAGAGATTCTAGCCG
This sequence comes from Bacillus sp. S10(2024), assembly GCF_050473865.1. Classification (NCBI taxonomy): domain Bacteria; kingdom Bacillati; phylum Bacillota; class Bacilli; order Caryophanales; family Bacillaceae; genus Bacillus; species Bacillus sp. S10(2024). The sequence continues at coordinate 347,223 of NZ_JBFLUR010000002.1, read as the reverse complement.
CTAGAGCTGGACAATGCTTTCGCCGAATCTTAAGGTGTGAGTCTTACTGCCCGTGAATAGCGGGATAAAAAAATCTCCATGTTAATGAAGATTTTACTTTATTGAAGTTTTTTATATACGAGAATATAATGAAAATGAGTTAAAGAGGAGGAAGTCCATGAAGAAAGTAGATATATACACACAACCTGATTGCCCACCATGTCAAATTATAAAAGAATTTTTAAAGCATAATCATGTTATTTTTACAGAATACGATGTCAAAAAGGACGCTGCCGCTCGCAATCGTCTTCTCTATGATTATGAGTCCTATTCTACCCCAACTGTTGTTGTAGACGGGGAAGTTGTAGCTGGGTTTCAAATTGAAAAATTACAACAGCTTTTAGAATTAGAACAATAAAAAAAGTGACAGTATATATGTCACTTTTTTCGCTATTCACAAATGATAAATTCTTCATCTCAATACTTGAAGGACACTAAAATGGTAGCATAAAGTGCAACTCCTGTCATTTTACTCTTTTTCGTATTTTTTAATTTCAGATAAGAGCTGTTTATTTTCGTGATACCCCGCCACCTTCCATTTATCACCATTTTTTTGCAGTGTAATAATTTGATACTCATCCGTGTTCATATTCCGTTCATACACATATAACAAATTATACTCTTGATTGTATACAATTTTTGTTTTTGATGAAAAAGTAAATGGTGCTTCTTTAGTAGGTAATAAATATTGAGCACTCCGTTTCACATCCTGATTATTTTCGTCCGTAAAAACTTGAAGAAAGTTATCCGTGAAATAAGGAGATAATATATCATACATTTTTCCCACTGGTAGTCTCTTATCACGAATAGAAAACTGTGCCTCATATCCCTTTTGAATCGTTTCAAATATTTCATTTTGATCAATTTTTGTTTCTTCCTTTCCAAGAACCGTTGTCACACTTTGTCCAATTACAAATGCAACGAATAGAAATAGCACAATCCAAATCCCGTATTTCCTCATTTTCGTACCCTCCTTGTAAAAAGAGCTTATCCTTCTACTATTCATTGTAGCAATGATTATGCAATGAAAGAGTAGCTTTCGTTCGTAAAATGTTTACAACGATAGACACCATTCTTATCATAGTTGTCACTATTACCAATTTATGATAAAAACAAACAAAAAAATGCACGAAATATTTCGTGCATCATAATAAAACATCTTCTTCATATAAAAATTCATAAGACAAGTCAATAAATAAATAATGTTCATCATCAATAGGAAACGAAAACGTCCGAACCAATTCACCTGTTTCAAGATCTCCGTATAAATCAGACAATCTCCCCTTTTGCTCAACGCGTAGCTTCATAATATTTTCTAAAAAGTACGGGCGCCAGCTCCAATTTTTCATATAATACTCTGGCATTAACACCCATTCTCCATCTTTTTTCATAACATTTCCTGATTTTTGAAATCCGTCTTCATTACAAATAAAAATACGAAAGCTACAATGTGTCACTTGTTGACTAAAATTCATTAGCCATTTATTAAAATCTTCTATTTTTCTCTGTTTTGCTAATACATTCCCAACATATTCTCGCAGCGTTTCTGTCAGTTCATAAACCTTCTGCAATTTTCGTTTTTCACGCTGAATAAATTGATGGCACTCATTGCCAAGGCGCTCTTTCAAAATGTCTTTATCAATAAAATTAGACAAAGATTCTTTCAAATAATTCCCTTGGTAGTATCTCCCTCCATTTTTCCACGCATATTGCAACTGATAGAATGCATCAATATCTTCATACAATAATGTTGCTCCAATGCGTCTCGCTAAGAGTGATAATGAATACAAAATATCCTGGTACGATTGTAACAACGCCGTTTGACGTAAGTTTGTTAAATCTACTTTTAGAATATCAGGAGTTAACATACTAATTCGTTCGAGATTACTTGTGCCTGTTCCTACTTTATTAATCGCAACTTGAATCCCATATGTACGGTAATACATAAGCAAATGGTTAAACTGTTCAATTTCTTCTTTAAAATCATGTTCTGTTATTTCTAACACAATATGATTTAAACAAAGCCCTTTCTTCTCATACGTTAATAATAAATGCAGTAAACTTTCACTTTCATCACTCATCAATATATGCGCATTACGATGCACAAATAATAAAAATGATTGATCTGTTTCCAAATACCGATCCAATGCTTTTCCTAAAATAACATTATCAACTTCAAGTTGAAACTCGTATGGAATCGAATCATCGTGAAAAAATGCAGCAAGACTGTGAATCCCTTCTTCTGTTTGTATACGTCCTACTACTTCATATCCAATTACAGTATGTTCATCGGCACTAAAAATAGCTTGATAATAAGGAAGGACTTTATCCAAATTACTCATCACATCTAATGCATCTACCATAGTGCTCCCCCCTTTACTTTTCAAGATTATAACACGTTATGTGGAAAAAATAATAAAAAAATCCCTTCAGTTCTCCTGAAGGGATTAGAGGGGTAAAATGCTAAGGGGAATTAGCAATTCTACTATGAAGAAAAAAGAGGTCTTAAATATACCTTATAAACAATTTTCTGTAAAGGTCCTCTTTCTAAATGTCACAAATCTGTCACAAATTCCCTCTCTTTTAAAACGGATATTGATGCAAATGTTGACCACCATCCATTGTAATACAAGCTCCATTTATGTACGCTGCTTCTTCAGAGCATAAATAAAAAGCAAGACCAGCAATTTCTTCCGGTGTACCAAGCCTGCCAAGTGGCACGCTGTGTAATGTGCGCTTCGCTGCTTCTTCAGATATCCAAAGCTTATCAGCTCCCCCAGTACGTTCAATTGGCCCTGGAGCAATTGCATTCACACGAATTCCATATTTACGTCCCCACTCAACAGCAAGTGTTCTCGTCATCGCTAATACACCCGCTTTTGCTGCTGCGGAATGAATAACACCAGGACCTGCATCCCATGCATAAGTTGCAACCATATTAATAATTGTTCCTTTTATCTCTTTTTCAATCCAGTATTTACCAATAGCTTGACTGCAATAAAATGTACCGTTTAACACGATGTTAATAACAGCATTCCAACCATTTGGCGATAAATCTTCAGCAGGAGAAAGAAAATTTCCCGCAGCATTATTTACAAGTACATCGATGCGTCCAAATTCTTTATCGATTTTTTCAATCATTCCTTTTATGTCCTCAATATTGCGCACATCCATTTGTACAGGTAATACTTGTCCTTCAAATTGTTCAATTTCTTTCTTCGTCTCTTCTAACTTTTCTAATGTACGTCCTGTAATTACAACTCGCGCTCCTTCTTTTGCAAAACGAGTTGCCATTCCTTTTCCCATTCCACTTGAACCACCTGTAATTACAACTACCTTTTCTTTCATATTTTTCCCTCCCTAAAATGAATACATATTCATTTTATCATTTTACACGACAGAATTCTTTATAAATTTAAATTTTTCTGATATCTTTTAATAAAATACAATATTTAATAACGAAAGGAGAGAAGATATGCAGCGACTCATTCTAACGAATCACATCTTTCTACTATTATCATTTTCTATCATCTCGCTCATATAAATATGAATCAAATAACAAGAAGAAATTTTATTAAAAAAGGCATTCGCACACTATTATATACTTGTATAACGACTGGTACAGGTTACTATTATGCAAAGTTTATAGAACCATCACTTCTCTCTTTTACAAATCATACACTTCACTCTCCACTCATTCCACATGGATTTAACGGCATTAAAATTATTCAATTTAGCGATTTACATTTAGGATATTATTACTCACTGCAACAACTTTCTAAAGTAGTTGCAAAAATAAATGAAAAAAAACCTGACATCGTATTTTTTACTGGGGATCTAATCGACAATTATCAAACATATGAAGGTACTCCATTTGTCTCATCAATTTTACAAACAATTCATGCTCCGCTCGGTAAATTTGCTATTTTCGGTAATCACGATCACGGTGGATATGGGACAGAATACTACGGTCACATCATGAAGCAATCTGGATTTGAAATATTACAAAATGCAGAAAAACGCATTCGTCTACTAGATGGAAGTGAAATTTCTATTTTTGGTATTGACGATATCATGCTCGGAAACCCTGACATACATGGTATCTTAAAACAAGCGCAAGATCATCTTTATACAATTGTTCTCGTACATGAACCCGATGTTGCACCCCATATTGCAAATTTCCCTATTAATTTACAACTTTCCGGCCACAGTCACGGTGGACAAGTACAGCTCCCTTTCTTTGGCGCCATTATTACTCCTACATTTGCAAAACACTATATTGAAGGTTTTTATCCTATTAAGAAAAAGTATGAATTATTATTGTATGTAAATCGAGGCATTGGAACAACACGTGTACCATTTCGATTTTTAGCAAAACCGGAAATTACACTCTTCACATTACAATCGACATAATATAGAACTGTGTTTCGCCTATTTTCTGCATCATTCTCTCTTGTACTCGCTCATCCATGTTATTTTCCCATATGATAACAATGAGTTCATTGAAGGAGGTTTTGACATGTATCCACAATATCAGCCAATTCCATTCCGTTCAGTTCCAGTTGGTCCAATCGGAGATTCACGATTCATACCATTTCTTGGATTTCCTTTTTTAGCCGGTCTTGCAGGAGGTTTACTCGGCGGGGCATTGGCATTTGGGCCTAGACCATACTATCCACCTCCATTTTATCCTTGCTACGGCCCTCCTTGTCCAACACCATTTTTTTACTAATGTAAGTTGAACCAACTATAGAAAAAAGGCCTCAAATCGAGGCCTTTTTTCTATACATATATCTTATTCCACTACATGCAAATACATCTATTTTCATTTTTTCGACATGTAAATCACCGCTATGCATGTCCAGATGCTCTCCCATAAAAGGAAAGGGGTTTTTATTTCTTTTTTTCAATTTATATTTATAGAGTTTATTCTTCTTCAGTATGTGTATATGCCATTTGAAAGAGCTGTACTTGACTTTCAATATTTTCTATAAGATCCCTTACCACATAATAATATTCTCCATGTTCATTTTGTTCACGCGCTTTTACATTATCATCTAAAATAAGTTGCAAAACATCTTTAATTCGCGTTTTCATATCAAATCCTAAAATAGGAAATGAAATTTCTACACGTTTTTCCATATTACGCGTCATCCAATCAGCTGAAGATAAAAATATTTTTTCCTCTCCATTATGGTGAAAATAATAAATTCGACTATGTTCTAAATAACGACCTACCACACTAATCACACGAATATTATCACTTACACCTGAAATTTGAGGGCGCAAACAACAAATTCCTCTTACAATGAGATCAATTTTTACACCTGCTTGCGATGCTTCGTATAATTTTTGAATAAGCGGCTTATCTGTTAACGAATTCATTTTCGCTATAATGTAGCCATTTCCATATTGTTTATGATAACGAATCTCTTCATCAATGAGTTCAATAAATTGCAGACGAATATCAAACGGAGCAACTGATATACGGTGAAAATGTGGTTTCATTGTATAACCGCTTAAATAATTAAAAAAGTTTGTTGCATCAATTCCGAAATCTTTGCGCGATGTAATATACCCAAAGTCAGTATATAACTTCGCTGTCGCATCATTATAGTTCCCTGTGCCTAAATGAACAAATCTTTCAATTTTCCCATGCTTTCGCCTTACAACAAGCGTAATTTTACTATGTGTTTTCAAATGGCTAACACCATAAATTACATGACAACCTGCTTTTTCCAATTCTTTTGCCCACTGAACATTATTTTCTTCATCAAAACGGGCCTTTAATTCCACAAGTACTGTCACTTGCTTTCCATTTTCTGCTGCTGTTTTTAAAGCTTGAATAACGGGTGAATCTCCGCTTACACGGTATAGTGTTTGTTTGATTGCTAATACATCCGGATCTTCAGCTGCGTCTGCTACAAAATCAATGACAGGATGAAATGACTCAAATGGATGATGTAATAACACATCTTCTTCTAACACTTTTTCAAATATATCTTCTTCGTCATCTAAATCTTGAGGTGGCTGAGGAATAAATGCAGGATAGATGAGATGCTCATATGTAGATGCTAACTTCTTATAAAGCGCAAATAAGCACGTTAAATCAAGCGGTCCCTCAATCATGTATACATCTTCATCTCTCACTTCTAACGCTTCGTATAATAGAGACAATACTCTTTCATCTAAATTATCTGTTCCTACTTCTAAACGAACCGCGGCTCCCCATTTTCGCTTTTTTAATTCTTTCTCAATGACTTTCAATAAATCACGTGCACCTTCCTCATGAATTGTTAAATCTGCATTACGCGTAATTCGAAAACGCGTAACAGAGGATACTGTGTATCCGGTAAATAATTTATGAGTGAAGTTACTAATCACATCTTCTAATAAAATAAATTTTTGCTTATTATCTTCATTTGGTAAAAAAATAAAACGTTCTAATAATGATGGAACTTGGACGATGCCAAGCTTTGTCCGATTTTCTTCTACTGTTTGTCTGTCGTCATATAAAATAGCAGCTAAATTTAAGCTTTTATTTAATAACATAGGAAACGGTCGATACGCATCAATTGCTACAGGTGTTAACACGGGGAAAATTTGCTCATCAAAATATTCTTCAATAAATTCTCGTTGTTCTTTCGTTAAATCATGAAAAGACAACTGCTCAATTCCTTCTTCCTGTAGTGCAGGAAGTAAAACATTTCGATAAGTATCATACTGCACTTGCATTAATTCATGTGCCTTAGATGAAATTTTCCCCAATTGTTTTTTCGGTGTTAGTCCCGCCTTATTTTCTGGTTGATTAAATCCAGCTTTCACCTGATCTTTTAGCCCCGCAACACGCACCATGAAAAATTCATCTAAATTTGAGCTGAAGATACTAATAAACTTTAATCTCTCTAATAATGGATTACTGTCGTCTTGTGCTTCTTGTAATACTCGTTCATTAAAGGCAAGCCAGCTTAATTCACGATTGTTATAATAAGCTGTATCATTCAAATTTATAAGACTATTTTTCATCGCTTCCATATTCCCCTCACACTTCCCTCTAAAGCTTTCTCAATATAATTTAGTTATATTTATTTTAACAAATTTTTACTGGGATAAATGTAAATTTTTTGTAAAGAAGTTCGTACAACTTAACATTCTTCTTTAAAATACAGGTCAATGTTCATCTTTAAAATTTTCTCTATTTGCTTTTTCTGCTTTTCTGCTTGTACTTTTTCAGATAGAGCTGACCGCTTACAGTAAGTATAAAAATCAAGCCCACCTTCTCTTTTTACAATACGGACGGATTCGATAAGATTGCGATTCGTTACATTTAACGCTGCTGAAAATTGCAAAACTGACCCTAATAATCGGATTTTTCTTTGTTCGTCTTTTTCAAACCAACCTACGAACGGTTCGATGCATTGTTTAAACAACAATTTCGATTTATAAGATGCAATTAATGCTAATTTAATTCGTTCTTTATGCATCATGCCATCTATCGTTTTATTTGCTAATAAATAAAACGTATGCTGTCTGCTTGACTCTTCATCAATATATTTTCCAATATTAAATACTTTTGCCGCTCTATGTAGCGCAGTCCAATCTTCTTTCTCGAAAGAAATAACCCCATTTTTTTCTAACTCTTTACAAATTATCGTCGCATTTTTTATAAGCTGTATCACAATGCTCATGTCCATCTCATATTCATGAGCAAGTAAGTGTAAGCTTTCTTCCACTACATTTGGATAATAAGTAATTCCAAGTGAACGAACTAATTCTTCATAAAATACACCTTCGCGTAGTCCCTTTCTACTTAATACAAAGGACGGGGCTTCTACGATAGTTGTTAACATCCTAAACACTTCTAATGCCGGAATAATAGTATCTGCGCGATCTTTAGCAAGCCCCTCTAACTTTTGCAATTCTATAAAGGACAGTCTTAATAAATGTTCATGCACATATTCAATATCAGTTGGCTTCATCTTATATAAATGCAATCCAGAAATTGGATAAGAAATTAGATTCTGGTGAATATTCACCATATTTCGTGCACTACCTCCAATTGCAATTAACGGTAATTTTTTACTTTTAAGCCACGAAAGAGATTGAAACTGATACCATAAATAGCTTCTTAATTCTTCAAGTTCTTCTGAAGTTGGTGTATCATTTCGAAAAAATTGTTGTTTTAACGACAGCGCGCCGAACGGAAAACTATGATAGTTTACAATTTCTCGATTTTGAAAATACGTAATTTCTGTACTTCCTCCTCCAATATCAACAGTAATCCCTTCCGTGAAAGAGGTAGAGTTTGTAACAGTTATATATCCATACCGCGCTTCTTCATATTCTGACAATACTCGAAGCTTAAAATCAGTATACCTTTCAACAAGACGTTTAATTTCCATTTGATTTTCAGCCTGCCGAACTGTTGCCGTTGCTACGCACAATACTTTATGTAACTGATGAAACCGCGTGCTTTCTTGAAATTGTAACAAAGTATGTAATAATATTTGAATTCCTTCTTCGTTTAGGACACCATCTACTAAATAATTCCGTAAACGAGCAGCTACCTTTGTATTTTCAATCTCTTTATAAAAGCCACCACTTTGTTTTTCATAAATAACTAATCTCATTGTGTTCGATCCGATATCAATAATTCCATATTGGTTTTTCAACACTCTCGTCATCCTTTTCTTCGTATCATTATATTGTTAATTTACATTACAATACTCTTCCACAGTGGTATAAGAGCTCCTAAATGAATTCATAAAAAAGCCTTCCCATTTTTTCTCTCAATTAAATAAAAGTATTGACTTACTAAAAAAAGATATAACTATATAAATTCTTTTTCATTTTTCAATTTGTATTTATCTATTATACAGAATAGTTGTTTTTTGTCACAACATTGCTTTAATATTGAAAATACAAAAATTAGCTTTCTACATAGAAAAATTGCTAACTTTTATTGAATTATGATAATGTAGACAGGAAAGGAGTGCTAAGATGAAATCTTCACAACCCCAGTCTCGTTCCTATAACCAATTTTCGGTTCATCAACTTGCTGAAGCAATTTTCAGTGTCAACCGACATGCAAAATCTGCTACAGATCCGAAATATTTATACTGGTTAAAAAAAACAGCTTTAGAACGATTAATTGTAGAAAAACAAGCTACGAAAGAAGGTTTACATTTTTCTAAAAATCCACGGTTTAGTCAGCAACAATCTGACGTCCTTGTCCGAGCAGGTAATTATTACTTCCATATCCCTCCTACGAAAGACGATTTTCGTAGCCTTCCACATCTCGGCAACCTTGATTGTGCATATCGAAACCCAAAAACACATCTATCCTTAACCTCTGCCAAAAAAATGCTCCAGCAGTATATTGGAAAAGAAGCATTTCAACAAGAAAAAAAGTTAAGCGAACCAACCCCTTGGTATCGTCGGACTTACACAAAAAAATAAAGAAGCTTTGGCCCAAACGGCCAAAGCTTCTTTATTTTTTATCTTCTTTTAATTTAATGTTTGCTTGCTTATAGAAAGCTAGTTTTTCATCATTATATTGCTTTGTATATTCATTAAATTTATTTTTCGGAGCATCAATCTCTTGATAAGATTGATTTACAGCTTTTACTTTTTCACTAATCGCTTTCAATTTTTCATCCTTCGATTGCAACATCGTATATAATTCTTTTTCTAGTTTTAAGGATTTTTTATAACTATCATACATCTTTTTAAAAGCATCATAACGGCCTTTATATGAATCTTGTACTTTCTTTGCTTGTTCTTGTAACTTTTTATCTTTAAGATCCTTTACATATTTATCAACATCTTTTGTTTCTGCTTGCGCTTTATCTAACGTTTCTTTCTCTTTATCTAACACTTTTTCACGGTCAGTAACGCTTTTTACTGCTTGATCTACCTTCTCTTTTACCACTTGATTGTTATCTTTTCCGTCTTTTACAACCTGGTTATATAATTCTTGCCCTTGCTTTTCTAATGTTTCTAATGTTTTCGCATCTTCAAAAATTGTTTTTTCTTTTTTTGCAGCATTCTCAAATGCTACATACAACTCTTCTTCTGGTTTAGGTCCGAAGCAACCTGCAAGTAAACTCATTGATATAGCTGTTACTATTGCTACTTTTTTATATTTCAACTTCAATTCCTCCTATTTTATATACGATTATCATGCCAAAAATTTAATGAAAAGTGATTTGCTTCATCGTATACTTCAAAGTCGTATCCTTTTTTACGAAGATCATCAATGATTGTTTGCAAAGCTTCCACTGTTTGCTTCTTTTCATGCATTAAAACGACTTCTCGTTCTTTATTAACATGAGGAACAACATTTTGAATGACCCCATTAGGATTTCCTGGTAACTTCCAATCTAAAGAATCAACTGTCCAATCCCATTCTTTCATACCAACAGAAGTCATTTGATCACGCAAAGCTTGAGTAAGACCCGGCATACTTCCATATGGACAACGAACAAGATTCGGATGAATACCTGTTACCTCTTTCATAATATCCTGAGCCTGTTTCATTTCCTCAACAAACTTACCTTCTTTATACAGTTTGTTATAATTATGCGTCATACTATGAACACCCGGATAATGCCCCTCTTTTACTAAACGCTTTACACTATCCTTATGAGCTGGAATATTCCCACCAATCATAAAGAATGTTGCCTTTATATTATTCTTCTTTAAAATATCTAATAGTTCCTTTTGATATTCACTTGGACCATCATCAAATGTTAAGTATACTATTTTACGCATTTGACCGTTATATTTTTCTGGCACTTCTTTTTTCATCTCTACTTTAGGTTGTTCACTTGCAAACTGAACAGTATTTTCTTGATTCGCAACTGCTTTTGCAGGAGAAGTAATGGATTGAAACATAAAAAACCCTGCCGCTACAACACAAATTGCAATAATAGCAATACCCAACCGTTTAATCATTGTAGAGCGACGGTTTGTAACGTCTACCATTCTATCATTTCCTTTCTATTTTTCTATACATCTTTACTTTTTTCATTTTACACAGCATAAATAAATCGACGCAATATATAAATGCAAATTGAAGAACGACATAAAAAAACCATTCTTTTTATATTGACAAGAGCATCTAGCCATTGGCAGCGGCTTATATGTTGAAAACTCAAAATGAATTTATATAATACATGCCGTTTATTTTCAAAACGTCTTCAAAAGGAAAAGTGTAGAGGTCATTCCAACTCTACACTTTTAATAAGAAATCATTGTGCAAAATGTACTGATACGTCCATCATTAATTATATGATGATTAACTATATTTTTAAAGGGGGTTGTTACAAAATACACAATATATTGTAACAAAATTGCAAAAAATGTTTCGAAATAATAATGTTTTAATCCCTCTTATTTGTATGTCTCTATTTTAATATAACCTCGTTTACACTAGTTCTAACAGCTCCTCAAATGAATCTCCTTCTAATGGATATATTGCGCTACCAAACATAAATGTGATGTGCACAATATCAACTTGCCACACATTTGTAAAATTTTTATTAATTCGATTCATTAATGCCGATTCTTCATATCTCCCTGCAGTTATTACATATTTATTTTCTTTTCAGTATGTTATAACATCCGTTTTTCGCACTAATGTTTGTTCTATCCTTAAAATGATTTACTCCAGTTTTGATTCTAAAATACTACTCTTCAATTATTATGTGTCGCTATGTAACTGTTGCTTTTCTATTAAATAAAAAAATGGTAACTACTCAGTCACTCTATGAAAAAACGATAGAAAAGCATTTTTTAAATAGTCGAGAGAGACTGGCTATGTATAGGAGCGGTCAGGGCCTTTTCCTGCCACGCACAAAGTTTGAAAACAAAGAAAGGTAGCAAGATGTAAGTCCATTTTTATCTTCATGGCAGCAACCTATACGCTGAAAAATGAAAATAACTTTCTATAATAAAGGGGCGTATTTTCACTGGAATAATCCCCCTTACCAAACTTCTAAATGACATGTATGGCTGAGTTGTTTCAAAAAATGTGCTTACAAATACTATAAGCTTGTATTTCTTTCATTTCTATTTTCATATACATATTATATAAAACATATAACATAAGGAGGGACATATCATGAAAACAGAAAATTTCTCCGACATTATCCGTTTTCTTACTGGGTTTCTTTTATCATTAAAGCTATTATTTGAATCATTTGGGTTACATTTCATTTCAAATGGACAAATCGATGCAATTGTCAATGTTGCCTCTTTTTTATTTATCTTATACTTCGGATACAAAAATAACTATTTAGGAAAAAAAGGACTTGAACAAAAAGAACTTTTGAAAAAACACAAACTCCACTAATGAAGGGACGCTTTTACTAAAAACTGTTCTTCATACTCATAGGATAGATTTTAGAACCTCCCTATAAGAGAAAACTGAAAACATGTTGGATCGTCATAAAAGAAGGGAATTATCCATTATACATGGACAATTTCCTTCTTCACCTATTTATACTTATATATAAATCCACTTTAATTTCCCCACATACTATACAAAAGAAAACATGACCTGTACTTTTATTCACCCTTGTAGCTAGATGTGAAGATCCTAACCGCTTCCATACATAATGAAATGTTCTCGTCCACCTAAAAAGAAAAAATCTTCATGTCGCTTTTATCAGCATAGCCTCCTTTGTTTGCAATGGTCCATACACTTGGTTATTATGTTGAAATGTATACGTGGCACAAAGAGGCAAAGAAGATGGTAAACTGTTACGCTCAGCTTTTACTCGCCATACTAAACGTGCTTTTTCTTTCGGTAATAAGTTATCTATACGCCACCTAACAAGCTGAAACAGAAATTCATTTTCCCCATTATTGGATGTTAAAGTATTTGGTACATACGATAACTGATCTCTAATCATATGACTGACAAATATGCGAGAAACAGCCTCTTCCCCTTGATTATCTACCTCAATTTGAATTGCAATTATATCTTGAATTTCATAATAAACAGTGTTTGAAAACGAAGAGTGTTGTTTCATATCGCACACGGTAAGTGTTGCTTCTATACGAGGGATATATTGCTTATAAACTAAATCTTTGTCCGTACTCCCTGACCATAAAGTAGGTTGTATACTCAAAGTAAACTTATTTTGTTTTTCTAACTCACCACAATCTTTCACCATACAAATTCACCTCATTCTCATATTAAATGTATAGCTCTCTTACTTCTGCCATTAACAGTACCCAAAATTCATCCCACTATTCGTGGGCAATAAGACCCCACTGATTAAAGTTTCACTTTATACTCTTTACTTTATATAGTATTCAATAAACAAAGGAAAAAAACATTCTAAAAAAGCTGCACATTATGTACAGCTTTTTCTTGTACTTCTTTATTCTCTACTAACTCCAAGTAAAAACTCTCCTATTGATAAAAATATGTAATCTTCGACTAAAAGATTCATACAGACGGCAAAATAATTTTACTAAATGAAATTATTTGTGATTTAGTCAATTTTGACTATAATATAATTTATCCCGTTCTAACCATCAGAAGGGATGAGAACATACTAATAGAAGTTTCACTTTATTATTGGTGTACAAAGGAGGGCTATGCTTGGAGGAACAAATAACTCAAAAGCAAGCAAGTAATACAAAGTTCGTTGTAACTGGATTGTTACTTGGAATATTATTAGCAGCAATGGATAATACAATTGTTGCTACTGCAATGGCTACCATTGTAGGTGATTTAGGCGGATTTGATAAGTTTGTATGGGTTACTTCTGCCTATATGGTAGCTACTATGGCCGGGATGCCTATTTTTGGAAAACTATCAGATATGTACGGACGTAAACGTTTTTACATAGGAGGATTGCTTCTCTTTTTAATTGGTTCAATGCTTTGCGGCACTGCCAATAGTATTGAACAATTAAGTATATACCGCGCCATTCAAGGTATTGGCGGAGGCGCTCTTATGCCAATTGCCTTTACAATTATGTATGATATTTTCCCAGCAGAAAAACGAGGTAAAATGACAGGACTATTTGGAGCTGTTTTTGGAACATCAAGCGTGTTTGGACCGCTTCTAGGTGCGTATATTACCGACTATATTAGTTGGCACTGGGTATTTTATATTAATATTCCATTAGGGATTGTCTCGCTATTTTTCATTACAAAATACTACAAAGAATCTCTACAATATAGTAAACAAAAAATTGATTGGGCAGGTGCCATTACTTTAATTATTGGTATCGTTTCTCTCATGTTTGCTTTAGAACTTGGTGGTAAAAAATACGACTGGAATTCAAGTGTAATTATTAGCCTATTTGCTACATTTGCTGTTATGCTTATTATCTTTTTCTTTATTGAACGAAAAGTGGCGGAACCGATTATTTCCTTCCATTTATTCCGAAAACGTTTATTTGCAGCAAGTCAAGGCGTTGCTTTCTTCTATGGTGCAACGTTTATTATTTGTACAGTCTATATTCCAATTTTCGTACAAGGTGTTCTTGGTGGATCTGCAGCAAACGCTGGACTTATTTTAACGCCAATGATGGTAGGATCTGTTATCGGAAGCCAAATAGGCGGACAGTTAACAACGCGTACAAGCTATCGTAACATAATGACGATCTCTGGTATTTTCTTTATTCTTGGTATGTATTTATTAAGTACATTAACAATAGATACCTCACGGACAATGGTAACAGTCTTTATGATTTTAGCTGGATTTGGCGTTGGATTTTCCTTCTCTGTCCTAAGTATGGCTTCTATTCATAATTTAAGTATGAGAGAACGCGGCTCTGCAACATCAACAAACTCTTTCTTCCGTTCACTTGGTATGACGCTTGGCGTAACAATTTTTGGTACCATTCAAAATCATGCATTTACAGATAAACTAAAATCTATTTTTCCGCCAGAATTAGCAAAAATGGCTCCAAAAGGCGGCGATACAAGTTTCTTATTATCTCCAAATGCTACTGAAAAAATACCAACAGAAATTTTACATGGCATTAAAGATGCGCTAGCAAACTCTATCGCTGACACATTTTTATGGGCACTTATTCCTGCATCGCTTAGCATTATATGCATCTTATTTATGGGAAAAGACCGATTAGTTGCACCAACAAACAAGAAACAAAAACAAGTGAGTTAACATTCCTCGTATTTGTAAAATGTTATTGATCATGCTTCTGCTCCACTTTAATAGCTAAAACAACTATATAAGGATGCAAAAGTAGGAAAGCTTTCAGAAATCAATCCAGAATCAGACTAATAAATATATAAACAGTCACCAAGAGTGGCTGTTTTTTCTATTTATAAAAACGGATTTTCTGAAGCGGTTTTTCCCATTTTTCTTTTTTGTAACCTCTCTCCTTTTTCATTACAATACAAATATATAAAGGAGGCGAGATCTTATGAAAGGTCATTTAATTAAACAATACGGATTCTCCGTATACTACCATTCCAATTTACAAAAGCAAAGTTTATACATACTAATGCTTCGAAGCGAAATCGCTTTTCAGTCCCATTCATTACACCCCAATGAGCAACTTGAACTACTATCCTATGACCGATTACTCTTTCATCACGCTCGCGATATATATAAACGCATACAGTGTTCCTACTCTGTTTTTTCACATACATATCCACGATCACATTGGTGGTGGCATTTAGAAAATTGTTTGTTTTAACAAATTAAATATCTTATTTTTAAAAATAGTGGACATTTTTCGAAAATTCATGATAAAATCTGTTTCAATATCATATCCGCTAGTTACATTCCTTTCCAAAAGGAAATAGGTACACGAAAAATTATTTTCGTGTTTAAAAGGGAAGTTTGGTGAAAAGCCAACGCGGTCCCGCCACTGTAAGTGCAAAGATTTCTTTCTATATACCACTGTGAAAACGGGAAGGTGATCGAAATCGCTGATGCATGAGTCAGGAAACCTGCCTATTTTAACGGCACTGATAGACTCACGGATGATGAGGAGGTGTTTTTAACGAAAGAGAAGTGTTTTCTGCTTCTATGTTTACTTTTCGTTAAAAGCATTTCCGAGTATACGGAAATGCTTACTTATATTTAGGGAGGAATTTACAATGATACTTTTAACAAGTAACTTAGGGTATCCACGAATTGGATTACAACGCGAATGGAAAAAAACTTTAGAAGCTTTTTGGGCAAACAAAGTGGATGAACAACAATTTGTGAAACAAATGAAAGAGATTCGCCTTCAGCATCTAAAAGTACAACAAGAAAAAGGAATCGATTTCATTCCAATCAGTGATTTTACATATTATGACCACGTCCTTGATACAGCATATATGCTCGGGTTTATCCCTTCTCGTTTTTCAAAGTATACATCAGAACTTGACGTATACTTTGGCATGGCACGTGGTTCAAAAGATCACGTCGCTTCTGAAATGACGAAATGGTTTAATACAAATTATCATTATATCGTTCCAGAATATGAGGAAGATTTGCATATTTCTCTTAAAGAGAATCGACCACTTCGTTTATATGAAGAAGCAAAACAAGAACTAGGAATTGATGGTAAGCCTGTTATATTAGGACCTTATACATTTTTAAGTTTAGCCAAAGGTTATAAAAAAGAACAATTCACAACCATTTTGAAAAAATTAACAAAACCATACATTCAATTGTTACAAGAATTACAAGATGCTGGTGTACGCTGGGTTCAAATTGATGAACCAATATTAACTTCTCTATCAAAACAAGAAGTTAATATTGCCAAAAAATTATATGAAACAATCCATAAAGCTGTTCCAAATCTATCTATTATGCTTCAAACGTACTTTGATAGCATAGAAGAAAACTATGCAGAGGTTATTTCATTCCCGGTCACTGGGATTGGACTTGATTTTGTACACGGTAAAGAAGGTAACTTGCGCGCACTACTACAACATGGATTCCCATCCGATAAGGTATTAGGATTCGGTTGTATTGATGGCCGTAACATTTGGAGATCAAACCTTGACGAAACTCTCACTCTTTTCCATACATTGCAAGAAGCCGTACAACCGAAAGGATGGATTTTACAACCGTCTTGTAGTTTACTTCATACTCCTATCGACAAGACAAATGAAACACACCTTGCAGACGAATTATACGATGTGCTCGCTTTTGCAAATCAAAAATTAGACGAACTTACTATTTTACAAAAAGCTCTCGTACATGGAATAGAAAGTATTTCTCATGAATTACAAACGTATCGACATACGCATGAAGCAATTCGTACTTCGGCAGTTCGTAATCGTAAAGATGTACAATCTATACTCTCAACATTACAAGCGGAAGACTTTTCTCGTCCTCTTTCATTTGAAAATCGCTATAACTTACAACAAAAAGCTCTGAATCTACCATTACTTCCAACAACAACAATCGGTAGCTTCCCGCAAACACATGAAGTTCGTCAAACTAGAAAACAATGGCGCAGCGGCGATATTTCAAATGAGCAATACGAAAGATTTATTGAAGAAGAAACAAAGAAATGGATTCAATATCAAGAAGAAATTGGTCTTGATGTCCTTGTTCACGGCGAATTTGAACGAACAGATATGGTAGAATATTTCGGTGAAAAGCTTGCTGGTTTCTCCTTTACGAAAAACGGTTGGGTCCAATCTTACGGCTCTCGCTGCGTGAAACCTCCTGTTATTTATGGTGATGTTGCGTTTATTAATGGTATGACAGTAAAAGAAACAGCATATGCACAAAGTTGTACGAATAAAGTTGTGAAAGGTATGTTAACTGGTCCTGTCACAATTTTGAATTGGTCTTTCGTTCGAAATGATATTTCTAGAAAAGAAGTTGCTTATCAAATTGCCCTGGCACTTCGCAATGAAATTAAATTACTTGAATCATCCGGTATTCGTGTTATTCAAGTTGATGAGCCTGCATTACGCGAAGGAATGCCGTTAAAAGAAAAAGATTGGGAAACATATTTAACGTGGGCTGTCCAAGCATTCCGCCTTTCTACTTCTTCAGTGGAAAATGAAACACAAATTCATACACATATGTGTTACAGTAATTTTGGAGATATTGTTGAAGCAATCCGTCAACTTGATGCAGATGTTATTTCTATTGAAACATCAAGAAGCCACGGGGAGTTTATTCATACATTAAAAGAACACCCATATGAAAAAGGAATTGGCCTTGGTGTATATGACATTCATAGTCCGCGTGTGCCAAGTATAGATGAAATGTATGTAATTGTAGAACAATCATTAAAGGTGTGTGATCCAAAGTATTTCTGGATTAATCCAGATTGCGGTTTAAAAACAAGAAAAATAGAAGAAGTTATTCCTGCACTAGAACATATGGTAAAAGCAGCTGTAAAAGCACGTCAACTTCTACAAACAGGTGCGCGATGATAAAGTGAAACTTCCCTCAGTGTAAGCTTACTATCTACTAATATTGTAATAAAATAGAAAACTACTGTCTCTTGGACAGTAGTTTTCTTATTTCACCATATAAAGTTTCCAACTTATAAGTCGCTGATACGTATGCCTAGAATCTCTCGATCACCTAAAAAGTGGGTTTGATATCATTTTTTAATTTATATTAGTTCTCTTCAAAAAACAATTCATATTTTACTTTATACAAGTCATCTGCTGAAGGTTCTTCTAGCGGAACTGCTTGCATAGTTACTATGTAATCCCCTGAAGGAACAAAGAATTGAAGTTTACTTGTTAATACACTACTTATAAACACTCTTTCTTGTAACACTGTAAACGGAGCTGATACGATTCGCACTGCTCCTTTGTTTTCTGCAAATTTCCGAGTATACACCATTATCTCACACGTATAATCAGATAATGCTTCAAATACAATTGATCCTCCAGCCTCTGCATAGCCCCTTTCAAAATCCTTATCCGTCCAGTCTACATGTGGAGGTGTCATATCTTGATTCATCACCATGAATTGCGAATAGGAAATTGTTAATTCCATCTCTTTCACTCCTTTGATACAAGGTAACTTTTTACTTCACAATAAATTTCACACGTGTTCCATCTGGATATTGATCAAGTTGATTCCCAACCCACGAACCTGCACCTCGGTTATCTGTAGGACTAATATATTCAATGTGTGCTCCTTTTCCGCCTTCTTTACACATCGCCATTGGCCATTCATCACGATCATAGCCCTTTTTTGATGGATATGGAGCTAGTGATTGCTTTCTTCTATCCGCAGCACCCTTTCGATCAATCGTACAAATTTGCGAATGACCTTCTTGTATTGCATTTGCAATATGTTTTCCTGTTTCAGGATACTGCTTTTTCGGAAACTCAAGAACTTGGTCGTATGCTACGTCTTTCTTATTTCCTGATTCCGGTTCTATCAAAATTTCGTATATACCAATTAATAACGAAAGGATTGCAACGATTGTAATTAAAGTACCTTTAACTTGTTTCATCTAGACTAAGTCCTCCATTTTCTTGCCGTAAATATGGAACGATTCTCCTTCTCTTTCTGTCATTATAACAAATTTCATATTCTTATGTTTTCAGACATTATTCTATATTCCTATCTTCTTTTCCAGCAAAAACCTGCTGTTTCATGCAGCATTCCACTAATCGTGTAGAAAACTTTCAACCTTCCGACATTTTTTTTCAAAGGAAGTACAAAACAAGAAATGGAATTGATATACATGATACTTTTTAGGGAGGAAATGTCATGAAGGGAACATATAAAACGAAAGATGTCACAAATAAAACGGGAATCCCCAAAAATGTAGTTCGCAAATATAGCCAACTTTTAGAAGAACATGGCTATTTTATTGATAAAACATCTCAATCTCGTACGTATAAAATGGGTGACTTACGGATATTAAAATTGATTCATGAACGAGCCGCTACATTGAAAGAAGACATTATGGAAACAATTACTTCCATACTAAAAGAGGAAGAATCTCCAGCAGAATCTCCTGCTATTGTAGAAGAAAATAACGATTTGCAACTGAGTGAACAAAGCAAAAAATTTGAAGAATTCATGCACAAATTAGATATGCTCGCCCAATTAAACGAAGCCATTATTCATCAAAATTCCACCCTTATTACGCAAAATCGTTTAAAAGATGAAAAGCTAAATGAATTAATACACCAAGTATATGTAAAAGAGGTAAAACAAGAGGAAATGCTGCAAAATCTTGTGGATCATGCCGCAGAAACTGATGCGCTGCAAAAAGAAAAAATGGATTTACTCATGAATCATATGTATAAACGGGAATCCAAACAAGAAGAAAAAATGAACAAACTTATGAATCAAGTTTATAATAAAGAAAGCAATCGTGATGTCCAACTCATGCAAGTAATTCGAGAAATTCAAGAAACAAAACGATTAATTGCCGCGTCGCAAGAACAAAGTTTCTTTAAATCGTTTAAAAGTTTATTCGTCCGCTTTAAATCTGAAAAAACAGGAGAAATAAATAAATAAAAGTTACCATACCTTGGTAACTTTTAATCTTTATGTATAATGTTTTGCATTGCATCTGGTAAGGTAATAATCGCTTCCGTTCCTTTTCCTATCTCACTTTTATATACAAGTGTACCACTATGAGCTTGCAAAATACTAAATGTAACCATTAATCCAAGCCCTGTTCCTTTTTCTTTCAATGAATAATATGGTTGTCCAAGTCTTTCCAGCTGCTCTTTCGTCATTCCGACACCACTATCCTTGACACGGATAACGATAGATTCATCTTTCTGCCATGCAGTTACCTTTAAATATCCTTTATTTTCTTGAATTGCTTCAATCCCATTCTTCACGACATTCATAATCGCTTGTTTTAATTTTGTTTTATCACCTATCGTATATAAATTTTCCGCAATTTCAACTTGTAAATATACGCCTCTCATTGCAGCAAATGAAGACATTAACGTAGTCATTTCAATCAGTTGTGCTGATAAACAAATCTGTTCTTTCTTATCAATTTGTGGCCTTGCTAAATTTAAATAGTCTGAAATAATTTGTTCTGCCCGGTCTAATTCAGCTAAAACAAGCTGCATGTATTCTTTATTTCTCACATCTTCTGTACTTTCTAGTAATTGGATAAATCCGCGTACAACTGTAAGTGGATTACGAACTTCATGAGCTACGCTCGCTGCTAGCTCGCTAACAATATTTAATTTCTCAGACTTTTGCATTTCTGTTCGTAACATTGCATTTTCATATAAATATTCTGTTAAATAAACTTGGAAGGTCATCGTCATGATCATAATAAAGGATGCAAATATGTATTCGCTATATAAATAAGATATCATTGGTGTAAATCCCTTCCCAAATAACAAACCAAACATTTCAAATCCTAAAGAAATTAGAGTATAAAAAGATGCCAATATAAAAGATAAAACTATTTTTTTATGTCTCGAAAATGCACTCCACTTTTTAGACAATAATAAAGGAATGATAGAGATAAAAATAACTTCTAGTACCCGCAACCAACTTAAACCATTGAGAAACCCATCGTATAAAATAGCAATTATAGCTGGAATGATACCAACTATACCACCATACAAAAGTGCGCTAATAATTGAAATTTGATGAAAATCATAATTACAAGTTTCCCAAACACAAATCGGATATGTCATCGAAAGGATAAGCGTAATTGTTGATAATAATACAATAAAATAGCGATTGGGCTTTTGATTCATACTTTGATAACGATTTAAACGAATTGCTTCATACAAAAATAGCGGCAAAATGATGATAGCTACTTGAATCATTAAATCACGGATAAGTCCCATCCCCTCATCCCCTATATTCATTTTGATATGATTATACCATTTTATTGACAAATTTGTTTTATTTTTTTGATCATTCTAAACATTTCCGTAAATAATTTGTGAAGATTAATTCACAAGTGTTACAACTTTTCGAAATGATTGTAAACCATGTATCAAATCGCTCACGTGCCATATACAATAAATACAGGATAAGAATTCGATTGGAGGAAGAGAAAATGACAGGAACTGCGCTCGTCTTAAATGAGGAAAATCTGGTTGTATTAGAAAATGTTGAGAAATCGGTGTATGAAGAATTACAAGAGCGAACAGGTACAAATGATTGCACATGCTCTATAAACAACTCAGTAGTACATTTAGGAAAAGTTTCTTCTGTTCTTTGGAGTGAAGACGAAATCGATTGGGAATACGGTTATTAAGTAAAAGGTCGCCTTAGCGGCCTTTTTTATTTGTAGCTTTTCAAAGCGATTATATAATAAATATGATAAAATAAAATAAATTTTGCAACGGAAGAAAGGGAGACAAAATGGAACAATTTATTAACCCTCGCGTAAAGGATATTCAAATTTCTGGAATTCGCCAATTTTCTAACATGATTCAACATTATGATGATCTTATTTCACTCACAATTGGACAACCCGACTTTCCAACACCTTCTTTAGTGAAAGAAGCTGCTAAACGGGCCATTACAGAAAACTTTACAAGCTATACACATAATGCCGGTTTATTACAGCTTCGGCAAGCAGCTTGTAACTTTTTAAAAGAACGCTATGATTTAGTATATTCTCCTGAGAATGAAACAATTGTTACTATCGGGGCAAGTGAAGCAATCGATATCGCCTTTCGTACGATTTTGGAAGAAGGAACGGAAGTAATTTTACCAGCTCCTATCTACCCAGGGTATGAACCGATTATCCACCTTTGCGGTGCAAAACCTGTTTTCGTAGACGTTCGTAAAACTGGATTTCGCTTAACAGCAAAAGCACTTGAAGAAGCAATTACAGACAAAACACGTTGCATCGTACTACCATATCCATCAAATCCAACTGGTGTAACGTTATCTAAAGAAGAACTCGAAGAAATTGTAGCAGTATTAAAGGATAAAGATATTTTCGTACTTTCTGATGAAATTTACAGTGAACTTGTATATCAAGATAAACATATATCTATTGCAAATTTCCCAGAAATGCGCGACAAAACAATTGTCATTAACGGTTTATCAAAATCTCATTCTATGACAGGATGGCGCATCGGTTTTTTATTTGCACCAAACTTCTTGGCAAGTCAGATCCTAAAAGTTCATCAATATAACGTTACATGTGCAACTTCAATTGCTCAGTATGCGGCAATTGAAGCATTAACAATAGCAAAAGACGCTCCCCGTATGATGCGTCACCAATACAAAAAACGCCTTAATTATGTATACAACCGTCTTGTACAAATGGGACTAACTGTAGAAAAACCAACAGGCGCATTTTATCTCTTTCCTTACATTGGCCATTTATCTTCCTCTTCTTTTAATTTTGCAATCGAACTTGTGAAAGAAGCTAAACTTGCTGTTGTTCCCGGCTCAGCATTTTCTGAATACGGTGAAGGGTACATTCGTATTTCTTATGCTTACAGCATGGAAATGCTGAAAGCAGGCTGTGATCGCTTAGAAACATTTATACAACAAAAAAACTAAGAGAAAATTCTTCTCTTAGTTTTTTTCATTTTTACTACAAGTTTGACGTTTCACCAATTTATGAGGAATAATTATACACTTTGGTGAAGTTTCACAATGTTCAACTTTATCAACTAAATATCTTGCTGCTTCGTAACCTAGCTGATAAATATTTACATCTATCGTTGTTAATGGAGGATTTGCCATTTCAGATAACAATACGTTATTAAAACTAACAATAGAAATATCTTTCGGTACAGATATTCCCTTTTCTGATAAAGCACTTAATACACCTAATCCAATCAAATCATCCGTTGCCATAATAGCTGTTGGCTGTTCACTTAGTGTCATAAGTTTTCCCACTGCTTTTTGACCACTTTCTTGTAAAAAACCAAGATTTAAAACATACTCAGCTGGCAGAGAAATATCAGCTAATTTTAATGCATCTGTCATCCCAGCAAGACGGTCTTTCGTAACGAGTAAATCTGAATCACCACCGATAAACGCAATTCGTTTATGTCCAAGTGAAACTAAATATTCCGTTACTTCTCGCGCCGCTGCATAGTTATCATTATCAATATATGTAATCTCTTCTTTTCGGTCATATGGTTTACCAATAAGAACAAACGGAAAATTTTGTCCCTGTAAATATTCTAAGATACGGTCATTCATACGGGAATACAAGAGAATAATACCGCCAATTTGTCTTCCTTGCACCATTTTCACAACACCATTAAAAATCTCTTCTTCCGTCTCTCCAGTCGACATATACAATGAGTATTCTTCTCCGTGTGCAAATGAGCTAATTCCTCGAATAACCTCTGGGAAAAACGGATTTTGAAACGATTTATTTGCAGAACTCGGCATAACAAGCCCAATCGTTTTAGGTGTTTGATTTGCAAGGCTTCTCGCATTTAAATTCGGATGATAACCTAATTCAGCCATTACTTTACGAACACGTCGTTTTGTTTTCTCACTAATGCTCGGATTATCAGCAATTACACGTGAAACTGTAGAAGGAGCGACATTTGCTTTTTTTGCTACATCTTTAATTGTAACTGTCATAAATTTGTTCCCCCTCTCTTCTTTGACTTATATAATTTTTACTAGTTGCTTCTATTTTCATTGCGCATTTGCGGGCAGTACGATTTCTACCTTAACATTCAGAGAAAACGAAGAAAATAGATATTCGATATAAATTCATTATAAATTTTCGACATATAAATCGATCCTACGCAGAATACAACACGACCTTTACTCGCTTGCTCCCTTTGGTTTAAACCTAGCATGCGGAAGAAGAATGCTCTGACCGCTTCTATGCACGGCCAGGTGTTCTTGTCCCTCCCTAAAAAAAGAGGTTTTTATGTCGTTTTTTCAACTTGGATATATATGCTTTATTCCATTCACAGAAACCTTTATTAATGTCAATCTATATTTTCCCTCTTCATGTATTGTAATGGATAGATGATTATTTTCCTATACCATACACTATTTTTTTGAATTTTTCTTTGTTCCTATACTTTCTAAATCGATTCTTCGATAAAGTGAAACTTCCATCACCTTTCTTCTTTGCTTCTCTCTCAATCTTGAGTTTGGTGTCTTACTGCCCCCAATAGCGGGATAAAAAAAGAAAAATGGGACATAGCGTCCCATTTATCCCTTCGTTCCTCCAGCAGTTAAACCAGAAATAAAATATTTTTGCAAAGATAAGAACAAAATTGAAATTGGTATCGCAATTAATACCGAACCTGCTGCAAATGTTGTAAATTCATTACCGAATTTTTTCGCTACCATTTCATATAATCCAACAGCTAATGTATAATTTTCTGGTGTACGTAAAATGATACTCGCTAAAATAAAATCAGTAAATGGACCAATAAAAGTAAATAACGCTACAACCGCAACAATTGGTTTTGCTAAAGGCATAATAATTTGCCAAAAAATCCGAAAATGCCCTGCCCCGTCCATACGGGCTGATTCGTCTAATTCTTTTGGAATCGTATCAAAGTATCCTTTCATGAGCCACGTATTCATCGGAATTGCACCGCCAACATAAATTAAAATCAACGCTAGATGTGTATCCATTAATCCTGTCAGCTGAGCTAAAATATACAATGCAATTAATGCTGAAAAGTTTGGGATCATTTGAAGAATTAAAAATGTTAGTAACCCATTCTTTCTTCCAACAAAACGATATCTCGAAAATGCATATGCTGTAAAACTAATTGACAATACAGAGAAAATCATTGTCAAAATACTAACTTTCAACGTATTTTTATACCAAAGTACATAGTTACTTTGCGAAATATCAAGTAGTTTTTTGTAATGATCCAGCGTTGCATTTTTAGGAATTATACTTGATCCAGAGAGACTATCTCCTGGGTTAAATGATGATCCTATAATCCATAATAGTGGGTAGAAAATAATCACACACATCATGAAAATTACAAAATAACTTAATGAAAGACGTAATATCTTCTGTCGTTTTATGTTCATTTACATCATATCCTCTTCTTGGAATGATTTTGTTCTTTTAAATTGCCATAAAGCAACTGATATAACAATTAACGATAAAATCATCGTAAGTGCTGCTGCTTTCCCATATTGAGCCGATGTCATCGTCAACTTATAAATCCAAGAAATTAAAATATCTGTCCCACCTGCATCTTGTCCCGCTACAGCCGGACCGCCGCCATTAAACAGATAAATAATACTGAAATTGTTAAAGTTGAACGTATATTGTGTAATTAAAATAGGTGCAGTTGCATATAAAACGAGAGGCAATGTAATTTTACGAAATTGTTGCCAAGCTGTCGCACCATCTACCGTCGCAGCCTCATACAATTCACCCGGAATCGATTGCAGTATACCTGTCGTCATCGCAAAGATAAAAGGAAAACCGAGCCATGTTTGAATGAAGATCAAAGCGACTTTCGTCCAAAATGGATCTGTCATCCAAGCAATTTCTTTAATTCCAAATAGAGCCAACACTTGATTATTAATTGCTCCAAATGATTCGTTAAACATACCAGCAAATACGAGGATCGATACGAATGCTGGAACGGCCCAAGGCAAAATAAAGATTGTACGAATTACAGCTTTCCCTTTAATTCCTGGTTGATTCACTAAAATTGCCAAGAAAATTCCTAGTGACACTTGCAATGTTGTTGCCAAAAACGTCCAAATAATTGTCCAAGAAAATACACTTATAAATGTATTTCGCCACATTGGTAATGTGAAAATATCAACAAAATTTTTAAAACCAACCCAATCTACAAGTTTTGCAGGAGGAGAATGATATAAATCATAGTTTGTAAATGCAATGAGTATGACGAAAATAATTGGAAGTACAACAACAAAGATTAATAACAGAAATCCTGGCGAAACCATCATATATGGAAAACCTTGGTCTAGTAAATGATGGTACTGCTCTTTTACAGAGTGTAACGGTATTCCTTCATCACGCTTTTTCCCATTTTGATACGCATCATATATATTAAAAGCATATATACCCAGTCCAAATGCAGTAACGATCAGCGCTAAAATACCTTTTACTAATAGAAAGATAGAATGATCACGAGGAACTTCTGTACCGAGTGTTACAATCCCCCACAACCCAATATTTAATAAGTCAGCAAATGCTACAAAAAACGAACCAGTTAATATTAGAAAAATAATACCTTTTACATATTGTTTATTGTACAGTTGACCAATGCCTGGAATAATCGACAACGCTGCCGCTGCTTTTCGGTGTTTGGAACCGTTTCCTGCATGAGCTGGTTCAAAGGATGTCTGCATGGTTCTTCCCCCTTTTTTTCTTCCCCTTGGAAGGAGGAGAATTCGTGTCTTTTGCATACAAAAGACACGAATTCTATATTATTTTTTCTTACTATGATTTGCTTCAATGTTTCCTTTAATTTGTTTCACAGCCCCATCAAGTGCTGCTTTTGGATCTTGCTTGTTTGTTACAACTAATTGCAACGCATCACCCGCTGGTTTCCAAACTTCTTGCATTTCTGGAATATTCGGCATTGGAACACCATTTTCTGCTTGTGCTACTACTGCTTTTGCAGCTTCGTTGTCTTTAATAACTGGATCTTCCATCACTGATTTCACTGGAGGAACTTCTTTTGTTTTTTCGAAACGAATTTTTGCATTTTCTTCATTTGTTACCCAATCAGTGAATTTTGTTGCTAAATCTTTATTTTTTGAGAAGCTTGTTACATGCCATCCTTTTACACCAACAAACGTTTTCATCGGTTGACCATTTGGTAATTTTGGCATTGGAGCTACACCATAGTCAATCTTTGCTTTTTCAATCGCTTGAAATGCCCATGGACCGTTCATAATAGACGCTGCTTTTCCTTCATTAAATAATCCATCTGCAGCTGATCCGCCAGACTCACCGATAATTCCTTCTGGGAATAGTTTCTCTTTATACCATTTTTGAATAAATTCTGCACCTTGTACTGCACCGCTATTGTTTAATCCAATATCTGCCGGGTTTGGTTTACCATCTTTCTCACCAAATACATAACCACCCATACCTGACATAAATGCATTCGCAAAGTAGAAGTTATCTCCTAATGCTAAAAATCCGTATTTTCCGCCCTTTGTAAACTCTTTTGAAAAATTATATAGTTCATCCATCGTTTCTGGTGCTTTTGGCATTAATTTTTTATTGTAAATGAATACAGGTGTTTCAATCGCTTTCGGTAATCCGTATAATTTCCCATCGTATGTTTGTGCTTTTAGTGATAAATCAGTAAACTTACTCTTAACAGAATCATCTACTTTTATTTCAGAAAGAAGCCCCTCTGTTGCCGCGTTTCCGATTTGATCATGTGGTAATGTTACAACATCTGGTCCTGTGCCAGCTGGACCGTCAAGACGCAGTTTTTTTACTTGTTCTGTCATCTGAACTTCTACAACTTTTACCTTTACATTATATTTCTTTTCAAAACTTTTTACTGCTGGGTCTAAACCAACACCTTTTTTCTGGTCTTCCCAAACAAGAAGATCATAATCTTTCTTCTCCTTGCTAGCTTCTTTTTTTCCTGAATCTTTCGGACCACATGCAGACAGCATTCCGATTGTCAAAGCTGAAACTGTTAATAAAGATAACGCTTTCTTCTTCATCCCTAAATACCTCCCAAAATATGTACATAATAACCAAAAATGAAAACGTTTGCATACAATAGTTTAATAGAAGCACAAACGACTTTCTAATCTATGAAAACGTTTGCGCTATTTGTCTATCATTATACATTCTTTTATAGATTTTGCAAATATTATTTTTCAAAAAATTTATGTGGTCATTCTTTATATTCATTGACTTTACATAAAATGAGTACTACTCTTATAAACAATATTAAAGTTATATAAAAAGCAATCGTTTGCGATATATCTTTATTTTTCAAAATAGTAAAGGAGGATTTTTTTCATGTTACAGGAAGCAATATACCATAGACCAAAAGATAATTACGCATATGCTTACGATGAAAAAACACTTCATATTCGGCTACGCACGAAAAAAAACGATGTAGATGTAGTGTCCTTCATTTATGGGGATCCATATGAATGGCAGAACGGGAAGTGGCTCACAGCAAACCTAACAATGAAAAAAAGCGGTTCGACGGATTTATTCGATTATTGGTTTGTTTCAATTGAACCAAAATTTAAGCGCTTACGATATGGATTTGAACTAAAGAACAGCACAGAAACAATCATTTATACAGAAAGAGGATTTTTCTCTGAAGCACCTACCGATGACGTCGGCCATTACTTTTGCTTCCCATTTATACATGAAAAGGATGTTTTTACGGCTCCTTCATGGGTAAAAGATACAGTGTGGTATCAAATTTTCCCGGAACGTTTTGCGAACGGAGATGATACATGTAATCCAGCGAATACTCTTCCTTGGGGTAGCGCAGAGCCAACTGCAACAAATTTTTTCGGCGGGGATTTTGCCGGCATTATACAGCACCTTGATTATCTTGAAGCACTTGGTATTTCCGGGATTTATTTTACTCCAATCTTTACGGCACATTCAAATCATAAATACGACACAATCGACTATATGGAAATCGATCCGCAATTCGGAACGAAAGAAACATTTCAAAAGCTTGTCGAAGCATGTCATCAACGCGGTATAAAGATTATGCTAGATGCCGTATTTAATCATAGCGGATACTTTTTTGATAAATTCCAAGATGTTCTAAAAAAAGGAGAACACTCTCCTTATAAAGATTGGTTTCACATTCATGAATTCCCAATTAAAACAGAACCTGTTCCTAATTATGATACATTCGCGTTTACACCCGATATGCCAAAACTAAATACTTCTCATCCAGATGTAAAAGAATACTTACTAGAAGTAGGACGTTATTGGGTACGAGAGTTTCACATAGACGGTTGGCGACTTGATGTTGCTAACGAAATCGATCATAGCTTTTGGAGAGAATTCCGCAGTGAAATAAAAGTAATTAACCCTGATGTATATATTTTAGGAGAAATTTGGCATGATGCATTGCCATGGTTACAAGGTGATCAATTCGACGCTGTTATGAGTTACCCTGTTACAAATGCCCTTCTTTCTTATTTTGCACACGAAACAATTAAAGCTAGTGAATTTATGGAACAAATTACATCATCTTTACATTCATATTCCATGAATGTAAACGAAGCTGCTTTTCACCTATTAGATAGTCATGATACACCACGAATTTTAACAACCTGCAATGGTAATAAAGAAAAAATGAAATTACTTTATGTATTTCAGCTCTCCTTCATCGGTTCGCCATGTATTTATTACGGTGATGAAATTGGAATGGAGGGTGGAATGGATCCAGCCTGCCGAAAATGTATGATTTGGGAGGAAGATAAACAAGATAGAGGATTATTTCAGCATATACAAACATTAATTTCACTACGAAAGCAACATAAAGCCTTTAGTGGACACGGTTCATTTCATTGGATTGAGGCAAACGACAAACACAATTATATTTCTTATATAAAAACATACAAGCAGAAAACAATCTTTTTTGTTTTAAATCCAACAAATCGTAAAGTTTCAGCTCCTCTTCCTTATGATATCGCCGGTAAAAAGATTACAAACTTATATACAAAAGAAGAGTTTTCTGCCGAAACAAACTCACTACAAGTTACACTTCCACCATACGGATTTTCCATTTTAACATGGTAAATAGAAAAAGCCTTGTTTTTTATACAAGGCTTTTTCGCTAGTCGCTTGAGATGTGTTATATTCTATAATTTCTATCTGCTCATTTCAGTTTATACACCCTCGCTTCATAAGGCTGTAAAGTAATATTTTCAATTAATTCACTCTGCACATCATAATTGTGTATTAATAACTCTGAACTACTATATGTTATCTCTTCTGGCAACTCAAAGACACATAATTCCTCAGTAAAGTTTGCAATAGCAAGTAATTTCTCATCTTTCCATGTTCTCACATAAGCAAAAATTGATGGATGATCTTCTAGAATTAAATCATATGTACCATATACAATAATCTCATGCTTTTTACGAAGTTCAATCAATTTCTTGTAATAATAAAAAATTGATTTTGGGTCATGTAATGCCTCCCACACATTAATCTCTTTATAATTAGGATTTACTTGTAGCCACGGCTTACCTGTTGTAAATCCAGCATGTTCGCTGTCTTCCCATTGCATCGGTGTCCGAGCATTATCGCGTCCTTTCGTATAAATAGATTGCATCACCATTTCATGATTTTCACCACGTTCCATTACTTTTTCATGGTACATATTCAACGTTTCAATATCACGGTACTCATCAATTGAAGCAAATTGGACATTCGTCATTCCAATCTCTTCCCCTTGATAAATATAAGGAGTTCCTTTCATCATATGAAGTACCGTCGCTAACATTTTCGCTGACGGAATACGATAAGATTTATCGTTACCAAAGCGAGAAACAACACGCGGCTGATCATGATTATTCCAATACAAACTATTCCATCCTGTATGCTCCAATGCTTTTTGCCACTTTGTTAAATTCTGCTTTAGTGTATGGAGCGAACATGGTATCACATCCCATTTACCACTTTCTCCAGAATCTAAATCCATATGTTCAAATTGAAATACCATCTGTAATTCCTGACGCTCTTCACCTGTATAAAGTTTAGCTTCTTCCGTTGTTACACCCGGCATTTCACCAACTGTCATAATGTCATATTTAGACAGCACTTCTTGATGCATTTCATGTAAATACGTATGAATATTAGGTCCATTCATAAAGTATTGATGCCCGGATACATACCCTTCCGTTTCGGTATCAACAGCTGGAAGCCCCTCTGTTTTTGAAATAAAATTAATGACATCCATACGGAAACCATCAATTCCCTTATCAAGCCAAAATTTCATCATGTCATAAATCTCTTTACGTACATTTTCATTGTCCCAATTTAAATCAGGTTGCTTTTTTGAAAATAAATGTAAATAATATTCGTCCGTCGTTTCATCATAGCGCCAAGCCGATCCACTAAAAGCAGCTCCCCAATTATTTGGCTCTTTTCCCTCTTTCCCTTTACGCCAAATATAGTAATCTCGATATGGACTATCTTTGGATTTCCGAGATTCAACAAACCAATGATGTTCATCTGAAGTATGATTAACAACTAAATCCATCATTAATTTCATATTACGTTTATGCATTTCACTTAATAATTCATCCCAATCATTCATCGTCCCAAATTCATCCATAATCTTACGATAATCGCTAATATCATAACCATTATCATCGTTTGGAGATTCATAAACTGGTGATAACCAAATGACATCTATACCTAGTTCTTGTAAATAATCAAGCTTTGAAATAATTCCACGAAGATCACCGATTCCATCACCATTACTATCCATAAAGCTACGCGGATAAATTTGATATACAACACTTTCTTTCCACCACTGTTTCTCCATCTTGCTCCCCCATTTCATTATTTAATTACAGAACAGGCGCAAACGTTTTCATGAGTGAATGATAACAGATTTAAAAAAAAATGAAAATAGACTTACATTTTTTATCATCAAAAAATATAAACTTCTTCCTCGATTAACATTAAATATACAATACTTAAACTACACCTCTTTAAAAAAATGAAAACGTTTTAAATTTCTTATTTATTTTTTTCATGCATTCGTTTATAATAAATCCAAAGAAAACGTTTGCATAATTTTGCTAGGAGGAAAAATCATGGCAGAACTAAAATTAGAAAATATTTATAAAATATACGATAACAATGTAACAGCGGTAACAGACTTTAATTTACACATACAAGATAAAGAATTTATCGTGTTTGTTGGTCCATCTGGGTGCGGGAAATCAACGACATTACGAATGGTCGCTGGTTTAGAAGATATTTCAAAAGGTGAATTCTCAATTGATGGCAAGATAATGAATGATGTTCCTCCAAAAGATCGTGATATCGCAATGGTCTTTCAAAACTATGCACTCTATCCGCATATGAGTGTTTATGATAACATGGCATTCGGCTTAAAACTTCGTAAAATTCCAAAAGAAGAAATTGATCGCCGCGTGAAAGATGCAGCTCGTATTTTAGGACTAGAAGAATATTTAAATCGAAAACCAAAAGCATTATCCGGAGGTCAACGGCAACGTGTAGCATTAGGACGCGCCATTGTTCGTGATGCAAAAGTTTTCTTAATGGATGAACCGTTATCAAATCTTGATGCAAAATTACGTGTAACAATGCGATCAGAGATTTCTAAGCTTCATCAAAAACTAGGAACAACAACTATTTATGTAACACATGACCAAACAGAAGCTATGACAATGGCATCACGCCTTGTTGTTATGAAAGATGGGAAAATACAGCAGATTGGAACGCCAAAAGAAGTATATGAAACACCCGAAAATATTTTCGTAGGCGGATTTATCGGCTCTCCTGCGATGAACTTCTTCCATGGTAAATTAACAGAAAATCACTTTGTAATAGACAATAAGATAAAAATTACAGTATCTGAAGGAAAAATGAAACTACTGACTGAACAAGGCTACATTAACCAAGAAATTATTTTAGGAATTCGTCCAGAAGATATTCATGATGAACTCTTATTTTTAGAAGCTTCACAAGATACAACATTTACAACAAAAATTGATGTTGCTGAACTATTAGGTGCAGAATCTATTTTATATATGAAACTTGGAAATCAAGATTTTGCAGCACGTGTCGATGCGAGACATATGTTTACAAACGGTGATCAAATCCAGCTTGCTTTTGATATGAATAAAGCGCACTTCTTTGATGTAAAAACTGAAAAACGCATTCGCTAAATACAAAGAAACCGTCCATATACATGGGCGGTTTTCCATTATAATACTATACTACTTCTGCTGTATGAAATGATTGTTGCCTTGCTCCTATAACACCAGAAATCGGTAAATCTGTTAACATCATTTCGTCTTGCTGCTTCATAAAAGATGACGTCAATTGTTTTATCTCTATCCAGACGTCATTTATACAAAGCTTAGTGGAATCGTTCTCTTTTTCATGAGAAAATATTGGATCTATTTTATATAATCCAGCATTATTAAACAACATATCAACTCTATTATAGACTTCAAGTGCAACTTCTATAACATGTCGCCAATCACTTCGCTTACTCATATCGTGAATAACAAAAATTGCATCTCCACCTAATTCTACAATTTCATCAACTGTTGCTTGTCCACTTTCCTCATCAATATCTGTCACAATTACTTTTGCACCTTGCCCTGCCAACAAAAGAGCCGTGCTACGCCCAATACCGATGCCACCACCTGTTACAACGACAATTTTTTCTGCTAGCTTCATCGCCATTACTCCTTCTGGTTAGTCTTACCGTCACAGTATACTCCTTTTTTCAAAGCATCCGCAAGCAGAAAAAGATAGATATATAAGATGTAATCGTTTACTTTCGAACTTTCTCTTTTTTCTTACTATTATACTGGTCAAAAGCTAAACCGACAAAAATAAGAACCCCAAAAATAATAAACTTCCTCCCATCATTTCGCTTCCCCTAATATAAATTTATTACTCTTTATTATAAATATATAATTTTTGCCAATTTTCAATCTAAATGAAATGAAAAAAGCGCGCCTTTCCGTGACGCGCCATCAATATGGAGGGTACTATATAGGAGATGCCCGTCCTATATAAATTCTATTATACCAATTAAAAATATCGAATTTTGTAAAAATTTAGACTTCTTGAAAATTTTTATTGAATTTTTCCCTCTTTACAAAAATATTACTAATAAAAAGAGAAGCGGCTGCTTCTCTTTCTCTATACGACACTCATAACTTTTGTTTTTACTATAAGATCATGGAAACCGCTATTATCACTTCTAAACAGCATCATATATACATTACATATCACTGGAATCCCAAGAAATAAAATACTTGGTATTAACAATACCAAAAACCTCATTGTTAATATTCCTAACGTTAGCTTTTCATGTGTAAGTGATACAAGCTTTGTACGTGTAAATTTTTTCCCTGGTGTATATCCATTCCAAATGAATGGTAGAACAATAAAATAAAGCGCCATTAATAAACATACAAGCCCAAGGTCATAACGGATGTCTCCTGAACTTACATTAAAACGATTCAAGATTGCTTTATAGTTTCCTGTTGTAATTGCGACAACAGCACCGTACAGAACAGAAATGAAAAACATATCGATAATTGCAGCCCCGATGCGATTCATAACGATCGCAGGACGATGTATTTTCAGGTTCATGTTGTGTCGTCTCCTTTTTCTATCCTTTATTAACTGTTTCATCGTATCATGTCTAAAAACAGATGTAAACAACTCATAAATTGGTGTTTTACTCTCTTTTCCTGTACAATATGTATCAATCACATTTCGGAAGGAGGAGCTCATATTGAAACGATTCATCATCTTTTGCTCTTTCATACTTTTAGTTAGTTGTTCAACAGATTCTAAGCACTCTCATTACAATGTTAGCGATGAATATGAGCTCATTAATGTTACCGGTGACGCACTAGAACTTTTCCCAAAATCAGACGCCTTGTATGCTTCTCAATATATTCCATCAAAAATTGTAGAAGTTGCTTGGAACGACGCTTATATTTTAGCAAAGCAAATAGAACAAACAGATGACCCTAATAACCCTGACGCTTCTATTACTAATCAAGCGAAAGAAAATTATTGGATTATTGATTTAAAAAATAACCGTCGATTCGGTCCCTATACAAAAAAACAATTTGAAGAACAAAAACACGAATTTCGTATCTCAGAACAATTGCAATTACAAAACGTGAAAACTTACTTTAAAAAACAAGAATCTTAAAAAGGTCAAATGTGTCATTTGACCTTTTTGTCATTATTTTCTTTATAAAACAACATTCCATAAACAATCGTTCCAAACATAATACAAAATAATAATATGAATGCCCGTTGAATCAATACAATATGCAATCGCAAAATGTCTTGAACAATCTCACCGTTATAGTATCCACATCCGTAGAAAAAAACAAATATCAATATAAATATATAAATTTTGTGTTTATAAAAATAATGTGCAATACTCATTCCAACTCCAAATAGTACTCCTATATATACAATTTCATATAGAAGATAAATAAGTGATAGTTGCTCAATTCTTTGTAACATATATAATAAGCCTATTTGAAAACAAACCGCTAATATAACTCCGATTAACACCGTGAATCCTCTCACGGGTTGTCTCCCCTTTCACTCGATTCACTCCATTATATTCACGAAGCGATAAAACGAGCGGGGGGTTGTACTACTTAAGAAAAGTTTTTATATCTTTCCAACCGTATGCAATTTCTTCTACGTGTAAGTCTTCAATTTGTTTCTTATCTACAAAAGAGCCTTGTAATGCTTCATAAAAATATTTAGAAGGATTACTTGTCACTACCCATACAAGCATAGAACAACAGCCATTCTCATATAAATCCGCAGCTACCGCTTTTATTAATCTTTTTCCAAGTTGATTACGCTGATATTCTCTTAAAATATATATCGCATATAACTCTCCATCATATTCATAACTACCCGTTCTTTCTTTCCCACCATCTGCAAAACCGATGATTTTCCCGTCAGTTGTTTTGGCAACATAGACATACGACTGCTGTTCCTGTAATATTTTTAGCCATAATGCTTCTCGTTTCTCATACGACTTTTTATCTAATACTTCTTTCGGTATTATCCCTTCATATGTTTCTCTCCAACTATCAACATGAACACGTGCGAGTTCTTTTGCATCATTTACATTTGCTTTGACAATATACATTTTTTCTCTCCCTACTATTCACTATATAAATATACATTCTCTATAAAACGACATATTTCCTCTCCTACTCTATAAATCCATTTTTATTTTTCGACATATGGGTCGCTACTTTGTAGCGATACAACATAACCTATACTCGCTCTCTTTGTTTTAACATTGCCTGTGGCAAAATTAGGCCCTGGTCGCTCTCATCCTACTCAAAAGAAAAGAGTTTTCATGTCATTTTTTAACTTATATAACAATGAAAAACCATTTCACTATTATAGTGAAATGGTAAATGTTTGTGGTTCCGCTATTTTTTCATGTGAGTCTCCTACCGCCAATATATCTGTTGTAAAAGAAACTGTTTTTACTTTTTCATTAGGATCACTTAGTAAAAGTCCAATTAAGCCATCCCTTTTTTCACCAGGACTATACCCCTCTCTCGATACACTTTTTGTACCAACAAGTGTATCTTCTGCATATAAAAAGTTTTTTGCTGGTACATGAAATGATTGCGTTTCATTTACAGTTACATCATTCATCGAAAAGAACTTCATCTCTTTGTCGCCTGCATTTTCAACCTTATATGTAATTTCAATATATTTAGCGGTATCACCAATATCTTGTCCACTTAATGATGCATACAATTCTGCTTCCGTTTGCTCCAATGTCTCACCTAAGCGATGTTGCACTTCTTCTGGAGTTAATTTTGTATACATTTTAAGCGTTTCTTTTGTGTCAGTTTCCATATTTGATAATGTAATAACTCTGAGATTATCTACATAAATTTTCATCGTTCCAACTGTAAATGTTTCATTTACATGTTTGATTTGTTCTAATTTTAAAGTCCCCCAGTTTTTTTGCTTAATCTCTCGGCCCACTTTTGTTAGTTGTAAACCGCCATATTCATTTGTCTCAGGAATAGCCTGTTTCTTTGGCTGCTTCACTTTTTCTTGCTGAACACACCCACTTAAAATTATAAGAATGCTGCATAACATATAAAATACATTCCTGATTTTCATAATCTTTCTCCTGTCATTACATTCTATGAAATTATCATTTCATATACTATTATACTATACATACCCCGAAACTCTTTTTTAAAGATCGCGAAAGACTATTCCATCATTTATTCCGTCCATAAACAAAACCAGCTAGTGGACACACTAGCTGGTTTTGTTTATTATAATGCTTCTATAAATAACGCTACTCCCATACCGCCGCCGACACAAAGAGAAGCAATTCCCTTTTCCAATCCTCGTCTTCTTAATTCATGAATCAAGCTTACTGTAATACGTGCTCCTGTACACCCAACTGGATGGCCAAGACCAATTCCACTACCGTTTACGTTTACCTTTTCGCGACTTAAACCTAATTCTTTCTCTACCGCTAAATATTGTGCAGCAAACGCTTCATTAATTTCGAATAAATCCGCATCATTTACTGACCAATTGACTTTTTGCAGCCCTTTTTGAATTGCCGGCACTGGCCCTATCCCCATAAATTTAGGATCTACACCCGCT
This sequence comes from Bacillus sp. S10(2024), assembly GCF_050473865.1. Lineage (NCBI taxonomy): Bacteria > Bacillati > Bacillota > Bacilli > Caryophanales > Bacillaceae > Bacillus > Bacillus sp. S10(2024). Next base: position 308,935 of record NZ_JBFLUR010000002.1, on the reverse strand, counting down.
ACAGAGTGTCCAACAATTCTCGCTATTGGTTGAAGCCCTTTTTCTTTCGCTTTTTCTTCACTCATTAAGACTAACGCTGCACTTCCGTCATTAATACCCGATGCGTTTCCGGCAGTTACTGTTCCATCCTTGCGAAAAGCTGCTTTTAAACTCGAAAGTTTTTCTAACGTAATATCTGCACGAGGATGTTCATCTTTGGAAACGACAATCTCTTTTCTACGTTCCTTTTTCGTAATCGGAACAATTTGCTCATCAAAATAGCCCGCTTCGATTGCGTGAAGAGCACGTTGATGACTTAACAACGCTACTTCATCTTGTTCTTCGCGAGAAATTCCATATTGCTCTGCAAGATTTTCCGCGGTTTCTCCCATCATAATACGATGGATTGGATCTTCTAGTACTTCCCACACCATATCACGAATTTCTCCATGTTGTAGTCGCTGTCCCCAGCGGTTCTCTTTTAATACATACGGACTAGAACTCATCGCTTCTACTCCACCTGCAACAACAACATCGCTTACACCTAATTGAATTTGCATTGCTGCTGAAATTAGCGCCTGCATACCTGAAGCACATTGACGCTGAATTGTATAGCCAGTAACTGTATTAGGAAATCCCGCCATAAGAGCTGCTGTTCTTGCTGTATTTGCCTCATCTGTTCGCTGAATACAGTGACCTAAAATCACTTCATCTATTTCATTAGGCGACACACCACCTCTTTTTACAGCCTCCTGTAATACAGGAACTATAAGTTCAGTTGGTTTTACATTTTTGAAAACTCCTCCAAATGTTCCAATCGGTGAACGAACTGCAGCTGTGACGACTACATTACGCATCGTGTACTTTCTCCTCTCTTATGTATCCTAGTAAATTTCGGATGAAATACCGCAAGATGCATATCTATGTCAATTATATTAGGAAGTAACTAAAAAATCAAAATATTTAATAAAGTAAAGATACATATATTCATTTAAACTTTTCGTATAGAAGCCACTGCTATGAAAGATACAGCGTGACCTGTACTCACTTTCTTCTTTTATTTTAAACCTTGTATGTAGCAGGAACAGGCCCTGACCGTTTCTATGCGCATCCAGATACTCTCGTCCCCTCTTATTCAGTTAATGCCAATAAATATTTTTGAAGAATTTTTTCTGTTGTTGTATTCAATTTTGGTAATTTATCAATTGAAAAATACTTCATATCCAATCCTTCTTCATCACATTGTATTTCACCGTACACACGATGCCCTTGAAATACATTGATTACATTATAAATTTCGTCTCCATGCGGATACCGATAATATAAGTCTTGACCAGAGAGCACACCGAGAAACTGTAAATAATCTGCTTGTAAGCCAGTTTCTTCTCTTAATTCTCTCTCTGCGGTTTGTTCAATTGTTTCTCCTAACTCCATTGCTCCCCCTGGCAATCCCCAATCATATGTATCAGAACGAAGTTGTAATAATACTTCATTCTTTTCATTTAAAACAATTATTGCTGATCCTACTATTATAAGTGGTTTTGTTCCAACTAATTTTCTTAGTTCCTGTATATACCCCATTATATAACTCCCCTTTCTATCCTTCTCCTATAATAGCAAAATTCTTTATTTATTTGTTTGACACCTATAAAATATTTTCATACACAAAAAGAGGCTAACTCACATTAGCCTCTTCATTGCTTATTATCTAGCCAATATGGCTTTCGTATTTTACGTCCTCGAATGCTTTTTCAATCTCTTCATCTCGGTAATGGACATATGTAAAACGTCCTAACTCTACTAAACGCGCAATTTCCCGCAATGCTTTTCCTTGTTCATACTTTTCTTCGATTGAGACATGAACATAAAATTTCATAAGTGGATGTTCATACAATGCTTCGCTCACTTCCACATATACATTTTCTACCCCTTGTATAACTTGAACATAACTTGCAAATTGATAAACAGCTTCACGATCTGAAACAATTTTTAATGTATACATGTTTTCCCCCCCTTTTTCTTTTACTATAACAAAAAATGGGTATATAATTGTGTCAAAATTTGACTATTTTCCGACTTCTTTTCCAAAATTATTATCCCACTATTTTTACGTAATAAAAACATGAACAAACATATTTAATTATTAAAACTGCTCACAAATTCATGTAAATAAAATACATTATTAATAACTCAGGCTGTAACAGTATTAAAAACCGCTCTAAACGATAGTTCATTTGTCCATACACATTCTCTCTTTTCACATAAAGTATGGTATAGACATTTTCTGTAGTTATTAAAGGAGAGGATTTTGTTGTCTTATTATTATTATGATCGCTGCCGAAGAAAAGTCCAGTATGATCAAAATAATCAGTATGATCAGAACGATCAATCTGAATCACAGGAAGAACATAAAAAGAATCATACACATAATCATAACGTTGCTCAGATTTCAGATAGTGGAAATTCTCAGGTGAATTTAAACGTAGACTCTGATATAGATACTGATACTGATACAACTGCTACTAATCAGCAGTCTACTGATGTAGGGCAGGGGCAGCCACAAGGGCAGGGGCAAGGACAGGTACAAGGACAAGGGCAATTGAATACAGATGTTACAAACCAATTATTAGCGGCCCTGCTCCCATTTTTAACAAACGTATTAAATAATGCTGCTCAACCTCCGCAAAATAATCAAAATCATCTAAATCACCAAAATCACCTAAATCACCAAAATCAAAACCACAATAACCAAAAAGGAATAGGCTACTAAACAGTAGCCTATTTTTGTAAGGAGGATTTTTATGCTGCGGCGAAATAGCTCCAATATTTCAAATAGCGGAAACTCTAATGTGAATATAACCGTAAACGTCGATACAAGCTCTATTGCCTATGCGATGATGTGTTATTGGCATACGAGCGGTATGATTACGGATGAACAGTTCACTCATATGATAACTAATTTTAACAGTTTGCTAAACAAAGAGGACGCTATACCTCCTCAGCTCTTATCAAATAAAGAATATTCCCCGTACAGGATTCGGCAAAAAAACAATGTCGATACATTAAAAACATTTATTCCTCCTTTTTTCAATCGTTAAGTACATTTCATTTCTATTAAGATAGAAAAATCCATAATATTTGAGGTGTCTCCTATGTGTCCTTACATTAATTTATGTATTTGCATTACTCCTGGATCTCATATTGACAACCAACGAATTGCTCAAGATATTGCAATTGCTAAATATATTTGGCATCCTATCGTATTTAAAATTGAAGATGTCAGCGTACTAGATGAATCCTATCGTTTTCATGATTGTGAAATTAGTTACGTATCTTCGTTAAAATCACAACCAAAATTAACTTCTTTATTTGCTGAATGTTCTAAGCGTGCAGCACACTGTGATATTTATATTTGTTATATCGGCAGTGATTATTTTCAAGAACAATCTGTTATCGCTTGTGCTTATTCCATATCAATTCGTAAACAAATTAAAGGTTACATTGTATTAACAAATGCAGCTTCAGCTTCGAAGAACATCTACACTCTTGCACACGAAATTGGTCACATTTTATTCACACGCCGTGTACAAGATAAGCTTACAAATGCAGATCCCGAATGTCCAAACGGTTCCGAGCACCATCCTTCTCCTACGAATCTTATGCATTATATCGTTCCTACCCCTCATAAATCACAAATAGATTCCTTATTAACAAATACCCAAAGAGAATTATCTTTACAAAGTCCTTTATTACGTAAGTAAGTGCTGTAGTTTCTTCTAAAAAAGATTTTATGTCTTCTGCTTTGATTCCCTTGAAAGCATCTATCTTAACTATCTCTGTACAATATTTTGACGTTTAGAATCCCGCATCATAAGCAGTACTAAGCTTCCATACGACACAATTGGCTCTAAATTCCCCATCCCGTATTATTAATTTTAAAATATTCAAATACACTTTCATATCAACTAAAAACTTTTCTCCTTCTTTAGAAACTTGCATGTCATCTCCCCCATTTTTGATTTACTTTCATCGCGTCAGCATTATCGTTTCCTTCCTTTTCCCTCCAACAAGCGCTGTACACTACTTTGCATGGCTTCCCACCGTTCCATGAAACCATATAGTGCATCTTCACCTTTTTCTGTTAATGTGTAATATTTCCGCTTTGGACCAGATGGCGACTCCTTCATCGTACTTGTAATCAATCCTTCTTTTTGCATGCGAATTAATAGCGGATAAATACTTCCTTCACTTGCCATCGTAAAATCATACTGCGCCAATTTTTCACTCATTTCATATCCATATATTTCTCCTTCAGAAATAATGGCAAGTAAGCATCCTTCCAAAATACCTTTTAACATTTGACTCGTCGACATCATTCAAATCCTCCCTCTATCCTGTTTTACAAGATAGATAAGTATAAGTATCTTACAAAGCAAGATAGCTTGCGTATTTCCCCAAAAAGATTGCAGGATTTCCCACTTCGTTTCTATAAATAGAGCATTAGAGTTAACTATATTCATAGAGGAGATGGAATAAAACATGTTTAGAAATCGCGTTGTATTTTTAACAGGTGCAGCAAGCGGAATTGGATACGAAATGGGAAAGTCCTTTGCAAAAGAGGGCGCAACTGTTATAATTACGGATCTGTTAGAGGTCCGAGTACAAGAGGCAGTGAAACAATTACAGAACGAAGGATATAAAGTATTTGGAATGCAGTGTGATGTAACAGTAGAACATGAGATTGAACAAGCTATTTCTGAAACTGTTACACAATTTGGTTCACTTGATGTATTAATTAATAATGCAGGTATGCAATACGTTTCTCCAATTGAAGATTTCCCTACTGAAAAGTTTGAAATGCTTATTAAAATTATGCAAATTGCACCGTTTGTTGCAATAAAACATGCATTTCCTATTATGAAAAAACAACGATACGGTCGCATCATTAACATTGCTTCTATTAATGGTCTCGTTGGCTTTGCAGGCAAATCTGCATATAATAGCGCCAAGCATGGAGTAATTGGCCTTACCAAAGTCGCTGCACTAGAAGGCGCTGAATATGGTATTACCGTAAATGCACTTTGTCCCGGATATGTTGATACCCCTCTTGTTCGTAATCAACTTCAAGATTTAGCCACAACAAGAAATGTCCCGCTTGAACATGTACTAGAAGATATTATTTACCCGCTTGTACCGCAACAACGATTATTACATACAGAAGAAATTTCAAACTACGCCTTATTTTTAGCAAGCGAAAAAGCAAAAGGGATTACAGGACAAGCAGTTGTCATTGACGGTGGTTATACGGCACAGTAAAATTCAACAAACTATTTTTCTTCTATATCAATATAAGAAACGGATTGTGCTTCTTCCACACAATCCGTTTCCGTTACATATTTTCTTTTGGAGATTCATATCTTTGCATTTGTTTTGGTAGCTTCTCAATCGCAACAATAACGCTATCTAACTTACTTTCAATTCTATGAAGCAAGTATAGCGTAACAACAATCGGAAAGCCAACATTGCCAATAACTGATATCCATTCCTCCATCGTTGTCTCCTCCCTTCTTATTATAAATAAGCGGAGAGACAGAAAAGTGGTAACTAAAACAAACTAAATCATTTCAACTGTTTTTCAAAATATCTGCAAATACCACTATACACATTCTTCCACATAACAGAGGGTGGGACTACTACTACTCATACCCTCACTTCCTTTTCAAAAACAATAGATTCAAATTGTATACCGAATAAACGAGCATCCGCATTTTCTGTTTCATGTAGAAGTAGCTTTCTTCCTAAACGTAATGCATGCCGTTTCGCTAGTAACCTTGCTTCACTTTGAGAAATTCCATCTAAATCAGCAACATGAGCTAACCCGATTGTCCGGCGTATCATCTCACATCCCGCAAACCCAACTGCATCAGCGAATATATTTTTCAGTACAATTGGTAACCATTGTTTTTCTCGCGTGTATGGCTCTATCCCTTCAAGCATCCATAGTTTTGTAAATGTTTCTACGAAAACGCTCCATGTTTGTTCGATGTGGTAAAATAATACACTGCGTTTATTCTCTTCACGCGACAACGCATTTACTAATAAATTTGCAATAAATTGACCTAAATCAAATCCAAGCGGACCAAATGTCGCAAATTCTGGATCAATCACTTTCGTTTCGGAAGAGGAAGAAAATATACTTCCCGTATGTAAATCACCGTGAATTAACGCTTCTTTTCTTGTTAAAAATTTATATTTATATTGTGCTACTTGTAGCTTCAAATTTTTATCACACCAAAGTTCGTCAATAATATCTTGTAATTCTTCTTCATAGTCGTTTGTTTCATAATTTGCAAATGGATCAGTAAATACAAGGTCTTCTGTAATCTTACATAAATCTGGATTTACAAATTGACTATCTAACACTCTTTTTTCTTCTGCTTGTAATCCAAAATCTGATGTATAGAAAAGAACACGGGCTAAAAAACGGCCAATATGCCGAGATAATAACGGATAATCTTCTCCGGCTATTAATCCTTTTCTTGTTATCGTTAATGCTGATAAATCTTCCATAACAATAATTGCTAACGTTTCATCGTGTCCATATACTTTCGGAACATATTCTGGAACATATTTCACAAAAATTTGCAATGCATTACTTTCAATTGTTGCACGGCGTAAAGATAGCGGCCAACTTTCTCCTACTACCTTCGCATATGGAAGAGCCTGCTTAAGAATGAGCCCCTTCTTCCCATCATGCAAACGAAACACATAATTTAAATTCCCATCACCAATTTCTTCACAAGTAACAACTGCCTCTTCTGAAAAATAACCATTCTCTTTCGCATATGTTACGGCCGTTTTTTCTGTTAACTGCTTGTATCCCACTTTGATTCCCCCTAATATATTAGGGCTTTTCATCATAAGAAAAACCCCTTTCTACACCGAAAGAGGTTTGAAGATTCACTTCTCCCCTCTTATCTACCAGAAAGTTTCTTTCTGTTGGAATTAGCACCGTGCCTTACTAGGCGCCAATCATGCGCCCCATTTCACAATGGTATTACGGTCGGTTGCTGGGTTTCATCGGGCCAAATCCCTCCACCTGCTCTTGATAAGAGTATATATAGTTATCTGAATTTTTTATTTTCGTTTCTGACTATACCAAGAATAAAATTTGTTTGTCAACATTTTTTTGTCGCGTACAATTCTGGACGACGATCAAAAAAAACAGGAATCCCTTTACGTACTTCAGAAATTTTCTTTATATCTAACGTTCCATACAAAATCGTTTCTGTTTCATCAGCCTCAGTAACAATTTCTCCCCAAGGATCAATAATAAGGGAATGTCCTGCAAAAACATTATTAGAATCACTCCCAGCACGATTGCAAGCCACAACATAACATTGATTTTCAATCGCCCTTGCTTGAAGCAATACTCGCCAATGCGCTAAACGAACAAGCGGCCACTCCGCTACAACAAATAACACGGTTGCCCCATGCGCAGTATGAACGCGCACCCACTCTGGAAAACGAATATCATAGCAAATTGTTCCTGCACATGGTATACCCTCCAATAGAAAATGCCCCGTTTCATTTCCAGCAATCAAATATTTATGCTCATCCATCAGCTGAAACAAGTGCACTTTACTATATTCAGCCACAATGTTTCCGGTTCGATCACTAATATACATCGTATTTGTAACACCATTCTCTGTCTGCTTTGCGATCGAACCCCCAACAATATTTATACCATTTTGCTTACTCCACTTCGCTAATAACCATTTCGTATAATTGCCATCTTGATCAGCAATATCAGGAAGACGCTCTAAATCATAACCTGTTGCCCATAACTCTGGTAATACAATAACATCTGGATTTTCCTTCATCGCTTCGTTTATTTTTGTTTCAGCATGTTCTATATTTTTTGCAACATCACCAAAACTGATATTCATTTGTACACAAGCAATTTTCATTACGCTCTTCCTTCTTCCTTTTTATTTTTTTCTTTACAAAAAGTTGGAAAGATTATATCATTTGTCACTATAATTGCAACAACTTTCAAAAGAGGTGGAAAGTATGAAACATTTTCAATCTTCTGAGATATTAACATCATTACCAACACAATTTTTTGCTTCTCTTGTCGCCAAAGTAAATAGAGTAATGCAGGCTGGTCATGATGTTATTAACTTAGGGCAAGGAAATCCAGATCAACCAACACCAGCACACATCGTATCAGCATTACAACGTGCAGCAGAACACCCGATTCATCATAAATATCCTCCATTTCGAGGACATGAAAGTTTAAAAGAGGCTGTCGCTACATTTTATGAGCGTGAATACGGTGTACAATTAAACCCGAAAACAGAAATAGCTATTCTATTTGGCGGGAAAGCTGGCTTAGTTGAATTACCACTTTGTTTTACGAATCCAAATGATACAATCCTTGTTCCTGATCCAGGTTATCCAGACTATTTATCAGGGATATCCTTAGCAAAGGCAAAGATTGCTACAATGCCACTACTAGCAGAAAATAAATTTTTACCTGATTATACAAAGATTAATATACAAACTGCCGATGCAGCAAAATTAATGTTTTTAAACTATCCAAACAATCCAACCGGAGCCGTTGCAACAACAAAATTCTTTGAGGAAACTGTATCGTTTGCAAACAAACATGACATTTTAGTCTGCCATGATTTCGCGTATGGCGCCATCGGTTTTGATACTAAAAAGCCGATGAGTTTCTTACAAATCGATGGGGCAAAAAATATTGGTATTGAAATTTATACGTTATCAAAAACATATAATATGGCAGGATGGCGCATCGCGTTTGCCGTTGGGAATGAAAGTGTTATTGAAACGATTAACTTATTACAAGATCATATGTATGTTAGTATTTTTGGTGCTGTACAAGAAGCTGCTCGCGAAGCATTATTAAGCCCGCAAACTTGTGTCGATGAACTCGTAGAGCGCTATGAATCTCGAAAAAATGCTTTTATTACTGCTTGTCGTTCTATCGGCTGGAATGTCACTTCACCGAAAGGTTCTTTCTTTGCCTGGCTCCCCATTCCAGATGGGTATACGTCAGAGGAATTTGCTGATGTACTATTAAAACAAGCGCACGTTGCTGTCGCCCCAGGCATCGGCTTCGGAAAACACGGGGAAGGTTATATTCGCGTCGGTTTATTACATTCAGAGGAACGCCTTCAAGAAGCAGTTCATAGAATTGCTAAATTAAAAATTTTCAAAAAATCATTGACAACGTAAAAATTCTCTGTCAAAATTCAGTTATTAAAATTTTTAAACATTTCCAAATACTTCTTATCAAGAGCTGGTGGAGGGACGAGCCCGATGAAACCCGGCAACCGATCTACTTTATGTAGGCACGGTGCTAATTCTCGCAGCGTTACGCTGACAGATAAGGAGCTGGTTGTAAAAAAACCTCTCCTTAGCTGAGAGGTTTTTTTTATTCAACTAGGAGGTTATGAAAATGAGCGGAATAACAGCAACTTACTTCATTCACGATGATTCTCATAATTTAATCAAAAAAGCAGAGCAAATTGCTCTCGGTTTAACAGTTGGTTCGTGGACACACTTACCCCATTTGCTACAAGAACAATTAAAACAATATAAAGGTTCAGTCGTTAGCGTAGAAAAATTAGAAGATGATGAAAAAACAAACATATATCTTGATAAAAAAGTAACACGTGGACTGATTAAAATTCACTATCCAGCTGCTAACTTCACAACCGACTTACCAGCCATTTTTACAACTGTTTTCGGGAAATTATCCTTGGACGGAGAAATTAAATTAATTGATTTAACATTTTCTGATGAAATCAAAAGGAGCTTCCCTGGTCCTAAATTTGGCATCGATGAAATACGAAACAATTTAAATGTTCACAATCGACCTCTTCTCATGAGTATTTTCAAAGGAATGATCGGCCGGAATATCGGTTATTTAAAAACACAGCTTCGCGATCAAGCAAGCGGCGGTGTTGACATTGTAAAAGATGATGAAATTTTATTTGATAATCCGTTAACACCACTGTCAGAACGGATTCACGCCGGAAAAGAAGTATTACAATCTGTTTATGAAACATATGGTCATAAAACGTTATATGCTGTTAATCTTTCAGGACGGACTTATGATTTAAAAGAAAAGGCAAAACAAGCCGTTGCTGCTGGAGCTGATCTATTACTTTTCAACGTATTTGCATATGGACTTGATGTGTTGCAAGCTTTAGCGGAAGACAATGATATTTCTATCCCAATTATGGCACATCCAGCAGTAAGCGGAACTTACATAGCATCTAGATTATACGGATTTTCTCCATCTTTATTACTTGGCAAGCTTCTTCGCTATGCTGGTGCAGATCTCTCATTGTTTCCATCACCATATGGAAATGTCGCTTTACAACAAGAAGAAGCACTTTATTTAGCTAAAGCACTTACAGATGAAAACGAACCCTTTAAGCGTAGCTTTCCTGTTCCATCTGCTGGCATTCATCCAGGACTTGTTCCACTTCTCATTCGTGACTTCGGTGAGCAATGTGTCATTAATGCTGGCGGCGGTATTCACGGCCACCCATCCGGCGCACAGGGGGGCGGAAAAGCATTTCGAGCTGCTATCGATGCAGCATTAACAAACACGCCGCTTCATAAGAGTGATGACTCTTATTTACAAGCTGCCTTGCGCCTATGGGGCAATCCAGCTAAAGAGGTAAAAGCATGAGCATTCAAATTTTTTGTGATTTCGATGGCACAGTTACAAATAACGATAATATTGTTTCCATTATGCAACAATTTGCTCCACCAGAGGCCGAAACTATTAAACAACAAATTTTATCGCAAGAACTTTCTATTCAAGAAGGTGTAGGAAAACTTTTTTCTCTATTACCTTCAAGTTTACAGGCTAAAATTACAACTTTTATAAAAGAAACCGCATGCATTCGTACTGGCTTTACAGAATTTGTACATTATTTACAAAAAAATAATATCTCACTTTATATCATATCAGGGGGAATGGACTTTTTTGTTTATCCTCTTCTCGAAGGACTTGTTGATTTTGACAACATTTACTGTAATACAACTGATTTTTCCAATGACACAATTCAAGTAAATTGGCCGCATTCGTGCGATGAACATTGTGAAAATAAATGTGGTCTCTGTAAATCAACGCTTATTCGTAATTTAAGCTCACAAGGCGATTTTAAAATTGTAATTGGTGATTCTATTACAGATTTTCAAGCAGCAAAACTTGCTGACAAAGTATTTGCTCGTGACTTTTTGATTACTAAATGTATAGAACACCATATTCCTTATATACCATTTGAAACATTTCATAATATACAAAACGAAGTAGAAAAATTGTTAGGGGTGATAAAGTGAGACAGCTCTTTCGTCAGTGGCAAGAACTGAGTGAACTGAAAAAAGAATTAACTGACCGAAATTGGTTTCCAGCAACAAGCGGTAACATTTCAATAAAAGTGAGTGATAATCCTCTTACCTTTCTCGTTACAGCAAGTGGAAGAGATAAAACAAAAACAACACCGGATGACTTTTTGTTAGTTGATCAACACGGCAATCCTGTTTTAGAAACTAATTTACGCCCTTCTGCCGAAACACTGCTGCACACTCACATTTATAACCTGACAAATGCTGCATGTGTCTTACACATTCATACGACTGATAATAATGTCATTACGAACGTATACGATCAAGAAGTTGTACTCTGCAATCAAGAAATTATTAAAGCGCTCAACCTTTGGGAAGAAGGAGCTTCTATTCGAATTCCAATTATCGAAAATTATGCACATATTCCAACTTTGGGTGAGCAATTCCGTAAGCATATTCATGAAGATGCAGGTGCTGTTTTAATTCGTAATCACGGTATTACCGTGTGGGGAAAAGATGGGTTTGATACAAAAAAAAGATTAGAAGCATACGAGTTTCTATTCCAGTTCCACATTAAACTTTTATCAATTAAAGGAGGTGTTCAACATGGTGCAAATACGTATTCATGAAATGAATACACGTATTGAAAATACAATAGAAGTGCAGCAGTTCTTACAAAATGAAGGTGTTCTATATGAAAAATGGGATATTACAAAACTTCCTGGTCATTTACTAGAAAACTACGCATTAACTGATGAAAATAAAAATGAAATTTTAGAAGTGTTTGCGCCAGAAGTTACTGAGATTTCTAAGCGCCGCGGCTATCAAGCGAGCGATGTTATTTCACTTTCTAGTGCAACACCTAATCTAGATGAATTGTTAGTAAACTTTAAACAAGAACACCACCATACTGATGATGAAGTCCGATTTATCGTTAGCGGACATGGCATTTTTACCATCCAAGGAAAAAATGATCGGTTCTTTGACGTTGAACTTGAACCAGGAGATTTAATTTCGGTTCCTGAAAACACGAGACATTATTTTTCCCTTCAAAACGATCGTCAAATTGTGGCAATTCGTATTTTTGTAACAACTGAAGGCTGGGTTCCTATTTATCCCACTATTCGTGGACAGTAAGACCCCCATTGATGAAAGTTTCACTTTATTAAGGTAGCATGTTGAATAAAGAGAATTGGTTTCCCCTTTTCCTTTCCTTTATTCACTCTACATATATACATCCTCCTTTGGACAGGTTTATCTCCTTTTATGAGATAAACCTTCTTTTTTGTTGAATATTTTTTACAAAATTATGAACATTTTATGAATTTTTTCTGAATATTCTGTTTAAAATGTGTTATAATACAAATAATAGAAGAAAAGAACGAAATTGTAAAAAGGAGGAAGGGAATATATGGAGTTAATAATAGCAATTCTTTTTGGTGTCGTTTGTGGGTCTATACCTGCTGTTGTGGGGGCTATTATGGATGAGTTAGAAATTGGTATGATTGGTTTCGTCGCATCCACTGTAAGCGCTTTATTTTTTAGTTTATATGGTGCTGTTCCTGTTGGGTTACTGTTTGCATTATATATATTACGTCACGCTCGCACAAAACGATTTACTCGAAACAGAATGGCTGAAGTGATTCCCTTTCCAATTGAAAAAGTACGCCGAGCAACAAGTCTTTCATAAATAAAAAAGTCCTCATATGAGGACTTTTTTATTTATTCTCTTCTAAAAATTGAAATAGCTCTTGTAAATGAAGTGCATCGTCACCGTAGCTAACCGAAACATAAAATTTCCCGTCTACCTCGGCATTCATATATAAATCAATGAGATCACACTCATATTTTAATGCTAAATAAAATTCCATCTCTTCTAGCATTTCTTTCGTTGTTCGAATAACATAACGACCTGTTGCATCTCTGCCATATTCAAATACTGGTTCAAAGTTATATTTCTTTTTAAACGCAGCTAGTTGCTTGTCATTAATAAAAGTCGTTTCTGTACACTGTACTGTACGAATAATATTATCGAACTTTTCTAAACTCATTCAATCACTCCTTTATGTACTGTTTATATAATGCTTGTGTTCCGCTATTTTCTTCACCATCTTGCATCAATTGCTCATATAATTCTCTCGTAAGAGTTAAGCCAGGTGCAGATAATCCAAGTTGCTCTGCTTCTGCTAAAGCAATGTTCATATCTTTCATAAAATGTTTCACGTAAAACCCTGGTTCAAAATCACCTTGTAACATACGAGGTGCTAAATTACTTAATGACCAGCTGCCTGCTGCACCAGTAGAAATACTTTGTAACACTTTTTCTGGATCTAATCCTGCCTTTTTAGCATAAGCAAGTGCTTCACATACACCAAGCATATTAGATGCAATCGCAATTTGATTGCACATTTTTGTATGCTGACCACTGCCTGCTTTTCCTTGCAGCATAATATTCTTACCTAACAGTTCAAATAATGGCAGACATGCTTTATATGCTTCTTCGTCTCCACCAACCATGATTGCAAGACGCCCTTCTTTTGCTCCAATATCTCCGCCCGATACAGGAGCATCTAATACATAAATCCCCTTACTCTTTCCTTCTTCGTAAATACGTTTCGCCAATGTTGGTGTTGATGTTGTAAAGTCGATTGTAATCGTTCCTTGTTTTGCGTGAGTAAGAATTCCATTTTCACCAAAGTATACTTCCTCTACATCATGCGGATACCCGACCATAGTCATTACGACATCTACTGTTCTTGCAATTTCCTTTGGAGAATCACACCACTGTGCACCTTCTTCAATTAAATCTGCAGTTTTTTCTTTTGTACGATTATATACATGCACCGTATAGCCTGCCTTTAGTAAATGACGCACCATACTTTTTCCCATAACACCGGTACCAACAAAACCAATAGAAGCTGGTGGTAATAACTGCTTCATTTTTTCATCTCCTCTTTTTCTAACAAATCACTCACAAGTTTGCGAAATTCAGTATTAAAATCATCATTAATTCCATTTTGCACATTTGAAAATACAGTGACAAATAGTTTTTTATCCCAATTAAAGTTATTAAATGTATTCCATCCTGAAAGTACACCATGATTGTGATAATAATCTGGATATATATATAAGCTAAATGCGTATTTTCTATCTGCGGGTGGTGTTAACATTAACTTTAAACTTTCAGGTGAAATAAGCTTACTTGTCATAATTGCTTCGTCTAACTTTTTCATATCATTCACCGTTGTATACATCTCACCGCATCCATATAACCAATTCATGATTAAATTCGGAGCTAATACAAGTTCATTCTCTTTCTTTTTATATCCTTTTGAAAAATTCGCATCTCCTTCCGGTGTCTCTCCCATGCCAGACTCTGTCATTCCGGCTGGAATAAAGATATGCTCTTTAACGTATTGTGCTATAGATTGTCCCGTACTTTTTTCTACAATATAAGCTAGCAACATATAATTATAATCTGTATATAACCAGCCATGTCCCGGTTGAAAAGCAGTTGGTTGTTGTCCAAGCCACGTTACTAAATTAAGTCGAGATGCCGCATTAACTTTCCCTTTCCCGTGTTCAGGAAGTCCCGATGTATGCGTTAATAAATGATATAATGTAATATTTTTATTAACAGGAAAAGACGGAATATACGTATGTACATTTTCCTGTATATTTAACTTCCCTTGTTCTTGTAACTGTAAAATCGATACAGCAACGGCCATTTTTGTAATAGAACCAATTCGATATTTTGTTTGTGGTGTATTTTCAATTTGTTTTTGTATATCCGCATAGCCATACCCTTTATTTAATATTGTACGACCTTGATAGGAAACAAGGACTGATCCATTAAATTGTTTATCTTTTAGATACTGATCCAGGTTTTGGGTAACAGCAGTATAATCAATTTCTTTCTCTTTTTCTTTTTCTTTCGTTGTATTAGCAGGGACAGCAGTTTTTATTGATTGCGCTTCTTTTTTAGCAGGTACTTTAAAAAAGAAATAGCTTCCTACTAATAAAACAGAAAGTAAAAAAATAATTGTACTCCATAACGTCTTCATTTCTAAAAATCCTCCATCGCAGCTTAAATATTTACTCCCCCCTCTTCACCATTATCCGTTAATAAAAAAAAATCGCAACAATTTGTTGCGAAAAAACATTACATTTTTTCTTTTCGATATAAGCAAACTTGATTTTTCCCCTTCTTCTTTGCTTCATATAATGCAACATCTGCTCGATGCATTAACATTTCTTTTGTAATTCCATTTTCAAATGCAGCGACACCAAAACTTGCGGTTATCTTTGAAACTCCAGAAAATTTTTTTGTTTCAATAAAAAAACGAAGCGATTCTGCGATTTGAAATGCTTCTTTTTCTGTTGTTTGAGACAGAAAAAGAATAAATTCTTCTCCGCCCCACCGCGCAAAAACATGATGTGGCTGTAATTTTGCTGTTACAAGTTCCGTCAATTGTATCAATGCTAAATCTCCAAAATCATGCCCATACGTGTCATTTACTTGTTTGAAGTTATCCAGATCAAATAAAACAAGAGCAAATGATTGGTTCATTCTTAAAGCAGTTTCCCAGCCTTCTGAAAATAGTCTTTGAAACTTCACCCTATTGTAAATATTTGTAAGAGAATCGGTTGTTGCTAAACGCTCTTGCTCTTTATATTCTTCTTCTAGCTCTGTAATATCTGTACATGTCGCGATGAATCTCGATACATCATTAGGTAGCGGAGCAATACGTAACAAGAATACTCTCCCTTCGCCCACCTCATTATACATTTTAATTTTTCTTGCGTGCGTTAAGCAATCATCAATCCACATTGTATTATTTTCCGCAATATAATACCCATTCTCTTGGGCAAAATATTCTGCAAATGTCATATGCTGCTCATGATATGACATAAGATCTTCATATCCGAAAAAGCGCAAAAAGTTCGTATTACAATCTATAATTTCATCATCTTCTAAAATAAGGAATAAATCATTCTGAAAATCAAATATCATTTGAAGTAACTCTTGCTGTAACATGACTTGTTTTACTAATGATAACTCATACACACTCTTTTGCACTTCAGCAAGTACAGATTGCGATGTAATTGGAGGTAATACAATATTTCGTATACCAAGTTTAATAAGATCCACAAATTGAGATGTTACTTCTTCACTCCATACAATGATAAACGAAATATCTGTAGTGAAGAGTTCTTTTACAAAATCAACCTGAGAAGCTTGAGAGATGTATATAATAACAATTTGCGGTTGAACTTTTTCAAACAATATTTTGCCTTCCTTAAAACTATGTGCCAAAAACAAGCACTTTGGCTTTAACATCGCAATTGTCTGCTGCTCATTATGTCCTTCTTCAATATATAATACATTCATATCGAGATCATGTAATACATTTTGAAAAACTGTATGTTCCAACAAAAAACGTAGAATGTGAACCATTAGGCCTTCACTCACTTCATTTATCCCATTCTTACACTCTACTACAAAGTTACTCTTAAGAACTTGGATTGTTCAACAAACCATCGTATAGCAGTTTCACATTATATAAAACCATTAAAGCACTGTATCATCTTTTTATTGTATGTCACCAATAAATAAGACGTCTGTGCGAATATCTTCTATTATCCATATCTTTTTTAAAGGACTTGACAATAGAAATGCATATATTATATCCTTTTACAGTACCAACTTACAAAATGTAAGTAAAGAACGTTTTTTTCATTCGAATTATTTATAATTAGAAACGAAGCTTGGAGGAACTATAATGACAAAGCAAGATTTCTTTACTGTTTTATACGAACGTACATCTAATCGTGCTTTCAACCCTGAAAAAGAAATTTCAAAAGAGGAACTAAATGATATTTTAAAAGCTGCTGGCCAAGCACCATCAGCATGGAATCTACAACATTGGAAATTTCTTGTATTCCAAGGAGAAGATGTACAACGTCGTTTACATCCAATCGCATATAATCAACAACAAATTCTCGATGCCTCTGCAGTTGTTGCCATATTAGGTGACCTAGAAGCATATAAAAGTGTTGATTCTGTATACGGCCCACTTGTAGAGCAAGGACTTATGCAAGGAGAAGCAAAAAATCGTTTAGCCCAAAATATTGAAAGTGCTTATCAACGTGAACAATACCCGCGTGATGCAGCGTTCTCAAATGCATCCTTAGCAGCAATGCAACTTATGCTTGCAGCAAAAGCGACTGGTTGGGATACATGTGCAATTGGAGGATTTAATCCACAAGCATTAATGGAAGAGTTTAACGTTTCTTCTCGTTACATTCCAATTATGTTAATTACAATCGGTGAATCTACATTAGCAGGGCACCCAGCACCACGCATGAGCGTAGAACAAGTAACAGAATGGGCAAAATAAAAACCTCCATCAGTGGAGGTTTTTTTCATCCCTCACTAATGAAACTCTCACCAACTTTGGATATGACAGCCGCTATTATCCACCTATATAAATCCACTTTAATTTTTCGACATTTAAATCACGTCTATGCACGCCCAGATGCTCTCGTTCTCCTCTAAAAGAAAGGAATTTTTATGTCATTTTTTTAATTTGCACATATTTATCTGCTTCAATTTTCTCTAAATATTAAGAACGGATTACTACCTAGGAATAGCAGAATGTAATCTAAAGGTGCTTTTTTGTTACAATTGTGATACAATAGTAACAAATTGATAACAAGTGAGGGATTTTCGTTGAATTTATATGGAAGCTTTATCGCCATATTGTGCTACATAGTCACAGTACTACTTCTGTACTTCGTTGGGGATATGACAAATATTGCGATGTTACAGTTTTCAAAAGAAACAACGCTTCAATCAGAAATTAGTCAGTATACCTCTCGCTCCTTTGTACCATTACTATTAGCACTTCCTGTATATATCATTGTTTTATATAAAAGTAAAAAAATATAAAGACTGTCTTTATGAAAAAGAGGCAGTCTTTTTTCTATATATATCCGCTTTTTGTCCAAACTCTCATTTTCCTATTCTCATATGTTATAAGAGAAATAGCAACATTCTACCTAAAGCATTTATTCCTTTCCTGAAAAACAGGAAAAAATCTTAAAAATTTTTTTACTACGTCCAAGCAAAGCATGTACCTAGAGCATATCTTATTAATGTGAAGGGGGTGAGAATTATGTTCGGATGTTTTGGATTTGATGATGGATGTCATAGACACGACCACAATAATAGACACGACCACAATAAACACGACCACAATAGACACGATGATGGAAATAGAACTCCTTTATGCAACGTTCTAAGAAACCTTTCAATCGGTACTCAAATTGCTCTATTAACAATTAGAGATAACGGTTCTTTCGAAAATGTTGTATTTGAAGGCTTCTCAAATGGCGTAGCACTTTTCTCAGGAGGAAACATTACAGGTTCAGGTTTATTACGTGTTTGCCCACACGACGTTGTAGCAATCGTTTTCTAATAAGAGTTAGTACTTCCCAGGAAAGCAATAGCTTTCCTGGCTTTATTTATTTTGGAGGCTGATTGACCCGAAAACAAATAAATTTATAAGTCTATTTTAATTTTTCGACATATAAGTCGCTGCTATGCAGAATACAATATTACCACTTCCACGCACGACCAGATGCTCTCGCCTTCTGCTCAAAAGAAAGAGGTTTTATATCATCTTTTCATCTTGTATTTATAGGGAATACAAAATCCACCAAAAATGAATTGTATAAAAAAACCTGGGACCGATTTCAAATCAATCCCAGGTTTTTTCATTAAATGCTTTTTACAAGTTCTACTACTTCTTCAGCAGTTGACATGTTTAAAGCTTTTTGTGCTAATTCTTCCATTTGCGCTTTTGAAAGCTTGCGAATTTGTGTTCTCGCTGGAAGAATAGATGTTGCACTCATACTAAACTCATCTAATCCTAATCCAACTAACAATGGAATTGCTAGAGCATCTCCTGCCATCTCACCGCACATACCAGCCCATTTTCCTTCTTTATGAGCTGCATCAATAACCATTTTTACAAGACGTAAAATCGATGGATTATATGGTTGATATAGATAAGATACGCGTTCATTCATACGATCCGCTGCCATTGTGTATTGAATTAAGTCATTCGTTCCAATAGAGAAGAAATCTACTTCTTTTGCAAATTGGTCAGCTAATACTGCAGAAGCAGGGATTTCAACCATCATACCTACTTCAATAGCGTCTGAAACAGCTACATTAGCTTGTACAAGTTTCTCTTTCTCTTCTAATAAAACTGCTTTTGCTTGACGGAATTCATCAAGAGTTGCAATCATCGGGAACATAATTTTTAAGTTGCCGTATACACTCGCACGAAGCAAAGCACGAAGTTGTGTACGGAAGATATCCTGTTCTTCTAAGCATAAGCGAATTGCACGGTAGCCTAAGAACGGGTTCATTTCTTTTGGTAAATGTAAGTATGGAAGCTCTTTATCGCCACCAATGTCAAGTGTACGAACGACAACTGGTTGACCTTCTCCTACACCTTCAAGAACAGATTTGTATGCTTCAAATTGTTCTTCTTCTGTTGGAAGATTATCACGGCCCATATATAAAAATTCTGTACGATATAAGCCAACACCTTCACCACCGTTATCAATAATACCTTTTACATCTTTCGGTGTACCGATGTTTGCTACAAGCTCAACATGGTGTTGATCTGCTGTAACTGTCGCTTCGTTTTTTAATTTTGCCCACTCTGCTTTTTGTTCTTCAAATTTTGCTTTCTTTTCTTCATAAGCACGAAGAGTTTCTTCAGATGGGTTTACAATTACTTCTCCGTCTAAACCGTCAATAATTACGATATCGCCGTTTTGGATTTGTTCCATAACAACTTTTGTACCAACAACAGCTGGTATTTCCATAGAGCGAGCCATAATTGCAGAGTGAGATGTACGTCCACCAATATCAGTTGTAAAACCTTTTGCATATTTACGATTTAACTGAGCTGTATCAGATGGCGTTAAATCTTCTGCAATAATAATTACTTCTTCAGAAATTGTGCTAGGGTTTGAGAAGTTAATTCCAAGTAGATGTGCAATAACACGCTTTGTCACATCACGAATATCCGCTGCTCGTTCTTTCATATATTCATTATCCATGCTCTCAAACATACTAATGAACATTGATGCAACTTCATCCATCGCGAATTCAGCGTTTACTTTTTCGTTATTCACTTTATCTTTCACTGGATTTACTAGTTCTGGATCATTTAATACTAGTAAATGCGCTTCAAAGATAGCAGCTTTATCAGCACCAAGCTCAGCAAAAGCATGATTTTTAATTGCTTCTAATTCAGATTTTGATTTTTCAAGCGCAGCTTCTAAGCGTACGATTTCTGCAGCTTCATCCGAAATCGTTTTCTTTACAAGGTTAAATTCAGGATTTTCTAAACGGAACGCCTTTGCAATGGCAATACCACTTGATGCAGCAATCCCTTTAATGTTAAGAGTCATTATTCTCCTAATCCTTCGTTTTTCATAGTTTCTTCGATAGCTGCTACTGCTTGAGCTGCATC
Source organism: Bacillus sp. S10(2024) (assembly GCF_050473865.1). Taxonomy (NCBI): domain Bacteria; kingdom Bacillati; phylum Bacillota; class Bacilli; order Caryophanales; family Bacillaceae; genus Bacillus; species Bacillus sp. S10(2024). The sequence goes on along the minus strand of NZ_JBFLUR010000002.1, from coordinate 288,005 downwards.
ATCACCGTTTGCAGTAATTTTGATTTCTGCGCCTTGTTGAATACCTAAAGACATAACACCCATAATTGATTTTAAGTTTACAGTTTTTCCATTATACTCTAAGTTAATATCCGCACCAAATTTGCTTGCAGTGTTTACAAGTAAAGTTGCTGGACGAGCATGAATTCCAGAGTCGCTAGTTACTTTAAAGATTTTTTCCATAATGATCTATCTCCTTTAAACTACAGTATATTTGAAGTTGTATAGATGTGAGTATCACACTATCTATATTGTATATAATAGGCGATGCTCGGTCAACCACATCGCCTATTATAATTATAAACATTTTACGTCTAAATTTTAGTGAATATCAATAACGTTTGTTTCACCTTTTTTGACATTATCTTGCTTTTTGATTTCAACTTGTTGGCCTTCTTGTAAGTTTGTGAAAACAATTGGCGTAATAATAGAAGGTGCATTTTCTTTTACAAATGCTATATCTACTTTTAATAACGGTTGGCCTTGTGTTACTTTATCTCCTTGAGAAACTAACGCTTCAAAGCCTTCACCATTTAATTTTACCGTATCAATACCGAAGTGAATTAAAATTTCTTTTCCGCCTTCTGATTGAATACCGATTGCATGTTTTGTAGGGAATACGTTCACAATTTCACCATTTACAGGAGATACTACTGTTCCTTCTGTTGGTTCGATTGCAAAACCATCACCCATCATTTTCCCAGAGAATACTTGATCTGGCACTTCAGTAATTGGTAAGATTTTACCTTCAATTGGAATCGCGATTACTTCATTTGTATCTTTTTGTACAGGTGCTTCTACTTTCGCAGGTGCTTCTTTTTTAACATGCACTGCACGACCTGCCATAATATCTTGAATTTGTGATTTTAAAGTATCAGATTTTGGACCGAAGATAGCTTGAATATTGTTACCAACTTCAAGAACACCTGCTGCTCCAAGCTCTTTTAAACGATCTTTATTTACATCCTTTTGTTCCTTTACTTGCACACGTAAACGTGTAATACAAGCATCTAAAGAAGCGATGTTTTCTTTTCCACCAAGTGCTACTAAAATCTCACCTGGAAGCTCGCCTGCTTCTACTTTTCCTGCTCCATCATTTTCTTCAACTACTTCACGACCTGGTGTTTTTAAATCCCATTTGCGAATTGCAAAGCGGAATCCGAAGTAGTAAATCACTGCTAGTACAAGACCAACAATAATTACCCACCACCATGCTGTACGGTTTGGTAATACACCGAATAAGATAAAGTCAATTAAACCACCAGAGAATGTCATCCCGATTTTAACGTTTAAAATTTGCATAGTCATAAATGATAACCCAGCAAATACTGCGTGGATTCCAAATAGTACAGGTGCTACGAATAAGAATGAGAACTCAATCGGTTCTGTAATACCAGTTAAGAAAGATGTTAACGCTGCAGAAGCTAAAATACCTGCTGCTAGTTTTTTATTTTCTGGACGTGCTTCATGATACATTGCTAACGCTGCTGCTGGAAGACCGAACATCATGAACGGGAATTTACCAGTTGTAAATGTACCAGCTGTTAACTCAACACCATCTTTTAATTGTGCCATGAAAATCTTTTGGTCACCGTGAATAACGTCACCCGCTGCACTTGTATATTGACCAAACTCGAACCAGAATGGTGCATAGAAAATATGATGTAATCCAAATGGAATTAAAGAACGTTCGATTAAACCGAATATAAATGCTGCTAATGTTTTATTTGTATCAATCATGTGATGCGAGAATGAATTCAAACCGCCTTGAATTGTCGGCCAAACAAAGCACATTGCAATTCCTAAAATTAAAGAGAATGTTGCTGTTGCAATTGGCACGAAACGTTTACCAGCAAAGAATCCTAAGTATGATGGTAATTCAATATTAAAGTACTTATTATAACAATATGCTGCTAATATACCGACTAAAATACCACCAAAGACCCCAGTTTGCAGTGTTGGAATTCCTAAAACGTTTGCATACGATGGATCTGCAAATCCAGTTTTAATTGGATCTCCAGCTTTGCTTGTTACTTGAACTAGCTTGTCTACTCCTAAGAATACGCTCATCGTTTTGTTCATAATCAAATATCCAACGAATGCTGCTAGCCCAGCTACTCCGTCTCCATTTGCTAATCCGATGGCAACCCCTACTGCGAATAATAGTGCAAGGTTTGCGAAAATAATGTCACCAGATTGTTCCATAATTTTTGCAACTAGAACAAACCAATCTGCTTTTAACGCAGGGATATGATTTGTTAATTGTGGATTTTGAAAAGCGTTACCAAATCCAAGTAAAATCCCTGCAGCCGGTAAGATTGCAACTGGTAACATAAGCGCTTTACCGACTTTTTGAAGAACACCAAAGATCTTCTTAAACATAAATATCCTTCCTCTCTTAATATAATTGATACTTTCGACAAACGCCAAAAGGCATGAGGGAAAAAAAGATAGAACGATAGCTATACAAAGGGTAGTATATCCCTTTCTTTAGCTTACATTCCTAACTTTTCTCCACTCATGCCTGATCGAATCAGTAACACGTGTCAAAAATAGGTATACATAATAAGTTCACAAATTTAAGCAAACGTTTTCTTTGTGTACTGTTATTCATTTGTCGAATTTAGTAGAACTTTGTACTGTTGATTATACATAACAATTGTAAGCGATTCAACAACTTTTTTTAACGTTTACATTTTCGACAATATTTAAGCTTGTTCAACCTTCATTAGTCGCTGTAAATGCATTGTTAAATAAATCGTTTCCGCATCATACACAGGCAGTTGTAATTGTTTTTGCATGACTTTTACAAGTTTCCAAGCCAAATTATAACACTCTGGAAATTCAGCTTTTAAAAGATCTGCAAAACTTTGTGATTCTTCCACTTTCTCACCATTCTTTACCCGTTCAATTGCATATTGTAGATGACGAACGAGACGTAAATAATGAATGCTCTCTTTATCTAACTCGATTTGTAAGTTTGTTTCAATTAAAGAAACAAGGTGGGCAATTAATTTAGAATTTTGATTAACAGAAGATAATTCAGAGTTTGTCACAGAGCTATAAATATGCAGTGCAATAAATCCAATCTCCCCTTCAGGAAGATGAATATTTAGGCGGGAATTAATTAATTCTACAACTTCTTCTGCAATTTTATATTCTGTTGGATATAATACTTTTGTTTCCACTAAAAATGGATTATCAACTGTAAATCCTTGCTTTAATCGCTTTATTGCAAAAGCAATATGATCTGTTAAAGCAATATGAATATGCTCATTTAATGGTGTTTCTACTCGATCTTGAATATAAAACATAAGATCGTTCATTAATTCAATCAATTTCTCGCTCACATGCGGAACAAGCAGTTTGTATTGTTCGCGCTCACGTTCGTTTGTTAACACAAACATTTTCTCAATTTGTTCTACTTGCAACATCTCTTTTACTTTTTTTCCAAATCCAATTCCTTTTCCAATAACAACAACTTCTTCATGTTCTGGATGAGCAGCAATAATAACATTATTATTTAAAACTTTTTTAATTTCGAGACAATTCCCCATACAACACCACCCTCGCGCGTAAAATGTCACTTTCATGTTACAGAACAATCTTATTTTTCGTCAATGTCAAACATCTGCCATTTTAGAAATGTCATTTTTTAGACATGAATGGACGAGATGCGTATAATGTAATGGCATACGTCTAATCGAAAGGAGCAATAGTATGATTAAAATGTTTATAAGCGATATTGATGGCACAATGATGCAACACGGAGGTGTAATTGATACTCAAGATGTAAATGCACTCCGTAGCCTTGCTGACCAAAATATAATTCTTTGTTTCGCCTCTGGAAGACTTGATAATGAGATTGCCGATTTAATGAATAAAGTTGATATCAACTTTCATCGGATTAGTGTGAATGGAGTATTTGTATATACACACGAAAATAAACAACTATTATCTGCAACATTTGATTCTACTATTTTACCCGAATTATTGTCTATAACAAATAAAGACCCTTTCTTTCGTTATGTAAGTGATGAATATAATTATTACATCGAGGAAAAAACACCATTTATTTATGAACTCGAAAAGCAGGTCAAAATGACTTCCGTTGAAGAACCAAACTTGCTCGAAAAAATTGATACAGTAATTTTCCCAAATAAAATTTCAGTCGGTGGTACAAAAGAAGATTTAATTATTCTTCAAAAACAAATTGAGGAAAACTTTAAAGAAAAAGTAAGTACTTTTATTTCTGCCGAGCAATGTTTAGATGTAATGCCCCCTAACATTAGCAAAGGTTCCGCTATTTCTGTTTTATTAAACGAATTTAATATCAGGCCTAATGAAATAGCTTGCATTGGTGATTCATATAATGATATTCCTATGTTTGCTTTAACACCTCATAGCTTTGCAATGGCTGGTGCAGACGATGAAGTTAAGCAGCATGCATCACATATTGCTCCTTCTGTCAAAGATGCAATTGAATATGTCCTTCGTTATAATGAAGAACATAAAAATACGACTCCCTCCTTATAAGGTTGAGTCGTATTTTTATTTCATCACGTTTACTTATTGCGTGAAATATTCGTAATAAATTTATAACGATCCCCTCTGTAAATACATTTCACATATTCCAGCGGCAACTCATCTTCTGCATATGACCATTGTCTCATTACAAGCACTGGTGCTTTCTTCGGAATATGAAGATGTTCTGCCTCTTCGTCTGTTGCAATAGACGCTTCAATAGATTGCGTAGCACGAACTAGTTTAAAGCCTAGTCTTTTTTCTAAGTGCTCATACAATGATTGCTGCAATATTTCTTCATTAATATCTTTCACAAGAGATGGTGACAAATACGTTGTCTCAAACGCAATTGGTTCTTCATCAGCTAAGCGGATACGCCTTACTTCGTAAATCGATTCTCCCTCTTGAATTCTAAGCCTATCTGCTATTTTAGCAGTAGCTGGAACAAGGCGAAAGCTTAATAACGCACTACTTGGTTTCATTCCACGAGAGAGCATATCCTCTGTAAAGCCTGTCATGCCTTGCAACTTTTGTTCAACCTTCGGAAGTTGTACAAAAGTGCCAATTCCACGCTTTCGATATAAATAACCTTGTTCGACTAAGTTATTTATCGCCTGTCTGATTGTCATTCGACTTACTTCAAACTTATCACATAATTCATTTTCAGATGGAATTTTATATCCCGGCTTCCATTCACCGGATTCAATTAGTTGCTTCACCCACTCCTGAATCTGATAATAGATCGGAAATGGTGAATACTTGTCGATGTTCATCAGCAATCGCCTCACTGCATAAAGATAGAGCTTCTTGATCTACGATTACGGTTACATTCGGATGACGTTGTAAAACTGTAGCCGGACACACTTCACTTACTTCCCCTTGTAGCATTTCCTTAACTGCTTCTGCTTTTTTCATTCCAGAAGCGACAAGTAAAATTTGCTTCGCTTTCATAATGCTACCAATTCCCATTGTAATAGCATGTGTTGGCACATCTTCTTCTTTTTCAAAGAAACGACGGTTTGCTTGACGGGTAGATTCTGTTAATTTCACAATGTTAGTTACAGAATCAAATGATGTTCCAGGCTCATTAAATCCGATGTGACCGTTTTCACCGATTCCAAGAATTTGTAAATCAACTGGATTGGCATCAATAATACTTTCATAACGCTTACATTCCTCTTGTAGATCGTCTGCCATTCCATTTGGTACATAAGTTTCTTTAAACGGAAGATGATTAAACAACTGTTCTTGCATAAAATAATGATAGCTGTTTTTGTCTTCATATGATAAATTTACGTACTCATCTAAGTTTACAGTGGTTACACGGCTTGTATCAAGTTTATTTTTTCTCATTAATGCATAAACTCCTAATGGAGAGCTTCCTGTAGCCATTCCTAACACTGGATTCTCTTTTGATTTTACAATTTTTTCAATTGCTTTATAACCTGCTTCTGCTAATTCTTCTGGAGTTTTCACAACAACGATATTCATTTATTTCCCCTCTTTCATATGAATTCCTAATCGAACTGTATCTTGTACATATAATTCTTCAGACATAATAACAAAATCCGCATCTTTTCCTGTTTCTAATGCTCCCTTATTTACTAAACCAAATTCCTCCGCTTGGTTAACCGATGTCATAAGAACAGCTTCTTCAACAGAGCATCCAGTAAACGCTATTACGTTGCGCAATGCTGCATCCATTTTCAAAATACTACCTGCTAATGTGCCATCTTTTAATCGTGCACTACCATCTTTTACGATAACCGGTTGCCCGCCAAGTTCATATAATCCATCTTCTAAACCTTTTGCACGCATCGCATCTGTAATGACACTCATTTTTTTCGGTCCTTTTAATTTATAGGCTAATTTCACCATATCCGGATGAATGTGAATGCCATCTGTAATCACTTCAACCATTACATCTGGATTTAACAACACATGACCAACTACACCTGGTTCACGGTGATGTAAACCGCGCATTTGATTGTAAAGATGTGTTGCATGTGTAATGTTTCTACCAGTTAATTGTTCATTCGTTGCATCTGTATGTCCCATCGTACCGATAACACCAGCTTCTGCAAGGTATTGTTCAAACGCACGCGCACCTTCTTCTTCAGGAGCATATGTTACGAGTTTAATTAAATTCCCACTTGCTTTTTGCCATTGTTTAAATTGCTCAATATTTGCAGGGACAATGTATTCTAACGGTTGTGCACCTGCACGCTTTTTTGAAACATAAGGGCCTTCTAAATGAATATATTCGAAATGTGCACCTTTTTCCTTTGCTTCTTTTGCAGCATTCAACGCCGATTCAATCGCTTCAGGAGACTGTGTCATTGTTGTTGGAAAGAAAGTTGTAACCCCTTCTTGTAACATCTGTTTACCGAGAGCTACTAATCCGTCGCTATTTGCATCCATTACATCAATATCATATCCACCGTGAATATGAACATCAATCATGCCTGGAATCACAATATTCCCTTTTATATCATGAATCGTTTCATTTTCTTGTGATACATATTGAGCCATCAACCCCAGTTCTTGAATTTGATCGGTGTACCGAATAAAACCTCTTTCTAACACTTCACGACCTGTATAAATTTTGGCATTGATGACGACTTGCGTTTTCATTTTCATCGATCCTTTCTCATGTAATCCCTACTTGTATTATTACCCATTTCTCTATTTCCATCATAATATATACACGAGTAGTTGTCTATACATTAAAGACGAATTTGTAGCATAAGAAAAAGATAATTTATTTTTCTTATATAATTATAACTTATTTAAAAGGATAGATTCACACTTGATGAAAAAGTTGTTCATTACTTTATTTATTATTTTTGTAACCAAATTTAAATTACAGAAGTGTTTTAACAGCATATACCGTCTGTTAAAAGTGCTTTATAAAAAACTTGTAACAGACGGCACCTCATACAACGAAATAAAGAAAGCAACTACACTCGGAAAAATACATAGTATAGTACATAACTTAGGCACTTTATTACATGGATATCAAGAAAAATTGCAGAACGTCACTGCATTATACTTATATTATTTTAACAGAGGTAAAGGTAACTGATGCTGAATGGAAATACTCTCACCATCTGTTTCAATTTCAACATCACTTTTTATAGTAGTATGTACAGTGACGCCATGCCGATTTAAACGTTTCATCACACTTCGATGCGGGTGACCGTACGAATTTTTTTTGTCATATGAAATAATAGCAAATTGCGGCGCAACAGCCGTTATAAACTGTTCACTCGTTGATGTATATGAACCGTGATGGCCAACTTTTAATACATCTGCATGAACATCATATTCTCTTACAATTTCTTCCTCAGTATGTGTATCAGCGTCCCCCATAAATAAAAAATCAGCCTTACCATAACGAATTTTCAATACGATAGATGACTCATTATTTTCTCGTTTTGCTTTACCATCATTTAATACTTGAATAGCAATATGGGGATCCAGGGGAATATACTGTCCTTCTTTTACACGTAAAAATGGAACTCCTCTTTTTTTAATACTTCTGATATACGTATGATATGTAAATGAACTATATAATTTCCCGCTATCTAACACAAGTGCAACTGGCATTTGTTCAATAATTGGAATTAACCCTCCGATATGATCCATGTCAGGATGTGTACCGATAACAACATCTAGACGTTTGATTCCTTTTCTCATTAATTTATCAATAATAGGCTCCCCCGCTTCATACGGTCCACCATCAATTAAAATTGTTTTCCCGTTCGGTAAAGAAATAATTGTTGCATCTCCTTGTCCGACTCTTAAAAAACTTACTGTCATCTTACCTAAATGTGTACGCTGACTTGAAAAGGAGGAAGCCGTATGTATAGAAGTATACTGACGTGTAGGGGATGCACAATTTAAAGTTATACATAATACTGCCGCAAATAGAAATAGAGCGATACGCATATCTTTCATACACCGTCTCCTTTTTCTATTTAGTATGACGCAGCTTAGATTTCATATACAAAAAAAGCTCGGCAAAATGCCAAGCTTTCACTTCGAAACTTCTTGTAGAGAACCAAAGAATAAATCCGCTTCATTCATTCCCTCTCCGTCTTCTGATAAAGGAGGGAGTTCATCTACTGTTTGTAATGCAAATGTATCTAAGAACTCTTTTGTTGTGCCGTATAAAATAGGACGTCCCGGCCCTTCTGCACGCCCTACTTCTTTAATTAATAAATGAGATACAAGCGTTTGGAGTGCTCGATCTGTTTTCACACCGCGTATCTCTTCAATTTCTGTTCTTGTAATTGGCTGACGATAGGCGATAATCGCTAATGTTTCTAACGCTGCTTGCGATAAAGATGCAGTTGTTGGTGCATCCATCAATTTTTGATAATACGGGGCATGCTCTTTTTTCGTCGTAAAGCGATACACTTTTGCAAATTGAACAATTTGCAAACCTCGGTGCATTTGTTCATATTCTTCTTGCAGTTCTTCTACAAGCTTTATTACCGCTTTCACTTCTACCTCTAATACTTTTGCAATTTGTTCTGGGTAGATTCCTTCATCTCCTGCTACAAATAGCAGCCCCTCTATAACTGCCTTTTGTTCTTGTCTATCCAACGCTAAAAGCTCCTTTCTCACATTCTTTGTCTCCATATACATCATAAAGACCGAACATCAATATATTGCGTTCGGTCAAAGATTACAGCTATTGTTTCTTTAAAAAGATTTCATCAAAATTACGCTCTTGCTCAATAACAATTTTCTGATGTTTCATGAGTTCCAAAATTGCTAAAAATGTAACAACGACCATATCTCGATTATCATCTACAAATAAATCATAGAAACTTTGGCGACCGCCTGCAAGGTCCAATTGTTTTAAAACATCGTCCATTCTTTGTTCAATGGGAATTTCCTGCCTAGTAACTGTAGCTGTTACTGGCCGCTGTATTTTCTTTCGGCGCACGAGCTTTTGAAACGCTGCTAACATATCATATAATGTAACGTCAATCGGCAGCCTTTCCGCCTCTTCTTTTTGAAACATCATATAATCAAGAGGAGGCCGGGTATATAACTGCGCTCGTTCTTGTTCTTTCTCCTTTAATTGAGTAGCAACTTGCTTATATTTCTTATACTCAATTAAGCGTTCCATTAACTCTTGCCGAGGATCTTCCATAAACTCTTCGCTGCTATCCTCTACATCCTCTTCATACTTTGGAAGCAACATTTTACTTTTAATTTGTAATAGCGTCGCTGCCATAACTAAATATTCACTTGCAACATCAAGCTGTAATTCTTTCATCGTATGGATATATGATAAATATTGTTCTGTAATTTCCGCTACAGGAATGTTATAAATATCAATTTCATAACGATTAATTAAATGTAATAGTAAATCTAAAGGGCCTTCAAATGCCTCAACTTTAAAATTATATTGCACAAATCATCCCACCACATTTTTTCTGTAACACCATAAGTATAGTGTATACTTATGGACTATCCAACCTTTTTCAAAAAATTAATTAAAAATAGACGTATACCTAGGCCACAATGCCCATCCCATTCATATGATGACAGTGTAATGAGTACATTGTAGGAGGTCACAAACTATGGGTCATGTTACTGGAGGTTTCCACGGCGGATTCGCTTTACTGGTTGTGTTGTTTATTTTATTAATTATTGTCGGTGCAGCTTGTTTTTGCTAACTGACATAAAGCGACTAGAGCACTCTCTAGTCGCTTTATATTTTATCCCGCTATTATTGTGGGGCGATGGAAGTTTCACTTTATGCTACACTAGATAAAACGCTGCTTAGAATAGGAGTGAAAAGCATGTATCACAAAGCATACATACAGTTTTTAATTCATTTTCATAGTGATTATGATTACTTTGAATGTCACGAAGTCTTAGAAGAACATTGGAAAACAAAACCACGTGGAGAGCGAGAACAACATTGGGTGGGACTTATCCAAATTGCCGTTGCTTTATATCACCATAGGCGCTGTAATTGGAACGGTGCACAAAAAATGATGAAAAGTGCGCTATTCATTTTACAAAACGAAAAGCTGCATGTAGAGGCATTAGGTTTAAACTATTCAAAACTGCTATTGCTTCTTAAAGAGCGATTGCACATCATAAAAAATCATGAGTCTTATACAACATTATTCCTTCCTTTTGCTGATTCGAATTTAGAAAACATATGTATACAATTATGCAAAACGAAAGGACTGCCTTGGAAAGACACTTCTTTCACGCCAAGTGAGGACATTATTCATAAACACTCCCGCCGCAATCGTGAAGATGTGATTAGCGAGCGAAATATGCAATTAAAAAAGAAAAAGCAGAGATAATGTTATCTCTGCTTTTATTAATACACGTTCTGCTCAATTTCTTTGCATTTCTCACAAAAACTAGATGTTTGTTCATTTCCGCATACCGTAATATTCGACATCATTATTTGTAATTCTTGTACCATTTTTGTTCCAATTCCAGCATGACGATGTGAAGGATTCACACTAATATGCTGAATTTCTAATACGCCCTCTGCTTGTTTTACCGTCCCAATAATTCCAACAATCGCTTCATCTTCTTTCCATAAGTAAAGCTGCCAATCATCATTTTGTTCATAATCCTTCATCGTCGCTTGCAATCGCTTTATATCTTTTTCCATTGGCATAAAAGAAAGAAGTCCCATTGCAATTTTTTCATAACTTTTTTTAAAACGAATTAACATGAAATTTATCCCTTCTTACAAAAGTTACAAATCATATCCCCTTAATCAGCATGTTCATATCATGTCTATTTTACAACATTTCTAACACACTGAGAAGGCTTGCCTAAAACAACTTTATAATCATACAAAGACGGAAAGAGGAAGTCAAATGTTGATATTCTGTTTACATTATGCTAATAGCATTGTACTGTTCGAACCTATGTGAATAAAAAAATCATATAAAAAACTCTTTTTTTAGGTGAGCGAAAGCGTCTGGCCATGGATAGAAACAGTCAGAACCTGTTTCTGCCACTTGCGATGTTTAAAACAAAAGAAGAAAGCAAGTGACAATCACACTTCTGCATAGTAGCAACTTATATATCGAAAAATGTAAATGGCACAAAAAATACACACATTCTCTTTAAAATAAAAAAGAGAGAGCCTTTTGCCCCCTCTTAACATTTTACTCTTCCCAAACTTTAACTTCTTTCATAACATCGCCTTGACGCATATTTAACACTGTTTCAATACCACTTGTTACTTGACCAAATACAGTATGAACGCCGTCTAAATGTGGTTGTGGTTCATGTACAACAAAGAACTGGCTTCCTCCAGTATTTCTTCCAGCATGCGCCATAGAAAGTGCCCCTACTTTATGTTTGTGAGGATTTCCATCTGTTTCACAAGGAATAGAGTAGCCAGGACCGCCTGCTCCTGTTCCTGTTGGATCGCCACCTTGACTTACAAAACCAGGAATTACTCTGTGGAAAGTAACTCCATTATAAAAGCCTTCATTAGCTAACTTTCTAAAATTTTCTACTGTTTTTGGTGCTTCTTCTGCGAAAAATTCTAATTCGATTTTTTCACCGTTCTCCATTAATATGTATCCTAAAGTTTTCATGTATAATAAGCTCCTTTCAACAATCTCAGCCTTATATTACCACAATCACTGAAATAAACAAAAATATTATTGTGAAAACCGTGTTAAATTTAATATGCTTCTCTTTCTTTCAAATGAATAATATGCTAAACATATACTTCTCTATTTCAACGCCAATACCTTCTAATTAATTAAAACCTTAGCCAGCAACGCTCTATTGCACACGAATAGTAGGAGAAAATCCGACAATCCTACTGTTTCTTTTAAGAATCATTATTAAGGCGGATGACAAATACAAAAAATATACTATAATTACTTTGTTACCCGAAAATTTCAGAAAGAGAAAGGGAGCGATTTTTCGTGAAAACGAAATTGTTAGCACTGCTATTAGCTGTTATGGTCTTTTTAGTTCCAATAGCTTCATATGCAGACGTGATTGAGGGAGAGTCTATTGTTACATTAGGAGAAAATTTAACAGAACAGCAAAAACAACAGCTTCTCCAAGAAATGAAAGCGCCAAAAGATGCGCAAATTATTAAGGTATCAAATGCGGAGGAACATAAATATTTAGATGGAGTTGTACCAAACGCTCAAATTGGTACGAAAGCAATTTCTTCTTCTATGATTACGTATACAAAAAAAGGATCTGGTCTTGTTGTACAAGCGCATAATATTAATTGGGTAACAGATGCAATGTATACAAACGCATTAATTACAGCGGGTGTAAAAGATGCGAATATTTACATTACAGCACCATTTAAAGTATCAGGAACTGCCGCTTTGACAGGCTTAATGAAAGCTTACGAGACAACATCGAAAAAAGAAATTCCAGAAGAAGTGAAAAAAGTCGCTAATGAAGAAATGGTTCAAACTGCAAAACTCGGTGACCAAATCGGAAATGACAAAGCTGTACAACTTGTTGCAAAAGTTAAAGAAGAAATCGCAAAAGAACAACCAAAAACAACAGAAGATTTACGCTCACTCATTAAAAAGATTGCAGATCAGCTTGGCATTACATTAACTGATGAACAACTTGATAATTTAGTAGCGCTCTTTGACAAAATGAAAAACTTAAATATTGATTGGAATCAAGTTAGTAACCAATTAAATAAAGCAAAAGAACACGTTTCAGCGTTTCTTGGTTCTGAAGAAGGTCAAGGCTTTTTAGACAAGTTAAAAGGTGTATTCTCTAGCTTTATAGACTTTATAAAATCATTATTCAAGTAAGAAAAAAGCTCGTTAATAACGAGCTTTTTTCTTATCCCGCTATTCGTGGGCAGTAAGCCCCCACTGATAAAAGTTTCACTTTATGCTAACAATGGTAATTTCATAATCGCTTCTTCTACTGAACGAACAACATAACTCGCTTTTTCTTTCACATATGGATGAGCATGATGCAGTGTAAAAGAATGCGGTGTTACTGAAAACATGGAAACATCATTAAAAGAATCCCCAATACACGCTACTTCATGCGCTTCAACTTGTAAATGTTCCATTAGAAGCTGCAGTGCACTTCCTTTACTAATCCCAATTGGCATAATATCCACGTATTTTTTCCCTGAAATTACGACTTCCGCCTCGCCTTGAAACTGTTTTCGCAACTCTTGATCTAACATTGTAATTTTCTCTTCCTCCCCATAAACAAATAATTTTGCTGGATGAATAGTTTGTCCGAACTCTTCCTCTAATGTCTCTATTTCTGTAATTTCTCCTTGAATGTATTCCTCAAACATACGATGATGTTCATTTTTCTTTTTTGTATATCGATGCTCTTTCGCACATACAATATCCGCCAACTTTTTTTCATGTATATATTTATATATTTCCCGGGCAACCTCTCCATCAAACGTTGATTCGTTTAACATTTCTCCTTCTTTCGTAAATAAAACGGCGCCATTTAATCCTGTTGTATAATAAGGGAAAGCGAATTGTTTCACAACAGCGTGAATACGGTGGGTAAAACGACCAGAAGCAAAACAAATATTTGTGCCTTTCTCTGCTAACCAGCATAATGCTTTTTCATCGTCACGATGAATCCGATTCACATTATAAACGAGTGTGTCATCTAAATCGCTAACAAATAACTTAATCATGTAATCTCCCCTTCCATACATCATATTTACTTCTAGTGTACAAAAGAAATGTTATGCTTTTGTTAATAACAGATAAATTTATAACAAAAATGAGCAGAATTTATTTTTCTGCTCATTTTTGCCTCTTTATATTTTGAGGATGGACGATACTAGGACGTACCTTCAAACTAGAAATAGATGGGCGAATTAAAATTTTCACCAACGCTTCCCAATCAAATGGAAGAAACGGCCAAAGGTATGGTGTTTGTAAACTTCTAATGGATGTTAAAAATAAAATTAACAATGTCATTCCGACAACAAATCCTATTTCTTGAAACAAAGCAGTACATAGGATAAGGAATAATTTACCTATTTTATTTCCTAATCCCAATTCATAACTTGGCGTTGCATATGATCCAATCATAGAAATGGCAGTATATAAAATGACTTCTGGTACAAATAGACCGACATTAATTGCAATTTGACCAATTAATATAGCGGAAATTAACCCAGCTGCTGACGACAGTGGCGTTGGTGTATGGATCGATGCCATCCTCAGAAATTCCAGCCCTACTTCTGATAAAATAATCTGCAAGGCAATTGGTATATTGGTCACTTTATTCGGCCCTATAAACGCTAGCTTGTCTGGTAATAAAGCAGGATCCATTACAAACGCAAGCCAAAGTGGCAATAAGAACAGCGAAAATACAACTCCTACAAAACGAACCCACCGCAAAAATGTTCCAACGGCAGGATTTTGCCGAAATTCCTCTGCATGCTGTACATGATGAAAATATGTTGTCGGTGTAATAATTGCACTAGGAGAAGTATCTGTCAGGAGTAAAACATGTCCTTCTAACAAATGATTCGCTGCGACATCTGGTCTTTCTGTATAGCGAATAAGCGGAAAAGGATTATACCCTTGTTTCACAAGAAACTCCTCAATTGTTTTATCTGCCATTGTGACACCATCGATTTGAATATTTTCTATCTCTTGCTTTATTATTTTTACTAAATCAGGATTCGCAATATCTTGTATATATGCGATACAAAGATCTGTGTGTGACCGCTCTCCTACTCGGATAATTTCATGTCGCAAACGAGGATCACGAATGCGTCTTCGAATAAGAGCTGTGTTTACAATAATATTTTCAACAAATCCATCGCGCGCACCTCTAACGACTTTCTCCGTATCCGGCTCTGTTGGGGTTCGTCCTGGATAGCTACGAACATCGATTACAAACGCTTCTGTCTCTCCCTCAACAAAAATAACGATTAAGCCTGATAAAACTTGCAATATGACATCATCCATCGTCTTTACTTTACTTACTTGCTGATGAATCAGACGATTTTCTAACAACTTTACTGTACCTTCTCCATACCTTTGTATTTCATTCGTATCAATAGCCTCTTCAAGAATGTGTATGATATAGTTTGTGTCACATAAACCATTCACAAATAAAACACCAATTTCTTTATCTAGAATATGAAATTTACGAATCCCCACATCAAAGGTAACGCCAAGTCCAACTGTTTGCTTCAAATAATTTTCATTGTCACTTAAAAATGAAGAAATTGGTATATTAGTCTTTTTTGTTTTGGTCATAAAACCCACTCCTTTCTAAAATTAATTGAATTGCTTGCTTTGTAATTGGCGACCCACGTTTCCAGTCATCATTGCCGTACATTTTTCCAATATCACCGATTCCAACAATGATAGGAACATGTAACTCATCTAAACAGTAAACGGTATCACCGTTAATTCTTCCTATTTCAACATCCGCCAAACCAAATTTATCAACGCCATACTCAGTTAATCGTCCTTCTCGATCGACGCTTACATCAACACGTGCCCATTCCCAATGATGCGTATTCGAAGCAACCGCTAACACGCCAAGCACATCAATTTGTTTGTTCGTTGCCACATATTTTAATGCTTTTTCTCCTGATCCTTCCCCAATAAATCCACTATCATCAAACATAACAAAAACAGGGTCATGTGGTGTTTGCATGATAAGCTCAACAATCTTTCTCCCTGTTAATTTCGTTGGATTACTTTGCGATGCCGAAATACATCGTCCCCCAAACTCCTTTGCCAGTAACTCGATTGTTCGCTGCGCATATTCATCTCCATCTGTCACCAAAATAACCCTTCTTCTCATCTTATTTATCCTTTCGGTTTAAAAATAAGTGCTGCTAAAAATGCAAACAAAATCGCTGCTGAAATTCCAACAGATGTTAACTTAAACATTCCCATTCCAATCCCAAGATAACCATACTTTTCTGCCGCTTCCATTGCCCCGTGCAATAAAGAATGACCAAAACCTGAAATCGGAACAGTCGCTCCCGCCCCTGCAAACTGAATCAGTTTGTCATAAATATCAAAACCATCCAAAACAGCACCAACTACTACAAAAATCGCCATAACATGTGCAGGTGTTAATTTCGTAAAATCTAACAGGAGTTGTCCGACAACACAAATTGCTCCTCCAACTAAAAACGCATATATAAATTCCACATATTACACCCCTTTTATCCCGCATTAACGGGCAGTAAGCACCCACCTCCAGATTGAGAGAAAAACGAAGAAGATAGGTGGGGGATAACTGCCCGTAAAAACCCGATTGGTTCAACTAACCATAATTTTGGGATGAAGCCCCAAAAATTATGGAAGTTTCACTTTATTCTTTCAAATACGATACCGTGTGCAATCGTTGGAATCGATTCTTTTTGTTGAATCATAATCGGACTTAATAAAGCACCTGTTGCGACGACAAAAATTCGCTCGAAATTCCCCTTTTCCATTTCTTTCATTAAATGTCCATATGTTACAACTGCGGAACAAGCACAGCCACTTCCTCCCGCAAATACTTGCTGGTCATCTCTATAAATCATTAAACCGCAATCATTATAAACATTCCCTAGATCATAACCCTCATCTAACAAAAGCTGCCGCGCAATTGGTGTTCCAACTCCCGATAAATCACCAGTTACAATCAAATCGTAATCGGCAGCACTTCGATTTAAATCTTCAAAATGCTGCCTAATTGTATGAGCTGCAGCAGGAGCCATTGCAGAGCCCATATCAAACGGATTTGTTATACCTAAATCTTGAACTTTTCCAATAGTTGCTGATGTGACTTTAATTGCACTTCTTTCACGACTAATTAAAGCTGTGCCAGCTCCTGTAACGGTAAATGTCGCTGTAGTTGGCTTTTGTCCTCCATACTCTGTTGGATAACGAAATTGCCGTTCAGCAGTGGCATTATGACTACTCACTGTTGCTAACACGCGATTTGCAAATCCACCATCAATAAATGCTGCGCCAACAGCTAACGTCTCCATCGACGTGGAACACGCTCCAAACATGCCTAAAAATGGGATTGCAAGCTCTCTTGCAACATAATTTGCCGTAACTGTTTGATTTAATAAATCTCCAGCTAAAAAAAAATCAATATCAGATGCTTGCATCTTTTTTTTTCGTAATGCTTGTTGAATCGATTCTCTCATTAACCTTCTTTCCGCTAACTCCCAGCTCTTTTCTCCGCAATGCAAATCATCATATGTAATATCAAAACTATCTCCAAGCGGCCCCTTTGCCTCATCCGGTCCAACAGCCGTCCCCGTCGCATTCACATATACATCGTTTTGAAATAGCCACGTTTGCTTCCCTGTTAATCTCATCTACCTTCTCCTTTACTTACATTAGCTGAAACTTCCTTCATTGGAGGAGCTTCCATGTATACCGAATGAGACCTACAACATACGCCCCAACAACACCAAATACAATTACACTTCCAGCAATCTTGAACATATTTGTGGCAATCCCTAGAACAATCCCTTCGCTGCGATGTTCCATTGCTGCACTCACCATTGAATTTGCAAATCCAGTTACTGGAATTACCGCCCCGGCTCCTGCAAATTGGCCAAGTTTATCATATACACCAAGTCCTGTTAAAATGGCCGACAGTAATATTAGCGTTGTGATTGCGGGATTTCCCGCATTTTTCTCCGTAAAATCAAAATAGTGTATATACATCTTCATCAAAGCCTCTCCTAATGTACAAATAAGTCCTCCCACAACAAAAGCCTTTATACAATTCATCATATAGTTAGGTTTTGGATGATACGCTTTCACATTATTCGTATAATCGTCTTTTAATTTATGCAGTGCCACTGACATACCTCCTATTTCACAAAGTAAATCCAATGAAATAAAGATCCTACTACCTTACCAAGAACAAGTGCGATAAGAAGAATAACAATTTTCCCATCAACCCCAACACGTTTTGCCAATATTGGAAGTACATTCAGCACTTCTGTTAAAGCAGCAGCAAGCATTCCGATAAATGTGCCGCATAACAAGCCAAGAAGCAAAAGCCAATATGGTGAAGCAAGCAATGTAACATCGCGTAAACTGCACCACGTACCGCCTAGTGCACCGCTCACAACAGCCCATTCATAAGATTGCACACGATGATTACTTTTCGTTAACTGAGCAAGCCTTGGAATCACACCTAATACAGTTAAAAATGCAACGTATCCTCCTCCAACAGCAATACCACCAGAAAATCCAATAAAGATTACCCCAATATATTCAATCATTTTGGATGTTCTTTATCATTTCTTTATTTTCATTCATCATTACATATTGATCGAGAGATTGTTGGTATTGGAACATTTCAACTTCTAATGGGCTTGGCTCCTCATTAATACGCTTTTGAAATACGTGATTAAAAAAAAGAATCATTCCAAGTCCAAGTCCTAACGAATATGGGATTTGAAATAAAAGCGGCTTTTTGTTACTTTCTCCTGTAATCATGTAATACAAACGTTGATGCACTTGCTGCATACTAACATCTTCATGAAAATAAATAATTGCAAGAGCTGCTCCTACAAACAGTAATAACCACACCATTCCAAAAAAAACTGGATTTACTTGTTTTTTTTCATATACAATTTCAACAATCGTTTGTGCTGAACCGAGCAAATTAATTTCTAAACTGCTAGAATACTGCCGAATACTCTGAATCACTTTCATCACATCAATTACAACATGCGTTTTATCTTTCTTTGTAATTTTGTAAATAACCTGTCGTTTTATCTCATCTACAATACGTGATTCTCCAACTACTTGTGCAACGTCACCAATTTTAATCTCATAAGCAGGCGACACTTGCAGACGATTCCTCATCTTTACATATATCGTTTGCTCCACTCCAATCACCTCTTAACTATTCCTCGTAGTTGTAGTATGGATATTGGAAATTTTTCTAATACAACTTTTTTTAAATAAAAAACGAATAGACTATTCGCCTATTCGTTCCTTCATTTGCTTTAATATTTTCTTTTCTAGCCTTGATACTTGCACTTGAGAGATCCCTAGACGATCTGCTACTTCCGATTGTGTCTGGTCTTTATAATACCGCAAATATACAATCAATCGTTCACGCTCATCTAATTCACGAATTGCTTCTTTTAACGCAATCTTATCAAACCACTTTGTTTCAGAACGATCCGCAATTTGGTCTAAAATAGTAATAGGATCACCATCATTTTCATACACCGTTTCATGTATCGACGACGGCGTTCGACTTGCTTCTTGTGCCATTACAACTTCTTCTGGCGTTAATTGTAACGCCTCTGCTATTTCGGTAATTGTCGGTGCACGGCCATATTCTTTTGATAATTCATCTTTCATTTTACGAATTTTATTTCCTGTTTCTTTTAAAGAACGACTTACCTTCACCGTTCCATCATCACGTAAAAAACGTTGAATTTCTCCAATAATCATTGGAACTGCATATGTTGAAAACTTTACATCAAAAGATAGATCAAATTTGTCGACAGACTTTAGCAACCCAATACAGCCAATTTGAAACAAGTCTTCCGGCTCATAACCGCGATTTAAAAAGCGTTGTACAACGGACCAAACAAGCCTCATATTATTTTGTATAATTAAATCTCTCGCTCCTTGGTCGCCCTGTTGACTTCTTTTAATTAATTCTTTTAATTCCTGATCCTTTAACTGCCCTTTTCCTTTTCCTTTTTCATTCCTGATCTCTATGTCCATAGGCAATTCTCCTTAATTGCATAGAGCGTTGCTTTTTGATAGATACTTCGTCAAATGGATCGTTGTCCCGAAAGATTCATTAGAAATAACCTCTACTTCGTCCATAAAATTTTCCATAATGGTAAATCCCATTCCAGAACGCTCTAATTCGGGTTTTGTTGTAAAAAGGGGTTGCCTTGCCTCATCTAAATCTAGAATTCCAATCCCTTCATCACGAATTGTTAACTTTACCATACCATCTTCCAAAATAACCGTAATATACACCACGCCATCTTGATTCCCTTCATATCCATGGATAATGGCATTCGTTACTGCCTCAGACACAACAGTTTTCACTTCCGTTAACTCTTCCATCGTTGGATCAAGCTGCGCGATAAAAGCAGCAACTGTAACGCGAGCAAACGATTCATTTTGACTTAACGCTGAAAATTGAAGGTTCATTTCATTTCTCATCTATGCCACCCCCAATGTCGCGAGCGCATGCGCTTCATTTTCTTCTAAACGAATAATTTTAAATAGCCCTGACATCTCAAATAAGCGCTTTACAGCAGGAGAAATTGCACAAACAACCATTTCGCCGCCTAAGCTTTTGACATGTTTATATCTTCCTAATACAACACCAAGGCCAGAACTATCCATAAATGCTAATTGCTCTAAGTTTAAAATAATATGATGAACATGATGCGTCTCAATCATATCAGTTACTTTTGCTCGCAACTCTTCGGCAGTATGATGATCTAGTTCGCCTGCTAAACGAACACATAAGACGTCACGCTTTACTTCTAAATGGATGGAAAGACTCACTCTATTTCCTCCTTACATTCAAAATTCGCGTATACACGCAAAATATATAAGAAGTTTTTCTCTAAAATAAATGTAGAATCCTTCCACCTGACAAAAGAAGTACTATTTCGTCATAAAAAGAACCTTCAAGAACCATATCTTACTATCGAAATCACAGTAGAATGAACAAAAGAGAAAGCGGCAACTATATTGCCGCTATTTCGATGTTGAAAACATCCCAAAACTTCGTTTAAATAACTCCCACCAACTCGCTGCTGCCACATCTTCTTTGGCAACAATGGTTTGTTTGAGTAGCACTTCATTACCTTTTTTTATAACAAGTGTACCTAAGGCATCTCCTTTTTTAATTGGAGCTTTCACCTTCTCCTCAGCAACTACCTCTTTTTTAACATTCTTCATTGTTTCTCCTTTTTTCATTAGAAGAGAAACATTTTCAGAAGCTACTAAGTCCACTGTTTCTTTTTTTCCTTTTCCTACTTTTACCGTTTGAATTTTTTCTCCTCTTGTAAACATCTTTTTCGTCATATATTGACTAAATGCATAATCCAGAAGCTTTGTTACTTCTGCATTTCGTTCCTTTGATGTTGGAGAGCCCATAATGACAGAAATAACACGCATCCCATTTCGTTCTGCTGATGCTGTTAAACAATATTTTGCTTCTGTTGTAAACCCTGTTTTCACACCGTCAACACCTGGATAGAAACGAACAAGCTTATTTGTATTTACAAGCCAAAATTTCTTATCCGTATCTTCACGTAAATAATCTTCATATTTCCCTGTATATTTACGGATTAATGGATATTTCATCAATTCCTTTGCCATAACTGCCATGTCATATGCCGTTGAATAATGATCTTTTGCCGGAAGACCTGTTGGATTTTGAAAATGAGTATTTTTTAGTCCTAAATCTTTTGCTTTTTTATTCATCCTATCTACAAATCCTTCTTCTGATCCAGCGATGTGTTCAGCAACGGCAACTGATGCGTCATTTCCAGATGCAATGGCAATGCCTTTTAACATTTCATCAACTGACATTTCTTCACCAGGCTCAAGGAAAATTTGTGAACCTCCCATAGAAGCTGCGTGTTCACTCGCTCTTACTTTATCTGTCAGTTTTAATTTTCCTTTTTCAATTTGTTCCATAATGAGCAACATGGTCATAATTTTTGTCATACTAGCAGGCGGCAACTTTTCATTTGGATTTTTTTCAAATAAAACCTTCCCTGTATCCTGCTCAATCACAATTGCTGACGATGCTTGTTCCGCCAGTTTCGGTTTTGTTTCCGCTTCCACTTCTTTTTTCTCAGATTGTGCAAAACCAACTGGAACAGCGGAAAGCAATAACATGAAACAAACAAGTATTCCTATTAATCGCTTCATGACTAACCCTCCATTCTATATCACACCTATTTTTTCCAAACGGAGGGTTTTTATACCATAATTTTCTAAAAATACAGTTGACAAGTTATCATGTACTATATATTGTATTAAGTGTATTACAACTATTAGTACACTCATACTTTTATTTAGAAAGGAGACTTTGCTCTTGCACATTCAACTAGATCCAAGAAGCAACACTCCGATATGGGAACAAATTGTTCATAATGTTAAAGAGCTAATTCTAAAAGGGATGCTCGAATCTAACGATAAACTCCCTTCCGTTCGTGAACTCGCCTCTTCACTTGTGATTAATCCAAACACAGTGAGTAAGGCTTATCAAGAATTAGAGCGGCAAGGAATTATTGAAACGCTGCGTGGTAAAGGAACATTCGTCTCGCAATCCATTACTCCCGCACAAGATGAAAGGAAAATTGCTATGGTAGAAAAACAATTTCATCAATTGTTACTAGAAGCTTCGTATCTTGGTATTTCAAAAGAAAAAATTCATGATTGGATTGATTCATACTATAAAGAATTAGGAGGAAATACGCATGTTAAAAGTGACGAACGTAAAGAAAACAATTGATAATCAAACGATATTAGAAGATATTTCATTTACTTTAAAAAAAGGGAGCATTGCCGGATTACTCGGCAGAAACGGAGCTGGAAAAACAACATTATTACGTACAATCGTTGGAATTTTAACTCCAGATGAAGGAACCGTTACATATAACGACGTTGACGTGCACAAACATCCTGAAGTAAAACAAACAGTTGTATACGTTCCAGACTCTACAAATGTATTAAGCGGATACACAGTAAAAGAAATCGTAAAATTTTACAAAGCAGTCTATCATAATTTCAATGCAGACTATTTCTATGAGTTACTTGAGCGTTTTAACTTACCAGACAAACGCATTCGTAGCTACTCCCGCGGAATGAAGGCATTATTAGCGATGATCTTAGCCTTTTCTACTGGCGTAGAATACATAATTTTAGATGAGCCAACAAACGGATTGGATCCAATCGTAAAAAGACAAATCTTACAATTTTTAATTGAAGAAGTAGCAGAACGTGAAATTACCATTCTCATTTCGACGCATCACTTAGATGAAATTGAAAAAATCGCAGATACAGTCATCATTTTAAAAGATCATACCATTGCATCAATTACAGCTTTAGACGATACAAAATCGCGATATGCAAAAATTCAAGTCGCTTATGAACGTTCACTACCACAAAAACTAGAAAACTTAAGTAATGTGAAAGTATTACAACAAACCGGAAAAGTATACACCGTTTTAATCGAAGGCAATGTAGCAACTACGTTAGAAAAATTTCATAAAGAGCAGCCGCTCTTATTAGAAGAATTGCCAATGTCACTTGAGGATGTATTTGTTACGGCTTTTGAGGAGGGGTCACATGTTTCATAAAGGGTTGTGGATGCGGACGTTTAAACAGGGGAAATATGTGCTTCTACTCTTTTGGTTAAGTAGTTTATATATACTTCCTTATGCATATTATAGTGCTGCACAATCAGAGCTTCGACAGTCAAAAATGAAATGGGATGATCATGTATATTATTATTCCTATCATTTTCAATTAGACGAACCTGTCCTGATACAAGGCATTGCGCTCATCGCACTCGCTTGTGTTTTAATTGGATGGGAACGCAACAATCAATCAGCGGATTTTCTTTTCTCTATGCCTTTTAAGCGAAAAGATATTTTTCTAACAAAATGGTTGTTTGGCATTGTCAATGTTATAACCGTAAATTTTATTTGCTGGATTAGTATGTGGGGAATTAAAAAAGCATCTTTTCATAATGCTTATCAAGATTTCAGTCCGTTTCATACTTATTTTATCTACCTAACAATTGTGCTAATTGCTATTTATACATTCTCTTTATTCATTGGAACAATTACTGGAAATATTTTTTCACAAGGCACTTTAACTGCGGTCATTTTATATCTTCCTTATGGTTTAATTTTATTGGTATCTGGATTTATTTTTGTTCATACTGGAGAGGCAATCGAGGATCGATATAAAATTGAGAGTAAAACTAGATATTACTTAGAACAAGTAAGCATCATTGCACCGTTCCATGAATTTCATATTAGTTACAACTACCATCCTGAAATGACATTTGATCGTGACGGTCATAAAATCTCGGAATCACCTACCGTAGACCCTATGAAGAATATATGGATTCCACCTATTTGGAAATTGCTGAACCCATTCGTTTATATCATTCTATTTTTACCATTAGCAATCATTTTATATACACGCTCTCCTAATGAACAAAACGGAAAAATTCTATTGTTTCCACAGCTACAAAAATGGTTTATTGGCTGCACAGTCCTTTGCTTTGCATTACTCGCTGGACGAACATTTGGAATAAATGCTTTATGGATTTACTATATAACGTTTTTAGGAGCAGGATTTATTAGTTATATGATTTTAACTCGCTTACTAAAATGGAAGTTTTCTTTTAGTGGAAGATAACGATATTTTTAATCAAGAAGCGCACACATACAAATAGGGGTGAATTACATGTTCCATAAAGCATTATGGATGCGAAACTGGAAGCAAGGAAAATATATTGTATTACTATTCTTCCTTAGTTGTCTCTACTTTTTCCCATATAAATATTATCAAGCAGCAGAGCAACAACTTAATTCTTATCATAAACGTCACACAGAAGGAAAGTTTTATTATGAATAT
The DNA here is from genome assembly GCF_050473865.1 of Bacillus sp. S10(2024). NCBI lineage: Bacteria > Bacillati > Bacillota > Bacilli > Caryophanales > Bacillaceae > Bacillus > Bacillus sp. S10(2024). The sequence continues at coordinate 262,827 of NZ_JBFLUR010000002.1, read as the reverse complement.
ACTTTTTATTCCTCTAATAGTTTTTGGATAGCCTTTATTGTAATTATTTTAGGATGTATTTTAATCGGATGGGAACGTAGAAATCAATCTGAGGATATGCTTATGGCAATGCCGTTTAATCGACGTAATATTTTCTTATCAAAGTTGCTCTTTGGAGTGATTCATATTGTAGGTTCTTTTTTCATAAGTTGGATACTTATGTATCTCATTTATAAATCAACCATTCACTTTCAATATCAATCATTTTATCCATTTCACCGATACTTTTTCTATGCAATTGTTTCGTACGTAGCAATCTATACAGCTACTTTATGTATTGGAACATTTACAGGGAACGTTATTTCACAAGGTATTTTTAGCATTACTTTTTTAATTATGGGGTGTGGCGTATTTTCATTAGGATTCTCTTTTCTAACTACTCATTGGCATGTAATAGACAAAGAAAATTATTCGAAAAGGGTTGAAATACTTTATGAACTCAATGACAAGACAAGTATTTCCGCTCCTATAAACAAATTTACTATCGATTACAATTATGATCCAAGAAATCGTCGTACCGATGATACTGAAAAGACTCTAAAAGGTCCTGCATTTCATCAATATTATTCTGCCAAAGCAATGCTAGTTCCTGTCTTTTATACAATTTGTTGCTTACTACTTGGCACATTTCTTTTTACGCGGACACGAAATGAAAATAATATGAAAATTTTTCTTTTTCAAAAGCATCGCTTGCTATGGATATGGGGGATTACAATTTACTTCGCTTTAATAGGTGGGCGATTATATAATCCTTTTGGCTTATTATTGAATTACTACGTCGGCTTCTTTTTACTTGGGGGCATCACCTATTTCCTGCTATCTCGTGCTACCAAATATAAAATTTTTTAAAGGAGCGATCCTATGTTTCAGAAAGCATTATGGCTTCAAACATACAAGCAAAGTAAATATATCGTGTGGTTATTTTGGCTCATTAACTTCTATATACTATCGTGCAGATATTATTTGGCAGCTGCAGAACAACTAAACTATTTTCACGATAATATGAAATGGGGTTATCGTTTTCATTACCACTATATTTTTCCTGAAGAAACTATAATAATACAAGGTGCACTTGTTATTGTTTTAGGTTGTGTAGTCATCGGCTGGGATCGTCACAATCAATCTATCGATCTACTTTGGTCGATGCCATTTAAGCGAACACATATCTTTCTTACAAAATGGCTGTTTGGTGTATGTAATATTTTGAGTGTTCTAGTATTGAACTGGGGGATTTTTGCTATTTTGAAAAAAACAACTTTTCATAATAAGTATCAAATATTTTCACCTTTTCACTATTATTTTCTATACGCAGCAATCGTACTCGTTGCAATCTATACGTTAACGCTATGTATTGGAACAATTGCTGGAAATGTTGTTTCACAAGGTCTGTTAACTGCAATTGCTCTTCTTTTACCATTCGTATTGCCTATTTTAATTACTGGATTCATTTCTGTTCATACCAATAATTCGTATACTAACACTTATGAACAAGAAAATGCATATATGAATAAATCTGAAAAACTTACTGTCTTTTCACCTATGATACATTTTCAAATTTATTTTAATTACGATCCACAGTCTGCCTATACTGATACAACAGGAAAACGAATCACTGAGCCTAACTTTAGTTCTATTCCGTCTCTCTGGACATTAATAAGCCCTATTGTATATACACTGATCTTATTACCATTAAGTACGTATTTATATGTTCGGTCACCTAACGAACAAAACGGAAAAATACTACTTTTTCCAAAGCTACAAAAGCTCTTTATCGTTTGTACAGTAACGTGCTTTGCCTTACTTGGTGCTCGTTTACTAGGAGGAATCAATTCGTTGGTAAGTTATTATATAGGTTTTTTAGGCACAGGAGTTATCACTTACCTCATTCTATCTCGTCTGTTAAAATGGAAATTTTCTTTCGTAGGAAGATAGCGATACTATTCTAACCAATACAAATATACTTATTAATTGAGGTGAATTATATGTTCCATAAAGCATTATGGATGCGAAACTGGAAGCAAGGGAAATATGTCATTGCGTTATTCTGGCTCAGTACCTTATATCTCTTACCATATGGATATTTTAGAGACGCACTGCACAGAGCTCAGTACTTACGCGAAACAACGGATACGTATTATTCCTATCATTTGAACGGAGATAGTCCTACATTTTTCCCTACCTTGCTTTTAATTGGATTAGCAGTCATATTAATAGGTTGGGAGCGTCATAATCAAACAAATGATTTTTTATGGTCTATGCCATTTAAACGGTCACACATATTTTTATCAAAATGGGTGTTTGGTACCGTTCATATTATCAGTACACTAAGCGTAAATTGGATTCTTATGTATATTGTCTACAACACAACGATACACGCCGATTATCAATCATTTACACCGTTTCATCTATACTTTGTCTATACAATCATGACATTAATTGCAGTTTATACACTAGCTCTTTTTATCGGAACCATTACAGGAAATATTGTTTCACAAGGTGCGCTAAGTTATATTTTAATGGTTTTACCTATTTACATTTTTCAGCTTGCGTTCCCTTTCTTTGTATTACATGTTGATTTATCAGAAAAAGAATATGACAATGCCCATCGTAAAGGTTCCATGTATATAGAAAATACAAGTACATTAGCTCCTCTTACCTATTTTAGCATTAACTATGACTATCAACCGCAAAGAGAAGCTATACAAGATGAATACGGAGATGTACATGCGGGGCCTGCTTATCATCATATCCCGTCTGCTTGGACACTACTGAGCCCTACAATTTATATACTCATTTGTCTTCCATTAGGAGCTTATTTATATGTACGTTCACCGAATGAGCATAACGGAAAGATATTACTATATCAACAACTTCAAATCTATTTTTCAATATGTACTTCCATTTGTTTCGGACTTCTTGGCAGCGAAGTTTTCACTGATGGCAGTAAATCAATCCCACTTCACTATATGTATTTTATCGGGTTTGGCATTTTGACATATGCTATTTTACAGCGAGTGTTAAAACATAAACTTTCTTTATATGCAAAATAGCCTCCTCGGAGGCTATTTTACATTCTTTCTTCTTTCACTATAGTTCTTCTCCTCATCTGTCCCGAATCCATTACCATTTGCCACAATTTGATCTGTCGGTGCAACAATACTTTCAGCAATTTTCCACTCTCCATACTCTTGTACAAATACTTGTAAGAAGTAGTTCGTTCCATTCATTTGATATACGTTTTCTTTTTTCACATCATACTGCACAGCTAAATAGTACACTTGTACATTTTCTTTTCCAAATTTTGATACATACTGAGAAACTCGCGGCATATAAACGGAAGCTTTCGTTAATGACATTTGCTTTATACCGACGAGAGAAGAATACTTTATATTATGTAAAGTATCTTGATGATGAATGCGATCATTGTGATGAAATAATACAGACGTTTGCATCGAACGCATCCATAGCTTTGAATATAGAATGGTTTTATGATTTGATATATATTCCAGTTCTTTTTGGACAATTTGATTTGGAGACGCTGCACTTATCTCAGTGCCATACCATAATAAACAAATACCGATAATGCCAAAAGAAACAATCCGCTTCATCGTATGCCTCCTATTCCATATACGTAAAGTATAAGAATTTCAGGCTATTTTTATACAATGCATCGATTCTCTAATATATAAATCGTCGCTACGTAAAATACAGTATTTTTCCTCTTCGTTTTAAACCTTGCATGTAGATGTTCTCGCCTACCTAAAAAGAAAAAAGGTTTTATATCGATTTTTTAATTTCTATTTTCACATAAAAAAATAGAAAAGCAATCATTGCTTTTCCATCTTCATAGAACTCTATCGAAGAGATCTAACGCCATTTCAATTTCCTGGTCGCTCCAGCCCTGAAACTTCTCTCTATAATATTCTTTTCGGACATTTTCAAGTTTTTCAGCAACTTCTCGCCCGCTATCGGTAATTTCTAAATACACAATGCGTCTGTCTGAATTAGATCGCTTTCTCATTACGAGCCCCTTACGAGCAAGACGATCTGTAACCGCTGTAATATGACTGGATGTAACATCCACTTCACTTGCAATTTGCGATGCCATTTGCGGGCTTTTCCAATATAACGCACGCAGTACAGAAAACTCATTCCATGGCATATGTTCAGAAAAAAGTTCATTAATATCACTTTGTAATAAACGAAGCATTCTCCGAAAGGAAGTAGATAAGTTTAAAATAAGCGCTTCTCGTTTTTCGTTCACTGTTCTCGATCCTTTTTTATAATATTTACACATATTATAATGCATGAATACCTAAATTGTATATATTTTCTTTCTACTTAGATTTTCTATTATATTTCTAAATTTAAGGAAAAATTGGACACCCTTCTCTCATATAAATAAAGAAAGGAAGGTGAACAATCATGCAAATGGGCATGCCCTCTTATCCACATGAGTTACGTAATGGCAAAGAAGCAACGATTACTGTACAAGGTGAAGGTGTCGTAAAAGCAAAACCGGATGTTGTCGTCTTAACAATCGGTGTTCGTACTGAAGATCAAAATATAAAACAAGCACAAGCAGAAAATGCTGCTCTTTCTGCTAATTTACTTGCTGCTTTAAAGCAACTTGGAATTACAGAGCAAAATATTAAGACACTTTCTTACACTATTACACCTCAATATGAATACATAAACGAAAAGCCTGTATTGAGAGGTTATCAAGTTGAGCATTTATATGAAGTTATTGTGCTTAATGTACAAAAAGCAGGCGAAGTATATGAAACAGCTGTAACAAACGGAGCTAACGTCGCCAGGGGACTTGTATTTCGCGTTTCTGGACCTAATGCTTACTACAAACAAGCATTAGTACTCGCTGTGCAAAACGCTCAAGAAAAAGCAAGGACAATTGCTAGTACATATAATCTAAATATAAATCCTATTCCTCTTTCTCTCGTTGAAGAGTCTTCTCATATGCCTCGGGAATTTGTTGCTTACTCTGCTGTTCATAGCGGTGCTCCCCCTATTCAATCAGGTGAAATAGAAGTTATTTCAACTGTACGTGCTGTTTTTACTTATATGTAATTGTATGTCTAGCAAAAAAGAAAACGTTCTCATTTAATTGTTGTAAAAAACTTTTGTTTTGATATAATAATAGACGGTGAACCTTACATAGGGATATCACGGGTGGGAGAGGGATATGAAAAAGAAGGTTTAACATGAAAGGAATTCTCGAAAGAACATTTAAATTAGACTTACATCACACAACACCAAAACAAGAAATACTTGCTGGTGTAACATCATTTTTCACGATTGTTTATATTATGATTGTGAATGCATCCATTTTATCAGATGCCGGCATTCCTCTTGAAGCAGGAATTTTAGCAACAGTATTCAGCTCATTTGTCGGATGTCTATTGATGGCATTTTGGGCAAATGCACCGGCGATTCTTGTACCAGGTATGGGAGTAAATGCGTTTTTTACGTACACAGCTGTGCATACGCTTGGTTTAACTTGGCAAGAAGCATTAGCAGCGGTATTTGTCGCTGGTATTATTTTTATGGTTGCCGCATTTACACCAATTGCTCGCACACTTTCAGCCGCAATTCCACAATCGTTAAAAGAAGCGATAACTGTTGGTATCGGACTCTTTTTAGCGTTTATCGGCTTGCAAAAAGGCGGCCTTGTTGTTGCGAATTCGAATACTGCTGTTGCATTAGGGAAATTAAGTAGTCCAGTTGTTCTAGCAACACTGCTTACTCTTATCGTTGCTTTAGTTTTATTTATTCGTAACGTACGTGGAAACTTTTTATGGACGATTGCAATTGGAACAGGAATCTCTTGGTTGTTTGGTATTGTTGATACAAGTCAAGTTGGTAATAGCTCCTTTTCATTTGCAAACTATGGGAATGTTTTTGGCGCAATGTCGTTTGGGAAACTAACTTCTTTACCGTTTTTAATCGCAACGTTCTCATTAAGTATGGTACTCATTTTTGAAAACATGGGACTTTTGCACGGTTTATTAGAAGATCAGCGTAAATTCCCTCGTGCGTATCAAGCAAATGCAATTTCAGCGATGACATGCGGTCTATTTGGCACAAGTCCAACTGTTTCTACAATAGAAAGTGCTGCTGGTATTACAGCGGGCGGCAAAACAGGTCTGACGTCTATCGTCACTGGCGGATTATTCTTTGCCTCATTATTTGCTTTGCCATTTGTAAAATTAATTCCAGATAGCGCAATCGCTCCGATCTTAATTATTATTGGCGGTTTAATGATTACAAACATTCAACAAATTCCTCTGAACGATTTTTCAGAAGGATTTCCAGCATTTTTAATCATCGTTATGATTCCGCTCACATATAGCATTGCTGATGGTATTGCTTTTGGATTCATTGCATATCCAATCTTAAAAGTAGCACTTGGTAAACATAAAGAAGTTGCAAAACCGCTTTATGTTATCACATGTCTCTTCTTAGCCATGTTTGTACTGCATGCCATTGGCTAAAGCAAAAACGCCGGGAATTCCCGGCGTTTTATTATTTAAACCAGCCCTTCTTATAAAACCAGACCATCATTCCGCCACCTATAAACGCCATTACGGCTAAACAAATATAATAGCCATACTCCCACTTTAACTCTGGCATATGATCGAAGTTCATTCCATATACACCAACTATAAATGTTAACGGCATGAAAATCGTTGAAAAAACCGTTAATGTCTTCATAATATTATTCATATGATGAGAGTTAAGCGAGAAGTAGCTATCGCGAATATCAGCTGTCAACTCTCGGCTTGCTTCAATCATTTCAGCAAGCTTTAAAAGATGATCGTGAATATCTTTAAAATAAATTTCATGGTCACTTGCACCATAAAAGCGCGTTGAATTTAAAATACGATATAATAAATCGCGCATCGGTACAATTGTTCGTCGTAATTTTGATAAATCAGAACGAATATCAAATACCTCTTCTAATACAGCACCAGCTGTATCTCCTGTTAAATTGTCATCAATAGCATTTAAATGATCTTCAATATAATATACCGGAGCAAAATAATCATCGACAATTTGGTCAATAATCATATGAGTCACATGAAGAGTACTTCTCTTTACACGCTGTTTTTCTCCAAGTTTATTCCAAGCTCGTTCAATCGCCTTATTATGCGAAAAGTGAAAAGATACAACAAACTGATCGCTAACGAATATATCAATTTCATGAGGCTCGAGTCCCTCTTCACTAAAAGCATGAAGTACTAAAAAATTATATCCTTCATAAAAATCCACTTTCGGTCTCTGCACGTACTCCAAACAATCCTCAATCGCAAGGGGATGGAATTTAAAATAATCTTGTAAAATATATGTATACTCTTCTTTCGTCGGTTTACATAAATCCAGCCAAAACCATACGATATCTTCTCGCTTCGTTTCTTCTAATGACACGTCATATAATACTTCATTTTCTTTTGTTACTGCACAAATTCTTATCATAATTTCACCCATTATTATTATATGCAAAAAAAGCCAAGGAGAAAACTCCTTAGCTTTTTTATCTCATGATTCGTGGACAAATTGTCACTTTATTTCTCGATGATACCGTGTACTAACTTCGGTACATTGACGTGTTCCGCAGATACCTTCATGTTTTCGTAAATTTTTTGTTTTACATCTTCTACATTTTCACGATTTGCGTAAATTGTTACAAGTGATTCGCCTTTCTTTACGCTATCGCCAACTTTTTTACGAAGCATAAGACCAACTGCTAAATCAATTTCAGATTCTTTCGTTGCGCGTCCTGCACCAAGAAGCATCGCTGCTGTACCAATTTCATCTGCGACAATTTCAGATATATAGCCATCTTCTTTTGCTTCCACTTCAATCTTATATTGCGCTTGCGGAAGTTTCATTGGATCATCAACAACAGAAGCATCGCCGCCTTGTGCTGCTAGGAAGGTTTTAAACGCTTCTAATGCCTTGCCATTGTTCATCACTTCAAGTAGCTTTTCACGTGCATCTTCTAAAGAAGAAGCTTGTCCAGCTAAGTATACCATTTGACTTCCAAGTGTTAAACATAACTCTTCTAGGTCTTTTGGTCCTTTTCCTTGCAATGTATCAATCGCTTCCTTCACTTCTAAAGCGTTACCGATTGCCTCACCAAGCGGCTGACTCATATCAGAGATAACAGCCATTGTTTTACGTCCAACATTGTTACCAATACGAACCATCGCCTCTGCTAATCGCTTCGCATCCTCATCCGTTTTCATAAATGCACCCGCACCTGTTTTTACATCAAGAACGATTGCATCCGCACCAGCTGCAATTTTTTTACTCATAATAGAGCTGGCAATTAACGGGATAGAGTTTACCGTTGCCGTCACATCACGAAGTGCATATAACTTTTTGTCAGCAGGTGTTAGATTACCACTTTGCCCAATAACAGCAATTTTGTTTTCATTTACAAGACGAATAAATTCCTCGTTTTCAATTTCTACATGGAATCCTGGAACCGCTTCTAGTTTATCAATCGTACCACCTGTATGCCCAAGACCACGACCAGACATTTTCGCAACTGGTACACCTAGAGCAGCTACTAATGGACCTAATACAAGTGTAGTTGTATCACCAACACCACCTGTTGAATGCTTATCTACTTTTACGCCTTCAATCGCTGATAAATCAATTGTATCTCCACTATTTACCATCGCCATCGTTAAATCAGCACGTTCCTGCTCGTTCATATCTTGGAAGAAAATTGCCATTGCCAGTGAACTCATTTGGTAATCCGGAATATTACCATTTGTATACCCTTCAATGATAAAATTAATTTCTTCTGTCGTTAATGCTTTGCCATCACGCTTTTTCGCAATTAGGTCCACCATTCTCATTGTAAACTCATCCCTTCATTTGTTTTACAATTTCTTTTACAAGTGCTAAGAAGTTCGCTTTTACACGTTCTGTTGTTTCAATTACTTCCTCATGATTAAGCGGCTGATCTAAAATACCAGCTGCCATATTTGAAATACAAGAAATACCAAGTACTTTCATACCAGCATGACGTGCTACGATAACTTCTGGTACAGTTGACATTCCGACAGCATCTCCGCCAACCGTACGGATCATACGAATTTCTGCAGGTGTTTCGTATACAGGACCTGTCATCGCCGCATATACACCTTCTTGTACTTTAATATTTAAATCAGCTGCAACTTGTTTCGCCATTGCACGAAGATCTTTACTATAAGATTCAGACATATCAGGGAAACGTACACCCATTTCAGAATCATTAGGTCCGATTAATGGATTGTATCCCATAAAGTTAATATGATCTGAGATTAACATTAAATCGCCTGGCTCATATGATGTATTTACACCACCAGCTGCGTTTGTAACAACAACTGTTTCTACACCTAATTCTTTCATAACACGAACTGGGAATGTTACTTTTTGCATATCGTATCCTTCATAGTAATGGAAGCGACCTTGCATTGCTACAACTGTAACTCCTTGAAGTGTACCGAATACTAGTTGGCCAGCATGACCTTCAACTGTTGATACAGGAAACTCAGGAATTTCATTATATGGTACAGCTACTGCATTTTCGATTTCATCCGCTAATACACCTAAACCTGAACCAAGGATTAGTCCTACTGTCGGTCTTTCTGAAAATTTACCTTTTAAATATGATGCAGATTTTGAAATTAATTCACGATTCATTTTATATTCCTCCTATTTACCTAGCTCGTTTAAGAAACTTTTTCCGTATTTTGGCATTGTTACATTGAAGTTTTCTGCAACTGTTGCACCGATATCAGCAAATGTTTGACGAAGTGATAATTCTTGTCCACCATTTTTCATACTTGGGCTATACGCTAATAATGGTACATATTCACGCGTATGGTCTGTACCGTAGTGAATTGGGTCATTACCATGGTCAGCTGTAATAAGTAATAAGTCGTCTTCTTGTAACTTTTCAAACACTTCAGGAAGGCGTGCATCATATTCCTGTAATGCTTCTCCATATCCTTGAGGATCACGACGATGACCGAATAGTGCATCAAAGTCAACTAGATTTAAAAAGCTTAAACCAGTAAAGTCCATGTTTAATGTATCTACAAGTTTATCCATACCATCCATGTTTGATTTTGTACGAAGAGACTCTGTTACACCTTCTCCATCATAAATGTCAGAAATTTTGCCAATTGCAATTACATCATAGTCAGCATCTTTTAATTCGTTCATAACTGTGCGACCGAATGGTTTTAAAGCGTAATCATGACGATTCGGTGTACGTGTAAAGTTTCCTGGCTCTCCAACGAATGGACGGGCAATCACACGACCAACCATATATTTTTCATCAAGTGTTAACTCACGTGCAATTTTACAAATGTTATATAATTCTTCAAGTGGTACAACTTCTTCATGAGCAGCAATTTGCAGTACGCTATCAGCAGATGTATACACGATTAATGCGCCTGTTTCCATATGCTCTTGTCCAAGTTCATCGAGAATCCCTGTTCCAGAAGCTGGTTTATTCCCAATGATTTTACGCCCTGTTCTCGCTTCTAACTCATCCAGCAATTCTTTGGGGAATCCTTCTGGGAACACTTGGAACGGCGTATCAATGTATAGACCCATAATCTCCCAATGCCCTGTCATGGTATCCTTACCCGTAGATTTTTCTTGCATTTTTGTATAATATGCAAGCGGCTTCTCTACTTTTGAAATCCCTTTCATTTCACGGATGTTACCAAGACCTAAATTCATCATGTTTGGCATCTGTAATCCATTCATATGCTCTGCAATATGACCTAATGTGTCAGAACCTTTATCGCCATATTTCTCGGCATCTGGTGCCTCTCCAATTCCTACGGAGTCCATTACGATAAGGAAAATACGTTTATATTTGCTCACAACTGTAACCTCCTATATATGCTACTAATGTAGTATGTTCAAATCGCTTTAAAAACTTCCTTCTTCTTCTAAGTCAGATGTCAGACATCTCTCACAGCTATCATAACATGTTCGCGCTTTCTTTTTAAGAAATTTTTATCATATTTCATATTTTCTACACATTTTCATTGTAATCTATTCTGCCGAGAAGCGCTAATAAAACCAATATATAAATCTATTTTGTTTTTTCTAACATATCAGTCGCTGCTATCTATGTAGAACAAAACGCGATCTGCACTCGTTTTGTCTCTTTGTTTTAATTCTTGCATGTGGCTAGATGCTCTCTACTGCCTAAAAGAAAAGCTTTTGTTATTGGAATGTATATCAATAATAAATAAAAACAGCTCTTTCAAAGAGCTGTTCCTTACTTCACTTCAACTGTTTCTTCTTTATGGTCATGAAGATCACCTTTTCGTACATGAACCTTCACTTTATACGTACCTGCTTCTTTAAATGTATGAGTGCTTGTATATTCACCTTTGTTACCTTCTTTTGCTGGAACAAACTCGTGCTTTTCGGCACCATCTTTCCAAATTTCAAGTTGAACTTCCGCACCAGTTAACGCTTCTTCTTTTTGTTTTAAGTGTACTTTCATTGTAGATTCTGTATTTGCTTTTACACCATCTGCCATAAGATGAATCATTGTCTCACTTTTATGATCACCATGACCCGCTTCATGACTATCATGAGCTTTCTTTTCTTCTGTTACTTTTGCATTTCCAACAGCTACTTTTACTTCTGGCATCACATGCATATCACGTGCATTTGTATGTGCAATAATATGGTAAACACCGTCAGATGGGAATGTTTTATCGATTGTATAAACACCGTTCCCTTTATGCTTCGCATTTACCATTTCTTTTTTCTCTTCGCCATCTTTCCAAATTTCAAATTTCACATCATCTGCATCTGTTACTTTTTCTTTCCCTTGTGTAACAATTGCTTGCACTTCTACTTTTTCATTTGGCTTTATTGTTTCAGGGTTTGTTTTTACTGCTACTTTTACTTCTTCAAGCGGCTTATCATTTTTCGCTTTTTCGTCCGATTTCGTATTGCAACCAGCTAATGCTAGCATGGCGATAAATAATGTAATTAAAAGTTTCTTCATTATAACTTCCTCCTTCGTACTATATTAGTATAGAGGAAATATACGTTCATATTCTAGCCTTCTGCTGAAAACAATGTACGAAATGTTTGTGAAGTTTTTGTGAAGTTTTTTCACCATAATAGCAAAAGGACATGAAAACTCATGCCCTTGGATGGAACTGTTTATATACATCTTTTAATCTAGTTTTTGAAACGTGTGTATAAATTTGTGTTGTTGAAATATCGGCATGACCAAGCATTTCTTGTACCGCCCTTAAATCTGCCCCATTCTCTAATAAATGTGTTGCAAAAGAATGACGCAACGTATGCGGTGTAAGTTCTTTTTGAATGTTTGCTTCTTTTGCAAGTCGCTTTAAAATTTTCCAAAACCCTTGGCGTGATAAACGATTTCCATGATGATTTAAAAAGAGTGCTTCGACCGTCTGCTTTCCAAATAGTTCCGGTCTTCCTTTTTCAATATAATGCTGAATCGCCTCTGCCGCTAAGCTGCCAAGAGGGATAATTCTCTCTTTGTTTCCCTTTCCTATGCAACGAACAAAACCCATTGTTAAATGTACATCAGCAATGTTTAATTCAATTAACTCAGAAACACGTAATCCTGTTGCATATAATAACTCTAGCATAGCCTTATCACGGATTCCGAAGGCACTCGTTGCTTTTGGCGTTTGTAATAATGCTTCTACTTCATCAATAGATAACACTTTCGGTAATTTACGCTCAGCTTGAGGCGTTTCAATATGTACAGATGGGTCATGTTCCACAACGCGTTCACGTAATAAAAATTGATGAAACGATCGTATAGATGCAATGTGACGCGCCATCGTTTTCGAAGATTTATCATTCTCTTTTAGATGATGCAAAAAGCTTACAATATGCATTCGCGTCACATCATGAAAAGATATAATTCCCTCTACTTTTTGTAAATACTTCATATAACTTTTTAAATCACGTTCATATGATACAACTGTATTTTTAGCTAACCCTTTTTCAACAACCATATAATGAATAAAATCTTGTAATTGATCTTTCAATCTTCTCTACTCCCCATTTTCATAGAAAAAAATCATTCTGTTTACGAAAGCATCTCTCGCAGGTTCTTCTGTTCCAGATACTTTTTCTACCATTTCTTCTTTCGGTTTTTCATAACGATGATAGCTTTCATATTCTTCATTTATCCATAGTATAGCGAAATAAAACAAAATGGTACAACTGGTAAACAATAAAAATACTTTCATACCATCAAAAATAACTTTCATTGCTCGGCGCATTGTAAATTCCTCCAAAATAGTTCATCACCAAAAGACGGGGGTGACATATAGATAGATGTACACTCCACTCCGAGTGGACGCTTTCCGCGGGCGAGAGCGAGCCTTCTCGGCAAGCCTGCGGGGTCTCACTTCCCTCGCTATCCCCACAGGAGTCACCACTCTCCGTTCCGTGTATTAAAAATGATTCGTTTTCAAAAAGTCAAACCCTTGTTACAGTGATGAACCTCCAAAATATATGTTATTACAACATATGCCAAGCTTTTCATCATTTATACCTGATTACAAATAAAAAACCTCTTCCTAATTAAATAGGAAAAGGTTATTTTTCTTCTGTTAATTTTTCTTGACAATTTTCACAAACACCGTGGAACGTTAAACGATGGTCTTTTACTTTAAAGCGCCATTCTTGTTCTATCCTTTTTTCTACTTCGCCAAGTAAATCCTCTTGAATTTCTTCTACTGCACCGCATTCCGTACAAATTAAATGATGATGAAAACGTGATGCTCCTTCTTGGCGTAAGTCATAGCGCGAAACACCGTCACCGAAATTAATCTTGTCGACAATTTTCAACTCGGATAATAACTCCAAAGTCCGATAAACGGTTGCAAGTCCGATCTCTGGCGACTTTTCTTTTACAAGGAGGTAAACATCTTCCGCGCTTAAATGGTCTTCTTCATTTTCTAGCAGCACGCGAACTGTTGCTTCACGTTGTGGTGTTAATTTATAACTCGCTGCATGCAATTGCTTCTTAATTCGATCAATTCTTTCTTCCATTCGGTACTACTCCCTCCCTCGCCACTCTTACCCCATTATATCAGAAGAAGGGCAACTGTCAAAAGAAAAATAATCAAGATTACTTGATAATAATTCTCAAAGTATAATTATTTTTTATTAATATTATCCATGACTTGTTTCATAAAAGTTGGTGATACATACGCTTCTATTCCTGAAGCAACTGCTAACACCACACCGATAGTAAGAAAAAAGCAAGTGTAGCGCATAAAAAGTGGTAGTAATGGTTCATTTACTTTCCGAATAAATTGATGACGAATCATCCGCAATGAAAAGCTAGCTGCAATCGTCGTCATAATAAGAAACGTTGGTATGATAATTACATTCTGTGGAAGTACAGCCACAAACGCTAATAATAGTCCGTTCCATCCGAGTTGACTCACTAAAAATCCTACTGTAAACCCTACAACAACTCCTTTTAAAAATAATAAAATAAAAATAAGTGGTAAACCGATGATGGAAATACCTAAAATCCAAATAAAGCCGATGTATTTCAGTTGCGATAAGTAACTTTCTCGAAACATCTCACCTGCATTTGCAAATTGTCCTTTAGAAACTTGTCCAAAAAAACGACTCAAATAAAAGTACAAGTCTTGCTTTTGACTTACTTGTAAACTATTCACAAGAATTGCTCCAAAAATAACTCCCATTAATAAAAGAACTGCTACAAATACATATAGTGAGGCATGTTCTTGTACATGATATGTTACCCTATCTTGCCAAGATGATTTCCTTAGCATATTCTGTCCCTCCGTTCTTTCTCTTACTAGAATGTATGAAAGAAAGAAAAAAGTATGACGAATTAACATTGAAATTCCACGCCACTTTGCTAAACTTAAAAGAAGAGAATAGGAGGGATTTCGTTTGAAACAACTATTATTGGATTTTCCAACATTATTTCAGACTGAGCGCTTACAAGTGCGGAAACCGTTCCCAGGTGATGGAGCGGATGTTTACGAAGCTATTCAAGCTTCTTTAGAAGACTTGCAGCCATGGATGGCTATTACACACGAAACTGAAGAAACAGCAGAATCAGCAGTTAGAGAAGCACATGGAAAATTTTTACTTCGCGAGACATTACCGTTCCATCTATACGAGAAAACATCGGGTACTTTCATCGGTGCACTCACTCTTCATCCAGAAAATTGGGAAATCCCGAAGTTTTCCATAAGTTTTTGGCTTCATAGCTCTTATACAAAACAGGGATATATGACAGAAGCATTAAAAGGAGCTGTTCAATTCGCTTTCGATAAACTTGGAGCAAAACGTCTTGAAATTCGTTGTGATGCGAATAATACAAATGCACGATTAGTTGCAGAGCGCCTAGAGTTTATTCTAGAAGGTACGCTCGAAAATGATTTCCTTGCTCCTGATGGTAGTTTACGCGATACATGTGTATATGCAAAAATACAATAAAAAGACGTTACAGCTAGTCATCTTCACATTTCACAAAAATAAACACTCGCATAAAGCGAGTGTTTATTTTTTCAATTGTAAATATTGAATGGCAAACATTGTCTTTGCATCATGAATACGTTGCTCTTTTATTAGTTGCAATGCTTCTTCTAATGATACTTCCATTAACTCAACGAACTCATCTTCATCAAGATCGGCTTTATCTTCCTTTTTCTTCAAGCCAGTCGCTTCATATACGTATACAATTTCATCTGCAAACCCCGGTGAAGTGTAGAATGACGTAATAAGCTCCATATTTTCACATATGTACCCTGTTTCCTCTTCTAATTCCCGAATTGCTGTTGCTTCAGGTTTTTCTCCCTGCTCCAACTTTCCAGCAGGAATTTCTACAAGCTCTTTTTCCATCGCTTTACGATACTGTTCAACTAACACAATTTTCTCATCATCTGTAATAGCAATAATCGCTACCGCACCAGGATGCTTCACAATTTCACGTTTACTCGTCTCACCATTTGGCAATACTACTTCATCAACACGAACTTTAATTACTCTTCCATCAAAAATAGGCTCAGTCGCGACCGTTCTTTCTTCAAGATTACTCACAAGACTTCATCTCCCTGTTCTATTTCCTAATCTTTCTTCATACATTCTATCACATTGAAAGGAGCGAAACGAAAATGAAAGTGTATATTTTACCAAATCGAGTAACGTTAGTCGGAAAAGCTTGGGAAATTCGTCATATGCTAAAACAATATGAACAACATTATAAAACTGTTCATGACTGGATTACAAATACACAAAAGTAAAGTGTTTGTGTAACTCCTTACGCTTTCGTACAATAAAAGTAAGGAGGAGAATTATGAAAACACGTCAATTAGGAAATTCAGATTTATATGTAAGTGAGATTGGACTTGGGTGCATGTCACTTGGGACAAGTGAAACAGAAGCCATTCAAATCATTCATGAAGCATTAGATTTAGGCATTAATTTTTTAGATACGGCCGATTTATACAATTATGGATTAAATGAAGAGTTTGTCGGAAAAGCATTACAAGGAAAACGAGAGCAAGTTATCCTTGCCACAAAAGTTGGAAACCGCTGGACAGAAGAAAAAAATGGTTGGTCTTGGGATCCTTCTAAGACGTATATAAAAGAGGAGATAAAGGAAAGCCTACGCCGATTAAAAACGGATTATATCGATTTATATCAACTGCACGGCGGAACAATTGAAGATCATATCGACGAAGTCATTGAAACATTTGAAGAACTAAAACAAGAAGGATTTATTCGTCATTACGGTATTTCTTCCATCCGTCCTAATGTGATTCGTCAATATGCAGAACGCTCTAATATTGTAAGTGTATTAATGGAATATAGCATGTTCAATCGTCGCCCAGAAGAATGGTTCCCATTTTTACAAGAAAATAATATTAGCGTTATTGCTCGCGGCCCACTTGCAAAAGGTTTATTAACGAATAACAATGAACAGAAATTAGCTAAAGTGAAAGAAAAAGGCTATCTCTCTTACAACTACGATGAAGTAAAACACATCATATCCAGTATGAAAGAAATAACAAATGAGCTCTCTCTAACAGAAGCCGCTCTTCAATATTGCCTGCATAATCCCGCAATTGCAGCTCTCATTCCAGGTGCTAGCTCAATTGATCAGTTACGTGAAAACGTAAAAGCAGGCACTACACATTCATTGACAGACGAACAATACAAACACATTCAATCACTTTTAAAATTGGATACATACGAATCTCATCGCTAAAAAAAGCTACCGAAAATCGGTAGCTTTTTACATCGTATCGTATTTCTCCGGATTCGTTCCTGAACGCTTATTACAATCTAAAGTATCAATTTGGCACATTTCTTCTTCTGTTAATGAAAAATCAAAAACATGAAAATTCTCAGCAATGCGCGATGGTGTAACAGATTTTGGAATGGTCACAATGCCGCTTTGAATATCCCAGCGCAAAATAACTTGAGCAGGTGTTTTCCCATATTTCTTAGCGATTTCTTGAATAACAGGATGTTCAAACACCTCTCCTCCTCGCATAAGTGGACTCCATGCTTCCATTTGAATTTGTTCTTGTTGGCAAAAATTACGAAGTTCAAATTGTGCCAACATTGGATGGAGTTCAACTTGATTCACCATTGGTTTAATATGACAGTTTTCTAATAAATGCTTTAAATGGTGAATATGAAAGTTTGATACACCAATCGCGCGTACTTTCCCTTCTTCATACAATTTTTCTAGTGCACGATATGTATCCACATACTTCCCACGTATCGGCCAATGAATTAAATATAAATCAACATAATCCATCTGTAATTTCTTTAAACTCGTATCGAAAGCTTTCAGCGTCGTTTCATACCCTTGTTCATCGTTCCATACTTTCGTTGTAATAAACAGCTCTTCACGGGCAATTCCAAATTCACGAATCGCTTCTCCGACACCGCTTTCATTTTCGTAAATAGCAGCTGTATCAATAGAACGGTATCCAATCTCAAGTGCAGTCTGCACCGCTCGTTTTACTTCCTCTCCTTCTTTCGCTTTATATACTCCTAGACCGAGCATTGGCATTTTCACGCCATTATGAAGTGTTGTTGTTGGAATATGCATAAAAAACTCCTCCTTTTTCTACATTTCAACAAGAAAAGGATAAAAAGTCAAAAGAAATGCGGTTTGTTCACATAATCTTGTTATGTTAAGGAATCCGCCCTAAAAACTCCTGCTTTACAGTTTAACCAGATGTTAATTTGAAATAAGCCTTGATTAAATATGTACTAACAATCATCGCTAAACTTTAAAAGCATGTTATTGAACGTTAGCAGAATAACATGTAGTATCACTTGTTTTAGTAGACTTCTTTTTTATCTCCTTCTCTTCTTTATACCATTTGCGAAGTTGATTAATGTGCGCTTGGTGATATCTATTATGATCTGATATATGCCAAATGCCCCACCTAATAGTTGCAGTTTCTTCATTCTCATAATTAACTATTTTATTTAATTGTTTATCAGTTAACTGAAAGCAAATAGACTTAAACATGTTAAATACCTCATCATAATCAGAGAGAATTCTTTCTAATGAAACTCCATAAATCAATGGGATTTCATTGTTTTTATCCAACATAGGTCCGTACTTATCTTCAAGAAGACTTGGTACTAGTTCACCTTTAATCCTAAAAACCCAGTTAAGGTCTACATATGCCAAATGCCTTATTAATTGTGCTGTACTGTTATATTTCTGATTTGGACCTTTATAATCTAATTCCTCCTGTGACATACCTGCAACAATGGATTTTAATCGCTTATAATTACCATCTACAGCAGAATAAAGCATGCCTACAATAGAATCCATTTGAGATTCACCTTTTAAATCTAGAATCATAAATCTCCACCTCACTCAAAATTAAATTAAAATTTCACCCGACGATAATACAATTCAACTTTATCAAAAATATTGTTGCTTGTTCAATTTAAATGTCTCTTTAGTACAAGAAGAAAAAAGTTTCTTTTTTATAGAAAATAAACTACAGTGCAACTTTATTTTAAATCTACAAAAGATAGCTTTTGCAGGAGAATAATGAGAAGTATAGAATTGATGTTTTTATAATTATTAGGGAGGTTTAAGAAAATGGATGTTGAGTCTCTTACCATAAATAAGCATAGTTGGGATGAAGCAGCACATCGTTTTTTTGGTAGAAATCCTCTTCCCGAATATGGGCCACTGGCACCTAGTGAGGAGAAATTAAATTTGTTTGGCGATGTTACAAATTTAAAAGTTTTAGAAATTGGTTGTGGAAGTGGGCATTCATTACAATATATGGACCAAAAGAAAGCTGGTGAATTGTGGGGGCTGGACCTGTCAAATAAACAGATAAATGCAGCAAAAATGTTATTAAAGAATTCTAATTCACCGGTAAAGTTATTTGAATCGCCAATGGAGGATAATCCTGGCTTACCCACTAATTATTTTGACATTGCTTTTTCTATATACGCAATAGGATGGACAACTAATCTAGAAAAAACATTAGCAAATGTTAATAAATATCTAAAACAAGGTGGCATATTTATCTTCAGTTGGGAACATCCAATTTATAATCGTGTAAGTAATACGAACGGTACCCTAACGTTTCATAAACCCTATCATGAGGAAGGTTCTTATTATCATGAAGCATGGAGTCATCCTGCAATTATGCAACAATATAGACTAAGCACATATATCAATACATTAATCAATAATGGATTTAAAATTGAAAGAATGGTTGAGGATGTTTGCCTGTCCGATGAAGATATTCAACGGCACTCAAACAGATGGTATTCTTATGAAAAAGCAAAAGTACTTCCCACTACTGTTATTATTAAAAGTCAAAAGTTGTAGTGTATGATATTTTTCATATTAGGCTTTCTTATCTTCCGCAATCTGGTATGTTTGTAAAACAAGAAGTAAAAGGGTAGTACATACTAGTCACGACTAATATGTACTACCCTTTATTTTTTATGACTTTATATATTTTAGATTTTAAGAATTTCAAATCAGTTCAACTTTATTTCAAACCAACATCTGTCCATACCTAGAAGCAACCAGCGCCCTTTCCCATTTTTTCCAAAGTGTAATTCCTTGCTTTCTTCATTCTTTTATCTTACAGTGTAAGCGTAAAATAAAATACACAAAGTAGAGGATAAAAGATGAAAGCTCTTATATTTAACACATTTGGAGAACCAGAGGTATTACAATATAAAGAAATCCCTAATCCTATTATTGGACCTGAAGAAATTCTTGTGAAAATGAAAGCAATTGGTTTAAACTTTGCTGATGTTTATAGAAGAAAAGGTAATTATCACCTTGCCGGTAAACCGCCATACATTTTAGGATACGAAGGTGCTGGAATTGTCGAAATGGTCGGAACTAATGTTACGACAATCAAGCAAGGAGACTCTATTGCATTTGCAGATGTTCCTTATGCAAATGCAGAGCTGGTAGCGGTGCCAATAGAGAAAACAATTCCACTTCCTAATCATATTTCACATGAAACTGCTGCTTCTATTTTACTACAAGGTTTAACAGCTCACTATTTAACCCGAGATAGCTATGCGATAAAAGAGGGAGATATTGCGCTCGTGCACGCTGCTGCCGGTGGTGTTGGCCAACTACTTGTACAAATTATAAAATTACTAGGCGGTAAAGTTATTGCACTTACTTCTTCTATTCAAAAAGCAAAAGCTGCCGAAGATGTTGGTGCAGACCGGGCCTTTTTATATGAGGATGATTGGAAACAGAAAGTCATGCACGCGACGAACGGAAAAGGTGTCGATGTCGTATATGAATCTGTTGGTTCTACGTTGATGGATAGCTTTGAGGCAACACGCATTGGAGGAACTGTTGTTTTTTACGGAATGGCAGGAGGTGATCCAGCACCTGTAGACCCGCGCATGCTTATGGATACCTCTAAGACGCTAACCGGCGGGGATTTATGGAATGTACTCACTTCTCATAAAGAACGCATTCTTCGTTCTGAAGAGCTATTCACGTGGATTCAACAAGGAAAGATCAAGTTATCTAAACCAACTACATTTCCATTAAGCGAAGGTGCAAAAGCACACCATTATTTAGAAAGTAGAAAAAGCACAGGGAAAATTTTATTACTTCTGTAAAACAATTATGAAAATAACGTGCCACTCACATATGGCACGTTATTTTTTCTTCATCCACTCGATAGCTCTTTGTTCCCGCTCTCGAACAAATGCATCTTTTCCTTCAATATACCGCTCGATATCACATGAAAATTGTTTCGCAAGCTCTTGCTTTAACGTTGCATACGCCTCGGCTTCTTCACAATGCACCATCATATAATCGCGAAAAGAAAGGTGACGTATAATTTCTTGATTACCTGTCTCATATACGTGTAAATGATAGCTTCGCTTTTCTTCCGTACCGTGTATGTAGAAACGCCGTCCCGAAATACCATTTTCACCTTTCGATGTATAACCTAGTTTTTGGAAAATATCATTCCAGCTATCCACCTTGTCAATATTCGTAACTTCCATAATCATATCAATAATAGGTTTCGCCGCTAACCCTGGCACAGATGTGCTGCCAATATGATGAACTTTCACATGTTCAGGCATTGCCTCCTTTAAACGTTTTGCTTCTTTCTGAAACTTTTCTGCCCAATGATTTTCATAGGGCACTACTTCCACTTTTCTCATGCCCATCCTCCTTATATTCGTTTCTTACTTAAAGTCTTTCCATGACAAACTACTTTCACCTAATAATTCTTCAAATGATTTATTTTTTTCACGTTCACGCTGTTCTTTACGCTTTCTCTCTAATTCCATTTCTTGTTTCTGTTCTTCTTGTTCTTTTAACTCTTTCTGTTTACTTTTTAGTTGCTTCATTAGAGCTTCGTTCAATTGATCTCCAATTGTTATTGCTTCCTTTTCCATCTTCATTGCTGTTTGATTCTGCCCTTGCTTTTGTTTTTTCTTTGCCATAATTAAATCACCTTTTACTTTTTTCTTTATTATAGTAGAAAATGTAATTTGGCAGCAACCAAAAGAATAGTACCGCAAATTCTTGCTCTAATGACTGTATAAACACAACCTACCTTTTCCTTCCAAGTGAAAATAAAAAGCAAGTGCAAGCATTTTTTGTTCTACATAGTTGCACTTATATGTTGAAAAGTAAAAATAGGTTTATATAGTTAACCGCTTACAATTGATTATTTATTTTCTATATAAAAATAAAAGGATGTTTTATGAATTTTCTTAAAATATTAAACTTTATATAGATTGTTTCCTCATAATCTATTAAAATTATGTCGTATAATGTCAGATTTACATAAAAGGAGGAGAAAAAAACATGTGGAAAAAAATTATACCTGCCGTCGCTGTTTTAAGTACTGTTACATTTTCAAGTGTATTTGCAGCACCACCAACTTCTACACCAGCACAGGAAAATCGTTATATTGATGTTCAAATGCTAGGTATTAATGACTTTCACGGTCAATTGGACACTGTGAAAAAATTAAACAATAAGGATGTAGGTGGTGTCGAGTACTTAGCTGCACACTTACGTAATCGCGAAAAACAAAACCCAAATACGCTACTTGTTCATGCTGGAGATGCAGTTGGTGCAAGTCCACCAGTTTCAGCTTTATTACAAGATGAACCAACAATGGAAATCTTCAATGACCTTGGCTTTGATGTCGGAACCATTGGTAACCATGAATTTGATGAAGGGATAGACGAAATGCGTCGCCTTATTTATGGCGGTTATCATGAAAAAACTGGAAACTTTAAAGGTGCTCAATTTCCTTACGTTGCAGCTAATGTTTACAATAAAACAACAGGACGCTTATTTTTACCACCATTTACAGTAAAAATGGTACAAGGAGTTCCAGTTGGTTTTATTGGTGTTGTTACAACTGAAACACCAAACGTTGTTATACCGAAAAGGGTTGAAAATGTACAGTTCACAGATGAAGTAGAAGCAATTAACAAGTCTGCCGCACAATTAAAACGATTAGGCGTAAAAGCAATTGTTGTACTAGCACATAATCCTGGTACAACAGATGATAAAGGGATTACAGATGGAGATCTCGTTCGCTTAGCGCAAAATACCGACTCAGAAGTAGATGTCATTTTTGGCGGTCATAACCATGCATATGTAAACGGTACTGTAAACGGAAAACTTATTGTACAAGCTTATTCGTACGGCATGGCTTTCGCAGATGTTGATTTAAAAATTGATAAGAAAACAAAAGATATTGTAGAGAAAAAGGCTGAGATTGTTTCAACGTTCCATGACGGCATCCAACCAGATCCGCAAATTAAGAAAAAAATGGAACAGTATCAAGCAAAAGTCGCTCCTCTTGTAAGTGAAGTTATCGGTAAATCTGCAGTTGCTTTAGATAGAACACAATCACCAGCTGGGGAATCTACACTTGGTAACTTAATAGCTGATGCACAGCGCAGTGCGATGAATGGCCAAATTGCCATTATGAATCCTGGTGGTATTCGCAACGATTTAGATGCTGGAGATATTACGTGGGGAGAATTATATGGCATTCAACCTTTTGGAAATCAATTAATAAAGTCAACATTGACAGGAAAAGATATTCGTGACATTTTAAATCAGCAGTGGCAAAAAGATAGAACACGTATGCTCCAAATTTCTGGCATCACATATAAATGGGATGATAGTAAAGCAGTTGGTGAAAAAGTCGTTGATGTGCACTTAGCAAATGGTCAATCTCTCGTTGATTCACAAACATATACTGTCGTAGCAAATGCCTTTTTAGCTTCTGGCGGGGATGGTTTCGTTTCATTTAGAAATGGAAAAAATGCAGAAACAGGACCAAATGATTTAGAGGCACTAGTAGATTATGTGAAACAAGCAAAATCACCAATTGAAGCCAAAATTGAAGGTCGTATTCAAAAAATAAATTAGTAATTATAGAATACAAATTTTAAATTTTTTACAAACCTTATTATCTATAATTAGTAGAATAAAAGCGGGACATCCCGCTTTTATTCTTTTTCACGATATTTTTTTAAATATTCTTCTAGCGCAACTTCAACAACTTTAGATTTGTGTACACCATTTCTAATAGAAAAACAATCTAGCTGCTCTAAAGTTTGTTTTGAAAGAGAGAACGTACGTCTTTTTTTCTCTCCTGTTTGGACAGAAGTCATACATATTCCATACTCCTGTTTTTGCAACAATTTATAAATATTTTGCAATTGTTCATAAATAAGACGTTGATAATCTATTTTTTCCTGTTGTGTGTTCACAGCTTCTTTTAATTGTAAATGACGCGGCTCTTTTCCCTCCCCAACAAACATCCTTTTTTTCTGCTCACTATCATATTCATATCCAAGCAATCGTAATTTTTTTGATAGTGTATACGGACTCATTTCTAGTCGTTTCGCAACCATCGCAATTGATTCACGATTATTTAAGCGATCAATAATTTCACCAATCTTCACCTCCTCCCTCCTCTCTCTTATATATATCTATCTTTAGGCATTTTACTTCTCATTCATGCAGGTTAAAGTTATTATGTTAAGATACAATGATTTCTTATTCGTATAATTTAGTGTATGATGACAAATCAACACCGTTCACTATATTGCACTCAAAAGGAGGTCTCTCTCATGTTCAGTCGCAGCTGCACCCCCTCTTTTTACGATAAAAATAAACAACTGATTCCAAATAGCATTGCAACAATTGAAAATGTGCTTATAAACAAACGTAAACAATCGTTGCTTATTCGTGGGCAAGATCTCCAACAACCTCTTTTATTATGTTTGCACGGTGGACCTGGAATGGCTCATATTGGCTTTGCACGCCATCTCCAAGGAGAACTTGAGAAACATTTTATTGTTGTCAACTGGGATCAACGCGGAGCAGGAAAATCTTTTTCATGGCAAGATTTCAAAGAGGCGCTAACAATTGAGCAATTTATTTTGGATACACATAAACTAATCAATTATCTTCTAAACAAGTTTCAAAAAAAGAAGTTATTTCTTCTTGGGCACTCCTGGGGTAGCATTATTGGATTATCTGCCGCACAGCAATCTCCCCAATTCATCGAAGCCTATATTGGAGTTGGTCAAATTGTGCATATGAAGCAAAATGAGACATTGCTTTTTGAACATTTAATTCGATCCGCAAAGAAGCTTAGACATGACCGAGCGCTCGCATCTTTAAAAAAGCTTGGAAAACCACCATTTCTAGATACAAGACGACTGCTTATTCAAAGGAAATGGCTTGGTATCTTTGGCGGCGCTACTCAAAATGGGACATTTTTTTCGTTCATTCGAAAAGGATTTTTATCATCTGAATACACATTGATAGATTGGATAAAATTTTTAAACGGAAATATAAAATCTGGAGAATTATGGAGAGAAATGTTAACTATTAATTTCTTTTCACAAATTCCAAGCGTTTCGTTTCCTGTTTATTTTTGCTCTGGACGTTACGACTATCAAACACCTTATGCACTTGTACAACAATATTGCGATGTTCTGAACGCGCCTATTAAAAAAATGATTTGGTTTCCTAACTCAGCTCATTCGCCACACTTTGAAGAACATGAACGTTTTGCAAAAACGTTACTTGAAATTAAACAAGAGCACTTCTTACTACACCCGTGAATACTCCGATTTTTTCTATATTTCATGAAAAGTATGGTGTACTGCTTGAAGCATGTTTCTTGTTCAAAATGAAATTTCCGTCAATCGGACTCTTGCTGTCTACATAAAGCAAAATAGAAAAAGGTGCGTGTACTCACGCACCTTTCATCTTGTTGATCCTCTCTCAATTAGAACAAAATCTAAATTTACTATCTCATGGTTATCTTCTACCTTTTTTATTTTTGCAATTAATTTCTGGATAGCAGCTCTCCCAACACTTGTTATCGGCTGAGCAATTGTCGTTAAAGACGGTGTAGACCACTCTCCTTGCACGGTTCCATTCAAACCAATAATTTGCAAACACTCTGGAATAGAAATATGTAATGAGTGCGCAGCACGGATAAAATTAATTCCGGCGGTATCACTACAAGTGACGATGCCATCTATATATGGATGTTTTCGCAATACATCCATAGCTATTTGTTCTGAATTCTTCTCTCTTCTACACATTTCGATCACTCGGTAAGATATGTTTTTCTCCCAAACCACGTCCAAAAAACCCGTGAAATGTTCTTCCATCGCTTCATGACTCAGCCCTTCATGAATATAAGCAAGAAAGCGGCATCCTTTCTCTGCTAGTAACGAAACAGCTTGTATTGCTCCATTATAGTACTGCGAAGCCCTTTCCTCATTTGAATCGATAATTACAAATGGAACTGATACTCTTTCTTTTGGTAATCCTTCATATACATCACGCGTCATAAGAATACCGGCAATATTATTTTGTTCAAATACATCCATATAACCACGCTTATGTTTCACATTACATATAACGATTTGATATCCTTCTTTGTATGCTTCTTCTTCAATAACTGTAAGTAAGGATAAGGATGCTGGATCTTGCATGTTAGATACAAGTAAAGCAATCATGGTGGAAGACTTTTTAAATAAAGCTTTAGCCACCGCATTTGGTTTATACTGCAACTCCTCAATTGCTTTTTTCACTTGTTTGACCGTATCTTCATGTACATATCCTTTTTCATTTAATACTCGTGAAACTGTTGCGACTGAAACTCCCGCCAACTTTGCAACATCGCGAATCGTTGCCACCTCTTCACCCCTCAACATGGAAATAGTTTACAATTTCACCGTAAAACAAATTGAATAATACGTCAAGAATATTATTTTATATTTCTGAAAATTGTTACATAAAAAAGAAGTGCTTACATAGCACTTCTTCCCTCTTCCAATTGTTTGTCTTTTACCGCAAATGTTTTCTTCAGCATCGGTGGTGTAATCATTGTTGTTAAAATAACAACAATTACAATTGCTGTAAAGTAATCTTTTGCTAATAGCCCTGACGCAAGACCTTGTCCAGCAATAATGAGCGCCACTTCACCACGGGAAACCATTCCAGAACCAATGATTGTAGAAGACTGTAAATCAAAGCCTGTCATACGTGCTCCAAGACCACAACCAATTAATTTCGTTAATACAGCAATTACTGTTAAGATAGCAATAAACCAAACTTTATCTCCAATTCCTGCAAACGTAATATTCATCCCAATACTTACAAAGAAAATAGGAACAAACATTGCATAGGCAATTGGTTCAACTTTCTTCTCAACCTCATGTTTATAATCTGTTTGAGAGATAGCAATCCCTGCCGCAAACGCTCCGATAATGCCTGCTATTCCTAATAATTCTCCGAAATATGCAAAAGAAAAACAAATAATAAGAGCTGTACTAATAATAGATTCCGATACGCGAAGCGGAGAAAGCCAGCGCATAATCATCGGAACGCCCTTCCATCCAATTAGGATAATAGCTGCAAAAAAGACAACTTTCTTCAAAATAACCATTGTTAAATTTACATCATCTGCACCTAAGAAACTCATTGCAAATGCAAGTAAAATAACAACAAGAATATCATCAAACACCGCTGCACCAAGCATTGTTGTACTTTCACGTGTTTTCATTTTCCCTAAATCTCGAAGCGTTTGCACAGAGATACTAACGCTAGTTGCACAAAGAAGTAAGCCTAAAAATACTGCATTTGCTTGCTCCATTCCCATAATAAGACCAGCAACATAACCACCTAAAAACGGCATAATAATTCCGCCAACTGCTACTGCGAAAGAAGAATTGCGGTTTTCATTCAGTTCTTTTAAGTCCGTTTCTAAACCAGCCATAAACATGAGAAGAATAACCCCAACTTCACTTAACTGCCTTAGTAAATCCGTATTATCAATTAATCCTAGTACTGCTGGACCAATTATAATACCTACAATAAGTTTTCCAAGTACAGACGGCTGTCCTAGCCTAACACTTAAGTCACCCGCAAGTTTTGTACTTAGTAAAATTACTGCTAATTGAAAGAAAAATATCATCTCATCTCTCCTTTTCCTACTTTACTCATTAGAATAACTATATATGATTTATACCAGTCTGTGAAATTATCAAATCCACAACTTTACGTAATTATTACGCTTATTTATTTCCAATAATTTCTTGTTACAAAAAAACTTCCTATTTATAAAACATAGATATTTTTCTTATTCAAACTGCTTATTAATCTGACAAAAAAAATTTCAAACTAAATTTTATGTAAGATTATTTCTCTATCATAGTCAATTTTTCTATTTTTTGCACCCCTTCCCGCTTACCGCTCTCACCTTTTCATATGGTTATGATACAATGTAATTATCATATGTACTGTAACTTGGAGGATAGAGTATGAAAACGTTTTGGACGACATTATTAACGATAATCGGTACTCTTATTGGAATTGGCATTTTCTTTACGAATAAAGTCATGTATTTAAAGAAAAAAACAGAAGAAGAAATTTTAGAACGTGAAACAAAACAGCATTTTCGCTTAGAGGATTATGAAGCTCTACAGAAAGAAGAAGTATGTCTCTCTTCTCAATTTGGTTATAGCATTCATGGTTACTTTATTCCTGTTAGCCATTCAAATAAGTTCATGATTTTTTGTCACGGCGTTACCGTAAACAAAATAAATTCTATAAAATATGCAAATTTATTTTTAAACAAAGGGTTCAACGTATTTATTTATGATCATCGCCGCCACGGCCAAACAGGAGGCAAAACAACAAGTTATGGCTATTACGAAAAACACGATCTAAAGACAGTGGTAGATTGGCTCAAACAACGATTTGGTTCAAATATTACGCTTGGTATCCATGGTGAATCAATGGGAGCAGCAACGTTATTACAATATGCAGGTATGGTTGAAGACGGAGCTGATTTTTATATTGCTGACTGTCCATTCTCTGATTTTTACGAACAGCTTCATTATCGTTTAAAGGTGGAGTTTCATTTACCAAAATGGCCTCTTTTACCACTCGCTAATGCATTTTTAAAAGTGCGTGATGGTTATACAATTCGGGAGGTTTCTCCAATTGATTGTGTGAAAAACATTAAAAATCCTGTATTGTTCATCCACAGTAAAGATGATGATTACATTTTATGCAATATGACACAATCATTATATGAGGCAAAAGAAGATGCAAAAGAACTCTTTATTGCCGAAAAAGGCGCTCATGCTTGTTCTTATGCAGAAAATAGAGAAGAATATGAATATGCAGTTGATCACTTTTTAACAACATACGTAAACGAAACAAAAAACAGGCTCGCATAAGCCTGTTTTTATTTTAATGAAATAACAATTGGTTTATCTTTAGCAAACGAAGGAGCAAATAATAATTCAGATGCCGTCTCTTCTTTAGGTATTTCAAATATAATGCTCGATTGCAATGAATCGTATGATTTTAACTTTCTATCATGCAATATACTTGTCTCCCTTTTCGTTTGAACGACTCCATATATTTTTCCGGTCTCCGAAATAACATTAAACTGCGAAGGCTTAACAATAATACTTTTGTTTTTACTGTTCTTTAAAGAAAAGTCCACAACAAGGAGCGTGTAATTATTTTTTGCAGTCCATACATCATAATTTGGTACACGACTTACATTTTTAATAACAAAATCTATTTGATGAGCGGATAAATTTCCTTTTACACTTGATTGATTAGCCTGCTCTCCTCTATTGCATCCAGCTATACAAAAAGAAATGATAATATTTACTATCAACAATCGTTTCCACAACAACTACCACCTTCTTTGTAGTTTCTATCGGTTGTATGTTGCACACATTGTATGTTTTTATACATTTGAAAAAAACGTGTGAAAATCGTACGATTTTCATTTCATTTAGACAGATAATTGATTCAGCTTTAATCTGCCATTAAAGCTGATTTTGATATGTAAAATTTTAATTTTAGAGGAATAACTTTTTTTGGAAAAGTATGTAATATAAAGAAAGTTCATGATAATATTATATTACAAAAATTTACAAAATAACTATACAGAGGGAGCAGTTGTGTTGAAGTTAATTAAAAGGCTAAGCATTATATTACTAATCGTTTCAATTTTCTTTATTGTATATAAACAAAAGGAAAGTCATGACCCCGTTATGGAATATTTAAAAACACATAAGGCAGATAAAAATGTATCTTTTATTCTACAAAGAGACGGAAAAAATCTAGTTAGTATAAATTCTGATGAGGTAATTCCTTTAGCAAGCATGATGAAACTGATGATTGCTGTAGAATTTGCTAAACAATCGGCCGAAAGAACAATTAAAGCTGATCAACAAATTCCTTTAAGTGATTTAGAGGCTTATTATGTGAAAGATACTGATGGCTCTGCTCATCCAGATTGGATTCATTATTTAAAAGAAAAAAACCTTATTCAAAATAATCAAGTAACATTAGAACAAGTTGCAAAAGGAATGTTACAGTTTAGTTCTAATGCAAATGCCGATTATTTAATAGACAAATTAGGTCTTGAAAACATTAATCAAACGATAAAAAATTTACAATTGCCTCACCATCAAGAAATATATCCACTTGTATCTAGTTTATACGTTGCTGGCAATTTAAAAAAAGAAGAGAACTTAACCGAAGACGAAACCTATAAAAAATTGAAAGCTATGTCACAACAAGAATTTTCTAGGGAATCTATTAAGATTCACCAATGGATGAAAAATCCTACTGAATTTAAACAGCGTAATATCCCATACCTTAGCGATATGAAATTTCAAAGAATTTGGTCAGATAATTTACCAGCCGCATCCGCAAAAGACTATCTGCTATTGATGGAACGACTGAATCGTAAAGACTATTTTCCATCGAATGTGCAAAAAGAGTTAGACAAGATTGTCGAATCACTAATGGAAAACCCAAATAACAAGAAGTGGTTGATACATGCAGGACAAAAAGGTGGTTCAACAGCATTTTTATTGACAAATTCCCTTTATGCAAAGGATAAAGATGGAAATATGACGGAAATAGTATTTATGTTTAATAACTTAACTGAAACTGAATATATGAACTTGAGTGAAAATTATAATAAATTCCAATTAAAAATTTTGAAAGACCTAAAATCCAGAAACCGCTTAATTAAAAATTTAGATTAATTAAGAAATCTATCCCACAGTTATCAAGCTACTGGAACTAGTTACTCCCAAAATAATAAAAATATGATTACATACAAAAAGGCTAATTCATCTCCAGGTGAATTAGCCTTCTTCCGATCCAAACCAACAGCAAAAATTTTATCAAATTTACAATGGCCTGTTACGCCAATACATCTGTAACTTGATCCATATTTTCAGAAATCCACTTTACTGCTTCATCAAGTGATGGAAACTCTGTTGTTTGAAATGTTACTTCATCTTGTAATAACCATACATCCTTCACTTCTTGTTGCACACCAGCAATTGACCAATGAAGTAAGCTGTACGGATGATTATCATTTAAAAACGATACCCACGTTCGCTCTGTTGCAATGTTTTGTAATGTACGTAATTGTTTATTCATGTTTATGTTCACCTTACTATTTTTTCAGTATATAGCTTATTATATCATTTCTATTTTCTCACAAAAAGCATTGTTTCTAAACATTGTCAAGTCATTCTAGTAAGTATATGATAAACATATGCGTTTGGTGAGGAGGTGTAACAATGGGGAAAGTACAAATTAAAGTAAATGATAATGGTTCGTTCCGCATTACAGGGGATGTGGAACTAATCGATGCAGAAGGAAATGCATTTCCAGCAAAGCCAGCATTTTCGATATGCCGCTGTGGGTTATCCAAAAATATGCCGTATTGCGATGGTTCACATAAAGGAAAATTTGAATCGGTTGTACGTGCACCAAAGGAATAAAAAAGACACGCGCACAAGAAAATGTGCGCGTGTTTTTTACATACTTCCCATATAAAATCCAGCAAAAGCACTACCAATACCTATTACATAACTCATAACAAAATATAGTAATGCCTTTTGCCCTTCTCGTTTATGTATCAATTGTACCATTTCCAGTTGATATGTCGAAAATGTCGTAAATGCCCCCATAAATCCTGTGCCACATAATAATATCCACATTTTAGCTACTTCAGCACCATATAACAGACCGAGTAAAAACGAACCGATTATATTTATAAAAAATGTCCCATACGGAAAAGAATCCCCATATTTTTCTTTTACTATCATACTAATAAAAAAACGGGCAATGGCACCGAAAAAGCCACCGATACTAACAAGTAAAATATTCATATATTTCCTTCTTTCCTCACACCGCGTTCATATAGCATATTCCCAACATAAAATCCGCCAAAAGAGAAAAGCAATCCACCTATCATACTCGCAATCACATATAAAAAAGCCATTGTGAACGCTTCATGCTGCAATAGCTTCAGCGTGTCCACACTAAACGTTGAAAACGTTGTATATGAACCAATTATCCCTGTACCAATAGCACTTATCATAAGCAGTGAAACTTGTTTCATCCGAAAGATAGACATCGTTAAAAATGCTAATAAAAAACTGCCACTCATATTAGCTAACCATGTTGCTAATGGAAAACCAGTAAGCGATGTTATTTCAAAGAGCTGCCCTACTCCATAACGAGCTAAAGCTCCAATAACACCGCCTATTCCTACAGCAATATATTTCATATTTTCACCTCGTTTTAGATAATGTATAAAATTTTTCTACACTAGTATAACAAATTTATGTTCTCATTAATGCAAGATGTAAACACTCCTTTATTTTCATACAATTCTTCACATTCAAATATTTTTTTATAGCCTTTTGTCTTTTTTGTGCTATAATGTGAGCAAACAGCATCCTTCGGGGTCGGGTGAAATTCCCAACCGGCGGTGATGAAGTGTACACTTCTAAGTCCGTGACCCGTTTTCAAGTTGAAAACGGTGGATCTAGTGAAACTCTAGGGCCGACAGTATAGTCTGGATGGGAGAAGGATATGTTTTCTAGTACGTATAATGGGATACTATGTTTATTTCAGCATGCACATATGTACTGTTTATTTTTAAACATACATATGTTTGCTTTCGCATACCATTCTTTTCATTGCTGAAATCATACGATAACACTAGCATGTAAAAAATAAATGTTTGCTAGGCTTCTTTCCTATGCAAACATAGCGATCAACGCTAGGTTTCTTTCGCATACTCTCGTATCCTTCTTATATTTCTAGAAACATCGTCTCTCTCACCCCAAGGATTATAATCCTTGGGGTTTTTTGATTTTTTTTAGGAGAGGTGAGTTTATGACAGATCAAGAATATATGGCACTTGCTTTGCAATTAGCAAAACATACAGCTGGGCAAACAAGTCCTAATCCTATGGTCGGTGCTGTTGTTGTAAAAGACGGGAATATCATTGGAGTAGGGTCCCACTTACGGGCAGGAACTGAACATGCTGAAGTTCACGCTCTTCGCATGGCTGGTGAAAACGCGCACGGTGCAACCGTATATGTAACACTAGAACCATGCAGTCATCATGGAAAAACGCCTCCTTGCTGTTCTTTGCTCATCGCAAAGAACATCAAACGAGTCGTTGTTGCAGTACTCGATAGCAATCCGCTCGTTTCAGGTCAAGGTGTCAAGCGATTACAGAAAGCTGGAATTGACGTAACAATTGGTGTACTGGAAAAAGAAGCAAAAGAATTAAATCGTTACTTTTTCCACTACATGAAAACAAAGCGTCCATTTGTCACACTAAAAACAGCAATGAGTTTAGATGGAAAAATCGCTACTCATACTGGTGAAAGTAAATGGATTACAGGTGAAGAAGCACGTGCTGATGTACACCGTTATCGCCATACACACGATGCCATTCTCGTCGGTGTAAATACAATTATTACCGATAATCCGCATTTAACAACGCGGATTGTAAATGGCGGAAAAAATCCGATTCGTATCGTACTTGATACACATTTGCGAACCCCGCTTTCATCTCATGTAATTACAGATGGCGAAGCACTAACATGGTTTATCGTTGGAAATGACGTTTCAAAAGAAAAAATCGCAAAATTTCAATCAGATATGGTATCTGTATTGCAAATGAAAACGAATCGTATTGAAATAAACGAACTACTCGATCTTCTCGGAGAAAAAAATATTCTTTCTCTCTTTGTCGAAGGCGGACAAACAGTTCATGCAAGTTTCTTAGAAGCAAAATGTTTGCAGGAACTGATTACTTATATTAGTCCAAAGCTAATTGGTGGTAAAGAAGCCCCAACATGTTTTGGCGGAAATGGTTTTACACAACTAAAAGATGCACTCTCGCTGCACATTCAATCGATGGAACAAATTGGTGATGATATAAAAGTAACTGCCACTCCAAGAAAAGAGGTGCCTTATGTTTACAGGAATTGTTGAGGAACTCGGAACAATCGCTAATATGCAGCAAACCGGCGATGCTATGAAGCTGACAATTTCAGCAAAAACCGTTTTGGTAGACGTAAACTTAGGTGATAGCATTGCTGTAAACGGGATATGTTTGACTGTCACTTCTTTTACATCCACTTCTTTTACCGTTGATGTCATGCCCGAGACGATGCAAGCCACGTCTCTTCAATCACTGAGCCGTGGCTGGGCAGTAAATTTAGAGCGTGCTATGGGTGCAAACGGCCGCTTCGGTGGGCATTTTGTGACAGGACACATTGACGGCACGGGAACAATTATTGATAAAAAACGAAGCTATAACGCTGTATATTACAAAATACAATTGCCAAACGAATTACTTCGTTATTGTTTACAAAAAGGGTCCGTTGCCATTGATGGTACAAGTCTCACAATCTTTGGAGTTGATGAATCTTCCATCACAATCTCTCTCATTCCACACACATTAAGTCAGTCAGTAATCGGAACAAAAACTGCTGGCGATATCGTGAACATTGAGTGCGATATGATTGGAAAATATATTGAACGTTTTATTACAAAGCCAACATCTAAAAAGAGCTCAATTACAGAAAACTTTTTACAAGACAATGGATTCCTATAAGGGAGGAAATGAAATGTTTCATCGAATTGAAGAAGCACTAGAAGATTTAAAACAAGGAAAAGTTGTTATCGTATGCGATGATGAAAATAGAGAAAATGAAGGGGATTTTATTTCTTTAGCCGAGTATATTACCCCAGAAACAATCAACTTCATGATTACACATGGGCGCGGCCTTGTATGCGTTCCTATCACAGAAGAATATGCCGATCGTTTAGAGTTAGGACCTATGGTTTCACAAAATACAGATTCACACGGTACGGCTTTTACAGTTAGTGTTGATTACATTTCAACGACAACTGGTATTAGCGCTCATGAACGTGCAGCAACTGTACGCAAACTATTAAACCCTACAGCGAAAGCAAGTGATTTTAAACGCCCTGGACATATTTTTCCCTTAATCGCAAAAGCAGGGGGGGTTCTTCGCCGCGCTGGGCATACAGAAGCTGCTGTAGATTTAGCAAAATTATGTGGCGCAGAGCCGGCAGGTGTTATTTGTGAAATTATAAATGAAGATGGCACGATGGCACGAGTGCCTGACTTATTAGAAATTGCCAAGCAATTTAGTCTAAAAATGATTACAATTGAAGACTTAATTGCGTATCGCCGTCATCATGAAACGTTAGTGCAGCGCGAAGTCGAAATTACATTACCAACCGACTTTGGTACATTTCGGGCCATTGGCTATTCTAATTCTCTGGATAATCAAGAACATATTGCTCTTATAAAAGGCGATGTTGCTACAGGTCAACCAGCGCTTGTGCGTGTCCATTCTGAGTGCTTAACTGGCGATGTATTTGGATCTTGCCGCTGCGACTGTGGCCCACAGCTTCATGCAGCGCTCGCTCAAATTGAACGAGAAGGAAAAGGAGTTCTTTTATATATGCGTCAAGAAGGACGAGGCATTGGACTACTTAATAAATTACGAGCATATAAACTGCAAGAAGAAGGCTACGATACTGTAGAGGCAAATGAAAAGCTTGGCTTTGCAGCTGATCTTCGTGATTATGGTATTGGCGCACAAATTTTAAAAGATTTAGGGTTACAACAGCTTCGCCTTTTAACAAATAACCCACGGAAAATCGCAGGCTTACAAGGTTATGATTTAGAAGTTGTGGAACGCGTGCCGCTCCAAATGCCAGCAAAAGAAGAAAATAAAGCATATTTACAAACGAAATCAACAAAATTAGGTCATTTATTAAATCTGTAATATATAACTACAATTTGAAAAAAAGACATAAAAAACTTTCTTTTTAGCATCTGGCTATGCATAGAAGCGGTCAGAGCCTTTTCCTGCCACGCGCATGGATTAAAACAAAGATAGAAAACGCGAGCAAATCATATTTTTCCGAGCAACGATTTCTATGCTCGGAAAAATTAAAATAAATTTATATAGATTAAGGGAGAGATACATGATGGTATTCGAAGGTCATTTAGTTGGTACAGGATTAAAAGTAGGTATTGTCGTTGGTCGTTTTAACGAATTTATTACAAGCAAACTATTAGGCGGTGCATTAGACGGTTTAAAGCGTCACGGAGTAGAAGAAAGCAACATTGATGTCGCTTGGGTACCTGGTGCATTTGAAATTCCGTTAATCGCAAAGAAAATGGCAAACAGCGGAAAATACGATGCTGTTATTACACTTGGAACAGTGATTCGCGGCGCAACGACGCATTATGATTATGTTTGTAATGAAGTGGCAAAAGGCGTAGCTTCCCTTTCATTACAAACAGAAATTCCTGTTATCTTTGGCGTCTTAACAACAGAAACAATTGAACAAGCAATTGAACGCGCTGGTACAAAAGCTGGCAATAAAGGATGGGAATCTGCCGTTGCAGCGATTGAGATGGCAAATCTATCCCGCCAGTGGGCATAAAGTGAAACTTCCTCTTGTGAGACGCTTTTCCTCACAAGAGGTTAGCCCATCCAATTGGGCTCTTATGGCTGGTTTGATTTTCTTTCTGCTCTTATTTCTTACCAGCCGTTTGAGCGGGGTGAAATGAAACTACCCATTAATGTGGGAAAAAACCGATTACATTTCAAGTTTAAAATAAAGAGAGGCTTCTGTCTCTTTTTATTTTTCCATTTTTCCTTCCCCGTGTCCTTCTTGTATAATTTGCAGCTCTTCCCGCACTTCTTTTAAATTTTTCCCCTCTGTATTGATTCCAAAATACGCAGCTTGGTGCCGAAAATGCTGTTCGACCCTCTTTTGCAAATCTTTCTGTTCAGGATTTTCAGCAACTTTTACTGGGTCTACACTAACTGCCTTCAATAAAATAAGAAAACTCATAACTGCTAATATATATTGATGCATGCGAATCCCCCAAATCACGATTAAATTCTCTCTTACTATGTACAATTGCAGAATGGGAAATTCGAACACATAATATGTCATCTCTTTACAAATCCAATGATTCCAACACTTATATACGCTTTATTACATTTTATTTACAAAAAAAAGAAAGCTCCTTCATGGAGAGCTTTCTTCACAAGTTATCATAGGATCTACAATGCACATTCCTCAATTTCAAACCCTAGATCTTCAATCATTCCCCAGTCTGCTGTTGGCTCTTGGCCAGCAGTTGTTAAATAATCACCAACGAAGATTGAGTTGGCTGCAAATAAACCCAGCGGTTGAACAGCTCGTAAATTAATTTCACGTCCGCCAGAAATACGAATTTCTTTTGACGGATTCACAAAGCGCATCATTGCTAATACTCTCAAGCACTGCATTGGTGTTAATTCTTTTTGTCCTTCTAACGGTGTCCCCTTTACAGAAACAAGGAAGTTACATGGAATAGAATCTGCATCTAAACGCTTTAATTCAAATGCAATCTCTACGCGTTGTTCCTCCGTTTCACCCATTCCAAAAATAGCACCAGAACACGGTGATATACCCGCATGCTTCGCTTTTTCAACCGTATCAACACGATCGTCATACGTATGAGTTGAACAAATGCTTTCGTAATTATCTACATGCGTATTTAAATTATGATTGTAACGATGCACGCCAGCTTCTGCAAGGCGCTCTGCTTGATCTTCATTTAAGAATCCTAAACAACAACAAATCTTCAAATCAGTCGTTTCGCGAATTTCTTTTACCGCTCCAATAACATGATCTACTTCTTTATTCGTTGGGCGACGGCCAGAAGCTACGATACAATATGTGCCCGCCTTACGACGAATGGCTTCATGTGCACCTTCGACAATCTTCTCTTGTGTTAACCAAGCATATTTATCAATCGGAGCTTCGGATACGATTGATTGGGAACAATACCCACAATCTTCTGGACATAAACCTGACTTCGTATTAATAATCATATTTAATTTTACTTTTTTCCCGAAGTAATGATGACGAATCACATACGCCGCATTCATAATTTCTAAGATTTCTTCGTCTTTTGCTTGTAAAATACTAAGTGCTTCTTCTTTCGTTACATCTCTTCCCTCTAATACTTCAAATGCGATTTGCTTCCAATTTGTTTTCGTTTGTACCTGTTTCATTTCTTCTCTTCCCCTCTTTTTTCATATAAGAAAATAAAGCATGATATGTTGCTACAATTCGTTCACCTTCTGTAAAATCTTGTTCGTATATGCGAAGCATACTGCGAAAGATAGAAGGACTTTGACAATAAGACGCTTCATTACTATTCGTTGCTCCAACTTTACGAATCGATTGTAAAAATTCACGAACTGTAGCAAATGTTTCTATGTAACATGTTTCAGTAACCTGTATATCCCCTGTTATTCTTTTACATAATTCTTGCAGCTGTAATCCTGTAAAAAAGTTTTGCCCAACAGTTGTAGTATCCTCTATGGCACATGCTGTTTTCGCACGCTGAAATGATGTATGAAGCTCATGAAACGTTTCAGTTCCAAATGTTGAAAATAACAGCACACCATCTTCACGTAAATTTTTATATAAATGTACTAACGTAGCTGATAAATTATTTAACCATTGAAATGTTGCGTTAGAAATTATTACATCATATCGTTCATGAAGTATAATACGTTCAATGTCTTCACATTGAAATGTAACAGACTCTACATTACACCTTGTTTTTGCTTTCGCAATCATACTTTCTGCAAAATCAACAGCGGTAATCGTTGCCTTCGGAAAGGATGTTGCTAGTTGCTCTGTGACATAACCTGTGCCGCAGCCAAGTTCTAAAATATGAATTTGTGCCGCTTCATCGAAATGCTCTTTCATATGAGCAAGCAGCCAATCCGCCATCTTTTTTTGAACATTTGCATATTGATCATAGGACACAGCAGCTTGATTAAATCGTTTTTGTAACAACGTCTTGTTAATCATTTCGCTCTATCCCCTTTACGAACTGTATCATTTCTTGTGCACATCGCTTTGCTTGTGTGAAACAAAGTGCATGCCCAGCTTCTTCTATAATCGTGAGTGATGCGTTTATTTTTCCTTGTATATACTCCGCTGCAGAGAGAGGGCAAATCACATCATCTTTTCCATGAAGAAGTAGTACTGGCACATCTACTTGTACTAGCTGTTCTCTAACATCTGTTTCTATTAAATAATGGAGTCCACATTGCAAAGAATGAATCGAATCACCTTGAAACTGTTCAGCTATTTTCAGAAACGCCCTGTCTTGTTCGCTTTCCTGCTCCGCCTTGGAAAACATACTCATATAAAATCGTTTCAACGTATCATCTTTTTGTTTCAAAAGATTTCGGCTCATTCGGTCGACAAAAGAGTGTTTCCAGCCATGTATGTAATCGGAATCTGTTGTAAATTTCGCTGTTCCTCCTAGTAAAACAATCCCTTTCGTTTGCAATAAATGATGCACTTGAAGAGCAGCCAATGCCCCAAGCGACCAGCCAACTAAAATTACTTTTTTACCTTGCGCTACCTCTATAATTCGGC
Organism: Bacillus sp. S10(2024); assembly: GCF_050473865.1. NCBI lineage: Bacteria > Bacillati > Bacillota > Bacilli > Caryophanales > Bacillaceae > Bacillus > Bacillus sp. S10(2024). The sequence continues at coordinate 222,821 of NZ_JBFLUR010000002.1, read as the reverse complement.
GTTGAAAGTCCTGCTCATCTTCACTATTACGCCAATGAACGACATGCACGGGAAAATCATGTAAATACGGAAGGAATGCTTCCCAAACCTGTTCTTCCATGCCCCATCCGGGTATAAGAATAAGAGTAGGCTGCGTCATGAAATCACTCCTTCTTCTTTTCCAATTTGTACAATCCGTTGCGTTGCCCACTGCAAATCATTATTCGTATGCTGCGCTGTTACGGCAAACCGGATGCGGGAACTATGCTGCGGTACAGTAGGCGGTCGAATCGCAATTGCCGCTATCCCTGCTTCTTGCAATTTCATACTAAAACGGAGCGCTGCTTCATTAGAACCTACAATAACAGGAACAATATGCGTGGTACTGTCTCCAATATGAAAACCAGATTTTTGCAGAGCGGTTCGAAAATATTGGCCATTTTCTATTAATCTATGACGATGTGTTTCACCTTTTCTCACAATATCAATCGCTTTCCCAATTGCGCCAAGCGTTCCTGGAGGTAACGCGGTTGTAAAAATAAAACTGCGCATCGTATTGATCAAATACTCGATACAAACAGCACTTCCAGTAATATACGCACCATAACAGCCCATTGCTTTACTAAATGTGCCCATGTGAATATCGATTGACTTAGCCAATCGGGGATACTCATGAGCAAGACCTGCGCCATTTCTCCCATATATTCCGCCTGCATGTGCCTCATCAACCATAAGAAGCGCTCCGTACTTTTCTTTCAGCATCACTAAATCTTCTAAGTGAGCCCTATCTCCATCCATACTAAAAATAGTATCCGTAACAATTAGTTTTCGTTTTTCTACCTTTGCAGATTTCAACAATTTCTCTAAATGTTCTAAATCATTATGACGATAGCGCTTATGTTCGGCACCGCTTAATACGATGCCATCTACAATACTGGCATGATTCAGCCTATCGCTAAACACAATGTCATGACGACTTACAAGTGAAGAAATAGCTCCGATATTTGCTATGTAACCGCTATTCACTATTAGTGCTTTTTCAGTTTCTTTCCAAGCACATATATGCTGTTCAATTTCTTCATATAACGGATAGTTCCCTACAACCAGACGTGATGCCGCCCCACTGGTCCCATACTTTTTTGTCGCTTCTATTGCAGCTTCTTTTAATCGTTCATCACCAGCTAATCCTAAGTAATTGTTTGAAGCTAAATTTAATAATCTCTTTCCATTTCGAATAAGCCACGCTTGTTCAGCGTGCTCCGTTGCAAATAATTTTCGGTGCTGTGATGTTTCGATAAGACTCGCTAGCTTAGACTGAAAATGCGTTTCCCACACTGGATTCATTGCGTAAAAACTCCTCTAACCTTGAGATAGCAATACTCTCTTCTGCCGCTTGTAATAATTCATTTCTTGTAAAATCTTCGCGAAGCTCTGGCAGCAATCCAATAACCGGTACGCCGCTTAATTCTTCTATCATTTCTTTATTTTCTAATACTCTTTCTTTTTCTTGTTCTCGGCATCCGGATAAAATGATCCCCGCAACTGATAGGCCGTGTGCTTTTGCATAAGAAGTTGTTAAAATCGTATGATTCACTGTCCCAAGTGTTGGCCTTGCTACAATAAGCAATGGTAATTGCAGTTGTTTCGCAAAATCGACAACGAGGGCATCGTCTGTGTAAGGAACTACAAGTCCACCAGCACCTTCTACTAACAAAGAGTCAAATTGTTTCGATAATTCTTCATAATGACTTGTAATATCTGATAATAATACTTGCCTTCCTGCCCGCTTCATTGCTAAACGAGGCGCAAGCGGTTCTTCAACTGAGTAAGGACAAATCTCCTCACATGATATTGTTACACCTGCAGCTGTTTTCAACCGAGCAGCGTCTCCTTCTCGGTGTGAGGAAAGATGACCACTCTGCAATGGTTTATAGACACCGACATTATAACCACGCTCACGTAGCAAACCCGCTAATGCACCTGTTACAACCGTTTTTCCTACTTCTGTATCGGTTGCTGTCACAAAGAAACCACTCATCATTCTCCCTCCGTTACCTCTTGAATGGCTTGCTGTAAAATCGCAATCATATCATCCAGTTCTTCTATCGTAGAAGCAAGCGGCGGCATAAAGACAACGACATTCCCTAGCGGACGAAGAATCATTCCTAAATTACGTGCTCTTCTGCAAACTTTCACACCGACTCGTTCCTGCCAAGAATATGCTTCCTTCGTTTCTTTATTTTGTACGAGCTCAATACCAATCATAAAGCCTCGCTGACGAATATCTCCTACATGCTTAAACCCCCGTAAAACTTCTAAGCGTTTTTCGATATATTCCGCTTTATGACTAACAGCTTCTATAAGATTAGTCGTTTCAAATAATTTCAAATTTGCAAGTGCTACTGCACAGCCTAATGGATTCCCTGTATAACTATGACCATGGAAAAACGTTTTTTGTTCCTCATAATCGCCTAAAAAAGCACGATAAATTTCATCTGTCGTTACAGTAATTGCAACCGGTAAATATCCCCCTGTTAGCCCTTTTCCAGCAGTTAAAATATCCGGTGTGATCCCCTCATGTTCGCATGCAAACATTTTTCCGGTTCTGCCAAATCCTGTTGCTACTTCATCTGTAATAAGAAGAACATTGTATGCTGTGCAAAGCTCTCTTAACCCTTTTAAATAACCATCTGGCATTGTAATAATCCCACTCGCTCCTTGGACAAGTGGTTCGATGATAACAGCTGCTACTTCTTCATGATTCTCTCGCAATAAATCTTCCATTTCTTCTAAATGTTTTTTCACAATCATTTGTTGATCTTCCCCATAAGGAGAACGATATGTATATGGATATGGTACTTTTAACGTATCAAATAAAAGCGTACTATACACTTGGTGAAACATATCAATCGCCCCGACAGATACGGCTCCAATTGTGTCACCATGATACGCTTCTTTCATCGTAATAAATTTTTTCTTTTTAGGCTTTCCTTTATGTTGCCAATATTGAAAGGCCATTTTAATTGCAATTTCAACTGATGTTGCACCAGAATCAGAATAAAAAACTTTCTTCAGTCCATTAGGTACAATTTCAATAATTTTTTCGGCTAATAAAATACTTGGTACATTCGCAATACCGAGTAATGTCGAGTGTGCAACTTTATTTAATTGCTCACGAATCGCATCGTCTAACTCTTGAACATGGTGACCATGAACATTGAGCCAAATAGAAGACACGCCGTCCCAATAGCCTTTCCCATTCACATCATATAATTTTCTTCCTTCTCCTCGTTCAATAATGACAGGATCATCTTCCAAATAATCTTTCATTTGAGTAAATGGATGCCACACATAATCTTTATTTTTTTGAGTTAGTTCCTCATATGTAAAAGTTTGATCCATGCTCCTCACAGTCATAATTGCCACCTCTAATGTTAACTTATTTTATTTAAAGGTTAACATTAGGAAACAAATACTGTCAATTCTTTTTCATAGAATCATATTCTAAAAAAAGAACGACTTATCCTATGATAAGTCGCCCTATTGACCATGCTTCAGTTTACCAATCTCTTGAATTAATTGTTCATCCGTTTTACCTTCTACGTCGATTCCACGTTCTTTTGCATGCTCCCTAAGAAGTTCTTGACGCTTTTCAGAACGCACTGCACCTATTTCTTTTTGAATCTGTTCTTTTGTTTTTCCTTCTGTAGAAATCCCAAATTTATCTGCTGTTTTTTTCATTTTTTCTTCTTCATCTTGTCTTACTGTTTCTTTTGGTTTTTCAACACTTTTCTTTATTGAATTCGGAGATGACGCAAATGCTGTATAAATTCCAGCACCACCAATGATTGTGAACAACATTGAAATAATTATGATTTTCATCTTCATATTTTGCCCTCCTTACATTCATTATAACGAACAAAAAAAGTAATTTGTACCCTTTTTCTCTATCAGACGACTTCAAAAATAACTGTTGACACTTCCTTATTTTATATAATAAAAATTTACTAACATGATATGAATCAGCGATGATAGGATTTAGTAATATTTCGCTTCATGATTTCACAAAGCTGGTGAACGATGCGAACCAGTACAGAACGAAGTATGAATTCCCCCCTTAAGCTTCTTTTACGAAACAGTTGGAGTAATGAAAGACGGTTATAGACCGTTATGTCTGCAAAGTGGTGAAATGTTTTTTATTTCACAATTCAGGGTGATACCGCGCTATTTTCGTTCCTGCATGATTGCAGGGGCGTTAACTTCTTTCCGGGTGAACAATATATCTTACCAAGTCAAGCATTTGCAGAAAAATACGATGAACTAGGCTTAAAGCACCGCGATCTATCACGTGTATTAGAGGATGCTGGTACAGTGATTAATCCGCTTGTACCGTGGGGAGTTAATGGTGTATTTCTCTCAAATTTCCTAAACGTACCAACAATGAGTTACTTGCCATACACCGTTTTCTGTTTACTTTGTCCAATCATCACTTTATTTGTTGGATTCAAAGGCTTTGGCCTTTCATGGAATAAAGAACATAAAGAAAAGTCCGCTGCTTCGCAGTGGACTTTTTTCTTTATTATTTATTTAATTTCTTTCTTCTCAATAACGCTATCGCACCTGCACCAATAAACGCAAGACCTGCCCCTAATGTCGTGAACACATTCGCTCCTGTGTTTGGCAAGTTGTTGTCTGTTTTCGTTTGCTCTTTACCTGAATCTGCTGCTGTCGGGTTCTCTTCGCCGTTTTTATTATCTTCTGTTGTTTTCGGCTGATCTCCGCCATTATTATTATCTGTTGGCGTTGGCGGTTGATTCGTTCCATTATTGCCGCCATTTGGCTTATCTCCACCAGTTGGTTCCTCTTTTTTCGTTACATCAATTGTATATTTTGCAAATTCATTTTCTGATGGGCCAACGTAAGAAATATTGCCGTCTTTTGTTATAAATTTTTGTGCGTTCGGAGAAGAATCAAACGTAACATTCAATTTCTCGCCAACAATTGGTTTAAATGCCCAGTTTTTATCTGCCGTCGGGTTAATTGTTTTGATTTGTTTCATATACTCTACAATAATTTGACGTGTTTCATCAGGAGACTGTAAAATCACTTCTCCTTTGCTTACACCTGGGAATGTTTTACTGCTACCACGATAATTATTCGTTGCTACAACAAACTCTTGGCTATCCGATACCGGCTTTCCATCAAACGTTAAGTTCACAATACGATTTGCAGCTTCATTTACAACTTTTCCATCTTTGTCATACTTAGCAGGCTGCGTTACATCAATTTCATATTTCACGCCATCTAATACATCAAAATTGTATGTTGGATAGTTAATATTCACTAGTTTTTGCTCATCTGTGTTCTTTGGATCGATTTGATTAAATTGACCAGCAGACATTTCTAACCAATCTTTCAATTGAGCACCATTTACTTTTACTGCATATAATGTGTTTGGATATACGTATAAGTCCGCAACGTTTTTAATTGCAAGCGTCCCTGCTGGAATATCTGTATAATATGTAGCGCCGTTACGTCCACCTGCTTTAAATGGTGCACCTGCTGATAAAATTGGCAGCCCTTCAAATTTCGTACCCTTCATCTTCTGCTCTGTATACCACTTTTGTGCATTCGTTACAATTTGAACAGATGGATCATCTTGTACAAGCGCAAAGTAACTATTAATTGGCGCTTTCGTTTCACCAACTGGTGTATTTACATATTTAATTGTTCCTTCATGATCATCCTTTATCTCGTCTACTAATTTTTGGTCTGATTCTACTAAAGCATTTCCTTTACTATCTGCAATTGGACGAACAGCAGGGTTCGATTTATCTTTTTGTACTTCCCATTTTCCGTTCACTTGCTTTAATTCCATATCAATCATACCTAAATTATTTCCGAAAACACCTGGCATTACAACCGGAACACCATTATACTTGTCCGTTACTACTGCGTGAGAATGCCCCATAAGTACTGCGTCAACACCAGGAACTTCTGTTGCTAAATAATAGGATGAATTCTCCATTCCAGAATTGTAACCGCTTTTATCAACACCCGAATGAGCTAACGCAACGATAACATCTGCGCCTTCTGCTTGCATTTTCGGCACCATTTCTTTTGCTGTTTCTACAATATCTTTTGCTATTACTTTTCCTTCTAAATTTGCTTTATCCCATCCCATAATTTGCGGTGGTACAAAGCCCATGACTCCAATTTTTATTTTCTGCGTTTGTCCAGCCTCATCTTTTACTTCTTTTTCAAAAACATGATATGGTTTGAAATAATTTTCACCAGTTTTTGCATCATATACATTCGAGTTAATTACAGGAAACTGTGTTTCGCTAGTCACTTTTTTTAAATAATCTAAACCGTAGTTAAATTCATGATTTCCAAGAGAAATGACATCATACTTCATTAAATTCATCATACGATATAACGGATGCACATAGCTTGGATCTTCTTTTTTTATTTTATTTGCCACATAATCGCCAAGCGGCGTTCCTTGCAATGCATCTCCATCATCAAATAAAACAGAGTTTTTTACCTCTCCACGTGCTTGATTAACAAGCGTTGCTGTTTGAACTAATCCTACTTTATTATCTGTTTTTGTTTGATAGTAATCATAGTTCATTAAATTTACATGAATATCAGATGTTTCTAATATTCTTAGTTTTACATTACTTTCCTCTGCATATGCAGGCGTAATCCATACTTGTGGAGCAATAACACCCAATGCAAGTGTAGCACCAGCCAACGTTTTTGTTGATTTCTTCACAAAAAATCCCCCTTATAGCATAATCCCTAATTATAAAATATACGATGGGATCAGTGTCCCTACTTCTTAATCATCCAAATTGACAAGACGTTAGTTGTCCTACTTCTTTTGCAAGTTGGATAAATTTACCCCATCTGGAATTTATCATAACGAACAGGCGTTAATATCGTCAACAAATTTTGACGTACTTCTACAAAATTTCTGTAAAAACATTGTAAAATTTTCGTGAAGACGTAACATATATTCCATTGCTTCTCATTATGAATATGATAAAATAACCATTTATAAGGAGGATAACATAATGAAAAAACTTCTTTTATCTACAGTTTGTCTCCTCCTTCTTATCATTGCATTTTTGTATTATGACAAGAATCATGAGACAAATATTCAAAAAGAACCTTCTACAGCAACCGTTCCGCACTGGATTCATACACAAACAGATGCGATGCTTCATCATCTTGTCTTAGGTGATTCTCTTGCAAAAGGTTATGGATCTACACAAGGTGGGTATGTACAAGTTGCTTCTCATACATTAGAAACACAATTACAAAAACAAATTATAGTCGACAACCTTGCAATAAATGGCTTAACAACAGACCGGTTACTGCAAATGGTGCAAACCGAAGAAATAAAGCAAAAAATAAAAGAAGCTCATATGATTACAATTAGCATTGGTGGGAATAACGTTTTACACATCAATCGAAATGTCGGTATTATAGAAGGAATGAAATTATTAAATGAAGAAAAAGATCATTTTGAACAAGATTTACAAAACATTGTAAAAACGATTCGTTCCGCTAATCCGAATGCACTCATCATTTTATCTGAGCTCTATAACCCATTAAAACTAGATGATTCCATTGCTTCTTACGCAAATGTTTTCTTAGACAATTGGAACAAAACAATATATTCGATTTCAAAAGAAAATCAGCCTTCACTCGTCTTACCGATTCGTAAATTATTACCAAATGATCAAAAAGATTTACTGTATGATCAAGTTCATCCAAATGATAAAGGATATGAAATAATCGCAGAATCATTCGCAAAACAAGTGTTATCATATAAAGTGAAACTTCCATAAGTAGATGGGGTTCCTGCTTATGGTTAGTTGAACCAATCGGGTCCTTACAGGTGGTTCTTCTTCCTGATTTCACACAAGCTACCGCCTGTTTGGGCGGGATAAAGTGAAACTTCCATAAGTAGATGGGGTTCCTGCTTATGGTTAGTTGAACCAATCGGGTCCTTACAGGTGGTTCTTCTTCCTGATTTCACACAAGCTACCGCCTGTTTGGGCGGGATAAAGTGAAACTTCCATAAGTAGGTAGGGTTCCTACTTATGGTTAGTTGAACCAATCGGGTCCTTACAGACGGTTTTCCACCTTTTATTCACAAAAGAATCATTCTATTTTTATAACATTATGTTTTTTTGTTACAATAAGAACAGAAGGGGGGCCTGTTATATGGATTCACGTGAGTGGGAACGCATCGTTGATCATCTCCTTTCGCTAGTGCCTCTTTTTTATCGCAAGTTTATGCTTCCTGGAGAGTTCTCTTCTGAGCGACATATGCCGCCATCACATACGCAGGTATTATTGTTATTGCATGAGCGAGATACATTAGCAGTTTCAGAAATCGGTAAACGATTAGCTATTTCAAGGCCGAATATGACACCATTGCTAAATAAACTCATTCAAGAAGAGCTTGTAGAGCGCCATTATAGCGAAAAAGATCGACGTGTTATTTTAATGTCTCTTACAGCCGAAGGAACATCATTAGTCAATCAATACAAACAATTCCTTTTAAAAAAACTAAAAGAGAATTTACAAACATTATCAGCAAACGATCGGGAGCAGTTAACCCATTCATTGCAAACTATCCAAAATTTAATTATGAAAGCCAATATATAAAGCTGCTTCTAACTAGAAGCAGCTTTATGTCTCATAATAGTTTCCGTAATATACATTTGAATACGGCCAAGTAGTTAAATATGGTTTACTTTCTTGTGATGGTTGAACAGTCTGTCTTACGTAAGAAACAGGATAATATACAACATGCGGGTAGTACCTAGGATCATAATAAGAAAAAAACATCAACTTTCCTCCTTTTTAGAAGCATATTCAAAAAGGAAAATTGATGTGCATTCATTATAGTTGTGCAATTGGTCTTTTTATTTGTTTCTTTCTTTTCGTCAATCGTAATTTGCGGTTTTTCTCGTATAAATAGTGCATAACAAAATAGGCAATTATGCCGAGTCCAACTCCTATAATTGTCATACCTATTATTACATATACTTCACTTTGTAACAGACTTCTTAATATTGTTAGTCCATTACTTGAAAAAAAGTCTCCTATTGTATAATGGTGAAGCGGTATTTTTTTTACTTCAAAAGGATAAATGAGTTTTCCTAATGCATGCGCAAAAGGAATGAGAAGGACAGGTAAAAATGTTATTTTCCCAATAATATTACCGATCACAGCTGCAGGAAATGAACCTTTCAGTAATCGAACAAGTGGATAAAAAATAAGATATACGAGCGAAGCTGTATGAATAACTAACATCTCCATTCCAAATCCAACAGCAAATCCTCGCGATACAATTTTTGCGCCTTCTGGTGCACGCAATAATTTATAATAATTTAACTTCATCCCTCGCCAAATACGCTGAAAGAATGAATATGTTTTCTTATTTACTCGCATCTACATCATCTCTCTTATATTTTTCTGTTTCTTACTATTATAAAGTATGTAAAGAGAAAATGCGAAATCTAGATAAGACATTTCGAACCAAAAACAACCTTCTATTATGAAGAAGGTTGTTCATCTTGTAATAAACTGACTAATAATGTCTTTTGTACATGCAGGCGATTTCCCGCTTGTTGAAACACAATGGATTGTGGACCATCAATGATTTCTGAGGTGACTTCTTCTTCGCGATGAGCTGGGAGACAATGTAAGAAACGATAAGTTGATTTTGCTTCTTGGACAAGTTGTCCATTCACTTGATATGGCTGAAACAATTTATATTTCTCTCTATTGTCTTCTTGCCCCATACTCATCCAAACATCCGTATAAATAAAATCTGCTTCTTTGACAGCCTCTTTTGCATTATATGTAATCTGAATTTTAGCTCCTGTTTCCTTTGCAATTTCAATTGCACGCTTCACGATTTCTTCATTCGCTTCATATCCTAGAGGCGTTGCAACTGTAATGTTCATCCCTACTTTCGCACTCGCAAGGAGCAGTGAATGACAAACATTATTTCCATCACCAACGTAAGCTAGCTTAATATTTTTAAATGTCTTTGCTTCTTCATAAATCGTCATTAAATCTGCCAATGCTTGACACGGATGATGATCATCTGTTAATCCATTAATAATGGGAATTGTCGCTTCCTTTGCTAATTCTTCTACTTCCGCATGTGAAAACGTTCTAATCATAATCCCATCTATATATTGTGATAGCACTTTTGCCGTATCCGCAATACTTTCTCCTCTTCCAAGTTGTAGTTCTTTGCCGTTTAAAAACATACCATACCCTCCAAGCTGAATCATTCCAGCTTCAAAAGATACACGTGTACGAGTAGAGTGTTTATCAAAGATTAATCCTAAAATTTTTCTGTCTAAGAGTGGCAACGTTTTTTCTTTTTTTACATACATCGCAAACTCAATAATTGCAAGGATTTCTTCTTGTGATAATTCTTCTAATGTTAAAATATCCTTTGTTTGCAGTTTTGGTACAGAAACTGTTTTCATACAAATTCCTCCTCTATTTTAGCAATGCTTGTTTACATACACGATTCATCATATGCACTGCTTCATCTATTTCAGCTTTCGTTACAATAAGCGGCGGTAATATACGCAGTACATTGGGTCCAGCTTGCAAAACGAGAAGGCCTTCTTTCTCTAACGCCGCTACCATCGCACTGACTTCCCCGTTGCAAACAACTCCAATCATGAGTCCTTTCCCCCGAATATCAATAATCCACTCCATATCCTGGAACTCTTTTTGTAATTTCCGTAAAAAATACGCTCCTTTTTCTTGTACTTCTTGCAAGAAAGAAGGCTGTGAAACAATTTGTAATACTTCTTTTGCAGCTGCCATCGCAATAAAATTCCCACCAAACGTCGAGCCGTGTGTTCCTGGAGAAAAAACGGATCCTAACTCTTTTTTACTCAGCATCGCTCCAACTGGAATACCATTTCCAAGCGCTTTTGCAACCGTGACAACATCAGGTAATATTCCCATTTGTTCATATGCAAATAGCGTCCCTGTTCTTCCAATTCCGGTCTGTACTTCATCGACGATGAAAAGTGCACCGTTTGTATGACACAACTTCTCAATTTTACGCAAAAATGGAACATCTGCTGGAAAAACACCACCTTCTCCTTGTACAACTTCCACCATAACTGCTGCAACTTCTTCATTCATCGCTTCTTGAAACGCAGTAATATCATTAAAAGGAATGTGTAGAAAACTTGGAAGGAGTGGTCCAAATCCATCATGAATTTTAGATTGTCCTGTTGCACTCATCGTTGCAAAAGTTCGTCCGTGAAATGATTGTTTACACGTAATCACAACTGATTTCTCTGTATACTTACGGGCTAACTTCAGCGCTGCCTCATTTGCTTCCGCTCCGCTATTACAAAAAAATGCATAGTGTAACTGGCGACCCTCTGTTAATAACTTAGCAACTTCTTCTTGTACGGTATGAGGAAATAAATTGGAAATGTGCCATATCGTTTGTAATTGCTCTTCTACAGCATTTACCACCGCTGGATGACAATGTCCTAAATTACATACCGCGATGCCGGAAGTAAAATCTAAATATTGCTTTCCTTGTTTATCAGTTACCTTTGTGCCGCTCCCGTTCACAATTTCAATATTTCGTCTACTGTATGTTGGAAAAATATGCTTTCCCACTACTTCTCCCCCCTTTTGTTATTGTTGTTCCAATCCACTCTCCTTCATTTGTCAAAAAACATTGTGTACCATTCACGATTACAACATCCTTTACCCCTAGTTCTAATGATGTCAATGCAGCTTTCACTTTCGGAATCATCCCACCTGTAATCGTTCCCTTATTTATAAGCTCGAGAAGCTGCCGTTCATTTGCTTTCTCAATGAGCTGCTTCTTATCTATAATGCCATCTACATCTGTAATAAAAATTAATTTCCCCGCATTGATTGCTGTCGCAATCGCCGCTGCTGCTGTATCTGCATTCACGTTATATAACTGTCCATCCATTACTCCAACAGGTGCAACAACAGGAATAAACTGATTTGCTAACAAACATTGTAATAACGCCTTTCGAACAAATTTCACTTCACCAACAAAACCAAGTTCCGCTTCTAGCGGAGCAACTTGCAGTAACCTTCCATCACAGCCGGATAGTCCAATCGCTTCAAGTTTTTGCTCATTTAATTTTGAAACAAATGTCTTATTTGTGCTGCCGCATAACACCATTTGCACAATTTTCATTACCTCTGCTGTTGTTACACGTAGTCCATCTTTCTTTTCAATCGGAATACTTAATTTATTTAGCATCGCATCAATTTCAGGCCCGCCGCCATGAACAACAATCACATCATACATTTGCGCAATTTGTTTCATACATTGAAAAAATGTTTCACCTAAACGAGCCAACATACTGCCGCCGCATTTTATTACAATACGTTCTCTCATCTCTTCTCTCCTTACGTGTGATAACAAGCATTAATTTTTATATATTCATAACTTAAGTCGCATCCCCATGCTCTTCCGCTTGACTTGCCTATATGTAGATATACATCAATAACAAGCTCTTCTTGTTGCAGCATTTGTTTCATCTCCTCTTCTGAAAAACATTGAGGTTCACTATTCTTTAACACCGCAATCGACTGAATAGAAATATCAACCGTATGTGGTTCAATCACAATGCCACTTTGTCCAATTGCGCTAATAATTCTCCCCCAGTTTGCATCCTCACCGTATACAGCAGCTTTCACAAGATTGGAGCCAACAATTTGCTTCGCGATCATATTTGCTTCTTCCACAGTTCGCGAACCATGCACATTTACTTCAATTAACTTTGTCGCTCCCTCTCCATCTTTTGCAATTTGCTTTGCTAAATCTTCACATACCTTTCCAAGTGCGAGTATAAACTTCTCCCATTCAGGATGTTCTTCGCATATTGCAGTTGTATTGGATAACCCACTAGCCATCACAAGTACCATATCATTTGTAGATGTGTCTCCATCGACTGTAATTTGATTAAATGTATGATTTGTAATTTGCGATAAAGCTCTTTGTAATGTTTCACTTTCTATATTCACATCAGTCGTAATAAACCCGAGCATCGTTGCCATATTTGGATGAATCATCCCCGATCCTTTCGCAGCCCCGGCAATTGCAACCTCTTTCCCTTCAATTGAAAACTTGTAACATGATTGTTTCGCAACTAAATCTGTCGTCAAAATTGCTTCATAAAACGATGTCGCAATCTCTACTTCTGTTGAGGGTTGGAACGAAGAAATACCACTTCGTACTTTCTCCATTGGTAGAGGCTCTCCAATGACCCCTGTAGACGCTACCGCAACGTACTTCTCCTCTACATGAAACTGCTTAGCAGCTAATGCACGCATTTCATATGCATCCTGCAGTCCTTTTGCACCTGTGCAAGAATTCGCATTTGCACTATTCACAACAATAGCCTGTAATTTTTGCTTAGCGGCAATACTCTCTTTCGTAACAATAATAGGAGCTGCTTGAAATTGATTTTGCGTATAAACAGCCCCACAGCTCGCCGGTACTTCACATACGATTGCTCCCATATCTTTTTTCTCTTTTCTTAATCCTGCATGAATCCCAATCGCGGCAAATCCTTTTGGTGTTACAATTGAACCGTTTTCTATCTTCGTACATATTACTGTTTCAATCATGCTTTCTCCCCCTTACGGATACAACGGCATAAAGTGTAAGTTCTCCGTCTCTTCCACCCCTGCTAATATATTTGCATTTTGCACAGCTTGCCCAGCTGCACCCTTCATTACATTATCAATGACTGCTACAATCGTAATTCGTCCCGTTCGTTTATCATAAGCCGTTCCGATGTCACAAAAGTTAGATCCCCTTACTTCTTTCGGACTTGGAAAAACTCCCTTTTCTCGTATTCTTACAAACGGTGAATGACAATAACTTTCCTCATAAACTTGCTGAAGCACAGCATCTGTTATCTCCTGCTTCGCCTTTGCATAAAGCGTGACCATAATCCCTCTCGTAATCGGAATCAGATGTGTGCTAAACGTGATTGGTTTCATGTTCTCATCCCATTCCCCCAACATTTGCTCAATTTCCGGGATATGCTGATGTCCATTTACTTTATAAATAAATAAATTATCGTGAATTTCCGGGAAGTGCGTCATATTTGTCGGTGTCTTTCCTGCTCCAGAAACTCCCGATTTCGCATCAATAATAAGGGAATCCACTGCAATGATTCCGTTTTTTACTAATGGAGCTGCCGCCAGCAAAGCCCCTGTTGCATAACATCCTGGATTTGCAATTAAATTTGCAGTTGCGATTTCGCTTTTTTTCCATTCCGTTAATCCGTACACTGCTTGTTGTAATATTTCTTCTTTGGCGGCTGTTTTTTTATACCACTCTTCATATATAGCCGGTTTTCGAATTCGAAAATCTCCTGATAAATCAATCACTCTTACACCAGCCTCTAGTAAACTCGGAGTTAAATTTGCTGACACCCCAGCCGGCGTTGCTAAAAATACAAGATCCGCTTCTTTCGCAATCCCTTCAACATCTACCTCTGCTAATGTATGAGAAACAAAAGTAGATAAATGAGGATATGGTGTTGTCATAACCTCTCCAATTTGCGAAAAAGAATGTAACGATGTCACTGTAAAGCTTTGGTGATGTGTTAATAATCGTAAAAGCTCAAGCCCCCCGTATCCAGTCGCTCCAATAATTGCCGCTTTCATAATTCCTCCTCATTACCTTTTAGATTTAAATACGATTATAGTATTGTATATTTATAGAGTCAATTAAATATTTATAAATTTATAAACAATAAAAAAAATAACATTACAAGGTCATTTTACTAATAAAACTTTTATAACAAATGAATTTTTATGCACAAACGAAGATGTAGAGATTTTCTTATCAAATTCAAGTACAATAAAAACAATACATATACACATATAGGTGAGAAAAATCATGAGTGAAAAATTAATCGAAAAAATGATTACAAAAAGTTTTCAACAATATCAATGTACGCCAACTTCACAAGAAGACTACGAAATGCTCATAGAACGTATTCAAAATATTATTTCTAACAATGCGGAAATTGATTTATATGAGGCTGTAGAAGATGCCGTGTATGAATACATTACGTTATCGTAAAGAGTGTGAAATTTATAAATTGAAACTTCCATCAGTTTTTTTATCCCCCACTAATGAAAATCCCGCACAATCGGGTCATTCCATTGAGTAAGTCTTATTAAACGAACGGTGGCAGGATAATGAATTTCATGGAGTAAAATAAGAAATTAGGGTAGAGAATTATTTAGAAAACCAAAAGGGATATGCCTTTGTTAAAATAAGAGATTTATTTTTAGTAAAGCAAAATTAAACTTGGAATAAAGATAGTTTTAACAAAACGGTATGGAGAATCGTTAATAAAAATTGGTCCCATTACAATTGGATGTTTAATGGCTGTACCATTTTTTTTTCTAGCTTGGGCTTCTTTTTTTAATAATAGTAGGTTAAAGGTTTGGCATCTTGGGATTTTGTACTTGTTTTCTTTGTGTCTATTCTTAACTATACCAAGTCTTTCAACAACCTTTATCTATCATCGGTGAATTGTTTTTTCGCCCCTCAGTAAAGGGCCCCCATTTGGCTAGAATTTTAGGGTTTTTAAACCCAGAAAATTACGTAGATGGTCCAGGTTATATGTATTTACGTTTAAAAGAGTTAATGTCGTCAGCGGGGTGGTTTGGTGCAACTGGAAAAATGGGGTTCATTCAGGCTGCACATACTGATTTTGTGTTTGCAAGTTTGACTTACTATTATGGTTATTTGTTTGCACTTATCCTTGTCTTAATTCTTTCTCTTTTTGTAGCAAGGATAATGGTCATATCTTATAAAATAAATGATCATTATGGTAAATTGCTTCTTGTTGGTGGAATGACTCTTTTTGTAGTTCAGTTCATTTATAACGTTGGCATGATCATAGGTTTATTACCGATTGCTTCTATATCCTTGCCTTTTATTAGCTACGGATTGATACCAACTCTGTTTCATGCGTTTTTAATGGGTATCGTGTTAAGTGTGTATCGACGTAAAAATTTGATATCAAGTAGTTTCATTTAGAATTGAATCCAAAATTTCTTTAAATTAATTTAACAAAAACGAACAAGTAGGTAGTTTCACGACTTCTAAAATTAACGGATATTATTACAAAGAAAATACTGAATTAGTATCAGCCATAGAAGATTTAATCAACAAAAAATAGGAGATTCTCAAATAGAGAATTTCCTATTTTTTACTTAATGATTTTCCAGCAACACGTTCGAATAAACCAGGAAATAAGGAAAAGACAATTGGTCCTAAACTCATCCATTTCGGTAAATTCACTTCACGTTTTTTTGTTTCAATCGCTTTTACAATTTGCTGCGCTACATAATGTGGTTTCAATATGTAACGTTCAACACTTTTTACGTATGTACCTGATTGATCCGCTATTGTATGGAAGTTTGTATCAATTGGCCCCGGATTAACTGCTGTTACAGTAATGTTTGTATTTGCAAGTTCCATACGCAAGCTATTTGTAAACCCTAACACCGCATGTTTCGTTGCTGCATATGCACTTGATTTCGGCGTTGCAATTTTCCCTGCTAGTGAAGCAATATTCACAATATGGCCACTATTTTGTTCGATCATATAAGGTAAAACTGCTTTCGTACACGCTACTAAACCGAATACATTTACATCAAACATATCTTTAACTTCTTGTACGGATGCATCAACAAACGTTTTAAACACACCAAAACCAGCATTATTGACTAATATATCAATACGTCCTATATCTTGAAGCAATTGTGTAAAAACAAGTTCCACTTCTTCTTCATTACTTACATCCAAAACATAATAATGACAAGAAGTACGATACATGGTTTCAATTTTTTGTTTGAGCGCCCGTAACTTTTCTTCTTTACGAGCGATTAGTACAGGGATTGCACCGCGCTCTGCTGCTTGCATCGCTAACTCTTCCCCAATTCCGCTTGAAGCTCCTGTTATGACGATTACTTTATCTTGTAAACGCCTATTCATGGCTGTCACCTACTTTGCATAGTAAATCCATTTCTCTGATGACTTATCAATCATCACCTGTTGATTATATGCTAAAAAGTCTAATTGTCCAACTGTTTCAGAGATTATAAGCGGTAACTGCTTTTCATATAGCACCGGAAATAGTTTGACGCATACTTCAAATGCTGTCATCGGTTGTTCCTTTAATAAATTTAACACTTTAAGAGCACGCGCCTCTTGTTTTTGGAGACGCTCATTTACTAATTTTTTCACATCAGTAACATCTTCCCCATGCCCTGGTAAAACACGTGAAATATTCATATTAGCTAAGCGCTTTAATGTTTCATTATACTGCAGCATCGGTTTCGCTCGTTCTGTTTCTCCTTCATATGGTGGTTCTAGAATTGGATTAGAAGAAATATGTCCAATTAAGGCATCACCTCCAATTAACAATCCATCCTTTTCACGGTATAAAGAAATATGGGTAGACGCATGCCCTGGCGTTTCAATCACTGTAAATCCCGGCAACGAAGCAATGCTATCTCCTTCTCTTACCGTATGTGTAAGTGAACGTTTACAAGAGTAAATCATTGTTTTCATTAACGATGCACTTTGTTTTAAAAATGTTTCTGGAACTCCAAATTGTCTAGATTCTTCTAAGAAGAATTGATGATATCGCTTTAGAAATTGCGGATCCTGTGTAATCCACGGTTCATTCCACGGATGGCCCACAATATTTGTTTGACTAGAAAATATATCCAATAATCCACAATGATCTGCATGGTGGTGTGTCAGCACAACTGTTTCAATATCTTCTACCTTATATCCTAGTGCATGTAGTTGCTTCTCTAATGCAAGTCTCGCTTCTTCTGTATTCGTTCCTGTATCAATTAATGTAAGTGTTTCTCCCTCCACTAAAAAAACATTAACGATTTCTACCGCAAACGGAACAGGAATTTCCAATCTATGAATAACTGTCATACTATATGCCCCCTCTGTTTCTCCGTTTCAAAAAATGAATCTTCCTTCAGTTTACATCTAACAAGAAAATTTGTCATTATTTTCAGATAAAAAGAAGGGATTTTCTACGAAAAGCCGAATGTATGTAAATTTAAGTAAGTTATTCTCATATGCATAGCAAAAGGGGGACACATCATGTCATTACAAAAAATCGCTTTTGTCGGTGCAGGCTCAATTGCCGAAGCTACAATTGCTGGATTATTACAAGCCCAAGTTGTAAAAGGAGAACAAATTGCTGTTAGTAACCACTCTAATAAAACAAGACTAGAAGAGTTGCATCACCGTTACGGTGTACATGGTACCCATGATAAAAAAGAGCTAATTGCTCACGCTGATATTATATTTTTGGCAATGAAACCAAAAGATGTCGTGGAAGCTCTTACTCCATTACGAGATTATATTACAAACAATCAACTAATCATTTCATTACTAGCCGGCGTATCTACGACATCCATTGTCAATTTACTGAAAAAAAATGTTCCTATTATTAGGGCAATGCCAAATACATCATCAGCAATTTTAAAATCCGCTACTGCCATTTCTCCTTCTGTTCATGCAAAAGAAGAACATATTATGCTCGCAAAAACGCTTTTTGAAACAATTGGCCTTGTGTCTGTTGTAGAAGAAAAGCATATGCATGCTGTTACTGCTTTATCAGGAAGCGGTCCAGCTTATATTTATTACGTTGTGGAAGCAATGGAAAACGCAGCAAAACAAATCGGCTTAGAGGAAACTGTTGCAAAATCACTAATTCTCCAAACAATGATTGGCGCCGCAGAGATGTTAAAAACAAACGAAAAGCATCCTTCTATATTAAGAAAAGAAATTACATCGCCAGGAGGAACGACAGAAGCTGGCATTGAAGTATTGAAAAGCTTTCAATTTCAGGAAGCACTTATTCAATGTATAACAGAAGCAACAAAACGTTCTCACGAGCTTGGTGAAACGTTAGAGAAGTTTGTAAATAAACAATAAAAAAACCTTGCTGCGTAAGCAAGGTTTTTCTCTTATTCACTTTTCTTCCCAAAAATTTCTTCCTGTAAACGGCGTCCTGTCGGCGTTGCAGCAAGACCGCCTTCTGCCGTTTCACGAAGCGCACTTGGCATTGTTTGTCCGATGCGATACATTGCTTCAATAACTTCATCACACGGAATGATACTCGTTACACCAGCTAATGATAAATCAGCTGCAATCATCGCATTTGATGCACCAGCTGCGTTACGCTTTACACACGGTACTTCTACAAGCCCTGCAACAGGATCGCATACTAACCCAAGCATATTTTTAAGTGCAATACTCATTGCTGTTGCTGCTTGCTTTTGTGTACCTCCAGCCATTTCAACAGCAGCTGCAGCCGCCATCCCACTTGCTGAACCGACTTCCGCTTGACACCCACCAGCTGCCCCGGCAATGCAAGCATTGTTCGCTACAACCATACCAAATGCACCAGCTGTAAATAGAAATTCAATCATTTCTTCACGCGTTGGGTTTAATTTTTCTTTTAATGCAAATAGTACACCTGGTACCGTCCCCGCAGAACCAGCTGTTGGCGTTGCACAAATAATCCCCATTGCAGCATTTACTTCATTCGTTGCGACAGCTTTACTTACTGCATCTAAAATTGTATCCCCGGACAAACCTTTTCCACTTTTCATATACGCCTGTACTTTCACTGCATCTCCACCAGTAAGTCCAGTCGGAGATTTCACACCTTGAATTCCGCGCTCAACTGCTTTTTCCATTACAACTAAGTTTTTTTCCATACCAGCGATTACTTCTTCACGAGAAAGGTTTCTTGTTTCCATTTCACACTGAATCATAATCTCTGCGATTTTCACATTTTTCTCTTCTGCTTGTGCAACTAGTTCCGCTACATTCCGAAACATGTTGTTTCCCCCCTGCTATTAGTCCATAATTGTTACTTGGCAAATATTTCGCTGCGCTTTAATTTCATCAATAATTTTATCTGCTAACAACTCATCCGTTTCAATAACCATTAACGCTTTTCTTCCTTTTTCCTTACGTGAAACACTCATCATACTAATATTAATTTCGTGCTTCGCAAGAATAGATGTAACAGAAGCAATTGTTCCGAAACGGTCATTATTTACAATTAGAAGCGCCGGACTTGTACCTGTTAATTGCAAATCAAATCCATTGAGCTCCACAACTTCAATTTTCCCGCCGCCAATTGAACAAGCAACAACTTCAATTTCATCCTCACCTTTATACAAACGAAGTTTCGCTGTATTTGGATGGACTGCTTGCGCTTCTTCTTCAATAAACGTAACGTCAATTCCGCGCTCCTTTGCAATTTCAAGCGCTTGTGGAATACGAGGATCATCCGTTTCGAATCCTAATATTCCCCCAACAAGTGCTACATCGGTTCCATGACCTCGATATGTTTTCGCAAACGAACCGTATAACGAAATGATAATTTTCTCAGGTTCATGACGAAACAGCTGACGAGCAACTTGCCCCATTCTTGCTGCACCTGCTGTATGCGAACTAGATGGTCCGATCATAACTGGACCAATAATGTCAAAAACTGAACGATATTTCATAACAGTTCCCCCTAAATCTTCATTATGAAAAAGTTACTTACTAATAATCTATTAAGTTGCTGCTTTCTTTGCTTTTCTATATGTACGAATAAATTTATAGAATCCACTTAATAAACTGATACACACCATCAGCTATCATAATATATAAGAGCTCTCTTGTCACTTTTTGATTTACTACATTTTTTACAAAAGCCAACAAAGTATAAACTTATACTGTACAGTAAAAATGAATCCGCTTTCATTATATCTCTTTTTTGACAGAATTTAAATTTTTTAATATTTCAAATTAAGGAAGGATTTTATTCTTAAAATAAAAAAAAACAATGACAGATGTATTTGATACCTCTATCATTGTTCTTTTCATTATCTTGATACGAGAAAATGTTTCAAATCCGCTGCAATTTCCGTATTTGGAAATACTTCCCTGGCTTCTTCGAGAAGGATTTTACACGTTTCCCCTTGATAACGAGAACTAATATGAGTTAAAATCATTTGTTTCACATTTGCTTGCAGCGCAATATTTGCCGCTTGTTCGGTTGTAGAATGATAATAATCGTGAGCCTGCTGTGAATCTTCCGCACCGAACGTCGCTTCATGCACAAGTACATCAGCATCTTGTGCTAATTGAATACTCGCTTCACAATAACGTGTATCTCCTAAGATTGTAATAATTCTTCCTTTTTGTGGTGGCCCGATAAAATCCTGTCCACAAAGTACACGTCCATCCTCAAGCTCTACCGTTTCCCCATCTTTTAATCGCTTAAAGAGTGGCCCTGGTTTAACCCCTTCTTCGAATAATCTATCTACAAGAAGATGCCCTGGAATATCTTTTTCTACAATGCGATAACCAAAGCATTCAATACCGTGCGACAATCGCTTCGTTTCCACAAGAAATTGTTTATCTTCATATACAGTACCTTCTTCGGTAATTTCAATAATCTCAAGTGGATATTTCACATGTGTTGTACTCACTGCCAAGGCAACTTCAACAAACTGTTTAATCCCTTTTGGTCCATATACAGTTAACGGCGTTGTTCCTCCTTGAAAAGAACGGCTTCCTAGCAAGCCAGGTAATCCAAAAATGTGATCACCATGTAAGTGTGTAATAAATATTTTTTCAATGCGACGCGGACGCACTGATGTATGTAAAATTTGATGCTGCGTTGCCTCGCCGCAATCAAATAACCACGTTGCACCTCTCTCTTCCAATAATTGCAAAGCTATCGCTGATACATTTCTTCCCTTTGCAGGAACACCAGCTCCTGTTCCTAAAAACACAAATTCCACGTTGCATCCTCCAAGCATTTCATAATCTCTATTGTTATCTTACGAAATATAAACAAAAATGGCAAATTAACCCCGTATGAAATTTGAATGTTTATATAAAACAAACACTAACATCCATTCGTGTCTTGTAGTAAAATAATACTATCATTTATAGAAGGTGGCTAAAACAATGAAAGAAGCATTTCGTTTACAAACTGACGTCTCCTCTTCTTTTGATCGTTGGGTAAGTTTATTTATTTCTGAAACACCATCAGAATTACAGTGGTCTACATTAAAAGAATTAATTCATGAATATATAGCATTGCATACAGTTCAACCCATACCAGCATATATCCCTTCTTCCGTCACATATTATGCACAACGCATCTCTACTCCAACCAATACAGACATTGTAATTTACGAAAATCATTCTATATAAACATAAAAAGGTATCGGCTTCCGATGCCTTTTTATGTTTATATGAATAGGAAATATCGATGAAATGCAGTACTTAGACACACAAATCAATTATATAAAAACCGTTGATGCTGCCCCCGTTACCTTTTTTCATTTTCGAAAAAATATTTAGGCAAGTGGAATATAAATGATTAACATAAGTTCCCATTATAAATCCCTATAAATATCAACAATATAAACCATAGGGAATGGAGTTAATTATCCATCTCTAATTTTTTCACAAGGAGTCGAACATGAATATTTTAAATTGGTTGACATCATTATTCAATTTTGGAAGAGGAACACAGCGAGTGTTTCAATTGTTTGGAACTAGACGAAATAATAGAAATTGGATTTGGATTTCTTTACTAGGTATAGGAACAGTTTTTGGGGTAGCAGCAAGCCGAAAGTTCAATATGATGAGATCATTCCAGCTGTTATTCCGAGGCCTGAAAAACAGGACAACCATGCCAACAAATTTAAATTTGGCTAATATGGAAATTGCTAATGAAATAACTCCAAATAACAAAAAAAAATACTAGTATAACTAATATTAACCAAACACGAATAAAAAACTTATTACATTTCTTAAGAAGAACAAACGTACTAAAAATCTCGCAGAAGATACCACCTGCGAGATTTTGTTTTATATAAATGCATTTTAATTTTCCGACATATACATCGCTTCTATGCACCGCCAGATGCTCTCGTCCTCCTATAAAAAGAAAAGGGTTTTTATGTCGTTTTTCAACTTATGTATACGTACATACGAACTTTTCACGTGAATTTATTCTCTAATTTTTGTTGAAATGTTCTCTCCTGTTGCCGAAACAATTGACTACCGTGCTGAATAACCTTCTCTCCATATTTATTATTTAATTGCTCCATCACTGTCAAAAGCGGTTCTGCCTTCGCATCTTCTTCAAATGAAAATAAATCAAGCTGCTTAATCGCTTCTGTTTTCCATTCTAATTCACAAGCAGTAATTCCAAGTAATCGAACAGGATCACCATCCCAATGTTTTTTCCATAACCGTATTGTCGCCTGAAAAATATCGGCCCATTCCCAAATTGCATTATCTAACATTTTACTCCGCGTAATCGTTCGGCGATTATAGTATTTAATCGTAATTTGAATATTATATGCAACAAGCGTACGTTTTTGTAATCTTCGACTAACAGATTGAGACAAGTGCTCTAACGTACTTAACACCTCCTGCTCCTCGTCTACATCTTTTGGCAGCGTTATAGAATTTCCGATCGTTTTATACTGCCCCATTTGACTTGGGTCAACTTCTCTATTATCGATACCATTTGCACGCTTTTGTAAATCCAATCCATGATTTCCGATTACAGAACGAATAATAGAAGCTTTTCCAGTAGCTAAATCTCCAATCGTATGTATATGTACACCTTTTAACTTTTCCGCTGTTTTCCTTCCAATTCCATGCATTTGTCCAACTGGAAGCGGCCATAGCATATCTTGTATATCACGTTTACGAAGTACTGTAATACCTAGCGGCTTCTCCATATCAGAGGCAGTTTTGGCTAGAAATAAGTTCGGAGCAATCCCAATGCTGCACGGAAGCTGTAATTCTGCAAGTAATGTTTGTTGAATCATTTGAGCAATTTCTAGAGGCGAACCAAGCCCATAGCAATCTGTTATATCCAAATATCCTTCATCAATTGAAACAGGTTGAATTTTTTCTGTAAACCGTGCCAGAATTTGAAACAACGCAAAAGAAGCCTCCCTATATAACTCAAAGTTTGGATGCTTTACAATGAGTTCTGGGCATAACCGCTTCGCTTCCCAAACAGGCATTGTTGCACGAACTCCTTTCGCTCTTGCTTCATAACTACACGTTACAATAATACCTTTTCGTTCTTTCACATTACCGGCTATCGCTAACGGTTTTCCTTGCAACGATGCATCACGGGCAATTTCAACAGATGCATAAAAACAATTCATATCAACATGCAAAATGACACGACCATTTTTCGGATACATTTCACGCATCTTTCTCACCACCAAAGGAACATTTGTTCTTATTTTACCAAAAAACTTATAAAAAAATCAATATTTGAAAGGATGAAATCGTTACTATATAGAAGTATGTCAACATTGAAATTACAAGGAGGTCAAAGAGAAAAAATGACTACACATCTAAAACCTCTTTATCTAACTTTACTAGCCATTTTATTTTTGTTACTCATTTATTTCCTACTTCCAATCATAGGCGTTGATACCCACGTACTTCTTTCATCTTTATTGTCATTTTCAACTCTGTACATTCTTCCATAGATTTTTCTATACTGGTTTATCCGTCTTGTAAAGGCAATAGAATCAAAATAACGAACACTCTTAAGGAGAGAAGAAAATGAATAAAGAATTTAATAGCAAACATTTTAAGCTCGAAAAAATTCGTAACGGGATATATGCGGCAATTGTAAAAGAAGGTGGCGGTGCTGCAGCAAATGCTGGATTTATTGATTTAGGGGGTACAACTATTGTTTTTGATACATTTAATACACAACAATCTTCTCTGGATTTAAAATACGCAGCAGAAACGATAGCAAATCAGCCCGTTACGTGGGTAATCAACAGTCATTGGCACGGAGACCATATTCGAGGGAACCAAACGTTTAAGGGTAGCACCATTATTTCAAGCCAAATGACATATGACGAAATGAAAATCGCTCATCCATCACGAATCAGTAAACAAAAAAATGATATTGATGGCCTAAGAAATTATATTCGATCTTTAAAGGACCAATTAACTCAAACTTATGATAGGAACTTAGAAGATCAAATTAATTTTTTAAGTGAGTTAGAAATCTCATTACCTACACTAGAGTTAACGTTACCACAACAAATTTTTAAAGATGAAGTTATGTTCCGTGGGACGAAACGTAGCGCAAAGCTTTTCACATTAGGAGGGGGACATTCCCTTTGCGATGCTATGTTGTATATTCCAGAGGATAGAGTGATATTCATGGGTGATTTATTATTTGTTGATTGTCATCCCACATTTTTCGAAGAATCAAATCCACAAAGATGGATTCAGATTTTAAAAGAGGTTGAAAAGATGGATATTGATATAGCAATACCAGGTCATGGTTCGGTTGGTACAAATATCAATTTCTTACAAGTAATCGATTATATACATAACTTAACTTCCATTGTACAAGAAAAAAACGAGATCGAAACGCTTCAATTGCCTAACGACTACAAAAATTGGCCGTCTCCGCAAATCTATCACCAAAATATAAAAACACTAAAAGAGCTTTTGCATTGTTAAGCTATATACATCCATTTTATTTTTTCGACGTAAATGCCGTTGCTATAGAGAAACAAATTGGTCTGCACTTGTCTGCCTCCTTTGTTTTAAAACTTCGTACGTGGCAGGAAAAGGCCCTGTGACCGCTACTATGCATGACCAACTGCTCTTGAAAGGGGTTTATATGTCGTTTTTTCAGCTTGTATTTATATGGCTAAAAACCATTTACGTAAAGCAATAAAAAAACGCATGGGTAATTTCACCCATGCGTTTCAACTTGGTCGATTCTTTGATTACTTCGCTACTTCTTCAATAATTGCAACAACCATCTCTGCTGTTTTCACTAGTTCTTCAACAGGTATTTTTTCGTTTGTTGTATGAATTTCTTCATAACCAACTGCTAAGTTTACTGTTGGAATACCGTGACCCGCAATTACGTTTGCATCGCTACCGCCACCGCTTTGGTGAAGAGATGGTGTACGGCCGATCTTTTCAGCAGCACGTTTTGCAACTTCTACAACGTGGTCGCCATCAGCAAATTTAAATCCTGGGTACATTACTTTTACTTCTACTTCTGCTTCCCCGCCCATTTCTTTAGCAGTAGATTCAAATGCTTCTTTCATTTTGCGAACTTGCTCTTGCATTTTTTCGTCTACTAAAGAACGTGCTTCAGCAAAGATTTCTACATAGTCACAAACGATATTTGTTTGTGTACCACCTTCAAAACGACCGATATTCGCAGTTGTTTCAGAATCAATACGGCCAAGTGGCATTTTTGCAATAGATTTTGCTGCAATTGTAATTGCAGATACACCTTTTTCTGGTGCTACACCAGCGTGAGCTGTTTTCCCGCGAATAATTGCATTTACTTTCGCTTGCGTTGGTGCTGCAACAACGATTTCTCCAACTTTTCCATCGCTATCTAATGCATAACCATATTTCGCTGTAATGCGTTCACGATCTAATGCTTTTGCACCAACAAGACCAGATTCTTCACCAACTGTAATGATAAATTCTATTTTTCCGTGCGTAATATTCTTCTCTTTTAACACGCGAATTGCTTCAAACATAGATGCAAGTCCAGCTTTATCATCAGCACCTAAAATTGTTGTACCGTCAGATACGATATAACCATCTTGAATTGAAGGCTTAATTCCTTTACCAGGAACAACTGTATCCATATGAGAAGTAAAGTAGATTGTATCTACGCCTTCTTTTGTTGCTGGTAATGTACAAACTAAGTTACCAGCCCCGTGACCAGTCACACCCATTGTATCATCTTCAAATACTTCAACGCCTAAAGAAGAGAATTTTTCTTTTAACACTTTGCAAATCTCAGCTTCGTATTTTGTTTCAGAGTCCACTTGCACAAGTTCCATAAATTCATTCACTAAACGTTCTTGATTAATCATGAGAATACGCCTCCTGCGTTATGTATGTAACAATGACTATTATAACAGAATTCTGTAAAAGTTTCGAAGGAGAAG
Source organism: Bacillus sp. S10(2024) (assembly GCF_050473865.1). Taxonomy (NCBI): domain Bacteria; kingdom Bacillati; phylum Bacillota; class Bacilli; order Caryophanales; family Bacillaceae; genus Bacillus; species Bacillus sp. S10(2024). Next base: position 195,698 of record NZ_JBFLUR010000002.1, on the reverse strand, counting down.
ATATATAAAGTGAAATTTTAATTAGTTGAAGCTTTCTTTATCTCTGCTAATTGAATTCAAATTTTACAGATTAAAAAACTCTTTTTAGGGGAGCAAGAGCATTTGGCTGTACATAGAAGGGGTCAGAACCTTTTTCTGCCACATGCAAGGATTAAAACAAAAGGAGAACGCAAGTACAAATCTTGTTTTATTGCTACATAGCAAAGACCTATATGTTGAAAGGTTAAAATGAACTTATGTAGAAAATGTCTCATAATAGACCCTTGTACCAAATTTCGTTTGTATATACAATAAGATTGAAAAGATTCGCAAGGAGGATCTATGTATGAGTAAAAAAATGCAAAAAATTATGGTTTATGTCATGTTAATTTCAATGCTTGTTGCAACACTGCTTACTGGCATAAGCATGTTTTGGTAAAAAAAGAGGGGATATTCTCCCCCTTTTATGTTGCCATAATAATAAGTCCTGCAATACTAAATGCAATTCCCATTCCTAGTGAGAGAACAAAGTTTGGATATTGTTGCTCATAATAAGCACTTAGTGCAAAAGTAAAATTAAGAAGAGCAATAGAAAAGACAGCTAATGAAAATGGACATATATTAAAAGTTGCCAATATGAAAGTAATAATTGCAAGAGCACCAATTAAGAACTGAATGTATGGTAGTCTAAGATTCGTATACATAACAGCAACTCCTTTTTACATAATCTTTATTTATACTGTATTCACGAGTAGTACCAGTTCTCCTGATGAAAATTTCACTTTATCCCACTTTAACGGGCGGTAAGACTTCAGAGAGAAACAAGGAAGAAACTGCCTGTAAAAGCCCGGTTGGTTCAACTAATCCTCATTGTGGGGATGAAGCTCCCCCAATGAGGGAAGTTTCACTTTATGTTATCATCATTAACGCATGTTATATGAACACATGTCAAGACAAGATATAACATTATAAAAAGCCAACAGATACTGCTGGCTTTCTTCGTAAGCAATTGCACCCTTTTCTTTCGCAAGCTGCTCAAATGATTTTTTTGATTTCACAATCCATACTTTTGTACCAATCGGAATACGATCGTACAAATACTCTACATCTTGTTTATGCATTCGAATACACCCTTGCGAAACATACTTGCCAATGGAGCTTGGCTGATTTGTTCCGTGTATCCCATATTTACTACCATCAGTACCCCTTGCATTAAAACCTATCCATCTTGAACCGAGCGGATTTGCCGGTGAACCACCTGGGATATTCTTCGCAATATAATACGGATTTTTCACCTTCATCACAACATCAAATGTACCTTCTGGCGTTAAATCATTCGTTTTACCTGTTGCGACCGGAAATGTATTTTGTATCTTTCCATCCTGAATATATGCAAGTTGGTTCGTTTGTTTATTGACGATAATAAGCGGATCGCCAACACGCGGATTATCACCGAGCGGCCAAAGGGGTGATAGGGAAATACATAATATGAATGAAAGAAGATATGACATACCTCATTCCGTCCTTCTTATATTAATTCTTTAATGTTATATTTCCCTATAAATCGACTTTTAATAAGTAAAAATTGCTCTATTTCATAGACGAGCTGAACGAGCTTAGCACGCGTTTCAAATTCTTCTCGTGTTTCTGGAAGCGGCATTTCCCGAAAGATTTCTCGCATCTCTTGAAGCTGTCTTAATGATATAACCCCTGTACTTTCTGGGCGAATGCCATTCCCGACATTTTCAATTACATCCGCCACCATACCCGCTTGTTCATATGACCAAGATAACGAAGCAACTAGCGGCATAACTCTTTCTAAAATTTCGAACTGTTGCTGACGCATTTGAAAATAACGATAGTAATAATCATCTTCACGCATAAACTGATTTTCCAGCTTTATAAAAGACAACTCTTTTGCCTTCTCAAGTAATGTTTCTGTTTCAATAAGCTCTTTTCCATTCCACACACTTTCACGATTTCTTAAATAGGCAGCCATTTCAAATAGAATCGTCTTAAAATTAGATTCCACTTTTTGTTGATACTCTTTTAGCTCACCTTCAACGCTTGGCATATACAAATTAATTAGCAAAGCAACACTAATTCCAACCGTTAAAATTGCAATCTCATTTCCAACAATAGGCCATGTAATTTTTTGCAGTGAATATAAATGAAAAACAATAACAGAGCTTGTAACAATCCCCTCTTGAATCTTAAGCATAACTGCACTTGGAATAAACAAAAGTAATAAAATTCCAAGTGTTAACGGTGTATAGCCTATCGATTCAAAAATAAAAAAAGCAAACACCATAGAAAGTAAACAAGCTACAAAGCGATGGATAGATACTTCTAATGATTTTCTTTTTGTATTTTGTACACATAAAATGACAAGAATTCCGGCCGTGCTACTAAATTCCAAATGAAGTAATTGAGCAATCCACACAGCCAAGGCAGTTCCAACTGCTGTTTTCACTGTTCGATATCCAATTTTAAACATGTTAACGCTCCTATTATGTACGAACTACTTTCAACATAAGTATAAAGAAAAGGATGACAAAATGTCATCCTTTTTCCCTTATTATTCACGTAACGTTTACATGTTACAACATTTTTCGCAAAAATTCTTGAGCACGTTTGCTTTCCGGAGTTGTAAAAAATTCCTCTGGCTTCGCATCTTCTACAAGTTTCCCACCATCTAAAAAGAGAACACGATCGGCTACTTCTTTTGCAAAACCCATTTCGTGCGTAACGATTGCCATTGTCATTCCTGTCGTTGCAAGAGATTTCATAACTTCTAATACTTCTTTTACCATTTCTGGATCTAGTGCTGAAGTCGGTTCATCAAATAGCATAACGTCCGGTTCCATCGCTAATGCTCTCGCAATTGCAACACGCTGTTTTTGTCCACCCGAAAGGCGATCTGGATAAGCATCCTTTTTCTCAAGTAATCCAACTTTTTCTAATAATTCTTCAGCTTTTTTTATTGCTTCTTCCTTCGCAGTACCTTTTACAGTAAGAGGAGCATACGTTATATTTTCTAGCACTGTCATATGAGGAAATAAGTGAAAATGTTGAAACACCATTCCAACATGCTGACGAACTTCCATAATATTTGTATTCGGATTCGTTACATCCTGATCATCAATCCAAATTTGTCCGCCAGATGGTTCCTCTAATAAATTCATGCAACGTAAAAACGTTGATTTCCCTGATCCAGACGGCCCAATAATTGCGACCACTTCACCTTGTCCAATTGTTGTTGTGATCCCTTTTAATACTTCATTATTTCCAAATGATTTGTGAAGGTCATTTATTTTAATCACTTTTCTTCATTCTCCCTTCAACTGCTTTCCCAATGAATGTAAGAATAATAACAAGAATGTAATAAATCATACCGACAAATAAAAGCGGTTCAAAATAAGACAATGTCTCGCCGCCAACAATATACGCACGGCGCATTAAATCTGTTGCACCGATTACAGTAACAACCGCGGACTCTTTCGTTAATGTAACAAATTCATTTACTAATGCAGGTAAAATATTTTTTAATGCTTGTGGTAAAATTATATTTCGCATCATCTTACCATATGGGATACCAAGTGCCATTGCCGCTTCTGTTTGTCCTTTATCAACTGCCTGAATTCCCGCACGAATCACTTCTGACATGTATGCACCTGAATTTAAGCTAAATGCTAACACTGCTGCTAAAAATGCCGAAATATCATAACCTGTAATTTGCGGAAGACCGTAATAAATAAGCATTAATTGTAGTACAAGAGGTGTACCGCGAAAAAGGGATGTATAAAAATCAGCAATTATACTTAAAACTTTTATCCTAGCAATTTTACAAAGCGCTAATAGCGTCCCTAGCGCAAAACCAAGCAAAGAAGCAACAACAACAATTTTTAATGTAACTTCTAAGCCCTTTAATATATATGGTATTGAAGGCGTTATTTGCGAAAAATCCAAGTTCATCCTAAGTCAATCCTCCCTAGAAGAAGGAAAGGCGGCTTATTTCGCGCCGCCAAACCATTTCTTCACTAATTTATCCATTTCTCCATTTTCTTTCATTTTCTTAATTACTTTATTAAACTCCGCTGTCTTATCACTATTTTTCGGAAGCGCAATCGCTGAACCAGCTTCATCTGCAGCTTCTGGAATTTCCACACTGTTTAACTCTTTATTTTTTTCTAAATATCCTTTTGCTACTGTATCTTCTAAAATAATTGCATCAAAACGCCCTGCTTGAATTTCTTGAATAAGTTCTGGTACACGATCACGTCCTTCAGATTGGAACGATACTTGTTTTTGTAAATCTTTCGCCTTTTCTTCTTGGATAGATCCTGTTTGCACTCCTACTTTTTTCCCTTGTAGATCTTGCAATGTTCTAATATTTGCACCTTGTTTAGAGATGATTACATTTTTAGCAACAAAATAAATATCTGTAAAATCAGCATTTTTCTTACGCTCTGCTGTCGGCGTCATTCCCGCCATAACAAAGTCAACTTTTCCAGCCTCTAATGATGCTAACAGTCCACCAAAATCCATATCTTTAATTTTTACTTTATAACCTAATTCTTTACTAATATAGTTCATAACATCGATATCGAAACCGATAATATCTTCACTCTTTTTTGCATCGACATATTCATACGGTTTGTAATCTGCAGACGTTCCCATAACTAACACTTTCTTTTTATTTTCACTTCCTGCATTTCCACCCTTACTACAAGCAGTGAATATACTCATGATTAAAATAAGTGCAACTGAAATTGATAAAAACTTCTTCATTACTTTCCCTCCTAGTTAATGTATATTTATTTGTTTTATAGAATTTTTATTCGATGAATGTATTGTAGCAACAAATTGATTTTTATGCAATAAATAAAATAAAAATAAATTTATTTTTCTTTCTATAACAGAAATTAATTAATATACACTGCATAATTATATGCATAAACAACTTGTATTATACATAAAAAAGAACCGTTAAGATTACATTCTTAACGGTTCTAAAAACGTATATTACATTTCATCACAATGTTCTTCAAAGTACGATTGTAATTTCGCGATAACTTGCATTGGGTCATGACCTTCAATCTCATGACGCTCAACCATCGTTACAATCTTTCCATCTTTCAATAGTGCAAACGATGGAGAAGATGGTGGATATCCCTCAAAATATTCACGAGCACGTGCTGTTGCCTCTTTATCTTGACCTGCAAACACAGTAACTAGGTAATCTGGACGTTTATCATAATGAATAGAATGAGCTGCTGCTGGACGCGCAATTCCCCCTGCACAGCCGCATACAGAATTTATCATTACAAGTGTTGTACCTTTCTTTTGCAATGCTTCATCTACAGCTTCCGGCGTTGTTAATTCTGTATAACCAGCTGCTACGATTTCTTCACGTGCTTGACGAACAACGTCATTCATAAAAAAGTTAAAGTTAATCAAAGCTTTCCCTCCTCACATATCTCTATCTGTATCTTACCAATAACCATTTCTAAAATACAAGTAAACTTACTTGCTTTGTAGCCATGTTTCACTAAAAAACGTCTTCGAGACCTTGCTCGAAGACGCTTTTCTTAATGACCACGATGTTTCTGTTTCGCTTTTTGCACTTTTAAGGCACGTTTTTTCCGCTTTTCCATTTCTCGCATTTCTTTCGATTGCACTTGCTTCTCTTTTTTTTGCACTTCATACGATAACTGAATAGCTTCTTGTGCTTTCGTAAACTTTGAAGTTTTTAATTCCCTTGCTGCTTGCCGAATCATGCGTTTTACATTTTTCGGACGCTTTTGCTGTTTCATTTCTACTCCGCATTTCGCATAACGATTAAAATACGGTAATAACGTATCATTTACAAATAAAAACACTTCTTCATCAGACGGTTCAGCACCAAAAATGTGCCGTACTGCATACAACTTCCCTTTTTCTTCTCGCTCAATCATTCCTACAAAATACTGACCGTCATGATATACTGTCAATTTCACTGACAGTCCCTCCTTTACAAGCATATTCAGAAATGCTGGACATCCCGGAGGGGAAGGTTATTGACATAAAAAAAATTATGCGTCCGGACTACCAACCGGAACTGTATTTTTGCATCTCCATCACTATTATATTACATTTTTTACTTATTCTGTATCATTTCTGTATATACTTCAATCATTCTTTTATGCGATCCTACAATATACTCTGGTAATTCTGTAATCGAAAAAAACTTTAATTGTATTGCTTCCTCTTTGTTTACAGTAGGTTCTCCTTCATAATCATGCGTATAATAGGCAGTCGTTACTGCTTGAAACTCGTCACCGTTTTCTAGTTTCACAAAATGGTTTGCACCTGAGAACACATTAATAAGCTGCAAATTCTTCACATGAACGCCTGTCTCTTCATATACTTCACGGTATGCAGTTTCTTCTGGTGACTCCCGCAGTTCCATTAATCCACCAGGAAGGCCCCATTTTCCATGCGGTTCTTGTCTTTGTTGTAATAATACTTCCCCATCTTTATTCAATACAAGAACAACTGAACCGACTAAAATTAACGGGCGATGACCAACTACTTTCCGTAATTCCTCCACATATCCCATTTCAACAAACCTTTCTTTTTATTTCCTTGTCCACACCATTGTATCATATGTATAAAATGGAAAAATGATCACTTTTTTACTTTTTAAGCAAAATATTTATTTGTCCCTTTTCATCTACCGTTGCTAATTGAATCGATTGAATCGGTACTTTCTGCTTTAACTCGTCTTTTACCCACTCCTCTGTTTTTTCTATTAAAGCGAGAACATCCTTTTGAATATTCCCATTCTTTATTATGATAAATGTAATAGGTGATTGTTCTACGTATATTTTCATATCTTTTCGAGACACTGTTTCATGTGCCGCATATTGAAATACAGAAACAACCCCACTCGCTTCCCATAAAGCTAGTTTTACTGTTTGAATATCTGTAATACCTTGCAATCTTAGCTCCGAAAATAAATACTCGACTGTAATCCGCGCTTTCTTTAAATTATTAAACTGAACGGAACCATTATGTATAAGAATAATTGGTGCAGGCTCTAAAAACCGTCTCCACCGATCCCACTTTAATGTCAAAATAGAACTTACTATATGAAGTATGACGAGAATAAACGATGTAATCATAGAACCCAAAAGACCTACTTTTTCATCAGACAATGCATTCGTTAGATTTCCCTCTAATAATAGCACGAGAATAAGATCTAAAAAACGAAGCTGGGCAATAGAGCGTTGTCCCATCGCTTTTGCCACAATAATTAAAAACATATATGCCACTATAGCACGGAGCACCCACTCGAAACTCGAAAGATGCTTTGCGCCTTCAAATATGTGCATATGCATAATAGATGGCACCCCTTAATTAAATTCCTCCTTTTAGTTTGCGTTTAATTATATTGTCTATGTAAAAAACATTATAAAGTTTCAACTGTAACTCAGTATATAAAAAGGAGGAAAATGACATCTAAAAACCTCTTTTTTAGATGGGCGAGTGCAGGGTATGTTGTATTCTGCATGCAGTAACTTATATGACCAAAAATTAAAGTGAATTTATATACAAAAAAAAGCCCGCCAATTGGCGAGCTTTTTTATCATTAATATACAGAAGTATTATCTGCAGATGTATTTTCAAGAATTTCTTTTACGCGTCCTAAGAACTTACCGCAAATGAATCCGTCTAATACGCGGTGGTCAAGAGATAGGCATAAGTTAACCATATCACGTGCACCGAACATACCGTTATCCATAATTACTGGACGTTTCACGATAGATTCTACTTGTAAAATTGCTGCTTGTGGATAGTTAATAATACCCATAGATTGAACAGAACCAAATGACCCTGTGTTATTAATCGTAAATGTTCCACCTTGCATTTCGTCAGCTTTTAATGATTTCGTACGTACTTTTGTTGCAAGTTCAGTAATTTCACGAGCGATACCTTTAATTGTTTTCTCATCAGCATGCTTAATAACTGGAACGAATAATTCATCGTCAGTTGCAACAGCGATAGAAAGGTTAATATCTTTCTTCTGAACAATTTTATCGCCAGCCCACATAGAATTAATTTGTGGGTATTCTTTTAAAGCCTGTGCAACAGCTTTTACGAAGAATGCGAAGAATGTTAAATTAAAGCCTTCACGCTTTTTAAATTCACCTTTAATTGAATTACGGTATGAAACAAGATCTGTTACATCCACTTCAATCATCATCCACGCGTGTGGTGCTTCATGCTTACTGCGCAGCATGTTTGCAGCAATTGCTTTACGAACACCAGTCACTGGGATTTCAATATCTCCTGGCATTGTTGGTACAGATACCGGTTTTACCACTTCTGCTTTTGGTGCTGCTGGTGCTGGTGCAGCTGCTGCTTTTGGTGCTGCTGGTGTAATTGGTGCAGCTTCTTTCTTCGCACCTGCTTGTGGAATATTGCCAGATTCAACTAATGTTAAAATATCTTTACGCGTAATACGACCATTTGCTCCTGTACCTACTACTGCATCTAGGTCAATATTATGTTCACCTGCAAGCTTTAATACAGCTGGTGAAAAACGTGGTTTACCATCAGTTGGTTGCTTTGCTTTCGGTGCGGATAGCGGTGCAACTACCTCTGCTTTTGGCGCCTCTTTCGTTTTCTCTTCTACAGCTGTTGCAGCTACTTCATTTGCCCCCTCAACTTGAATCATACAAATCACTTCACCGACAGCTAGTGTATCACCTTCGCCAGCGATTAATTCTGTAACAACCCCGCTGAAAGAGGAAGGTACTTCTGCGTTTACTTTATCTGTCATTACTTCTGCAAGCGGATCATATTTATTTACGTGATCACCAACAGAAACAAGCCATTTACTAATTGTACCCTCTGTTACACTCTCCCCAAGCTGAGGCATTGTAATTTTTTCTACAGCCATGTATAGTCCCCCCGATTAAAATTCCGCAAGTTCACGCATTGCTTTTTCCACTTTATCTGGATTCACCATAAAGAACTTCTCCATTGTTGGTGCATATGGCATTGCTGGAACGTCTGGACCTGCAAGACGAGCAATTGGTGCATCAAGATCAAATAAGCAATTTTCTGCGATAATTGCCGCTACTTCACTCATAATGCTTCCTTCTTTATTATCTTCCGTTACAAGAAGAACTTTACCTGTTTTTGAAGCTGCTTCAATAATTGCTTCCTTATCTAACGGATATACAGTACGTAAATCAAGAACGTGAGCAGAGATGCCATCTTGTGCTAATTTTTCAGCAGCTTGAAGAGCAAAGTGTACACATAATCCGTATGTGATAACAGTAATGTCGTCACCTTCACGTTTTACGTCTGCTTTTCCAATTGGTAATACATAATCATCTTCCGGCACTTCACCTTTAATTAAGCGATATGCACGTTTATGTTCAAAGAACAATACTGGATCTTCATCACGAATTGCTGCTTTTAATAAACCTTTTGCATCATATGGTGTAGAAGGAATTACAATTTTTAAACCAGGTTGGTTCGCAAAAAGCGCTTCTACAGACTGAGAATGATACAATGCACCATGAACACCGCCGCCAAATGGTGCACGGATTGTTACCGGACAAGTCCAATCATTGTTAGAGCGATAACGAATTTTTGCTGCTTCGGAAACAATTTGGTTCACTGCTGGCATAATGAAATCAGCAAATTGCATTTCTGCAATTGGGCGCATTCCATACATCGCTGCACCAATTGCTACCCCAGCAATTGCAGATTCTGCAAGTGGTGTATCAAGTGCGCGCATCTCACCAAATTGATCATACAATCCGTTTGTCGCTTTAAATACGCCGCCTTTTTTACCAACGTCTTCTCCTAATACAAATACTTTCTCATCGCGTTCCATTTCTTCGCGCATTGCTAATGTAATCGCGTCAATATAAGACATTACAGCCATGAAACGTTCCCCCTTATTCCGCGTATACATGCTTTAATGCAGACTCTGCATCTGCATACGGAGCATTTTCTGCATATTCTGTTGCTTCATTTACGATATGCATTATATCATCTAACATTTGTTTTTCAGATTCCTCTGATAAAATGCCTACTTCTTTTAAATAATTTGCAAATGTATAGATTGGATCTTTTTTCTTTGCTTCTTCTACTTCTTCTCGGTCACGGTAAACACGATCATCGTCATCACTAGAGTGTGCTGTTAAACGATAAGATACAGTTTCAATTAATGTTGGACCTTCACCACGGCGTCCGCGATCAGCTGCCTCTTTTACAGCTTTATATACTTCAAGCGGGTCATTTCCGTCTACTGTATATCCTGGCATACCATAACCGATTGCACGGTCAGATACATTTTTACATGCTAATTGTTTTTCAACAGGGATCGAGATTGCATATTTATTATTTTCACACATGAAAATAACAGGTAATTTGTGTACCCCAGCAAAGTTTGCACCTTCATGGAAATCACCTTGGTTGGAAGAACCTTCACCAAATGTAACAAATGTTACTAAATCTTTCCCTTCCATCTTTCCTGCTAACGCAATACCTACTGCATGTGGTACTTGCGTTGTAACTGGTGACGAACCTGTTACGATGCGATTTTTCTTTTGTCCAAAGTGTCCAGGCATTTGACGTCCGCCAGAGTTTGGATCTTCTGCTTTTGCAAATCCGGATAACATAAGCTCTCTTGCTGTCATACCAAATGCTAACACGACACCCATATCACGATAATAAGGCAGAGCGTAGTCTTTATCACGATCAAGTGCAAACGCTGCTCCTACCTGTGCAGCTTCTTGCCCTTGACAAGAAATTACAAACGGGATTTTCCCTGCACGGTTTAATAACCACATACGCTCGTCAATTTTACGTGCGAGTAACATCGTGCGATACATTTCTAATACTTGCTCATCGCTTAACCCAAGCTCTTCATGGCGTTTTGCTTTTACTTCAGCCATTTTAACACCCTCCTAAATCCTTTTTACCCCGCTCTATTATAAAGCAAGAACGGTATACTATCCATTCTTAATGGTTCACTTTTACCCGTGTAACGCTTTTCCATCAACTGCTAACGCAGCTTCACCAATTGCTTCTGATAATGATGGATGTGGATGAATTGTATGTGCAACTTCCCAAGGCGTTGCGTCTAATACTCTTGCAAGACCCGCTTCTGAGATCATATCAGTTACGTGCGGTCCAATCATATGAACACCAAGAATATCATTTGTTTCTTCATCAACAACAAGTTTTACAAAACCATCAGATTCTCCATATACAAGCGCTTTACCGATTGCACGGAATGAGAATTTACCTACTTTTAATTTATAACCTTTTTCTTTCGCTTCTTGCTCTGTTAAACCGACAGATGCAACTTCCGGGCTGCTATATACACATTTAGATACCATCGAGTAATCAATTGGCATTGGTTCTTTTCTAGCAATGTGTTCAACCGCTACAATTCCTTCATGAGAAGCAACATGAGCAAGCTGCAAGCCACCAATTACATCGCCAATCGCATAAATGTGCGATTCTTTCGTTTGATAATATTCATTCGTTTGAATATAACCTTTTTCAACAACGATATCTGTATTTTCTAAGCCAATATTTTGTGTGTTTGCTTGTCTTCCAACAGATACAAGCACTTTTTCAGCTTTAAATTCTTTATTTTCACCATTCAATTCAGCTTGAATCGTTACACCGTTATCTTTCACTAATGTTTCTGGCAATACTTTTGCACCAGTTACAACTTTAATGCCTTTTTTCTTAAGCAAACGTTGCATTTCCTTAGAAACATCTTGATCTTCAAGCGGTAGAACGTATTTTGCATATTCAAGTACAGTTACTTCCACGCCGAAATCAGCAAGCATAGATGCCCACTCAATACCAATTACCCCTCCACCAACAATAATGATAGATTTAGGAAGCGTTTCCATTTTTAGGGCATGATCAGATGACATGACATATTCACCATCAAGTTCAAGTCCTGGTAAAGAATTTGGACGTGATCCTGTTGCAATGATTACATTTTTCGGAATAAGCATTTCATTCTCTTCTCCGCTTGCTAATTCAACAGAAATCGTACCTGGCATCGGTGAGAAAATAGATGGGCCCAGAATACGACCAATTCCTTCGTATACATCGATTTTCCCTTGCTTCATTAAATGCTGAACACCTTTATGAAGTTGGCTAACGATTTTTTCTTTACGTTCTTGTACTTTTGCAAAATTTAATTCTACATTGCTCGTTACAACGCCGAATTCTTCACCTTTTTTTGCAGTTGCAAAGACTTCAGCACTGCGAAGTAATGCTTTACTAGGAATACATCCTTTGTGTAAGCAAGTACCACCTAGGTTCTCTTTTTCAACAAGCGCTGTTGTTAATCCTAATTGTGATGCACGAATAGCAGCGACATATCCGCCTGTTCCACCGCCAACGATGACTAAATCGTATTCTTTTGCCATATCACTCAACCCCTAGCTACTGTTTCTTTTTCACGTACAGCATACTCTTTTGCAGTTTCTTCATCACGAAGTACACGAAGTGCACCTTCTGCTAATGCTTGTAATTCATCTTCACCCGGATGCACAATAACATCTGCAATCCAATGAACACGTTCTTTAATTTCATCAACAAGAATTTTACTATATGCAAGCCCACCCGTTAAAACAATGGCATCTACTTTGCCATGAAGAACTGCACTTGCCGCACCAATCTCTTTTGCAACTTGATATGCCATTGCTGTATAAACAAGCGTTGCTTCAGGATCGCCTTGTTCTACCATTTTCTCTACTTTAATTGCATCATTTGTACCAAGTAAGCTTACTAAGCCACCTTGTCCAACGATTTTTTTCATCATTTCATCACGGTAATAGTCACCAGAGAAACACATTTCCACAAGCTGACCTACTGGAACCGTTCCTGCACGCTCTGGGCTGAATGGTCCTTCTCCATTTAAACCGTTATTTACATCAATAACTTTTCCTTCTTTATGAGAACCAATCGAAATACCGCCACCCATATGTGCAATGATTAAATGTAAATCTTCATATTTACGATCAAGTTTTTTTGCAACTTTACGTGCTACTGCTTTTTGGTTTAGCGCATGAAAAATACTTCTTCGCTCCATGCCAGCTATCCCACTTATACGAGCGATATCTTCCATTTCATCTACAACTACTGGATCGACAATAAACGCTGGAATGTTAAGTCCAGAAGCAATTTCATATGCTAAAATTCCACCTAAATTAGAAGCATGGTGACCACTATAACCATTCTTCAAATCTTCTAGCATTGCTTCGTTTACTGTATACGTACCGCCTTCAATCGGACGAAGTAGTCCGCCGCGACCACATACAGCATTTAATTTAGAAATATTAATGCCATGAGAATGCAGAACCTCTAAAATAGTTTGCTTACGAAATTCATATTGATCAATGATACGCTTATATTTCCCAATCTGTTCTTCGTCATGACGAATTGTTTCTTCTAAAACAGGTCTTTCATTATCAAAAACACCAATCTTCGTAGATGTGCTACCAGGATTAATGACAAGAATTCGATTCACGGACAAGACTGCTCCCTCCAGCATTTATTTAGAAAGACAGTAGCAACTGCTAAATGAAGCTGCTACTGCTTTCACATTTATTTTTTCTATGAATTAGCGACGGCTTAAAATGTTATGGCCGTTACTTAAAAATGTGCTGCGTGTATTTTTTAAGCTTGCGATGCGCTCTTCAGCAAGACGATCCGCTGCCACATATGTTGGCACACCATCACGTTTTGAAATTGAAATTACTTTTTCAATTGTGTCATAAATTGCTTCTACACGTTTTAATGCACGTTCTCTATTGTATCCGTATAACTCGTCCGCTACGTTAATTACGCCGCCCGCGTTAATAACATAATCTGGTGCATACACGATACCCATTTCATGAACGATATCACCGTGACGATCTTCTTTTAATTGGTTATTTGCAGAACCAGCAATTACTTTCGCTTTTAATTGTGGAATTGTTTCGTCGTTTACTGTTGCTCCTAGTGCACATGGTGCATAAATGTCACATTCTACACCGTAAATTTCGTTTGGCTCAACAGCAGTTGCACCAAATTCTTCTACAGCACGTTGCACAGCTTCTTTATTAATATCTGTAACAATTAATTTTGCCCCTTCTGCATGTAGGTGTTTGCATAAGTGATAAGCCACATTTCCTACACCTTGAACAGCAATTACTTTACCTTCTAAGCTATCTGTACCAAACGCTTCTTTTGCAGCTGCTTTCATACCAACGTATACGCCATAAGCAGTTACTGGAGATGGGTTACCAGAAGAACCGAATGAAGGTGAAATACCTGTTACGAAATCTGTTTCTTCATGAATAATGTCCATATCATCTACAGTTGTACCAACATCTTCAGCTGTGATGTAACGACCATTTAATCCTTGAATGTAACGTCCTAATGCGCGGAACATTGCTTCGCTCTTATCTTTGCGTGGATCGCCGATAATAACTGTTTTTGCACCGCCTAAGTTTAAACCAGCTGCTGCGTTTTTATATGTCATACCTTTTGCAAGACGAAGAGCATCTTCAATTGCAGCTTCTTCAGAATCATATGTCCACATTCTTGTTCCGCCAAGAGCTGGTCCAAGAGTTGTGTCATGAATTGCAATAATTGCTTTTAATCCTGATTCTTTATCTTGACAGAACACAACTTGCTCGTAATCGTAAGTTTCTAAGTATTTGAAGATTTCTAATGTCATTGTAATTTCCCCCTTGATATGTTTACCATTTTCCATTTTAGTCCGTTATACCGGATTCATTTCCTTAATCATTAATGAAAATAAAACATGTATTGCAAGAAAGTTTATTTAGAAGCAGTCGCAACTGCCAATGCTAATGAATGCACTTTTGTTTCTGCTGAATCGGCGCGAGATGTTAACACAATCGGCGCCTTCGCTCCAGCGATAATCGCTCCTACTTTTGCATCCGCAAAATATACAAGCGATTTATATAATACATTTCCAGCTTCAATTGTTGGGACGAGTAAAATATCTGCTTTACCAGCTACATCGCTTTGAATTCCTTTATGCTCGGCTGCAATTTGTGAAACAGCAATATCTAAAGCAAGTGGTCCGTCAATGATACAATTTTTAATTTGTCCTCGACGATTCATTTGCGTTAACATAGCTGCATCAATCGTTGCTTGCATTGCAGGATTTACAACTTCTACAGCAGCAATTGGAGCTACTTTCGGTACTTCTACTCCTATTGCCCGGGCAACTTCAACTGCATTTTGTGCAATCGCCGCTTTTTGCTGTACATCTGGAGCGATATTCATCGCTGCATCTGTTAAGATGATAAAGCGATCGTAATTCGGTACTTCAAAAGCTGCAACGTGTGATAACACACCGCCTTTACGAAGACCCCACTCTTTATTTAATACTGCTTTCAAAATATTAGCTGTTGGAATATTGCCCTTCATAAGTACATCCGCTTCTCCACCACTTACAGCTTTTACCGCTAATTCAGCAGCTTCTGCGTTAGATGTAGTAGAAATTACTTCAATATGTTCTGAAGGTCCTAATCCATGCTCTTGTAACATACTAAGAATTGTTTCTTGATTTCCATATAGACGAAATTGAGCTAACTGTAATTGTACAGCCATTGCAACGGCTTCAATTACTTCATGATCTTCAGCTACTGCAACAGCAACTGTTTTTTTCGGTTGCTTTGCCGCTTGATCAATTAAAGTTTGTAACTTCATATTTTGTAATCAACCCTTCCTCGTCGTCCCTCGCTTATATATTAAAGCAAATATCGTGCCAACTTTTTAATTTCATTTAAATATTTTTGAAAACGCATTCAAAACGTAGAAAAATCAACATTTTGTAACTACACAAAAAATTCTGTCTAATACTGTCGTATTATGCATACCGCGCAAATTATTGCGTGGTATGCAAATTATTGCGTGCTATTTTTTGCACACTCATACTTTTCTAGCTTATAATATAAATTTCGAACCGAAATCCCTAGCGCTTGTGCTGTTTTTGTTTTGTTCCCATTAAATCTAGACAAATACTCATGAATAATATTCCCCTCAAATTCAGCCACTAAATCCTCAAGAGGTCTTTCTTCTAATTCAGGAAGTAAATTACTCCCTATAAGTTCATGTTGGTCCTCATGATGTAACGGTGGCAAATGATGTACATCAATATACATTTCGTTATAATTCATAAAAATAATCGCTCGCCCTAAAATATTTTCAAGCTCACGAACATTTCCCGGCCAATCATATGATTGTAAATACTGCACCGCTGATTCCGTTAATCCCTCAACATTACGTCCATAATCTTGATTAATCTTTTGAATTAATCGCTCAGCAATTTCACCAATATCCTCTTTACGCTGACCAAGTGATGGAATATGAATCGGAATTTTATTTAACCGATAATATAAATCTTCCCGAAAATCACCATCTAAAATTGCCTTTTCTAAATTCACATGCGTTGCAGCAATAACTCGAACATTAATTGGAATCGGCTTCGTACCTCCAACTCTCACGATTTCCTTCTCTTGCAACACACGAAGTAACTTCGCTTGTGTATTCGCAGACAATTCCCCTATTTCATCTAAGAAAATACTCCCATTGTTCGCTTCTTCAAAAAAACCACGTTTTCCCCCGCGACGCGCTCCGGAAAACGCACCTTCTTCATAACCAAACAGTTCACTCTCTAATAACGATTCAGAGATTGCTGCACAGTTTACACGAACAAACTTATTGTACTTCCGATTGCTGCCATTATGAATGGCGTGCGCAAACAATTCTTTTCCAGTTCCTGATTCCCCGCGCAGCAGTACCGTCGCTGGTGTATTCGCCCCTAATTTCGCTTGTTCAATCGCTGCCACAATTCCTTCTGACGTTCCAACGATATCGTCGAATGAATACTTTGCTTCTAACGTACGAATAATTTGTCTTGCCCTATTTAATTCATTTGTTAATTTTTGAATCTCGGATACGTCGCGAATTACCCCGACACTCCCCTTTAAAATCCCATCAACAATAACTGGAGCTACGTTTACAATAACATCCCTCTTCTTTTGCCCAATTTTCATATGAATACCACGTACTGCCCTACGCGTCCGTAGCACTTTCATATGCATACTTTCTCCTTCTACAATATCCGTTGTCGCTGGCTTACCAATAATATCTTCCTCTGAAAGACCCGTTAATTTTGTGTAAGCCGGGTTAATGACAAGTCCTCGCCCTTGCTCATCGACAACAGAAATTGCTTCTTCAGAAGAATGAATAATCGCTTCTAACAACGTTTGAATTTCTTTTAAATCCGTTACCTCTTCGGCTAAATTTACAATTTCAGTAATATCTTTAAAAACCGCAAAGGCCCCTTGCACCTCTCCAACTTCATTTAAAATCGGAATACGTGTTGAAATAATTTTCTTCCCATTATCTAATGTTAATTCTTGATTAATCTCAATTTGCTTCGTACGAATAATCCGAAGCAACTTACTTGTTGGGATCACTTCTAAAATATATTTATCAACAACTTCTTCTCTTTTATATCCCGTCATCCGTTCCGCACTTTTATTGAACAACAATACTTGCCCTTCTTTATCAACAACAATCATACCATCGTGCGTCGAATTTAAAATAAGATCCCGCTGCTGCGTTTGATCTTTTAATTTCCCAATCAACATTTCTTTTTCATGCGCAAGCTTTACAACGATATTCGCAACATCCCCTGGGACAAGCAGCACATCTTCTTGTTTCTTCACCAAAATTTGTTCATACACACTATAATCACCTGTCATATCAAAAATGACATCAATATCCTCACGTATAAACACTTCCCAGTTACTTCCGGTAGAAATATAAAGACTCTTTGCAAGTTGAATTCCCTTTGCTTTTTCATTAATATCCACAATTGCAACTACTTCAAATATATTTGATTTTTGCAATAGACCTAAAATCGCACTTCCTCCAGCACCCGCTCCAATAATTAATGCCCTTTGTTTCATATGCTACCAATCCTCCCGCAGCATCTCTGCAAAATTTTTCACACCTCTATCTTACTTCTTCCAAAACCCCTTGACAAACGAACATAAATTATCACATGATTTTGTATATACAAAATCATCAGAAAAAGGGGACTTCCTTATGCAACGTTATCTCGCTCTCCTATTAGCAGTTATCCCTATTTCACTAGCTGTAGTAGGCATTAAACTGATGAGAGATACCGTTTTCGGTATTCTCTTCTCTCCAATCCCTGCATTATGGTTACAATTTGTAATTGGAGTACTGTGTTTCGCAATTGGTTTTTATATCTTTGGCGGCTTCGTTTTATATCGCGACCGAAAACGAAATAAAGTACAAGCTCGATTTCGAAGATAAAGTGAAACTTCCATTCGAAGGTGCTTTTCCTTCGAATGGTTAGTTGAACCAATCGGCTTTTACGGACGGTTATTTTCCGCTTCTCTCCATCTTGAGGCGAGATCTTACCGCCCACGAATAGCGGGATAAAGTGAAACTTCCATCAGCGGGTGTTTTTCTCCCAATTCTCTTTTTTTCTTCTCTTTAAGTCTCAGTATTGTTTCCCATAAAAAAACGAGCCCCCTCATAAAGAAAGGACTCATTTTACACCTTGCATTATCTTTTTCACACACTCTGGATAGTCTGTAATAACAGCCGTCACATTCATCTTTAAAAATTTCCTTATTGCTTCTTCATCATTAATTGTATACGGACGCACAAATACACCATTTTCCATCGTTAACTCTACAATTCCATCCGAAATATACCGGTAGTTTGGATGAATAGCACTCGCTCCCATCTTTTTCGCGTAAGCCCACGGGCTATGCAATCCATCCTTGTATAAAATTGCCGTTTCAATATCAGGAGCCATCCTATGACACTTTTTCATACTATAATGATTAAAAGAAGATAGAATCGTTCGCTCCTCCATACTATATTTTCGAATAAGAGTAATTACCTCTTCTTCTAAACCAAGGTACGGCACTTTATTATTCTTAAATTCAATATTCAGAAAAAGGTTGTTTGTTTTCAGCCACTCTAACACTTCTTCCAACAAAGGAACGTGCTGCGCACCGACCTTATCATAAAATGTATAACTCGCATCTAACGCACGTAAATCTGCATATACATAATTTCGAACAGGCCCCTTTCCATTAGTCGTTCGATTTACAGTCTCATCATGAATGACAACAATTTTGTTATCTTTTGTGAAATGCACATCTAATTCAATCCCATCAGCCCCAAATTTCTCTGCCGCCCGAAAAGAAACCATCGTATTTTCCGGATACGTTCCAGCAGCTCCGCGGTGCCCAAAAATAAGCGTCATCTTCTCACCTCAAATTTTATCCCTCTATTCGCGGGCAGGAAATACTCCCACCTCCAAATTCGGCGAAATCATTGTCCATTTCCACATTTCTTTGTTGTCCAGCTCTAGCAGCTAGAACCCTCCGGTCGTTCCGTCCCCTTGGACGAGGAAAAAAGTACCTCTCCGCCTTATGCGTGGGCGTCCTGCGATTCTGAGCGAGCCGCTTCCGCTTTTCTTAAGAAGTTAGGCGGGAGATAAACTGCTGGCATGCGCCCGATTGGTGAGAGCTAATAATCAGCGGGGATGAAAAAACCCCCTACTGATTAAAGTTTCACTTTATCTCACTTTAAAAGTTAACAAAAAATCATTGCAGGTTGTAAATCAAACTATATATTTTTCAAGATATAAATCGCTGCTATGTAGAATACAAAATGCATGCGGCAGGCTTCTACTCGTAACCAGTTGCTCATTTATGTCGTTTTTTCAACTTGCATTTACATAATCATACGACCTGTTATCATCCCCCCCTCTCCACTTATGCTCATTTCACTTTATGTTATACTATACAAAAAGGAGGTACTTTTATGAGACCATTACAACTTTCACCAGAGACAGCTATTAAGTTATCAAAAGCTCTCGGTGTTCCACTTGAACAGCTTATGCATATGCCTCAGCATATTTTAATTCAAAAACTCGTTGAATTAGAAAAACAAAATCAAGAGAAAGAATAGGCAGTCCTGTTGTGTACAGGACTTTTCTTATAACGCTTTAATTTGCTAAAACAAAAAATGAACATTCCTTTCATGACAGTTATCTAAAACTCCCAAAAAGAATGTTCATCGGTTTGTATATCAATCATTTATTGATTAAGCAAGCGTTATGCGCACTTTTCTTTCATAAGCAAAACTACTCATTAATTCCTACTGTTATTTTTAACTCGCTTTATGTTCAAGCCTTAACTTATCCGCCACCATCGCGATGAATTCGGAATTCGTAGGTTTTGCTTTTGACATGGATACTGTATAGCCAAATAAAGAAGAAATGGACTCAATATTCCCACGGCTCCAAGCAACTTCAATCGCATGACGAATTGCACGTTCTACACGACTTGCTGTTGTATTATATTTCTTTGCGATATCAGGATATAGTACTTTTGTAATTGATCCAAGCAATTCAATGTCGTTATAGACCATAGAAATTGCCTCGCGCAAATACATGTATCCTTTAATATGGGCTGGTACACCAATTTCATGAATGATACTCGTAATGCTTGCATCTAAATTTTTCGGTTTTCCATCAGATGTTGTTACAGAACGAAAAGCTGATAGCGGTCGTTTAATGGTAGCGCTTGATTTTCCGCTAACTTGACGAATATGACTCGTTAAATTTTCCATATCAAATGGTTTTAAGATAAAATATGACGCCCCCAAATCAACAGCCTTTTTCGTCACATCCTCCTGTCCAAACGCTGTTAACATAATTACATTCGGTTGTTTAAAACGATCAATATGACGCATTTTTTCTAGTACTGCGAGACCATCTAAATGCGGCATAATAATATCGAGAACAAGTACATCTGGTTGTCTTTCTTTTAATAAATTTAAGCACTCTTGACCATTATACGCTACACCAATTACTTCCATATCATCCTGAGCAGCAACATAACTCTCTAACATAGATACAAGTTCTTTATTATCATCCACGAGACACACTTTAATTTTCTCCACAGCTTTTCCTCCCTAACTAATGATTTCTCCCGGCAGAAAGTATTACCTTCTAGACTACATGAATTGTTCGACAATTATGTGAAAATCCCCTTTAAAACTTTCTTAAATTCCGAAAAAATCACAAAAAAAGATTTTTATCGTCCATTTCTTAGTGTTCTTTTACATATTCCATCATATGATTACAGCCGAATATGCATGCTCTACTTTTATTTTACAACAAAAAACACCCGTTGCGAATCTTTTGTAACATTTCAACGGCTTTACAAGAAATTTTTTATCAATCAGGAGATTTCTTCTCTTCCCAACTTTAAAAAACAAACAAAAAAAACAAGCTGAATACAAAGTTCAGCTTGCTTTTTTCTGATCTGTATAAATATTGATCCCTGCTTCATGTAGCATCCACTCAATATGAACACCATATCCAGATGTTGGATCATTTACGAATACGTGCGTTACAGCCCCAACTAATTTTCCATCTTGTACAATTGGACTACCACTCATTCCTTGTACGATTCCACCTGTTTTTTCTAATAAGCGTTTATCTGTAATCTTTACAACCATTCCTTTTGTTGCAGGAAACTTTTGCGGAACTGTACTTACAATTTCTATATCGAACGCTTCTACTTTATCTTGATCGATAACTGTCAAGATTTTCGCAGGTCCTTCTTTCACTTGATGAGAAAGGGCAATCGGAAGCGCTTCATCCATAATTCCATTTTTCATTTCTGTATTTAACTTACCAAAAATACCAAATGGACTATTCGTTGTAATATTACCAACAACTTCATGATCTGGTGAAAATCTTGCTAATTTCTCACCTGGATCTCCATTGCTCCCACGTTCAATAGATGTTACTGTCGAACGAACGATTTGTCCATCTTCAACTTGAATTGGTTTTTTCGTATCATTGTCAGAAATCACATGACCGAGCGCGCCGTATTTCATTGATTCTGGATGAATGAATGTCATCGTTCCAATACCTGCAGCTGAGTCACGAATGTACAACCCAATTCGATACGACTGTTCTCCACCATCTTTTTGTGGAGTTAATTTTGTTCGAATATATTTTCCCTCTCTTAGCAAAACAAGATTAAGCGATTCCCCTGTTTTCCCGCTATTATGAATAAATGGTGCAATATCACTCATTCGTTCAATTGTTTTACCATTTATTTCAGTAATCATATCCCCTACTTGTACACCTGCGAGCTCACCTGGAGATACTTTTCCTTTTTCTGTTTGAATTAAATGATGTCCTACAACAAGTACCCCTTTTGCATTTAATTTCACACCAATTGATTGTCCACCTGGAATTACTTTGAAATCTTTTAGTACTTTCACATTTACTTTTTTCACAGGTAATCCTGCAAGCTCATAAACCATATCAGCTTCTCCACTTTGATGTGCATTTACTGAAATTGTTTTTTCACTAGCAAGCCCAGAAGCAATCGTAAAAATTGTTTCATCAGTTGATTTTGTTTGAAATACAGGCAAAGAAGATACTTTTGAATCTTGATTTTGAAATATAACAAGTTGCTTTGGAAATGAAATAAACTCACGAAGTGGTTTATAACACCCAATAAAGACAAGTGAAACAAGGAGACAAATCCCTATGATTTTTCGAAATTGCTCTAATTTCAAACTTTTCACTCTCCTCGCTCCTAACCCACATTCAGCCAAGCGGCTTCATTTTTTAATGTCTCCTTGCTATCATCTCTTTATAACCGGAAGAATTAAGAAATCATTACTGTTAACAAAAAAGCTATCCATTACTGGATAGCTTCTGCTGCTTGTTTAAAACAACGCGCCTGCGAAAGCAACTCTCTTGCATGCTCCGTTGTTAAGTCAGTAATTTCCACACCAGAAATCATACGAGCAATTTCAGTTACCTTTTCATCTTGACTGAGTACAGTAACAGATGTAACCGTGCGTTCATTCGCAATTTGTTTACGAATAAATAAATGAGAATCTGCCATGGATGCAACTTGTGGTAAATGTGTAATACATAGCACTTGTGAATTGACAGAAACGCGATAAATCTTTTCAGCAATCGCTTGCGCAACACGTCCGCTTACTCCGGTGTCTACCTCATCGAAAATAACAGAGGCAACTCCTTGATGTTTAGAGAAAATACTCTTTAACGCCAATATAATACGGGATAATTCCCCTCCTGAAGCTACTTTAGAAAGTGGCTTTAACGGTTCTCCTGGGTTCGTGGAAATATAAAATTCTACATTGTCATACCCATTATATGTCATTTTGACAGGAGCTCCCTCAACAAGAGGATCGTCAATTGTTCCTTCTTTTTTCTTTAGCATTACTTCGAATTTTGTTTTTTCCATGTACAGCTCTTTTAATTCTTGATGAATGGCCGTTGTTAATCGATTCGCAAGATCATGACGCAAATCACTTAGTAACGTCGCCTCTTTCACTATAAGCTGTTCGATTTCTTTTAGTTTCTTTTTCGTCGTTTCAATGTGTACATCTTTATTTTCAATCGTAAATATCTCTTTTTCAATTTCATCCGCATACGCTAAAATCTCTTCTACAGTATTTCCATATTTACGCTTTAACATACGAATTTCATTTAAACGTGTTTCAATTTCATCTAAACGATTTGGATCGTACTCCATCATATCTAATTTTTCACGGAGCTGATAAGCTACTTCTTCTAATAAATAATAACTATTTGCAATCGCATCGTAATTTTCTTGATATGCAATATCCAAATCCGTAATGCTCTCCATTTGATTCATTGCATTTCGAACATGATCTAAACCAGAACGTTCTTCCGTTAATGAACGATACGAATCACTCAATACCTTATAAATTTTTTCGAAGTTCGAAATCTTCAATCGTTCTTCTAATAAATTTTGCTCTTCATCTATTTTCAAGTCCGCATTTCGAATCTCTTCATGTTGAAATTGAATTAAATCTAGACGATGTGCCATTTGTTGCTCATTCTCTGTTAAAGAGTGCAATTGTCTTTTTAATTGCTCATATTCCCTATACACATTTTGATATTTTTCTAACTGAACTAAAATATGATCTCCCTCAAAATGATCAAGCATAAATAAATGGCGGTCTTCATTCATCAAATCTTGCGTTTCATGCTGTCCATGAATATCGACAAGCGTTTTCCCTATTTCCTTTAACGTACTCAATGTAACAAGCTTTCCATTGACACGGCATACACTTTTTCCACTGACAGAGATATCCCGTTTTAAAATGATCATGCCATCTTCAATTTCAATATCAAGTTCTTCTGCTTTCATAGCACAAGGATGCTGTTCATCTTCAATATAAAATAAACCTTCAATTTCAGCTTTATCCGTCCCATAACGTACAAATTCCGCTGAGCCACGTCCCCCAACAAGAAGACTAATTGCATCAATAATAATGGATTTTCCAGCGCCCGTTTCACCACTTAATACAGTGAGCCCTTTTTGAAAAGAAATGTTTAATGATTCTATAATAGCAAAGTTTCTAATCGATAATTCCGATAACAATGCCTCATTCACCTCGTTATTTCATTCACACTCCGCATGGGAGGCTTAAACTATTTACACATACATTCTTCCGTTACTTCTTTTTGATGGAGAATATGTTATGTAACCTGCTTCATTGTACCAAACATTTGTTTTTACGGTCAATGCAGCAATAATGATATTCTTATCTGGAAATATACATTTTCACATGCTATTCTATGATTTTTATGTCTCCATAACAAAAATATCTTGTTTGCTTATTTACTCTTCTGAGTAATAAAACAAACAAGATTCTTTTTGTTACAGCATATTTAAAAAGCGATTCGATACAACTCCTGTATCTTCAGGTGTACGGCAAATAATTAAACACGTATCATCACCGCAAATTGTGCCAATAATTTCATCCCATTCTAAATGATCTATCAGCGCACCGAGAGCATGTGCATTACCTGGTAATGTCTTTAACACAAGCATATGACCAGCTGTATCTAATTTAACAAACGAATCAACCAGATTGCGTTTTAATTTTTGAAGTGGATTAAAACGTTGATCAGCTGGTAAGCTATATTTATAGCGTCCATCATGAAGTGGTACCTTCACTAAGTGTAATTCTTTAATATCTCGTGATACCGTTGCTTGTGTTACATTAAAACCTTCGTTACGTAAAATATCCACTAGCTCGTCTTGTGTTTCAATTTCTTTATTTGCAATAATTTCTCGAATTTTAATATGGCGCTGCCCTTTATTCATATTTTTGCACCTCGCACTATCTCTTACCGTAGTTTTACCATTGTTATACTTCACTTATTTATGTTAACGTATAATCGGCTACTTGTACATAATTGTTTTTACAATCGTTATACAATTCTAACTTTCTATATGAGTAAAAAGAGGAATAACAATTGTTATTCCTCTTTTCCTTTTTGTTTCAAGGCTTCATGAGCTTCTTTCACAATTTCCTCCGCTTGAACAGGTGATTGATTTTCTCCCCGCTCACGCTCACCATACCATTTTAAATGTATTAAAAATTCAATGTTCCCGTCTCCGCCTGTAATTGGAGAAAATGTTAAGTTTTGAACATCGTAACCTTCTGCTAGCGCAAAATCGACAATCATTTCTATAACTGCTTCATGTACTTTACGGTCCCGAACAATTCCCTTTTTCCCCACTTGATCTCGCCCAGCTTCAAATTGCGGCTTAATAAGTGCTGCAACTTCACCATCAGGTGTTAACATCGTTTTCAATACAGGTAAAATTAATTTCAAAGATATAAACGATACATCAATGCTTGCAAATTGCGGTAATCCTTTTTGCAAATCAGCAGGTGTTACATAGCGAAAATTCGTCCGCTCCATTACGACAACACGCTCGTCCTGTCTTAATTTCCATGCAAGTTGGTTATACCCTACATCTAAAGCGTATGAAAGCTTCGCACCATTTTGCAAGGCACAATCCGTAAATCCACCCGTTGATGAACCAATATCCAGCATAATTTTATCTTGCAAATCTATATGAAATATCTCTAACGCCTTTTCTAATTTATATCCACCACGGCTTACATACCGCATTACTTGCCCTTTTAATGTAATTTCTGTATCTTGCGGTATTTTTTCACCAGGTTTATCTAAACGCATTTCATTTGCATATACAAGCCCTGCCATAACGGCACGCTTCGCCTTTTCTCTTGTTTCAACAAGTCCTCGTTCTACTAATAGTACATCTACTCGTTCTTTTTTTCCGCTCATTTGTTACGCCCTTTTTTGTTTTAATGGAATCATTGTACAAATACGTTCAACAACAGCATCTGTTGTTAAACCAATTTCTTCGAGAAGTTTAGAGACACTGCCATGTTCAATGAAATGATCTGGAATACCCATACACTCAATTAGCGCATTATGATATCCATGTTCACTAGCGAACTCTAACACACCAGAACCAAATCCTCCAATTAAACAAGCCTCTTCAATTGTTAAAATTGGCATATTCTTTCCTAATAACTCATGCAAGTATGCTTCGTCCATTGGCTTAATAAAGCGGGCATTTACAACCTTTACAGAAATCCCTTTCTTCTCAAGGGACTCTGCCGCTTCCATGGCCATTGGAATTGTCGTACCAAATGTTAAAATCGCTACTTGTGATCCTTCACGAAGCGTTTCCCATGTACCGATTGGAATTTCTTTAAACTCTTCATCCATAGGCACACCAAGTCCATTTCCACGCGCGTAACGAAGCGCAATTGGTCCATCTTCGTAATTGATTGCTGTATATACCATATGTTGACCTTCGTTTTCATCTTTTGGCATCATCAAAACGATATTCGGAAGATGACGTAAAAATGCGATATCAAATATACCTTGATGCGTTTCTCCGTCAGCTCCTACTAATCCTGCTCGATCAATCCCGAAAAAGACATTTAAATTTTGGCGACATACGTCATGAACAACTTGATCATAAGCGCGTTGTAAAAATGTAGAATAAATCGCTAAAAACGGCTTCATGCCTTGCGTTGCTAAACCAGCTGCCATTGTTACTGCATGCTGCTCAGCAATCCCTACATCAAACATACGATTAGGAAATTCTTTTGCAAATTTTTCAAGCTTCGACCCAACCGGCATTGCTGGCGTCACAGCAACGACACGCTGATCATTCTTCGCTAATTTACGAACCGCTTCACTAACAACGGCACTCCATGCCGGTGCAGCTTCTTTTGGCTTTACGAAATCACCAGACTCAATTTTGTACGGTCCTGTACCATGCCAAGTTCCAATTACATCACTTTCAGCTGGCTTATAGCCTTTTCCTTTTTTCGTAATGACATGAACAAGAACAGGTCCTTTCGTTTTCTTGGCATATTGAAGATTTTCAAATAAACTTTCATAATCATGTCCATCAACAGGCCCTAAATATGTAAAGCCTAACTCTTCAAAAAACACACCCGAAACGAGTAAATACTTTAAGCTATCTTTTACTTTTTCGGCCGTTGCAGCTACTTTACCACCGACAGCTGGGATTTTTTTCAATAAGTATTCTAGTTCATCTTTTACCCATTGATATTTCCCTGCTGTACGCAAACGTCCAAGTACGTTATGCAATGCACCAACGTTTGGGGCAATCGACATTTCATTATCGTTTAAGATAACCGTCATATCTGTTTGTTCATGTCCAATATGATTGAGTGCCTCAAGTGCCATACCACCTGTTAATGCACCATCACCAATAATAGGAACAATGTACTCTTTCGTTTTCTTTAAATCACGAGCAAGTGCCATTCCCATGGCAGCAGATAAGGAAGTAGAACTATGTCC
This sequence comes from Bacillus sp. S10(2024), assembly GCF_050473865.1. Taxonomy (NCBI): domain Bacteria; kingdom Bacillati; phylum Bacillota; class Bacilli; order Caryophanales; family Bacillaceae; genus Bacillus; species Bacillus sp. S10(2024). Next base: position 167,848 of record NZ_JBFLUR010000002.1, on the reverse strand, counting down.
CGTTTCCCATACATCATGTTCACTTTCACAACGCTTTGGAAAACCACATAAACCTTTATATTGTCTCAATGTGCCAAATTCCTTTGCACGTCCCGTTAAAATTTTATGTACATAGGATTGATGTCCTACATCCCATAAAAATTTATCTCTTGGACTATCAAATATTTTATGCAAAGCAATTGTGAGTTCTACTACACCTAGATTTGGAGCAATATGTCCACCTGTTTGAGAAAGCTCTTCAATTAAAAACTTTCGAATATCTTCACTTAAAGCTTCTAGCTCGCTTATAGACATATCCTTCAAAAAATTAGGATTTTGAATTTGCGTCAGATCCACCAGGATCACTCACTTTCGTTTCATAATCTTTCATCATGTCAACTACTATACATCCGTAAAATATAGTTGCACTTAATTGTATTACAAAAATCAAGCATATTCTTTATTTTATCCCGCCTTAACTGGGATAAAGAAAACCCCACTGTTGGAAGTTTCACTTTATACGATGAAAAAAGAGCCGCTAACACAAAGTGATAACGGCAATGTAATCTACGTATATTTTTGCCAAAAAAAGAAAAGAAAAACCTTTGTCTACATTTATACCATAAAATCTTGAATGGCTCAACAAATGAAAACATTCTTATACTAGTGGTTGCGCTTTGCAATTAAATCACAAATTACTAACAAATATTCGTCTTGTAATTGTAAAGAAGAAATGGCCTCTTTTGCTTTCGTAATGGTTTCTTCTAAAATTTGCTTTGCTTCCGCCACTGTAAATAACGTTGTATATGTACTTTTTTCGTTTGTCATATCGCTTCCGACTGGTTTTCCAATCTCTTCTTCTATTCCTTCTACATCTAGAATATCATCACGAATTTGAAAAGCAAGTCCGACATACTTCGCAAAGGCAAGTAATTTTTCTTGTTGCCTAGCCGTAGCCCTTGATAATAATGCACCAGCTAATACGGCAAATTCTAATAAACGTCCTGTTTTATTCTTATGAATATATTCTAACTCACGAAGGTTTAATTGCTTACCTTCCGCTTCCATATCCGCAACTTGTCCACCAACCATTCCTTCTGGCCCTGCTGCTTTAGCAAGTTCTAGTGCGATGCGTAATTTTGTTTCGGGAGTAATTTCTTTATGGTCTTGCTCTGTTACAACCTGGAATGCATATGTTAACAACCCATCACCAGCTAGTACTGCCATCGCTTCACCAAATACTTTATGATTTGTTGGTTTCCCGCGGCGTAAGTCATCATCATCCATACAAGGTAAATCATCATGAATTAAAGAATATGTATGAATCATTTCTAATGCGCAAGCTGTACCTATCCCTAATTCTCTATCTTTTCCAAACGCTTGCAGCGTCGCAAATAAAAGTAACGGACGGAGACGCTTTCCGCCCGCTTCTAATGAATACACCATCGCCTCACGAAGTACCTTTGGACATTGCAAGGCGTTTGCATAACGCACAAGATTTTCTTCTACTAATGCTTTACTTTCTTTCATAAAAGCATCAAAAGTTAAATGCGTCATTATACTTCCTCTCCCAAAGTAGAAAACGGACGAAGTTCGCCATTTTCACCAAGTATGACAGCCATTTGTTCTTGCACATCTTTTAATTTTTCATCGCATAGTTTAGAAAGTTCCATACCTTCTTTGAAATACGAAATTGCTTCTTCAAGTGGAACATCACCTTGTTCGAGCTTGGAAACAATTTGTTCAAGCTTTGCAATCGCTTCTTCAAAGCTTACTTTATTTTCCATCGCCTAGTTCACGCTCCTCTATTCCCCATACATTACAGTCTAGTACACCATCTTGCATATGTACTGTAACTTCATCTCCAAGCCCAATTTCTTTTATGCTTTTTAGCACCTGTTTTTCATTATTATAAACAAGACCGTAGCCTCGCATCATCACTCTAAGTGGACTTAACGTTTCTAACTTTTCTATCGCTCTTGTAAAAGCAAACTCTTTTCCTTGCAATAGAGACTGCATTTCACGTTGTAACTGCTTTTGCAATGTGTCTAACGTAAGCCTTGTTTGTTCAATTTTTTGCGTGGGGTGATGCTTCCCTAAATAAAATGACAGTTTTTGAAATTGATTCGTCTTCTTTTCTATGTAACGCTCTTTCGTTTGTATCAACTTATCAATTGTACGATCCAATTGTTCTTCCTTTTGCTCATACAATTGCTTTGGATAGCGAAACGCATATGATTTTTGTAATGCATGCAAATGCTCTTGTTTAGAGTTCAACATCTCACGCATCGCTCGCGTCAAGCGAAGTGTACGCTGCATCACTTTTTCTTCTAATTCAAGAATATGAGGAACTGCCAGTTCAGCTGCCGCTGTTGGCGTTGGAGCTCTTAAGTCCGCAACAAAATCTGCAATTGTAAAATCTGTTTCATGTCCCACAGCAGAAATGATTGGGATTTGACTAGCAAAAATTGCCCGGGCTACTGTTTCTTCGTTAAACGCCCACAGTTCTTCAATTGAACCTCCGCCGCGTCCAACAATTAACACATCGATAGCTTGCATTCCATTCGCCTTTTCGATAGCTTGTACAATTGAGGGAGCCGCAAATTCCCCTTGTACTAAAACTGGAAATACAAGTACTTTTCCAACCGGATAACGCCGGGCAATTGTCGTCATAATATCTCGAATTGCCGCACCCGTTGGTGAAGTTATCACACCAATTGTTGTTGGATAAGCAGGAATCATTTGTTTATATACTTGTGAAAACAGCCCTTCTTCTTCTAAACGAGTCTTTAATTGCTCATACGCTAAATGAAGATTCCCTACTCCATCTGGCTGCATATCCTGAATATAGATTTGGTATGAACCACTTGCTTCATAAACAGAGATTTTCCCTTTTACAAGCACTTTCATCCCGTCTTCTGGTCTGAACTTTACATTGCGATTATGACTCGCAAACATGACCGCAGCAATTCTTGCATTTTCATCTTTTAATGTGAAATACATATGACCACGGCTATGATATTTAAAATTTGAAATTTCTCCTTTTAACCAAACAGACTGTAGATGAGGGTCATACTCTATTTTAGTTTTCATATAACGAGTTAACGCTGTAACGGTTAAATATTGCTTTTCCATTTCTCTCTCCTCATAGCCGCCCTACAATTATTTACAAACAACACCTGTGCGCTGTGCAGATAATACTGTATTTTCTAATAGCATTGTAATCGTCATTGGGCCTACACCTTTTGGTACTGGTGTAATGTGACTTGCAACGTTTAATACATCGTCGAAATCAACATCACCGCACAGTTTCCCTGTTTCTAAACGGTTTACTCCTACATCAATTACAACTGCGCCTTCTTTTACGTAATCAGCTGTTACCATTTTCGCTCTTCCAACTGCAACAATTAAAATATCAGCTAATTTCGTTAATTCTTTTATATTCGCTGTTTTTGAATGACAATACGTCACTGTTGCATTTTCATTTAAAAACAGTTGTCCGACCGGTTTTCCAACAATATTGCTTCGTCCAATAACAACAACATGCTTTCCTGTAATATCAAGGTTTGTTTCTTTTACTAATTCTAAAATACCATGTGGTGTACATGGTAGGAACGTATCTTGTCCTGTCATCATACGACCAATACTAATCGGGTGGAAACCATCCACATCTTTCTCTGGAGAAATTTTTTCAATGATAGCTTTCTCTTCAATATGGTTTGGCAACGGTAATTGCACTAAAATACCATGAATACGATCATCATTATTTAAACGGTCAATTTCCGCTAATAAACGATCTTGTGTAATGGAATCTGGAAATGTAATTAACTCAGAATAAATCCCAACTTGTTCGCAGCCTTTTTCTTTCCCCTTTACATACGAATGAGAAGCTGGATCGTCTCCGACTAAAATAACAGCTAGCCCTGGTACAATTCCTTGTTTTTTTAGTTCTGCAACCTTCTCTTTTAACTGTGATCTCTTTTTCTCTGCAACTTCATTTCCTTTGATGATTACTGCTACCATATCAAAATTCCCCCTTTAAAAATGACAAAGCTACTTTTTTCTCCCGCTCTAACGGGCAGTATAGCTTCCACGTTAACATTCCGAAAAAAGAAAGAATAAAGATGAAAGATAACTGCCCGTAAAAGCTTGATTGGTAAGGGCTTTCTTAAGCTATGATGAAGCTTTCTCGCTCAAGAAAGGTTTACTGTATGCTAGATAAAACGCCGTTAATAAAACGACGAGATTCCTCATCCCCATATGCCTTTGCAATTTCAATTGCCTCATTAATAGACACGCTATGTGGAATATCTTCCATGTATTTCATTTCATACACCGCAATTCGTAAAATACTGCGATCAACAATGCTAATGCGTTCTAATTTCCACTTTTTTAGATTCTGACGAATAAGCTCATCAATTGCTTCTTTATGCTCTACACATCCGAAGACAAGTGCTTCTAAAAATTCATTTGTATTTTCGCCTTCATCAAGTGTGTTTTCTACTGCTGCTTTCGGATTGTAGTCTCCGGTAATATCCATTTGATAGAGTGCTTGCATCGCTCTTTCTCTAGCCGTCCTACGTTTCATTATAACTCTCCTTTGTGCTTCAAGTCTTCCTTATGTTTTGTTATATTATTATAATTTATAAGCCATCGAATTACTTATTCTTTATAATTTTTGCTCAGCTTTCAATCTTATAATACAATGATAATACCACAATTTATCGTTTCATACACGAGTTCCCTAACGGAAAAATAATAAAAAGATTAACTTCAGGTTCCATATCATACCACAATGTACGTTTTTTTCAAAAACACAAGTTCACCTTTAGAAATTTTTCATTTTTTTAAATAATATAATATCTTTTCCATTTAAATATGAAGAATACAAACGATAAAAAAGGCGCCTGAATCACAAGGCACCTTTTTCAGTATTACACTGGCTCAATTTCTGTTTTTGGTGTCTCGAATGTTACACCAACGATATGAACGTTTATTTCTTTCGGTTCAAGACCTGTCATTGTAAACAGCGCTTGACGAATGTTATCTTGAATGTTTTGTGCAACAACTGGAATCGCTACACCAAAGTACATTAATACGTATACATCAACGATAATATCATCATTTGCTAATTCTACTTTTACGCCTTTTCCATGATTTTTCTTTCCTAACTTCTCAACAACATCTGTTGCAAAGTTACCACGCATTGCTGCTACACCTTCTACTTCAGAAGCAGCAATACCTGCAATTACTTCAATTACTTCCGGTGCGATTTCTACTTTACCAAGAGTTGTATCTTGTCCCATGTCTAACATATGATCAGCCATGAAAAAACCTCCTTTAAATGTATCAGTGCGCCGTTAAATCATGCTGTTCTAAAAACTTCGTATTAAATTCACCTTGTACAAATTCAGGGTGGTCAAGAAGTTGTAAATGAAACGGAATCGTCGTATGTACACCCTCAATGACGAATTCACTTAGTGCTCGTTTCATTTTCGCAATTGCTTCTTCACGTGTTTTACCATAAACAATAAGCTTGGCAACCATCGAATCGTAATAAGGTGGAATCGTATACCCAGGATATACAGCTGAATCAACGCGAATACCGAATCCTCCTGGCGGTAAATACATTTCTACCTTTCCTGGAGATGGCATAAAGTTTTTGGCAGGGTTTTCCGCATTAATTCGGCACTCAATTGCCCAACCGTTAAATTGTACTTCTTCTTGCTGCAGTGATAACTGCTCTCCTGATGCAACGCGAATTTGCTCTTTAATAAGGTCTACTCCCGTCACCATTTCAGTTACAGGATGCTCAACTTGAATTCGCGTATTCATTTCCATGAAATAGAAACTTTTCGTTTTATATTCGTAAATAAATTCAACTGTGCCAGCACCTGTATAATCTACTGCTGCTGCTGCTTTTACTGCTGCCTCTCCCATTTGTTGACGGATCGTAGCATCTAAAGCTGGAGATGGTGACTCTTCTAACAATTTTTGCAAACGACGCTGAATTGTACAATCACGCTCTCCTAAATGAATGACGTTACCATGATTATCTGCCATCACTTGAATTTCTACATGACGGAAATCTTCAATATACTTTTCTAAGTATACACCAGGGTTTCCAAAAGCGGTACTTGCCTCTTGCTGTGTAATTTGAATTCCTTTTACAAGCTCTTCTTCTGTACGTGCAACGCGAATCCCTTTTCCGCCGCCGCCCGCTGTTGCTTTAATAATAACAGGATATCCAATGTTCTCTGCAAGTGCTACTGCTTCTTCGATATTTTTAATTATTCCTTGTGAACCCGGTACAATCGGAACCCCTGCTTCCTTCATTGTATCACGTGCAACGTCTTTTGTGCCCATTTTTGAAATAGCTTCTGGGCTTGGACCGATAAAAATCAAGTTACATTCACGACAAAGCTCTGCAAAATCAGCATTTTCTGCTAAAAATCCATATCCAGGGTGAATTGCATCACAACCTGTTAATTTTGCAACGCTAATAATGTTTGTTAAGTTTAAATAACTTTCCTTTGAGACAGTCGGACCAACGCAGTACGCTTCATCCGCAATTTGTACATGCAGCGCTTCTTTATCTGCTTCAGAATAAATTGCAACTGTTTCAATATTCATTTCTTTGCAAGCACGAATAATTCGTACCGCGATTTCCCCACGGTTTGCAATTAATACTTTTTTAATCATAATTCTAGACTCCCTTATTATGCTTTTACAAGAAATAGCGGTTGTCCATATTCAACAAGCTGACCGTTATTCACAAGAATTTCAACGATTTCTCCATTTACTTCTGCTTCGATTTCATTAAAGAGTTTCATTGCTTCTACGATACAAACAATTTTCCCTTCTGTAACGCGATCTCCTACATTTACATAGGCTGGTGCATCTGGTGAGGGAGAAGCATAGAACGTTCCAACCATTGGAGATGTAATTTTAAGTAAGTTCTCATCTACGTGTTTCTCTTCTTGCTTTGGAGCTTCAACTTGAGCTGGCGCAGCAACTACTTCTGGCGCTATAGCTTGTATAGGTTTCTGCACTGCTGGAGCAGGCTGCACAGCAATCACTTCATTGCCACGCTTTTTCATCTTAATTGTCGTACCATCTTTTTTGTATTCAAATTCATCAATATTAGAATCATCAATTAGCTTAATTAACTCGCGAACTTCTTGAATTTTAAACATGTAAAATCCACTCCTATATACTTGTTTTTCCTGTTGTAACAGCTCAATCCATCAGTAATAAATACCATTTACTGAATCCAGCTAGAACAGTCAATCATAAATTCCTTCTCGTACTGTCAATGAAAAACTACTATGAAGTTTCATACTATATAAATACAAATTGAAAACCTGCATATAAACCACCGTTTTTTTAGCGGGGGAGATCGTCTGGCTAGGTATTGAAACGGTCAGATCCCTTTCCTAACACGTGCAATATGAAAATAAAGAGAGACAATCACTTTTTATTCTGCATAGAGCGACTTATATGCAGAATAATTAAAATGCATTTATATATATATTCATCTTACGATAAATATTTTTAACATTCCAACTTTATTTCTTCTGTATAATGTATGAAAATTCCTGTGAAAATAACAGTATGCTATTTTACTACCTAGTAATAATACCAAGTTTCACTCAAAATTGGCAAGACCACTTCCTAAAAAACACTCTCATCCACTTCATTTATATAAATCCACTTTGATTTTTCAACCCACAAATCGCAACTATGCAGAATATAACCTGACCGCTTCTATACGCGGACAGGTGCACTCGCCTCTCGAAAAAAAAAAGGGTTTTTATGTTGTTTTTTCAATTTGCATTTATTTATGTGAGTTTATATATTTTTTACTAAATACTTGAAGTTTATTTACATTCACTTCATATTCCCTTCATATAAGAATAGTATCGTAAAAGTAGAATCATATACAGTGAGGTGAGGGACATGAACATTTGGCTTATTCTCTTTCTACCAGCTGTTATTATTTGGAGCTTAGCACTCTTTTTTCAAATGAAATGCGGAAAAAGTAATCACTTTTGTCAAGAACCGATGATTTTTCATTCACAACAAATTTCTCCTATAAAAACCCCAGAAACAGAACTACAATTGCTAGATGAACTTCTAGCAGATAAAAAAAGCTATCGAAGAAATCGATAGCTTTTTACTTTGCTATTTCATATCGAACGTCTGCCATTAAACCCGTCTCACTTTTTACAAGCTGTATAATTTTATTTGCATCTTTTGCAGAAAGTTTTGCTGCTTTTACTGTCACCTTAATATCATTTCCATCTTTACGCACAAGCGCATCTTTATAACCGCCTTCTGATTTAATTAAGGTTTCCAATAACGTTTCTTTTGCCGCTATATCCGTCAATGCATCAAAATCATTTTTGGCTTTATTTCTCTCTTCAGCAGAAGCGTTTGTTGAATTCATTACATCCTGCAATTTTTCTTTCACTTCACTGCGCTGATCTTCCATTTTCAAACGAAGTGCTGTAAAATTATCATCACTTGCAGAATGGCTCGTTACTTTTCCTTCTTTCTGACTTGTTTCTTTTTTACTCGTTTCCTTTTCAGAGCCTTGCTTCTCCTTCGCTCCCTCTCCTAATGATGTCGCTACTTCCTTTGTTTTATTATCTGGCGTCATCACATAGTATACCGAAAGTACAATAACCAAGCTTAGCATTGTTAATAACCAAACTGTTTGTTTTTTTAACACTTTATTTCCTCCCTAATTCTTTTTTGGCAAGACAGATACACGGTGACTTGGAACCTCTAACATACGTGTAACTGCTTCTATTACCATCTGTTTCACTTGTAAATTATCCACTCCTTTCGCAACAACAAGAACGCCACGAACTTTTGGCTTATTTTCTCGAAGTATAATCGGAGCTTCTTTATCACCTTGACGTACAATCACTGTTTTTTCATCTGTCGATTCATCTTCAACTTTTCGCTTTCCGCCTTCTTTATCTGTTTCATCTGTCGTTTGCGATCGTTTCACTTTATTTTTATCAAGTATTTTTTCTTCTGATGAATCAAGATTAATTTCAATTGTTACCTCTTTAACGCCTGCAACACTTTCTAATGCTTCTTTTAATTGTTGTTCATATTCTTTTTCGTATCTATCAATGTTAGATTTGTTGTCACTATTCTTTTGTCCAAATGTTGGTACATCTTTTACTTGTTCTGTTTGCGATTTAAGAACAGGTACTTCTGGTTTTTTTGCTTGGAAAAGGTTACTAGAAAACATAAGGATGATCCCAAGTATGAGTAAAATGAGTAAAAACTTTGCTGAAATTTTTTTCTCTTTCTCATCTTTTTCATTTCCTTTAAAAAGATTGCGAAGAAATTGAAATTTATTATTCATTTACTTTGCCTATCCCCCCTTCCACCTGAACCTTAATTTTGTTCTCTTCTAATTGCCATTTGTTTGAGAAAAATTGTTTCATTTCAGCTGTATTTTGTTTTGACGTCTTTTGAGGTTCTTTCGAATTAATTTCTACCTTTTGGATTGTTTCAATAGCTCCTGTTCGACTTCGTTCATTTTCCTTAAGCGATACAACAACAGACTGAATATCCTGCTGGGATTTCACTTCCTTTTTGTCTTCTGGTACTTTTATCTGTAACTTCGTAACGGCCATACCATATTGTTCTTCTAGTTCTTTTCCAACTTGTTTTTTCATTTGGACAGCCATCTGTTCTAAAATATATGCACGTTGTGAAGCTTGTATTTCTTTTTTCTTTTCACTAATTTTATTTTCTATTGATCCGTTTGCTATATACTTGTCCTGACTAGCATTTGCAATCACATCTTGAATATCTGTTTGAAACAATTTAAATAAGGGGGTTAAGATTAGAACGACTAGAAGTAAACTTACAACAAATTTGACATACTTTTGTAAATTCGAATTAGGAAGTAACATATGAAGCATCGTTGCTAATAAGAGAAACACAATGATATTTCGAATCCATTCCACGACAAATTGCAACCCTCTCAGCTCCTAACGCATCATTAACGTAATATTTCCAGCTGCGATAACAATCGTGATACTTAGAAAAAACATAAATGATACAATGGCCAAACAAGCAAACACGTATATAATACTCCTCCCAATAATATCCAGACATTGAATAATTGCTCCTCCACCGACAGGTTGCAACACTGCTGCTGCAAATTTATAAATAAACGCAATGCAGAAAATTTGAATGGCAGGAAAAGCAACGATAAGTAATAAAATAACAACCCCAACAATCCCCACTGTATTTTTTAATAGCGCCGATGCACTAAGTACAGTGTCTGCTGCTTCAGTAAACATTCGACCGACAACTGGGATAAAGTTTCCTGTTACAAACTTTGCTGTTTTCACAGCAATTCCATCCGCTACTGCTGTTGTCGTTCCTTGTACAGAGAGCACGCCAAGAAAGATTGTTAAAAAAATCCCAATGATGCTAACGCTAACATTTTGCAGCATCTTGGACAATTTTGTAACTTTATATTGATCGCTCATTGTACTGACAATACTTAAAATTGTAGCAAGGAGAAGAAGCGGTAAAACAATATAATTCATAAGCATTCCGCTCGTATTCATAAGAAAAACAATAATTGGATGAAAAAAGGAAACAGATACAACACCGCCTCCTGTCGCAATGAGCGCCAACAAAATAGGGAGAAGTGCTAAAATGAAATCGATCATTGTTTGAATGGTGTCTCTTGTATACGTCATAACAACGTAGAAACTATTTAAAGCAAAGACGATAAGCACCATATATACAACAGCATCCGCTATTTTCCCGACGCTACTTTTCGCAAAAGCAGATTGAAGTGATTGCAAAAGCGCGCTGAAAATAGTAAGCATAATGAGTGTCCCAAGCAGCTTTCCGTTAGCTACTAATTCATGAAATAAATACTTTAGTAATCCAATCATCCACTCGTTAATTGAAAACTCTTTTTCCCCTTTGACAAACTCCATAAAACTTCCCTTTTGACTTTCTGGTAAATATCCGCCGTACTTTGCAACTAAATCATCCCAATACTTCTTTACATCCTCTATCCCAAGCTTTCCTAATTGTTCATCTACGACATTTTGTGCTGGTGGAGAAGCTTGTACGATAATTGGAAAAGAAAAAAAGAGGAAAAAAGCAAACAAAAGCTTCATTCCAAACAGGCGCACAATTCACCCCTCCTTTATCCGGTTGGTAAAAAACCGAGAATCGTTTCAATTACAACCGTTAATATCGGAATCGCCATCACTAAAATTAAAATCTTTCCCGCTAATTCAATTTTTGAAGCGATTGCTCCTTGCCCTGCATCTTTCGTAATTTGTGCACCAAATTCTGCAATATAAGCAATTCCAATAATTTTCAGCAGCGTTTCCACATACACATTGCTCACTTTCGCTTCATTTGCAATGCGTTCAATCATCGTTAAAATAGAATGAATTTGATCAATTACAAGTAAAAACATAACGCTACTAACAAATACAATAAACAATGAAGTTACACTCGATTTATGTTGATTCAATACTGCTGCCAAAAAAGTCGCTACAAGTCCAAGCCCTACAATTTGTAATATTTCGATTCGAATCGCCCCCTTTACTGAAAAAGAAAGACGCTTTTTATCTTGTCAAATAAACTGTTAATTAGAAAGGCAACTTGGAATAAAATTACAACAAAACCAACGAGTATCACCCAGTTGGCAATATCTTCTCGTTTTAGTTCTTTCAGCACAGTATGAATGAAAGCTAAAATAATACCAATTCCTGCAATTTGAAAAATTAACCCAACGTCGATTGACATCGCCATTCCCCCTTACAACAGTAAAATAACGATAAGTAATCCTGCTAATACTCCTAAACTTTTCATCATCTTTTCGTACTGAATTTGCATTTCCTTTGCTTCTCCTTCTTCTCTCTCTAAATGAGTAATACATAAACGAATATGCTTTTGCTGTGACTCACGATCGTGTTGTCCTAACGTTTCTCCAAATTGTTGTAAAATCTCATATTCTGTTTGCTTCAATGCTGTAAGTTTCCAATTTTCTTGTAAACTATCCATCCATGCTTCCCGAACTGTTTGCTCTCCCCTTTCTAATCGTTCATGAAAACTATCAAATAACCAGTTCAAAGGCTTTGGCATTTGTTTTACAAGACGTGCAGCTGCCTCTGACAACGGGGTATGTCCATACATAATTTCCGCCTCAAGTGATTGCAGCGCCGCCTTTAACAACCGCAATTGGCGAGGTCGCTCACTATATTTCTTCGCATATGAAAAACCAAAAAATGTTGATACAGCCACAATAAGTGCCGCACCAAAAAATTTAATCATCCGCTCAGCACCTTCTCTCCACGGCGAATTGGCCTTCCGCTGCCATCCTTCATATCCATAATCGTTCCTGGTCCTTTTATTTTAGAAAGCTCAATAAAGCGTTCAAACACGCCTAGTTCTACGATTTCCCTTAACGAAGGGCGTTTCAGTATATCTTCATGTCCTTGTCCATGCACACTCGTAAACAATTGAACACCAGCATGAACAGCTTCCATAATTGCTTCACTATCTTCCGGCCGGCCGATTTCATCAACAATTAATATATCGGGACTCATTGAGCGAATCATCATCATCATACCTTCTGCTTTTGGACATGCATCTAGCACATCCACTCTTGTTCCAAACTCATATTGCGGCACACCTTTCACGCACCCCGCAATTTCTGACCTTTCATCTACAATACCAACTTTACAAGATGGAATATGTTGCCTTGGAACACCTGCACTCATGAGGCGTGCTACATCACGCAATAATGTTGTTTTTCCTGTTTGCGGCGGACCGATAATCATCGTATTCAGCCAATGATTCTCATATAAATATGGTATAAGCGGCTCAGCAATCCCCTTTTTTTGCCGAGCAATTCGAACATTAAATGACGCCACATCCCGAATCATTTTCACTGCGCTCTTTTCCATAATAACTTTGCCCGCTAGACCAACGCGATGTCCTCCGCGCAGTGTAATATACCCTCGCTTTAATTCTTCTTCCATCGTATAAAGTGAATATTGACTCAGCTTATTCAGCAAATACGCTGCATCTTCTCTCGTCACAATATAGTTATAAAAATGCGCTTCCCCGCGCGCAATACATTCAAGCGGCCTTCCGATCCGAATCCGTATTTCTTCTAATCCGTCACATTCTTTATAGTCCTGTATAAAATGTTCGATTTGCTTTGGCAACATCTCTAATACTTCTTTCATAGCTCTCTCCCCATCATATCGCTATTTCAGTACCGCAATAAAAATACAGCCAATTCCAAGCGCCAAAAAAAATAATTTCAAAAAAGAAATTTCATTCGTAACGCTCGCAATTCCAATTGACATCGTTACAATTAAAACGGTTGGGCCAACAAATGCAAGCATGCCATTTACAAACAATGCTTTTTTGGCATCATTGAAATACAACATAAGCAACGCGGCGAAAATCTCCATACTTCCCGAGAAGATTCTAAGAAGCGCCATTACGAGCACAGACGTTTCAAATGCCGCTAGCCATTGTTTCATCCTCTCACCTTCTCTCGTTATCCTTACACCGTCCTAACAGCACATATATACCCCATTAAACAAGATGAAAGAGTACGTTTGTACAACCATATGCACAGGCTGTCTATTTCAGAAGTGAAAAAGGAATTTTTTGATTATCAAATAAAGTTAAGTCATTTTTTGTGAAAATATGGTATATTAAAATCAAAAGGGGAAATAAATGAAAATTCTAAAAATATCTCTTACACTCATTTTAGAAGTAGCTCTTATTTTCTTATTTGCTAAATTTGTTAATTGGACATTTATGGAAAGTTTCTTTTTGGGGAGTGTGGCCATCTTCGGACTCACATGGCTTTTTCTTTTAAATATGAACCGAAACGCAAATGTAGACCGTGTCATCACAAAAGGTTTGACGGGCCTTGACGGCGGAGAAGTAACACCTTTTCAAATTCGAATGAACCCCTATATGACTGGGACTCTTTTACTACTTACCATTAGCTTTATTGTAACTGTTATTTATTACCTGCCTTATTTCACATAAAGTGAAACCTTAATCAGTGGGGGCAGTTTATCTCCCACCAAACTTCTTTATTTTAGCGAATTTTAAAGTGGGAGTATTACGGCCCTCGAATAGTGGGATAAAAAAAACACTCGTGGTATTGATTACCCACGAGTGTTTTTTCATTACGCACGAGAAACGTATTTTGATTCTCCTGTGTTAATAATAAGCATTTCACCTTCATTAATGAAGATCGGTACTTGTACAACTAGACCAGTTTCTAATGTAGCTGGTTTTGTTACGTTAGAAGCTGTATCGCCTTTAATGCCCGGCTCAGTTTCAACAACTTTTAACTCAACAGTGTTTGGAAGTTCTACACCCAGTACTTCGCCTTGGTATGTCATGATCGCTACTTCCATGTTTTCTTTCAAGAATTTTAATTCATGTTCAATTTGCTTATCAGTAAGCTCGATTTGCTCATATGTTCCGTTATCCATGAATACATGAGCATCACCGCTTGCATATAAATATTGCATACGACGGTTTTCGATATGCGCTTTTTCAACTTTTTCACCAGCACGGAATGTTTTTTCTTGAACAGAACCTGTGCGAAGGTTACGTAATTTAGAGCGAACGAATGCAGCACCTTTACCTGGTTTTACGTGTTGAAAATCGATAACCTGCCATAGGCTGTTGTCCACCGCAATTGTTAATCCTGTACGAAAATCATTTACTGAAATCATGCAAAAAATCCTCCTGTGTATTACAAAATGATAAGTTCTTTTGGAGATTTAGTTAACACTTCATTACCTTCAGCCGTTACTATAATATCATCTTCAATGCGAACTCCGCCTACATTCGGAATATAAATTCCTGGCTCTACAGTGACAGCCATTCCTGGCTCTAATACCGTTTCAGAGCGGAATGCTAAACTTGGTGCTTCATGGATTTCAAGACCAATTCCATGACCTGTAGAATGCCCGAAATATTCACCATATCCTTTTTCAGTTATGTAGTCACGTGTTAAAGCATCTGCTTCACGACCAGTTAAACCAGCTTTAATACCGTTTACACCACGCAGTTGTGCTTCTAATACAATATTATAAATTTCCTTTAACTTATCAGACGGCTCCCCTACTGCAACTGTACGAGTAATATCGGAACAATATCCTTTATAGTAAGCACCGAAGTCTAATGTAACAAAATCTCCCTTTTCTATCAATTTTTCAGATGCCACGCCGTGCGGCAATGCTGAACGAAGTCCCGAAGCAACGATAATATCAAACGAAGAAGATGTTGCCCCTTGCTTTCTCATGAAAAATTCAAGTTCATTTGACACTTCAATCTCAGACACTCCCGGGCGAATAAATGATAGAATATGTTCAAAGGCAGCATCTGCAATCTGTGCAGCTTCCTTTAATATCTTAATCTCTGAATCAGTCTTAATCAAGCGTAACTTTTCTACAATACCAGAAGTTGCAACAAATTCTGCATCAACCTCTTGTTTATATGCCGTATAAGAGCTGTATGTAAGAATATCTTGCTCAAAACCAAGTTTTTGAATTCCTAAGTCTTTTACTTGTTTTGCAACTTCTTCAATAATCGTACCTGTATGCTGTACGATTTCATAACCAACCGCTTGCTTTTGCGCCTGTTCAACGTAACGGAAATCTGTAATAAATAAAGCTCGTTCATTTGAAATTAATACAACGCCTGCTGTTCCTGTAAAGTTTGCCATATATCTACGACTATGTTGATTCGTTAATAAAATACCATCAATACCCGCTTCTCCAAATGCACTTCTTAATTTTGTAAGTTTCTCCATGAATTACGCCTCCCGAATTTTCTCCACTAATGCAAGTAACGCTAAATGATAGCCATACAAACCGAATCCTACAATTTGTCCCCCTGTGACCGGCGCCGTAACAGATACATGGCGAAACGATTCACGTTGATGAATATTTGAAATATGTACCTCGATAACAGGAATCGAAACACTGGCAATTGCATCGCGAATTGCATAACTATAATGCGTAAATGCCCCTGGATTTAGAATAATTCCTTTATATGTATCTTCAGCCTCATGAATGATATCAATAATGGCACCCTCATGATTAGATTGGAAACATTCTAGCTCCACTCCCAAATTTTCTGCTTGTTGCTTCATATCTATTTCTAACGACGCTAACGTCCCCGTACCATATACATTAACCTCTCGCACACCAAGACGGTTTAAATTAGGACCGTTAACGAGGAGCAACTTCTCCATATATCTAACTCCTTAATAAAAAAATGTCTATATAATATTCTACCATACCTCTCACTTATTTGAATAGTTTGTCTTTTCCTCATCCGTTGTACTAGTGTTGTTACTCACTTCAAATGAAACGGAGTATGCAATAAAAACACCATATAAAATAAAAATACATGCTGTCGTTACAATCGTTTCCTTAGGCATTTTCATCATGCTTTTTATAACTGGTGCAACAGGTGGAATTGCAAAGAATAATAATCCCCACCACACAAGTCCATATATAATACCTGGAATGAGACCTTCTAACTTACCCAAAACTGCTTTATATATAAACGCCACAAGAATTGAAAGTATCCCCATACATATAATACCAGCTACATTTCCCCATACTCCTTCTTTCCAATCTCCAAACGCAAACGGAAGTAATAAATAATTAGGTCCCAGGGCAGTAAAAGAAAAAATATGAAGAAAGTACCAAACAGATCCCCAAAACAAACCTCCAAACACACCTATTTGGACAATTTTTTTCGTAACAGATTGTTCTTGTTTCACATCTACACCTCCGCCTACTAGTATGTCCGAAACTTATTTAAAGCATGTTTAAATACTGCGAAATTTGTCTATAAAAAGAATAGGAAATGTCCGCCCATCCTGCTGATTTTTCTTGTCAGAAGTGCACTTTTGTCGATAAAATAAAGGGAACTGTAGTGATGTCATACAATATATTGACATCACCTAGAGTCGCTACCTCTTTTCTGATAAGAGAGAAACAAATACAGGTTGGTGTTGACATGGCAGAGGAGACAAAACAAATCTACGGCGGTCAAGCGGTAGTAGAAGGAGTTATGTTTGGCGGTAGAGAATATACTGTTACAGCGATTCGCCGTAAAGATAAATCTATCGAATTTTATCGATTACCACGCGTTCGTAATAAAGTATCATCTATGTTTAAAAAAATTCCATTTCTACGCGGAATCGCAGCAATTATTGATGCAAGTGCAAACGGAGCAAAGCATTTAAATTTTGCTTCAGAACGCTTTGATGTAGATCCTTCAGAGGATGCACAATTCGCACAGAAAAAAGAAGAGCAGTCGAAGTTAACGCTGATACTTAGCGTTGCAGCAGTCGGTGTTTTATCCTTTATCTTTGGAAAAGTGATTTTCACGGCAGCTCCTGCACTTTTAGCAGAACTAACAAGACCTGTTTTTCCATCTCATGCAGGGCAAATCATTGTTGAAAGTGTTATTAAACTTATGTTATTGCTTAGTTACATTTATTTTGTTTCATTGACTCCGCTTATTAAACGTGTATTTCAATATCACGGAGCAGAACATAAAGTAATTAATGCCTATGAGAACAATCTTCCATTGACAGTAAAAAATGTACAAAAACAAACCCGCCTCCATTACCGGTGCGGCAGCAGCTTTATTATATTTACTGTTATTATCGGAATGTTTGTATATTTTCTCGTTCCAACCGATCCTCTTTGGGTTCGCGTTTTAAATCGTATTTTGCTCATCCCTGTAGTGCTAGGCATTTCATTTGAAGTGTTGCAATTTACAAACAGCTTACGGGACGTTCCAGTGCTCCGCGCATTAGGATATCCTGGTCTATGGCTTCAGCTGTTAACAACGAAAGAACCAACAGATGATCAAGTTGAAGTAGCAATTGCATCATTTGAAGAACTACTGCGTCTAGAAGGAAAACAACAATAACTTTTTCGTAATGTTATTCAATTCCTTAGCCTTTCGTTAATAAACTAATTAAAATATCTTTCTTTTTAGGAGGTGTTCCTTATGAACGGTCGCTCATTTATGTTCGCCCTATTTGTTGTAATTGTTGGATTGGCAATATTTAACCTTGTATCATTCACAATTGAAGACCCAATGGGAGTTGTAAAAAACATTCTGATCATGCTCGGTGTTGTTGGTGTCTTTTATTTACTTTATAAAATGCTTACAAGTTCGAGCAGTTCAGCTAATAACTCAAAATCTTCCTACAAACGTGCTGCGAAACAATCGAACCGAAAATATGGAAAACAAAATGTAACACCCCTAAGTAACAATCTGTTAAAGAAAAATGCTTCCGATACGAAAGGAAAGAAAGGAAATACTTCCTTCCTAAAACGAAAAAGAAAGCAATCCCATTTAACAGTTATTGAAGGTAAAAAAGGTAAAAAGAAAGACCGCGCTTCTTTTTAAGAAGTGTGGTCTTTCTTTTTTATCGTTTCATATGTTCAATTACTGCGCTTGTTCTTCATTTGCCTTTTGAACACTACGAAGCTTCTCAATGCGAAGCTCATCTTGCTCAAAATACTGCACTAAATCGCCAATACGATCAATGGCTTCCCAGCTTAAATGATGTTCAATTCCTTCTACATCATTATAAATCTTACTTTCATCTACACCGATAATACGCATAAACTGTTCTAACAATTCATGACGATAAACAAGGCTCTTACCAATCTTTTTCCCTTTTGTTGTTAATACAAGCCCTCTATATTTTTCATAAATAAGATATTCATCTTTATCAAGTTTTTGGACCATTTTTGTTACAGAGGATGGATGTACATTAAGCGCTTCAGCAATATCAGATACACGGGCATATCCCTTTTCTTCAATTAGCAAATAAATTTGTTCGATATAATCTTCCATACTAGGAGTAGGCATCGTTTTCCTCCATCCAATTCAGTTTATAAATTCCGCACCAAGCAATCAATAAAATGATACAACAGAAAGGATATTGTGACAAGGGGATAAACAACCCCATTTTCCGCAACACACAAAACGAGATTCATTTAACCAAACAATGAATTGGAAACAAAGAATTACATTTGGCTTAGCTTTTTCAATTCCATTTTGTTCATCTGTATTTTTTAATATTTATTTTAAAAAGCAAAGCTATCTATCCTATCACTTACCAATTTGGCAAGGTGCTCTATTAACCCTTTTCTTTTACATTTCATAATAAATCCCTATATAAAACTTCAAAATTTTAACAGCTCTTTTTGAGGGCTGTTTTTCTCCTGTCTAATTTTACAAATTAAAAAATTTCATAAACAAAAAAGAAAAATGCAAAATAATTAAAGTAAATTGTTGACGTGATGCTTTTATTATCGGTATCATATTTCTTCGTGAGCAATTATTTTTCGTTATATGGGATTTTTATTGTTACTAAATTTTTGAGAGGGGAAATTTGATGTCACTTAAGAAGAAAACGCAAGTACGCACCGGCAAAATGGTACGTGAACTAATGTTAGCCGACGAAGATGTAAATGCTTCGCTAATTATGGTGTATAGTGAAAACGGTGTAAACGCAGAAATTAAAATCGAGGGCTTAACACCAAAATGTAACGAAGAATTATTTTTGAGCGGAAAAGTAGATTGGAACAAGAGCGTTATTTATAAAATTGTCGATTTTACTGGCAATGCCGAAGTTGGGAAAGTGACATTAAGCGCCATGAACAAAAACAATGTTTCACTGCAAATTGAACGCGTGATGTGGAGTAAAGAAACAAAAGAAGAAACGGTAGAATTGGAAGAAAATTCCCTATCCGTTGTTGAAACGTCGGCGCCTAAGAAAGAAACAGTAGTTGAAACTTCAAAAGAAACGACACCTGTAACAAAACCAGTTGTAAATGTTGCACCTACACAGGTACCAATTCCAAAGCCGGTGCGTCCAGAGCCTGTCGTTAAAGCAACACCAACACCTGTACAAAAAGAAGTAGTTGCACCAACTACAGTACAAAAAGTAGTAACGGTATCAACTCCAGCAAAGCCAACACCTTCAGTTAAACAACCTGTAACAAATCAACCAAATTCTGAATTACAAGAAAAATATATTCGTCTTGTAAAGCAAGCTGTAGATGTATGTCAAGATTACGAACTTGGTATGGATGTAGATGATTCTATTGAGAATTTAAAAAATGAGTTACAAAAACAAGGAATATCGGTAGCATTCGATGCAGAAATTATGGATATTGTAAACCGTTTGCGTTCACTAAAACAAAAAGGCATTAAAGTGGAAAAAGTATTGAACTTATTATAATTAATAAAGAAAAGCTTTCTCCTGCTGGAGAGCTCTCATTCATATAAAAAAGGAGATGGGTATCCATCTCCTTATTTCTTATAATTCCATTCATCACTTTCATATTTTGCTTTTGCTAATGTTTGCACTTCATGAAGTTGTTCTTCTGTTAACTCATATGGTACAAGCTCCACATTTAATCCTTTTTCAAATCCAATATGGAATGCATCGACAAGTTGCTGAATCGTAAAAGTACGATCTGTTAATTCATTAATTGCAATTGCTTTTGAAGAGAACATTTTTTTCATGCGTTCTTTCACACGTTCATTTGGAAACAGGAACAAATCATACAACACGTCTAAATCAATTTCTAACGGAATTGAACCATGCTGTAAAATAACACCTTTTTGTCTAGTTTGTGCACTTCCAGCAATTTTGCGCCCTTCTACAACAATTTCATACCATGATGGAGCATCAAAACAAACTGCTGAACGTGGATTTTTTAAATTATCGCGCTCCTCAGCTGTTTTTGGTACTGCGAAATAGGCTTCTAAACCTAATGCTTTAAAGCCATCTAACAATCCTTGTGAAATAACGCGATATGCTTCAGTCACTGTTTTTGGCATGTTTGGATGCTCTTCAGACACAATGACACTGTACGTTAATTCATTATCATGAAGAACGCCTCGTCCACCTGTTTGACGACGTACAAAACCAAAACCATTTCTATTTACTTCATCCATATCAATTTCTTTTGAAACACGCTGGAAATAACCGACTGTTAACGTCGGAACTTCCCATTCATAAAAACGAATTGTTGGCGGCATTTTCTTTTCACTTTGCCAATTTAACAAACATTCATCTAACGCCATATTAAACGCCGGAGAGCATTTGCCGGAATTTATATAACACCATTTTTCCTTTTCCATCCCACACCTCATATAACTAATTTTTTTCACATTCTCTAGTCTATCAAATTCGATAAAATTTGTGAAAGAATACGAAATTTCTTCTAATACAAAATGAACTTGTTGCATAAATACATATGGGCATTATAATATGGAGAGTAGGATAAGAAAAAGGGAGCGATATAATCGTGTCAACAAATGTTATTATTTTACTAGCCATAACTGCAGGATTCATCGGCTACTCTGTATGGATGTATTTCTATCAGAAGAAATTAATTAAAACACTTTCAGAAGAAGAATTTCGCGCTGGTTACCGTAAGGCACAGCTTATCGATATTCGTGAAGCGGACGAATATACTGCTGGTCACATTTTAGGAGCGCGCAATATTCCGATTTCACAAATACGTCTTCGTTACAAAGAACTTCGTACTGATCAGCCGATTTATATGTACTGCCAAAACGGTTTCCGAACAGGCCGCGCAGCACAATTCTTAAAAAAACACGGCTATAAAGAATTTTATCAATTACAAGGCGGCTTTAAAACTTGGTCTGGTAAAGTGAAAAAGAAAAACTCATAATAAAATAGCTAGCTTGTCGAACACAAGCTAGCTATTGCATTTTACTAGCAATATATACTAAATTTTTCTTAACATCTTCACTATCTTGATCACGAACATTCCGATAAAGCAACTGATATTCCACATTCTTTTCTTTCCATGTGAGCGTCGCCATATCTTCCCCGTCCATTTCTTCGTTACTATTTTTAAAATAGGCTATTATACCATTTGCAAGCCTTACTTTCTCCTGAAAACGATTTTGTTCTACGATATAAGGAAAATTGTACGAAAAGTTTGCCACTGTTAATTCAATATAATCTCGCATGCCTTTCTCTTGCCGTTCATATTTAATATCAAGAGCAATCCGCTTATCTCCCATTTTTCGAACTACTGCTTTTGGATTATCTGTTGAGTCATACGGTAAAAATGATGGTGTGTAAAAAGAAAAAGGAAGAACGTTCTTTACAGACTGTACCGGCATTGGGTCAGACATCATATCTTCATTTGCCTCTAAACTTTCAGCAAATTTTTTTTCTTCGACCATAGTTTGCTGAAAAGAACATGCACTTAACACCATACTAGAAAATACGAAACATATCATCCGTTTTTTCAACTTGTATCCGCCCTTTCCTAACATTCTCTTTTCAGGCTTTCGTATGTTATGTTCATATTCTCTTTTTCTTACTGCTCTACCTTTGAAAACTTTCCCCTTTTATCTCACACAATTTGACAAAAAAGCTTTTGCTACTCTCACGCCGAATTTAATCGTTACGCGAATAACAAAAGCTTTATTAACAAGATAGAATATGAAACGCTTTTCATGTCAAGAGTTTCACAAGATTTCTTTGACCCTTTTCTTGTATAATAGAAATAGAGGTGAAACATATGGTAAATATAAAACAAATCGCGAAAGCGGCTGGCGTCTCCGTTACGACTGTTTCACGCGTCTTAAATGAGCATCCATATGTCAGTGAAGAAAAACGACAACGCGTCCTAGAAACTGTTGAAGAATTAAATTACGCCAAAAATGTAAATGCGGTTCATCTTCTAAAAGGAAAAACACATACAATTGGTGTCATGCTTCCTTTTATTAATCTGCCTTACTTTAGTACAATTATAGAAGGTATTGGAACGAAAGCACTTGAAGCTGGATATCGCATTAACCTCTGTCAAACAAGCTACGATAGCATCGAAGAAATGCGTGTTCTTGAAATGATGAAAATGAAACAATTTGATGGTATGATTATTTGCTCCCGAACGAGCTCATGGGAAGCAATTGAACCTTATGCAAAATTTGCACCTATCATTTCATGCGAAAAGCTGGTGCATCCACTTATATCATCTATCTATGTTAATCATTACGACGGCTTTCGGATTGGAACAGAATATTTATTACAAAACGGACACGAACACATTGGATTTTGTTTAGCACGCAAAAAAAGCGTGAGCACGAAGCAGCGTGAGCAAGCTTTCTTTGACACTCTTCATGCAGCAGGTAAACGTTCGCAAACAGACTGGCAGTTTTATCAATGCTACACAATTCAAGACGGTGCGAATATCATCCAAAGCATACTAACGATGAAAAATCGTCCTACCGCTCTTTTTGCTGCAAGCGATCAAGTTGCTTCTGGATTATTAACAGAAGCGAAAAAACAGGGGCTGCGAGTACCAGAGGATTTAGCAATCTTAGGATTTGATAACCATCCTATTTCTGAAGCATTAGAGATAACAACAATTGAAAATCCTGGCTTAGCAATGGGAAATCGTGCTTTTTCCTTATTTTATGAACAAGTACAACAGGAACAAATTACAGGGACTTCTGAAGAGTTACCGTTTCGTCTCATTGAACGAGGAACAGTGTAAAAGCTCCTATTACTGGAGCTTTTATTAATTTTGCATGATTGCCCTTCTTGACTATACACTTATTCTGTTTTACACTTTAACTAACGAACGGTAGGTAGGGGATGAGTATGACAGCAAACCGTATTAAATCTGTAGCACTTTCACACTTTGCACGATATGGCTATGAAGGAACTTCACTAGCAAATATTGCACATGAAGTTGGAATTAAGAAACCGTCAATATATGCACACTTTAAAGGAAAAGAAGAGCTATATTTTATTTGCTTAGAAGAATCTTTACAAAAGGATCTTGCATTCTTTAAACAATATGTGAAAAAATCAGAAGAAACTCCCTTTGGAGACTTTTTATTTCATCTTCTTAAAGATTATGGCCATCGCTTTCAAGAAAGTATTGAAGCAATGTTTTGGCTACGCACTTCATTTTTTCCACCAGATGCCTTTCGCGAGCAAATTGTTGAAAAAGCAAATGCATACATCGAAAGCATCGGACAGCTTTTAGTACCTATATTTGAACAGGCACAAGAAAAGAAAGAACTTTGTAGCATCGAAGTAATGGAAGCTGTTGCAGCTTATTTATGTTTAATGGACGGATTAATGGTTGAATTTTTATTTGCTGGAATACAACCATTTGAAAATCGATTATATGCATCTTGGAAAGTATTTTGGCGCGGCTTGTCAAGCTGACGGATTGCACACGCAATACGTCAGCTTGACAAGCCGCGCCCTTTACCTAACGACTGGTAGGAAGGGGAATAAATGATGGAATGGATTTATGTTGTTATCGCAGGACTCATTGAAATTGTATGGGTAATTGGCTTAAAGCATGCCACAATACCACTAGAATGGATTGGTGTTGTACTTGCAATTGCTATTAGCTTTTTCCTTTTATTTAAAGCTTATGCAAAACTTCCTGTTGGAACTGTATATGCTGTTTTCACAGGAATTGGAGCTGGAGGTATTGTCCTAACAGAAATTTTTGTATTTGGTGAACCTTTTTCAATAACAAAAATCTTATTTATCGGATTAATTTTCGTAGGTGTTATCGGCTTAAAACGAGTAACAGGTGAACAAGAACAGAAGGAGGCCGCATAAAATGGCATGGGTATATTTAATTATTGCTGGTATTTGTGAAGTAACTGGTGTTATCTTTATGAAGATAGCCAATGAAAAAAAAGGCTGGATGCCAAAGCTTATGTTAATCGCCAACTTCGCAGTAAGTTTCTTCTTCTTATCTCTCGCAATGGATACACTGCCAATGGGAACAGCTTACGCAATTTGGACTGGAATCGGAACCGCCGGAAGTGCATTACTTGGTATTCTCATTTTTCGCGAATCCGCTGATTGGCGCCGCCTTGCCTTTTTAAGCTGTATCTTATGCGGTGCAGTTGGTTTAAAATTAATGAGTTAATGAGGTAAATGCAGTGTGGAAAAAAGGAGTACCACAAATTATGACCGGAATCATAATTGCCATTGTATTCTTATTGCAAGCTATATTCCATATTGCAGAATGGTTATTTCATAAAGCGTTTGCAATCCTCACGTTTCTCCCAAACATGGCTCTTGAGGTCGCTTCTGTTTTTTGGTCCATTATCGCTTCTATTGGGATTATTATCATTTAGAGTATCGCAAAACTCTGGAAAAAGATCTTTTCAAAAGACAGTTCTTCAATTCACAAGAAGTAACTGTCTTTTTTTCATATCATTTCCTCCTTTGGACATACTACAAAAAAGGAGCTGATGATATGCAAACTTCTGTACATAAGCAGATTTTACTGCTATTTTTCGTCTTTATTATGTTTGTTGTGTTTTTTAGTTTCCTCTTACATACATATAACGTACCTGTTTACTCGCCGAGTATGGTATCGGTTTATAAAATTATTGTGCATAGTTTGTTGCAATAAAGAAGGTGTCTCGTAATGAGACACCTTTCATAACGTATGATTTTCTTTTTTCTAATCGGACTGAAAAACCTTGATAATCTTTACAAACATTTTTTAATTCTAGCATGTGTCTCATTCCCCCTTATATAGAAACGCAATCATATGCTGCAACTCTTTAAGAGACAGCTGGAGAAGTTTACTTTCATTTACTACTTCTTCAGCTTTACTTTCCAACAATCGCAACCTTTGTTCTCGTATGAGTTCATTATTTTGCACAGAAACATACGTCCCTTTTCCAGCAACTGTCTCATCTCAATATACCCTTCTTTTTCAAGCTCTTCATACGCTCATTTCGTCGTAATTACGCTAATTTGTAATTCCTTCGCTAAACTTCGGATAGACGGTAATTGTTCTCCACCTTGTAAATCCCCATTTAAAATAAGTTGCCGAAGCCGCTTACTAATTTGTTCATAAATAAGATCTGGTGAGGAGTTTGAAATAATAATATTCATATTTCCCTCCACAACGTGTATATTATATATGCAGTATATACATTCTATTTTGGCAACAAAAAAAGACCAACAATTTCCTGTTGGTCTTTCATATATGTATCACTTCTCAAAGCGATTTAACATCTCATCTCTCATACCAAAGCTCACAATCGCAATCCCAACATACATAAAAATAAGAAATGCTGGATGTACTGTGTTATACCAATGGCTATCAATAATTAAATATACCGTTAATGCTGCAACAAGTAAAAATGCAACAATAAACATATAGAAATGTCTTTTACTACCCATAACGAACTCCTCTCTACTTACTCATTTATTGTAACGAATTATCCCCTATGACTCAAGACTAACTTTCCTGTAAATGATCTAGCTCAACTTTCACAATATCATGACAAGCGATTGGAATAAGTGTTCCTTTACTATCAATTGCAGTTACACTTTTGTTATCTAATACGTGATGCTTCACTCTCTCTAACATTTTTTCTGTATCTTGGTAATAAAATTCTTTAATATCCTTAATCATATCACCATTTTCTAAATGGTACACCATCCTACAACGCTTATAACCCATCTTTTCCATCCCCTTGTTCATTTCTTCACATATGTATGAAAAATTGACATTTTTGCTTCTCATTCACTTTAATTTCAATAAAATTCTAACAAAAATACACACTTTTATCAAAGGGACTTTTTCAACAAAAATGTTGAGAAAGTCCGATAATTCTCCAATCTTACATAAAACCTACAATTTTGTAACATCTTTTTTAGGTAATGACACTTTCTTCGACAATATGAAAAAAGAACTCGCATATAGCGAGTTCTCTACAAATTATTATTGATGATTAAACTTGAACCATAGATGGTTTTTGATAACGTAAAATCGGCTTACGTGCTGCCATTGTTTCATCAAGACGCTTAATTACTGTTGTATGTGGCGCTTCTTGAACCACTTCTGGATTTTCTTCTACCTCTTTTGCGATCTGAATCATCGTATCGATAAATCCATCTAATGTTTCTTTTGATTCTGTTTCTGTCGGCTCAATCATAATACATTCTTCCACATTTAACGGGAAGTAAATTGTTGGTGGATGGTAGCCGAAATCAAGCAGACGTTTTGCAATATCAAGCGTACGCACGCCAAGTTTCTTTTGACGACGGCCAGATAATACAAATTCATGCTTACAATGTCTATCAAATGGAAGATCGTAGAATGGAGCTAATCTTCTCATCATATAGTTCGCGTTTAATACCGCATATTCTGTTACGGCACGAAGTCCATCTGGACCCATAGAGCGAATATACGTATACGCACGAACATTAATACCGAAGTTACCATAGAACGGTTTCACGCGTCCAATTGCTTGTGGACGATCGTAATTAAAGTGGTAGCCGCTCTCTGTTTTCTCTAAAACTGGCTTTGGTAAAAACGGAATTAAATCTGCTTTTACACCTACTGGACCAGAACCTGGACCACCGCCACCATGCGGGCCTGTAAATGTTTTATGAAGGTTTAAATGCACAACGTCAAATCCCATATCTCCTGGGCGCGCTTGACTTAATACTGCATTTAAGTTTGCACCATCATAGTACAATTTACCGCCTGCATTATGGACGATTTCTGCCATTTCTAAAATGTTCTCTTCAAATAGTCCAAGTGTATTTGGATTTGTTAACATAAGCGCTGCTGTTTCTTCGTTCACAACACGCTTTAAGTCTTCTAAATCAACAAGACCATTTTCATTTGATTGCACTGTAATCGTCTCAAATCCTGCTACTGTTGCAGAAGCTGGGTTTGTTCCGTGAGCAGAGTCAGGAACAATTACTTTCGTACGTTTATAATCGCCATTTGCTTCGTGATATGCACGAATTAACATTAATCCTGTCCATTCACCGTGTGCACCAGCTGCTGGTTGAAGCGTTACAGTATCCATACCTGTAATTTCTATTAAATGCTCTTGTAAGTCATACATTAATTCCATTGCACCTTGCACTGTCTTTTCATCTTGAAGTGGATGAATGTGTGCAAGGCCAGGGAAACGCGCTACATTTTCATTGATTTTTGGGTTGTACTTCATCGTACAAGATCCTAGTGGATAAAACCCAGAATCAACACCGTGGTTACGGTTTGAAAGTGCTGTGTAATGGCGCATAATATCAAGTTCTGATACTTCAGGAAGCTCTGCATCTTCCGTGCGAATATACTCGCTCTCAAACACATCTTCTAATTTTACTTCTTCTACATCTAATTGGGGTAAGCTATATCCTACGCGTCCTTCTCTACTCATTTCAAAAATAAGTGCTTGGTCTTGATTCTTCATTGGATAGCCCCCATTTCGTTTACAAGTGTGTCAATCTCTTCTTTTGTGCGTAACTCTGTTACAGCTAGAAGCATATGATTTGTAAGTTCTTTATAATCACGGCCAAGGTCGTAACCACCGATGATATTTTTGGATAATAATGCATCGCTTACTTCTTGTACTGGACGTTTGCAATCTACAACAAATTCATTGAAGAACGGTCCAGAAAATGTTACTGTAAAGCCTTTTGCTTCAAGTTGACGTTTTGCATATTGTGCTTTAGAAACGTTTTGACGTGCCATTTCCTTCACACCTTGTTTCCCAAGTGCTGTCATTGCAACAGAAGCTGCTAATGCGTTTAACGCTTGGTTTGAACAAATATTAGATGTCGCTTTATCACGACGAATATGTTGCTCACGTGCTTGCAGCGTTAATACGAAACCACGTTGTCCTTCAGAATCCACCGTTTGTCCAACAAGGCGTCCTGGAATTTTACGCATAAACGCTTTTGTTGTAGCAAAATAACCGCAGTGCGGGCCACCAAACTGTGTTGGAATACCAAATGGCTGCGCATCGCCTACAACAACATCAGCACCAAATTTACCAGGTGGTGTTAATGCTCCTAATGACAATGGATTAGAAGAAACGATGAATAATGATTTTTGCTGATGAACGATTCTCTCAATATCAGCCAGTTTCTCCACTTGTCCAAAGAAGTTTGGATATTGAACGATTACGCAAGCTACTGTATCATCTACTTTGCTTTGTAATGCGTCTAAATCTGTTACACCATCTTTATAATCAACTTCAACAACCTCAAGGTGTTGACCTTTTGCATATGTTTCAAGGACTGCTCTTGATTCCGGATGAACTGCTTTAGAAACAAGAATTTTCTTTTTACGAGTATGACCCGCTGCTAGCATTGCCGCCTCTGCTAACGCTGTACCTCCGTCATACATGGAAGAGTTTGCTACATCCATACCTGTTAGTTCACAAATCATTGTTTGGAATTCAAAGATTGCTTGTAATTCCCCTTGTGAAATTTCTGGTTGGTATGGCGTATAAGCTGTATAAAATTCTGAACGAGAAAGAACATGATCTACAATTACTGGTGCATAATGATCATATACACCTGCTCCTAAGAAGGAAGCATAGTCTTTTAAGTTTGCATTTTTACTAGCAAGCTCAGACAGTTCTTTTAAAAGTTCTGGTTCTGATTTTGCTTGTTTAATATTTAAATCTCCTTGGAAACGAACGCTTTCTGGAATATCAGAAAATAACTCATCAATCGTTTGAACGCCGATTGTTTGTAACATTTCTTTTTTGTCTTCTTCTGTCATTGGAAGATAACGATGCAACATGAAATTTTCCCCTCTCCCCGTTACTTTGAACGTTTGTAAAATGGTGTTGGAACAACAACTGCTTTGACGCGTTTATTACGAATTTCAATTTCCACTTCTGTATCAACTGCTGTATATTTCACATCAATTAACGCTAAACCGATACTTTTCTTTAACGTTGGAGATTGTGTACCACTTGTAACTTCCCCGATTTTTTCTTCGCCCACATATACTGGGTAATGCGTGCGCGGGATACCACGTTCAATTACTTCGATGCCGACTAATTTACGAGGTGCACCATTTTCTTTTTGTTCCTTTAACGTTTCTTTTCCAAAGAAGTCCATTTCTTTATTTGGTTTTACTGCAAAACCAATTCCAGCTTCAATTGGTGTAATATCTTTTGATAACTCTTGACCATAAAGAGGTAGTGTTGCTTCAAAACGAAGTGTATCACGCGCGCCTAAGCCACATGGTTTTAAGCCGTCTTCTTCGCCTACTTCAAGAAGTTTTTCCCAAAGCTTCGCAGCCTCTTCGCTCTTACAGTAAATTTCAAACCCATCTTCACCTGTATAACCAGTACGAGATACAAGTGCTTCTACACCATCCACAAGAACATGGTCTTTAAATTTAAAGAACTTAATTTCTTTCAAATCTTCTGATACAACTTTTTGTAAAATGCCCTCTGCTTTTGGTCCTTGAATTGCAAGTTGTGCAATTTCACTAGAAACGTTGACTACTTGCACATCGCCGCTTACATGAGAAGCTAACCACTCATAATCTTTTTCAATGTTTGATGCATTGATTACTAGTAAATAGTCTTCTTCGCCGCGTTTGTAGATTAATAAGTCATCTACTGTACCACCATCTTCGTAACACATTGCCGTATATTGTGCGCCGCCTACCTTTAAGATAGAGACATCGTTTGTAACTACACGTTGTAAAAATGCTAAACTATCTGCACCTTTTACTTCTACTTCTCCCATGTGAGAAACATCAAAAAGACCTGCTTCTGTGCGAACAGCTTCATGTTCTTCTTTAATGCTTGAAAATTGAACTGGCAATTCCCAACCACCAAAATCAATTGTTTTCCCACCATACTTCGCGTATACATCAAATAGCGGTGTACGTTGTAACGTAATCATGCTCTCTCCCCCTTACGCCTTCTAAGACAAATCAATAAAAGTTGGCTTCCCATTTCTAAACATTTTCATTATTAAAAGATGGGATATACGGAATCTCATTCTATTTTTTTATGAAAGCGTAAATAAAAAAGTGCTTTCTTGGATAAAATACGAAAGATCCCACACATTTCACACCATTATCCTAACATTTTTCGAGCCGTTTCATCAATATTCTAGCTAAAAAAATAATTTAGAATTTATAGAAGGTGAGATTTTATCCATGAATGTCGAAATTTCAATAGAGCGTTCTTGGCAAGAAAACTTCTTAAAACGAATAGAAGAAGATGGCCCGTGGACAAACTGGGAACTATTTCATCTCGCATATCAAACTGAACAGTCCCTTCTCATTCCTACATTTGACGGGCTACAGGCGCCTAAACATTTACCTAATTTCACGCCGCTTCCACATCAATTAGAAGTTGCGCAAACCGTCATTGAACAGATGAACGGGAAAGCAATCTTAGCAGATGAAGTTGGACTTGGAAAAACAATTGAAGCTGGACTTATTTTAAAAGAATATATGGTGCGCGGACTTGTGAAAAAAGTGCTCATTCTTGTCCCTGCATCTCTCGTTTCACAATGGGCATATGAACTAAATACAAAATTTTTCATTCCAGCCGCCATGCAGAGAAAAAGCTACTCCTGGGAGCAAGCTGATGTTATTGTATCGTCTATCGATACAGCAAAGCGCTCGCCGCACCGTGATATCGTTTTAAATTTAGAATATGATCTCATTATTATTGATGAAGCACATAAACTAAAAAACAACAAAACGAAAAACTATGAATTTGCGCAACTATTAAAGAAAAAATTTTGCTTATTACTTACAGCAACACCGGTTCAAAATCGCATTGATGAAATCTTTAATCTTGTCTCGTTATTAAAACCTGGACATCTCGGCAACCAGTCTAATTTTGAAGAATATTACGCTTCGAAAAATCGCACGGCTGAAACAGATGAACATTTAAAAGAACTCATTAATAAAGTAATGGTACGGAATCGACGGCACGACACTGGCATCGAATGGCCAAAACGACACGTTCATACGCTCTTTGTCGATTTCAATGAGCAAGAAAAAGCTTTATACGATGCAATTGAAGGATGGAAAAGACAAGATGTATTTACCTCAGCATTTTCTGCTTTAACATTGAAGCGTGAAGCGTGCAGTAGCCGCGAAGCTGTTTATTTCTCACTCAAAAAGCATGTAGAAAAGCGGCAAAAAGAAAATGAGCAATATACAGTAGATCCATACATAGATGTGTTAATGGAGAAAATTAATGGTATTTCTTCTAATTCAAAAGCAAATAAAGCATTAGAAATTATTAAGGAAGTTAATGATAAAGTTGTTATTTTTACAGAATACCGTGCTTCTCAAATGTATCTGCAATGGTTTTTAAAGCAGCACGGCATCTCTTCTGTACCATTTCGTGGCGGATTTAAGCGCGGCAAAAAAGATTGGATGAAAGAATTGTTTCAAAACCATGCCCAAGTATTAATTGCGACAGAAGCAGGCGGTGAAGGAATAAATCTACAATTTTGTAATTACATGATCAACTATGACCTTCCTTGGAATCCGATGCGCCTTGAACAAAGAATCGGACGGATTCATCGTCTTGGACAAAGGCATGACGTTCATATTTATAATTTGGCAACGAAACATACCGTAGAAGAGCATATTTTAAAACTGCTGTATGAAAAAATTGACTTATTTGAACGTGTCATTGGTGATTTAGATGAAATTTTAACAAGAATTAATATGAAAAACATCGATGCTCACATTCATGATATTTTTGCTCATTCCAAAAGTGAAGGAGAAATCCGAATTAAAATGGAAAATTTAACGTCGATTATTGAATTTGCCAAACGAAATGAAGCTGAGGTGCATGGCTATGCAGCAACATGAAATTCATCACTATCTACATTGTTTTTTTGAGGCAAACGGCTGTGAAATTTTGCAGCGTTTTCCTCATTTATTAGACGTTCAATTAACAACTGAAATGGACAAACTACTGATGAACCGCCCGTTTTACTGGCATTATCTTGAAAAAACGGGCGGTATACCAAATCCGATGCGTCTTACATTCATTACTGATGCAAAACATGAGGAGCAAGAAGGTGAATTCATTCACTACGGTTCTCCGCGCTTACATCAAATTTTTCAAGCAACAAAAGAATTAGGTGCTTACATTCGTTTATTTGAAGATGTACATTCAAACGGAAAAACAAGCACTCCGCTTCACCCTTGGCTTGGCGTTAATATAAAAGTCTCCTATCAATGTGATCGAAAAAAAGATATGCTGTATTCCATCGGGATTCACCTTATTTCTGGTGCGATGATTACAAATTTTCACGAGGCATTAACATCGCTTCGTCTTACACCAAAAATTCCTGATTTTTGTTTTACATTAACGCCAATTATTAAACCGCAAAGCGGGTTATCTAGAATTGAAGAAGCCATGAAACGTATCATTGCATCAGACGATCACACATGGGCTGAAGAAGCAAAAGTTCGTTGGAATCACGATTTACAACTACTAAACCGTTTTTATGAGGAAAGTGATAAATTACCAGAAAGCTTTGAGATAGAAAAACGAGCCTTGCAAGAACAATATGAGCCGCGCATTACGATGCAAATTATAAACGGCGGACTCTTTTATGTGACAGCGAACCATTTTTTAATATAAAAAAACTCCTTCTACAAGGAGCTTTTTTATGTTAAAAAGTAAAAGTTCATTTTAAATTTTCCCATTATATTTCCGGCCATCGTTATGTTCTTGCTGATGAATCTTTGTCATTCTCTTTTGATATTCTCTATCTTTTGCACTTACATGATTAGCATCTGTTTCTCTATTCTTCTTTGAACCGCCTGCTCCGTTACTCATTTTGTTCACCCCACTTGTATATACTTCAACATTAGTTTTCGCAATCCATATTCCCCTTATACAAAAAAATAAGGAGAGGTAATTACCTCTCCTTACACATATTTTTGAAACATATCATGCAACTGTTGATTCACAAGATAAGATATCTGCTCATCTGACTTATGAGGATAACGATCACGTAGTCGAATAGATGCCTTTAAAACTAAGTTCTCTAATACAGAACGTCCGCCCTTTCCATAAATCGTTTCTGCATATTCTATCAATCTTCCATCCTCAACTGTTGCAGGATTTTGATCAAAGAAAAATTTACTCATTTGTACCACCTCTCCTTTGATAACGTTTACATTTATATAAACTCAATATGTTATTCATTTCACAATCAATGTATGCATGTATAGATGATTAGTTCCATTATAAAACAACATTGCCATAGTATCAAAGTGTATTTTAGACAATTCTGTGAACAAATCTAAAAAAATGAAAGCGTTTTAGTTATTATGCAAACAAGTTCAATATTCAGAATACTTGTTGTACAATACAAACAAAGGGGGATTTCAATGAAACAAAACAATAAAGTAATCTACGATATTATTTTTTATCTCATCTTTCCATTTGTTATTTGGAAATTCGGTAAACAATATATGGATGCATATTATGCTATGCTCATTTCTTCTGTGCCAGGCATCTTTTATACACTGTATTGTTTTAAGAAAGAACGGCAATTTCATGTGACCGGCTTTTTTATCCTCATCACGATGATTGTAAATACAAGCGTAGATTTACTTTCCGGATCAGCTGAAAAGATGTTATGGAACGACGTGTACTATCACATTGTACTTGGTATTGTTGTGATATGTACCATCTTTATCAAACAACCACTCATGCTATATTTCGCAGCCGACCTTGCTGCATTACAAGGGGATGATCGAAAGAAATCGCAATTGTTATATCGTGACCCACGCCTCTTTCCATCGTTCCAATACTTTACTTTCTTTTTTGGCTTACAATTTATTGTACTTAGCAGTATTAAGATTTATATGATTTCTAAATTTGGAGTAGACGGATACGGAGAAATGAAAGCGATTATGACAGGAGTTGGTTGGTGCATTTCAATCGGAATTGGAGCTGGGTTCCTTTGGATTAGTAATAAAATTAAACAAGTGACTGAAGCTGAAGTTTAACGCATAAAGTGAAACTTCTATCAGTGGGAGTCTTTTCATCTCCCACCTTACTTCCTTGTTTCTTTCTACATCTTGAGGTGGGAGTCTTACTGCTCGTTAAAGTAGGATTAAAAAGAAGCTCCACTACTTGTAAGCGGTGGAGCTTCTTTTCTAGGTTATATTGTCGAATATACGGCGTGTTCAACTCGCCGTAGAAATTGTACTATGACATGAAACCCTATTCTAGTTGTAAATGATTCCAAAGAAATACTTAACTTGATTTCTTCCTCTTTTTCTTCATTTGGCGATAAAAAATTGCGGCGCTTAACGGCAACATACCAAACCAACGATTCAAAAATGGCTCTCTCTCTTCACGACGCTGCTGCCGTTTTTGTTTTCGATCCTCTTTTGGAGCATCCATATATGATACAAATTGTTGTGTGACATATTTTATATAATCATTTGTAGACATACCTATCACCTCTACTAGATTAGTATGCCCACTTTCTTATTTATTAATCAGCCCTTGAATTTCTTGAACAATTGCTTCAACATTTTTATTTGTCGTATCGATCTTCACTGTTGCTTCTTCATAATAAACTTGACGCTTTTCAAATTTCTCGATAAACGACCCTATATTTTCTTTTTGAAATAACGGTCTTGTTGTATCCCCAACAATTCGTTCTGCAATCACATGTGGATCACAGTACAAATAAATTACTGTGCCATGTCCTTTCATCCACTCTCGATTTTCAGCTTTTTCAACGATTCCTCCTCCAGTTGTAATAATGTAATCATCGGTCGGTAATGATTGCAGCACTTCACTTTCATACTTTCGAAACTCATCCTCTCCTTCTTCTGAAAAGATATCCCGAATAACTTTCTTTGTCCTCTCTTCAATACGTTGGTCTGTATCAATAACAGGCAAATGAAGTGCACTGCTTAACGCTTTACCAACTGTTGTTTTCCCTGCTCCCATAAAACCTGTTATATATAATGTTTGCATGTTATCCTCTCTCCTCTTGCCAATTCGTAATCGCTTCGTTATTTGTATTATAACGAAAGCTAACTTTACTTGCGCGCTTTCGTTTTGTTATACATTGTAAAGTAATATAAACATTCCCATCTACTATTGTGTAATCTCCCTTTACTTCTCCTTTTTCATACGTATAAAAAAATTCTCTTTTTTCCATTTTAGCTTTTAATTCTTGTTTTACATCCGCAACAGCTTGGCTCGTTATTTCTTCTAATATAAACAATTCTTCTGCTTCTGTATAAAACTTTTGATCTGATAGGAATATATTTGTCTCGTATACTAAAAAAGACATAAGTAAAAATATGAGGATGATTGTTCCCGGCATTGTAAATCCACTTTCCGATTTCATCCTTTCACCTCAATAGCAGAATAACGAGTAACAACACCATCGTATACTTTACCGCTTATATCCCGCACACTTATCATTAATGTATGAGCTGCTAATTGATAAGAAATGTTCTCTACTTTTTGTAATAGAACTTCATGTCCTGCCCCATTTACTTTTCGAACAACATTATTTCCAGACTTAACATATGTGATATGTTCTCCTTTCTTTGTTTTGAAAAATAATTTTCCTTCCCCATTATCCCCTTCTTCTACATCCCGAAATTCAATTTGTACTTGCTCTAAAAAAACGTTCCATTCCCAATTCGTAATTTGTTTAGGGTACGGCGGTTCTATAAAGAAGACATGAAGACGCGGGAGAAGAAGAAAAAATACAGATAAAAATAGAAAACATATCATAACTTCTAATAACGTAAACCCAGCTTGCTTACTTTTTAACATAACGACACCGTTCATTCTCACGCTGTTTACTATCTTTCCACATTACGCACACCTTCTCGGTCTTCCATTGAATTGTATATACCGTATTTTCATAGCGCTTTTCTATTACTGGCGAAACAACATGCTCATACATATATACCGCTGCCGCTTCTTTCAAAAGTAGCTGCGCTCTGTATCGAAGCTGGATATTTTTTCTTTCCTGCATAATAAGAAGCGTTTGCGGAAGCAAAAGCCAAACCGCCATCATTAATAAACTCAGCGACACAAGAATTTCTAGCATAACCGAACCTTTGTCACACTTCATAATACGTAAATCTTCCTCTCCCAAGTTGAAATACAACATGGTACGTTTTGGATTTATAAGAAATAATAATTGTTCCGCCTCTATTAATATTACCGTCCGGCCCGTAACTCATTGGATTAGGGAATGTGTTTATATTCACTTGTATATCAGATGAATAGTAACGAACTAGAACAGGATCTGTTTCTCCTGACGATGTAATGCTGTATGAGGCTTGATTAGGAAACCACCGTAATGTGTGACGGTTATGGCGGCTCATCGCTACTTGTTGCATGAAAAGGATGTCTTGAGAAAATTGATGCATAAACTGATTCATCCTTTGCTTTTCATAAATCGACGATAAATTAAAATACGTTACAACACTTAAAATGGAAATAGCACTTAATACGAGGAGCATTTCCAATAGCGTAAAGCCATTTTTCTTCACGATTTCCCTACAACTTTAACCTCTCCATTTGCAGCATCAATTGTAATGCTCTCCCCTTTTGGACAAGTTTTAGATGTAATATACTTACCTGTATACAAATCGTCCACTGTCGGGATTTTATTATGTTCTAATTGATATGCTTGTACTTGTGATTCAACAGACTTTACAAAGGCATCACATCCCTTTCCTTGTACGGAAGAGCGCTGATTTACCACATTTGGTGTTAAATAACAATAAAGTTAGAAAATAAAAGCTATAAAAAGTCTCTCTGTAACATATCCAAATACAAATAAAATTGGAAAATTACAAATCACAGTTTTAAAACCAATTTTCTATTCTACAAATAATGTTGGAAAATTCATACCTTGATTAATAAAACAAAGGAAAGAGAATATCCTCTTTCCTTTGTTTGGAATATGATAACAATCGTATTTATTAAGTTTTTCGTATAGATCCATTTTACTTTTTTTATTTAGGTGTCCCTAAACGGATAACCACTTTTACAGTATCCTCTTTAGTTTCATCATTTCCTACACCTTCTATATCAGCATCTAATGGAAATCCTTTTAATTTTTCTTTATCAGGATGCGTGTCATCTTCATGTATCCAAGAAATTGCATCTCTAAAATTTTCATCTGCTGTATTTTGAAATAAATCATCTCCAATATAAATAACTAATGTATCTTTAGGTAACAGCCTTACAAATTCAAAGGCAGCTTTATCCATCTCTGATGGATAAGCAACTATAACAATAGATCTCTTTTTTTCATCTTTCATTTTGTCCATTTTAATTCTTTGAGCAACAGAAATAGCATCCTCTTTTGCTACATCGTATACAGCATTTAGAATTTCTTCTTCGTACTCTAAAATTATTTTTCTATGGTTATAATCACTACCATCATCTGAGGCTTCAATATATAGTTCCTCTTGGCTTAAAGCTCTTGCTAGCCAACCTCTTCCTGCCATAACTTCTTTTACTTCCCATCTACCTATCCTAATTATTCCCTTTATCCATTCAGCCAAAGGAATTACCCATTCATTATCGATTACAGTATACATACCATGAAAACGAAATCTACTACTTTCAGGATATTCACCAGGTATAGACGGAAGCATCTCCTGTGGATTATTAAATATTGAATTAAAATCATAATGATCAGTTTTACTAAACACCGCATATCCCTCTTTTCCATAACTTATTACTTTCTTTACATTACACAACGCATCCAGTTATTAAAATAAAATATTTCCAAGGACTTTTAATATTTAATAATAATGTAAACTTATGAGGAGGGATGTTGATGGATAATAATTTATTAAAAGAAAAGCTAGAGAATTTCGCCTACAAAATAATGGATAAATACTTCGAAAAACCTACAAGTAATCGTTATTGGAGAGAACAATTAAATATTGAATTTACAAGTGATTTTTGTATATGGTTTGGTCATTTATACCATAACGGCGGCAAAGGCGTGAAAATTTATTGGGACCCAGATTTAAACTTCAGATTAAAAACTTTTCATTTAACTGAAGATATTTCAATTATAATACACAAGGAATTTACCGACTTTATAGATACTTTTAAAAAAAATAAAGCATCTACTTGTAAAATGTTAAATAAAATAAAACTTGTCCAAGTGTTATTAAATAGAGATAAATTAGAGATTTTCGAGTTACTTATGTAAATTTTATATTTATTAACTTTTCGTATCCTTTAAAAAACCTTCTATACTCTCATTTAATGGATTTACTTGTGAGATGCCAAACGTAAAATAATATGCTATTTTTTAGTACAAATTGCAGATATTTTAGTTTAGTTTTCAGATACACCATTGAAATCAGTGGTTAAATTCATTATAAAGTTAGCTATCGACTTCATAAGCAAATAAAAGTATAAAAATGCTCAGAGTTTTTTCGCTCAGAGCATTTTTATACCTATTTATTCAACATAAAGCACCGCTAGCTTATTTTACCGTAACCTTTCAAATTTAATATTTTGATTACAAGTTTCAGGATATCTTGCCGCAGCCTTGTTTAGATATTCCTCAGCTGCTCTCCTAACACAAGTTAAAGATAATGTTGGGCATCTTTCTGCCACCCTACTCATAAATTGATCAGAGAGGTCATCATCATTAGGAACTCTTATACTTCCTGCAACCTTTACTATAAATTGAGTTTTTTCAGCAACTTCATATGTACAAACTGTATTGGAAAGATCACTCTTTTTAATTCTAATTTCCACCAATTCTGGAACTGAATTATTGCAACAACCTATGTAGATAGCACATTTAGCATCAGGATTTATTTCTACATTTACCATATGCTCATATACATATTGATAGGCTAACATATGTAACTTAGATAGCCCACAGTCTTTTTCTTTCAAGAATTCAAGGAAACTATTTCTAAAGCTAGGATCAAATCGACCCGAAATACTAACTAATTTATCTTTAATTTTATAAATTTTGTTAGCATCTTCATTTCTACTCATTAAAGTTAAGTCTTTGTCTAGGTTGATTTCTAAGGAATCGGATCCCATTAAAATATACGGAACTTGGTCTGTATTTGGATTTGAAGCAATAGCTATTAGAACAGTCATCAGATTACTCCCTTCAAAGCTTATAGAACTTATTAAATATACGGGAAAATATAGCGAAAGTTTCACAATAGATTTCCAAAAACGCTAAGAAGCCTTCTTTAACTAAACTATCTTGTTATTTGAAGAATATTCCCTATCAATTTCAACATAAATATCCAGAAAACCTCCTTTTTCCTACACAGAAATACAAAATTTAATATAGCAATTAGCATAGAATTGACAAATAAATTCACAGAGTGACAATAACCTATGTCACCCTGCTAAAAATAATCCGAATTACGATTCTATCTTAACTTCAATTTGTCCATAAACCCTATAAAATCAATAATAAATTGAATTAACACGTAATCTACTCACATACTTCTTTCTTCTTAATTTCATACATCTCTTTATTATAATCAAACTTCGGTTCCGTAACATTTTCAGAAGTTTCTGGTGGATAGTGTTGAAAATCTAGACGAGAACTTTCCCTAAAATAATTCTTACACGAGAACCGTTTCACACAATTCGTGATTGCTTTTTAAACAACTTTGATTTAAAAATTCTTCGTATGTTAATCCCCAAAAATGTATTAATAATAAGTGTAAAATGGGATGACTGTTTATGTCAGGTCGATAAATCAACCTTTGTAACCATTCTTCAACCTTAACTGTATGATCAAATATTTCATAAACGATATGACTAATACAAGTTTCACCATAGAATTCCTCTATTTGTTTAGCTAAAATTCTAAATTCTATATCCCCTTTATAATCAACAAAATCTGTGCTATTAAGTAAATATTCCTGATATATTTCTGAACAATTTATTTCTTCCGGCTGTGGCATATGATGAAAAATCCATGCAATATCTTTAGCAATGGAACCTAAGCTCTCAAACCTCGTATTACCCAGAAAATAACTCCCTCTTAATGCAACAGTATAATTGTTATGATCACTCACACTGGCACTACTCCTTAGTAATTCATCTCCATGAATTAAACAAATCGGAAATCCTAAGATTTGATGTATTCTCCTTAAATACGATTCACCATAAATTTCAATATCCTCATTTACACAACGATCACAATACTGCCAAAACTTAGGATACAATTTAAAATCAATACTTGGTATAACATTATTAACAGGATTAACAGCATTTTCCGAAATTTTCATGTCGATATAAAGTGATGTTTTGTTCGGTAAAAATGCTTTATATAATGGAAATACAGTATGTTTTTGAATAAGATCATCCATTTTTAGTTCCCAATTTTTCGGCATGCTCTCCATAAATCTCCCCAAATTATTTGGAAATCCACTTCGGATTGGTATATTTAAAAATTGATATAAATCACGAGATGTTTGAGCACGGTTTTGATTAGCAGAATGAATATGATAACGTGCCATTAAACTAAATACTAATTCATCCGGATATGGATATGGAAAATACATAATCATTTTTTCTTCCTCAGGCTTTCTATCTATAATTTATGGGAGAATTTTCTTCTCTTTAGTATAAGCTTCAATAGCTCCTTCTTTATGCAACTTGCTATTACTCATAACTTTCTTAGTTTTTTTATGATTGTTTGTCTTCTCTTGCGTCTGAGTATATAATTCTTTGATCGCCAACTTAACAGCTTCACCTGGTTTTAAATCTACTCCGAACTCACCGACAACATGCTTTGCTAGTCTTTTAGCATTTCTTTCATTGGTTAATGAAAGATGCAACAATCCAAGAACAATCTCTTCTTCAATTTCATATTCTTTCTCTTTGTTCTTGTTTTTCATTGCTTCTTTTAACAATTTTACTTTCTCCTTCAATTCTAATTTGGGTTCTAACGCTGCAATAAATTTATCAATATCTAGCGGATTTAAATCTTCATATTGAGAGATATCTAGTAAAGAACCTGATCGTAAAGCGTCTAACATTGGCTTGACTAATTTGAGTTCCTTTTCTGCAACTTTCCCTATCAATGAAGGTGTAATTTGTTTAATATTATTACGAATAGCATACATTTGTACCATCATAAAAAGTTTAATAACAATATCTAAAATGCCTTGGCTCTCATAATAAAGAACCTCACTCAATTCATCTGAATATAACAGTTCATTTTCAGTCCAATTGTACTCACAAAGCCCTTCAACCAATACATCCCAAGATTCATCTTTAATAAATCGATCCCATAATACCTCTCCTTGATCCCCCATAGCCCTTCTCGCTTCTCGAAATTTTGATTGCAATATACTTAGCGCTCTGGGTGTCCCAATTAGAACAACAGGAATCCCAATTTCATTTACTAAGGTAACTAAGAAATTAATCATTCTTTCCGATCGAACGTATTTAGCATTGGTTAAATGTTGAATTTCGTCTACAACTAACATTCCAATCGAATGTAACCTTGTAATTTGCGCCATTTGTGCCATTAAAATACTTTCAGAGCTATTTCTACTCCCAAATTTTCTGCTATATTCTGTCCCTAATGCTTCATCAATTTTTTGAAAAAAATTAATACATAATCCTTTCAATGATGAACCATCATGCGGACATTCTAAAACTATATGTGTAATTTGATACATTGGAAGTGGTATACCTTTATAGGAGGTATGTTCAATTACCTGCGGATATAAATTTAAAATACGGTTCATTGTTGTTGTTTTCCCCATTCCTGATATCCCAATAAAACAAAAACCATAAGAAGATGTCTTCATACTGGATTGATAATTTAGTATATATTCACCGCTTTGAATCAAATGATGTCCCTCGTTCAACGCTTTTACATGATTTCTATGCAGCGGATTTCTCGCTAAATATCCCTGACGAATCGCTCTCGAAAACTTTTCTTCCAACTCTAAATGTACAGGTAGTGGCTGAAAATATCGTTTTAATCGCTGG
This sequence comes from Bacillus sp. S10(2024), assembly GCF_050473865.1. Classification (NCBI taxonomy): domain Bacteria; kingdom Bacillati; phylum Bacillota; class Bacilli; order Caryophanales; family Bacillaceae; genus Bacillus; species Bacillus sp. S10(2024). The sequence goes on along the minus strand of NZ_JBFLUR010000002.1, from coordinate 124,945 downwards.
ACGCAATGAAACCTATAACGAGCATCTAATTCCAGTTCTTTTTTATTGTAGATAGGGTATGTGGACAATTTTTCAATGACATCCATTTCAGTCAAAATGGGAGGCAAAGCTTCTATTAATGGATTCCCTTTAAAATCTTCAATACATTGTTCAGTATAAATCGCCTTATGAATATCTAAATTTAAATTATCATTCTGCTTTCTTTCCATGCATTTTTTCCCTCCTTACACTTCTAAATAGATTTAATCTTCCGTCATTTTCAACACTAGCAATTTCTTCTCCCTCGTTATCTCGCAATGATTGCTGCTCTTCTCTTTGATCTAAGTTTTCCACAACTTTACTTAATACAAATGCCTCTTCTTGTCGAATAACGTCCTGTGTTTCGAATCTTTTCTCTTTAATATTCCGTTTTCTCTCACTATCACTAACAGTTTGTATGCTAAACTCATTAGTTTTCTGGACAGCTTTTTCTACAATTGATGTAATCTCTTTATTCAATTTAATATCATTTTCTAATTCTTTCTTTTCCAACTCTTTTTTCTGCATATTCTTTACTGCTTGGTAATACTCTGTTTCATCTAATGACATATCTTTATATCTTTCTTGGTGATCTAATAAATAACACACATCATAATCTAAGCCGTTCTTCGAGCGAATATAAATGTTATTTATGTTACGCGGATCTACAGAAACTTTAATACGTTTTCTTCCTTTAGCATGCGCAGATTCAAACCAAAACTCTTTAATGGCTCTCTCACATGAATATAACATCTTTCTAAATTCAATCCCCCTTCTTGTAATAACCGCCGAGTGAATCGGTAATAAACTAAGCTTAACAATATCTTCATCACAAGTACGTAGTTTACCAGCTCGATTTGTTCTTCCCCATTTCCATAACTCCATAGGGACAGGGCGTACTTCACTTTCAATCATTTCTTTATCTAGGGGATAATCTGCTATTAATTTATTGTTATTATGTGAAAGTATGCAGTTGATAATAATTTTGGTAAATTCTTTTAAAGTTAACTTCGCATCTAGTCGATAATCACGTGCACCTCTTTTTCCAAAATCAGGTCTAACAACCCCTGGTAAGAGTGGCTTCACACGTTCATTAATTAGTCGAAAATGTTGTTCGACAATTCCTTTCCAATCCGCTCGAAACGGTGGTGTATTTTCTATTCGTACTTTTAATGTATTAATTAGCGTTTCTACTGATTTACCCTCAAATTCTCCTCTATCCGCTAAGATTGCATTAGGTAAATGATGACAGTCCCATTCTTCTTGCTTAATGTTGATATCATATTTTTTACAGAACTCTACTTTATTAGTAACTACATTAACTAATGCCATCATTGCAGCTTGCCATGAGGGACCTTCTAACGCTACGTGTACACCTACTACCATGCGGCTGAAAACGTCAATTACAACATATAAAACTGGTTTCCCAATAATCCAGGTTCTATTGAAATCTGATACTACATATACATCTGCCGTTGTTGCATCAATTTGATAACGCGCTCCAGGACCTTCGATATTAAATGTAGACGACCCTAAAACAGCCCTATGTTGTAAATTATAGATATTTTCACCTTGGCGTTTTTTTATTTTTTGTTCTATACTATATTCTTTCTCATACCAATATCGAAATTGTCTAATTGTGGGGATTTCTTCTTGTAAGGTGCCATCTTCTTTTAAGAAAAAATCACTGAGCATTGATTGATAAGCAAATTTAAGCGACGTTTCGTTTAAATTATGATAATAACGATTAATAGAGATTCTAAAAAATTGTTTGACCTCATCGGTTATATTTATACCGACTCCATATACAGGATATTTTTGGGGTCGTCCTCTTTTCCTCTCTCCGCTTTTTCTTTCCCTACCAGCAGCACCACAGTTTCGATAATCTGGTAATAAAGCATTTTTATTTTGTCCCCGCTGCCAATATCGACGTAAATATTGGTAGATATATTTAGGGGCTGTATTATATTTAATTGATGCTTCTTTTACGAATTGTCCTCTTTTTTCTCTTTCGAACAAATCTTTTTCATCTTTTTGATCCATTAAATATTCCAATATACTCCAAGCTTTATTTCTTATCATTTTATCTTTTGGATTAATTTCATCTTCTTGTAAACAACTTATAAAGGGATCACTTTTTATAAGTTGCATTTCTTCATGCTCAAGCATTTTTTCTAAATTAGAAATTAACCTTTTTTCTGGAAACCCTTTTGATGCTTCTACTTCAATGAGGTAACAAATAACGTATCCCTCATCAATCCATAATATACGGAAGAGTTTCTCCTCTTTATTACAATATAAAAGTTGATTAACCAGTAACATTACAACTCTCTCCTGTTTACCAATTATTCATTTATACTGATTCCACATTTAGTTCGTCGTAATATATATATTCCCCAATTAAAGGGGTTTTTATTCATAAAAATGAATTTTTCATTAAAATGAATACAAATGCGTTATTATATTTTCAAAGAAACTATACCTTATTTTTCTTCTTTTGATTTCATCTCTAAATAATCGACTGAATGTTTAGGTACAAATTTCTTATCCATATTAAACAAAATATACTTACGGGCAATTAAATTTTTTAATAATAACAATCCTGTACCTGCTTCCAAATCAAACTCTATATCAAACTCCTGGGTAACCGCTAAAATTGACTTATTGGCATTAAGAATTCTTTCTTTTAGAACATCTCGTAATAATGTTTGCTGTTTTTCACTTACACTTCCTAATGTTTCAATCCAATAATAAGGGTGGAACAATTCAATATTATGAATTAGCACCTTTGGCAACTCATCTTCTGTTACAATTCCCCAGTCAACACCTACGGACTCCCAATATTCTCTTTCGACTTCTAATTTATCAATTACTCTTTTATTTTGTAATTGATTTTTCGGTTTTACAGACCTAACAATTTTATAGATTACATTATCTTTTTTTATTGTAATAAGAAAATCGCTAGTCATGACAATTAAAACTTTTGTTTTTGGATCAATAGGATGTGCTATTCCCTTTTGATCGGCAATTTCCATTGTTCTTTCTCGTCCCAATGGGAATTGTTCCTGTATATCAATGACTTCATCTGACCATTCCAAAATATAAAATAAATGTAATTCCAAATTAGAGAAAAAGTGATGTACACGATTTGTTTTCCAACCGTTTACACGTGATACCAACCCTTTGGATGAAAAATCATGAATTGTTAACCATGGTTTATAGCTTTCCAGCCTACCTTTTCCACGACCTTGTTGGACATATCGTTTTATTTTTCTCTCTGTCCATCCTTTACTTCTTCTTTTTGCCATAATAAGTTCATCTCCTATAAACTATTCACCAAAATATTAACTCAAAAAAAACAATATTCTACTGGTTAAATTTAGGTAAAAAAAGACTATTATAGTTCACCTTTTAATATGTATGTATACTTTAAATCCAATAGCGACTATGAAAAATAGATTCTATCTACTCAGATTTTTTCCATTCTTGTATGACAAAATACGTAACAACTCAGAATAAAAACTGAGTTGCTTCTTAACAAACTTCCTTATAAATAAAAAGCATCCTATCCGGAAGGTCCAATAGGATGCTTTTTTAATATTGTGAATTACTCCTTACCTTGGTGTACCATTCTTTGCTGTATTCCAATATTAAAAAATTTATTTAAATCCAACAGATTCTTAATGAATGCGTCTTTTTCTTCAGCTTCACAATACTGTATAATCGTAAATATCATATTAATTAATACATCATATAATTCTTCCTTAGATTTTTTATATTCTAAATGATATCTGTTTCTTATTTCTTGAGTTGCCTGCTTAGTTGCTCTATACAATTTATCATCATGACGAAAACTATAGACAGTAACCACTTCTATATGTTTCATTTTATTTAAAGCCATAATATAATAATCAAATTCCTTCATACTAACAATTCCCTCATAAATATACCTATTCAACAGATTTAAAATTTCTTTTTGCTCCACTAATCGTTCTTCATATAATTGAATTACTTCTTGAACATTTAATATAAATTGATTCCATTCTGTACTATTAGATTTTAAATATTTAACTCGTTTCCTTACTTTTTCAGACAAAAGAATATTTCGATTCATTTTTCAATCCCCTTATTTGCATTCCCTATCCCAATAGCTATCATTTGGTTCACTAATCTTATATTCTCCTTAAATTCCGCCACTGTTTTCCCTCTAGAATATAATATTAAATTAATAAATGCAGCTTTCAGATCTACTAGAAGTTGCTTATTTTGTGGATTTTTATAATCAATTTGATAAGGAAACACAATATCATTAGTGATACTGAGAAAAACTTTCCGCCAATTATTCATCTCATTTATAGGAATAATAGAAATTATTTCTGTATCATATTCTTTATTCAATGCTAGGACATATAAATCAAACGAATTAATGTTCATGCCTCTTTCTTTATTAATAAATTTTTCGGCTTGAGATTTAAATTCATTGCGTTGTAATTTAATATTCGCTTCAGATTTACTTATCTGATATAAATCATGAATAAACCTATTAAATTGTCGATCATTTTTTTGAATATCTTCTAAATACTTTCTTACCTCTTCCGATAAAAGCATTGTTTAACCCTCGCATTAATTTTACTTCTATTTATTAACAATTTTCTGTATTCTTAAACAAAATAGACCCAACTCTTATATAATTATAATGAGTTGGGTCTATTCGACATTATATTTACTCTTTTTTCTTTCCAAATATTCTTTGTCATTTTCAATAAATTGCTCAATTTTCTTTTTAGTTCGGGGTAGCTTAGAAAGATATTTAGGAATATATGAATAACCATCTATATACTTAGCGATTGTAGTAATAGTAACCCTTTGTAATTTATCCTTCCTACCCTTTATATTCTTTACAGCATTAGGAATTTTTTCTGACAATAAAATATCCCTCTCACCCCAGTCGATTTTGTCTTCCTTACATACCGCTCTAGTAGAGGGTGGCGAATTTTCTTCTAACCACTGGCGATCATAACGATACAACCATATATATTCCTTCTGTAAATACTTTCTTAATTGTGTTCGAGTTAAATTGGGATACTTATCCATTATCTCCAGCCATTTCTTTCTTTGCTTTAGCTTTGTGAATTCATTTGATTCTTTTTTTTCAACTAAAGCTTTCTCTTGTTTATTAATGTATCTGGTAACAGTTAATGATGTAACAGCTAATTGCTTAGCAGCTTTCTTAATAGACATTTTTTCTTTATCAATCATTAAACGTAATTTTTGTTCCCATACATTTCCGTACTTCAGTACCCTAATTTCATTTCGATTCATTTCATTTTGAATCGGTTTCTTTCTCGAATAAGTATATCCACATAAACATCGAAAAGAGCCCATTGGATGTTTTAATCCCTTTCTTTGCTTTAAATTACATGTGGATATCACTCTTTGTTTATAGAAGTCACACACTGGATTCATACAATACCATGGACCTGATCCATAAGGAAGATACTGTATTGTTTCATTTTTCTTATCTAAAAAAGTTGTAGTATTATCATCTAAAAAGTTAATAAGTAGTAAATGTTGTATCGGGTGAAAAAAAGAGCCCCTTCCATGCAATAGACGATCAAGCCACGAAAATCTATGTCCGTTTTGAAAATCACAATTTACTTCTTTAAGTAATGCCTCTCCGTAAAAAAGCTGTAATTCTTCAATGAGCTCTTTAATTTTTATTCGTCCATTTCCAAAAGCCATTCCTTTTTGTTGAAGTAGAACTATATATCTTCTTGTTAATTCATTTTTACATAAATTATTTAATTTGTTATTTAAAAGAAAATGAACCCCTTCAGCTAAAGCTAAGTAATTATTATAATTCGCATCATTTTTTTCTGTTTTTTGCTGCACTATTTCACAGGGAAGTATTTGTAAATCCAAGAAATTCTTTTTATTAGGAACGATAATACCGCTGTCACACAGCCATATCCTATGAATCGGACATATCTTCACACCAAAAACCTGATGTATTCTTCTCCAATAAGAAACCCCTACTTTTTCTTCCATTTCATTTTTACAAATAGAACAATACTTTAATGTCCTAGTATACGGAATCCCACATTGATAAATTCCAGAATCAACCCTTTTACTACTGTCATTCTTTCCTATCATTCGTCGATAAATTGCCTCAGCTTTTTCCTTACTCATAAATGGTGCATACAATGGGAACATAGTGTGATTGTAAATAACATCATCAAAGCATAATCCTAGACAATCAGAAAAATATTTCATATGGAGAGGGAGCTCCGCAAATGAATAAGTAATTTTTGTTCCAAATAAGTCCGTTGTTGTCTGTGAATTAAAAAGATTCGGACTCATCCGATGATAACGAGCCACAATGCTATATACTAATTCGTCATGATAATTATTAGGATGAAAATGAATCATATCCCTCGACATTCTCCCAATATTTTTGTTGCCCCTCTTTTTTATAATACCAAACATATTTTGTGCCCCAGAACACTGAGTACAACTTAAACTGACTATATGAAAAAGTTGCTCTTCCATTATAATATCTATCAAAGTAATCTTTCAGATAATGAAATTGGTCTAACTGTTTTTCATTCACATAATATTCTTGAACAGGTATTGGGAAAGCATTAGTTGCAGATTTTCTACTTACTTGATGCACAAAGTATAAATCAAATTCTATTTGGGCATTCATTTCAAAAACACTTGGTTCATAAAATAATACTCCCGTTTTTTTACTTTGATATAAAAAACACTTTAAACGCTTACCATCCTCGTAACTTCCTGCCATTAACTGATTTAAATTTACTTTCATTTGAAGTACCAATCCTTTCTTCATTTAGCTTTAGAAGGAATTTCTTTTAGCAATATGGAATGTTTACAACATCATCCTATCTTATAAAAAAATCCATGAATATAGACAACCTGTATCTGCATAAAGTAAAAAAATTTAGCATCCATTACAACTTCAAATTATAAACGGAGGGAAAATAAATGGAAAAGAATCTAGGTGCTACTATTCGAGAATACAGAAAGCGAAAAGGGATTACCTTAAATTCATTTGCCGAAACACTAAATGTGTCACCTGGATATTTAAGTAACTTGGAGACAAATAAAACGGATACAATCCAGCTATCACTGCTATCCCAAATCCAAAAAAAATTGAATATCTTTGAAAACGACAACTATATTTCAGATTTGGCAATGTACCCAGACCGCAGAGTATCCGAAGTTTTTCGTAAGTTCATCCAAATTCAAGAATCTAACCCTCAAGCCTTTGATTTTTGGTTAGATACGCTCGAAGAAGCTTTATCTATTTACCATACAGATAAGGAATAAATATTCTTCTCCATATTTGACAATAAAAGAAGATTATATTCATATAAATGAAAATTTTATTTAAATGAATATAATTCAATAAAAAACGAGAACATACCTATTAAATGGATTATGTTCTCGTTTTTTATATTATATGGGAGGATTCACATGAATAAATGGATACCGATGTTTCACTCTTTAGATAACCATCCCGAAAAAAGCTGGATTTATTATTTATCACGTCATTTTGATATACATCCCCTCCTTATATATCATTTATATATACAGGGGCTAACTTGTAAAAAACAATTAGAAGATTATTTTTATCCAAATATTTCTCATTTGCACAATCCTTTTTTAATGAATGAAATGGATCAGGCTGTACATAGAATTATGAAAGCAATTGAGAATAAAGAAAAAATTGTAATATTCGGTGACTATGATTGCGATGGGATTACCTCATCTTCTATATTATTTTCTACATTAAAAAAGTTAGGAGCTCATGTCTATACATACTTACCGCTCCGCGAAAATGGATATGGACTTTCAATCGAATTTGTACAACGCCTACGAGATGATATTGGACTTATTATTACTGTAGATAACGGGTCTAGTGCTTACCCAGCAGTAGATTTGGCTAGGGAAAGGAATATTGATGTAATTGTAACCGATCACCATGAGGTACTAGGCTCAAGACCTAACTGCTATTCTTTCATTAATCCTAAAAGAAAAGATAATTCCTATCCATTCTCAGATTTGTCCGGAGCCGGAGTGGCTTTGAAACTCACACAAGCTATTTTGCAAAAAGCTAATATTCCTTGGGAAAAATATGCTTTTGAGCATTTAGAGCTTGCTGCTTTAGGTACCATTGCTGATTTAATGCCCTTATGTGGTGAAAATAGAACAATTTGTTCACTAGGGATTAGAAAAATGAATTATAGCCCTCATTATGTATTAAGAATGCTATTTGATTTTCTCAAAATAAAAAAAATTGATAGTAATGTTCTTTCTTTTCAAATTGCACCTATATTTAATGCCATTGGTCGAATTGGAGATCCCAATATCGCAGCTAATATGTTAAAACAATCTGGAGCAACTATTCAAGACGTCCAAAAATTAATTTCCATAAACCAACAACGGAAAGTTCTTACACAAACACAATTTTTAATTGCGCAGCAACACATTCAGAAATCACATTATCATTTGGATAAAGTCATTGTATTATATGGCGATTATCATTATGGACTAATTGGATTATTAGCTTCTCGAATTGCTGAATTCTACAAAAAACCAACTATTATAATTTCTCAAAAAGGTGTTGGTTCTGCTCGAAGTGTAAACGGAACATCATTTTCTATTATTAAAGTTATCGATGAATGTAAAAGTTATCTTAAAAAATATGGCGGTCACACATGTGCTGCAGGCTTTTCTATAAAAAATGAATTAATACACATTGAACAATTTCGAAGCGCTATTCAAATAGCTGCTATGAAACAAGAACTCCACAGCCCATTGATTCGTTATAGTAGCCAATTATCTATACAAGAGATCCCACAATTTTTTTTTGATGATATGTATGCTCTTGAGCCGTTTGGTATAAAAAACATAAAACCCATATTTCTTTCAAATTACATTCAGCCTGTCAACTGGAAGACATTCGGCAACAACAAAGAACATGTACAGATAAGAATAGAAAAATATCATGCTCATGCTTATAATAATCAAAATATGCATAGTATTCTTTCTCAAAGACATAGATTTAATATTTTATATTCAATTAATTGTTACATAAAAAGAAGCTTTTTAATACATGACGTAACTGTAGGAAAAAAGAGTACCTAAGAAATTATTCTTCATGTACTCTTTTTTCTTTTGGCTCAGTTAACGTTTAATGTTGACTTTCATGTTAAGATTGAAGTATGTAACAACATGTCGCTACAAAAAGAACGGAGGAAATACGGTGAAAATGCATCTTCAAGAAAGTTTATATGTTGAGTTGAAAAATGCAATTCGTTGTCATTATAACGAACTTATAACTAGGTGTGGTGTTGACACAATATATGGGTACTCCATATTAACAGACGATTGTGTTAATAGCATTGGACCAGTGGCTAATAAAGAAAGACTGATCAAAGTTAATAAATCGGACCCTTTATACAATTATTATAGATATGGAGCTGTTGAGTGGAGCGAATGGGACGATTTCGGAATGTTTGATGAAGTGAACAAAATTATTAAGAAATATCATGAAACCGTCGAAGATGACTTTAACATGCGAGTAAATACACTGTTGAATGAATTGTTAAATGTGTTAATGGAACTTGAATCAGAAGGATTGTTTGGAGACAGAAATGGTAATCGATTTATTGTCATTTGTGTAACTGATTCATCAAACGAAATCATGATTGAATCAGCTCGATTGCTTAATACATTAAAGATATACAAAGAATATGCTTCAGAATTTGCATAAGAATGAATATAAGTAAAACTGCTCTCTATAAGAGGGGGGTTTCTTTTGTCCGAAAGTCAACAATTAATATTAACAGAGCCTTTCTTTTAAAAAGCATTATGAAATCCACTCAATTTGTATGTCTTTTATATTTGGAAACTCTTTTACAACCTTAGCACATAGCGTTGTATACATCATACCATCTTTTTTATCTGCAATAATTGTTTGAGTATGGTGTCCTTCATAAAGTTTGAGACAACCCACTGCCGAAAGCCTTAATACATCAACACCTGATTTCATAAAATCTGAGACCAAAATTCACTAAGGTTGAGATTGGAGAAACTTTTTTCACAAAACGTGATACGAGAGAACTTTCTCGAATCTCAATATTTTGTAACCACCAAGACAAATTTTACATTTTCCTCCAAGTCCTCTTTTACACTTAAGATTGCGCATAGCCCACTTGACATGGAGCCTCTACAGGAATGATAAACAGCCTTGAAGCCTTGGTATTAAAAGAACCAAAGCTTCAAGACTGTTACTATAAGACTATCTTACCTTCTTATCCAATTGAGAGACAAACGTGGCTAAAAGTGTAAAACTTATTCTGGCGTTTACATATGTATCCTTTATCTATTTTATAACAACTCTTATTGTTATTCTTTATAATCATCGAGAATTTTATTTTTAAAGCCTTAATGATTCACAGAGATTTGGGTACAGAAACTTAAAATATTGTATGTATATATTTGTTTATGTTACCAACAGCGACTGCAAGATTGAATATGAACAAAACCATTTCAAGGGAGGGTTCTTCCTATTTTTGAATAATCAACACACCTAATGTGAAGTAATAGAAAATCCGACTCAATCTAATATGAGTCGGATTTTCTTTAGTTTATAACATGATGAAACTAGAACTTTGATTACATATTCGATTCGGAATCCCATACCTCAATAAATTTAAAGCCTTTTAAATCACTTTTTAAAATTGTATTTCTAAATTCATCTGATACGAAAACCGAAGTAGGATGAATTCTTTGATTTATATATACTTTAAAAATCATTTCATTGTGAACAGTATTAGGAATAAATGCGAATTTTTCACATCCTATTACTAGACCTGTGATTAATTTTTTAAAGATTGCTTTATTACTGTCAATTGCATCTAGTACATTTAAAACATGGACTAGATAATATACTTCATTTATTTTATTATGAACAAGTGGAAGAAATTCAACATTAGCACCTATTAAAGGCTCTAATAAATTTTTTGCTTGTTCACTAATCATTATTGAACCAGTTTCTCCCCAAAAATGCGGACAGTCGCTTTGACTGCCTTCTTCTATACATTCAATGAATATTTCTCCCCATGAATCTAATAAAACTGCTGTAGAGTTGAACTTCCCTTCAAAATATTTTTTGTCTTCTTTATAATTCAATAGTTGAAAGGATGCATAGTCATCAAACAAACTTCTCAATTCCCAAATTTTCATTTTCACCCTCCTTTGCTATTCTTCTAGTATAAATAAGATTACTCCTTCTTCGGTTTATTTGATTTTAATTCACCATTCAATAATTTTAGGGGAGCAAAAACGTCCACCAACTTTGAAATTCGAATTTTTATTTATTATTTTATTAGATATAATAATCAGGATTTTCGTCCATTTTTATATAGTTTTTCTGATTTTATTTGATTTTTTTATGATAACTATTGAGTTCATGGCGCTTATATTTCAATTAAAGTAAATTAGGGCTTATAATAATTAATTAAACCAATAATCTATGTTCTGCTTAATAAAAAGCAGCTGTATACGCTTCTAAGTGCATGATATAGCTGCTTTTTTTAAATGCGATATCTATATATATCGCAATGTGAGATTGAATCTATTCATCTAAATTCGATTGTATTTAAAATATCATTTTTTCTACAACTTCAACAGATGGTCTTATTGTAGAGTTCGGAAATTTTTGTACTAAACGTTTTAAACACTCCACGTATTCTTTAGTTTTTTCGTCAAAATCTACATCCTCAAATACTTCACTAATCCATTCTACCTCTTCTTCTGAAGCGGTATCTAAAAATTTAATAGTTTGCTCAATATCTTCGCTTAATAATTCTGCAAGTTCTCCCCATTTTTTTCAATTTTAAAAATATTTTCAGGATGAACTGCCTTTCGTTCCTCTATAATTTTTCTTACTTGTTCTTCAAACATAATTAATTCTCCTTTATTTGCATTTTTAAAGTTGTTTTGTTCCATCTGGGAATACAGTTACAATCTTACCGTTTGTTTTTATTACTCCAACTCTAACACCTTTATATTCACCAAATATCATATTTCCGTCTTTTACATTTATATTTTCTTGAAGGTTAGCAACATATTCACCAGCTTCTTTTATATCGTTTCTAGTCCAGGATTCGGGAAACCATGCTTGACCTGTACCTGTTCGTTTGGGTTTAGATTTATGATCAGGAACATTTCCAATTCTGATGCCGTTCCCATATGTATGTTCAATGTTATATTGAATACCATGTTGTTTCAAGAAATCTATATTTTCTTGTCCATGTCCACCACTTTTAAATTTATTAATTGTATTTGTCTTAGGATCAAATGTAAAGTCTCCTTTAGATGCGTAATTTAAAGGTTGTTCTTCAACCGAGTGAATAAGTGTAGATTCGACTTCTTTGCTTGTATCTAGCTTAGTAGAGTTACTTTCTCCTCTAGCGAACTGATAAGTTGATAATTTTTCTTCAGCTTCAAAAGCAGTAGAATTAAAACTAGACCTTAGATTAAGTCCATTTGTATCCGCAGACGCCAATCGATGTTCTATGCTTAAATTATCAACCTAATTTGTAACAGTTTGTTGTATACGTGGTACTTTGACATCCTTTACTTTTGCATATCTGGCTCCTTTTAACACTGTTGCAATTTCACTTATTCCTTTATCACCAATTAGTCCTGCGCCTATTGTCTCATGGCGTGTCTATGACATAATTTAGAGCAGACGTTATAACAACTATGGTGATACTATCGTAAATAATGCACCTTCGGAAGCGTCTAATGTAGTAAAACAAGCAAACGGTATTGCATATATCGAAGGTACTAACGTTAACTTACGCAAAGGTCCAGGTACTAATTACGGCGTACTTCGAAAACTACAACGAGGAGAAGCGTATAAAGTGTTCGCTGAAAAAGACGGCACTGACGGAAAGTGGTTAAACCTAGGTGGCGACCAATGGGTGAAGTATGATCTGTCTTATATTCGTTATACTCAAAGCGAAGCGTCTGGCGGTAATAATAACGCAATCAACAAGCGCGTCGTATCGAAAGTAAACGATCTTAACTTCTATACGAAAGCTACGTGGGACAAGTCGTATGTAGCCGGTACAGTCGACGCAGGATTCGGCTGTACTATCGATGCGAAGGTAAATGTCGATGGGTATCCGCAATACCGCGTGCATAATTCGAAAGGTGTGACGTATTACATTACGGCTAGTGTGAAGTAATAACAAATCCGACTCATATTAGATTGAGTCGGATTTTCTTTAGTTTATAACATGATGAAACTAGAACTTTGATTACATACTTGATTCTGAATCCCATACCTCAATAAATTCAAAACCTTTTAAATCACTTTCTAAAATTGCATTTCTTAATTCATCTGAGACAAAAACAGAAGGAGTGTGTAATATTTCATTTAAGTAAACTTTAAATATTGTTTGGTTCTTAAGCATATTAGGTAAGAATGCGTATTTTTTGAAATCTATTATTAAGCCAGAACGTAGTTTCTTTAGTATAGCTTTTTCATAGTCAATAGCATCTATTGCATTTAAAACGTTAATTATATAATACACTTCTCCCGTCACATCATGAATTAGGGGAAGGAATTCTACATTATTACCAAGCATAGACTCTAAGAATTTTTTAGCTTTCTTACTAACCATTGGTGTACCAACTTCTCCCCAAAAATGAGGGAAATCACTTTGATTTCCTTCTTCTACACATTTAATACGTATTTCTCCCCATGAATCAGAAGTTTTTACTGCCGAATCAATTTTTCCTTCAAAATACTTTTTAGAATCTTCTTCTAAATTCAATAGTTGAAAGGATTCATAGTCATCAAATGAACTTCTCAATTCCCAAATTTTCATTTTTACTCTCCTTTGAGATTTAAGATATTTAAAGCCGCCCATTTTTAGGTGGGCGGCTTGTTCTTTAACTCTATTCAAATGTTATGCTTGTGGTGTAGGAAGATCCACTTCACCTTCAAGACTTACAATATCACCAGTGTGTCTATATTTAATACTAATTATTTATATCAGTAGGTACTGCACTTAGGGCTACACCAACAGGTCCTAATTTTTCAATTAATTTTTTTGCCTTACCATATGGAAATTTCTTCACTAATATAAAAGGAAGATTTTTTGACCCCTTTAATAAATCCCCTGTTGAAATGTCAAGTGCTAATACACTTTTTATTTTTACTAAGTCTTTTAATCCTCCATTAGGAGTTTCTACTAATACTATATTACACGTATCAGGAAATTCCACTGCTATCTTCTGTATCTTTTCATTTAAACACCCTGCATTTACCCAATCACTAAAATCTAAGGTAATTACAGTAGCATGATTGGGATCCATATCACCAGAATCAACAACCAATACTTCTTTTACATCTGCACTTTGCAACATTAAAAAAACATTACCACTACCATCATCACCGATAGAAACATACCCACTTGCATATTCAGTTACTTCCCAAGTCTCATTTCGTTCTAGAATATCCTCAGTACCATAAATAGTTAAACCTCCACCAACTGAAAAACCATTCGTATATCTCAATAAATCCTTATATGCATTAGGAAATTCCATTTTCATCAGATCTTCTAATTCTTGAATTTCAATATCACTTGCTGGGTTATTTTTTATTAAATCAGGAATTTTAGATAAGTCTATCATTCTTTTATAAAACCTCCTAAACTATCAAAATATTTATAAGCATCAACTAATACCTTTCTTGCAACTTTTTGATCAACCCCTGCCTCAATCATTTCCCTATAGCTTACATTAAATTCATAGCGTATATCAGTATCATACCCCTCAATTCTTCTTCGTTTTCGTTGCATAGCAGAAATTTTCGCATGTGGCAAACCAGAACTTGATGGTAAAAGTATTGCTTGAGCTTTCTTTTCGTTATAATCGAAGTCACCATTTTTAGCCCACTTTTTAGCCCACTCATTTTGTATAGGGTGATGTGACTGTATTCGATTATCAGCAGCTATATTTTTATTTCCTGGAGCCCGATTAACCGCTGGACTTAAATAGCCATGTTCATCTATATCTCCTTTTTGATATCCCCCTGGTCTTTTGGCATTACCTACATTGTTATTTACATTCGCTCCTTTGCCAAGAGTATTATTTAGTCCGTTACTTGTTCCACTACTTGCTCTAACAAAGAAATCTTTAGTTGAAAGTCCTTCATTTGTGAATGAATTCATACCAGCAAAAGCAAGTCGATTTTCTATGCTTAAATTATCAACCCAATTTGTAACAGTTTGTTGTATACGTGGTACTTTGATGTCCTTTACTCTTGCATATCTGGCTCCTTTTAACACTGTTGCGATTGTACCAATACCTTTATCAAAAAGTGCACCTATTGCGAATTGTGTTGCCCCATAACTGAACCATATTACAGCATCTTCAAAATCACCATTTTTTACATTCTTAATATATGAATCTGAAAGGACATTGTACATGGTTCTAAGGGTATTAAAAGGGTGCGATGCAGCATACACCATATCTTCCCACGTTTCCTTGTCACTCAATGCTTTAAGACCTTCGATTTCGTCTCCAACAGCTCGTCCAGAACCGATTTGCCATCCTTCTTTAAATTGATCTAATGTAGTCTTGTCATTCTTCATGAAATCAGATTGACCGAGATCTTCAACCTCTTGACTGGAAAACCATTCTGCTTCACGTTTTGCTATAATTTCTTGAATAGGAGCTGCCCAATCCATATTTAGTTCTCGTGTACTAAATGTCCCTGATGCAGGACTAAAACCTTTCCCGCTTTGAACTTCAGCAAGACCTCGTGCAATGCTGGCAGCTAGTTGAATTGCTGTATCATAGTTACTACTAGAAGTATAATTGAATTCATACAGATGTTCCAATTTTTCTTGCAACTTTTGTTTCATTGCATCAAACATACCCACCATAACCTGCATAGCCGGAAGGACATTGCTAATTCCTTCAATACCTGCTTTCGTTCGGTCAATTTGTAACATCTGTTCCTTTATTTCTTCTTCAATGACATCTGTTGTAGCGACTCGAGATTGGAAATCACTCGGAAAGGCATTATTCTGGCGAATTAATTCTTCACATAAGTAAATGATTCCTTGTGCCAATGGGTGAAAAGTTTGCATAAAGAATACTTTTGCGCTGTCATAAGTTTGTCCTTGCAGGATATTATCGCTTACAAAGGCATTAATCGAACTGATAGCTTGTTCCATCCCTTGAATAGTTGCAGTACAAAAAGCATTCATACTCTGTGTCTGAGCTTGTACTTCACCTAGATACATGTTTAAACTCATGACTTCACCTCCAATGCTAACTTTTGACGTTGATGATGAAGGTCATTTTCTAGATTGCTTAGGTTTTGTTTCTCCTTTAGCAACGCTACTTTTTGCTCTTCCAATTCGTATGTAAGTTTTCGTTCAATTTGCCCTGCATCTTGACGCATATTATGAAAAAATTGTCCTAGTTCTCTATCGTTATGCCAAGTTTCTAATAAACGATCAAACAAGCGATAGCTTTGACCTTTCCATTCATAAAAATCTGCTTCTGCTTGTTCTTGCTTTTGAATAGCGCGTTGATTTTGATATTGGTCTTCAGATACAATTCTTACTTTATAATTTAGTTGACTCATTTGTTTTTGGATATCTTGACTCATTTTTTCACTCCTACTTTTCCATGTTTATGTAGGTTGCTATCTCACTTGAACATTCTTTGAAGTTCGTTATCCATACGCTCAAATTCCTGGGCTACAGAATGAATGTTGCTAGCGGCTTGTTGAAAGGCGCTATAAAAGTGTTTCGTTAATTCCAAAGCTTGTTGATTCGCTTCTTGTGCTTTGGAGTTAACCGATAACGTTGTACGTGACGATTTTGTTATCGATCTACTTGTGGCACTTTGAATCGTATCAGCAGCAGTTCCCATTTGCGTCGCGATTTGTCCTGCCGTTTGAAAATTACTTTGAAATTTCCCCATCGCCTGCATCCTCTCTATACTTAATAAAACATGAAAATTATACCATATTTGTATAGACTTTTATATTGACAGAAATAGAGCATCTTTGTTTCAAAGATGTTTTTTAACTTCGAAAGTCAATTCAATTATAAAAGTTATGTATCGTTTTGAAATTCATAAGGCTACTGATTGCATAACAGTATATTTTATTGGTGAGGATCACAGTAGGTTTGTGATTACTAGTCTTGAAGAAATGCTTATGATGATACCGAACGAAATAGAGCAGAAACGTTACCGAAATATAGTAGGTAACGCTGAGTGGTTGTTACTAAATGGTATACATGATTATTGAGGTATGACAGAAAAAGAGGTAACAGCCTTTTTTTATTTGAAGGAAAATGTATTAGATGAGATGGAAGCAGGTATAGAAGCATAATAAAAACATGAAAGAGGGGGAGAGAATCCCCCCCTTTTTTCATTTGATCTGCTTTAAGGCTTACCCAAAGCTTATCTTTTTAACAATTTCTTTGAATCTATCGCTATTTAATAATTTTTTCCACAGTATCGAAACTACTTACTTTTCATCGAACAGTCCTTTTCTTATTTGCTGAAACATATAGTTTTTTCCTAACTAAAAAGTGCCTTCCGCTTCTTCTTTGAAAACAACTTATCATTAATCAAAGCTTTCTCGTCTTCATTAACTACGTCTTTTTGGATTGCCTGTTCAAATTCTTTCGTCATTCCATACACCTTAGCTACCTTTAGTACCTGTTCCTTTACAGACATATTCACACTTCGGAACATTGGAACGATTTGCGAGGATACATGACGTTTATCATGTCCAAATTTGAAATCCTTTAGTTTCGTGATAAGTACATCACAAAGATCTTGTATATAACCATCGTCACTTTCCCTCATCATATCAACAATTAAATTTGTTAGATGGGTTCTATTAAGTGCTTGAAAGTAACCTGTACATAAATTCAATAATTTCATTTGATGGCTTCTCTGTCCATAATCTAAAACAGGGTTTATTGCATAATTTAAAATTCCAGCAACAATATTTTTATCTATCGATTTTAGAAGAATTTCCTCTATTGCCTCTACACTTAAGTTGCTTTGCAACAGTTCGTCTAAGACCTCATATTGTTTTTCAATATCCTTATCGATTTCTTCACCCTTATTTGCTAAGAAAAATTTCCTTACAGTTCTGTGAATAACACCTATATTATCTTGATATATGCTTTCAGATAAGTCTGCAACATTACGGACTAAATTTACAAAACTTCTCACACTAAGTGCAGAAAATCGAGAATACAATTCGTCTAAGAATTCATTTGTCTCTACATGAATGTTATCGATAAGGAATTTAGCATATGCATTAGAGTTTTCCTTAGTAAAATGTTTTTTTACAGATTTTAAGAAATAAAGTGCATTAATCTTATCAGCATATGTATCAACCCTTTGCATCACTACATTAATTACTTCCTCTGCTCTTTCTTTAGGTAAATTTGTTCCTATACACATTAAACCTTTTAAAGCGACATCTGGGTAATTCGGTATCATACTAAGGAGTGCACTAACCAGCCGCTCCAAATATGTCTCATCAATGAGCGGTGCGTTTACCTTCAATAATTTTAAAAATCCACTTGCCCAACCATGGTATTGGTACCATCCCTGATTAGTAAAATAATCAATTCCCTGTTCAATATTTCTTTTGATGTAAGTATGATTCTTTTCTTCTCGCCCTAATATAGCATATGTAGCGTTTATTCTATCAAATTGATTAATACCAGCACCGCTATTATTAATCGGGGTCATCAAGTTACTGAAGAGTGTTTCCCTTTGCGCACTAGTAAAATATAGGTTTGCTATTTCCAATGATCTATCGTATAGAGACGAGGCAGATACATGATCAATCAAAAAACTAGATGTTTCACTTAAATTCTCAGAGTTATCCTCTTGCAATGAAACAATATGTTCAATAAGTAGCGACATCTCCTCTGCAATCTGCTGGTTACCTTTTCCTAGTTCATTTACAATAAATTTGTCTAACCTTCTAGCTAACTCTTTATCAGTATCTAAATCAAATGGAATCTTCCTCATAAATTGAGACAATTGTATTACATCTTTTGGTTCTTCGAATTTCTTACCAGCTATTCCATATATAATTCTAGCTCCTGTTTCCTTATCTATTTTAGAGATAACCGGTTCTACTAAGTCAAGAATCTTAAATAAGAACGATTTGTCTGCAATACCGCTAATACGATGTATTGTTTTCACAAATTCCATCTCATGCGTATTTCTTATTAAAGGAGCAGTCTCTAAAAATATCTCAACACATTCTTCCCATTCTTCCCATGGTTTCTCATCCTCTTCCATATCCGAAAGAAGTTGCTGATAAAAATTAAGGTTAAAATATTCAGCGAACACGTTTGGATGTTGCCGACAAAGATTTAGTAGTTCAATAAACGGATAGAAACCATAATTTTCATCTCGTGATGCAATAAATGTTTTTATTTTATTCCGTAACTTTTCGGGTAGCTCAGCCTCATGATTAAGAAAATAACCTACATAATTGGTAATCTGTTGAATATAATCCTCAACAGTCATGTCTTTTCCTAATGTTGTCTTCCAATCACTACTCTGATTAAAAAGTTGATCCATGGCATATAATAGAGGCTCTTCTGCAATATCTTTGCTCTCTGCTAATACATAAACATTAAACAAATTTTGCAATTCGATTTGCCAAAATCGCATATTAGGGATGCCTATTACCATTAATCTCTGAACAATAGCATTTGCAAGCTCCGTTCTTCGTTCAATCGGCATATGTTCAACAAGCTGATATGCTGCTTTTAATACAGATGGTAAATCCTTAATTCTACAGTTTTTAACAGTATCGATAACAACTATTGCAACGTGTTCTGCATGTATTTCTTGTTCTAATATAGCAAGCACACCTTTATCATTTCCGCTTACGAGACTTTTTTGAATATTACGTTGCTTCTCATCACCAGCCATTAGTCCAACTGCATCTTGTGCCAAATAGATAAACGGTGCCATATTGTCGACTGTAATATGTTGCTGTGCAATTAAAAAGTTCATCAAGCCCTCATAACCAGACTTTAACTTATACGTCGAGCCTTTCTTTTCAAAGAGCCTTTTAATCGTTGTTTTTACCGGCAGCCTTTCCTTCTCTTTACTGTAGTAAAATGCAAGAAGGTCATCTAGGAAATAAAAATCTTTCGAAATATTCATATAGATCTCATTATAATCTGATTGGATAACCGATACCTTAGCTAAAAATCGTAATCCCCGCTCGCTCGTTAAAAGTTTTTCTTCCAACTTTCTTTCGTCAGTCTCCCGTGCCTTTGCTATGAGAAGATTATTGGCAAACGTATTGAGTAGCTTCTTTACCTGCCTTGGCGTGGTTACCTCGGCATGGATAAGAATATCTGTTACAATCTCGTCAAATCTGTCCCCACATAATTCGACTAATCCCTCGGCTTCCTCCCTTACCAAGTCTAAAGCATATTGCGCCATGTCACTTTCAATAATTGGTGGTATAGGAATTCTAAAATGGAACAGCTTGTCCAAGAACAGTTCCCCATCGATGTGTTCGGTAGACTTATTCAACTTCTCCTTCTCCAAAGCCTGAATTAATATATTTTCATCACAAGCTACAATAAAGATACACTCATCTACATCCACAAAAGCTTTGATAGCATCCAAAGCAGCCACTACCTTTTTCGAACTCAAACGGTCTAAATCATCCACTATAACAATAAGCTTACTAAACTTTGGATTTTTCTTCTTGTATTTTTCAATCTCTTCTTTAAACAGTTCTTCATATTCGTCAGCAGTTTCTACTGGTTTAACTAATTGTATATCCGCCGTTTTCTGTTGCGTAGAAGATTTCACAAAATCTTGTAACATTGCACCCAAGGGTGCAACGATAATAGGCATCCATATATTTTTCTTAAAATACTCAAATGAATTTACCATGTTTCCTTTAAGAGTATTTTCCGTGAAAAAAGCATTAATTATATCCGAAATAAAAAGAACTCCTGCAAATGCTGCTGATGAAGTTAAAAAAAGAAAACCTAATAACACGAGTAAAGGTTTTAGTTCTTTAATCAATCCCCTAATATTATGTGTTCTATCTCCAATGACAGCACCTGCTCTGAATTCCCGAAACATCTCTCGATATTGTTTGAGAACACTCACATTTTTGTCTTCATTCAACTTTCTCCAAAGGTTCTTCAGAAAGGCTTTTTTTAGAGAATCATTTTCATATTTCCATGCATTAATCTCAAAAACCTTATACTCATCTTTACCATGCAATTCTTTCTTTAATAGATTTATGATGGATGATTTACCTACGCCCCATTTACCAATCAAAGCGATATTAAAAGGAGGGTTATGTTCCATAATGATTTGCTTAATATTTTTCACATAATCATGATGGTGAAAAGAATCATCCCCTTTATTTTCTAGTGCAGTGTCTTTTAAGAAATACGATTTGTCCAATTCCTGACCTCCTCTATTACTGTGTAGAAATACATTAATTGAAACACAAATAACAATATTTTTAAGATTATGCTTTTAACAAGTTTCTCTTTCAAATGGACTTTGTACTATTTTTTAGGTATCCCTAACAATAAGGAAGCGTTAACCGTATTCTCTTCTTTTTCATCTCCACCTACACCTTCTACATGAGCATCTAATGGGAATCCATCAAGCCTATAAGATTCAGGGTGTTGTTCATTTGTGCTTAACCATATAATAGCTTTATCAAAATCTTCATTTGCTGTATTTTCGAATTCTTCATCTCCAATATAGACAATTAGCGTATCCTTAGGTAATTGTCTAACAAATTTAGTTGCATCCTCATTTGAATCAGGAGGATAACAAATAATTACAATAAATCTCTTGCCCGGTTCTTCTTCTTTGATCAGGTTAATATTTTGGACAACCTCTTCCGCAGATTTCTTCTCTATATCATATACTGCATCTATCATTCTAGAAGGATATTCTAATGTGTTCATTCTATGTAGGTAGTCTTCTCCACTATCTGAAGCTCGAACTTCAACTCCTTGTTCATTTAAAGCTCTTGCCAACCAACCTCTACCTGCCATTACCTCTATGCACTCCCAATCACCTGAATTCATCGCATTTTTTATCCATTTTGCTAAAGGTTTTACCCATTCATTGTCAATCACAGCGTACATTCCATGATATCGATATCTGCTATATTCCCAGATACCTCCATCATCCGGAATATCTGGTAGATAATAATATGGATTATTAAAAATATCTTTGAAATTATAATGATCCGTTTTACTAAAATTAAAATCAACCATTCTCTATTTCTCCTTTTTCTATTAACTGTAGTCTAATCATTATAAAGTAAATTTTACAATTTATGCACATTAATCCCAAACAAGTAATAATCAAAGGATTTTTTTCGTTTTTAAAAAACTATACAGTAGGAGGGATAGTATGAATAATGACTTATTAAAGAAAAAAATCGAAAAATTCGCCTACACTATGATGGACAAGTATTTTGAAAAACCTGAAGATAATCGTTATTGGCGACAACAACTAAATATCAAATTTAGAAATGGTTATTCTGTATGGTTTGGTAATTTGTATAATTATGGCGGTAAAAGTGTGACCATCGAATGGGATTCGGAATTATCATTTCGTATCCAAATTAATCACCTACCCAAAGAAATAGCATTAAATATAGAAAAAGAATTTTATGATTTTGTTATAGCAATAAAAAATAATTGTGATATAAATCCTAAATAACACACTCCCATATACCAGCAAAGTGTGTTTTTACTTCAACACAATAAAAGAAATACAAAAGCAAGGTTAAGAAAACATTCAAACTCCTTTTCATTTTTCATATTTTTATAGTTAATAGCACATTCTCATCAATTCTATTTTGTTATCAACTTACTAATATTATTCTCAAAAATAATATTTCTATGCATAAAAGGAGCTGTCTCATAAGCCAAATTCCCGACTATGTGACACTCCTTTATATTTTAGATTAATATAGCAATGTTTCTATTTTTACATTTTGGAGGAGCGTACCCTTTTTGGACAGCCCCTTCTAGTTACTTAGGATTTTAATATTTCTTTTAACAGTTCAATCGCATTCTCTTCGCTTGGGTCATTTGTTCCAAGTTCTCCTCGGAAAGCTTTGGAGAGGATTGCTTGTTTCATTGCTTCAATCTCATTATCTATATTCTCAAGCTGTTTCTTCTCTTTTTCCATACAATTTAGCATCTTTTTAAGCAACCTAATAATTTCTTCGATTTCTTCTTTGGGAGGTAATGCAATCTCAATATTATTTAATTTATCACTAGATACGTTCGGGAATGTAGATCCTGTACCCAAATTATAAATAGATGATTGAATACTGTTGATTTTAAAATTAAGAAACTCCTGTACTAGTGGAGAACTAATTGCAGCTACACCTCTCCCAATACAAGCCTTAAAACCAGCAATATTCATTCTCCCCGTAGTAGAACCACGTACACAAATTAACAAATCACCTTCCTCACACATCTTAGTAGGAGACGTAGTCCATTTTATCATTTTTGTTTTCGAAAAAGCTTTAGGTCCAAATTCTACTGGTCCATTTATCAAAGGAGTACCGTTACCAACATCATTATAAGTATCTCCTTTTGGACTTTGTCCCATTGTTATCTTAGAAATATCTCCTAACTTAACGGAACACCATTTGTTTGGAAATCCTTCTGTAAAAGAGATTGGTATTTCTTTTTTTTTAAGGTTTTTTTGTATCTGAGAGACTAGCTCTTCTACATTGGAGCAACCATTCTGTACTCTCCATTTCCTTGTCAATTCCCCACGAAACGCCATATCTAAAATAGCCGCTCGACGAAGTTCAAACGTTTCCTTCGCTTCCTCAATCAACTGCTTTGCCTCTTCAATTTTATCTAAAAGACGCTCCACTTTCTCAACAATACGTTTTTGTTCAAAAATTGGAGCAAGTGGGATTAACGTCTTGTTAGCATTTGAAATAGTATAAGTGTCAACTGTGGTCCCTGCAGACATTTTTTTAATCAGACTC
The DNA here is from genome assembly GCF_050473865.1 of Bacillus sp. S10(2024). Classification (NCBI taxonomy): domain Bacteria; kingdom Bacillati; phylum Bacillota; class Bacilli; order Caryophanales; family Bacillaceae; genus Bacillus; species Bacillus sp. S10(2024). The sequence continues at coordinate 100,791 of NZ_JBFLUR010000002.1, read as the reverse complement.
TTAGCAAATTCCGACTTCAAATAATAATTTATATACTTAATATTAAGGTTAAATTTATTTTTAAACCAAATAACATTACCATCTTTAAAATAAAATTTCTCTTCACTATTAACAATATAGGTTTCCCCTATGGTACCTACTCCTGTAATTAGTAAATCATTCATTTTAGGAACACCATATTTTGATTTTAACTCTAAATACAATTCTTCAGAAATAAAAATCCCATTTTCTATTTCTTCTTTTTTATTCAAACGCACAATTTCTCTCGCTCGATAAAAAGGTACTCCCTTACTTTCCCATGATGATTTCAAAACTCTTTTACTGGAACCAATTTCACCAATCGTCCCTAATCTTACCCATCTCCAATTCTGTGGGACTGCATAAGGCTGCTCTTCCTTTGGTACTAATGCTGCATCTAATATCTCTTCGATGATCTTTTTTTCATTACTCACTGTATAACTACCTCACCTTCTTCTACCGCTCGTAATTCTTCCACAACTTCGTTTAACAAATATATTGCTTGCTGCAGTTTTGCAATTGCTTCTTCCGCAGAATCAATTGGGTTTGGTAAATTCTCATAAGCAAATAGAGATCCATCTGCAATTAATCCTATATCTAAGCTGTCATCTTTTTTTGCAATTTCTTCTCGCGTGAACGCATTCCAACGCTCGTCTTCCTCTTTGGAACGGTCTGCTGCTTGGTATGCTTTGATAAACCCTTCAAAATGTGCCTCTGTTAACGGTGTACGTTTCCCAAACGAAGGCATGTTTGTACGTAGGTCATATACCCATACTTCTTTTGTATTATCTTGGTCTGTTTTTTCTCTTGTAAAGAATAAAACATTTGTTTTAACACCCTGTGCGTAGAAAATACCTGTTGGCAAACGTAAAATAGTATGCAAGTTACATTTGTTCATCAAATCACGACGAATTTGTGCACCAACTCCACTTTCAAATAAAACATTATCAGGGAGAATAACCGCTGCACGAGCTTGTCCATCATCCTTCAATGCGTTATAAATTAACTGCAAGAAATTTAATTGTTTATTGGATGTTTCAAACGTTAAATCATCACGAGTCGCTCGTTCTCCGCCTTTTTTTGTACCAAATGGAGGGTTCGTTAAAATAACATCAAAATTCTTCATCCATTTCCCGTTGCTTGATAAAGTATCTCCTTGTTCTAGACGCCCTTCCATGTCATGCAGTAATGCATTCATTAGTGCAAGGCGATGCGTATCTTTCACAAGTTCCATACCAGTAAACGCTTCTTCTTTTTGAAACTTAACTACCTCTGGGTCTAAATCAAAGTATCTATCTGTTTTATTCTTCAAATATTGGTCTGCTGCAATCATAAAACCAAATGTTCCTGCTGCAGGGTCATTACAACGCTCACCAGGTTTTGGATCTATTAATTGAACCATTACATCAATTAATACACGTGGCGTAAAGTATTGCCCTGCTCCTGATTTTGTTTCACTTGCGTTTTTCTCTAATAAACCCTCATACAGATTTCCTAAACCTTCTTCTTTGGCATTGTACCAATCAAGCGCATCAATAGATTTAATAATTTTCTCTAGATTTTTTGGTTCCGCAATACTCGTCGCAGCATCGCTATAAATTTGACTTAATCTTTCATTAGAACTATTTCCCAATTCAAGCAGTAAACGCTGATAGAATTTTTTTAAATCTGTACCTTCTTGCTCTAATAAATCATCCCAGCGATATCCTTCTGGGATAACACCTTCTGTTTCTTGTTCTTTCATCATTTTTAAGAACAGTAAGTATGTTAACTCTGTTACATATTGTTGATATGTAATTCCGTCATCACGCAGTACATTACATAAATTCCATAGCTTTTGAACGATTTCTTGGTTGTTCATTTCCTTACCTCCTAATGCTTTTCACTCTTTATTTCAATACTAAAATTTCTTCTCTAAGTTCATTTATCATAACCTTACCTATTGTAACCTAAAAAGTACCCCTGTGAAGAGGCACTTTCATTAACTAACATACAAATTCTCATTAATTGTATAAACTATATTATCAATCATATCACCAAACTCACGCTTTAACAGACTGTATCCTCCATGACTTCTAAAGGGTTCCTCAGAAAATGCATCTTCTGGTGTTGGTGCGAGAACGGGTACTTGAAGCAGTTGTTTTTCAATACGCTCCAACCATTTTTTCTGTCTTGGTGTCCAATTATGAAGTGAGTGTACTTTTTGCATCGCTTGTTTAATTCGAGATTCATGATCAACAAGAGCTTCACCTAAGGCTGCTTGGCGAATGAAGCTAATAATATCCGCTGCAATCTCCTCATTTTTTGCTTGCTTCCACGCTGTTCGTAAGTGAGATTGCTTAAATCCTTTTGTTTCTAAAATTGTTATTAACTCTCGTAAACCTTGTCTGGTTAAATCTCTTGGTCTTGTACACACAAGATGTAGTGCTGGAATTTCATTCATGTTCTCTTGGATAAACTGTACAAATCCATCTAAATAATCTTCAGGACGACTATTACCTTCTCCGTATCCACGAATGACTTCTGTCACCGCATCTTCTTTATTAGAGATATACCGCTTTTCCCCCTCTGTTCGATATGTTTCTATATATTTAAACAACATTGCATGTTGTTTTGCATCTTGCGATGTACAAGATTGCATATCTTTTGCCCATTCATCAACACTTTTTCCCTTTGAAAGTTCTTCAAATTTTTGTTTTCCCTCTTCATCTAGACGCTGCTTACGACGCTGAATTTTGGCAACTAACTGATCACGATAAAAATTTGTTTCTTCTTCCGTTTCAGCGTTTGTAAACGATTCGTATAGTTCTCCGATACTATAATTTTGTTTTTTCACAACAGGTTTCATTTCTGTATAACTTTGCAGTTTATCATAAATACCAACCGCATCATAAATATTAAAATGTGTTTTTGCAATTTCAGGACAAAGTCGAGTTGCACGTCCAAGCATTTGATCATATAAAATACGAGACTGCACACGTCTTAAAAATACTAAATTTGTAATAGACGGAACATCAATACCCGTAGTCAATAGGTCTACTGTTACAGCTACATTTGGTAATCGTTCATTTTTAAAACGTTTGATTGCATCCAAAGGTTTATATATAGAACCTGTAATCTTAACAATCGCATCATCTTCTACTTCATCCCCAAACTCTTGGAATGCCTCTTTTAATAAGCGAACCACTAGATCTGCATGTTGGTTTGTTGCCGCAAAAATAAGTGTTTTTTCTTTTCCAGTTGGGTCAATGTATTCGGCAAGTTTTGTTAACACCGCTCGATTGAATGGTTCTGTGATTACTCGTTTATTAAACTGTTCAACCTCAAAATGAACGGTATCTTCCATTTTCTCTAGTTGAACTTCTCTACTATCAACATCGTATACTTCCACTTCTTCATCTTTTTCAAATGTAATTCCTACTTTGGCAAGCTCTGTCTGAAATAAATATGGTGGTTCGTGGTCCACTAAATATCCATCTAAAACGGCTTCACTGTAAGAATACTTAAAAATCGGCATTCCAAAGATTTCAGTTGTATGAAGTGCTGGTGTTGCTGTAAGTCCTAAACAAGCTGCATCAAAATAATCGATAACACGGCGATATTGGCTAATATAATCGTTTTGGTCACGGAACAACAACTCTTCCTCTGACATTTCACGGTCACTTGTGTATCCGCGATGTGCTTCATCTACAATAATAAAATCATATTGCCCTACAGATGGAAGTCGTTCGTTCTCATTGTAAAACAACCTTCTAACCATTCCTTGCACAGTTGCAATATGTACCTTCGTTTCAACTTCTGGCGTCATATCTTCTAATGACTTTACATCATATATATCAGCAAATGAATATCCTTCTATTTTCGTATCTTTTAAAGCATCTTCGGTCTGTCTTCCAAGGGAACTACGGTCTACTAAAAACAGAATACGACGACACTTCTTCGATTTAATTAGACGATACATAAGTGCAATAGCTGTACGAGTCTTTCCGGTGCCGGTTGCCATTGCAATTAACATTCGCCTCTTTCCTTCCTTTAATCCAGCTTCAGCCGCCAAAACTGCTTTTTGCTGGTAGTGACGCAAACTAAACTTTGTAATTTCCTCTTCTTCTAACCGTTTGTTTGCCTCTTTGTCATCTTGACTAAGAAGTAGTTGTAAATCATCAGGAGAATGCCAAGATTCTAATGGGCGGGCATGCTCTAAAGGCTTGCGTGAATCCCAAAACCATATTCCTGACTCTTCTTTCAACTGCCTTAAATATGGTCGTCCATTTGTTGCGTATAAAAATGGTACCTTGTATGCACCAGTTGTTGGGATAATCACTTCATCTTCATGTTGAATCACCTGTTTTGCATACGTTTTCGTTTGACTTTCTAACGCTCCAGGAATGGTTTTTTTCTCTGCTTTTGCTTCAATAAAGCCAACAAGCTTCAGTCCAATAAATAGTGCATAATCAACTCTTCCGCCATCAACCTTCCATTCAGCGATTGCCATGTTACGATTTTTTTCTGGAAGCGTGCCCTTTTTATGATGGTTAAGTGTTGTCGTATCCGCTTCCCACCCTGCAGAGCGCAGCTTTTCATCAATAATCGTACGCGTTTCTGCTTCTGTTAATTGATGACGACGCATAAAGTTTTTTGATATCTTTTTACGTTCAACTTTTACATCGGTTGCTTCATCTTCAGCTTTCTTACGAACTCTTTCTAATTCTTCTTCCAGTTTCTTTACTTTCTCTTCATATTCTTTCTGCAAATTCGTAGAATCAATTACTTCTTTCTGTTCAAGTTCTATATACTCTGGCTCTTTAAAGTCCCAATCACCATACACTTCCATAAACCAAATTGACAGACGGAATGCTAAACGAACCATTAGTTTTGCTTCTTCTGTTTTACCATAACCTGCTTCGTGAACAGCATGGTTTCCTCTACGACGAAGCGTTTCAAACATATCTATTAATTCAGGTTCTAATAACCCTTCTCTACGTAAAGTATTAATACGATCTACTTGCGTCGTACCATGGGCTTCACGAATATTTTCAGATGCTAAAATAAACTTCGTTAGTGTTTCTCCAAACAAACGAAGCTTCATTAATGTTGTATGCGGATCATGATATACGTTTCTCTCTGCTGTCTCCCCTAAGTTAGCAAGTACATCCCATTTCCCACAAAAAAATGAAAAGTTGCTAGTCATATTTATCACCATCTTCTTAAAGGTTGTATGTATTAATTATACCTCATATTCTAGGAAAATGGTGGTAAATACCTCAGTATGTTAAAGGAAACAATTAAGATGTGATTCATGATAGAAAACTAATAAAAAACATTTTCCAGATTACTTATTGATGCAAAAACACTACTTATTTTCTTTATAATTAAAATATTCATTTTTAACTTTTCCACTTACTTCTTATATTAAAAGGTTTATTATGTTAAAATTAGGTAATATATAAGACTTTTAAATTATTCACTATATAACCTCTTGAATATTAATCTTATAAAGGACGGAAAAAATTATGGCAAAAATACCAATAAAACCAATAGTCAATAATGTAAAAACACACGGACCAAAAGTTTGGACATTTATAAAAGAGAATGGAAAAGATATTGCTAAAGTAGCAGGTGTTATCGGTTCTGGGGCGAAAATGGTCCATAGTGTGAATAAAAAAAGAAAAGAAAATCAAAATACTTCGAGCAAAGTTCATTATCGGAAAGCTCGATTTAATGAGTATAAATCAAATATCTTAAAATCCTTAGATGTAAAAAAAAGAGCCGAACTTTTCCAATACAAATTAGAGGTCGAAAAATTCATCGAACAGATTAAAAATGAAGAGCGCAAGGAGATAATTGTAAAAAAACCTCTTCATTCGAAAAGAATAAATACTTGGAGTAGTATCCTCATACAAATCCACGACACAATACAGATAAAGGATTATCAAGAATATTTAAAGGTATGCAATAAGTCCGACTACCACAGTGATTATTTCGAGGGCTTTGAAGGGTATGTTGATAAATTTAAACTTCTTTTAAACAATGGAATTTCTGAAAAGGTATACGAATACTTGGCAAAACAAACTAATATAGATATCGAGAAAATCAAAAAAGATTTTGTAATATAATTTTCCAATCTCCTATTAAGTCCCTTAAAGATAATAATTATAGCCATCAAACATGACAAAAATCTAGAATCATTTTAAATCTTAAATATAGTATTTCAAACTCTACTATAGATAAAGAAGAGGGGAATATCTAAATTTAATGCAATTGAAAAACCGAGAAACGTTGTAAAAACAATGTTTCTCGGTTTTATATTGTGTAATGTTTCACTAACAAAACGTAAAAAATACATACTCAATATCTTCTTCATATGCAAAATTTTTATATTAGGCTTCCTTAATGGACATCGATATCAAAATTAAATTTAATCTCTTCCTTAATTTTATTTCTTCTTACTTCATTCAAAGAAGTATATACTGTCAAATCATATAACAATTGCAAAAGTTCTTCTTTTGAATTGAAACATTCTTTTTTCCATTTTTGCATATTCATCTCGATTTGTTTTATCGCATCTTCTCTAGTTATGAAAAGATTGCTTTTCCAATCCCAACTTTCATCTGCCTCTTTTATACCGAATTTATCTTGAAACGCCCAATTTGAATATATGTTTTCTCCTTGAATCACTTTTCTTTCAAATATAGTATCTCCTCTTTCAACAAAGTATACCCTTTGTCCAATCGTTATCTTGATTTCCTTCATGACGATCCCTCCAATATTTTTTAAAATTTATTTTGAAAAAAACATTTATTTCCTTCAAAATAAATGTAAATAAATTAAAAAGGAGTAAATGAAATGAACTTTCCTAACACTTGGGAGGAGTATACTTCTCAATATCTAGAAATGACAAGAAACCTTATTCAGAATAATCAAATCAATAAAGATTTAATTATTCCAACTATGTATATTGCAAGGCATTATATTGAATTACGTACTAAAATGATTGCTAAAATAGCAAAAGTTGTTAATGGTGGAAACGCTCAAAAAGTTCAAGGACATGATTTGAAAACATTATGGAATGAGTCATCTGGCTTAATAATACAAATGCTAAGTATGAATGTTTTATATGAATCTGCCGTACAAGAACAACTTCGACATATAAAAAAATTTATTGAAAACAGAACTGATTGGGATAATAATTCCATGGCATTAAGATATCCCTACAACCTTCAAGGTATAGCTTATAACCTTACAGATGATGTTGAATCGTTTATCGTAGATTGGAAGAATTGTATGGAGGCATTGGAGTATATTTACAACCAAATCGTTTCAGATATTAGAAACAGTAAAATACACTTGGATAATAATCAAATAACTAATCTTCACAATAATGGTATAATCATTTAATGTACTAAAATAAGTTGTATTACAAACAGCTCGTTTTATATATAACTATTACATCAATATGTGTTTTCGTTTATTTTCACCAACAATTCAATAACAGTCAGTTCGAAGGTGAATGATAAAAGAATAATAATGTATAGAAAAAGCTCCATTTCGGAGCTTTTTCTTTTCCTAAAAAACAATAATATTTATAAAAGAAATCTTATAACATCATTACTTCGTGAATTTTCAAATAAATATTCCCTGTTTGAGAAGCATGTCTTCTTTTTAATGATAGCAGTTGGACCAAATCAATTCTATTTTCCAATACAGCCATTAAATCACTGCCATCCATAAGGATCATGGTCTTCCTACCAGCCGAATGAGTAATCACAGCATTTTCTGAAAACCCATTTATTGATAAAAAAAGCCCTAGTGTATTATCTAACTTTCTTGTAATTTTACTACTAAAAGCATCTAAATCTTGAATCCCTGTTAATCCCTTTTGCCACTTTGCTTCAAAAAGGTAATCAGTGTTATCGAAAGTAAATGCCCCATCAATTTGTTCACCTTGAGTTCTAAACGAAGATTTAGGATCAAGATCATATAAAATAAACAATTCTTTTATAATTTTTTCTAATTCATATCCCCTAGCATGAAAATCAACCGATGTGATAAGTTGAAGATATTGATTATTTAATTCGCTTAATTTCTCATTTATAGCCTGTTTTTTTAATCTTTGATCTTGAGCTTTTTTTCGTCTTTCTTCAATTCTTTTTTGTTCTGTCACCAGTGACTCATGAGATTTATATAACTTTTCTAACGCTTTGACAGATTCAATTGCTACTTCGGCTTTTTCTTTACCATCTTCTAATCTAGCTAGATGACTAAAGTCTTTCATCCTCACTATATCAGACATAAAAAAAAGTAAAACATCCATATATTCTTCCTGATTGCTCGCTAAATAATCAATCAACCTCGACACTATATTCCGTTTATAGTCATTCCAGTTTAATTTATTTAAAATTTCTGGCTCACTAAGACTATGAAACAAATAACTTTTTAAATCTTTTTTAAACCAATATACAGATGTTAAAGCTTCTTTTAAAGCATTGATAGCTGCTGGCGAAATCACCTTCTTTGCCAATATCAATCACCTTCTTACAAAAAATAGATCTCTTATCATACGTATTTATAAAAAAAGCAATTTCTAATCTCAATCTTTTCAGTTTAGAATTATTTATTGATTAGGTTGGGAATGCATTTCAATTATTCTATTTTAGTTTCCCCATCTTTGCTCTGTTAAAAAAGCATACGCCAAAGGTGTACTTATAATATCTTGTTGATTTTTTTGTACTTTTTTTATCGAGTTAATTATGGTACTAATAATAGATATTCCAGCACCTGTAATAGCTAAATCCGTTCCAGTCTTTACAGCATTCGCCATAGCAAGAGCACCTACGGTCATTTGGCTAAATGTGGCGCTATCAAACACATGCCATTTTTCTTTCATCTTTTCTGAAAGAGATCTCTTTTCATCTTCAATATCTTTTATCAAATTTCCCAACATTTCATCCTTCAAATGATCTGGCGCTGCGTCTATATATAATAATTCTCGTTCTATATACTTACGAAAATCTTTTAGTTGTTTTTCGTTTCTTTGTTTGAAAGTATAAAGTTCACTTACATTAGCGATTTTTTCTGGTGTAGGGAACGCCTTATTTATAATTGTTCTCCTAAATATTTCTCTATTGATTAAGTTTTTTTGCATTTGAGTATCCGCTATTGATATTTCCCCTCCCATATACGCCATGTTATCTGTTATAGGTCGACTCCCTATTTTTTGAGCAATTAATGTTGCTAAATAGAACATAAAGGCATTAGCTACCTCTGGATGCATACAAAACCAAGCGTCTTCTCGAACTGCCAACCCTCTATCTACTAATTCAAAACCTATTCTATCCATTTTTTCTAAATGTATTTGTGTAAGACCTTTTAATTTTTCATTTTCTCCTAGAGTTTTATCCCATCTATACTCATTTCTTTCCGTTCCGTACCTAGTATCCACATATGATAAGAAATCCTCTTGGAAATCCGGAATATTATAAATATGATTCATTGGCATAATCGGTCTCACTAGTTCCGCCTCTAGAAGCTCAGTCATATGAGCCCCATCAAATAAATCTGGATTCCGTAAATAATGCTCCGGTGTAATCGTATCTATGGTGTCCCAATACAGTAATGATTTATAAAACCAAGGTGTTGCACGAATAGATATGTATGGAAAATATAACAAACTGTCCAAATTTATCACCCTTTTATATATACTTTATTGCTGTTATTCCACTTGGAAACTTCATTTTTCCATTCAAATATACCTCTAAATTACTTCTGAATATCCTTATAATACCAGAAGGACTAATTAAATTCATTTGATCTACAAGAAAAAGAATCTGAAACTTCAATTTCCCTCCTGAAAACCGTGCTATAAAATTTGTGCTTCATTTCAATCTTTTGTACTTCTAAAGTGAACCTGCTACTAAATAATAACTTTTTGTTTTTCTAGTATGAAATTTCAAATTTTACTAAATGAAAATTGAAATTCTAGTAACAAAATTTAAGTTTCATATTTTTTACAAGCAATGCAAACTAAATTAATATAGCGATGTATTTATAATAAAAGGAGGTCGTAATAAAATGTCAAAAGATTTTCTAGTTACATTTCATTTAAAAAGAGGACAAATACAACTGATTATTTTTGAACAAAATTTAAGTGTTTTACAAAAACGATTGTGGAAAGATATTTTAGATCAAAATATTATTTTTTTAGAAATTGGCGGAAACGTAATATTCACAAAGTATATTAAAGGTTTTGATATTAAACAAATTAATAATATATGATTTTATAAACCTAACGTTCAAATTCCATAATGTTACACTTGATATATATCAAAAATCACTGTTTTTGAAGAAGAAATCCGTCCCTTCTTATACAAAACACATCAAGAATGAGTGACATTTCACCACTTTTATTATAAAATTAATTAAAGAGAGGAGGGATTTTATGCCAAAAGCAAAAGATGTTGCCAAATATTTATTAAGCTTAAGTAAGCCGAATACTCCATGGTCTATCACACCTCTTAAACTTCAAAAATTGGTTTATTATTCCCAAGGCTGGCATATGGCAATGAACAATGGAAAACCCCTCTTTGATGATAACCTTTTAGCTTGGGAACACGGACCTGTAGTATCAGAACTTTATTATGACTATAAAAATTATGGCTATTTAACCATCTCACCAGAACCTTTTAGTAACACGAATAACAAAAGGAAAAGGATTTTTAGCGATAATCAACTAGAAATTTTAGATGCTGTTTGGGAAGCGTACGGCGAGTATGATGGGAAGTATCTAGAAGAACTAACACATCAAGAAGAACCTTGGCTAACTACTCCTAAGAATGAGATTATAAAGAAAGAAAAGATTAAAAAATTTTTTTCTCGTTTAATTGAAGAACCTGTATAACATCTTTTAAAGAGGCGAATTTTCTCGTCTCTTTTTTATTCAAAGGAGAACTGCTTATATGTTTAATTTGAAAGAAAAAGTTAAAAATCATATACCAAATGATTTTAAAGATAAAATAGGAAGAATATTATCTTTCACGAAGACCGCTCGAATATATATAAGTGCTCTCTTTAAAAGAAAACTCTTTTCAGATAGTACATATTGGTACTTTATATTATTATATATATTTTGCTTAGCCATATATTTTTTCACTCCGCCAATTACAAAAGCAGTTTCTGATTCTTTGAAATCTTCTATAGAACAAATACTTTCAATTATTGGTTTTCAAGAATTTGGAGACAAAACAATCAGATACATAATCTTGACCACAACGAATTCATTGGGATTAATCTTATCATTTCTGTCTGCTATTTATGTATTCACCCATAGAGAACAGAAAAGTGTTTCGCCCTCTATGTCAAATGTTTCAAAAAAGAATGGTCTGGTTCTTATCGTTTTAGGAGTCGTTTTTTTTGCAATGTTGATAGGTCATACATTAGTAGCGAACTTTGACGCCTTAATGCAACAAAAAGAGAACCTTCACTATCACAATTTACATGTTACAAAGGTACTTTTTCTGAAAATTTCCCTTTGGGTAATTTCTGTTATTTACACAGTTATTTTTACTATCTCTCTCATAAAATATTTATTTTTTTCTATGAGCGTGGACAAGATGGTGAAAAGTTCCATAGGAGAAACATCTAAAAATATTGATGATTTAGTTATTTTTTACAGACACAAACGATTTGAAAGACTTTTTGAAAATCGTTATAAACAATTACACCATAATATTGAAAGTATTTTCCAAAACCTAAAGTTCATCGGTGACAACAACATGAACAAAGAATTTGAAGAAAATGTTTTAGCTTTGTCTCTCATAATAACTAAACTAAAGCAAGGGAATCAAAAACAACAAGTCCAAAACGTGGCAAGTTATTTATTAGAAAGGGATAAGGAGTATTTTCGAAAAATCTATACTTCTATGCTAAGAAACGCACTATCTTTAACTATCCACCTTTATAAAAATAGTCACTTTAATAAGGGAAAAAAACTAACGTCTCTTTATTTTTCACTCTATCTTGGTAATGAAGCAAGCCTTAGACGACATTTTATTTTAAGTTTAAATGAATTTTTGGATTCTCTAGACACTTCTAATGAAAGACAATTAAAGGATTTCTTGAATGGACTAAGACGCTTACCAGAGGAACAAACCTTGATTATATATAAAAATTTAATGTCAAAATTAATTCTTAAAAAAAATATTGAGGTTCTAACTAGTGTAGTATATGACTTTAAAGAACACATTATTGACAATGAGCAACAAAAAGCAGAAAGCAGTAATTCAACAGCTAGAATAATTGCAATTCAGAATCAAAATAAGTTAAAAAACAATGCTATCTTAATATTATTACAATGTCTAATCAAAACCATTGAAATTTCTCAGTACAACATTACAGGTTTTTTAGTGAAATACCTAGTAACAAACTTTAACGGAGATGAATTGAATAATGCTTATTATACGTTAAAATCAGCTCCCAAATCCTTCACAACCATTTTTGAACAAAGTAAAGAAAACGAAAATTTTAATGATGATACAGACATTGGTCTAGTTAGATTAAATGACGGTACATTTGATTATTGTTGTAAAAAAATGTGTATTCTTATTTATGGACAACAACAATTTGCTATAAGTGAAAAATTGTGGTTTATTAAGGAGCCAGAACAATATACAACACTATTTTCACTAGAAAATGAATTCGCGAACTGTACTTATTCAAATTACATTATTAAAAAATTAGAAAATGCTAATTCTAGATACGGTCTCCTATTTTTTAAAGACGAAAAGATAATTACTGATATCAAAGAAAAAATTCTTCCTGAACAATTTCAAGTTTCTGTATAATACATTACTTTCAAATAAAAGAAGGTGTCCTAAAGTTTATCCTTTCAAGACACCTTTTTATCATAAACTACTGTTTTTTACGTTTTCTAGAACGTAATACTGTTTTCTTATGAGTTACACTTATCTTTTCCTTCTTAAGATTTTCCTGTATGGATCCTTCTAACAAAGCAAGTTGAATAAGAAGTGAAATATCATGTAAATACGAACTAGAACCAAATTCTCTAACTTGTTTAAAAAACACTCCTAACATCCAAACAAAACCAATACATACTATATAAACCGCTATCAATGCCTGTGCATGTTGCTCCTTCCCCTCCCTTATTTCAAAAAATGCATAAGACAGTAATCCTGTAACTGGAATTGCAACAGATAATTGTCTTACAACCTCCACAAGAGGAATTTTTCGGTTATATTCTTCAGCCGCTATCTTTCTCTTTATAACTTCATCTAATCTTAACAACTGTTCATCAGTTGTAATTGAAAAATCCTCCTGCAACATTTTTCTAAACGGGCGAACATTATATCCAAGTGACTCTGAAGGATTTAACTTGAATGTTTTCTTTTTATATTCTTCTCCCCATATATAAAGTAGCAGAATATATATAGCAACACACACAATCAATGTCTCAAAGTTAAAATTCAAATAAACTAAATAAAAGCAGAAAATTGGAAGAGCGATAGTGGCTAAAAGGTATAGAATGATCCATTTGTTCATCTTTATATTTTGGAGAAAAGTGTTTTTAAATCCAAACCGCTTTTTATATTCTGTTAAAAGTTGATAAATAAACATTCAAATCATTCCTTGTGCTGTATTATTTTAGTTTATTATACATCGAACAAACTTTAAAATATATAAATACAAGGATGTTATTTGTTAATGGAAAAAGAATTCTCTAACGCTCTTTATGAATATGTGTTGTCTTACTATTTTTCGAAAGTGTAACCTTTATTTGCCTCAGCAAAAAACATATCCCAACGCTCATGAAATACCATACCCGTCACAGGCATTCCCATTCGGAATTTTAATGATATTTGAATATTTTTCTCATTCATAAGGGCATATAAGTGAATACTTTTGTACAAGAATTCGGCAGCTTGAATAGCAAATTGCATATGGGGTAATCGCTTTTGATTCGCAATTTCCCCACCTATTCCCATATCTCCCATTTCATGAATCGTAAATATTCTTGATTCGTTAGCTATTGTTACATTAACAAAATAACAGATAACAGGAATCTTATCAGATGCTAATTCTTTGATGGACCCCGCTTCTATTACACAACTTCCTTCATTCGGTAAAAATGAAAATAACTCATCTAACGATAAAAATTGATACATGGTATCACCTCATTTCCCAAGGAAGGTTATGTGAGAATTGTGGTTCTTCTATCGGTAAATTTGCAGAAAGAACTAATTTCAAATGATTTTTTCGCATCTCAATATATTTTTGTAAACACGTATACAAATATTCTGCAACTTGCACTGTAAATTGAACAGGAAACTTTCTTATTTCTTTTCCGTATCCAGCTAATCCAAAATTATCAATCGTTTTTAACACCAAAAACTCCCTTTGTATTCCTGCTTTTATACGGACAATATATTCTGCCTCATACGTTTCCCCTTCTATATTTGTAGCATTTAATATCGCTTGTATTTCACACACTTCATTATTCAAATCTTCAGAAATGCACGGTAATATATCTGCATATGGAATCATGCGATTCATAGTTTCGCCCCCCTTACTTATATTACTTTCATTCATGGCAACCTTTTTCATTTATTTTTTTCTGCACATTTGATTTAATGATAATTAAAAGGGAGGCAGATGTAATTGAAAGAAATAAAAGTTGACGTTACAAAAACGATGGATGCCTTTAGGCAAAAACTTGAAGGCATGTTCCAAGTAGGTATGGACTTAAAACCAACTACGAGTAATGATGACAAATGGCAGTTCAAAATTGAAAGCAAAAATGCCACTCTAGAATTCGATGTATGGTTCTATAATATCGGACACACTTACGATTATTCATTGAATCACAAAAAAAATGAAGATCCTGTCATCCGCATAAATTTTATTGAAGTTAAACCAACAAAAATTGGACTCGGAACAAAGGTTTATAATGAATTCGTTTCAATCTTACCTGATCAATATTTCAAACGTATACTTCTTGATGCCCAAGATAATGATTCACTCCAGTTTTGGTTATCGCTCGATTTCATTCAAGTGAACGGTACATATTACATGTATAAAGATTTAAAGTAAAAACAAATGCCCCTTCTTTGAACTGTACCCTATAAAATGGACAGTTTAATAAAGAGACCATAAAAAAAACAGCACTTAAGAGATGGTTTCGGTATTCTACCGGAGCCATCTTTTTTAGTGTCCATGATTCGGGGTACGGCTCAATTTAACGCTGACAACAGCTTTTTTTATTTCTATTTATACTTTACTAAGGTTAGTTTCTTATCTCGAATTTCATGAAAATTTTCTAGTTCATTATTTAGAATGAATTTATATAAAAAATTTACTTACTTTGGCTTTTATTTGCTCACTTTACCTTTTATTTACCTACTTTATTAGTTTATTTCCAACTTTATTGTAATTTAACATTTGGAATAATGAGCAGTAGTAACACAGAGATTACAACCATAACAAGCAACATTTCTAATAACGTAAATCCTTTTTCATTTTTCACAGAACACGCCTCCTAAATAGAATCCATCATTTGAAACATCGGCATAATCATCGCTAAATACATAAGCACAACCACCATTCCAATACATGCAAATAAAAGGGGCTGTATCACAAACAAAATACGATTAATTTTCTCTTCGATTTTTTCTATTGTCATTTCACTATAATCGGCAAGTTCAGTTGCTAAATTACCATTTGCTTGTCCATGTTTAATAATGTAAGCAAGCTCCCGTTCATAATAGGAACGATTCATCATAATAGAATCAAGATGCTCCCCTATTGTTAATAACTCCTGTATTTTGAGAGCTTCGCATTGAAAAAACAAATGATGCTTTTGCTCCTTCATTAAGGTTAGCGCTTCTAATATAGATAGCCCGCCTTGTAAAAGGCCGCTTAATTGGATTGCAAAGTAGTGTGAGTTCGTTAATTTAAAAAACATTTGTATAAGAGGTGCTCTCATACAAATATCCATTCTCGTAACTGGATGCAACCTCTTTACATACAGCATATATAGAAGAACTGCAGCACAAATTACAACAACAACGCCCCCCATAACATACGGAAGTGCTTGAATAACGGTTAAAATACTGTCTGTAAATGAAGTAGATGATCCACGAAGGGAACGGTATAAAGTAGAGAACTGCGGCAGAAGAACTAGATTAAATACAAGGAGAATCCCTAATAAAAACAAGGAAAGAACGAATGGATAGCGCAGCACTTTCATCATATTTTTTTGATGTTTATCTTTTCTGCTGAGGAGTGAGCTCCCTTGCTGCAAGGCAAAGGCAATATCACCATGCCGCTCTGCATAAAATAAATAACTTAAAATATCGGGATGAAATGCAAGTTTATCAAACACATCATGTAAACTGCTTCCCTTTTTAAATTCTTCAGCAGCATCTTGAAGCTGCACTTGTTTACGCGGGGTTAAGTGAAAATGCAAAAACTCTAATGCATGTAATAAAGAATATCCTTTCTCTAAAAGTTCGCCAAGCCTTCGAAGTAGCAATGCTTGTTCATGTAAGCGCCACTTTTCTTTCTTACACATAAACATCTTCTTCAATAAACCCTAGTGCATATCCTTTTCTTAATTCATCTTGAAGCGTTGTATATTGATACGTTGCTTGTTTTCCATTTGCTTCATAAATGACTTCTTTTAATTCATCACCGTACAATAATTCATAAATGCTCGCTCGGCGTACGTGACGCATTTTTTTACATAACGGTGAGCATTTCCCTTTACAAAATGGACATTTTAATTCCACTAGTCGCTGCGCCGCTACCGCTAGTAGCGATTGTTCAATTTCTAAGAGTGTAATACCATAATCCATTAAACGTAGCACTGCACTCTTCGCATCATTCGTATGCAATGTTGTCATAACTAAATGTCCCGTCAAACTTGCTCGAACCGCCACCTTTGCTGTTTCTTCATCTCGGATCTCTCCCACTAATATAATATCTGGGTCATGACGTAAAATCGCTTTTAATCCAGTTGCATACGTAATACCTGCTTTTTCATTAATTTGAATTTGTAATAGTCCATCCTTTTTCTTCTCAACTGGATCTTCTAGTGTCACAATGCGGCGAGTCTGCTCCTTCTTTGCTACTTCTAAAAGGGCATACATCGTTGTCGTTTTTCCAGAGCCGGTCGGACCTGTAAAAATTATTAATCCATGCGAATGATGTAAAAAAGAGAGAAGTGTTTTTGCGGAATTTGGGAATAATGAGAGATGAGAGAGGTTCGGAACCGTAGTTTGTAAATGCAACCGAATAACGAGACTTTCATGATGCACAGTTGGCAAAGTAGAAAGACGTAAATATACCTCCTCATCATCAACTTTCATCTGCAATGAACCATTTTGCGGCTTTCTCCTTTCACCAATATCCATAGCTGCTAAAAACTTAAAGTGTGATACAAGTCGGTCACAAAATTCTTTTGAAGTATGATGCTTTGTTACTAAGTCTTTTCCAATACGCAATTGTACAACTGCATCTTCATGACGCGGCACAATATGAAGATCTGATGCCCGCAACCTACATGCTTCTTTCATAATTGTGTCAGCAAATTGTTCGACAGCATTCACTGTTATCGCCTCCTTACTCTTTATATATCACGACCATCATGAAAAGAAAAATAGCGAAGTTTCTATTTTCATGGCGATATTTTCTAATTTTACATACCTAAAAAGTTTGTGAAATTATGAACAATTAATGAATCATTGCCCAAAAACATGTTATACAACGTTATCTATATTATAATATTGTTATCTCAGATAAACCGATAAAGGTGGCGATCCTCATGGAACAAGCTTTAAAAATTACAAACGTACTTTCTGATCCAACACGCTATTATATTTATAAATATATTTCTCAAAAACACACGGAGGTTACCGTACAAGAAATTGCTGACGAATTTGATATTCATCCGAATGTTGCGCGTTTACATCTTTCAAAGCTAGAAGATGTAAATATGTTAAAATCAGAAACAAAAAAAACAGGTAAAGGCGGTAGACCTAGCCGGTTATATGTCTTATCAGATGATGTCATTCAACTGCAATTTCCGTTTCGCGATTATCAATTGTTAGCACAAATTGCTTGCAATACATTACTTAGCTTAGGTGAAGTTGGTGAAAAAGCACTTTATGCAACGGGTAAAAAGTTTGGTAAAGAATTAATGGAACAACAGCTAAATCGCTTAAACATTAATGAAAATGAATTAACGGTTGAACAAAAAGTACAAATTGCCAAAGAAGCTTTAACAACAGCGGGCTTATCTCCAGAATTTGAATTAAGCACCGATGGATCAAAAATTTTCTATGACGTATACAATTGTCCATTTAAAGAAGTTGCCATTCATCATCCAAAAGAAGTTTGTAACATGCACGTCGATATGATGAAAGGGATCTTTGAAGTGCTATTTCCGAACATGGAATTAGCACGTAATGATAATATGTTCGAAACAGGTTGTAAGTCTTGTAATTATCATCTTCATGTGTAAAATAAGAAGCCAGATTATACTGGCTTCTTATTATTTTGTAAATGTTTACAATAGTTAGAAAAGTGCATTATAATTAAGGAGAGTATTGAGTTCATACAAAGGGAGGGGAATGGGATGGAGCGCATGTTTCGCGTTCTCGGCTTTTGGACTGGTATTTTTTCCGTGATGTTTTACTTAGGGGATATGTATGGGGCAGCACTATTATTTTTAGGACAAACAGGATTTTTTGTACTTTTAAGCTATTTAAAATTAACAGAGCGCATGTACATTTATGTATTTGGCGCATATTTAACAGTCTTCTTCATTGGATTTACATACTATACGACATTCCTTCTTACACCAGGAGTTGGACATTAAGATGGCATACACGCCATCTTTTTTTATATCAACCTAATTCCATAGTTGACTTATAGGTTTTATTGGAATATATTTATTTGTAACAGATTTGAAGGGGGAAAACAGTATGAGTACATTGTTAGTTAGCATAAACGTCATGATTATGCTCCTATTACTCGGTGTATTGTATTATATGCAACGGAAACACCTTTCTTTTAACAAACGTGTATTTACCGCACTCGGACTCGGAATTATATTTGGACTTATTTTACAATTTTTTTATACACCAACTTCTGAAGTCATTATCCAGTCTAATAATTGGTTTAACTTAATCGGAAGTGGTTACGTTAAGTTATTACAAATGATTGTTATGCCACTTATTTTAGTTTCCATTATTTCAGCGTTTACAAAATTAAAATTAACTAGTAATCTTGGCAAAATTAGCGGTCTTATTATCGGCATTTTACTTCTTACAACTGGAATTGCTGCTGCAGTCGGAATTGCAACAAGTGCTGGTTTTGACTTACAAGCAACTGGCTTGCAGCAAGGGAGTGCAGAAACAACTCGCCTGAAATTAGTACAAGAAAAACTTACTTCTATTGAGCAAACACCCATCCCGCAAAAATTATTGGAATTACTTCCTGCAAATCCATTTCTAGATTTAACAGGTGCTCGTCCAACATCAACCATTTCTGTTGTCATTTTTGCAGCATTTATTGGGATCGCCTTCTTAGGAGTGAAAAAGAAATATCCAGAACAAGCGGAACAATTTAAAAATATACTAGATGCTGTATATGCAGTGGTCATGCGTATGGTCACATTAATTTTACGCCTTACCCCATACGGTGTACTTGCTCTTATGGCAAAAACAGTTTCTGGAAGTGATGTGCAAGCGATTTTAAAACTTGGTAATTTTGTTTTGGCATCTTATGTGGCACTTATTGTTATGTTTATTATTCACTTATTACTGATTGCCCTTTCTGGTTTAAACCCAGTGCAATATTTGAAAAAGGCATTTCCTGTTTTAACATTTGCGTTTACATCACGTTCAAGTGCAGGTATAATGCCATTAAATATTGAAGCGCAAAAAGAAAAATTCGGTGTTTCGGAAGGAATTGCAAACTTCGCTGCTTCCTTTGGTGTATCAATTGGTCAAAATGGATGTGCTGGTATTTATCCTGCTATGCTTGCCATGATGGTAGCGCCAACTGTTGGCATCGATCCATTGCAACCGCAATTTATCTTAACGTTAATCGCTGTTGTTGCAATTAGTTCATTTGGCGTTGCTGGTGTCGGAGGCGGAGCAACATTTGCAGCACTCATCGTACTTTCCACTATGAACTTACCAATTGAAATTGTCGCGTTATTAATTTCTGTTGAACCATTAATTGATATGGGACGCACAGCTTTAAACGTGAGCGGTTCTATGACAGCTGGACTTATTTCTAGCAAATGGCTTGGAGAGTTAGACACACATGTGTACAACGAAGTTGATAATAAAACTGAAGAAATTGCATTATAAAGTGAAACTTCCATTCGGAGGTACTTTTTCCTCCGAATGGTTAGTTGAACCAAATAAGAAAACACCCTGAATTGTTTAGGGTGTTTTCTTATTTTGGTTCAAATTTTCTAACTTTTAGATAGTAGTTAAAATGGAAATTAAATATTTAACACTACATCAATTTATTAAAAAGACTTTTTATTCTTTTCAATACATATCCATTTTTCACAAATACCCTTGCTCTTCACACCAATCATGAAATTGCCGAACATCTACATCAATTAAAACAATATCTTTTAATTCAATATCAATATCCATGCCGTCAATTACAATCGCATATTTTGCACCGTTCTCTGTACTATTTCGTTTTATAATCCCTATTTGATTTCGATACGGTCCATCTTTTACATATGCTTTTTGTCCTGTAATATCAAAGTTCAACATCTTCACCTCTTTCATTTGCTCTACTTATCTATGTATATGATGAAAGATCAAAAGAGTCCCTACTTTTTTGCTTTATTACAATTATTTTTCATTTATTTTAATTTCATAAAATACATATAAAGATTCCTCTTCAAAACAAATTGTTAGCGCTTTCTTCAGTGCGCTCATGTTATACTAATACAGTAACAACTTGCTTCATTACCGTTTAGTTTTACACATCGTTTTTTACAGACGTTTATCTCCTACCTATCTTTTTCATTTTCTTTGAATCTTAAGGTGGAGGTCTTATTATCCAAGAATAGCGGGATAAAATCGAACTTCTTAAAGAGGAAAAACAATGGATACAGTAACAATTACAAAAATCATTAAGACTTTAAAATCATACAGATTTCAAAATGTAGCTTATTGCGAAAAAACAAAGCAATATTTGTTTCAAAACAGGGCAGATATTATGAGCGGTTATGCAGAAATAACATATAGTGCTCAATTTGAAAAGTTCAGCTTACAAATCCACCCTATTGAAACGCATCACCTTACAGAATTGCAAGAAGTCGAGAGGCATATACAATCTTGCATCCGAAAGGTTGAGTATTTAAATACGATTATTGAAAAGCAATATAAAGTGAAACTTCCATCAGCGGGGGTTCTTCATCCCCACTGACATTTAGTTGAACCAATCGGGCTTTTACGGGATAAAAACGCAGAACATACAATTATGCTATAAAAAAGAACGTGCTGGGCACGTTCTTTTTTTATACATTCATATTTTCTTTAATCTGAAGACCTGACACATTTTCTATTAACTCAATTGCTTCTTCTAATGTCATCTCAAAAATTGTTTTGTTACCTTCTACATAAGGAAACTTTGGAAAACGTTTCTCCATTTTTTTGATTATATCAGATGAAAACATCGCACTATCTACACGAAATTCTGATTCGAGTAGCACAATGTAATCTAATAATTGAAACCCTAAACCATTTATAAAAGAGATGAACTTCTCTTTTGACTGCGATGATAAAAAGACATTACGCTCAAGTTCATAAAATAATTCTTCACCTAAAATCTCTTCTAATTCCTCATCATGTTCACGATTAATAATTTCTTCATATCCATAATCATCGACAAGTTCTTCTACTTCTTCCCCGTCTTCAAATAATAATTGTGCTAAAGTTGCACCTTTCTTATATTCACCTTGCTGTACAATTGTTAAGAAATTTGTTTTCCATCCTTGTTCTAAATGCATGTTTTATAGCTCCTTTTATACACTCTTTATTTTTAAATATATATTTTGCTGCAATTTGTTCTTCTATACTGCCACCTAACATTTTCACAAGAAGCATAACACCGGCAGAATGTTCATAGCGTGTTACGTTCCACATTGGATTCACAAGAAAGCTTGCGCCGCCTTGATGGATTTTCTGTAAACGCTGCACCGCCTTTGATTGCAATAGTTCCGCAAGCACATCATCTATATTATGTTCACCGTATATAGAATCATGAATTGTAATCATGCCCCTGCCCCCTCTAGCACTTGTTCAATAAATCCATCTAGGTTATCTTCAACGATGCACACTTCTGGTAAATGATAAAATGTTGTATCCAACGGACTATTTCCTTTATACACAAATATTTTCTTTTCCCAAGCAAGCGCCATTCCGAATTCGGTATGACTTCCTTTTCCTCCATCTAATAAAAGCAGAAAAACGTCTGCGTCTCGTACAGCTTGTTTTTCTGCTTGTCCAATACTTTGTAATTCTAATCTATTTGTCGCTTTTTCATTTTTTGTCCAATCATATGTATGAATCCACCCTGCTTGTTTCAGTTTATCTGCTACAAGGTGGACAATGTGTTTATTTGTAAAGGTTGAAGCGATGTAAAATTTCACGCTACCTCTCTCCTTCATATACAAAATAGGCGGGAAAATCTTAGGGAAAAAGGACATTTACGACTCTTTTTTTACTTTTTTATCAATTTTATCATTTAACATATCTAATTCAGCTGTAATTTCTGATTTTTCTAATTTTCGTTCTTGTGAAAAATTCCGTCCCATATAAACTATAATACTACCAATATACAATACTAAACAAACAACTAGAGCAATATTTTCACAGAGACTTAGTCCCAATGTAGTCACTCCTAATCTCATCCATATTTACACGCGTCAATAATTAGAATTCGTCTGTCAAATCTATGCTATTGTAACATAAAGTGAAACTTCCGTCAGTGGGGGATTTCTTCATCCCCCACTGACCGAAAGCCCGCCCAATCGGGCTTTTACGGGCAGTTATCCTCCACCTATCTTCTTTGCTTATCTCTGAATCTTGGGGTGGGGATCTTACTGCCCGTTAATGCGGGATAAAGTGTACTTTTATCTCTATCTTAAAAGGCAACCCTAAATGGATTACTTTTTTTACTACTCACCTTCTTCTTTCGAGAAAAACATTCTAGAAATAACAATCCCTAGCCCACCAATAAGTAAGAATAATACTGCACGAATCATCATTGATGCTTCTGGTAAATCTAAGAAGAATAACTTGATCACTGTCACAACTAACACAACTAATCCGGCATATAATATTTCATTCATTTCTCTATTACGTCCAAACCAAACTGAAACTAAAGCATATATCATCCATAAAAGAGAGACAAATACACTGATAATACTTCCGTCTGTCGAAAGAACCTCTCCTATTCTAGTAATCGTAATAAATACAAGTACCATAAAGCCATATAACGTAATCGAATACACATATTTCCCAAAATGTTGCAACATTGGTTTCACTTTTATCATTCCATAATAAAATGTTCCAACTAAAATGAGATGGGCTACAAAAGCTGCTGACATGAATGTCTCAAATGGACTAACAAGCGTTTGCAACATACTGATTGCATAAATAACTGCACCGATATAAAACTTGATTTCTTGTTTTAATTTCGCAGAAGTAACGATACCTACAAAACCTTGTAACATCAATACAATTGCTCCATTCACTAAACTAAATTCATATAAAACTGCTAAACTAAACGACCCCATCGCAAAACCAAATAAAAGATCTGCAAATGCTGATTTTTTATTTTTCATATAGTCAGCTACAAACATTACAGTATGTACAATTGTATTAATTAACAATCCCCATGTTGTAAAGTCTGGAATTTTTACAATTGCCATAATAAAGAAGAGTGCATTAGCACTAAACAAAGCCATTCTAGGTTGATAAATAAAGCTTCGATCAATAAACATATGCCAAAAAAGCAAAATATGAATTAATCCATAAACAATTGTTAATTGTACCTGTAAATTCCCTAGTAACACGGTCATGATTACAAAAAAGACAAACGTTACAAGTACAGAAACAGAGTAAGATACCATATATAAATATTGATAGCGATTTTTATACGCATACCATAATAAACTAATCGTTAACACTGTTTCATATCCAAAGAAAATGTACGAATTAGGTGTTGTACTATTTAATAAGAACGGTACAAAAAAGGCTCCTACAGATACAAATATAGCGAGATACTCCGATTGATATCGCTTAGATAAATAGATACCGAGTATAATCCAAACAATGTTGAATATAAATGCAGTGCTTGCCGGAAAGAAATGATACAAATAATGCGCAGCGAATGTTGTTAAAACAACGCTTGTAATACTTCCTCCAGCTAATACTAAACCTAACGCTTGACGTTCTTTTTTTATCTGTATATCACCTACATAATAGAAAACAACTGATACTACTACGCCAAATACAATACGAATTGCTGGAGTAAGTAATCCTGCATCTACTCCCGCTTTAAATAGCCAAATTATCCCAAGAAGCATGATGGCAACGAAAATACGTGGTAGCCACGTTTGACAAAATTTAACAATATCAAATGGTTCAGGCTTAAACGCAGATATATCTACCTGTTTTTCCTCCGGCTCCTTCACACTTTCTTTGCTAATGACTCTTTCTTCTTGTCGTACATTTTGCACAGGGATACTAACTTCTTGTTTCTTCTCAAGAGGTTCCTTTACTTGTTGAACTGTTTCTACGTCCATTGTCCTTTGCTGTGCTTTTAACTCATAGAGCGTCTCCTGCAATGTATCAATTGCTGTTTCTAGAGCTTCTATTTTTTTGTTCAAATCTTGTTTCATTTTCTCCCCCCTCTAATCATGCTGTTAAATAGAAATATACCTATAATTAGTTTAATTTCCAATTAACTACATCATACTATTAGTTTATTCATTTTTTAAGAGAATTTTTTCTGATATTATCCAATTTCTGCTATTATAGTAACAACTAGCATTCCCCATTCTATTTCTTAACTTAACTAGAAAAATAGAAAATATTGCTTATGAGGTGTTTCTTTGAAACAATCGATTTGGGACAGTGGCTCAAAAAAGAAAACTCGTGGTCTAAGGCGCGTATTCCGAAATTTCTTGAAATATACTACTATGCATACAAGCTTTTTACCAAATGCTAACGACCATTCTGAGTTAGGTTGCTGTTCTATTCATCTTCCCTTCAATCCTTCTTATACGCATGCAAAACGTAACTCCAACTCAATTAAACGATTTTATTTACAGAAAGCAATCAATCGAGTAGAACATTTAATTCATCTAAAAACTGTGAATGAAAAAGAATATCGTATTTATTTTGGTGTCTCTTTTCCTAACTTACACACTTCTAATATCTTAATTGTATTTAGCAAACAAGGTATAGAACGATTTTTTGAAGGCTTTCTAGGTAGATACATGGATGGGCCACAGTGGGTTTCATTACCACAAGAACGCGATATCGGAAAAGAATTCGGTTTACATATACCTAAAGAATTACAAGTAAAAGGATATACGGAAATTTTTACTCATCCTGATTACAATGACAAAGAAATATGGTTTATAGGCGAACTAGATTAAGCAAAAAGGTGTTAACAGCTTTCCAAACAGCCCCAAAAGCATGATTTCTATGAAATCATGCTTTCGTTACATAATCAATAATCGTTTGCAAAGCTTCTCGTCCGCTATATTGCTGCATCGATCTTTTATACTGCAAACGATTTTTATACAATTCTTCTACATGTTCAATTAGCAAAGCTTCTGTTATATCTTCTTCAAATAACACACGTCCATATCCCTGTTTTTCAAAAGACTGTCCGTTTAAAATTTGATCTCCTCGGCTCGAAGATTTCGGAAGAGGAATTAATAACATTGGCTTTTGTAATGTTAAAAACTCAAAAATCGCATTGGATCCTGCACGAGAAATGACAATATCAGTTGCCGCTAATATATCAGGAAGTTCACCGTGAACATATTCAAACTGCTTGTATCCTGGTGTATTCTCAAGTTTTTCATCAATATTGCCTTTCCCGCACAAATGAACAATTTGATAGGTTTGCAGGAGGTTTGGCAATGCACCGCGTACTGCTTCATTAATGCGTCGCGCTCCTAAGCTGCCTCCCATAACTGTAATAACTGGTTTTGATGCAGTGAATCGTAAAAATTGCAGTCCTTTGTTTCTACTTCCCTGCAATACCTCTTCTCGCACAGGTGAACCAGTAAATACTGTTTTTTCTTTCGGCAAATGTTTTTTCGCTTCTTCAAACGTAACAAATATTTTTGAAGCAAAGCGAAGAGCAATTTTATTTGCAAGCCCAGGCGTCATATCAGACTCGTGTAAAAAAACAGGAACACGGTTTAGCCACGCACCAATTACAACCGGTACAGACACGAAGCCGCCTTTTGAAAAAATAACATCCGGTTTTAACTTCCGAATAAGGAAATACGCATCCATAACCCCTTTCATAACAAGAAATGGGTCTTTTATATTTTTCAAATCAAAATAACGACGAAGCTTCCCACTCGCTATTCCATAATAAGGAATCTCTTCTTTTTCAATAATTGTCTTTTCGATTCCATTATGCGAACCAATATAACACACCTTCCAACCACTCTTTTGAAAATGTGGTATAAGCGCTAAGTTCGGCGTAACGTGACCCGCAGAACCTCCGCCAGTAAATATAATCGTCTTCACAGTATGTCTCCTTTTAATAAAAGATTTGCTTTTTATTATAACACACTGAAATAACGCGCTTCTGGATGAGCAAACACCATCGCTGTTACAGAAGCCTCTGGCTCCATCATAAACCCTTCCGTTAAGGAAATTCCAATTTCTTCAGGACGAAGCAACCGGAATAACTTTTCTTGATCAGCAAGTTCTGGACACGCAGGATAACCAAAAGAAACGCGAATTCCTTGATACTTTGTTCGGAACCGCTCTTCCATCGTTATATTTGGTGAATCTGGAAATCCCCAGCGATCACGGATGAGCATATGCGTTTTTTCAGCTAATCCTTCTGCAAGTTCCAGCGCAAGTGACTGAATCGCATGGCTGCGCAAATAATCGCCTTGTTCTTTCCACTTTTCTGCTATAGCACGGACACCTTTTCCAACCGTTACAGCTAAAAAAGCAACATAATCCATTTCATCTCCAACTGGGCGCAAGTAATCGCCAAGCGTGCGACACGGTGCTTTTCCTTGTCTTGGGAATGTAAAATGCTCTAATACACGCCCCTGGTCTTCTGGATCATAAATTAAAATATCTTGGTTTTCACTTTGCGCTGGAAAGAATTGATATACAGCGCTCGGACGTAACCATGATTGTTCCTCACGAAGCAATTCATCGATTAAGTCATTCAGTTCATGGGCCCTTCTATCTCCTTCTTGCAGCAACTTTTTCACATTCCCTTTTAAACCTAAGTGGTGTCCAAGTAACATTTGTCGATTTAAAAACGGAGCAAGATGTGCTACTGAAATATCACGCAGAACGACACGTTTTGTAGAATGCGGTGCCATTACTGGTGCTGGCGGTAATTTTTCAATTTGAATCGGTACTTCTACTCGACTTTTCTCTTCTTCTATAACAACATGTAAATGACGTTTCGCTTTTTCCTCACTCATCTTTTCCCGTTCCGCTTCGTTTTGCAGACGATTGATAAGATCTAATCCTGTCATCGCATCGCTTGCATATAGAACAAGACCTTGATATGAAGAAGATATCCGCGTTTCTGTGAACTTCCGCGTCAGCGCGGCACCTCCTACAACAATCGGAACGTCAATATTTGCCGCTTTTAAGTCTTCTGCTGTTGTTACCATTTGCTGCGCAGATTTAACAAGCAATCCTGATAAACCAATAATATCTGGCTTCTGTTCTTTCACCTCTTGAATAATACGATCAGATCGCACATTAATACCGAGGTTTACAATGTCATATCCATTGTTGGATAAAATAATTTCCACTAAATTTTTACCGATGTCATGTACATCACCTTTTACTGTTGCAAGTAGTACTTTCCCTTTCTTCGTACTATCACCGGTCTCCATATACGGCTCTAAATACGCAACGGCTGCTTTCATACTTTCCGCACTTTGCAGCACTTCTGCAACAATAAGCTCATTATTATTAAATAAACGTCCCACTTCATCCATGCCAGCCATAAGTGGTCCGTTAATAATGTCAAGCGGCTTTCTTCCTTCATCTAGTGCAAATTGCAAGTCATCATGTAATCCTTGTTTCGTCCCTTCTACAATATAATGAGATAACCGCTCATCAAGCGTTAACGTTTCAGTCACCACGACTTCTTTTTTCTTCACATTTCGATAAAAATTTGTAAATTCCTCCAAAGTCTCTTTCGTCGTTCCAAACAAAAGAGCATTCGCCAATGCCTTTTCTTGTTCAGAAATAGAAGCATAACGCTCTAGCTTTTCAGTATTCACAATGGCATAATCTAAACCAGCTTTTGTGGCATGATATAAAAAGACTGAATTTAATACTTCGCGTCCTGCTGGCGGTAAACCAAATGAAATATTACTTACACCTAATATTGTTAAACATTCAGGCATCGCTTCTTTTATGAGCCGAATGCCTTCAATTGTCGCTGCAGCTGAACCGATATATTCTTCATCACCTGTTCCAACCGGAAAGACAAGTGCGTCAAAAATAATATCTGACGGACGTACTCCATATTTTATTGTTGAGAGTTCATAACTTCTTTTGGCAATTTCAAGCTTCCTCTCAGCCGTTACCGCCATACCAACTTCATCAATTGTTCCCACAACAATAGCCGATCCGTACTGTTTAATAAGCGGAATCACTTTTTCAAAACGCTCTTCTCCATTTTCTAAGTTAATAGAGTTAATCACTCCTTTTCCTTGCAAATAAGTAAGAGCTCGCGCCATCACTTTCTCATCTGTCGAATCAATCATAATTGGTACCTTTAATACTTTCGTCACAGCTTGCAAGAAATTTTCCATATCTTCTATTTCATCCCGGTCTGGATCTGCCATGCAAATATCAATAATATGGGCATTTTTCTTTACTTGTGCTCTTGCGACTTCCGCTGCTTCTTCAAAATTCCCTTCTGCAACAAGACGTTTGAATTTGCGTGAACCAATTACATTCGTGCGCTCTCCAA
This sequence comes from Bacillus sp. S10(2024), assembly GCF_050473865.1. Taxonomy (NCBI): domain Bacteria; kingdom Bacillati; phylum Bacillota; class Bacilli; order Caryophanales; family Bacillaceae; genus Bacillus; species Bacillus sp. S10(2024). The sequence goes on along the minus strand of NZ_JBFLUR010000002.1, from coordinate 71,505 downwards.
CGAATAACGGGCGCATGGGATCTTCATATTGTAGCGCTTCAAGCCCGCTAATCCCATGACCTTTTCGTTCTCGTTTCACACGGGGCTCAAATGATAACAGCGCCTCTTTCATCGCACGAATGTGCGCTGGCGTTGTCCCGCAGCAACCACCAACAATATTCACCCAGCCTTCTTCTGCAAACTGTTCCACTTTATGAGCAAGGGAGTGCGGAGATTCATGATAATGCCCGTCTTCATCTGGAAGTCCAGCATTTGGATAACAAGAGATATAACACTCGGATAACTCTGCAAGTGAACGAATATGTTCTCTCATAAACTCTGGTCCTGTCGCACAGTTTAGCCCAACCGATAATGGATTCATATGCTCTATCGATAAGTAGAATGCTTCAATTGTTTGCCCCGCTAACGTCGTTCCCATCGGTTCAATTGTTCCTGAAATCATAAGCGGAACTTTTTTCTCTGCCTCAATAAATGCCTTTTCAATTCCTAAACAGGCTGCTTTTACATTACGCATGTCCTGACTTGTTTCCACAAGTAATAAATCCACACCACCGCGCAGTAAACCGCGTGTTTGTCTTGTATACGCCTCAATAAGCTCTTCAAAAGTAACGCCCCCCGTAACACTAATCGCTTTTGTCGTTGGACCCATAGCACCAGCTACATACACTTCTTTTCCGCTCTCTTTGACAGCTTGTTTCGCTAACTTAGCCGCCCTTTCATTTAATTCCTCATCTAAGTGAGAAAGGTGATAATCACTGAGTACAATGTTCGTTGCACCAAATGTATTCGTTTCAATAATATCTGCTCCTGCTTCAATATACGCTTTATGAATATGTAAAATAACGTCCGGCCGTGTTTTTACTAAATATTCATTACAGCCCTCATATTCTTCTCCGCCAAAATCTGCAGCTGAAAGGTCTTCTTGCTGAATCATCGTTCCCATTGCACCATCTAATATTAAAATTTCTTGCTGCAATCTTTCCTCGATTTGTCTCATGCATTCATTCCTTCTTTCTGCTCTTTCTTTACTTGAATATATCGAACGAGCGTTTCTGTCACTTCATATTTTAAAAATGGTGTCATTAAATAAATACCATTAAATAACTTCATCGCAACATCGATTAATTCTTTAGATATACGAATTCCTTCTATCACTGCTTCTTCTGATGTTTTATGTCCATCCATACGCCTTCTCACTTCTTCTGGAAGCGTAATGCCTGGCACCTCAAAATGTAAAAAGTCTGCATTTCGTTTACTTATGAGCGGCATAATACCAATAAAAATCGGTTGTTCGATATGCTTCGTTGCCTCATACAACTTTCGAATGAGCGCTGCATCATAAACGGGCTGTGTTAAAAAATACTCCGCACCAGCTGCAATTTTTTTCTCCATACGTTTTACAGCTGCCTCGATATGTCTGACATGCGGATTAAAAGCCCCACCAACCGAAAAACGGGTTGCTGCTCCAATTGTTTTTCCTAAAATAGACCGGCCATTGTTCATTTCCGTAATCATTTTAATGAGTTCTATAGAAGAGAGGTCGTATACAGAAGTTGCACCAGGAAAATCACCAACCCTCGCAGGATCTCCGGTTAATGCCAATACTTCCTCCATACCGAGCGCTGCTAATCCAAGTAAATGAGACTGCAGCCCAATCACATTATGATCACGGCACGTTAAATGAGTTAATATAGGGATATCGTACTTTGTTAATAACGCTCCCATTGCCATATTTGATACGCGAGGCGATGCTAAAGAATTATCTGCTAACGTAATGGCATCTGCTCCGGCCCGCTTCAACGCCTTTGCTCCTTCAAAAAATCTCTGTGTATCCAACGTTTTAGGCGGATCTAGCTCAACAATCACCGTCGTTTCCTTTTTCGCTTTTTCTGCTAATGTAATTCGATTTACTGCATTTACACGCTGCGTTGTTATTACTTCGGCTCTCTTTACAACTTCTTTGGCTATTACAGGACGCTCATTTTCAAGCGCTCGCTTCATCGCTTCGATATGGGCAGGGGTTGTTCCGCAACAGCCTCCAAGCAGTCTAACGCCTTGCTTAATAAATGCCGGTGCCATCTCTTCAAAATAAGCCGGGCTTCCTTCGTATTCGTAACGACCTTCTACATATTTAGGAAGACCAGCATTTGGATACGCGGATAAATAACCATATTGGGGAATTTCTATCATTTTAAAAGATTCAATCATATGAAGCGGTCCTAAATGACAATTTAATCCGACCACATTTGCACCATACTCTATGAGCCGCTTCAAGACATCATCTACACTATTTCCATTTTGAGTTGTATCAGCTTCATGAAGGGCAAGCTGCGCAATAAGAGGGACATTTGTTTGCTTACGTAATACTTTTACTGCATGAAGTAATTCAAATTCATCGTAAAACGTTTCTAATAATAACCCGTCAACACTTTCTTCTAGCAGGGCCTCCGCTTGCTCTAAGAGCATAAATTCACGCTCCATATCAGTAGTTGTAACTGCTCCAATATGTTTCATTCCACCGATGGTCCCAACGATTGCATTCTTTTCTGTCACAGCTGCTTTTGCATGTCTTACAGCAGCCCGATTAATTTTCCTTACGCGATCCTCAAGACCGTACATGCGAAGTTTCCCTTCATTTGCTCCATATGTATTGGTTTGAATAACATCTGCCCCTGCTACAACATATTGTTTATGAATCGAAATAATTCGCTCTGGTTCAGATATATTCAATTCTTCAAAGCAGCTTTGTAAACCATGAGAATACAGCAACGTTCCCATCGCTCCGTCCCCAATCACAATTCCTCTTTGCAATAAATCTAGTAGTTTCACATGTCTCCCTCTCTTCTTTCAATATAAAAAGCCCCCTCTTCTCAATGAAGAGGGGGACAGCGTTTTATCCTCCTCTTATCATTCAGAACACTTTGTTCCGCAGGTATTAGCACCGTTTCAAACATGTTATTTGAAGGTTGCTGGGTTTCACAGGGCCTTTCCCTCCACCACTCTTGATAAGAGTTTCATTCGATTATGATTACAAAAAGCAAACATCATTCGTTCACTTATTAACAATCCTTGTTAATTTTTTCACTAATTTAGCATGTTAAATTATGAAAGTCAACAAAAAGAAAGAAAAATAAAATTATTCAAAATATAGTTGCAATTCTTTCTGAATTTATTGTAAAGTAAAAAACATAATCAAAAACTTCATATTTTGAATTCTTATCGAGAGAGGTCGAGGGACTGGCCCAATGACGCCTCAGCAACCATTAACAAGCTTTTTATTTGTTAATAAGGTGCTAATTCCAGCAAATTGAGAAATGATTTGACAGATAAGAAGAAGACTATATTTGCCGTATATAAGCCTTCTTCTTAGAAGGCTTTTTTATTTTGCACTAAGGAGGAATTCTATTATGTCTACAATCGAAACAAAGCTTGCCCAAATTGGAAATCGTAGTGAAACAACAACTGGAGCGGTCAACCCACCCGTTTACTTTTCCACCGCTTATCGCCACGAAGGAATTGGAACGTCAACGGGGTTTGATTATTCCCGAACCGGAAACCCAACGCGCCTTCTATTAGAACGCGCGATTGCTGACTTAGAACATGGCGAACAAGGCTATGCCTGTAGCTCAGGAATGGCCGCTGTTCTTCTTGTCCTTTCACTATTCCGCTCTGGTGACGAACTGATTGTATCTGAAGATTTATACGGCGGAACATATCGTTTATTTACAGAGCACGAGCAAAAATGGGATGTTCGATGTAGATATATAGATACGCAGCATATAGAAGAAATTAAAAAAGCAATTTCTTCGAAAACAAAAGCCATTTTCATAGAAACACCAACAAATCCACTGATGCAAGTAACAGACATTGCCGCAGTTGCTGCCGTTGCAAAACGCCACGACTTGCTCCTTATTGTTGATAACACATTTTACACACCCTATTTACAACAACCATTAACAATAGGGGCTGATATTGTCCTGCATAGCGCTACAAAGTATTTAGGCGGTCATAATGATGTATTAAGCGGACTCGTTGTTGCAAAAGGGGAAAAGTTACGTGAAGAACTCGCGCACTATCATAACGCATCTGGAGCCGTGTTAAGCCCATTTGATTCTTGGCTTTTAATACGAGGCATGAAAACATTAGCGCTGCGCATGAGGCAACATGAAGAGAATGCAAAAGCAATTGTTGCCTATTTACAAGAAGAAGAAGCCATAACCGATGTGTATTATCCAGGAAAAGGCGGTATGATTTCTTTTAAACTACGAGAAGAAGCGTGGATTGATCCGTTCTTACAATCACTTTCTCTTATTACGTTTGCAGAAAGTCTTGGCGGTGTAGAAAGCTTTATTACATACCCTGCAACACAAACACATGCCGATATACCAAAAGATATTCGCACTGCACGAGGTGTTTGTAATCGTCTGCTTCGCTTCTCCGTAGGAATTGAAAACCAAGATGATTTAATTCAAGACTTACAGCAAACTTTAAAACAAGTAAAAGAAGGAGTGAGAATATGAGTTATTCCCTAGATACACTTTTACTTCATAATCGTTTTAAGCATGACAAACAAACAGGTGCTGTCAATGTTCCTGTTTATAATACATCTACCTTTCATCAATTTGATGTAGATTCATTTGGAAAATATGATTATAGTCGTTCTGGAAATCCCACACGCGATGCTCTCGAGGAACTCATCACTTTACTAGAAGGCGGAAGCAAAGGATTTGCCTTTTCATCTGGCATGGCTGCTATTTCAACAGCCTTTCTTCTTTTATCGCAAGGAGACCATGTCCTTATTTCTGAAGATGTGTACGGTGGCACATACCGAATTATAACGGAAGTCCTCTCTCGTTACGGGGTTTCACACACATTCGTTGACATGACAAATTTAGAAGAAGTAAAACAAAGCATTAGACCCAATACAAAAGTTTTTTACGTTGAGACACCATCAAATCCATTATTAAAAGTAACAAATATTAGAGCCGTTTGTGCACTTGCAAAATCTATTGGTGCGCTCACTTTTGTTGATAATACATTTTTAACACCCCTTTACCAAAAACCGTTAGAACTTGGGGCTGATATCGTTCTCCATAGCGCAACAAAATTCCTCGCAGGTCATAGTGATGTTACCGCAGGATTAGCAGTCGTAAAAGATGAAGAACTCGCAAAAAAAGTGAGGTTTTTACAAAATTCTTTTGGAGCTATATTAGGACCACAAGATTGCTCCCTTGTGCTTCGCGGTTTAAAAACATTGCACGTGCGCTTAGAGCACTCTTCACGAAACGCTGAAAAAATTGCCTGTTATTTGAAGCATCATCCAAAAATTAAAGATATCTATTATCCAGGGTTACCATCCCATCCCGGATATGAAACACAGCACAATCAAGCAAAATCAGCAGGAGCAGTCCTTTCCTTTACACTAGAATCTGAACATGCGCTAAGGCAGTTTCTAGCACACATTCAACTTCCGGTATTTGCGGTTAGTTTAGGAGCAGTTGAATCGATTCTTTCGTATCCAACAAAAATGTCACACGCTTCCATGCCACAAGAAGAACGTGAAAAACGAGGAATTTCAAATGCACTGCTGCGCTTATCGGTTGGATTAGAAAACGCAGACGATTTAATTGCGGACCTTGAGCATGCGCTTACGTATGTAGAAGAAGTCGTTACCTCGTAAAAAAAGTTAAACTAGAGAATGATATAAAGTGAAACTTTAATCAGTGGGGGATTCTTCATCCCCCACTGATTATTAGCCCTCACCAATCGAGCGCATGCCAGCAGTTTATCTCCCACCTAACTTCTTAAGAAAAGCGGAAACGGCTCACTCAGAATGTGAGGGGAATGGAGCTTCTGACGTAGAGGTGTTCTTTACCTCATATGAAGAAGCGAAGCCACCGAACATTCTAGCTAATGAAGCTGGACAATGCTTTCGCCGAATTTTGAGGTGGGAGTATTACTGCCCACGAATAGCGGGATAAATACAAATTTAAAAAACAACATAAAAACCCTCCTTCTTTTTATGCGGGCGAGAGCATCTGGCCGTGTATAGAAGCGGTCAGGGCCTTTTTCTGCCACATGTAAGGTTAAAAAAAGAACAAGCAAGTAGCGGTCATGTTTTGTTTTGTTCTGCATAGCAGGGACTTCCATGTTGAAAAATCAAAACTGTAATTATTGAAGAATTATAGATTCAAAAAGTTCCTCCAGAAGGCTGAAGGAACTTTTTTTACATAACTACCTCTAGTAGAAATAGAAGATGAGAGTTCAGCTGGTTTTAAGCAAATTTTCCTTTTTACTTCTTACAAACAAAAATCATCTCTGCCCCATCTTCAATAGAGCCACCCTCGTAATTCCCATATTGCTCAGCGATTGTAAATCCAGCAGCCTGAATCATATCCGTTATTTGTTCGTAGTAGTAATATTGAAGAGACAACTGTTCTCTTAATTCTTCTTTTGTCCCATCCTCATGTGTAACCCGAAATATATATTCTGGATAAATAATTTGATTTTCTACATCAATAGCTTTAGCAATATGAGACTTTTGAATTGCACTTCCTGTTTGCGGATCTACCTTCTCCCATTGCACCGCTTCAGGTTGAACCCAAGTTTGATCTAATTGCTTAAAAGGGCGAAATACATTAAGGATAAATTCTCCATCAGCCTTAAGATGGTTATATACCGTTTTCAAACATTCGATTTGATCCTCTTTTTTGAGCAATGCTTGATATGAAATACCCGGAATTAAGATGAAATCATAGCGCTTATTCATAGTAAAATTCGTCATATTTGCTTGCTGAAGATGAATCTTCTTCTGAATTTCACTAGACATAGCGTGTAGCTTTTCTTGAAGTAAGTGCAACATATATTCGGATAAATCAATTCCCCATACCGAAAAGCCAGCTTGAGCTAATGGCAAAGTAATTCTTCCTGTCCCACAAGCAATTTCTAAAATATCACCTGATAATTTAGAAGCTCTTTCAAGATAAAATAATACCTCTCTATGATCCTGTCTCTCTTCTAAATCATAAAATCTAGCGGTGTTTCCATAGAGATTCCCTTGTGATGTAGCCATGTACTTTGCACCTCACACATCGATTTTCATCGTATCGTAAGCAAACGTTATATTCATACCTTCTACTCGTAATTCAGCTTCAATTTCTTTCAATTCGTCATATCCAATGTTCTCTACTTCTTCAATGTGCGTAATAATTGTATGTTTTGCTCGTAATTGCTTCACTACTTCTAGCGTATCTTCAAACGTCGCTTCGCGTATATGTTCAATAAAAGCCCGATCTCTTATTTGCTCTTTCGTCTTCCAATTAAACTCGGCAATGCCCATTGGTAAAATAGCTACATCTAAATTACCAACCAAATGAACAGGCGGCTCCCACTTATATAATTCATCCATTGCAATAAGTACTCGCTTTTCCTTTTTCTCTAATAAGAATGCATACATATATTGTTCATGTAAACGAAATGGTGTAACTTTAATTTTATTTTTCACAAAAGATTGCCCATCTCGCAATACAATTACATCAATCCATCCTTGCTGCTGCATAAAGTGCAAATGATCCCACAGTCCTAAAAATGTTTTCATATCCTCTGCTACTTGCTCCGGTACGTATACCGCCGTACTCCAAGCTCTGTTCGTTTCAAATGCCATCGTTTCCCAAATTCTCCGTCCCATTGTGTGATCCGGATGCCAATGAGAGTAAATCCCGGCCTCTACTTTCAAAATTTGAGATCGCTCTAATTGCAAGCGTATTTCCTCCGGCGTGTCAATTAATAGGCTGAGATCGTGAATAAAAATACTCGGTCCCATTCTACTATATGGCAACCCTTTTTCTCTCGCCTCTTTACTTACTTTGCTATAACTCCCTGGTCTTGGAGTTGGTGTCGCACCACCTGTTCCTAAAAATTCTATTCTCATGACTACCCCTTCTTTCTATCCCTAATAATTTCCAGATTGATATATATAATTCCTCTTAAATTATCGAAAAATTTTTTCATTTATATTATTGAAAGAAAAATAAAATATGGTAAGATTGTAATATAATTGAAAATGTTTTTTTGTTGAGAACTTAGAAATTCGTTATTAAAGTCGGCTAGTACTGTTTTATCCTAATGGAAAAATATCTAGATTTATCCAATTTAGTTACATGACGGTCTCTTTTCTTACAATTTCTTTACTTTAGAGCATTTTTTTTGCAAAAACTATTTTCTTTGGTTTAAAATTTTGTTATGTATAGTATTGGTATAACAGCACACATGGAGGTGGAGAAAATATGTTAGAAACATTTCAACAAGAAATAGAACTATATGAAAACAATGCAGAATTATTAAAAGTACTTGCTCATCCAGTGCGTTTATGTATTGTAAAAGGATTGATTGAGCGAGGACCAAGTAACGTTTCTACAATGTATACGGGCTTAAACATGCCACAATCTACAATTTCTCAGCATTTAGCGAAGCTAAAAAGCGCTAAAATTGTTTCAAGCGAAAGAAAAGGATTGGAAATTTACTACAAAGTAGAAAACGAAACAATTATTCAACTAGTTCGCGTTTTACTAGGTTAGGTGTATTCAATTAAACAATAGGTGTACTATGTATCTTTTATCTCATATTTTTAATATAAATATATATCATGAGGTGAAATATATACATACTACATAATCCTAAACAAAATGTCGTATTTACCTATGGAATGAGGCGCAGTATTTTACACTGCGCCTCATTTTATCCCGCATTAACGGGCAATCCCCCCCACTGACGGAAGTTTCACTTTATGAAAAGATATGCAAATAATGATCTAAATTGAAATGTGGCAATCCCTTCTTCTGAATAACAACTTCAAAAGCGTCACTCATTCCACCTTGTAAAATCATAGAACGAATTGCACGGTTTTTCTTTTGACTATCAGAAAACGGATTACGATCTGCATGATCAACAAGTTGTTCCAAAATTCCTGCAGCAAGCAAAAATTCTCTTTGTTTCGTATGCCATACTGTTTGTAAACCTTGTTCTTCGCAAGCAGCCTTCAATGCATCCCAATGAATATGAGTTGTTATATCCATCTCTCCTGGAAGTTGAAGAGGATTACGAATCAGTTGATGCTCATAATAACTTCGCAAACTTCCTTCACGACGAGCTGGGTGCATCCATTCTTCATTTGTGTAGCCGTAATCGACCGTTATAAGTATACCTTCTTGCAGCCAACTTGTGAGTTGTTCTACATAAACATTCATTTGTAAAGGCACTTCAAATCGTTGTCCTTCATACAGCCCAATTTGATGTCTGTGCAGATAATTTACAATATGTTCACTATCTAATGGACGCAACACTTCTATAAGTCCACCTTCACAGTTATACTTTACGCGTACTTCATATAACATACCTTCCCGCTTCTCAATTACTTCTACAGGAAACGCATCAAACAACTCATTTGAAAAAACAATTCCTGTAAAAGCGGCGCCTAATTCATCATAGGATGCATATTGCGAAACATTTGAAAAAGAAAGAAGTTGTTGCTTTTGCAACCTTCTATGAAATGGACTCACTTCTATAAGAGAATACTGCAGGTTTACAAACGTATCAGGCGATATCGTTTGCCACTCTTGCAATACATCATATGCAAATCTCCCCGTTCCACCACCAATTTCACATATATGAGGTGCAACTACTCCTTCTTTTACAAGCTGAATAAAAAAATGAGCAAATGTTTTTGCGTAAACAGAAGACACATTACTACTTGTAAAAAAGTCTCCTTGTCTGCCAATTTTTTCACGTTCTTTCATATAATAACCATTGTTTACATCATATAATGCAAGGCTCATATATGTACTATAAGAAATAGACCGGTCTTCTTCCTTTTCCATCGCTTGCTTTAGAACGTGCTCCATCACTGTTCCCCTTATTGTAAAAATGGATTGTTTTCTTTTTCAAAGCCAATTGTTGTGTCTGGACCATGCCCACATAACACAGTTGTATCATCAGGTAGTTCAAATAGCTTTTCTTCAATACTCATGATTAATTCTTGAAAGCTACCTCCCGGCAAATCAGTGCGGCCAATACTCATTTGAAATAAAACATCACCTGAGATTACAACGTTTGCTTGTTTGCAATAGTACGAAACGCTTCCTGGTGAATGTCCCGGCGTTTCAAACATATCAAACGTAAACGAACCAATTGTCAATGTTCCTTCTCCCTCAATGATGTGATCTGCAGGTTTTGCCGTAATACTACGATTCATCATAAAAATTTGCGAACCGTTAACAGTAGCATCTCCTAACCAATCCGCTTCTTCTTGATGAACATACACTGGAATTTGAAACGCAGTGCGTACTTCATCAACTGCACCAATATGATCGAAATGTGCATGTGTTAATAAAATAGCTAATGGCTTTAATTGTTGTTGTTTTATGTAACTTACAAGTTTTTCTCCCTCACTGCCCGGGTCAAAAATAATACATTCTTTTTGATCATTACTTAAAATATATGCATTTGTTTGCAGTGGCCCTAATGGCATTTGAATCCAATTCACTCTCAATCTCCTCCAGTCATTACACTCACTTTTGTACTGCAACCCCACCTCAAAATTTAAATATATACAATCTAAGTAAGGGGCTAGTATGCGCTCAATTGGTGAGAGCTTTGAACAAAGCCCTCCACTGATAGAAGCTTCACTTTATGATACAACATTTTCTTTCCATAAGAAACGAAACCTCGACAACCCTATTGAAAACATGTACAATGAAAATGAAAAAATATTATAAAAAATCAAACAAATCAAGAGAGTAGAGGGGATATGTATGGGTCTTGTTATTATTTTTGCGTTAGTCACTCTGTTAGCTGTATACTCTTCTCTTAAAACATTGCGAGACAAGAACCTTCTTGCTGGAGGTTTTTCCATTGCAACTGTACTTGTTTTTGGATGGTTTACAATCATGACAGTACTGAACAATGGCTATCCACCAACACATTAAGCAATTGTTTACAATCTCTACATACATCATGATTTCTAGCATATAAAAAAAGGAAGGGCGCTCCCTTCCTTTTTCTTTTCCCGCTCACCTTCTATAAATAGAAAACTTCATTTTACTTTGCTTCATAAATATATTTTTTCACAAGCCATGCACCGCCAATTACTCCCGCATCATTACCAAGTGTCGCAATTGCTAGTTTTGTACTTTTAAAAGCACGTGAAAATGCATATTGTTCAAAATAGCGTTGAATTGGTTGTAACAATGCATCACCTGCTTTTGATACACCACCGCCAATAACAATTTTCTCTGGATTTAATGTACTAGCTAAATTTGCGACTGCTAATCCTAAATATGAGGCAACCTTTTCAACTACTTGTTTCGCTATTGCATCACCTTGTGCAAGGGCCTCAAACACATCTTTTGATGTAACATGCCCTTCTTGTTCTAGCACCCTACGTAGTACACTAACCTCATCCGTTTCCTGCAGTTTTTGCATCGCAACCCGTACAATACCAGTTGCAGAAGAAACAGTTTCTAAGCATCCTGATTTCCCACAGTTACAAGCAAAGCCATTTTCTGTTACAACTGTAATATGACCAATTTCACCACCTGCTCCGCTTACACCATGGACGACCTCACCATTTATGATAACACCGCCACCAACGCCCGTCCCAAGCGTCATACAAATTATATCTTTTGATCCTTCTCCAGCACCCTTCCACATCTCTCCAAGTGCTGCAATATTCGCATCATTATCAACAACAACTGGCAAACCAGTTTCTACTTCTAATAAATCTTTAAGAGGATAGTTTTTCCATCCTAAGTTTACTGCTTCATAAATCATTCCAGAAGCACCATGAACAGGCCCCGGAGCACCCATTCCAATTCCAGCCAACTTACTTTTTAGTTCACCTAGTTCTTGTAACTTTTTATCAATTGCTTTTGCAATATCAAGTGTAATATGTTTTCCTTGTTCACTTGTATTTGTTGGGATTTCCCACTTATGTATAAACTCACCATAAATATTAATAAATGCTAATTTAGTTGTTGTTCCACCAAGATCAACACCAACCAACCATTTCTCTTCCATATTGTTCTCCTTCTTCCCTCTATTTCTTCAATAGAAATTTCAACATATAAATTACTGCTATGCAGAATACACAATCACCTGTACTCGCTTGCTCCCTTTGTTTTAAACCTCGCATGTGGCAGGAAAAGGCCCTGACCACTTCGATGCATGACCAGACGCTCTTGTCCTCCTCTAAAAAGAAAGAGTTTTTATGTCGCTTTTTGAATTTCTTGCTTCAATAAAAATAAAGCCATCTGATACTCTTTCGGCTCAATAAGCTGTGATTTATATAATTCACGAAGCTCATCTTCCATTAATTGCAAATCCGCAACACGATCTCCTGTATAAATAATCGTTCCAAATTGCTTTAATAATTGCTGAATATCATAAATAGTTTTCATTTTTTCACCCTCTAAATGTCTACTTACTATAAAAACATAATAAGAAAACGTTCACATAATTTATTATAATAAACATAAAAAAGAATCGTCAATTTCTAATTTATCTATATAGGTTATAAAATAGAAAATGTTTCTTTTTCTGTAATAATTTTATGTACAGTTTTATCAAATGGTTCAACTGGGATATGAGCAACCATTTGAAAATCAAAAACCAATGATAGCGCTTTCCCTTTATAGTTCACAAGATAACGATCGTAATATCCTCCGCCATATCCTACACGCTCGCCTTTTCTTGTAAAGGCAACACCTGGTACGACAAGTAAATCGATCTCCTCTGTTAATACTTCTTCTGTCATAGACGGAGCGGGCTCTCGTAAATTCATATAAACGGTTTCTAATTGTTCAAAACTTGTAATTTGACGAAATGTCATTGTTCTCGTTTCACGATTACATTTTGGAACAACAATTACTTTTCCTTCTTCCCATGCTTTTTTAATAATTGTATATGTATTTACTTCACGCTCCATAGAAAGAGTAATCCCAATTGTTTTCGCCTCAATCCATTCTTGTTGTTTATATAGGGAATCTGCAATTTTTTCTGATAAAGTCGTATACTGTTCTTCTGATAAAGCATTCATACGCTCTAATATTTCTGTTCGTAATCTTTTTTTCTCTTCTTTCACCATAAATTCCCCCTATATACAAAAGAAACAGTAGGAAAATATCCCTACTGCTTACTTTGTTTCGCGGTGTAACGTAGACTTCTTGTCACGCTTGCAATATTTTTTAAGCTCAAGACGCTCAGCGTTGTTACGTTTGTTTTTCTTAGAGATATAGTTACGATCTCCGCATTCTGTACATGCTAGAGTAATATTCACACGCATTCTTATTTCCCTCCAGTCACTAATAACTTAAATCAGACTATACCATAATACCACTTTTAAAACAAAAATTCTACACCTTTTGATATTGTCTAATTTTTTCTATAAGTGTATCCATATTTTCCTTTGCTATGACTGGATTTCTTGCATGAGAATACACGAGAAATTTTGGTTGATTTACATCTGAAACAACATAAGACCACTCTTCTTCTGCATGTGTAAATTTAATTCCTTCTAATACTTCAAACTCTCGCTGTGCCCGGTCTCGCAGCAGCATTCCTAACACTTTTCCTTTCTCATTCCATGAACAAACTACTTCATCACATAATAAGTATAGTGGTGGATATTGTTCTAACATTGCTGGCAATGTTTTCCCTTGAAGAACAATTAACTCCAATAATTTACCAACTCGAAATAAAATATCTTGCTGCCATCTTATTTGAAATAATTTCTTACTTTCATTATGCATATAAAAAAGAAGATAACATTCTCCTAATTTTAATGCTAATGGGTAGAAACCTTTATCTTTTTCAAATAATAAATTAGGAATATCCATTTCTTCGCAATTTGTATTTTTATAAATATTCCCGTAAGCATCATATAATTCAAATGTATTTCCTTGTTCTTGAAATAGAATCGCCATATCTGCTCTGCTTGATTTCATTAATGACTTAATATGTTCTTTTTGCTCTGCAGCATACATCCACGTTACTGTGCAGCCAATTTCCAGTAAAAAAGAAAATAGCAAAGGCTGAAATAGTTCATCTGGCTTATTTATAAGAAGGTGAAAATGTTGTCTTTTTATAACAGGGATATCTATGAATTGCAAAGTAGATTCAATATACGCTTCTGAACAAACATCTATGATTTCGTTATCCCCAATTTTTTTACTATCGACATAACGAAATGACTCTGCCATATACAAATTTTCTATCTCTTTTTGCTTTTTATATGTTAATGCCATTCCTTCTTCATTATAAAATTGAATCATAAGTTTCTCATCTTTTCCCTTACAAAAAAACACTCCTCCAACGACATTTGTTTGCCCAGTTGCATATCGGAAGCAAGATTCATTCATGTCTTGGCATTCCATTGTATGCACTCCCACTGTATGAACAGCATGTAAAAAAATATGTTTAAACATTTGCACTTCTGCATGTGTACTGCTGCCAATCAACAAACTTTCTCCTTCTGATAATAAAGAACCATATGCCATCGCCAATTTTACAACAACTTGTGGCGTAATATCTAAATTACTTCTGCCGCATATACGACTTTTCTGCAAAAAACACGAAATATTTTCATGTTCTGTAATTCCAGATGAAGCAATAATTGCACTACTCTCAACCACTTTCTCTGGCCATACTTTCCCTTTCGTCTTAATCACAGCATTTTGACCAATTCGACAATGATCAGCTACAACACTCTTTTCAAATAAAGTAACTCCATCTTCAATAATTGTACTGGCTCCAATTGTGGTCCCGATTAATTCACATCGCTTTCCTACATACGTATGAGCGAGTAAAATACTTTTTTGAAGACGAGTATACGCAGAAATTACGCTATGCTTACCAATAATAGAATACGGCTCAATAGTAACTCCTGTTTGCACAGTTGTTCCCTCACCAATAAAAGCAGGGCCGTGTATCTTTGTTCCTTTTTCAATTGTTACATCTTCTCCAATCCATACCATTGGCAACACTTCTGTATATGGAATAGGTACATGAACTTTCTTTGTAAGCAAGTCAAATTGAGCTTGGCGATATTGTGTAAACGTTCCAATATCAAGCCAATATCCCTCTGCTACATATCCATACATTGCTTCTTTGTTTTCTAATAAAGGAAATACATGATGACTAAAGTCAAAAAACGTACGAGGTGTAATATAAGAAAAAATGTCGGGGTCCATAATATAAATACCTGTGTTTACTGTATTGGAAATTACCTCATTCCAACTAGGTTTTTCAATATATTTAATAATTTCCTGATGCTGATTTGTAACAACTAATCCATACGATGATGGATTAACTACTTCTTTAACAAACATCGTAACGATCCCATTATGACTATTATGAAAATCAATTCCTTTCGATAGATGAAAATCTGTTAGCGCATCTCCGCTAATTACAACAAATGGCTCATCTAAAAACTCCTCTGCTTGTTTTACACTCCCCGCTGTACCAAGAGGGGGAGTATCTTCAAAGTAATGTATTTTCACTCCCCATTTACTACCATCACCAAAATAATTTTGAATAACAGAACTCATATATTGAACAGTAATAGCAATTTCACAAATACCATGCTGTTTCAATAGTTCAATACTGTATTCCATCACTGGCTTTTGTAGTAGGGGTAACATGGGTTTTGGAAGGTTGCATGTTAACGGGCGTAAACGCACTCCTTTCCCTCCAGCTAAAATAACCCCCTTCATCGGCATTCAACCTCCACATTTATGATGTTGAACTGCTTTTTCATACGTCTGTGCAGTTGTTCTTGCAATTTCACCCCAATTATAGTGAACAAGAACATCTTCATATCCTTTATTCGCGACGCGTTGAGAAATTTTCGGCTGTTCTATAACCCATATTAATTTCTCACTCAAACTTTGCGAACAACCTGGTTGCATTTGAAATCCATTCACACCATCTACAATGATCTCTTGCAGACCACCCACACGCGAAACTAAAACTGGCCTCTTTGCGAGCATCCCTTCTAATGCAACAATCCCAAAAGGTTCATACAAGCTTGGAATTAATAATACATCACACCTTTGAAGAAATGCGCGCTGCTCTTCTTCTGTAATATGACCGAGAAAATGGATAGAATGTTGCAGTCCCATCCCCTGTACAGCTGCACGATATTGCTCTAACATGGTTCCTTGACCTGCAATAATGAATAAAATCTGCGGGTACCGCTCAATAATATGCGGTGCCGCCTCAATAATGGTATAGAATCCCTTCTCATTCACAATACGGCCAATTGAAAATACAACCAATCGATTCACTAAATTATAATAATTTGTGATTTCTAGCGAAGGCGTAACCGCATGGAAAAAATATTGATCAATTCCATTAGGATGCACAATAACAGCTTCACTATTTACTTCGAAATCCCGCACAACTTCACCTTTCATAAATTGACTACAAACAATCACAACATTAGATTCTTTTACTAGTTCTTTTTCATGCATATGTATTTTCCATTGCAATGATGTATAAATCCCACTATTTCGTCCACGTTCTGTTGCATGAACCGTTGTGACGAGAGACAATTGTTGCTGCTTTTGCAAATCCATTGCACAAATAGCAACAAGCCAATCATGAGCGTGAATCACATCAAACGCGTAAACTTTACATAGTTCTTGTGCATGAGCAAGCATAGACTTGTTTAACTGAGCAATCCACTCATAAAAATGGTACTTTTCGCGATAATCAACTGCAACACGATGTACATGTACATCGTGTACCTTTTCATATATCGTACATTGCTCTTCGTGTATCGTTACTACATGCACATCATGTCCATTACGCGCAAGAGCCCGTGATAATTCATACACATGCCTTCCAAGACCACCTACCATCATCGGGGGATATTCCCATGCCAACATTAAAATACGCAAAGGCTCCATACATCCCTCTTTTCTCTTCATATAGAAGACTAAAGTGAAACTTCCTTTCATGAACGCCTTTCTCATGAAAGGTTAGTTGAACCAATCGGGTTCTTACGGATGGTTTGTTTTTCTCTTTGCCCGTAATTCTTACCAGCCGATAGAGCGGGACATCCCACTCAAAAGTAAGCGTTTTCTAATAATTCCATTATAATCCATATTATCATTGCAATAAGAAAGTAACAATGGTACTTTTTCGTCATATTTTGACTAAAAAAAGAGGAATGCTTTTGCATTCCTCTCGTAATAAATTTCATCCCGCATCAGCGGACAGTAAGGCACCCACTGCTGGAAGTTTCACCTTATTCATTTAACAAATAATGCTTTCCTTTTACAAGATAAAAAACATTTTCTGCAATATTTGTACCGTGATCTGCTACTCGTTCAATATAGCGGGCAATAAACGATAGTTGTGTAATTTGTCCAATGGACTCCGGCTTATTTGGAATAGAAGAAATAAATTCACGAATTGATTTTCCATACAGTTCATCAACTTCATCATCCATCTCAGCAATCTTTTTCGCATATGTTAAGTTTTCTTCTCCATAAGCTTGAATCACATTTTGCAACATATCTAATGCAATTTTAAACATATTTTCAAGGCTTTGTAATGAAACTGGAAGCTCTTTTTCTCCAAGACGAATAGTTGACTTAGCAATATTTACCGCATGATCTGCAATACGTTCTAAATCTGTTGCCGTTTTAATCGAAACAAAAATTCTTCGTAAATCACTAGCAACAGGTTGTTGTTTCGTAATGAGCATTAAGGCAAAATCATTAATTTCTTCTTCCAAATTATCCATACGGTAATCACCATCGATTACCTCAATTGCTTTCTCTACATCTCTTGTACGCAATCCTTCCATTGCAATTTCAAGAGCTTGTTTTGCTAATTCACCTAGTTCAATAACTTTTTGCTGTAATGATTGTAAGTCATATTGAAATTGTTCGCGTACCATGTTGTTTCCTCCTTCATTCGTTCCACACGTACTTCCGTATAAGACAAGGCCTCAAACAAATACGCTTAACCGAAGCGCCCTGTAATATAATCTTCTGTTCGTTTATCAGTTGGAGTTGTAAATAACTTATTTGTATCTGTATATTCCACAACTTCTCCGCTTAAGAAGAAAGCTGTTTTATCAGAAATACGAGCTGCTTGTTGCATATTATGCGTAACAATTACAATACTGAAATCTTTCTTTAACTCCTGAATTAACTCTTCCACTTTTAATGTAGAAATTGGATCTAATGCTGATGTTGGTTCATCCATTAAAATGACATCTGGTTCAATCGCTAAGCAACGAGCAATACATAAACGTTGCTGCTGTCCACCGGATAATCCGTATGCATTATCATGTAATCTATCTTTCAATTCATCCCAAATCGCCGCACCGCGCAAACTTTTCTCAACAATTTCATCCAACGTTTTCTTATCTCGAATACCATGAATTTTCGGACCATACGCAACATTTTCATAGATTGATTTTGGAAATGGATTTGGCTTCTGGAATACCATTCCAACATGCGTACGCAGTTCTTCAACAGGATAAGATTTATCAAAAATATTGCGGTCACGATACTCAATTACCCCTGTTGTCCGGACAATTGGCACTAGCTCAACCATACGATTTAATGTTTTTAAATACGTAGATTTTCCGCACCCACTCGGTCCAATAATCGCTGTCACTTCATTTTCATGAATGCTTAAATTTATGTCTTTTAACGCATGGTCTTCCCCATACCATAAGTTTAAATTTTTCGTATCAAATACAACTTTTTTTGTTTGCGGTTCTGCCTTTTCTTCATTTTTCACCTGAACTTTTACTACTGTAGATACCATTTTGAAAATCCCCTTTCATCCAGTCCTTCTCACTTACGATTTCGCAGCCATATTGCAAAAGTATTGATAAACAATAGCAGCACGAGTAACACAATAATTCCAGCTGCTGCTACATGTTGAAACTCCTCTTGCGGCCTATTCATCCAATTAAAGATTTGAATTGGTAAAACTGTAAATCTATCCATTACATCAAGCGGTACATAGTTTGCAAAAGCAAGTGCCCCAATGACAAGTAGCGGGGCCGCTTCTCCAATCGCTCGAGACAACGCTAAAATACAACCTGTTAAAATCCCTGGCATTGCTGCTCTAATCACAACATGGTACATCGTTTGCCACTTCGTCGCCCCCACTCCATAAGAAGCTTCTAGCAACGATTTGGGTACAGAGCGAAGTGCTTCTTGCGCCGCAACAACAACCGTTGGCAAGACGAGCAGGCTCATCGTTAATGCGGCTGCCAATATACTTTCACCTAACTGTAAGCCATATACAAACATTGTTAATCCTAATAACCCAAACACAACTGATGGTACTCCTGCCAACGTTTGAATGTTGACCTCAATTATTTTTGTAAACCATGATTGTTTTGCATAGTATTCTAAATAAAGGGCTGTTCCTACTCCAAATAAAAAGGAGGTAGGAGCGACAACACTCATAAATAAAATCGTTCCCGATAAAGCCGCTGCAATCCCAGCTTGCTCTGGATTTCGCGATGCAAAACGGATTAAAAAATCTAATGAAATATATGTTATTCCTTGTTGGAAAATTTGGTATAGTAAAAAAAACAATATACAAAGTGAAAATAACATCGCTATGCGAAATACAGTTTTATATACACGATCTTTCCAAAAGCGCGGCGGCATATGTTCTTCTATGTTTCGCTCATTTAGCATTCGCATATTATGTTGCCCCCTTAAAACGACGCATAATACGCTGTGCAATCATATTCATAATCAACGTAAACATAAATAGCGTCGCTCCGACAGCGTACATGCTGTAATAGGTCATTGTTCCATAAGGAGCATCTCCTAAGCTAACTTGCACAATATACGCTGTTAGCGTCTGTATAGATTGTGTCGGATCTAACGCTAAGCTTGGCGTCGAACCACCTGCAATGACGACAATCATCGTTTCTCCAACCGCTCTTGAAGCAGCTAGCACAATTGCCGCTAACACTCCAGTAAAGGCAGCTGGTAACACGATGTGCTTTGTCGTTTCAAAACGAGTGGCGCCAATTGCAAAAGAAGCCTCTCGCGCTTTATGAGGAACAGCTCGCATCGCATCTTCACTAAGAGATGCAATCGTCGGAATCATCATAATACCAATTACAATCCCTGGACTAAGTGCGTTAAAAAACTGTAAATCTGGAACGATGCGCTGCAAAATAGGGGTGACAACTGTTAAAGCAAAAAAACCGTATACAATTGTTGGAATCCCTGCCAATAGCTCTAATGCGGGTTTTAACACCTTTCTTGATGCATTAGACGCATATTCACTTAAAAACACCGCACAGCCCAATCCAATCGGAATTGCAACAACCATGGCAATACCAGTAACAAGCATCGTTCCATATATTAGCGGCAAAATACCAAACTTAGGATTTTCAAAAAAAGGAAGCCATTCTTTTTCTGTAAAAAAGGAAATTATTGATACTCTTTCAAAAAACATAAATGTTTCATTTGCCAAAGTTATAATAATCCCCATTGTTGTAATAATAGAGATACTGGCGATTATTCGTAACACAAAAGGAACCATTTGATTGATTCGCTGTGCTTTCTTTCGCTTGCCTGTATTTCTTTCAATCAAATGTTGAACAGAAATCGTAACATGACCCTTTTTATTACGAGCCAAAGATGAAAACCCCTTTCCATCTTGACATTATTTTTGCATTTCTGTTAACATTTGCAGCTGTTCATTATATTTATATTGCGGCAACTTCACATATCCAATCTCTTCTACAAGCTCTCCAGCATGCTTCATCATAAAAGATACATAGTTTGCCACACTATTGTTTGCGCGGATAGAAGCGTTATTTACATATACATAAAGCGGCCTAGACAACGGCTTATATTCCCCAGATTGTATTGTTTTTTTCGCCGGAGAAATACCGTTAATTTTTACGGCCTTTACTTTGTCACGATTCGCAGCATAATAAGCATAGCCAACAAAGGCAATTGCGTGTTTATTACTCATAACACCTCTTATTAAAACATTGTCATCTTCGGATAATGTAACTGTTTTTGTAATCCGCTTTTGTTGCAACACTACACTTTGAAAATAATCGTACGTACCAGAATCTATGCCTGGTGCGTAAAATTGTATCGTTTCATGCGGCCATTTCGGATGAATTTGTGACCATTTTTTCGGCGTTTCACTTTCACTCCATATCGTTTGTAATTCTTCTATTGTAAGATTATCTGCCCACGTATTCTCACGATTCACAATAAGCGTAAGACCGTCATAAGCAATTTGAAATGGCGTATACGTAATATGGTGCTTCTTAGCAAGCTGTTCTTCCTCCCATTTCATTGGCCGAGAAGCATTTGTTATATCCACTTCTCCTTTTCCAAAACGATGAAATCCGCCTCCCGTTCCAGATATACCAATAGAAAGTTTCACATAAGGTTCTCGCTTCGTATACTCTTCTGCTACAGCCTCCATAATTGGAAAAATTGTAGAAGATCCATCCATTTGTACTTCTCCTACCATACTAGCGGCGGAAGCAGGTAACGTATGAACAGATAAACAAAACAGTGCTATGATAAAAACCATGGTGTTTGCTCTATTACGTTTCACGTAATATTTCCTCCTAGGAGCCTCCTGCTAACAGGAGTACATATATAAGAATAATGTTGAACTATTAATGCGGTTTTAATAGTTTGTAAAAGTTTTGTAAATATAAGTTAAAAAATCGAAAGATAAACCCTTTTCTTTTTAAATGCGCGAGAACATCTGGCCATGCATAGAAACGGTCAGGGCCTTTTCCTGTCTCGTGCAACGTTACAACAAAACGAATATATATACACGTATTTACGCGCTATTCTCCATCCCTCCTTTTGAAAGTAAACACTGTATATAATGTTCCTTTAGGCTTGTACACTTCTATCATCACTATATGCGACATATATATAAAAAAGCACACTATCTTCACAGATAGTGTGCCAATCTTACACATTTTTATTCTTCATTTGTTGTTTTCTTCGTATCTTCTAATGTTCCAGTATTTCCGTTTGCTTCTTGCTTTTTCAAATCGAAATATGCGTCCGTAATTCGGCGTGCAATTCTTTTACTTACTGGGTTGTGATCATCGGTAAGCCACGGAACAACAACAGAGAAGGCAACTTCCGGATCAGATGCCGGTGCATATCCAACCATCGTTAAGTTATATATGTCTCTATCACCTAACTTTGCTCTTACTTCTTTTGCATTTGGACCAGCATAAGACGCTTGTGCAGTTCCTGTTTTTCCTGCCGGATCATATGTCGCACCAGCAAAACCATTAGGATAACCTGTTCCATAGCCTGTTCCTTGTGGTGTTTGCATTACCATTTTAAAGCCCTCTTGAACGCGGTTAATGTACTCATCTTTCATATCTACTCGATTTAAAACAACCGGCTCCACCGACTCCACTACTTTTCCTAACTCTTCAGGTTTTGAAGTCGGAGTGCGAATTTCTTTTACAACCTGTGGTTTCATACGATAACCACCGTTAGCAATTGTTGACACATATTGCACCAATTGCAGCGGTGTATACGTATCAAACTGTCCGATTGCTAAATCGAGTAACTTACCAGGTTCTCTTACTGCGTTTCCTTTTACTCCTGCCATTTCATTTGGTAAATCTATTCCCGTTGGTACTCCAAGACCCAATTGACTAAAGTTATAACGCATTGTATCAAAAGCTTTTTGTTTAATGTTTAATGTACCATTCGGCACATACGGAGCATCAGCAATTTCCATTGCAGTTTTAAACATATATACGTTTGAAGATCGCTGCAAGGCAGTTAAGTCATTAATTGGTCCCATTCCCGATCCAGTCCACGATTTTTTCACTTTCGTACCTTTAAATACAAGTGGTTCATCGACAAGTACTTGCTCCGGTTTAATAGCTTCTGTTTGATATCCAGTCAAAAGAGTCGCCCCTTTTACAGCCGAACCCATTTCATATGCACTCGTCATCGTGCCAAGTGCATAATCTTTTATAACTCTTTGTCCATTTTCTTCCCCAAACTGTTTACCAGCCATTGATAAGATTTCTCCGTTTTTCGGATTCATCATCACAACAAACGCACGGTCCATATACTCCGCTGAGCCTGAAGCCTTTGCTGCTTTCATTTCTTCTTCAATAATTTGTTCAACTTTCTTTTGTAGCTCCATATCAATGGTCAAATTTACATTCTTTCCACTTTCTCCTTTAGAAAGATAGACAGTCTCAAGAATATTTCCCTTTTGGTCCGTAATATTTTTCACTTGTGCTTTCGTACCGTGCAATACATCTTCATATTGCTGCTCAAGATAACTTTTTCCGACGCGATCATTTCGGTTGTAATCACGAACTAAATAATAGTCGATATTCTCTCGCGGTAATCCTTCATCAGAGCTTGTTACACCGCCAAGTACAGTGCGGAACATATCTCCATAAGCATAGTGACGGTCCCAATCAACTGTAGTGTCTACCCCTGAAAGTTTTGCTAAATTCTCACTAACTACAGCATATTCTTCCGGTGTAACATCTTTCTTAATAATTTGCGGCGTCATTGCATAGCCGCCTTCCATCTTACTCTTAATGGCTAACACTTCTAAATCTTGAGGCGTTAATTCATTTAATTCTGATTCTGTAATACGATCAAGCTGACGTTGTGCCAATTGTTTATCAGTAATTTTTTTCGCTTTAAAATCAGCGTCATCTTTTTTCGTAATTTTCGCTTTTGCCCGGTCTTCATTTAACAGAATCCAAAAATCTTTTTTATCTCGCTCTGTTAATTTATCTGTCGGTACATCAAGCAGCTTTGCAAGTTGTTTTGCTGTTTCTAAACGTTCTTCAGGTTTTGATTCCTTCGTTCTTGTATACGTAATCGTTCGAAGTGGTGTATTATCCACTACTGCACGGCCATACCTGTCAAAAATCTTCCCGCGCGGAACAGGGGTACTTACCGTTAAGTTTTCCTTCCTGTTTACTTCATTTTTATAATCTTCACCATGGACAATCTGTATCATACCTAATTTGACAATTACTGTTGAAAACAGTAAAAACACACAGAAAAACAACACGTTTAACCGAAATGGAACGTGGGTTTTCTTCTTTTTCTTTTTCTTACTCATACGGACCCCCTCTGCCAACAGCTTTGTAAGCGGAAAGGGACACCTTCTTCAGGTGTCCTCGCTACTGTCATATATGTTTTACCATTTTAACATAAAATACTGCAGAAGTTAACCTTCTCCTTCTGTTGTATTTTGCGTCGTTTGTACAGCTGCAAGCCCTGCATGGCATACTTTTTCATCATCATATTTGACATTTCGAATCGCAAAATAGATAAGCAAATGTCCAGCACCTAATATTAATAATAAGATAGGCAAGCTTTTTTCTGCCGGAAATAATGAAACAGCTAGTAAAAAACTTAAAACCGAACAAATTCTTCCTCCGTTTAGCCATAGTTCACGAACAACAATATATTCTACTCGCCGCTCCTTTGCTTGTTTAGCTCTGCCTATTATATCATATGTCATTGAACCATATGGAACAAGAAGAATTGGATACGCTATGGCAATACAAGCTGCATAAATAAGTAATTTCGCATACGTGACATGAAAGACAACTAAAAATACAACTGCATATAAAATAATTCCACCGAGTAAAATGGCTTGTTTTCGCCATTCCTTTTTCAATACGCGCGCTACTATATAATAGCAAATGAAAGAAACAGCGGAATTTACAAGTCCATATTTCCCCAGTGCTAATTCACTACCGGAAGCCATATACACATATACAGAAATAACAAATATAAATGTCCCTTCTCTAAGCCCTTGAAAGAAATGAGCAAGCGTAATTCTTCCCCAGTTTTTATTATGTTTTCTCTCTTTCATTACTTCAACAATTTCGTAACGTCCTTCACATTCACGTTTTGTCAGAAAAAAACTGACAACGATTGCAATGGTAAATAAGGTTAAAGATAGGAAAAAAACGAACGTATACCCATTCCACTTTTCCATACGTGAAATGATAAACCCGGATGCAATTGGACCAATCATACCTGAAAATGAGGTAAGCAGTCCGAGAAATCCGTTAAAAAAGTCACGTGTCTCCGGCTCTGTAATTTCAAATGTTAACAAATTAAATGAGAGCCAGTAAAATCCATATCCTATCCCAAGTATGCCACCAATAAGTAAAATATACTGCGAAGCATTCGTTCCCGTCAGTAATACAACAATAAAAAAAACAGCTAATGTTGTTACACCGATGCGAAGTAAAATCGTACGATCTACTCGTTTCGCTAGTTTTCCAGCAACAAGAAAAGTTAGCGGCTGTAAAACAACGCTTGCTAAATTATAAAAGCCAATATTCATAAAATCCTTCGTTTGCTTCCATAAATAAATATTAACAAACGTATTAGACAACGAAATGGCCAACGTATATAACCCGCCAATTATGAGTAATAAAACTAAATCACGATTCACCTCAACATCGCCAACTAAATGTTTCCATTTCATATAAACTCTCCTTTACTTCATGTTCTAGTCTTCCAAAGAAGGTCACAATTATGTAAAGAAGAAAAACGGAAAGTGAAACTTTCATTAGTAAGCAGTTTTCTCACTAGCATTGAGGTAAGCCGATCCACACCCGAGAAAAAGAGCACACAAAAAAACTAGGAGAAATATCCCCTAGTTTTTACAATTATAATTATTTTGCATCTTGGTAACGTTTTTCAACCGCATTCCAATCTACAACGCTCCAGAAAGCATTGATGTAGTCAGGACGACGGTTTTGGTAATGTAAGTAGTATGCATGCTCCCAAACGTCTAATCCTAAAACTGGAGTTTTTCCTTCCATTAATGGAGTGTCTTGGTTTGGTGTGCTTGTTACTTCTAATTCACCATTGTTTACAACTAGCCATGCCCAACCAGATCCAAAACGAGTTGCGCCTGCTTTTGCAAACTCTTCTTTAAATGCATCGAAGCTACCAAATTTCGCTTCAATCGCACTTGCAAGTTCACCTACTGGTTGTCCGCCGCCATTTGGAGAAAGGATTGTCCAGAATAAAGAGTGGTTTGCATGTCCACCACCGTTATTGCGTACTGCTGTACGAATTGCTTCTGGCACTTCGTTTAAGTTTGCAACTAACTCTTCAATGCTTTTTTCTGCTAATTCCGCATGTCCTTCTAATGCAGCATTTAAGTTTGTTACATATGTGTTGTGATGTTTTGTATGATGGATGTTCATAGTTTCTTTGTCAAAATGAGGTTCTAATGCATCATACGCATAAGGTAAATTTGGTAATTCATGTTTCGCCATTGTTATATTCCTCCCATTGTATGTATTGCCGATAATGACTTGGCATACAAATCCATTTTACCCTAATTACATAAGAGTGAAAACAAATTTAGCGTATTGCCTCGCTAACATTAAAGTAGCAAATTTCCCATTTCTTTTCAAACGAAATGCTCATACATTTCGTAAAAAAAAGCTCCCTTCTACAAGGAAGCTTATCCGCCATATATCAATATGCGAAATAGATATGGACCCTGTAGGACTCGAACCTACGACCGGACGGTTATGAGCCGTCTGCTCTAACCAGCTGAGCTAAGGGTCCGCAATATATGAATAGCAACTACAGTACAGCAGTTATCAACCATACGCTCTAGCAAATTCAACTACGATGGAATGGATGATTATATGTAAAAATGTAAGATAAATTTACCATAGTAAAAAGAAATGTGTCAATTGTATTTTGACATACGACATGATATATCTTGTGATTCCTTAAAAACATACGTTACAATGAGATTGTGAATCAATATATTTAAAGAAGGAAGTGAATGCATGTCCATATTTATACAACTGTTTAAAAGCTTATACGCACCAAAAGAAATGGCTCTCTTTCGTTTTCAAAAAATCGGAAAGACAATTCTTTACATAATGTTACTCTGCCTGCTTGCTACCGTTCCAAAAACGATTTTATTTGGAAATTTCATTCAAGAGGGCATTCATTTAATCGATCGCTCTGTCGAAAAAGATGTGCCTGATTTTAAAATTGAAAATGGTGAACTTCACGCAGACATTAGCAAACCAATTGTAAAAGATGAAACAGATTTTATTTTTGTATTTGATCCAAACAGAGCAGACACAAAAGCTTATCCAAACCGCGATGGTATATTCATTTTAAAAGATAAAATGGTTTCAACGGCACAACAACAAACACAATCCTTCCCATATAGTGATTTTGGAAATACAACTATTGAAAAGAAAGATATCCAAGAATTCGTCTCATTCGTTGATAACATCTTACCAGTTGCTATATTCTTAATTGGGATCTTTATTTACTTATTCGAACTATTTATTACATTTCTTGGTGTTACGCTATTGGCATTTATCGGCTCTGCAATAAGCGGAGAACGTAAATTATCTTACAAACAAGTTTGGACATTAACTGCCTATAGTTATACAATCCCAACTATATTCTTTATGATTATGGACCTATTAAAAGTGCATGTTCCATTCTCATTATTTATATTCATTGGTGTTGTTCTCATCGTTCTTTATTTAACAATAAAAGAAGTGCCAAAACCAAAAGAAAAAAATTCACTTTAAAAAATGCCTTCAAGGCATTTTTTTTTTGGACAAGCATATATTTCTCTACAAAGGAGTGGAAAAATATGAAAAGGCTTGGCAGTGTCTTGTTACTACTTGTTCTCGGTTACGTCTTATACTATGATATGACAATTGGCACGTTACCGTTGCTTCATACATATTCCAAAACAAAAGAAACTTCAGCTAAAGTTTCAAATGATAAACAAAAAGGAAATACATCACTAACAAAATATAAAGTCATTGAAGTAAAAACAGGCGATACCGTTCTCTCTATTACAGAAGAAATTAATAAGAAAAAAATCCCTTCTATCGAAAAAATTGTTACAGACTTCAAAGACTTAAATCAAAACGATTCGCCAGCAAAATTACAAGTCGGAAAAAAATACAAATTCCCCCTCTATCCGTAATAACATCACATAATCCTTGTCAATTGCAGTAAGGCGCTGATACAATAGTAAAAGTGAAGCTATATAAATACAAATTGAAAAAACAACAGTCCTTTTTTAGTCGGGTGAGAACATCTGGCCCATGCATAGAAGCAACTCATATGTTGAAAAATCAAAATGGATTTATATAGACATTTGGCTTCACTTGACAAATACTGCATACAATATAAATGTGTTTGTCTACAAAATAAGAAACTTCTTTTATAAGGAGAGCGATCTATTCGTGAATGAAATAACTCATCGTACAAAAACACGCCCTGTTAAAGTTGGAAATTTAACAATTGGCGGTAATAATGAATTAATTATACAAAGCATGACAACAACGAAAACTCATGATGTAGAAGCAACAGTTGCTGAAATTAAGCGTTTAGAAGAGGCGGGCTGTCAAATTGTTCGTGTAGCCGTTCCCGATGAGCGCGCTGCAAATGCAATTGCAGATATTAAAAAACAAATTAATATACCTCTTGTTGCTGATATTCACTTTGACTATCGTCTAGCATTAAAAGCAATTGAAGGCGGCATTGACAAAGTTCGTATCAACCCAGGAAATATCGGTCGTCGTCATAAAGTTGAAGCAGTTGTAAATGCTGCGAAAGAACGCGGCATTCCAATCCGCATCGGTGTAAACGCTGGTTCATTAGAACGTCATATTCTAGAAAAATATGGATATCCAACCGCTGACGGTATGGTAGAAAGTGCATTGCATCACATTAAAATTTTAGAAGATCTAGATTTTCATGACATCATCGTATCGATGAAAGCCTCTGATGTGAATTTGGCGATTGAAGCGTACGAAAAAGCATCTCGTGCTTTCAATTATCCATTACACCTTGGCATTACAGAATCTGGAACTTTATTTGCTGGAACTGTAAAAAGTGCAGCTGGTCTTGGTGCAATCTTAAGCAAAGGTATCGGTAATACGTTACGTATCTCATTAAGTGCAGACCCAGTTGAAGAAGTAAAAGTAGCGCGTGAGCTATTAAAATCATTTGGACTTGCTTCTAATGCCGCTACATTGATTTCTTGTCCAACTTGCGGACGTATTGAAATTGACTTAATTAGCATTGCAAATGAAGTAGAAGAATATATTTCAAAAATTAAGGCACCGATTAAAGTTGCTGTCCTTGGTTGCGCAGTAAACGGCCCTGGTGAAGCGCGTGAAGCAGATATCGGGATTGCTGGAGCACGCGGAGAAGGTCTTCTCTTCCGCAAAGGTGAAATTGTACGTAAAGTACCAGAAGAAACCATGGTGGAAGAGTTAAAGAAAGAAATTGATAAAATCGCAGAAGAATACGCAGCAAAGCAAGAAAAATAAAATGTAAAGCTACTAATAAAAAAAGCTTGTCAGTTTGAAAACTGACAAGCTTTTTATTGTGCACATTTCGGACAGCGTCCATATATTTCAAATTTATGTCCCGTTACTTCATATCCTGTAAAGTCTTTATTCATAAATTCCATTGGACACGATGTAATTTCCTTCGTTCCTCCACAATCTAAACAGATAAAATGGTGATGATGTTCTATAGTAGAACATTTGAAGCGAAAATGTTTTTCACCATTTAGCTCTGTCTGTTCTAAAATACCGATTTCTACAAACAGAGTTAAGTTGCGATAAATGGTATCAAAACTAAGTCCCGGATAATCACCTTTCATATTAGCTAAAACATCTCTTGCCGTTAAATATTTATTATGATTGGCAAACAAACGCAACATGTCTTCCCTTTTTCCAGTATGTTTATAACCCTTCTCTTTCATAAGGTGTAAAGCTTCTGTAAGATTCATAGTTATCCCTACTTTACGCAGTTTTTTTCTTCTTCCATAAGATTGCACCGATTAAAATAAGAACTGATAATACAACAATTGTACCACCTGGAGCAAGGTCAAGTTGATAAGAAGCTAACATGCCTCCGACTACTGCAATCTCACCAAACACAATGGAGAAAACGATTGTTTGTTTAAAACCTTTCGCAATTCGAATACTTGCTGCAACTGGTAATGTCATTAACGATGAAACGAGAAGAATACCAACAACACGCATTGAAATCGCAATAACGAGTGCAACTAAAATAATAAAAATAAAGTGAATCCATTTTGCGCGTAAACCTGTCGCTACAGCGTATTCTTCATCAAAAGATAATAAAAACAGTTCTTTATATAATAATATAATGACAGCCACTACAATCACAGCAACGAATCCAATAATAAGCAAATCACTACTTGTAACTGCACTTACACTACCAAATAAATAACTAAATAAATCTGTATTAAACCCATTAGCAAGAGAAATGAAAATTACACCAATCCCAATACCCGCTGACATAATAATAGGAATTGCTAGTTCTTGAAAATGTTTATATACCGTTCTTAATTTTTCAATCAGCAGAGCGCCACCAATAGAAAATATCATCCCCATATATAGTGGATTTAAAAAACCGCCCGTAAATACGGTTTTTTCTAATAATAAACTGGCTGCAATACCTGATAGCGTAACGTGACTTAATGCATCCGCAATCAACGATAAACGACGAATGACAACAAAAACACCAAGCATCGGGGCAACAAGTCCAATTAAAATTCCAGCATATAAAGAATTGCGTAAAAAGTCATATTGCAAAAAATCCTGTATCATCGTATCCCCCCGTGATGCTCGTGATCATGCTCTAAACGATGAACATGATAACCATATAATAATGACATTTCAGCATCTTCTAACTTTTGGAACGCATCGACATTTCCGTGGAAATGAAGACGCTTATTTAAACAAGCAACATGTGTAACTTTCTCAGTCACAGCTCCCATATCATGAGTGACAAGAATAAGTGTAATCTCTAAACGCTTATTTAAATGTTCTAGCATTTCATAAAAACTTTCTACATTCTTTACATCTATACCGACAGTAGGCTCATCCAAAATTAATAACTCTGGATCACTTACAAGCGCACGTGCAATAAAAACACGTTGTTGTTGCCCACCAGAAAGCTCACCAATATTCCGGTTCATAAACTCACTCATTCCAACATCAGCAATCGCTTTTGTCACTTTCGCTTTATCCATCTTTGTTAAAAACCGAAACAAGCCTTTCTTAGAAACGAGTCCCATCGAAACAACTTCAAATACAGTGGCTGGGAATCCAGAGTTGAAACTATTTGCCTTTTGGGAGACATAGCCAATTTTATTCCAATCTTTAAATTTTTTACTATCCATACCAAACAACCGAATCGTTCCTTGTTTCGGTTTTAAAATCCCTAATATACATTTCAATAATGTAGATTTTCCTGATCCATTCGGTCCTACTAAACCTAAAAAAGCTCCTTTAGGAACTTGCAAGTGAATGTCCTCTAACACATTTCGCTCTTCATAACGAAAGGTTAAATTCTCGATTTCTAATATATAATTCATCATACCTCACCTATTTTAATTCAGAATGATTCCGATTTATTTCTGTTTAAATTATATTATAGCTCATTACGAGTTGTAAACCAATCTGCCCTAAAATATACCTTTCATTTTAGATAACTTATCTAGTATAGCAAAAAGCAGAGAAAATCTCTCCGCTTTTAGTGAATTGCTGATTTAAATTTTGCACCTTTTGTTTCCTGTGTATTCATAATGGTAATAAAAGCATTTTCGTCTACTTCATGAACAATCGATTTTAGCTTCGTTACCTCTAAACGAGTAATAACTGCATAAATCACTTCTTTTTCTTTATCCGTATAGCCACCTTTTCCAATTAATTTCGTTGTTCCGCGGCCAAGTCGATGTAAAATTGCGTTTGACACCTCTTCATAATGGTCCGAAACAATAATTACTGCTTTTGTTTCATCTAAACCTTGGATAACCGTATCAATCGTTTTAAAGGCAATATAGTATGTCATGACAGAATACATTGCTTGTTCTACGCCAAATACAACTGCCGCCCAAGCAAAAACGAAAATATTCATAAACATAACAAATTCACCGACAGAAAACGGTAATTTCTTTGTTAGTAAAATACCTAGAATTTCCGCGCCATCCAATGAACCACCATGTCTAATCACAAGCCCAACACCAATACCTAAAATTAAACCTCCAAAGACGGTCGCTAAAATTGGCTCTGTCGTAAAAGGCTGAAGGGAATGTAATGTTGATTCAATCAAAGCTAAACATATAACTGCAAAAACAGAAGATAACATAAATGTTTTTCCGATTTGCTTATAACCTGAGTACATAAACGGTAAATTGAGGATCACAACTAAAGTGGAAAAGCTTAGCCACCAAATATTTGGTGTAAGGAAATCTAATATGAGGGAAACACCGATAATACCACCATCAATAATTTTGTTTGGAATTAAAAATAGCTCAAGTGCAACTGCTGCACAGCCAGCACCTATGACAATCATAACAAGACGATACACAAGATGAATTATACTTTCTTTTTTATGCTGTTGTTTTGCCATACTACCTCCTCAAGTATCTATATATTTTTCCCTTTATTATAACATACCCTCCCTTTTTTAATGAGAAAACTGCCTGCTTTGGAATATACACAAGCATATTTTACATATATTCGGATATGAGGACAAAATAAAGGAGGGAGCAACATGAACCTCATTCAACAGTTTGTAAATAAAAAATTAAACAATATGACTTCTAAGGAATTATTAAAATATAGTGCAGAATACGGGGTGTCCATTACAAACGAACAAGCAGACAAAATTGTCACATTAATTCAAGGAAAACAAATTAATATTTATGATGACCAAGAAAGATTACAACTTTTAAAACAAATTGCAATGGTCACTTCTCCCGCTACCGCACAACAAATTAATACTCTATTTCAAAAACTAATAAAGTGAAACTTTAATCAGTGGTTTTTTTTTCATCCCCCACTGATTATTAGTTGAACCAATCGGGCTTTTACGAGCAGTTTATCTCCCACCTAAAGCTTCTTTGCTTCCGCTGAATTTTGAGGCGGGAATATTACTGCCCGTTAATGCGGGATAAAGTGAAACTTCTATCAGATCCTCCACCCATCTTCTTTAGAAAAGTGAAAGTGGCTCTCTCAGAATGGGAGGGCTCCTGACATGGAGGTACTTTTTACCTCGCAGGAAGGCCAACCATTCTAGCCACTGGAACTGGACAACGATTCTCTCTTAATCTTAAAGCAGAGGATGACTTCCCAAGAATAACGGGATAAAATAAAAAAAGGGGATGCTCCCCTTTTTTATTGTCCTTTAATTTTCTGAAGAACCTCTTCATCAAACACACCATTTTTCAACATTTCAATTTCAAATTTATACGGCGGCTTTTTATCGTTTTTATCCTCACCTACATATGGTGTTTCAAGAATTTTTGGTACATGCTGTAATTGGGGATGATGTACAATGTGATGTAACGTTTTATAACCAATATGACCGAAACCGATATTTTCATGACGGTCTTTTCTAGCGCCGCGGTCATTCTTGCTATCATTAATGTGCAATACTTGCAAACGATCAATACCTATAATTTTATCAAACTCGTTTAAAACGCCATCAAAATCATTAACGATATCATAGCCAGCATCATGCGTATGACATGTATCGAAGCAAACTGATAATTTCTCGTTATGTGTTACACCATCAATAATTCTCGCAAGCTCGTCAAAGCTTCGTCCACACTCTGTTCCTTTTCCAGCCATTGTTTCTAGCGCAATGTTCACTGTTTGATCGGTTGTTAATGCTTCATTTAATCCTTCAATAATTTTTTGGATTCCTGCATCCGTTCCTGCTCCAACATGAGCTCCTGGATGGAGTACAATTTGCTTTGCAACGCCTAATGCTGATGTTCTTTCAATTTCCATGCGGAGAAAATCAACACCTAGTTGGAATGTTTCAGGTTTCGTTGTATTACCGATGTTAATGATATACGGTGCATGAACAATGATTTCTTCAATTCCGTGCAATTCCATATGTTTACGGCCAGCTTCTATATTTAACTCTTCAATCGGTTTTCTTCGCGTATTTTGCGGTGCCCCTGTATATATCATAAACGTTGTTGCACCGTATGAAACAGCTTCTTCACTTGCTGCTAATAACATTTTCTTTCCGCTCATCGAAACGTGAGATCCAATTTTCAACATGTAATCACCTCTTATAAATGCAATAGCTATAATGATAGCATAATTTGTAGAAATCTGACACTGTTAACTTTCTCGCAAAAAAAAGATAAGGAAGTCCCTTATCTTTTCTTTTTGTTATATTTCTTCTTAATTTTTTCGCGTTCCCATTCAAGCTTTTTCTTATAATTCGGCTTTACTTTTTTGGGTTTTTTCACAACTTTTTGCGCCATAGAATCCAATGCATCATTTGGTTTCTTACGGCTTTGACGGCGGCGACGAGGTCCCAATTCAACCCATTCCCCTGCACGCAAGTCCACATGCTTGAATTCAATATGACGTTGCTTTTCTAATGTATCTAATGCTTCTTCATTCGCTTGGTCATAAATGGT
This sequence comes from Bacillus sp. S10(2024), assembly GCF_050473865.1. Classification (NCBI taxonomy): domain Bacteria; kingdom Bacillati; phylum Bacillota; class Bacilli; order Caryophanales; family Bacillaceae; genus Bacillus; species Bacillus sp. S10(2024). The sequence goes on along the minus strand of NZ_JBFLUR010000002.1, from coordinate 36,948 downwards.
TGCTGCAATACCAGAATATCCAGCACGCGCTGTTCGACCCACACGGTGAATAAAGAAATCTAAATCAGAAGGAATTTCGTAGTTAATAACATGGCTAATCCCTTCAATATCAATACCACGTGCAGCTAAATCTGTCGCTACAATATATTGAAATTCTAAATCACGGATTTGTTTCATCATTTTCTTACGATCACGTGGTGATAAATCACCGTGAATACGACCAACTTTCAAGCCACGCTCCGTTAAACCATCAGCTACTTCATCAGCCATTTTCTTTGTATTCGTAAAAACGATTGCTAAATACGGCTGATATTGCAGTAACAGATTTTTTACAAGTTCTACTTTATTACGGTGCCTTGACGGAATAAGGTGATGTTCCAGATTAATCGCTGCTATTTGCTTTGGATTAATATGAATATGCTCCGGATTTTCCATATATTTCTTCATAAATGGTTTTAACTTTTGCGGAATTGTCGCTGAGAAAACGAGCATTTGTAAATTTTTAGGCATACGTGCTGCAATTTTATCCACATCATGAATAAAGCCCATATCAAGCATTAAATCTGCTTCATCGACAACAATCGCAGAAGCCGTATGTACAAATAATGCTTGCTCTTCCACTAAATCTTTAATACGTCCTGGTGTTCCCACCACAACATGTGGTTGTTTCTTCAACTTTTCAATTGAACGTTGTTTATCTGTTCCACCGATAAAACAACGGGCTGTAATCATTTTGTCTTCTTCACAAAACTTTGTTAACTTTACGATTTCTTCATAAATTTGCTGCGCTAACTCACGAGTCGGAGCTGTAATTACAAGTTGTACTTCTTCTCTAGTTGCATCAATACGATTTAATGTTGGAAGTAAATACGCATGCGTTTTTCCAGATCCTGTTTGTGATTGTCCGATAATACTAACTCCCTTTTTCACAACTGGAAAAATCTTTTGTTGAATTTCTGTTGGTTCTGAAAAACGTAATTCACGAATTGCATCTATTAAAAACGGTTGAAAATCATATTGTGTAAATGTTTGCAATGTCATACATTCCACCTTCTTTCTTATTTCTACTGCGTTCATTAATCAGTCAAGTTACCATTATATCGAAATCTATCCGTAAAATCTATCTTTATATATATTCATTTTCATTTTCCAACATCTTTGTCTAGCTCTGCCTCCTAGACCCTCATGTCTAAGAACCTTCCACACAAGAAGGTAAAAAAACACCTTCTGTGTGAAAGAACCTTAGCCAACAGACCTAAACAGTCGGCTCCGCTTTTCTTTATAAGTCGCTGCTATGCAAAATACACCATGACCGCTTCTATGCATGGCCAGATGCTCTCGCCCGCCTAAAAAAAGAGGGTTTTTTATGTTGTTTTTCAATTTGTTTATCTATAGTTTAGCATTTCAACGGAAAAACTAACCTTCTTTCTCTCCACTGCATATTGTAGTGTATATTACCTAATTGAAGAAAGGAGGATTTCCTAATGTACATGAAATCTCCTCCCTATCAACAAATGTACACTCAGTCTCCATATCCTCATACAATGTATCCGACGCAAGGCATGCAACCGATGATGCCTAGAAAAAAAGGACTTCTTGCAAAATTGTTTCAAAAACGCAATCCCGCTGCAGATTATATGTATATGATGCCCCCTTATAGACAATTAGAAACATACCCAAATACACCATACCAGCAGAATCAACCATATATGCACCGCCCAAATCAGCAACAACAAATGATGCAGCCTCAGATGATGGCAGAAGATGAAACACGAGGAGGAAGCGCATCTAGTGGAATTGGCGGATTTTTCACAAACTTTATTTCAAATCCCACTGGAATGATAAGTAACGTTGAAAAAGTTGTCCAAATGGCCCAGTCCTTTGGACCAGTCGTGCAGCAATATGGTCCAATTGTTCGCAACATTCCTAGCATCATGAAAATACTTTCACCTGAAAAAAGCACTGAAGAAAAACAAACAGAAGTAGTCGAAGCCCCCCCTTCCACTCCATCTCAAGAAATACCTATTACAGGAAAACCACCCGCTCCTAACATTATAATTGAAGATGAGGCAGCAGTAGAAAACGTACACTCTACCACTCCTAAACCAAAGCTATACGTGTAACATTTCTTTGTCATCTGCTTTCTTCTCCTTTATAATGAAAAGGATTAGCTTTATAAAAACAAATCCTTTTTTAAAGGAGCGGATTAATTACATGAAAATCGTTAAAATTTCTCCTCGCGGCTATTGCTACGGCGTTGTAGACGCGATGGTTATTGCGCGCAATGCAGCGCTCGATAAAACATTACCACGGCCAATTTATATTTTAGGCATGATTGTCCACAACAAACACGTAACAGATGCATTTGAAGAAGATGGCATCATTACGCTTGATGGCCCAAGCCGCTTAGATATTTTGGAACAAATTGAGTCTGGAACTGTTATTTTCACAGCTCACGGTGTATCTCCAGAAGTAAAACAACGCGCCAAGGAAAAGGGCTTAACTACAATTGACGCAACATGCCCTGACGTTACAAAAACACACGACTTAATTGAAGCAAAAAAAGAAGAAGGCTACCATATTATTTATATCGGTAAAAAAGGACATCCTGAGCCTGAAGGTGCAGTCGGGATTGCTCCGGATATTGTCCATCTTATCGAGAAAGATGCAGATCTTGAAGCACTTACCATTCCAACAGATAAGATTTTAGTTACAAACCAAACAACGATGAGTCAATGGGATGTTCAACATATTATGGAGAAAATTCAAGAAAAGTTTCCAACAGCAGAGTTCCATAAAGAAATTTGTCTTGCTACGCAAGTGCGCCAAGAAGCCGTTGCAAAACAAGCAAATGTTGCTGATTTAACAATTGTCGTTGGTGACCCAAAAAGTAATAACTCTAACCGCCTTGCACAAGTATCTGAAGAAATTGCTAGTACAAAAGCATACCGCGTTGCCGATGTAAGTGAAATTCAATTAGAATGGCTACAAGGCGTAGAAACAGTCGCTATTACAGCGGGTGCTTCTACACCAACGCCTATTACAAAAGAAGTAATTGCATTCTTTGAACAGTACGATCCAACAAATCCTGCAACGTGGGAGCGTAAGAGAAACGTACCATTACAAAAAATCTTACCAAAAGTTAAAGCAAAATAAAGTAAAACTTTCATCATTGAAGGTTTTATTGCCTGCAAATAACAAGCTGATATAAGCAAATCCGTTATCTCATAAGATAACGGATTTTACTTTTTTCATTCTATACAAATGTAAACGGATCTGTATGTAATTCGGAAGCATGAATACGCGCAGTAAATTTTTTCTCATCCACTTTTTCTTGTAATTGTTTTTGCACACCTTTTTTCATTACTTTTTCCACGTTATGCCCTGGGTCTACGATATTTAATCCGAGCATCATCGCATCATGCGCAACGTGATAATACATATCTCCCGTTACATATACGTCTGCCCCTTTAAACTTCGCTTGCTTTATATACTTATTTCCGTCTCCGCCAAGTACTGCTATTTTCTTCACTGTTTGCTGTAAGTTACCAACAACACGAGCTCCCTTTACCTCAAGGGATTGTTTCACATGTTCCGCAAATTGTTCTAATGTCATTTCTTGTGGCAAGTATCCAATTTTCCCAAGCCCCAACGTTTCACCTTTGTTTTCTAACGGATAAATATCGTATGCTACTTCTTCATACGGGTGCGCGCCAAGCATTGCCTTCATGATTTTACGTTGCAACGACGCCGGAATAATCGTTTCAATCCGAACTTCTTCTACCTGCTCTAAACGCCCAGCCTCTCCGATATACGGATTTGTGCCTTCTTGTGGCAAAAATGTACCCTTGCCTTCACTATTAAACGTACAATGACTATAATTCCCGATATACCCTGCTCCTGCATCACCGATTGCTTGACGTACTGTTTCTGCATGCGAAGAAGGAACAAATACAACTAGCTTTTTCATTTCTTCCGTATAAGTAGAAACAAGCACCTCTGTTTCCTGCAATCCTAATGCATCTGCTAACAAATCGTTCACACCACCTTTTGCGATATCAACATTTGTATGAGCAGCATAAACTGCAATATCGTTTTTTATACACATTTCAATAATACGCCCGTACGCTTGCTCTGTATGTATCGCTTTAAGCGGATTAAAAATAAGCGGATGATGAGCAATAATTAAATTTACCCCTTTTTCAATTGCTTCTTGTACAACTTCTTCTGTTACATCAAGCGCAATTAACACATTCTCTACTGGTTTATTTAATGCACCAATCTGCAATCCAACTTTATCGCCTTCGACTGCTAAATGTTTCGGGTACATACTTTCAAACAAAGAAATGATTTCGTATCCATTAGGTATTTTACTCACGATAAAATCTCCTCAATCATACGGATTTTCTCTAACACTTCTGCACGCTTCGCTTTTGCCTCTTCTGTTTCTGTTGCACGTTCTAATTGCTTACAAATATTTTCAAAGTTTTTTCGTTCACTTTCCCATTTTTCTACAAACACTTCATTTTTCTCCTTCATTAAAAATGGTCCCATGAATAAAGCTTCTTCTTTTTTCTCCTTGTAGGGTGCTAGAACATCGCCCAGTTCTCCTACTAAAATTTCGTATATCTTTCCGTCTTCTTTTACAATTTTTTCTTTTATTAATTCCCAACCATTCTCAATAAACCATTCACGAATATGATGTGCAGCAATGTTTGGCTGTAGAATCAAACGAGTTACACCCTTCAGCTTCTCTTTTCCATTTTCTAAAATATCACGAATTAACGCACCACCCATACCTGCAATTGTAATTACATCTACTTCGCCTGGCGTAATGACTTCTAAACCATTTCCTTTACGTACGCTCACTTTATCTTGCAATCCACATTCTGCTACTGTAGCTTGCGCAGAACGAAATGGACCTTCTACAACTTCTCCTGCTACTGCCTGCACGGCAATATGATGTAAAATTGTATAGCAAGGTAAATAAGCATGATCCGAACCAATATCTGCAATAGTGGAACCTGCTGGAATTTCAAGTGCCACTTCTTCTAATCGTTTTGAAAGCTTTACTTCATTCATTTATTTCAATTACTCCTTCTCTTTCAGTCTGTCTCCATGATAAAGAATTTATAGTTGTAATTGCAAGTAGATAAATCATTTTACTCCGCTTATAAACCATTTATTTTTAAATTCAATGGTTAAGCAAATAAAAAAGCTCTTTACTTAGGCGTAAAGAGCTACTATGTAATCCACTATTATTTTTTCTTTGATAACCAATCCGCTACTTTAGATGCTTGATCCGCTGGAATAATACCTGGTGGCATATTTCCTTTTCCTTTTACAATCACTTCTTGAATTTGATCTTTCGAAAGCTTACCGCCAACTTTTTGTAAATTAGGACCAACTGCTCCCTGCAATTGATCGCCATGACAACTTGTACAACTCTGTTTTACAATCTCTTCTGGCTTTGCTGCTGTTTGTGTCGTTTTTCCCCCGTTTTTCTTCGCATCAGCTAGTTCCTTTGATTTATGCATGCCTTGAAATGAAAATACAAACATAATAATTATTCCCAATACAGCAATAAGAGCAAATGGAATTAACGGATTACGCTTCATTTTTCCCTTCTCCCCCTCTACATCCCCTAATAGTTTGATGATTCAGTCATTTCTATTGTACTTGAAAACACTCTACCAGAAAAGACCAAACTACAATAAATCAAAAACATTCCATATATTCAATTAATTGCCTCGCTACAAATTCACGTAATTTTTTGCTAAATATCCACTTTTCTCATCATAAACAGTTACATTCTCCATATTTTTTTGGTAAGAATACACGAAATTAATCGAAAAATCGAAAAATGACTATTTGCAAATCAAAAGACAATTCTGTAAAATAAATTACAAGAATTGTAATTGCTACTGATAAATAAATCTTAACAAAAATTAACAAAAGAAAAAAGTTTACTTCACATTAATGAAGTAAACTTTACACAAAGCTCTATTCTAAGAAATCTTTCAAACGTTTGCTACGGCTTGGGTGTCTTAATTTACGAAGCGCTTTTGCTTCAATTTGACGAATACGCTCTCTCGTAACGCCGAATACTTTCCCAACTTCTTCAAGCGTACGAGTTCGTCCATCGTCTAAACCAAAACGAAGACGAAGAACATTTTCTTCACGATCTGTTAATGTATCTAGTACATCTTCTAATTGTTCTTTTAATAATTCATATGCTGCATGATCTGCAGGAGATGTTGCTTCTTGGTCTTCAATAAAATCGCCTAAATGAGAGTCATCCTCTTCACCAATTGGCGTTTCAAGAGATACAGGCTCTTGTGCAATCTTTAAGATTTCGCGTACTTTTTCAGGAGCAAGATCCATTTCTTCACCAATTTCTTCTGGAGATGGCTCACGACCTAAATCTTGTAATAATTGACGTTGAACACGAATTAATTTATTAATTGTTTCAACCATATGAACTGGTATACGAATTGTTCTTGCTTGGTCCGCAATTGCACGTGTAATGGCTTGACGAATCCACCACGTTGCATACGTACTAAATTTATACCCTTTGCGGTAATCAAACTTTTCAACTGCTTTAATTAGACCCATATTTCCTTCTTGAATTAAGTCTAAGAAAAGCATACCGCGGCCAACATAACGTTTTGCAATACTTACAACTAGACGTAAGTTTGCTTCTGCAAGGCGGCGTTTCGCTTCTTCATCGCCTTCTTCAATACGTTTTGCAAGAGCAATTTCTTCTTCAGCAGATAGTAAGTCAACACGACCGATTTCTTTTAAGTACATACGAACAGGATCATTAATTTTCACACCTGGCGGTACACTTAAATCATTTAAGTCAAACTCTTCTTCAGCTTTGGCTAATTGACGAGTGTTTGGATCTTCATCGCTGTCGCCAACTAGATCGATTCCTTGTTCACCTAAATATTCATAATATTCATCCATTTGGTCGGATTCAATATCAAATCCGCTCATGCGTTCCGCAATCTCTTCATATGTAAGAACGCCACGTTTTTTTCCGAGCTCTGTGAGTTGCTCTTTCACTTGCTCAAGTGTTACATCAGTTTCAATTTGTTTAGAACGAGCTGGTTTATCAGCCATTTGTTCCCCTCCTTACGCGAGATACAAACAATGATTATAGTAAGTTTTTATACAAAAAGCTATTTTCTTGCTTTTCGTTTTTGCAAATATTCTTGGAAAAATCGTGCTGCTGCTAAATGATCTTCTTTTTCCATTTGCTTCAGCATAAAGATATTTTCCATTTTCTTTAACTTTTGCTTCTGCCGACGCAGCGCGTCTACATTGCCATGAAGCAATTCTTCTGAGAACTCAGGATTAATCATTTGATCTGTTGAAATATTAGTTACAATATTTTTCAGCTTTTCATCAGAAAGCCAACTTAGAAAGTTTGCGACTGACGGTTCATTTCCCTTTTCATAATATGCGTATAGCTCATATAAAATCCCTTTATGTTCTTCAGTATGAAAATCTTCTATATGAGGTTCGATACGAAAAGCGATATCTTCACTCTGCAACATGTGATAAATAAGCTCTCTTTCCGCTCTTTCAAAACCAGAAAATTTCGGTTTCACATGAACAATTTGAGAAGGCTGTGCAATTGGCTTTGTCTGTTTTTGCTGTACCTTTTGTTCTTTGCGATATTGGTGCAATTGCCCCAGCAGTGTTTCCATTGAGTAAGCAAATTCCTGTGACAATGCCTTCAAATACGATTCCGCTTGCATTGCATCTTGCAATGACGCTAACTCTTTTAAAACACTTTTCACATAAGCTTCTTTTCCAGACTCATCTTGCAAATTTTTCCCTAAACGAAGATAATTTATTTTAAATCCAACAAAACTTATACTCGCTTGTACAAGTTTTTGAAACGCTGTTGTACCATAACGCTGTACATACTCGTCAGGGTCTAATTTATTTGGCATAGAGACAACTTTCACTTCGCAACCGGTTTGCAATAACAATTGTCCTGCTTTCATTGTTGCTTCTTGTCCTGCTTTATCACCATCATAGCAAAGAACAACAGTTTCAACATTGCGCCGCAAAAGCTTTGCCTGTTCCTCAGTTAAAGCCGTTCCCATCGTAGCAACAGATTCTTCAATCCCACTTTTCACAGCAGCTAAAACATCCGCATATCCTTCAAAGAGAAGAACTTGTCCTCGTTTTCTAATAAATGACCTTGCTTGATGAAAGTTATATAGCAACTTGCTTTTATGAAAAATAGGTGTCTCCGGACTATTTAAATACTTAGGAGTATCATCACCTAATGCCCGTCCACTAAAAGCTGCTACTTTTCCTTGCAGTGTATGAATTGGAAACATAACTCGTCCGCGAAAACGATCATGATAACTACCATCCTTCTCACTGCGAACAAGTAACCCGGCTCGTTCCATAACAGCAAATGAAAAACCTCGTTTTTGTAAGATTTTTGCCGCTGCATCCCAAGCAGGGGTGGCATATCCAATCTCAAACTTTGCAATCATTTCTTTTGTAATACCTCGCTCTAATAAATACGCAAGCGGCTGTTTTCCTTCTTCTGTATTTACTAAGAGATGATGATAATACTTTTTCAAAAGCTCATGGGCTTGCAACATAATCGTGCTATCATCAGATATATTTTGTGTTTGCTCTAGTTCTGATGTAAAGTTAGCAACAGGAATACCATTTCGCTCACCTAATTTTTGCACAGCTTCCACAAAAGCCAGTCCATCTATTTTCATTAAGAAGGAAAAAACATTTCCCCCTTCTCCACATCCGAAGCAATGAAAAATTTGCTTATCAGCGGAAACAGAAAACGATGGTGAGTTTTCGCCATGGAAAGGACAGAGTCCAAAATAATTTCGACCTTGTTTTTTAAGCTGTACATATTCACCAATCACTTCAACAATATCAGATGATGTTCGAATTTGTTCTACAACTTCTTCGGGAATTCTGTTCCCCATAACTCCATCTCCGTGTCGTATTTTGTATTCGATACAAATTAAAGGATTCCTTTATAATTCGACAATATTTTTTCTAAATTTGCCAAAAAATATTGTCGATCATGTTTAGAAAACGCTTTTGGCCCTTTCGTAAAGGTTCCTTGTCTGCGTAACTTCGCAGATACGTATCGACTATATAAAATTGTATCCATATGCTCATCGGTCACAATTGTGCCACGCGGAGATAATACATATACTCCTTTTTTGACAAGAAGACCAGCAAGTCCCATATCCTGTGTGATAACGAGATTTCCTGCTTTTGCACGCTGATAGATATAAAAATCTACCTCGTCTTGCGCAGAATCTACATATACCCAATTCCCCTTCTGACTTCTTGACTGATGGGCGTAGGATGCGATAAACCAAATATCGACATGAAATTTTGCACCGACGTGCATAATTTCTTCCTTCACTGGACATGCATCTGCATCAACATAAATTCGAGTGATGTTTTGCATATTTCTCTATTCTACATCCCTTCTGTGAATCCTTCCACATTGTGCGTTTTCTTGTTCAGATTTTTGTCGATTTTACGTAAAAGCATGTCCTTTACAAAACCTATCACTAGTTTATTCTGAAAAATTGAAGTCTAAACGTAAAATGAATGTTTTTATCACAATTTTTTATTATAATACATTTTTCTAAACTTAGCTACATGTCCTTTTAATTTTTATCCCGCTATTCGCGGGCAGTAATAATCCACCTCAAAATTCAGCGAAAACACTGTCCAGCTCTAGCGGCTAGAATTTCCGGTCGTTTCGCCCCCTCAGACGAGGCAAAAAGCGCCTCTCTGTCGGGTGCGTGGGCGCCCTACAATTCTGAGCGAGCCGCTTCTGCTTTTCTTAAGAAGTTAGGTGGTAGATAAACTGCCCGTAAAGGTCCGATTGGTGAGGCCTAATAATTAGTGGGGGATGCCCCCCACTGATTAAAGTTTCACTTTATAGTGGAGTGAAAAAAGCACATTCACCTTTGGTAAATGTGCTAAAACATTTTTTGGTTTTGCACTGCATTCACAATAATATTTGCTGTTTCTTCAATTGCCTTATTCGATACATCAATAACCGGGCAACCTATTTTACTTACAACCCGTTCAAAGTGTTTAATCTCTTCTTTAATACGTTCAATGTTTGCATAATTTGCTCCATCACTTAATCCAAGAGATTTTAAACGTTCTTTGCGAATATGATTTAATTTATCAGGCGTTATTTTTAACCCAAAACATTTTTCTTTCGGTACATGATATAATTCTTCTGGCGGATCCACTTCCGGTACGAGTGGAACGTTAGCAACCTTTAATCGCTTATTATGTGCTAAATATTGCGAAAGCGGTGTTTTCGATGTACGAGAAATTCCAATTAATACAATATCTGCTTTTAAAAGACCTCGTGAATCTCTACCATCGTCGTACTTTACAGCAAATTCAATTGCCTCAATTTTTTTGAAATACTCTTCATCCAGCTTTCGTACAACCCCTGGCTCATATCTTGGAGTTTGTTTTGTTATACCTTCAATTTGATCGATAAGAGGCCCGATAATATCATAAACTTCTACGCCTTCTTTTGCCGCTTCTTCTCGTAAATATTTTCTCATATCAGGCTTTACTAATGTAAAACAAATAAGAGCATTATTACTTTTGGCAATAGAAATAACTTCTTTTAACGTCCCTGTATCTTCTACATACGGCACACGTCTAATATCCGGCGCAAATGGAAATTGTCCCATAGCCGCCCGAACAACTAAATCAGCTGTTTCTCCAACCGAATCAGACACGACATATACGATTTTACTATTCATTGTATTACCTCACTTTAAACGAATTGCCTTTACTCATGATTCACAAAATCAACGAATGCACGCGTAATATTGGTTTTTGTAATTCGACCAACAACTTCTAATCCCTGTTTTGTATCTTTTACAACCGGAACAGAATCAATTTGCTTTTCTATTAAATCCATTGCAACATCATACAAGCTATCTTCCTTACGACACATCGTAACATTTGGCATTCTTGTCATAATAATATTTACCGGTAATGACGCTAAATCCTGCTTTCCTAAGCTTGCTCTTAACAAATCTTTTCGAGAAACAACACCGACTAACAATGTATTTTGATCAACGATAAATAAAGTACCGACATCTTCTAAAAACATTGTACAAATCGCATCATATACCGAAACATTTTTATCAACCACAACTGGCCTAGATTGATAATCTTGTACGACAATCTTTTTAACTGCTTCTGAAAGCAGTTGTCCACCTGTTTTTCCAGTGTAAAAATACCCAACACGAGGACGCGCTTCTAAATAGCCAGCCATCGTTAAAATAGCCAAGTCTGGTCTAAGCGTTGCTCTCGTTAAATTTAATTGCTCAGCAATCGCTTCTCCTGTAATTGGACCGTTGTCTTTTACAATCTGAATGATATGTTCTTGGCGCTTATTCAGTTCTATGATAATCACCACCTTCATTACAAAACGAAAAAAGTTATACTATCTCTTAAATATTATATACTAAATATATCATTCGAAAAAGAAAGTATGTAAAAAGGACCCGAATATGGTCCTTTATATTTGAAATTTATCAAGTTGATCTAAAAAACGTCTTGATTTCAAATATATCCCACAGTATTCATCATAATACATATTCAATACTGTGCGCATTTGTTTTTTTGTTTCTGCTTTCACAGAGACATTTCCCAGACGAGCTAAATCGAAATGATAAAATAATCTAAGCAGCTTGTGAATAGCTTCGCTAATTGAAATACGGTACGGATCTTGCTCAGCGTGATGTTTACACAGAAAGCCGCCTTCCCTAACAGAGAAGGCGACAAAGTCTGTTGACTGGTGACAAATTGCGCATGTATCAAAGTATGGGTTAAGCCCTAGAACTGGCAGCATCTTCGTTTGATAGATTAATGCTAAAATTTCCGGGTCAACCCCTTCGCCCATATAATGCAACGTTTGATATAACATTTCGAATAAATACGGATTATGTTTTTTCTCTTCTGTCGCTTTATCAGTCAACTCAACAATAAATGACGCATAAGCAGTTAAAAATAAATCTTCACGAATTTCTCTCATAGAAGAAATAATCTCACCTTGCTGCAATGTTCCTAAACCAGAACCCATTTGAATAAGAAAATGGCCATGAGTTAATAATTGAGAAACGGATGACAATCTACTTTTAGGCTTTTTAGCACCTCTTGCCATCGCACTAACTTTCCCTAATTCACGAGAAAATATAGTTACAATTTTGTTTGTTTCTCCATAATCAATCGTTCGAATGACTATTCCCTCAATTTTTTGAAACATGTTCGTCACCATCCAAGGTTCGAACAAAATGGGTTAGGAAATTGGAGAATCTAGCTCTACTTGTATTTCTTCATGCTGTTGCATTTCATCTTCTACATTTTTTTCCATTTCCTTCAAAAGAAGATATGTTTCAATGCTTCCTGTTTTCGAGAAAAATTTCCAGGTAAAATCTAACATAAGAATCCACCTTTCTCAGTGAGCGTTCATGTAATCCAATTTCTTTCTTTGCTATTAAAATGACCCATTTTGTTCATTTTCATGTGAGAAAAATTTTTCTAAATTATACAGCTTTTATCCCGCAATTTGCGAGCAGTAAAAACATTTCACTTTATAGATATTCATCTTCACGGAAGCCAAGATCACGTAACTGGGACATTTTGTTGCGCCAATCTTTCTGCACTTTTACCCACAGTTCTAAAAATACTCTTGAACCAAGAAGCGACTCCACATCAAGACGCGCTCTTTTTCCAACTTCTTTTAACATCTTACCTTGTTTTCCAATTACAATTCCTTTTTGTGATGGACGTTCTACAATAATTGTGGCATTAACGTAAATCGCTCCGCCTTCACGCTTTTGAATTGCATCAATAACTACGGCAACAGAATGTGGCACTTCCTCACGTGTTAAATGCAATACTTTTTCACGAATTAGTTCCGCAATGATAAAGCGTTCTGGATGATCCGTTACTTGATTTTCTGGATAATACTGAGGACCTTCTGGTAAATACTTTTTAATTGCTCCGATTAACGCATCAATATTATTTCCTTGTAATGCTGAAATCGGCACAATTTCAGCAAAATTATATAACGTACGATATCGATCAATCAGTCCCAGAAGCTCTTCTGGATGGACTTGATCGATTTTATTAATAACTAAAAATACCGGTTGCTTCGTTTCTTGTAATTTTTCGATGATAAACTCTTCACCGCGTCCAAAGCCTTCTTCTGCGTTGACCATAAATAGAACAATATCTACTTCTTTTATTGTCGTTTGTGCCATTTTAACCATAAAATCGCCAAGCTTATGCTTTGGTTTATGTATACCTGGTGTATCAATAAATACGACTTGCGCATCATTTTCTGTGTACACACCTTGAATTTTATTACGTGTTGTTTGTGGTTTATCACTCATAATCGCAATCTTTTGACCGATAATTCGATTTAAAAATGTTGATTTCCCAACGTTTGGTCTCCCAATAATAGAGACAAAACCTGATTTAAAACCTTCTCTATTCATGTAAATCCTCCGCTAAAAATGCTCCTGGTAACAATTCTCCTACTGTTGTTTCTTGTATGTCACCATGTAAATTTGTCAAGTATACTTTTGTATTTGACTTACACAATTCTACCATAACTTGACGACACGCTCCACATGGAGGTACCGGACGCTTTGTATCTGCCACAACTGCAATTGCAGTAAATTCTGTACTTCCTTCAGAAATCGCTTTAAATAGCGCTGTTCTTTCCGCACAATTACATAAACCATATGATGCATTCTCAACATTACAACCACGGTATACTTTCCCGTCTGTTGTTAATAGAGCAGCACCTACTTGAAATTTAGAATATGGTACATATGCTTGTTTACGCGCTTCAATCGCTTCTTGAATTAATTCATTGTTGTTCATTGTTTCTCTTCCTTTCCATTCACAATATGAAAAGATAAAAATCTTTGGAATGCAACTATATCATATACGGTCCAAAGATAATAGCGCCAATTACAACAGCGATAATCGAGAAAACTAATACTGCACCTGCCGCTGCATCTTTTGCTATTTTAGCAAGTGGCTTCACATCCATTGTTACTAAATCAACGGCTTTTTCCACTGCTGTATTCACAATTTCTAGTGCAAATACAATACCAATAGTCAAAATCAAAATGAGCCATTCTGTTTTTGTAACATGAAAATAAAAACCGAAAAAACTAACAACACACGCTGCTAAACAATGAATTTGTACATTTCGTTCATAGCGAAGACAAAAGAAAATACCAGCAAACGCATAGCGAAAACTGTTTATAAGTTTTCCTTTTTTCATCTAGTTAATCCAAATGCAGCAAGAACTTCTTTTTGCTTTCCAAACATAACCTTCTCTTCTTCTTCCGTCATATGATCGTAGCCAAGCAAATGTAAAAAGCCGTGCACCGCTAAAAAACCAAGTTCACGATCAAAAGAATGGCCATATTCTTCAGCCTGCTCTTTCGCTCTCGGAATAGAAATAATAATATCCCCTAACATGCGTGGCATTTCTACACCAACAATTTCCATTTCTCCTTCTCCCATATCTTCCATCGCAAAAGAAATTACGTCTGTTGGCTGATCTTTATCACGATATTCACGGTTAATTTCTTGAATACGTTCATTATTAACAAATGTAACCGAAAGTTCAGCTCCATCCTCTACAGATTCTATCTCTGCAGCTTTTTCAACTAATTGTTGAATCAGCTCGACATACTCTTCTTTCACTTCTTCTGTTTCATCAAAAAAGTCAATTATTAATCCCATTTATTTCACCTTTTCTTCTGTTAATTTTGGATACTTAATCCGGGAGTGGAAGATCCCATTTAATGTTTCACATAATGTTTTCTCGACAATTTGCAGTTCTTTAAATGTTAAATTACATTCACTGAATTGGCCATCTTGTAAACGATCTTTAATAATGCTGCGAACAAGATGATCAATTTGTTCAGGTGTTGGTGCATTCATCGAACGAACTGCCGCTTCTACACTATCAGCAATTCCAACAATTGCCGATTCTTTAGATGTTGCTTTTGGCCCTGGATAACGAAACATTTCTTCTGTATATTTCTCTTTATCTTCTTGTATTGCTTTGTAATAGAAATATTTTAATAAAGTCGTTCCATGATGCTGGGCCGCAATATCAATAATTTCTTGCGGAATATAATGTTCTTCTAACATTTTCACTCCATTTGTAACATGAGCGATAATAATATCTCTACTTGTTTCAGGATCTAACCGATCATGAGGATTTGCTATGCCCATTTGATTTTCAATAAAGAAATGCGGCTGCACCGTTTTTCCAATATCGTGATAATATGCTCCCACACGCGCTAGCACACCATTCGCTCCCACAGCTTCACATGCTGCTTCCGATAAATTAGCAACCATAACACTATGATGATACGTTCCTGGTGCTTCTAACAGAATTTTACGAAGCAACGGATGGTTCGGACTTGCCAACTCTATTAATTTCATGCTAGAGACAATACCAAGGCCACTTTCTAAATACGGCAATATCCCCATCGCTAAAATAGATGAAATAATCCCCGACGCTGCTGCCATTAATAAATGTGTTCCAATCTCAATTGCCGAAAAGTTTCCGTTACGCAGTAGCAATAAAGCTGCTAATACGACAACATTTAAAATCGATACAAGTATCCCAACTTGCAGCAGCATTGTGCGACGATGTTTTTCTCGTAAGAAAATACTAACCGAAAGCGAGCTAAGCAACACATAAATTCCGACTGCATAATTTAGTGTACTCGTTACACCTTCATTAAATAAAATGCTGCCACACACCGAAAAAATCACACTTGTGATAAAAACAAATCGATCACCAATCATCAGTTTGACTAATATAGTTCCCATTGCAACTGGAGCAATATAAGCAATACCGACATATTCTAACTTTTGAAACAAACTAATAATTTTCATTAAAACAACTGTAATAGCGACAATTGTTGTATAAGCTAAAATATATGGCTTGTCCTCTCTTCTCTGCTTTAAAAATGCACCAAATTGCTTATGCATAAAAAATAAAAGAACCCCAATAAAGATTGCTAGTCCCAAATACGGTTGAAACGAATTACTTTGATCCAATAACCCTACTAACTTTAATTGTTCATATGCTTCTCTTGTAATTGTCTCTCCTTCTTTTACAAGAATTTGACCTTGCAAAATGTAAACAGGAGCTACTTGATCGATTGCCATTTGCTTTCTTTCTTTCGTTGCATTCGAATCATAAAAATAGTTCGGTATAATCGCATACTGCCCAAGCGCAGTAATTGCTTGTTTCAATTCATTGCTGACAGATACATTTTTTAAATCGTTAGTAATGCGGTCTTTAAACTGATCTACTTCATTCATTTTAATGTGAGAGCTCATTAGACTATTAACAGCTGTAACAGTTGATTCCCTCGCTATAAGAAGCTGATCTTCTGTCGCACCTAAAAATTGTAATAACACTTGATCGGACAAGCTTTTCGTTAACTCTGTTGGAAGTTTCTTTTTTAACTTGTCCAATCTTTCTGCCGCCGATAATTTATGTTGTCCTTCTGGCGCCGAAACGGTTGCATTTGACTCTGCATCCACCTCTTTAATTGCATCAAATACTGAGTTCACAACCTCAATCCGGTTTTGCTTATATCCGCTTCGATATGTATACTGATCTTCAACCTTTTGAGCCGCTTCTCTCTTTTTCTTTTCTGTTGTTACTTTATCTTCAATTTTTATAGGAGAATGAATTGTTTTTTTGGAAATAGATAACATTTTGATATCGAGTTGTTCCGGTTTTACATTATTCATCAGTGCAAAAAACAACACTGCCCCTATTAAAATATAAGAAATCCAGCTCAGTTTTTTCGAATGCTGTAAATTACGAAACCACTTAGCAACTTCTTGAAACCTTGACATAATTACAATACCTTCTCCTCTCCGAATATTAAGTGAAACTCTCTTTTCACATATTTAAACACAAGGACAAATGCCCTTCCCTTTATTTATGATAATAAAAAACAAAGCATTAGCCAACCTGTTCACAATATCTATAAAAAATATGCAGTGAAACTTCCTTCTAGAGTGCTCTTCTCTTGAAGGTTAGTTGAGCCAATCGGGCTCTTACAGTCGGTTTGTTCTTACTTCTTTGTTCTGCTGCTACCAACCGTTTGAGCGAGATACAGTGAGACTTCCATTCTGGATAAAAAGAAATGATCCTTACAAGCAGGATCATTCCATTTTATCATATGCTTCAATAATACGCTGTACGAGTGGGTGACGAACAACATCTGACTGCTCAAGTTTAATAAACGAAAGACCAGACACACGGTCTAACACATTTGCTGCAATAGAGAGACCTGATTTCACACCTTTTGGCAAATCAATCTGAGATGGGTCTCCCGTTACAACCATTTTTGAGCCAAATCCAAGGCGTGTTAAAAACATTTTAATTTGTGCACCCGTTGTATTTTGCGCCTCATCTAAAATCACAAATGCGTCATCGAGTGTACGCCCTCTCATGTACGCTAACGGAGCTACTTCAATGATACCGCGTTCCATCATTCTTTGCGTATGCTCTTGCCCAAGCACATCATGAAGAGCATCATAAAGAGGTCGTAAATACGGATCTACCTTTTCTTTCAAATCCCCAGGTAAAAACCCGAGACTTTCTCCAGCTTCCACAGCAGGTCTTGTTAAAATAATTTTTTTCACATAGCCATTTTTTAATGCTCGAACAGCCATTACTACAGCTAAATATGTTTTACCAGTACCCGCCGGTCCCATGCCAAACACAATGTCATTTTTCTTAATGGCATAAATATATTGCCTTTGTCCCATTGTTTTCACACGGATAGACTTACCTTTTGCTGTTTTAAAAATCTCCTCTTCATATAACTTTTCAAAATGAGCCAGGTTCCCTTGACGTCCAAGTTGAATCGCATAGGCTACATCACGCTCAGAAATCGATATACCCTTGCGAATAACAACTAGAAGTTGTTGTAATATCCCTTCAACAAGAGCTACTGCTTCATTCGTTCCGGAAACACGGACAGATTCACCTCTCGTAACAATCGATACCTCAAGTTCATTCTCAATTATCTTTAAATGTGCATCATTTACTCCAAACAAAGCAATTGCTTCATTATGGTTTTCCAATTGTTGATTCATCTCTACTAATTGTTCAGCCATTAATTACTCAATCTCCTTGAATATCGGATTCAGATATCGGTTGAGCCTCTGCAATATTCTCAATCACTGTATAATGCATCAATAATTTTAAATTTCCATTCTCAACCTGTTTATGCAAAACTTTCTTCCCTATAATCATAGCACGTTCATCCAATTTTTTCTTTAATTCTTTTTGCCCCATTTCCTCGGCCACCGTCATTGCCTGTTTTTCTGTATATTCACGGTTTGCTTCTTCCTCTTCACGTACAATCGCTTTCTCATAAGCAATCGGCAGTGTAAAACCAAGCAATTTCACATCATGTCTTACTGTCTCAGCTTTAGACTGCTTATACTTATCATGCTGAAATCCCCATATTTTTATTTTCATGTTTCCAAAAATAAGATAATGTTCTTTGTACGAATCCCCTGTATAAACTTGAAATTTCGTTTTTAGAGGTACTTCCACTTCAGACTTGTACCAAGTTTCACCAAATACAACACCTTTAGCTGAAACAATTGTAGGACTCTCTTCTTTCCCATACATTCCTGACACAAGAAGTTGTCCTTTTTGCACATAATCATTTTTCATAACTATTGGTTTTCCTATCT
This sequence comes from Bacillus sp. S10(2024), assembly GCF_050473865.1. Lineage (NCBI taxonomy): Bacteria > Bacillati > Bacillota > Bacilli > Caryophanales > Bacillaceae > Bacillus > Bacillus sp. S10(2024). Next base: position 18,108 of record NZ_JBFLUR010000002.1, on the reverse strand, counting down.
CTACAAACATTTTTGTAACAATCGCTTCTTTTTTGGCAACTAAATGTTGCGGCACCTGTTCTTCGTCTTTTTTCGGCTCATTTTTTTCAACTATTTTAAAATGATACGTCGTTCCTTTTACGTCCAAACCAACCCATGTAATAGCGTTAATATTATCAGTCAAATAGCGCTGTATATTTTCTACACTCGGCATTTGAAATTGAAGCTTCCCTTTTTTAATACCCATTTTATCTAATTCTTTCATCATGATATATTCCGTCTCTGGCTTCGCCCCTGTTATCTCTATTTTCCATACCATATTTGATAAGGCAATGACACTTAAGAAAAATAAGAGAAAACCAATAAGAAAACCACTATTTCGAAGTAAGCGCTTATTCCAAAACGGAACTCCGTAACGTCCAATAAAATATAGATTGCATTCATTTTTACGGTAAATCGGGCGTAATCGTTTCACATCTTGAAGCAATATACAGAATACAATTGTATCATCTGCAACTTTCTTGACGTCCCAAACTAGGATATCTCTTCGTACACATTCGTTAATAAACCGTTCTGCTCCTCTTCCTTGAATTCGCACTTTTACATACCCAATCCATTTTGTAAACCACTTATTTTTCATAGCTCGCCTCCATCAGCTTTCTAAAAAAGGCGCAGCCCCTTAAGAGATCTGCGCACCACCTCTATGACTTTACCCCGCTTATACAGTCAGTAGTAGGAGGACTAAGAAGTAAATATTCCCTAACCACTTGCCCCTAATTTGTTTCATAGGCCCTCACACGAATAACAATTCCATTTTATTTCCCTTCTTTTTCATCTTCTAAAAACAAGACTTGTTCAATAGTTCCTTCAAGTAAAAGCTCTTCTGGCAGAATTGTCTTAATTACAAATGAATCTCCTTTTATTAATAATTGCCCTTGTTTTAATAAAAGCCGTACCTCTTTATCACTAAATACCAATAATCCACGATGATTTTCTATATAAATATGTACCTGCCCAACAAGTGTAATTCTCGGCAGATCCATGAATACATCTGCAGGTAGGTCTATCTGCTTCGTAATCCAATTTTTCATTTGCTGCAACTTTCTCATCGAAGACCCCCCTCTCATCCCATATGTATGAAAAAAAAGCTTGTAATATCACGTCCAATTCGAAAAAAACATAAAAAAGCGTCTCATTATAATGAGACGCTTTTTTATGCTAATAGTTGTGAAACAAGCCTATTTACTTGTGAGCCATCTGCTTTGCCTTTTACTTTCGGCAAAACAGCACCCATCACTTTGCCCATATCAGCTTTAGAAGCTGCACCAACTTCAGAGATAGATTGCTGAATAACAGCAAGCAATTCTTCTTCTGTCAATTGCTCTGGCAAATATGTTTCTAAAATCTGAATTTCGCTTTTCAGTTTATCGACAAGGTCTTCACGACCCGCTTTTTCAAACTCAAGGAGGGAGTCTTTATACTGTTTTACTTCACGAGTTAAAACTGTTAGTTCCTCTTCTTCTGTAAGAGGGTTCTGTAGTTTAATTTCTTCATTTTGTAAAGCAGCCTTAACCATACGAATAACGGTTAATTTATTTTTTTCTTTATTCTTCATCGCTTGTTTCATATCATCGTTTAAACGACCGAGAAGACTCATAAATTACACCCTCTCTTAGAATTTACGCTTTCTTGCCGCTTCAGATTTCTTCTTACGTTTTACACTTGGCTTTTCATAGAACTCGCGTTTTCTTGCTTCAGCAAGCGTACCAGCTTTAGAAGTTGATCTTTTAAAACGGCGAAGTGCATCCTCCAAAGACTCGTTTTTACGAACGACTGTTTTTGACATTCTCTTTCCCTCCCTCCGAAACATCCACTTACATCCTAATTTCAGCATGCAAAAAGTAAACACTTTCTCAGCATGTCTTTTACGATTATAATACATTTTATACTTTTAGGTCAACTATCAGATAAAAGAAAAGAAGAGCACTTGCTCTTCTTTTTTCATGAAACGTACATTTTTGATATATTTTTCTATACCAATGCAACATTATTCTACCAAAATGTTTACTTCTACTTTTCATCATCTGGATACAATATCCCTAGTTTTTCGTGTCAAATAACCTTAGCCAACAGGACTAAACAGTCGGCTTCCGCTTTTATTTTTTATCCAGCTGCGCCTCCTAGCCCCCTCACGTCTAAGAACCTTCCACGCGAGAAGGTAAAGAGCACCTTCTGCGTGAAAGAACCTTAGCCGACAGGGCTAAACAGTCGGCTTCCGCTTTTATTTTATCCAGCTGCAGCCGCTAGAACAATCGGTCGCTTCACTCTTTCCTACGAGGCAAATAGCGCCTCTACGTCAAGAGTTCCAACGTCCTCATGTTCTATACGAGCGGCTTCCGCTTTTAAATTAATAATCAGTTGTTGCTGTTTTTCCACTTACTAGCGCTACACCAGAGCTTGTACCGATGCGCGTTGCACCTGCTTGAATCATTGCATCCATGCCTTTTTCGTCACGAACCCCTCCTGATGCTTTTACACCGATATTTGGTCCTACCGTTTTTCTCATCAACGCAACATCTTCTACTGTTGCACCGCCTGTTGAAAATCCTGTTGATGTTTTTACGAAATCAACGCCTGCTTTTACAGACAATTCACAAGCACGAACTTTTTCTTCTTCTGTAAGTAAGCATGTTTCAATAATTATTTTCACAAGCGCTTTTCCTTTTGCTGCCTCTACAACAGCGCGAACATCACGCTCTACTAACGCATCGTTTTTATCTTTTAACGCACCGATGTTAATTACCATATCAACCTCTGTTGCACCTTTTGCAATCGCATCTGTTGTTTCAAATGCTTTTGTTTCTGGTGTATTTGCTCCAAGAGGGAAACCAATTACTGTACAAACTTTTACATCTGTCCCTTTTAGCAATTCTGCTGCCGTTTCAATCCACGTTGGATTTACACATACAGAAGCAAAATCATGTTGTTTCGCCTCTTGACATAAAGTCACGATTGCTTCTTTTTTTGTATCTGGTTTTAATGCCGTATGATCAATTAACTTTGCATAGTTCATTTTAAAATTGCCCCTTCCTCAACTTATACGTAGTGAATTTTTTGCTCACCGATTGTCTGACAACCTTAATCTTCAGCATTATATCATAACGTATAGCGTTTTCATATTTTAACTTCTCCAGCAAATAAAAAAGCATACAAACAAAACTGTTTGCATGCTTTTCTGTTACGCGCTTGCTGATTCTTTTGGCGATGCATTTTCTAGCACACGAACAAATTGTGCTTCATTGTAAGGATAACCAGCTTTCGTAATTTTTACTTTAATTAATTTACCAATTAATTCCTCAGAACCTTCAAAGACAACTTTTAAGTAATTATCTGTATATCCTACAAATAACCCTTCACGATCAGCTTCTTTAAATGATTCTTCTGGAATAATTTCAAGTACTTCACCTTCAAACTGTGATGCATATTCTTTCGCTAATTGGTCTGATAATGCAATTAAGCGGTGTACGCGCTCATTCTTAATTTCTTCTAGTACTTGATCATCCATACGTGCTGCTGGTGTTCCTGTACGTTTTGAGTATGGGAATACATGAAGTTCAGAGAAACGATTATCTTTAATGAAATTGAACGTTTCCATGAATTCTTCTTCTGTTTCACCAGGGAAACCGACGATAACATCAGATGTAATTGCAAGTCCTGGCAACGCTTCTTTTAAGCGGTCTAAACGCTCTTGGAAAAACTCCATTGTATATTTACGACGCATACGTTTCAATACTGTATTAGATCCAGATTGAAGCGGAATGTGTAAATGACGGACAACAACTTTAGAATCGCGCAACACTTCAATTACTTCGTCTGTAATTTGACTTGCTTCAATAGAAGAAATGCGAAGGCGTTTTAACCCTTCTACTTGCGCTTCCATATCTCGAAGTAGTCCGGCTAAATTATAATCCTTCATATCTTCACCGTATCCACCTGTATGAATACCTGTTAAGACGATTTCTTTATAGCCAGCATCTACTAATTGCTGCGCTTGGCGAATAACTTCTTTCCCATCACGAGAGCGCATTAAACCACGAGCCCATGGAATAATACAGAACGTACAGAAGTTGTTACATCCTTCTTGAATTTTTAAAGATGCACGCGTACGATCTGTAAAATATGGTACGTCTAGCTCTTCGTATACACGCGTTTTCATAATGTTACGTACAGCATTAATTGGCTGACGCTCATTCCGGTACTCTTCAATATAGCCAAGCATTTTCTCACGGTCTTGCGTTCCTACTACAATATCTACACCTGGAATTGCCATAATTTCCGCTGGAGATGTTTGTGCATAACATCCCGTTACACAAATTACCGCATCAGGATTTTGACGAACGGCACGACGAATAACTTGACGACTTTTTTTATCCCCTGTATTTGTTACAGTACATGTATTAATTACATACACATCAGCTGTTTTTTCAAATTCAGTTCGCTCATAACCACCTTGTTTAAACAGTTGCCAAATTGCTTCTGTCTCGTAGTGGTTTACTTTACAACCTAACGTATGAAACGCAACAGTTGCCATATACTCACCCCATTAATTCAAAATGATAAGAAGCGGCACTTAGCGCGTATAAAGGCGCTGTTTCTGTCCGCAATATTCTTGGTCCTAAACTACAAGGTACAAAAGCATGCTCAGAAAGAGAAGATACTTCTTCTTCCGTTAAACCACCTTCTGGTCCAAATACAATAAGCACCTTTTGTCCTGGCATTAATTTTGTTAAAGCCTTAGCGAAGTTTGATTTTTCACCTTGTTTCGCTTCCTCTTCATACGCAACAAGGCAGCTATCATATTCTTTACTCATCGCAAGAAGCTCTTTAAAAGAAACAGGTGCATACACAGTCGGAATCTCACTGCGATGAGACTGCTCAGCTGCCTCTTTGACAATTTTATTAAAACGCTCTACTTTTTTTCCAGCTTTTTTCGCATCCCATTTTACAATAGATCGCGATGCTTGGAACGGTAAAAAGGCCGCTGCTCCAAGCTCAGTTCCTTTTTGTAAAATCAACTCAAGCTTATCTCCTTTAGGCAATCCGCTTGCAATTGTCACAAAAACAGGTAGCTCAGTTGACATCTCTACCCATTCTACAATAGTCGCATTTACAAATTCATTGGTAATTTCAGCAATTGTACAAATTGCCGTCTTCCCATTTGTACAACAATAAATTTGATCACCAGGCGTCATACGCATTACTCTTCCGATGTGATGCACATCATCTCCTACAATACGAATCGCCATTTCATTTACATTTTGTTCTTCTACAAAATAACGTTGCATTTTATCACCTTAGTAAAGTTTAGCTCTTTTCGTAAACGAATGCTTACGAAAAGAGCCAAACGGTATAATTTGGACGAAACAAACGGTAAGTCCCTCACTGCTTTCAGCGAGAGACTTTCCGCATACATCTCCCGTACAAACGGGTAATAAACACTTGATTAGGAAAACTTTAGCTTATCCTCTACGTGCAATAATTGCTACCCAATCTTCCATCGTTAACACTTCTTCTACTGTAAAACCAGCATTCACTAACGCTTCTGTTACAATTTTTTCTTTTGCAGCAATAATACCAGATGTTATGAACAATCCACCTTGCTTCACAACTTTCGCTGCATCTTCTGGGAATAGTAAAATAATTTCCGCTAGTAAATTTGCAACAATTAAATCTACAGGCCCTTCAATGCCCTCTAGTAAGCTGTTTTGTCCAACAGTTACAACATTTTCTGTATGATTTAATCGTACATTCATTTCCGCACTCTCTACTGCAACCGGATCTAAGTCGTATGCTTGAACAGAAGCAGCACCTAATTTAGCTGCAGCAATACTTAATACACCAGAACCCGTTCCAACGTCAATGACAGTATCTCCCGGTTGAACAGTTTTCTCCAAAGCGCGGATGCACATCGTTGTTGTCGGATGCGTTCCCGTTCCAAATGCCATTCCTGGATCTAATTCGATAATTTTTTCTTCAGGTGAGGAAGGCGTATACTCTTCCCATGTTGGCACAATTGTAAATGTATCAGAAATTTTCACCGGATGGTAATATTTTTTCCAAGCAGTAGCCCAATCCTCTTCATCTACTTCATTAACAGATACAGTTGCTGCTCCAATCTCGATTCCATAAGAAGGTAGCAAATCAATGGATGATTTTACATTTGTAATTGTTTCTTGCAGGGCATCATTCTTTGGGAAATACGCTTTTACAAGTACACCTTCCGCTGGATATTCAGCTGGATTTAATGCATAAATCTCGCCAAATTGTTGTTCACGCTCTTTCGTTAATTCCGCAGGATCTTCAATCGCAACACCACTTGCACCTGCTTCGTGTAAAATATGCGAGATTGCTTCTACTGCTTCCTCTGCTGTATGAATACTAATTTCTGACCATTTCACAATTTACCAACTCCATTTTTTATTTCCATTATTCCCCTTTAAAAGCTCGCTTAAGCTTTCCAAATAGGCTATCATCTTTATCCTCTTGACCTGTAAATTCTTTTAATAAATCTTTTTGGTGCGATGTTAATTTCGTTGGTGTAACAACACGTACCACTACGTATTGATCACCTTGCCCATAGCCGCGTACATTTGGCGCACCTTTTCCTTTTAAACGGAATTCTGTTCCTGTTTGTGTTCCTGCTGGGATTTTCAATTTCACTTTCCCCTGCACAGTCGGAACTTCCACTTCATCCCCAAGTGCTACTTGCGCAAATGTGAATGGCATTTCGCAAATAATATCATCACCTTCGCGATGGAAGAATTCGTGATCTTTCACACGAACAACTACATATAGATCTCCTGCCGGGCCGCCGTTGATGCCAGCTTCCCCTTTACCAGTAACGCGAATTTGTTGACCGTTATCAATACCTGCTGGAATTTTAACATTAATTTTTTTGCGTTTGCGTACTTTTCCAGATCCATGACATGTTGTACATTTCTCTTTAATAATTTGACCTGCTCCAGAGCAGTGTCTACAAGTTTGACGATTCACAATACGACCAAATGGTGTGTTTTGCTCCACGCTAACTTGACCTGTTCCAGAACAATGTGAACATGTATCCTTAGAAGTTCCAGGTTTTGCTCCGCTACCGTTACATGTATTACAAGGATCTTCAGCAGGAATTTCAATATCCATTTCCTTACCAGAAATTGCTTCTTCAAAATTTAAAGTAACTTGATATTGAAGGTCTGCCCCTTGACGCGGTGCATTTGGATCACGACGTCTACCGCCTCCACCACCAAAGAATGAACTGAAGATGTCTTCAAAGCCAAAGCCACCACCAAAGTCGCCTCCGCCAAATCCTTGATTTGGATTAGCATGACCAAATTGATCGTACTGCGCACGTTTTGAATCATCACTTAATACTTCATATGCTTCTTGCACTTCTTTAAACTTTTCAATTGCATTTTCTTCAGTACTTACATCTGGATGATACTTTTTCGCCAAACGGCGATATGCTTTTTTAATCTCATCTTTTGAAGCACCCTTGCTAACGCCGAGCACCTCATAGTAATCTCGTTTATTCATAAGTTTGCAACCCCCGAATCCTTTCACATAAACGTAATTTTAACATCGAAAGAAAGTGCTTTGCAACACTGTTTCCTCACTTACAGTATGCAAAAAGAAAAACATTGGACTCCCACGCGAAAGTCTTCGCGTACCCTCAGTCTTTTCTTCACTCGTGAAAAAAGCCAAAGCCAAGGCACGCTTGACTTTGACTTTTTGTCATCTTACTTATTTTATTACTTATCTTCTTTAACTTCTTCAAACTCAGCATCGACTACATTGTCGTTTTTCGCGCCCGCATTGTCTTGTGCGCCTTCTGCTTGCTGTGCTCCTGCAGCAGCTTGAGCTTGCTCATATAATTTTACAGTTAATTGCTGTACGATTTCCTGAAGTGCATCTTTTTTCGCACGAATTTCATCAAGATCATTTTTCTCGATTGCCGCTTGTAATGCATCTTTCGCTTCTGTTGCCTTCGCTACTTCAGATGCATCTACTTTGCCTTCTAAATCTTTTACAACTTTATCTGTTTGGAATACAAGTTGGTTAGCTTCGTTACGAAGTTCAACTTCTTCTTTACGTTTTTGATCAGCATCAGCATTTGCTTCTGCTTCTTTTACCATACGATCTACCTCTTCATCAGAAAGACCTGAAGAAGATTGGATTGTAATTGCTTGTTCTTTACTTGTTCCTAAGTCTTTCGCACGTACATTAACGATACCGTTCGCATCAATATCGAATGTTACTTCGATTTGCGGGATACCACGTGGTGCTGGTGGAATATCTGTTAATTGGAAGCGACCTAGTGTTTTGTTGTCCGCTGACATTGGACGCTCACCTTGTAGTACGTGAATGTCAACTGCAGGTTGGTTATCAGCCGCAGTTGAGAATACTTGTGACTTACTTGTCGGAATTGTTGTATTACGCTCAATTAATTTTGTGAATACGCCACCCATAGTTTCGATACCTAAAGAAAGTGGAGTCACGTCTAATAATAGAACGCCTTTTACATCACCTGTAAGTACGCCGCCTTGAACTGCAGCTCCTAAAGCTACAACTTCATCAGGGTTTACTCCTTTATATGGCTCTTTACCAGTTTCACGTTTAATCGCTTCTTGTACAGCTGGGATACGAGTAGAACCACCAACAAGAATTACTTTGTCTAACTCGCTCGCAGAAAGACCAGCGTCTTTTAACGCACGACGAGTTGGTTCTAGTGTTCTTTCAACAAGGTTAGCTGAAAGCTCTTCGAATTTCGCTCTTGTTAAGTTTAATTCTAAGTGTAATGGACCAGCAGCTCCAGCACTAATGAACGGTAATGAAATTTGTGTTTGTGTTACACCAGAAAGATCTTTTTTCGCTTTTTCAGCAGCGTCTTTCAAACGTTGAAGTGCCATTTTGTCTTGACTTAAGTCAATATTGTTTTCTTTTTTAAATTCAGCTACTAAATGATCGATAATAACTTGATCAAAGTCGTCACCACCAAGACGGTTGTCACCAGCAGTTGAAATAACTTCAAATGTTCCATCTGCTAATTCAAGGATAGATACGTCGAATGTACCGCCACCTAAGTCATATACTAGAATTTTTTGCTCTTCGTCTTGTTTTTCTAAACCGTAAGCAAGTGCAGCTGCTGTTGGCTCGTTAATAATACGTTCCACTTCTAAACCAGCAATTCGGCCAGCGTCTTTTGTTGCTTGGCGTTCTGCATCGTTAAAATATGCTGGTACTGTGATAACAGCTTTTGTTACTGTTTCACCTAAGTATGCTTCAGCAGAAGCTTTTAAGTTTTGTAAAATGATTGCAGAAATTTCTTGAGGTGTATAGTTTTTACCTTCAACTTCTACTTTGTAATCTGTACCCATATGACGTTTAACAGACATGATTGTATTTGGGTTCGTAATCGCTTGACGCTTCGCTACTTCCCCTACTTGACGCTCTTCATTTTTGAAAGCTACAACAGAAGGAGTTGTACGGTTACCTTCTGGATTTGGAATAACTTTTGGCTCTCCGCCTTCCATAACAGCTACACAAGAGTTTGTTGTACCTAAGTCAATACCGATGATTTTACTCATGGGGAAACCTCCTACATTTATGTAATTATTGATTTACTTTTACCATTGATGGTCGAATCACACGATCTTTTAGCTTATAGCCTTTTTGGAATTCCTCCACAACCGCATTTGATTCAAATTCACTGTCTTCTACTTGCATAACAGCTTGATGTTCATGTGGATCAAACTGCTTTCCAACAGCTTCAATCGCTTCAACACCTTCTTTTACTAGCGCCTCTTGCAACTGACGATATACCATTTCCATCCCTTGTAATAAAGATTTCATCTGCTCATCATTTGCTTCTACTTGCATTGCTCTTTCAAAATTATCAAGAGCCGGCAAAATATCTGACACAAGGCTTTGTGATCTATATTTTTCAGCCGCTTGCTTATCTAGTTGAACGCGGCGCTTATGGTTTTCAAAATCAGCTTGTAGACGAAGCATGCGACCTTCCGTTTCCGTCAATTTCGCTTGTAATTCATCTACTTTTTCTTGTAAAAGAGCAGCTTCACTTTTTTCTTCAACAGTTTCTTCGCTATTTTCTGGTGCTACAGCTTCTTCTGTTTGCGCTTCTTTTACTTCTTCTACCACTTGTTCATTACGCTCTTCCACAACTTTCACCTCCTTAAAAAGGCAGGGCAGGCACAAATCAGCACGAACCAAGCCATCTAATTTCTTATATTCAACTAATCATCAGCAGCGGGAGATATCTCCGCTACAAATGAAAGTTTCTTATTATTTCGGTTTATACAAACCGTTGAGGCCATCTGTAAATTGTTTTGTAAACAATTGTAACAAACTAATAACACGAGAATATTGCATTCTTGTCGGTCCTAAAATCGCAATTGTTCCGAGCTGCTCATCTCCAATTGAGTATGTCGCAGAAATTAAACTACAATTTTCCATTGCAGCAGAAGAATTCTCACGGCCAATTTTCACTTGAATGCCAATTTGTTTACTCTTTAAGATGTCATAAAAAGCATCTTCATTTTCAATCATATTGAGTAATGATCGGACCTTTTGAATATCATGGAATTCTGGCTGCGCAAGCATATTTGTTTTTCCACCAAAATATACTTTTTCAGATAACGGAAATTGGAATGTACCGTCTAACATCTTCATGACACTATCATAATTATGAACGTACTGACGCAAAACCATTACAATTTCTTTAAAAATTTTATTATGCAGTTCTGAAATCGGTACACCAGACAACTTGTCATTCAAAATGTTAACCATTTTTTCCAAATCTTGCAAATCAACAGATTCTGGAACTGTGATGGTTTTACTTTGCACATGTCCTGTATCAGTTACAATAATTGCAACCGCTGTTTGATGACCAAGTGGAAGAATTTGTACATTTCTCAGCTTATTCGCACTAACTTTTGGCCCAAGAACAATTGCCGTATAACTCGTGAGTTCTGACAAGATTTGCGCGGATTGCTGCGCAAGCTTTTCTGCTTCAAAAACTCTTTGAGCGAACAAGTCTTTAATTTGTACAACATCTTCACTAGGCAAATGTTGCGGTGCAAGAAGATGATCTACATAAAAGCGATACCCTTTTTCAGAAGGAACGCGCCCTGAAGAACTATGTGTTTTTTCAATAAACCCTAATTCTTCTAAGTCAGCCATTTCATTTCGAATTGTTGCTGAGCTAAATGTAATTACTTCTTTCTTAGATAATGTTCTTGATCCAACAGGTTGTGCTGATCCGATAAAATCATCAATTATCGTCTGTAAAATTAAGAGCTGACGTTCCGTAAGCATTTCATCATCACCTCTGTTAGCACTCTTATGTTTCGAGTGCTAAATCTATTACTAACTTACCAAAGTTGCTATTGAATTGTCAACGGAAACGTGATGAGATAAGGTGAAACTTTTAGCAGCGTTTTTTTTTGCTACTAATTAGCCCTGCCAATCGGGCTCAAACAGACGGTTTCTCTTCTCGATTTACCTCTATGTACCGTCTGTTTGAGCGGGATACAGCGTTTAATCCACCAAGAATGATTGAAAGACTTCATTTCCTAATAACTTCCCTTTTCTTGTTAAACAGACATGAGTGTTTGTTTCTTGAAGCAATTCATGTTCTTTATTATGACGTAATTGTTTTGCAAAGATGTCGTTCATCTCTACGCCGAATTTTTTGCTAAATTCTACTTTTGAAACACCTGCTGTTTTTCGAAGCCCTAAAAATAACTCTTCTTCCATTTTTTCTTGTGTCGTTACTGTATGAACATCTAAATAGGGCAAACCTGTCTCATCAATTTTCGTAAAATATTGCTTTAGTGGACCTACATTTTGAATCCGCTCGCCATTTACGTAACTATGAGCACCCGCTCCGAAACCGAAGTATTCTTCATTATTCCAATAAGTGAGGTTATGTCTACTTTCATAGCCCTCTTTCGAAAAATTACTAATTTCATACTGCTGGTAACCATGCTTTTCCATGGCATCCATCACAATTTCATACATTTTAGCTTCACTGTCTTCACCTGGAAGTCTCAACTTTCCTTTGTTCATTAAATTATAAAAGACCGTTTTCGGTTCAACAATTAAAGAATACGCAGAGAAATGTTGAACCCCAAGTGTAAATGCAATCTCTAACGTTTCTTTCACATCTTCTATCGTTTGACCAGGCAATGCATAAATTAAATCAACATTAATATTTGCAAAACCTATTTCCTTCGCCTCACGAATCGCTATAAACGCATCTTCTCTCGTATGCCTCCGTCCAATTTTTTTCAATAATTCATCACGAAATGTTTGAACACCAAAACTAATCCGGTTTACACCGCCTTCTAGTAGAAGATTTAATTTCTCTTTTGGTAAATCTCCTGGATTCGCTTCAAAAGTTAGTTCACAATTTGGCGCAAACGGACGTAAACGACGATTAATAATGTCTAGCAATTGCTTTGTCTGTTCCATATTTAGCGCTGTTGGCGTTCCTCCACCAACAAAAATCGTTTTCATTTCTTTAAAAGACGTTTTGTTGATTGTATTCACAATTTCTTTCTCTAAATATTGCAAGTATTGTTCAACTGGCTGACGTTCAATAAACACTTTATTAAAATCACAATAGTGACAAATATGCTGACAAAACGGAATATGAATATATGCAGCTTGTATCAAATTCTGTTCCTACCTTTCTAAAAAGAAAACCTCCGCATTTCGGAGGTTTATTTACTTCTGTAATCCTATGCGAACTTTATCTATTCGCATTCTTCCCCAAATAACTTTTCTTCTTACAATCAAAAGCTTCATCACTATTGTAAAGGAGAGATACAAAGATGTCTAAATATTAACCAAAACTTTAAATACTTTGATTTCTGCTCCCTAAATAAAAAGAAGCCGTTTGTACGGCTTCTTTTTATTAGTTATCATCCATTTTCAGTACAGCCATAAATGCCTCTTGTGGTACTTCTACAGAACCAACAGACTTCATACGCTTCTTACCTTCTTTTTGTTTTTCAAGAAGTTTACGTTTACGAGAAATGTCACCGCCGTAACATTTCGCTAATACGTTTTTACGCATCGCTTTAATTGTAGAACGCGCCACAACTTTATTTCCGATTGTCGCTTGTATAGGCACTTCAAACTGCTGTCTTGGAATTAACTCTTTTAACTTTTCTACAATCACTTTTCCGCGGTCATATGCTGAATCACGATGCACAATAAAGGATAGTGCATCAACTTGCTCACCATTCAATAAAATATCCATCTTCACAAGCTTAGATGGTTTATAGCCAATTAACTCGTAATCAAAGGATGCATATCCTTTCGTATTCGACTTTAATTGATCGAAGAAATCATATACGATTTCAGAAAGCGGAATTTCGTATGTCAAAGTAACGCGTGTTTCATCTAAATATTGCATATCAATAAATGTTCCGCGTTTTCCTTGGCAAATTTCCATAACTGCTCCAACATAATCGTTTGGAACCATAATAGATGCTTTTACATACGGCTCTTCTACACGATCAATAGATTGCGGATCTGGCATGTTAGATGGGTTATCAACTATCATGTCTTCACCGTTTGTTAAATATACTTTATAAATAACACTTGGTGCTGTTGTAATTAAATCAATTTTAAATTCACGTTCAATACGTTCTTGAATAATTTCCATATGAAGTAAGCCTAAAAATCCACAGCGGAAACCAAATCCAAGTGCTTGAGACGTTTCTGGTTCAAATTCAAGAGCAGAGTCATTTAATTCTAACTTTTCTAATGCATCACGTAAATCATTATAACGTGCCGAATCAATTGGATATAAACCACAGAATACCATTGGGTTTAATTTACGATACCCCGGCAAAGGTTCTGCTGCTGGACGTTTTGCATGTGTAATCGTATCACCTACACGCGTGTCGCCAACATTTTTAATCGATGCTGCTAAGAACCCTACATCACCTACTGTTAACTCTTTACGTTGTGTTGTTTTCGGTGTGAATACACCAACTTCTGTTACTTCAAACTCTTTACCCGTTGCCATCATGCGTACTTTATCGCCAACTTTTACCGTTCCATTTACAACACGGATATAAGCAATTACACCGCGATATGGATCATATAAAGAGTCGAAAATCATACATTGTAATGGTTCTTCCGAATCACCTGCTGGAGCTGGTACTTTTTCAACGATTTGCTCTAAAATCTCCTCAATACCAATACCCGCTTTTGCAGAAGCAAGAACCGCTTCAGACGCATCTAATCCAATTACATCTTCTACCTCTTGACGAACACGTTCTGGATCAGCGCTTGGTAAGTCAATCTTGTTAATAACCGGTAAAATTTCTAAGTTATTATCAAGTGCTAAATATACGTTTGCTAATGTTTGAGCCTCAATTCCTTGCGCCGCATCCACAACAAGGATCGCACCTTCACAAGCCGCTAAACTACGAGACACTTCATACGTAAAGTCGACGTGTCCTGGTGTATCAATTAAGTGAAGAATATATTCTTCTCCGTCTTTCGCTTTATACGTTAATTGTACTGCATTTAATTTAATTGTAATCCCGCGCTCACGCTCTAAATCCATGGAGTCAAGCAACTGTGCTTTCATCTCGCGTTGTGCTAACGCATTTGTTTTCTCCAAAATACGGTCTGCCAACGTGGACTTCCCATGGTCAATGTGAGCAATAATGGAAAAGTTACGAATTTTAGACTGCCTTTTTGCTCTTTCTTCTTTGTTCATCTATTTATCACTCCTACTAATCTCGCCAATATACACTAGCACTGATTATATCAATACAAGGAAAAAGATTCAATGAAAACTGGTGTTACGATATAAGCAAGTACTCTTACTATTATCATATGCAATTTGTAAACAATAGACAAACCTTTCCTAAAAATCCAAAAAGCTACCTTACTCGTACGTAAGATAGCCGCTTTTTTATACTTTAAATTAATGAAATATACCTTTTATTTTATCAACTATGGTACATGTTATGCTACGAATAACATTTTGCACCAAAGAAGTCAATCCTCTTCCCATACTTTCGAGCATATTAAAGCTTTTTAATTTTTCTAGTTGCGCTTGTTTTTCTTCAACGGAAAATGCATTTCCAGGAATTATTTTTTCTATATCCCCGTAGTTTGTTCCTGTTATGTGAGCAATTTGCTCATATGTGGGATTATTATAGCCCTTCATTCGTTTCAATCCACTATTGGCAACTTGCATCCCGGCTAACGTTATAAAAAATGCACTCACAACGACAATGATGCATTTGCGTGTAAACTGCCCCACTTCTTATTTCTCCTTTTTCAATCAATGCGTATATGCCCCTGTGTTGCCTTGATCAACTTGATGATGAAGAGCTGCGTTCAAGCCACTCGCAATTAAATTCGCCATATCTTCAATAAACGCATCCACTTCTTTAGGTGTTACCATTAAATTATGTCCTAGTGGGGCTAGCACTTCATAAATTAGCTTTCTCTTCTCTTCTTCTTCTAGCGTACCAACCGCTCCCAAAAACATATTGCGGCTTTTTTCATCTGGCATATCTTCTTCTGTCAGTTTCTTCTTTTCACCAAATGTAAAACCGGCTGGGAGTAAAGAACGAGATGGTTTTACACCCTCACGCATCTCACGCCCAAAATGCTTTAAGATAAAATCAATTGTGTCACTTGTAATTGAAACTGCATCTACAACGGTCGGAACGCCAATTGCAATCACCGGTATACCTAGCGTATCCTTACTCAATTCTTTTCGTTTATTCCCAACACCAGAACCAGGATGAATACCAGTATCTGAAATTTGGATGGTACTATTTACTCGTTCAATAGAACGAGCAGCAAGCGCATCAATCGCAATTACAAAATCTGGTTTCGTCTTTTCAATGACCCCATAAATCATATCGCTCGTTTCAATACCTGTAATCCCCATAACCCCCGGCCTAATTGCACTGACAGGCCGAAACCCTTCCTCAACACTTTCCGGCTGCAGCTGAAACAAATGGCGCGTAACAAGGACATTCTCTACAACAATTGGACCTAAAGCATCCGGCGTTACATTCCAATTACCTAGACCAACAATTAAGCAACTTGCTTCTTCACTTATTCCAATTTCTTTTAGAAAGTGCGAAAATTCCTTTGCAAAAATCCCTTCTACTTTTTGTTGCAGCGCTGTATCTTGCTGACGAATTCCTTGCACTTCTAAAGTTAAATAATTCCCTGGTTTCTTTCCCATCGTCGGAGCGGCACTTTCATCGATTGTCACCTTTGTAATTGTAATCCCTTCTTCTTCGCGCTCTTTTACAATTACACCTTGAATCGCTGTTTTTTCTTCTTGCTTCTCTTGCAGCATTTGGTGGGCTTCTAATGCAAGATCTGTTCGAATCCCATATTTACTTAAATCAAGCGGTCCGTTCATACAATCTCCTCCACTATTTATAATAATATTTATTAGAATTCCCCAATTTATTTTCAGACATTCTTTTCCTATATTGAAATTTCATCGTTCCCACTATTGCAATTCTCTTCTCCGTTTGATAGAATATCACTTGTTCTATGTAAGAATCGAGTCACTCGATTGCACCAGGGAGGTGAAATATATGGCAAACATTAAATCTGCTATCAAACGTGCTAAACTTAGTGAAGAGCGTCGTGCACATAACGCTTCTATCAAGTCTGACATGCGTACAGCTGTTAAAACTGTAGAAGCTTTAGTTAACAATAACGATCTTGAAACAGCAAAAGAAGCATACAAAGTAGCTTCTAAAAAACTTGACAAAGCAGCTCGTAAAGGTCTTATCCACCAAAACGTTGCATCTCGTCAAAAATCTCGCTTAGCGAAACAAGTAAACGCGTAAGGCGTTTAAAAACGATCCGTATGGGTCGTTTTTTATTTACAAAAAAAAAATGTTCATGCAGATGTTTACATGAACATTTTTCCACTATCCAATATGATTTAAACGCATAAGAAAAAATTCTAGCACAAGACGTTTATCCATTCTTCCTGTCTTCATATTGTAATCTGCCTCAGCAAGTTCGTGAATCACTCGTTTTAACGCTTCAAACGAGAAAAAATTTGTTTGATTCATAGCCAGCTTCACACGATACGGATGTACACCGATGTGAGATGCAATTTGATTTTGCCCATAACCACGCTGCTGAAGTTCTTTCACTTGATATAACAAACGAAATTGACTCACAAGAAGCGCAAGCAGTTTAATCGGCTCTTCTTGTTGTGTGAATAACCCTTCTAAAATACGCATCGCACCTGCAATATCTTTTTTTACTACCTTTTCTGTTAAAGAAAATACATTTTGTTCAACAGACTTTGGAACGAGTTCTGCGACAAGCTTTGCCGTAATTTCACCGCCTGTTCCCACATATAATGTTAGTTTATCCATTTCCTTAGCAAGCATCGTTACATTACTTCCAACAAACTCTAATAACAAACTAACTGCCGCTTCTTCTATTTGAATATGCATTTCTTCCGTACGGCTTATAATCCATTTACGTACATCTTGCACTTGCATAGCATTTGCTTCTACTACATCCGCTGTTTTTTTCAAGAGCTTCGTAACTTTTTTACGCTCGTCCAATTTTTCAAACGGAGCAATAAACACAAGGATCGAAAATGGCGAAGGTTCAGCAATATATTCTTCTAGCACTTTGACGTTTTGCTCAATTTTGGCTTTTTGTGATGTTAAAAACAACGGTGATTTTACAACGATAATTTTACGTTCTCCAAAAAAAGGAAGCGTCCTTGCGTCCTCAACAACTTCCTCTATATATGATTCTTCCAAGTCATACGTAACGACATTAAACTCACGATCCTCCTCAGCTAACGCTTCTGATGTCAAAAGCCGAAGTGTTTCATTTATAAAATATGCCTCTGTTCCATATAACAAGTATAACGAAGCAAATTGCTTTTTCTTTATTTTTTTATGTATATCACTCATGTCATTTCCTACTCCCTAACACTTTATATACTTATAGTAATGTGACAACTGCTGTTTTACAAGTCCAAAGGAACAGGCAGCCACCCGTTCCTTGATCTAT
>NZ_JBFLUR010000001.1:0-13148 GCF_050473865.1 Bacillus sp. S10(2024) | reverse complement strand
AAATAATGATTTATATAGAAGTGAGTATGCTAAAATTCTTGTAGGAATGAATAGTGATATAAAATTAACAGTAATCAATTTACTTAATGAAATTATTTCTGACGATCCTAAAAGATTCGAGGGCGTTGCTAATGAAATTCTTAGTAAATTAAAAGAGGCTGATAGAAATTCATTCATGTAGATAGAATAAAAACCGATTTGATAAATTAGTGTCATTTCGGTTTTTTGTTGTCTTTTTTGACACACGATATCAGTATCCATCGTGTTTGTACCATCACTGAAGAAACCAACTTTAAAAAATGGTATGAAACAACTCAATACAATCATTGTGAGCATTATAAGATGAAAGATAGCGCAGCAGGTGTAAGTGGATGAAGTAGAAAGTGAGGAAGATAGAATGTATATAAGTAAATTAAAAAATATAATTAAATCCAATAATGACTTATTAGACACATACACTAAAGAAAAATGTGCTGACTTCTCAAAGTAACTAACTATAGAGAAAGAAAATTTTCATTTTAGGGGGTATTTTGTTTTTTTAGCTTGATAGCGATGGGTCCAACCAACAAAACGCGTATTTCGTACGCTAAGCAAATTTCGACACGAAAAAATTGATTTTGGTGTACACTAAGGATTTTTAGACGATGTAACAGAAACGATCGTTTTTTTACAATGCCTGTTCCAACAAGGGCTCGTCCTTAATTCATTGATTATGATGTAAAAAAACCTTGTCATATTAAAGTTTATATCCTTAGCGTACAAAATCTGTGAAATGTTGGTGCGGACCTTTTAGCCTTTATATATAGAGTGAGATAGGAAATTTATAAAAAGTGAATAATAACAATGGTTTAAGAGGTATAGAGTGTACCCAAAAGGGAACACCTGAAAAATAACGATTCATAAAAAAAGATGTCAATATAAAATGACATCTAAAACAAATAAATAGGTAACTTGTGCTTTTTACCATCTTCTGTTGGCCGAATAGGAGCTTTTTGGTTTTTCTTGGTTCTCCGTATAAGTGTTATGTTAAGTTGAATGTTAACTTTTTTAATTTGTAGCAAAAGTTAACGTATATTTTATACATTGACATAGTACCAAAAAAGCACCTCCTAGTACTATACATTCATACATGTATAGTACTAGGAGGTGCAGTCTGTTTAGACACATTATTTGATTGGCGGCTTACTGTTAATCCCTATCTTTCTTCTAACACTGTATGTTCAATGTATGTTTTGTAATTTAGTATTTTGAAAGAGTAAGAAAAAGAAAAATGCACTTAATACTGCAGAAAAAGCTGCGATTAGAAAGGCGCCCTCATAGCTTACAAATGATACAAGTACTAATAGCTGAGGTGCAAAGATTTTACTAATGGAATATCGCATATTGGCTGCAGCAAAATATTGCGCTTTTTGATTAGCAGTAGCGATTCCCGCAATATATGCATCCTGTGTACTCACAACAAGTAGCTCAGCTACTGTAAACACTATTATTCCTATAAAAAAAGTGATGTAACTTTGCGAAAATGCAAAGATAATCATAGAGAGAGCATACAATAAACTCGATCCTACAAAGCTAAACCTTGTACTATATCTAGATAAAAGCCTTCCTACGATACTCCCAAAGACGATTACTACAATACCATTTGTCATTAATAAAGATGCGTAGTATTGAGAAGCATTTATTGAAATACCGAATATGGATACTCCTTGAGTTAAGTCCTCAATTACTTTGGAAGGAAGCAATATTTCCAATTGCATGAAAGCCTGAGCTGCAAAGATACTGGCTAGTACAAAAATGAATAGTCGCCTATCCTTTCCTATAAGAGCTAAAGTGGATAGGAAACTACTTTTATTAGATTTTTTTTCTATAGTCAAGTTTCTATTATCTCTAAATTCCGGGGTTCCCCATAAAGAAATAAAAAGAAGCAACAGAGCCGAAATTAAAGATATCCAAACAAACCATATCGGCATAGAATCAAATATAAAACTACCTATAAGTGGCCCGATTGTTACTGAAGCACTAAATATTTGATAGGATAATATATACGTTTTTTTTCTGTTCTTTTTCATCAAGCCAATCTGAAATATAGGATTTCCCTACTGGTAAATATGCGGCATATGTAAGGCTCATTAAAGCGAAACTCATATAAATTGTTACATTACTTAATACTAATCTTCCAATAATAAATAATGTAGTAGCAATTAGAAATCCTATGCTTGTTAGTATTATTACAGGTTTCCTACCAAACCTATCAGCAAGAATTCCTCCCCAAATGCCAGAAAACATTCCTAAAACTGCAATAGTTACTAAAGCAATAGAAACAATACCCGCATCCCATGCTTTTGTTAAATATAAAGTCATGAAAGGGAAAAGCATATAAAATAATATATTTTGAATACCTTCAGAAATAAGGCGTAAACGAATATGATTTTTTTTCATTTTTATATGATTTGTAGACATGTTGATTACCTCTTTAATGCGGATAGTCTCCAAGATATAATTCTCTATATGTTGCTGGTGTATTAGAATACCCCATATTGATACCAAAGTTAAGTGTTCTTGGGCTTACTGAAATAAGAGGATGGTTAAGCCTTTGTATATCACCAGTGACAATAACTCTAACAGTAGGTATATTAATAAAATCCTTTGTCAAATCGACATATAAAACATCACAACCAGGTATTTTTTTCTTCAATTGTTTAATGATATGTTGAATCGCTTGGTTAACACTTTTTATTTTTAGGCTAGGTTTATCTAGCATTGAAATACTTGGTGCTTTTCCCGCAATGTCTTTTTTATATAAATATGGGAGAGAATATATAGAATTGACTCTTGATAACAACTTAGCTCCAGAAATGCTATTATTCAATGGGTTATTGGGATCAACCAGTGCATCGCTTTGCATGGCTTCAGTAACGGAACGTTCCAATGCGATTTCAGGTGAAATTGAAGCACCAAAACCACTGAAAGCAAAATGCGTATCATTGTTTGGATTAACAATCCAAGTTCTGAATACAGGAATTTCTAAATCGTTTGTGTAATCTCTAGTTATTACTTCATACCCCATATCCTTCACCATGTCTATACGCTCTTTCAATACTTTGTTTGTTGAAGTCATATAGTCTAAACGAGGCAGAACATGTTGATTGGCTTGTCCAACCATCCAAGCATCATGCTCAATAATTTCAAGCAGTGCATGAAGAATGGCATCCTCAATAGTAGTTGCAGAAGCGAGTCCAGTAGAGGATCCTCCATAGAAACGACCTTTTGTATTTACATCATCCATAAACACCATTAAAGCTGGTACAAGTTTGTAATCATCCTTCACTAATGATTTCGCCCAAACCCAGTCAATTGCTGTATCAGGATTAAATTTATCATAACTTGTATTTTTATTTTGTATTGATTCGGCAATTGTATTCATTTCTATTGCGTTTTGCGCGACATCTTTATAAGATGCTTCTACAATGGGTACATCACCAACATATTGACGTCCAATATGCTCAAACATCTCAAAAGATGCAGAGAAGTATGACTGCATTTCAGTTAGACCTTTACCCCACGCTTTAGTTTTTCGGAAGAAATAAGGTGTTTTATTACTATGGGAAGTATCTAATATAGCATTATAGCAAGGTACTACACGATTAAAAGGATTGTTTACAGCACGCTTTACATCAATTTTTAATCCGATTCGTTCAAGCGTCTCATCAATCAACTGCTTTGTTTCTTCTTCAGTTTTAGAACGCAATCCACCAGTAGTATAACAAATTTCTCTTTCTAAAGAAGCTTTTGTATCTTTGAAAATAGGGAGAAGACCCTCTCTCCACTTCGTATAAGAATTATTCATAGCACGACAGCACTTACATTCTGTTGTCGGATAATAGGTATAGCTATTATCAAATGTAAGCGAATTTGCTTTGTAACACTTTCTAACATCTGCAAATTCCATATTCCCTTTTTGTAAATAACTAATTATGTCCTGACATATTAAATCAGCGACATATAATAATTGTGAATCTTTATAGGCATAAGGGAATTCATGTGAAAAATATAGCGATTTGATATCTTCTGTATCTATCAATTGTCCATTAAAAATTTTATTGTTAATATTTTTAATATGATACATGGTTTGGCATTCTAAGCATGCGGTTTTACCTGGAATAAAAAATGGACCGAGTCCTAGTTCACGACCATCAAAGTAACACTGTATAAATGGTTTGTTTTTAGAAAGCATTTTTTTATTCAAACACAGTATATCTTCATAAGTACATTGATCTGGTGCAAACACGGCAACATCAAAATCAATCATAGACTGCTCTAACAAAAACTCATCTATAGTGAACGCTATCGTTTTAAACTCTTTATGATAACTTGACTCTATTGCTTTATTCATCGCAGATGCTAGTCGCCCTTTTCCGATAATACAAACAGTGGCACCCTCTAAAGTCTCATTACTTTCCGGAGTTGGATAAATAATTCTCTCATTTACCAAAGCGGATAAAAAATTTCTTATCTCATCTAAAGGATATAATTCTTCTAATTCATTCTCTATTTTTTCAAATGTTCGAGTCCCATTTACTAAAGATAGAACTTTTTCTAAAACTTCGTGTGAACATTGCAAAATCTTTATTTCTCCATCAACAGTAGAAATAACTTGCCCATTTCCTTTTGGCGTTTCATTGTATGTTTTGTTAATTACCGGTATGTCATTTAAATTATAATTCATCATTATACATAGCCAATTTAAAGTAAATTAGCCTCCTCCTTCTTAAAAATTAATTTTTAAACAGAAAAATAGAAAATACAGTATACAGAGAACTATCTGATAAATACCTTTACTTTATGGTTTATCTTTATCGATTTATAAGTCACTCACATGGAAAAGACGGAATATTGGATAAACTCTTAAATATGTAACACATGAATCTTGCAATATGTAACTTCTTTCTCGAATTATTTATTGTTAATTAAGGTACATTTAAAACTCCTGCAAAGAAGGATACATAAGCACAGAAGTCCTTCCTTAAATAAATCTTCAGAAAATATACATCTTGTGCTTATGCAATCAATATAGAAACAGCTTAATATTCAATTCCTATGGAGTAACCTCTTTACTTTTACCTAGATTATGTAGCTTTGCACAATACTAAACTTCAAATGGGTACTGTTGCATGTTATTTTCAACTTCAACAACTGTGTTTGCTTCATTAATGATTTCCATTTTCATCCTTTGTCACCTCCTCTCATATGATCATCCTTTGTGCAATATTAAACTTCAAATGGGTACTGTTGCATGTTATTTTCAACTTCAACAACTGTGTTTGCTTCATTAATGATTTCCATTTTCATCCTTTGTCACCTCCTCTCATATGATCATCCTTTGTGCAATATTAAACTTCAAATGGGTACTGTTGCATGTTATTTTCAACTTCAACAACTGTGTTTGCTTCATTAATGATTTCCATTTTCATCCTTTGTCACCTCCTCTCATATGATCATCCTTTGTGCAATATTAAACTTCAAATGGGTACTGTTGCATGTTATTTTCAACTTCAACAACTGTGTTTGCTTCATTAATGATTTCCATTTTCATCTTTTGTCACCTCCTCTCATATGATCATCCTTTGTGGAATACTAAACTTCAAATGGGTACTGTTGCATGTTATTTTCAACTTCAACAACTGTGTTTGCTTCATTAATGATTTCCATTTTCATCTTTTGTCACCTCCTCTCATATAATCTTAAATACCATTTATAGAAAGGTTACTATTCTCTCAGTAATATTTCTTTTCCTCGCCATTGAAGATATATGAAACTTATTGGCCATCTCATATGTAATTTTAGGAGAATAAGAACCTTCTTCAATTAGACTTTGATATAGTTTCTCATCTAATAGATTCTCTCATCTAATAGATTCTCTTGTGCTTTTGTTGGCATTGCTAAAGAAAATGCCACAATAAATAAAGCAAGAATAGATGAATTTTACAATGATTTCTTTGTTTGTAATTTATTACCTTTTATTTTCTATTTCATAATACTATGATGATATAAAAAATTCAAATATTTTAAAAAAGTTGGATTTATTAGTGAATCGAAAAAGGCTTATTATCATGCGTGTTGATTATCTAATTTATTCCAATAAAATTATAGACAAAAAGAGAGATGCTTCTTGTAAAATGTGAGTTACGACACAAACATTTACGAAAAGAGGCATCTCTCATGAACAATGAATATCACATTCCAAACATTGATTCAACAACGATCACAGTTGGAAAAAATCGTTTATCATGGGCAGTTTACTACGGTGAACATTCTGGTATTAACTTGCATGTTAGCTTCACAAATGAAACTGGTATGCCACTTCAAGTCATTGAAACAATGGGCCTAAACCATGACGGACCGATTGGGAAACAATTAGAAGACAAACGATTTATACTAGTTGGTAATTTAAATCGTGATAAATAATATCCTTGCTTATCTTGGATAGACTTAAAGTCTTGTAAACGAAAATATCCTAGGTCACGAATATATAGTTCATTCTTTTGTATCATGCCTGTGCGAGTCGCACCATACGACTGATCACTCCGTTTTCCAGGTTCAATTTTCACATCAGAAAATTCTCCACTCAACAAGTCATACTCTAGTTGAATTTTCACACCAGCTTTATGGCTACATCCTCCGGCACCAGGATAAGTAGATGCGAATCGATCTGGAACTTGAAAAGTTGTAGAATCAAGGATACGAATGCGCTCAAAGTAAGCAGAAAGAGAATGAGAAATCTTAGATAACCCTCCAATTTTAGCTTGTAGAAGTGTAGTAAATACAGTTCGAAAGAAGGCTACAGAAGCCGAATTAAATCGCCGATTAAGTCCCTCCGGACTTAATAAAACTCCTGTTGAAGTTTCTAATTGACTACAAAGTTGAGTAAGAGAGGTAGTAGCGACCTGTTGATTTAACCATACACACAAAGATAAAAAATGATGCCCGTGGCATTTACGTTTTCGTTTCATGCCGCCTGCTTCTATAGCTAATTGATTAAGTGTAGCGGGAGACATATATCGATATAACTCTTCGGCAAATAAAGACAACTCTTGTTTTTGATGCATATTCATAAAAAGCACGTCACCCTTTCTCATTAATATAAGAGAATGGTAACGTGCTTTTAACTTCAAGAATAGTCCAAATCCTTAAGTTGATGGATGTGGGGCGGGACCCCATTGCTATCAAGCTAACAAAACAAAATACCCCCTAAAATGAAAAAATACGCTATTCTTTCTGTAGAATCATAGGAAAGGATGGCGTTTTTGTATGTCTATTTCTGTATCTGATGAATTACAACTATTTGCTGAAGAATTACATGAATATCTTACTCCTTCATTTTTAGAAAATCTTGCTAGAGAACTAGGTTTTGTACAACGAAAACGTAAGTTTTCAGGGCATGATTTAGCTACTATCTGTGTTTGGATTAGTCAACGAGTAGCGAGTGATTCTTTAGTGCGCCTATGTAGTCAACTTCATGCTGTTACAGGAACACTTATGAGTCCAGAAGGACTCAATAAGCGTTTCAATAAAAAAGCTGTTTGCTTTTTAAAACATATTTTCTCTTCGTTATTAAAAAGTAAAATTTGTGAAACATCAGTGATTCCTAGTTCTTCAATCGCCTATTTTCAACGAATTCGTATTTTAGATGCAACAATTTTTCAGGTACCAAAGCATTTAGCTAGTGTGTATCCTGGATCAGGTGGTTGTGCTCAAACAGCGGGTATAAAAATTCAGTTAGAATATGATTTACATAGTGGTCAGTTTTTAAATTTCCAAGTGGAACCAGGAAAAAATAATGATAAAACCTTTGGAACACAGTGTTTATCAACATTACGCCCTGGTGACCTATGTATTCGGGATTTAGGCTATTATTCACTGGATGATTTAGATCAAATGGATCAACGTGGCGTGTATTATATATCGCGGCTCAAATTAAACAATAGGGTATATGTCAAAAATGAATTTCCTGAATACTTTCGAAATGGGACAATAAAAAACAATCTCAGTACATCAAAGCTGATTTAGAGCACATTATGGATACTTTAAAACCAGGACAGTCCTATGAAATAAAAGAAGCTTATATCGGAAAGGGTAAAAAACTATTCACGCGGGTGATTATGTATCGATTAACAGAAAAACAACTTCGCGAGCGTATGAAAAAACAGATGTATACGGAAAGTAAAAAGGGTATTACGTATTCGAAAAAAAGCAAACGATTATCTGGCATGAACCTATATGTTACCAATACACCTTGGGAGATTATTCCGATGAAACAAATCCATGATTTTTACTCTCTCCGTTGGCAAATAGAGATTGTATTTAAAACATGAAAATCCCTATTTCAAATTCATCATTGGCAAAATATTAAACAAGAGCGATTAGAATGCCATGTTTATGGAAAACTCATTGCCATTTTTTTATGTTCTTCTACTATGTTTAAGATGCGCCAATTAATTTTACAAAAGAATAAACAAGAATTAAGTGAATATAAAGCAATTGGAATGATTCAAGATCATTTATCGATTTTGTATCAAGCCATACAACAAAACACCCAAGAGATAACAAAGATTTTAATCCGTCTGTTCCACTTGCTCCAGAAGAATGGGCGGAAACCTCATCGATATGAGAAGAAAACAGTCTTTGATATTTTGGGTGTTGTCTATGAATATAATGGATTGAGAAAACAAAAGAAAGCTTCATAATTTAAAAATGAAACCCGTTAGGGTTTATTTGGTATGCGTATGATTAAAAGTATGCTTATATTTTAGGAATGCTTTACCCCCACAAAATGAAAGTACATTTTGTTTCCATTCTTAAGTTGATGGGCATGCGGCTGTACCTCTATATAGTGCTAAAAGCAAAACAATGGTTCTTGACTTGGACAAGCAAGTATACGAGCCGAACCGCCTAGATCATTCGTCTCAACATAGTTCTTACTCAAAAATTGATACGTAATACGTGGGGTTTCGCCCCCACACGACGAGCCAGCACTCTAGCCAAAAAGCAAAGGAAAACCTTACACTGACAACTATCTTTGGTGAATGATATAATTGGAAATATAAAGAAATGTTTTCAGTTATGTTTTGCGATTAAAGAAACGGTATAAGTACCTAACGTGCTGTACAGTATATAGAAATCACTCTGACTATAAGTTTTAAACGATAAATATAGTATGAATGTATACAATAAACATAATTAAAGGAGAATAGAACTTGATAAAACATATACTCAGTTTCATTTTTGGAACAATTGTTATGTTAATTGGTTCCTTTTGGGTTATTCCTTGCACTCTCGAAGCAATTGACAGTAATGTAAGCCATATTCCTCGTAACAAAAAGTATTTTAGTAAGCTATATGACTATGATATTAATCTTTGGATGATTGCAACCCTTATATCTTTCATTTTTTGTGCAATTACTATTTTTATATTTAAGTTACCTAATTATAAAAAGAACCGAAGTACTCATATAAAAAAATATAGTCATACAAATCAGCGTAAAAAAGCAAAGAAAAGGCGTCGTAAATAATTATTTTTTATAAAACAATATACATATTTTATTTTGGATAATATAAGTAGAAAAACGAAAAAAATTGACATCTCCAGGAGAAAATGTACATTTTTTGTTTGGAGTGTTATAAAATTCTTAAGTTGATGGGTATGGGGTCACGTCACCAAAAGTAAAAAATTGTACGCTTAGATACAATTTAGGCACATTTCAGCCGATTACCTGTACGTTAAGGAAAAAGAAAGCTATATTGATTCTACTAGCTTTCTTTTTTTGAAAGAAGATTGATCGAAACGAATTCTTCTTTCAAAAAACCTCCGTTCAATTTTTATAATAAAGTGTGATTAAAAGATTGGTTGAGTGACAAAGAAAGGTACCTTTGTATAAAGCAATGCGGACCAGGGGAATCATAATGTGATGGATATGTGGGAAAAAGAAGATATTTTAATGGCTTTGAAGAAGCGGTATGTCTCTAAAGGTAAAATTGCGAAGATGTAGGGGACCCCTACTACCTGGTCATTTGCTTGGAAAATTTTATCATTCTAAGTAAGGAGAGAAATATGTACACGATTAGCAGATTTTCTCAGCTATGCAAAATGAGTGCTCGTATGTTACGACACTATGACAAAGAAGGACTCTTGAAGCCAGTATATATAGATGCAACGAACGGATACAGATATTATGAGAATAGTCAATTAGAAATGGCATTACTAATCAAAAAGCTGAGAGAATACAACTTTTCTTTGCCGGAGATTAAAACCATCCTTCAGACATCAGATAGAAAATTGTTTATCAGATTCATACATTTGAAAATAAATGAATTATCAAAGGAAATCAATCGATATAGACGGATCATTACAGAAATGCAAGAGATGATTGAAAAAAAGGTGGATTTGATTCAAGGAGAAAGAAGAGCATATGATATATTGCTCGGAATGAGAAAAGAGGTAAGTGTCGTAAGTCAAAGATTGCAGATTAATATTGCTGATGTAGACAAGTGCATTGATTCCTTATACGATAAGGCGGAAAAAAGTAACATTCAGTTACGTGGTGTACCCTCTGTCATTTTTTTTGATGAAGAGTTTAGCCCTGACCATAGCGATATTGAATTAATGATTCCGATTATTCCTGGGAATGAAAGAGATATATCAAGAGAATGGCAAATAAAAAAGCTCTCTCAAAAGTTTATTGCCACTACATTGCATATCGGAAGTTATGATTATATTGGATATGCACATATGGCGCTTGAAGAATGGGCAGAATGCAACGGTTATTGCTTAGATGGTCCGTCTTATGAAACTTATTTGAAAGGTCCAGAATGTGACTGCTCTGTGGAGGAGTATGTGACACAAATCTGTTTTCCTGTCATCAAAAAAGAAAAACAATAATTGCTTGACCTTGACACTATGTCAAAGCTTATTCTACTTCCAAGAGAAAGTAATCAAAACATAATAAGGAGATTATGAAATGAATAAGATGATTATACTGTGCTCAGGGGCTGTATTAGTAGCTGGAATCTTAACAGGATGTATTCAAAGTAAAGCTGATGAAAGCCAAAGTATAAAAGAACAAAGTGTAGGCAAATACTCAATGCCTGACGAAAGAGGCAAACATGAAGGTACATGGTTGCAATGGCCTCATAACTTGACATATGGTAAAGGTTATAAAGAAGAGGTTGAATCAATTTGGATAGAGATGACAAGTGCTTTAAGCGAAGGAGAAAATGTTCATATTATCGCATATAATGAATACGAAAAGAATTATATTTCTAATCTTCTGTATGAGAAGGGTATAAATATGGAGAAAATTTACTTTTATATCATTCCTACTAATGATGTATGGGCAAGAGATTCTGCACCGATTTTTGTATATGACAAGGATAAGAATATTAAAATCATGAACTGGGGATTTAATGGATGGGGCAAGAAAACCCCGTATAAAAAGGATGCATTAATTCCAAGCAGTCTTAGTAAGCAATTAGGTATGGAAAGAATTAATCTAACTAATGTAGTACTTGAAGGTGGAGCCTTTGAACTAGATGGTAATGGTACATTTTTATCCACACGTAGTGCTGTCGTTAACAAAAACAGGAATCCTAAGTTATCAGAAGCAGAAATAGAGGAGTATATAGAAGAATATCTTGGTGCTACTAATTTTATTTGGCTAGATGGTGTCTCAGGTTTGGATATTACGGATTTCCATATTGATGGTTTTGCTAAATTTTATGATCAGTCTACAATTATTACAATGAAAGAAGATGATTTAGAGGAATGGGGTGTTTCAAATAAAGATATTAAAACATTAATGAATGCTAAAAATGCCTTTGGCAAGCCTTATCAGTATGTGTATTTACCAATTAGTAAAAACAATGTAATTTTAGATAATGGAAAAGATTTGGGATACAAAGGTTCATATATAAATTTTTACATTGGGAATACAGTTGTATTAGTTCCGAATTATAATGATCCTAATGATAAAATAGCAAACGATAGAATCCAAAAACTATATCCTGACCGTAAGGTGATTGGAATTGATGTAAGGGAGCTGTATAAAAATGGTGGTATGATTCATTGTGTTACACAGCAACAACCGGTCAGTTTAAAGTGATAGAGTTTGTTGCTGTGAATTCCAATATATTCAAAAGTTAAGTATGAAGGACTACATGAATCTATATCAATTAAGGCTTGGAACCTTTTGGATTTTATTTAAAATAAACTACGCGGTGACATCTATAAATAATCTCAACGTACATAAAAAAGGAAGACTTTCCAAATTCGAAAGGTCTTCCTTTTTTATGTACGTGAATAATGTCCGCTAATGCTTATTGCATGATTTGGTTCCATTGCTACACAGAACCCGTTATAAAAGAAATACAGAAAACTACCAAATTTCAATCGAGATAACTAGTAATAACATTCATATAGTAACCCTTATTGATACAAGGATTTCTACTTTAACATATTTCCAAAAGAATTCCCCTTCCTCAAGGAATGAGAAGGGTGAAGCCCAATGAGTAGGGAGGGGCTGAATTTTGGTTGGCGTAAGCCAAAGGATTGAAAAAGGAATTTCCTCGAATCAGATAGTATGTATGTAAAGAATGATTTGGATCTTAAAGTTATCGTTTGCTGGCTGTGGGCGGTGCACCATTAGAAATGCTAAAACAATACATCGAAACACAAGGGCAAAACGAATGGGAGGGGATGACAATGTTGTTGAATCAAAAATATGAAATCTTTCCAACAGAAACACAAAAAGAAGTGTTAGGCCGTTGGTTACAATATTGTCGTCAAACCTATAATTCTGCCTTGCTAGACAAAGAACGGAAATATAAGCAAAACAAAGAAAATTACAATCGTTATGATATGCAAAGACAACTTACATTAGACAAGAAGACGTATCCTTTTCTAAAAGAAATGCCTTCTCAGCCTTTGCAAGAAGTGTTTGTACGTCTAAAAAAAGCGTTTGATCATTTCTTTCGGAAAGATGCAAAGTATCCAAAACAGAAAAAGTATAAAGACTACAATAGTATGACGTTTCCACAATTTGGATTCAAACCAAACGGAAAGCATCGTTATGCGATGTCTTTTTCTGATAACTATA